>OZ244833.1:0-2882500 GCA_965220535.1 Gammaproteobacteria bacterium | reverse complement strand
CGTTTTTACTATTATCTCATTGATTTATTTATGTTTTTCCGATGAGACCCTCGTCTTGCGGGGATATTGAGGGAAAAAATTTACAAATTTTTTACCTTTTCCCGAAGAAAAAATTTCTGAATTTTTCCGGTCGATGTCTTCGGAAGATCCCCGAAGATCACCGTGCGCGGAACCTTGAAGCCGGCGATATGCTCCCGGCACCATGTCGTTACTTCCTGCGCCGTCAACGCCTGCCCCTCGATCGGGGTAACAAAGGCGCAAACGCTCTCCCCCCAGTATTCGTCGGGGCGCGCCACCACCGCCGCTTCCATGATCTTCGGGTGTCGGAACAAACACTCCTCGACTTCGAGGCTGGAAATATTCTCGCCGCCGCTGATGATGATGTCCTTGGCTCGATCCTTGATCTCGACATAGCCGTCGGGGTGACGCACCCCGAGATCTCCGGTATGAAACCAACCCCCGCGGAAGGCTTCCTCCGTCGCCGCCGGGTTCTTCAAATAGCCCCGCATGACGGTATTGCCGCGCAGCATCAGCTCGCCGACGGTTTCGCCGTCCCACGGGGTGTCGACCATCGTCTCCTTGTCGGCGATCCGCAGCGCCTGCATGGTGGGGTAGCACACGCCTTGTCGCGCCATCCTCTCGGCGCGGGCCTCGACATCGTACGCATCCCATTCATCCTGCCAGGCACAAACCGTGGTCGGTCCGTAGGTCTCGGTCAGCCCGTAAAGATGGGTGACATCGAAGCCCATCGCGGACATCGCCTCGATCACCGCGCTCGGCGGGGCCGCGCCGCCGGTCGCCACTTCGACTCGGTGACGAAAACGACGCTTGGCTTCCTCAGGGGCGTGCAAAAGCATATTGAGGACGACCGGCGCTCCGCATAGATGGCTGACCTCGTGCTCCTCGATGAGGGCGAAGATACGGGCCGGATCGACCGTGCGCAGGCAAATATGCGTTCCTCCCGCGGCGCTGACGGCCCATGTATACGTCCAACCGTTGCAGTGAAACATCGGCAGCGTCCATAAATAGCGCGAACGGGCGTCGAGACCGAAAGCGAGGATCTGGCCGATGGCATTGAGATAAGCCCCGCGGTGGCTGCAAACGACCCCCTTGGGATCGCCCGTCGTACCGGATGTGTAGCCAAGGCTGATCGCCTGCCACTCGTCCTCGGGAAAAGAGGGATCGAAATCCGGCTCTCCTTCGGCAAGCAAGGACTCGTAGTCTTTCTCGCCGATGCACTCGCCATGTTCGCAAAGAGGATCGTCGATATCGATGACCGCCGGAGGAGACGACATCCCGTCGAGCGCACGAGCGACGATCTTCGAATATTCGCGATCCGCGATCAGCAGCCTCGTGCGGGCGTGCTCGAGGATGAAACGCAGCGTATCGGAATCGAGGCGATAGTTGATGGCGTTGAGCACCGCGCCGCTCATCGGCACCCCGAAATGAGCCTCGAGCATCTCCGGTAAGTTCGGAGCCATCACCGATACGGTATCCCCGACCCCCAATCCCCGCCCCGCCAAGGCCCCGGCGAGACGGCGACTGCGGGCATGGACCTCGGCCCAGGTAAAGCGTCGGTCCCCGTAGATCACCGCGATCTTTCGCGGATAGACCAAAGCCGACCGCTCGACGAAGCTGATCGGCGTCAACGGCACGAAGTTCGCCGGCCCCTTGTCCAGAGCCTGCTCATAAGGATTGTCGGCATCAGACATGACCATCACCTCGAGAATTCCAAGATTCGGTGGCAAAAACACTCGGGGAAATCAAGTTCGATGGCGAAGGGGAAAATCGCCTTCGCATCGCCGATTCGCCATATTACCCGACACCTCTTCGAATCCGCCGACTCGGGGCGCGGCCGGACCGACTTGGCGGTGAGGATTATCTCGGCTTTCGCTTTGGCGACGACCGATTCCTCTTCTCGCCGAGCCTATCGCCCCTTTGTTTCTCGTTTATGAGACACAAACTATTTTGTGACTCGTTCTTTGCCGAAAAGTGAGTCACAACGGATCTTGTGACTCGTAAACGAGAAACAAAGACCGGTCGGCACCTAGGACTTGGCGTACTAAGATGTCGCCTTCGAGTCCATCGACATATCCGGAAGCGAGGGCATGGAAGGACGTATTAATTGTCTCCATAAGTAGTGTCTCCGGGTTCGAGACGAACATCCCGCTCCAAGCGTCGATTTTCGATCCTTATCCGATCTTTCATCGCTTTCGCCCCCTCATTCCGATCGGATCAGGCTGCGGATCGTGTCGCTAAGGGCTTGAAACCCCTACCTACCCTCCGCGATATCCAACAACGATGAGAAGGCATAGATTCCCGGGCGACGGCCGCTGCCTTTGCGCAAGGTGGCGAGAATATTCTCTTTTCGGAGAACATCCAGTATTCGTTGCGCTGTCGGCTTCGGTATTCCCGCTTCCGAGATGAATTCCGGACCCGAAAACAAAGGATTGGTAAAGATGTATTCGACCGCGCTCACGGCATGCGAAGAGCGCGTTATGTCCGATACTTGACGCTGCATGTCGCGGTAAAGATCGTGCATCGCATCCACCTTCCGCTGATCCTTCAATGCCTGCCGAGCGATTCCTTCGAGGAAAAATGCGCACCATTCGGTCCACTCCCCGTCTCTTGATATCGCACGCATCTTATCCGTATACATATCCCTATGCTCCTCCAAATAATCGCTCATGTAGAAGTTCGCGCTGTGCAAAACCTCTCGTTCATAGAGGAAAAGGGGGATCAGCATGCGCCCCAAACGACCATTGCCGTCTCTGAAGGGATGGAGCGCTTCGAACTCGAAATGAACGATTGCCATCTGCACCAAGGGATCGATGTCTTCGGGACTCTTCAAGTATTCCATCCACCGATCGAGCCCCGACAGGAGGTGCTCTTGCGGGATCGGCACGAATTCGGCGTTTTCGATCGTGCAGCCCGGCCGCCCGATCCAGTTTTGCCGATCTCTGAAAGCGCCGGGGCTTTTGTCATGGCCTCGCACTCCCTTCATGAGTATTTCATGCATCTGCCTTAGAAGATGGAGAGAGATGGGTTTTCCATCTTGTATCTCCTTTATGGAGAAGTTCAATGCCTCCCGATAATTCCAAACCTCCTCAGAATCGTCGCGTTTGCTCCGCTCGACATTCTCATCCGCCCCGGCCTCGATCCTGAAGGCCTCGCTCATCGTGATATTGGTGCCCTCTATTCTCGACGAGCTCGCCGCTTCGTACACGATCAAAGGCGAAAGCAGAATATCCGTTTGCGGAATACCTGCGAGCAGTCCGTCATAGCGGCCTAACGCCAGGCTCGCCTTGCTTGCAAGAGAACCGAGGCGACTCCAATCGATATCGCCTTTTTTCGGTGGAAAACCGTCAAGCCTGTAGTGAACGGGAGTGGTCATCGAGCGAATCCGTTTTATCTGTCTATGTTCATTGCCGAAATCGCACCGGTCCACGCCGCATGACACATCTGTGAGGCTTCCGAGAGCCGAGATGCTCAGCAGATGCCTGATGGACAGATGTCCATATCCCGAGGCGGTTTTCCCGATGCTGCTCGTAAGAAGGGAGATTTCGGGGGATCCCGAAACACTCGCGCCTTGGCGATCACGGCGTCTTATCGGATTGCCGCATATCATGAGCCTTGTCAGCGGCCGACCGATTCGGCGGAACGGGCTATCTCGGCTTTCGCTGTGGCGAAGACCGATTCTTCTTCGCCGAGCCCACCGCCCCTTTGTGACTCGTTTTTTGCCGAAAAGTGAGTCACAACGGATCTTGTGACTCGTAAATGAACAACAAAGACCGGCTTCTTCGTGTCCTTGAAAGGCGTATGTTCGGGCTGCGGGCTGCTGCGTATTATGCACTTGGCAAGCGGGTCAGCTGCCCGCCGACGCGGCGGGACGGGCTATCTCGGCTTTCGCTTTGGCGACGACCGATCCCTCTTCTCGCCGAGCCTATCGCCTCTTTGTGACTCGTTTATGAGACACAAACTATTTTGTGACTCACTTTCAGGCAAAAAGTGAGTCACAACGGATCTTGTGACTCGTAAACGAGAAACAAATCTCTGTCGGGAAGTGGGTTGGCAGGGTCGTTTTTCGATATCATCGGCCTATCCGGCGATGGAAAGGCACGGCGGTGCCGAAAAGGAGGCGATGTCCTCGGGATCGACGGGGGCGGTCGGCGCTCGGTCCTTCGATCCTGCTTCGTCGTTTTTCGGCCCTTCGAGCCTTCGCGAAGGGCAAGCGGCTATCCTTCGCTTCGATGAGTTTTTCGAAGGACGGCGACAAAGGGAAATCGAAGACCCTTCGTCCGAGCGCCCTTCGAAAAACCCACCGGCTCTTTTCGGCTCATATCGAAGCCCTCGTTTCCAAGGAGCGTTCGGCGATGTCCACCCCCATCGACTTCTATTTCGATTTCTCCTCTCCTTATGCCTACCTCGCAAGTGCGCGCATCGAGTCGATCGCGGCTCGGCACGGGCGCGAGGTCGCTTGGCGACCTTGGCTGATGGGGGTGGCGATGAAGATCACCGGTTCTCCTCCCTTGGTGGACCGTCCGATGATCAACGACTATGCCCGCCACGACTTGGAACGAAGCGCTCGCCTTGCGCAACTCCCCCTCAAGCTCCCCGAACCCTTTCCCTTCGCCGCCATCGCGTCCTCGCGAGCCGTGTACTTCATCCAACGAGAAGATCCGGCGGCGGCCAAGACCCTCGCCCGGGCGCTCTTTCACGAATGCTTCGGGCTCGGACGAAGCATCGTCGATGCCGAAAGGGTCGCCGCGATCGCCAAAGAAGCGATCGGCAGCGATCCCGAGGCTCTTCTTGCCGGGATCAAAGAAGACGCGATCAAAGAGCGGCTCAAGGAAGTGACGAATCAAGCGATCGAAAGCGGCGTATTCGGCTCTCCTTTCTTTTTGGTGGACGGCGAGGCTTTTTGGGGACATGACCGCTTGGAGCAGGTCGATATCTGGCTGGAGCGAGGAGGCTGGTAGGCGCCGCGGAGCTTCGCGATCGCACCGAAAAAAGCGCCCGACACGAGGGCCACATCGCATCCTCTGTCGATAGGTGTCATCGAAACGCTCGCCCGCGGGTCGGCCGGGCTTGCAAACCGGTCAGTTCAAGCCGCGAGACTCAGGCGCACGATGATCCGGCGGTGGGTCTCACGCAAACGACGAAGCGCCCGAGGCGGGCGGCGGCAAGCCGACGAGACGGCATCGAGGAAGGCCCTATTGAGGAAGGCCCTAGGGGGCCCATAAGAGACCCGGCGCTCGGCGGCATTCAAAGGGAAGCGTTGTGCGCACCGAGTCGTGCGCACCGGGGAAGACGCTTCGGCCGAGGAATCCAGGATCG
The DNA here is from genome assembly GCA_965220535.1 of Gammaproteobacteria bacterium. GTDB lineage: Bacteria > Pseudomonadota > Gammaproteobacteria > HK1 > HK1 > HK1. The sequence goes on along the minus strand of OZ244833.1, from coordinate 2,877,163 downwards.
AGGAGTCTAGGATCGAGGAGTCTAGGGATCAATCGGCTCGCATCTTGACATAACGCCCCGGGGCATCCTCGATGGCCGCGAGCGCACCCTCCCCCGGCGTGCGGGCATCGCATTGTCCGTCGGCGAATCGCGATGCCCATTCGTCCCAATCCGGCCACCACGAACCCTCGTGGGAATGCGCCGACTCCAGCCATCGCTCGCAGGTAGGGGCGAGATCGCCGGTGAAATAACCGTATTTCTTGGCCGCGGGAGGGTTGACCACCCCCGCGATATGCCCCGACTTCGCCAAGACGAAACGCACCGGGCCGCGATAGAGCCGGGTGGCAGCGAAAGCGGAGGTCCAAGGCGCGATATGGTCTTCGCGGGCGGCGAGGATATATACCGGCAGATCGATCCGCCCAAGGTCGATCGGAATCCCGTCGACGACGATCCCGCCGGGCCGACAAAGCAGGTTGTCTTGGTACATATTGCGCAGGTATTCGGCATGCATCGCCCGCGGCATGCGCGTCGAGTCGGAGTTCCAATAAAGGAGATCGAAAGGCAAAGGCTCCTTGCCCATCAAATAGTTGTTGATCACGAAACTCCAGATCAGATCGTTCGCGCGCAAGAGATTGAAAGCCTCGGCCATCGCCGAGCCCTCGAAATAGCCCTTTTCGTCCATCGCCGCTTCGATCCGGGCCAACTGCTCGTCATCGACGAAGACCCCGAGATCGCCCGGCTCGGAAAAATCGACCATCGTGGTGAAGAAGGTCGCGGATTCGATCCATCGCTCCTCGCGGGCGGCAAGCCATGCGAGGGTCATGGCCAACAAGGTGCCGCCGATGCAATAGCCGATCGCGTTGACCCTCTCCTCGCCCGTCGCCTGTCGAACGGCGGCAAGGGCGGCCAAGGAACCCGAGCGCAGATAATCGGCAAGGGTCTTGTCGGCGAGGCTTTCGTCGGGGTTGATCCACGAAATCACGAATACCGTATGCCCTTGCTCGACCGCCCATCGGATAAACGAGTTCTTCGGCCGCAAATCGAGGATATAGAACTTGTTGATCCAAGGCGGGATGATCAACAGCGGGCGCTTGCGCACTCGGGGGGTGCTCGGGGCGTATTGGATCAACTGCATGAGTTCGTTTTCGAAGACGACCTTGCCGGGGGTGAGGGCGATATTCCCCCCGAGTTCGAATCGTTCGCTGTCGGTCATACGAATACGCAGCTTGCCCCGCCCCGACTCCAGATCCGCCAAGACATTTTCCAATCCCTGCAAGAGATTCTCCCCGCCGCTTTCGACCGTGCGTCGCACCACTTCGGGATTGGTCAAGGCGAAGTTCGTAGGGGCGAGGGCATCGATATATTGTCGAGTCAAGAACTCCGCCTTGCGGGCCGTCGGCGCATCGAGCCCTCGGGTTTCTCGCACCATCGAAAGATAATGCCTCGATATCAATAGATAGCCCTGCTTGATCTGATCGTAAAAGGGATTGTCGGTCCATGCGGCATCGGAAAAACGGCGGTCGCCGGGCTCGGGGCTTGCGACCGGCTCGCTTTCTTGCCCGGCAAAACGCCGGGCGGCATGCTCCCATAACTTGGCGTAATCCTGCCAAAACTCGACTTGGGCATCGGCCAATCGCTTCGGATCGGCCAGCATCCGCTGCCAAAGCGCTTGGCCGACCTGCGAAACCGTCGGCGGCGGAAGCGGGCTGAAATCCTCGGGATCGTCGGCCTGACGCTCGGCGATGATCCGCATGATGGCTTGGCTGCGCTCGGCGACCCGGCCCATCGTGGCTCCGAGTCTTTCGAGATCGGGTCGGCTCGAGGGAGTCTCATCCGGGCTCGCTCGCTTGGATGTCGACGATGCGCCGGCGAAAGCGCCGGCGTCGGGGGTCCCGGATCCTTCGGGCTTTTCGCGTTTCGACGATGCGCTCATGCGACGGCTTCTCTTCTATGGGGACGAGTATGGGGACGAGAGTGCGGGGATGAAAAAACCTCGTCCCGGTGTGAAAAAAGGTGTGAAAAAATGCGTGAAAAAAAGGTGTGAAAAAAATTCCCCGACAAAACGCTCGGGGCTTGCAATGATTCGGCACTCGCCCAAGGATCGAAGGCGACGAACCCGGTCTTTTCGGTCACCTTGCGATTAGCGAAAAAAACGCAGATTGTAGGCAATCAGCGCAAAATTCCTGTATCGTATCGTTTTTTCCGGCAATCGAGCATACCGGAAAAAGAAAGATACCTCGGTGATGGGTGGAAACCGACAGTGAAGGAAGCGAAGGGGAAAAACCTACCCTGGAGGAAGCATGCTGAACAGTAACACGCCCCCGAGCGAAAACGATAGCACCTCGAGCATCGAAAATGAAAAGCCGTCCCGTCCTGACGAAAGCTTGGTCATCGCCGATACGGATGATATGAAAGTCCGAGGCGATTCGCCGGGAGACGGCGACGATGGATCCCCGCAACCCTCTCATCATGCGTCGTCCGCGATCCTCGAAGGGCTTCGGGACGATGCGAAGACGAAAGGATCGCTCACGAGCCCGATGCATCCGACATCGCAACCGAAAAGCGATGAGCGAAGCGCTCTCGATGCCGTCGAATTCACTTTGGACCGAAGCATCGAAGGCGATGGCGATACGGATGTCGAATCGCCCTCTTTATGCTTTCAAGCCGAGTGGGCGGCGGCAATGGAGGCTCTGAAAAGCCGGGATCGAGAGGTCTTGCAGCGACGCATCGGTCTGCGTACCGGAGCGGTCGAAACCCTCGCATCGATCGGCAATGATTTGAAAGTCACCCGCGAACGAGTGCGTCAGTTGGAAAAACTCGCCCATCGGCGCATTTTCATCGATACGCAAGGACGAAGGGAAGACGGATTGGGCGAGCGGCTCTTGCTGCAGATCGAACAATCCGTCGCCGACAACGACGGTCAGCCCCTGTCTTTGCGACAGATCGCTCGCATCAATCCGTGGTTCGCGGGGACTGACCGCCGGACATTGGCTCACACCCTCGACCTCATGCGTCCGCAGCGCTGGTGCTTGGTGGATGTCGACGATGAGGTCTATCTATGCGATATCCCGCTCAAGCAATGGACGAAATGCCTGAATCGAGGGCGCGAGCTATTGCGCTTGAGCTCCTTCCACCGCAAAGAGAGCCAACTACGGGTGATCGACCCCGAAGTGGGAATTCGGCGCTCGGTCCTACGCAAACAACTGAACGCTCTGTTGCCGAGCGGCACCGAGTGCGCTTGGGTCGATCTGATCCTCAAGGCGGTCACCCGAAAAGCCGTTTTCGCCGAGGACGGGTCCGGCGATCCCTTGTTGATCTCCGCTTGGCGATCCGGCGAGGCCCATATCATGCGCTTGTTGGTGGAGTCGGAGCGGCCCATCCACCATCATGAAGCCAAGGAACTTCTATACCGGAGATACCGCGTCGATATCGATCCGCGAAGGGCGCATAACGCTCTCTCCGGATGCGGTTTGCTCTTCGGCCGCGGGACCTACGGCCTGAAGAAACATTTTCCGCTCCCGCATCATCTTGCCGTCTCGATGGTGCAAGATGTGGAGGAGCTCGCCCATCGAGAACCCTTTGCCGGGCGACAATGGCACTGCAGCGAAATGCTGCAAGCCCTCGGCGAAAGCGCTTACGAACTATCGGGGGAACTCTCGGGGGCGCTCTCGGGGGTCGACGAATATATCCTGCACGTCGCCTTGCAACTCCATAACCAACGACTGGATTCCCTAGGCCGCCTGATGTGGATTGCAGGCTCGGGGAGCTTGACCCGAGACACCGCTCGACGCGTTCCGATCTTGAGCACCGCCGAGCAAGTCCTGCAAGAGCACGGCGAACCGATGAGCAACTCCAGATTGCGCAAAGCGGTTCGCGAGCGACGCGGGCTCGGCAAGAACTTCGCCCTCCATCCGCGCGGACGTCTGGTGCGTACCGAGCGCGGGCGGTGGGGGTTGATCGATCGCGATGTCCCCCTCGATGCGACGCAAATGGAAGCCTTCGTCGACGCGGTGATGAAGCGCATCGACGAGGATGCCCGGCCCATCGAAGAAAAAGATCTGCCGGCGATCGCCTTCGAAGTCTGCGGCTTGAAGGATATCGACCCGGTCATGCTGACTTCGCTGCTGCAACGCGCCAAGAAGGCCACCTTCAATCGTCAAGGAAAGATGCGGCGTATCGAGGCCGAGGAGGTCGAGGAGGGCTGAAAAGCGTCGGCGGGTCGCGCCGGCTCGCGCCCGGCGCGTCGGATCCGAACGAGACCGTCGAAGGGATGCTCCCGAGGGGGCTTTAAGATCGGCGCGGAGATGCCGGCGAAGACAATCGATCCCGGGGTGCACTTATATCGCGCTTATATCGCGCTCGTATCACACTTATATCGCGCTCGCATCACACTCATATCGCGCTCGTATCACACTCGTATCGCGCTCATGCGGCCCGAGTCGAGTCTCTTGCAAAGCGCCACCAATAGAAGACGAAAGCCGCCACCAAAACGGCGGCGACGAAGGCGATGCCTTTGTCCGGATGGGCCAAGGCGATACCGGATACCGCCACGAGCGCCAAACGCGATCCGCAATCGATCGAGAGGCGAGACGAAAATCTCGCCCACAAAGCGAAGGTCAGGCCGATTGCCGCCATCGACACCAAGGCGGTCGCCGCCAGCTGCGCCAATCCCGGCTCGAGCACGATCTCCGGGCGCAAAAACACCGCCGCCATCAATACGAACAAACTCGTGCACAAACCGAGCGAGCGCAGCAGGGTTCCGGCGAAAGACGCCCGGGCGATACGCGAAGTCACCGCGGCCACGACCGAGGTCGGCGGCGTCAACTCCCCCCATACCGCCAAGAAGAAGGCGAAAAAATGCACCGGCCACGGATCCATCCCCGCCTTGATCATCTGCGGGGCGATCACCAAAGCGGTGAGGATATAGGTCGGGGCGGGGGGTAGCCCCATGCCGAGCAAAGCCCCGAAGACAAAGGCCATCAGCGCCATCGCCGCCAAGTGAATCGATGCCGCCTCGACAAGCAAAAAACCCACCTTCGGCGGCACCCCGGTATTGACGAAGGCACTGGTCAAAATCGAAAGCGTGGCCAGCAGCAAGGTCAGATCGGCGGTCATCGAGGCGAAGGAATCGAAAAAGCGAAGGATCGCCGCTCTCGTCGTTGCCAAAACCGGGCCGCGCTCTCGTTTTCGAAGCCCCGGAGCCCCCGGCAAGCGCTCGCCGTCGACCTCCTCGGCCGGGCGGGCGAAACGGATACGAAAATCCTCGGCCACCTGCATGACCAAAAGACCGGCCCCGACCGCCAAGAAGACATACAACGCGGCGAATATCGGCGCCAGATGCAAAACCGACATCAGCACGATCAGCCCCGCCACCACGGCAAGAAAAGCCCCGAAGCGGGCATAGTCCTCCAAGCGCATCGGCAAGGCGGACTCGACGATATGGATCTCGCCCCGGCGCGCCGAGATCAGATAGACCCCCAAAGCCAGGGCCACGAAATAGACCAAAGCCGGGGCATAGCCTCGGGCGACCACATCGAAATAACTGCGGCCGAGAAAATCCGCCATCAAGAAAGCGGATATCCCCATGATCGGCGGCATCAATTGACCGCCCAAGGAGGCTGCCGCTTCCACCGCCGCCGCGTTCTCGCGCTTCATCCCCGCTTTGATCAAGGCGGGGATGGTCGCCGATCCGGTGGTCACCGCATTGGCCGCGCCGCTCCCGCTGACCGCCGCCACGCCCATCGACCCCATCACCGCCGCCTGCGGCAAGGCGTGGGCCGAACGCATCGCGATCCTCGATGCGAGCCGCAAAATCGAATCGATACAGCCGAAAGCGCGCAGGACACTCAATACCAGCACGAAAGATCCGATCAGGGTCAGCGCCAGCTGCGGCAGGCTGGAAAAAACGCCGGTCGTATCCTCGAGGCTGAGCGAGGTGACGATCCTTTTCCAAGAAAGACCGGGGTGATTGAAAATCCCCGGCACGATATCGCCGTAGACGGCATAGAGGATCAACAGGATATTGAGGACGAAAAGAACGAAATAACGCTTGCGCGCATATTCCATCACCAATAACACCATCAATCCCCCGATCAGCAGATCGGTCGAGTTCCAGATACCGGCGCGCACCGTCCCGATGGCGTGAAATTCGGTAAAAAGATAGGCCGAAACGCTCAAGGCAATGACGCAATAGACGGCGGCGACGGCACGATTGAGGTTTTCGCTCAAAGCGGGATAGAGCGTGCCGCGCCGCAAGGAGTCCAGCGTAAAGAGGACGAAGGTGATCGGCACCATCGTGAAGGCGAGCAGAGTCGGCCCGCCCTCGGTGGTGAGGTAGTAATAAAAAAGCCAGGCGAAAAAAGCGATGGCCGTCAGGTAATAGAGGAGGTCGACCACCGGTCGCCGACCCCTCTCGTCGGGAGCGTCGATCGACGGATCCGCTCCCTCTTCCACGGGGGAAGCGCCGCGAAGGCGTCGGCTCATCGATCCCCCGCCATCCATATCCCGCCCGAGGCCTTCTTCGAACACGGGCAAGGACGATGCCGAGGCGATGGCGACTTCGCCTCGAGTCGGCTCGGCAAGGAGAGGGGGCGGCAAGAGCGCTTCATCGACGCTTCATCGTCATCGCGGACGAAAAACCATCGCCCGAGCGCCCAAGACGGAGCGAGCGGGGTCGGGCGCGGGCCTTTCGATCGAAGCGATCGAAGCGGCCCCTCGTCTTTCGCCTCGAGGGGCCGTTTTCGCTCGATGGGAAGTCTCGATGCGCATCCTCGACAACGACTTTTCGACAACGATGAGAGCGCTCGATCAGCGAGCGATACGAGCGTCCCACTTCGTATCCCAAACGCCTTTTTCGCGCATATAGCGGGCAAGCCCGGGGTGAACCTTGACCAGATCGATCGACGCCTTCACCCCTCGCTGCTGCATCTTCGGCATATCCTCCTTGATCTGCCGAAAAGCCTTGTCGGACGCGGCGATATCGTCGAGATTGTCTTCGACCGTCCGCAGGATCTCATACATATCGTCGGCCGGCACGTCCATTCCCAGATGCAGGCCGTAGAAGAAAGGAAGCATCATCGCGCTTTCGGCATAGTCCTTCTTCTTGTCGAAGGCCGCGGTCTTGACCGGCACCATGGCGATACCGGCGGATTCGAGTTTCGCGATTTCGGCAGCCGAAGGGCTCAACACCGCCCAATCGGTCTGCAACGAAGCCTCGTTCAACCACGGGGGAGGCGAGGTCTCGGCATTGACATAAACCCCGAAGCCGGTGAAGCGCCCTTGCTCGAGCAGCGATCCCGCGGTCTTGATATCGACTTCGAGATAGTCGTGCTCGATACCCAAGGCCTCGAAGGCTCGCTCCAGCGCGGCTCGGGTATCCCATGGACGGGGTCCGGTGAACACCCGCTGACCGTCCAAATCGCCCCAAGCCTTGACCTTGCCGACGTCTCTGGAGTGGATGCCCACCCCCATCTCCAAGGTGAAGGTCCAAAAAGACTGCACCGGCTCGCGCTTCATCTGATCTTTGAATCCCTCGAAACGCCGGATATCGTTGGCGAATTCGTAAAAAGCGACATCCGAGCCATAGTAGCCCTCGAAATCCCCGATGGCATAGCCCTTGACCGAAACGATGGCCCCCGGGGTCGGCTGAACGGTGAACTCGTAGCCCTTCACCTCTTTGTTGAGCACTTGGGTCAAGTTGGTCAGCGTGCGATGACCGCTCGAGCCGATCCGAGAGGTGCCCCAGCGAATTTCCTTGTCCTGCGCTTGCACTTCCAGCGCAAGCCCGGCGAGCGAGCCGGCGACGATCAGCAAGCCGGTTATCGATTTTCCGAGCGTCTTTGCGAGTGTCTTTGCGAGCATCATTGATAAAAGCCCCCATGGTTGTCGATCGGTGAAATATCGATGCTTGCGCTTCGATAAGAACGAAGAGATCGAACGAAAGAGATCTTCGGGCTTCGATCCCCCGCCGGCAAGCCCCAAAAAGCCAAGGCAGCGAAGCGATCTTCGAAGGCAAAACGCTATCATAAATTCAAAAACGGAAAAGGTCGGCGCCGGGGACTTCTCGGCTCCCGAAATATCCGCAAAGCGCGATCGTCGCCCGTCGGATATCGGATCGCCGGATCGCCGAAGAAGCAGGCGCATCGCGAAGCGGCAAGGACGAAGCGCGGGCTTTCGACGAAGCGGATCGGCAGCCCTTCGCGGCCGACGAGGCAAGGATACGCGAAATCGAAGCGAGAACCACGGCATCGCCATCGGGGAAAAGACGGCTCGCCATGCCCGGCGAGCCTTTCGATCTCGGACAAAAACCCGTCGGCTTCGATCGCCCCCGCCTTGGCCATCCGGCATCCGCTCGGCGAGCCTCGAAAGCCCCTCGAAAGCCCTTGCGATGCCTCGAGGTTCTCGACGATTCCGAGATATCGAAGACCCGCTTCGATATCCTCGATCCTTGGCTTGGCCGAGCGATTAGTATCGCCATCGTCTTATACTTTCCCCCGCAGACCGGGTATCGAATCCCCGGCATCGCCGGCGCAAGATCGACGCGCCCTGATGCCGACGATCGAAAGAAGGACGGGAGGATCGGGGGGATCGACACATCAGTCGACACCATCGAAGTCGAAGGCGGAAATCGACCCCGCCTGACTTCGAATCGAAAACGAACAATCGGCGAATTTCGCTCAAGGAGGATCAATGAAAAGGCTTGTAGGCGCCCGCATCGCGGCCCTGATGATAGTGGGCGCGGCCCTTTCATCCGTCGGTGCCGCCGAAAGGCGATTCGACAATATCATCGTGATCGGCGACAGCCTGAGCGATTCCGGGACATTCGGAGGCCCGATCACCGACTTCGATCCGAGGGACGGACGAACGAGCTATCCCGGCGAGCTCGCCAAGATCTTCGGTCTGCCGATGCTTCCCAATGTCGCCCTGCCCGGCCTGCCGAGCGGCGGCACCAACTATTCCCAAGGCGGAGCGAGAGTCGCCGGGGAGATACCGGCGAATACCCGAGTCCCCACCGGCAACCCGGCTTTGAACCTTCGCGGACAACTGCAAAACCTGTTGGAGGATCGCAACGGAAGTCTGACGGAAAAGGATTTGGTGATCGTCTGGGGCGGAGCCAACGACGTTCGCGACCGGCTCGCGGGCCTCGCCGAAGCCGGGACGGCGGCCCAAGCGGCGGGGGCCGCGGCATACGCATCCGCCATCGCAAGGGGTGCGAGCCCAGCCGAGGCCACCGCCGCCGCCGGCGCCGCCGCCCAGCAGATCCTCGACGCGGCAACCGCCAGCGCCGCCGCCGCGTTGAGCGCCGCCGCCGACACCTACGCCGAGATCATCAATCGCCTCGGCGAGGCGGGGGCGACCAATCTCATCGCCGTCACCGTTCCCGACGTAACCCGAACCCCGGATTTCAATCACTCGACCGCCGGTCTTTCCGACGAGGCCAAGGCGCAAGCGATTGCCGACGCGCGCCGCCTGACCGACCTCTACAACAACACTTGGCGAGCGAAAACGGGCGATCGGGCGCTCATCGTCGATGCCGGCGCGACGATGAGCCATCTGCTCGATCATGCGAGTCGTTACGGCCTGACCTACGATCCGGAAAATCCGACCTCGAATGTCTGCAACCGGCGCGATGCCCAAGGCAATATCACCATCAGCGGCTGCGCCCCGCCGCCGCCGGGCGCGGATCGCACGATCCCCTTCGCCGACGGCATCCATCCCTCGGCGATGCTCCATGGCACCTTTGCCCAGATGGCGGCGGGAACCGTCGTCGCGGTGACCCAGCTCGGCAGCATGACCTCGACCCTGATGACCGATCTGAGGCAGCGCCATATCGATCTCGACAATCGCGCGAGCATCGAATCGATGTCGCGACGGGACGATGAAGGGAATCGGAAACCACGTCCGATGGGCGATATCGAGATTCACGGCGGCACCGAACTCGGCTTTTTCGACCGAGACCACGGGCAGGTGATGCCCGGTTTCGAATCGCGCACCCGCAGTTTCAATATCGCCGCCGACAAGATGTTCACGCCCGATACCCTGCTCGGCGCCGGACTCTCCTTCGGCCAGAGTCTTAGCGAGTACGAAGACGATCGGGGCGACTTCGACGCTTTTCTCGTCTCCGCAAGCATGTTCGCCGCGACGAGGCTGTCTTCGAATTTCCATGCCAACGGGCTCGTCAGGGGCGGTCTGATCGATATCCACAATATCAAGCGCAACGTGCCCGTCAACGCCGCCCTCGACCGCTACGATGCCGATAGCGCAGGGAACCACTTCACGGCCAAGGCCGGCCTAGGGGCGCAGTTCCTCTTCGAAGGCGGCTTTGTCCTCGCCCCTCATATCGACTTCGCTTTCGAGCGCGTGGATATCGACGGCTTTGCCGAAAACGCCGTCGGGGGATCGAATCCGAATCTTGCGGCAAGGGTCGGCGATATGCACTACAAGGGGCAACGCATGTCCTTGGGTCTTTCGGCCCTCTTTCGTCCCTCCGCCTTGCCCGATTGGATACTCGATATTCGCGGCAGCTACGAGCACGACTTCGGCGACGACGATATCGTCGTCCCCTTCGCCACGACCGGGCCGCTCGTTTCGCAATACATTCCTCACCCCGACAATCGTTTCGGCCTGCTCTCTCTCTCGCTCGAACGCCGACTCGCCGCGCCGAATTCCTCGCTCGCTTTTCATGGCCGCACCTTGTTGGGCATCGAAGGAGTGTCGGGATTCACCTTGGGCTTTTCATATCGCCACGGCTTTTGAAAAAAGCCCCTCTCTCTTCAAGGCCGAACGACAAGACCCGAGGGGCGGCATCCCCTCGGGTCTTTGTTTTTTCGAGCGCGTCTTTATCTTTATAAAAACCGCATCGATAACCGCGAAACGACGCATCCGCTTCGAATGCGCTTATGCGCTTTTTCCGATTCGAGGCTTAGCGAATTAGCGAAGGAAGAAAAACTCGAAGCCCGCTCTTGCGAGCAACGAGCCCCCCACCAAAAGCAACAACCCGGCAACGGCCCGTTTCATCGCCGCCCCGGGAAGGCGATGGGCAAGGCGGGCGCCGCCCCACACCCCGACCATCAGCAATCCGGCGATGAGAGCGGCGGCCTCGAAATCGACTTCGGCCAGCAGGAGGTTGCCCGCGGTGGCGGAAAGGGATATCGGCATTTGCACCGCTTGGGAGAGCCCCACCGCCGGCAACACCGGCACCCGCAGCCAAAGCAGCAAGGGGATCAAGACCAAAGGACCGCCGGTGCCGCTCATCGCCGAACCCAAGCCGGTGACGACGCCGATGACGAAAAGGCTGCGGCGTCCCAGTTTCAAAGGCGGGGAGGCAAGGGCATCCCTTCGACGAAGCGCATGGACCGCACTGACGACGATCAAAGCGCCGATCATCGATTCCAGCAGCAGAGCATCCGTTGCGTGCACCGCGAAAGCGCCGGCGAAGGCTCCGGGTATCGCCCCGAGAGAAAGCCATCCGACCTCGCGCCATTCGATGGCGCCGATGCGAGCGTATTCGATGGAGCCCAGCATCCCGGCTAAGAAATAGGCGGCCATCGCGGCGGCGATCGCGGCATGGATCGGCATCCCGGCGATATGGACGAGAGCGGGAACCAAAAGCACTCCGCCGACACCGACGGATCCGATCAAAAGGCCGACCAGAACGATGATCGCGCCGAGCAGCGCAAGGACAGGCTCGCTCATGATGGTTTCCGATCCCTCGATCCGAGCGCATTCGACAAAGAAAAGACCGGGACCTTCGAGGCCCCTTCGAATCGCCGCCGCGATGCCCGGGGCAATCTCGCCGCTCCCGGCGGCAAGGGCGGCGGATCATCCGACGATGGCGTTCGCGACGCATGGGTCAGATGGGTCAGATGGAAAAAAGCGGAACCGAATCCCAAGGCGCCGAAAAACGAAGGTCGTAAAGAGCGCTTTTCGATGGCGGGCAAGAAAAAGAACGAGCGTCGAAAGGGGATCGAAAACCGTCCCCCCGCTGTCCGTCGTTCGCAAGCATCATCGCCAAGCGATAAGGCCCGGGGCTATCTTGCATCGGAGCCGATTCGAAAACCGTTGGAGATCCCGATGCGGATCCCGATGGGTATGCCGGCGGGGGTCGAAAAGGTCGAAAGAGATCTGGGCCATCGGCGACGAAGCGCCCCTTTTCGAGGCCAAAGATCGAAGAGGAAAGAGGAAAGCGACAAAGAACGATGCCGCGGCTAGGAATCCCGATACGTGTCCTCGACTACCCCTTCCCTTTCTTCGACCTTTCTTCGACCCTTCCTCGACCCTTCCTCTAACGACCCTTGAAATCCCCGGGCCTGCGTTCGGCCATCGCGCGAACCCCCTCGAGATGATCCTCGGTGCAGCGCAAACGGCTTTGTTCTGCGAGTTCTCGATCGGTAGCCTTGCGAACCGCTTCCGCCAGGCCTTGACGCATGGTGGCGCGGATCGAACTCACCGCCGGCGGGGCCGCGCTTGCGATCTCCGCGGCCAGTGCTTGCGCCCGGGTGCGCACATCCGAGATATCGACCTGTTCATCGGCAAGGCCGATACGCGTTCTCGACCACTCCTTCCCTTTCTTCGACCCTTCCTCTAACGACCCTTGAAATCCCCGGGTCTGCGTTCGGCCATCGCGCGAACCCCCTCGAGATGATCCTCGGTGCAGCGCAAGCGGCTTTGTTCGGCGAGCTCTCGATCGGTGGCATTGCGAACCGCCTCCGCCAGGCCTTGACGCATGGTGGCCCGGATCGAACTCACCGCCAGCGGGGCCGCGTTTGCGATCTCCGCGGCCAGTGCTTGCGCCCGGGTGCGCACATCCGAGATATCGACCTGTTCATCGGCAAGGCCGATACGCACCGCCTCCTCCCCCTTGATACGCGCTCCGGTATAGAGCATGCGCGCCGCCCTATTCTCTCCGACGAGTCGAGGCAGCGTGACGCTGATCCCGAAACCCTGATGAATGCCCAAATGCGCGAAGTTGGCGACGAAGCGCGATCGATCGCAGGCGATACGAAAATCCGCGGAGAGCGCAAGCCCCAACCCGCCGCCGACCGCCGCCCCCTGCACCGCGGCGATCACCGGCCGGGTGCAGGAAAAAACCCGCACCGCCTCGACGTAGACCTTGGCCGCCTGTTCGTCCATCCGCTCCCGGCTCCATTTTTCGCGGGCGCTGAAATCCGCCCCGGCACAAAAATGACGCCCCTTGGAGCAAAGGACGATCGCGCGGCAATCGGGATCGGCATCCAGGCTCTCGTAGATATCCGCGAGATCCCGGATCAACTCGTAGTCGAAAAAATTATTCGGTGGGCGGCGGATCTCGACGGTGGCGACATGTCGGCGAAGACCGAATGCGATATCGGTGCCGGGGCGAAGCGGAAGATCGACGGTGTCGTCGGAGGAAGCGGGATCAGGATCGGGACTTGGCATGGGACGAGGACCTCGTATCGGATCGGGGATCATCGACGGGAATCATCGACGAGAATCGGAGGAGGATCGTCTGCGAGCGATCCTTCGCACCGTCGTCGTCGGGGCGGTAGGGTCGGGATAGCGTCGTCGGGACGAGAATCGAACAGCCCTAGCCATCGCCGTCGATCGACGCGACGGGACGCATCTGCAAAACGGCATCGGCCACGACGACACCCTCGCCGCGGGGATAGACGATCACCGGGTTGAGATCGAGCGATTCCAAAGTCTCGCCCGCTCGGCTCGCGAAATCCGCCACCGCCGTCATCAATCCGACCAAGGCCTCGATATCCGCAGGGCCCGCCCCGCGCATTCCTTCGAGCAAGCGCCGAACTTTCAGCCGGCGCAGCATCCGCAAAGCGTATGCCCGATCGATCGGCAAAGGGCTCACCGCGACCTCGTCGAGCAACTCGACGAGCAGGCCGCCGGCCCCCGCAACGAGTATCGGGCCGAAATCCGGGTCCCGGTCGATACCGACGATCATCTCGATACCCGGAGCGAGCATCCTTTCCACCGACACCCCGCGAATCACGGCCTCGGGAGCGAAGGCGGCCGCAGCCCCCAAGATCCGCTCGACGGCTTCTCGCACCGCTTCGTCGTCCGCAACATTCAACGCCACGCCCCCGGCTTCGGTTTTGTGGGGAATATCGTCGGACTGAATCTTGATCGCCACGGGAAAACCCGTGCGATGCGCGGCTTCGACCGCGGCTTTTGCATCCTCGACGAGGATGCCGCCGGGGATATCGACACCCGCACACCCGCGCAAGGATTCTCGCAGCAGACGCTTGGTATCGTGCTCGCAAACGAAGCCTCGATACTCGCGCGAGCCCTCGTCTCGCCGACCTTGCCCGAGCATCTCAAGGGCATCGCTTGGGGCATCGCTTGCCGATAAGCGCTCGCCCCCGATCGAATCGCTGCCCGCAGAAAGCGACGGCGACGGAGCCGCCGGGCTTCCCGGCGGCACTGCGAGAGTTCGCTCGGGCGCCTCGGCGCCGAGGGCTTCCCCTTCGCTCGCCTCGCCCTCGCGATCGAAGCGTTCGAGAAATTCGCGGTAATCGGCCATCGCCCGGATCGCCTTGGCGGCATTGGCCATATCCGTCGTGCAGGGAAAGCCCGCTTCGGCCAAGAGCCGCACCGCTTCGGGGGCGGCGCGGGTGTAGCCGCAGAAGATCACCGGTTTGTCGAGGCTCGCCCCCAACCGACACAGGGCATCGAAATCGCGCTCGATATAGGTCGATGCCGAGAGCGATCCGGCGACCAAAATGGCGTCGATGGCATCGGAGCGAGCCATCCGCTCGAGCACCGGAGCGTAGCCGACGGTGAAGATCACCTGCGCGGTGACATCGACCGGATTCAAGGAGGTGCCGTAGGCCGGAAGCAGCGCGTCGATATCGGCGCGAGCGGCATCGTCGAGGGGCGGCACGTCAAGACCGTGCAGCGCGCAAACATCGGCCAACCACGCTCCGGCTCCGCCCGAAGGGGTGAGAATGCCCACCCGCTTCCCCGCGGGCAAACAATGCGCGAAAAAAGCGAAGGCCGCCGCCGTATCCACCATCTGCTCCTGATCTTCGCCGTGGACGATGCCATGGCGATCGAAAACCGCATCGTAGACCCGAGCCGATCCCGCCAACGAGGCGGTGTGGGAGGCGGCGGCCGCCGCGGCCGCCTCCGAGCGTCCGACCTTGGCGATGATCAAAGGCTTTTTGCAAGCCGCCGCCCGCCGCGCGATGCGCAGCAGCATCGAGGGCGAACGCACCCCCTCGAGAAAGGCGATGATGACGGATGTGCCCTCGTCCTCGAGGAGATAGCCCGCAATATCCATCGCATGGAGATGCGCCTCGTTGCCGGTGCTGACAACGAAACTGAAGGCGAGGGATTTGGGACGACCGCGATGAAAAAAGGAAAAACCGACCCCGCCGCTTTGCGAGACCACCGCGATCCCGCGCGCCCGACTCACCGCCGGGAGGAGCCCGTCCTCGACATTCATGACCGCGGGGCTGAAGGTCGCGGCCAGCGGCAGGCGGGCGTTGAGGAAGCCCTCGGCGTTGGGGCCGATCACCGCCATATCGAATTCACGGGCGATCCGGGCGATCTCCTCCTGACGGGCGCATCCGCTCGCGCCCCCTTCCTCTTTGAAACCGGAACTGATCACGACCGCCGCTTTGACGCCTTTGCGACCGCACGAACGCAAGGCATCGGCGACATGCTCGGCGGGGATGGTGACGATCGCCAGATCCGCCGTCATCGGAATCTCATCGATCGACGGCACACAGGGAATGCCGGCGACCTCCGCATGGCTGCGGCTGACGGCATGCAGCGGCCCGTCGAAACCGTGCCGCAAAAGCCCGGCGACGATGCGGCCGCGGATGACCGTCGGATCCGGAGAGGCCCCGACGAGAAGGATCGAACGCGGCCAAAACAAAGGAACGAGATCGGGCACCGGCAAATCCCTTTTCGATGGTTGGTTGCGACTCGACACCGGGAACCGAATCAGGCGGTCGAAACAAAGAAACAAAGGTGAACGGGAACAAAGGCGATGGGCGCGATAAAACCCCTTGGAAGAGTTTTCAGCGCAGCCCCAATCCCCGAGCCACGATGCCCCGCAAGATCTCCCGGGTCCCGCCTTGGATGGTCAACTTGGGAGCGATCAACGTGGCGTAGCGCAATATCTCCTCGAAATCGACGCGGTTGCCGGGATCGACGACCCCGAAGCGGGCCTCGCCGTCCGCAAGCGCGCCCTCGGCAAGGCCTTGTGATGGCGATAGCGATGGCGATGGCGATGGCGATAGCGATAGCGACCCCGATCCCGTCGCCGGCGCGAGATCGCGCACCCGCCCCGGCAAAGCCTGCTCCCAATTCGTGCCCTGCTCCTTGACCACCGCCGCCTCCACATCCGGCAGACGCCCCTCCTCGAGCATCCCGGCGACGGAGATCGACATGGCGCGCAAGGAGAAGAGCTCGGCGACGAGTCGCCCGATCCCCTCGGCCACCCGATCGTCCGGCCGCTCCCCGGCGATACGCACGAATTCGTAGAGCACGAAGATGGTCTCCAAAAAGCGCTCCGGCCCGCTGCGCTCGTAAGCGAGTTCGCTTGCCGCCTGCTTCCAAGCCCCGTCGACCTCGCCGATCAGATGCTCTTCGGGGACGAAAACCCCGTCGAAGACGACCTCGTTGAAATCCGCCTCGCCGGTGAGATTCTCGATCGGGCGCACCTCGATCCCCGGCGAATCCATCGCCACCAGAAACTGGGTCAATCCGTGGCGACGATTGTCGGGAGCGCAAGGAGAGGTGCGCAACAGCGCGATCATGTAATGCGAGCGATGGGCGTTGCTGGTCCAGATCTTGCGCCCGTCGACCCTCCAGCCACCGGGAGCGGGCGTCGCCCGGCAGCGCGCGGAATAAAGATCCGAGCCCGAATCCGGCTCGCTCATGCCGATGCAGAAATAGCACTCGCCGCGCACGATCCGCGGAAGGATGCTTCGGCAGACCGATTCGCGGGCATGGCGCATCAGCATCGGGCCGCTTTGGCGATCCGCCACCCAATGCGCCCAGACCGGAGCCCCGGCCGCCAACAACTCCTC
Organism: Gammaproteobacteria bacterium; assembly: GCA_965220535.1. GTDB lineage: Bacteria > Pseudomonadota > Gammaproteobacteria > HK1 > HK1 > HK1. The sequence continues at coordinate 2,860,151 of OZ244833.1, read as the reverse complement.
GGTCACCACATAGCGTTCCAAAAAACTGCGCTCGGCTCCACCGTAAGCGGCGGGCCAAGTCATGCCGATAAAACCCTCTTCCCCGCAGCGGCGGCTGAATTCGGGGCAATGACGATTGATCCCCGCTCCTGCCCGACCGGCAAGGCTTCCGGCCTTCCGCTCGCTGCGGATAAAAGCCCGCACTCGCTCGCGCAACGAGGAAGTCTCGTCGGGCAAAGAAGAAAAATCGAAATGGATGCCGGGGTTCACGGCCAGCCTCTCCCTTTGTCGATGGTATCGCCCGATGGTATCGCCCGATGGTATCGCCCGATGCTATCGCCCGATGCTATCGCCCGAATCTATAGATTCTTGTCCTTCGATGACAAAGTACACTGCCGACACCGCTTGCCCACGCGACCGCCGATCCACAGGTCTTGCGAGAAAACGCAAAGGGCCGGCGGGCTTTGTCGGCGCTTTCGCTCACGCGCCGGTTCACGCATCCAAGGCTCGCATCGGGGCAAAATCGCCCTCGCCCCTTAGCCTTTAAGTCTCGATTCGTCAGGAGGCCCGTCATGGGAAACGAGATCACCCTCACCGCCGATGACGGCCATTCCTTCAAAGCCTGGCGCGTCGATGCCCGAGATACCGAGCAAGCCCGCGGCGGAATCGTCGTGCTGCCGGAAATCTTCGGGGTCAACGACCATATTCGCGACGTCTGCGAGAGTTTCGCGGATCGAGGATTCGATTGCATCGCCCCTTCGCTCTACGATCGCTCCTCGCACAAGGACTGCTCGCTCGGATACGATGCCGAAAGTATCACCCTCGGCCGTCGATTGCGAGACGAATTTTCATGGGAGGACTCGGTGCGCGATGTCGCCGCCGCCGTCCAAGCGCTCGAAAATCGGGGACTGAAAGTCGGCTGTGTCGGCTACTGCTGGGGCGGAACCATCGCCTTCATGGCCGGAACGAGACTCGATACCCTACGCGCGACGGTCGTTTATTACGGCGGACAGATCATCCCCTACAAAGACGAGCCGCCACGATGCCCGATGCTGATGCATTTCGGCAAGCACGATCAAGGAATCCCCTTAAGCGACGTGGACGCGATTCGCCAAGCCCAACCCGAAGCGAGCGTTCACCTCTACGACGCCGACCACGGCTTCAACTGCGACCGCCGCCAAAGCCACGATCCGAAAGCCCGCGCCCTCGCCTTTCAACGCACCCTCGACTTTTTCTCCGAGCGCTTGGGCTAAAACCCGCATCCGCGCACCGGGGCTCGAACGGCGATAGCTTGTACCGTGATCGAAAACCACGAGGAGATGGAAGATATCGATAGACCAATCGAAAAAAACCATCGATATCACCTCTCCTTGGCTTCGATGCGGGGTGGAAAAAGGGAAAGATAAAATACTATAATCATAGGGTGCTACCGGAGAAAACAATTGCTCTGCCGAGTGCAACCACTCGCTTCTTCTTCCGACATCGACGAATTTGCAAAGGATCGACGACCATGACCACTACCCCCCCCCCCCCGACAATTAGGAATTGAACGACAAACTCGTCTTTCCGATCTATCGCTGTTCAAAGCGTTCGCTTATCGAGTTCGCTCCGTTGTTCGAAAAGCCAAGTCACCCTTTCTCTTTATAAAGACTCCGGATCTACTTAAAGAAAACGAGAATCTGAACCCTAAGCGTAAGAGCCGGTCTATTCGTGCGATATTGACGACCTGCTGTGCGGTATCGATTCTCCTCTCTCCTGCTGTCTTCGCTCAGACGACTCCCGCGCATGAGTGCGTAACTCTGCAAGGCGTCGAATTTACTAACGGATGCTCAGAAGCCGTATCATTTCTAGCCTTTCGTATTACTGACAGTATTACTAAGACCACTTGCCACTCCTCTCAGCACTTTCTTGACCTTGGCGTACCTGCTAGTGCATACCATAAAGATAATGGTGAAAAATTCACTCTAGATGCTAATAGTTTGCCCGCGCAAATCTGCATTCAATATTTAAGCAGCACGACGCAAAGAGCCTCCGGATATACACAATGCACCACCCCTGCCAATTGCGGCAACAGTGGTATCACCAGAGTCGTTCCTCCCTCGCTGATCAGAATCTCCCCGCCGGAAACGCTGACGATAAACGAAGGCAGCTCGGGGACTTTCCGCGTCAGACTCGGCGAAGCCCCGAGTGGGAACGTGACGGTCTCTCTTACGAAGACGAACTCGGATATCAGCCTCGACAAGACTTCGCTGTCCTTCGACACCTCGAATTGGAATGACGAGCAGACGGTCACCGTCGAAGCCGACGAGGACGACGATACTACGAACGATTCCGACACCATCACCCTGTCCGCTTCCGGCGGAGGGTTCAACAATCTGAATGTGACGAAGGCGGTCTCCGTTACCGATAACGATACCCCGTCGGGAACCATCGTTCTTTCCGATACCAGGACGCTGACGATAGACGAAGGCGGCTCGGGGAGTTTCGACGTCAGCCTCTCGACCGCGCCGAATGCGAACGTCACGATTTCTCTTTCGAAGACGAACTCCGATATCAGCCTCGACAAGACTTCGCTGACCTTCTCCACCTCGGACTATGGAACCGCGCAGACGGTCACCGTCTCCGCCCGCGAAGACGCCGATACCGCGAACGACTCCGACACCATCACTTTGTCCGCGTCGGGCGGCATTACCGCTCCGAACGTGACGAAGGCGGTCTCCGTTACCGATAACGATACCCCGTCGGGAACCATCGTTCTTTCCGATACCAGGACGCTGACGATAGACGAAGGCGGCTCGGGGAGTTTCGACGTCAGCCTCTCGACCGCGCCGAATGCGAACGTCACGATTTCTCTTTCGACGACGAACTCCGATATCAGCCTCGACAAGACTTCGCTGACCTTCTCCACCTCGGACTATGGAACCGCGCAGACGGTCACCGTCTCCGCCCGCGAAGACGCCGATACCGCGAACGACTCCGACACCATCACTTTGTCCGCGTCGGGCGGCATTACCGCTCCGAACGTGACGAAGGCGGTCTCCGTTACCGATAACGATACCCCGTCGGGAACCATCGTTCTTTCCGATACCAGGACGCTGACGATAGACGAAGGCGGCTCGGGGAGTTTCGACGTCAGCCTCTCGACCGCGCCGAATGCGAACGTCACGATTTCTCTTTCGAAGACGAACTCCGATATCAGCCTCGACAAGACTTCGCTGACCTTCTCCACCTCGGACTATGGAACCGCGCAGACGGTCACCGTCTCCGCCCGCGAAGACGCCGATACCGCGAACGACTCCGACACCATCACCTTGTCCGCGTCGGGCGGCATCACTGCGCCGAACGTGACGAAGGCGGTCTCCGTTACCGATAACGATGGTTCTTCCACCCCGTCGGGAACCATCGTTCTTTCCGATACCAGGACGCTGACGATAGACGAAGGCGGCTCGGGGAGTTTCGACGTCAGCCTCTCGACCGCGCCGAATGCGAACGTCACGATTTCTCTTTCGAAGACGAACTCCGATATCAGCCTCGACAAGACTTCGCTGACCTTCTCCACCTCGGACTATGGAACCGCGCAGACGGTCACCGTCTCCGCCCGCGAAGACGCCGATACCGCGAACGATTCCGACACCATCACTTTGTCCGCGACGGGCGGCATTACCGCTCCGAACGTGACGAAGGCGGTCTCCGTTACCGATAACGATACCCCGTCGGGAACCATCGTTCTTTCCGATACCAGGACGCTGACGATAGACGAAGGCGGCTCGGGGAGTTTCGACGTCAGCCTCTCGACCGCGCCGAATGCGAACGTCACGATTTCTCTTTCGAAGACGAACTCCGATATCAGCCTCGACAAGACTTCGCTGACCTTCTCCACCTCGGACTATGGAACCGCGCAGACGGTCACCGTCTCCGCCCGCGAAGACGCCGATACCGCGAACGACTCCGACACCATCACCTTGTCCGCGTCGGGTGGCATTACCGCTCCGAACGTGACGAAATCGGTCTCCGTTACCGATAACGATGGTTCTTCCACCCCTTCGGGAACCATCGTTCTTTCCGATACAAGGACGCTGACCATCGACGAGGGCGGCTCGGGGAGCTTCGACGTCAGCCTCTCGACCGCGCCGAATGCGAACGTCACGATTTCTCTTTCGAAGACGAACTCCGATATCAGCCTCGACAAGACTTCGCTGACCTTCACCACGGGCAACTATGGAAACACGCAGACGGTCACCGTCTCCGCCCGCGAAGACGCCGATACCACGAACGACTCCGACACCATCACCTTGTCCGCGTCGGGCGGCATCACTGCGCCGAACGTGACGAAACCGGTCTCCGTTACCGATAACGATGGTTCTTCCACCCCGTCGGGAACCATCGTTCTCTCCGATACAAGGACGCTGAACATCGATGAGGGCGGCTCGGGATCTTTCGAAGTCAGCCTCAGCGCCGCCCCGAACGCGAACGTAAGGGTTTCTCTGACGAAGACGAACTCGGATATCACCCTTTCCCCGTCTTCGCTGACCTTCGACACCTCGAACTATGGAACCGGGCAGCGGGTCACCGTCAACGCCGCCGAGGACGCCGATACCACGAACGATTCCGACACCATCACCCTCACCGCTTCGGGCGGAATCAGCGCTCCGCAGGTGAGAAAATCGGTCACCGTCCTTGATGACGATTCTCCTAGGCCACCCCCGACGAACCCCTACGACGGCACCCTTGTCTTCTTGCCCGCAGGCAATATCACCATCGACGAGGAGGACAGGCAGACCGTCTCCGTCAAACTCAGCAAACGACCGACGGATACCGTGTCGGTGCGGATTTCGAAGACCTCGAACACTTTCGGAATCGGCTTCTCTCGCGAAGGGATGAGCTTCACCCCGACGAATTGGGACCGCTATCAATCCATCGATATCATCGCCCACAAGGATTCCGACAAGAGCGACGATAGCCATTTCGTCGCCTTCGAGTTCGCCGGTAGAAGAATCCTTCGAAGCGTCGTCGTCAGGGATAACGACAAGGAGTCGCTGCGAAGCCAAGCCCTCGCCCTCCCGCCCCCGACCTCGGGCGACAGCGCGACCCTTCGGATTCGATGCCTGCAGGATTCTCCTTGCTCCGTCGCTTTGGATTGCTCCGCCCAAGCGGACGGGGAAGTCTTCCAAGGAAGACTCCCCGAGCCCATCCCCGCTTGGGGAACGGCCTCTCTTTCGGTGCAGGATATCCAAGCCTATACCGGAGGAAAGTCTTGGGCAGGCAAGGGTCGTTTGGGATGCGCCCTTCGAAGCAGCGCAACCATCGGCTCGCAGGTGTGGACGCGCTCGGGCAACGGGGTGCTGGTCAACAACAGCGCGATGATTCGAAGCGTTGCCGAAGACGGAGTCCATCGGGCGGATATCGAATCGATTCCCTCGCCGGATTCGTCGGATGAATCGAATATCCGGATTCGCTGCAACTCGCAAGAGGGGGATTGCTTCGAGACCGCCTTCGTGTGCTACACGGACGACGGGAGCAGGTACGAGTGGAGTTTGGGGCGCATCGAGCGCCTGAACACGAGGCATTTGCAATCGGAGGAACTGGCAAGGGGTATCGGCTATCGGTGGGATGGTTTGGGTCTGACTTGCGAAGTTCGTTCGAGCAGGCATTTCACGGCACAGGTGCTGACCCGCACCGGCGGCGGCGGGGCCTTGGTCAACAACAGCGCGACGGGAGTGCGATAAGGGAGGGCAAAAGCCCAGCCTCTTTCGTCTCCCCTCCTGCGAGCCCCCGAAAAAGCGCCTTCTTCGAACCTGAAATCTCGTCGACGGCGCGGCGCTCATCGCCCCGGCGATCGGAAGAACTCGCGAAGAAAGTCGGATATCGCAGGCAAGGCTCGGGCTTTGCCTGCGATGCTCGTTTGAAAGGCACGCTTCACCGCACAAGCGCCGAGGCACTCCGGAGGCGATGGATATCTCGTCAACAACCGCTTGATGAAGAATGCGTAGAATGCGTAAGGCGGCAAACAGCGGGGATCGAACGAAACAGAGGACGATGTGATGGTTGCTGGTCTTATTGCGATTCACCTCGGAGAATAGTCATCGGTTCTCCCCTTCAGCTTCGTCAGGACTCATCCATCGAAGCATCGAGCGGATGTCTTTCCTCGCCTTGCGTCGTTCTTCGAGTGTTTATCGGTCGTTGACGACGCGGACGATAAAAAGCCGATGGCGGAAGAGCCCGAGCGGGCAAGCCGTCGACGGATTCCCCTGACCGGCTCGATACCGAGAAGGCACCATGATCGAAGCGACACAAGGCAACCTGCTCGAAGCCGATACCGAAGCCCTGGTCAATGCCGTCAACTGCGTGGGCGTGATGGGAAAGGGCATCGCTCTTCAGTTCAAACAAGCCTTCCCCGAAAACTTCGCGGAGTACGCGAGGGTGTGCAAAGGGAAGGAAATGAAACCGGGGCGGGTGATGGTATTCGCAACCGGCAGCATGCTGAACCCGAAATACATCATCAACTTCCCGACCAAACGCCATTGGAAGGACAGGTCGAGGATGGAAGATATCGAGGCCGGGCTTGTAGATCTGATCGCGCAGGTGCAGCGATTGAATATCCAATCCATCGCCATCCCGCCGCTAGGCGCCGGGCTCGGCGGGCTGAACTGGCCCGATGTGAAGCGACGCATCGAGGGTGCTTTCGCGGAACTGCCCGAGGTGCGGGTACTGCTCTTCGAGCCGAAGGGTAGGCCGTCCGCTGAACGGATGCCGGTGCGCACAAAACCCCCGAATATGACGCCGGGTCGTGCTCTGCTGATTCGTCTGCTGGATCTTTATGGGTGCCAAGGCTACCGCTGTAGCCGGCTGGAAGCGCAAAAGCTCGCCTATTTCCTGCAAGAAGCGGGGATGCCGATGGGGTTGGAATTTCGGGCACATCGCTTCGGCCCTTATGCGGACAAACTCAACCACGCCCTACAACGCATCGAGGGGCATTTTATCCGTGGCTATGGAGACGGCTCCAGCAACGCAGAGATTTATCCAATACCGGATGCTGTAGAACAGGCGCACGAGTTCTTGGAGAAGCAACCCGAAGCGGAGAAACATTTAGAGCGAGTCAAAGATCTCATCGAGGGCTTCGAAACGCCCTACGGCATGGAGCTCTTATCCACGGTGCATTGGGTCGCAGCACGCGAGCCTAGTACTAAGGGAGACTTGGGTGCTATCCAAGCAAAGGTGGGGGCGTGGAATGAGCGCAAGAAGAATCTGATGAAGCCGCAGCACATTCGGACGGCCTATTCGCGCTTGGAGCAACAAGGTTGGTTACCTACTTGACAATGGGCCGGAGATCAAAGGCAAGGATGTCGGATTGCTCCAAATCTCGCTAGCGGAAAACCCGTCATCTGCGTCGTTTGCGGCGATGCAGCGGGAGAGAATCAGGCGAATTCGACTAGACAGCCCCTTGGGTCGGAATGCAAAACCCGATCTTGCACCTCCTGCCCTCTCTCATAAGTCCCATTACGCTCGGGACCCACCCCCGTCTAGTGCCCGGTGATCCCGGGAAATGCCACCAACAAGCCGACTGCCAGCACTTGCAAGGCGATGAAAGGTGCCATCGAACTGAAGATCTCTCCCAATGAGATATCCGGCGGGGCGACGCTTTTGAGGTAGAAGGCGGCGGGTCCGAAGGGGGGCGAGAGGAAACTCACCTGCATATTCATCGCGAAGACCACCCCGAACCAAATCGGGCTGTAGCCCAGGCCGATCACGATGGGGACGAAAATCGGCATCGTCAAAAGAGCGATCCCGACCCAATCGAGGAACATCCCCAAGACGAACAAGATCAGCATCATGAAGAGGATCACGACCACCGGGGTTTCCGAGATGCCGGTGATCAGCCCCGATACGAAGGCGATCCCGCCCATCAGGTTGAACACCCCGACCAGCGCCGAAGCGCCGATGCCGATCCAGACGATCATGCCCGTCGTGCGAAGGGTTTGCATCGCGGCGGAGTGCAGCATCGACCAAGAAAATTCGCCGCGAACCACCGTCGAGAGCAAGACGCCGAAGGCGCCGACCGCCGAGGCCTCGGTGACCGAAGCGATGCCGCCGTAAATCGAGCCCAGTACCATGAACACCACGATGAAGGGAAGGATCAACCCCTTGATCTTCGCCAGTTTCTCCGCCCGCGTCATCTCGTCTTTCTCGACCGGCGGGGCGACATCGCCGGTATAGGCGCGAAAGAGGATATAGGCCACGTAGAACGAGGCGAGCATGAAGCCGGGGATGAACGCCGAGGTGAACAGGTCGCCGATCGAGACATTGGCCGTCAGGCCGTAGATGATCAAGACGATCGATGGCGGCACCATCGTGCCCAGCGAACCACCCGCGCAAACGGCTCCGATCGCCAGTTTGCGGTCGTAGCCCAAACGCAGCATTTGCGGCAGCGCGAGCATCCCCAACAGGACAATCTCCCCGCCGATGATCCCCGACATCGCGGCCAGGATGACGGCGACGAAGATCGTCTGCACCGCAACTCCGCCCTTGATGCGCCCGCCGACGATCTTCATCGCATCGAAAAGATCCCGAGCGATGCCGGAGCGGTCGAGGATGGCAGCCATCAACACGAACATCGGCACGGAGACGAATACGAAGGACGAAACGAAGGAAAAAATCCGACTGGTCACCAAAGGAACCGCGGCCGGGCCGAACCAGCCGAGGGTGAAGATCAGGGCGACCAAGAGGGTGACGAAGGCCAAGGGCATCCCGCTGATCAAGAGCCCCAACAACATGACGAACATGACCAGCGTGCCGTACTCGACGCCGAGCGCGGAGAGGTCGAACATGGTTCTATTTGCGCCTGTGCCGAAATCGGTCGAAGGCCATGATGGCGAACTGCACCGTCATCGCGATCAACACCAAGAAGAGGAATGCGCGCAGGAGGGTCGGATAAGGCGGATTCCAAGCGCTCCCGCTGGTGATCATCCGAAACTCTCCCGTCGGGGCCCAAAAACTCTTCACCACCGTCGGCCAGAGCGAGTGGCTGAAGATGCCGGTCGCGAAGCCGCAGATCGTATAGATGCCGATATCGAGCCGGCGGCGCGTCCGCTCGGAAACGTGGTCGTAAAGCAGCACCACGCGGATATGCCCGTTGCGGGAAACGCTATGCAAGCCGCCGAAGACGAAGCAGATGGCGCAGATGAAGATGGTCGTTTCGTGCACCCAAATCGTCGGGCGGTCGAAGACATAGCGCATGACGACCTCGAAGATCAAGATCGCCATCGACACCAAAAACAGGGCCGCGAAGAGATGACCGAGTTTGAAGGTCGCCGCCGCAAGGAAATCCGAGGCGAGCTCTTTGGCCTCCTCCGGCCGCTTGACCGGCTTCGGCGGCTCGGATTGCTCGGCGGATTTCTCGAAGGGGGGCTCGGGGGAGCGCTCGGGGGATTGCGACATACGAAAGGCTCCGGCGGATCAAAAAACGCCCGCAGCGCCTGCCGTCCCCCGCATCGCGAAGCGGGGGCCGGCGGCGCGAGCGTTCGACGCTAGCGTTCTCGACGCCGGGCGCTTATTTCAACAGCCCTTGGGAAGTCAGATAAGCCGTCAGGCTATCGAAGACCTTGCGAGCGTTGGCGCTTTGCCCCGCCACCTCCACCCACTGCTCCTTGGCGATGGCGCGGAACTTGGCGCGCTCCTCTTCGCTCCAATCATGGATTTCGATGCCCGCGGCGCGCGCTTCGGCGACCGCCTCCAAATCCTTCATGAAGAGCTGCGAGGTCATATCGAGCGCCAGGTGATTGACCGATATCTCGAGGATGTTCTGCAGATCCGCGGGCATGCTGTCCCACATCGCCTTGTTGACCGATACCTCGATCAGCGGCAGGGAGTGGAAGCCCGGATAGACCGGATGCCGCGCGATATCGTTCATCCCCGCCGCTTGGTTGGCGGAGAAGACGGTGTAATCGGCGGCGTCGATCACCCCCTTGTCGAGGGAGGTGAACACCTCCGATCCCGGAAGGTTCACCGGCGCGGCCCCGGCGGCGGCGAAAACCTTTTGCACCAAGCCCTCGGGGGCGCGCATTTTCACCCCCTTCAGATCGGCTACGGAATCGATCGGCACCTTGGAGACGAAAGCCTCCAAGCCGCCTGATGTCGCCCCGACGAAGTGCAGACCGTAAGGATTCAACAGTTCGTTCATCAACTCCTTGCCACCACCGTAATTCACGTAGCGCAGCATCTCGTAGGGCGAACTCCAAGCCCCGACGGTATTTCCGATCAGGGCAAAGGCGGGGTCTTTGCCGGAGATATAACCGGTCGCCGTGATATGGCCGCCGAGGATGCCGGCCCCGACCGCATCGTGGGTCTCGTTGTATTTCACGACCGAATCCACCGGCAGCATTTCGATCGCCAAGCGTCCGCCGGAGGCCGCCGTGACCTTTGCCGCCCATTCCTGCTCGATGACGAAGGTGGGGTTGCCCGCCGGATCGCTCGACTGCATTTTCAAAACGAACTCCTGCGCGAACGCCGATGTCGACGCGATGCCCGCGAGCGCTGCGCCCGCCACGATCTTGAGAAACGATTTCATGGTTTTCTCCTTTTCGGTCCATCCGAATATTTCGACCGGCGTTCCGAACCCGAGGGTCGGGGCCGAGGTTTTTTCGATCCCTTCAGCGAGCCGGGGATCGCTTTTCGCATTCACCGATCGACGAGGGATGAAGCCTGCCTTTCGGCGACGCTCGTTTGTCTACGAGGCACGTCTGTCTGCGACGCTCGTTTGTCTGCGACACTCGCCTGTCTACGACGCTGGGGCGCATCGACGAATCCACTTCTTCGTCGAGCCCCGAACAAGGGCTCTTCGCTCAACGAAGAATCCCCATCAAATCGACACCGAAGGCCTTCGATTTCGCCAAGCCCCCCGGTGTCGGGGAAAGGCAGGGCGAGCGATCGTGGACTTCGAGCCCGGCGGCCGTCGCGAAGATGCGCTTGCCGTAGGTGATCAAATGCTCGAGGGAGGCCATCGAAAAATCGATGCTCGGCGATATCCGTCGATAGAGCGCCACCGCCTCTTCGCGCCGACCGGAAATCCACGCATCTTGAATGCGCACCGCCACCGGGGCGATATCGGGAGCCAGCACGAAACCCTCGCAACCGATGCGCAAAAACTCCAATAAATCCTGTCCCCCGCGACCGCCGAGGACCGCCAAATCCCCGTCCGCCATGCGGATGATCTCGGCGACCTTCATCGGCACATCCTCGCTTTTGACCGCCGCAAAGTTGGAGCAACGGGATTTCATATCCCCTCTGTCTCGCGCCGAAAGCGAGCCCCAAAACAGTGCCGAACAAAAGTCCGTGCTCAACGAAGAATCCCCATCAAATCGGCGCCGAAGGCCTTCGATTTCGCCAAGCCCCCCGGTGTCGGGGAAAGGCAGGGCGAGCGATCGTGGACTTCGAGCCCGGCGGCCGTCGCGAAGATGCGCTTGCCGTAGGTGATCAAATGCTCGAGGGAGGCCATCGAAAAATCGATGCTCGGCGATATCCGTCGATAGAGCGCCACCGCCTCTTCGCGCCGACCGGAAATCCACGCATCTTGAATGCGCACCGCCACCGGGGCGATATCGGGAGCCAGCACGAAACCCTCGCAACCGATGCGCAAAAACTCCAATAAATCCTGTCCCCCGCGACCGCCGAGGACCGCCAAATCCCCGTCCGCCATGCGGATGATCTCGGCGACCTTCATCGGCACATCCTCGCTTTTGACCGCCGCAAAGTTGGAGCAACGGGATTTCATATCCCGTATATCCCGCGCCGAAAGCGAGCGCCCCAAATAAGCCGGTGCGTTTTGGATCGCGACCGGGAAATCGCTTTTGGCCGCCATCGCCGCCACCTCGACAAAGAAATCGATATAGACCTCCGCCGCGTAGCTACCCACCATCGGGGGTTGCAGGATCAGCCACTTGGCCCCGGCGGCCTTGGCCGCCGTGATCGTTTCCGCTTGCTCGGCAACCGAGTTACCCGCGATGCAAACCGAAAAGGGAACCCGACCGCCGATGGCATCCCCGACCTCGCCGATCAACGCTATTCGCTCCGCCAAGGTCAGTTTCAGTACTTCGGTGGCAAGTCCGGGCACCGAGATCCCGTGCACCTGCGCATCGATGCAATAGTCCACCTGAGTGCGCATCGCGCCGGGATCGATCCGCCCGTCGGGATCGAACATCGCATAAAGAACGGCATGGATACCTTGGAACATCTCTACCACTCCGCAACCGAGCCGTCTTCGTGCCGCCAAAGCGGCGGGCGCCAACGATGCGGGTCGGCGGCGCGCTCGCGAACCACCGCTTCGTCGACCTCCACACCCAAGCCCGGGGCCTTCGGGATATCGAGATAACCGCGGGAAATGGCGAAAGTGCCTTCGGCCACATAATCGAGCAGATCGCCGCCGGCGTTGTAGTGGATGCCGAGGCTCTGCTCTTGGATGAAGGCGTTATAGCATATCGCGTCGACCTGAAGGCAAGCGGCGAGGGCGATCGGCCCGATCGGGCAATGCGGAGCCAAGCCGATATCGTAGGCCTCGGCCATGGCCCCGATGCGCACCATCTCGGAGATTCCGCCGACATGGGCGGTATCGGGGTTGATCACGCCGGCCGCGCGGTTTTCGAAGACCGCTTTGAAGGCATAGCGAGAATGCAGACGCTCGCCGGTGACCAAGGGGATCGAGGTCGAGCGAGCGAGTTCCGCCAAGGCATCGAGATGATCCGGGGTGACGGCGTCCTCGACGAAGAGCGGGCGGATCGCCTCGAGTTCTTTGAGCAGAATTTTCGACATCGGCGCATGGATACGACCGTGGAAATCGAAAGCCAAGTCCATCTGCCAGCCGACGGCATCTCGCAGCTCGCCTAAGTTGCGGACGATCTCGTCGACCTTTTTCATGCTGTCGACGATCTGCATCTCACCGCAGATATTCATCTTGCAGGCATCGAAACCGGCGGCCATCAGAGCCTTCGTGCGCTCGATTTGCTTTTCCGGGCGGTCGCCGGAGACCCAGCAATAACTGCGAACCTTGTTGCGAACCGGCCCCCCGTAAAGCGAGTGCACCGGCACCCCCAAATACTTGCCTTTGATATCCCACAACGCCATGTCGATGCCCGAAAGGACGCTCATCATGATCGGGCCGCCGCGGTAGCAACCGCTACGATAGATCGCCTGCCAAGTGTCTTCGATCGCCAGCGGGTCACGACCGATCAGGAAATCCTCCAAAGCCATGACCCCGGCGGCGCAGGCCTCGGCATGACCTTCGAGGATCGGCTCCCCCCAACCGGCGATACCCTCGTCGGTTTCGATCTTCGCAAATAGCCATCGGGGCGGGACGACAAAAGTTTCAAGACCGACGATCTTCATCTTCGATCCTCTTCTTCGGGGGTGCGCGTTCGCGCTTTCGAACTCGGCCGTATCGCCGCCCGTCGCCAGCTGTCGAAAGAGCGAGCGCCGAAAGAGCGAGCGGGGGCAAAAACGCCTTGACGGGTCGCGACCGATCGGGAAATTTCGCCAAAGTCACGACCCCCGGCGGCGCAGGCCTCGACATGGCCCTCAAGGCGCGGCTTCCCACAACCGTCGATATCCTCTTCGGCCTCGATCTTCGCAAATAACCGGCGGGGCGAGACGACAAAGGCTTCAACACCGACGATCTTCACCTTCGATCCTCTTCTTCTTCGGGGCGCTTTCGCGCCTTCGAACTCCTCCGTATCGCCGCCCGTCGCCAGCTGTCGAAAGGGCGAGCGGAGGCGAAAGCGCCTTGACAGGCGACCGATCGGGAAATTTCGCCAAAGTCACGACCCCCGGCGGCAAAGGCCTCGGCATGGAGTTCAAGGCGCGGTTTCCCACAACCGTCGATACCCTCTTAGGCCTCGATCTTCGCAAATAACCGGCGGGGCGAGACAACAAAAGTTTCAAGGCCGACGATCTTCATCTTCGATCCTCTTCTCGGGGGGCGCGTTCGCGCTTTCGATTCCGGCCGTATCGCTGCCTGTCGCCAGATGTCGGAAGGGCGAGCGTCGAAAGGGCGAGCGGGGGCGAAAGCGCCTTGACGGGTCGCGACCGATCGGGAAATTTCGCCAAAGTCACGACCCCCGGCGGCACAGGCCTCGACATGGCCCTCAAGGCGCGGCTTCCCACAACCGTCGATATCCTCTTTGGCCTCGATCTTCGCAAATAACCGGCGGGGCGAGACGACAAAGGCTTCAACACCGACGATCCTCTTCTCGGGGGGGGGGGGGGGGGGGGGCGCGTTCGCGCCTTCGATCCCGGCTGTATCGCCGCCCGTCGCCAGATGTCGAAAGGGCGAGCGGGGACAAAAGTGCCTTGACGGATCGCGACCGATCAGAAATCGCCAAAGTCATGACCCCCAGCGGCGCAGACCTTGACATGGACTTCAAGGCGCGGCTTCCCACAACCGTCGATATCCTCTTCGGCCTCGATCTTCGCAAATAGCCGGCGGAACGAGACGACAAAAGTTTCAATACCGACGATCTTCACCTTCGATCCTCTTCTCGAGGGGCGCGTTCGCGCCTTCGATCTCGGTCTTATGACCACCGACCGCCGCGCTGACCAAGGGAGCGGCCGAGGGCAAGAGGATAGGGCCTGCGAAAACCGCGACGACGATCGCCGCAAAGCGCTTCGGCGGTGTCATGGGATCGCTCTTCGACGATGACCCGGTCGATGCCCGGCGGGTGTCTTCGCAAGAGCGCGAAGATCGATGGCTTTCTTCTCTATCTGCAATTCGGGCATCGGTTCTTCGGAAAACCCCCGCCCGGCGCGGCCGGCGATGCAAAGACGCTCCCCCGAACCCGACCGCATCGACCGCTTGGGCCTCACCTTTTCACCCCGCCCGCCTTGATCAGCGCGTTGGCGATCTTCTTTCGATCGCCTCCCTCGGCAAAATACAACGGGGTATGCCCCTTCGCATCCTCGGCGTTGACCTTCGCCCCCGCTTTGATCAGGGCCTCGACGATTTTCAGCGAGTTCGCGCCGACGGCGATATGCAGAGCGCTCTGCCCGCTTCCGATTCGCGCATCGACATCGGCGCCGACCGTTATCAGGAGACGGGCGATCTCCGGCTTGTCCTTGGCGGCGGCATGATGCAATAGCGCACTGCCCTTCGCGTTGACTTGCGCTCCCGCTTTGATCAGCGCGCGGGCGCTTTTCAAATCGCCCTGATCCACGGCGAGGAGCAAGGGCGTGACCCCGTTCTTGGCTTCCGCGCTCGTATCGGCACCGGCCTCGATCAACACCTCAAGCGCGGCCAAATGCCCGCGTCCCACGGCGACGTGCACCGGCGTTCGCCCGCTCTTGGCTTTCGCGTCGGGGTCGGCGCCGGCTTCGAGCAATGCCTTCATCGCGGCGATATGCCCATGCTGGGCGGCGACTTGCAAGGGCGTGATCCCCTTCTCGATCTCGGCATCGGGCCCGGCACCGGCTTTGACCAACGCCTCGATCACCGCGACGTAATCTTTTTGCGCCGCGAAATGCAAGGGCGCAGCCCCGATCTCGGTCCTCGCGTCGGGGTCGGCACCGGCTTCGACCAACGCCTCGACCGAGGGCAAATGCCCGTCGTCGGCCGCGTAGTGCAAAGGGGTATCCCCCTTTCCGGCTTTCGCCTCGAGGTCGGCGCCCGCCCGGACCAAAGCCTCGATCGCGGCGATATGCCGGTTCAGAACCGCGCTGTGCAAAGGCGTCGCCCCGTTCTCGATCTTCGCATCGAGGGAGGCACCGACTTTGACCAGTGCCTCGATCGCCGCGACATGCCCTCTTTGCGCCGCAATATGCAAGGGCGTTCCCCCTTGTTCTTGCCGCGCATCGGGATCGGCCCCGGCCCTGACGAGCTCTTCGACCACCGCGGCGGAGTCGCCCTGCGCCGCGCTGTGCAAGGGCGTCACCTTGTTATCGATCCTCGCAGCGTGATCGGCGCCGGCTTCGATCAGCGCCTTGGCCGCAGCGACATGCCCGTGCTGCGCCGCGACGTGCAAAGGCGTCCTTGCATCCGCGGCTTTCGCGCCCGGATCGGCACCGGCTTCGACCAAAGCCTCGATCGCCGCGGCATGCCCGTGCTGAGCCGCGACATGCAAAGGCCCCCCTCCGTTCTCGATCGTCAAATTCGGGTCGGCACCGGCCTTGACCAAAGGCCCGACCATCGCCGCGTGTCCGTTTTGCGCCGCGCAGTGCAAAGGCGCCGCCCCTTCCGTGGTTTTTGCGTTCGGATTCGCACCGGCTTCGACCAATGCCACGACCGCGGCGGCGTACCCTCCCCACACGGCATGGTGCAAAGGCGTCGCCCCGTCTTCGGCTTTCGCATTCGGGTCGGCACCGGCATCGACCAACGATTCCACCGCCGCGACGCTCCCTTCCGTCGCCGCGCTATGCAAGGGTATCCACTTGCCTTCATCGCGCACTGTCATCGTTTCCCCTTCGTCCCTTCGAAAATAGCCCGCAACCTCCCCGGATCAGACCCGGGTCGATCGCTCTCGGCTTCGAATCCGCCATAAAGCATACCCGTCGAATCCTCGCCATGACGGGCGTGCGGCTCCGCCACCCCTTCGGCGGCCACCTCCGATCAGTTCAGGCGAGGGGCGATGGACGAGATTCCGGCGGTCGCATAAGCTTCAAAAGTGTCTCAATAACCCTAGGGCGCTACACGAAGTAGACAAGGAGATGATCCGGACAAGCACGAAGCCAAGTGCCGACGGCAATCGGGCCGACGGCCATCGGCAAGATCATTTCTTGACCCCGCCCGCCTTGATCAGCGCGTTGGCGATCTTTTTCCGATCGCCTCCATCGGCGAGAAACAAAGGGGTATGCCCTTCGCCGTTCTCGGCGTTGACCTTCGCCCCCTCTTTGATCAACGCACTCACGATTTTCAGCGAGTTCGCGCGAACGGCGATATGCAAGGCGGTGTGCCCGCTTTCGTCTTGAGCCTCGATATCGGCTTTGGCCGTTATCAGAGCCCGGGCGATCTCCGGCCTGTCGTTGGCGGCGGCGTGGTGCAGCAAAGGGATGCTGCCTTTCTCGTTGACTTCCGCTCCCGCTTTGATCAGCACGCGGGCGCTTTTCAGATCCCCCCTATCCACGGCGAGAAACAAGGGCGTTTGCCCGTCTTCGCCCTTCCCGTTCGGGTCGGACCCTGATTTGACCAGCACCTCGACCACGGCGGGGTGGCCGTTGTACACGGCGATGTGCAAGGGCGTATGCCCGTCCTTGTTCTTCGCGCTTGAATAAGCACCCGACTTGTTCAAGGCATCGACCACGGCGGCATGACCGTTTTTCGCAGCGAGATGCAAGGGCGTCTCCCCTTGCTCTTCCGACGCGTTCGGGTCGGCATCCGCTTTCATCAGCGCTTTGACTGCAGATGCATGGCCTTTCTGCGAAGCAACGTGCAAAGGCGTCAATCCATGCTCTTGTGGCGCATTCGGATCGGCATCCGCTTTCACCAAGTCTTTGACCACGACGATATGACCTTTCATCGCAGCAACGTGCAAAGGCGTCAGTCCGTGCTCTTCCGAGACGTTCGGGTCGGCATCCGCTTTCACCAAGGCTTTGATCGCGACGTCATGGCCTTTCTCCGCAGCGACATGCAAAGGTGTTACTCCGCGCTCTTCCGGCGCATTCGGGTCAGCCCCGGCTTTGACCAATGCCTTGACCGCGGCTGCGTCACCGTTCCGCGCCGCGAAGTGCAAGGGTGTCAAATCGCGCTCGGCTTTTGCGCTCGGGTCGGCACCCCCTTTGACCAGCGCTTCGACCGCAGCGCCGTGTCCTTCCTGCGCAGCGACATGCAAGGGCGTATCTTCTTGCTTGCCTTTCGCGCTCGGGTCGGCACCGGTCTTGACCAACGCTTCGATCACGACGACATGTCCGTTCCGCGCGGCGAAGTGCAAGGGTGTCGCACCTTGCTCATCTTGCGCGTTCAGAATCGCTTTGACCAGTGCTTCGGCCGCGGCGACGTGTCCTTGCCCGGCAGCGACGTGCAAAGGCGTCACTCCGTGCTCGGCTTTTGCGCTCGGATCGGCACCGGCTTCGACCAGTGCCTCGATCACGGCAACGTATCCGCCCTGTGCCGCGATATGCAATGGCGTCCCCCCGTTCGACATCTTCTCGCTCGGGTCGGAACCTACCTTGACCAGCGCCTCGACCGCGGCTACTTGCCCGAAGGATGCAGCGTTGTGCAAAGGCGTCCCTCCTTGCTCATCCTGCGCGTTCGGGTCGGCACCGGCCTTGACCAGCGCTTCGATCACGGCGGCGTGCCCATGCTGTGCCGCAGAATGCAAGGGCACCCCTCCTTTCGTATTTCTCGCATTCGGGTCAACTCCTGCCTCGACCAATTTTGCGATCTCGGTGTCGTTCCCTTGCGACGCGGCAAGAAACAAAGCCCCCTCCTGCGCTCTTACTTTGGTCATCGCCCCTCCTTTGTCCATGCGTGATGCGTCGATACCTTTTCGGCCGAGCGCTCTTGTCCTAAAACCCGTCGAAGCATATTCGCCGAGTCTTCGCCGCGGCGGATGCGTCGCTCCTCCGCCTCTTCGACGGCAGGGCCGTTCTCAGACGAGCGACCGTATCGTGCGACGGTAAACGACAGTGCTTGCTCGAACGAGGTAGGTAAGGAGATGATCCGGACAAGCACGAAGCCAACAGACGACGGCAATCGGCGAGATCATCTCTTCACTCCGCCTGCCTTCATCAGCGCGTTGGCGATCTTTTTTCGATCGCCTCCCTCGGCGATGTGCAAAGGGGTATGCCCTTCGCCGTTCTCGGCGTTGACCTTTGCCCCCGCTTTGATCAGCGCCTCGACGATTTTCGGGGAGTTCGCGCGAATAGCGATATGCAAGGCGGTTTCTCCGCTTTCATCCCGGGCCTCGATATCGGCTTTGGCCGTTATCAGAGCCCGGGCGATCTCCGGCCTGTCGTTGGCAGCGGCGTGGTGCAGCAAAGGGATACTGGTTTTCTCGCCGCCTTTGTCGTTGACATCCGCTCCGGCTTTGATCAGCAGGCGAATACTTTTCAGATCGCCCCTATCCACGGCGAGGAACAAGGGCGTTTGCCCGTCTGCACCTTTCTCGTTCGGATCGGCGCCGGCTTCGGTCAGCACCTCGACCACAGAGAGGTAGCCACTCTCCACAGCGATGTGCAAAAGCGTACCTTGTGCATTGCCTCGCTCGTTGACGTCCGCTCCCGCTTTGATCAACGAGCGGGCGCTTTTCGGATCGCCCCTGACTACGGCGAGGAACAAAGGCGTCGTCCCGTGCTCGCTCTTCGCGTTCGGGTCCGCACCGGCTTCGATCAGCGCCTTGACCACGGCGGGGTGCCCGCTTTCCACGGCGATATACAAAGGCGTATGCCCGTAATCGGGCGTCATAATCGGGGAACCGCCTGTCATAAGGCCTGTCTTGGACAGAATCTCGAATCCGCTGCGTTGGGTCTTCGCATTCAAATCGGCACCGGCCTTGGCTAACAACTCGACTGCGGCAACGTCTCCGTCTTGGGCGACGATATGCAAGGGCACCCACCCATCCTTATTTCTCGCATTTAGGTCAGCACCGGCTTTGAACAGCGTCTCGAACGCGGCGATATGCCTGTTCGACACGGCACTATACAAAGGTGTCCACCCGAAAATATTTTCTTTCGCGTTCAGGTCTGCACCGGCCTCGATCAGCGACTTGACAACGGCGGTGTGCCCGTTAAATGCGGCGATGTGCAAAGGCGTCGATCCACTATCATTCTTTGCGTTCGTACCGGCACCGACTTCGACCAGAAACTCGACAGCGGCGACTTGCCCGTAGCCTGCTGCGGCGTGCAAAGGTGTCCACCCATCCTTGGCTTTCGCATTCGGGTCGGCTCCGGATTTCACCAGCAACTCGGCCACGGCGATGTGCCCGCCGTGCACGGCGATATGCAAAGGCGTTCTCCTATCGTCTTTTCTCGCGCCCACATCCGCGCCGGCCTTGAGCAGCGACTCGGCCGCGGCAACCTGTCCGTTCGCCGCAGCGATATACAAAGGCGTCCTCTCGTCCTCGGTTTTCGCATTCGGGTCGGCACCGGCTTCGAGCAACAGATCGGCCGCGGTGCCGTGCTCGTCCTGCACGGCGATGTGCAAGGGCGTCCACCCATCATTTGCCTTCGCACTCACATCTGCACCGGCCTCGATCAGCAACTCGGTCGCGGCAATGTGTCCGAATACAAGGGCGGGAAACAAAGGCGTCAAGCCTTCATCGCTTTTCGCATTCGGGTCCGCGCCGGCTTCGACCAACAACTCGGCCGCAACGATTTGCCCGACCCTCGCAGCGATGTGCAAGGGCGTCGAGCCGTGCTCGTTCTTAGCACCCAAGTCAGCGCCTGCCTTGATTAACGACTTGATCGCGGCGGCATATCCATTCTGTGCGGCGACGTGCAAGGGCGCCCAACCATGCTCATCCTTTGCATTCAAGTCAGCACCGGCCTTGATCAGCAGATCGACCGAAGCGGTATGCTCATTATTCGCGGCGACAAATAGAGGCGTCCTCCCGAAAACGCCTTCCTTCGCGTTCAGGTCCGCGCCGGCCTCGACCAACGCCTCGACCGCGATGATGCGCCCTTCCCGCACGGCGATATGCAGGGGTGTCCACCCATCTTTGTCTTTTGCACTCGGATCAACACCTGCTTTGACCAACTTCTCGATCTCGGCACCGTCCCCCCGCACCGCGGCGCGAAACAAGCGCGTCCTCTTGCGATCCTCTTTCGCTGTCATCGATCATCCTTCGTCCATTCGAAGATGGGGCGTGATCTTCTCGGGTCGGGCATTGTCGACTTCGAAGCCGTCAAGGCATCTTCGCCGCGACGGATGCATCGTTCCCCACCTCTTCGACAGCGGGCGAGCGACCATATCATGCGACGGTAACCGACAATGCTCGCTCAAACGAGGTGTGGAGAAAAAGACGATCCAAACAAGCACGAAGCCAAGGGCCGAGGACCTAGGGACGACGGCAATCGGCGAGATCATCTCTTCACTCCGCCTGCCTTCATCAGCGCGTTGGCGATCTTTTTTCGATCTCCTCCCTCGGCGATGTGCAAAGGGGTATGCCCTTCGCCGTTCTCGGCGTTGACCTTTGCCCCCGCTTTGATCAGCGCCTCGACGATTTTCAGCGAGTTCGCTCGAGCGGCGAGATGCAAGGCGGTTTCTCCGTCTTTATTTCGGGCTTCGATATCGGCTTTGGCCGTTATCAGGGCACGGGCGATCTCCGGCTTGTCGTTGGCGGCTGCGTGGTGCAGCGCGGTCTGCCCGCTTTCATCTCGGGCTTCGATATCGACTTCGGCCGCTATCAGGGCACGGGCGATCTCCGTCCTACCATTGGCGGCGACATCGTGCAGAAAAGTCTTTATCCGGCTGACATCCGCTCCCGCATCTACCAACAAGCGGGTGCTTTTAAGATCACCCTTAGACACGGCGAGACACAAGGGCGTAGCTACACCACGGGGCTCATACACATTTGGATCTGCGCCTGCCTTGACCAGCGCATCAACAGCGGCATGCTGCTCATGCAACACGGCTATCTGCAATGGCGTTAACCCCTGAGCCACCATATTCGGGTCTACGGTTGAGCGAACAAATTGCTCCTTGAACTTGGCGTTGATCTTGGCGAGACCCGCCTTTAACTCGGAGAGAAACGTGTCTTCCCTTTTGGTCTTCGCATCCAGATCAGCACCTTTTTGGAACAATGCATCAATTACCGCAACACGGCCGTTTTGCGCAGCGGCGTGCAACGGCGTCTCCCCGAAAACGACCTTCTCATTCGGATCGACACCTTCCTGAAGCAATACTTTGACTACGGCAATATGCCCTTTCCCAGCAGCGACATGCAAGAGCGTTATCCCTTTCTTATGCGCATTCAAGTCAGCTCCGGCCTTGACCAGCAAATCGACCACGATGTGATGTCCTTCCAGCGCAGCCACGACCAATGGCGTCATCCCTTCTTTCTCATCATGCTCATTCAAGTCCGCACCAGCCTTGACCAGCACCTCGACCACGGCGTCATTTCCCCGTTGCGCGGATATAGACAAGGGTGTCACCTTCTCATTATTTTTCGTATTTAAATGAGCGCCTGCTTTGACCAGCACCTCAACCACGTCGACGTTCCCCTGCCCCGCGGCGGTAAACAAAGGTGTACACCCCCAAATGTCCTCCTTCTCGTTCAGGTCAGCACCTTCCTCGGTCAGCACCTCAACTGTGGCGACGTGTCCTTTTTGCGCCGCCATATACAACGGCATTGTTCCGTTTTTATCCTTCACATTCGGGCTACATCCAGCCTTGACCAGGGTCTTGACTACATCTGTACACCCGAAGAATGCAGCAGCGTGCAAGGGCGTACGATCATAAACATCTTCCTTCTCGTTCAAGTCAGCATCTGCTTTGACCAGCACATCAACCGCGATGTGATGTCCTTTCTGCGCAGCGAAGTGCAAAGGCGTCCTCCCGTCCTCGGTTTTCGCATTCGGGTCAACGCCCGCTTTGATCATTTTTTCGATTTCGGTCTCGTTGCCTTGCGTCGCAGCATGAAACAAGGCCTCCTCTTGCGCTCTTACTTTGGTCATCGCCTCTCCTTCATCCATAAGTAGTGCGCAGCCTTCAAGCGCAAAGGATTTTCACCATACGATGCCGAAAACCGACGGGGTTTTCAGCCGCGCCCCCCGAGCCCTCGTTTGCCCCACCAAGTGCCTGCGAGCGGGGTGCCGGCGACGAAGGATTCGGCGCCCAGTTCGTCTTCGATGCGCAGGCATTCATTCCACTTCGCCATTCTTTCGGAGCGCTGGAACGAGCCGACCTTGAGTTGGCCGCAGCCGAGGCCGATGGATAGATGGCTGATCGAGACGTCCTCGGTTTCGCCGGAGCGGGCGGAGACGACGGCGCCCCAGCCGGCGTTGCGCGCGGATTCACAGGCCTTCATGGCCTCGCTGACGGTTCCCGCTTGGTTCACCTTGATCAGGACGGCGTTGCCGGCGCCGGAAGCGGCGGCTTCGTCGACGAGGGCGGCGTCGGTCACCAGAAAATCGTCGCCGATGATTTGCAGGCGATCGCCGTATCGCCGGGTGAACTCGATCATGCCTTCGAGATCGTCCTCGGCGAGGGGATCCTCGATCGAGACGATCGGATAGCGTTCGATCCAACGACCGAGCATCTCCGTCAAGCCCGCGCTGTCTATCTCGCGATCTTCGAGCGCCAAGCGGTAGTTGCCCTTTTCGCCGAATTCGGAGGCCGCGATATCGAGCGAGATGACGACCCTTTCGCCGGGCTTCTCGCCCGCCTTTTCGATCGCCTCGACCAATACCTCCAACGCCTGTTCGTTGCTCTCGAAATCGGGCCACCAACCGCCCTCGTCGGCGATGCCGGCGGAGCCTCCCCGCGCTGCCATGATATCGCCGGCGGCGAAGTAGACCTCGTTCGTGACCTCCATCACCTCGTCGAAGGAGTCGGCGCCGGGGACCATGATCATGAAATCTTGGATATCCACGCGACGACCGGCATGGGCGCCGCCGCCGAAGATCTGGATCTCCGGCAAGGGGATCGAGGGAGCGAAACCGTAACGGTCGGCGACGTGACGCCAAAGGGGTCGGCCGGCATCCGCAGCGGCGGCGTGCAGTACCGCCAGCGAGGAGGCGACCGTCGCATTCCCGCCGATGGTCTCTTTCATCGACGAGGGATCGAGGGCGACAAGCGCGGCATCCACTCCCGCTTGATCTGCGACATCCAACCCGACCAAGGCATGGGCGATCGGCCCGTTGACGTTTTCCAACGCCCGCGAAACCCCCTTGCCTCGCAGCGCCTTGCCGCCGTCGCGCAAATCGACCGCCTCGCGGCTGCCGCGCGAAGCCCCGCAAGGGGCAATGGCCCTCCCGGTGCACCCGCTTTCGAGCGCCACCTCGACCTCGACCGTCGGATGTCCTCGCGAATCCCAGACCCGGCGGCCCCTTAGCGATACGATGGCGCTCATGATGTCGTCTCCTCGAGCGAACGAACGATGCGGGCGTTTTTCAGCGCCGGAAAACTCTTTGCCTCGCAGCGCCTTGCAACGCCTTGCCGCGCGAAGCTCCGCAAGGGGCGATGGCCCTCCCGGTGCGCCCGCTTTCGAGCGCCACCTCGACCTCGACCGTCGGATGTCCTCGCGAATCCCAGACCCGGCGGCCCCTTAGCGATACGATGGCGCTCATGATGTCGTCTCCTCGAGCGAAGCGGCGATGCGGGCGATGGTAGCCGCCACCGACGAGATCGGGGGCTCGGTCTTGATCAGCGAACGGGCGATATCGCGCACCCTTTGCCCTTCGAGCGGCGATAGATATTCGACCGGGGATTTGCCGTCGACTCGCGCCAGCATCAACGCCGGCAAAAGACGGCAGATGCGAGCCTCGAGGCCGCTTTGCGATTCCCAAACGATCTGCCGAGCGTAGGACTCCCACAGTCGATTGGCGCTTTGCAGGTAGCGGGCGCGAGAAGAAGGCAAGCGGATGGCTTTGAGCACGAGATGGTTGAGGCAGAAGGCGGGATCGAAACTCGCATCCCCCATCGTGGCGCATTCGGCATCCAAGAGGATCGGGGCATGCGCGCGGAAAAGAATATTCTTGGGACTGGCATCGCCGTGCACGAGGACTCGATCGCTCCTATGAAGATCGTCCGCCAAACGCTCGAAACACTTACGGATATCGCCGTGGCGGCGGGCGGTATGAATCAGATAGGGCTCGAGGCGCAGGGCGTGGAAGTCGTCACGGTTATCGAAGGGAGAACGATCGAAATCGGGATGGGCGCTCGCAGCGTGGATACGACCCAAAAGCGCCCCGACCCTCGCCGCTTCCCCTCGATCCGGAGCCTCGCTCAACAAGGCCGCTTTCCAAAGATAGATATCCTCGCCGTGCAAGAACTCCATCGCGAAGCCGTGGAGCCTCTCGCTGCGCCCGTAGACCCGAAGTGCGCTCTCGGGAGCGACTTGCGCGACGATATAAAGCCAAGCGTATTCGGCGGCGTTTCTGTGGACCGGGGCGAACCAATCCGCCGCCACTTTCAGTTTCGGCAAGGCGAATTTGACGCAGACCTTGCGATCTTCGAAATGCACGACCGCGATATCGCTGGCCACCCCGCCGCTCAGCGCTTCCACCGACATGGATTCATGCGGCGAGGCAAGCCCCAGTTCCCTAAGCAATCTGCGGCATCTATCCTCCAGATCCGACATCGCCCGGATTCCTCATGGCAATATCCCTTCGGCTTCGAGGGTCGACGATTCCCCCGGACGAGGGGCTTGGGCTCGATAGCCTCGTTCCGGGAGCTCCGGGGATCGTTCAGACACATCGAAGCCCGGGCCGATTGCGCACCATACGCCCCTTGGCGGTCGGTCGAGATCATGCAAAGCATCGGTCCGCCGAGCGCGGGGGAACGAGGGCAACGCCGCCATCATATCGCTCCGTGACGGGTAGGCCGCCTAGGGCACCTCGAAGTGAAACGTGTCTTCGCAAGAAAAGGCGTCTTTACGTGCAATACTCGCCTTCGCAGCCCACAAAGAAGCCTCGTTTTGGACCGATCCCGACGCCATGAAAAGCGATCCCCTGATCATCGAAAGCACCGAGCGCATCCTCGCCGATCTTTGCGATTCGGCGACGGTCAATGCCGCCGAGGACGGCGAATGGCCGCAGGCTCTGTGGGAGGCCTTGGAGGAATCCGGGCTTGTGCGGGCTTGGATCCCCGAGGAATCGGGCGGGGTCGGCGCCGATCTCGTCGACGGCTTCGCCATCGCCCGTCGGGCCGCCGCCCATGCGGCGCCGGTTCCCTTGGCCGAAACCCTGCTCGCCGGATGGCTTGTCGGCGACGCCGGTCTTGCGCCGCCGCCGGGGCCGCTCGGCCTGCTACCGGTCGACCCTTCCGACCGCATCGTTTTCGCCGACGGAGGGATTTCCGGCCGCGCGAAAAAGGTGCCCTTCGCTCGCTCTTGTTCGCATCTGGCGGTGCTCTTCAAGGTCGCGGATACGCCCGATAGCTCGAGCGAAGACACCGCCGCAGGCCCGGCCGCAACGGGGGTGGCGATCGTCGAACGCGATGCCTGCACCGTCGAAAGAGGGAGTTCTCTTGCCGGAGAGGCGCAAGATACGTTGATCCTCGATCGGGTGCGCCCTGTCGCCCATACCCCGCCGGATGCTGATCTCGAGAATAAAAACCGCGCCGAGCGCTTGCTGTGGATGGGGGCGTTGCTCCGCTCGGTGCAAATGGCGGGGGCGTTGGAATCCTGCCTGCAGCTATCCTTGGAGTACGCCGCCGATCGGCAGCAATTCGGCCGTCCGATCGCCAAGTTCCAAGCGGTGCAACATAATCTTGCGATGCTTGCCGGCGAAGTCGCCGCCGCCGGTGTCGCCGCCGAGGCCGGCGTCGATGCCCTTGCCCGCCACGGTTTCGAGGACGAGCGCAGTTTCCTTGCCGTCGCCGCGGCGAAGATTCGCAGCGGGCAAGCGGCGGGAGCGGGAGCGGCCATCGCCCATCAGGTTCACGGAGCCATGGGTTTCACCCGCGAATACGCCTTGCAGCAACGCACCCGACGGCTATGGGCGTGGCGCGATGAATTTCATCCCGAAAGCGTATGGGCCATCGAGTTGGGTCGCCGTATCGCCCGCTCGGGCGGCGACCGGCTTTGGGAGGCGCTTACCGCCGTTTGAGGGCGACGCAAAACTCGCCGCTTTCGATCCCTTGCGTCGACTGCGCATCGACTGCGCCCCGACTTTGCGCCGACTTTGCGTCAAGCGGGAATATCCCCGAACGAAGAAAAAGCGAAGGAAGCGCAAAAAGCGGCGTTTTTATTGAGCCGACTCTGTGAGAACGGAATCATCGAAAACGATTGAGCCACCAATAAAGGGGAGTAGAACTGGCACAACAAAGAAGGGGATACAAGAAAGGTGGGCGGCACCCGATGGAAAGCAAGATCGGGTTCGGAGAGATGGCGGAGCCATCGACGAAGCCGATGACCAAGGAGCGATGGCAGGTTGTATTGGTATCCTCTATGGGAGATGACGAGCGACCCGTCAGGAGCTATGAGAAGGAACGGGAAGCGAGGATGGAGCGAGATAAGCTGCATAGAACGAAGATCGTGCAAGGCTATACCTACTGCGTCAAAAAGATCATGGTTTCCAAGTAATCCAATCCTCAAATGGAACTTTCAATGAAGGCAATCATGGCGGCAAAAGAGGCAATTGGCATGGAAACGGCGGCAGGGCAATGGGAGGTCGTTTCTAACGGCGAATCTTTCGAGAATACCGAATGGCATTACCTCAGGGGAAAGGAGAACGATAATATACGTAAAGGTATGGGCAATCGAAGGTAACTTCGGTTCAGGTGACCGGCAGCATGATGAGAGTAGGGAGTCATTCCATACAGTTCTATGGCCGCTTGCTCTGACGCATCGGCCCTCTCTCGGA
The DNA here is from genome assembly GCA_965220535.1 of Gammaproteobacteria bacterium. Lineage (GTDB taxonomy): Bacteria > Pseudomonadota > Gammaproteobacteria > HK1 > HK1 > HK1. The sequence continues at coordinate 2,832,737 of OZ244833.1, read as the reverse complement.
TGAAGATAAGATGCCTTATCGAGTCGTAGAAGAGCCGCCGCCATGAAAATCGGATTGTTTGTGACCAACCAACACCCCCTTGCCGCCGATATGGCGCGCGCCTTGGACGAGCAGATCGCCCTCGCCCACCACGCCCGGGATCACGGCTGGGACTCTCTCTTCTCGGGGCAGCACTACCTCAACGAGGGGGATAACCAACAGCTCCAACCGGTGCCCTTCATTGCCCGACTGGTTCCTGAGATCGGAGAGATGACCGTCGGGCTCGGGGTGATGCTGCTCAATCTGCACCATCCGGTTCATGTCGCCGAAACCGTTGCCAGCCTCGATATCATCGCGCGCGGGAGATTCGTCTTCGGGGTCGGGCTCGGCTACCGTCAGGTGGAATTCGACGCCTTCGACGTGCCCAAAGGAAAGCGAGTGGCGCGCATGGTCGAGGGTCTGGAATTGATAAAAAGGCTGTGGAGCGAGGAGTCGGTGACTTGGCACGGGGATCATTGCCGGCTCGACAGGGTGCGGATGAATATCAGACCGCTGCAAAAGCCCTGGCCCCCGATATGGATCGCCGCCAATAGCGATGCCGCGGTCCGCCGCGCCGCCCGCATCGGCGACACATGGATGATCAACCCCCATTCGACCGGAGCCACGATCCGGCGACAACTCGATCTCTATCGGGGAGCGTTGAACGATGCGGGGAAGGCATTCCCGCACGAACTTCCCTGCATGAAGGAAATCCATTGCGCCCGGGATCGGCGAAGGGCCATCGAGCAGGCGGGTCCCTTCATCTTCGCCAAATATCGCAACTACGCCTCGTGGGGGCAAGACGATGCGATGCCCGAGGACGAAAGTTTCGATCAGGAGTTCGACGATTTGCTCGAAGATCGCTTCATCTTGGGGTCGCCGGAGGAATGCTATCGCCAGCTGCGTCCTTATATCGAGGAGTTCGGGGTCAACCACCTCATCTTTCGCACCCACTGGCCGGGGATGCCGCTCTCTTCGAGCCTTGAAAGCATGCAGCTGATCTCGAACGAGCTGCTGCCGGCGCTGAAATCCGGCTGATATCGAGCTGAAATCCGAGCGCTCGGCTTCGAAAAGTCCCTTCCGCGCGCTTCATGCGGCGGTCGTCTCGAAGCCCCGAGGACGCGCGGATGCCGATCGTTTTCGGTGGATGATCATGAAACGAGCCCGTGGGTGGGGCAAGGGGATCGATCCTGCGCCTCGGACGTCGATGCGAAGATCATCGAGCGTTCGAACTTCCGAGCGTTCGAACTTCGAGGGGCAAGGCGAGCGGATATTTCATGGAGTCAATCAATATGAACAGGCAGGGGCCAATCGCTATTATGCCCGCCCCGGTGCATCATCGGGGCGGGCATAATTTGTTATAGAGTGGGGGTGCCCCTAGCGGCAGCAAAGCCACCAAAGCCACAGATACGACGTTTGCCGCTCATCGCCCTCGAGCTTGTTGTCGTTGTTCGCCATTGAGAAGCACGCATAGGCGTCCGTGGTGCAAGACGTGTCTTGCTTATCGATCTGCAACGACTCGAATTCCAATCCCGCCGGCATCGTGGTGGCTTCGGTGGATGCCAGATTTTTCTTATTGATTTGATCCGCCATCGCGCACTCATCTTCGGTCATATTTGGCGTGCATTTGAGCATCGGCAGCCCGGTGCCACTACCGTTCAAATCAAGGGCGGCGGCGGACAGCGAAGAAAGGCCGAGGAGAAGCCCGGCGAAGATTCCAGCGATCGTTTTCATGGCGATACTCCTTTGGCTGTAAAGTGCGAAGATCCAATATCAAATCGATACTCTACTAATAACGTATTCCCTAGCGCTTTGTCAAGAAGGCGTGATCTTTTAATAGCCCGGGCCGATTGCGCACCATACGCCCCTTGGCGGTCGGTCGAGATCATGCAAAGCATCGGTCCGCCGAGCGCGGGGGGGACGAGGGCAACGACGCCATCATATCGCTCCGTGACGGACAGACCGCCTAGGGCGCCTCGAGGTGAAACGTGTCTTCGCAAGAAAAGGCGTCTTTACGTGCAATACTCGCCTTCGCCGCCCACAAAGAAGCCTCGTTTTGGACCGATCCCGACGCCATGAAAAGCGATCCCCGGATCATCGAAAGCACCGAGCGCATCCTCGCCGATCTTTGCGATTCGGCGACGGTCAATGACGCCGAGGACGGCGAATGGCCGCAGGCTCTGTGGGAGGCCTTGGGGGAATCGGGGCTTGTGCGGGCTTGGATCCCCGAGGAATCGGGCGGGGTCGGTGCCGATCTCGTCGACGGCTTCGCCATCGCCCGTCGGGCCGCCGCCCATGCGGCGCCGATTCCCTTGGCCGAAACCCTGCTCGCCGGATGGCTTGTCGGCGACACCGGTCTTGCGCCGCCGTCGGGGCCGCTCGGCCTGCTACCGGTCGACCCTTCCGACCGCATCGTTTTCGCCGACGGAGGGATTTCCCGCCTAAGGACAAAAACGCTCGCAGCGGGGCTTCTGGAATTTGCCTTCTCTTCGCGATCCCTTCGTTCGGCGAAAAGGGCTTTATGCATCGGCTCTTCCATCGAAGCCCTTCGCGCTCTTCGTTCGGCGGCTATTTCAAGGCAAGCGGATGCCTCGAAGCGGCAATGCTCCGGATAATTCGCTGCAAGCCTCTGGCAATCACCGGATCGAAACCATGAAAGAATGCGATTTTCTCGTGATCGGAGCGGGGATCGCCGGATCGGCGGCGGCGTTCCGACTCGCGGCAAAGGGCAAGACGATCGTGATCGAGCGCGAATCGAGCGCCGGCTATCACACCACCGGCCGCTCCGCCGCGCAGTTTCTCGAGTCCTACGGCAATTTCAGCACCCGTTGTCTGGCTCGGGGCAGCCGGGATTTTCTGCTTTCGCCGCCGCCGGATTTTGCCGAAAACCCCCTTCTTTCACCGCGCCCCGTGCTCTATGTCGCCCGCCCGGATCAGATGGATCGGCTGCGGGCATTGCACGACGAGAGTGCGGCCTCGATTCCGGGATCTAAGCTCGTCGACGAAGCCTCGATCCTCGATAAGATCCCCGCGATTCGTCCCGGCTACGCCGCCGCCGGGCTCATCGAAGCGCAGGCGATGGATATCGATGTGCACGCCTTGCACCAAGGCTTTCTCGCCGGGGCCAAGGGAAACGGAGCCGAGGTCGCGCTCGATGCGGAGCTTTTGTCCCTCGAGCGCAAGGCGAGCCGGTGGCACGCCCGTACTCGCCACGAGCATTTCGTCGCGCCGGTCGTGATCAACGCCGCCGGAGCGTGGTGCGACGAGGTCGCGCGGATGGCCGGGGCCGAAACGATCGGTCTCGTGCCCAAACGGCGAACGGCGTTCACCGTGGAAGCCCTAAGCCTCGATCCGAAGACCTCGTTCGAGCCCGACGAGTGGCCGATGTGCATCGATATCGACGAGGAGTTCTATTTCAAACCCGATGCCGGGCACCTGCTTTGCTCCCCCGCGGACGAAACCCCCTCGCCCGCCTGCGACGCCCGACCGGAGGATATCGATATCGCCGTCGCCGTCGAGCGCATCGAAGCCGCGACCCTTTTGCGGATCGAGCGGATCAAAGCCCGCTGGGCCGGGCTGCGCAGTTTCGTCGCCGACGGTTCGCTGGTGATCGGTCCCGATTCCGAACAAGAGGGGTTTTTCTGGATGGCGGCATTGGGGGGCTACGGCATCCAAACCTCTCCGGCCGCTTCTTCGTTGGTGGCCGCCGATGCGAGCGGCGAGGGTTTTCCGGCGGAGCTCGAGCGGGTCGGGCTATCGCGCGCGGACCTCGATCCGGGGAGGATCCAGCGCAAAAAGGATATCGAAACTCCTTAAAAAGCGATATCCGCCACATCCCTTTTCGTCGGCGATTATGATCTCTTGCTCGTGAAATCTCGTCGCGGGCGATTTTTTCGAACGATGCCGAAAAAGGTGCCGAAAGAGGTGCCGAAAAAGGTGCCGAAAAAGGTGCCGAAACCTGAAAAAATCGCCCTTCGGAACGACGAAACTTCGGCTTCGAGACTTCGACGGATCGCTTTTTTCGATCGATATCGATATCGACTTTCAACGCACGGAACAAAGAGGTGGTCATGCAAGAGCGAGTGGAAATCGGTGGCCTTCGAATCGCCGCCTGTCTGCACGATTTGATACGCGACGAATTCGCATCGACGCCGGCGGCGGGTATCGGGGCCGAGCGTTTTTGGCACTCGTTGGCCGCGATCGTCAAGGAGATGGGCCCGGCCAATCGAGCGCTGCTCGAAAAACGCGATCGGCTGCAATCGCAAATCGACGCTTGGCACTTGGCGCTTCGCCGCGAGGGGCGCTCTTTCGATGCTGCCGAATACCGCGCCTTCTTGGAGTCCATCGGCTATATCGTCCCCTACGAGGCGCCCGCGCAACCCGCCCTCGACGATGGCAACGACGGCGACGGCGGCGAACGCGGAGGGTCTTGGAGCGAAATCGCGCGCTTCCCCGGGCCGCAGCTGGTCGTCCCCGTCGACAACGCCCGCTACGCGCTCAACGCCGCCAACGCCCGCTGGGGCAGCCTCTACGATGCGCTCTACGGCAGCGATGTCATCTCGCGCACCGGGCAAAGCGGGGCCCGCGGATTCGATCCGGCAAGAGGGCGGGAGGTGATCGCTTGGACCCACCGTTTCTTGGACCGCGTATTGCCGCTTGCCGCCGGTTCGCACGCCGAGGTTCGGGCCTACACCCTCTCCTCGTCCGAAGGCGCCTCGCCGATGCTGACGGCAACGCTCGACAACGGCAAGCGAACCGCCCTTGCCGAGGGCGAGAAATGGGTCGGCTACCGCGAAGGCGAAAAGGCCGACGAAGCCTCGGCGCTGCTGTTTCGGAATAACGGTTTGCATATCGAAATGCATATCGATCGGGAGCATCCGGCGGGGGAGCTGAGCCCGGCGGGGGTCAAGGATATCGTGCTGGAGGCGGCGATCACCACCATCCAAGACTGCGAGGATGCGGTCTGCGCGGTGGATGCGCCCGACAAGACCGGCATCTACCGCAACTGGCTAAGGCTGATGCAAGGAACGCTGAGCGCCGAGTTCGAAAAGGGGGGGAAGACCGTCGAGCGGCGGCTGAACCCGGATCGTCTCTGGCGCGATCCTGCGGGGGAGGAGATCGTTCTGCCCGGGCGAAGCCTGATGCTGGTGCGCAACGTCGGCCTGCATATGTATACCGATGCCGTACTCGACGAAGACGGCAACGAAATCCCCGAGGGTTTCCTCGATGCGATGGTGAGCGCATTCGCCGCCCGCAACGATTTGTATCGCCGCGATCCGGGATTCGCCAACTCTCGCAAGGGAAATATCTATATCGTCAAACCGAAGCTCCACGGACCGGAGGAGGTCGCCGCCACCGTCGATCTTTTCGAAGGGGTCGAGAAGGCCTTGGATCTGCCCCGAGGCTGCATCAAGATCGGCATCATGGACGAGGAGCGACGCACGACCGTCAACTTGGGAGCGTGCATCGCCGCCGCCCGCGGCGACGGAACGAATCGCGTGTGCTTCATCAACACCGGATTCCTCGATCGCACCGGAGACGAGATCCATACCTCGATGGAAGCCGGGGCGGTCATCCCCAAAACGCGCATGAAAGCGGCGCGCTGGATCGGGGCCTACGAGGACTGGAACGTCGATACCGGTCTGCGCGAGGGACTGTTCGGGAAAGCGCAGATCGGCAAGGGGATGTGGGCGGCTCCGGATGCCATGGAAGCGATGATGCGAGAGAAAATCGCTCATCCGAAAGCGGGGGCGAATACCGCTTGGGTGCCCTCGCCGACCGCCGCCACCTTGCACGCCACGCACTACCACCTCGAGGACGTGATTGCCCGGCAAAAAGAGATCGCCGGCGCTTGGCCGCGGGCGAGTTTGGACGATATCCTCGATATCCCGCTGCTCGACGAGGGCGAAATCCCCTCGCCCGAGGAGATTCGAAGCGAGCTCGACAATAACGTCCAAGGAATTTTGGGCTACGTCTCGCGCTGGGTCGGACAGGGGATCGGCTGCTCGAAAGTGCCGGATATCAACAATATCGGCCTGATGGAGGATCGAGCCACGCTGCGTATATCGAGTCAGCATATCGCCAACTGGCTCCACCACGGTATCGTCGACGAGGCTCGGGTCAAAGCCGCTTTCGAGCGCATGGCGACGATCGTCGACCGGCAAAACGAAGGGGATCCGGCCTATCGCCCGATGGCGGAAGATCCGGCATCGAGCATCGAGTTCCAAGCCGCTTTGGAACTGGTCTTTTCCGGTCGCGAACAACCCAACGGCTATACGGAGTGGGTATTGCATCGTCGGCGACGCGAGGCGAAAGCGAGCCGCAACCGTTGAAAGGGATTCGAACGGGATTTCTATCGGGATTTCGAACGGGATAAAGGGCGAAGCTAGAGGGCTCGATAAGAAAAGGAGGCGCAACGCGCCTCCTTTTTTATGGGACGTACTTTATGGGACCGCACAAGATGCCATACGGCTCGCCCTTATGCCCCCGACCGACCCCCGATACGTCATAGCGGCAAGCGCGAAGGCGGCGATCGCCCCGGTCCTGCCGGCGACGGCGACGGCGCCGGCAGGGGCGATCAGGAAAGGTGGACCAAGATCGCGTTTTGGGCATGCAAACGATTTTCCGACTGATCGTAAATGATCGAACGTTCGCTTTGCGCCACTTCCTCGGTGATTTCATATCCAAGATGCATCGGCATATCGTGCATCACCTTGGCCTCGCATCCCGCGAGAAGATCCGAGTTGAGCTGATAGGGGAGCATCAGGGAAATGCGCTTTTCCTTTTCCTCGGCATAAGCGGGATCGTTGAAAAATTCCATGTTCAACCACGTGTCGGTATAGACATAATGCGCACCATGCAGGGATTGCTTGGCGTCCAGGCTCTCTTTCAACAAACCCTTTTCGAGCAAACGCTCGCGACTTTCCTGATCGATCACCGAATCGTCGCGCAGGGGACACACCAAAGTCAGGTGAATGTCGAAGGCGGCGCAAATCGAAACCAACGAGTTGACCACGTTGTTATAGACCCCGATATAAACCAAGCGGGCGCCGCTCGGATCCCCGCCTCGATCCTCGGCGATGGTCAAGATATCGGCCAAGGCTTGGCAGGGGTGATAGCGATCGCAACAGCCGTTGATCACCGGCACCGTCGCCGCTTCGGCCATCGCTTGCACATCCGCATGCTCTCGCAACCGGGCCATGATGAACGCGCAGTTGCGCGAAAGATAGCGGGTTTCGGAGGGAATATCGCCCAAGGTGAAATTCGAAGATCGCCAATCCAAATTGATGGCGTGGCCACCGAGCCCGGTCATCCCGGCCTCGAAGGAAACCCGGGTCCGGGTGGATGTCTTTTGAAAAAGCATCACCAAGGTGCGGGCCCGCAAACGATCTGCGAACTCGTGCCGGTCGGCCTTGATACGAAGGGCAAGGTCGAGCAAGGCGCGAATATCCTCCCGGCGCCAGAACTTCCAATCCAGTAAATGTTCGATCTCTTGGGGCTTTTGGGGGGGGTTTTTGGGGAGGTTTCGGGGCTTCGAACTCTCGCTCATTTTTGCGATTCCTTTATCCATCCAAGGGCCATCTCGGCGATGGCGCCCGTTTGCGATCTTCGAGGTTTTATAAAGCGCTGCGCTTTCGGCTTTTATGGCAATGGATCTGCCATCGAAGCCCTCTTGCGAGATAAAAGTATACAAAAGAGTCCCGATATCGACCGACCGCGCCGATGCGGAATTTTCAGGCTTGGCGGGCGAAGGACTCGGTGCCCTTTCGAAGCCCGATAAAACCGAAAAGGCTCGAGAAAAAACGCGATCTCGTCCATCGGCGGGCGCGGCGGCGACGGGCGAGTCGGTTTCCTTCGCTTCTTGCGGCGAGGGGCGAGCGGCGAGGGGCGAGGGGTGATCGAGGGCGAGGTCGATCCTCGAAAACTATCGCTGTCAGGCGATGCCGACGAAGCCCCTTTCGTTTTTCACCGGGCGGCAAGGGATGGTCGAAAGCGGCCGCAAGCCGAGCGGCGAGGGTCGAGGATTCAACGATCGTCGATGCCGGTTTCGAGGCTAAGCATCGCCAACTTGCGGCTGCGGCCCCAGCGATATCGACCCAACACCCCCGAGGCGAGGATGACCCGGTGACAGGGGATCAGCCAGGCGATCGGATTGGCAGCGACCGCATTGCCGACGGCTCTCGAAGCGCGAGGAGATCGGATTCGGTGCGCCAGATCGCCGTAGGTGGTGATGCACCCCGAAGGGATCGCCAACAAAGCCTCCCAGACCTTGATGCGAAAAGGGCTCGCCCGAAGGCATAACGCGATATCGCCCCTCGCTTGCCCGAAGACGAGGCCGACGAGCTCGGCCGCGACTTGCGCATCGACGCGAAAATCGGCCGCTTCCAAGCCGCGGGAAAGATCGGCCAAGACTTTTTTTCGATCCCCGAAGGCCGCGAAACCCAAGCCGCAAATCCCTCGATCGGTACGCAGCACGATGCATTCCCCGAAGGGCGAGGGATGCGTGCCATAACGGACGACGAGCCCGGCGCCCCGGGATTTGTACTCCCCCGGGGTCATCGCCTCGATCCGCACGAAAAGATCGTGCAATCGACTCGGCCCCGAAAGACCCGATTCCATCGCGGCGTCGAGCACGCTACGGGAGCGATCGAGCAAAGCGCGAGCCCGAGAAAGGGTCAGGAACTGAATATATTTTTTCGGACTCAAGCCCACCGCCCGGCAAAAAAGGCGCTGGAAGTGATACTGACTCATACCGGCCTGATCCGCAGCGCGAGCCAGCGAAGGCTGATGCTCGAAATTCCTCGCCAGCCATTCCAAGACGCGGGTCAAACGCTCCTCGTCCTCTTGGCGAAGGGCAGGCTCGGCGGCAGCGGCGAATCCTTCCAAGTCGGGTCGATAAAGGGAAGCGGTTGCGGGGATCGTCGCCGGCATCGTCGTTCCTTCCTTCTTGGAAAAGCCGCGCCTTCGGGCAAGCCGCGCCTTCGGGCAAGGTGTCGAGGGCGGATTATCCGCCGCCCTTTGGCCGAGCGACCACCCGTTTCTTGCGCGATTTTTCCGGCATCGATATTCCCCGGCATCGATCGGATCGAAAGCCGACAAGGGGATCGAAAGGAGATGGAAAGGAGATCGACCGGCTCCGCTCTCGCCGATCCCGTCGAGCTTGCGGTCGATCCTCTAACGCGAGAAAAACTCCGTCGACGATTCGAAGACGAGAGAAGCGTCGATTTCGCTCATCTCGGCAAAGGGAGATCCCTCGTCGGCGACGGGATCGAAAGCGATCTTCGAGACGATGACCGCAAGGGAGCGGGCATCGCTTCGCTCGGCGACGACCCTTCGCCAAGCGTCTGCGATATCCTTGGCGCTCGTCGTCGATACCGCCTGCGCGATCCTCTCCCGGCGATCGAAAAGCGGCTCGCCCGGGCGGTTCAGCTCCCGCCAATAACGATAGGCGCGGTGCGACATGCGCTTGTCGGGTTCGCGCAGGGCATCGACGAGCGTCTCCCGATGGCGTGCCAAAAGATCCTCGGAGATCGTTTCCAATCTCTCGTCGAAACGCTCGATAAAACCCCGCACCTCCTCGACGAGACGAGCCGGGGCGGCGCTAGGCGATTGGACCACGAACGCGAGCCCCGGGATATCGACCATCGGTATTTCGTATAACGAGACCACATAACCGAGTTCGCGCTCGGTGCGCAGTTCGAAATAAAAGCGCTCCTTGGCGATCTGGGCGAGCATCGAAATCTGCGCCCGTTCGTGGATATCCGCGCTTGTTCCCTGGCGATAAAGAGCGACGGCATGATCCTCGTGCTCGCTCGCCATGAAGCGCACGAGGCGCTGCCCCGGCTGCATTTCCACCACCCGCAACGGGGGCACGGATACCGGTTCGGTCGATTCCAGCAGCCTGTTCTCGATCATCCCGGCGATCGCCTGCGCGCGTTCGTGATCGATATTGCCGTAAGCGAAGACCACGAGCTCGCCTTCGGCGAAGAACTCCTCGACGAAGGTGCGAAGATCCTCGAGTTCGATTGCGTCGAGGGCGAGAAGCAAAGCCTCGTCCGACCAACCGGGCTCCGAGAGCATCGATCCGATCTCCCCCGTCGCCCGCCGAAACGGCGAGTTCTCGTTCAGATTGCGCAAGCGCCGGGCGAGATCCTCTTTCTCCCGCTCGAAGGTCGGCGCGTCGAGATCCGGCTTGCGCAAGGCGCCGACGATCCGCTCGATCAGGGGCGATTGCTTGTCGCTCCAACCGGATATCCGCGCCTCGATCCCCCGATTGTGGGCATGGAGGGAGCGGTATTGTCCGGCCAACGCGATCTGCCGGGAAATATCGTTGAGGCTCTCCTCGGCCATATACACCAACAGTTCGGTCAACATCGCATTGCGGGCCGACGCGGCGGTCAGCGGCGAGCGAAAGGAGAGAAAGAAATAGGCCTTGGGCTTTTTGAACTCGGCATCGGTGCGATGCCACAGCTCGAAGCCAGGACGAGAGACGATCTTCTGCGGCAAGGGCGAGGACGAGGACGAAGGCGATGACTCGACGAGCGCGAGATCTTCGGGCAAGAAGGGATTTTCCTCGGGCAAGGAAAAGGGATCTTTGGGCTTGGCTTCGCGCCAACGCTCGACGGTGGCGGGCTCGATCGAATACAAGCGGTAGGGGGTCTCGTAATAAGGCGCGGTGGAATCGACCTCCACATCCTCGGCCACGAGCGTTATCAAGACTCGCTCGGGGACCAACGCCGCCAAATAGCTTTTTTCCAGCTCGGCGTCCAGACCGTCGTAACGATAACGCGCGGAGATCAGCTCCGGCACCGGATAACGACGCAAGGAAGTCGTCAACATCCTCGCCAGATGGCTCGCTTCGGTTTTTTCGATATGGGAAAAAGCCAGCCGCGGTTGCAAGGCGACCTCCTCGTAATGGCGCTCGTCGATCCCCTCCTTGCGGATCAAATCGATCATCGCGAAGATCGCCTCGACGATCTCGTCCACCTTCGAAAGGCCCGCCTCGCTCAATCGCACCGTGATACCGAAGGTCGCGAAATCGGCTTGGTCGAAGGAGACTCCGGCGCTCAAAGACAGCGCCCAGCCCTTGGCCTTCAAATATTCGATCAGGCTCCCGCGGCCCCGGCGAGAGAGCAAATGGGTGGTCAGGATCAAAGGTTTGGTCGCGTAATGCGGCTGCACCGACTCGATGGCGAAGGAAAGCGAGAGCGTCCGATCTTCGCGGATCGGCCGGATATCGAGGCGGGCGGGCAACAACCCCTCGCGATAAAGAGGGGAAAGGACGGGAGCGGATTCGCCGGGTCTTCGCCTCACCGAGGAGAATTTCTCCCTCACCATCGCTTCCAAATCATCCAGCGATTGGCTGCCGACCACGGCGAGGGTCATGCGGTGCGCGGAATAATGGCGTTCGTAGAAAGCGCTCAGCGCATCGCGAATCTTCGAATCGGGGCGATCCGCCAAGGTCGTGGCGTTGCCGGTGGAAAATCCGCGCCAAGGATGAAGGGGGTGCAGGGCCTGCTTCCAAGCGGCGAAATAGCGTCGACCGTCGTTGCGAAGTCCGGTGATGAATTCGGAATGCACCACTTGGCGTTCGCGATCGACGGACTCGGGATCGAAAAGAGGGGCGATGAAAAACTGAGCGAAGCGATCCAGCGCCCCTTCGAGGCTCGAAGCATCGACGCTGAAGTGGTAATCGGTGCGTTCCGGTGCAGTGGAGGCGTTATGCGAGCCGCCGTGCTCGGAGATGAAACGCCCGTACTCCCCGGCATCGGGGTATTTTTCCGTACCGAGAAAGAGGATATGTTCGAGAAAATGCGCCAATCCCGCACGGGCTGGAGGGTCGTCGGCGCTGCCCGTCCCCACGGCCAGCGCGGCCGCGGCCTTTTCGCTCCCGGGATCGTGCACCACGACCGCCCGCAAGCCGTTGGCGAGCGCAAGCGCTCGATATTCGCGCAGGTCCTCGGGACTTCGCTCGATCTCCATGGTCTCCCCGGCGATCTCGTCGTTCGCAAAAACGCTCGCGGATACGAAGGCCGCAGGCGGCCCCGCCAAAAGGCCGAGCAGTAAAAACAGGCGGGAATTCATCGACGACTCGGTGAATATCGAAACGCTTTTTTCAAAGAACCCTCGATGTTCGACGAGAGATTCAATCGCTCTCTTTGGCCTTGCCACCCAAGCACCGAGGAGAGTCGGGGACGCAAGCCTTGGCCCATGCATCCTCGCTGTAGGTGTGCAACGCCAACGCATGCACCCCGTCTCGGAGCTCTTCTTGCACCGCTTTAAAGACCATCCGATGCTGGGCGATGCGCGACTTTCCGGTGAAGGCGTCACAAACCACCACCACTTTGAAATGGGTCTCGGAGCCCGGCGGGACGTTATGCCCGCCGCTTTCGTTGATCACTTCGAGATGCTGCGGACGAAGCGCGGTCTCGATCTTCCGGCGCAGGCTCTGTTCCACAACCATCGTCTTTTCCTCTTGGCAAGCGGCGGTCTTTATCGACTCGACGCCGGTCGATCGACCGAGGTATCGGAAAACGCTTGTCGTTTGTCGAGTGCCGCCGACAAACGATCGAGGCCCGTCTCCGGCTGCGTATCGACCAGCAAAAGCGCTCGATCTTCAGGGCTTATATATGCGGCGGCGGTCATCTTATCGAGAAATTCGATCAGCGAATCGTAATAGCCCTCGATATTGAGCAAAAGAGAGGGCTTGGAATGGATGCCGATCCGGGCCAAGGCCAATATCTCGAAATGCTCGTCCATGGTGCCGACCCCGCCGGGCAGGGTGATGAATCCGTCCGCGAGTTCGATCATCAGGCTTTTGCGTTCTTGCATGCTTTCGACCTCGCGCATATCGATGACGCCCCGATGCAAATTCTCGTACGCGAAAAGGTCGCGGGGGATGACGCCGATGACCCGCCCGCCGGCCTCGAGGGCGGCATCGGCCAACGCTCCCATCATGCCTTGTCCGCCACCCCCGTAGACGAGTTCGATGCCGCGGTGGGCGAAGGCTCGACCGAGAAGCGCCGCGGCTTCGAGCCAAGCCGGGGAACGGCCCTTTTGATTCCCGCAAAATACGCAAAGGCGTTTGTGATGCATCTTCCCTCGTCGCCGCTTCAGGCCGAAGATCGCCGGCGCCTCCCGAAGCCCGGCCCGGTCGCCACCCGGCGGGGCTTTGCGAAGCGATGACGAATCTTGCTTTTCGATAGCCTCGATATTTGCGACACGCTCGGACGCTCGGTCCCGGCGCTCTTGTCGCAAAAAACGTACCCGCCCCCATCCCTTCGAGGGCGCCCCTTCGAACGCGCCTCGTACAATACCCGACGGCAAGAGTCCTCATCGGCATCGGATCCGGTTCGATCCCCGATCCCCGCCACCTTCGACGATGACGAAGCGACCACCGGCAAAGGCTTGAACGCCCTTGAAAAACGAAGCGGATTGCGAATACGGGATTTTGCAGGAGATCGGCCCGGGAATTCGGCGAGCCCTCGCCCCCAACCCCGGGCCCTTCACATTGTACGGTACCGGAACTTATGTGATAGGCAGCGGAAGGGTCGCGGTGGTCGATCCCGGGCCTTCGATCGAAGAACATATCGAAGCCATCGTGCGAGGGCTCGAGGGCGAGACCATCACCCATATCTTGGTGACCCATACCCATCTTGACCACTCCCCGGGCAGCGCGCTCTTGCAAGGCTTTACCGATGCCCCCACCTACGGTTTCGGGCCGCACGGATCGGGACGCGCGGGCGGCGAGCGCCGGATCGAAGCGACGATCGCCGGCCCCTCGGAAGAGGGCGCGGATTTCGATTTCACGCCGGATATCGAAGTGCGCGACGGGGATATCATCGATTGCGGCGACTTCGCCGTCGAATGCGTCCATACCCCCGGCCATACCTCCAATCATGTCTGCTATCGCCTACGCCCCTTTGCCGAAAACGGCGGCGGCCTTTTTTGCGGGGATCACATCATGGGCTGGTCGACCACCATCGTCTCGCCGCCGGACGGCGATATGGGGGCGTATATCGGGAGCCTTCAGCGCCTGCTCGAAGACGACGACCGCGTATGCTGGCCGACCCACGGCGCTCCGATCGACGATCCGAAGGCCCGCATCGAGGCCCTGATCCATCATCGCCGACGGCGGGAGCGGGAAATCGTCGACTGCTTGCGCCAAGGCATCGATACGATCCCCGAGATGGTCCGGCATATCTATCGTCGATTGCCGGTTGCGATGCATCGAGCGGCGGCGCGCTCGGTACTGGCATCGATCGTCCATCTGATCGAACAGGGCGCGGTCGAGGGACCCGATCGGATATCGCTCGATAGCCGCTACGCCCTCCCTTCGAGCGATTCGAAGGATTCGGTCCGCGGATCCTCTCCGGCGCGCAGGTAGCGCACCAAACGATGCTTCCGGCGACCGTGGAGAACCGGATAGGAATGCGAGGCAAGTCCTTCGTCGAGAACGCGGGCGGCGAAGGCCACCATGAAGCGGGTGACGCGAATGGTTTCGAGGTGGCTCACCCGAGTCAGCGGGACCCACGAAAGGCGGTCGAGCTCTCCGTCTCCGCGCAAGCCCCCGCCGGCGACAAGAGGGGCGACGAGAGGAGCGCTCGCAGGGTCGTTCTCCCCGGCGATGCGCACGACGAAAAAGCGGGCGTGGAAGCGGATCGCGCTGGAGGTCGGGGTGATCGCGCGGCCGAGATAGACAAGCCTTCCAAGCGCCGGGGCGACTTGCTGCCTGCGCATTTCATCGAAGGCGGCACCGGGGACGGGGCCGACATCGCCGGGCTCGGCAATCAGCACGCCGGTCTCTTCCCAGGTCTCGCGAACCGCGGCCGTCGCCAAGGCCTCGGCCCGAGAGCGCCGGCCGCCGACCCCCATCGCCCAGACCGAGGAGGGATCGAGGGCCGAAGCCGAGCGAGCGCAAGCATCGGCTTTTTCCACCGCCCCGCCGGGGAAAACGAAATAGCCCGGAAGAAAGCGCGCGTCTTTGTGCCGCCGCCCCATCAAACATTCGTTTTCGCCGCCCGCTCCCGGGCGCACCACGATCAAACTGGCGGCGTCGCGAGGGCGAGATACGACAGGGCTTTCGGCGGATGATTCGGGCATCGGCAGCAAGGGTTTTCGAAAAGGCGAGAGTTTTCGAAAAGACAAGGGTTTTCAAAAAGGCGAGAGCTTTCGAAAAGACAAGGGCTTTCGAAGAGAAACTCCCCAAAAAGATCGGTCGTCCACGGCCCGATCTTCGTCGGCCGACCCTGCCGACCATGAGCTCTCGACCGAGCGCCGCCGATCCTGCGGCTCGCGTCCCGCCCTATCGGCTCTTGACCCTTCGCCGAAGGCCCGTCGCGCGAAAAGCGAACCACGCGAGAATACGATGAGAATGCCCTCTGACTTCGCCGGCGACGAGAACGAAAAAGGCGGCTGGCACGCCGTTCGCATGCTGCTCCCCTACCTATGGCCGCAAGATGCGCTCGCTTTGCGTTTCCGGGTGGTGCTCGCCCTCTTTTTTCTCGTGGCTTCGAAGGTGGCGGTGGTCATCGTTCCGATATTCTACGCAAAGGCGATCGATCTCCTCTCGCCCGATGCCGAGATGAACGCCGCGATTGCGATCCCCGTCGGCATGATCCTCGCCTACGCCGGCGCCCGGGTGCTCTCCTTGGTCTTCAACGAAGCCCGAGACGCCATCTTCATCAACGTTTCCGAGCGGGCGGCCCGCACCGTCTCGCTGGAAGTTTTTCGCCACCTGCATTCCCTGTCCTTGCGTTTTCATCTCGACCGTCAGACCGGCGGTCTCTCCCGGGTCATCGAGCGCGGCACCCGCTCGATCGAAACCCTCTTGCGCATGAGTTTGTTCACCGTCGTTCCCACTCCGCTCGAACTCTTGATGGTCTTCATCGTGCTTTGGAGCGTCTTGGGTTGGATGATCGCGCTCACGACGGCGTTGACGGTCGTCTTCTATGTCATCTACACCCTGGCGGTGACGGAATGGCGCTTGAAGTTTCGCCGACGAATGAATCGGGAGGACGAACGGGCCAATACCAAAGCCATCGACAGCCTGCTCAACTTCGAGACCGTCAAATATTCCGGCAACGAGGAGCACGAGGCCCGGCGACTCGACGAGGCCCTCGACGCTTACGAAAGCGCCGCGGTGCTGAACCAAGTCTCGCTCTCCCTGCTGAATGTCGGCCAAGCGGCGATCATCGCCATCGGGATGGCCGGGGTCATGCTGATCTCCGCTTTCGGCATCGTCGAAGGCACCATCACCATCGGCGGCTTCGTGATGGCGAATACCTATATGATGCAGCTCTACCAACCGCTCAACTTTTTCGGATTCATCTACCGGGAGATCAAGCAGTCGCTGATCGACATCGAAAAGATGTTCACTTTGCTCGGGGAAAGCGCCGAGATCGGCGACGCCCCCGATGCCCGCGATCTGGTCATCGATCGGGGCAGCGGAAAAATCGAATTCGATCGCGTTTCTTTCGGCTACGACGCGCGCCGACCCATCTTGAAAAACTTGAGTTTCGAGATCGCTCCGGGGCGGACCCTGGCCATCGTCGGCGCCTCCGGTGCCGGGAAATCGACGGTGAGTCGCCTGCTCTTTCGTTTTTACGATACGGACGAAGGGGCGGTGCGCGTCAACGATCAGGATGTGCGCGAGGTGACGCAAACAAGCCTGCGGGCCGCGCTCGGGATCGTCCCCCAGGACACGGTGCTTTTCAACGACACCATCTACTACAACATCGCCTACGGACGACCCTCGGCGACCCCGGCGGAGGTGGAGCAGGCGGCGCGGCTGGCCCGCATTCACGATTTCATCGTCGGCACCCCGGACGGCTACGGGACGATGGTCGGCGAACGGGGGTTGAAACTCTCGGGGGGAGAAAAACAGCGGGTGTCGATCGCCCGCACCATCTTGAAGGATCCCGCCATCCTCATCCTCGACGAGGCGACATCGGCGCTCGATTCCGCCACCGAACGCGACATCCAGCATAATCTGCAAGAACTCTCGCAAGGCCGCACCGCTTTATGCATCGCCCATCGTCTCTCGACGGTGGTGGATGCCGACGATATCTTGGTGATCGACAAAGGACAGGTCGTCGAACGCGGCCGACACGATGATTTGCTGGCGCAAAAGGGTCTTTACGCCCGCATGTGGAATCGGCAACAAAAGGTCGACCGGACAGCGAAATCCGAGATCGCCGAAGACGAGAGCCGACCGGAGCCTGTTTGACCCTCGGGCTTGGCCTCGATCTTGCAAAAACGGGATCGATACGCACGCTTTTTGCCCCCGCCGAAAGGGGCTTTGGCGTCTCTTCGTCTCTCGGTCGAGGAGCGAAAAGTTCTTTCGTCGAGTCGGCCGCTTTGCCGACGGGCCGAGATATCGGGCGATAAAATATCGGGCTATAATTTCGCTCGGTTTTTGCTCGGACTTTGATCGAAGCATTTCCGAAAGGATTTCTTTATCATCCATCGACACATCTATCTATCGCTTTGCGTCGCCGCTTTTCATTTCGCCAGTATCAATCAAGGAGAATCGTGATGTTTTATCGCATTTTTCAAAGTCGCCGGTTCGTCGTCGCCTTGGCGGTGGCGGGGCTCGTTTCGCTTTCCGGCTGCAATATGACCCAGAACGAGACCACGGGCACGATTTTGGGCGGCGTCGCCGGAGCGGTGATCGGAAACAAATTCGGCAAGGGAAGCGGCAATACCGCAGCCACCGCTTTGGGGGCGGTGATCGGGGCCAGCATCGGCCGCGAGATCGGGAGCAGCCTCGATGCGAATTCGCGTCGCCAAGCGGATAACGCCACCCGCACCGCCCTCGATACCGCGCGGGTCGGAAGGTCGATCACTTGGGAGAACCCGAACAACACCGGCGGGGCCGCGCAAGGACGGGTGAGGATCGTCCGCCAAGGCAAGGACACCCGCGGGAAAACCTGCCGTGAATACAACCACACGGTGATGATCGGCAACCGAGAGGAACAAGCCTACGGAACCGCCTGCCGAGACAGCAACGGGGATTGGAAGATCGTCCAACAGGGCTGAGCGCAGAAAAAGCGAGCCCGCTCGTCGCCTGTCCCTCAAGACGACTCGAGGCAACTCGAGGCAACTTGAGACAAGTTGAGACAATGAGCAAGACAGCGAAGCCGCCTTCGACCTTTGGCAGTCGAAGGCGGCTTTTTGCTTTTTGTCCGAGTCTTTTCGTCCGTCTAGGCTATCGTTCGATCCCGCACCGGTGGTCGAAGGCGGGGCGATGGGTCGTTCGCCTTCGGCCAAACGACCGAGGGCGGAACCTGCCGTGAATACAACCACACGGTGACCCTTCGGCAATCGAGAGGAACAACGACGAAATCGCCTGCCGAGACAAAGGCGGGGATTAAGAAGATCGCCCGAAAGGGTCGATCGGAGAAAAGCGAATCCGCTTGTCATGTATCACGAACGACAACGAGGCCAAACGACGAAGCCGCCTTCGACCTTTGGAAATCGAGGGCGGCTTTTTGCTTTTTGTCCGAGTCTGTTTCGTCTATCTCGGCGATTGCCCGATCCCGCGCCGGTCGAAGGCCGCCTTTCGCTTTTCGCTCGGGCGGATAAGGCCCGATCCTAGATCGGCGCCCCGACGAGCTGATAGACATAGCCCGAAAGGATCGCCCCGAAAAGACCCAAGCCGATATAGAGGACGAAGACGCTGCGCCGCACCAGGGCCCAGACCGCGATCGCCGCCGGGATCGACGATACCGCCCCCGCGGTGGCGAAAGCCAACGCCGCGCCGCCGGACATCCCTATTTCGAGCAGGCCGGAAATCAACGGAATCCCGGCGTAGCCGTTGAGGTAGGTGGGCGCTCCGACCACCGCGGACAAGGCGATGGTCAGCGCACCCTCTCCCCCGACCACCTGCGCCACCGATTCCGCCGGCACCCAAGCCAGCATCAGGCTCTCGGCCAAGAAGGCCACGGAGAGCCATTTGCCCAAAAACAGGCCGGTTCGCAACGAATCCCGCAAGAAACGCTCGCGGCGGGCGGCATCCTCCCACAAGCGCCAGTGCACCTCGATCGGCGATCCGGGAACGAAAGACTGGACGGCGCAGCCTCCCCTCGCCTCTCCGGCCAAGGGATCGCGCATGCCCCCGAGGCGCTCGACCCCCAACACCGCAAGGCCGCCGATCAAGCCCAGCGCGACCCCCGCAAGCGTCTTGGCGACGGCAAAGCCCATTCCTATCCCGGCAACGGTCAGCAAGAACATCTCCGGATCCATGACCGGCGATGCCAACCAAAAGGCCATGACCGGGGCCATCGGCACCCCGGCCCGAAGCATGGCGGCGATCAAGGGGATCACCCCGCAAGAACAAAAGGGGGAAAGCGCTCCCATGAACGAGGCGAGTATCACCGTACGCCCCGGGCTTCCGGAAAAAGCCCGGGCGATCAGCCGGTCCGCACCGCTGGCGGAGGCATAGGCGGAGATGAACACCGCCAAGAGCAAGAAGGGAGCGATGCCGAGCAACGCATCGCCGACGAAAACGAGGCTATCGGGGAGCTGTCGGGTATCTTCGACGATATCGACCACCGCCACCGCCGACAATGCGAGGAGGAAGGCCAAAACCACGCGGTCTTTGAACAGCGCCAAGAGCCGGTTTCCCGCAGTGCCGGCGACGGTGCGCAGCAAGCGGGGAAAGCGGGGCGGCGAAATGGCATTCATCGGTTTCATCGCGGTCTATCCTGGTCGCGGGGCTTGTCGGGGATTTGTCGGGATTCGTCGGGGATCAGTCGTTTTTCGAAGCGCAAAGCGCGATTCAAGAGTCGCGCTTCACTCCGCCCGAATCCAAACCCGATTGTCGTGAAATGCACAGCCGCCGGTCGGCGCCGCGGCATCCGCACCTGTGAGCACATTGACGCCCTTGCCCTCTTCGAAGGACTCGTTGGGCCAAAGACCCTCGATCACCGTCACCCCTCTTTGCAGCCCTTCGAAACATTCGGTGCGAACGACGAGATTGCCGCGTCGATTCCCGATGCGTACCCGATCCCCGTCGTCGACCCCGAGATCCTTGGCATCCTCGGGATGGATCATCACCCTCGGATATCCCTCGCGGCGGATCGAACTCGGGCTTTGGGTGAATGTCGAGTTCAGATAATGCCGGGCGGGAGCGGTAACCAAACGATAGGGCATCTCGTCGGTGGCTTCCTCGATCACCTCCCAATGATCGGGAAGACGGGGCATCGATTCCAGCAATTCGCGATCCGCGAAACCCTCGGGCTCGAAGGCCGTCCATTGGGGGGCGAAGCGGTATTTGCCGTCCGCATGGGCAAAACCCTCGACATAATGCGCCTTGTCGAAGGAGGGTTGGCAATCGATCCAGCGATCGGTGTCGAGGGCTTCGATTCCCTTCCAACCCGAAGCCTCGAGGGTATGGTCGATCAACTCGCGCGGGCTCATCGAAAAACCCGGATGCTCGGCTCCCAAACGCCGGGCCAGAGCGCAGATCACCTCGTGGTTGCTGCGACAACCCGCCGGGGGATCGATCACCTTCGGTCCCGAGAGGATGTGCTGATGTCCTCCCGCCTGATAGATATCGTCATGCTCCAAGAACATCGTCGCCGGGAGGACGATATCCGCGCAAGCGGCAGTTTCGGTCATGAACTGCTCGTGCACGCAGACGAAGAGATCGTCGCGGGCGAAACCCCGCCGCACCCGCTCGTATTCCGGCGCGACCATCATCGGATTCGTGCCTTGGACCAAAAGCGCCTTCACCGGCGGGCCGTCGGCGATATCTTGCGCATCCCCTTCCAAAATCGCCCCGATCCGGGATTGGTCGAGCACGCGGATGGAGGGGTCGATGGCATCGAGCCCCTCGATCATGGTCTTGTCCCAGTGATAGACGGCCCCGTTATTATGAAAAGCCCCGCCGCCGAGGTGCCGCCAAGCGCCGGTGACGGCGGCGATCGAGGTCGCCGCATGCATATTGACCGCCCCATTGCGTTGGCGACAAAAACCGTAGCCCAAGCGCAGATAAGTCCGCGGCGTGGTCCCGATCATCTGCGCCAGTTCCTCGATGGTCCGCTCCGGCACTCCGGTGATCGACTGCGCCCATTTCGGGGTGCGACTCGCCAGATGTCGCTCGAGGGCGTCGGGGCAATCCGTATGCCGCGCCAGATATTCGCGGTCGGCATGGCCGTTGCGAAAGAGAAGGTGCATCAGCGCGCAGGCCAAGGCCCCGTCGGTCCCCGGGCGAACGCAAACGAAAAGATCCGCCTGTTTCGCGGTCGCGTTGCGGTAGGTATCGATCACCACGATGCGGGCATTGCGATCGCGCCTCGCCTGCAACGCATGGGTCATGACATTGACTTGGGTCGAGGCGGCGTTGGTGCCCCAGATCACCACCAGATCCGAATGCGCCATTTCGCGCGGGTCGCTTCCGGCCAAGCGCCCGGTGCCGGCGACAAAGCCGTTCCACGCCAAGGTAACGCAGATCGTCGAATGCTGGCCGCTATAACGCTTGACATGACGCAGCCGGTTGATCCCGTCTCGCATCACCAAGCCCATGGTACCGGCGTAGTAGTAGGGCCAAATAGCCTCGGAGCCGTATTCCCGCTCGATCAGCAGGAGTTTCTCGGCCACGATATCGAGGGCGTCTTCCCAGTCGATCGCCTCGAAGCCGTCCCGCCGACCCTTGTCCCCGGTACGGCGAAGCGGAACCGTCAACCGATCCCGATGGTGGATCCGCTCGGCGTAGCGAGCCACCTTGCTGCATATCACCCCGGCGGTATAGGAATGATCCTTCGCTCCGCGCACTTTGCCGATGCGACCGTTGTCGAGCACCTCCACTTCCAATGCACAAGTGGAGGGACAATCGTGGGGGCAAACGCTGTGGCGGTGCTCCGAAACGGCTTCCATGGTCGGCATCGAAGGCTCTTCCTTGCGTTGCATGTCTTTATCTTTCGCCGTTCAAGACGAGGAGGATCGACTCTCGGCACCGAAGTCCAATAGGATCTCATACCGAGTCGCTCGCCGCTTGTCGATCGATCGGGGGTCATAGTAACTTTTTCGTGTTACGGATTCGTTGCAATCCTTTACGCCGATGTCGGCGGGATTCGAATACGCAAAGAAAAAACGCCGACGAGGGATTCGAACTTCAAGTGTACGGCTTTCGATCGAAAAGGGGATTCTCGTCGAGTCTTCGTCGAAAGCTTCGGGGGAAGACGAAAAACGCTTGGCGGGCGAGCATCGCCCTTGGAAGGGTTTTGCGCACTCTTGTTCTTCCGGGCCGTTATTCTTCTCCTTCGCGTCCTCGCCGACGGCGGGCGGTCGAAGGGGCGATCGAAAAAGCGCATCGATGCCGTCGGCGAAGGGCGATGAGGAGGGTAGCGGCCCTTTGCGCGATCTCCTTCTTCCCTTGGTACCGATTTCCTTGGTGCCGGTTTCCTTGGTACCGACCCTTTTCGGAGCGACGCCGTGATTGTCGAACAGATCTGGACCGCCAATGCCTGGCGCAATTTCAACTACCTGATCGCCTGCCCGGAAACGGGGGAGGCGCTGGCGATAGACCCTTTGGATCATCGCAAATGCTTGGCGTTGGCGAAAAGCCGCGGCTGGGAGATCACCCAAATACTCAATACCCACGAGCACGGGGATCATATCGGGGGCAACCCGGCGATGGTCGAGGCGACGGGGGCTAGGATCATCGCTCACAAAGGCGCCGGCGACCGCATCCCGATGATGGATCGAGGGCTCGAAGCCGGGGACAAGGTCAAGGTCGGCCGCAGCGTCGAGCTCCAAGCGCTCGATACCCCGGGGCATACGATGAGCCATATCTGCCTTTTTTCCCATACCGACCCCCCGGCGCTCTTTTGCGGCGACACCCTGTTCAATGCCGGCGCCGGGAATTGCCATAACGGGGGACATCCGCGCGAGCTCTATCAAAGCTTTGTCCGTCAGCTCGTGCAGTTGCCGGACGATACCCGCATCTATCCCGGCCACGACTACTGGGAGAACAATCTGAAGTTCACGCTGGATCGGGAGCCGGACAATCCGAGGGCCCGAAGTCTGCTGCGAGAAGTCGAAGCCACCGGACCGGAAAACGCCCTTGTCTCGACCTTGGCTTTGGAGCGGGAAGTCAACACCTTCTTCCGCTTGGAAAACCCCACCCTGATCGCGAAATTGCACGAGGTCTTTCCCGATCTGAAAGCCGATCCGGATCCCGAAACCGTCTTCCTCAAACTGCGCGAACTGCGCAACGATTGGTAAAAAGCGACGAGGGAAAGGGGACGAAAACGAGGAGCGCATCCCCCCCTTTCGAAGGCAAGCATGGCTCGGGCGGGATTGTCGAAGCCCTCGTCTTCGATCACTTGTCTTCTATCCTTTGGAAAACCCTTTGCTTTTTGGAGACCCACCGATGGACAAAAAGCGTTATGAAACCGGGCTCGGCATTCGCAAGGAAGTGCTCGGCAAGGAGCACGTCGAGCGGGCCATCGAAGGCGCCGACGATTTCAATCGGGATTTTCAAAATCTCGTCACCGAATATTGCTGGGGTGAGGTCTGGGGCAGCCCCCACCTCGACCGCAAGCAGCGCAGCATCCTCAATCTCGGCATGCTCGCGGCCTTGGGCCGCAGCCATGAATTCGAACTCCATTTCCGGGGCGCGATCCGCAACGGCGTCAGTCGCGACGAACTCAAGGATGTCCTGCATCAGATCGCGATCTACTGCGGCATCCCTGCGGGGATCGAGAGTTTCCGCATCGCCCGTCGCGTCCTCGACGAAACGAAGGATTGATCGCCCCGGCGGCGAAGGCCGATAAAGGCGCAAGGCGAATATCGGCGCGGCTGCCCTTCGAGCGTCCTAAGAGAGCATCCGAAGAAAGGGACCTAAAAGCGACGGCTCGATGGATTGCGGTACGCCGCCGCTCGCCGCTTGCCAATGCGAGGAATAGCGCAGCGGCCGCTCGCGAAGGGAGCCGACCGATCGACCGAAGACGCGAAGGGCGAAACACCGCTTGACTTGGCTGCAAGACATCGAAAATCGGCCGCGGATCGGATTCGCTCGATGCTTGGCCGAATCGCCCGGATCGCTCTTTGACTGCACCGCGAGCCGCTCGAGGCGCGGGAACGATGGCTCGAAGGTCTCGATCGAAACCGAGGCGACGAAGATCCCCTCGGCGCTTCGATGGCACTTCGATGGCGCTTCGATCTCGCTCTTATCCGCTCTTGATCGCTTGATCGCCGGCTGCGATATCGATCGCGCCGGCGCCCTTCGCCGGCGCTTGGATCATATCCGCGGCTTTTTCCGCGATCATGATCGTCGGAGCGTTGGTATTGCCCGAGGTGATCACCGGCATCACCGAGGCATCGACCACGCGCAAGGCGTCGATCCCGTGCACCCGCAACTCCTCGTCCACCACCGGGTTCGGCAAAGGCCCGGACTTCGGGCCCATCGCACAGGTCCCGACCGGGTGGTAGATCGTCTGGGCGATATCCCGCGCCGCCGCCAGCAGTTCGTCGTCGCTTTGCACTTGCGATCCGGGAAGCAGTTCCTCGGCGACGAAGGGACGCATCGCGGCGCTTTCGGTGATGGCCCGCGTCATGCGCAGCCCGGCGATCGCCGTTTGCCGATCCAACTCCGTCGTCAAATAATTCGGCTCGATCGCGGGGTAGGCGAAGGGGTCGGGATCCTTGATGCGGATGCTTCCCCGGCTCTCCGGCCTTAACTGACAAACCGAGGCGGTGAACGCCGAGTAGCGGTGCAGCCCTTCCCCCGGCTTGTCGGCACTCAAAGGCTGAAAATGGAATTGCACGTCCGGGGTGGCGAGCTCCGGGCGAGTGCGCGCAAAAACATAGACTTGGCTCGCCCCCATGCTCATGGGACCGCTTCGGTTGACGATATAGCGAAGGCCGATCATCATTTTGCGCAGCGGATTGTTGACCTCGTCGTTGAGCGTCGGACGAGTGCAGCGGTAAACCGAGCGGAACTGCAGGTGGTCTTGCAAGTTCTCCCCCACCCCGGGAAGATCGTGCGCGATCTCGATCCCCCGATCTGCAAGCAACCGCGCCGGGCCGATCCCGGAAAGTTGCAGGATCTGCGGCGAACCGATGGCCCCGGTGCATAAAATCACCTCGGCTTGCGCCCGCGCCGTGCGAATCTCGTTGCCCACGGAATAACGCACGCCGACCGCCCGCTTTCCTTCCAGCTCGACACGATGGACATGGGCCCGGGTGATCACCTGCAAATTGGGGCGGCGGCGGGCCTGACGCAGATATCCCCGGGCGGCGCTGCAGCGACGACCATGACGCGTCGTCAGCTGGAAATACCCCGCGCCCTCTTGCTGCTCGGCGTTGATATCGTCGTTGCGCGGGATGCCGATCTCCCCCGCCCCGGCGATGAAGGCATCGCAGACATCGCGTCTGGTACGCATATCGCTGATCCCGAGCGGCCCGCCGACGCCATGCCATTCGTTTGCCCCGCGCTCTTGGTCCTCGGCTTTGATGAAATAGGGCAGCACATCCTCGAAGGACCAACCGCGGTTGCCGAGTTGTCGCCAATGATCGAAGTCCTGCACTTGGCCGCGCACGTAGAGCAGCCCGTTGATCGAGCTCGATCCCCCGAGCACCTTGCCGCGGGGCCAATCGAGACTGCGACCGTTGAGGGTGGCTTCGGGCTCCGTGCGATAGCACCAATCGAGCGCCGGGTTGTGCATGGTCTTGAAATAGCCGACCGGAATATGGATCCAAGGATTGCTATCCTTGCCCCCGGCTTCGAGCAGAATCACGCGTCGCCGCGGATCCTCGCTAAGGCGCGCGGCGAGGGCGCATCCGGCGGACCCGGCTCCGGCGATGACATAGTCGGCCTTGATCACCGAATGCGCAGATGAGTTATCGCTCACGATGTTTCGACCCTTGGGATAAAAATGCGATTTTGACGAGGACAGCGGACCGAGGCGAAAGCCGAGGCCCGCCCGCGGATGTCTTGCTCTTTGCCCTTTCGACCATCGAAAACGAGGCGAAACGAATACCCGACCGAGGAGCCGATTTGAAAACCATGGATATCATCGACGGATTGATCGAGCGAGCGAAAGCGAAGCGGCAGCGAGTGATCTTGCCCGAAAGCGAGGATACGCGCATCTTGGAAGCGGCAAGAAGGCTGAGCGACGAAGGCATCGCCCACCCGATCTTGGTCGGGGAAAGGGAGAGGATCGAAGAGGGGGCGAGACAAGCGGGGGTTTCGCCGGCGGGGATCGAGTCCGTCTTGCCGACGCCGGGTCCGACGATGGACGCTTACGCCGCGCTTTATGTCCAGGGACGTCCGAAAGCCAACGAACGCATGGCGATGCGACTGCTCGCAAGGCCGCTTTATTATGCGGCGATGGCGGTCAAAGCCGGTGCGGCCGATCTGCTGGTCGCCGGAGCGAAACAGCCGACGGCCCGCATCATCGAAGCGGGGTTGATGACCGTCGGCACGGCGCCGGGGATCGCGACCCCCTCGAGTTTTTTCTTGATGATCCCCCATCGCCCTTCGGGGGGCGACGAAAGCCTTGATGCGCTGGTATTCGCCGATTGCGCGGTCAATATCGATCCCGACCCCGAACAACTCGCGGATATCGCCATCGCTTCGGCGGCCAGCGCCGAAAAGTTGCTCGGCACTCGCGCCCGCGTGGCGATGCTTTCGTTCTCGACCCGGGGAAGCGCCCGCCATGCGCGCGTCGAAAAGGTGCAACGGGCGCTCGATCTCGCGCGAAAGCGGGCGCCGACGCTTGCCATCGACGGCGAGCTGCAAGCCGATGCTGCTTTGGTCCCCGAGGTCGCGGCGATCAAACTGGCCTCGGAGGGTCTCGACGAAGCGAATGCCGTGGCCGGGCGAGCCAACGTTCTCGTTTTCCCCGATCTCGATGCCGGGAATATCGGCTACAAGTTGAGCGAGCGTTTGGGGGGGATGCGGGCGATCGGCCCTTTCTTGCAGGGTTTTGCCAAGCCCGTATGCGATCTTTCGCGCGGTGCGAGCGTCGACGATATCGTCGCCGCGACCGCCATCTGCGGGTTGATGGCCTAGGGCCGACGTAGGGCCGACGACCTGGATGAACCAAAGGCTCCTTGCCCGCCGACCTCAACCGCCTTTGAGGATCCTCGCCATCGCTGCGGCGATATCCGCCGGGGAATCGGGGATATGCACCCCGGCCAAACGCAAGGCTTCGAGTTTCTCCTGCGCACTGCCCTGACCGCCGGAAATGATCGCCCCGGCATGCCCCATCCGTCTCCCCGCCGGCGCGGTGACTCCGGCGACGAAAC
Organism: Gammaproteobacteria bacterium; assembly: GCA_965220535.1. GTDB lineage: Bacteria > Pseudomonadota > Gammaproteobacteria > HK1 > HK1 > HK1. Next base: position 2,805,461 of record OZ244833.1, on the reverse strand, counting down.
CGACCACCGGCTTCGTCGGGCGATCCTCTTTGAGGAACTCCGCCGCCTTTTCCTCTTCGCGCCCCCCGATCTCGCCGATGAGAATGATCCCGTCGGTCTCGTCGTCGGCCAAAAAGCGCTCGAGGCATTCGACGAAACCGATGCCGTGCACCGGATCCGCCCCGATCCCCACGACCGTGCTTTGGCCGAGACCCAAGGCGGTGCACTGAGCCGCCACCTCGTAGGTCAGGGTTCCCGAGCGGGAAACGATGCCGATGCGTCCGCGCCGGTGGATAAGCCCAGGCATGATGCCGATCCGGCAAGCGCCGGGAGTGATGATGCCGGGGGTATTCGGGCCGACCAAGAGGGTCTTGCTCGCATCGAGGGCGCTTTTGACGCGCACCATATCGAGCAAGGGGATCCCCTCGGTCACGCAGACGATCAGCCCGATCTCGGCATGGATCGCCTCCAACATCGCATCGGCCGCTTGCTCCGGCGGCACGTAGATCACCGAGGCCTCGGCCCCGGTGGCCTCGATCGCATCCGCCACGCGGTCGAAGATCGGAAGGTGCAGATGGCGCCCGCCGCCCTTGCCGGGGGTGACCCCGGCGACCAGCCGGGTCCCGTAAGCGATCGATTGCTCGGAGTGAAAAGTGCCTTGGGATCCGGTGATCCCTTGGCAAATCACCCGCGTTTGGGCATCGACGAGGATGGCCATCGCATTCCCCTTGGCGAAGGGATGAAGAATCTTCGCGAATCCACGCCCCTCGCGCCGGCGGCGACGAGGGAGCGAAGCGTATCGGCCTCGGGACGGGCCGCGGCATATCGAAAAACCCGCCGCGCCGCGTCCGAAACCCGAGCGAAACCGGTCATGGGCTTTGCTTTTCGCTCGCGATCTGCACCGCTTGGCTTGCCGCGGCTCCCAGACTGTCGGCGAGGACCGCCCCGATCCCCATATCCCGCAAGATCTTGCGCGCGAGTTCCCGATTGGCCCCTTCGAAACGGGCGACCACCGGCAAGGAACGGCCCGCGGCCTTGAAGGCCCCGGCCAAGGACTCGGCGATCACGTCGCAGCGGCCAAGACCGCCTCCGACCACATTGACCAGCAACACCCGCACATCGGGGTTTTCGATCACCAACTTGCAGGCGGCGGCGATGCCCTCGCGGGAAGCGGAAGGGGGAAGGTCGAGGAAGTTGGCGGGGGCGCCGCCGGAAAGGCGCAGAAGGTCCATGGTGGCCATCGCCAACCCCGCTCCGTTGACCACGCAGCCGATATCGCCGTCGAGGGGGATGTAGTTGAAGCCGTGTCGCGCCCGAGCCAAGCGGCCGTCGCTCTCCCGTTCGCGCAGATCCTCGATCTCCCGATGCCGAAAGAGAGCGTTGTCGTCGATGCTCATCTTGGCGTCCAAGGCGAGCAGATCGCCCTCGACGGTCAAGGCGAGCGGGTTGATCTCGATCAACGATGCATCCAAGGCGACGAAGGCTTCGAAAAGCCCGGCCATCAAGCGCCCCGCAGCCTCGGCGTCAGGCCCGCCCAAGCCGATCCGAGCCGAGAGATCGCGGGCCTTCGCCTCGATCAGACCGGCCACGGGATCGATCGCCAAACGCACGATCCGCTCCGGATGACTCGCGGCGACGGACTCGATCGACGAACCGCCGGCATCGGAGCCGACCAGCGCGATCTTGGAGGTATCCCGATCCAAGGCCAATGCCAGATAGTGCTCGCTCCGAATGCGACAAACGGCCTCGACATAAACCCGGCGCACATACTCCCCTCCGGCGCCGGTTTGGGGGGTGATCAGATGCGTGCCCAGCATCGCACGCGCCGTCTCGCGCACTTCGGCCTCGGAGGTAACCATCTTCACGCCACCGGCGAGGCTGCGATCCCCGGCAAGGATTTGGGCCTTGACCACCCAATGGCCACCCCCGAGCCGCCGGGCGATGCCTTCGGCTTCCTCGGCGGTGAACGCGCATTCCCCGGGCGGGGAAATCACCCCGTAGGGACGCAGGAGCTGCTTGGCCTGATATTCGTGGATATCCATTTCGAATCGATAGCGGATGGATTGTTTCGAAACTCGGCAGCGAAAAGCGAAAAGATCGGATGCGGATCGACAATCCGATCGGCATCCGACGAAAGACTTCGGCACCTATCGCAACGCGCTTTCGCGGCCTTGCGGATCATCGGCCCCTTCGACAGATCTTAAAGACCGAAAGACCCGATCCGACAAAGGAAACGACGACGATACGGTGCCCGCCCGAAAACCGGTCCGCCGATCTTGCCTCCTCGAAAAACCGAGCCGGGATCGAGATGGTACCACTGCGAGCGAGGGTCTATCCAAGATAGGGGAGATCCGAAAAGTTCGAGAAGCATCGGATGCATCGAAGCCTTCCCCCGAGCCTCGGATCGCGGTTTTGCACCGAGCCTTGGGTAGACAAAGTAACGGGGGCCGGTGTATTCTTCGTAAACGACGATTCGTTTCGAACGCTGATGGCACGAGCCATCGAAGGACGAGCGCGTTTCTACCCCTATCGCAATCCGGCGACAAGACCGACGACAACCCCCGGAGCAAGACGATGGAAAGTTCATCCAACTCATCCAACTCATCCAACCCTGAAATCTTGGCTGCGCTCGAAAAAATGCGGGCCGACACCATCGCTTCCTACGAAAGGACGCGAGCCGACACCATCGCTTCCAACGAAAGGACGCGAGCCGACACCATCACTTCCAACGAGGAGAAGAAAACGAAAGAGAGCGAAAGGATCGCCGAATTCGAGAAACTGCGCGCCGATATCATCGCTTCCAACGAGGAGAAGAAAACGAAAGAAAGCGAAAGGATCGCCGAAGACAAAGCGAGACAGCGTACTCATGCGATCATCATCGCCGTTGTCTTGGGTGTCACCGCGATTATCATCAGCCTCATCGTCATGGGAATCGGGGTGGTATTGCCTGCCGCGGTCAAGCATTGGTCGACACTGCCCTAGACCGACCCGTCTCTTTTCCCTCCTTGCAGGAGAGGGTCGTCGATCGACTTCGACGACCCTCTCCCGATCGACCCCGGATCGCCTTCTTTGTCGATCACCGCTTCGATAAGACCGTCGACTTCTAGCGATCGAAGATCTCTCCAAAAGGGCACAAGGGCCAAGACGGGATTTGCCTTCCCGCGCAACCCCCTGCCGCCGGTTCCGGGAAAGGCTTCGTCGCCCTCGCGATTGCGAAGTCGGTGAACGAAGAGGGCCTACACCCTCGCATCGCGAAATTCGACGACCGGCGCTCCCGACATTCCATCGATATTCGATTCGATGATGACGGGATTTGGATCTTCGAGTCGAATATCTCTTATATCGAAATACCTGCCGACTTCGATCCTGCTTACGCTTTCGAATCATCCGCCCATCGGGACAGAATTTATTGTTGTAGATCCGTTGTAAATAAATTGCAAAATAACCAATACTCTTTACGATTCATTCAGTACATCTAGGGGTATGTATCGATGCCACTCGGAACAGTGAAGTGGTTCAACAGATCCAAGGGATACGGATTCATCGCTCCTGACAAGGGCGGTGGAAAGGGCGACATATTCGTCCATTTCTCCGCCATCGATATGCCGGGCTTTCGCGCCCTCGAAGAGGGTCAGCGCGTTATTTTCGATATCGAACAAGGGCCAAAAGGTTTGCTCGCCCGCAATGTATCGGTCGTCCAAACCAAGCCCGACCGTCGCACTCGAGAAAATATAAAAACGAGTGAAAAAAATGAGAACTGGGAATATCTGTTAAAGAAAATTCTCGAAGACCCTCGCGATAACAATACAAAGGATGCACGTCCCTCGCGGCAATATCATAGGCATATATCGCAACCGGAGGGTCTTTTCGAATCCCCCTTGAGCAAAAAGCCCTATCGATGGCAAAGCAAAGCCATCGAGGCGTGGGAAAAGGCCAAGCGTAGAGGGATCGTCGAAGCGGTTACCGGATCGGGGAAAACTTTCGTCGCGCTCGCGATTGCCAAGCGGGTGATCGACGAGGGCGGAAAATGCTTGGTGATCGTTCGGTCGATTACGCTCTTCCGCCAATGGAAGGATGAATTGGAAAAAGAGGCCAACGGCGAAATCCGATCTTTGATCGGCGCTGAGAACGGATTCAACTTCGACCCGAACGAAAAGATTACCCTTGCGGTCGTCAACAGTGTTGTCATACATCGACATCGCCAAAAACATCGCCGAAAATTCAGCTCGAACTTCGACTTGGTCATCGCCGATGAATGTCATCATTTCGGAGCCCCTAAGTTCAGCAAAGCCTTGCTGCCACAGGCGAAGATGCGGCTCGGTCTGACGGCGACTCTCGAGCGTAGCGACGATGGAGTCGACGAGTTCATTTCCCCCTACTTCGCTCCCGCGAAGGGACGAAAAGCGGTTGTATTCGATTACGGATTCAAACAAGCCATACAAGATAAAGTCGTCTCGAATTTCGTTGCGATCACTTTATCCACTGCGCTTTCGCTGCACGAGCGATCCGAATACGAAAAATACGGCCAGGATATGCAAAAAGCGCGTGAAAGACTCGTCTATGAACACGGCTTCCCGGCGGACGGAAAAAAGTTCTATTCCGAACTCAGAAAAGGCCACCATACCAAAGACGCCGGGATCCTCATAGGCAAATTCAATAAATGCCTGAGCGATCGTCGCAAGATATTGGGGGGATCCGAGGGAAAGATTCAGGCCGCCGAGAAGCTCTCGGATCTGATTTCGGCCTCCGAGGGGGCACTCGTTTACTGCGCCGACATCGGGACTTGCAACTATATAGCGATGGTGCTCGAACTTAGTGGAGTCGAGGCGGAGGCTTACCACACGAAGATCGATGAAAAAAGGCGAGAGCGAATCATCCACCGTTTTCGAGACAAGGATCTGAAATGCGTCGTCGCCGTCAATATGCTCGACGAAGGCATCGACATCCCCCACGCCAATCTCGCCGTGATCTTGTCATCGAGCCAACAAAAGCGGCAGCTGATCCAAAGGCTCGGGCGGGTTCTTCGAAAAAAGCATGAGGATTCGGGGGCCGCGCTCGTCATCTGCTATGCGCAAGACACGAAAGAAGACCCTCATCGACAGAGCGAGGAAAACGATTCGGGCAAGATAGGAGTCCTGAATCTTGCCACCTATATCCATGAAATCGATGGCGACGGAATCGACACCGATCGGATACTGGCGCTTCTGCGCAAATACGTCGGCTGGAAGGATTGATATTCGAGTTCTCTGCCTACCCTACCGGTGAATCGATCCCGCTTGGGCGATATGGGCGATTAAGACTCCCTTCGCCGATCGGCGTCGAAAAAAAAGAGAATCCCCTCGACTTCGAAATTTCGTTCGGATCGAAACGCCAAAACCCTCGCCGCCGACCTGCCGGCTTCGACGCTCGCCGGCAAATCGGCCCTTGGTGGTACCATTATCCGAAGGCGTGCCTAGACTTATTCGATTCCGCCTTCGTATCCCTTCGTATCCCTATCGCCGATATCGCCTGCCCGGCGCATCGTCGGATATCGAAACGCAAGCGGTCGGTTTTGGCAAACATCGGGCTCGTCCTTCTCACCGACAAATCCCATAGACAAATCCCATAGAGGAGATCGAAGAAAAATGATATCAACATCCCAGCATGATTTTCCGGCCTCGCCTGCGGGCCTTTTTCGGCGCATCGGGGGCGGTCTACGCCAACTCGGCCTCGCCTTCGGGCTCGGCGGACTTGCGCTTTTCGCACCGGCGGCATCGGCGGAGGTCTCCTTCGCCGGCAAAACCGTCGAGTGGATCGTGCCCTTCTCCGCCGGGGGAGGCAGCGATACCTTGGCCCGATTCAACGCTCCTTTCTTCTCCAAGCACCTCCCGGGGCAGCCGAACGTGGTGGTCGTCAACGAGCCCGGCGGGGGTTCGACCAAGGGCAGCAACCTCTTCGAGGCGAGGGCGAAGCCGGACGGTTTGACCATCCTCATCACCTCGGGATCGACCCAATTTCCCTACCTGCTCGGCGATCCGCGCGTGCGCTACGAATACGCGAACTGGAAGATCGTGATGGCCTCGCCCACCGGCGGCGTGGTCTATACCTCGCCTTCGACCGGTGTCGAGATGGCGGGGGATATCGCCCGGCTGAAAGGGAAAAAACTGATCTACGCCAGTCAAGGGGCGACCTCCCTCGATCTGGTGCCGATGCTCGGCTTTCGGTTGATGGGGCTCGACGTGCAGCATGTCTTCGGCTTCAAAGGGCGCGGCGGCGGCCGCTTGGCCTTCGAGCGCGGGGAAACGAATATCGATTACCAAACCTCCTCCGCTTATTTGAAAAACGTCTCTCCCTTAGTCGATTCCGGCAAGGCGATTCCGCTCTTCTCTTGGGGCTCGCTCGACGAAAACGGGAATCTGGTGCGGGATCCGACCTTCCCCGATCTGCCCCATTTCGGCGAGGCCTACGAGATGGTGACCGGAGAAAAACCCTCCGGCCCCGACTACGACGCTTGGTTCGGCTTCTTCGCGGCCGGCTTCCCGGCGCAAAAGATGGTCTTCTTGCCCAAGGGAACGAGCGACGATATCGTCGAGGCTTGGCGCCAAGCGATCCGCGACATGCTCCAAGACCCGGAATACCAAAGCGCCCGTCAAGCGGTGCTGGGCAAATACGAGCAAGTCACGGATGCCGCCGCCGATGCGCTGCAACGCAAAGGCACCAAAGTCCCCGCGGAGCTGAGAAAACGCGTGGTCGATCTGATCGCCAGCGAATACGGGGTCAAGATCGGCGAGAAAAAATAAGCGGGAGCGCCCTTTTCGGCATCGGGGATCGTGCGCTTCGCACACCCGAAACCCGATACCTAAGGCTTTCTTCCCGCTTCGCTTTTACTCCTTGACCCGAGTATCGACTCGAGTATCGACCCGAGTATCGGATGCCGGGGGCGATCTGCGCCTCCGGCATCTCCCTTCGACCCTTCGAGCACTGGTGATCTCGTATGCTGGATGCTCTCGCCCAAGCCGCAGGCTCGCTGGCCTCGTTCGAACACTTCATCTGGATGTTGACCGGGGTCGGCGTCGGCTTGGTGGTCGGCGTGATCCCCGGGCTCGGCGGAATCGCCGGGCTTTCCCTGCTCATCCCCTTCGTTTTCGGCATGGAGCCGACGGCCGCTTTGGGGATGCTGGTCGGCTTGGTTGCGGTCATCCCCACCTCCGATACCTTCGCCTCGGTGCTGATGGGGATCCCCGGCTCCTCCGCCAGCCAAGCCACGGTTCTCGACGGCTTTCCCTTGGCCCGGCGCGGACAGGCGGCGCGGGCGCTCTCGGCGGCTTTCGCCTCCTCGCTCTTCGGCGGGCTCGTCGGGGCCTTGATCCTGACCGGCTTCGTCCTGATCGCCCGGCCGCTGATCCTGACCTTCGGAGCCGCCGAGCTCTTCATGCTCGCACTTTTCGGCCTGTCGATGGTCGCCGCGCTCGCCGGGCGCAGCCTGACGAAGGGAATCGCGGCCGGGGCGATCGGCCTGCTGGCGGGATCGATCGGGGGCGCTCCCGCCACCGGGGAATTCCGCATGATCTTCGGCTTCGAATATCTCTACGACGGCATCCCCCTGGTGGTGATGGGCTTGGGCCTCTTCGCGATACCGGAAATCGTCGATTTATTGCGCAAGAACCGCTCCATCGCCGGGCGCGCGCTGCTGGGTCAAGGCTGGTTCGCGGGACTGCGCGATTGGGCACGCAATACCTTTCTCTCGGTGCGCTGCGCCGGTATGGGAGCCATGATCGGAGCGATCCCGGGCTTGGGCGGATCGGTCGTCGACTGGATCACCTACGGCCATGCCGTGCAAACCTGCAAGAAGAACCCCGAGTTCGGCAAGGGGGATATCCGCGGGGTGATCGCCCCGGAAAGCGCCAATAATGCGATGCAAGGCGGCACCTTGCTACCGACGATCCTCTTCGGCATCCCCGGCTCGGGATCGATGGCCGTCTTTCTCGGCGGCATGATTTTGATCGGGATCGAACCGGGGCCCGCTTTGGCCAATGCCGAACTCGGCACCACCTACACCATCATCTGGTCGCTGGCGGTGGCCAATATCATGGGGGCGGGGATCTGCTTTCTGCTCGCGCCGCCGATCGCCCGCTTGACCACGATCCCCTTCGCTTGGCTGGCTCCGTGCATGATCGCCTTGGTCTGTTTCGCCGCCTTCCAAGCGACGCGCGATCTCGCCGATCTCGTGGCCCTCGCCGCGATCGGAGCCTTGGGTATTTTGATGAAGCGTTTCGGTTGGCCGCGCCCGGCGCTGCTGATCGGCTACGTGCTCGCTCCCCAAGCGGAGACCTATTTCTACCAAGCCTTGCAATTCAACCCCCAATACGGCGGCTTCGGGATGCTTTTGCGACCCGGGGTGATGGTCATCGCCGCGCTCACGCTGGCCTCGCTTTGGTTCGGTCTTCGGCGACGGGTCAAGGAGATCGACACCACCGGGATCGACACCAGCGGCTCCCGAGAGCGCGTGGAAGAAGCGCATACCACTCGCCTTTGGCAGATCCTCTTCACCGCGGCGATGGCGGGCTTTTGCCTGCTCGCTTGGAACGACGCCTCGACGCATACCTTCTTGGGCGGAATCTTCCCCACCGGAGCGGCGATCACCGGCCTCGTCTTCTGCCTGGCCCTGTCGTGGCGTTTGTGGCGCGGACCCTCGGATCATCCGGCGTTTGTCGATCTCGAAATCACCGGAGATCATGTCGGCAAGGAAGAAAGCGGTCGATTATGGTCGGGGTGGTTATGGCTGGCGGGATTGGTCGTCGGCTCCGCCTTGGTCGGCTTTTACGCCTCGATGATCGTGTTCTTCCTCGCTTTCTTGCGACGGCGAGCGCGAGCGAGCTGGGGCAAAACGCTGGCCCTGACCGGCGGCGCGGCGGCGTTCCTGCTCGGTCTCGCATGGATGCTCAGCCTGCACTTCCCGCGCGGTATCGTGCAAAATACCCTCGATCTGCCTTGGCCTTTCCGTTGAACCCGCGCTGCCGCCGATAGGCGGTTTCGCCTCGGATCCACCGCCCTCTCCCTTCTTGCATCGACTCTCCCGTCGACTCTTCCATCGACCCTCGAAGGCGACGCCAAGGGCCTTATGCATGAGCCAAACTCCGATCCCCTTTCTTTTTCTGCGCGGCGGCACTTCGCGCGGGCCTTATTTCCGGCGTTCGGATCTGCCCGAAGATCGCGATACGCTGAGCGAAGTTCTGATCGCGGCTTTGGGAGCCGGGCATCCGCTGAATATCGACGGGATCGGGGGCGGGGCTTCGGTAACCACCAAGGTGGCGATGCTTTCGGCGGCCAAAGAGGCCGAGCACGATATCGATTATCTCTTCGCCCAAGTGGCGGTCGACGAGCGATCGGTCGACTATCGACCCACCTGCGGCAATATCCTGTCCGGGGTCGGTCCGGCGGCCATCGAAACCGGGCTGATCGAAGCGCAGGGCGAAACCACGTCGGTACGCATTCGATCGGTCAATACCGGGGCGCTGATCGAGGCCCTCGTTCGCACCCCCGAAGGGCGAGTCGATTACGAAGGCGACACCCGCATCGACGGGGTTCCGGGCTGCGCTTCCCCGGTAAGGCTGCGTTTCATGGATACCGTCGGCTCTTTGACCGGGGCTCTGCTCCCGACAGGCCATCCGCGCGAGACGATCGACGGGATCGAACTCACCTGCATGGATATGGCCATGCCGACGGTCATGGCCCGGGCGCAGGATTTCGATCGATCGGGGCACGAGAGCGTCGAGGATTTGAATCGCCCTTCGCAGCTGCAAGCGCGTATGGAATCGCTGCGCATCGAGGCCGGCAAGCGCATGGGTTTGGGCGATACGAGCCGCTCCGTGGTTCCCAAATTCGCCCTGCTCGCGAAAGCGCGCGCCGGTGGCACCGTCGCCGCGCGTTATTTCACGCCCTGGAAATGCCATCCGAGCATGGCGGTTACCGGCGGACAATGCATCGCCGCCTGCGCCCTCGTCCCCGGCACGGTGGCTGAAGGTCTGGCAACGCCGGTGCATGAAAATCCCGCTTCGATGCGTATCGAGCACCCGACGGGCTTTCTCGATCTGCAGATGGATTACGAGGCGAAAGACGGCGATATCCGATTCCGATCCGCAAGTTTGCTCAGAACCGCGCGTTTGCTGGCCCGAGGAGAAATCTTCGTTCCCCGCTCGATCTGGGCTCCTTGAAAGACCTGCGAATCCGACTCGGCATGAGCCTTTTCGCTGCCTATCCCGATCCCGCTTTTCGAACCCCGCCGACCCCGCGAACGAAAAAACCCTGAGCATCATGCCCTTGCCTATCGACAACCCCGAAAGCGAAAGCCGAGGCGAAGCCTTGGCGGCCGCGGTCGAAAAACTGCGCATCCCCGAAACGAGGCGCCATATCCTGCTGTGCAGCGATCAAAGCGATGCCAAATGCTGCCCCCGGGCGCTGGGCCTCGCTTCGTGGGAATACCTGAAAAAGCGTTTGGCCGAACTCGGGCTGAGCGATGCCGGCGGGGTCTATCGCAGCAAGGTCAATTGCCTGCGCGTTTGCGTTCACGGCCCGATCGCCCTCGTCTACCCCGATGGCATCTGGTATCACTCGTGCACCCCTTCGACACTCGAGCGCATCATCCAAGAGCATCTGATCGGCGGGCGGCCGGTCGAGGAATATATCTTCGCCACCCGCCCCTTGCCCTTCCCCTCGAGCGACCCTTCGCCAAGGTGAAACGCCATGTCCGCAACGAAGTCCGCAACGAACGATATCGAAACCCCGGCCTTGCGTATCGCGATGATCGCCACCGGGCGGATCGCCGACAACTTTTTGGCCCCGGCCATCGCCGGATTGCCCGGGGTGGAGTTGTGGAGCGTGCTGAGCCGCGACCTCGAGCGAGCCCGCGACTTCGCCCGCCGCCATCGTGCCGCCGCCTGCGAGCCCGCCTTCGACGATCTCGCAACGCTGCTGGCGGATCCGGATCTGGACGCGGTGCTGATCGCATCCGCGGACGGCTTGCACGCCGAACAATGCATCGCGGCGGCATCCGCAGGCAAGCATGTTTTGTGCGAAAAACCGATGGCCACCACCGCCGCCGACGCCGCAAGGATGATCGCCGCTTGCCGGGATGCCGATGTGCGACTGGGGATCGCCTATCACCTTCGCTGGCATGCGGGGCATCGCGCCCTTCATCGTATGGTGCAGGCCGGGGAATTCGGCACCCTGCGACATTTGCGCGTGCACTGGTCGATCCTCGCCGACGCCTCCAACTGGCGCGCCCGCCCCGAAGTCGGACGCTGGTGGGGGCTAGCCGCCGTCGGCACCCACGGCATCGATCAGATCCGCTGGATGATGCGCCCGACCTGCGGGGAGATCGTTCGCGAGGGGGCGCAGATCACCCGTCGGGTGCACCGAGGGCCGCATGACGAAACCGCGCTGGTTCATTTCGAATTCGAATCGGGAGCGACGGCGGAGTTATGCACTTCGGTTCTTTTCGATGCCCCGAGAAGAATGGAGATCTACGGCAGCGAGGGCTATGCGCTTTGCGAAAACACCCTGGGCGCACAAGGTGCGGGCTCCATTCGCACCCACGAGGGGGAGTTTCCTTTCCCGATCGTCGACCCTTACGCCGAAGAGATCGGGGATTTCGCGGCCGCGATACGAGACAATCGCAACCCCGAGGTCGCCGGCGAAGAGGGGCTGTGCAATATCGAGTCGATCGAGCGGGCCGTCGCCCGCGGATCGCTCGCCTGAAACGACGAGCCTGAAACGACAAGCCTGAAACGACAAGATCGGGCTTCGCGCGATCGACGACGATGGCTCGGATTTCGCCGCCGAAAAGCGGCGCAAGCCGAGGGCATGGCGACGGCCCTTCGACCGGCCGCTCGACCGGCCGATCGACTAAGACGATCGACTAGGATCGCAGGCAGCGCCGGCGGGCAAGGACATGGGCAAGGGCGAGGGCGAGAGCGAGAAAAGCGATATGGACGCATTCGAATATTCGGGCTATCGCGTCAGCCTCGTCGATCGCCTGCTCTTCTTGCCGCCGGATACCCGATGGCTCCGGATCACCCGCGACGACAACCCCGACGATATCGGCAAATCGATCGCGGCATTGGCCAACTCCGCGGCCTTGCACGGACAAAGCCACGCCTACGCGTTATGGGGCGTCGACGGCCGTAGCCGAACGATCACGGGAACGCGATTCAATCCCCCGGTCATGAAAAAAGGCGACGAGAGCCTCGATGGATGGCTACGCCGCCTGATCAGACCGCAGATCGACTTTCGCTTTCGCAAAGCGACGATCGGTGGTTTGTCGGTCATCGTTCTGAAAATCGATCATGCCGTCAAACAACCGGCGACCTTCAAAGGCATCGAATATATCCGGAGCGGGGATCGCACGATATGCATCGGCGAAAACCCCTCCTTGCGGCAGCGACTGCTCGGCATTCTCGACGAAGTTCCTTTCACCGAGGGCATCGCCGACGATCGTATCAAAGGCGATCGCGTCATGCGCCTGCTCGATATCCCGACTTGGTTTCGCCTGCTGGGACAAGAAGCGATCGACGACGAGAAGATCGCCCTCGAAAAACTGCATAAAGCCCGATTGATCCGGGCCGGCGGCGCTTCTTTCGATATCACGAACGCCGGGGCGCTGCTGCTGGCCAAGAATCTGCCGCGATTCGACCATCTGAAACACAAAGTCGTGCAGATCGTGCGATACGAAGGCCGGGATCGCAAACGCCCTTCGGAGCGACAAACGCATCGCAAAGGCTATGCCCTCGATTTCGCGGCGCTCGTCAAAGGGATAGGAAACCGGCTTTCGGCGACGAGGCCTCCTGGCCGCGCTCTTGGCCGCGCTCCTGGCCCCGATGCGAAATACGATAACGCACCGGGACTCGGGGCGATCATTCGCGAGCTGCTGATCAACGCCCTCGTTCATCAGGATTTTTCTCTTCTCGAGCGAGGGCCGCAGGTGGAGATCTTCGACGATCGGATCGAGTTCACCAACCCCGGAAAGCCTTTGGTCGAGCCCTTGCGCTTCGTGGACTCGTCCCCCGAATATCGAAACGAAGCCCTGGCTTGGCATACGCGTCGGTTGGGGATTCGGGCGGCATGGGACAGCGGCCTCGACAAGGTGATCGCCGCCGCGGAAAGGCTGCGCCTTCCGCCGCCGCTTTTCGAAAACACTCCTACGAGCACCAAGGCGACGCTCTACGCGCCAAGACCCACGGGCGCAGCGAGCGACGCAACGAGCGACGCAATGAGCGACGCAACGAGCGCAGACGAGCGCCTTCGTGCTTGCTACCAGCACGCTTGTTTGCGCCAGATAGAGGGTCGAGCGATGACCTGCGCCTCCTTGCAAGAGCGCATGGGATTCGAAAACGACGCCGGCGGGGCATCGGCGAGCGCTCGCATCCTCGAACAGGCGAGCGCTTTAGGTCTCATCGCCATCGACAAGAACGGCGAAAGGCTCGGCAACGACAAAAGCGAATCCTGGCTTCCTTTTTGGGCTCCTCGAAAATCCAACTTCGACGCCCTCGATTGAAGCCATCCACCTGAACAAAGAAAGCGCCCGGCAGAGGATCGCTCGCTGCCGAAAGCCAAGAATTCGCTCCAAGGCTTCGCTTGGCCAAGAGCAATCCCTTCGCGCTCGACGGCGCTCGATGGACTAGGCAGGCATCCGACCCTCGACGAAGGCTTCGGCGATATCGGGGGGAGGCGAAAGACGAATCGACGGCGTAAATGACGTCAGAAGTTACGGCAACGAATCAAGACGCATCCGACGGCGGTGCATCGCAGACCAAAACCCTCACCCCCAAAGGCTGCACCGGACGATAACTGCGAGGATGAACCGCCCCGTAAGCGGCAATCTGCGCCGCCGAAAGGCTCAGCGGCTCGGTCAGCACCAGCCACCTCACCCCTTCGCTGCAAGGCGGGGTCGTCAGCGACCCCCGATAGCGCCAAGCGCTTCGCCGCACTGGCAAGAGGCTCGCCAGATCCACGTTCGCGGGCACGTTCGCGGGCGAATCATCGCCTTCGACAACGCCCCCTCCTCCCGGCAGATGGCGCCAGATCGCATCGAAGGCCGGATTATGCGCCCCCTCTTGCAGCAGGACCGCGACCACCGCGACCTCGAGGGCCGCGGAACGATGCACCAAATGCATCTCCATCGCAAAGCGCCGCCCCTGCACCAAATGCTCGCTGCCATGATGGAAATGGAGTTGTACGAGATCGTAGCGAACGCCGTCGAGACCGATGCCGCCGCCGGACGGACAGTTCAACTGGATCGTGGTGCCGGTATCGATGACCTCGCCGCTACCCGCCGGAACCGATCGGTAATCGAATTCGACGGGGCTTCGGGGGAGAACTTCGAAGCGCTCGATATTGATCGGCGATTGCTCCTTGCCGCAATCGCATAAAGAGAACTCGGGGCTAAGCGAACCCCAGCAGGTAGGGCCGATAGCACCTTCGTAGCCCCATTCGACGGTATCGGACATCGTCCTTTATATCCTCTTCGCTCGCATAGCCCCCGAAGGCCGATCGCCCCTTTTTCGATGTCGCCGATGCCCGACGAGGGGCGCTCGAGATTCTGTCGCCGCTATCAGACCGAGCGAGTGATGCCGCCGTCGGCGCGAATATTCTGACCGGTGATATAGCCGCCGCCGGGGCCGACGAGAAAGGCGATGAGCTCGGCGATCTCCCCCGTCCTGCCGTAGCGCCGCATCGGAATGCGTTCGCGAAACTCGGGTTTTTCCGGCAGGCTGTCGATGAAGCCGGGAAGAACGTTGTTGATGCGAATATTATCGGCGGCGTAGCGGTCGGCGAAGAGTTTGGTCCACGCCGCAAGCCCGGCACGAAAAACACCGGAGGTCGGAAAAACGGGGTCGGGCTCGAAGGCGGCGAAGGTCGAGATATTGACGATGGCCCCCGCTTTTCGCTCTTGCATGATCGGGGTGACCAACCGAATCGGACGCACCGCGCTGAGAAAATAGACCTCCATCCCCTTTTGCCAATCCTCGTCCGAGAGATCGAGAAGATCCGCCCGCGGGCCGTGTCCGGCGCTGTTGATCAGCGCATCCACCCGTCCCCAACGATCCATGGTCATATCGACGAGGCGCTGCAGATCGTCCACCGATCGGTTCGATCCGGTCACCCCGATCCCCCCGAGATCCTCGGCCAGCGCTTCGCCGCGGCCGGAGGAAGAGAGGATGGCCACATTGAAATCGTCCGCCGCCAACCTGCGAGCGGCACCGGCCCCCATGCCGCTGCCGGCGGCGGTGATGATCGCGACTTTTTTCGATTGGCTCATAGTCTTGAAATATCCTCGTTGTCGATCAAAAAGACTCCAAGGGCTCTGTAGCACCCGAGCGGTGCCTTCGAAGGCTCCTTCGATCACGGCAAAAAAGCGATACGCGCGATCGCAAGCCTTCGATGTGCTGCAAGGCGGGCGTTGCAAAGCGCAAGACGGATCCGGGCGGATACGATCCCCCGATGCGAAATGCGCCGACGGTCGAAGGCCGCATCGGAGCGCGACGATCGTTCGCGCCGCGATAAGGGCGAGGGATTCCCTATATTCTCGATGGCGATTGTACCTTCGAAGACGAAGGCTGCGCCTCGGGCAAGGCACGCAAATCGCTGTCATTGCGCTCGATTGCGCTCGATTTCGATCGATTCCGATCGCGAAATCCTTCGACGAGCGAAGCGAATGCCGGGCGATTTTCGAAGCCGAGAAGCCCGAAAGAAAGCGCCGGAGAAGCGCCCGCAAAATCGAAAGATCACTTGGGATCGAATTCGAATACGAGGAAAAGCGAAAATGATCAGCCATATCGACCACCTAGTGCTCACCGTCAGCGATATCGAGGCCTCGATCGCGTTTTACCGGCGAACGCTGAAGATGCACGACAGCCGTTTCGGCCAAGGGCGCCGCGCCTTGCACTTCGGATCCCAAAAGATCAACCTGCAAAGACTCGGACAGGAAACGAGGAATCGGGCGGCGGTCGGCTCCGGCGATCTCTGCCTGATCACGACCTGGCCGCTGACACGGGTCATCGCTCATCTCGGCGCCGAGGGGATCGAAATCCTCGAAGGGCCGGTGGCGAAAACCGGAGCGATCGGATCGATGCAGTCGATCTATTTTTGCGACCCCGACGGGAATCTGATCGAGATCAGTCGCTATGACGACGACGCGATCGAAGTCGATTCCGAGCCCGATCCCGAGCGCAACTGAGGCATCGCGACGATGAAGATCAAGAGCATCGAGAGCTGGAGTTCCCGCTACGTCTGCATGGTACGGGTACGAGACGACGAAGGCGGCGAGGGCTGGGGACAAACGGCGCCCTACCACGCCGATATCACCGCACAGGTCCTTCACCGACAGGTCGCGCCCCATGCCTTGGGCGAAAGCGGCGCCGACATCCCCTCCTTGATGCGGCGCATCACCGAGCGCGAGCATAAATTCCCCGGCTCCTATTTGCGCCGGGCGATGGCCGGTCTCGACACCGCTTTATGGGATCTGCGGGGCAAACGCGAGGGCTTGGGGGTATGCGAACTCTTGGGGGGCACCCCGCGCCCCTTGAGGGTCTACGCTTCGAGCATGCGGCGCGATATCACCGCCTCGGAGGAAGCGCAGCGGCTCCTTCGCCTGCGCGAGGCTCACGGCTACGACGCCTTCAAGTTCCGCATCGCAAGCGAATGCGGCCGCAATCGGGACGAGTGGCCGGGGCGCACCGAGGAGATCGTGCCCGCCATCGCCAAGGCCTTGGGAGACGAAGCCGACCTGCTGGTGGATGCCAACAGCGGCTACGACCCCCGCCGCGCCATCGAGATCGGGAGGATGCTCGACGATCACGGTATCTGCCACTTCGAGGAGCCTTGCCCCTACTGGGAGGTGGAACAGACCCGGGAAGTCACTTGCGCCTTGGAGCCCTTGGGGATTCAAGTCAGCGGCGGGGAGCAGGATTGCGATCTCGCCACTTGGCGACGGATCGTCGATCTGCGGGCGGTGGATATCGTGCAGCCGGATATCTGCTATCTCGGCGGACTCTCCCGCACCCTGGAAGTCGCGGCGATGGCGCACGAAGCGGGGCTTGTGTGTACCCCGCATTCCGCCAACCTCAGTTTGGTAACGGTCTTCACCTTGCATCTGATGGCGGCGATCCCCGCGGCCGGACCATATATCGAATTCAGCATCGAAGGGGCGGACTACTACCCTTGGGAAGAGGGTCTGTTCACCCCCGCCCTTCGCGCCCGCGAAGGAAAGGTGCCGGTTCCCCAAGGCCCGGGATGGGGGGTCGAAATCGACCCTCGCTGGCTGGAGCGGGCCGATTTTCGCATCAGCGAATCGAGCGCCTGATGCTGCCCCCGATGCTGCCCCTGACACTGCTCGATACCGATCTCGATCGTCCGCGGTATCTCCTCCTTCGCCGAGATCGCGGCATTCTTGATCTCGGGTGAATATTCTCTCGCGATAACACTGAACATCAATAAAGGGAATATCGACAAAGGAGCCCCGAAAAATGGGAAAACTGGACCGCTGGGCACTTGGAATGGAACACTGGATGAGAAGGTTGGCAACGACGTGGCCTGTCGTGTATCTACACTTCACCGCCATGTTTTACGTAGTCTTCTCCTTGACCTCCCACTTCATCGGCCCTCCAAATTCCGATATGCCTTTATGGCATATGATTTTGTTCGTCTTTGTAATGGGCACTGTCATGACCCCCTTTCAAATAGCCATCTTCGAAGGCAGCAAGATGCTGAAAAAATCGATATCCGACCCTTCCCCTTCGAATCACCGAGCATAGATACCTATCGTCATCGACGCGAGGAAAGGTGCGAGGTACCGATACTCTCTCGCGATAACACTGAACATCAATAAAGGGAATATCGACAAAGGAGCCCCGAAAAATGGGAAAACTGGACCGCTGGGCACTTGAAATGGAACACTGGATGAGAAGATTGGCAACGACGTGGCCTTTCGTGTATCTACACGTCACCGCCGTGCTTTACGTAGTCTTCTCCTTGACCTCCCACTTCATCGGCCCTCCAAATTCCGATATGCCTTTATGGCATATGATTTTGTTCGTCTTTGTAATGGGCACTGTCATGGCCCCCTTTCAAATAGCCATCTTCGAGGGCCGTAAGATGCTGAAAAAGTCGATATCCGAACCTTCCCCTTCGAATCACCGAGCATAGACGCCTATCGTCATCATCGAAGCGAGGAAGGGTGCGACATACCGGATATTCCGATATATCGACGCGATGACCGAAAAAGCGCAGGAGCGAATCATGGACGCCATGCACTACCGACGTCTGCGGAAAGAAATGTTGAGATGCTTCGAGCAGCTCAGGCAAGAGAACGCGAAAAATGCGCAGGAAACTGCGAGGGAAAATGCGGAAAATGCGGAAATTGCTAGGGAAAATGCACAGGAAACTGCGCAAAGGCTCGCCCGTCTCGAAGAGATGATTCGAAACCTGCAATCCTCTCTAAACGAGTCTCAAGGATCGTCCGAATCGCCGGACAAATAGCCAAGGCTCTCATCGGTAAATCGCTCTCCCCGCTTCGCCTCGGGCTTCCTCGTTGCGATTGCGGGCAAGGGCGCATGATTTGCCGATCGAAGCCCCGGTGCTTGCATCGTCGGGATGGCATCGCCGATCGAATACCCGAGAAAGTGCACCCGCTGCCTCTTTCCGTCCTCGGCGACTCAAGCGGGTCGGTGCCGACGATGGTATGGGACAGCGGCGGCCCGAGAACCGTCACCTGCGGGAGCCGAGCCCGGCAGCATCGAATACCCGAAAACTCCCAGTACACGGCAACGAGTGGGGCACGACGGTCAACTGGTATATCATGCACTTGTCGCTTGGAGTTTCGGCGACGTTCGGCGCATCAGGTCATCTTCGAATCGAGAACTACCAATGAAAGAGATTCTTCCGAATCTCGTCTCGCTTTTGGTCATCATCGGAGCGGGAGGAGGTGCGACCTACTGGGTCGTCCGGTATGTCAACGCAGCGATCAAAGAATCGGAGGGGCGAACCATGGACTATCGACGTCTGAGGGAAGAAATGCAGGAAGGCTTCGAGCGGAGCAGGAAAGAGAATGCGGAAAATGTGAGGGAGGTTGCGAGAGAAAATGCGGAAAGTGTGAGGGAAATTGCGGAAAATATGAGGGAAATTGCGAGGGAAAATGCAGAAAATGTGAGGGAAATTGCGAGGGAAAATGCGAAAAATGCACAGGAAAATGCGAAAAATGCACAGGAAAATGCGCAAAATGCACAGGAAACTGCGCAAAGGCTCGCCCGGCTCGAAGAGATGATTCGAAACCTGCAATCATCTCAAA
Source organism: Gammaproteobacteria bacterium (assembly GCA_965220535.1). Classification (GTDB taxonomy): domain Bacteria; phylum Pseudomonadota; class Gammaproteobacteria; order HK1; family HK1; genus HK1. The sequence goes on along the minus strand of OZ244833.1, from coordinate 2,786,161 downwards.
ACGAGACTCGAGGATCGTCCGGATCGTCGGACGAGTAACCAAGGCTCTCGTCGGTAAATCGCTCTTCCCCGCTTCGCCTTCGAGACTCCTCGTGGCGATGGCGGGCGGATGAGGTGCGACGTATTGGATCGTACGGTATGTCAACGCAGCGATCAAAGAAGCGGAGAGGTGAATAATGGACTATCGACGTCTGAGGGAAGAAATGCAGGAAGGCTTCGAGCGGAGCAGGAAAGAGAATGCGGAAAGTGTGAGGGAAATTGCGAGGGAAAATGCAGAAAATATGAGGGAAATTGCGAGGGAAAATGCAGAAAATATGAGGGAAATTGCGGAAAATGTGAGGGAGGTTGCGAGGGAAAATGCGAGGGAAAATGCGAAAAATGCGCAGGAAAATGCGCAAAATGCACAGGAAACTGCGCAAAGGCTCGCCCGGCTCGAAGAGATGATTCGAAACCTGCAATCATCTCAAAACGAGCCTCGAGGATCGTCCGGATCGTCGGACAAGTAACCAAGGCTCTCGTCGGTAAATCGCTCTTCCCCGCTTCGCCTTCGAGACTCCTCGCGGCGATGGCGGGCGGGGGGAGGTGCGACCTACTGGGTCGTACGGTATGTCAACGCAGCGATCAAAGAATCGGAGGGGCGAATAATGGACTATCGACGTCTGAGGGAAGAAATGCAGGAAGGCTTCGAGCGGAGCAGGAAAGAGAATGCGGAAAATGTGAGGGGAATTGCGGAAAATGTGAGGGAGGTTGCGAGGGAAAATGCGAGGGAAAATGCGAAAAATGCACAGGAAAATGCGAAAAATGCGCAGGAAACTGCGCAAAGGCTCGCCCGTCTCGAAGAGATGATTCGAAACCTGCAATCCTCTCTAAACGAGCCTCGAGGATCGTCCGGATCGTCGGACAAGTAACCAAGGCTCTCGTCGGTAAATTGCTCTTCCCCGCTTAGGCCTTCGAGACTCCTCGTGGCGATGGCGGGCGGGGGTGCATGATTTGCAGATCGAAGTCCCGGCGCTTGCATCGTCTGCGGGAACGCATCGCTGTTCGAATATCCTAAGGAGCAAGGTCCGCTCGCTGCCGCTCTCGTCAAGACCGCCGCTTTTATCGCGAGCACTTTCCAGCAAGTGCCGCCCTTGTATCCATCGCCCGCCCGCAGTATCTATACCCATTGAATGTCTAGGGAAAGCCGAGAATATCTCGGGGTCGATGCGATATTCCCGGATTTTTTCGGGTATTTTTCGGATACGAACGCCTCGTTCAAACCGGCTTTCGTACCGCCTCGCAATGGCGGCGAAAGCGCGGCATGACCTCCTCGGCCAGCAGTTGCATCGAACGCTTGGCCGTTGCCGGATCCTGCCAATCGTGGGCGACATCGAGCAACGTGCCGAAATCCCCGATCTCCTCTTGAAAGGCGATCAGCTGATCGAGAACCCGAGCCGGGGTTCCGGCGATCACCAAAGACCGGGCAACGCCGACCGGGGTGATCGCCTCGTCGGCGACGCTCTCGCTCTCCTTGACGAGAAAAAGGGCGTTACGCCTGCGAAAACCGGATAGAAGGTATTCGTAATACCAGGCGAAAACCCCTTCCGGATCCGCAACACGATCCGCAACCGCGGATTCGTCATCGCCGACGAAAATCGAACGCGCAACCCGCCACACCGCCGGATCCGGGCGGCGTCCCGCCCGCTCGCAGCCCTCTCGATAGGTCGTCCAGTGGGAGGCGACATGCCGCGAGTGGATGAAATTGCCGGAGACGGGGATGAAACCCCGCTCCCCGCAAACCCCGGCGCTGAACGATCCCGGCGCGGTCAGCGACAATGCCACCGGCGGATGCGGTTTTTGCAAGGGCCGGACCAGTGCCCCGACCCCCCACCGATGGCGCGAAAGATCCTCCAAGGCGAAGGGGAAAAACTCGCCTTCGAACTTGAAGGGGGCCTCGCCGGTCCACAGTTCCAAGATGATATCGAGGGCCTCGGCCATCATCCTCGCGCGGCGGGCGATATCCTCGACCCCGAAAACCTCGACATCGCTGGACAGGGTGCCAGGACCCACCCCCATCAGGAAACGCCCGCCGCTCAAATGATCGAAAAGCGCGGCGTTGGAGGCGACCACCGCCGGATGCTGCGCCGGCAAGGCGAGAACGCCGCAGCCGAAGCGGATTTGCCGGGTTCGGTGGATCAAGGTCGCGCAGAACATCAAGGGCGAGGAGATCGGCTCGGCCACCGCGGTGAAATGCTCGCCGATCCAGCATTCGGCGAAAGCGAGGCGATCCGCCAGCAAAATCGCCTGCCGATCTTCTTCGAAGACCTCGCCGATATCCCGCCAAGGCGGGTGCACCGGCTGCATGAAAAGACCGAGATTCATGATCGAAAAAAGAGCCTTGGGGGTTATGGCGCGCCGGGGAGCGCGGAATCGAGGCCGAAGGCGGCCGGAAAAAAACCCGATGCTTTTTCAGATCAACGCCTGGTAGACCAGGGTTCTCAACTCCCGCCGAATCGGCCAAGAGGACGAGGGGATCAGCTGGGTCAGCAGCAAGACGAGCAGGTCCTCCGCCGGGTCGATCCAAAATGCGGTGCTCGCCATCCCGCCCCAAGCGTATTCACCGGGTGAACCCATGATCCGCGCCCGCACCGGATCGAGCATCACCGACACCCCGAGACCGAAGCCGATCCCGAACAGGGGCGTTTCGGAAAATATCGAGCGACCCATTTGCGCAAGATCCCCGGGAAGATGATTGACGGTCATCGTCTCGACGGTCTTGCGCCCCAAAAGACGCTGCTCGCCGAGCGCGCCGCCGCCGCGCATCATGCGCATGAAGCGCAGATAGTCGGCGGCGGTGCCGACCAAACCGCCACCGCCGGAAAGGGTCGCCGGCGGGGCGAGGAATTCGCTGGTGGCCGGGGAATCTTTGAGCACGATACCGCCGCCGCTTCCGCGCAGATAATTCGCCGCCAAGCGCCCGGCCTTTTCCCGCGGCACGTAAAAATCGGTATCGGGCATCTGCAAAGGATCGAGGATCCTTTCCCGGAAAAAGACATCGAGCGACATCCCCGACCAAATCTCCACCAAGCGCCCGAGGACATCGGTGGAAACGCCATAGTTCCAGCGCGTGCCGGGCTGAAAGAGCAAAGGCATCGACGCCGTGCGCTCCACCGTCTCTTCCAGGGAATCGACACCGCCGTTGAATTCGATGCCGTTGGCGCGATAGAGCGCATCCACCGGATGCTCGTGGAGGAAGCCGTAACTGAGACCCGATGTATGGACCATCAGATCGTGCACCGTCAGCGGGCGCTCGAGGGCTTCGGTACGAAAGGAGTCGGCATCGCCGGAGACAAAGACCTCGGTTTTGTCGAAGGCGGGAATGAATTTCGAGACCGGATCGTCCAGCTGGAAGAGCCCTTCCTCGTAGAGCATCAACGCCGCCACCGAGGTGATCGGCTTGGTCATCGAGTACAGGCGAAAAATGGTATCGGCCTCCAAGGGGGCGCCGGCGGCGACATCGCGATAGCCGTAGCTTTCGAACCAAACCGACCGATCGCCGCGCATGATGGCCACCGACAAGCCGGGCAGGCGCCCGGAGTCGACCCACCGCCGCATCCATCCCGATATCCGGGCAAGACGCGAGGCGGAAAAGCCCAGCGCCTCGGGGCTTGCATCCCTTTGCACTCGATCGCCTCCTTGGTCAATTACCGGTCAATCACCGGCCAATCACCGCTTTGCGCCGGCACCTTGTATCGGATTTCGAAAAGCCTGCAATATCGGATGCCCGCGCAGATTTTCATTCGCCACCGCCCGCCTCCATCCGCCACCTCGACGCCGGTGCGCGAAGCCTCGAAGAGCATCGATCGACGGATCGAGGGGATGGCGAGCGCGGAAAGCCCGAGAGCGCCGGATCCGCTTTTTCGCTTTTTCAGTCGTATACCAGCCGCAAACCGACCCCGCGAGCGCGATAGTTGAGCGGCACCAAGCGACCGAAGGTATTTTGCGCCGGGATATCGCCGGGCAAGAGCCAGTTCCCCCCTTGCACCCACATCGCGTAGTTGCCACCGTCGACCGATATGCTTTGGGTCCACTCCGAGACATTGCCCGCGAGATGCCTCACCCCGGCCGGGGTGATATCCCGCGCATATTCGGCGGCACAATCCCGCAACCCCGCTTGCGGCAAATCGCCGGTGATCGCCGCCTCGCTATCGTATTCATTCCCCCAGGGATAAACGCTCCCGGCCTCCCCCGTCGCCGCCAGTTGCCATTCCTCCACCCGCGGCAAGCGCCCTCCGGCCCAACGGGCGAAAGCGTCCGCCGCCCACCAACTGATCCCGAACACCGGCAGATCCGGCTCGAGGAGCTGCTTCTTCCATTCGAGCGGGATATAACTTTCGCCTCCCGGCTCGTTCTTGTTGGCGAAAAGCCCGGCCCGCGCCAAGGGATCCCGAAGAAAAGCGCGGTATTCACGCCGCGTGACCTCGCAGCGCCCGAGTCGGATTCGACGCTCGGTTTCATCCGTCGAGGCCATCATCGCGCGAGCGTGGCGCAGCCGATCGTTGGGCAACAGTCGAGCCAGCCGGGCAAGACGCACCTCGGTTGGAAGACCGATCGGGTAATTCCCGGCTTCGATCCACACCGTCTCCCCTTGCGCTCCGCCCCAGGGGAAATACCGCGGCGGGGGATTGTCGTAAACGCAACGAAAGCCCAAGTGATGGCTGCGCAGATCGGCCTTGATACGAATCCAAAGGGGGTTGAGGGCATAGAGCGCCCGGGCGGTGGCGCGCACCGCGGGAGCGCCATGGGCCGCCGGGCGCAACCGACCCGAGGGCTCGGCAAAACTCCCCAAACTCCACTCCATCGCATTGCCGTTGAGGTCGTGCACTCCTTGCGGGGAATCCGATGCCCGATGGGAGCCGCAAGCGCGAGAGGAGTTGCGCCAAGAATCGAGGTAGGGCCAAACCTCGGGATCGAATTCGTCTCCCCAGGCGTAGAGCCGTCCTTCCAAGCCCGTCGCCGCCGCTTCGAGTTCCTCCGCCCAAGGCAGGCGCCCCCCGACCGCCTCGCAATACTGCACCGCGGCGTTGAGATCGATCCCCGTCGCCGGCGAGGTCAACAACCCCGCGATGCGGTGGCCGGTCGAAAGGCTGGCCAGCGGATCGTTGCGATCCCCGCCGCCGGCATCCGGAGTCGGGCTCGATAGCGGGGGGGAACCGGGGGCTTGGCGCTCGATCCGAAGACGGGCGCTCTCGTTGCGACGCCAGCGAACGAAGCGCTCGTAGTCGATCTGGCGCACCTCGCAACGGTCGATGGCGAAGCGATCGATCGGCACCCTTCGCGCCGGTCGATCGAGACGAATTCGAAGTTCGTTGCCGAAGGCCCCGGTCTCGATGGCTTCGAGCACATGCTCGTCGACGGCCCGCGCCCGCGGCGAAGACGCCGGAAGGATCCCGAGCGCGATCTCCACCTTGTCCGCTCGCAGTTCGTGGACCAGCGGGCGGGTGAAAAGGGCGAAACCGCCCAGCGCCAGCGCCAACCCCCCGGCAAGCAGCCAATTCCCGCGCCTCATGCCAAACGGCCCGTGAAGCGGCGGCGACCCAAAGCCAGCAGCAGCAGACCCGCGGCCAGCGCGGCATAGAGCGCCACCAACCAACCCCGCGCCCCGAAAACCGCCTCCCGGTAATGGGTGAACCAGGATTCGCCGTTGATTCTGATCCGATTGCTGTCGGCTTGGATACGCAAACGACCCTCGATATCTCGCCGGGCGAATACGAAGCCGATGACGAAATCGTCGAGCGCCGGGCTCACATAAGCCACCGCCCGCCAACGAAAGCCCTCCTCCTCCATGATCGCCTCGGCCGCCGAGGCGGTGTTGGGACTCGCCGGCGCCGGCGGCACCATCAATACCGAATAGGGCTCGATCGGAATCGCGTTTCCTTTCCAGATCCCCGGATAGGCGTTCAGGTTGAGTTCCGCGCGCGCGACCGGCCGACCCGCCCCCTCGGGCAGGGATTCGCGGTCTGCCCGCCGCCGATCGCTCGAATCCGTGTCGGCGTAGGAATCATCGACCTCGGCTGCGACCCCCGGATTCACCCCCAAGCGCTCGATCAAACGGTTCGGCTCGATCACCAGCATCGCATCGTCCGCCGGTTGCGGATCCATCACCTCCACGGCCACCGGACGATAACGATAGGAAAGACCGTTAAGCAACTGCATATAAGAAAAGTCCTGGGCCAAGGTTCGAGCGATACGACGCTCCTCGGCGGTCAGCGGCGGGGGGTTCGCGATGACGTGCGGGAACTCCTCGGCAAAGCGTCGGATGCGATTGCTCGGGCTGCCCCCGGTATCCAAGGTGTCTTGCAGATGCCCCAAATAACGCAGGATGACCCCGAAAACGCTTTCCAACTCCAAGCGATCGCCCTCGCCCCCCGACGGCGATTGATCCTGTTGACGCAGGGTTTCCGGCAAAGCGATACGAAAGCGGATCTGCGATTCCCCGGAGCCGCTGCCGGAGCCGCTGCCACCGCCTCGGCGAGAGGAGCGAATATCGGGGAAGCTGCCCAAAGTCGAAGAATCGGCCATCGATCCCGGCTCGGCGCCGAAACCCCGACCCCTCGGGCCTCTTTGTCGGCCTTGGCTGCCCGCCCCTCCTTGCCCGCCGGGCATGCCTTCGGCGCCGGCTTCGCCCCCGGCCAAGCGCTCGCCCTCGCCCCCCGTCGAACCGGCGGCGCGCCCGCTCGCCCCGGGCACGACACCGCTCGGCATCGGACCGGGGGCAAAACCCGACGACTCGCCTTCGCCCCCCGCTTCGCCCTCGAAGGCGTCGTCGGCAGGCCAGTCCCCCTCTCCCTCCCCTTCCCCTTCTCCCTCGCCCCCCGGCGACCCGCCGGCACGCGCGAGGTCGGGCAACTCCACCGGCTCGTCCTCGCCCATCGCGACATGCGGACAATCCTTCGAGGGCACTCCCGGCGGGCAGCGAAAAGCGCCGGCCAGCGAGGGCGAACCGGGCACGAAATGCCAATGGCGCCCGACGATGCCGTAGTCGCGCAGGATGGCCATCACCACATAGAACTGATCGATATCGTAAAGATCGATCCGCAGGCGTCGTTTTCGATCGTCGCTGAAATCGGAAAGCCAGGCATGCATCGGATTGCTCTCGGAGAGGAGCAGGCGACGAGACCAAACCGCCCCGCTATAGGGCTCGCGCACGAAACCGCGATGCAGTTCGAGGACCGGCAATATCTCCGGATCCCCCCAAGCCTGGTCGAGAGGCGAGTTCTCGTAATCGTGCAACTGCGCCGGCGGGCTGGCGGCGAGGCTGTTGAGCACCAACGAGGTGCTGAAGCGATGGCTCATCACCGCCCCGACTTCCTCGCTCTGCTCCGCATGGCGCTGCTCCCGCTCCATCCGCGTGGCGATGCTGAGCACGATGACGATAATCAGCATCGCCACGCCGTTGGCGAGGATATCGACGAGGGCCACCCCCGCGAAATCCGGCATCACCCCCCGCCTGATCCTTCGTACGCGCATCATCGATCCTGTTGCTGCTGCCGTTGTCGTCGCTGCATCTGCTCTTGCTGCTCTTGCGAGTATTCACGGATATAGGAGGGGATCTCGTCGAGGGAGATCGAGCGTAGAAATTCGCTGTCGGCCACCACCCATCCGATCGTGAGCAATCGCTCGGGCCACATGCGACGCAAGCATTCGCGGGCCTCGAACATCGTACCGATACTTCCTTCGAGCAGAACGAAGACGATCTGCTCCTGATCGCTTGCGTAGATCTTCTGCGCGTAGGCCCGAAAAGGACTGTCCGATCGACAGATCCGGCTGGTGGGCACCGACTCCCCGGTCTCGACGACCCGCAGCACCTCGGGGAAGACGATCACCACATAACCCGCCCCTCCGTCCATGCGCTCGATACGATAGGTGCCGTCCTCGGAGCCGCGATCCAAACGCTCCCGTACCACTTCGCTCGAAAAAATATTGACGATCAGCAAAAAGACCAGCATCAAGGCGAAGACGCCGCCGAAGATAGCCATCATCGGCGCATTATTTTCCTCCTGCGCCGCGATCGCGGAGATCCCCCCTTGCCGCGTATCGCCGTCGCCGGCATTCATCGCGCTCTGGGCCCCGAGCGCACCTCCCGCTCCAAATCCGCCAACGCGCGCTCCTCGTTACGCTGCACCAGGGCAAGGAAAAGGGTGAGGATCACGCTCAGCGCAAGGGCGATGAGGGTGGTGTCGAAGGCGATCCCCAAAGGCGCGATCGCCCCGCCCAAATCCCCCGAAAGGCTCGACAGACCGGCATCGGAGGCGATGATGCGACGGATACCGTCCGCGGCCAACGATATCCCGAGCACCGTCCCGATAAAGCCCAAAATCGGAACCGCCCAGCTGATATAGCGCGGCATGAGACAGGATTCCTCGTAGCAGCGCCGCAGGAGAAGGAGATCCTCCTCGCGTTGCGCCCGATCGCCCGCGCGGGCCAAGCGCTCGAAGCCGACGGCCAAGGGATCGCCCGTATCCCCTTGGCCCTCGCGATTGGCCACCTGCCAACGCCCCAAGGCGAGGTGCAAATACCAAGCGTTCCAACGCTTGCCGAGCAGGAGGAGTCCGCCCCAGAAAAAGAGCAGCAAGGTGATCGGGGGGATGATGCCCCGCTCCAACACCCGACGGGTCAGCTCGCGCGCCCCCTCGCCGCTTTGGGAGTACCACTCCAAGGCGAGGATCAAACCCGCGCATAGCAGCGTGGCGGCGATCAGGCTCGGGAAAAGCCGGGGACCGGAGAGGAGCCGGGCGATACGCTCCACCCCCTCGCGCCTTCCGCCGAGCGTGGTGTCGAGCCACAGATTGGCGCCGTAAAGCACGAGCGCGGCCACGAACATCGGCGCCATGTGCCCCGCTCCGGAAGCGCTGGTGCCGCTGTCGATCACCTGCCATGCCGGTGCCGCAAGCGTTGCCGCCGTGCCCATCAGACCGATGACCCCGAGGATCTGCAAACAACCTAACAAAGATAACGCGCGATTCCACGGTGCCCATGAGCGCCGCGATTCCGCGATCCGAGCGACCACCAACGCGGCGATCATCGGCAGGATCACCAACGCGGATACCCACAACGGCCAATCGACGATGTAAACGATATTGACGACCAGCAGGGCAAGGACAAGCAGATAAAAAGCCAGGGCAAGACGCATTGACACGCTCATGGTGCGGACCTTTCTCCTTGGAGACCCGATCGATTGCGGCGCCGGGCCTTTATGACGAGGGGTCGATTGGCCGATGCTTCGAAAGAAGGGATACAAGCCCTTTGAATGATGGACAACCTTGCGATTCGTTGATCATACGAGGATAAGACCCGAAGGATCGATCGGCATCGCTCGATCGATCGCCTCCAAGCCCGAGTCGTGCATCCGAAAAACGAGCGATCGAAAGCCGCCAAGGCCAAGACGGGCGCGTTTTCGGCCTTCGGGAAGGATCGGATATCCACCTCCCAAGGTGGCAAGAATATCGCAAATCATCGAAAGAACGAGCCGAACCCCAAAGGCAGCGGCGAAAGAAGGAAGGGCGATAGAACCGAAAGCCCTTTCACTTGGCACCTTGGCCCCTTGGCCCCCGTCGATTCGAGATGAATTCGCTCCTGCCGGTCGGCCTCTTCGCTTCGGTCTCGAAAAGACCCTCGCGACCGAAGCGGTTTTTTCCCGAAGCCTTTTCCTTTGCCCGCAAAGCCGGTCGAACGATCGACTCGAAGCGATCCGGTCACAAGAAAGAGCGATGGAGGCAAATCGAATTCTCGCCCGAATCCGGTGTTGCGAGGGCGACGAAGCGCGCTCGGGCGCCTTGCTGCCATGATCCCTCCTATCGCCTCGTCACCAAAAAGACTTGGGAGCCGATATCGCGAGCTTCGATCCGACCTTGCCCCGATCGACAACATCGGACCATCACCCGCACTCGCCTTGATTGTCGAGACCTTGTCGAATCCTTGTCGATTCCTTGCCGACCCCTTGCCGATCCTCCGCCCCTTCGAAACCCCCGATCGGGGTTCGGCGCGCGGCGATCCCGAAAATCATCGGGATATCGCCTTCGGCACGACCTTCTTCCGGATGCCCCGAAACCGATCGCTTGAAAAAACCGCCCCGTCCCTATCTGTATCGACAAGCAAAACCGATCCCCTCGCAAGAACGGCGAAAACCGCCGATGCCAGACGCCAGAGACGACACCCCGAGCCTCGGCGATGATAAAAGGGAGGGTCGAATCGTAAGACACCGAATATGACGATCGCTCGAGGCAACGATGCCCGGCGAGCGATCGCTTGAAAAAAACCGCCCCGTTCCTATCTGTTCAGATAAGCGAAGCCGACACTGTCGCAAACAGCGAGGACCGCCGAGGCGAGAAGCGATAACCGAGCCTCGGCGATGAAAAAGGGTCGGCTCACCCGAACACGAGTACCACTTCGACTGCAAGGAGATCTGTCATGCTAATCAACGCTTACAACCCTTTGCGCGCCATGCTGCGCAACGAGACGAGCCGCGCTTTTCCCGCGGGCGTCGCGGCCCGTCGGGAGTCGAACCCGGCTTCGAGCGCTTGGATTCCGGCGGTGGATATCAAGGAGAGCGACAAGGACTTCCTGATTACCGCCGATATTCCCGGGGTCGATCCCGCAAAGATCGAGATCACCACGGAAAGCGGCTTCCTCTCGATCAAAGGCGAGCGCACCTTCGAGGCCCGCAGCGAGAACAAGAGCGAAGGCGAGGGCGAAAGCCGGAACGAGGGATACCGTCGGATCGAGCGGGCGCACGGCAGTTTCTACCGCCGCTTCGCCTTGCCCGATACCGCCGATGCGGACGCCATCACCGCTCGCGGAACGAACGGCGTGCTCGAGGTGGTCATCCCGAAGCGGGCTTCGTTGCAGCCCAAGCGCATCGCGGTCGCTGCCTGAGAGTCCGCCGAGGGCCCACCGATCGCCCGAAGGCGATTCGAAGCGGCCTTCCAAGCGGGCCTTGCTGAAACCGGGCGGAGCGGGAGATATCTTCCCGCTCCGCCTTTTTTTCGTTTTGTCCATCGAAAAAAGACCTCCCTTCGAGGCTCGAAACGAGGTCTCGATCCCGTAGGAACCCTCGCTTTCCCCATCCAGACTCGCAAGGCTCGCTCACCTTGGGGATTCGATGCAATCGACCCTCCTTGCGCTCGGCCTTCGAATCTTGCGAGGCTCGACCGAAAGGCACTGCCGATCCGAACCGAAGACGGTGGAACGCCGGTCAACGACAGCGCGACGGGGGAGAAACAAAGCGGGGTAGACCGGGTGCGGTAATACGAGTACATTGCGCAAAGTGGGGGATCAATCGAAACAGGAGAGAATGCGATGAGCGAAGAAAAAAGGATCGATCGGCTCGAGAATATCTCTATCGATACCCGGGCCAGAGTCGCGACGCTCGAAGCGAAGACGGATCGGATCGAGCAGTCTGCCGAAAAAATCGCTTCCGATGTTTCGTCTCTTAGAAGCGATTTTTCGAATCTTCGGATCGGGATTTTCAAGTTTGGGGAGCGGCTCGCATGGAAGATCCTCATCGCTTCCGCGGTCGGAGGAACGGTTGCGGGGCTTATCGCGGCCCACTTCGGGAAATAGCCTTCGGTCTCCCCACTCGCACTCCCTCCGCCGCACCTTGAGGATTCGTCCACCCTTTGGATTCGATGCCGGCGAAGATCGAACGAAGGGGCGCCTCACCGCCCAAGCGCCGAACCGAACGAGCGGCAAGATGCACCGGTCAATAACAGCGCGACGGGAGGAGCAAAGCGGGGTAGATCGGGTGCGAAAATACGAGTACACTGCAAGAGTGGGGGATCAATCGAAACAGGAGAGAATGCGATGAGCGAAGAGAAAAGGATCGACCGGCTCGAAGTGCTTTATATCGAGAACAAGGTCTCGATAGAATCTCATGATCGGATGATCGTGGAAATAAAAGCGTCTACGGATAAGATCGCTTCCGATGTTTCGTCTCTTAGAGACGATTTTTCGAATCTTCGGAGCGAGTTTTCGAGCCTGCGAAACGAGTTTTTCAAGTTAGGAGAACGCCTCACTTGGAGGATCATCACCTTCTCCTCGGTCGGGGGTGCGGTTGCCGGAATACTGACGATTTTTTTCGGAACCGGAGGAAATTAGTCGGAATCTCCTTCGCCCAATCTCCCTTGAATCATCGAGCGTAGATCCTTCGGTATCGATGGGAGGGCTAGGGCTCGACTTGCGAGGCTCGATCAGGCGAGCGCTTCGCTGCTCGAATGCCGAACCGAAGGCGGAGCGCTGGTCAGCAATAGAATGTGACCGGGGAAACGAAGCGGGGAGACCGCGTAAGGAAGGTTGAGTGGAATGCCTGAGAAGGCGATGAGCGGGATCAAGCGAAACAGGAGAGGATGCAATGAGCGAAGAAAAAAGGATCGACCGGCTCGAGGATATCTCTATCGATACCCGAGTCAGAATCGCGACGCTCGAAGCGACGACGGATCGGATCGAGAAGTCTACCGAAAAAATCGCTTCCGATATTTCATCTCTTAAAAGCGAGTTTTCGAACCTGCGAAACGAGTTTTTCAAGTTAGACGAACGCCTCACTTGGAGGATCATCACCTTCTCCTCTCTCGGGGGTGCGGTTGCCGGAATACTGATGATCTTTTTCGGAACCGGAGGGAATTAGTCGAGATATCCTCCGCCCGATCCCCCTCGAATCATCGAGCGTAGATCCTTCTCGGCGTCGAAAAGGCGGGTCGGGCCAGCGGCATCAAGGCGGCATCGGCGCAGACCATCGATTGGATCTCGACAAGTATCGAGGAAGAAAAATGTCGGCAAAAAAATACATCCTAGCCGAAAAAAGAGTACGTCCTCTTTTCGAAACTGGCTTTGTGGCAGATGACGGTTGCGATCATCGTGATCCACGCGATCAGCGGCTTTGGCTTCGGGCTTTTGGTGTCGTATCTCGTGCCTGCGGAACTGCTACCGACACTTAAGTATTAAGTAGGACCGAATACGGATTTCCGAAAAGCATAAAGAAAAAGCGGCCCCCTCTTTTCGAGGAAGCCGCTCGGCATAAAACGCAGGGATATTACGCAGGGATATTCGTTCTAAGCGGCTTGCAAAAGAGAGTCTTTCAGTTCGCTCAAAGCGTGGGCCTCGATCTGACGCACGCGTTCGGCGGAAAGACCGTATTCATCGGCCAGTTCCCGCAGTTTCGCCGGAGGCTCTTCGAGCCGACGCCGACGCACGATCTCGCGAGTGCGCGGATCGAGGCGAGACAGTGCGGTGTGCAATCGCTCGGTGTAGAACTCCCTCGACTGCTCGCGCTCCGCCGACGATTCCGGATCATGGGAGTCGTCGGCCGCCAAATAAGCCGCCGGCGAATGGGACTCGTCGTCTTCGTTCATCGCATCGAATGCCTCATCGGGCATCGAAAGACGGCGATCCATCTCGAGCACTTCTTTCCGGTCCACGTCGAGTTCTTCGGCGATCCTTCCCGCCTCTTGGTCCGAAAGCGTCCCCGAGCGCTCTTTCAACTTGCGCAGATTGAAGAAGAGTTTGCGCTGAGCCCGCGTCGTGGCGACCTTGACGATGCGGTAGTTGCGCATGACGAAGTCGTGAATCTCCGCCCGAATCCAATGCACCGCGAAGGAAACGAGCCGCACTCCGACTTCAGGGTCGAAGCGCCCCACCGCCTTCATCAAACCGACATTGCCCTCCTGAATCAAATCCTCTTGGGGCAATCCGTAGCCGCTATAGCCGCGGGCGATCTTGGCGACATAGCGCAGATGGGAAGTAACGAGCCTCCAAGCGGCATCGATATCGTTTTCGTCTCGTACGCGGGTGGCCAATTCGCGCTCTTCATCGGCCGCCAACATCGGAAAAGACTGGATCTCCCGCAAATAGCATTGGAGATCCGCCGTCGGCGCCGGAAGCCGGGTCGGAAATGTATTCATCGCTTTTTACCTCTCGCGTAAGCATTTATCGGCACCGGGGAAAATAGCCCCCTTCGATGGCCGTTATGAAAACTATATGGTGTCGATCGTCGGGAAATTCAATGCAAAAACGCGCATCGCCCCCGAAGGGCGAGATTTGCGGGTTTTATAGCTTTGCGAAGGGCCGATCGACGACGAGGCGGTGCGGGGATAGGTGCGGGAAGCGTCGATGAAAAAAGCCCGTCAGTCATCCCGTCAGGCATCGGGCATGACAAAAGGCTCGGGATCGGAAAAACGCCGCAGCACGTTTTCCAGCAAGCGCGAAATATCGTTGTCGAAACCCTCGCTCGGCAAACTGCTGCAAAAAGTGATCGAGCCCACCGAAAAAACCGCACCGCCCGCCGGGGTTTCGAAGAAAACGATATCCGCGCGAATCAGATCGCGATAGGGCTCCCCCGGCCAGGTAACGATATGCGTCAGCTGCTCTTCCGGCACCAGGACCCAAGGCGTATCCGGCGGATGATTTTCCGAACTGGCAAGAACCAATGCGTGTCTCGGAGTGCCGAGCCGTTTGTCGGCTCGGTCCAGCTCGAAACCCGCCGCTCCATGCCCGCCGAGACCGTGATCCCCGAAGGTCTCCCCCTCGATACCGTCGAATATCCACGCCGCTCTGGTGTCGCTCGCTTGCGGTCGCTTTCTATAATACGAACCCGAATAGTTACCCTGCGCGGTAAAACCGACCCCGCAAAGATCCTGCGGCGGACGGCCATTACGACGCCACAAACCGCCATACTCGCCATCGAATTGGTTGTAATACTCTCCCGGCTCCGCCGCCCAAGCGCGGATTCCGCCCTCCCCCCGGCGAATTTCGATCACCCCCGGCTTTTCCCGCGAAAGAGCGATCTTCCAATAAAAACCGTTCCCCCCGAGATAGCACAGACGTCCGCCCCGATCTCGCCACTGCTCGATCGCATCCAAGGTCCTCGGCGTGTGGTATTCGGGGTGAGAGCCGGTCATCAGCGTTCGATAATGCTGCAAAAGATCCGCGCCCTCGTCGTGCAGCTCCTGATCGCTGATCAAATCGTAGGCGATGCCCTTGGCCTCCAGCCAGGCGATCAGGTGCGTGTCGGCGGGGAAATGACGCATGCCGGAGCCGCGGACTTCGGGGTCGGGGTAGGTGATATAGCCAAGACGGACATTCAGCATCGGTCGGTGCCAAGAGGCGATCGATATCCCGCTGCCGTCGCTATGAAAGTTATAGGTCGAAAGCCCGTATTCGAGGTGATCGCCCGGGTTATGGGGATTCGCCCCCCAAGCCGAGGATTGCTTCTTCCAGTCCTCGCGCCAGCGGGGGTCGCTCGACCATTCGGGGCGAGCGTGGTTGGCATAAATCGTATAGGTGAAGGTCGAGACGAGAAGCGCCGTATCGGCGGTGGCCCGGCCTTTGGGGGGAACGATGAAAAAGGGGATATTGTCGTTGGCGTCCCCGGCGTCGAGCAAAAGGGCGAAAGCCCCCGATCGCATCGACGAGGGCACCGTCCATTCGAATGCCACCGGCCAAGCGCAATCGTCGATATCGTCCTCGTGGAAATATATGGCGGCGTATTCTTGCGGGGCATGTCGCCAACACATTTCCCGGCCGCTCCAGCAAGCGCCGGTCATCCCCCGCCCCGGGGTGTTGAAAAGCCTCCCATGCATCGCTTGCGAACCTGCATCCTCGATACGGCTCGAATCGATGCCGCGGGAAAAATCCCACGCCGCCACCGCTCCCTCGACGGCTTTTCCTTGCGCGAGGGCGTCGATCTCGGCTTCTTCGAGCGGACGATCCAGTATGCAGGGGGCTTCGATCTTGCCGTTGAAGAAACGCCCGGGCTTCGCCGAATCGCTCGCGGCGAAGAGCAAGGGTGTCGACGCGGCACAGCGCATATCGAAAGACGATGCCCGACAAAGCGCACGAGGATCGGGGGCGGCGCCGAGCCGAGGACGGATCGGCTTCCATCCGAGGTGGACATCGCTTGCGCTCGCACCCTTCGAACGACCCTCGACCCCGCCCGTCAGCCATATCGCATACCAGTTGCGCTCGACGAGGGGCTCGGGCACCACGGCGATATCAAGCCCTTCGACACCGTGACTTGCGCATAGCCGACCGGCCTCGTCGAGCCCCAAGGTGAAGCCGCCGGCGGAGTTCGCATCGCCGAGCGAGACGATCGCCTGCCGACCGGCGGCGATACGAGTCGGCCAGATCAGGCATACGATCGAAAAAACATCCCCGGCGAAACAGCGACCGACACCCTCGATACGGGCATAAGAGCCTTGAGGAGAATGCTGCGGTCCGGGAGACGAGCGGCGTATCGGAGCGTCGTCGATCTTCTCCGTGAGGATGCCGGGGCCTGCAGGATTTCCGTCCGCGCAGATGACGCGCACGATCGATGCCCGGGCCTCGACGCCGGTCGCATTCGAGACATGAAACCGGATCGTCTGTCCCGGGCGTACGGAGAGCCGATCCGCGTATCCGGTCAATGGCAGCATGGCAACACTCCCCGATGCATTCGCAAACAAAAGGGATAAAGGCCTCGATACGAACGCGCGATCGCTTCATCCGCCTCGTCGTCCGAAGCGAAGACCCGTCCACCCGACCCGTCCACCCGAGGAGACCCTCGTTTCGGGCGCACCCTAAGCGATAACGACCGGCAGGCCTCGGGCCAAGGCAGCGGGGATCACGGAGCATCGACCCGCTCGCCATCAACATGATAAAGATGATGCGTATATGGTAGCGGGAAGCCCCCGAGCCCGAGAGCGGAGATTCGATGATTCGATTGCCCCGTCTCTCGATCCCCGGCGCGATCGTCGTGCCTTGCGCAACCCCCGTCCTCGCAGCGCCCGATACTCCCTTGCATCATGCGGCGGCGCCGCTCGGCTATCGAGCGAAGCCGATATCGATGCCAAGAACAAGAGCGACAGCACGCCCTTGCATTTCGCCCCGTTCAGCGATTTCGCCACCGGCGCCCGCGTATCGCTCGAAAGCGGAACGCCCTTGCAGACCGCCGCTTTCAATCATTCCGTCGCCGTCGCCCGCGTGTTGATCGAAGGCGGAGCCGAGCTCGAGGCGCGGGAGAATCCCGGCCAAATATCCTTGCATCTCGCCGCGTTTTTCGATCGCTCCGGTATCGTCCACATGCTGATCGATGCCCGCGCCGATGTCGATGCCGATGCCCGCGCCGATGTCGATGTCGATGCCGATGTCGATGCGATGGGCGCCAACGGCGGCACGCCCTTGCAGGCGTCCGCTTTCAACGATTCCGTCACCGTCGCCCGCATGTTGATCGAAGGCGGAGCCGAGCTCGAGGCGAGGGAGAATCCCGGCCAAATATCCTTGCATCTCGCCGCGTTTTTCGATCACTCCGGTATCGTCCACATGCTGATCGATGCCGGCGCCGATGTCGATGCGATGGGCGCCAACGGCGGCACGCCCTTGCAGGCGTCCGCTTTCAACGATTCCGCCGCTGCCGCTCTTTTGCCGATCGAGGCGGGAACCGATAGGAGAGCGCGAACTGACGAAGGGTTTGCTCCTGCGAGGGTTGCGAAGGAAAGCGGCGCCTACAGGGTCATCCAAGCGTTGAAAGACGCCGAGAGTTTTTAGCCTTCGGCATCGATCGGGCATAGCCGAGGGTCTCCCATCGAACACGGAGCCTCGTTTTCGAAAATATCGAGCCCGTTCGCCGGTCGATATCCCAAAGCGCCCATATCCTCGAAACTCGGCCCCGCCCTTGCCGAGCCGACCGGGGCAGCGTCGCGCTTCGAAGCGATGACGCCCCTTCCATGGCTCCTTGTTCTTCCATCGCCGCTCCCGTCGGGCGCAGGCTTGGGGAAAAAGCGCCACCCCCTTTTTCCGGGCGATGCTCGCCTTCGTTCCCCGCTTCGGGTTTTTCAAACGCGATATCGAGGGGAATTTCAAATCCGGTCGCTTCGGGGGGACGACGAAAGCCTAGTGTCTCGATAAAGAGATGCGATCTCGCTCGCCTGAACGCTGAGACGGGAGGAGAGTTATCGAATAGCCTCATCGGGGTTCGGACCCCCGCCGACATTCTCTTTTTGAAGCCTCATTCGACTCCGATCTTCTGACTCCGGTTCGTTCTCGATTCAAAATTCACCCCCCAATCTTGAATCTCATCGCCCCTTGATTCAAGTTTTTTGAATTTCCCCTGCTCTCAATTCAAAATTCACCCCCCAATCTTGAATCTCATCGCCCCTTGATTCAAGTTTTTTGAATTTCCCCTGCTCTCAATTCAAAATTCACCCCCCAATCTTGAATCTCATCGCCCCTTGATTCAAGTTTTTTGAATTTCCCCTGCCCTTGATTCAAAATTCACCCCCCAATCTTGAATCTCATCACCTCTTGATTCAAGTTTTTTGAATTTCCCCTCCTCTTGATTCAAAATTCACCCCCCAATCTTGAATCTCATCGCCTCTTGATTCAAGTTTTTTGAATTTCCCCTGCTCTTGATTCAAAATTCACCCCCCAATCTTGAATCTCATCGCCTCTTGATTCAAGTTTTTTGAATTTCCCCTGCTCTTGATTCAAAATTCACCCCCCAATCTTAAATCTCATCACCTCTTGATTCAAGTTTTTTGAATTTCCCCTGCTCTTGATTCAAAATTCAGCCCCCAATCTTTAATTTCATCACCCCTTGATTCAAGTTTCTTGCATTTCCCTTGCTCTTGATTCAAAATCCATGCTCTAATTTTGAATCTCAACACCTCTTGATTCTTGATTCTCACCCTCGATTCCAAATTCTTGTCCATCGTATCCCGATTCCCAAGCTCGAGGTCGATATCATGATCGAAGCGAACCCCTATACCTCTGTCGCCTCTGTCGCCGAGGACACGACATCGGATATGAAATATCGGCGCCGATCCGGCAGATTCGTCGAAGAAAAAACCTTCGATGGCGAGCGTGTCTCCGCCTTCGTTCCCGCCGCGCTTCCGCCGAATCCTCCTTTGGATACGAGCGGCTTCGTGCACCTGTTGGAGCGGGCGGCAATCGCTGTCGGGAGATTGGACGGCATGAGCGAGATATTGCCTGTGAGAAAAGCCCCCATGCCGACCTATACGGCCAAAGAAGCACTCTTGTCATCGCAAATCGAAGGCACGCAGTCCTCTTGGGACGATATCTTTCTTTTCGATCGGAGCGAGGGTCATTCCGAAGAGGACGACCTGAGGGAGGTTTTCAACCTCATCGATGCGATCGAGCATGGCATCAAGCGTATCCGTCAGGACGACTTCCCTCTTTGCCTGCGCCTGCTAAGAGAAATGCATGCAATTCTCCTTCGTTCGGGCCGAGGGGCGACCAAACAGCCGGGGGAATTCCGCAAGAGCCAGAACTGGATCGGGGGCACGAGGCCGGGCAATGCGGTTTTCGTTCCGCCGCCGCCGGATCGGATCGACGAGTGTTTGGGAGACTTCGAGAAATTCCTTCATAGCGAAGATCGGCGCATCACCCCATTGATCAAAGCGGGTCTGGCCCACGTACAGTTCGAAACCATCCATCCTTTTTTGGACGGCAACGGTCGCCTCGGCCGCCTGATGATCACCTTGATCCTGTGCGAAGCGGGCATGCTCAAAAAGCCGGACCTCTATCTCAGCCGATTCTTCAAATCGCATATCGGGGATTACTACCGGCTTTTGCAGGAAACACGCCTGACCGGTGCATGGGAGGCCTGGATGGAGTTTTTCCTGACCGGGGTCGCGGAAACCGCGGAGCAGGCTTCGAAAACCGCAAGCGAAATGATCGACATCATCGAAGAGGATCGAAAAAAAATCAAAGATCGACTCGGGCGAAGCGCCTCGTCGGCTTTGAACGTGCACGAGGAGATGAAACACCGACCGATCACCGCCGCTAGTCTGGTCGCAAGCGAACTCGGGATCGCCTATCCGACGGCCCAAAACGCCCTCGGGAATCTCGTCAAAATCGGAATCGTGGACGAGATCGAGATCGAAGGGAAGCGACGAGGGCGGCTTTACATCTACAAGAAATACTACGATCTGCTGACGGAATAACGCCCGAACTTCGCCGATGGCATCGGATGGCAAGCAAGAACAAAGACCATCGGCGCTCTTCGGGGATGAAAAACGCTTTCTTGGCAAAGAGCCGGGATCGGGAAGCACCGCCGGCGGCGAGAATATTGCTTGGCTATCCGCCCGGATATCCCTCGTGCGACCCGATGAGGGGATCGATACCGATTCCGGAGCAGAGGAACTTGCGGGGCAGACTGCGCTGCATTCGAAGCCCTGCCGCGCGGCGACGATGCGGTGGAATGAATACGAAGCAGCAACGCCTGCGGGCGGGGTATGCCCGCCATTCGAACAGGAGTCCCGAACCGACGGCATCGGGCTTCGAGCGAAATGAGGCAAGAAAGCCCGCGATCACGGCAAGGGCGCGAAGGGCGGGCAGGGCGATAGCCGCCCGTGCTCGCTCGGCTCGGCGTCACGGGCGTTCATTTTCGGCCGATTCGAAGGCTTGCATCGTGATCCGCGCAGCGTCGGCTTTGTCTCTTGCGAGCCTACGAGCGTGGCTTCGGTGCAAGAATTCGGTCGTGGCTCGAAGATCGTCAAGGCTGGTTTGCCTATAGGCGGCGCGTACTCGCTCGTCTCCAAGCCCCGCTCTGAATATCCCGCCGCCGTACATCCCAAGCGCGTGGCGGGCGAGATTATGATCGCCGACGTCGGGCAAGCCCGAGTCCAAAAGAGAGACGGTGTATTCGTCTCCCGCTGCCGCGGATCGAACGAGCCAAGCGCGTACACGCCGAGCGGCGTGGGCGTCGCCATAGGCTGCGCGGGGGAGTTCGGATGCGGTGAGATCGTCGTAGCCCGCGCGTACGAGTTCGACAAGGTTCGGGAAGTTGGCGGCTTCGGCTCGCTTGGCTTCGGCTTTGGCTCGCTCGGCTTCGGTTTCGGTTTGCGCGACTTCGGCGACGGCTTCGACGTAGGCAGCGCGTGCTTGCTCCAAGTTGCGCGGGCGGGTCAGTTCTTCGGCGACGAAGACAAAGCCCCAGATAAGCGCGACGGCAAGAATAGGCACGCCGAGCGAGATTAGTACGACTACGCGCGGGCGCAAGGCTCGCGGACTTTCTACTCGCCCCAATTCGTCCTTAGGGGCGTTCATTCGCTCGATCGCTCGGGCGGTTCGCTTCGAGCGTCACGGCTTCGCTCCCGCTTGTAGCACCCTAGGGTTATCGAGACACTTTTGAATCTTATGCGGCCGTCCGGGTTTCGCCCACCGCCCCTCGCCTGAACTGGCTCGACAGAGCGTTGTCCGTGGCGTTCGATCAACCAGTGTTGGCTGTAGCAGCCCTTGAACTCATACGGTGCCTGCTGCAACTCTTCGATGGTCCAACAAGGTGTCTTAGCCAGAGCAGGTTCTCCTTCAAGGTACGGAGAAGCGCTCGGCACACCCATTGCCTTCTTCGGGAACAGACAAAGGACGGCGACGAGGTGATCTTTGCCCCAGAGATCTCGCCCAATCGATCTCGCCAAAGGAAGTCGCGACCGATGGACTGCGACCCGTTGTCATGGCGGATGGTCAATCCTGTCGCCACCCCCTCGCCGATGGCTCCGAAGCATTCGGAAAGCACCCCTTGGCGGACCGACTCCAACGCTTCAAAAAGCGTACCTCGCGTGGCCGCGTGCTTAACCGACGCAACTCGCCGAACAACGGGCGACCGCCACGAAAACGCAGACCCGCCACCCGGTCCCGAGAACGACCGTTGTCATATCGGTGCCCCACATCTCATCGGCCCTCGAAGGCACGATTATTCCATCATGAGCCCGAGGGCCACGCTGCGTCCTTCGGCATGGCTTGGCGAGCAAGTCGTTCTCGTGCATGAGTCGCAAAACCCGCTCCTGCGAGGGACGAAATCTCCTCATAACGCAAGCGCGCCCGTAGTTTGCGATAGCCCTCGCGATGGAACCCACTGGCCGTGATCACTTGCCTGATCTCTTCGACCAGTTCCGCATCGAGCATCGGCCCGCACGGGAAAGCGACGCTATCTTATTTAGCTATGGCCGCGGATGGCTATTTGCCTGTGATACGCGCAATAAAGATCAAGCGTGGGATTAGCGACGCAATCACGTACTACTTGCGCTTACGAGGATGGTAATCATGAAGATCACGATCAGAGCAGTGCTCGCAGGGCTGTGTATGGGCTTCGCTTCTTTCGCGTTCGCCGAGGGCGGGTTGCGTCGATAACGATGGTGTGGAACGCTGCTACGGCGAAGACGGCGAACTGATTCAGGCGGCGACCGAAGAAGTCCCCACGCAGATGGCGGCTGCGCAAGTGGCTGTGTGTGACGATGATGGCGTGTGCCAAATCTGCACCCGCTTCGATGACGGGAGCGTGGTGTGTATCAGCGAAGCGTCCGCCGAGCCCTCTACGCAGATGGCGGAACAAGCCTGCCACCCGTATTTCGGCTGCACCGATGACAACGCGGACGGTTCGAAGTGGATAGAGCAAGGCGGTAACACGCAACTCGCCGCTCGGTACATGACGTGCGACGGCGGATCGAGCGGAATCTGCATGGTGTGCGATCACGACGAGCATGGAAACCAGTCCAACTGCGTCATGGTTGACGGCAACACCGCGAGCCGCGAGCAACGCACGATGCACGCAAACCTTCGCATCGGCGACCCGCAACCGAGCGGCGCGTGCTCCACCACGGATGTGTGTGGGCATGCTTCAACGGAAGCGACGCCTCTTCCCCCGTGACTTCGCGACGTGGGAATCTTCGCGGCCGCGTTTGGCGACAAAGAGCAGTAAGCGGAAGCGAAAAAAACAGAGAGCGGGCGGCTTTCGGGTCGCCCGCTTTTCTGTGCTAAGACCACCCCGAGCAGGAGCGGCCGCTCCCGCGCCCCGCCCGCTACACGCGGGCTTTCGTTTGTCCGAAAGCGAGGACATCAGCACAATGAAGATGACCAGCATGAAAAAAGATCATCGGTAGCATCTTGGCCGTGGCCGTGGTCGCGGTCGTGTTTGTCGCGCAGGCGATATTCGCGCTCCGCGCGGAGGCGGCTAACTAGTTGCTCGATAACCCGCATGGGACGAATCTGAACCTCATGCGTGAGATTCAAAATGGCAACACCGACGCGGTGCGTTCCTATGGCGCGGGTGTTGTTCGATATAAGACATCTAAGCACCGCTGCGATCCATTATGCCGCGATGAGCGGACGACTCGCGATAGCGGACTTGCTGCTTGGATCGGGCGAGGACAAAGATCGGCAGAACAACGCCCGTCCGTGTCCGCATGATCCCGCCGAGCGATTCGGAGCCTGCGATCCTGATGGGTTTTTCGTGGTGGCGCGTACGGCGTGCGACATCGCATCGAATACGGCGAGTCGATTCCGCACAACCGGCAGGTTCGGCAACGACGTAAGGTACGGCGAAAACAAGGAGTATTTCTGCGGAGACGATGACGACGGCGGGGTCGTTGCGAGCCCCGACCCAGTGAATCCGTGCGCGAAGGTCGGAAAGAAGGCTCGCGGCGGTGCGTGTTCGGCGAGCGTGCCATTCAGTACTTACTCCCTGCCCACGCGGGCGGGAAATGCAGCCCATCGCATCGAATGACGCGTAGACGGCACGACCAAGCGCGAGCATGGCCATCTAATCGATGGCCGCTCTTTGGCGACGAAGCCTAGAGTGCCCCCGCAAAGCCGGTCGGGTTCGGCTCGGGTTTATACGCATGCCTTGTTCGACGCCGCCGGGGCTCGATCTCTCGACGGGGCTCGAACACCGAGGGTCGAGAGCGCGGCGGGCTGCGACGCCATCGGACAGGCCATCGTATTTTCCTTGCGGCAGGCGTCGCCCGTCGTTCCGATACGCCGGATCTGTCCCTGCCGGCGAACCGAAGGGGGTACCGGTTTCGATCCCGAAATCATCGGGCATCATGGTCGGCACCGCATCGCCGGAAAGCTGCGGGGATATCCGCCCCGGTGATATTCCCGTCGTCGGAGTCCCCTCGCCTCGAATCCCGCGCAAAGGGGGCACGATCGGCACGAGTGCGGCCAGCTTTGCGAGGGATCGATGAGCCGCTCTTTATCGAGCCTCGAGTCCCCCGCAAAGCCGGTCGGGTTCGACTCGGGTTTATGCGCCCGCCTCGTTCCACGCCGCCAGTGCCGCCGCCACTCCCTCTCCCGGCGGGGCTCGATAACCGTGGGCCGCAAGGGCGGCCTCCAACGCCATCAGACAGACCATCACGTTTTCTTTGCGGCAGGAGTAGCCCATCGTTCCGATACGCCAGATCCTTCCTGCCAGCGGGCCGAAGGAGGTGCCTATTTCGATCCCGAAATCCTCGAGCATCATGGTCCGCACCGCATCGCCGGGTTTGCGAGCGAGCGATGAGCCGCTCTTTATCGACGAAGCCTCGAGTCCCCCGCGAAGCCGGTCGGGTTCGACTCGGGTTTATGCGCCCGCCTCGTTCCACGCCGCCAGTGCTGCCGCCACTCCCTCTCCCGGCGGGGCTCGATAACCGTGGGCCGCAAGGGCGGCCTCCAACGCCATCAGACAGACCATCACGTTTTCTTTGCGGCAGGAGTAGCCCATCGTTCCGATACGCCAGATCCTTCCTGCCAGCGGGCCGAAGGAGGTGCCTATTTCGATCCCGAAATCCTCGAGCATCATGGTCCGCACCGCATCGCCGGGAACGCCCTCGGGGATCTCCACTCCGGTGATATTCGCCATCTTATGGGACTGATCTCCGAAGCGCTTGATCCCCATCGCATCGAGCCCCGCGCAGACGGCGCGACTGGCACGAGCGTGGCGCACGAAACGCTCTTCCAAACCCTCCTGCAAGGCGATCCGGGCGCATTCGCGGGCCGCGTAGAGCATCGACGTGGCTTCGGTATGGTGATTGAGGCGGCTCTCGCTCCAATAATCCATCAGCATCGTGAGATCGAAATAGTTCGAGGCGATGATCGGTCCGGTGGCAGCCTCGAAGCCGGCGGGGCGAATCCCCTGCTCGATATGCTTTCGCTCCAGCACCCTCGCCTCCACCCTCTCGTTGAAGGTGATAGGGGCGCATCCGGGCGGACCGGAGAGGCATTTTTGGAGACCGGCGGTCAATACATCGATCCGCCAATCGTCGACGCGCATATCGATACCGCTGATCGTGGCCGTGGCATCCACATGCAACAAAACATCCTCTTCCCGACAGGCCGCCCCGATCTCCGCCAGAGGCTGGGCCATCGTGGTCGAGGTATCGCCGTGCACCACGGAAACGAGACGAGGGCGGTGCTCGCGAATGGCATCGATCACTTGCGAGGGTTCGAACACTTGGCCCCATTCGACTTCGATGGTCCGCACGTCCGCCCGACAGCGAGTCGCGATCTCGGCCGCCAGATAACCGAAGCGACCGAATATCGGTACCAAAACGCGATCGCCGGGGCTGATCAAGGAAACCAAAGCCGCCTCGATCCCGGCTCTTGCCGTGCCGTCGACGAGAAAGGTCCAGCGGTTTTCGGTGCGCAACAACTGCCGGTAGAGGGCCATGACCTCGTTCATATAGCCAGTGAATGCCGGATCGAACTGCCCGAGCAGCGGCATCGACATCGCCTGCAGAACCCGAGGGTCGGCATCCACCGGGCCGGGGCCCATCAATCGCCGCTGGGGCGGATTCAAATCATCGAAGAGATTGCTCATGGTCTGTCCTAAGGTCTCGAAAAAAGCCGCGGGTGAAGAAAGTGAATTAAAAGCCGGAATCGATCGGGCACGAAGGCCCCGTGGGGTTTTTCGGAATCGGGAAGCGCCGTCCGATCGATGCGCCCTCGGGCGCGAGAAAAAGATCCTCTTCGTTCTTGCGCTCGTTCTTGCGCTTCCCAAGTCGTTCAAAAACCACAAGCGAGCGTCCGCATCGCCATTTTACGAATCGGCCTCGCCTATCGAGCGAAGCCGGTCGATGGCCGATTCCTTCGAGGAGACACAGCACGAAGAATATCCCGACAGGAGCCGACGAATCGATACCCTTGGAGAGCCCCGAGGTTTTTTTCAGGAGCATTGCCAAGCGATGCGCCCCGACCCCGAGAAAAAGATTATCTTCGTTCTTGCGCTCGTTCTTGCGCTTCCCAAGTCGTTCAAAAACCGCAAGCGGGCGTCCGCACCGCCATTTTACGCTGTAGCGCCCTAGGGTTATCGAGACACTTTCGAAGGTTATGCGGCCGCCCGGGTTTCGTCCATCGCCCCTCGTCCACCACCCCTCGCCTGAACTGGCTCGACAGTGCATTGTCCGTGGTGTTCGATCAACCAGATCCGGTTGTAGCGATCCTTGAACTCCTGCAGTGCCTGCTGCAACGCTTCGATGGTCCACAAGGGTTTTAGCCAGAGCAGCTTCTCCTTCAAGGTGCGGATGAATCGCTCGGCACGACCATCGCCTTCTTCGGGAACGGACAAAGGACGGCGACGAGGTGATCCTTGCCCCGGAGATCTCGCACCGGAGATTTCGCACCAGCGATCTCGCCAAAGGAAGTCGCGACCGATGGACTGCGAGCCGTTGTCACGGCGGATGGTCAATCCTGTCGTCACCTCTGTCGCCACCCATCGCCGATGGCTCCGAAGCATTTGGAAGTACCCCCTAGCGGATCGATTCCAACGCTTCAAAAAGCGTGCCTCGCGTGGCCGCGTGTTTGACCGACGCAACTCGCCGAACGACGGGCGGCCGCCACGAAGACGCAGACCTGCTGCCCGGTGCCTAGAACCATCGTTGTCATGTCGGTGCCCCACATCTCATCGACCCTCGAAGGCACGATGATTCCATCATGAGCCCGAGGTCCATTGCGGTCCTCGGCATGGCTGGGCGAGCAAATCGTTCTCGCGCATGAATCGCAAAATCCGTGCCTTCGCGACTCATCTTCCAAACCCGGCGGACCCCCAAGACACCGTAGGTCTTTCCCGTGAAGGAAAGAGATGACGGCGCTCATCGCTTTGACCTTCCGCCGACCGAAAGGGCGGCCGGCTTCCATCCTCTCGATCTTCTCGTCGAGAAGATCGTTGGCCATGGTGAATCGCCCGCTTTGGCGTGCAGTCGGGCGACCTCCGCATCTCGGGCGTCGCGAGCACGAGACTTCAAGCGACTGATGCCCCTGCTACAAACCTCTCATGCCGGCGGCTGACATCGGCTGCCGATACCTAAGAAACTCCGGGCGATGAGTTCCATGTCCTTAAGCCTCAATCACCCGCAACGCAGCCTCTTCGCTGACGCGAGGCCGTCATTCGTTGCTTTCGAGTCGAAGATCGATCCTCTCCAAACGAAGCCTCCGCGGCGTTGGCTCCGGCCTGCTCGACATGCTCTTTTGTCATCATGAAGTCACTCCCTTATCCCCTAAGATCAGGTCTTGAGGAGTGTCTCAAATAACTCTGGGGCGGGGGACATGCTTGCCGTGCGAACGAAGGGATCATCCTCGTTCTTGCGCGTCGAAGTCTTGCAAAAACCGCAGCAATACCTGCGCCGATACTTGTGCGTCGGCCTCGCTCATCGATTCCGCCGGATGATGGCTGATCCCTTCGAGGCAACGCACGAAGAGCATGCCGACATCGGTCAGACGAGCGACCGCCATCGCATCGTGGCCGGCACCGCTCGGCAACTCCCGTACCGTGATTCCCTCGGCGTCGATCGCCTCGCCGATCCGGCGCATCAGCCACGGGGCGCATTGGCAGGCATCGCCTTCATGGGTCATCGTCTTCTCGATCGATACCCCGCGGCGATCGGCGATCTCGGCAAAAGCCCGGTCGATCTCCGCAAGCGCGGCGTGGCGCGAGGCGTCGCTTTCGGCGCGGACGTCGAGGCTGAACTCCACGCTCCCGGGGATGACATTGACCGCCCCGGACAGGGTTTGCAGCATCCCGACGGTGCCGACCGACGAGGGGATCGAACGACAAACCCGCTCCACCGAGGCAACCGCCTCCGCCGCTGCCACCAGCGCGTCCCGGCGAAGGTGCATCGGAACGGTCCCGGCGTGACCGGCTTGGCCGTCCACCCTCGCTTGGAAGCGGGTCGCGCCGGCGATCGAGGTCACCACGCCCACCGGCAAGCCCTCGTCTTCCAATACCGGCCCTTGCTCGATATGCACCTCGATATAGGCCGCGACGTCCTCCGGGCGATAGCGCGCCTCTTCAAAGGCACCAGGGTCGAGGCCGAAATCGCGCAGGGCATCGGCAAAACGGATCCCGTCGCTGTCGGTGGCGTCGAGCAAAGCGGGATCGAAATCACCGGCGATCGCCCGACTGCCGATCAGGGTCGATTGAAACCTCACCCCCTCCTCGTCCCCGAAGGCGATCACATCCACCGGATAAGGCAGGCGCTTGCCTTGTCGATGCAAAAGCCCCAAGCAAGCGATCGGAAGAATGATACCCAAAGCGCCATCGTATTTACCGGCATCGCGCACGGTGTCGATATGAGATCCGATCAGAAGACGAGGCGACGAGGGGGACTCGCCCTCGGCGCTTCCGATCACGTTGCCGAGCGCGTCCATCCGCGGGCTCATCCCCGCATCGCGCATCCGATGCATCACGAATTCCGCCGCCCTCCTATGTTCATCGGTGAGGTAGCGTCGGGTCAGGGCGTTGCCTTCCTCGCTGAAACCGGCGAGTTCTTCGAGGGTCTGCATCACCTGCGAACCCAAGGCAGCGATCTCCGGGCTCATACGCCCCTCATCGGAAGCGGATATCGAAGGCGTTTTATCGATGGATGGTTTGGAAGACATGAAGCGCTCTCCTGAAAAAAGCAACGCACGATCGACGATCAGCCTTGGCGGAGTCCAACGATGGACCGGCGACAGGCTCGCCATCGTCGCCTTCGGGACGGGAATTCATCCGATACGAAACCGGATCATCGAATACCGCCGATCAAGTCTTTCGCCGCTCGCTTCGGATCATCGCATTATGCATAAAGATTCGACTCCGATGGGCACTCTCTCGCCCTCTTTTCGAATGCGAGCGAAGCGCGAGCATCGCCGATCGAAAAAAAGCGATCTCCCTTTTACTCCGCCGGATCAAACGAGCGAAGACCGAGCCGATACCCGCGCAGTCCGTTCTCGCGGCGAATCATCGATGACGACCCGGAAAAGTGGCGGAGTGAATCGTCGATCGACGAGCGAATCGGGATTTCGATTCGAAACAGGCTCGCATGTATAAATATCGAAACTTAAACCCCGGCAACCAAAAAAGGCGGTCCTTTCGCTCTGACGTTCGAAGACGCTCTTCCGGCAGCGATGGTCAGTCTACCAAGCGGGAGTTCGATCTTCGACTCGGGACGAACAGAACGAATATCGAGATCGAATTCGTCCTTTATTCGCGCGGGCTCTCTTTCGCTTTTCGACTAAGAACGAGAACCATCCGGTATCGAAGGCCCGGACATAAAAAACCCCCGGCTTCGTCGGAAGTCGGGGGTCAAGAGATTCAACAGATGCTTTCGTCCGATCTTGCCTACCCTTCGAGCCTAACCTCCACCCGTCTCGAATCAAGACGGGTGGAGGTCGTGCCGGGTAAGCGGAATCAGTTCGGCACTCCCTGATTGACGTGGGTGTTGTTGGTCAAGATTTCGCCCGACCGGACCAACACCTGAGTCGTGATCGACTGATTCTGACGGGCCAATATCTGGCAGGACAAACGCCCGTTGGTAGGACCGCCCCAATGCCGGGAGGGGACGAAGCCATCGGAGGCGAGGGTCTGAGAGATCGTATCCGCGGTCACGACGGTCGTGGCGTAGGCACCGACACGCTCCTCCAAGGAACCGAACCATGCATTGCCGGTTTGGTTGGAGCAGTTCAGCGAGACATCGCAGCCCGTCGAATCCTCGCAGCGAACCCGGATGAATGCCTGATCCGAAGAGGCCGGAGGCGGAATGGCATAAGCCTTCGCTTTCGCCTCCACCGCGTGGAGTCGCAGGGTTACGGTGCGGCTACCGGTGGCGGTTTCGTCTTGGTACTCATCGGAACTCAAATCGACTTCGCCGCTCAGGGTGAACGTGGAGCCGCCGCTCATCGGTGTGATCTCACTGGGAATGTAGAAAATCTCGTAGAGATCGGACACCTTGGAAGAGCTTTCGCTCAGGTAGATGCGCTCTCTGATGCTTCCCGAAGCCACCTGCTCGAGTTCGCGCCTTCCAGTGGTGCTGTCGACCGCTTTGCTGACAACGACATGACCATGCGTCGGGGTCGGCGATACCGTCAAAATCAACCCGGAGCCGATCGTCGTGGTGACGCTATGGGCCGGTCCGATCTCGAAGAGGGTGCCGTTTGCCTGCATGACACCATGATCGATCCCGTCGACGGTCGTTTCGGTTTCGAGCACCACACGAGCGGCGCCCATCGCGATGGCGTTGACTTCGCCGGACGAGTTACGCCCGTAGTCTCCGGCATCGATATGCAGCGGAAGGATCGCATCGCGAGGATCCTCGCTATGCGAGATCAACGTGGTCGTATCGCTCGCGTTGATCGAAGCGTAGTTGCCGGGAGCCCCGACGATGGCGGTGATCGTCGCTTTCACCGCATCGTGAGAGGTGGCGAGCACGCATTCCCGCGACTCGGCGATGCGATAGGAGAGACACTTGGAAACCCCGTTCACCCCGGTGGGGAAGTTGAAGCGCGAGCCCGACGCCCGGGTGGAATGTACGGTCGAGTTGATCGTGACATGAGAACCGTCGGAAAGATCGGCACCGGTCAAAGCGGGAATATCGATGCGCAGGATATCTCCGACATCGATCACACCGGTGCTATTCGTCTCCACGGTATAAACGACCGAGGAATCACCGGTGCTTCCCCCGCTTTTCTTGGTAACGGTGATCCCGCTATTGCCGTTCTCATCGCTCTTGAGAGCTCTGAAGTGCCTCGGCTCCATCTCCCCTGCAAAGACTGCACCGATGACATTCACGGTGACATCGGCACTGTTGCTGGGGCCGATCCTCTTACGGGCGCGCAATACGAAATAGCTCGCCCTATTGGCGGCCGAGGGACGGGCAAGTTCGAGACGAGTGGCATCGGAGCCGAAGATTTCACGGGCGTAAACCCGAACCCGTCCTTGGGTGGGTGTCTCGGTACAGTTATCCTTGCCGCACCACATCCGTTGCTCGAAGGTCGGGATGCCATCGTCGACGTCATCGTTCCTCAATCCCGCGATCAGATAGAAGTTATAAGGACGTCTGATCACCACATCGTTACCATCCTTGATGTAGTAGTAGACATTCTCATCTCTACCAGTACTCTTGGCACGAGCCGTCGCCGCCGCATTGGAACCCCTCACGCGCAGGAAGTTGCGATTGCTGCCCGTAATGTGTGCGGTGTCCGATCCCCAAACGTTGGCGGGGAGGAATCCGTATTTATCAGATTCAAAATCAGGAGCCGATCCAACAGCACCACCTGGAATGAGCTTGTATTGCAAGCTTCCGACACCCCGGCTATTGGCCGGCGGCTCCGCAAGAGAATATTCTTCATTCATTCCCGCTTTTGCGTTCACGGTGTAGATATCGTCATCGGTCCCGAAGTCCAAGTTATGCAAGACCATCGTGAAGAGGGTCTCTTCGACCTCAGCCGCAGTACCTTCAGCTGGCTTCACGACCGCGACTTCGATCTCGTCTCCACCGACGAAGCCATGATTGTTATAGAGCTCCAAGACGATGTTGTACTGCGCATCATTGATAACACCGTTGGTTCTGCTGGTTTTCGTTTGGATAAAATCATCCCCTCCGCGATCGCCCGAAGTCAGGGTCGCAGTCCCTACTTCAAGGGAGTTACCAGTTGGATTACCGGTGGTGCCACTCAATAACCGGGTCTTGATGGCACTGATAAACTCTTGCTTGGGCGTGTAGAGACGAATAACCGTGTACTTATTTCGCTCCTCTGTCAGGTCTGCGCCTGTCAAATACTCTCCATCAGAGCCCTTGACCTTGAATCCCCCGATTTCCGCTTTGTTGTCGCTACCCGCCAAGGTATGCTTTAGAACGATCATGGGGCCCGAAGGTGCTGCATTGAGAGGTGCTTCCACCGAGAGGGAGGGTCGATTGACCAAAGTCGCGTGGTATTTCAGCGACGCCCCTTGCTGCAGTTGAGCGAACGCGGACTGGGCCGATAGCGCAAGGCCCGCCGCGGCAATGAAGAGCGCCGCCAGAACGCGCCCTGCCGCCGACACGATCAGCCGGGGCCGGACAACGGCCGCCGGTTCGGCAAAAAACGATTTGATGAACATGTTGCGCTCCTCGAAAACTCAATGCAGGAAGAAACCTGCCTGTTTGCTGTGTGGAACTTCATTCTATCCATGGCAATGACGCCCGCCCTCTTGATATGGTACCACTCTCGGCGGACTTTTAACGTCTTCGGCGAAACGACGGGAAAGGTCGCTTTCCCTTCGACTCATCGGCAGGGCATCTTATCGCGAGAAGACAAATGCCATGCTTTGTGCGGATCATACCCGAAAATCGGCAGCGAAGAAAATTCATCCCGCCCTCTTTCGTCTTATCCCTTGTTCGGCTTACGAAGCGTCGACATATTTCGATTCGGCTTTCGATGAGCCCAAGCGAGAGCGAGTCGCTCGAGCGGCATACGCAAACGCCCCTTTTTCGGTATCGGGCCGATACCGAAACATCTCCCCAAGCCGAGAATCCTCGAGCCGATCCATCGGCAAGGATTTCCCCGTCGAAGCGCAGGCGAAAACAAGGGCTTTCGCCCGACTCGCCAAGAAGCCAAACGCCCTCGTCGACCGAGCGAATATAACCGACTTCGATCTTCACGGGCACCGGCGAAGAAGGTCGAAAACCGATTCCGCCGTTGATCCACGAATGCGATTCTAACCGTCTTCGCCGGCAGTGCAACCCCGATATCGACGCCGCGTCGGTGCGCCGAGGCAAAAACCTCGGGATCTCCTCAATATCTCGATGCCGACATCATAAGGCATCGGGCATCGAGCCGCCATCGGATCTCGCCGATGCCCTACCCCCGCCGGATACCGATCCAGTTGCCGGCGAAGATAATCACCGCGCCGATGAAAACGAAGGGATCGAGGGCTTCGGCATACATCAACCACGCGATGACCGCCGCCGCCGGCAAGCGTAGGAAATCCATCGGCGCCACCATGGTCGCATCCGCACAGCGAAGAGCGCGAGAAAGGCAGTAGTGGGAAGAGAGGCCGGCGATACCCAAGGCCGCGATCCACGGCAGCATCGAATCCGTGGGAGATACCCACAGAAAAAGGGCGGGAGCGGCTCCGAGCAGGAGTTGCGTAACATTCATCCAAAAAAGAATCGCGATCGGATATTCGATGGCAACCAGTTTTTTCGTCACCACATAAGTGATGGCGAAACCGACGGCGGCGGCAAGCGCGGACAAAGAAGCGGGATGGATCGCCGCGAATCCGGGACGCAGGATAATCATGGTGCCGACGAAACCGAGGGCGATAGCGACGAGGCGCCAGCGATTGAGACGCTCGCCCAGCACGAAGGTGGCGATCAGCGCGGTCCAAATCGGGGAAGTGAACTCGATGGCGAAGACCTCGGCCAAGGGAATCGACACCGCCGCGAAGGTCCATGCATATTGCGAAGCCCAGTGCACGGTGTTGCGCCCGATATGCAACAAGGGGGACTTTGTCAGCACTCGACCGAAACCCCAATGCGCCCCGGGTCGTCGCACGCCCAAGAAAAGAATGATGAAGCCGAGCAAGGAAAGACAAAGAAGGCTGCGCAGGAAGAGTATCTGCACTATCGTCAATTCGGCGGAGAGCTCCCTCGAAGCGATGGCCATCGTCAAAAAAGACACCAAGGCCCCGCTCATCCATGCGATGGCAGCCCCCCGCCCATGAGATGCGGAGCGAGGCGAAAGACGAGGTGATAATCGAAAGGAAGACGCAGACACGGATCGATGAGGGTGGGTGCAAGGTCCGATGGGCGATGATGCCGACAATGAAGGATATGGATGGTATGCGACGATAAGAAGCGATGCCCCGCTTCGTTGTTATTGAAAAGCCCTTTTCGGGACAAGACCGTCTTCGCCGAATACCCCCGGAATATCGTGCCCGCGCCATGTCCGCGGGCGAGGCCTCGATATCCGATCGACCGCCGCTTGGAACCCGCCGCTTAGAACCGATGCGTCTTTCGAATCGAGGGTCGAATTCCCCCTCTTGGCATCCCTTCGCATCCCCCCTAAATTTCTTCGCCTCGATTGCAAGCCCGCGATACCCCCCTTCTTTCGCCCGCATGATTTCGCCCGCAAGCCGCCGAGGCTGCTTTTCCCTTGCTTGACCGAAGGTCTCGTTCGAAGGGGGTCATAAAAAAAACCCGGCTCCCGCAATCGGGAACCGGGCTTCGGTCGAAAGCGACGATGTATCCGGGATACATCCGCATAAACGCGCCGCTCTTTCAGCCTCCTTCGGGGATTCGGAGGATCTCGGCCAGTGGGTCGAGATCCTCCGCCGAAGGGTCGATCGAAAGAAGACTTTCGATCAGTTGTTGTTCCCCAAATCCACGAAGGTGTTGTTGGTCAGCGAACTGCCGGAGCGCACCAACACATGAGAGGTCACGTCGGCGCCGGATTCGGCGAATATCTGGCAAGACAGACGCCCGGCATCGGTACCCCAATCCGTGGTGGGATTGAAACCATCGGTCGAAAGGATTCTGGAGATATCGGCCCGATTCAGCACCGTCACGCCACCGCTCGGAATCGCGTTCGATACATCGGCGAACCAAGAATCCCCATGATGATTGAAGCATTCCAAGGATATCTGGCAGCTGCCATTGCTGCCGGCACCCTGCTCGCAACGAATGCGAATGAACGACTCGTCCGAAGACTGCGGAGGCGGCAACGCATAAGCGAGGGCCTTCGCTCCGATACCGTCGACCGTCAGGGTGATCTCCCTGTTGGCCGGGTTGGAGGTGAGGTTCATATAGTCCCCATCGCCGAAGCGAAGTTCCGCCCTCATCGAGCGAGTCTCTCCATAGCGCATATCGTTGAAGCCCGGCATGAAGAAGAATTCCCACTCGCCCGTGATATTGTCGGCATCACTGAGGTCTATCTCCGCAAAACCATTGGCGGAAGCGGGGATCACCTCGACCGCGGTACCGGGGTCGTCGCCGTCCTTATCCTTGGTTCGCTGCATCAGCAACAAGCCGTTGGCCCCGGTCGGGTTAGGCTCGATCGTCACGACGATCTTGTCATCGCTTCCGAATTGGAAAGGATTCCCGTCTTTCCCCAAGGGACGCAAATCGACGTCAGATTTAAAGGGGTCGGAGCAAGCATTGGCGGGCAGCTCCCCAATGACGCCATCGAAAGTGAGTTTGCCCAGACTCAGCACATTGGTATGCGTCGTCGTCGTACTGCCGTTGTTGTTGAAACCGGGCGGGAAACTCATCCTTCTGACCGGACCTCTCGCGGCGAACTTGGTGCGATCCTGATTGTCGATATACGCGACCAGATCCTGTCCCGCCGGGCCCAATATGAGATCCTTCACCAACGAAGCCCTTTTTGCATAGATGCAAGAACGCGCATCCGAACTTTGACGATCACTGACGCATTTGGAAATGGCATTCCTGCCATCCGGGAAGTTATTTCTCCCGGCGACCTGCGTCGATACGAGACTCGAACCGATGGTAACCATGCTCTGATCGAGATTCACTTGCGTCAGATGAGGCAAGGAAATCACGAATTTGTCGCCCGAAGCCATCCGGTGATTAGCCGGAGCAGCACCTGATCCGGAATGATCGGATACTCCGATGTTGAAGACGACCTCGCTTTCGCCCGCAAGACCGCCTCTTCCGTAGGCAATGGTGATCTTGCTCGAGTCCGACATATTCGTTCCTGGCGCGGGAATGAACCTCACATCATCGACGGTGACATCTTCGCCGAAAGTCGCGCCTTGGATGCTGATGGTGATATCACCGGCGTTGCCGGGGTCGATCTGCCGACGCGCGACGATCTCGTAGGTCGGTCTCTTGGTGGCATCGCTCGGATATTGCAGCGTCGTTTGATTGGTACCGATCAGCTCGCGGGCGTAGATCAGACGATTGCGCACCAGTTGAGAGAAGGTGGATCCATTATCTCCTTCGCATACCTCCGGGATGTTGGCATCCAGAATGATGCGAACTTCTTTCGAACTATAGAGATCGGCCGTGTTATCGATTGTCCCGAGCGCACCTCTCAGCCTTCTGGAATCACCCGCTCTGACATTCGGAATCCAATAAACCCAGTTAGCCGTATAGACGTGGCTTTCCGAATCACGCAGAGCCGTACTGG
This sequence comes from Gammaproteobacteria bacterium, assembly GCA_965220535.1. GTDB lineage: Bacteria > Pseudomonadota > Gammaproteobacteria > HK1 > HK1 > HK1. The sequence continues at coordinate 2,749,997 of OZ244833.1, read as the reverse complement.
ATCTATCGATCGTGATTTTCCTATTATCCGGCCCCCAATCGCCAGCCGCCTTTGACATAAAACTAGCCGTGGCCGAGGATTCCGATGCATCCGTAAGGTCCGGCTGCAAATCGTACATAGCCTCAGATGACTTGGTTAGATTTCGGTGGGGGGTACTGGTGATGCTGGAAGGGTGGCTTCCGTTTTCATTGGAAGTCGGTTGGGGCAGTTCGACGATGCAATATTTGGCGGTATCGTTGGTGCAGTCCTCGTCGGTATTAGTATCTCCTGCGCCGTTATAGCTCGTGATTTGCGTCGGTGCTTCGGCCGAGAATCCCCAACCCGTCAGGTGTATATGGGTGATCGTGGTTGGCTTGAGATCGCCAGCCGTCCCCGAGAGCGTGATCATCTCTATGGTATCGCCGGCTTCATACCCATGCCCTTTTCGAAGCCTTAGCACCAGCTCGTAGCCGTCCGCGAAATCGAGATCATCGGAGATTTTCCACGCGACCCGGTCATCCAAGAGCAAATCCACGGTGCTAGCGTTCAACTGATCGTTGGGGGATACACGATTCGATTGCAGAAAAACCGCGTTTTCGGCTCTCGCCGTATCGTCTTCACCGGCAGCGAGGAAAACGCTTTGAATATTGACGACCCTCGATTCTTCGTCATCGTCCCCTTCTTTGAAGACGAGATAACCGTTAGTGCGGCTATCCATCGCCGCTCCGAAGGCGGTGGCATAGGTACTCGTGCCCGATGTTCCATCTTCATCTTCTACAAGATTCATCAGAACCAAGTCATACGAACCTCCGCATCCCTCACAAAGAACCGCGGGGTTATGGAAAACCGTGGTGGTGGCGGAAGTGGGACTGCTAGGATTTGTCGGATCGGCAGTCTCCCCGGTTTGTGCCAAAACCGGATTGACAGCACCGATGGCAAGCACTGCAAGGGCCGCAAGGGTGGCACGCGCCATGCGCATGAGGGCGTCTCCGGCCGCCGGGAACCGCCCGGATGTGAAGATGTGCATTCCTATGTCCTCCGGTTGATGTGCACCGCCGGCTCCCGCTCCTCCGAAATTGCGGGGGAGGGAGCATTCGGCCGGATCGGCAAGGTAAGTCCTCAAAGCGTACATGGCTTTGCCTCGTGGCTGAAATTGCACGTCAGGGGAATAGCGCATGGCTGCCAAGCAGCCTTGCGGAGCCACTCCCCCCGCAAGTGCAGGTTGGGATTGTACCTTTCTTCTCAAATCGTTCAAGTGGGAGCAACGGTGCCAACACCTTATAAAAAGCAAGCGACGTCCTTCCATTGTGTTGCGAGCGAAAGTGTACACGAAAAAAAGAGCGGATCCGAAGCAAGGCGAAGATACCCTCAGGGCACGACCGCCAAGCCGAAAGAATCCCTCGAACGATTGCCGATTATACCCGAAAACAACCACGCTCGAATGACTCGAAAGCGAATCCTACGCTCATATCGCTCTCGGCGACAACCGGTAATCGGGCGATCGCAAGGACAACGACGACTCGATGCCTTGCCCCTCGGCGGTTCGTTCGAGCCCGCCTCGTCGAACTCGGGCTCTTGGCCGCGATTCTTGCTTGCCGACCCTTGGAGCCCTTGGCGCGAAGCGAAGGGCCGCAGGATCGAACCGTCGATCGTCGAGGTCTCGAGCTTCCGCATCATCGACAATGGCTTTCGTCTCTCGGTGAAGCCTCGAAGCGCCGAGAGGGCGTAAAAGGCTTCGGGGGCTTTTGCCGAGGGTCGAGGCACCAAGGCCGACCCTTTCTTCGGCGCCGTCGTTTTCGAATTCGAGAATTCGAGAATTCGACGCTTCTCGCGAAACGAGCCGAGAAGCGAGGCGAGTCCGTCATACCCGAGCGCGTCAGGCCGAGCCTTGCGAAGGCGATGGCGGTACCGCGTACTCCGGCAGCGTGCGGGCGAATTCCTCCAGTGCCCGCACCCCGCTGTCCTCGGCTTGCCGACACCATTCGCGCAGACCGCTTACCAGATGCTCGTGATTGGCATGACGCTGCTGCCAGATCGCCTGCAAGCGGCATTTGTAACGATAGACGATATTGAGCGCATCGCTGCGCGCGAGAACCTGTTCCAAATGCTGCTTGGCCTCGAGGCTCAGCAGGGAATCCTCGCGGATCAGAAGAGAGCGCGCCGACTTCAAGAAGCCGCGCTGGCAAGAATCGATCCTCTCGAGTTTCTCGACCTCCTCGGCATGGACGCGATGCAGCACCTTGCGGGCGTAATCCGCCATCACCTGAAAGCGGTTGGAAATCACCGCGCGCATGGTTTCCATATCCACGTCTTTCTTGCCCGGAACCATCACCACCTCCGGCGGCAGTCGTCGCACGCGGGCCAAGCGCAGGCTTTCGAGGAGGCGGATATAGAACCAACCGATATCGAATTCCCACCATTTGCCGGAGAGTTTGGCGGAGCCGGCGAAGGCATGGTGGTTGTTATGCAGTTCCTCGCCGCCGATCAAGATGCCCCAAGGAACGATATTGGTGGAGGCGTCGCAGGTCTCGTAGTTGCGATAGCCCCACCAGTGACCGAGGCCGTTGATGACCCCGGCGGCGAAGATGGGGATCCACGCCATCTGCACCGCCCATATCGTGATGCCGATCGGGCCGAAGAGAACGAGATCGATCGCCAGCATCAGGTAATAGCCGCGATTGGTCCACGGCTTGTAGAGATTGCGTTCGAGCCAATCGTCGGGACAGCCATGACCGTATTTGGCGATGGTTTCGGCGTCCGCAGCCCCGATGCGGTAGAGCTCCGCCCCGTGGAGCAAAAGACAGCGAATGCCGTGGATCTTCGGGCTATGGGGATCCTCTGCGGATTCCACCTTCGCATGGTGCTTGCGGTGCACCGCCACCCATTCCGAGGTGACCGTGCCGGTCGTCAGCCACAACCAGAAGCGGAAGAAATGCGCCAAGGCCGGGTGGATATCGAGGGCGCGATGGGCCTGATGACGATGGAGATAAATCGTCACCGAGATGATCGTGAGATGGGTCAGCGCCAAAGTGGCCAGCACATACCCCCACCACGGCAGGTCGAGCAGCCCTGAAAACATATCGCTTCTTCCTCTCTTGGTGAGGCTTCTCTTGTTCTCGTTATCCGAACGCTTGACCCGTGGCGCTCGGCGCTCGACTTTCGAATCGAGCCCGGGGCTTTGTCACAGCCCTCGATCGAATCGGCTTCGAAAAGGCGGCGGCAAAACCGCCGGGGCCGTCCGCCCGATGCCGTCTTATTTTGTCGAAGCCCGCACGAATCTCGGGTGCGAAGTGTACTCCAGCGAAAACGACGCCGATAGCGGGCTCTCGTCTTGCGCTTCGTTCCGTCGCGAAAAAGACTCGGGATCGGGCGCTTTCGCAGGGGTCGATCCGAGAAGACGCCGGTGCCCTTCGGCAGGCTTTTTGCGGGCTCTCGGGATCGGGCGCGCTTTTTTGCCTCTGACCCCTAGCCTTCGTTCTCGTTCTCGCTCGCCGGAGCCGAGCGAACGACCGCGCCGTAGCCGCCGCCGGAGAGGGTTTCGAGGATGAAGACATCCCCGAGCGCGACCTCGCTCTCGTTCTCGCTCGCCGGGGCCGAGCGAACGACCGCGCCGTAGCCGCCGGTAAGGAGATTCGAGAATGAAGACATCCCCGAGCGCGACCTCGCTCTCGTTCTCGCTCGCCGGGGCCGAGCGAACGACCGCGCCGTAGCCGCCGCCGGAAGGAGCTTCGAGGATGAAGACATCCCCGAGCGCGACCTCGCTCTCGTTCTCGCTCGCCGGGGCCGAGCGAACGACCGCGCCGTAGCCGCCGGTAAGGAGATTCGAGAATGAAGACATCCCCGAGCGCGACCTCGCTCTCGCTCTCGTTCTTCGGGGCCGAACGATCGACCGCGCCGTAGCCGCCGGAAGGAGTTTCAAGGATGAAAACATCCCCGGGCGCGACCTCGCTCTCGTTCTCGTTCTTCGGGGCCGAGCGAACGACCGCGCCGTAGCCGCCGCCGGTAAGGAGCTTCGAGGATGAAGACATCCCCGAGCGCGACCTCGCCCTCGTTCTCGCTCGCCGGGGCCGAACGATCGACCGCGCCGTAGCTGCCGCCGGAGGGAGTTTCGAGGATGAAAACATCCCCGGGCGCGACCTCGCCCTCGTTCTCGTTCTTCGGGGCCGAACGATCGACCGCGCCGTAGCCGCCGCCGGAAGGAGATTCGAGAATGAAGACATCCCCGAGCGCGACCTCGCTCTCGCTCTCGTTCTTCGGGGCCGAACGATCGACCGCGCCGTAGCCGCCGGAAGGAGTTTCAAGGATGAAAACATCCCCGGGCGCGACCTCGCTCTCGTTCTCGTTCTTCGGGGCCGAGCGAACGACCGCGCCGTAGCCGCCGCCGGTAAGGAGCTTCGAGGATGAAGACATCCCCGAGCGCGACCTCGCCCTCGTTCTCGCTCGCCGGGGCCGAACGATCGACCGCGCCGTAGCTGCCGCCGGAGGGAGTTTCGAGGATGAAAACATCCCCGGGCGCGAGCTCGGCTTCGAGCCTGCCCCCCCAAGACTTCGAAGCGATCGTCTTTGCGCTCGATGCGATTGCGGCCGCAGCGATTCGACGACCCCGCAGGTCACGCCATCGGAAGTCGACAAAGAGCCGACAAGGAATCGATCCGAAAAAACGCCGATGCCTTTCGGGCATTCGATATCCGAGCGCGTTCTTTTCTTCAGCCCTTGCTCACTTGACCTCGTTCTCGCCCTCGTTCTCCGGGGCCGAGCGATCGACCGCGCCGTAGCCGCCGCCGGAAGGGGTTTCGAGGATGAAAACATCCCCGGGCGCGAGCTCGGCTTCGAGCCTGACCCCCCAAGACTTCGAGGCGACCCTCTTTGCGCTCGATGCGATTGCGCCCGCAGCGATTCGACGCCCCCGCAGGTCACGCCGTCCAACCACGCCATCGGAAGTCGACGACGTCGACAAAGAGTCGATCCGAAAAAACGCCGGTGCTTCTCGGGCATTCGAACCCCGAGCGCACTCTTTTCTTCAGCCCTTGCTCAATTGACCTCGTTCTCGTCCTCGCTCTCCGAAGCCGAACGATCGACCGCACCGTAGCCACCGCCGGAGGGGGTTTCGAGGATGAAGACATCCCGGGGCGCGAGCTCGGCTTCGAGCCTGACCCCCCAAGACTTCGAGGCGACCCTCTTTGCGCTCGATGCGATTGCGCCCGCAGGTCACGCCATCCAACCACACCCTCGGAAGTCGACGAAGTCGCCAAAGAATCGGGCCGAAAAAGCGCCGATGCCTTTCGGGCATTCGAGATCCGAGCGCACTCTTTTCTTCAGCCCTTCCTCACTTGACCTCGCCCTCGCTCTCCGGGGCCGAACGATCGACCGCGCCGTAGCCGCCGCCGGAAGGGGTTTCGAGGATGAAAACATCCCCGGGCGCGACCTCGGCTTGAGCCTGTCCCCCCAAGACTTCGAGGCGACCGTCTTTGCGCTCGATGCGATTGCGCCCGCAGCGACCGACGCCCCCGCCGGCCATGCCGTAAGGGGGGATCTCGCGACGATGGGAGAGGACGGTCAATATCATCTCCTCGCAAAAACGGATCCTTCTGGTCACCCCGTCGCCGCCTTTCCAGCGACCGGCGCCGCCGGATCCTCGATCGATCTCGAAGCGCTCGAGCACCACCGGGTAGCGCCACTCGAGGATTTCCGGATCCGTAAGGCGGGTATTGGTCATATTGGTGTGGACGGCATCGGCTCCGTCGTAGCCGGGACCGGCGCCCGCGCCGCCGCAAACCGTTTCGTAGTACTGGCAGCGGTCGTTGCCGAACAGAAGATTGTTCATCGTCCCTTGGCTTTGCGCCGCCACTCCCAACGCCCCGAGCAGCGCATCGGTGATCGCCTGGCTGGTCTCGACATTGCCCGCGGCCACCGCCGCCGGATGCACCGGGGCCAGCATCGAGCCCTCGGGGATGACGATGCGCACCGGTGCAAGACAGCCCTCGTTGAGGGGGATCTCGTCTTTGACCAGGCAACGGAAAACATAGAGCACCGCCGAGCGCGCCACCGCCGCCGGAGCGTTGAAGTTATTCGGACGCTGGGCGCTGGTGCCGGTGAAATCCACCACCGCTTCGCGCCGCGCGGCGTCGATCGATATCCGAACGCGGATATAGGAGCCATCGTCCATCGGCAGTTCGAATTCCCCGTCTCGCAGCACGTCGATCACCCGCCGCACCTGCTCCTTCGCGTTCTCCTGCACGTGGTGCATATAGGCGTGCACCGCCTCGAGCCCGAAATCCTCGATCATCTTGCGCACCTCGCGGATCCCTTTTTCACCGGCGGCGATTTGGGCTTTCAAATCCGCGACGTTCTGCTCCGGGTTGCGAGCGGGCCAAGGCCCGGCCGCGAGATGCGAGCGCAGTTCCTCTTCCAAAAAACGCCCGCCGTCGACGAGTCGGAAATTGTCGAAGAGGATGCCCTCCTCTTCCACCGTACGGGCATCCGGCGGCATCGAGCCGGGCACGGATCCCCCGATATCGGAATGGTGGCCGCGGCTGGCGACAAAGAAAAGAATCCTGCCCGGCGGGACGCTCGTCGCCGCCTCGCCGGCGAGGGAGTCGGGATCGGCGGCGGGATCGGCGGGATCGGAAGGCAGATCGAAAACGGGAGTGATGACCGTGATATCCGGCAGGTGGGTGCCGCCGTTATAAGGATTGTTGACGCAGAAAACATCCCCGGGCTTCATGCTGCGGGCGTTTTCGCGCAACACCGTGCGCACGCTCTCGCTCATCGATCCCAAATGGATCGGGATATGGGGGGCGTTGGCGACCAGCATTCCTTCGGGATCGAAAAGAGCGCAGGAGAAATCCAAACGCTCCTTGATATTGACCGAGTGCGCGGTGTTTTGCAGGGTGAGCCCCATCTGCTCGGCGATCGACATGAAACGGTTGTTGAAGACCTCGAGCATGATGGGATCGCAATCGGTGCCCGCCGCGCTTTCGCGGGTCGGCGGCACGATGCGCTCCAAAATCAGATCGCCGCCGGATGCGCCGGCCGCCTGCCAACCGGGCTCGACCACGACGGTGGTGGCGCTGTCGATGACGATCGCCGGGCCTTCGATCGCGCCTGCGGCCAATGTCTCGCGGCGAAAGACCGGCACCTGCCGCTTCTCGCCTTCGAAAAAGGCGGGGACTTCGCGTTCGGGATCGGGTGTCGTCGATGCGGCGCTTTCGGCGGGGGCTTCGGAATCTCGAGGCGGCTGCCCGGAGGCGGGACGGCTTGGGTCTGCGGGCGCCGCCTGCGGGGTCGCGGGGGTCTCGGGGTCAACGGGGATCGGGCTTGACGGACCTTCGCGCACCGCATCCTCGGTAGAGCCGATGGCCTCCACCGACGCCGCCTCGAGGATCAAAGGCTTGTCCGGCATCGCAAAGCCGTAGCGGCGCCGGTGGGCGGATTCGAAACGCTCTTGCATGTCGGCGATATCGCCGGCCTCGATCAGATCCGAGGTATCCGTTCCTTCATAGCGAATATGCGCCCGCCGCAGGATCCGGATGCGATCGGCCGGGATCCTTTGCGCCCGCAACTCCGCCTCGGCCTCGCCCGCGAGGGTATCCAAAGCCTCGGTGAAGCGGGCGAAGCCCTCGTCGTCGTCGAGCCGCACTTCCACCGCCCGATCCCGCAGAACGCGAATATCGGCCAAGCCCATGCCATAAGCGGAGAGAAGCCCGGCAAAGGGATGGATCATCACTCGACCCATCCCGAGGGCGTCGGCGACGAGGCAAGCATGCTGACCGCCGGCGCCGCCGAAGCAATTGAGGGTGTAGCCGGTGATATCGTGGCCTCGACGCACGGAAATCGCCTTGATCGCGTTGGCCATATTGTCGACCGCAATGCGCAAAAAGCCGCTCGCCACTTCCTCGACCGAGGGGGTATCGCCGGTGTGCTCGCCGATACTCGCCGCCATCTCTTCGAAACGCGCCACGACGGCATCGAGACCCAAGGGCTGATCGCGCTTCTCGCCGAAAACCCGCGGGAAGAAATCCGGCTGCAGACGACCCAACAGAAGGTTGCAATCGGTCACGCACAGCGGGCCGCCGCGACGGTAGCAGGCGGGGCCGGGATCGGCGCCCGCCGAATCCGGACCGACCCGATAGCGGGTGCCGTCGAAGGTGCATATCGAACCGCCGCCCGCGGCCACCGTATGGATCAGCATCATCGGGGCGCGCATCCGCACCCCGGCGACCTCGGTCTCGAAGGCGCGCTCGAAGCCGCCGTGGTAGTGGGCGACATCGGTGGAGGTGCCGCCCATATCGAAGGTGATGACGCGATCGAAACCGGCGCGGGTCGCGGTGCCCGCGGCGCCGACGATGCCCCCGGCCGGTCCGGAGAGGATCGCGTCCTTGCCTTGGAAACGCGCGGCGTCGATCAAGCCGCCGTTCGATTGCATGAACATCAAACGGGTATCGCGGCCCAACTCCTGCGCCACCCGATCCACGTAGCGGCGCAGCAAGGGGGAGAGATAGGCGTCGACCACCGTGGTATCGCCGCGGCCGACGAGTTTCATCAGCGGGCTGGTCTCGCCGCTGACCGAGATCTGGGCAAAGCCGATCTCCCGCGCGATCTCCGCCAACGCCGATTCGTGTTCCGGCCATCGGTAGGCGTGCATCAGCACGATGGCCACCGAGCGGATCCCCTCTTCGAACGCGGCGCGCAGGGATCGGCGTGCGCCTTCGCGATCGAGCGGGGTCAGTTCCTCGCCCTGCGCCCCGATACGACCCTCCACCTCCACCACCTTCTCGTAGAGCATCTCCGGCAAGGAGATATCGAGTTCGAAAAGATGCGGCCGCGCCTGATAGCCGATGCGCAGGGCGTCGCGGAAGCCGCGGTTGACCACCAAAAGGGTGCGGTCGCCCTTGCGCTCCAAGAGGGCGTTGGTGGCGACGGTCGTCCCCATGCGTACCGCTTCCACGCCTCGGATCGGCTGATCCGGCTTCAAGCCCAGCACCTCGCGGATCCCTTGGAGGGCGGCGTCTTCGTAGCGCTCGGGATCTTCGGACAGGAGTTTGCGGGTGATCAGGTGGCCGTCGGGGCAGCGCGCCACCACGTCGGTGAAGGTGCCGCCTCGATCGATCCAGAACTGCCAGCCGGTTGCGTTTTCGCTCATGCCTTTTTCGAGTCCTTGTTTCTTAGTGTGCGTGGTGGCGCGGGCAGCGATGAAAACCTTATCGCGAATCCCTTGCGAATCCCTTGCGAATCCCTTGGAAGACGGGGCCTTCGTAGCGTTCGAGGTCTTCGGACAAAAGTTTGCCGGTGATCGATCGGGTGATCGTCGGGGCGGTACGCGCCACCGCGTCGAGGAAGGTGCCGCCTCGATCGACCCGGAATCGCCGGCCCGTTGCGTATTCGCTCTGCCCTTTTCGAGTCCTTATGGTCGCAGCGTATGCAGTCGCTCGTTCAGCGGCCCGCATGGTGGTGCCTGCAACGCGAAAACCTTATCTCGTCGGATCCTTTGAAAGGCGGCGTCCTTGTAGCGTTCGGGGTCTTCGGATACGAGTTTGCGGGTGATCGATCGGGTGATCGTCGGGGCGGTACGCGCCACCGCGTCGATGAAGGTGCCGCCTCGATCGACCCGGAATCGCCGGCCCGTTGCGTATTCGCTCTGCCCTTTTCGAGTCCTTATGGTCGCAGCGTATGCGGTAGCGCGTTCAGCGGCCTGCATGGTGGTGCCTGCAACGCGAAAACCTTATCTCGGATCCTTTGAAAGGCGGCGCCCTTGTAGCGTTCGGGGTCTTCGGATACGAGTTTGCGGGTGATCGTTCAGGTGATCGTCGGGGCGGTACGCGCCGCCGCGTCGGCGAGGGTGTCGTCCCGGTCGATCCGAAACCATCGGCCGTTCGCGTTTTCGCTCGTGCTCTTTTTGAGTCCTTCTTGGTCGCGCTATCGGTCGTGGTGCGTTTCGTGGTGCGTGCGGTGGCGAAGACCATCGATCGAAGGTACCGCTCGAACTCCTGTTAGTCCCGGGCGAAGCCCCCGAAGAAACCGGCCTGCGAAAAAAAGCACGGCTTCGATGCTTCGGCGGGATCCCCTCGGGTTTCGATCCCCGCCGGCGGCTCGCTTGCGTCGCCCCTTCTATATCGATGGATGCGAGGGCTTCGAAGGTCGCGCGCTCGGTCGCGGGATCAAGAACCTTAGGATCTACTCGATCGGGATCAGCACGTTCTTGGCGAAAGCCGGGCGTTCGCACAGGCGTCGGTACCAAGCCTCCAAGGCAGGCATCGACGGGCGTTCGTCCTCCTTGACCAGAGCGAGCCAGCGATGCGCCTGCGGACCGATGGGGATATCGCCCATCGTCAGGCTCTCGCCGGCCACGAAAGGACGTTCCGCAAGATGACGGTCGAGCATCCCCCATATCCGATGCCCTTCCTTGATCGCCTGCTCGATCCCTTGTTTGTCGCGCTGCTCCGGCGGGGTGCGCACCAGCCCCCAGAAGATCGGGCGCATCATCGGAGCGCAAAGCGTCTGCTGCCAATCCATCCAAGTGTCGGCAATCGCCCGCGTCCGCGGATCGGTGGGCCACAACGAACCGGCGGCGAACTTTTCGCAGAGGTAGCGGGTGATCGCATTCGATTCCCACAGCGTGAAATCGTCCTCGACCAAGGTAGGGATGAGACCGGTGGGATTGATCGCGAGATAGTCGGGATCTTGATTGCCCCCGAAGGCTCCGCCGATATCGACTTGCTCGTAATCGAGACCGATCTCGTCTGCTACCCATAGCGGCTTCATGACGTTGGCGGAGGTGCGGCGGCCTAGGATTTTTAGCATGGTGTGTGGGGGTCTCCTTTGGGTGTTGATTTTGGGGGTGGGGAAGAAAGCGGTCAGGGGGAGGGGGCAAGACGAAAGGCGCACGTTTTGGAAACGCGCACCCTTCGGATTGTCAGGAACCGGGGTTGAAAATTTGGGCTCAACGCCTATCTCGATTCCGATTCGTCGATCAATCGCCGCCGAGGGAAGCGAAGGCACAGGGGCACTCCCAAGACAACGGCCGTGGCGACGATGAGGGAACCATCACCGTTCCGTGTAGAGCGGAGGCATCGTCGACGAGCCCGATTTGTCTTTGATCGACGCTTCGAAGGCTTTGAGGCGCTTGTAAATCGACATCAGTTCAATGATCCTATCCCATGAATTGACTAGGAACTCAAAAGAACCTGATACTCTTTCATAGGCCCCTACGATCTGTCTAATAAAGCCAATGGTGACGGCTCCGGCGAAGAAGGTCGGGCCTATCGCGATATAGGGAAGGACAAAAGTACCTTGTAAATAGGACCACTTCACAACATTGAAATAGAGGTAGTGCAGATATAAGCGAAAATAGTTGCGGCGCACATTGGCAAAGAGTTCCTTCACGGTTTCCGGCTGCGCCCGATCTTCGCGATCCTCGCCATAGACCAGCTCTTTACGGTAGGCGGCCTCCACCAGCTGATTATTGAACTCCAAGCCCGGCAAGCGGTACCCCGCAAGGGCGACCAAACCGGTCCCGCAGACGGCGGAAAGGATCGCGATCCAAACCATCGAATGGTCTACCTGCCCGATCAATGGAAGTTCGGTTATTTCTTCGCTCAAATCCCGTAGCACAGGGATAAATGAGAACAAGATCATCACTGCCTTCAGGTAGTAGGTCCCTAGGGTCTGGACGATCTTAGCGAACAACATTGTATCTTCCTGCACACGCTGGGCCGCACCTTCAATATGACGCAGAGACTGCCAGTGCGACATATAGTAGTTATTCATGGCAGTGCGCCAGCGAAATACAAAGTGACTCACAAAAAAATCCAGCGATACCGCAATCACTATATAGACGGCTGCTACCTTCGCGAAACTGGCGAGATGGAGGTAATAATCTTTCTCCTCCACTTGTCCAGGGTTTTCGATATGGGCTTGGAACATGTCGTAGAGATCCCTAAGCCATTTGTTGACCCACACAGCAATCTGCGCTTCGTAATAAGTGCCACCAATGATCACCAAGCTACCCAAAATCGACCAATGCAACCATTGGCGACTCATAAAGAAAGATCGAAACATTTCACTCTCCCATCAAAATAAGACTGCGACGCACGGGAGAGTCGACACCCCCCCGCCAACCGCAAGATCTCGAAGCGGAGACGATTCCCCGCCTCTTCCCCGAACCCGATACGCTCGCCACCGATTGCCGGGCCGAAAACTCCATCGCCCCGGCTAGGAGGAATGCGAGGGAATAGCCCTTCCCGATACTCGGCACTTCCTCGGCCCGCGCCGACAAAAAGCGAAGAAGCCGCCGACATCCCCTTGCAAAATGGTCAATGATACGATACGACATAGGCTTACCGACTCTTTCTTTCGACTGGAAAGAATTGAAGCGTTCGAAACCAAGACGTTCGAAAATACCGCAACCACTCGCCGAGCGATCCGTCGAAGCGGAAAACGCTCTCGGCTCGGAGCAAAAGGGGATATCCGAAATGGCAAAAAAATCGTCGCCGAAGATCAGCGTACACGATGATCGCAAAAAAGCATGGGGCGAGAAATACCGTCCGCGCTATACCGGAGTCGCCACCTTCATGCGCCGTCCGCTTTGCGAGAGCGAAGAGAGTCAGAAAGGTGTCGATATCGGCATCATCGGAGTTCCTTTCGACGGGGGCGTCACCAATCGTCCCGGGGCGCGCCACGGGCCGCGCCATCTGCGCGATCAATCCACCTTTTTGGGGATGACCAATCACCAAACCAAGGTGCGCCCCTACGATCTCGCGAAAGTGGCGGATTTCGGCGATGTCTACATCGAGGGGGTCTACAACCTCGACGAGGCGATCTCCGATATCGAGCGCTATTTCGACGGCATCGCCGCCGCCGGGATCCTGCCGCTTTCCGCCGGCGGCGACCATTCGATCTCCTTGCCGATCCTCAAAGCGTTGGCAAGGGTGCACGGTCAGCCGCTCGCCATGGTGCATTTCGATGCCCATTGCGACACCGGGTCGGAACTCTTCGGGCATAAACACCATCACGGCGGGCCTTTCAAAGTGGCGGTCGAGGAAGGGGCGTTGGATCCGAAGCGGACGATCCAGATCGGGATCCGCGGGCCGAGCGAACCCCTGTGGAGCTTCAGCTACGACTCGGGCATGACCGTCATCCATATCGAAGATCTCTACGCGATGGGGCTGCCGGCGGTGATCAAAAAGGCGCGCTCGGTCGTCGGCAAGAAACCGGTCTATGTCAGTTTCGACGTGGACGGCCTCGATCCGATCTACGCCCCGGGCACCGGCACCCCGGAATCCGGCGGATTCACCACCTACGAAGCGCAACAAATGCTCCGCGGCCTTGACGGCCTGAATATCGTCGGCGGCGACGTGGTGGAAGTCGCACCGCCCTTCGATCCCTCGGGAATCACCGGACTCAGCGGAGCGCAAATGATGTTCGAAATCCTCTGCCTGCTGGCGCAGACGGTGGGAAAACGTAAAAAAGGTACCGTCAAAGCCGCTGCCAAAACCACCGCCAACAAAGGCGTGCGCGTCACTGCCAAAACCGCCAAGGCGTCGAAAGCCACACCGAAGGCCGGGGCGAAAGCGGCGGCGAAGGCGGGATCGAAAGCCGCACCCAAGACCGCATCGAAAGCCGCACCCAAGGCGGGATCGAAAGCCACGCCCAAGACGGCTTCGAAAGCCGCGCCCAAGGCGGCATCGAAAGCCAAACCCAAGGCGGCGCCGAAAGCCAAACCCAAGGCGGCACCGAAAGCCACGCCCAAGACGGCGCCGAAAGCCACGCCCAAGACGGCGCCGAAAGCCGCACCCAAGACGGCGCCGAAAGCCGCACCCAAGACGGCGCCGAAAGCCGCACCCAAGACGGCGCCGAAAGCCAAGCCCAAGACCGCATCGAAAGCCAAGCCCAAGACGGCTTCAAAAGCCACGCCCAAGACAGCACCGAAAGCCAAACCCAAGACCGCATCGAAAGCCGCGCCCAAGGCGGGATCGAAAACCGCGCCCAAAGCGGGATCGAAAGCCGCACCCAAGACGGGATCGAAACCCGCACCCAAGGCGGGAGCGAAAGCCGCGCCCAAGGCGGGAGCGAAAGCCGCGCCCAAGGCGGGAGCGAAAGCCGCGCCCAAAGCGGGAGCGAAAGCCGCGCCCAAGGCGGGAGCGAAAGCCGCGCCCAAAGCGGGAGCGAAAGCCGCGCCCAAAGCGGGAGCGAAAGCTACGCCCAAGGCGGGATCGAAGCCCGCGCCCAAAGCGGGATCGAAAGCCGCGCCCAAGGCGGCATCGAAAGCCGCACCCAAGGCGGCATCGAAAGCGGTGCCCAAAGCAGGATCGAAAGCCGCACCCAAGGCGGCATCGAAAGCGGCACCCAAGGCGGCATCGAAAGCCGCACCGAAGGCGGGATCGAAAGCCACGCCCAAGACCGCGGCGAAACCCGCACCCAAGGCGGCATCGAAAGCCACCGCCAAGACCGGTAAAAGCGGCACGAGCCGCGCGAGGTCGAAAAAAGCGTGAACCCGCTGCGCGTCTTTTTACAAACCTTCGGGGTGCTGCGGGCCTCGATGGTGATCGGGGTGGTGGCACTGATCGTCGCCGCCCCTTTCGAAAGCGAGCCCCTGTCTTCGGCAAGCGGCTGGGAACTGGTGCGCGGGGTGATCGCCCCGACCCTCTTCGCGGTGATGGCTTTTGTCCTGCCTCTCGATTTCACGATGACGAAAATTTTCATGTCCGAACGGGGCGAAAGCGAGAAGCGGCGGCTACGCATCGTGGCCCGCACCGAGGGACTGCTCTTCGTACTGATGTTCGCGGCGTGGTCGCCTCTGCTGATGGAACTGGTGCGCGCCGCCAATCTCTAGTGACGAAACACCCTCTTTGCGGCGACGGCTTTTGTCCTGCTCGGACTTCACGATGACACGGGATTTTGTCCAAACGGGGCGAGGGCGAGAAAGGGCGGCTACGCATCGTGGACCGCACCGAGGGACTGCTCTTCGCGGCGCGGCCGCCTCGCCCGACGGAGCGGTGCGCACCGCCGATCGCTAGGGACGAAACGCCCTCTTCCCGGTGATGGCTTTTGCCCTGCCCTTGGACTTCACGATGAGGCGGTGTTTCATATCCGGACGGAATGAAAGCGAGAAACGGCGGCGACACATCATGGACCGAGCCGAGATATCGCTCTTCGCGCCGATGTTCGCGGCGTGACCCGCTCCTCTCGATAGAACGGTGCGCACCGCCGATCGCCAAGGACGAAACGCCTGAGCTGAGGGATCGAGAAGGTATGCGCGAATAAAATATGCGCGGCTTTTTTCGATCGCCGGATCGGACGATCCCCGTGCCCCGCGCATCGCCTCGCCCGTCGCTTGGAGATCCCGAGCAGGCTCGAAGCCAAACGGGCGATGCGAAAAACGCCGCACGGTATCGGGCGCACCCTTCTCATCGCACGCACGGTGATCGATATCCTCGATACCCCGAGCCTGCCGATCGACAATACGCTATCCGCATCGCTGCCTTAGGGAGCCTCGAAATGACGCCAAGCCTCTCCGACTTGCACCGCATCCTGTCGGAAAACCGAAACGTGGCCGTCGTCGGCCTGTCGGCCGGCGTTCGCCGCCCGAGTTATTTCGCCGCGAAATACTTGCTCGATCACGGCTATCGGGTGTTTCCGGTCAACCCTCGCTACGAGGAGGTGTTGGGGCAAAAATGCTACCCCCGCCTTGCGGATATTCCCGAGAAGATCGATATAGTCGACTGCTTTCGTCCGACGGAGGCCATCCCCGCGCTGGCGCACGAGGCAGTCGCTATCAAAGCCCGGGTGCTCTGGATGCAACTCGAGGTGATCAACGAAGAAGCGGCGGATATCGCGCGCCGAGCGGGGCTCGAAGTGGTCATGAATCGCTGCATGAAAATCGAATACGCAAGACTCTTCGGCGGGCTCGGCTGGATGGGGGTCAACACCAAGGTGATCTCGAGCAAACGCCCGCGATCTCTCGTGTACTGAAAATATCCGCAATGACCGAGGGATCAAAAGAGAGATCGAAAGAAAGGCTCGTGGCGGCTTCCACCCATACCGCCCCTGCCCTTCTTTTTCGAGCGATCGACCGCCGCTTCCGCACCGCTGCCGACATCGACACCGTGCGCCGGCAAAGCGATGACGATCCCAAAACTCGAACAACCGAAAAGAGCGCTCCATGAACGAACCCGAATGGCATATCGAAACCCTTTGTCTGCACGCCGGGCAGATCCCCGACGCCGCCACCGGCTCGCGGGCGCCGCCGATCTATCAGACCACCTCGTATGTCTTCGACAACGCCGAGCACGCCGCCGGGCTTTTCAACTTGGAGACCTTCGGCAATGTCTACACCCGCTTGACGAACCCGACCACCGCGATCTTCGAAGAGCGGATGGCGGCGCTCGAAGGGGGGATGGCGGCGGTCGCCGCGGCCTCGGGGATGGCAGCGCAGTCCTGCGCTTTCCTGACCCTGCTCGGTGCGGGCGACCATATCGTCGCCTCCAACAAACTCTATGGCGGCAGTTACTCTCAACTCGGGGTGAATCTCGCGCGGCTCGGGATCGAGACCACTTTCGTCGAGCCTGATGATCCCGGCAATTTCGCCGATGCCCTGCAAGCGAATACCCGCTTGATCTACGCCGAGACCATCGGGAACCCCATCGTCAACGTGCTCGATATCGAAGCGGTGTCGGTCGTCGCCCACAATGCCGAGATCGCGCTGGCGATCGACAACACCCTGGCAACCCCCTACCTCTGCCGCCCCTTCGAATGGGGAGCGGATATCGTCACCCACTCCGCCACCAAGTTCATCGGGGGACACGGAACCTCGATCGGCGGGGTGGTGGTCGAATCCGGGGGATTCCCTTGGGATAACGGCAAATACCCGGGGATGACCGAGCCCTCGCCCGGCTATCACGGCATCCGCTTTTACGAGACCTTCGGGGATTTCGGATTCACGATGCGGGTGCGCTGCGAGACCCTGCGCACCTTGGGTCCTTCGCTCAGCCCCTTCAACGCGTTTTTATTCCTGCAAGGACTCGAAACCCTGCATGTGCGCATGGACCGGCATTGCGCCAACGCCGACGCCGTGGCGCGCTTCTTGGAAGACCATCCGCGAGTCGGCTGGGTGAATTATCCGGGGCTCGCATCGAGCCCTTGGCACAATCTCGCGTGCAAATATCTGCCTCAGGGAGCGGGAGCGGTAATCACCTTCGGCATCGAGGGCGGACGCAACGCCGGGGAGAAGTTCATCGACTCCGCCCGCTTCATGAGCCACCTGGCGAATGTCGGCGACGCCAAAACCCTGATCGTTCACCCCGCCTCCACCACCCATCGCCAACTCGACGAGAGCGAGCAGAAAGCGGCGGGGGTCGGCCCGGACATGATCCGCCTCTCCGTCGGGATCGAGAACATCGAGGATATCCTTGCCGACTTGGATCAAGCGATCGAGCGGGCAACGGGCAAGACCAGCGTCGGTCCGCCCGCTCGATAGCCGCTTGTCGAAGCCCTGTTCGGGCCTTGGGCGGAGATCACTCTCGGCATCGAGGGCGGACGCAAAGCCGGGGGAGAAGTTCATCGACTCCGCCCGCTTCATGTGCCATCCGGCGAATGTCGGCGACACCAGTACCCGGATCGTCCATCCCGCCTCCACCACCCTTCATCGACTCGACGAGATCGAGCGGAAAGCGGCGGGGATCGGCCCGTCGGCCCGAATAAGATCCGGCTCTCCGTCGGTATCGGAAATATCGAGGATATCCTCGCCGACTTGGATCGAGCGACCGAACAGGCAACGGGCAAAACCTGCGTCGGAACGCCCGCTCGGTAGCCGCTTGTCGAAGCCTTGTTTTTTGGCTTTGAAACCGGAGTCGACCGACCACTGCTCTCAAGACTGCAATACCGCAGCGGTCACCAAGTCAAAGACCGAATGCAAGCGATACTTGCGACACTGATCACCACCGGCGACCGGCGCGGTGTCGATCACCGCGTCGTCCTCTTCACCGCTTGGGAGACTCCACCATGAAACACGCAATCATCGCCGCGCTCGCGGTCATCCTTGCCTTATCCTTCGAAGGATCCGCGCAAGCGCAGTCGTCGCTCGCGACATCTTGGGCTATCGATGTTTGTAGCACCGAGTCGCTGAAAGACGCACGCAAAGCGATCAGTCGCGACGCCATCAATAAGGCATACACGCACGGCGACGAAGACGACATCCGCGCACTTGCATTCGCGCAGTTTCGCTATGAACAACTGGTGCTTCAATGCGCCATCTTGCGAGCACTGCATCGATAGCATCCACCGGCGACCGGCGCGGTGTCGGTCGCCAGTCATCCTCGCGAGAACACCATGACCGACCACTACCTAATCGACTACCTCATCGCAACCACCAGCGTCTCCGGCACTGCCGCCTATCTCGATGAATATTGCCGTCCGCGCATCGACAAGACGGACGCGGTGCACTATGCCACGCGCGAATCTGCGGAGCAGCAAGCGGCGATATGTCGCCGCAAGACTCGATTGATTCTTGCCGTCATCGATGCCGATGCCGAGCCCTCCGTCCAGTACGAGATTGACGCCCGCCGATACCGACACCCCGAAGACGAGTTTGCGACGCTGCCTATACGCTTCGATACTTGGAGCGACGCGTTCGAACATCGGCACAAACTTCGCCGATGGCATCGTCCGCGCATGGTCTATCGGATATTTCAGATTACGATCATCGACAGCTCCGTCATTCACCGGCGCGAAAAGGAAGCTCATCCGTACCTCTGAACCTCGACCGCGTTCGCTTGTCGGGCGGTCGAATAGGACGCGGCACCGATACTGCTCACTTCGTCGCAGCGTCCGTCCTTCGATACTTCACCGCCGACGCGTGGATCGCTCCACGCGTCGGTTTCTTTTTAGATGGTGGCACCGGTCGCACCACTTGGGAGATGCGACCGGCGCCGCGCCGACGATGTCCGATAGAGGACATCACCGACGCTATCGGATAAATGGCACCGAGCACGGACTGAACGACATGCCGTGGCGATTATTACGTGCTCGGTGCCCGCATCCGATGTCCTAGTCTTGGCCGGCTCGGCGTTTTCCAAGACTCGAAACATCGGACGCGTTTACGGATTCTCACTCTCGCTTCGCTGCCCTCGCTGCACGACGCTTCGCGTTCATGGCTTCACGCTCGGCGGGCGTCCTCTTCGCTGCAAGTCTCGCCGCCGACTCGCGGCGTTTCTTTCGGTGCTCTTCGAGTTCGTCGGGCGTCATGCTCGCACATCGTCGTCGATAATGTTCCAACGCTCTTTCACGATTCCGCGCTCGGTGTTCGGGCTTGTCTTGTCGGACTCGACTTTCTCGTCGCTCGCGGGCTTGGGTGCAATCGTCGCCGCAAGTCTTCGCGTGCAAACTGCGCTTCGTCGGTATCGCACCGCCGCACTCTTCGCAGCGTCTCGTCGCCCTTAGTTTCGCTCGTCGTTCTCTCATGCGTTGGCGCGCTGCTTCACGCACCGATAAGTCGCTATGGTATCTCTCCCATAGTATCCGACGCTCGCGTTCATACGCGCAAGCCTCGGAACAAGTCTTCGCGTTATGCACTCGACCGACGATAGGCTCGCCGCACACTTCGCACGGACTCGACGCCTTCGGTTCCGCTCGGGGTCTTGACGCGCGTGTTCGATTTTTCGCGCAAGCGTCGGAACAAATCAGCGCGTTATTCGCTCGACCGACGACCGGTGCGCCGCACTCGCTGCAAGTCTTTGGTGCCTTCGGTTCGGACTCGACCTTCGGCAGCGTGTCTAGTATCTCTTCGAGCGCGTGCTTCGCGTCCGAAACCCTGATCAGCTCGCCGTCCAGCAGTTGCCCGCCGACCTCTTCGATCAGCCATCCCTCGACATCGTCGGCGTGCTCAACGCAATACGCGATAACCCACGTTTCGGTTTCGGCTTCGTCTCCGTCTTCGAACGACGCCCGGCGCATCTTCACACCGACCTCGCCGTCCACCCACCGCCAGCACCTGAACCAGCGACGCGGTGGCGGTGTCGCTTCGGTCAGTTCCTCGGTCATGTCCTCGCGGTGCGCTGCCCCGGTATCCAAACACGATAGGAAGCCATCAGCATCGATAGCGAGGACATCTCGGCGAGCGCGTCATACGCCGATCCGTCGTATAACGCACGGACGATCAGCGCAACCGCAGTCGTCCACGGGGGCGGTATGTCGTCCGCGTTCATACCGCGAGCGCAGACGATCCTCGGCGCCGGATCGGTGAAGCGCAAGAACTCCGACCGCGACGACACACCGCCGAGCGAGGATTCGGTATCGGTGAAGTAAAACCTCACTCCGTCTTGCGTCGTCGCGGTCATGGTGTCGGTGATCACCAGCGACCGCGACGGATTACCGCTTAGTTACATCTAATTACGTCTTTTTTCCGCAAGCGAAAATGTCGGCGGTGCCAGTACCCGGATCGTCCACCCCGCCCCCACCACCCATCGCCAACTCGACGAGAGCGAGCGGAAAGCGACGGGCAAGACAAACATCAAGACACCTGCTCGGTAAGCGCTTATCGGGCATTGGCTTCGGGTTTTGAAAACGGCCCTTCGACCACGGCTCTCTCTGAAAGGGAAAGATGCATGACCTGAAAGATAAATGGCTCTCCAGCCCCAAGATGCGTATACAGATCGTTATGCCCGACCTCGGTGTATGTCATCTTCTACTTATCTCCTCCGCTCGCCGTAGACTCGGCGGGCGGAGCGTCAGCGGGTCGGTCGGTGGGCTAGCGGGCGCAAGGAAAATGGGGCACCTTCCAAGAGGTGCCCCGTGAGTGAAATTACCTCCGCCGCACAGCAAAGAGGATGGAACGAAGATCGGTCTTGATCGATTCGACGTCGCTCTTGATTAACCTGATGTCCGCACCCTGATCTTGCTGGGTCTTGGCTATCGCTTCGATAGCCGCTTGCATATCTTTGATCACTTTGTCTTCGCCGCTCATCATCTTTCTCCCGAGGTTGCTGATGAAGGGATTCTTCTTCCGATAAAGGGGCTTTGCAAACCACGATAGCGGTATTTCTCGCCCGTATTCAGCATTGTCAACCATTACATCGTTCGGCCAAGCGGGCGGCTTTTTCCTCCGATAAGGGCTATCGATTCGCTCCTGCCAATAGCGACGAGCAGTGCTCCAATACAGGGATTGACTCGTCCGAAAAACCGGACAGGTCAAATTTGATTTCGCGGCGAGCTCCCTCGTGTATAAGCCATGCGTACATTATCGAGGATTCCATCATAAGATCGATCATAGGGCGGAGGTCAGCACCTTCAGAATAGAGGGCCGTGACCGTTCCTTCTCCTCCTGCCCACCATGTATCGTTTATCGGATTTCCATTATCGAAGCGAATGGTCACCGGTCTAAATTTCTCATCGCTGATAACTTCGTCCCATGCCATGAAAATGACTAATTTGTAATCATCCTCGCCGCTCCACCTAATGCAACTTAGGCCAATGTTTATATTGCTTGGATCGTTAGACTTTCCAGATTTAACGATAGTTCTATCATGCCTCTCATTAGAGGAACCATCTCCTCTTTCTGCATATTCCCATTCGGTCTCCAGTGCCGAGACCGAGCCGAGCAGCGAAACAGCCGCGAGGATGCCGGCAAGCAGGCGGGCGATATGGGGCATGTTCGTATGGAGTCTCTTGACGAGGACGCCCGTATGAGTACAGCGCTCGCTCATACGGGCGGTTTGGCAGATAGGGAGTTATCGATGCTCCCGACTCTTCAGCGTCTCGGTCGTTTAGGGCAAAGGGGTTTACTGAAACAACTGGTCGCGATCCATGTCATGGTGGTGGTCGTCGTCATCGTAGTGATGAAAGCGGTCGTGCCATCTTCGATGAAGGCGGCCGAAAAACCCGCCGCGCTTGCCGGAATAGCGAGAGACGATCTTGCGTCGTTGATCGGGGGTCAGCACCTCGGAAACTTCGATGACCCCGTCGAGGATCCGAGCGTTGATCTCGCTGTCCAATCGCAGCATGTCGTCGCGGATATCCTCTAAGGCCGCCTGATCCGGTGCCTCTTGCACCAGCACGGCGAGCATCGCGCGGCGGCTCTTTTGAAACTCGGATCGCAGCCCCAAGATATCGTCCATCGAGCGGGTGACGATTTCATCGACGCGCTCGCGCTGCTCGGGGGTCGCATCGATCCTCCTGAGCATTTTGTGGGTGGTGCGTTTGACTCGCTTGGCCAAACGACCGGACCTGCCTTCTTTTCCTTCGGCATCGTCGTCGTGTCCCCACCAATGATGCTTGCCGCCGGCTTCGACGAGAAAGCCCGGGGCGGGAAAAGAGCGCTCGGGATCCGCAAGTCGCGCGGCCGGGTCGATGACGGTGTCGTCGTAGCCCTCGCTCGCGTTCGCCGGGATCGCCGACAGCAGGCTCGCCATCGCAACGCTCGCGGCGGCAAGGGCTATGATGCGGATTCCGATCTCGACCTTGCGCTTGTCAGGGGAAGGATTCGAAAACATACGCAGGATCGAAGAGATCGACCCGCTTTGACTCGTTATCGCTTGCATCACGGCAAAGCCTCCTGAACCGGGTTGAGATTTCACGATTGATAAACGACGACTCTTGGGGGGAAAACCTTTTCGACAAAAGCCCTTCGACAAAGCCCTTCATCTCGCCTTCGTCGAAGTTCGAATATCGGGGCGAGGATAGGAAAATACAAGTATCCGAACGATGACGAGTCGCGAGCGAATCGTGCGCGAGCCTGCGGATGCAAGCGTCGGCGCTTTTCGCACCAAGCTCTTCTTGGACTTTTCCTCTTGGCCTTTTTCCCCTTGCCTTGTATTCCTTCGTTCCTTCGTTCGCTCGTTCCTTCGTTCCTAAGACACCGGGAAATGGCAAGCGACCCGAGCGCCTTCTCGCGCCTCGAGCGCCGGGTCGATGCGAGTGCAAATATCTTGCGCATGGGGGCAGCGGCGGGCGAAAGCGCAACCCTCGGGGGGGTCGATGGGGCTCGGCGGATCGCCTTCGATGGCCGCCGGACGCTTGATCCCCTGCGACTTTCTCCGCCTCAACGAGGGTACGGCCGCCAGCAGCGTGCGGGTATAGGGATGCCGGGGGGATTCGAATATCTCGGAGCGCGGTCCGATTTCGACGATCCGACCTAAGTACATCACCGCCACCTCATCACAGAGGTATCGCACCACCCCCAAATCGTGGCTGATGAAAAGATATCCCAGTTCCAACTCTTCTTTTAGGCGTAACAGCAAGTTGAGGATCTGAGCCTGGATCGCGACATCGAGAGCGCTGACCGGCTCGTCGCATACCAGCAGTTTCGGGGCGGTGGCCAGCGCCCGCGCGATGGAGATCCGCTGGCGCTGACCGCCGGAAAACTGATGGGGGAAAAGCGGGAGTTGATCCAAGCGCAAACCCACCAGATCGATCAATTCCCGGACCCGCTCCTCGCGTTCGCTGCGGGTGCCGATCTCCATCAGATCGAGGGGCTCGCGCAGGATATCGCGCACCCGCGAGCGCGGATTGAGCGATGAATAGGGGTCTTGGAAGATCAGCTGCACATCCCGGCGGCGCTCGCGCATCGCGGCCTCGTCGAGGGCCAGCAGATCATCGCCTTCGAGCAAGGCCTGACCCGCCGACGCTTCGGTCAATCGAATCGATGCCATCGCCGTGGTGGTCTTGCCCGAACCGCTTTCGCCGACAATGCCGAGCGAACGCCCGCGCTCGATCCCGAAGGACACCCCCCTCACCGCTTCGAGCCAACGCCGCGGGGCGAAAAGAGAGGCGCGCCCGGCATCGAAGCGAACGCGCAATTCCCGAACTTCGAAGAGATCGCTCACAGCCGGCCCTCGGCGACGGCGAAGCAAGCGTTGGCGTGGTGGCCGGTCGGCGCCAGCGCCGGGCGCTCGCGGCGGCAGCGGGGGTCGGTATGCGAGCAGCGATCCGCGAAAGCGCAGCCCGCGCCGAGGGCGTGCAGGGGCGGCACGACCCCGGGGATCTCGCGCAGCGTGGCATCGTCTTCGAGGGTCGGGATACAAGCGATAAGCCCGCGGGTATAGGGATGCTGCGGATGGTCGAGGACATCGTCGGCGGCCGCTTCTTCGATGATCCGACCGGCATACATCACCGCCACCCGATCCGCCATCTCGCTGATCACCCCCATATCGTGGGTGATGAGGATGATGGCGACCCCGAACTCGCGCTGGATCTCGCCGAGCAGATCGAAAATCTGGGCCTGGACCGTGACATCGAGGGCGGTCGTCGGCTCGTCGGCGATCAACACTCGCGGACGGCAGCTGACGGCCATCGCGATCATCACCCGCTGACGCATTCCCCCCGAAAGCTGGTGGGGATAATCCCGCGCCCGTTGCGCCGCCTCCGGGATCCCCACCCGCTCGAGCAGAGCCACCGCCTCGCGCCGCGCCGCATCCCGCCCGATCGTCCGATGCAGGGTGATCGCCTCGACGATTTGGTCCTCCACCGTGAACACCGGGTTCAAAGAGCTCATCGGCTCTTGGAAGATCATCGCGATCTCCGCTCCGCGCAGGCTGCGCAAACGGGATTCGGGGGCTTCGACGAGCTCCTCGTCGTCGAAGCGAATGGAGCCTGCGCTGATACGACCGGGGGGCACGGGCACCAAGCCCATCGTCGCCAGCGCGGTGATCGACTTGCCGCAGCCGCTTTCCCCGACCAGCCCCAAAGTCTCGCCCTCTTCCACCCCGACGCTCACCCCGTCGAGGGCCCGCACCCGCCCGAAACGGGTATCGAAATCGACCGCGAGATCGGCGATTTCCAGTATCCGGCTCATCGCTCCCGCAGCCTCGGGTTGAAGGCATCGTTGATCCCGTCTCCTAACAGGCTGACGGAGAAGACGGTGAGGAAGATCGCGAAGCCGGGGAAGGTCACCGGCCACCAAGCATCGAGGATGTATTCGCGGTTCATCCCGATCATCAGCCCCCAACTCATGGTGTTGGGATCCCCGAGCCCCAAGAAGGAAATCCCGGCTTCGAAGAGGATGGCGACCCCGACCGTCAGGGTCGCGGAGACGATCAGCGGCGGGGCGGCGTTGGGGAGGATCACCCGCCAGATGATGCGGCGGTCGTGGCTGCCGATGGCGCGGGCGGCGGTGACGTATTCGAGTTCCTTGATTTTGAGGAACTCGGCGCGGGTCAAGCGCGCGGTCTGCGGCCAACTGACGACCCCGATGGCGATGGCGATGGTGACGAGGCTCGGCGAAAAAAGCGTGACCAGGACCATCGCGAAGAGCAGCGCCGGCAACACTTGGAAAAACTCGGTGATCCGCATCAGCAGGATATCGACCCACCCGCCGTAATAACCCGCCAACGCCCCGAAGGCGATGCCGATCACCATCGTCAGCAGGGCCGCGCTCAAGCCGACGGCCAGGGTCGGGCCGCCGCCGGAGATCAACCCGGCAACGATATTTCGCCCCAGGTAGTCGGTGCCCAAGGGGAGATCGGCTTGGGTCAGCGGGGGCTCGTGGGGAGCCCAGACGATTTCATAAGCGTCCCCGGTATAGAAAAAACTGCCGTAGAGGGTCAGCACGACGATCGCCGAGAGGATCAAGAGTCCGGCGAGCGCCGGGATATTGCGGCAAAAAGCGACCCACGCCTCCGCCGCCGGGCTGCGCGCCGACTGATCGGGAGATCGATCGGGAGATTGATCGGGGCTCGTCGGGTTTTCGACACTCGGATTTTCAACCGGAGCGCTCAACGTCGATCCCTCATGTCCGGCCGCGCAGGCGCGGGTCGGCGAAGCGATAGGCGATATCCGTCAGCAGGTTCGCCACCACGACCATCGCCGAGGAGAAAAAGAGGACGCCGAGGACGGTCGGATGGTCGCGACGCAGGATGCTGTCGAATGCCAACCGACCCATGCCCGGCCAATTGAAGACGGTTTCGACCAGCAGGGCGCCGGAAATCAGATTGCCGAATTGCAGCCCGGCCACCGTCAAGATCGGCAGCGCGGCGTTCCACAATGCGTGTTTGAAAAGCACCGATGATTCGAAAGCGCCTTTGGCGCGAGCGGTGCGGATGTAATCGGAGCCCAGCACTTCGAGCATCGAGGCGCGAGAGAGCCGAGCGTACTGAGCGAGGTAGATCACCGCGAGGGTGAACGCCGGCAACGCCAAGTGGTGCAGGATATCCAGCGCTTTGATCACGGCCCCCGCCTCGCGCAGCTTGACCGACTGCATCCCCTCGACGGGGAAGATCGGCAGCATCGAGGCGAAGAGGATGATCAGCATGATGCCGGTCCAAAACACCGGAACCGCATAGCCGACGGTCGCGAAAACGGAGACGAAAGCGGACATCGGGCCGCCGGGCTTTCTCGCCGCCAACACCCCGAGGAAGACCCCGAAAAGGATCGCCAGCAGCTGCGCCACGATCACCAACAAAATCGTGGCGCCGACGCGCTGGGCGATCAGCCCCGTCACCGGCTGGTTGAAATAGAAACTCTGCCCGAAATCGAGCCTCGCCATATCGGCGAGATAAAGGCCGAGTTGGACCATCAAGGGGCGATCGAGGCCGTACTCCTTGCGGATCGAGGCCAGCATCTCCTCGCTCGCCCCGCCCATTTCCCCGGCGATCACCAATGCGGCATCCCCGGGCGCAAGCCGGATCAACAAGAAGTTGAGGACCACCACTCCGATCATCAGCAGCACCCCCCACAGGAGGCGCTTGATCAGGTAGTTAGGGGACATAGAAGGGGGTCTTCACCGATCGATTGCCGATCGAGGGTCGATCAAGAGCCGAGCGAGCGCTGATCGAAGAGGGGTGATGGGGGCGATGGGATCGATGAGGGCGATGAGATCGAAGCCGCCCGCCGGCGAAAGGGATTTCGCTTTCGCCGGCGGCTTCGCCAAGGTCTTCCGACCCGATCATCGGACTCATCGAGTCTTGCTCGTCGAGTCTTCTTGCGCCCCTTATCCTTGCGACCACTTCAGCCGATCGAGGGGGTGCATCGTCCCCCAGATCCCCATCGGCGGATTGACCAAGCGCTTGTCGTAAGCGGTGTGATAGGGCAAGGCGTTGATCCAGTAAATCGGCAGGTCGTCGGCCACGATCTGCTGGAACTCGGCGTAGAGCCGCTTGCGCTTGGCGGGATCGGTCTCGACCGCCGCTTGATCGAGGATCTCGTCGACCCGCTCGTTGACGTACTGCTGGGTGTTGGTCCAGATCACCCCTTTGCGGATATTCGAGGAAAGATAGGTCCGGTGCACCCCGATCACCGGATCGCCCCAGTTGAAGACCACGTCCATGGTCAGTTCGAAATCGTGGCTGCTGATGCGCTTCGACCAGGTCGGGAAATCGGGGGCGGCGCGCACGGTGATATCGATCCCGACCTTCTTCAACTGCGATTTGAGGTATTCGGCCACCGTCTGCTGCTGCTCCTTGGGGCCGGGGATGTAATCGACGGTCAAAGCCATGCCGTCGGCGAAACCGGCTTCGGCCAGCAGGGCTTTGGCGCGGTCAAGGTCGACGTCGTAAGCGGGAATCGAGGGATCGAAGAAAGACGAACTCTCGATGATGGGGCCGCGCTGGGCTTTCGAAACCCCCCGGTGCAAGGCTTTGACGATGAAGTCCCGGTCCACCGCGTAGGCGATCGCCTGACGAACCCGTTTGTCGCTCAACTTCGCCGAGCGCGTATTGAAGGCAAGCCAGTTGATGGGGCCGACCGCGGCATAGCCTTGATCCGTCAGTTGCAGATGATCCACTTTCTGCAGGCGCCGAATCCCTTGGCTGTCGGGCATGAAGGGGTACATATCGGCCTCGCCTTTTTCCATCGCGATCAGCAAGGCGGAGGGATCTTTGATGATGCGGATGATGATCTCGTCGAGATGCGGACGATTCTCGATGAAGAAATTCGGATTTCTCTTGAGCACCACCGCCTCGCCGGGCGTGAACTCTTCGAGCATGAAGGGGCCGGAGCCGACGGGCGCCGAGTTCGCCGGATGGGTCTTCGGATCCTGACCGTCCCCGAAAACATGCTCGGGGAGCACCGGCGCCAGCGCCGGCGAAAGGGCCAGCAACAAGGCCGGATGCGGCTTGTCGAGGTTGATCACCACGGTGTGGTCGTCCGGGGTATCGATCGAGGCGATCGGCTCGAACATCGACTGGAAGGGATGGTTGTCGCGCACGGTTCGGATCGAAAAGGCGACATCCGCGGCCCGCACCGGTTTGCCGTCGTGGAAGGTGGCGTTGCGCACGAGATTCAAAGTCACGCTCATGCCATCGTCCGAGACACTCCAACTCTCGGCCAGATAGGGCTGCGGTTCCCAGTTCTCGTCGTAGCGAAGCGGCGAGGCGAAGATCTGGGTGCTCGGCATCGCGGTGGCGATCCCCGACTGCACGGCTCCGTTGAGGTGGCGCGGCACCTGGGTGGAGACGATCACCAACCGTCCGCCATCGGCCGCTACGCCGCTCGAAAAAACGCCGAGGGCCAGGGTCATGCCGATCAGGCCGCTCACGACTCTCATATATCTCGTCATGTCGAAAGATCTCCTTTTAATATTCCGAGCCGACCCCCAAGCGGGGGAGCCGTTTTGCAAGGCGTCATTTTGAAACAGAATTGAAAAGAGGGTATGCCTTTTTTCTTGTCGCCGGCGGATCGTTTTCGCCTGCGCCCATGATACGAGCGTCCCGCGAAGGGAGCGCGAAAGGAGAAATCATGTCCCGGCCGGTGGTGTTTTCGGCGAAGAAAATCGTCACGATGGATCCGAACCGACCGCAGGCGACCCATGTCGCGATCCGAGACGGATACATCCTGGCGGTGGGCGATGCGAAATGCGCCGATGCTTGGAACCGAGACGGCGAGGAGCCCATCCATGATTCCGGCCTCGACGAATTCGTCTTGATGCCGGGACTCGTCGAGGGTCACGCCCATGCGATCGCCGGCGGGATATGGAATTACCCCTACGCCGGCTATCACGACCGGATCGATCCGACGGGGGGGTCGTGGCGGGGGAAGGGGGATCTGGCTTCGGTCATCGCCGACCTGCAAGCGATCGAAAAAAACCTTCCCCCGGACAAGCCTTTGGTCGGCTGGGGTTTCGATCCCATCTTCTTGCGCGAAGAACGGCTCTGCCGCCGCCATCTGGATCGGATCGGCAGCGATCGACCGGTCGCGGTGATGTTCTCGAACTTCCATTTGATGTGCGTCAACTCGAAGGCTCTCGAGATGGTCGGCTACGACAACGAGATCGAGGCCGAGGGGGTGGTCAAAGACGCCCACGGAGAGCCGACCGGCGAACTACAGGAAATGGCGGCGATGTTTCCCGTCATGCGGCGTCTGGGCATCGATTTTCGCGGCCTCTCCTTGACCGAACCGGCGATGCGGACCTACGGGGAGGTATGCAAACGCGCCGGGGTCACCACCGCTACCGATCTCTTTTCGACCATGACCGAGGCCGATGCCGATCGCTTGCTCGATCTCACCGCGGATGAGCGCTTTCCCGCTCGCATCGTCCCCGCGCTGGGGGCGATGGGCGCCACCCCGGCGGAGATCGCCGAGCGGGCCATCGCCCTGCGAGAGCGTTCGAGCGACAAACTGCGCATGGGGGCGGTCAAACTGATGACCGACGGTTCGATCCAAGGCTGGACCGCCCGCGTCAAATGGCCGCATTATGTCGGCGGGCATGCCAACGGTCTATGGAATACCCCGCCGCAGTTGATCTTCGAACTGGCTTCGCAGATGCAGCGATCGGGCTTGCAGATGCACATCCATGTCAACGGCGACGAGGCCTCGGAGGTCGCGATCGACGCCCTCGAGGCCGCGGCCCGCGAACACCCCTGGCCCGATGCGCGTCATGTTCTCCAACATTGCCAGATGATGGGAACGGATCAGTTCGTGCGCTGCGCCGCCTCGGGGATCCATGTCAATCTCTTTTCCAACCATCTTTGGTATTTCGGCGATCAGCACGCCGCCTTGACCATCGGCGAGGATCGTGCGCGGCGCATGAACGCGGCGCGCGCCGCCCTCGATGCCGGGGTCGAGATCGCGATCCATTCGGATGCCCCGATCACCCCGATGGCGCCGCTCTTCACCGCCTGGTGCGCGGTCAATCGTCGCACCATGAGCGGGCGCGTATTGGGGGAAGCGCAGCGCATCTCGGTGGACGAAGCCCTGCACGCCATCACCTTGGGGGCCGCCC
The DNA here is from genome assembly GCA_965220535.1 of Gammaproteobacteria bacterium. Taxonomy (GTDB): domain Bacteria; phylum Pseudomonadota; class Gammaproteobacteria; order HK1; family HK1; genus HK1. The sequence continues at coordinate 2,719,876 of OZ244833.1, read as the reverse complement.
GCACCCTCAAACTCGATCGCGAAATCGGCAGCATCGAAACCGGCAAGCGAGCGGACTTCGCGATCTTGGGCGCCGACCCCACCGCCTGCGATGCGGCGGATTTGAAGGACGTTCCCGTTCTCGGCACCGTCCTCGGCGGCAAGGTGCAGCTCGCATGAGCCCCCGCCTGCCCTTGACCGTGATCGGCGGCTACCTCGGGGCCGGCAAGACCACCTTGATCAACCGCATCCTGCACGCACCGCGCGGGCGGCGAATCATGGTGCTGGTCAACGACTTCGGAGCCATCAATATCGACGCTTCGCTCCTCGTTTCCGCCGACGAGGACACCATCGCCCTGACCAACGGTTGCGTTTGCTGCACGATGGGAGCCGATCTTTTTCTCGCCATCGGCGACGTTCTCGATCGCGAGCCGCGACCGGATCATCTGATCGTGGAGGCCAGCGGCATCGCGAATCCTTCGAAGATCGCCGCCGTCGCCGCCTGCGAGCCCGAACTCGTCCATGCCGGCATCGTCACCGTCTTCGATGGCATCAACGGCCCGGCGCTGCTGGACGATCCGCTGATCGCCGCTCAGATCCGAGAGCAGATCGAGTCTGCGGATCTGATCACGATCTCGAAGGCGCCGACGGCGGAAATCACCGACCGGCTGCGTCTTTCGGCGGCGGCGGAGATCGTCCGCGACGAAACGGTCGCGGCGCTGATACTCGATCGACCCCGCATCGATCCCTCGCAGGGACTCGGGATCGCTTCCGCGTCCTCGCTATCGGAGTCGGCATCGGAGCCGGAATCGCCATCGGTGTCGGAATCGCCATCGGTGTCGGAATCGCCATCGGTGTCGGAATCGGAAGATGCATCGCCGGCGGAAGAGACACCCCAACACCCGACCCCGGCGCATCCCGAATACGTCAGCTGGCACGCAAGCGGGTATATCGCCTTCGAACGCGACGCGCTCGAACGCCGTTTGGCAAACCGTCCGGCGGGGCTGTATCGACTCAAGGGCTTCGTGCGCCAATCAACCCCTGCCGGGGAATCGAAAATGCTTCGAGTGCAAGTCACCGGACAACGGATTTCGATCAAAAGCGCTCCTTCGCACTCGCCGAGCGGAATCGTCGCCATCGGCATCCAAGGACGCATCACCAAGAAAGAAATCGATCGCTGGTGGCATGGGGAGGCTTCGGAGTCTTCAGGCTGTTCAGGCTGTTTGGAGTAGCGCCTTTGCGAGTTCCGGATCGCTCCGGATCGCTATATCCGAAACGAGAAAGCAAAGGACTTATCCCGAAGAGACCTGCGCTCGCATCGACGGCCGACGCGCCGAAAAAACCTCCCTATCGCCTCGGCCGCGAAAAAATAAAGGGAGCCCGTTCGAAAACGGACTCCCTATTCCCATCCCGCCCGTCGACGGGCGATGCCGAAGGCATCTGTATCGGGGCGTCTTACACCCAAACGATCGGCAGTCGATAGCCGATCATTCTTTGAAGGCCTGCTGAATATTCCTCATTCCATCCGGAATCGCATTGTCCTTGTTGACCAAGTAGAAGCAAGAAAAGGGGTCGGTATCGCAAAGCGGTTCGGCCTTCGCCTATCACCTCGGCCGCGAAAAATAAAGGGAGCCCGTTCGAAAACGGACTCCCTATTCCCATCCCGCCCGTCGACAGACGACGCCGAAGGCATCTGTATCGGGGCGTATTACACCCAAGCGATCGACAGTCGATAGCCGATCATTCTTTGAAGACCTGCTGAATATTCCTCATTCCATCCTGAATCGTAGTGTCCTTGTTGACCAAGTAGAAGCAAGAGAAAGGGTCGGTATCGCAAAGCGGTTCGGCCTTCGCCTATCGCCTCGGCCGCGAAAAAACAAAGGGAGCCCGTTCGAAAACGAACCCCCTATTCCCATCCCGCCCGTCGACAGACGATGCCGAAGGCATCCGTATCGGGGCGTCTTACACCCAAGCGATCGGCAGTCGATAGCCGATCATTCTTTGAAGGCCTGCTGAATATTCCTCATTCCATCCGGAATCGTATTGTCCTTGTTGACCAAGTAGAAGCAAGAAAAGGGGTCGGTATCGCAAAGCGGTTCGGCCTTCGGCTATCGCCCCGGCCGCGAAAAAATAAAGGGAGCCCGTTCGAAAACGGACCCCCTATTCCCATCCCGCCCGTCGACGAACGATGCCGAAGGCATCCGTATCGGGGAGTCTTACACCCAAACGATCGGCAGTCGATAGCCGATCATTCTTTGAAAGCCTGCTGAATATTCCTCATTCCATCCGGAATCGTAGTGTCCTTGTTGACCAAGTAGAAGCAAGAGAAGGGGTCGGTATCGCAAAGCGGTTCGGCCTCCGGCGGCTGAAGGGATATAGCCGCAAACATCGTTTCATCCTCTTTGATCAACTGACCGATCACTCGGCAGTTACCTTGGCTGTCGCATCTCAAACCACCGCTTCCTTGAGGGGCGGCATACATCCTGATTGCCGCACCCCCGGGCTGCGAGGCATTGCCAATCAACTCGCCGTCTTCGCCGTAGCACCTCTCGATGCCATCATCGTCGGTGTAGCAGCCGCCTTCCGCCAGCTGACTACCGTGCTCTATCCACTCGCCATTCGCCAACCGACTGCCGTGCTCTATCCACTCACCCACCGGCTGCGTAGGCGATACATCGGGGGTTCCGCTTTGTGCCTGCGCCGTTGTTATGAACACCGCTGCGATGCCTGTCATCATCGCCGCCACGAACCTTCCCAACCGATCATGTCTCTTGTTCATGTCCTTTCTCCTTCGCAATCCGGCAACGGGACGATCAATTCCTATCCTTACCATAAACCCGGAAACCCGTCAATCCCCTCTTTTCATCAGGCGAACGGAGCGCCGTTCAAGGGCTCCGGCACCCCTTCGCTCGGATGTTATTCCCCGCGAAGCGTTGTTTCGAGGATCGCAGATACCGACAAGCCTTTCCCAAAGAAAATGCCTTTATGCGTAGGGTTATGAGGATATTCGCCCCGCGAGCCCGCCGAATCGAACAAGCCGATGGCTTCGATACCGATATCGATTGCCGCCGGAGTCGCCGGCAAACGCCCCCTTGCACTCCGATAAAACAGGCGAAACCCGAAACTTCAAAGACAAGCCCGGAGCCGGTTTTCGACTACCCGATGCCCTTGACCCGGTGGGACGAGAAGATGACGAGCGCCCTCGCCTTTTTCCGCGCCCGCATTCGCCGATACCTCTCGTGCAAAAAAAGAGCGGGCTTTCGAGCGCTTTCGGATTCACAAAAACCTTCGGGACAACCCGAGCGATATGGACAAGCCTTTTCGTCAATCTATCGGGAAAGCGAAACGATACCGAGGAATAAGAAATCGGCCAGTTCGACCGACCGCCCTGCGGCCTAAGGTCTTTTATCTATCGTCGACGATCAGGAATATAGAGAAGCTGCAGGAGACGAAATGATTGCTTTATGCGTCGAGGGAAACCCCCTTCGAAGAAGAAGGGGGGTCGGCGAAAGGACGCCTTCGATCATTACCCCAAGCCCAAGTAGCGAGCGATAAGACCTGCAACGGTGCCTCCGATCGCATAGCCAGCGATAATGATCCAAGGGATACGGGCATTCTCTCGACAGATTTTTTCGCGAGTTTGCGCATTATCCGAGTGGATCTTCGCAAGAGCCTCCGTCATCATAGATTGGGGCTCTTCCATCATGACCCGATCCTCCGCCCTCATAAGACGGAGCTCCGCCATCCCCTTGGTATTTTCCTCAACCATCCTCTCGATCCGGTCGATTCTCTTCTCGTCGCTCATCCCATCGTCTCCTGTTCGGTTTCGGCTTCTGCTCTCATGCGGTTTCACTCTCTTCTCCCCCGCCACCGATTCTATATCGCCTCACAAAACCCGTCGCACCGTTTTCGACCGACATTCCGCCGCCCGTCCGGGCCGGCACCTGTGCGGTCTAGCCTGTGATCGAACTTCGCAGCCAAGACCCGAACATCCCCACCGCCCCCCTTCACCGCTTCTTCCGACCACAGGTATCTTGTCGCCAAGCATCCGATTCTCCGCAAATCCGGTTATTCCCCCGTCGCCGAAGCCTCAGCTTTCGAGTCGGGAGTCGTTTGCAGAGTCGACCTTGGCTTCCCATAAAAAAGGGCGGCTTCCCCTCGTCGGAGAAGCCGCCCTCAGGTCAAGCTCCGTTCGATGCTCGCACACCAGCCTTCGATGCAATCCTCGATGGGTATTCGAGTCCGATCATCAACTACTGGCCTCGACCACTCCCGTGGCACTGTCGTTGACCATTCTCCCCGCCATCGATGCGGGCCGGCACCTGCGCAGTGAAGCCCGCAAGCCGAGCCTCGCAGGGACCAGCCATTTGGCACCCAAACAGCTTACCGACTCATCCGATTGCAGGAGACTCGTGCTCCCCCATGCGATATTCCCCAAATTCGCTTCGTATCTCGCCCCGTCATCGAGATAGCATACGAACGATGTCTCGCGGCACGCTTTGCGAATCGCTACCGAACGAGTTCGTGATCTCGGTAAGGACCAAGAAAATCGGGGCACGGACGGCCGCCCGTGCCCCGACCTCGCTCTCAGTGCCTACTCCTACTCCATGCTGACCGCGGTGGCGCTGACCAACGACCGCGAATCCCCCTTGGTCGAGAAGTGGGTCGCATAGACCATGAAGGGATTCTCCGACTTGATATCGCAGGAATACCAGCCCGTGTCGTCATCGTCGATCCGATGGTCGGCACCTTTGACGGTGGAAACGGTGTAGACATTCAAACGATCGATCGTCCCCGCCTTGATCTTCGGCCAGTCCCGACCCCTGTCGTCAGTGCATACGAGTTTGGTCTTGGTGCATCGTTCGCCCTTTGCGGCGAGGCACCTGATGTTGACGAAGGGGGTGTTGCTTTCCCCGACCTTGAACTGAATACGAGCCGCGTTGTCTTCGCTCAACCGATAGGCGGTGGTATTGGCGTTCACCGAGTCCGTCGAGGACCAAACCTGCGCCGTGATCCGCTGCTGACTACGCAACGCACAATCGAGCGCCCCGTCGCCCGTCGCCCCGGTGATCGTCTTTATCTCGCTCGCCGACAACGAGACCGTCGCCCCTCTGTCAATCGAATCCTCGGCGGTCGCCACCTTCGAGGCGCTGTCGAGCGAGCCTTTGAACTCGTCGCCGTCCTTGTCGGTGCACTCAAGAAAGACCCGGCAATCTTTCTTGTCGGCACACCCGATCCGAGCGCTCGTCTCGATCAGATCGGAGGACGCATTCCCCATCGCATAAGCCTTGATCGGCCAATAGAGCCCCGGTGTTTTGAGCAGTTTGCGAATCTCTTTGGTCTTGCCGACGGCCTTGGGTTTCAACTTGGCGTTGTTCTTGATCTGGTCGTCCGCTCCGAGTTCGAGCAGTACGGGTATGGCTTCGACGTAGCGTTCCATCTCGATATAGGTTAACTCTAACTCTGCCATTGAAGCGATATGCAAGGGTGTATTTCCCTTATTGTTTTGCGCGTTGACATCCGCTCCGAGCTCGACAGATACACGGATCGCATCGGCCTTGCCCCACTTCGATGCTCGATGCAAGGGTATATTTCCGTCATTGTCTTGCGCGTTGATATTCGCCCCGAGATCAACAAGTACACGAATGGCATCGACGACGGGCCTGTTGACTGCTTCGTGCAAAGGTGTCCATCCATTATTGGCTTTCGCATTGACATCCGCTCCGAGCTCAACAAGTGCACGAATGGCATCGACGGGCCTGTTGGAAAACAATGCCCAGTGCAAAGGGGTGGATCCACCCATATTGTCTTTCGCATCGACATCCGCTCCGGCATCGACAAGCATTCGGATGACTACGCCAAAAGCATCGCGCCACAACACCGATGTCTCATCTGACACTTGGGCCCAAGCCGCAAAATGCAAGGGTGTCAGTCCCCAAGGGTCCCGTAATTTCACATTCGCATTCGCATCAAGCAACACGCGGACAGTATCCTCACGCCGGTGCCGATTAGATATGCTCAGCCTACTTCCGCCACGTAACGCTGCGTGCAGGGGGTTTCCGCCTCCATGGTATTGGTTCGTCTGTAAGTCGACTTTCGCACCGGCATCAATCAGCATCTGGGCAATTTCGGCCCGATAGCCTCTTGCCGCTCCAAGCAAGGGGGTCCGTCCTGCATTGTCCTGTGAATCGACGTTAGCACCGGCATCAATCAGCAGCTTGGCAATTTCGACTCGGTTTTCGACTCGATGGTAGTCTACCGCTGTATACAGGGGTGTTTCTCCATACTGATTTTTCGCATCGATATCGCAGCCCGCATCAAGCATATTGCGCACGGCTGTGATGTTGCCCTCCTTCACTCTTTGGTGCATGTGGCAAGTCTGTGCGTTGCTACCGGCAAAGGGGAAAGCGACGAGCAAAGTCAAAACCAAGAAGCGAATCCTTTTCATTTTGCAATCCTCTTGAGAACAAGGTGGCGAGCCACCGGAGAGCCCTGACGGTTTTGCCGTCGGGGACGAAAAAACCGAGGCGCATCTTCTCGATGCGTCTCGGTGGATGTCGATGCGGGTAAGCGCCGACGAAGCGTCGGCGGCAGTGATATCGGTGTTTCGGGGCGAGGCGACGGCGAGGGTTTGCGCCTCGTCGCGGTTGTCGGCGGCGAAGGTCAGCAAAGCGAGGGAGACGGGAACGCCAAGGGGCGTTGCGGAAGAGGCTGAAACCTCTCCGCTGTTTATTCTTCTACCGGAATCGCTTGTTCGGTGGCGACGACGATTGAATGCCGACGTCTTTTCACTGCCGTCGGTTATAGATACATATTCCCGCGCGGCGTCGGGCTTTCGGGGCTGCGCCGAAGGCGGTGCCGCTAGCGTCGATAACGAACGAAGAAGGGGTGATGCTAGGGATTCAGCAGCGAAGCGCTTTCTGAGCGGGGGGGGGGGGGGGGGGGGGTAATGAATTCAGGCACGCCGAACGCCACTGGCGCCGAGTTCGGTCGGCGCTTCGAATCAGGGGTTTTGTCTGTAGACGGGTTCATCGTCGTCGCGTTCTCTCGGGATTGACAAAGCGCTCTTCGGCTCGGCAGTCGGCGGAAGTCTACCCCGAACGCATATCGATATGCAACCGGCCTTTGGCTCTTGATAAAAAAGGGCGGCTTCCCCTTGTCGGAGAAGCCGCCCCCGAGTCAAGATGCGAGTTCGAGGCTAGTTCCCCACCGTCCCGGTGGCGCTGTTGTTGACCAACGCACCGCCGCCTCCCGTGCGCGTCAGCACCTGTGCCGTGAAGCCCGACTGCGAGCGTATCTCGCAGGCCAAGCCCAAGCCCTGCCATCTGTGACCCAAACGCTCTGCCAACTCCTCGGATTGCAGGTGTCTCGTGCTCGCTCGGGCGATGTTTCCGAGGTTCGCCTCGTATCTCGATCCCTCGTCGGTGTAGCACACGAGCGAGGTCTCTCGGCAGTTCTCGCCTGCGTTGCAGCGAATGCGGATATTCGATTCGTCGAAGGCGTCCGGAGAAGGGATCGATTCGATATCCGCTCGGTGCAGCCCGCCTTCTCGAACGCTTCGAATCAACGCGCCGTTGTTGACCAGCACTCGGTCGCCCGAGCGGGTCCACACCTGCGAGCCGATATTCGCTTGGCTTCTAAGCACGCAGCCTAGTCTTCCCTCCCATGACGAGCCCGCTCCTATCAAGCGTTGGATATGGCCGGGAACGAGGGTCGTCGTCGCCCATGCCCGTATCGCGGGGAAATGGCCCTGCAAGACTCTTCCGGCTTGCGTGGAGCAATCGAGGAAGACCGCGCACGGGGTGTCTTGCTTGCACCTGACCCTGACGGTGGCGGCGTCTCGGGCACTCATCGAGGGTATCGCCAGGGCTTGCGATTTCACTTCCCAGTTCGGAACGCCCCCGGGCGCGTCGTCGTTGTCGACGATGGTCGTCGTTATCGACATCCGCTCGCTCGTCCCGCCCGTGGCTTCGATGACGACGGAGTCGTAGTCGTCGAAGGTGTCGGGGTCTTCCCCGGCGACGATTTGCACCGCCATTTCCGTCTCCCACGCCGAAGGGGAGAAGGTCAATGTGCTCGGAGAGAGGGAAACCAGTGCGTTGCGGCTCGACAGGGTGACGATAACGGCTTCCGGCGGCTCTTGGGACAGTCTGATGTGGAGCGTTTGCAGCCCGCCTTCGGGGACTTCGAGGTTGCCCGCAGGACGGCGGACGAGCTTGGCGTCGTTGTCCAAGATGACGAGCGCCCGCGAATGCACCACCCGGCCCGGTATCGAAAAGACGACGGTGTCGCTGTCGTCCGACGAGCGGGCGTCTTCCCCGGCGACGAGTTCGACCCGTCTCGGCGCCTTCCAACTCTCGGGGGTGAAGGTCAGGGAAGTCGGGGAGAGAGCGAGGTCGGGATTGGTCGTCGACAGGCCGACGGTCACGGACTCGCTCGGCTCGGAGTCGAGTCGAAGGGAGATGAACGCTCGTCCGCCTTCGTCGATTTCGAAGGCTCCCGAAGGGGAGATGACCAGACCCCCGGTATAGGCGGAAGGCGGCGGGGTGTCGTCGTCGGCGACGCTGACGGCAAGGCGCGTGCCCTTGCCCGTGTAATCCCCGCCGTTGCCCACAAGAAGAATGTCGAAGGATTCGTCGTCCGCATCGCCGTCGTGAGCCACGAACACGCTGACGTCTCGATAGCGGTTCCAAGCGTTCGCACCGCCGCTGCGGGTGAAAGCGAGCGTGTCCTGGTTGCCCGCTCGGTTCGGGTCGGCATCGACGGTGAGGGAGGCATCCGAGGGAACGAGGTCGAGGACGATATCCGCCGTCGGCCGTGTCGCCGGGCGCACCCGGAAATGGCCTTGTCCGCCTTCGACGAGGTCCAATGCGGCGACGCTCAGGTCGAAGCCGGGGCGTTGGGCGTCGTCGACCCTGACCGCTATCGTCCAGTCGGGGGCGTTGATACCGCCGACGGCGGACAGGGTGAGGGTGGCGGTCTCGTCGACAGCGTCGTCGTCGGTCGGCGCGGAGACGGTGACTCTCTGCGCGGCGGCGTAGTTGTCGACGGTGAAGACAAGCGAGGTCGGCGACAGGGTGAAATTCGCATCGGTCTTCGACAGGCTGACCGTCACGGCGGCTCTCGGGGCGGCGCTGATGCTGACGCCGAAGGTCCGCGTCTCGCCCTCGGGGATGTTCAACGACCCCGGGGCGACGATGGTGCCGTCGTCGTCGGCGACGACGACGGGGATTTCGACCTCCGAGTCGATGCCGGCGGTGGCTTCGACGGTGAGGGTGGCTTCCTCGTCGAGGCTGTCGTCGTCTTGGCGCCCGTTGACGGTGACCGTCTTCGCCGCAGCGTCGTTGGCGAGGAAGGTCAAGCTCGCTGGGGAAACGGTGATTTTGGCGTTATCGCTGCTTGTCACGCCGACCGCGACGGCCTTCGACGACGCCGGTTCTATCTTGACGGTGAAGGTGGCGGTCCCTCCCTCGTCGACATTCAGAGTTCTTTGGCTCACGACGATGGCCGAGGGCGGCTCTTTGTCGTCGACGGTGACGTCCACGTCGACGGGGTCGGCGACGATGCCGCCGGTGGCGGTGAGGTCGATGTCGACCGATTCGTCGTCGTTGTCGGCGTCGACGACCCCGGTGACGGTGACTTCTTGCGTGTTGGAGTAATTGTCGGTGGTGAATGTCAGCGAGGCGGGAGAGACCGTGGCGGCGCCGGTATCGTCGCTCGTTATCGCCACGGTGACGTCTTCGCTCGGCTCGGTATCGAGTTTGACGGTGAAGGTGCCGGTTCCGTCCTCGTCGACGGTCAGCGTCTCGGCGCTCAGTTCGATATTGCCTTCGGGGGTTTCGCTGACGGTGACGGTTTTCATCACATTGGTGGCGATGATGCCGCCGGTGGCGCTCACGGTGAGGACGACCGTCTCGGCGTCGTCGTCGGCGTCCTCGACCCCGGTGACGGTGACCGTCCGCGCGGTGGAATAGTTCGTGGTGGTGAATGTCAGCGAGGCGGGAGAAACCGTCACGGCGCCGGTATCGGCGCTCGAAATCGCCACGGTGACATTGGCGGCGGGCGCGGTGTCAAGCTTGACGGTGAAAGTGCCGGTACCGCCCTCGCTGATGGCAAGCGCATCGGTATTGTTCAGCTCGATATTGCCCGAGGGGAGGGCAGGCGGAGTTATGAATTCCGGGGCGGTATTGTTCGACCCGCAACCATCATCGAAGTTGACTGCACTGCATCTTTGTCGCCCGGTTTCATTCTGCTTCGTGGTATTCGTATATTCAAGGCAAAGCTTGGCCGGGAGGGTGACCGCATCAATACCACTTGGTGCGATCCGATTATTGCTGGCATCTATGCATGCACTGCCTGAGGTGACTTTGCCACTATAGGATATTGCTTCATCGCTACCGGTACAAGTATTTTGCATTCCGAAACGGGAGTCGTAGTTGATACAGGTCCGTGGACCGTAGTTATTTTGTGCGGCTACGGAATGAGGAAAGAGAGGAACGAGCGTCAACAACGACAAAGCGCATAAAGCGACGAGCTCAGCAGCAAAGCGTTTTCTGGGGGGGGGGGGGGGGGGTGATTATTTCAGGTGCGGTCGGCACCGCGGGCACCGACCCGTTTGTCGGGGGCTTCGTCATCGTCGTGCACTCCTTAGTTTTGAAAGCGAAGACCAAATCGGCCCGGGGATGGAGTCGAAAGCCGAAATCGACCCTTGTCGGGATCGACCGGCAACCGCCGTGTACTCGGTGCCATTTGCGTAAATTTACCCTAAATCTACCCCAATCGCATACCCGCCCGCAAACATCGCCGCTCCCGATCCTTCGCTTCACGGCCGAATGAGTCCGTTATCTGGGCAACGATCAAGAAAATCGGGGCACGGGCGACCGCCCGTGCCCCGACCTCACTCTCAGCGCCTACTCTTACTCCATGCTGACCGCGGTGGCGCTGACCAACGACCGCGAATCACCCTTGGTCGATAAGTGGGTCGCATAGACCATGAAGGGATTCTCCGACTCGATATCGCAGGAATACCAGCCCGTGTCGTCATCGTCGATCCGATGGTCGGCACCTTTGAGGGTGGAGACGGTGTACACATTCAAGCGATCGATCGTCCCCGCCTTGATCTTCGGCCAATCCCGACCCTTGTCGTCGGTGCATACGAGATCGTTGGCTATCCTTATCAATCAATGGTCCCCGAAAGGGGGCTCCGACTCGTTATTAAGAGCCTTCGGGCTTGATAGCAGACTTTTCGAAAGCGGCGCGTCTATCGTATCGGCCGACAGGTCCCTTCGACGGCAAGGAGAATTCCCGACTCGACGGGGGAGATTCAACGCCTCTTACGTGGGAAAAGCAAGCGAAAAAAGCGCATGATCGTCATCAGGTTGTAAAGGAAGCGCATGGTAATTCCCTCCTGCTGTCAACGAGGTCGAGGTGCGGCACCAGCAGCACCGAGTGGTTTCATTATAGTATGAGGGAATTCCGGCGACAAAGGTATCTACGCCCTTTTCTTTCGCAAACACTGCTTTCGCGGTCAGTGCGCCCTTTGCCGACACCCGAGATCGGACCCTCGGCGAGACGCCTTGGTTTCACTGCACCGAGCCCCGATGCGTGGGAAATTCATCTCTCTATCCGCCTTGTCGACTCGGATCGAAGGCCCGGCGCATTATCCGCCGATCCGGCGGGGACGAAATCCCGTGATCCAAGGCTCGACCCGCAGATTGGAAGCGAAATAGCGGAGCAAGCGATGGATCATCGGCAGATATCGCTGTCGTCGCTACCGTATCCCCAAACAATCCATCGTGCGATCGAGCGCTTCGAGTCCCGCCCGCCACGAGATTTTTTGCACGATCGGGTATCGATCATATAATCTCCCCGCAACTTTTACGGAGAGGTGGCCGAGTGGCTGAAGGCGCTCCCCTGCTAAGGGAGTATGGGCTAATCCCCCATCGAGGGTTCGAATCCCTCCCTCTCCGCCAATAATCCGGCTGCGACATCCCATCCTCCATCTCGCGATATCCGCACAGATCGGCATCCTCGACGACTTGGCGAAGGGAAATCCGCCCCGACCCTGCGGTTGGAAATGCACGACGATTCCCTCGCCCGCCACCGAGCCAACCGCTTATCGAATGCCCTGCGCTTAGGTATCCACGACTCGCCTCACCCGGGCGATCAAACCGACACTTTCGTTCTATCTCGCATTCGGGCTTTGCCATACCGTCGTTGATGGCACCGTTCACGTTGCCCCTCGCATACGACCGATTCAATCCTTGAACAACGCTGTCTGTTGCACGTCGATCCCTTCATAGCGAACGGGACCCGTAAGACTTCGAACCCTCTTTTCCGCTTGCGCCCGCTTTAGCCACGCTTTGACCTGCGTTTTGTTCACATCGAGCAAATCGGCAAGTTCATCCGGCGTTTTCGCCGACTCTGCGCTGGCTCGAAACATCTTGAGAAGGAAAAGGTCATAGAGCTCCAAGTTCTCGTCCAGCGACGAGACATCCGCCACGGATGCTGCACTTGGCGCACTGCGATCGGCTTTCGAAAACGCCGCGCCCGACACGGACTCCGATTCGACCGGCATATCCCCCGATGGCCGCGGGATGAGCAGTGATGGCTCGGATCCCCGCGATGCCGGCCCGGGACTCGGCTTCGGCTCGCCATCGTCGCATCCTTCCGGCGACCTCTCTTCCATCGGTGCCAAAGGCTCAAAAGCCGCCCTCTTCCGCGCGAGAAGAATGTCTTCTTCCTTCGATACCGATGCCGATACCGACGCCAAGTCTCCTCGATCACACCACAGATCCTCGATGCTCAACCAACCGGCGTCCGCGCAAGCCCATCTCGCGCCCTGCTTCACGAGAGCCTCGTTGCCCGCAGATGAATCCCTCGTCGGCTTTACCCAAAGAGGAACCCAACGCTTTTCGAGATTCTCCCTAGCCCCGCTCCACGTCCCGCCTTTGGCACCCGAATGAACCACGAGCGCCGCATCGCTCAGGCAGTAGATATATTTGTTCCGATGCATCGCATTGCCCGCACTGAAACCCGCTTGGGGATGAACCGTCGAGACCAGAGCGAGATTGTTCGCCTGTAAGCGGGAGCGATACTTCGAGCCCGTGCATGCCCGCAGCAGACCATCGGCAAGCACGCCGACGACCGTGCCATCGTTCTCGAGCGCCGCCGACATCGCTGCCTCGTCTATCCCCCGCGCACCCCCGGAGACAATGCTTTGCCCTTGCCTCGCAGCAGCGACCCCGACCATTCGTGCGTAATCCAGATCATCCTCGACCGCATCCCGAGAACCGACAACGGCAAGCCCACCGCGCCCGAGCAGCGATCGATCGCCGCCGCCATAAAGCACCGCCGGCGAACCCCACCCTAACCGTCGTTTCAACCGGGAGGGATAGTCCTTATCCGATCGAGTCATCACCCACAGCCCGGCACGCAACCATTTCTCGACGGCTATCGCAAGCGCCGCCCCCCGACCCAACAGCGCCTCGATACGATCCGATGTAATCCGCCGATCCGACCACCCTTCAAGAACATCCCCAGGCCGATTCACCATCAGCTGATCAGGCGTCAGCGCCCGATCCTTGAGCCAAGCCGCAAATCGCCCCCACTCACCCGGCGTCAAAGGCTTCACCGACCCCCCGGACTTCGAAAAATGCGCGGTCAGCAGCAAAACCGCCTGAGCGTTCGATGAAAGAGACATTCAATCTCCAGTACTAGCCAAGGCCAACGCAACGGGATAGACGGGACCGCTACCGGACCGCCGCAGCAGGACCGCAAGCACGGTCATCGTCCAGATTCCGGAATTAATAGTATCGTCAACCAAAAGGACCGGGGACCGGCGTCATACAGAATTGCAGATGAATGGTTTGAAGCACCATGGACTACTTGATCCATCTTTGAATGTCTGCTACAGGGTAAATGTGGCAGTGAAACCCGGAAAGAGATATCTTTCGCCGATAGCACCTTATAATCAGATGGGTGGTACTTGAAGACCGAATAGAATGAGTCTGTAGAAATTCGCTCAGACCGGCTCGATCCTGTGCTCAGAAATTACGGGACGCGAGCACTTCTTTTGTGGCAAGATAAGCGAGCGGAAGCTGTATCGGCAACCCACGGCTCCTGCAAAGTGTGCTGGGAAATCAGTTGACTGAAATTCTTAGGCCTATATCAGAAGATAGCAGAAATCAGGAGGTGTTCCGTTGAGCGCTACCGATCATTTAGATAGCCTTTGTCTACCTCTGACGGATGGGCGACCGGTAGTCCTATTGCTCGGGCAAGATGCCTGGCAGAGCGGTGCTCACTCGGATGCGGTCCTCGAGATGGCTCTGAAACGTGCTGACCGAAAATTGACTCAATCGGCTCCAGCTAAATTCCCTGATCTACTTAGCAGAGATCCATTATCAGACGATTTCTACGACTGGCTCGCCGATATGTATGAGCAACAACCCGAGCCTCTATGGATGGAGACTCTCTCACGACTTCCTCTGAATGCAGTGTTCACCTCATCGATCGACCCGACCATCTCTCGGGCGCTTCGGATAAACGGCAGAAACGTCGAATCAGTCCTTAGCACGCACTACAATCCTATCGCACCTCGCAATCGTCGTATCCTGCACCTTACGTATCTCTTCGGCCGCTCCGGGGAACCCGAAGCGAACGAAAGACCGCCAATGAGTACACAGGAACTCCGAAGTCGCAAAGCTTTGCACGCCGTGCCACTACTTTCGCGAATTCAGGAAACTACGACTGCCTTGGGAGTGCTGCTTATTGATGGCTTGGCACCTAGTCGGGATTGGCTTGACGCCGAGACCTTATCGGGCATCATCAGCACCTTCTCCCTAGGACAGGTCTATTGGTTCGGCTGCCCCCCGGATGAATTGACCGTTAATGACGAGATACTGCAAGAGCTTTCGGCTCCGCACGGCCCGATCACTTTCGTGCGCGAACGCCTTTCTGCCGCACTGAAGTCACTTGAACTCGCGCACAAAATCGACCTCTCGAGTACGCAGCTATTTGCAGCTGAAGGTTCGGTCAAGATTTCTGACCGCACCCTATCTGACCGCACCCTAGATGTCAAGCCAGCTACTCGCCTCAAGGTATCAACGGCAGCATCAATCGTTGAAGATAGTTGGCTAGCTCCACCTCCCCCCATTGGAACCAACGCCGAATACGATGAATTTCGCCGATTTCACGGACAAGTTGAGGACGCTCGCCGATTGATTGAGGGGATCCTTCGGGGCTTTGCAATCGAACGTACGTTCGAGGCAAGACTGAGAGCGAATGTGAATCAAGCCCTTCTTAGTGCTGGAAACAAGCAGAAACCGGTACTCATCCATGGACAATCGGGCTCGGGCAAGAGCCTCGCGTTGGCTCGGCTTGCCTGCAATATCCGAAAGGAAGAACGCTACCCTGTACTACTCGCGAGTCGGGCCAATCGAGTCCCGACAGTTGAAGAGTTAGACGATTTCTGCACACAAGCCGAAGATCACGGGGCAGCAGCTACACTGGTGATCTGCGACGTAAATACTGCCGTGTCGCGTTATGCCGATCTTCTTCGTGGTTTTGGAAGTCGCGGACGTCGGGTGGTGGTGGTTGGAAGCACCTACCGGATCATCGATAGAAATGACGGCGAAATATCTCAAAATCAGGATTATCTATTAGAGGTTCCTGCTGTACTAGACAAAACCGAATTTGACGACCTAGCGAAACTGATCGAAAAATGGACAGGCACATCT
Organism: Gammaproteobacteria bacterium; assembly: GCA_965220535.1. Taxonomy (GTDB): domain Bacteria; phylum Pseudomonadota; class Gammaproteobacteria; order HK1; family HK1; genus HK1. The sequence continues at coordinate 2,704,161 of OZ244833.1, read as the reverse complement.
TTGCATGGTTTTGGATCTGAATACTTACTCCCGGCCATTTATCGCATTCTACCCGATGTACGTCATCGACTGGCTGCCGGGCTAGCACAGGAAGCCCGCGTCGTAGAGGATGATTTGCGCACTCGGGGCTCGGTAAAGAGTGCCTCACCACCTAAACCAGCAGGTGTACTTGGCGAGGCTCTCGTCAATGCTGGCCTTGTCGATCCAAAAGCACTTCTCGACCAGAAGATCGAGGAGTTTCTAGGCGTCGTAAGCGACTCAGCATCAAAGGCAATCAATCATGTTATGGTTCCGGGCAAGCTAGGCTGTCCGGTTCCTGTAAACCTACTAATGCGGGCAGTCGGGGGGAGTGAAAATTTAGTCGACGTCATTGCGTTGTTTTCGGGCATTGACCTCTTTCGGTGGAGCTCAAATGATGAAGATGATGTGCTTGTTCACCCTAGACTCAGGGTTGAGGCTGAACTGATTTCCGCCAAAAGACTTGGGACCTCAAAAGCAGAAACTGAAATCGCACTCAATTTGTTTAAGAATGCCAGTCCGAGCTCGGACGGGGGCTGCGAGAAACGATTCGTACTCGATCTCGTACATCAACTCGGCCCTTATGGACCATACGGTCAGCAGTATGCGATCTATTACCTTGACATTGCTCGTGCGCTATCAGAAATACGCAAGAGCGTAATGGACCCGAGCTTGATGCTTCAGGAGGCGAGATTGCGACGACTTATGCTCCGTTATGCCCGTGACATGCCAAATCTGGATCGGGCAGGGATACTGGAAGAGGCGAGAAATGTTGTAGATCTTGCGCTTACTGAATTCTGTACAAATACTAATAACCCGAGGCTTCAGCGTACATGTGCCAATTTAAAAGTTGAGCGTGCGGCTATTTACGGATACGAGGCTGTTGAGCAGCTTAAATCCGGAGCAAAGCCAGACGATATTTGGCAGTACTACGAAGCGGCGCGGGATTCCGCTCGCAACGCAGTGTTCGTTGCTAATGACTCATACACAATTGATATCAGTTTGTGGTTGCCGTGTGATGTTTTGGATGGCGTTAAATGGGAAGATAAGAGACACGCAGAACTAGTCGCCGACATCTATGATGGGCTGGAGCAAGTCGACCGTACCCAGCTAGATTTCGAAGAAAGGGAAAGATTTGAGGTGAGGGCGAAGAAAGTAGGAAAGACGTTAGGAGATAATCACCTTGAACAGGAAGCACTCGCCGAGCTTGACCGACTGGGTTCCAGTGCTGGAATTTTACTTCAAGCTCGGGATATTGGTGGTCCGTTAGGACGAGATTTAAGGGATTCAAATAGTATATCCGCTGATGATATATCAAACGCAGATCGTATGACCTCGTTCATGAAAGCGCATAATGACAAGATCCGTGAAGATCCCCGGTGTCTTCGGTATTTACTTAGGGGACTCTGGATAAAAGCTACACAAACCTATCTCTTCCGCGGCGAGAGGGCACCTCTTCCGGATGAAGATGAATTGGTTCAGGAGATCTTGTCTCTCCTTGACGCTCTCAATGAGTTGGACGGCGCAAAGGATCCACGAACACAATACCTCCGTGCAGTACTCATGTGGAGGCTACGACGCGAGCATGACGCTCGGGATATATGGAAGGCACTGAGTCAAGAGACCGCTTTTAACGACCCGCGTCGTGTCGTACGTCACCATGTATGGACCGAATCAGGTGGACAACCAAAATTGTTTCACGGGAGAATTTCGTATGAGTATTCCGAGCGCCGACGGGCGCGTGTTCGAGTGGATGGGCTCCGTCAGGAAGTGGAGCTAATTCAGCGGGATTTCGCAGGATTAGAATTACGACGCAATACCGAGATCCTTGGTGGATTTCACATCGCTTTCAACTTCATCGGGCCAATCGCGGATCCGCCTAGTCGGCTGCGAGGTGGCTGATGAGTTTCGAAAATATTTTTCGAAGATATCAAGGGATAAATACCTTGACTCAAAGCCTAATTGGACGTCCGGCATTCGATGAATTACATGTCACCCTACCCAATCCGAGCAATCCCGAATCCGGATTCATTCGTGCAACTTCTTGGTTGTACTGTCTGTATTTTGAGGCTGGACGGACCAGTCTCATTTTTCTGCGGCGGCTGGGGGAAACTTACACACTAATAGATCGCGAGAGCATAGAACAACACGTAGAAGCGATTCGCTGCCTCCGTACTGAACTGCACCACAATCTCGGGTTTGCCGAATCCGACTTGACTACACGATCAGCGGCCAATATTTGGCGCAGAAAGGCTTGTGGAACGGCACTACCCCAAACCACTAAACAATGGAAGGACTGCTACCTTCAAATTGTTGATGACTCGGGCAGATTTCTTGAAGCGATCGACGCTGTCGTGAGGAAAATAGAATCCGATAAAAACGGGGCGCAACAACATGTGGACGAGTGGCTCCGACGCCTGAAAAGAAATTGGGGTGCGCCCGAATTCGACCCATTGATCAATGACGCCAAATATCACCTTGCGAGAGAAGCACTGAACACTATCTCATTTCGAAATCGACATATCAATAGATGGAGAAAATATCTCGAACGGCTGGAGGATGATTTCGATTTTGAATTTGAGGCGACGCGTCTAATCGAAAAGACGCTTCTTGACGAAGGCGGTGTTATCCTACCGATTACAGGAAGAGATTTGGTTGAACATCTTGGCGTCAAGCCTAGCCCCAAGATCGGTAAACTGTTGGAGGAAGCGCGCCGGTATTTTGAAGTTCATCCCTGCTGCAAAGATGAACTTCTTGCTCACGTCCGCGCGTACAACGATCAGTCATAAGCAAGCAGCTATGCTTCTCACTATGCAAAACGCAGAGCAGCACCCTCTCTTCAACCCGCTCATCAGTTAACCAGCGAAGACCTTGGCGTGGCACGCGCTTAGGAAATTAGCCTGACACTCTTCCTATTTGCCATTAAACACTGCAACTACTGTATGTCTGTCGAAAATACGAAGGTCGAAGTCACAATTTATGGGCTCTTCGCTGAAGGCATCGTTTCACTACCATCATAACGATAACAGGAATCGCCCGTTATGGCATCCTTGACAATCGCTTTGTTATGGGGGGCTGTCTGACATATGACAAGAAAAACAGCAATGTCGGTTCATATTCTCGACACGCAACGCGAACATCCCGCACCTCGGTGATGCGGGGCTGCTCCCCGGATTTCGGTGATCGGCGGTGCCTACGAAAGATCATGCGAGAATAGCGCATGAGTTTACGGGAGCGATCGACTCCGATCCGGTGCGGATCTGGTTGAGGATACACTCGAAGGCGGTAAGACAGCGTTCGATATGCGACAAGCCAAACAGGAGTTTCAAAACATGATCACACGAACCGAACTGCTGGAGGTCATCGCGAACGGCGAGAGCTCCGGCGTGGAATTCAAGGCCGACGTCATCCAGCCTCAGGATTTGGCGAGGGAGTTGGTTGCCTTCTCGAACTTGGAAGGTGGTATGGTGGCTCTCGGTGTGGATGATGGGGGAAGCGTGTCGGGACTGACTCGTTCCGACATCGAAGAGTGGGTTATGAGCGTATGCCGGGAGAAAATCAGGCCTGCAATCGTCCCCTTTTTCGATGTGGTCCGGAACTTCGTCGATGGCAAGGACATTGCGATCGTGCGCGTCCCTCGCGGCTATGGCGTGAACGCTCTTTGGCACGACGACAGTAACAAGTACTTGATCCGCCTCGGAACGCGAAGCCGCGAAGCGAGCCAAGAGGAGCTCGCCGGCTTGCTTCAGCGAAAAGGCGCGATGCGTACCGAGTGGCAGCCGGTATCAGGAACATCGCTCGAGCACCTTGATCCGAGGAGGCTTCGAAACTATTTCGGCGATATCCGCGGGCAGGATGTGCCCGCCGGTAAGGATGAAAAAGGCTGGCTGTCTTTGCTGGTCAATACCGGGATCATGACCGACGAGGGGGTGAGCGTAGGCGGCATGCTGTTGTTCGGCAGGGTGCCGAATCGGTTTTTGGCACACGCGGGGATAGACGCCGTTGCCTACCCCGGCTCGGAGCAAGACTACGACGCGCTGGAGCGAACGGTGCTCCGTGGTCCTATGACACCGCTGCTCAACGAGAACAAGGGGATTTTAGGTAATGGTCTGGTCGAGCAGGCGTTGGATTTCGTGCAGCGAAATACGCGTATGACCGTCGAGTCGAGAGGTGGGCGGCGGATGGAACGACCGGTCTATCCACAAGAAGCGCTTCGCGAGGCCATCGTGAATGCGCTGATTCACCGCGACTATCTGATCACGAATACCAATATCCGATTGTCGATCTACAGCGATCGGCTGGAGATCGTTTCTCCGGGGCGGCTCCCGAACGGGATAACACCGGCGCATCTGAGGGCCGGCACGCGACGTGCGCGAAACGAATTTCTCAGGGATTTCATGCGGGACTACCGATGCCCTAAGTTCAAAGGAAGGGGTATTCCGAGAAAGATCGTCAAGGGGATGATGGAGCATAACGGCACCGAACCCGACTTGATCGAGCAGGACGAGCGTTTCGTCGTACGTCTTTATGCGAAGGCGTGATCCGGAAAATAAGAGATTGGACCTTCAGTCATAGTAGGCATGGTTGCTGCAAAGAACCCAAGTCCGCTTGGGCGCATCTCGATCCGGTGCCGCCTCGCTAGGCAAGGGGATCGGCAGCCCCGCCGGATCGAGGCGATGAGATGCCGGTGTAAGCGAGGAATCGGCTCCATGATTTTTGTTTCGTGACCCTCTTGACATCCGTTGTCGTTCTAGTTGTTTCAATACCCCATTCCCCCCGTCGTATAATTCGCGCCCTTAATGGTGGTACCTAAGAAGAAGAAACGAGGGGTCCACTGGGACTCGAGACTACCTAAGGAGGAGTCGACCATGAACATCATCATCGCAACGGCCGTTTCCTTTCTCGCCCTCACCTTCTCCGCGAACGATGCCGGCGCGGAGTGGATTGAGTTCTCCTCGATGAATCAGGGAAATAACTACCAATCGTGCGATCTCGCGACCGGCAACTGCACTTCGGTCGAACATACGCTTTCTGCCAACGAAGAAGTCGATACGCAGATCTCCACGCTTCGACTCAACGACAATGACTGCGGTTTGGATCCGTCTTCTTGCGTACTTCAGCCGGAGCAAGTCGATTCGGGAGACGACGGAAAAGGGACGATGCAGGCGTTTATGTGCCTTCTTTTCGGCAACTGCTACTAGAATCTAGAATCGATAGGGAATGCCGAAAAGCGCTCGAGGGGATGATTTCCTCTCGAGCGCTTTTCGGTTTTTGGGCCATATCGATGATGTCTTTTCCGTTTCCGTCTATCGCTTATACCTCTTAGGGTTTCGAATCCCCTCCGAGACGATCCGAGCTTTCAGGGCACGAGATGCGAATACTCGTCTTTTGCCCTTCGATGCCTGCGAGCATACGAGTCGGGCGGGCTCGGGTGCACTTCGACCTGCCGCCGACTATCGAAAGAATCGGGGTTTCGAAAGCGATCGAGGCGTTCGAGGATGACGGCGTTTTTCGAACGCTCCGCCGATATGCACCTGAGGAAGGTTTCGCAGATCGGTGTATCGAGGCGCCCTTCTTGGAACGGACCGGAATGCGACCCGGCGTAGGGGCTCGCTTTCGACGACCACCCCCTTGATAGCGCGATATCGGCCGATCCCTCAGGGTGAGCGGATCCGGCGTCAAAGCGCTCTCGACCCGATCTCCTTCCACTGCCCGGCGGTGGAGGATGCTTGGATCGCCTCGATCAGCATCTGAATTTCATAGCCTTTCGAAAAGCCGAAGGGTTCGGCTCGGTCGTTGACGATCGCATCGGTGAAAGCGGCGACCTCGATGGCTTTCAGATCGTTGAAGCCGATATGGTGGCCTGCGGCGGCGCAAAAGCGGTCGTAGGGCGGATGCTTCGGGCCCGTCAGGATGCGCCGAAAGCCCGAAAGGTTCGAAGCATCGGCGGTATCGTAAAAAAGCAGCTCGTTCATATTCTCGAAATCGCAAACGAGGGCGCCTTTGGAGCCGTAGACCTCGAAGACATGCTGCAACTTCCTGCCGGTGGCGACCCAATTCGCTTCGATCGATCCGGTGGCGCCGGCGGCGAAACGCACGAAGGCGCGGGCGATATCGTCGACTTCCACCGCCCGCGGGCCGGTAGCGCTCGGTCGCTCGGCGACGACCGTTGCGCAATCACCCATCACGCTCGAAATCGGGCCGAGCAGATATTCCGCCGTCGCCAAAGCGTGGCTGCCGAGGTCGGAAAGGGCTCCGCCGCCTTCGGCATCGTGCCGGAAGGTCCAAGGCGCGTTCTTGTCGACCATATAGTCTTCGGCGTGGATGCCGCGGTAGCTATGGATCTCGCCCAAGGCTCCTTCCGCGATCATCTGGCGCGCCAAGGGGAAAACCGGATTGCAAAGATAGTTGAAACCCACTTGGGTTTTGATTCCGCCGCGGGCGGCGGCAGCGGATGCCATCTCGCGGGCATCCTCGGCGGTCGGGGCGAGGGGCTTTTCGCAATAGACATGCTTGCCGGCGGCGATGGCCGCCAACGCCATCTCTTTGTGCAAGGTGTTGGGGGTGGCGATCGAGACGATATCGATCGTCGGATCTTCGATGATCTCGTGCCAATCCGTGGCCGCCCGGGCGTAGCCGAATCGCTCGGCGGCGCGCGCCGCGCTTTCTTCTTCCACGTCGGCGACGGTCTTGAGATCGAAACGCACCGGTAAGTCGAACACCTTCTCGGCCACGGCGTAGCCGAAGGTATGGGTGCGTCCCATGAAACCCGCGCCGATCAGGCCGATCCCGAGCGCCGGTTTCATGAGCGAAGGCCTCGCTGCCTGCTGGTTCGGGATCGACGGGATCGATGGCGACACTCTTGATCGTCAAAAGCCTTGCGGTCCGATTCGATAGTCATGCGTTCGGTCGCTCCTTGTTGCTTGTCGTTTTCCGCAATGGACGGAAAGGTCGAAAACCCTCTTGGCCAAAGCGTCGCCGACGAGATGGGTGCGTCATGAAGCCTCGCGCCGTCGAGGTCGATCCACTAGCGCCGGTTTCATCGGCGGGGGCTTCGTTGTCTGCCGCTTCGGGATCGACGGGATCGATGCCGACAGCCTCGGTCAGAAAAAGTCTTCCCTGCCCGATTCGATCGCCAAGTACTCGATCGCTCCTTGTTGCTTGTCGCTTTCGATCCGCAAGGGCCGAAAAGATCGAAAACCCTCTCGGCCACGGCGTCGCCGACGGGATTGATACGCGAAGCTCCGCGCTGTCGAGGGCGATCCCGAACGCAGACTGCACGAGCGAAGGCTTCGTTGCCTGCCGCTTCGGGATCGACGGGGTCGACGCCGACAGCCTCGGTCAGAAAAAGCCTTCCCTACCCGATTCGATCGCCAAGTACTCGATCACTCCTTGTTGCTTGTCGCTTTCGATCCGCAAGGGCCGAAAAGATCGAAAACCCTCTCGGCCACGGCGTCGCCGACGGGATGGAGGCACCATGAAGCCTCGCGCCGGCGAGGTCGATCCGCTAGCGCCGGTTTCATCGGCGGGGGCTTCGTTGCCTGCCGGTCAGGGATCGACAGGATCGACGCCGACACCCTGCCCGCCGCGCAGGCGCGGAGATGCGCCCCCTCTCCGGCGGGGTTATGGCCGACTCTATTCGCATCTAACGACGCGATATTCCCACGGTCCCATCGGGCGATGCCGGACGTATTCCTTCACCCGCGATCGATCCGGTTCGGCCATTGCGCCGGCCCGGGTGTCAAACCGGGTCGGTTGTTTGCGTTTGCCGATGAACAACACACGATATTCGGGATTGCCCGGGGTTCGTGCCTGTACTTCGTAATACGAGGCATGGTGCGGATTTCCATTCAATCATCGCCATCGATGGCCGAAGGGTTCGGCTCGGCGGGGTGAATCACCCGAAGCCGATATGCCCGCCGGCTCGTTGCGTGCGGCTTCGCCTGTTCCTTCGCCCACGCCCGCCACCGCAAATATTCGGCCGCTGATCGAAAAAAGCCTTCCGTCTCGATGCGACCGCCATGCGTTCGATCGCCCTTTGTCGCTTGTCGTCGTCGCTCCGCGAGACAACCGTCAAAGGATCTCGTCCACGCCGACGAAGCGGCCCTCGATCGCGGATTTCATCGCGGCCTCGGCAAGTATCAATGCGCGACGACCGTCCTCGAAGTCGGCTTCCATGGGCGTGCCCTTCTCGATGGCATCGATGAAGGAGTCGATCTCGGCGTCGAAGGCTTCGCGATAGCGCTCGATGAAAAAGTTCAAATAGGGCTCGGCGGCCTCGACCCCTTCGGCCGAGAACTTTCGCACTTCGATGGCTTTGCGGTTCTGGCTTTGAACCATGCCTTTGTTACCGAGCAGTTCCACCCGCTGGTCGTAGCCGAAGGTCGATGTGCGAGAGGTGTTGATATGGCACTGCTTGCCCGAGGCGGTGCTCATGATGACCATCGAGGTATCGTAATCGTTCAGTTCGCCCATCAGCGCCGGGTCGATCAGCCGCCCGCCGATGGCGAAGACGCTGACCGGCTCCTCCGACAACATGAAGCGCGCCAAATCGAAATCGTGGATCACCATGTCGCGGAACAGGCCTCCGGCTTGCTCGTAATAGGAGCGGGGGGGCATTTCGGGATCGCGCGAGGTGATGATGACCTGATGAAGTTCTCCGATCTCGCCCGCGACCACGGCGGCCCGCGCCGCCCGATGGCCCGGATCGAAGCGGCGATTGAGGCCGATCTGGATGGGCACGCCGCGCCCGCGCACCCTCTCGGCACAAGCGTTGACGCGGGCCAAGGACAAATCGATGGGCTTTTCGCATAACACCGGCTTTCCGGCGGCGACCGCGGCCTCGATGTAATCGGCGTGGGTCGGGGTCGCGCTGGCGATCAACACCGCATCCACGTCCTTTGCGGTGAATATCGCCTCGGGGGTCTTGACCGCCGGCACCCCGAGTGCGGCCGCGACCTCCTCGGCCGCCGGGCCATGGGTATCATAGACCGCCGCCAAGCGCGCTCGGGGATGGGCTACGATATTGAAGGCGTGCATTCTTCCGATGCGGCCGCAGCCGAGCACCGCGATTTCAAGCATGGCAATCACTCCCGGGTGGTTTTTCCGATATCCGCCGTCGATATCCGCGCTGATATCCGCGTCGAATCCGTCGATACCTCGACCGAGGCTTCGGTCTTCGGCGGGGGGTATCTTAAGAGATCATGGAAATCTAAATAAAAAGGGGGCAGCGAATGGCCGGTCCGACGCTTCGGCTGACCATGGCCCAAGCCGTGGTACGCCATCTCATCAATCAATACACGCTCGTCGACGACGAGAGGGTGCCGCTTTTCGCCGGGGTCTTCGGGATCTTCGGACACGGCAACGTGACCTGTTTGTCCGAGGCCCTCGAATCCGTGCAGGATCGACTCCCGACTTGGCGCGGGCAGAACGAGCAAAGCATGGCGTTGGCGGCCATCGGCTATGCGAAGGCGAAACGACGGCGACAATGGATGATCGCCACCTCCTCCATCGGTCCCGGCGCCACCAATATGGTCACCGCCGCCGGGGTCGCCATGGCGAATCGACTTCCGGTGCTGCTGCTTGCGGGGGATACTTTTACCAACCGCCTGCCGGATCCGGTCTTGCAACAGGTCGAGCATTTTCACGCCCCGGCGATTACGGTCAACGATGCCTTCAAAGCGGTCACCCGCTATTGGGATCGGATCACGCACCCCGCCCAGATCCTTTCGAGTTTTCCGCAGGCGATCGCCACCATGCTGGATCCCGGCGATTGCGGTCCGGCGTTCATCGCCCTGCCGCAGGACACGCAGGAAATCGCCTTCGACTATCCGCAAGCCTTCTTCGAAGAACGCGTTTGGAGCATCCCGCGACCGCGCCCTGACCGTCGCCAAGTAACCGCGGCGGCAACCCTCCTGAAAAGTGCGCAGCGGCCCTTGATCATCGCCGGCGGCGGGGTGCGTTATTCCGCCGCCGAGGATCGCTTGGCCGAGTTCGCCGGCGCCCGCGGCATCCCCGTCGTCGAGACGATCGCGGGCAAGGGCAGCCTCACCCATTACCACCCGCTCCACGCCGGGCCGATCGGCATCATCGGCTCGACCTCCGCCAATATGCTGGCGGCGGAAGCGGATGTGATCCTCGCCGTCGGAACGCGGTTGCAGGACTTCACCACCGGATCGTGGACGGCCTTCGCCCCCGATGCGCGATTCATCTCGATCAACGCCGCTCGTTTCGATGCGACGAAGCATCTCGCGCTGGCGGTGGTCGGGGACGCCCGCGAAAGCGTCGACGAGCTCGATGCCGCTCTCGGGCAATGGCAAGCGGATCCGAGTCGGTTGTCGCGCGCCAAGGCTCTGTTCAAGGAGTGGGATACGCTGCTCGCCGAGCGCCAAGCGCCGACGAACGCCCCGATCCCGACTTATGCGCAGGTCGTCGATGCCGTCAACAAAAGCGCGGGAGACGACGATACGATGGTGACCGCCGCCGGCGGGCTGCCGGGGGAAACCGCCAAGGGCTGGCGCGTGAAGAATCCCCATACCTTCGATCTGGAGTTCGGCTTTTCCTGCATGGGCTATGAAGTGGCCGCCGGCTGGGGAGTCGCCATGGCGACGAAGGGCAAGGGCGTGCCGATCGTGCTGGTCGGCGACGGCAGCTATTTGATGATGAACTCCGATATCTATTCCAGCGTTCTCACCGGCCACAAGATGATCGTCGTGGTCTGCGATAACGGCGGCTATGCGGTCATCAACCGACTTCAGGAGTTCAAGGGAACGCCCGGGTTCAACAATCTGCTCAAGGATTGTCGCGTGCTGAACCCGAGCGACCCCCAACGCGTCGACTTCGCCGCACATGCCCGCTCGATGGGTGCCGAGGGACGCCATTGCGAAAGCCTCGCCGAACTTGAAAGCGCACTCGAATGGGCGCGAACGACCGACAAGACCACCGTGCTGTCGATCGTCACCGATGCCTATTCTTGGGTTCCGGGGGATGCGGATTGGGATGTCGGAGTCCCCGAAGTATCCGAGCGCGAGGGGGTACGAAAGGCCCGCGAGCAGCAACAGAGCATTCGCGCCCGGCAACGAAAGGGGGTTTGAAAGGCGGCGCGAGGGATCGACCCGTTATTCGAGCGGCAGCGGCAGCATCGTTATGGCTGATGCGCAAAGCATCTTGGATCGCAGCAGCCGTTGTATCGGCGAGTCGAAGCCCGGCAGGGACGGGGAGCGCGCCAAGGAATCCGATGGCGGCCAAGGCTTTGGCAGGCCGAGCGTGGATTGGGATGTCGGAATCTTTAAGGTGCCCGAGCGCGAAGGAGTGCTTAAGGGCCGGCCCGCGAGCAACAAATAGAGCGTTCGTGCCCGGCAACGAAGGGGGTTTGAAAAGGCGGCGCGGGGGATCGACCCGATATTTGAGCGGCAGCGACAGCATCGTCATGGCTGATACGCAAAGCATCTTAGATCGCAGCAGCCGTTGTATCGGCGAGTCGAGCCCGGCGGGGATGGCGACCGCGCTAAAGAATCCGATGGCGGACAAGGCTTTGGCGAGCCGAGCGTGGATTGGGATGTCGGAATCCTTAAGGTGTCCAAGCGCGAACCTGCATAGTGGAGATCGCCATGTCCTACTTTCACATCGCCCTATATCCGCGCGACGAGTCGCGGCGCGTCTTCGTGTCCGCCGTCGGCGTCGGCGACATCATCATCTCGACGACCGCGAACACCGAACGCGCGTGCGTCTACCCTGCCCATGTCATCGACGGGCGACTCGCTGCGATTGCCGCCGCCAATCCTGACTTCGATGCCTATCTCGTCAATGCCAACGACCGCGCGGCGAACTTCGGCGGCGACGATGCGCCGCCGCGCCGGTACCGCATCCTGTCCATCAACCCGCGCACCAGCACGCGAACGATCTTGTCGAACGCCTACGCGAGCGAATCGCTAGCGCGTGCGCACATTAGGCAAGCCGTGCGAACCGGCAGCGTCGCCGAGTACATCGTGATTTTCGATGATCGCGACGACGCACGCCAAGCCGACGGCAGCGCGATCACCGATCCGAAGTTCGTCTTGTTCACCGCTTTGCGCGACAAGCGCGAGTCCGACGTCTTCAATACTGCATTCGTCGCCTTCGATGCCGACGACCACGCCCGCGGCATGAGCCAGCGATACACATTTGATCGACGATCGGCAACGCAGTTCGATCACGCACGCGCCGTCGCGCTCGCTGCCGAACTGAACGCGTCGAACCGGTTGCGCATCTATTCGCTGAAACTCGCATAGGCGACGAAGTACGAAAGGCCCGCGAGCGGCAAAAGAGCATTTGTGCCCGGCAAAGAACGGGGGTTTGAAAAGGTGGCGCGGGGCGGCGCGGGGGATCGGCTCGGCTGATGACTTGCGGGTGCGCTAGAGAATCCGGCGGCAGCGGTCGATGCTTTGGCGAGCCAGCCTCGGCGATCGAGGAAAGCGGGTTTTCGAAGCGGGAGGCAAAACGCTGCGGACTCGCTTTCATCGCTCGGCGGCGCACCGGTAGGCAGCGACGATACCGCTTCGACGATTGGCCCGAGCGAGCCCTTATACGAGATGCCGCTCGGTGGATGAATAGCGAAGCTCGGACCGCGCGGACAGCGGCGGTCGTTCGAAGCGAATGACGGAACAAAAAACCATGAATATCCGAGATTGGCGCGAGCCGGATCTGGCGGCGATCCATGCAATCAACGAGGCCGGGGTGCCCGGTGTCGGCCGGGTTTCGAGGATCGATCTCGATCGCCTGGTGCGGGAAGTCGGCGCGGCGACTTTGGTTGCCGAGATCGATGGCGAAGCGGTCGGCTTCGTGCTGTGTATGCAAGAGGGGCTCGACCACCCGAGCCTCAACTACCGGTGGGTCAGTGCGCGTTTCGATCGATTCGCCTACGTTGATCGGGTGGCCGTGGCCGATGGATATCGCGGACGCAAGGTCGGCGAAGGACTCTACGAAGCGGTCTTCGCCCGCTTTCGCAACGAGCGTTCGGTGCTTCTCGCCGAGGTCAATCTGGCACCGCCCAACCCGGGCTCGCTGCGCTTCCACAAACGCCATGGCTTCGTCGAAATCGGCGAGCGCTGGGAGAGCGAAGGCGAAAAGGGCGTCGTTTATCTGGCCCGCGATCTGGACTGATCCGAGGGCGCTTCGAAGCCCGATTCGAGACCCGAACCGAGGCCTAGATAGCCGAGGTGGGGAATAGCGGCGATTCCGACGCTCGCCGAAGGCGCCCTTCTCAGCAGGCGGAGATCGGGGGATCGTCGTTGCCCGACTAAACGCCGAAGAACTAATCGCGCCCGGGAACGATGTCGTCGGCGCCGGCTCGGCGACTCGAAGCCCGACTCCGATAGCCGACTCACAGCCACGATGCCCAAAGGCGGGAGATGGCGGCGATCCCGACGCTCGCCGATGACGCTCTTCTCGGTAGACGAAAATCGGGGGGATCGTCGTTGCCCGACTAAACGCCGAGGAACGAATCGCGTTCAGGAACGATGTCGTCGGCTCCGGCTCGGCGACTCGAAGCCCGATTCCCGATTCCGATAGCCGACTCAAAGCCACGATGCCCAAAGGCGGGAGATGGCGGCGATCCCGATGCTCGCCGAAGACGCCCTTCTCGGCAGGCGAAGATCGGGGGGATCGTCGTTGCCCGACTAAACGCCGAGGAACAAATCGCGTTCGGGAACAATGTCGTCGGCTCCGAGCCGGCGACTTGAAGCCCGATTCCCGATTCCGATAGCCGACTCAAAGCCACGATGCCCAAAGGCGGGAGATGGCGGCGATCTCGACGCTCGCCGAAGACGCAATTCTCGGCAGGCGAAGATCAGGGGATCGTCGTTGCCCGACTAGACGCCGAGGAACGAATCGCGTTCGGGAACGATGTCGTCGGCGCCAGCTCGGCGACTCGAAGCCCGATTCCCGATTCCGATAGCCGACTCAAAGCCACGGTGCCCAAAGGCGGGAGATGGCGGCGATCCCGATGCTCGCCGAAGATGCCCTTCTCGGCAGGCGAAGATCGGGGGATCGTCGTTGGCCGGCAAAGCGCCGAAGAACGAATCGCGCCCAGGAACGATGTCGTCGGCTCCGGCTCGGCAACTCGAAGTCCGATTTCGATAGCCGACTCACAACCACGATGCTCAAAGGCGGGAGAGGGCGACAATCCCGAAACTCACCGAAGACGCCCTTTTCGGCGATGAGATCGCGGTCTTCAAGCAGCGTTCAAGCGGGCGTTCAAGAGGCGATGCCCACCGCTCGAAGATCCTCCGAGGAGAGAAAAATATCGAAGCGCTCTCGGATGCGACGATCGACCTCGCCGGACAAATAGCGCGGATGGTGGTTGGCCAAAATCTCGTGCGCGATGTCGCGGGCGAGGGGGTTGAGATCGAGTGCGCCCTTCTCGGCCCGAATCATGGGAGTGTCGCGACCGGCAAAACGCAAGGAGCGAATCGCGCTCGGGAACGATGCCGTCGTCCCCTCCTCGGCGATGAGATCGCGGTCGTCAAGCAGCATTCGAAGGAGCGTTCAAGCGGGCGACCAAGAGGCGACGCTCGAAGATCCTCCGGGGAGAGAAAAATATCGATGCGCTCCCGGATGCGACGATCGACCTCGCCGGATAAATAGCGGGGATGGTGGTTCGCCAAAATCTCGCGTGCGATGTCGCGGGCGAGGGGATTGAGATCGAGTGCGCCCTTCTCGGCCCGAATCATGGGAGTGTCGCGACCGGCAAAACACAAGGAGCGAATCGCGCTCGGGGACGATGCCATCGTCTCCGGCTCGGCGATGAGATCGCGGTCGGCAAGCAGCGTTCAAGCGGGCGTTCAAGAGGCGATGCCTGACGCTCGAAGATCCTCCGGGGAGAGAAAGATATCGAAGCGCTCCCGGATGCGACGATCGACCTCGCCGGATAAATAGCGGGGATGGTGGTTGGCCAAAATCTCGCGGGCGATGTCGCGGGCGCGGGATTTGAGATCGAGTGCACCCTTCTCGGCCCAACCCGTGGGGGTGTCGCGATCGGCAAGGGCGGGATAGAAATAATCGCGCTGCATGGCGGCCATGGTATGGGCGGCGCCGAGAAAATGACCCTCGCCGGTCGCCGCTTCCAAGATCGTCTCGAAGCCTAGGGTCTCCTCGTCGACCTCGATGCCGCGGATCAGCCGGTAGACATGGCCGAGCATTTCGTTGTCGGCGACGAAGGCCTCGAAGGAGGCGCCGAGCAAGCCGGCCATCATGCCCGAGGATTCGTAGACCATATTGCCCCCGGCAAGCCCGGCGGCGACCGCGGCCATCGCTTTCTCCGCCCCCATCTGGGCGTCGACGGCCTTGGCGTCCGACATCGAGCAGGCGACGCCGCTCGGCAGACCGAGGTGGTTGGAGATCTGCGCCGCGGCGGCGTTCATCGCCGATATCTCGCCCCCGCCGCCGGCGAAGGCCCCGGTGCGCAGATCGACCACCAGCGGCCAATTCGAGAAGATCACCGGATAGCCCGGGGCGAAGAGATTGACCAAGATCAGCGCCGCCAGGGTTTCGGCCGTCGATTGCGCCAACATGCCCGCCGGGGCCGCCGGAGCCGTGGCCCCCGATTGGGCGGCGATGATGGCGTTGATCGGCACCCGCCGGCGGATGCAAGCGAGCGTCACGTCGACGGCGTCCTCGCCGAAACGCAGCGGGGAGACCACGGGCGAGATATGGGCCTTGCAAAAGGGTCGCGATGCAAACGCGCCCTCGCCGCCCGAAGCCCAATCGAAGATATCGACGATGGGATCGACATGGGCCCCGAGCGTGAACGACATGCCAACCGGTTTGGTGGTTCCCGCGAGCAGCGCATAGGCGGTGTTGATATCGAGATCGAAGGGGTCCGGAACATCGGTGGCGATACAACAGCGCGTGAACCAGCTGACATGATCGAGGGTGTCGATCAGGCGTGTGAAGTCGTAGAGATCGCGCAGGGTCGAGGGTCGGTAGCGGCCGCTGTCGATATCGAGGGTCTGGACGGCCGCCCCGCCGGTGCCGAAATACACGCGCTCGCCCCCGATCTCGAAATCGTATCGGGGGTCGCGCCCGTGATAGACGAAAGTCTTTGCCGCTCCGTCGATGATATCCTCGACGAAGGAGCGGGGAAAGACGAGACGGCCGTGGGCATTGCGACGGGCGCCGCGTTCGATGGCCTTGTCGACCACCGGCGCCGGGACCCGGTCCATGCCGATTTCGGCGAGGATGCGCATCGCGGTGTCGATGACCGCGCACAGGCCGCTGTCGGAAAGGGGCCGGTAGCGACCGCCGCGTTGGCCGGGAGGGTTCGGGACGATCTCCGGCTTGGCGGCGGTGCGCGCGGCGACTCGCGAGGCTCGGCCGCCGGGGCGTCGACCCCCTCTTTTTCCCTTGCTTGGCATTCGATTGATCCTCGGTCTTTCGATATCCATGCCGCTTCGACATCGCAGAAGCGAGCGAGCGCGGGGGATCGCAAGGCATTCGGCGATCCGAATCCTCGTCCGCGATTCGTGCGCCGATATTTCGGGTGCCGATATTGGCCGGAATGTCGGCCGGAACATCGACGAGAAGGTCAGGGGGAACGATCCTCCCCGGCGATGATTCGAAAGCCTTTCGTCTCGCCCGATTGTCTCGCCCGATTGTCTCGCCCGATTGTCTCGCCCGATTGTCTCGCTCGAAGCCCGACGCGCTATCGAAGGGAATCGAGCGATCGGATCGATCCCCCAAAACCACCGAACGAAGAGCGATGAAAACATATACCAAAGTCGTGGTCATCGGCGGAGGCATCGGCGGCTGCTCGACCCTCTATCACCTGACCTGCGAGGGGATAGACGACTGCGTCTTGGTCGAGCGCGACGAGCTGACCTCGGGAACGACTTGGCATTCCGCGGCTCAAGTCACGAATTTCGGCGCGAATCAGACGATGGTCGGCCTCAAAAGCCACTCGATCCGGCTTTATCGAGAACTCGCCGCCGACCCCGACTACCCCATCGACTACCACCACGGCAGCGGCGGAATTCGTCTGGCCTCGACCGAAGACCATGTCGACGGCTACCACCATTTCATCAGCCTCGCCAAGGGCATGGGCGTGCCCTTCGAATATATCGACGCCGAGGAGTGCAAACGTCGCCACCCGCTGATCCGCACGGAGAACTTGCTCGGGGCGCTTTGGGATCCCTACGACGGCGATATCGATCCCGCCCAGCTTTGCCAAGCCCTCGCCCGGCGGGCGCGCAAGGCGGGCGCCGAGATCCACCGCTTCAATCCGGTGATCGATCTGACGCAAGAGCGAGACGGAAGCTGGATCGTCCATACCGAAAAGGGCGATATCCATTGCGAGAGCGTCGTCGATGCCGGGGGCTATCGCTGCAACGAGATCGGGGCCATGATGGGCGTCGAGTTGCCGGTGGCCTCGATGGAGCATCAGTACATGCTCACCGAGAGCATCCGGCAGATCGAGGCGCTCGATTTCCGCGTCCCTCTGATCCGCTGTCCGACCGACGATTTCTACTGCCGCCAAGAGAAAAACGGGCTTTTGGTCGGCTTCTACGAGCAGGACTGCCGACCCTGGGGGCTAGGCGGCATCGACCCCGGTTTCACCATGGCGCTTTGTCCGAACGATCTCGATCGCGTCATGGAGGTGATGGAAGGCGCCTTCCGCCGCCTGCCCTGCCTCGGCGAAGCCGGTATCCATAGCGTGATCAACGGGCCGATCACCTATACCCCCGACGGGCTGCCGCTGGTGGGCAAGATCCCGGGCAAGCGCAACGCCTATTGCATCACCGGCTTGCGGGCCGGTCTCGGCGAGGGCGGCGGGCACGGCTGGCTTTTGGCTCAGATCATCGCCCACGGAGAGGCTTGCTACGATACTTGGTGCTTGGATCCGCGCCGTTTCACGCACCACGCCAACGAGGAATTCACCGCCGAAAAGGCGATGGAGGAATATCGAAACGAGTTTCGCTTCCACAAACCGCACGAGCACCGGCCGGCGGGACGCAGACTCAAAACGACTCCCCTGTACGAGACTTGGCTTGGTCTTGGCGCCGAGTTTTCTCCCGTCAACGGCTGGGAGCGAGCGGATTTCTTCAAACCCGCCGACGATTTCGCCGAAGAACACTCCTTTCGGATCAACAACGTCCACGATATCGTCGCGGCGGAGGTCGACAATCTCCGCCGCAATGTCGGGATCATGGAGGTCAACGGTTTCAACCGGCTCGAAATCACCGGCAAGGGCGTGCATGACTGGCTCGATAGGCTTTCTTGCTCTGTCATCCCGCGCCGCGAGGGCAAGGTCGGCTTGGTTTATTTCCTGAATCACCACGGGAATATCAAGAGCGAGGCGACGATCGCCAATCTCGATCGGGAAACGATCTGGTACGGCTCGGCGGCGGCCGCCGAACGACACGATTTCGAGTGGTTGGCGGAGCACGCGCCGAGCGACGGCTCGATCCGGATCGCGAGCCTGACCGATAGCCATACGATCCTCGTCGTCGCCGGACCGAGATCGCGCGAGCTCCTGGCCGCCGTCGCCCCGCGCACGGATTGGTCGGCCGCCGCTTTCCCTTGGCTTTCGGTGCGCCGGATTCGTATCGGATATATCGATGCCCTCGCCCTCTCGCTGTCGTTTTCCGGCGAGTCGGCTTGGGAGATCCACGTAGGGGTCGAGCAATCGAGGCGATGCTTCGAGCTGCTTCTTGAAGCCGGTCGGGCCTTCGATCTCGGGGTCTTCGGATCGAGGGCCGCGGAATCGATGCGTATTGAGAAGGGTTATCGGCACTGGAAGAGCGACCTGATCGTCGAGTTCAATCCCTTCGAAAGCGGCCTTGGGCGCTTTGTCCGGATGGACAAGGAATTCGTCGGCAAGGCCGCCCTCGAAAGGATGCGCGATGCCGGTCATCGGCGCACCTTCGCGATGATGGAGGTCGCAAGCGAAGTCGCGGTGGCCTCGCCGGGGGATTCCTTGGTCGTCGATGAACGGGTCGTCGGGACCGTCACTTCCTCGGCTTGGGGGCATCGGACGGGCAAGAATCTGGCGATGGGATTTCTCGAGCCCGAGTGGGCGCAGATCGGCAGCGCCCTCGGGGTCGAGATCATCGGTCGCACCTTCGACGCGAGGGTCGTGGCGGGCTGCCTTTACGATCCCGCCAACGAGCGGGTTCGGGGTTGATCCCTGTCGGCGCCGTCATCAATGCACGAGCCCTTTCGGCTCGGCGGTCCGCTTGGGTGTTTGCGCGGCGACGGGCTGCTAGACTTGTCAGCGAATCGCCGCGACTCGAATCGGTCGATCCTGTAGCGTTTGTCCCTTTCGTCGAGCGCCGAGGGATTCTCGCTTGGAAAGAGCCCCGCCGCGACGCAGGGGGATATCGAAAGGGGATATCGAGAGCCGAGGCGAGCGAGCGGCAAGCCCGACGAAGCGCCGTCGATCGTCGTATTTGCCTGCTTGTCGCTTGTCGCTCGCCACTCGCTGCTTGCCATATACCGGGGCGGGGGCGATGCGCTTTCGAAGGCGAAAAAACCCTTCGAATATCCGCAGCCGAAACGGGGACAAGGGGGGACAAAGCGCATCCGAGCGTCTTCGCAAGGGTCGAGAGGATACTGCCCTCGGCCGGCACGCCGAAGCGAGCGCGCTGCACCCGACGATCGACGCCCGACGAACAGCGCCCGACAATCGGCGCCCAGCAACGAACGGAGAAACAAAAGCCGTGTTGGAAGCCAAAATCGGCATTTCCCCCATCGCTTGGTGGAACGACGACCTCGAGGAGCTGTCCGATGATGTCAGCCTCGAGGAATGCCTGCGCCAAGCATCGCAAGCGGGATACTCCGGGATCGAAACCGGGCAGCGATTCCCGATGTCGATGGACGAACTCGGACCCATTTTGGAACGCCACGAGATCTCGATCTGCGGCGGCTGGTTCTCCGGGCGGCTGCTCGAGGGCGATTTGGAAGCGGAAAAAGATCGCATTCGAAAACAGATGGATTTTTTCATCGCCGCCGGGGCGCCTTGTATCGTATACGGCGAAACCGCCCGCTCGATCCAAGGGGATCGCCACCGACCCCTATCCGAAAAGCCGTGCATCGACGGCTCGCAGATGAAAGCCTACGGAGCGAGGCTGACCGCCTTCGCCGAATGGTGCGCCGACGAAGGGATGCCGATCTCCTTCCACCACCATATCGGCACCGTGATCGAAACCGAATCGGAAATCGACGACTTCGTCAATCGCACCGGCGAGGCGGTGCGGCTGCTCTACGATGCCGGACATCTGGCCATGGCGGGCGGCGACATCTCCGCTATGCTGCGCCATCACCGCCGCATCAGCCACGTTCATACCAAGGATATTCGGCAAGCGGTGATCGACGGGCTCGATCGAGAAAAAGAGAGTTTCTTGGATGCGGTTTTGAAAGGCGCCTTCACGGTCCCCGGAGACGGCGACCTGCCTTTCGATCGGATCGTCTCCGGCTTGGCCGAGCGCGGTTATCAAGGCTGGTTCGTGGTCGAAGCGGAACAAGATCCGGCCCTCAACCCGCCCTTCGAGATGGCGAAAAAAGGCCATGCCGAATTGGCGAGGCTCCTGAACGCGGCACAATATCGGGTGATCCCATGAACAGGATCGACGGAAAAATCGCCGTCGTCACCGGCGGCACGCAAGGGCTCGGGGCCGCCGTCGCCCGCATTTTTGCCGAAGCCGGAGCGGCCGGGATCGTCATCGTCGGACGCGGGGTCGAAAAAGGCGCGAGGGTGGCGACGAGCGTCGAAGCGGCCACCGGGGTCGCGGTCGAGACGCTCAAAGCCGACTTGGGCAAGATCGAGGATGTGCGAAGCGTCGTCCCGGCGAGCGAGGCGCGCTTCGGCCGCGTCGATATTTTGGTGAACTGCGCGGCCCTGACCGATCGGGGGAATCTTTTGAACACCACGCCTGCGCTTTTCGACACGATATTCGCGGTCAACGTGCGCGCCCCCTTCTTTTTGATGCAAGATGCCGCCAAATCGATGATCGCGCGAGGCATCGAGGGCACGATCGTCAATATCGGCTCGACCTCGGCCCTGGCGGGGCAGCCCTTCCTCGCCCCCTATTCCACTTCGAAGGGGGCCTTGGCGACGCTGACTCGGAATTCCGGTTTCGCGTTGATGCGCAATCGGATCCGGGTCAATCAGCTGAATATCGGCTGGATGAACTCGGATCACGAGCGCAAAATCCAAGCCGAGGAATCCGGCGATCCGGATTTCATCGACCGCGAGGCCGCCAAAGCGCCCTTCGGTCGCATCCTGGACCCGGCCGAGGTGGCCCGCGCCGTTCTTTGGGTGGCATCGAACGACAGCGGGATGATGACCGGCTCGGTGATCCAGTTCGATCAGTCGGTCTGGGGGGGCTACGATGGACAACCGAATACCCCGGCGAAAGCGCTGGGCGATTGAGAGGCCGGCGGATTGAGCCTGCTCGAACTTGCCGGCATCACGAAATCCTTCGGCGCGATCCAAGCGCTGGAGGGGGTCGATCTCGAGGTCGAGCCCGGCGAGGTGGTCGGTCTGATGGGGGATAACGGCGCCGGCAAATCGACGCTGATGAAGATCGTCGCCGGGAACTTCCTTCCCACCGACGGCACCATCCGTATCGAGGGCCGCGAGGTCGAGTTTCAAAAGCCCGTCGATGCCCGCATGGCCGGTATCGAGATCGTCTATCAAGACCTCGCGCTTTGCGACAACCTCACGGCGGCGGCCAATGTTTTTCTCGGCCGCGAGAAGAAAAAGAGGATCGGCCCCTTCGCCTTCATCGACCATCGATCGATATTCGAACGCGCGGCGCAGATCTTCGCCGAGCTGAAATCCGAAACCCGACCGCGGGATCTCGTGCGCCAGATGTCCGGGGGACAACGCCAAGCGGTGGCCATCGCCCGCACCCGTTTGAGCGATCCCAAACTGGTGCTGATGGACGAACCGACCGCCGCCATTTCGGTGCGGCAGGTCGCCGAGGTGCTGGCCCTGATCAAACGACTGTCGGATAGCGGGCATGCCGTCATTTTGGTCAGCCACCGCATGCCGGATGTCTTCGAAGTCTGCGACCGGGTCGCGGTGTTGCGAAGAGGCCTCAAAGTGGCGGACAAAGCCATCGCGAAAACCAGCCCCGAGGAAGTGACCGGCCTGATCACGGGGGCCATCGAGGCCGCATGAACCGACCGATACACGATCGAAAATCGCACGCCGAGATCGACGAGAGCATCGCGCTTCGGCAAGAAACGAGCGGTTTCGGCACCTTGCTCCGAGCCCAGCCATTTTGGGTTTTTGTGGCGATCGTCGCCATCGGGGTGGTCATGACCTTCGTCTCCGACGCCTTCATGACCGAGCGGAATATGTTCAATATCACCCGCAACTTCGCCTTCTTCGGGATCATGGCCTTGGGGATGTCGGCGGTGATCTGCACTGCGGGGATCGATCTCAGCGTCGGCTCGCTGCTGGGTCTTTGCGCCATCACCTTGGGGCTCACGATGCAAGCGGGCTGGGGTATCGAGGCGGGCTTTCTCGTTTGCATGGGAACGGCGGCGATCGTCGGCTTCGTCAACGGCTTCCTGATCGCCTATTTGAAAATGGCGCCGTTCGTGGTGACTCTGGGGATGCTGGCGATGGCGCGCTCCATCGCGATGGTCCTTTCGAACAACAAAATGATCTACGAGTTCGGCCCCGATATGGACCTCTTCGAATGGATCGGGGG
Source organism: Gammaproteobacteria bacterium (assembly GCA_965220535.1). Taxonomy (GTDB): domain Bacteria; phylum Pseudomonadota; class Gammaproteobacteria; order HK1; family HK1; genus HK1. The sequence continues at coordinate 2,681,449 of OZ244833.1, read as the reverse complement.
CGAGAGCGTTCTCAGAGTCCCCAATGTGGTCTGGGTGTTGATCGTCCTGACCACGATTTTCTGGATCGTCTGGAGGCATACGACATGGGGGCGTTGGGTCATCGCGATCGGCGGCAACGCCGAGGCCGCGAAGCTCTCCGGCATCCCCGTCGAACGCATGATCGTCTCGGTCTATATGGTCTGCTCGATGTGCACCGGGCTCGCGGCCTTCATGTTCATCGGCTACACCGGCTCCGCGACCAACGGCATGGGCGTGACTTACGAGCTGACGGTGATCGCGGCCTCGGTCATCGGGGGCGCGAATCTGATGGGCGGGGTCGTCTACGCCCTCGGCGCACCGATCGGCGCGGCCTTGATGGAACTCATCAGAAATTCGCTGCTCTTGGCCGGGATTCCGGCTCTGTGGCAACAGTTCTTCGTCGGTCTGTTCCTGATCCTCGCGGTTCTTTTGGAACAGATCCGCAATCGCGGCGGGAAATGACTCGCCATACAAACCATCTCGATCAAGAGGAATCCTTCGATGAAAAAACTTCTTTTTTCCGCATTCGCCGCGGCCTTTCTCTTTTCCGGCGGCGCCACGGCGCAATACACCTTCGCGTTGGTCCCGAAGGCGATGAACAACCCCTTCTTCGACCTCGCCCGCGACGGTTGTTACAAAGCCCAAGACGAGCTGGACGACGTTACTTGCGAGTACATCGGCCCCGGGGAACATACCGAGCTCGAGCAGATCCAAATCGTCCAGGACCTGATCACCAAAGGGGTCGACGGGATCGCCGTGGCGCCCTCGAACGCCCCGGCCATGGCCAAGGCGCTCAAAGCCGCGGTCAGCGCGGGGATCCCGGTCATGACTTGGGATTCCGATCTTCTCCCTCGGGACAAATCGCTGCGCACGACCTATGTCGGCACCAACAACTACGATATCGGCGTGAACCTTGCCAAGCTCGCCCAAGCCCGCCACCCGAAGGGCGGAACGGTTTGCCTGCAAACCGGCGGGGCCGCGGCCGCCAACCACAACGAACGCCTCAAAGGGATTCGGGACACGCTGGCGGGGAAAAACACCGGATCGCCTCCGGGAGCGATGCTCGAAGGGGAGAAGGGCTGGACCGAGATATCGGGCTGTCCCCTGATCACCAACGACGACGGCAACGTCGCGGTTCAGGGCATGAGCGATATCTTGGCCGCCAACCCGAATCTGACGGCGTTCATCTCCACCGGGGCTTTCACCCAATGGTTCGACAACGCCTATCGCCAAGCCACCAGGCCCTATAAAAACAAGATGGACGACGGCTCGCTTTCGATCCTCGTCGCCGATACCCTGCCGATGCAGATTCAACAGACCAAAGACGGCTTGGGCAACGGGCTCGTCGGTCAGCGTCCCTTCGAGATGGGCTACAAAGCGATGTACGTTCTAAGGGATATCGCCAAGGGTATGTCGGTGAACGATCCGATCTACACCGGCTTGGACGTTTGCGACAACGACAATATCGGCACCTGCCTCGCGAACTGAAAACCGACCTTCGAAGGCATCGCCGAATCGCCGGCCCCCGCCTCCTTTCGGGGGCCGGTTTTTTCGTTCTCGGGCGGGGGTTCATCCGACGATGCGAGCGCCGACCCGAACCCGCGCGGGTCGTTGCGCGGGTCGTTGCACGAGGCTTCGCCCGCGAAATCGGCCGAGCCCCGGGACTTCGTCTTGATCCTCGTATCCTTTGAACGGCGGTGCGCGATTTTTTCGCAAAAGGGCTTTCCTTGTATCCCGCATGTGTATCGGGCATGTGTATCGGGCATGGCGTCGACCGAGACCGGCGATATCGAGGCGGCACCGATATTCGATCGACCCCGAAGCGGTCGTCGGGCGGCTTCTTTTAAAATCGCTTTTTTCGCAAGCGCCCCGAGCGGGTGCGATATCGGGGATTGTCGGGGACTCCCGGGGACTCCCGGAGACTCGAGACTTCGATAGGCATCCTGCGAGGGGATGCCTTGCCCATCCGGGGCTTCGAATAGCTTGCGATCGCCTGCTAGCGCCTCGTATTCGAAAAAAGGAGATCCCGAGGATGTCGGCGGATGAACGATCGAACGACTCGATAAGCCCGAAAGAGCGAGCCGAACGCTCGGCCGCGACGATCTTCGACAACGATCCCGTCTGCCGCTGGTTCGGTATCGACCTGATCGACATCGACGAGGGCAAGGCGACGGTGGAGATGACGATCGAGCCGCATCATTGCAACGGTCATGGCCTATGCCACGGGGGCGTGATCTTCACGCTCGCCGACAGCGCCTTCCAATTCGCCTGCAACAGCCGTAACGAATCGACCTTGGCGCAGCATAATTTCATCAGCTATATCAATTCCGCCCATGCTGGCGAGAGATTGCGGGCCGAAGCGCAGGAGGTCTCGGCCCGCGGGCGCAACGGGATCTTCGACGTACGTATCGCTTCCGATAGCGGAACGACGATCGCGCAAATGCGCGGCATGAGCCTTGGCTTGGGCCGGGCGATTTTCGACGAAGCCGCTTCGAAGGAGGAATCGTGAGGGATTTGACCCCGGAAAAATCGACGCTCGAGGCGATCGAACGCGCTTCCGTCGACGAACTTCGCTCCTTGCAAACGAAGCGTTTGCAGCGCGCGCTGCATCACGCCTTCGACAACGTGCCTTTTTACCGAGAGCATTTCGAAAACGCCGGCGTCCATCCCGACGATCTCGACAAAGCGGAAGATCTGGCGCTTTTCCCCTTTACGGTGAAAGAAGACCTACGCCGCCATTACCCCTTGGGGATGTTGGCGACGGATCGTTCGAACGCGATCCGACTGCACAGCTCGTCGGGAACCACCGGCAAGCCCACGATCATGGCTTATACCCGAGGCGATATCGACCTTTGGGCCGACCTGATCGTGCGCAGCCTACGCGCTTCCGGGGTCCGCGCCGGAGATCTCGTGCATAACTGCTACGGCTACGGGCTCTTCACCGGCGGTCTCGGGGTGCATTACGGAATCGAGAGGCTCGGGGCTTGCGTGGTGCCGATGGGCGGCGGGCAAACGGCCAAGCAAATCGAACTGATCACGGATCTAAAGCCCAAAGCGATCATGGCGACCCCCTCCTACCTGCTCAATATCTTGGAAGTGCTGCGGGCGAAGGGGCAAGATCCGAAAGCGCTTTCGTTGGAGGTCGGGATCCTCGGAGCCGAGCCTTGGACCGAGGCGATGCGTCGCGAAATCGAAGGCGCTTTCGATATGCACGCGGTCGATATCTACGGTCTGAGCGAAATCATGGGTCCGGGGGTCGGCTGCGAATGCGTGGAAAGCAAAGACGGCCCGCATATTTGGGAGGATCATTTCTACCCCGAAGTCATCGACCCCGAAACCGGGGAGGTCTTGCCCGAGGGCAACAGCGGGGAGCTGGTCTTTACCACGCTCACCAAAGAGGGCATGCCGCTGATACGCTACCGGACCCGCGATATCACCCGCCTCCTGCCCGGAAGCGCTCGCCCGATGCGACGCATCGAGAGGGTGACCGGGCGCAGCGACGATATGATGATCGTGCGCGGGGTCAATGTCTATCCCTCGCAAATCGAAGAGCAGGTGTTGGCGGTGAAGGGTCTTGCGCCGCATTTCCAAATCGAGCGCCATACCGAAGGAAGGATGGATACGTTGCGAGTCTGCGTGGAAAGAGATCCGGCATCGGGTGGCGATACCGCCGCCCACTCGTCCGGCATCGATCCGGCCACGGACTTGGGAACTCGCATCAAGGAGATGATCGGCATCAACGTGGAGATAAGGCTCGGCGAGGTCGGTTCGGTGCCGAGATCGCAAGGCAAGGCGGTGCGCGTCATCGACCTGCGCGACAAGAAGTGATGCGATATTTGCGACTCGATATTTGCGACTCGATATTTGCGACTCGATATTTGCGACTCAATATTTGCGATTCGATGCGCCGACTCGACGCGGTGATTCGGCGCGAGCGGGGCAAGGCTCGGCCGCAAGGGTCTCGATAGAGTCTCGATAGGGTCTCGATAGAGTCTCGATATGGTCTCGATAACCATCAGCCCTCGCAGATCGCGACGAGGCGTTCGCCGAGCGGAACCGTCTGGCAAGCGAGAACGAAACCCTCCTCGACTTCGTAATCCTCGAGGGCGTGGTTGACCCGCATCCGCGCCTCGCCCTCGACGAGTCGGCATTTGCAAGTCGAGCACACCCCCGCCCGGCAGGCATAAGGCATATCGAGACCCTGCTCCAAGGCGGCATCGAGCAGGGTCTGCCCTTTTCGAATCTCGAAATCGCGCACGACCCCGTCGAGGGTCAAAGAAACCCGCACCCCCTCTTCCGCTCCTTCGGTTTTTGCCGCCGGGGCCGAGGCCCGGCGCTTGCCGGTTTCGGGGCCATCGGTGCCGACGAAGAGTTCGCGGCGGATGCGATTGCTGTCCACGCCTCGGCTCGTCAGCGCCCCGGCGACGAGGCGCATCAGCGGCTCGGGACCGCAAAGATAGATCCTCGCCAACGCCTTGACGTCGATCAGCCGGTCGAAGAGCAGAGCGCATTTCTCGGCATCGATCCGCCCCCGACAAAGAAGGGCATCCTCCTGCGCATCGCGCAATATATGCACGATATTCAACCGCGATAGATAGAGGTTCTTGAGGTCGTCGAGCTCCTCTTTGAACATCACCGTATCGAGATGGCGGTTGGCGTAGATCAAGGTGAAATCCGAGCCCGCTTCCGCCGCAAGACGGGTTTTGACGATCGATATCACCGGGGTGATGCCGGAGCCGGCGGCAAGGGCGAGATAGCGACGGGAAGCGCTGCCTTCGAGCGGCGAATCGAAAGCGCCCGCAGGTTCCATCGATTCGATGATCGTTCCCTCGACGATGCTCTCGAAGGCCCACGCCGAAAAGAGCCCGCCGTCCACCCGCTTGATCCCCACCTGCAGCGCGCCCTCGTCAGGGCCTGCGCAAATCGAATAGGAGCGGCGGATTTCGACCCCGTCGAAGACGCGGCGAAGGGTCAGGTATTGGCCCTGAACGAAGCCGAAGTCGCCACCGCCGACCGGACGCAGCGTGAGTTCCACGGCCTGCCTCGTGATCTTCCTGACGCGGGTGGTTTCAAGCGGATAAAAGCGAGCCAAGACCCTTTCCCCTAAAAAATCGAAAAGCCTTCGTTCAGATTTCGTTCAGATGCATTTGAAATAATCGAAAGGCTCGTGGCAGTCTTCGCAGCGCCACAAGGACTTGCAGGGTGTGGAGCCGAATTCGCTGACCCGAGTCAATCGCTCGCCGCCGCATCGGGGACAGCGTTGCGGGGCGCCGGATCGACCCGAGGAATCCGCCGCCGGGGGCGCGATCCCGCTTTCGGCCAGTTTGCGACGGCCTTTGTCGGAAAGCCAAGCGCTCGTCCACGGCGGGAACAGGCGGGTGCGAAAACGAAGATCGCCGATGCCCTTGGCCCGCAGACAATCCTCGATATCGCGGGCGATCACCCGGTTGGCGGGGCAGCCGGAATAGGTCGGGGTGAGGGCGATTTCCAATCGTTCGCCGTGCCATTCGATGGCCCGCACCACCCCGAGATCGATCACCGAAAGCGCGGGGATCTCGGGATCCGGAACCCCCTCGAGCCAGCGTCGGATCTCTTCCGGATCGGGTTTCATCGCCTACCACTTCGCCTGCGGATAAGCCCGCTGCAGCCACTGCATCTGCGCCAGCAAATAGCCCAAGGACTCCCCGTGGCAAAGACCGGACTTGCCGCCTCGCTGCCCGTTGTCGAGCGCCGGGAAGGCCAGGGTCGCCTCCTCCAATATGCGCTCGAGCCGCGAACGATAGGCCGCTTCGAGTTCGCGCGGATCGGGGGCGATCCCGGCGCGAGCCATCGCTTCGTCCACGGCATCGGCGGCGAAGGGCTCGCCGGAAAAAGGCCACAGAAACTCCAACGCCTGCTGCATCCGCGCCCGGCTCGTATCGGTGCCATCCCCCAAACGAACGATCAGATCGCTTGAACGGGCGAGGTGGTATTTCGCTTCCTTGATCGCCTTGGCCGCGATATCCGCCACCTTGCGTTCGGCGGAAGCCTGCAAGCGATCGAGGAGCAGGCAATGAAAGCCGTCGAAGAGGAATTGGCGCATGATCGTGCGGCCGAAATCGCCGTTGGGTTGCTCGACCAATAATAGATTTCGAAAATCGCCGACATCGCGCAGCATCGCGAGATCGTCGGCATCGCGACCTTGCCCTTCGACCTCCCCCGCCAACTCCAGCCACAGCCGAGCCTGGCCGATGAGATCGAGGGCGGTATTGGCCAAGGCGATATCCTCTTCGAGCGCCGGGGCATGACCGCACCACTCGCCGAGGCGATGACCCAAAATCAGGGCGTTATCCCCCACCCGACACAGGTAATCGAAAAAGGGATCGTCAGCGGATCTTGCCATCGCAAAGGGGCACAAGGGTCACATCGCCCCCGCTTCGTCGGGGATATCGAAAAAACTCGGGTGGCGGTAGAGTTTATTGTCCGCAGGCTCGAAAAAAGCCTCTTTGTCGGCGGGGGTCGAAGCGGTGATCGCGCGCGACTTCACCACCCAGATCGAGACCCCTTCGCGGCGGCGGGTGTAGACATCGCGGGCGTTCTTGAGGGCCATCTGCGCATCGGCGGCGTGCAAGGAGCCGACATGACGATGGCTCATGCCGTGCCGACCGCGTACGAAAACCTCCCATAGCGGCCACTCATGCCGACGGGCATCGGCAGCGGGATCGCTTTCGGCTGCGAAAGCCCCTTGCCCTTTGCCGGTCCCTTTGTCGATCCCCTTGTCGATCGCCTTGCCGATCGCCTTGTCGATCTCAGAGGGCTCGTTTTTTCCCGCGGGCAAATCGTCGTTAGCCACTTTTCCACGCACCTCTTCTGGCTTGTCGGGAGGGCTTGCCGGGCGGGCTGCTCAGGCGGCTTTGTCGCCGTCGCTGCGAGCGGCGGCCTTGCGCGCGTGGGCGAGCAAGGCCTCGCGCACCCACCGGCCCTCCTCCCAAGCCTTTCGCCGAGCCGCCAAGCGTTCGCGATTGCACGGGCCTTGGCCTTTGATCACCGCGAAAAACTCCTCCCAATCGGGATCGCTGAAATCATAGCCTTGCTTGTCCGGGTTCCAGCGCAAATTCGGATCGGGGATCGAAAGGCCGAGGAAATCGGCCTGCGGCGCCGTTTGGTCCACGAATTTCCGGCGCAGATCGTCGTTGGTATCGAACTTGATCTTCCAAGCGATCGAGCGTTGCGAATGAACGCTGTCTCGATCCGGAGGGCCGAACATCATCAGCGTGGGGTACCAAAAACGATCCAGCGCATCCTGCGCCATACGCCGCTGCGCGGCGCTGCCGCGGGCCATTTTGAGCATGATATCGAAGCCCTGACGCTGATGGAAGGATTCCTCCTTGCAGATACGAATCATGGCCCGCGCATAAGGCCCGTAAGAGCAGCGCTGGAGCGGCACTTGGTTCATGATCGCCGCGCCGTCGACGAGCCAACCGATGGCCCCGACATCGGCCCAGGTCAGGGTCGGGTAGTTGAAGATCGAGCTGTATTTCATGCGCTCGTCGAGCAGCTGCACCGTCAGATCGTCCCGCGAAACCCCCAAGGTTTCGGCGGCGCAATAAAGATAAAGACCGTGCCCCGCCTCGTCTTGGACCTTGGCCAGCAAAATCGCCTTGCGCTCCAAGGTCGGAGCGCGGCCGATCCAATTGCCCTCGGGCAACTGCCCGACGATTTCGGAATGGGCGTGCTGCCCGATCTGACGGATCAAGGTCCGCCGATAGTCATCAGGCATCCAATCTTGGGGCTCGATCTTCTCGCCGGCATCGATACGCGCTTGAAACGCCTGCCGCTTGCGCTCGTCATCGCCCTCGAGCGGATTCGTATGCGTGGGCACGGGTCGGTTCTCCTTGTCCTCGGTCGATGCATCTGCCACTTGAGAGCCGATGCGCCCGAATATTATCGGGGTTCGTATTTTGTAAGGATATACGGATTGTCCCTAGTCTATATCTTCAGCAGGGCAGAGAGTCGGATGAATGGCTCCCTCTCTCCACGCCTGTTAATTCTGAGGATACCGACCCTTCGAAGTGGCAACCCGCGGTGCGCTATCGTCTTCCGAACGCCTTCCCGACGAGATCGGGGTCAGCACCTAGCTCTGCGCACCCGAAGAGGTATTGATTGGGATATCCCGGATGCCTTTTTGAGATATACGGCTCCTGCTGTTCCTACTCGGCAGTTCCAAAATCCAATTTTATATTTAGTTTCTTTTGCGCATTGGCAGCGTGAGATCGTATTCGTTCGTGTATCCTACAGCTGCACTGGCATCAATAAGCCATTTTAGAATACGGGGATGTCGTTCTATTCGATGCCACTGCACAACGGACATTCGGACCTTTGGATTTACCAAGTTGTCGATTATTCGTTCGGGCATCGCAGGATATTGGAGTTGAAATTGATTTTTGGTCAATCTAACGTTCCAATGCTGAGCGTAGTCCGGATAAACGACTCTCCTCTCTCCCGGAAGACCGACGCACCCCATCGTTGATGACGTGCTCGGAAGATCAATGATCAAAATACCCGACCTCCGATTGATTTTTCCATCGATCATCGACGACTTTAACTCCCAGTCGATATGTTTTCGGAAGCGAGTTCCCCTACCGCACAGCAAGATGGTTACTTGGGTGTCTTGTAGATATTCGTCTCGTATTTTCTGTCTTATGGTCTCACTCGACAAATCATCACCGATGTCGCCAACTTTAACGGATTTATCCTCAAAAAATCCGCAGCTAGCGATCCCGGAGAGGTAATCTTTGTAGCCCTGATCATTCTCGTGATGATAGCTCACAAAAACCTTCGTCATCCCAGCCTCCTAAGGCATAAACGCCTTACAAATCGATACCCCAATCAATATGGCTCCCAACATAACGACGAGAACCGCGATCCCGTGAGCCACTGATTCCCAGCGATTGGATAGGTCGGGAATACCATCATCTCCAATGATCTCGGCGGTTTTCTTCAAAACAACGTTATTGGCTTGAATGCCTGCGCCGATCCGTAACATCACAAATCCAACAACGATCAAGATAACACCGAGCGATCCATAGAACCACCATTCAATAGGATCGGGTGTATATCGCAAAAGCAAAGCCGTGGCGGAGAAAATCGCAACCAGGATCTGCAGCATTTGCCAACGCAGTTTGTCGAGATGCCGAAAAGTCTCGTAGCGTTGACGATAGATTTCAATCTTGTCATCGGTCATCGAAAGGCGATCCCAGTCTCATTTGAAAATAGATGGGTACTCGGCGTCAAAAATTCAACCGGCTTCTATATATCTCATCGAGAAAAGGAGCGTCGGCTAGCCGGTGCCGCCCTTGACGTAGGGTACACCGCAGGCGCGGGGGGGAACGGCCTTGCCGACGAAACCGGCGAGGATCACCACCGTCAAAATATAGGGCAGAGCGTCGAGGAGCTGCAACTGCAGGGGGATGGAAAAATGGCGTTCGAAAAGATCGGGGCGCAAGGACAAGGCCTGCAAGAAGCCGAAGAGCAGGCAGGTCCACAACGCGGCCCATGGGCGCCATTTAGCGAAAACGAGCGCGGCCAAGGCGATGAATCCGCGACCGGCGGTCATGTCGTTGACGAAACCGGCATGCAATCCGGTGGCCATATAGGCTCCGGCCAAGCCGCATAGAACGCCGCACAGGATCACGGCGATATAGCGCAGACCGACGACCGAGACTCCTGCGGTATCTACCGCATCCGGCGCTTCGCCCGCCGCCCGCAGGCGCAGTCCCAAACGCGTTCGGTAAAGGATCCACCACGTCGTCGGCACGAGAGCCAAGGATAGATAGACCAAGATCGTATGTCCCGATATCAGCTCCGTATAGAAGGGGCCGACGACGGGCACCCCGGCCATGCTCCCGGCGAGCGGCAAATGCAAGGCGTCGAAACGACTCGCTCCGGCGAGCGCCGGGGTATGCCCGCCGAGCCCGAACCAACTCTTGGCGACGAGGGCGGTCATGCCGGCGGCGAGAAAGTTGATCGCGATCCCGGAGATCAGCTGGTTGCCGCGAAAGCCGATCGAAACCAGGCCGTGCAGCGATGCCAGCAGCACGGAGGCGAGAACGCCGGCGGCAAGTCCCGTCCATGCCGATTCGGTGAGAAAAGCGACGGCGGCGGAGAAAAAGGCCGCCGCCAGCATCTTGCCCTCGAGACCGATATCGAAAATCCCCGCCCGCTCGGAAAAAAGACCGGCCAGGCACGCCAGCAGCAAGGGGGTCGAAAGCCGCAGCGTGGAATCGAGAACCGGGAGGAGGTCGGCGGCGAAAGCGCTCATGGCCTGCTCCCGGACCGCTTGGTCCACGCGAAAAAGCGCTCGATCGGCATGCGCACCATATTGTCGAGGGCACCGGTGAAGAGAATGACGAGGGCTTGGATGACGACGATCAGTTCGCGGGGGACCGACGTCCACAAGGCGAGTTCCGCCCCGCCTTGGTAGAGGAAGCCGAACAAGATCGAGGCGAGCACAATCCCGAAGGGATGGCATCGACCCATCAGGGCGACGGCGATACCGATGAAGCCTGCGCCTTCGGTGGGGTTGAGGATCAACCGCTCGCTCTCCCCCAAGGTGGCGTTGATCGCCATCAGACCGGCAAGGGCTCCGGACAACGCCATCGCGATCAGCGTGATCCGAAAAGGGTCGATACCGGCGTAGCGAGCGGCGTTTTCGGAATGCCCGAGGGTGCGAATTTCGTAGCCGATACGGGTCCGCCAGATAAAAACCCACAGGAAAAACGCCGCCGCCAAGGATAAAAAGAGGGTGATATTGGCCGGAGTGGATTTGGAGAAGGCGAAACCCAAGGGGCCGAGCATGTCGTGCAGGGTCGGCAGATGAACCGCTTGGGGGAAAAGTGCGCTGCCGGGGGCGATCGACCCTTGCGGGCGCATGATATTGACCAGCAGATAGTTGAGCAAAGCGGCGGCGATGAAGTTGAACATGATCGTGGTGATCACGATATGGCTGCCGCGGCGGGCCTGCATCCAAGCCGGGATCAGCGCCCAAAAAGCGCCGAACAGCGCCGCCCCGAGCGCGCAGCCGACCAAGGCCAGGCTCCAATGCGGCCACGGGATATGGAGGGCGACGAGCGCCGTGCCCAACGCCCCGAGCATGGCCTGACCCTCGCCCCCGATATTGAACAAGCGCGCATGAAAAGCCACGGCGAAGGCCAAGCCCATGAAGATGAAATTGGTCGCGTAATAGAGCGTATAACCCCATCCGTATGCCGATCCCAAGGCGCCGTCGACCATCAATATTGCGGCTTCCAAAGGATCCTCGCCGATGGCGGCGATGAGCAAGGCGCTGATCGAGAAGGCTAAAAGAAGCGATACGAGAGGAATCAAAATGACTTCGATCCGGCCCGATATGGTCTGCGGCATCGGACGGATCCTTGTCTAAACGACACCGGCCATCAACAATCCCAGCTCCCGCTCGTCGGTCTGCTCGGCCAAGCGCTCGCCCATGATGCGGCCGCCGAACATCACCATGATTCGATCCGCCAACGACAAAATCTCCTCCAACTCCACCGATACCAACAAGATCGCCTTGCCCGCATCGCGCAAGGCGATGATCCGGCGGTGGATGAATTCGATCGCTCCGATATCGACGCCCCTGGTGGGCTGGCCGATCAGCAAAATATCCGGCTCGGCTCCGATCTCCCTCGCCACCACGATCTTTTGTTGGTTGCCGCCGGAAAAATCCTTGGCCGGAAGGGTGATATCGGGCGGGCGGATATCGAAACGCTCGATATGCTTCTTCGCTTCGGTGCGGATCGCCTGCAAGTCCAGCATCGGACCGCGACCGTATTCCGAGGCGCGGTGATAGCCCAAAAAGGCGTTTTCCGGCACCGAGAATTCCATGACGAGCCCCGCACCCTGGCGATCTTCGGGGATATGGGCAAGGCCCGAACTCCGCCTGGCCCGGACATCGCCGCCGCTCCCGGACAGCGCGACCTCGCGCCCTTTGATGCGGATGCTTCCCTTTGCCGGGCGATAGCCGCCGAGAACTTCGAGCAGTTCCGATTGGCCGTTGCCGGCGACCCCGGCTATCCCCAAGATCTCACCGGCGCGCAAGGCGAAGTCGATACCGGCCAAGCGCGGGGCGGGGGTGTCGGCGGAGGCCTCGAGGCGCAGATCCTCGACTTCGAGCAGGGTCTCGCCCGGGCGAGCCGGGGATTTGTCGATATGCAACAGCACCTTGCGTCCGACCATGCGCTCGGCCAAGGACTCGATATCGGTCGAGGCCGTGGCCACCGTCGCCAGCATCTCGCCCCGACGCATCACCGAAACGGTATCGGTGACCTCCATGATCTCGCGCAACTTATGGGTGATCAGGATGACGGTCTTGCCTTCGTTGCGCAGTCGGCGCAGGATGCGGAAGAGGCGGTCGGCTTCGGCGGGAGTCAGCACCCCGGTCGGCTCGTCAAGGATCAACACCCGGGCTTTGCGGTAGAGGGCCTTCAAGATCTCGACCCTTTGGCGCTGCCCGATCGAAAGATCCTCGATGCGGGCATCCGGCGGCGCTTCCAAATCGTATTCCCGCTCGAGATCGACCAGGCTTTGGCGCGCCTTGGCAAGGCAAGGGCGTATCAGAGCGCCTCCTTCCGATCCCAAGACGATATTTTCCAAGACGGTGAAGTTCTCCACCAACTTGAAATGCTGGAAGACCATGCCGATGCCGGCGGCGATCGCGGCTTGGCTGTCGTGGATAGCCACCGGCCGACCGTCGATGAGAATTTCGCCCCGATCCGCGCGATAAAAGCCGTAGAGGATCGAAACCAGGGTCGATTTGCCCGCGCCGTTTTCCCCGACGATGCCGTGAATCGTCCCCGGCATGACGACGAGATCGATATCCCGGTTAGCCTGCACGGAGCCGAAAGCCCGCGAGATCCCCCGCAATTCGATGGCCGCTACGGGCGGCGGCGGGGCGTCCGGCGGGCTTTGCGCGGACGAAGTCGGATTCATGAATCCGCCGGGCAGTTACTGTCGTCGGTGTAGTTGTGCACCATGATCTCGCCCGAAGCGATGCCGGCGAAAGCCTCGTCCACCGCCGCCTTCATCTCGGCGCTGACCAGGCTCGCGTTGTGCTCGTCGAAAGCGACCCCGAGCCCCCCGTTGGCAAGCCCCATCACGACGACCCCGGGGCTTGCGGCCTCGCCGCCTTTGAACGCCTCGTAGACGATATTGTCCACTCGCTTGAGCATCGAGGTCAGGACCGAGCCCGGGTGAAGGTGGTTCTGGTTGCTGTCGGCCCCGATGCCGTAGATCCCCTCGTCGGCCGCGGCCTGCAAAATGCCGATATTGGTCCCCCCGGCGGCGGCGAATACCACATCCGCCTTTTGCGCCACCTGCGCTCGGGTCAGCTCCGCACCTTTGATGGGATCGTTCCATGCCGCCGAGGTCGTCCCCGTCATATTGCGAATCACCCTCGCTTCGGGGTTGGCGGCTTCGACCCCCAAGGCATAGCCGCAGGCAATCCTTCGGATCAGGGGAATATCCATCCCCCCGACGACCCCCACGGTATCGGTCTTCGTTGCATAGCCCGCCATCACCCCGACCAAATAACCGCCCTCGTGCTCGTTGAATACCACCGAGCGCACGTTCGGCGCATCCACCACGCTATCGATGATGACGAAATTCGTTTCCGGATACTCCGGCGCGACGACTTGGAGCGTTTGGGCGAAAGTGAAACCGGCCATCACCACCGGATTGGCCCCTCTTTCGGCAAAACGCCTCAAAGTCTGCTCGCGCTGGGCTTCCGATTGCAGCTCGACTTCCAAGAATTTCCGCCCGGTTTCGTCTCCCCAGCGTTTCGCCCCGGTATAGGCCATCTCGCTGAAGGATTTATCGAATTTTCCGCCGAGATCGTAGATCACCGCCGGTTGCGCCTTAAGCGCCGGGGAGACCGCCAAGAGCGGAGAGATCGCGATCAGAACCTTCCAAAGGGTTTTCACGGGTTTTTGATCCTCTTTATTGCGGTAAAAAGTGAGCGCTTCGGTGAAGAGTGAGCGCTCGCTCACTTCGAATCCGATCGTCTCGACAGACGATCGTCGTTTTGACCGGCGGCTTTCATTCCATGATTGCCCCGCCCCATACGCCAGACCAGCGACCCAGCATATCGATAGTCTTGGGAGTGCCCTCTTCAATCTTCATGTCCTTCGAGGCAGTGCCGGCGAGGATACCGATTGACTTCGCCAGGGCACTGGCGACCTTGGCATGGTGGTACATATTCGATTGCCTATCATCGTCAATCGTGTCGCCTGTGTGCTTGCTGACAGCGATCTGACCTATCAGGTCATCTGCCTTGCGGGTGGCAACATCGCGAGGGTGCGCGGGGGTGGACGGGTCGCCCTCCTGTGCCCCCGCCTGAATGCAGACGAGGCAGGTATTGTCTGGGGTAGGCACTGCGAGGTCTGCGAGCACCCGCAAGACCACCCCTTCGGGGTCATACGATGCCCCGCATACCGCGCAGGTATCAGTCATTACTCGCTCTCCTTTACATTATTACCCCAGACATCGCTAGGGGTTTCGCCATATTGATTTATCGCATTGACATCGCCCCCTAGGTCTTTCAGTGCCTCGATTGCCTCTATATGCTTCTTGCCTGATGCATAGTGCATAGGGGTACCATTTCCACTATCACGGGCATTGACATCGCCCCCCAGGACTGCCAGTGCCTTGATTGCTTCTACACGTCCAAAAAGGGCTGCAAGGTGTATAGGGGTCGCGCCTGTTCTATTACGGGCATTGACATCGCCCCCCAGGCCTGCCAGTGCCTTGATTGCCTCTACATGTCCACTGCTGGCTGCAAATTGCATAGGGGGCAGGCCATCTTTATTATTGATGGCATTGACATCGCCCCCCAAATCTGCCAGTGCCTTGATTGCTTCTACACGTCCACTGCCGGCTGCATAGTGCATAGGGGTAATGCCTGTTTTACTACGGGCATCGACATCGCCCCCCAAATCTACCAGTGCCTTGATTGCCTCTATTCGCCCATTGACTGCTGCATGGTGCATAGGGGTCGCGCCATCTTTATTGATGGCATTGACATCGCCCCCTAGATCAATCAATTTACGAATCTCGCCTACATCACCTCGCCCTGCTGCCTCATGCAACAGGTCGCCAAAGGCTTGCGCCCCGATAGCGACCATCGCGAGGCACACGCCGGCGAGCCATCGCCCCCGCAGGTTGCTATTTATCATCACTCACCTCTTTCGTCGCACCCATCGACGATCCCTGCCGTCAGGCCTGCGACATACATCGCGAAACCGGCGGCGGGTGCGACGAGCTCGGCGATCTCGTCGCGAAGTTGTTCGCGCTCGTTTTCCCGCATCGCTCTTTCCCTCGTTCCTTCTTCCGCTTCGAAAACCCTTCTCTCGGTGATCAAGTATCTTTCTCGAAGGTCGTCGGGAATCGCATTTCTCACCTCTTCGAGGACGAAATTTCGGTAGATGTCGCTGATTTGTTCTTCATCTTGCATGCTTCGCTCCTCTTTTGGAAATCTCGTCGGTCGAGCCTCTGAGTCGAGATCGCTTGCAAAAAGATCGTTCTTGACGGATGTTTTCGAAGGTCTCTTCTCATCGAAAGAGTCGAAACAAGCCCTCTCGGGGCAAAAAATCGAAGATCTCTTTATATGCTTTATTGTCCGGCCTTTCGGTCGCATCCGAAGGGCTGCTCGGTCCTTAAGATATCCTATCAAAATCGATAATAGAAGACGGGTCGCGACCCGTGCCCGCAACCCACGAGAAAGGCTTGGCAATCCCTTGGCAAAGACGATGATACGGATCGAAGGTCGCAGCGAAGAAGAAAAAGGACGCCGATCGCCGATGGACATAACCGCCGGAACCCCACCGAGGAATCTCGCAAGCGAGGCTCGATCCCTGCTGGTCGATCTCGATCGATGCATGACGGCGGATGCGGTGCGCCTGCGGCGGCGCTTGCTCCGCTTTCGCCCCTTCGGGAGATCGAAGGAGCGAGGCTCCATGAAGGGCGCTCCCGGCCGCGACGCCGAGGCCATCGCCGCTATCCGGGAAGCGATCGACGCCTCGATCGCCCGCCGGCAAAGCCGTGCTTTATCCATCGAGGGCCTTCGCCCGCGCCTGGAAGTCGACAAAGACCTGCCCATCGCCGCCCATGTCGATGCCATCGCCGCTGCCATCGAGGAACACCCGATGGTCCTCGTGGCCGGTGCCACCGGCTCCGGCAAGAGCACTCAACTGGCGAGGATTTGCCTGCGCGCCGGGCGCGGGGCGGCGGCGATGATCGGTCATACCCAACCCCGGCGTTTGGCCGCCCGCAGCATCGCCGGTCGCATCGCCGGTTCGCTCGGCAGCGAGGTGGGGGGACTGGCGGGATACCAAGTGCGCTTTCAACAACGAACGGAGCCGTCGACCCTGGTCAAACTGATGAGCGACGGCATCTTGTTGGCGGAAACTCGAAGCGATCCGGATCTCCTCGCCTACGACACCTTGATCATCGACGAAGCCCACGAGCGCAGCCTCAATATCGACTTCCTGCTCGGGTATGCGAAGCGATTGCTTCCTCGGCGCCCGGATCTGCGGGTGGTGATCGCCTCGGCTACGTTGGAGGTCGAGAAATTGGCGCGTTTTTTCGGCGACCCTCCGGTCATCGAAGTGCCGGGCAGGAGCTGGCCGATCGATATCCGCTATCGCCCCTTCGAGCCGGGCTCGGATGTTGCGGACAAGGTGGCAGGAGCGCTCGACGAGCTCCACCGCGAGGCGGGCGATATCCTGGTCTTTCTTTCGGGGGAGCGCGAAATCCGCGATGTCGCCAAACGGGTGGAGGCTCTGGCACTGCCGGATACGGAAGTGTTCCCGCTTTATTCGCGTCTTTCCGATGCTCGCCAACAGGCTCTTTTCGAGCCCCCTTCCTCGCCCGCGCGGCGGCATCGCCGCCGGATCGTATTGGCGACCAATATCGCCGAGACCTCCTTGACCGTGCCCGGGATCCGTTTCGTGATCGATGCCGGCACCGCCCGTATCAGCCGCTACGCCCATCGCACCGGCGTGCAGCGATTGCCGGTGGAGGCGATCTCGCGCGCCGCCGCCGACCAACGCGCCGGACGCTGCGGCCGCACCGCTCCCGGGATCTGCATCCGGCTCTACGACGAAGACGATTTCCTCGCGCGGCCGGCCTACCCCGAACCTGAAATCCGCCGCGCGGACCTGTCGGCGGTGCTGCTGCGGATGCTGGCGACGGGGGTATCCGAGGTCGATGATTTCCCCTTCCTCGATCCCCCGGATCAGCGCCTGGTCAAGGACGGTCTGCGCCTTTTGCGCGAAGTCGGTGCCATCGACGAGGAACGAAACCTGACCCGGATCGGCCGCAGTCTGTCTCGCCTGCCTTTGGATCCCCGTATCGGACGGATCCTGCTCGAGGCCGACACCCTCGAATGCATGACCGAAGCCTTGGTGATCGTCAGTTTTTTGAGCGTGCCGGATCCGCGCGATCGTGCCCTCGGCAAAAAAGGGGCGGTCGGGGCGCATACTCGATTCGCCGATTCGCGCTCCGATTTCCTCGGCATCATCAACCTTTGGGATCGCGCCCGCAAGGCGGCGAGGTCGGCGAAATCCGCGCTCGCCGGATTTTGCCGCCGTCATTTCCTTTCCCCGGCACGGATGCGGGACTGGTTCGACGTGCACGATCAAATCCGTGCGCTTTGTCGCGAGATCGGGCTCGCTGCGGGCGATGCCCGACGCACCGAGGACCGGCACACCGCCCCTCCCGGGCGCATTCATCGTGCGCTGCTCGCCGGTTTGCTGCGCTTCGTGGGCGGACTCACCCCCCAAGGTGACTACGCCGGGCTGCGCGGCAGCCGGTTTCGCTTGGCATCCGGCTCGGTTCTCGCCAAAACCGGGGCTCGGTGGATCATCACCGCCGCCGTGGTCGATACCGAACGAGCCTTGGCTTTCACCGCCGGGCGGATCCGGGCGGAGTGGATCGAAAAAACCGCGGGCGACCTCGTACGCCGCAGCCATTTCGACGCTTTTTTCGATCCCCGACGCGCCGAAGCCATGGTGCACGAGCAGGTGATGCTCCACGGACTCGTGCTGATCCCTAGGCGCAAGGTGCGCTACGCCCCGATCAGCCACGCCGGGGCCCGAGAAATCTTCCTGCGCACGGGGCTGATCGAGGGCGGCTACCCTTGCGATTACCCCTTCGCAGAAGCCAATGCCCGCACCTTGGCTCGCCTGCGCACCGTCGAAAGCAAATTGCGTAGCCCGGGATCGTTGATACGCGACGATGCGCTGCTCGCCTTTTTCGATGCCCGCCTGCCCGACTCGATCGTCGACGGGCGCAGCCTCGATGCCTGGCTATCCTCCCTCGACGCCGACGAGGCCGGCGCGCTCGAATTTCGATACGAGGATATCTTGCCGGTATCGGTCGAAAAGTCGGT
The DNA here is from genome assembly GCA_965220535.1 of Gammaproteobacteria bacterium. GTDB lineage: Bacteria > Pseudomonadota > Gammaproteobacteria > HK1 > HK1 > HK1. The sequence goes on along the minus strand of OZ244833.1, from coordinate 2,662,991 downwards.
CGGAGAGCCGGTCGAAGCGTCGGGCGAAGCGGCGGTCGAAGCGTCGGGCAAGGGGCACGATCCGCAAAGCCCTCCCTCGCCGAGGGCGCTTTCGGGGATCATGCAAGGAGGATCGGACACCCCCTTCCCCGATACCCTGCGCATCGGTGATCACACCCTCCCCCTGAGCTATCGCTTCGCCCCCGGCGAGGAGGACGACGGCGTCAGCGCCACTTTGCCCGTGGATGCCTTGCCGCACTTGGATAGCGCGGAATTCGAGTGGCTGGTGCCCGGGATGCTGGAGGAAAAAACGCTGGCGCTGCTGCGCGCTCTACCCAAGAGCATCCGCCGAACGCTGATGCCCTTGGCGGATGTCGCCCGGGATATCGTCGGCGCCCCGCGTCCGCCCGGTCTTTCGCTGCGAGGGGCGATCGCCCGCCACCTCGACCGTCTGCGAGCCATCGAGGTCCCGGCCCAGGCATGGTCTTTGGATCGTTTGGAGCGATTGCTTCCGGCGTGGCTTTTCATGCGCTTTGCGATCGTGGATCGAAGCGGGGCGATCATCGCCTGCGGGCGACGTTTGGACCGACTGGAGCGGAGCATCGCCGGGATCACTCGAGCGGCGTCTTTTCCCGCGGCGAAGGCTTCGCCGCCCCGCGCGAGCGCCGGCGAGCCCCCGACCCCGAGCGAGGATATCCATCGCCGTTGGGACTTCGGGGCGCTGCCCGAAGAGGCCGAGGAAGCGGGGAGGGATATTTTTCGCATCGTGCATCCCGCCCTGCGCGATGTCGGCAACGGCGTTGCCATCGAATCCCTCCAAAGCGCCGAGGCCGCGCGGCAGGTCCATAGCGAGGGGTTGGTACGCCTGCTCGCCATCGCCCTTGGTCGGGATCTACGAGAGATTCTGCCTCGGGGGGCGGAAATGGAACGGTTTTTACTGCTTTTCGCCCGCAGCGGCACCACCCCCGATTGGGTGGAACCCGCCCCGGCAAGCGTCGGATATCCCGCCGTCGGCAGCGCGAAACGCGCCCGCGCCGACCTCGTGGATCGCGGCATCCGACAAGCCTTTTTCACCCCCTTGCCCGCCCCGCTTTCGAGTGCGAACGAGGTCCGCGACGAACAAGCCTTCGAGGCCCTGCTGGCCGCCGGCCGTCCCGCTTTCGCATCCGCGCTCGAAGAGCTCTTGGCGAAAGCGCTCGCTATCTTGCAAAGCGCCCTCGACTTGCGCGAGTCGATCGAGAATCCGCCCGTGGGCTTGCCCCGCGACTGTGTCCTCGATATCCGCCGCCAACTCGCCGGGCTCGTGCATCGCGAGTTCTTGGCGACCACCCCGCCCGAGGCCTTCGCCTCTTTGCCCCGCTATCTCGAAGGGCTTCGGGTAAGGCTTTCGAAACTCCGACAAGGCGGGGCGAACGACTTGCGGCGCTTGTCCGCAATCGCGCCCTTGCAAGCGCGGATGGAGGCGGCCGCCGGAGATCGGCGGGAGCGCGGGCGGCACGACGCCCGCCTGATACGCTATCGCTGGATGCTGGAGGAGTACCGACTTTCCGTCTTCGCCCAGGAAACCGGCTTGGCGGCCGCGGGGATCTCCGAAAAACGACTGGCCCGACAATGGACCTTGGTCGAAGCCGGCGACTGAGCGTATCGAGACCTAAGTGCCTGCGCACTCGAAAAGGGGATCGACGGATATTCGACCGACATTCGAGCGATGCTTGGCTACCCGAAAGTGTCTTAATTTCGTTATCAATACTCCATAAAATCAGCGCATCGGTTTATCGGTTGCGAAAGCGGAGTGTCCATCCATGTCCGGCAAAGAGATATTGATCGTCGAGGACGATATCGCGATTCAAGAGATGATCGATCTGGCCCTTTCTCGGGCGGGCTTCGAGGTGCGAACGGCGGCCAACGCGGTACTGGCCGAACGCGAAATCGAGCATTCCCCCCCGAATCTGATCCTCTTGGACTGGATGCTCCCCGGCATCAGCGGCATCGAGTTCGCCCATCGCCTGCGACGGCGCAAGGAGGCGCGGGATATTCCGGTGATCATGCTCACGGCCAAAGGCGAGGAAAGCGACCGCCTTCGAGGCTTCGACGCCGGGGTCGACGACTTCATCGTCAAACCCTTCTCGATCAAGGAATTGGTCGCCCGCATCCAAGCCGTGCTCAAACGCGTCACCCCGAAAGACGATCAAGAGCCCATCGAAGTCGACGGATTGAGGCTCGATCCCGTCAGCCATCGTTTGACCTATCAAGGCAAGGCGATTCGGATCGGTCCCACGGAATTCCGCATCCTGAAACTCTTCATGAGCCATCCGGATCGGGCATTCACCCGCCCTCAAATACTCGATCGGATCTGGGGCGGGGACGCCTATATCGAAGAGCGCACCGTCGACGTCCATATCCGCCGCCTAAGAAAAGCCCTGTTCGATCATGGTTTCGAGCGCTATGTCCAAACCGTGCACGGCACCGGCTACCGCTTTTCCCACCGCCCGGGCTGAAGCCGTATCTATCGCTATCGGATCTGCGCCTCGCCGATCCGCCGACCTTCTCTTGTCGCTTTTTCGGATCGATCCTTATCGACCCTCTCCGTGCCTATCGGGAGGGCGAGCGATTCGGTCGGTTCGGTTATGCTAAAAATATCGGCGGTGCGAGCACCACGATGCTCTCGTCGCTTCTTTTTCCATGCCGGAGCCTGTCGGATATGAAGATCATCCATTACCTCGAGATCGAGAATTTCAAGCACTTCGGTGAAAAGCAAAGAATCGATCTCGATCACCCTTCCGTTCTCATCGGTCCGAACAACTGCGGAAAGACCACGGTGATCCAAGCGATCGCCCTTTGGTCCCAAGCGGTCAAAACCTGGTTCGATTTCAAAGGAAAATCTCCTCCCACAAAGAGAACCGCCACCTCGCTCAATCGCTTGAGTATCGTTTCGGTCCCCGTTTCCAACACCCGTTATTTCTGGCATGACACCGTCGTCAGGAACGGGCGAACGAATATCGCATTCGAGATCACCGCCGGGATCCTGTATGAAAACGAGATCTTGCCGTTAGGAATGCGCTTTGCTTACCGAGAACAAGATCTGCTCTATTGCGTCCCGACCGAAGATGTATTGGATCGCATATCGGATCGCGCATCGAATTACCGGGGGTTCGTCGAGGCCGCCGCCAAGATCGATGTCCGATTGCTCTATCCGATGTCCGGCCTCGAAACGGAAGAACCTATCCTCCAACAAGGACGCATCGATGTACTGCTCGGCCAAGGCCAAACCGCCCAAATTCTGCGCAATCTCTGCTTTATCGCACTCCACAGCGATCCAGATAACTGGGAGAAGATCGCGGATCGTATCGAAAGGCTGTTCCAAGTAAGGCTAGAAGAACCGAGGGGAAATTCTCGCGGGTGCATCGATCTTTTCTACCACCAACCGGGCATCAAATATCCATTGGATATTGCCTTGGCGGGAAGAGGGCTGCAGCAAATGCTACTGATCCTCGCCCATCTTTATTCCCACCGTGGAAGCGTTTTGCTCATCGACGAGCCGGACGCTCATCTCGAGATTCTTCGTCAGCGGCAGGTCTATATTCTCTTGCGAGAAATCGCCGAGGAAAACGGATCCCAGATCGTCTCGACCACCCACTCCGAAAAAGTGATGGAGGATGCGATCAACCATAATCTCACTTTGTTATTGAACGGAAAGGCGGAGAATATCATCGAGAGCGCCAACCGGAGCGGGGTATGGAATTCTTTGAAATATTTCGGGGCCGAGCATTATTACCGCGCTCGAAAAAGCAATCACATCCTCTATGTCGAAGGAAAAACCGATATCGATATCCTGAAGGGTTTTGCCAAGAGGCTGCAACATTCTGAGAAGCACCGTTCTGTTAGTGAGCTCCTCGAGACCGCTAATATCTATTATCAACAAGACAACTACCCTGAGTCCACCATCGATTCGGAACTGGAAAAAGCGGAAGGCGGCTACGGCGAAATCCCCAAGAGGCATTTCCCCGCAATGAAAGGCATGATACCGAGCCTTCTTGGACTTGCTGTCTTGGATAGAAATTCTCGGCAATATGACGAGCAGGATGAAGAGAAGAAAAACCCGAAGGGCTCGGATATCTCGATCATGCGATGGGAACGCTATGAAATCGAAAACTATTTCATCAAGCCTGATTTATTGAAAGCATTCATCCGAAAAAATACAACCAGTGGAACCCCACATCACGCTACCGACATGACGAACGGTAATAATATTCTCGAGCGCATGATCTTAAAGGATATCTTCGGTGAAAACGAAGATGATTTTGAATCTTGGAAAGCGGCAGACAAAAACCTCGGGAATATTGTCTGGGAGGCTCGAACCGAACGCATGAAAATGAGCGATTTCGGCGAGCGATTCTTTCGGGAACTCTCGGCATCATCGGGCCAAGAAATGCTCTTGAGAAAGGGAAACCTCTATCGTTTGATCGAACTGATCGAACCCGAAGACATTCCGAAAGAAGTGGTGGATGTTTTGGGTAAGATCCACGATCTTTTGACAGCCTCTTCTTCATCATAAGTCCATCTTTTATCCGATCGGCTAGAACTCATCAAAAGAAAGTCTTTGGATCAAATCCCCAACCAAGTTTGCCGAACCTCCTCGTGGGCGTCCAGATCGGCCGGGGGGCCGCTCCAACGCAGGCGGCCTTTTCCGATGATATGAACGCGATCCGCGATGCGAGTGGCGAAAGCGTGGTTTTGCTCCACGATCAGCATGCTCATCCCCTCTCGTTTGAGGCCTTCGATGATCGTCGCTATCTCTTCCATGATCACCGGCGCGAGTCCCTCGGTCGGTTCGTCGAGGATCAGCAAGCGGGGGCCCATGCGAAGAGCGCGGGCGATCGACAGCAACTGCTGCTCGCCGCCCGAGAGTCGAGAGCCTCGGTGGATGCGTCTTTCGGCCAAACGCGGGAAAGCGCCGTAGATACGATCGAGCGACCAACCGCTTGGCGCGCTCGCAAGCGTCAAATGCTCCTCCACGCTCAGCGAGGCGAAGATGCCGCGGGTTTCGGGAACATAAGCGATACCCAGTCCAGCGATCTTGTATGTCGGCTTGCGGGTGATATCGATACCCGCAAACTCGATAAGGCCGCTTTGCGCCCGCAAGATCCCCATGATCGTCTTCAGCGCGGTGGTCTTGCCGGCACCGTTGCGTCCGAGCAAGGCGACCATCTCGCCGGCTTCGACGGAAAACGAAAGACCCTGCAGAACGTGGCTGTGATCGTATCCGGCATCCACCCCTTGCAACGCGATCCCCGCCGGATTCATGGCGGTCTCGAGGCCGGGGCCGATGGCATCGGGGCGCCCCCCAAATAGCGTCGGCGCACGATATCGGAAGAGCGAACCTCCTCGGCATCGCCTTGCAACAGCACCCGCCCGTAGTCGAGAACGGTGACGCGATCCGCCAATCCGAAGAGCACTTCCATATCGTGCTCGATAATCAACAAGCCGAGATTCAAGGGCAAGTCCGCGATCTTTTCTTGTATATGAGCCGTTTCCTCCGGGCTCATCCCGGCGGTCGGCTCGTCGAGCAAGAGCACCTTGGGCTCCATCTCCAAGGCCAGCGCGATTTCCAACTGCCGTCGAGTCCCGTAAGAAAGGGTGCGCACCTCGGTATCGAGCGCATCGGCGAGCCCCAATCGCACCGCCAACTCCTCCGCTTTTTCGCATACCTCTCGCTCACGAGCCAAAGGGCGCCAAGCGACATGGCCGATGCGCTCGGCAACGACGCCGGCGACAATCAGATTTTCGCGTACGGTGAGCTCCGCGAAGAGATCGTTATGCTGAAAGCTGCGGGCGAGCCCGAGTCGCGCACGACGGTCGGGGGGGTCCTTGGTGATCTCCTTGCCCGCGAGGTATACGCGACCGCCGACGGGGATGATCTCGCCGGCGATGATATCGAAAAGCGTCGATTTGCCGGCTCCGTTGGGGCCGATCAATCCATGGCATTCGCCGGGGGCGATATCGAGACTGACGTCATCGCTGACCACCAAGGAGCCGAAGGCGTGATGGATCGATTCGACCGCCAAGAGCGGCGGATCGGGAAGGGGTCCGCGCTCCGCTTCCGAAGCGACAGCTTCGACGGGCTCGACCGCACCGGCCCTCGTCTCGTTCATCTTTTGAATCTCTGCCACAGCGTTCGCAAACGACCGTGGATGCCGTCCCTCGCAAAGAGCACCATGACGATGAAAAACACCCCCATCATGAATTGCCAATAACCGGCAAGGCCGGTATCGAGACCCAAACCCTGCCAAAAGGACGAGTCGGAAAGGGTATGGCGCAATAGCGTCACGACCACCGCCCCCGCGACCGCCCCCGTGAGCGAGCCCATACCGCCGACGATCACCATGATCAGCACCTCGCCCGAAACCGTCCAGAAGCCGAGATCGGGAGAGACGAAGCCGGTGTGCCCGGCGGTGAGCGATCCGGCGAGCCCCGCGACCGCCCCGGCGATCACGAAAGCGGCGAGTTTGAAGTGGGCAACGAAGCCCCCCAAGGCCCGCAAGCGATGTTCGTTATGGTGAATCGCCACCAACATCGCCCCGTAGGGAGAGCGAACGAGCACGCGCAGCCCATACCACACCAGCCCGGCGACGAGCAGAGCGAAAGCGGAAAAAACCTGCGGCTCGTTGCTATCGAGACCGACCACGGCGAGATCCACACGGGGGATTCCCCCCATCCCGTCATCGGCCCCGAAAGCCCGCGCCTTGAAGAGATAGGCGTGCACCATCTGGCCGATGGCCAAGGTGATCATGATGAAGAATACGCCGCGAGCGCGGATAGCGAAGATGCCGGTGATCACCGATAAAAGAGCGGCGGCGAGGGTGGCGGCGAGCAAAGCGGCGATCGCCGACCAATCGAGATAAATCGTCAACGCCGCCGTCGCGTATGCCCCGGTGGCGAAAAAAGCGGCATGCCCCATCGAGACCAAGCCGACATGGCCCACCAAGAGCCCGAGGCTCATCGCGAAAATCGAGAGGATCGCGATCTCGCTGATCACCTCGTGGAGGAAGAAATCGCCGCCGACCCAAGCCGCGAGCGCAGCAAGGGCAATCACGAGAGCGAAGGGGCGTTCGATCGGATCGCGATCCGGCATCAGTGGATCGCCCGCGCCGGGAAAAGACCGTAAGGCCGCAAGATCAAAACCGCGGCCATCAGGGCGTAGATCGTGGCCCGGGCGAACTCCGGTGCCAGGATCTGACCGTAGGTATCGGCCATCCCGATCAGAAGCGAGCCGACCGCCGCCCCCCACAGACTGCCGGGGCCACCGACCACCACCACGATCAGCGTCAGTATCAGGATCGACATATCCATGCCCGGAAAAACCGAGAATACCGGGGCCGAGATCACCCCCGCCACCCCCGCCAGCCAGCAGCCGAGGCAGAAAACGAAGAAGAAAACCCGCTCGATATCGATCCCCAAAGCGGCGGTCATCGTTCGATCGTCCACCCCGGCCCGCACCACCGCCCCCAAGCGAGTACGTTCCAGCCCGATATAAAGCCCGATCAGGGCGAAGACCCCGACGGCGATGATGAAAAGGCGGTAGGTCGGATAGACCTCGCCCAAAATCTCCACCCTTCCGGCCAAGAGATCGGGGACCGGCAAGCCATGGGGCAAAGGACCCCAAATCATGCGCACCGCATCGATCCCCACGAATATCAACCCGAAGGTGACCAGCACCTGGCTCATCGGACCGCGGCTTTGCAGATGACGAAGAAGCAAGGCATAAAGCACCGCCCCGACCAAGGCGACCCCCAAGGGGGCAAGGACCAAGGCAATCCAGAAGGAATCGAAAAAGCGCACCGCGGAAAGGGCAAGATAAGCCCCGATCATATAGAGCGTTCCGTGGGCGAGATTGATGAAATTCATCAGCCCGAAGACCACCGACAGGCCTATCGACAGCAAGAACAACAGCATCGAAAGCTGCAGGCCGTTGAGGGTCTGGATAATCAAAAAGCCGGGGTCGAGGAGCATAATCTGACGGATACGATGCAAAAAACGATGGATGATCTCATGAGTATCCGGCAGGGGAGCCGGCAGAGGATCCGGCAAAAATCACGGATCCTCGAGTGCAAAAAGCGCCGAGGCGTCGAGGGGCCGAAGCGATATCCACTCGATATCTACATAGCGAGGGCTATTTTATATCATCCCTTCGATATGTCTAAAAGGGATGTGTCTAAAAGGGATGTGTCTAAAAGGGATGTGTCTAAAAGGGATGTGTCTAAAAGGGATGTGTCTAAAAGGGAGGAGTCGAAAGGGATCGATTCGAGTTCGATCTTTCCATCGCCTTCGATCATGGTCGCAGGTCTTCGACCATCGGGGTTCGAAGGATCGATTTTTTTTCCGACTCCCCTTATGAACGAGGCCTTACGAACGAGGCCTCTTCGCTTTATACCCCGAAATCGTTTTTTATCGACGATCGATGCTCGTTCGTCGAGCCTGTTATTTCAATGTCCGCAACAGCATCTCTATGGAATCCTGCGGTTTTTGATGATAGACCCCGGACGCCAAAAGCGCCTTGGTTTTGTCGAATCGACCCTGACCTTTGAGATAACGTTCATATCGATCCATCACCCGAATATTTTTCTCGCTGACCAAATTCTCGACGCTTTGCAGGGTCGAAAAATACAGTTCGTGATAATTGATTCCGTCATCCTTGCTGACTTCGTCCTTCCATTCATCCGCCGCCGCCGGTTTCTCGGCGATCGCCGGAATGAATTTCGACAGTTTTTCTGCGATCGTTTTTTGCAGGCGTTTGGCATCGCGGGCAAAGCGGGCGCGGTAGCCCTCCAATACCGAGCTCAAACCGCTCAAATTATCACTATGCAATCGATAGTCGAGCGAGGGGCGAGAATCATAGACCACCTTGCCGCCGGCAGCGCTGATGAGCAAATATGTCCACCAATCGTGCCACGGAATTTCGTGCACCTGAGATGCTTGCAGGATATCCCGCGCCGCCCGATTGAAAACCATCGTACAACCGTTGGCCATATTCTCCCGCAGCGCATTGCGAAAACTCGGGGGGAAAAGACAATATCCCGAAATACCGATCTGCTTTCCCTTGGCGCTGATAAAACGCACTCTGGAGGCATAAAGAGCGGGAAGGGATCTCGGGATCCCTTGCAAAGCCGATATCGCCCGCGAGAGTCTGTCTTTGTCCCATCGATCGTCGTGATCGCAAAAAGCGTAATAATCCGCCTGAATATCGGGGTGATGGACCATCGAAAGAAAATTCGCCGACGAGCCGCGTCGGGGTCCCGATATAACGCGATAGTCTTCGTTTTCGGTGCGCGCTTGCCGCCAACTGCGAGCGTGATCGTCGAGCAGGCGCCCTAACTCTTGGTCATCGCAATCCCGGGAGATCCAAAGATCCACGTTCGGCCAATCCTGCCTCTTCAGCGAATCGATCTGCTCGCCGAGGAATTCCGTATTTCGATAAGAGGTCATCAAGATCGCGATTTTCGACCCTGACTCGAAAGCGCCTTGTCGCATTTCCTTTTCCCGTCGCTCTTTTTCTTTTGCCCGCTCTTCGGTATCGACATCCTCGCCGTGCCGAAGGGGTATCGGTCGATGTCATGACGAAGCGACGACGACGCGACGACGAAGCGCTCGGGTGCTCGGGCGAGCGCCGAGAAATCTCTTTATCGTTCGGGTCTTAGGCCGACGACAAAGACCGCTCGAACGCTCGATATCGATATCGCGAAAAAAAGATGCGGATCGGAATTACATCGCATGCCGCCGCAAGCGGCGCAAGTGGCCGGGACGATGAAAAAACATGCCCGCCGCTTTCCAGAAAAAGCGAAACAAAATCCCGGCCGCGACCGGCCCGAGCACGAGGAATTCGCGGGGGGTGCAAAAATGCAAGCGAAAATAGCGAAAAAATCCCCGCGTTTTATGCCACTCCACCGCCAAGGGACTGATACGACTGCTGCCCGCGCGATGGGTCGCCCGGATATGGGGCGCGAAATAAACCGGGACTTTCGCTCGGTGCAAGCGATAACAAAGGTCGAGATCGTCGACATGCAAGAAATAGCCGATATCCATCCCGCCGATCGAACGCCAAGTGGAAAGCGGCAACATCATGCAGGCACCGCTGACGGCGGAGACGCGGGTGATATCCAAAGGCAATGGCGCCTCGTGCAGATTGAGGCGATGATCGCGAAAAAATCGCGGCGCCAGCCGATCGAGCCGCAAGGCTTCGACCAAGGCGGTGCGCGGGGTGAGCAGCGCGCGGCGCGATGCGCGTTGCTCGCTGCCGTCGGGATTGAGAACCCGACAACCGAGCATCCAATCGCCGCTTCCTCGCTTTCCCAAATTCTCGGCTTCGGCCCGCAGTTTGGAAATGGCCCCAGGCTCAAGACAACAATCGGGGTTGAGCAGCAGGAGATAGCGTCCTTGGGCGTGTCGGGCGCCTAAGTTGCAGCCGTGGGCGAAACCGACATTGCCATGGCCGCTGATCAAGCGCAGCCTCGGATCCTTTTTCGCCCGCATCGAAAGGCTGGCGGTGATCGCCGGCGGATTGCCGTTATCGACCAAGAGAAGTTCGCGCACCCCCGACGATTCGCTTTGCGCCAATACCGCATCGAGCGCGGCAAAGAGTACGGGTCCGGTGCGATAGGACACCATCACCACGCTGATATCGTCAGCGGGCTTGGCATCCTCGAAGTCGCTCGGATCGAGGGCCGCGACCGACGCATACGTCGATGCGGCCTCGGCGGAAGCGACGGGCGATGAAACGGCGTCGGAGATCACAATAACTCGGCTTCGAAAGGGTAGGTCATCAGCGGCAAAGCGCCCTCGCGGGTCAGCAACACTTGATCTTCGAGTTTGACGCCATAAGGCGCACCCTCCTTGCCTGCATAGCACTCAAGGCACCACACCATATTTTCCTGCAATATTCTATCCGGCAGACTTTTTTTGCCGGGGTTGTCGTCGTCGTAAAGATAGGGGATCGATGGTCCTTCGTCCTCGAGACCGGCCTGATGCCCCATCGACGAGTAGCGAAGGTTGCGGTATTCGGGCGGCAGGCTCGGGGCGGCGCGAGAGAATTCCTCGAAAGTCATGCCGGGCTTCATCAGTTCGCGCATCCCGTTGACGCAATCATAAGCGATACGGTAGGCCTCTTTTTGCCCCTCGGTGGCTCGCTCGCCGCAAAGGAAGGTGCGGGAAAAATCCACCACATAGCCCTCGAAACCGTTCATGTCGGTATCGATGCCGACCAGATCCCCCGGCTGCACTCGCTTGTCATGGGCCTCCGACATCCACGGGTTGGTATTGGTCCCCGAAGCGATCAGCCGAGTGAACATGAACTCGCCATGGTGGCGATAGAGAGAGTCGTTCAGCGTTGCCATCAGCTCGTATTCGTGAAGGCCCGGTCGCAAAGCGGCTTTGAAATCGGTCATCACCGCATCGCCGATGGTTCCGTTGAGCAGCATCAGTTTGACTTCCTGCGGGGTTTTCACTTCCCGCGCATCGACGGTCGCCGGTGTGGGATCGATGACCCGGATACCGATATCGGACAGAGCGCGAAAACCGTTGCCGTCGAGCCGGTCGACCGCCAGCGGCTCCCCGGCACAACCCAGTTCGCGCATCACGTCTTGCACCCCTTGCGCCCACTCCCGTGCCAGATCGTAGCCTTGATGCCCCATGAATTGATAATTTTCGTGCGGACGAACGTCGGCTACGTATTTTTGCGCGACATGCATCGAGTTCGCGTATTCGAAGAGGATGGGCTCTCGCTCGGCGGAAAGGATACAACAGCGAGCGAAGGTGGAAGCGGTCCAAACTCCCATCACGTCGACGCCGGTGGCGTAGCGGATATTCGCGGGGTTGTAAAAAAGCGCGATCGGAATGTCCCGTTTTTTCATCATCTCCTGCAAGCGAAGAAGCCGCTCCCGACGCAGAGCGGGAAAATCGATATCGGCCATGATCGGGATGCGCATGGTCTGAACATGCGGAAAAGGATTTCGGATTCTATCGGGATCGCCGACTTTCATCGGTCATTGCCTCTTTGAATTTATCTTTTTAGGCTCGATCCGCGCGGATTAGATCCCCGTGCGGATGCGTTCGATTCTCTCGACATCGAGTTTCGCTCGGCGGTGGCTGAAACAAACAGGCGATCGACCGATCGCTTTCTCACCCGGCAGCGACCTCGTCGAATGCCCCTTGTCGAATGCCCCGCGACATCTCGTCGATGGCGGGAATTTCACACGATTCCCCCGCGGGCGGTTCGCAAATCCTCGAGGATGCACGAACAGCCCTGCCGAAGGATAAAGCCCTTCCCCGACGCCGGCGAAGAGTGTGCCATACAACCCCTTCGATGCGACCTGCAATATCCGAGCGGCGAGAGCGCCCCGCTTCGGCGGGAAGATATCCTACCCGACAAAGCCTTGTCGATCGATCCTCGCGATCTCGTTCGCCGGGCTTTTCGCGGGGCGTACCTTGACAGACATCCCTTTTATTTCGTATCGTTCGCGGTGTGCGCAAGGTGTCCCGATCGGCATTCGCCCTAGGGATGAAACGGGAAGCCGGTGCGACCTTTCGATCTTCGATTCACCGAAGGGTCAATTCCGGCGCTGCCCCCGCAACGGTAGGCGAGTTGCCAAGACCGCATCCGAAAGCATTCTTCGAACGAAGGCTTTCGAGCCACTTCGCATCCTTTGTCATGCAGTCGTATCGCTGACAACGCGAGGGAAGGCGCGGCCCCTTGGAACCGGAGTTTCGACACCGGTTGACTCGCGAGCCCGGAGACCGGCCCGGCGCCAACATCGATCGGCATCGCGGAGGGCGATGCGGTGGATGCGCCGACCGGGCTTTTTCGGGCGCCTTCGAAAAGCGCAGCGCATCGTTCATTGCAACCCCCTTTTTTCTTCTTGATGCCTTGCCGATCATCATCGATATCGGCCGGCGCTTTCGCGTGGGGCGAAAGCACAAGGAGAAATGGTCCATGCGCAACGCAACACCCTTCGTCGTCGACGAGCCCGTCGGATCGAACTTCGCTCATCGAACTTTGCCGGTCGCAGGATCCGGCGGCAAGAAAAAGACCCTCGGGGCATTCCTCGTCCGACTCGGTCTCGTCCTTCCGATCTTTGTCCTCCCGATCTTCGTCCAGCAGGCGATGGCCCAAAACGAGAGCATGGACGACAGCGCCGCCACGCTCGATCCATTGGTGGTCACCGCATCGCGAGTCGCCCAAACGGCGGACGAACTGCTGGTGCCGGTGAGCGTCATCACCCGCGAGGATATCGAACGCTTGCAACCCGAGTCCCTGCCGGATCTGCTGCGTTCCCGCGCCGGCATTTCCATCGTCAACCAAGGCGGCTGCGGCAAGCTGAGCACTCTTTTCCTGCGCGGGGCGGAATCGGATCAGGTTCTCGTGCTCATCGACGGCGTCAAAGCGGGCTCGACCACGAACGGCCTGTATCGCTTCGAATTCTTCCCCTTGGATATGATCGAGCGTATCGAGGTGGTGCGAGGCGCCAGAGGAAGCCTCTACGGCTCGGATGCCATCGGCGGGGTGATCCAGATATTCACCCGCGATATCGACGGCGAGAGCGCGGCCTCGCAAGTGCGCATCAGCGCCGGCAGTCGAGGCCGCGTCGGGGCGGGGATCAACTTGTCGCTCGAAAGCGAGCGCGGTTGGGTCGGCATCGCCGGAAGCAGCGACCGCGAAGACGGCTTCGATGCCAAGGTCAACACCGCCGCCGAAAACGAGCCGGACAAGGACGGCTGCGAAAACAACGCCGTCGCCCTGCGCGGGGGTTACGAGATCGGCGGCGGATACGAGATCGGGGCGAGCGTGCTCTACAACGACGGGGAATCCGAATTCGACGGCTTCACGAACCGCGCGGAAATCGAACGCCTGTCCGGAAATTTGAGCCTCGTCGGCCCCGACTTGGAAATCATCGTCGGGCATTACCGGGAAGAAGACGACACTTTCAAGGACCGGACCTTCTCGAGCGAGTTCATCAGCCGACGCGAGGATATCGGCGCCCGGCATACGATCGAGATCGGCGATTTCGGCGATCTCGTCTACGGCTTCGACTACCGGCGAGACCGCGTCGATGGCAGCACGCAATACGATGTCACGAGTCGCGACAACAAAGCCCTCTACCTGCAATGGCTCGGCGGTTGGAGGGATATCGATTGGCAGGCGGCTTATCGCCATGACGATAACGAGCAATTCGGGAATACCGGCACCGGCAATATCGGCGGGGGCTGGCAATTCTCCGACGCTTTGCGCTTGACCGCCTCTTGGGGCACGGCTTTCAAAGCCCCTACTTTCAACGATCTCTACTACCCCGGCTATGCCAACCCCGATCTCGAGCCCGAGGAGTCCGAGGCCTTCAATATCGGCCTGGCCGGTGAGATCGACAGGTTTTCGTGGTCGGCCGACTACTTCCACCGCGACGTCAGCCGATTGATCGCTTCGGACAGCAATTTCATCCCGCAAAATATCGAGCGAGCCACCATCCAAGGCTTGGAGTTCACGCTCGGCGGGAATATCGGCAAAACCGTATTCGATACCGCGCTTACCGTGATCGATGCTCAGGATCTCGAGCGCGATCGCCGACTCCCCCGCCGCCCTCGAAACACCCTGCGTTTGGATATCGACCGGCAGCTGAGCTCGCGCATCGACATCGGCGGCACCCTCAGGCTCGAAAGCGAACGCCATGAATACCTTTACGGGGGCGGAACGACGGTGTCGGGCGGCTTCGGAACCCTCGATCTGCGCGCTTCGTATTTGCCGGCGAAGAACTGGGAGATCAGCGCCAAAATCGAAAACGCCACCGATAAAAAATACAAGACCGCCCCGAACTACAACCAACCGGGGCTCGGTGTCTTCGTCGCCCTTCGTTATCGCCCGTGATCTTCGATAAGCCCCGCGACGAGCCGAGGCCTCTTCGGCTCGATCGCCGGGGTTCGATCAGTGGGGGTTCGATCGGCGGGCTCGATCGCCGGGGACGGGGTCTCGAGGCTTCGACGAGACGAGGCAAAGCGATGATCCAACCGCTCCTCGAAGGGCTGCGGATCGCTCGGGCGGGGTTGATCGCCGCCGTCTGTCTGGCGATGTCGGCGATGCCCGCGATGAACGCCGACGCGACCGAGCCCGCAGGAAAAGCGAGTCGCATCGTCAGCGTCGATTTTTGCGCCGACCAATTCCTTCTCGCACTGGCCGACAGAGATCGCATCCTCGCCCTTTCTCCCGATGCGACGCGATCCTTTTCCTATCTGAGGCGAGAGGCCGAGGGTCTGCCCTCGATACGCCCGCGAGCGGAGGATCTGATCCTCTCCGGAGCCGACCTCGTGGTGCGCTCCTACGGCGGGGGGCCGAATCTCGGCCGACTGCTGGCCAAAGCCCGAGTGGGAATGCTGCAGGTGGGCTGGGCGCAGGATCTGAACGATATCAAGGCCCTCGTCCGGGCGCTGGCCAAGGGCTTGGGAGAGCCCGAGCGGGGCGAGCGCTTGGTGCGGGAGATGGAGGCTCGTATCGAGGCCGTCGCCCGGCGGGTGGCACGGGCGCGTTCCTCGAAGGCGCCGACCGCCCTTTACACCACCCCCTCGGGCACCACCTCCGGTCCCGGATCGCTGATGCACGAGATCATGATTTCGGCGGGCTTTTCGAACTTCGAAACGCGTCCCGGATGGCGTCCCCTGCCCTTGGAGCGCATCGCCTACGAAAAGCCGGATCGGGTGATCGCGGGGTTTTTCGACCAACCCGATACCGACAACCGCTGGAGCCCGATGCGCCACCCGGTGGCGAGGAAGGGTTTGGGGGCGCTGCCGACGGTCCAACTCCCGGGCGCTTATCTCACCTGCGGGGGATGGTTCATATTGGATGCGCTCGAGGCGCTGGCACTCGAACGCTGAAAGAGTTTATAAATCGCATATCAAACGCTTATCAATCGCAGGAACATCTTGTCGATCGTCTGCCGATGAAAGACGATCATGATCTGCGATCGGCCATTCTTCGATCGGCCATTCTGCGATCGACCGTCGATCCCCGACGAGCCCGATATCGAAAACGAGACGGCTTGCATGCATATACAGCTCGATCCCGTCGGCGGAATCGCCGGAGATATGTTCGCCGCCGCGGTATTGGACGCCTGGCCCGATCGGGAACCGGCCCTGATCGAGGCCTTGGCCCGCGGCGGTCTCGAGACGATCTGCACCGTCGCCCGGATCGACCATGCCGACCATGCGCTCACCGGCTCTCGCTTCGAGGTCAGCGAAAGCGAGAGCGAGCGCTCCCGCCACGCCGGATCCGATGGGCATCGGCACCACCATCATCATTATCATCACCCCCATCACCGCTATCGCGATATTCGCGATTTGCTGCGGCGCGCCGATCTAAAAGCGCAGGTCGCAGAACGGGCGCTCGATATCCTGTCGAGGCTCGCGCAGGCGGAATCCCGAGTTCACGGGCTGCCCGTCGAGGAGGTCTCTTTTCACGAAGTCGGGGCCTTCGACTCCATCGCGGATATCGTCAGCGCGGCGTGGTTGATCGAGCATCTGAATGCGCGCTGGTCTTGCGGTCCCCTCCCCATCGGCAGCGGACGCGTGTCGAGCGCCCACGGGCGACTGCCGATCCCCGCCCCGGCGACGGTCGAACTGCTGCGCGGGATGCCGGTGGTTCAAGATGCGCACGAAGGGGAGCGCATCACCCCCACCGGCGCGGCGATCGTCGCCCATCTCGCCCCGGATTTCTCGCCGCTGCCGGGTCCGATGCGTCTGCTGCGCAGCGGCATCGGCTTCGGTACCGCCGTGCTGCCGGGGATGAGCAATATCCTGCGCCTGCTGGCCTTCGCCCCGCTTGCGGACAAGACAACAAAGGGGTACGAAGCCGGGCACGAGCGCATCGCGGTGCATGAATTCGAGATCGACGACCAAAGCGGGGAGACGATCGCTTTGGCGCTCGATCGACTGCGGGCCGTCGAAGGAGTCTTGGATGTATCCTCCCATGCGATGCAAGGCAAAAAAGGACGTCTCTCGATCCATATTCGCCTGCTAAGTCGCGTCGACGCTCTCGAGGATGTCTTGGCCGGCTGCTTTCGGGAAACCACCACCTTGGGGGTTCGCTGGCAGGAGGTGAATCGTCGAGTTCTGGCGCGCACGCAAAGCGAAGTCGACACCGGAACGCACTCGATCCGCATCAAAAAGGCCGTGCGCCCCGACGGGGTCGAAACCGCCAAGGCGGAGTTGGACGATCTCGCCCGCACCCCCGGCGGCCATGCGCAGCGCGAAGCGTTGCGGCGGGCGGTCGAGGCAAAGGTCGAGGCAACGGTCGAGGCAAAGGTCGAGGCAACGGTCGAGACAAGGGACCACCGCGAAGGGAGCGATTGAAGGATGCCGAAAAGGATGCCGAAAATGTCGCCGATTCCCGCCCGCGCCCGCATCGAAGACTGGATGATGCAAGCCGGGCGCCTCGTCGTGGCCGCCAGCGGCGGGGTGGACAGCATGACCCTGGCGGTGATCGCCCATCGCAGCTTGCGCGATACGACCACCGTATGCCATGCGATCTCCCCCGCCGTGCCCGCACAAGCGACGGCCCGGGTACGACGCTACGCCGAGCGCGAGGGCTGGCATCTGCGCTGCATCGACGCCGGCGAAACGAGCGATCCCCGCTATCTCGCCAACCCCCTCGATCGCTGCTATTTCTGCAAGACGAATCTCTATCGGGCGATCGCTTCGTTGGCCGGCGACGCGATCGTCGTCTCCGGCGCCAACCTCAGCGACCTCGATGATTTTCGTCCCGGCCTTGACGCCGCCGCCGAAGCCGGCGCCCGCCATCCGTGGATCGAATGCGGGGTCGACAAGAGCGGGGTGCGGGCAATCGCCGCCGAACTCGGTCTTGCCGATCTCGCCGAACTCCCCGCAAGCCCTTGTTTGTCGAGCCGCATCGAAACCGGCATCGCCATCGACCCCCAAACCCTGCCGGCCATCGACGATTGCGAACGATTCGTCCGGGAGGCGACGGGGGCCGCCATCGTGCGCTGCCGTATCCGGCACGACGCGGTGGTCATCGAGATCGATGCCGATAGCCTGAGCGCTCTTTCTCCGGCGCAGCGCGAAGCCTGCGTGCGCACGGTCACGAAAAGGCTGCATTCCCGAACCGGATCGTCTCTCCCCGGACGCCTCGCCCCCTATCGCATGGGAAGCGCCTTCCTCAAAGACTCGCCGAGCGCCACCGGCACAAGACAATCCGCCCCGAGCCCGGATGGCGAGCGATGACGAGCGGGATCGCTTCGCCGGAAAACGAGATCGTGCTCGACGATTCCCGCTTGGAGCGCATCGGCCTCGACGAGGCGATCTACTGCCAAGGCAAATCACCGGCGCAAACGAATTCCATCGTGGCCACGAGCATCCGCAAGCGGACGCCGCGGCTGTTGACCCGGCTCGATCCCGAGGCCTTCGAGGCCTTGGATGCGAATCACCGAGCCCGGCTCGATTACGACCCCCTTTCCCGCACCGCGATCTTGGGATTCGACGCGAAAGCCGACGCCGGCGGGCTTGGCCCCTTGAAGGAAGAGGCGAACGAAGCGGTGCGAGTGACGGTGGCCAGCGCCGGCAGCTCGGATATCCCGGCGGCCAAAGAGGCCGTGCGCACCCTTGCCTATTACCAAGAGGCGGTACAGGAGATCCACGATATCGGCGTCGCCGGGCTCTGGCGATTGCTCGAGCGCCTCGACGATATCCGCGCGACGCCGGTGGTCATCGCCGCTGCGGGGATGGAGGCATCCTTGCCGAGCGTGCTCGCCGGGCAAGTCCCGGGCTTGGTCATCGCCCTGCCGACTTCGAACGGCTACGGCATCTCCGCCGGCGGCCGCGTGGCTTTGGAAGCGGCCCTCGCCAGTTGCGCCCCGGGGCTGGCGGTGGTCAATATCGACAACGGCTACGGCGCCGCCTGCCTCGCCTTGCGGGCTTTGAATATCGCCGAGCGAGCCTCGGGTTCCTAGAGTCGGCAAAATAGAGTCGGCAAAATCCCGAACGAATCTCTCGATCACCCGACGAAGAGCCTCGATCTCGGGGATTCGAACGAGAGGGAGAAAAGCCCTTTTCGACGCGGAAAAAAGCGAAGTCGAAGAAAGCGAAAAAACTGCGCCGGGATCGGCGAAAAAAAGTATCTTGCAAATACGCTTTCTCGGGATCGAAAAGATCCTTCGAAGGCATCGGAAAAACCGCCGCCCTCCCTCGGGGGCGGTTTTTGTCGAGCGCACCCTTTTCCTTCGATAGAGGCGAAGGGATTCGATCAGCGAATCCGAGATGCTCGGATCGGTACCGAAAAGGAAGGGAAATCCGGTGAAAGCCGCCGTCTGCCGCCAATTCGCTCATCCTCTTGCCATCGAGGATGTCGCCATCGGCTCGCCCGGGCCGAAAGAAGTCAAAGTACGTCTGGTCGCCTGCGCAATCTGCCATAGCGATATCCATTTCATCGACGGCTCTTGGAACAGCACCCTGCCGGCGGTCTGCGGGCACGAGGCCGCCGGGGTGATCGAGGAAGTCGGCTCGGAGGTCTCATCCGTCGGCGAGGGGGATCACGTGGTGGTTACGCTGATCCGATCTTGCGGCCAATGCTATTACTGCTTGGCGGGCGAAAGGCCGCTTTGCGAGGCGGAATTTCCCCCCGGCGACAGAAAAATCTCCGATGCGCAAGGGGCGGCCATCTTTCAGGGCTTTCGCTCCGCCGCCTTCGCCGAATACGCGGTGTTGGATGCATCGCAGGTGGTCGCGATTTCACCCGAAATCCCCTTGGCCAGCGCCTGCATGATGGCCTGCGGCGTCGCCACCGGAGTCGGTGCGGTGTTTCGCAACGCCTCGGTCAACGAAGGCGACAGCGTGGTGGTCATCGGGACCGGCGGCGTGGGCATCAACAGCATACAAGGCGCCCGTCTCAAAAAAGCGCACCCCCTGATCGCCATCGATATCAACGAACGAAAACTGCAAGCGGCACGGGATTTCGGGGCCAGCCATGCCATCGACCCGCGAAAAACGGATGCGCGCGAGGCGGTGCTCTCGCTGACCGCCGGGCGGGGAGCGGATCATGTTTTTCTCGGCTTCGGATCGCCCGCGGCGGTCACCGAAGGCCTTGGCATGCTGCGTCGCGCCGGAACCCTGGTCATCGCCGGAATGTCGGCGAGCGGGGTCCAAGCCAGTTTCGACCTGACCGATCTCGTCGATAGCGGTCGGCGGATCGTCGGCAGCAAAATGGGCTCCACTCATCCGCAAAGAGATATCCCCGAACTGGCAACGCTCTACCTCGAAGGCCGACTGATGCTCGACGAGCTCGTCAGCGGCCAATATCCCCTTGACCGGATCAACGAGGCGATCGATTCCACCCGCGCCGGGGATGCGCTGCGCAATCTCATCGTCTTTTGACGGGGCCGGCCTTATCGAGGCCAAGAACCCGCAAGCCCGAATCGACGATACCGGCGATCGTCGGAGTCGGACGACCATATCGGCATCGGGGCAAGATGCGGCGATCCTCCGCAGGCCAAAAGGGGTATCGCCGAGTATCGCCGGGTATCGCCGACCGAGAAGCGCAACCCCGCCGCCGGCTGCCCGAGGACGGTCTTGTGCCGGCCGATTTCGTCTTTGCGACCATCGAAAGGCGGCGCTCGAAAGCGAACTCGACAACGCCCCGTCAAGGCAGAGATATCGCCGGAACCTCATCGACGACCCCGGCAACGACGAAGGCCGAGGCCGGAAGATCGGCAAGGGATCGACTCCGAGAGGGCCGGACAAGGCTCATGCCCTTTTTTTCCCGATCCCTCATAACGCACTTGGCATTCTTCCCTCTTGTCGGAACAGCTCGATCTTCCCCCTTTCGATAGCGTTCGCGAAGGGGATGAATTTCGAGCGGATATCGAATCGATCCCCTCTCCCGATCCCTTCGACGAAGCGAATATCAGGATTCGATGCAACTCGAACGAGAGGCGCGGCTGCGATATTCGCTTCTTTCGCTACACCGACGACGGAACGATGGACGAAACGACCTTCGAGGGCTTGGCTCGAGGAAGGACGCTCCACCTGCAATCGAAAGCGCTCGTAAGGAGGATCCGGGGAGGATCGGGGGAGGATCGGGGCTCGTTGGAAGAATCCGGGCCTTAGTTGCGAGTTGCGAGCGGCGGGCAGCGGCGAGTTTCACCGCGCAAGCGCCGGCTCGAACGGGAGGCGGAAGGCGCACTCGTCAACAACAGCGCAAGGGGCGAGAGGCGAGGCGGTCGCGAAGCGAAGAGCGTCGTCGAAAGGACTCGGCGCGTCGGCCTTTCAAAGCCTCGACATCCCTTGGCCCGTCCCCTCGATTCGGATGTCACCGCAACGATCGCCGCCGCGCTCGCCGCAAGGATCGAAAAAAATCCGAAGCGAAACCGAGCCCGACTATTCCGAAGGCGATTGTCGATCCGAAGCGAGGGCCGCCGCCCGTTCGCGCAGGTTGAATTTCCGGATCTTCCCCGTCGATGTTTTCGGTAGCGGCCCGAAGACCACGCGCCGCGGCACCTTGTAATGCGCCAAGCGCTCGCGACAAAAATCGATGATCTCTCGATCGCCCAAAGGCTCCGCCTGCGGCCTTAGGTCGATGAACGCGCAGGGCGTCTCACCCCATTTTTCGTCGGGGCAAGCCACCACCGCCGCTTCCGAAACCGCCGGATGACGATAGAGCACATCCTCGATCTCGATGGACGATATATTCTCCCCGCCCGATATGATGATGTCCTTGGATCGATCTTTGAGCCTGATATAGCCGTCGGGATCGACCACCCCCAGATCGCCGGAATGAAACCAGCCTCCGGCCAGCGCCTCTTTGGTCGCCGCCGGGTTTTTCAAATAGCCCTTCATCACGATATTGCCGCGAAACATCACCTCGCCCATGGTCTGCCCATCCGCCGGTACCGGCTGCATGGTATCGGGGTTCATCACCTGCAGGCCGTCGAGGGCGTGGTAGCGAACCCCCTGACGGGATTTGCGCTGCGCGCGCTCGGCGACCGGCAGATCGTTCCACTCGTCCTTCCAAGCGCAAAACACCGCCGGGCCGTAGGTTTCGGTCAGGCCGTAGGCATGGGTCACTTCGAAACCCTCGCTTTCGATACGCTCGAGCACCGCGGCGGGCGGCGGAGCCGCCGCGGTCATGATATGCACCGGATGCGAGAAATCCTTCCGCTCCTCCTCGCCGGCATCGATGATCGCCCCGAGCACGACCGGGGCCCCGCAAAGATGCGTGACCCTTTCCTCGGCGATCGCGCGATAAATCGCCCCCGCTTCCACCTTGCGCAAACAAACGCTGGTGCCCGCCAGCGCCGCCAAAGTCCACGGGAAGCACCATCCGTTGCAATGAAACATCGGCAAGGTCCATAGATAAACCGGATGGCTGCCGGGATTCCAGGCCACGATATTCGAAAGGGCGTTCAAGTAGGCACCGCGATGGTGATAGACGACGCCTTTGGGATTGCCGGTGGTGCCGGACGTATAGTTCAAGGAAATGGCTTGCCACTCGTCTTCCGGATAATGCCAAGCGGCGTCGGGATCGCCGCCGGCGAGGAAATCCTCGTATTCGATCGCCCCGATCCGCTCGCCGTCTTTCGGCTCGACCCCACCGTCGATCTCGACCACGAAGGGCGGGTGTCGCATGCCTGCCAGCGCCTGCGCCACCACCGGCGAATATTCGCGATCGACCAATAGCAGTCTCGTCTCGGCGTGCTCGAGGATAAAAGCGACGGTGGCGGCATCAAGGCGAGTGTTGACGGTATTGAGCACGGCGCCTCGCATCGGCACGGCAAAACTCGCCTCGTAGATCGCGGTGATATTCGGCGCGAGGATCGAAACGCAATCGCCTTTTTCGACCCCTTGCTTCGCCAACGCCGAGGCGAAGCGGCGACAACGATCGAAGGTGTCGGCCCAGGTAAAACGCCTTTCGCCGTCGATGAGCGAGGGATAATCGGGATAGACTTGCGCCGCCCGCTCGAGGAAGGCGATGGGGGTCAGCGGCACGAAATTCGCGGCGTTGCGCTCCAAATCCCGTTCGAAACGATTCTCTTTCATCGACGATCCTCCCGATCTCCGATCCGCGCCGTCGAAGACGCAAGCCCCGATCACGACTCCAATCCGCGACTCCGATCCACGACTCCAATCCGCGACGTCGATCCGCGACTTCGATCGGCGTCGCTTCGAGAAACGATATCCCGATGCATTATCTGAGCGTTTTCGTATCGAGTTTTCTTTCCGCCACCTTGGTTCCCTTCGCTTCCGAGATCGCCTTGACCGCCGCGCTCGTCGCCGGAGCGAATCTTTACGGAGTGGTTGTCAGCGCCATCGTCGGCAATACCTCGGGGGCCGCCGTCAACTGGATTTTGGGACGCTATATCGAGCGTTGGCGGGACAAGCCTTGGTTTCCCGCCAATCGAAGGCAACTCGAAAAGGCGAGCGCATGGTTCAAAAAATACGGTATCTGGTCTTTGCTGCTGGCTTGGATGCCCTTGGTCGGGGATGCGTTGACGGTGGTCGCCGGTCTGATGCGGGTGCCTTTCGCGCCCTTTTTGATCTTGGTCGGGATCGGCAAGACCCTGCGCTATGTCGTTTTCGTCATCTTTCTCGACAGCGTCGCGCTTTGAGATCGAGCCTTTGCCCGAACGCAAGGCGAATCGCTCCTTCGAGCCTTGCCGATCCGGCAAGGCATTCGCCTTTCGATCCTCGGCTTTTCGTCCCTCGCTATTCAATGGATCGTCTAGGCCTAGGCAAAACCAAGCCTAGGCAAAGCCGACTCGACGATCGACTGGCCGTCGGCGCTCATGCCGGCGTTCGAGAGCATCGTTCAAAGATATCGTTCGAACGAGGCTCTATCTTTGGCAAAGCCGAGCCTTTCGAAGGGCGCCGATGAATCATGAACGGCGTCTTTTCAATCCGTCTTTTCAACCCTTCTTCAGCCGAAAGAGAAATCGATCGCCTTCTTCCGCGGATTCGATCAACTCGTGACCGGCATGGCGCGAGAAGGCCTCGAAGTCTTTCACCGCTCCGGGATCGGTCGCGATGATGCGCAGGATTTCACCGCTTTGCATTTTGCCGAGGGCTTTTTTCGCCCGCAAAATCGGCAACGGACAATTCAGTCCGGTGGCATCGAGTTCTTGATGAAACTCCGCCATCGATCTCTCTCCTTGGGTCTTGGTCTTGGTCTTGGTCTTGGCCTTGGGTCTTGGCGAGCACCGAAAAAAAACGATCGCAACCTTCTTAAGCATCCTCGCCCAAAGGACGCGGCGAGCGGGATTCGCTCAGCAAAGCCTCGGCCTGCAACTCGTCGGCGGCGAAAACGACCCGCACCGTGATCATCGAGCCATCTTCGAGGCTGCCTTCGGGGCCATCCTCGGATCGCTCATCTTTCCTGCCCTCGGCGGCGAGCGCGCTCCTCATCTGACGGGCGAGCGAGCGGGCTTCGCGATAATTCGAGAAAAGGTCGATCTTCTCGAGCTCGCGAACGCTCCCCACCGCTTGACGAGCACGAATTCGATAGACGAAATAAGGCATCGGCGAAGGCTAAGAAGCGACGTATGAAGCGGTGAACGCCTATCGAGGCTCCCCCGAGGAAAGACCGAATCGAGCCTCGGGGGAGTCGACGATTCAAAGGGCGATAGCCGAAAAAGGGACCATCAAGGCTTGACGGTGGTCAGCCCGAGGATCTCCCAGTTCTGCATTCCCCCTCGATACCATTTGATGCGATGCGCCGGGTAGCCGAACTTCAAGAGGGTTCGAATATTCGCCGGGGACTGCCCGCACCACATTCCGTTGCAAAAAAGCACCGCGGTTTTGGCTTGGGAAAAATCCAACAGCCCTTCGTTGGATTGCACCCCGAAGACCTCTTCCAAGATATCGACGATGGAAATGGGATCGGCGCCTCGGGCCGGGCTGAGCGAGGTCCAAGGAACGTTGATCGCCCCGGGGATGGTCCCTCTTTCCACCCAATCCGGAGTGCGCGAATCGATCACGACGATCGAATCGTCCCCGTCGCTCATGCGTTTCGCGTAGTCGAGGATCTCCACCTCGCCGATGGTCTCGACCCCGGGGGCCAAGCTCGATGGCTGGATGCAAAAGGGCGGGCATTTGCGCGATGTCTTGGCAAAAGCCTTGATGACCGTATTGGCCTCGTCTTGGTTGCGCATGACGCTGACGCTCTCGCCGCCATGCATGATGTCAACCGATGAAATCTCGGGGGTGATCTTCACCGCCGGATCGTCCGCAAAAACGGGAGCCACAAGACCTGTGAGCAAGGCCGCAACACCCGAAAGCACGATGAAAGCTTGTTTTTTGAACATGATTCCTATCTCCCGATAGATCTTGAAATCGCGACGCGAGCGATAACGCGCTCCCTCGCTCGCCGCGAATCGAGGGGCGCTAAAGGAGCCGAAACGAGAGAGCGAGACGAACCCGAAATCTCGAGGGATATCGTCTTCCGGCGACGGTTTTTCAGTCGCAGTCCGGCTCCTCGTACTCGTCTTCTTCTTCCTCTTCTTCTTCCTCTTCCTCGGTACCGGCAGCCTTCTGTCCTTGCCCGACGGCGCTTTCGAAGGCGGGCGAGCAAGAATATGCTAAGGGTGCATCGCGCTCGACGAGCCGCCAAGGAGCGTCGGCGAAAACCGGGAGCGAAACCAAGGTCGCTACCAGAAAGAGGAATCCGATGAGGGTGCCGACGGCGTTCGTTTTCATTTTTTTGCCCTCCTCTTCGCGCTTTGCGGGCATCGGCTTCGACGGGGATCGACGGGGATCGAAAAGCGCATGGCTTCGCATCTTTAGGTCGGCCATCGATTGGGCCTGCGGGAAAAAAGCCCGACGATCATCTCTTTCGAATCATATTACGCCAAAGCCGATCGTCCCGATAGGAATTCGTCGCGCTCGGGCGATGCCTCGAAGCCGCTGCCGCCGCACGGCCCTCATCCGAAATCCCGAATCGGATCATGCCCGAAAAAAACGGGACTCGACCGCCAACACCGCGGCTTCGACTCGAGAGCGCACCTGCAATTTTCGCAAGATCGCCCGTACGTGCAGCTTCACCGTGCCATCGCTGATCCCGAGCATGAGGGCGATTTCCTTGTTGCTTTGCCCGTCGGCGAGGTGGCGCAGGATTTCCGTCTCGCGGGCGGTCAGGGCGGCAAAGCGATCCTCGTGAAGAGAATCCGCCGCCTCCCCGCGAACGATCTTCGCGAGGGCTCCGGCCATTTCGGGGGCTACCACCGTCTCCCCCGCTGAAATCGCCTCGAGCGATTGCACGAGCCGCTCGGGGTCCATGTCCTTGAGAAGGTAGCCGCGGGCCCCGGTGCGCAAAGCCGCGGCCAAATCGCTTTGATCGCTGCTGGTGGTCAAGACCACCACCGCCGGCCGCCCGGCTCGACTTTGTTCGCGCAAACGCTCGAGGGCGACCGAACCATCCAGATCCGGCATCCGCAAATCGAGCAGCACGACATCCGGATCGAGACTTTCGGCCAGCCGACAGCCCTCCAAAGCGCTGCCGACCGCCGCGCAAATATCGACCCCCCGCCGCTCCAGCAGCTCGCGAAGGCCGCTGCGAAACAACGCGTGATCGTCGATGATCATCACCCTCAATGGCGATGGTTCGCCGTTTTTCGTCGAGTCGGACATGGACGGGAGTCTTCGCCTGAGGATCGAGACGAGGGCGGTTTCTACCGCCCTCTTTGTCTCTCGACTTGCCTCTCCAATTGCCCCTCGACCTGTCCCTCGACCGAGGCTGCTGACACGCCCTCGTCCTCGACCCTGTCCGGTATCGGAAACTCCAATATCACGCGCGTTCCCTCCCCCGCTTCGCTTTCGATGACGAGTTCCCCTCCGATCTCGCGGGCGCGCTCTTCCATGATCGAAAGACCGATATGGTCGCGGCCGACGCTGCCGGGGCTTGCAAAGCCCTCGCCGTCGTCCTCCACGAGAACGCGCATGGCTTCCCCCTCTTTGCGCACCAACACCCGGGCCAGCCGACCGTGGCTATGAGCCCCGGCATTGGCAAGGGCCTCCCCGACGATGCGGACGATCTGTCGCTGCGAGGCGGGGGCGAGCGGCGGCAAATCGCCCTCGATCCGAAGGTGGACATCCATCCCGCTTCGGGCGCGAAAACGGGCGACGAGATCCTCTAAAACCGCAAGCAGATCGCGGCCGCGCACCGGGACGCGAAAGCCGACGATCAACTCCCGTAGATCGATATTCGCATCCTCCAAGGAGGATTGAATCCGGGCCAACTCGCGAGGAACGCGGCCGCCGGCGGCAAGGGAATCGGCAAGAAGATTCGCCTGCACCCGCAGCCCGGCGATGGTCTGGGCCAAGGAATCGTGCAACTCGTGGGCGATCGCCGCCCGCTCGCGGATGATCGAAAGCGACTTGGATTCTTCGTCGGTATGGGCCTTGGCGATCATCATCCCCAAATGATTCCCCACGCTGGCCAAAAGCCTGGAGCCCGAGCGGCCCTCGAACAAGGCGAAATCCTCGCCCAAAAGCCGGATCTCGCCGAAATTCCTTCCTTGGTGATCGAGCGAGATGACAAGACCTGCACCCCCGGCATCGCCCGAAGCGCCCTCGGGGAGTGCGAAATCCTGCGCTTCGAGGCCGATCCGAGCCACCGTTTCGAGCGCCCCGTCGGCATCTTTCAAAGCGATGACCGCGGCCGGGGCTTTGACCTTTCGCATCAACGCGCTCGCCGAACCGTGCAGCGCCTCGTCCAAAGAGTCGTGCCGCGCGACCGAGGCCGCGACTTCGTAGAGCAGTTCCAACGATGCGTTTTTCTCGCGCAGGCCCTCGGTCTGACGCCACACCACCTCGTCCATGTCGTCGGCCAGCCCTTCCAAGGCCTCCGACAGGCGATTGACATGAAACGCCAGGGTATGCACCGCTCCTTCGGGCGACGATCGAGGCTCGGGAGTCGCCATGCGGGTCGAGAAATCGCCGGAACACATCCCCAACGCCCATCGGTTGAGAGCCACCAGCGGTTCGTGCAGGTCGCGCCGGATCTTGCGCCGGGTGCCGAGCGCGGCCAGCGCGGCGACGGCCAGAGCGACCAACACCAGATTCAAAGCCGAAGCCGCCGACAGGAGATCGCGGTATCCGGCAAGGGCGGCGAGGGCGGCGACGACGATGGCCGCGAGCAGCAAGGCGATCAGCAGATGAAGGGTGCGCGGTCCGCCGGCGGCATCCTCCCGCGCCCAGTCGTCGGCGGGCATGATCAGGCGGGCAAAAACCGTGCGCGGACCCTCCGGCATATCCGGGCGCGCTTCCGGACGCGCCGCTGCGCCCAAGGGCGCAGTCGGATCCGCCGCCGGCTCGTCGCGGCTCGGCTCGTCGCACACCGGCGGTGCCGATGCCGAGTCTTCGTTGTCGGCACCCGGGCTCGTTCGACGCCTCGAAGGGGGATCGCCCGATCGGCTCGATCGGCTCATGGCTCTTCGAGAACTCCTGTCGCTTCGATCATTCCGATTCCTCCTTCGGCGCCCGGAAATGAGGGTCGTTGGGGTTAAGGAAAATGAAGCGACTATCGCCCGGTTCGATCTCGACATAATCGAGCACCGTCCCGCTCAGCAGCCCTTTGTCCTGCGTCGCGATCACCACGTCGATACCCTTCGTGCTCAGCAAAATATCCTCCTCGGTGATTTCGTCGAAACCCAAGCGGTACTCGATTCCGCCGTCCGGGGCTCGCTTGGCCGCCACCCGCAGCGCAAGTTCGCCTCGATCGTCGACCGCCGCATCGTCCCGGATCCTTCGGGCCGCCGCGCGGGTGAGGGTGAACATCATGCCCTCGACTCCTTCGAGTTCCCGCAAGCCCCGGCCATGACCGGGCGAGGCGAGCGAAAAACCTCCTTCTCCGGGGAGCGGGCGCCGGCGATCTTGCGTCGGCGCAGGAAATCGACGAAGCGCCCGGTCCATCGACAACCCTGTACCTCGCGCAGATGGCAGTAGCCTGCAAGGAGATTGCCGATGACGATGCCGTCTCTTTCCCCGTCGATGCCGTATCCGCGCCGCACCCGATAGGCGTGGCTCCAACCCTCGGAAGGGAGGTTCTCGATGCTCGAATGATGGAATTCGTGAGCCGGCAGGGGTTCCTTCCCCGCGGGCAGCCACGGCGCGGCGCCGGTCGGCGAGAGCAAGGCGTAGCCGCGACCTTGAGGGCGCGAGTGCATCCGGATATCGCCGGGGATCGCTCCGACCATCTCGAAGTCGCGCCCCTCGCCGCGAATGCCGCGGGCGAGATACATCAGCCCTCCGCACTCCGCATAAACCGGAAGGCCCTTTTCGATGCGCTCGCGCAATTCCCGCCGCAATGCGATATTGGCCTTCAGATCCGGCAACGCCCTTTCGGGGAAGCCGCCGCCGATGAAGATGCCGTCGGCGGCGGGCGGCTTGGCATCGCGCAGGGTATCGAAAAAGACGATCTCCGCACCCTGCCTCGCCAACGATTCCAAATCGCCCGGATAATAAAAACGAAAGGCGGCGTCCCAGGCGATCGCGATGCGAATCGTCGGAGCGCGAGGGGTCGGCGGCGAGGGGGTCGGCGGCGAGGAAACCGACGGCGAGGAAGCCGACGGCGAGGAAACCGACCCCGGGCTTGCCCACATCCCTTGCTTTCGATCGACCCCGGCGGGAAAATCCCTCGGCTTCTCCTTTCGGTTTCGCTTCGTCCCCGACGCTGCGCCCGACGTTGCCCCCGACACCGCGCCCGCCGCTGCATCCGACAATGCGAGGATGCGGGTCAGATCGACCCCGGCGGCGACCGCCGACGCCAGACCCTGCAACCAAGGCTCGCAAGATGCCCGGCGCGCAGGCTCCGCCCCGGTCTTCGCCGCCTCGCCGTCGTCGTCGATCATCGGGGGCGGCACGAGACCCAAATGGCCGTCGGCCAGCGAAAGCGCAGGGCAGGTGCCCAAAACGCCGAGCACCGGCAGGTCGGTGAACTCCTCCACCGCCCGAACAAGCTTCGTCTCGTGGCGGCTGCCACCGGTACGGTTGAGGATCACCCCGGCCAAGGCGAGCGAGGGATCGAAATCCCGATAGCCCAACAGCAAAGGGGCGATCCCGCGCGTGATCCCCCGCGTATCGATCACGAGGACCACCGGGATATCGAGGAGCCTCGCCAACGCCGCATTGCTGTCCCGGCCGTCGATCGACACGCCGTCGTGCAGACCCTTGGTGCCCTCGACCAGACGAAGACTCGGCCCCCTCGGATCATGACCTTGGAATTCCGAGCGGATCTCGAGCGGGCTCATGGTATGGAAATCGAGATTGCGACAAGGCCTGCCCGCCGCCGCGCCGAGCCACATCGGATCGATATAGTCCGGTCCCTTTTTGAAAGGCTGCACGACGATCGAACGCGCCCGCGCCGCCGCCGCGATGCCGACCGAGACGATCGTTTTGCCGGAGGATTTACAAGCCGCGGAAAAGTAGATGCCGGCCATCGATCGAAGGAGCGCGCTTTACGCCCCGCCTCCTTCGGCGGTACGAGGCGGCGCCGCCGCGCACCGATCGGCGGACTGATCGGCGGTATCGACAGCGAGCGATTCCGGCAAGATGCGCAGCAATCGAAGGGCGAGCACGACGATCAGCAAGGCCAGCGCCACCCCGCCGAGGCTCAGCGACAATTCCAAGAGCGTGGGTGAATAGCCGGCGGGGTTGCCGTCGACCAAGGCGCCTTCGATGATGTCCTTGCCGGGGAAAATCACCAGCGGGGCGGCCTGACCGCCGATGACGATGCCGTGGAGCCAAGCCAATCCTCCGACGACCGTCAACCCCGCCGCCGACACGATCCACCGCGCCGAGGGCGGCTTTGCGAGCAACGCCGGAAGGCCTTGCAGCAGGGCAAGGGGCAGCAAAGTCCCGAGGGCGATCTGTCCGATCCAGAACATCGCCGGATGGACACCCCCGTCGATCAACAAGAAACGCTCTATTTCGCCGTGCTCGGCGACGTAGAGATTGCTCAGATGGCGGACGATGACGAAATAAAGGGTCACCGCCACGAAGATCCCCTGCAAGCGCGCCAAACTCGACAGCGTCTCGTCGTAGCCTGCATCCGGGCGCGGGCGGCGCACCATCGACGCCGTCGCCGACAGCACGAGGATGAAGACCGCCGTCCCCAACGAGAGCGACATCGCCACGAAGAGCGGAGCCATGATCGCCGCATCGTAGGCTTGGCGGGCGACCAAAAAACCGAAAATACAACCGGTGCCGGTGGTCAACGCCAAGCGCCACGACAAGGCCACGATGCCGATCCCGCGCACCAGCCTTGCCTTTTTGCCGGCGCTCGCTCCCGGGGCGATCGACACCCCCAAATAGATCCCCGTCAAGGCGATGAAAACGCTGTAAAGCAGGACATTCCACGCGAAAACGGAAGTGGCGTTGTAATGCGTCAGGGCGACGATCAGCCGATCCGGTCGTCCGAGATCGAGCACCAGCACCATCAGCCCGCCCGCCAACAGGCCGATCGCCAGCACTGCGGAGAGCCGAGCGAGGGGGGCGTATCGCTTGCGCCCGAAAACCGATGAGAGCGAGGCGACATTGAGAGCGCCGGATGCCGAAACGATCAGGAAGATCGCGAAGATATGGGGCAGCCCCCAAACGATGCGGTTGTTCATGCCGGTGATGTGGTGGCCCTCGCTGTCCATCGTATGCGCGGCCATGAGTCCGGCGGCGACGACGAGCAGCAAAGCGACGAGCAGCGCGACGAAGCCGCCGCTGCCATCGCCGACGGTGCGATATTCGGAGTATGGGATCTCGTGCGAAGGCATGTCTGTCTCGAGCTCGGCGAGCGGATATCGATTCGCTATCGCGCGCTTGGCCGCCGTCTGCGACTCGAGGCTACGGCCGGGCTCGTCGAATGCCCGCACGATATCGACGCTCTCCACGCCGAACTTGCCCGAGTCGAGATCGCCGGAGACACCGCTCGCGGTCGAAGGCAGCGTGCCCTCTCGCCGGAAGGGCTTTCGATGGGCGACACGATGGGCGACACGATGGGCGACACGACGGGCGACACGACGGGGTGCACGGCATCTCTTTTCGCTTTCATCGTCGAGTTCATCGTCGCGTTCATCGTCGTTTTCACACTCCGCGGTAGAGGACCTTCGTACGAAGGTCGAGATCGGGACGCAGGCCTTGACCGCCCTTGGCATCGAGGACCCGGGAGACGGGGCTTTGCGGATCGTTCAGATCGCCGAAGACCAGCGCCCGATATCCGCTCGCCGTGCACGCTTCGACGCAGGCCGGAAGAGGATCCGATGCCGCCTCGTCGCCGCTTTTCGATGCCTCCATCGATGCGTCCAAGCGGTGCACGCAGAAGTTGCAAGATTCCACCGTCCCCTTGCCCCGAGGCGACCATGGCTTGGGGTCGACAACTTCCTCGTGCACGAAGGAACGAGCCTGGAAAGGACAAGCCAGCACGCAATAGCGACAGCCGATACAAGTATGTTTGTCCACCAGCACGATCCCGTCGGCGCGTTTGAACGATGCCCCGGTGGGGCAAACATCCACGCAAGGCGGCTCCTCGCAGTGCTGACACATCAACGGCAAGGTGCTGATCCGACCGCTGCGACGATCCCGCAAATCGACCTTGCGGATCCACTGCGGGTCGGTGGCGATGCCGTGCCTCGGCTCCAATCCATGCTCTTCGTTGCAAGCGCGCACGCAAGCGTCGCAATCGAGCGCACAGCGATCGGCGTCGACGAAAAGGCCATAGCGCATAGCCGAGCCGACCGGCTGGTCGGCGAGTGCGCGCGAGATCTTCGAAAGCCCGAGCGTCAAAGCCGCCGCCAACAGACCGACCCCCTTGAGGAAGCGTCTTCGGGCCAAGTTCGCCCGCTCGGCTCTCTCGCAAGAAAAGGGCCCGCAGGCTCCTGCGCTACCCGCCTTCGCCTCGTTCTCGCCCTTCATCGTTCCCTTCCTCGAAGGCCATCCTCGGCAGCGCCGAATGACAGCCGAAGCAATCGAGCTCCACCGCCACATACGAATGGCAGCTCTCGCAAAACTGACCGGGGGCGTCGATCCGAAGCCATTGCCCTTGTTCGTCGCGCGCCGCATGGCAATCGATGCATCCAGTGAGGCTATGACGCTCCCCGCGAATGCCGAAATAAACGGTGCGGTCTCGTTGGTGCAGCAGAAATTCCGGATGCCGACGCCGGATGACGGGGATCGGCTCGACGCAATGCTCCCCCAGCCCGGCTTCGATCAAATGCGGTCGCGGCACTCGATCCGATGCCGCCGTCCTCGAAGGCGGCGTCCCTTCCCCCTCGGCGCCGGAGACGCTTTTCGAAAAGGTCATCGGCAATACCGCCACCGACAGCGCCACGAACAACATCGCGAAAGCGGCCCAAGGCGCCAAGGAAAAAAAAGAGCGCGCCCGTCGAGCCTCGTGATTGTCTTTCGCCATCGCGCGCAGGACTCGAGGCTCGGGCGCCGACTACTCGCCCATCCCCATATCGATATAACCGCTCGGACAGACATCGGCGCAGATATGGCAACCGATACATCGGCCGTAGTCGGTATCGACATAGCGCCCGGTGGTTCCCTGATTTTTCTTGACCCGAAAAACCGCATCCTGGGGGCAGTAGATGACGCAGTTATCGCATTCGAAGCAAAGCCCGCAGCTCATGCAGCGAGCCGCTTCGGCCACCGCCTGCTCGTCGTCCAAAGGGACGATGCGCTCTTCGAAATGACCGAGCACCGCGTCTCCGGCGGGAACCCGCTCCTTGCGTCGATGGCGGGGGGTATAGGCGAAATGCCCGAGAAAAAGTTCCTCGGCGGGAACGATTTCATGGGCGGATCGATCCTCGTAGTTATGGACCGCATAGTTCGAAAAACAAGTCCCCCATTCCTGACGGCGATCGTATTCGTCGGGCTCGAGATGCTGCTCGCGCAACTTTTCCAGCAAGTCGAAATGGTGTACGTCCACCCGCGGCCGCTTTTTCTGATCGGCCCCGGAAAGATAACGGTCGATACAACTCGCCGCCACCGAAGCCTGGCCGATCGCGGTGGTCAACAGATGGGGACGAATGATATCGCCGGCCACGAAATGCCCCTCGCGCTCGGGCACGCGATAGAAGGCATCGGCATCGATGAGGCCGCGGCCGTTATCGAATTCCTCCAAACCCTCGAGATTGCCGCCTTGGCCGATCGCGCTGACCACCAAATCCGCCTCGAGTTGGAATTCCGTCCCCTCGCGCATCACCGGACGGCCATCGACCAGATCGCATTCGGCCATCTCGATGCCGCAGGCCCTCCCGTCCTCGCCCACGATCACCCGCAGCGGCATCACCCCGTTGAAAATGCTCACCCCCTCTTGCACCGCATCCGCGACTTCGTGTTCCGCCGCGGTCATCTCCCGACGCCCCAACAAGGAGGTCAAGGTGACCTCGGCGCCGGTGCGGATCGCGGCCATCGCGGCGTCGTGGGCGACGAAGCCGTGCACCGCCATCTCCGGCCGATCTTTCGGATTGATGCGTTTGATACGACCCAAACGTCGGGCGACGGAGACGACATCGATCGACGTATCGCCGCCGCCGATGCATACCACCTTCTCCGCCGTGACTTTGAGCCGCCCGTCGTTGAAGGCCTCCAAGAACTTCACGCCGCTGACGCAATTGGGGGCGTCGCCGCCGGGTACCGGCAAGGGCCGACCGCTTTGGCAGCCGATCGTCCATAGCACGGCGTCGTATTCGCGCTCGAGATCCTCGACGCTCATATCGCGCCCCACCCGAACTTCGAGCCTGGTCTCGATCCCGCCGAGGGCGAGGATGCGATCGATCTCGTGATCCAGCATCCGGCGGGGGGTGCGATAACCGGGGATGCCATAGCGCATCATGCCGCCCAAGGCTTCGTGATCGTCGTGGATCGTGCACCGATGCCCGCGGCGACGCAGCTGATAGGCGGCGGTCATTCCCGCCGGGCCGCCGCCGATGATCGCGATGCGTTTTCCGCTTTCGGCCGGCGGCGGCGGAAAGGCATAATCGCAGGCGATCGCGGTATCGCCGATGAATTGCTCCACCGCGTTGATGCCGACGAAATCCTCCACCTCGTTGCGATTGCAGCCGTCCTCGCAGGGCGCGGGACAAACCCGTCCCATCTGCGATGGAAAGGGATTGGCATCGCTGAGCCGGTGGAAGGCGTATTCCTGCCAGCTCATCCCCTCCGGCGGTTTCTCCAAGCCCCGCACGATCTGCAACCATCCCCTGATATCCTCGCCCGATGGACAGCTGCCTTGGCACGGCGGCGTGCGCTGCACATACGTCGGGCATTTATGGGAGTGGTCGGCATCGAATATATGCGCCTCCCAATGCGACCATCGATTCTCGCCCTCTTTGAATTTGCGAAAGGTGTGATTCTCGGCGCGATAGGTCTTGCTCCAGGGTGTGGCCATCTTTTTTCGATCTCTTATGTCAGGTTGTCAGGTTCGATGGTTCGAAGATCGACGGTTTCGAGGACAGATCCTCGACGGGATCCTCGATGAGATCCTCGACGGATCGCCGATCACGCGGCGACGAGCGACAACATGAGCGACAAAGCATCTCAAGAATCACCCAATACGATCGCATCGCCGACCAACTGATGGAGGCTCAAAACCTGATCCATCGTGAAGCCGTAATAGGGCAGAACTTTCGAGAACTGGCTTTTGCAAATCGCGCAGATCGCCACGAGATGGGAAACGCGATGCCGCTCGACGATTTCCTTGAAGGCCTGCATGCGAGGCAAGGAGCCCTTGACCCGCAACTCGACGAGATCGTCGGTCAACAACCCGCCCCCGCCGCCGCAGCAAAATGTCCGCTCGCCGGTGGCGTCGGGGTCCATCTCGAAAACATGATTGCAAACCGACTTCAATATCTCCCGCGGCAAAGCGAACTGACCGCCCGCCATCTTGCCCATCCTCGAGGCCCGCGCGATATTGCACGAATCATGGAAAGTGACCCGCCGCTCGTCGTTGGCCGAGGGATCGAGCCGCAGGGCGCCGCGGGAAATCAAATCGTGGGTCACTTCGACGATATGCTGCGGTGCCGGGTACTTCGGATCGAGGAAATCCAAGGGTCCGGCGAGGGTGTCGAGGAAGTTGTAAGCAACCCGCCAAGCATGGCCGCACTCCCCGAAGACGATCCGACGCGCCCCGAGCTCCAATGCCGCCTCGCGGATACGCAACGCGACCTTGCGCATATTGTCGTAGTTGCCGATGAACAGGCCGAAGTTGGCGGCTTCGGAGGCCTTGGTGCTCAACGTCCATCGAAGCCCCGCTTGATGGAAGACCTTGGCGTAGCCGATCAGGCCGTCTACGTGGGGTTCGGCAAAGAAATCCGCCGAGGGCGTCACCAACAAAATATCGGAATCGGCTTGATCGAGAGGCAGTCGTACCGCGACCTGCGTCTCTTCTTCGATATCCTCCTCGAGGCCTTCGAGGGTATGGGCGAGCGCCGGCTGCGGAAGGCCCAAGTTATTCCCGATCCGATGCACCTTGCCGATGATTTCGTTGCTGTATTTCTGACCCAAACCGACGCTTGCGAGGATCTCGCGCCCGGCCATCGAAATCTCCGCGGTATCGATGCCGTAGGGACAAAACACCGAACAACGCCGACATTGGGAGCATTGGTGAAAATATCGATACCAATCCTCCAGCATCTCCTCGCTCAAGTCGGCGGCCCCGACCAGTTTCGGAAAGAGTCTTCCGGCCAAGGTGAAATGACGCCGATAGACCTTGCGCAGAAGATCTTGGCGCCCGACCGGCATGTTTTTCGGATCGCCGGTGCCGAGAAAATAATGGCATTTATCGGTACACGCCCCGCATTTGACGCAAGCATCGAGAAAGACGCGAAAGCCGCGATTGCGCTGCAGCAGTTCGCCCATCTTGTCGATGGCCCGATCGTGCCAATCCTCGACCAGCTCGCCGGGGAAGCCGAGCGCCCGTTGGTGTTCGGGCTCGGCGGGGAAAGGACGGCTATGGCTCATCGCCCCCTCGACGACCGCCGGAATTCGAGGCGACGAAGGGATCGAGGGTACGTCGAATTTCTCTTCCTTGCTCATGAAGCCCCCGCAGCCGGCGGCGAAGGGCTCGCCGCTTCGGCCTCCGTTGGCGCCCGAGGGGCCGGATGGCGGCGTTCGCGCGGATCGTCGGCTTGGTTGCGGGTGGGGCTGAAAAAGAGCCCGGGGGCATGCAAAAGCTTGCTGAAAGGAAAGACCGCCATCAGCGCCAGCGCCGACACCACATGCAGCGAGAGGATCGCATCGTCGGGGAAGGGCTGCCAATCGAAGCGAACGAGCCCCAAGGTGAAAATCTTGAGTTCGACGATATCGGCGGGCCAAGACCAACGCATCAGCACGCCGCTGCCGGCGATGACCGTCAACAGCGCGAGCATCAAATGGTCCGAGGGCGCCGAGATATAACGCACCCGATCCACGAAAATACGCCGCGCCCATAATCCGCCGAGCCCGGCGAGCATCGCCAAACCGACCCAAAGCGCGATCCCTTGCACCAGGGCCGCAGGCCACCACGAAGGCTCGGTGAAATAGCGAAGATGCCCGAGGAGAACGACGACCAAGGCGGCATGGAAAACCCACCCGAAAAGCCAAGTCCATTTCGAGGCTTTGAACAGGCTTTCGAAATAGAAGACTTCGCGGGCGAGACGAATAAGGGCGCCGGAGCGGGTGATAGGAGCCGGAGTGGTCGGAATCTTCAGCGGCACCGGCGTGCGAGCGTATTGCAGTATCTTGCCCGCCACGCCCACCACCGAAATCAGGGTCGCAATATAAAAAGCGAGGGCGAGGGCGAAGGAGAGGGCGGACATCGGATACCGGCGATCGTTTAGGAAACCCGCATCGGGATCGGCGGGCCATCCCCTTCGTTATCGCCGCGACATCGAATATTCTCGAAGGCTCGCGATCCGGCCTTCGCCGACCGGCGGCGGCCGGTTATCGATGCGAAGGCCGGCGCCAAGGCCCGGGCGTTGGCGTCGATATCCCTCGCACCGGCCCGCAGCAGCGCCGTTGCGATGCCGGTTGCGATGCCGAAGCCCGAAGGGAGCGCTCCGAGGGGATGTCGTCCCGAGACTGTCGATCTCGGGAGCGACGAGGGCCGGGGAAAACGAGGATCGATCACGAGGAATCGGCGTCCGTTTTTCAAACGCAACCCGTGGGCTTGGGCAATCCGGCATAACGACAAGCCTGTTTGGCCGGGCCGTAAGGGTATAGCTGATAGAGATAGCGGCTATTCCCCTTGTCCTGACCGAGTTTTTTTCCGATCGCCTTGGTGAGCACCCGCACCGCCGGCGCTATTTGATATTCCTCGTAGTATTCGCGCAGGAAGTTGATCACCTCCCAGTGATTGTCCGTCAGCTCGCATTCGTCGGCATCGGCCATCGCCTGCGCCACTTCCGGGCCCCAGTCGCCGAGATTCGAAAGATAGCCCTCTTCGTCGGTCTCGAAGGTCTTGCCGTTGACTTCCAATGCCATGATCGTCGCTCTCCTTCGTGGTTGAAATCCGTGGTTGAAATCGGCGGTCGAAATCGGCGGTCGAGTATCGCCGCGGACGGCTCGTCCTCGGCCTAGCGAAGGGGGATGTCGATCGACGCTCTTATCGACGCTCTGATCGAAAACCGGATCGACGCTCCCGTCGGACTCGATCCGCCGCGATGCCTAAAGCCAAGCCTGTACATTATCGTGCTCCACGACCAAGTCGACAAAGCCGGCATCGTCCACCTCGCCCACCCCCTCGATCAACGCCTGCGCGGATATCCCGCGCGCCCGGCAATCGTTTGCAAGAACATGAACGCGCATGTGCGCCATCGCCTCGCGAATGCGCGATTCGAACGCGGTCGCGCGCATCGCCGCATAGACGCCGTCTTCGATCAGCAGCAGCGTGCTGCCGGCGAGCGCATGAGCCAAGCAACTTTCGAGAGCGTTCTTCTCGAAGGGCGATTTGTTGACGGTATGCAAAAGGGGCATCTGAGGTCTTCTCGTTTTCTTGCGGCAAGCGGCGATGGGTGAGCGGGGGCGAGCGGAAGGGATTCGAGGGCTAGAAATTGAAGACGACGTCCTGAGCGTCGATCAAACGTCCGATTTCTTGCCGGTCCACGATCCGGATGGATGATTTTTCCGCCCAATCGTCGTTTTCGTCCTCGTAGCGAAGCGGCATCAGATCCTCCTCGCGAAGGCCTCGCTCCTCCAAAGACTCGCGCTCGACATAAAGCCGGGTGACGTCGTAATCGCCCAACGCCCGCCAAGCGGGCGAGAAGTTCTTCATCTCGACGGCGGCGGTATCTTGACCCGCCTTGAGCTGATAGACCCCGTCGTCGACAAACGCCATGCATACATCCTGATCGAAAGCCGCCCCGATCAGCACCACCTCCAAACCCTCCTGCGCGTAAATCGTCCCGTAAGGCGCACGCCGGTGGAGGTACATGATTTTTTTGCTTTGTCCGGGCATCGCCGAAGGTCTCGTCCTTGGTCGTAATCGATCTCGATATCAATCGCCGAAGGTCACCAGCCGATCGCATTCGATCGCCGCTTCCACCAACTGACCGAGCCCGGAAATCCGAAATCCCGGGGCGATATTGTCGGCGTCCTTGGAGTTTCTTTTCGCCTCGTCGGGATCGCAAATGCCGCGTCTTTGCGCCGCCGCCACGCACAGCACGAGATCCACCCCGTGGGTTTCGGCGAGGACGCTCCACCGGTGCGAGATATGCCGATCGTCTTGTGGCGGGGTCATCAAGCGGGTGCCGTTATTGACTCCGTCGTGATAGAAGAACACGCGAAAGACCTCGTGGCCCTTGGCCAGCGCGGCGCAGGCGAAGCGATAGGCGCTATCGGCCGCTTGATGCTGATAGGGACCCTCGTTGACCAGCAATCCGATCTTCATCTTCCTTGACATCCTTGGCATCCGCGCTGTCGACGAGTCTTCGAAATCTCTCGATCCTTCGAAGTCTCACGAGCCTTCAAAATCTATCGAGTTTTCAAAATCTCATATAAGTCGAGGCGTTGAGGCTTTTGCGCGAGCCCCGCCAGTTGTCGATATGGAATTTCGTGAACGGCAGTTCGGTCAACTCGAAAAAACGCGGCCAGCCGACGCGATCGATCCAATCGTTGATGCGCTCCCAATCGCGAGCGTCCTCTTTGTAGGAGCGCAAGATGCGCTTGACGACCGCCGTCGCCTCCGGCCATCTCGGGGGATTGTTCGGAATTCCCGCGGCCACCAATTTTTGGAACGAGGGTTTGCTGCGGGCGTTGGAATGATTGCCCCCCACCCATATCGCGAGTTTCGAATGCTCGGGATCGTTGATCTGCATCGGGGTGCACGGCGGATAGCACGCGCCGCAACAGATGCATTTTTTCTCGTCGACCTCCAGCGAGGGCTTGCCGTTGACCATCGCCGGACGAATGGCGGCAACCGGACAGCGCGCCACCACCGAGGGGCGCTCGCAGATATTCGCCACCAAATCATGGTTGATCTTCGGCGGCTTCGTATGCTGGATATTGATCGCGATATCCCCCTGACCGCCGCAGTTGATCTGGCAGCAGGAGGTGGTGATATGGACCCGATTGGGCATCTCGGCGTTGCGAAACTCGTCGATCAGATCGTCCATCATCGCCTTGACGACACCGGAGGCGTCGGTGCCCGGGATATCGCAGTGGAGCCAGCCTTGGGTATGGGAAATGAAAGCGACGGTATTTTGCGTGCCGCCGACGACGAAGCCCTCGGCTTCCAAGGCCTCGATCAGGGGAGCGACTTTTTCCTCCCGATCGACCATATATTCGATATTGCTGCGGATGGTGAAGCGGACATGGCCATCGGCATGGCGGTCGCCGATATCGCAAAGTTTGCGCAGCGTGAAAACATCCAAAATCCGCTGGGTGCCGACGCGCACCGTCCAGATTTCGTCGCCGCTATCGGCGACATGACAAAGCACCCCGGGGCGCGGATGGGTATGGTATTTCCACTGCCCGAAATTGCGCACCATCGTCGGGTGCATGTACTGGAATCCGTCGGGGCAACCGGATTCGATCGGCATACGATGTTTTTGCGCCATGGTCGGCGATCCCCCTCTTTTTCTCTTTCGGCCCTCGACTCGGCGGCCCTTTTTGTCGTGTGTTATCGCTAAGCGGTGCTTCGAACCTAGAAATCAAGCGTGGGCCACGGAACGCTCGGATCCCTCCTCGCTCTTCGCGGGCGGCGCATCGTTCGCGTTCGACTGTCGGCGGCGCTCGAACCACTTCGCCGCTTCTTCGTCCCAATCATCGGTGCGCACATAGGAACTCTCGCGCGGATGGGCGATCATATTGGGATCGGGTTCCAAACCGATCCCTTCGAGAAAGTTGACCAAACCGATCCGCTCGATCATCTCTCCGGTGCGTTCGTGCTCGAGGGCGTTCTCGGCGAAGAAGTCGATCGTCTCCTCCGCGATTTCAACGATGCGCTCGTAATCCTCTTTGGTCTCGAGTTTCATGAAGGGCACGATCACGGTGCCGAAGAGATCCCCGATCTTGAGGGTGCGCTTGCCGCCGATCAGAATGGACACCCCTTTTTCATCCCCCGGAGAAAGGCATTTGGGCATCACGTTCAGGCAATGCATACAGCGCACGCAGTTGCGGTTATCGACTTCGAGGCTATCGTCGTCGCCCAAAGACAGCGCGTTGGTCGGACAACGGGTAATCACGTTGTCGATGAGATATTTGCGCCCCTTGCGCTCGATATAGGCCCGCACCTCGTCCTGATCGACCTTCATATCGTCCCGCCACGTACCGATCACCGCGAAATCCGCCCGCTCGATCGAATTCATGCAATCGTTCGGGCAGCCGGAAACCTTGAATTTGAATTTATAAGGCAGGGCCGGGCGGTGAACATCGTCGACGAAGTTGTTGACCAACGAGCGATGGATCCGGTGCTCGTTGCAGCAGGATTGTTCGCAGCGGGCCGATCCCACGCAGGATTGCGCGGTGCGCACGCAGGGCCCGGCGCCTCCCAAGTCGAAGCCGTAATCGTTGATCTCGTCGAAAAAATGCTGGGTGTTTTTGGTATCGGCACCGATGAACATGATATTGCCGGTCTGGCCATGGAAGGTCACCAACCCCGAACCCCATTTCTCCCACGAGTCGGCGAGCTTGCGCAAAATATCGGTGGAGTAGTAGTTGCCCGCCGGAGGCTGCACGCGTAGGGTGTGGAATTCGCGCGATTTCGGGTATTGATCGCCGACTTCGGAAAAGCGGGGAATGATGCCCCCGCCGTAGCCGTAGACGCTGACCGTTCCGCCTTTCCAATATCCGCGCCGGGTCTCGTAGGAATGCTCGAGCTGACCCAATAGATCGTTGGCCATTTCATTGACCCGACCCTCTTCGTGCTCGTCTCGTAGGCGTTTGATACCGGAAACGAAACTCGGCCAAGGCCCTTGCTCCAGCTGATCCAACATGGGAGTGTCGTGCTTTTTCATGGCTTCGATCGACCTCCTGAACTTGAGGATCCGAAGACTCGAGTATCCGAAAACTCCAAGATCCGAAAAAATATCAAGCGATTCTAATCAGGCGAGTTTTCGATTCAATACGCCGAAAGAGAGGGTCTTCGGCGATTTTTTCTATCCCGAACAGGATATATCCTCGGCAAGACGAGAGGGAATCGAATCCCCCCGACCCTCGCCCCGACTCTCATCCACACACGCCGACTCGATGCGCAAAACCCAAGACCGCCCCCAAGACCGCCGAAGAAGATCTCAGCCCTCGAGCAAGTGGATCGGCTCGCCGTGGGGAGCGGCGACCGCCGCCGCTTCCCATTGCGAGCGCCGGATCTTGCGTTGATCGGGGGATATCAGATCGACCTCGGCCAAAAGCCTCTCCAGGGCCGCAAGCCAGATGTCGTAATAGCCTTTTTGCCGCCCGCGCTCGCCGGATGATTCATCGGCTCGGGCGGCGGCGATCTCGCGAGCGAGGGCCGCGGACCACTTAGGCCACGTAAACACCCCGCGTTCGTGCAGGGCCACGACCATCGCGAAGGCTTGAGCCTCCCACGGTGCCTGAAAAACCGGGCCATCGTCGTTGCGGGGAATCGCGGGCAGGGATTCGATATCGGCGAGCGACGCCGCCGAGATCGGGTTCGCCGGATTCGGCGGATTCGGCGACTCGACCCTCGACACCTCTCGGGATCCGGTTCCGGTTCCGGATTCAGACGGCTTCAAGGTGCGGCTCCCACAAATCGAGACGAAGGGTATCGCCGGTGGAAGAGCCTTCGCCCCATAGTTCCGCCGCCGTGAATTCCACGTTATAAAGATGCCGACCCTCGCCTTTTCCCAAACCCGAGGCGTTGGTATCGGCAAAGATATGCGCCCCGTTGTATTCGCGCACGATGCCACAGCGACCGCGGGCATAGCGCGGCAACCGGGTATGTCCGCAGGGGTGGTCGTTGCGGGCCCGCACCCGATCTCCGGGCGCGAAAAGCGCAGGCGTCTCGACGGCAACCGCGACTTCGGTACCCCGCCGGAATGCGGCGAGCGCCTGATCCGCTCCCATCGCAACGGGGGCATCGGCCACCGGCGCCGCGCGAAAAGGCTCGCTGCGCATTCGAGCCTCGATCTCCTGCCGGCTCACCAATCCGCTTTCGACCAACAGGGTCTGCAACCCGTGCAGCCAGTGCTCGTAATAACTCGTGCTCAGGTATTCGTCGGGACTCATCCGCTCGCGGGCATGGCGCGACATATCGAGATTCCAACGTCCGTTGAACGCCGCCGCCAAGGTGATGGCGAAGCAGCGGCGCTCCCATTCATGGGCGAAGACCGGTTCGAAGGGATCGGGATCGATCGGGCCGAAGCCGTGCATCCCCCCCAAATCATGGGCGCCGTTCATCGGCTTTCCGCCTCGTTTCGATCCGATGCATCGGGGGTCGATACATCGGGGGTCGGGGACTCGACGATCGCCGTGCCGATCATCGCATCGCGACTCACCAGCGCCGCCAATGCCTCCTCGTCGAGGGCTTCGGTGCCGGCCGGGCGACGCGGCAGGACGAGATAGCGTATCTCCGCGGTGCTGTCCCACACTCGGATTTCGGTATCGCTCGAAAGCCGCAGCCCGAATTCCTCGAGCACCCCGCGAGGGTCGGATACCGCGCGGGCGCGATAGGGGGCCGATTTGTACCAAGTCGGCGGCAGCCCGAGGGTGGGCCACGGATAGCACGAACAAAGGGTGCAAACCACGAGGTTATGCACCCGCTCGCTGTTTTCCACCACCTTTGTATATTCGCCCTGACGCCCGGTGAAACCGAGCTCGGCGATCGCTTTGGTGGCATCCTCCAACAAGCGTTTTCGGTATTGCGGGTCGGT
Organism: Gammaproteobacteria bacterium; assembly: GCA_965220535.1. GTDB lineage: Bacteria > Pseudomonadota > Gammaproteobacteria > HK1 > HK1 > HK1. The sequence goes on along the minus strand of OZ244833.1, from coordinate 2,618,685 downwards.
CCATGCTTTTGCGATCACCTGCGCCCCGTTTCGCGGTCCGACCCGGGTCTCGTAGTGCTCGACGATCGCATCGAGGGCCGCCGGATCCACCAATCCTTTTTCGACCAACAAGGATTCCAAGGCCCGCACTCGCAACTCCGTATCGGAAAGACGGGGCTCGTCGTGCGAATGATGATGGTGATGATGGGGGTGGGGATGGTGATGGTCGGCGCTCATCGCGATATTCCCGTTTTTCCCATAGTTTTTCCCATAGAAGGGGGGATGGCGGCATCTTGCGAACCCGGCAAGACCAAAGCCGACGAAGGACGAGCCGACGAAGGACGGTGCCACAGTCTTTCGGCGAATCGTCCGCATTGCGGCTTCGTCAAGACTTGCGACGAAGCGAGTTTTCGTATCCGGCGGATCGAGCGTATCGAGCGGGCCAAGCGCCGGCGACCATATCACCTTGCTCGCTCGATGCCGAAGACGATGACGAAGCCGCCCGAACGCCGACCCCGGTCGACTCCTTCGAACCCCGCCGGACGGGAAGGATGCCTTCGGCTCTTACTCCCCCTTCGCGACGGCCCTTCGCAAGGCTAGTACTCCCAATGCGGAAAAGGCTCAGGTCGCGGCCCCGCCCACTCGGAAAAGACCACCCAAAGATGGTGATGGATCCGACGCCCGGCGTCGGGATCGATGCTCTCCACCGCGGGCATCAATTCCAATGCGGCCCGGAACTCCCCGGCATTCACGAGCAAAATGGCCGCTCCCTCCAAGGCGTATGCCGCCTGCGGCCACCGTTGCATCTGCCACAGCACATTGCCCATCTCGCCCCAAACCAGATGGTTTTCGGGGTCGATATTCGCCGCGGCGCGATAGTGGGCAAGGGCCTCGGACAAGCGCTCCTCCCACGCCGCCTTGCGAGCGGCATCGAGCAGACTGTCCAAGTCCATCGGCATCGCCGAAGGCGGACGCGGCCATTGCGGCCACGAGGGAGGCCAAGCGGAAGAGGATCGGGAAGGATCCACCGGCGGCATTTCCGGTGGCGGCGCAAAGGAGCGGGGAGGGAGCAAGGGCGGGAGCAAGGGCGGGGAATCGAAATCGGGTTGCGCCGGACGATCGCCGGCCTCGTCCGCCGGCAATCCCGCGCCGGAAAACGCCGGCGGAAGCGAAACGCTCTCCTCTGCTTCCGCCTTGCCCGCCGAACCCCGAGTCGAATCCGAAGCCGAGGGTGCAAGAGACGACATCTCTTGCGAGATATCTTGCGAAACATCGGAAGCGGGCGATGTCGATTCCGAAGAGCCTTCCGCCATCGGCTCGGACTTGGACTCGGATAAGGATAAGGATTCAGGACTTCTATCGACTTCGGCCGCCGACGGCATTTCCGAAGCGGAGTCGACGACGACGCTATCAGGCTCCGAAGAGACTTCCTCACCGGGCGGCTCTTCGGTGGGGGCACCGAAAATCCATACCGCAAGCGCCCATAGCAAGACGCCTGCAATCAAAACCCTGAGCCCGGTCAGTCGGTGCATTATCTGATGGTCTTCATCCAAAAATCTTTATCAAGAAACGATCTTCGATGCCTTCGAAAATGATTCGGCGACGAGCCGGATACAAACGAGGCAATGCGAATCATACCCATTTTGCGCTCGATCAATATAATGAAAAATTCAATCCCGCAAGAGAATCGCTTTCAAGGGGAGGAAAAGGACTCCTTCGACACCGCAAGATCGAAGAAAACGAGCGAGCCTCCTCGGCACCGATCGCCGGACGATCTCGATTGCCCTCGACGTGAATGTCGCGACGGCACTTCGAAATCGAAAGGATATCGAGAGGATATCGAAAGGGTAGAGGATAAGACAAAAAACGACTCCACGATCCTCCTCGCTCATCCATCGGCAATCGATCATGCGACGGACTCGACCCTCCATCGCTCGGCTAAGCACCCCGAAACGGCGAAGCACCTCGTCTTTGAAAGAGACTCGTCAATCCCCCGCCCGCCCACCTACGGAGATCCCGCGATGAAAGAAAGATCATCGACAACGCGATCATCCGGCTCGCCGCCGGTCGATTACATCCGCCGCACCAAAGAACGATACGATGCCTTGGGCTATCCCCCCTATCGCTGGGTGCACCACGAGGAGAAACCGCCCTTCGCCGCCTTTTCCAAAGAACTCCCCGAGGCGCGTATCGGATTGATCGCCTCGGGCGGGATCTACCTCGAAGGACAGATCGCCTTCCACCACCGGGACGATACGAGCTTCAGACTGATCCCCTCGAACAGCGCCGATGCCGACCTGCGCGTTACGCATTTCGCCTACGACACGAGCGATGCCCGCATCGATCCGGGGGTCGTCTTCCCCCTTGCGAGGCTGCGCGAACTGACGCAAGAGGGAACGATCGGCGGGCTCGCCGCAAACGCCTGCACCTTCATGGGCGGTATCTATTCCTCCCGCAAAGTACGCGAAGCGCTGGCCCCCGCCCTTGCGGATCGCATGCAAGAAGAGGATGTCGATGCCGTGATGCTGGTTCCGGCCTGACCCGTCTGCCATCAATCCGTGGGATTGATCGCACGCGAGATCGAGGCCCGAGGCATCCCGACCCTTTGCTTTTCGAGCGCCCGCTCCATCACCGAAGCGGTCCATCCGCCTCGTGCCGTCTTCCTCGATTTTCCGCTCGGGCATACCACCGGCAAGCCGGGCGATCCGTCTTCGCAACGAGATATCCTGCTCGCAGGGTTCGATGCGCTGACGACCATCGACACCCCGGGAACCATCCTCGACCTACCATGGCAATGGGGCGAGGACGATGCCTGGAAAGAAGCCGCCGAAAACGAGGGCGACTTACGCAGCGAACGCACCGACGAGCCACAGTACCAACACGAATCGGATCGCATCGCCGCCAAAACCATCAGCGAGCAAAAGGGCTGCGCCTTCGGCTGCGTATTTCCCGAAGCCGAGGCTTGAAGAGGCGAAGTAAAAAAAGCCGATGCGAACCGCGGACCGAAAGCGCTCGGGAATACGACAAAAAGGTGGATCCAGCGGCGGCAGGACGACAATGGATCGACCGAGAATCCCAAAGCCGCATTGCCATCGACCATCCGATTCCCTAACCGGCTTTGCTTGCGCGAAATGAACGTAGATGGCCCTCGTCGACCTCGCCGCCACCGAAGCGGCCCTAAAAACGAGCGAAAAAAAAGCCGGAGCGGGGAAACCCGCTCCGGCAAAACGCCATCAAGATAAGAGGAGGAAAGAGAAAAAGCATCCCTAGAGACGCCGAGAGAGATAATAGGATGAAATTGTGCAGTGCGTCAATCCCTTGAGGGCAAAATAATCAAAAAATATTCTTATGAGTCCATATAGAAAATCTGATAACAAATACGAGATTCATTGCGTTTTCATGTCTTTTTTGTGATCTGAGCGATGAGATATTTTCTCTTTCCAAGAGATTGTACCGGAATTCCGGCTCCCTGTTATGCTGCGATGCAATATCGACTCTCGGCCTCCGAAGAACTCGCACCCGCACACCTCGGTCCGAGCAAGACATCGCCCGCACCGAAAAGGGATTCCTCGCAGGAGTCTCCCGACTTCCCTTCGACCCGACCGGCACGGCCACCGCCCTCGGCTCTCGGGATCAAGTCGCCCGGATCCGAGGGTACCGCCACGGCAGGTACCCGCTTTCGAATGCCGAAAAGGCTCAAAGGATCGAAAAGCGCCTTTCAGGCGGAGTTCGAGGGAACTCGAATGGGCCGCCGCACCAAACGAGCCTTTATCGGTCGAACTCCTTTTTCGTCAGAGCCAAGGAATTCCTAAACATGCAGCGGCGGCAGCGGTAATCGCCCAACGCAAGCCCCTACCCGAGCCTCTTTTCTCCATCCTTTTGCGCTCGTTTTCTCTCTCCGCAAACTCCTTCTTCGCCTGCGCCAGCAAATCCGCTCGCCGGATATCCTCCGCCGACATCGGCTTGGCGTCACCGGTCTCGATTGCCTTCTTCTGCGCTGCTACCTGTGCCCTCTTCTCTTCCAGCCACTCGTCTAACCAATTCTTCTCCGACGGCGGCACTTGCTCCTGCGCCGGAATCGGAGTCGCTTCATCGTCTGAGGGCGCCGCTTCTTTCTTGACCACCGAGGGTGCTGGCCCAGAGGCACCAACGAAAAGACCGATATCCCCCCTCGGCAGAAACACCCTCGTCTCCTGACCACGACCCGCAAGGCTCGATAACCCTTCTCCTTCGACTATCCGAGCAAAACGATTTTCGTATTCCTTATGCACCAGAAAGTCGAATTTCTCGCTCACATCCACTGCCGTCAAATTCCGATAACGCTCCCAATAACGCCCTTCGAGGCCGTGCGCTCCCATTGCCTCTCCGCCGCGGGCAAGCCAGCGCAACCACCTCAAGGTCCAATCCTTGTCGGTGTAATAAAGCCACGCACGATCCTGCGCGATTCCTCTCCCCAAGATACCCTTCACCTCATCTTCGCAGGCGGCGGGCGCACACAGGTCAACGCGCCAAGGAAGATACCCATGATCCTCATCGGAGAGGTTTTTGACCGCTTCGAGCACGAGCCGACCACCCAGCGAATGTGCCACCACCCACACCTTCTCGTATTCATTATTCAGTCGCATGATATCGCGGGCAAGATACGGAGCGAATTCGATCGCTTTCTCTTCCGCTTCTTGATAGTTCCACCACCACCTTAGGGCATCCACCCCAAAACCCACCCCGGCAAGCGCAGGGTGGAATCTTCTCAAAATAACCCCACCAAGCCCTAGACCTAGACCTGGTAGATTTCCAATAACGCCCACGCCCGTCTTCATATCCCCCGATGGCCACACATACCCGAAAACATCGGAACAAAAGCCATAGCGAGATTCGATCTTGCAGTGCTGCTCAAACCAATCTTTGTGGTCTTCCCCTGCTTGCCCGAAGCCCTTTACATAGACGGTCGCAGTGGGTCGACCAGTGGGTCGACCCTCCTTTCTCAGCACACGAAGGCGGGAACTAAGACGGGAACTCTCATTTGAAGGGTCCATTTTTTCTCTTTACCTCTTTAGGATTATCGATGGCTTGCGCCCCAAGCGTTCGGGCAAAGCATTCGGTCAGTACCGTGCACCCGAACACCCGCCATCATAAATACCCCCCCCCCCCCCCCGAAGTCAAGCCGTTTCAACACAACCTCGCTTCTCTTCCGCGACATCCGACGATGCGGCCGACGCAACGCTTGTCGACTCCGATACCACGACCTCGCGGACACCCTACGTCTTACGCCGATAGAATCTACGGGGCATAGGAACTCGCATTCGAATCTCATCGCCACCCTTTCGGGATTCGGTCCTTGGCATCTTGGATTTCTTCGCCGACATCGGATTGGTACCGCCGATCTCGATTGACTTCTTCTGCCCCGCTATCCGCGCTTCTTCTCATCCAACAACTCTTTCGACAACGGCAGACTTGCTCCTTCGGCGGGAGCATCTTTCTTGTCCGACAAGGGAATCTTCCCACTTGACCGCGGCTTGTGAGGCTCAATATCTCCTTCAACTATCTGAGCAAACTTTTTTGCGTATTCCCAATGCACCCAAAATCCAAATTTCTTGCTCACATCCACCCGCGTCAGCCTTGAAGTCAACATTGGATAATTCCCTACAAGACCAACTGCCCCCATTGCCTTTCCTCTGACAGCAACCCGGCGAAAACTGAGGGCTCGATCCTTTTTGGTGTAGTAGATCCACGCATGATCCCGCGCGATTCCGCTCCCCAAGATATCCTTCACCTCATCCTCACTGCTAGCCGGCGCACACAGGTGGATTCGCCAAGGACGAGACTCATGGGGAAGGGCTTTAACCGCTTCGAGCACGAGCCGGCAACCCAGCGAATGCGCTACCACTCGCACCTTGTCGTATCGGGATTTCAGGTCATTGATATGCGTAACAAGATCAGGCGGACCGCATTCGCCCGCGTCTTTTTTCGCTTCTTCTTCCGCTTTTTGATAGCGCCTTCTCAGCCATCTTAGGGATTCTGCCAAAGTAATCCCCGCAGTCACCCACCAGCCAGCCGGACCGGAAAGGATAAAAACGAGCCTTCTCAAAGCAACCCTCCCACAAAGCAACAAAATTGCCTTAATTCCCATCCATAAAGCCATCTTTTTCAAATCCCCGGACGACCACCTATACCCGTAAACATCAGAATGCCAGCCATGGGAACATTCAAGCTTTTCGTGCTGTTCAAGCCAAGCATTAAATTTGCCTTTCTCTTCCCCGAACCCCTTTACGTAGACGGTTGCAGTGGATAAGCCCTTCGGCGCTCGAAGCGGACAAAGACAGGAGCTATCGTTTGAATGGGTCTCCATCTTTTTCTCCTTACCTCTTTTAGGTACATCTAGTTGCAGCCGAAGCGGTCGGTGGGTACCTTGCATCCGCCCCCCGTCAAGCCATTTCAACACTCTATCGCTTCTCTTCCGCGACACCGACGATGCCAACGAAGTACTTGTCGACCTCCGATATGACGACTCGCGGATACCCTCGTCTCGCGAACAGAATCGACGGTGGCATAAAGACCAGTGTTCAAATCTCTTGCCCTCACAATCGAAGGGTTCGATATCTAAGGACTCGACCTCAGGCTTTACAACTCGCTGGCGACGTGCTCGTTGATATCCCCTTTGAGCAGATGGGAGATGCCTCATGCGAATCCGAAGGTCTCGATGTCGCTCGGATCATAAAAACATTGTATCTTCACAGTACTCGGAGGTGCTTTCTTCGACTCTTTAGTAAGCAAAAAATATTTCCGTAGCCGAGTCCGCAGTCAAAATTTAACTTGGTTCCTCAAATATTGCATCTTTCTAATTCCTTTCCCATAGACCATCACGCGAGAAAATACGATTTCTTTTTGTATTATTTTTTCCTGCAAAAATGACAGAACATATTTAGCGTCAAACCACATTTTCATCCTGCCATACTGTTTTTTGTCAGTTCTTAGTTCTATCTCTCCCATATTCTTTTTATGACGAAAAATAACTTTCTGAGCATCATATTGATTCTTATTTCTTGCCATGGAATTTCTTACAACCATACCATTACATAAGGTATTTATTACCTCCTCGGAATCAAAGACATGAAATATTTTTTCATCGGCAGGAGTCTCTATCTGATCAAATTCTACCGGAAGAATAGCTAAATACTTTACCCCTCCAGACTCAAAAAAAGCCTTTGACATAAAAGCCTCCAGTAATTTTTTATCCTGTAGTTTTTCTGCTAATTTACGCATAGGATTCTGTAGTGCGATTTTATAATAACCAGAGTTTTTCACTCGATCATCACGATCTTTAGGTAACGTATCAATACAAGATATCATATAATTTGGAATTTCACCCAGTAATTGAAACACTGTGTTTCTCTCAAATCTTTCTCTTGAGTATAAAAATATCTGCCATTTCTTTCCTGCCTTCACCGAATGTGCATCATGACGACCATCTAGGACATCCATCTTGCGAGTTTGCCCGCCCGCATTGACATTTGCGCTGATCAAATCCGCATAGTCATATTCGTTTATATGACCAGAGATTTTCTTTAAAGAGGCTTGCTCAGGGGACATTCCTTTTTCTGGTGAATTCATTTTTCCGGTCCTTTAGAAATCAAAATCTCATGCGAATCTTTTACGTTGTGGTAGGTTCCGTTATTAATGCGATTTTTTCCAATTCTTGTCTCGCCCTGTCCCATTGTATATTGCCATTCAACCTGACGTATATCACAAGATGAGTACCACTCTCGAATGACATCGCAATCATTATAGGACATTACAAAACCACCTTTATGATCTAGAAGCAGGTCGCGCAATGCCTGATGATCAAAGCCATCATGATGAACCGGGAAATTCCGTTGAGGATATATACCTCGAAACATCTTACTATTTCCATGCAAATAATATGGTGGATCACAGTATAGAAAATCATCTCTATGCTCGGGCAGTGACTTTTCAAATGATCCTTGCCGAACTTTCATATTCCCCACGTCAAAGCGACGTACCTTGTCAACAAGACGCTTATATCTATTAGGGCATTCATATATTTTTGACATCCAACCCAGAAAACCTGGGCCGTAAGATAAGTTATGATTATACCAATAATGAGCCGCTAGAAGAACTTTGTCCTTTATCTTATTCTCACCCCGCCAATGAGACTTAAGGCGGGCCTTTACCTCTTTATAAATATCTTGACTGGGTTGCCATTGCATAAGGGTCTCCGCCAAATACTCTGGGTTATTGATCTGCACCTGCCAATACTGGCAAAGAATCGTAAAAATATCATATGCGATCACCGGCAAATCTAGCTCACGCGCAAGAGCGATCTCAACCGAGCCGCCACCCATAAAGGGAGATACAACCGTTTTTATGTTAGCTGGCATAGACTCTATGATCAAGCCGACAGCAAGACTTTTACCGCCGGCGTAACGCAAAGGGGATTGCGTATACCTCTTATAAGGATTCTTACCGGTGCTGGCCAATCTAGCGAGAAATAAATCTCGCCTGTATTTCTGTATGCCCCACTCTTGATTATCGCACATGATATCCATTAAGGCACCGTATGGCTGGGTGCCAAGAGAGCGGTGTTTCCTAATTGGCCTCGCAAGATGAGTCATCTGTAATCACCCTCTGTGACTTTCACAAAAAACTACCTACCTTCAAGGTCGCTAGCCTCCGATGCAATCTTACCCATAAAGTAGAGGTATTAGCAATACCCGATATCCAAATTTCTGATCATCAGCACTCTATTTTGCCCTTGGAGCTCACCCCGGCCACAAAAACTTGATCGGCCGGGGCGATAAAAATGCGAGTAGAGGCATGAATGCAGATACCCCCCCCCGCTTTCAAACCTCGGTGCTGCGTTTGAAGTTGAACACCGCGCCTTCGCGGATGCCGGAAGGCCAGCGCGAAGTTACCGTCTTCAAGCGGGTGAAGAAGCGTACGCCTTCCGGGCCGTGCATCGAGTGATCGCCGAAGAGGGAGCGCTTCCAGCCCCCGAAGCTGTGATAGGCGGTCGGCACCGGGATGGGCACATTGACTCCGACCATCCCGATCTCCACCCGATGGGTGAAGTCGCGGGCGGCATCGCCGTCGCGGGTGAAGATCGCCGCCCCGTTCCCCAGCTCGTGCTCGTTGACCAATCGCACCGCCTCTTCGTAGTTCTCGGCTCGTACCACGCTCAGCACCGGCCCGAAGATCTCCTCCTTGTAGACCTTCATCTGCGGGGTGACGCGATCGAGAATGCAGCCGCCGATGAAAAAGCCCTCCTCGTGCCCCGGCACTTTCACCTCGCGCCCGTCGACCACCAGATCCGCGCCCTCGGCGACGCCGCTGTCGACGTAGCCTTTGACTCGGTCCCGGTGCTCCCGGGTCACCAAGGGACCCATCTCCACGCCTTCGCCGTCAAAGGGTCCGATATTCAAGGACGAGACCTTGGGTCTTAGGCGATCGATCAGCTCGTCGGCGGTATCCTCGCCGACCGCAACCGCGACCGAGACCGCCATGCAGCGCTCCCCGGCCGAGCCGTAAGCGGCGCCGATCAGAGCGTCGGTGACCTGCTCCATATCCGCATCGGGCATCACCACCAGATGGTTTTTCGCACCGCCCAGCGCCTGCACCCGCTTGCCGGCGGCGGTTCCGGTGCGGTGGACGTATTCGGCGATCGGGGTGGAGCCGACAAAACTGACAGCGGCCACCTCCGGGTGGTCGAGCAGCGCATCGACGGCTTCTTTGTCGCCGTTGACGACATTGAGCGCACCTGGCGGAATCCCCGCTTCGACCGCCAACTCCGCCAACCGCAGACCGCAGGAGGGATCTTTTTCCGACGGCTTGAGGACGAAGGTATTCCCGCAGGCGAGCGCGATCGGATACATCCACATCGGCACCATCGCCGGGAAGTTGAAGGGGGTGATACCGACACAGACCCCGAGCGGCTGACGAACGCTGAAACTGTCCACGCCGCCGGCGACGTTCTCGTTGATCTCCCCTTTGAGCATCTGGGGAATGCCGCAGGCGAATTCGACGATCTCGATGCCGCGGGTCACTGAGCCGCGGGCATCGTCCAGGGTTTTGCCGTGCTCGGATGCGCAAAGACGAGCCAACTCGTCGCGGTGGCTTTCCAGCAGATCGCGATAGCGAAAAAGGATGCGCGCCCGCTGCGAGGCCGGGGTTCGAGACCAAGCGGGAAGAGCGCCGAGCGCCGCTCGCACCGCGGCATCCACTTCGACGGGGGTGGCGAAAGGAACGCGGGACTGCACCCGCCCGCTCGCGGGATCATGGACATCGCCGAAGCGGTTTCCGACTCCCGCCGTGCGCTTGCCGCCGATGAAGTGCTCGAGGGTGGGGATTTTTCGAGAATCGGACATGGCTCGTCTCCGTTGGTTATGAAGCGGTTTCCGTAAAAAGCGGATGCGAAAGGGCTAGCCGGTGCCTTGGCCTGCCTCGGCCTGCCTTGGCCTACCTCGGCCCGCCTCGGCCCGCATCCGATGAATGTCATCCGACCCGTCAGGCTTCTTTTTTCGGGTCGATAGAGGATCGGGCTATATGATCCCCTCGCTATCGTCGCCGCGGGAATCCTCGAAGACGGCCTTCGAGATATCCCGCTTACCTTTTTTCCATCCGCCGAAGAGACCAAGCGCATGTCCACGATTTTCTCGAAGATCATCAATGGCGAACTGCCCGCCGATATCGTCTATCAGGACGATCATCTCACCGCATTCCGCGATATCAACCCCGCTGCCCCCACCCATATTCTGATCGTGCCGAATCGGGAAATCCCCACCGTCAACGACCTCGAGGACGGGGACGAGGCCTTGGCCGGCAAGATGCTGCTCAAAGCCCGCGATATCGCAAAAAGCGAAGGCATCGCCGAAAGCGGTTATCGGCTGATCCTCAACTGCAACAAGGACGGGAATCAGGAGGTCTTCCATCTGCATCTGCATCTGATCGGTGGCCGCAATCTCGGCAATATGGTCAAAACCGAAAAATGAAGCGCGCCGACGACCGAAAAGGGATCGCGTAAAAGGGATCGAGAAAAGGGATCATGCCCCGACTCGATCCGCCACCTCGTCGGCAAGCGCGAGCGACGAGGTCAATCCGGGGGATTCGATGCCGAATAGATTGACCAGCCCCTCGATTCCGTGGGTGCGGGGGCATTGGACCATAAAATCCGCAGCCGCCTCTTTCGGGCCGTAGATCTTGGGGCGGATACCGGTGTAGTCGGGGCAAAGCGCGCCCTCGGCAAGCGCGGGGTAGTAGCGCCGGATCGAGGCCGCGAAATTCTCCGCTTCGGCGATATCCACGTCGTAATCGATGCTGTCGACCCAGTGCAAATCCGGGCCGAAACGACATCGATTGCTCAGATCCAACCCGACATGCACCCCGAGCCACGCCCCCGAAGGCATCGGGTAAATCAGGTGCGAAAAGGGGGAAGGACCGGTCAAGGAAAAATAGTTCCCTTTCGCGTAATAAAGGGGCGGGATGTGCGCCGGATCCAGTCCTTTCAGATGACGGGCGAGCTCTTGGGCTCCTAGCCCCGCGGCGTTGACCACGATTTCGGCGATCAGGCTCGTCGGCTCGCGCCCCCCGATGTCGATGCGGATTCCGTCATCGCGGACCGCGCCGCCGAGACAGGGGCTTTCCAAAGCCACGAGGGCGCCGGCCGCCTGCGCCTCTCCCTCGAGGGCCAGCATGTACTCGTGCACGTCCACGATACCGGTCGAGGGCGAAAGGAAGGCTCCTCGGCAAACGACAAGCGGTTCGAGCGACCGCGCTTCCTCGGGATCCAAGCGTACGAGGTCGTCGACGCCGTTGCCGCGAGCGCGATCGATCAAAGCATCCAAGGCTTCGATCTGCTCCTCCTCCGTCGCCACCACCAGCTTGCCGACGCGGGCATGGGACACCCCGTGCGAGGCGCAGAAATCATAGAGCGCGTGCCGTCCGGCAACGCAGACTCGCGCCCGCAAACTGCCGGAGGGGTAGTAAAGACCGGCGTGGATCACCCCGGAATTGCGCGAACTCGTCTCCGAGCCGATCACCGCATGCCGTTCGAGGACGAAGACTTCCTTGCCGCGCCGAGCCAAAGCCCGCGCCACCGCAAGGCCGATCACCCCGCCTCCGATCACGATGCACTCGACGCGATCCATTATCGATACGATCCTTATACGGCAAAGGGCAAGGGGTTTTTCCAAGGCGGGGCATCGCCTGCGCTGTGGATCCTCGTCCGATGACGATGTTCGTCCCGGAAAAACCCGGAAAAAAGAGACCGCCGGGACAACGCCCGCCGGAGTCGATAAGGTCGTTCTCCCTCGCTTAGCGTCGATCCCGGTCGGGACGATCCGAATCGAGAATTGTACTCGTCGCCCTTAAGACCTCGCACTTCGAAATGCCGAGCGGATACGCGCTTGCGGTCGGGTTCGAGGGCTTCGATCCTCGCTTCGTCTCGGGGAGCCACGGCCGCGAAAAACGCGACATCGCCCCCTTCCTTGTCAATCCAAGGAAAACTCCACCGGCACGCGGATATGCATCCGGGCCAGATTCAAGTTCGCCGGGATCGGCGCAAAGGGCGCCGCTCTTTCGATCAACGAGCGGGCTTCCGAGTCAAGGAGGCGATGACCCGCGCTTCGCTCGATACGGTGCTCGATCACCCGCCCCTCTCTGTCGACCACGAAGGCCAAGAGGGCGCTCCCTTCCAGATGACGACGACGCGCTCGGCGTGGATATTTCTTGAACTTCGCCAAGCGCGAGCGAACCCCGTCGAGGTAAGCGGATCGGGCGGATTTCAGCCCGCTTGCCGCTGCGGTCGCTTCCGAACCCTCCTCCTGCGACGCGCCCGCTTCGGCTTCGATATCCGTCGACACCGTCGTCGACGACCGGCTCCCTGACGGATCGCTCCTTGCCGGATCGTGCGCTTCGATCGGAGACGATGGGTTGGATACTTCCGACTCCCCCGCAGGCAAGGCCGGCTGCGCCCGAGATGCATCCGAAAACGCCAGTGCACTCGGCAACGAAGAGGCGGTTTCTTCGGGGTCGTTCAAGACAGACCCGGACTGCGCCGTCGCTGACGGGGGCGATGCGGGCGATGAAGAAAGGGCTTCCTCGGATTCGCTCGAGGGCGATGCCGAAGCGACCTTCGGGGCGATCCCGGACTGCGCCGTCGCTGACGGGGGCGATGCCGGCAATGAAGAAAGGGCTTCCTCGGACTCGCTCGAGGGCGATGCCGAAGCGACCTTCGGGGTGATCCCGGACTGCGCCGTCGTTGACGGGGGCGGTGCGGGCAATGAAGAAAGGGCTTCCTCGGGCTCGCTCGAGGACGATGCCGAGGCGAGCTTCGGGGCGATATCGGACTGCGCCGCCGCGGTCGAGGACGGGGACGGCGATGAAGAAGTGAACACTCGCTTCACCTGCGCCGAATCCGGCACCTTCGGCGACGGAGCGACCTCAGGCTTCTCCGAATCCGCAAGGGTGTCGGCAATCGTGGCGGCGGCAGGCTCGGACGCGGACTGCGCTTCGACCCTCGCTTTCGCCGCCAACTCGACTAGCGGTTCCGAATATGGCTCCCGGGCTTTCGAAGCCCTCGACTCGACCACCGCCTCTTCGCTTTTCAACACACCATCCGTCTCGACCGCGAGGCTAACGGGCTCTTCCAGGCTCGACACCTCCGGCGGCTTCGGCAAGGACGATATGCTCTGCTCGGTCTCGCTCGAGGACGATGCCGAGGCGACCTTCGGAGCGATCCCGGCCTGCGCCGCCGCGGTCGGGGGCGGGAACGGCGATGAAGAAGTGAACACTCGCTTCGCCTGCGCCGAATCCGGCACCCTCGGCGACGGAGCGACCTCAGGTTTCTCCGATTCCGCAAGGGTGTCGGCAATCGCGGCGGCGGCAGGCTCGGACGCGGACTGCGCTTCGACCCTCGCTTTCACCGCCAACTCGACTAGCGGTTCCGAATAGGGCCCCCGGGCTTTCGAAGCCCTCAACTCGGCCGCCGCTTCTTCGCTTTTCGATACGCCATCCGTCTCAACCGCGAGGCGAACGGGCTCTTTCGGTCTCGACACCTCCGGCGGCTTCGGCAAGGACGATACGCTCTGCTCGGGCTCGCTCGAGGGTGATGCCGAGGCGACCCTCGGAGCGATCTCGACCTGTACCTCCGCGGTCGAGGGCGGGGACGGCGATGAAGAAGTGAACACTCGCTTCGCCTGCGCCGAATCCGGCACCCTCGGCGACGGAGCGACCTCAGGCTTCTCCGATTCCGCGAGAGTGTCGGCAATCGCAGCGGCAGGCTCGTGCGCGGACTGCGTTTCGACACTTGCTTTCGCCGCCAAATCGATCAGCGGCTCCGAATAGGGCTTTCGGGCTTTCGAAGCCTGCGATTCGGCCGCCGCTTCCCCTTTCTCCGACACACCATCCGTCTCGACCGCGAGACGAACTGGCTCTTTCGGGCTCGACACCTCCGGCGGCTTCGGCAAGGAAGAGACGCTCTCCTCGGGTTCGCTCACTGGCGATGCCGGATCGATCTCGGCTTGCACCGCCGCGAGCGGAGACGGCGTCGGCAATGAAGAAAGGTCTTCCTCGGTTTCGCTCGATGGTGATGCCGAGGCGACCTTCGGTGCGATCTCGGCCTGCGCCGTCGCGGTCGGGGACGGTGTCGGCAATGAAGGAGCAAGCGCTCGCTTCGCCTGCGCCGAGCCCGACACCTTCGGCGGAGGGACGACCTCAGGCTTCTCCGAATCCGCAAGGGTGTCGGTAATCGTGACGGCGGCAGGCTCGATCGCGAATTCCGCTTCGACCGTCGCTTTCGCTGCCAACTCGATCAGCGGCTCCGAATAGGGCTCTCGGACCTTCGGTGCCTTCGACTCGGCCGCCGCTTCGCCTTTCTCCGGCAGGCCATCCGTCTCGACCGCGAGACGAACGGGCTCTTTCGATCTCGACATATCCGAGGGCTTCGGCAAAGAAGAGACGCTCCCCTCGGGCTCGCTCAAGGGCGACGCCGGAGCGACCTTCGATGTGATCTCGCCCTGAGCCACCGCCGTCGGGGGCGGCGACGACAAGGAAAAAACGGCTCCCTCGGGTTCGCTCGAGGCAGGTGCCGGAGCAACATTCGATGCGATCTCGTCCTGCATCACCGCAGCCGGAGACGGCGGCGACAAGGAAAAAACGGCTCCATCGGATTCGCTCGAGGCAGACACCGGAGCGACCTTCGCTACGACCCCGGCCTGCACCGCCGCGCTCGAAGGCGACACCGGCAATGAAGACCCGGCCTCCTCGGGTTTACTCAAGGGCGGAGCCAGCGATGAAGAAGCGAGCGCTCGCTTCGCCTGTGCCGAGTCCGATAGCATCGGCGAAGGGGCGAGCTTCGGTGCCTCCGGGTCCGCGAGGGTGGTGTCGGCCATGACAGCGGCAGGCTCGATCGCGGGCTCGGCTTCGACCCTCGCTTTTGTCGCCGACTCGAATGACGGACCCGAATAAGGCTTTGGGGTTTTCGATGCCTTCGACTCGGCCACCGCTTCGCTTTTCGAGGAGCCATCCGGCCCGCCTTGCGCAGCCGCCAGATAAGCCGAGAGCGTCGGTCCGGCGGAAGCGACACGCTCTTCGACCGGCGAAGACCACCATCCGTCGATGATCGCCCCGACACCCAAGTGCAGGGCCAAGGCCGCCAGGATCGCAAAAGCCCAGCTCTTTCTCCGCTTTTCGATCACCGCACCGCCTCGTTCGAAGGTGGAGTTCTTTGCGTATTTGAAATCCCGGTTCATCCCTTGCCCTTTGCGAGGCGCGAACAGATCGTCTTTCACTTCGGTCATTCACCCGAGGGAAAGGAATTAACATCCCGGAAAAGCCGCCCATTCCCATTATCATCGTCGGGATCGACGCCACCCTCCATCCGTATTTTCGACAATTGTGCCGCGCCGACACAACACCGGGGAAGGCTTGGTATCGCCACCCCGGGTTAGGTAGGATATCCACCTTTTTGGCGCTGCAAGAGGCAAGTCGATCCTGCGCCGACCCTCAAGAGATACCGCCAACCCCATCCACGGAAGCCCGAAGCATGAATACGAACGATCATCCGCCCGCGATATCCGGCGACAACCCCCCTGCCTGGCGACAAAAACTGATCGATCGGCTTGAATCCGATGCGATGAGAAGAATCGTTGTCGGCATCATCGTCATCAACTTGGTGATTTTAGGGATATTGTCGATGCCCTTGGGGCAAGGCGAGATCGTGTCGTGGGCGCTTGTCGTCGCCAACCGACTCTGTATCGGAATCTTTGTCGTCGAACTCCTGCTCAAAGCCATGGCCTATCGCTCGGCGGCGTTCAAAGACGGTTGGTATCTTTTCGATGTCTTGGTGGTTGCCGCGGCCATCATTCCCGCGCTCGGATCGTCGAGCTCGGCTCTGCGCGGCTTGCGCGCTTTGCACCTCTTCCGATTGATTTCCGTGATTCCTTCATTGCGCAAAGTGGTGAACGCTTTTCTGCGGGCTCTGCCCGGAGTCGGAGCGATCGGCCTGTTGATGCTCTTCTTCCTCTATATCTCCGCGATCATGGCCAACGGTTTATTCGGTTCGGCGCACCCCGAATCCTTCGGGCATCTCGGCAAGTCGATCTATACCTTGTTCCAAGTCATGACCTTGGAGGGTTGGTCTTTGGAGGTCGTCGAACCGACCATGGAAACTCACCCTTGGGCATGGGCTTTGTTCATCCCGTTCATCATCTTCGGCGCTTTTACCATTCTCAATTTATTCATCGGCGTCATCGTCTCGACCATGCAAGAACTCGATATTCCCGACAAACGAAAAGACTCCGAGAACACGGAGGCTTTGGAGTTGGTGGAACGCTTGGAACGAGACCTTGCCGAGCTGCGGCGGCGACTTGACGAAACGCCGGGGAAATGAAGGGGATCGGTTTTTTATATTCGGTGACGATCTCAACCGGAAGGATCTTTTTCTTTGCTAAAACGAGTGCGAAAATCAAGCGCCTCGATCAAATTCCATTGTTTTAAACATTGAATATCGAATGTCTCGCACACATCCGGAATCCTGCGCTCAGAACGCTTCAAAGAAAGCTTGGAGACTTCACTGGTTCCGATAATGCGATCGTTCTTGTTCGCAAGCGCACAAGCAATCAAAAAGGGATCGCCCCATATCTTCATACTCCTTTGCACTCAAATCAGAGGCATAACCCTCATTGACTACCTCTTCAAATATCTTTTCAGGTATCGATTTATCCAATAAAAGAATATCTTTATATCGATCTTTGGCATCGATAAAAATAGATGAATCGATAAGATAGAGCATCGCCTTAATCTCGCCACATCAAGAAATACGCTTTGCTTGGGACTCGCCAATCAATGCTCGAACTTTCAGCGCATTGACACCCAAGACCATTGCCGCTTTGGTCACCGAAAGACTCTCTTCGTCCATCATACGATCGACGAGATCGATCAGATGCGAGCCGAGGCGTTGCTTGGTTACTACATAATAATTCGGCCCCCCTTCTCCGGTTCCGCCTTTCTTTTTCTTCTTCGCCTCGGTATACATTCTCTTGAAATCGTCGGAGAGATTTCGATAGCCCTGCAGTCCGATCGATGCACTACGATAGAGTTTCAAAGCCACCATCGTCCGGCTGACTTTTCTTTCCTTGGCGAATCGTTCGATCCTCTCCTTCACCTCGTCGATGGGGGTTTCGTTCGCGACTTCTAGTGCGTCCATCTCGGATCGCGAAACCAGGAATTCGCCCGCCACTTCGTTGCAGAATCGTTCGATACCCTCGCTCTTTTCAAAAGAGCCCCCGCTGATTCCGGACGAGCCGATCCAAAGGTGTGCCAACTCGTGGACCAAGGTGAAGGATTGGGCGCTCGGCGAATCGTTGGCGTTGATCACCACCAGCGGGGCGATCGGATCGGCGATGACAAAGCCGCGAAAAAGTTCGACCTTGAGAGTGCTATGCCAACTCCCGAGGTTGGCGATCAAGATCACGAAAACCCCGGCGCTTTCCGCTCTTTCGCGCAAATAGGCAAAGCCCTCCCTGGCATCCTTTCGACTGCGAAAATATTCACGATCGAAAGCGAGGGTTCGACGAATCGAATCGACGACACGCTCGATGTTTTTTCGGCTATTGCCTCGAAGTCCTTTGGCCGATCCGATAAAGGGAAGGGTTTCGGCCTCTTCGATACCCTCCAATGCGGCGCGCAAGATACTCTGCCGGGAATGCATATCGCGCACGGCGGCATCGATCAGCCCTTGGTCTTTCGGATCCGGTTTCTTCGGCAGGGTGCGGAAATCCTCGACGCGCTCTCCGGGCGGGGGAATATCGGATAGATAAAAAATTACCAACGGACGCCGATAGGTTTTCGACATCTTGGAAAGCATGACCCGGGTGGGCTCTTTCTCGGCGCATTCGAGATCTTCGAGTTTCTCGATGGCCGATCGCCCGCGGGAGTCTCTGATCCCGAGTTTTTTCGCCGCCTCTTCGAGCGTCAGCCCAGCTGTTTTTCGAGCCCAGACGAGGATCTTGGGATTGACACTCGGCATGATTCGATTCCGATACGCTTATGAAGTGTGCCAATACTACCACCGCATATTGCGATGGAATGCCCGAGAAAAGTCGGAGATCTTTCAAGAGCCGGAATCGGATTCGGGATCGGATTCGGATTCGGCTTCTGGATCGCCGACGCCCTCGGATGCCGACGAAGCATCGTCATCGAGCGAGGCTTTGCGCCGCCAGCGCCGAAGGCTCCTTTGAGGAGCGCGGGAGAGGGTGAGCGTATCGGGCGGGGCGTCCTTGACGATGGTCGAGCCCGCGCCGACGGTCGCACCGGAGTGAAGGGTGATCGGGGCCACCAACATCACCCCCGAGCCGACGAAGACATCGTCCCCGATCACCGTCGGGTGTTTGTTCGCGCCATCGTAGTTGCAGGTAATGCTCCCGGCTCCGATATTGGCCCTCGCCCCGACCCGAGCGTCGCCGAGATAGCTTAGGTGGTTGGCCTTCGCCTCCTCGCCCAGAACGCTGTTCTTGATCTCGACGAAATTCCCGACTCGAGCCCCTTGCGAAGCCTTGGAGCCGGGACGCAGGCGAGCGAAGGGCCCGATCCGGCACGAGACGCCGATCTCGGCCCCCTCGATAACGCTATGGGCGAGGATTTCGCTGCCCGCACCGATCGTCGCATCCCGAATCACGCAACCGGGGCCGATACGAACCCCGTCGCCGAGCACGACCTCGCCTTCGAAAACGGCGTCGATATCGATAAATACGTCGATGCCGGTACAAAGCCTTCCTCTGATATCGATGCGTGCCGGATCGGCGATTCCCGCTCCGGCACGCATCAGGGATTCGGCGATGCGCGCCTGCTCGAACCTTTCGAGTCGGGCGAGTTGGACCCGATCGTTGACTCCGAGCACTTCCTCGATCGTCTGCGGCGAGACGGTGCGCACAAGGTGCCCGTCGGCGGCCACGCGGGCGATGATATCGGTAAGGTAACGCTCGCCCTGGGCATTGGCGGGAGCGGAATCGTCCTGCAGCCGAGGGCGCAACATACCGGCTCGGATCGCGAGGATCCCGGTATTGATCTCGCGGATACCGCGCTGCTCCTCGTTGGCATCGGCCTCTTCGATCACCCCGATCGGCCGTCCCCGATCGTCGCGCAGAATACGCCCGTAGCCCTGCGGATCGTCCACTTTCGCAGTCACCAGCGCGATGCCGCGAGAGCCGTCGGCGTCGCAAGCGGCCAATGCTTTATGCAAGGTGGCCGGTCTGATCAGGGGGACATCGCCGTAGAGCACCATCACCACCGCTTCGTCGGGGATCGAGGGCAGCGCTTGCGCGAGCGCATGCCCGGTGCCGAGCTGCTCTTTTTGCTCGATCCACTCGATATCGTTATCCGCCAAGGCCTTTCGCAGAAGATCTCCCCGGTGGCCGTGAACGATATGAATGCGGGTCGGCTCGACCTCGCGGGCGGCGGTGATCACGTGCGCCAGCAAGGGGCGACCGGCCAGCGGGTGAAGCACCTTCGGCAGGTTCGATCGCATCCGCCGCCCCTTGCCCGCGGCAAGGATGACGATATGCAAGGGCATCTTCATGACCTAAGGCTTGCGCTTTTAAGCGCCCGTACCCGCGCTCGATCCGCCGCAAAAAACGGATCCTGCGAGTCGTTCGCGTTCGTGGCGAAGGGAAGGAATTGGAGGAGGAACAAAGGGGAGCATCGCTGCACCTGTCGGGGACTTCGCAGCGCGATCCCTGTCGAATCGATCCTTGGATCGAAGAAACGACGCGGCAGCCCCCGGGAGTGTTCGAAAAAAGGGGGCAGCAAGCAAAATCGAGCAAGCGTTATCTTGCCCGAGCATGCCGATCGAGGGAATCACACGAGATCGAACAAGATCGAGCCGCCCGAAAAAGCGTACCCGCTCGAAGACGGGCGGGGGTCTTGGCCTAGGACGCGCCCGCTCCGCACACCCGCTTCGCACATCAATCGGCGATCTACGCGCAAGCGAAACGGAATCTCAGCGACGACCGCGCACACGCCGTATCGCTTGAAGTTGAGCCGCGGCTTGGGCGAGTTCGACCCGAGCCCGCGCCTCGATCCGCCAGCATCCTCTCGGCCTGCTCTTGCGCCGCCAACGCCACGGATTCGTCGAGATCCTCGGCCCGATTGCCGGTAGCGTTATCTTGCCCGAGCATGCCGTTTGGGGGAATCACACAAGATCGAACCGCCCGAAAAAGCGTAGCCGCTCGAAGAGGGGCGGACTTGGCCTAGGACACCGCCGCTCCGCACGCCCGCTCCGCACGCGTGCGGAACGGAATATCTCAGCGACGACCGCGCAAACGCCGGATCGCTTGAAGTTGAGCCGCGGCTTGGGCGAGTTCGGCCCGAGCCCGCGCCTCGTCGATACCTGCGGATCGATCCGCCAGCATCCTCTCGGCCTGCTCTTTCGCCGCCAGCACCGCGGCTTCGTCGAGATCCTCGGCCCGATTGCCGGTATCGGAGAGGACGGTGACGACATGCGGCTGCACCTCCAACATCCCCCCGGAGACATAGAACGTCTCTTCGCCCCCTTCGGGCAATTCGGCGCGGACCTCCCCGGGCTTCAAGCGCGTGACCAAGGGCGAATGGCGCGGCATGATCCCGAGTTCGCCCATGACCCCGGGGGCGATGACCATCGCGCACTCCCCGGAGAAGAGCTCGCGCTCGGTGCTGACGATATCGAGGCGGATCGTGGCTGGCATGAAAGGGCTCCGAAAAAACGGCGAGGGGAATCAGATTTCCTTCGCCTTTTCCTTGACTTCCTCGATATTGCCGACCATATAAAAGGCCTGCTCCGGATATTCGTCCATCTCGCCGTCGGCGATCGCCTTGAACCCGGCGATGGTGTCTTTGAGCGAAACGTACTTTCCGGGGGAGCCGGTGAAAACCTCGGCCACGAAGAAGGGTTGGGAAAGGAAGCGCTGGATTTTGCGCGCCCGCGCGACCACTTGCTTGTCCTCGTCGGAGAGCTCGTCCATGCCGAGGATGGCGATGATATCGCGCAGCTCTTTGTATCGCTGCAATATCCCCTGCACCCGTCTCGCCACCTCGTAATGCTCGGCCCCGACCACAAGGGGATCCAACTGACGACTGGTGGAGTCGAGCGGATCGACCGCCGGATAAATACCGAGTTCGGCGATCTGACGAGAGAGCACCAAGGTCGCATCGAGATGGGCGAAGGTGGTTGCCGGAGAGGGGTCGGTCAGATCGTCAGCCGGCACGTAGACCGCTTGGATCGAGGTGATCGAGCCGGTCTTGGTGGAGGTGATGCGCTCTTGCAGCACCCCCATCTCCTCGGCCAGGGTCGGCTGGTATCCGACGGCCGAGGGCATGCGCCCCAACAAGGCGGAGCATTCGGTGCCGGCGAGGGTGTAGCGGTAGATATTGTCGACGAAGAAGAGAACGTCCCGTCCTTCGTCGCGAAAGAACTCGGCCATCGTGAGGCCGGTCAACCCGACCCGCAACCGGTTGCCCGGCGGTTCGTTCATCTGACCGTAAACCAAGGCGACCTTGTCCAACACCCCGGAATCTTTCATCTCGTGATAGAAATCGTTGCCCTCGCGGGTGCGCTCGCCGACCCCGGCGAAAACGGAATAGCCGGAATGCTCGATGGCGATGTTCCGGATCAGCTCCATCAAGGTCACCGTCTTGCCCACGCCCGCACCGCCGAAGAGGCCGATCTTGCCGCCCTTGTTGAAGGGGCAGATCAGATCGATGACCTTGATCCCGGTCTCGAGGATCTCCACCGCGGCCGCCTGATCGACATAGCTCGGGGCTTTGCGATGGATCGCCCAACTCTCCTCGGCGCCGACATCGCCGCCGCCGTCCACCGGGGTGCCGAGCACGTCCATGATGCGCCCGAGGGTCTTCGTGCCCACCGGAACCGAAATCGGAGCCCCGGTATTCTCGGCGCCGATCCCGCGCTGCAAGCCGTCGGTGGATCCCATCGCGATGGTCCGCACCACGCCGTCCCCGATCTGCTGCTGCACCTCGAGGGTCAAACCGTTTTCGACCTTGAGGGCGTCGTAGACCTTGGGCACCGCATTGCGCGGAAACTGCACGTCGACGACGGCGCCGATGATTTCAACGATATTTCCGGAACTCATGCTTTGTCTCCTTGATGCGCCGGGCGCGACCCGTCATCTCATGCGGGTTTTTCGTCGCTTCCGCTCGCGGCGGCCAAAAGCGAAGTCGATCACTTCGCCTTGATCGGGATCACGTAGCTGCTCGGATAGTCACGATGTTTGTCGGTGATGGCATCGATGACCCCGAAGTCGAGAAATACGGCGCTCGAGTTGATTCTGCTCGGAATCGCACCCATCGTCCGACGACCGTCCTCCGTTTCGCATTCGTATTTGAGTACATCGTCGGATCGTCTGATGGGAACATTGGCCGGAATTTCCGCCTCCCACACACCTCTTTTATTCTCGAAAATGCATTGACCGCTCGATCCGTCGCTGAAGAAAAACGCGATCGGCATCATCGCGTCGGTGGTCAAAGTCGCACATCCTCCCAAAAGAAGCGCCCCAAAAACAATGCCAATCTTTCCTCTGCGCATCTCTTCTCCGTTGCGTTGCGTTGTTACGATAAGACTCGTGCCGTCCCCCTGCGCGCACCCCTGGAAAAAACACCATCATCACTGCTCTCTTCGCTGCATCTTCCTACATCGCTCGGCGACCGGCGATGGGGCAATGGCTACAGCGCCGCCGCCCCGCCGACGATCTCGGACAACTCCTGGGTGATCGACGCCTGCCGCGCTTTGTTGTATTGCAGCTGCAGATCGTCGATCAGGCCACCGGCGTTGTCGGAGGCCGCTTTCATCGCGACCATCCGGGCCGCTTGTTCGGAGGCGATATTCTCGACCACCCCTTGGTAGACCAACGACTCGATATAGCGGTTGAGAAGTTGATCCAGAACATCCTTGGCATCGGGCTCGTAGAGGTAATCCCAACGATGGCGCACTTCTTGCTCGTCGGAGGGCGGGCGAGGCAGGAGCTGCTCGACTACCGGGCTTTGGGTCATCGAGTTGACGAATCGGTTGTAAATGAAAAACACCCGGTCCACCCGCCCTTCCCCGTAGGCATCGAGCATCACCTTGACCGTGCCGACCAAGGCATCGACCGTGGGAGCGTCCCCGACATGCGAGGTGCCGGCGAGCAGGTTGACCCCCAAACGCCGGAAGAAAACCCCGCCCTTGTTGCCGATCACGCAGAAATCGGATTCGACCTTTTCCGCACGCCAACGATCCAGCTCGCGCACCGCTTGCCGAAAGAGGTTGTTGTTGAGCCCCCCGCAAAGCCCGCGATCCGAAGAGACGATGATGAACCCGACCCGCTTTACCTCCTCGCGAGGAACGAGGAAGGGGTGCCGGTATTCGGAGTTGGCGGCAGTGACATGCGCGATCACGCTACGCATCCGCTCGGCATAAGGGCGAGCCGCCCGCATCCGCTCTTGCGCTTTGCGCATCTTGCTCGCGGCGACCATCTCCATCGCGCGAGTGATCTTCTGCGTGTTTTGCACGCTCTTAATTTTGGTGCGGATTTCCTTGGCGCCGGCCATCTCTTTCGCTCCGTCGGGCGGTCTTCGAAACGCGAAGCCCTACCAGGCGTGATTCGCCTTGAAGTCCTCGACCGCCTCTTTGAAACGGGACTCGACGGACTCGTCCCATTTCGGATCGGCATTGACCGCACCGACGAGCTCGGCACGATTCGAGTCCATATAGGAGATCAAGGCGTCGGTGAAACCACCGGCCCGCTCGAGTTCGACATCGTCGAGATAGCCCCGGTCCACCGCGTAGAGCGTCACCGCTTGGTGGGCCACGGAAAGAGGCGCGTATTGCGGCTGCTTCATCACTTCCATGATGCGTTGACCGCGCTCGAGCTGACGGCGGGTGGCATCGTCCAGATCGGATGCGAACTGCGCGAAGGCCGCCAACTCCCGATATTGGGCAAGCGCCAATCGCACCCCGCCGCCCAAACGCTTGATGATATCGGTTTGCGCGGCTCCGCCGACCCGGGAAACGGAAAGACCGGCGTTGATCGCCGGACGGAAGTTGGAGTTGAAAAGATCGCTTTCCAAGAAGATCTGACCGTCGGTGATCGAGATGACGTTGGTCGGCACGAAAGCGGAGACGTCCCCGGCTTGGGTTTCGATGATGGGCAACGCGGTCAACGATCCGGTGCGACCGGTGACCTTGCCTTCGGTGGCCTCCTCGACATATTTCTCGTTGACCCGAGCCGCGCGCTCGAGCAAGCGGGAGTGGAGATAGAAAACATCGCCGGGATAGGCCTCGCGCCCCGGGGGTCTACGCAGCAGCAGGGAAACCTGCCGGTAGGCCCAAGCCTGCTTGGTGAGATCGTCGTAGATGATCAGCGCATCCTCGCCCCGATCCCGGAAATACTCGCCCATCGTGCAACCGGAATAAGGGGCGATGTACTGCAACGCGGCGGATTCCGAGGCGGCGGCGGCGACCACGATGGTATGTTCCATCGCGCCGTGCTCTTCGAGCTTGCGCACGACCCCGGAAATCGACGAATTCTTCTGCCCGATCGCGACATAGATGCATTTGATGCCGCTGCCCTTCTGGCTGATGATGGTATCGATGGCGACCGCGGTTTTGCCGGTTTGCCGGTCGCCGATGATCAACTCGCGCTGACCGCGCCCGATCGGCACCATCGCATCGATCGATTTGAGGCCGGTCTGCACCGGCTGACTCACCGACTGGCGGGTGATGACCCCGGGCGCCACTTTCTCGATCGGGGAAGTTCCGTCGGATTCGATCGCCCCCTTGCCGTCGATCGGCTGCCCCAAGGAGTTGACCACGCGTCCCAGCAGGCCTTCGCCGACCGGGACTTCGAGAATACGTCCCGTGCATTTGACGGTATCGCCCTCGGCGATATGGCCGTAATCGCCCATCACCACCGCCCCGACCGAATCCCGCTCGAGGTTGAGGGCGAGACCGAAGGTATTGCCGGGGAACTCGACCATCTCGCCTTGCATGACATCGGAAAGCCCGTGGATGCGGGCGATGCCGTCGGTGAGGGAGACGATGGTTCCTTGCGTGCGCGCCTCGACGCCGACCTCGAAACTCTCGATCTTCTTTTTGATGAGATCGCTGACTTCCGCCGCGGTCAGTTGCATGACTCAAAACCTCTATGTGTAGGTGCGAATGTACGGCCGGATCCGGCGGCCGCCGGGACAAGCCCGGGCAAATATCTCTTTTCGATGCGCAATGGTCTTTTTCGAAATGCGCGTCGGCTCATCGTTCCGTGCTCGCTCGTCGTTCTTTTTCGGGTCTTGCTCCGAAAGCCGAT
This sequence comes from Gammaproteobacteria bacterium, assembly GCA_965220535.1. Lineage (GTDB taxonomy): Bacteria > Pseudomonadota > Gammaproteobacteria > HK1 > HK1 > HK1. The sequence goes on along the minus strand of OZ244833.1, from coordinate 2,592,865 downwards.
CGAGCGGGCTCTTTGTTCGCTCTTTGTTCATTCCGCCGAGATGGCTTCGGCAAAGAAATCGTCGACTCGCCTGATTCTCGGCCTCGCCTCGTTTCCTTCTCCCGTCACCGCCGGCGCATTCGGAGCCTTATGTCGGCGAAAAGACAAGGAACGGTCAAAACGCCGACCGAAAAGATGCACCGCAAAAGATCGCCGCTCATACCAAGGATTGGGCCAGCTGCCCCAAGCGCCCCTTGATCGAGGCATCGATCACCAAGTCCCCGGCGCGGATCACGACGCCGCCGATCAGGTCGGCGTCCACCTCGAAAACCAGACTCACCTTCGTGCCGAGACGTTTTTCCATCACCTGGACGATCTCGTTGCGCTGCTCCTCGGAGAGTTCGAAAGCGCCGCTAACGTGGACTTCGCTCCTTCCTTCGTGCGCCGCCCGCTCCCGCTCGAAAAGTCGCGCGATCGCAGGCAGAAGGGCGAAACGCCCGTAATGCCCGATGACGCGGACGAAATTACGCCCGGTCGAAGACAAATGCTCGCCGCCGATCTCGATGAAAAGATCGACCAAGCGTGCGCGATCGACACGCGGGTTGGCGATCAAGGCATGCACGGAAGGGTCGCGGGCGACCGTCGCCAGCAACTCCAACATCCCGCCCCACTGCGCCAACGCGGACTCTTCCTGCGCCTGCCGAAAAGCGGCGATCGCGTATGGTCGCGCCGGTCCCGACGATTCCGCCATTTCCGCCTCCGCTTACCTAGCCTTTGTTCGGCAACGCATGCGACCGATCAAAGCCGCGAAGCCAAGCCTTCGAGCGTCTTGGCGTGGGTGGCGGCATCGACCTCCCGCCCGAGAACCTGCTCGGCCCCCGCCAACGCCAAGGTGACGACCTCGCCGCGCAGGACCTCGCGCGCCTGATGGGTCTGCTGCTCGATCTCCGCTTGCGCCGCCTCGATGATCCGATCGCTTTCGACCCGAGCGTCGGCCTTGGCTTCGTCGACGATCTCCCCGGCACGACGCTGAGCGTTGGAGATGATCTCGCGAGCCTGCTCTTTGGCCCCCGATACCTCCTGCTCGATCAGCACCTGCGCCTCCGCCTTCGCCTTCTGTCCGGCTTCGGCGGCGGCAAGACCGTCGGCGATCTTCGTGCGCCGCTCCTCCAACGCTTCGAGGATCTGAGGCCAGATGAATTTGACGCAGAAATACACGAAGAACGCGAAGGCGATGGACTGACCGACCAGCGTCAAGTTGATGTTCATGACATCGACTCCTCAAAACCGATCAGCCGCCCACCACGGCAAAGAGCACGTACAAACCGATCGCGATCGCGATGATCGGCAAGGCGTCCACCAAACCCATCATGATGAAAAACTGGGTGCGGAGCATGCCCAGCATTTCGGGCTGACGAGCGATGCCCTCGATGAAACGAGCCGCCAAAATGCCGATCCCGACCGCGGCTCCGGCCGCACCGATACCGAGCATGAGACCGCCGGCGATATAAAGCAATGCTGTTTCCATCTCTCAATCTCCTATCGAGATTTTCACGATCTCCGGGCAATACGCCCGAAACAAGGCCATACGAACGAATGGGCAATGATCAATGATGCGAATGCGCCATATCCAGATACACGATCGTCAAGATCATGAAGATGAAGGCCTGCAAGGTCACGATCAGGAGGTGGAAAACCGCCCACCCCCATTGCAGCGCTCCTCCCGCCAGCCCCCACCAGAAGTCACCGCCGCTGTAAAGCAAGGCGATGAGAATGAAGATCATCTCGCCCGCATAAAGGTTCCCGAACAAGCGCAAGGCCAGCGACACCGGCTTGGAAATCAGCGAGATCCCTTCCAAAAAGAGATTCACGGGGAAAAGAAATTTGGGGAAGGGCTGGAAGGCCAACTCCCCGAAGAAGCCCTTGGCGCCTTTCACCTTGATGCTGTAATAGATGGTGAGCACGAAAATCGACAGGGAAAGACCGAAGGTCACGTTCGGATCCGTGGTCGGCACCACCTTCATATAAGGAATGCCGAGGAGGTACGCCAGATGAGGGATCCAATCCACCGGCACCAGATCCATGGTGTTCATCAGCAGGATCCAGACGAAGAGCGTCAGCGCGATCGGGGCCACGAGATCGTTCTTGCCGGTGAAGGTGCCGCGCACGTTCTGATCGACGAACTCGATCACCATCTCGATGAAGTTCAAAAAGGGTGTGGGGACCCCGCTCGTCGCTTTCAACGCCGCCTTGCGGAAAATCCACAGGAAAAGCGCTCCTAGCCCCACCGACCAGAGCATGGTATCGACGTGCACCGCCCAAAAACCCATCTCCCTCGCCTCGGCGGCGCTGTGGGCGAAGCCGAAACCCTTCTCGGGGTGCAGCCCGAGCGCGAGATTTTGCAGATGGTGCTGGATATATTCGGTGGAGGTCTGGGCGGCCATCGGATATTTCGCTTCGAATCCAAAAACGAGGAGCGGCAAAACGGCTCCGTGAATGATGCCCGATCAGGCTTCGAGGACGCTTAGGGGCTTTTCGGCACGAAAACGACGGAGGCGACGACCCCTCCGATATGCACCGTGATGAACCCGGCAAAGAGCGCCGTCATGTTCAGTTCCTTCAGCAATAAAAAAGCGGCGAGAAAAAGCCCGCAGATGATCACGATTTTCGCCACTTCCGCTCTGAGCCAACGTCCGAGCGCACTCGCCCCATCCCCTTCGGGCCGCAAGACCCGATAGGCGAAATAGGCACTGGGAACAAGGCTGTTGAACGCCCCGACCACCGCCGAAAAAAGCGCGTTCTCCGCACCCGACAGGTAAGCGCCCACCGCCACCGCGACCGCCAGCAGGCTCTGCACCTGCAACACCCGAAGACCCAAGGAAGACGACTTCATCGCACCGCCGCTTCCCGATGCTCGATGATCGGATACCGACACCCTCGCCCCGAACGCTTCAAGCCGAACGCTTTGAATTGTCGACCGCTCGATTTCCAGCGCAGGGCTCGGCGCCGCGCATTATACGAGAACCTGCGCCTTCGGATCAAACAACCGGCGATGCAAGCCTCCGGTGCGTGAACGGATACGGCGATCAATTCATGTCCTTCGGATCGGGCGGCTTTCCGTCGGTGCCAATGTTCGCGATCTTGACGGACACCGATTCCAGTATCCGCGCCGTCGCGACGATCCGCTCCACCGACAGACGCGCGAGGACGTCGGTCTCGTTCATCGTCGCCGCGAGTTCCCTCTGTATCTTGTCGTCCGGTCTGGCGTTCGATTCCTTCGCCGCGTCTTGCGCGGCACGCGTCAGTTGCCGCGAGCCCGACAAGATGCAAAAGCGAGCGATCTCGAGCGCGTCGTAAACGCCGAGCCCGTCCTTGTCGGTCGCCTCGGTCAGATCGTCGTTCAGCGTCTTCGCGGCGGCGTTTACCGCCCGCTCGAACTTGGTGACCACCTTGCGGACATCCGGCGAAGAGACGTCGAACGAGTCGAGCGCGGCGAGCGTGGGTTTTTTGTCGCCGGGCTTCGATAGTTCGAACCAGTCGGTGATCGGTCTGCCATGGAACTTCGGTGCGTTCTCCGGATCAGTCATCGGTCGGTTCCTACGGTTGTTCGCGGGTGGCGTCGGCGATTCCCGCCGCCGCTTTCAGCAAGCCCTCTATCGCGCCTTCGAGTTGCTGGCGTCCGAGTTCCGCGCACGAATAGGCGTGTCCCATCGCCGAGGCGTGCGCCATGACACTCTTCGATCCTCTGCCGTCCGAGATCGCCGAGTTCGTACTCCTCATCAGTAGCCCGCATTGAACGGCCGCGAGATGGAACCTTCGCGCCGGTATCGTCAGCGCGATACGTAGAATCGCCTCCTTCTCTCCTTTCGCTCGGCCGGCTCCGGTTCGGTCCGATACCCGTCGCATCCGAGCTTCGCCCTTCGAAATCGCTCGGCGCAAAGAAGTCGCACCGCCATGACGATGCGCTTGCCAACCCCGATTCGGATATGACCTCGGACCAAGACGAATCCCGGCTCATCAAGGGCCATAGTCGGTCCATTCGTTGCCATCGTCCAAGCGATCGCGCACGAATTCCTCGAAAGACCGATTTCCCCGGCGACGGTTGCAGTTCGGACATAGCAACTGCTTGTTTTCGGCGCTGTCCGCCCCTCCTCGAGATTTCGCCCGGATATGATCGACATCGGGACGCTTCGGAAGAACCGCCAAACACCCGGGACAAAAACCCCACTGCTTGATTCGATACGCCTCGATGATCCGCTTGTTGCCTCCCCAATCAGGGCTTTGAGCGATCTCGCTATCTCGCCGCCGATATGTCTCGCTCGTCAATTCCCATCCGGGTCGCTTGTTTTCTTGCTCACATTTATCGACCAATCCATCTTTGGCGAGGCTGCTTAACACTCCCCAAACGATGGCGTCATTGCCTTGTTTTTGTGCCCGGTTTTTGCGCCCATCCGCCTTCTTTGAAAATCCCTTCGACTACCGATATCACCACAGGCTACTTATAGAACATCCAAAATCGCCTCTTCCGGGTGAGACTCTTCGATTCCGGCGGATCGTTCGTATCCGGCTCGACCGACCCTCTTCGCCTCGCTTGCCAAGCGCTTTTCGGCGATGGAGATATATTCGGGATTGATCTCTATCCCGATGCTGGATCGATTCGTTCTTTGCGCTGCAATGCAGGTCGTCCCCGATCCGAGGAAGGGATCGAGGATCGTTTGTCCCTCGCAGGAAAACACTTTTATCAAGTGCTCGCATATCCTCACGGGCTTCGGCGTCAGGTGGCAGTTATATCGATCCCGTTGCGGTTTCTCCACGGTCATGACCGTTGCCGGAACATTTCCCGTCAGGCTCTCCTTGGAATCGATCAGCCCCGTGCGGTGCAATGCCCAGTTGTTCAAGAAGGTACCGTCGCGAGGTTTTTGAGCGCATAAGATCGATTCGAATTGGGGCCGCAGTTGCGGGGTTTTACGACCGTCCATATCCCTGGCCAAATGCTTTCGTTCTTTGTCCGAGATATCGACTCTTTTTTCCAGGAAGTGCGCCATGCCGAAGGCTTTGAACTGCGCTCGTTGGGTGAACTGCCAAATATATTGATCCCGGATCTCGAATCGGCAATTTTCCGCGGCGATCGCCATGCGGTGATAGAGCCGCGGGGCGGAGAACACCAGCATGAATCCGCCGGGCTTCAAAATGCGAAGGAGTTGCTCGAATACCGGCTCGAGGAATGCCTGCAATCTCTTTCCTTGCTCGGGATCGAACTTCATGCCGACCGGCAATCCCCCGACCGTTCCCGTGCCTCGCTTGCCGCGGATTCCTTTTTTCCAGTCGCCATCGAGTCCGTCCAAAAAATACGGGGGATCGGTCAAAACCGTATGGACCGAGGCGTCGGGAAGCGCGGGCAGGATATCGAGACAATTTCCATGACGGATATCGGGAACGACCGCATGAGGCCCTTTACTTCGTTCGCGAGTCCGTCCTTCGAAAGTCATGATCCGATTCGACATCGTTTTGGCTCGGCGATTCCATCTCGGATGATCGAGATCTCGGGGGTATCGGGGGTATCGGGGGTATCGGCGTACTCGACCCTAGCGAATCCGTTCCAAGATACCGTCAAGAGCGTCGAGACCCACATAGTGGATGACCAATCGACCGCTGCCGTCCTTCGCATGATCGATGCGCACCCTCGTCCCCAAACGCTCTCCGAGCTCGTTTTCGATGCGCTGTACATCCGCATCCCGGCGAGAGGATGATTTCGCGCTCTTCGAGGCGCGTTTGTCGGGGGCTTTCGAGCGCACCAAGCGTTCGGTTGCGCCGGTGGAGAGCCCGCGCCGCACCACCTCCTTCGCCGTCGTGCTCTGGGCCGTTCCTTTGATACCCAACAGAGCGCGGGCATGACCCATCTGCAGATCGCCTTTTTGCAGCAAGCTGCGAACGTCGGGGTTGAGATCGAGCAAGCGCAGGGCATTGGATATCGAGGGGCGCGAACGCCCGACCGCATCGGCGAGCTGTCGGTGGGTCAGGCCGAACTCCTCGGCGAGGGTGCGAAAACCCTCGGCCTCCTCGATCGGATTCAGATCTTCGCGTTGGATATTCTCGATCAGGGCGATCGCCGCCGCCTCCTCGTCCGGGCAATCGCGCACGATCGCCGGGACCGTATGCAACTCGGCGAGCTGCGCCGCCCGCCAGCGCCGTTCGCCGGCGATGATCTCGAACTCCTTGCCCTCGAGCGGTCGCACCACGATCGGTTGCACGATCCCGCGCACCCGAATCGAGCGCGCGAGATCCTCGATGGCCGACCGATCCACGCTGCGCCGCGGCTGATAGCGGCCGGGACGGATGAGATCGACGGGCATGGCGCGAAGGTCGCTATCGACCCGCTCGTCCATCACCTCGGGGGAGATATCACCGAGCAGCGCATCGAGCCCGCGCCCGAGACCGCGTCTGCGTTTTTTGGCCACGATCGATATCGCCCGCCTTTCAGCGAGCCCCCTCCTTGCTCCCGCTTTTGTGCCCGCTCTTGCTCCCGCTCTTGTGCCCGCCCTCGCGCCGGACGAGCTCGCTCGCCAACTCGATGTAGGCGTGCGATCCGCTGCTCTCGCGGTCATAGAGCAATATGGGCAGCCCATGGCTCGGGGCCTCGGCCAAACGAACATTGCGCGGAATGACGGTATCGAATGTCTTGCCGCCGAAAAGCCGCGTCAGCTGCTCCGAGACCTGGCGGGAGAGATTGTTGCGAGAATCGAACATGGTGCGCAAAAGGCCCTCGATGCGAAGACCGCGATTGATGCGGCGGTGGATCTTCTCGATGGTTTCGAGCAAAGCGGAAAGTCCCTCGAGAGCGTAATACTCGCATTGCACCGGAATGACCACGGAATCCGCGGCGACCAGCGCATTGACCGTCAGAATGCTCAGCGAAGGCGGGCAGTCGATCAGGATGCTGTCGTAGCCCTCGCGCACCGCCTCCAACGCTTGGCGCAATCGGAATTCGCGCCCGATCTCTTCGAGCAAGCCGACTTCCGCGCCGGTCAGATCGGCATTGCCGGGAAGCAGGTGATAGCCGTTGTCCTCCAACATGATCACCGCTTCCGATAGCGGGGTTTCGCTCATCAAGACATCGTAGCCCGAATGCGCAAGAGCGGTCTTGTCGACCCCGCTGCCCATCGTCGCATTTCCTTGGGGATCGAGATCGACGAGCAAAACCCGCCGCCCGGCGGCGGCGAGCGAAGCGCTGAGGTTGATGCTCGTGGTCGTCTTGCCGACCCCGCCCTTTTGATTCGCCACCGCGATGATCTTCCCCATGTCGGCTTTTTCCCGATTGAATGCGCCGCTCCACGGCGAAGCAAGGACGGCCCGCCCCATCGCCCGAGGTGCCGAATTATCTTTTCCGAGTGATTCATCCCCGGCAACGATACGGCATGAGCGGAGATCCGAACCACGCGCCGAGAATCGATTCGGTCCTGCAAATCCGGCATTGCAAAGAATTGCAAAAATCGATTCGCTCTTTTCGCCATGCTCCTAGTTATCGTAGCCAGTCTCTTCGTCGCCGTCTCTTCGTCGCCAATCCCTTCGCGATCACCGAAGCGCTCTTCCCCTTCGTCTTAGCCGCTCGTCCGGCCGCTGCCCACCGAGGGTATTTTGCGCTCATCGAGTCCTTGATCGACGAAGCATCGGACCACGACGCTTCATCGGCCATCTCGCACCGGCTACGCCCGAACGATATACGCCCGAACGATACGAATCGCGAGACGGTTCTCCTCGCCTGACCGGAACGAGATCCCGATACTTCGGCCTGCGGCGGCAAGCAGAAACGACCCCGTCGGCGGGGCGATCGTTTCGAAGCCTTGCAAAAAAACCGCTTCGGAAAAATCCCCTCTTCCCCTTCGGAAAGAATTCCTTTCGATGGCGATTGAATCACATAACGACACTCACCCCTATTCTTTCACCTATCCTTTTAGGCCGACGACGCCGAGACCCCCGAACGTCGGTATCACGGAAAAAAACCATACCCCCAAGCCCCGGGGCTTTGCGACCACCGCCCGATCCCGAAGCGGAAATATCGACGGAAATATCGACAAGGCTTTCCTTTTCGATTCCTCGGATATTCGAAAAAGCGCGGTGCCAAGCGTAATGCCCGTTCACCGCGATGATCCGGCATCGATATCGCCGTCAGGGGATCGTCGGCCGTCGGTCGCCGCTCGCCGCGGCCCTATCGGCGCCTGCCAGAGAAAACCCCCCGTCGATAATATCGATCAGAACCAGCGTCGTCGGCGCGGACCGAGCGCTTCGTCGCACCTCCTCGATCCGGATCGACAAACCCTCCCCTTCGACAGCGTCCGACTCCGGGAGAGGCAAGGGCCCTTTCATCGCGATGATCCGAGCCGGGGCTTCGATCAACGCCCGCGAACCGGCCAGCAGATCCGCCACCGACATCGCCGCCCGGCTGATGACGGTGGAATAAAAACGAGCGGGGCGATGGTCGGCAAGACGCTGCGTTGCAACCTCCACGTTATCGAGCCCGAGTTCCAATACCGCTTGGGCGCAAAAACGGGTCTTCTTGCCGAGAGAATCGAGCAAGGTGCAATGGATATCGGGCCGCATGATCGCCAGCACGATACCGGGCAAGCCGGCACCGGTACCGACATCGAGCAACCGGTTGCCGCGCAAGGATTCGAGCGCGGTCAAGGAATCGAGCACATGCCGCTCGACCATCTCGAAGGGATCGCGAACCGCGGTGAGATTGCTCGCCCGATTCCACTTTGTCAGCAAGAGCAAATAGCGTGCCAGCAAAGACCGAGACGAAAGCGGGATTCGATATCCCGCTCGCTCCGACTCGGCTTCGAGGCAAGATTCAAGCGCCCCGAGAGACGGCGAAGCGGCCCCGGAACTCGCAGGAAAAGAGGCTCGGGCGGAGCGTTTTTGCAAAGACGGCGTATCCAAAGGGTTCAAGGGATCGATAACGAAGACGGGACCGGTCGATTATTGACGGAGATCGTTGACGAAAGGGTTTGCCGAAGGCCGATTCTTACGCCGATTGCCGATCTTGCAACAAGGGATCGATCACCCTGGATTATCTCACGACAGACCCCCGACACAGCGGCTCGGCGCAGCAGCCCAACGCAGCAACCCGACGCAGCAGTACGCGAACGCATCTTCATCGCCATCGATAACCGGGGAACCACACTCTCGACCCCGGGCCGGTAGGGCTCGGGGTCTAAGGGTACGACGATCATTCGCCCGTCGGGGGGCTGCCGCTCTTCGGCTTTGCGCCGGGCTCTTTGCCGGCAGACGCTTATCAGGATCCCGACGACAACGCCGGCAATGACGGCGTCGATGGGCACGAACAGGCTGCCGATAACCGCCGTCATGCCAACGGCGGCGATGTCTTTGACGAGCGTATAAGGCTGCGGGGACTTCGACATGGCCCGGCTCCTATCGATGCGGCCAAGCCATCGAAGCAGCGTCGGCGCGAGAGCGGTAGGGTGGGGCTCCCGGCAAGCGATCGGGCAAGCGCCCGTAAAGGGCGCGTCCGCCACGCTCGGCCGATTCTTTCGACGCGAATATCGAAGCGGGCCTAGGGCATACTGGCCGGCCGAATTCGACGGCTTGCGAGTAGCGCTCCCGATCGCCGAAGCCGAGCGCAAGACAGCCCGCATAGACGCTTGTTTTTACCGGCTCGCAAGAATTCGGCATCCGCTCGCCGATATCACCGGCCGCTACCGCCTTGTGCGAGACGGCACGAAAGAAGCGAAACGATTGAAATTGCCCGCTATCCGCCGATCCATCGCATACGAAGCGGCGGACTCGGATGCCTCGCCCGAGCCAAACCCGCTGACCGCGGCTCCCCCCTTTCGACTAGGAGCGCGGTACCGATCCTCTGACCGCTCTTTCGGCGCCGCCCCCGAAAAAGCGAAGCGTTGCCGGTCACCCCGCTAGACCGCACGAGATGATCGCGCCCTCGATCCGCCTGATCGAAAGAGCCCGCCGCTTCTTTCGAAGACATCGCACACTTCGAACGTCGACTTCGCCCCTCGAAGGAATCGGGAACAAACGCTGCGAGCCGAAAGAGTCGAAAAGCGCAAGGCGCACACTCCTTTGCGCTTTTCAGGCCTAAACGGCGATGCCTGCCATCTAATCCATACCGACCGCGGTGGTGTTGACCAAAGACACCGAACCCCCTGCTCGGGATGAAGTGTCGAGCGCATAGTCGAGCGCATGGTCGAGCGCATAAACCTCAAAGGCATCGTCCGATCTGACATCGCAGAAATACCGACCCTTGGCAGTATCGGTGCCCGGAATCTCATAGTCGGCGCCGCCTGTCGAGATGGTATACACATTCAAGTTCTCGACCGTCCCCGCACTGATATCCGGCCGGTACACCCCTTGAGCGTCGGTACATTCGAATTCGGTATTGGTACAGTTCTTCCCCTCGTCGGCCAGGCATCGGAGTTTGACTTAAGGAATATTGCTTTCCCCGACATGAAACTGAATACGCGTTCTACTTCTTTCGCTCCGCCGATAGGCCGTGATATTCGCATTCATCGCGTCCGAGGAAGCCCAAACCTGCGCCGTGATTCGTTCCCGGCTCCGCAGCCGCACAGCCGAGCGCCCCGTCGCTTGTCGCTCCGACGGATGATCGGAACCATGGTCGGGACGGGCTCGAGCGATGCTTCGGTCCCTTTGTCGGGGCGTTTCATCCCCGGGCTTTCGGGCTTTCGGTGCCTAGTTTGGTGCCTAGCTTGGTGCTTAGAGGGATAAAATCGACGGGATGACGAAGAACGATCTTCGGTCAGGAGCAAGAACCCTCGGGGAAACAGGCTCGGATCGGTCGCATCTTCGGTCTCGTCGTCATGATGACGTCGGGGATAACGCCGCCGATGATTGAATGTTTATCAAGGAGATATAACGATGTCGCTTTTGAGCAAATTCGCCTTCGCCATGGCCCTGTCGGTTCTCTTAGTCCCCGCCCTTGCTCACGATGGCACGCTGGATGAAAACGGCTGTCATACGGTGACATCGGGCGGCCGCTTGGTCGGGTTGCATTGCCACCAACCGGAAGACTCCGATGTGGACGAGGTATTCCTGATCATCGGCGCCACCGTCTTGACCTTGGCCGCCGTGGCTTGGCTCCTCGATGAAATGCAAGCCCCGTCGTCGCTCGCCGCCTCGCTTGACAACCCTTTGGAAAAGCGGCGATGGAAAATCGAATCATCGAAAGACCGGGTCGGGATCCGTATCGAAATTCCCTTGCCCCGATAGCCTTGGCTTCGCTCCTCGCGTATCGCGAAGGGCAGGTCACAGGCTTGTGAGTGGTTACTCCTTGCACTGCTGCCGGCAAAAGGGGATCAGGACAAAAAAGATCAAGACGATGATTCGAACCATTTTCGAATCCTCCAAGGAACGAAGCAATCATGCCATCTTGGATTGCGCCAAGCCGCACCCCGACCGACGCCTACGGGATATCGAACGAATCGAGGCGAGGGTCTTCGATTCTCCTCGGACGATGCCGATCGACGGAGCGAAGCCACGATGGTGCTTATCCTCGAAGGGATATCGGAAAATTCAGTGATTCATCCGCCAAGACTTTTGAGAATATCCATATCACCTTATTGTTGCAGATGAATATATCAAGCCATCAACAAAAGTCGATAGCCATCCCTTTCTCCGCTCTTGCGTGATTCGTTAGAAAAAACCGAATCGCCGATCGGACTCCGCTTTCTCGTGCCTCGTGCTCGTGCCTCATGCACACGGGCGCACCGGCTGCATCCCCCGATAGATGAATCAGCCGAAAACGGTGCGGAGTTTGAAATCGCGCACCCTTTTCGACAGGGGATTTATCTTACCTATCCTACCCTCAGGGCGATATTCGAAGAGCGATGCCTCCGAGCCTTCCGGTATCGCTCGCGTTCGCGTTGTTCCGGCTTTCGAGGAGCCGAATCGATATGGACGATATCTTCTGGATTTGGTTGCACCTCTCCTTCGCCCTTGCTGCCCTCGGGCTCGGAGCGCTCAACCTCGCCACCGCCAAAGGCACTTTGCGCCATGTCATCGTCGGATGGATATGGGTGGGGTCAATGTCGATCGTGGTTTTGGGCTCGTTCCGAATCCGCGAACTCGAGGACGGCAGCCTCAGTTGGATTCACTTGCTCTCGGTCTTCACCTTGGCGTCGATGGCGATAGCAATCCACGCCATTCGTTTTCGCCGCGACGTGACGAGGCACCGCCAAGCGATGATCGGCACCATGATCGGGGCGGTCTCGGCCGGCATTTTGGCCCTCTTGCCGGGGCGTTTCATCCCCGGGCTTTTGGGCTTTTAGTGTCTCGGGGAACAAGATCGACAGGATGACGAAGAACGACCTTCGCTCGGGAGGCAAAAATCTCGGGGAAGAAGACTCGGGGGATCAGGCTCGTCCGCGACTTTCGGCGTCAACGACGACCCCGCCGATGATATCGTGAACGGGGATGTCCCGAGCCATTGCAGAAAAGGCGACCGAGGGACTCCTTCTCGCCCACCCATCGACTCCCCGTTGACACGCGCCGCCGATAATTGGACGTTTATCAAGGAGATATAACGATATCGACTTCGAGCGAATTCGCCTTCGCTATGGCTCTGTCGATTCTCCCCTCGGTTCTCTCCCTCCCCGCCCTTGCCCACGAGGGCATATTTGGATGAAAACGACTGCTACCAAAGTGGCATCGGGCGGTCGATCGTTCGGATTTCACTGCCATCAACCGGAAGACTCCGAAGTCGACGAGGCATTCTTCGATCATCGGCACTTCGCTCGACACCCGTTTGGAAGTGCGAACGAGCGGCGATTGCATCGAATCATCGAAAAATCGGGTCGGGATTCATACCGAAATTGCCTTGCCCTGATCCCGCACAGCCCGAGTCCCTTGGCCCGGTGGAAAGGAAAACCCGGTGGAAGGGAAAAACGATACGCACTCGCCCTTTTCCGCACCCGTATTCGCCGATATCTTCCTTGCGAAATCCTTGCGAAAAATAGGGAACCGGCTTTCGAGCGCTTTCGGATTCGCAGAAGACTCCCCGAGGGAGTCCGAGCAATAGAGATAAGTCTTTTCGTCAATCTATCGACTAAGCGAAACGATTGGCCTGTTCGACTTCATTTCTACCCAAGGTCTTTCATCTGCCATCACAAGGATCGGGGGTATTCGAAACCCGATGGAAGACGAGACAATGACCCTCGCATCTATGTCGAGGAAAATCCCTTCGAAGAGGAAGGGTTTTTTCGGCGAAAGGACGCCTTCGGTCACTGCCCCAAACCCAAGTAACTCGCGATAAGGCCTGCAATGGTGCCTCCAATCGCGTAGCCGGCGATAATTATCCAAGGGATACGGGCATTCTCTCGACAGAGGGTTTCGCGAGTTTGCGCATTGTCCGAGAGAATTTTAGCAACGGCCTGCGCTTTGTCCGTGGTGATTTTGGAAAGAGTCTGCGCATTTTCCGAGTGAATTTCCGCAAGAGTCTCCGTCATCATGGATCGGGTCTCATTCATCATGGCCCGATCCTCCACCCTCATAAGACGGAGCTCCGCCATCCCCTTGGTATTTTCCTCGGACATCCTCTCGATCCGGTCGATTCTCTTCTCGTCGCTCATCGCATCGTCTCCTGTTCGGTTTCGGCTCTCGTGCGGTTTCGCTCTCTTCTCCCCCGCCACCGATTCTAATATCACCTCACGGAACCCGTCACACCATTTTTGACCGACATTCCGCCGCCCGCTCGGGCCGGCACCTGTGCGGTCTAGCCCGTGACCGAACTTCGCAGCCAAGACCCGAACATCCCCACCGAACCCCCTTCGCCGCTTCTTCCGACTACAGGTGTCTTGTCACCAAGCATCCGATTCGCCGCGAATCCGGATATTCACCCGTCGCCGAAGTCTCAGCTTTCGAGTCGGGGCTCGGGCGTACAGTCGATCTCGGCTTCCCATAAAAAAGGGCGGCTTCCCCTTGCCAGAGAAGCCGCCCCAACGATCTCACGCCTAGTCCTCGACCGCTACTCCTCGACCACCCCGGTGGCGCTGTTGTTGACCAACGCCCCGCCGCCTCCGGTGCGCGTCATCACCTGCACCGTGAAGTCGTTGTCCGAGCGCAACTCGCACGACAGGCCCATCCCCTCCCAACGGTGGTCGATCAAGTCCGCCAACTCGCTGGTTTGCAGGTGCCTTACCGTCAGCCGCGGGATGCGACCCAAATCGCCCTCGTGGCGGGTGCCGTCGTCGTCGAAGCAGGCAAATCGGGTGCGCGTGCAGTGTTGCCCCGACGGTGCCACGCAGCGGATGCGAAGGTTCGTCTCCTCGTCCCCGTCGGGCGAGGGAATCGACTCGATATCCACCCGCTTGGCGCCGTAGAGGCTATCAAGGGCGCTTTCCAGGCTCGCGCTGTTGTTGACCAGCACCCCGTCGCCCGAACGCGTCCACACCTGAGCCGATATCTTCTGTCGGCTGCGCAACAGGCAGCCCAAGCGACCCTTGCCGAACCACGAGGCCTTGGCGTAGCGCACGATATCCGAGGCTCGTACCGTGCGCGTCCCCCACGCCGGGATCAACTCCGGCAGCCAGCCCTCGAAGACATCCCCGTCCGTCTGCGCCGTGCAGTCGAAGTACACCGCACAAGCGCTCGATTGCCGGCAACGGATGCGCAAATCGGAAGTGTCCGAACCCGTCTCCGGCGGGATGGCCAAGGCGTAGACCCCCGCTCGTCCCGGGGTGCCGCCGACGACCCCGGCATCGTCGTCGTTGTCTTCGATCGACACCGAGATCCTCGCCGTCGAGCGTTTGTAGTTCCCGCCCGCGCCTTGGATGTGGATGATGTCGAAGTCGTCCTCGCGGCCGACGTCGTCTTGCGCTTGCACCTCGACGGTGCGCTCGACGCCGAAGTTGTCCCGCGTGAACAACAGCACCGGCGGGTTCAGCGTGATATGGGGGTTGTCGTTGCTCAGCGTCAGAGTCACGGTCGAGGTGCCGACGGGCGCGTCGCCGAGATGCACGGTGAAACTCATCGGCTCCCCGCCTTCGGTCAATCCCACCAACTCGGTCGAGGTGACGATCCCCCCGGGGCGGTCGAGGGTGACGATCGATATCGACGCACCCGCCGGATTGGCGGCGGATGCGTAGTTCCCCTGACTGCTGCCGAAAGCGCCGGTGATGGTATCGGCGCCGTTGTCGGAGTTCTCGTCCTCGGCGACGGAGATGACGACGCGTTGGCCGATATTCCAGTTCTCATCGCTGAAGGTGAGCGTGCTCGGGTCCAAGGTCACCGAGGGGTTGGTCTTGGTCAGGTTGACGGTGACGCTGTCCACGGTCGGCATCAAGCCCAAGCGCACGGAGATGGACTCCTGCCCGCCTTCGACGATCTGCAGCGTGGCCGGTTGCATCACGAGGGAACCGGCGACGTCGTCGTCGACGACGAGGATCGGGTGTCTGACATTGGCGGTGAAGCCGCCGGAGGCTCTGACGATGAGGTTGGTGAGGGGGTGGGCGGCGTCGCCGCCGTCGTCGTCAAAGATGTCGGCGTCGTGGTGCGCGTTGAGGGTGACCGTTTGGGCTGCCCCGTCGTTCGCTTCGAAGTCCAATGTCCCGGGTCGGTTGCTGATATCGCTATCCAGGCTGAGCATCGCCAACCTAACCTTTCCCGACGAGGGCGGGTCTATCTTGATGGACAAGGTGGCGGAACCGCCCTCGGGGATACTGAGCTTACCGGCCGGCTCGAAGACGAGAGCCGAGGGCTCCTCGTCGTCGTCGACCATGACGGTTTTGGTCACATGGGGAGCTTCGATGTCGCCGGTGGCTCTCAATACGAGGCGGATCGAAGCCACGTCGTCGTTGTCGTCGTCCTGAACCCCGGTGACGGTGACCGTCTTCTCTGTGGAGTAGTCCGTGGAGTCGAAGGTCAGCGAAGTGGGAGTGAACGTCACGGCGGCGGGGTCGTCGGGGTGTCTCGTTATCGTCACGGTGACGTCGCCGGGCTCGGTATCGAGTTTGACGGTGAAGGTGTTGCTGCTGCCCTCGACGACGGTCAGCACACCGGGGGAAAAGACGATATTGCCCGAGGGGATGTCGTCGTCTTTGACGTTGACCGTCACCGGGACATCGCCCGTCGTGATGCTGGTGGTGCTGAGGGTGATGGTGGCGGCTTCGCTTCGTTTGTCGGCGTCCTGATTCGCTCTGACTCCTATCGTAATTCCGGTTGTCATCGAGTTGTCATTGGGAGAGAACTGTGCGATTTGGGGGCTGACGAAGACATCGCTGTTATTGCTTGCCAGCGATACATTGACCCTCTTCGTCGAAGCCGGTTCTATCTTGACGATGAAAGAGCCGCCAAATCCTCCGGCAACGGACGTCGTATCGCCCTCTTCGATATTCACCGTGTTCGGGTCCACGACGATGGCCGAGGGCGGCTCGTCGTCGTCGACGGAGACGGTCTTGGTCTTATTGGAAGCGATGATGCCGCCGGAGGCGCTCAATGTCAGGACGACCGACTCGTCGTCGTTGTCGGAGTCCTGAACCGCGGTGACGGTGACCGTCCGCTCGGTGTTGTAATTGCTGGTGGTGAATGTCAGCGAAGCGGGAGAGACCGTCACGGCATCGGTATCGGCGCTTGTTATCGTCACGGTGACATCGGCGGCGGGGGCGGTGTCGAGCTTGACCCTGAAGGTGCCGTCGTCGTCGCCCTCGTTCATCTCCAGCGTCGTGGTGGGGTTCAGCTCGATGTTGCCCGAGGGGGCGGCATCCGGATTTATGTATACCGGCGCGGTATTGTCATCACCGCATTCATCGATGGTGACGGTATCGCAACTTAGTCGGCCGGTTTCATTCTGCTTGTCGGTATCCTCATATTCAACGCATAATTGGGCCGGTCTGCCGGGCTGAGCAGTACCATTATTTCCAAAGGTATTACCCGAAGAAGGCTCGTAATCTATGCATTCTGAGCTTGAGCCTGAGGTGTGTTTGCCCGTAATCCTTATATTATGCCCACATTGGTTTATTATTGCTCTGGCACCTATGTTCCATGAGGCACAGGTTGATGCCAGTGGTGTGGTGTTTTGTGCGGCTACGGAATGAGGAAAAAGAGGAACGAGCGTCAACAACGACAAAGCGCATAAAGCGACGAGTTCAGCAGCAAAGCGCTTTCTGGGGGGGGGGGGAGTAGTCGATTCAGGTGCGATCGGCACCTCGGGCACCGACCCGTTTGTCGGGGGCTTCGTCATCGTCGTGCACTCCTTGTTTTGAAAGCGAAGACCAAATCGGCCCGGGGATGGAGTCGAAAGCCGAAATCGACCCTTGTCGGGGTCGACCGGCAACCGCCGTGTACTCGGTGCCATTTGCGTAAATTTACCCTAAATCTACCCCAATCGCATACCGACCCGCAAACATCGCCGCTCCCGAGCCTTCGCTTCGCTGTAGAACGCGTCTGTGGTCTTGCCGAAAACCAAGAGAATCGGGGCACGGACGACCGCCCGCGCCCCGACATCGCTCTCGGCGTCAAACGGGTCGATGGCTTCGACCATCGCCCGAAGGTCAAGACTCCGAGTTCCGACACCGCTCACCGCAAACGGGGTTCTCGACAAACGCCCTCGAGACACTCCGACAAAAAAGGCGGCTTCTCCAGTAGCAAACGAACGAGATCTCGCGGCTTGCTTTGCGAGTCGCTACCGAACGAGTCCGTGATCTTGCCGAAAGCCAAGAGAGCCGGGGCACGGTCAATCGCCCGCGCCCCGACATCGCTCTCGGCGTCAAACGGGTCGATGGCTTCGACCATCGCCCGAGGGTCAAGGCTCCGAGTTCCGACACCGCTCGCCGCAAACGGGATTCTCGACAAACGCCCTTGAGACAATCCGACAAAAAGGGCGACTTCTCCAGTGGCAGACGAACGAGGTCTCGCGGCAAGTCGCTTTACGAATCCGTAATCTTGCCGAAGCCCAAAAGAATCGGGGCACGGGCGACCGCCCGTGCCCCGACCTCGCTCTCAGTGCCTACTCCTACTCCATGCTAACCGCGGTGGTGCTGACCAACGACCGCGAATCCCCCTTGGTCGAGAAGTGGGTCGCATAGACCATGAAGGGATTCTCAGACTCGATATCGCAGGAATACCAACCCGTGTCGTCATCGTCGATCCGATGGTCGGCGCCTTGGACGGTGGAAACGGTGTACACATTCAAACGATCGATCGTCCCCGCCTTGATCTTCGGCCAGTCCCGGCCTCTGTCATCGGTGCATACGAGTTTGGTCTTGGTGCATTGCTTGCCCTTTGCGGCGAGGCACCTGATGTTGACGAAGGGGGTATTGCTTTCCCCGACCTTGAACTGAATACGAGCCGCGTTGTCTTCGCTCAACCGGTAGGCGGTGGTATTGGCGTTCACCGAGTCCGTCGAAGACCAAACCTGCGCCGTGATCCGCTGCTGACTACGCAACGCGCAATCGAGCGCCCCGTCGCCCGTCGCCCCGGTGATCGTCTTTATCTCGCTCGCCGACAACGAGACCGTCGCCCCTCTGTCAATCGAATCCTCGTCGGTCGCCACCTTCGAGGCACTATCGAGCGAGCCCTTGAACTCGTCGCCGTCCTTGTCGGTGCACTCAAGAAACACCCGGCAATCTTTCTTGTCGGCACATCCGATCCGAGCGCTCGTCTCGATCAGATCGGAGGACGCGTTCCCCATCGCATAAGCCTTGATCGGCCAATAGAGCCCCGGGGTTTTGAGCAGTTTGCGAATCTCTTTGGTCTTGCCGACGGCCTTGGGTTTGAACTTGGCGTTGTTCTTGATCTGATCGTCCGCTCCGAGCTCGAGAAGTACGCGTATGACATCGGCCTTGCCTCGTATCGAAGCGTGATGCAATGGTGTATTTCCGTCATTGCGTTTCGCGTTGACATCCGCTCCGAGATCGACAAATACGCGTATAGCATCAACATGGTTATTATAATTTACTGCGAAGTACAAGGGGGTCGATCCATAATTGGTTTTCGCATCGACATCCGCTCCGGCATTGACAAGCATTTGGATAACTACGCCAAGAGCATCGTGCCACGGCAACTGCGACCGCGACACAAGACGACCCTCTCGATACATCACTGAATACGACATATAAGCTTCGGCCGCCCGGTGCAAGGGTGTCTCTCCCTTGTTGGTCCGTAATTTCACATTCGCATTCGCGCCAAGCAGCACGCGGACAGTATCCTCACGCCGCTTAGATGCCGATATGCTTAAAGGATTGCCGGGAAACGACGCGAAATGCAAGGGGGCAAATCCGAGGCTGTCCTGTAAGTCGACGTTCGCACCCGCATCAAGAAGCATCTGGGCAATTTCGGCCCGAAGCCTGTTGGCCGCTAGATGCAAGGAGGACATTCCGCGGCGGGGGATCTGTGAATCGACGTTCGCACCGGCATCAATCAGCAGCTGGACAATAATCAGCAGCTTGGCAATTTCTGGTTGATAGTTAGGTGCCGCTTCATCTCGATGGGTATATGCCGCTTCATGCAGGGGTGTCCATCCCGACGAATTCTTCACGTCGACCGCGCAGCCCGCATCGAGCATATTGCGCACGGCCGTGATGTCGCCCTCCTCCACTTTTTTGTGCAGGTCGCAAGTCTGTGCGTTGCTACCGGCAAAGGGGACGACGGCGAGCAAAGTCAAAACCAAGATACGAATGGGTTTCATTCTGAAAGTCCTCTTGAGAACAAGGTGGCGAGCCACCGGAGAGCCCTGACGGCATGCCGTCGGGGACGAAAAAACCGAGGCGCATCTTCTCGATGCGCCTCGGTGGATGCGGGCGAGCGCCGACGAAGCGTCGGCGGCAGTGATATCGGTGTTTCCGGGCGAGGCGACGGCGAGGGCTTGCGCTTCGTCGGCGTTGTCAGCGGTGAAGACTTGGGAGACAAGGCCAACGGAAACGACCCCGGTATCGGGGTTCGAAACCGAGACGACATCGGCTTGGGGTGCGGTATCGAGCTCGACGGTCAATCTATCGGCGCTGTCAATATCGATATTGCCCGAAGGATGACTGCTCTTCGGGCTAATGACCTCGGTTCCGCTCGCTCCGCATTCGCTGACGGTAATGCCAAGGGGCGCTGCGGAAGAGGCTGAAACCTCTCCGCTATTTATTCTTTTACTGGAATCGCTTGTTCGGTGGCGGC
This sequence comes from Gammaproteobacteria bacterium, assembly GCA_965220535.1. Lineage (GTDB taxonomy): Bacteria > Pseudomonadota > Gammaproteobacteria > HK1 > HK1 > HK1. The sequence continues at coordinate 2,572,744 of OZ244833.1, read as the reverse complement.
GACGATTGAATGCCGACGTCTTTTCACTGGAGTCGGTTATAGATACATATTTCTGCGCGGCGTCGGGCTTTCGGGCCTGCGCCGAAGGCGGTGCTGCTAGCGTCGATAACGAACAAAGAAGGGGTGATGCGAGGGATTCAGCAGCGAAGCGCTTTTTTATCGGGGGGGGGGGGGGTAATTAATTCAGGCGCCACAGGCACACCAAGCATCACGGGCACCGATTTCTGCCGGCACTTCGAATCAAGACTTTTGTCTGTCAAGGGGTTCATCGTCGTCGTGTGTTCGTTGTCGCTGATTCGTAGTCGTATCAAAACCGGAATGGAATCGGAGCCGACGCTCGTCGCCCTGATGCTTTTGGGCTTGGCAAAGCGTTCCTCATCTCGGTACGCTGACGCAAGTCTACCCTAAACGCATACCGAGCCGCAACTACCGCAGTTCCCGGGCATTCGCTTCGCTGTCGAATGCGTCTGTGGTCTTGCCGAAAACCAAGAGAGTCGGGGCACGGCCAATCGCCCGAAGATCAAGGCTCCGAGTTCCGACACCGCTCATCGCAAAGGGGGTTCTCGGCGAACGCCCTCGAAACACCCCGATAAAAAGGGCGGCTTCTCCAGTGGCAGACGAACGATGTGTCGCGGCACGCTTTGCGAATCGCTGCCGAACGAGTCCGTGATCTTGCCGAAACCCAAGAAAATCGGGGCACGGGAGATTGCCCGTGCCCCGACCTAACCATCGACGCCTACTTCTACTCCATGCTGACCGCGGTGACGCTGACCAACGACCGCGAATCCCCCTTGGTCGAGAAGTGGGTCGCATAGACCATGAAGGGATTCTCAGACTCGATATCGCAGGAATACCAACCCGTGTCGTCATCGTCGATCCGATGGTCGGCACCTTTGACGGTGGATACGGTGTAGACATTCAGGCGATCGATCGTTCCCGCCTTGATCTTCGGCCAGTCCCGACCCCTGTCGTCGGTGCATACGAGCTTGGTCTTGGTGCATTGCTTGCCCTTTGCGGCGAGGCACCTGATGTTGACGAAGGGGGTATTGCTTTCCCCGACCTTGAACTGAATACGAGCCTCGTTGTCTTCGCTCAGCCGGTAGGCGGTGGTATTGGCGTTCACCGAGTCCGTCGAGGACCAAACCTGCGCCGTGATCCGCTGCTGACTGCGCAACGCACAATCGAGCGCCCCGTCGCCCGTCGCTCCGGTGATCGTCTTTATCTCGCTCGCCGACAACGAAACCGTCGCCCCTTCGTCAATCGAATCCTCGGCGGTCGCCTCTTTCGATGCGCTGTCGAGCGACCCTTTGAACTCGTCGCCGTCCTTGTCGGTGCACTCAAGAAACACCCGGCAATCTTTCTTGTCGGCACACCCGATCCGAGCGCTCGTCTCGATCAGATCGGAAGACGCATTCCCCATCGCATAAGCCTTGATCGGCCAATAGAGCCCCGGTGTTTTGAGCAGTTTGCGAATCTCTTTGGTCGTGCCGACGGCCTTGGGTTTCAGCTTGGCGTTGTTCTTGATCTGGTCGTCGGCTCCGAATTCGAGAAGTACGCGGATGACATCGGCGTAGCCTCTCTTCGAAGCGAGATGCAAGGGTGTATTTCCGTCATTGTCTTGCGCGTTGACATCCGCTCCGGCCTTGACAAGCACACGAACGGCATCAACGCTCCTGTTGGTTGCGGAGTGCAAAGGGGTCCCTCCCCATTTGTTTTTCACATTCACATTCGCTCCAGCCTTGACAAGCACACGAACGGCATCGACGCTCCAGTAGGCTGCGTAGTGCAAAGGAGTCGCCCCATAATCGTCTTTCACATTGACATTCGCTCCGACCTTGACAAGTGCACGAACAGTACGAACGGTATCAACGGGCCGGTAGGGAAACAAAAATGCCTCGTGCAAGGGGGTCTCTCCATAGTTGTCTTTCGCATCGACATTCGCTCCGGCATCGACAAGCATTCGGATGACTACGCCAACAGCATCGTGCCACAACACAGAGGTCTTATCTGACAAAGAAGTCCGGGCTACAAAGTGCAAGGGTGTCTCTCCACTGGAGTTCCGTAATTTCACATTCGCATTCGCGTCAAGCAGCATGCGGACAATATCCTCACGCCGCTGCAGATGATATATGCTTAAAAAGCCATACATTTGATGCAATGGGGCATTTCCATTACCGCCGATCTGTAAGTCGACGTTCGCACCGGCATCAATCAGCAGCTTGGCAATTTCGGCATTATATTCGGATGCCGCTTTATACAAGGGGGTCCCGCCGTTGCTCTGTGAGTCGACGTTCGCACCGGCATCAATCAGCAGCTTGGCAATTTCGACTCGGTTGTAGTATGCCGCTTGATGCAGGGGGGTGTATCCGGACTGATCCTTCGCATCGACCGCGCAGCCCGCTTCGAGCTTATCGCGCACGGCTGTGATGTTGCCCGCCTTCACACTGCCGTGCAGATTGCAAGTCTGTGCGTTGCTACCGGCAAAGGGGAAAGCGACGAGCAAAGTCAAAACAAAGATACGAATCGTTTTCATGTTGAAGTCCTCTTGAAAACAAGGTGGCGAGCCACCGGAGAACCCTGACGGGATGCCGTCGGGGATGAAAAAACCGAGGCGCATCTTCTCGATGCGCCTCGGTGGATGCCGATGCGGGCGAGCGCCGACGAAGCGGCGGCGGCAGTGATATCGGTGTTTCGGGGCGAGGCGACGGCGAGGGTTTGCGCTTCGTCGCGGTTGTCGGCGGCGAAGGTCGGCAAAGCGAGGGAGACGGGAACGCCAAGGGGCGCTGCGGAAAAGGCCGAGCCCTCTCCGCTGTTTATTCTTCTACGGGAATCGCTTGTTCGGTGGCGGCGACGATTGAATGCCGACGTCTTTTCACTGCCGTCGGTGATAGATACATATTCCTGCGCGGCGGCGGGCTTTGGGGGCTGCGCCGAAAGCGGTGCCGCTAGCGTCGATAACGAACGAAGGAGGGGTGATGCGAGGGGTTCAGCAGCGAAGCGCTTTTTTATGGGGGGGGGGGGGGGGTAATGAATTCAGGCACGCCGAACGCCACGGGCGCCGAGTTCGGTCGGCGCTTCGAATCAAGGCTTTCGTGGGTCATGGGGTTCATCGTCGTCGCGTGCTCTCGGGATTGACAAAGCGCTCTTCGGCTCGGCAAGTCGGCGGAAGTCTACCCCGAACGCATATCGAGATGCAACCGGCCTTTGGCTCTTGATAAAAAAGGGCGGCTTCCCCTCGTCGGAGAAGCCGCTCCCGAGTCAAGATGCGAGTCCGAGGCTAGTTCCCCACCGAACCGGTGGCGCTGTTGTTGACCAACGCCCCGCCGCCTCCCGTGCGCGTCAGCACCTGAGCGGTGAAGCCCGACTGCGAGCGTATCTCGCAGGCCAAGCCCAAGCCCTGCCATCTGTGTCCCAAACGCTCTGCCAACTCCTCGGATTGCAGGTGTCTGGTGCTCGCTCGGGCGATGTTTCCCAAGTTCGCCTCGTATCTCGCACCCTCGTCGGTGTAGCACACGAGCGAGGTCTCTCGGCAGTTCTCGCCTGCGTTGCAGCGGATGCGGATATTCGATTCGTCGAAGGCGTCCGGAGAAGGGATCGATTCGATATCCGCTCGGTGCAGCCCGCCTTCTTGTGCGCTTCGAATCAACGCGCCGTTGTTGACCAGCACTCGGTCGCCCGAGCGGGTCCACACCTGCGAGCCGATGTTCGCTTGGCTTCGCAGCACGCAGCCGAGTCTTCCCTCCCACGACGAGCCCGCTCCTATCAAGCGTTGGATATGACCGGGAACGAGGGTCGTCGTCGCCCATGCCCGTATCGCGGGGAAATGTCCCTGCAAGACTCTTCCCGCCTGCGTGGAGCAATCGAGGAAGACCGCGCACGGGGTGTCTTGTTTGCACCTGACCCTGACGGTGGCGGCGTCTCGGGCGCTCATCGAGGGTATCGCCAGGGCTTGCGATTTCACTTCCCAGTTCGGAACGCCCCCGGGCGCGTCGTCGTTGTCGACGATGGTGGTGGTTATCGACATCCGCTCGCTCGTCCCGCCCGTGGCTTCGATGACGACGGAGTCGTAGTCGTCGAAGGTGTCGGGGTCTTCCCCGGCGACGATTTGCACCGCCATCTCCGTCTCCCACGCCGAAGGGGAGAAGGTCAAGGTGCTCGGGGAGAGGGAAACCAGAGCGTTGCGGCTCGACAAGGTGACGATAACGGCTTCCGGCGGCTCTTGGGACAGCCTGATGTACAGCGTTTGCAGCCCGCCTTCGGGGACTTCGATATTGCCCGCAGGACGGCGGACGAGTTTGGCGTCGTTGTCCAGGATGACGAGCGCCCGCGAATGCACCACCCGGCCCGGTATCGAAAAGACGACGGTGTCGCTGTCGTCCGACGAGCGGGCGTCTTCCCCGGCGACGAGTTCGACCCGTCTCGGCGCCTTCCAACTCTCGGGGGTGAAGGTCAAGGAAGTCGGGGAGAGGGAGAGGTCGGGATTGGTCGTCGACAGACCGACGGTCACGGACTCGCTCGGCTCGGAGTCGAGTCGAAGGGAGATGAACGCTCGCCCGCCTTCGTCGATTTCGAAGGCCCCCGAAGGGGAGATGACCAGACCCCCGGTGTAGGCGGAAGGCGGCGGGGTGTCGTCGTCGGCGACGCTGACGGCAAGGCGCGTGCCCTTGCCCGTGTAATCCCCGCCGTTGCCCAGAAGAAGAATGTCGAAGGATTCGTCGTTCGCATCGCCGTCGTGGGCCACGAACACGCTGACGTCTCGATAGCGGTTCCAAGCGTTCGCACCGCCGCTGCGGGTGAAAGCGAGCGTGTCCTGGTTGCCCGCTCGGTTCGGGTCGGCATCGACGGTGAGGGAGGCATCCGAGGGAACGAGGTCGAGGACGATATCCGCCGTCGGCCGTGTCGCCGGGCGCACCCGGAAACTGCCTTGCCCGCCTTCGACGAGGTCCAATGCGGCGACGCTCAGGTCAAAACCGGGGCGTTGGGCGTCGTCGACCCTGACCGCTATCGTCCAGTCGGGGGCGTTGATACCGCCGGTGGCGGACAGGGTGAGGGTGGCGGTCTCGTCGACGGCGTCGTCGTCGGTCGGCGCGGAGACGGTGACACTCTGCGCGGCGGCGTAGTTGTCGACGGTGAAGACGAGCGAGGTCGGCGACAGGGTGAAATTCGCATCGGTCTTGGACAGGCTGACCGTCACGGCGGCTCTCGGGGCGGCGCTGATGCTGACGCCGAAGGTCCGGGTCTCGCCCTCGGGGATGTTCAACGTCCCCGGGGCGACGATGGTGCCGTCGTCGTCGGCGACGACGACGGGGATTTCGACCTCGGAGTCGATGCCGGCGGTGGCTTCGACGGTGAGGGTGGCGTTCTCGTCGAGGCTGTCGTCGTCTTGGGGCCCGTTGACGGTGACCGTCTTCGCCGCCGCGTCGCCGGCGAGGAAGGTCAAGCTCGCTGGGGAAGCGGTGGCTTTGGCGGTATCGCTGCTTGTCACGTTGACCGAGACGGCCTTCGACGAGGGCGGTTCTATCTTGACGGTGAAGGTGGCGGTACCTCCCTCGTCGACATTCAGAGTTTTTGGGCTCACGACGAGCGCCGAGGGCGGCTCTTTGTCGTCGACGGTGACGTCCACGTCGACGGGGTCGGCGACGATGCCGCCGGTGGCGGTGAGGTCGATGTCGACCGATTCGTCGTCGTTGTCGGCGTCGACGACCCCGGTGACGGTGACCGTCTGCGTTTCGTCGTAGTTTTCGTCGGTGAAGGTCAAAGAGGCGGGAGAGACCGTGGCGGCGCCGGTATCGTCGCTCGTTATCGCCACGGTGACGTCTTCGCTCGGCTCGGTGTCGAGCTTGACGGTGAAGGTGCCGGTTCCGTCCTCGTCGACGGTCAGCGTCTCGGCGCTCAGTTCGATATTGCCTTCGGGGGTTTCGCTGACGGTGACGGTTTTGGTCACATCGTCGGCGTCGATGCCGCCGGAGGCGCTCACGGTGAGGACGACCGACTCGTCGTCATCGTCGTTGTCCTCGACCGCGGTGACGGTGAAACTTTGCGGGGTGCTGTAGTTCGCGGTGGTGAAGGTCCGCGAGGCGGGGGAAACCGTCACGGCGCCGGGGTCGGCACTCGAAACCGCCACGGTGACATCGGCGGCGGGCTCGGTGTCGAGCTTGACGGTGAAGGTGTCGGTGTCGCCCTCGCTGATGACCAGCGCATCGGTATTGTTCAGCTCGATATTGCCCGAGGGGATGGTAGCCGGTTCGACACAGGTGACGCCGGATGGCACATCTCCCCCACAGACGCTGCCGCCGGTGCAATTGTCAATGTCGACCGTACTGCAACTTTGCCGGCCGGTTTCATTCTGCTTGTCGGTATCCTCATATTCAACGCATATTTTGGCTGGGGTTGGGAGGGTATAGCCAGTGGTGGAATCGTTCTCGGCTATCGTGAAATACTCAGCCCGCACGCCCTGGGATAGTCTCCCGACTGGTCTGCAGCCCTCGGTGGTTGAGGTATTTCTGCCCCAGACGTTTATTTTATCATTTTGACAGCTATTCCCGTATCCGATGAACTGGTTATAAGAGAGACACGTTTTTGCCAGAGGGGTTTGTGCGGCTACGGAATGAGGAAAGAGAGGAACGAGCGTCGATAACGATAACGAGCATAAAGCGATCAGTTCAGCAGCAAAGCGCTTTCTGGGGGGGGGGGGGGGGGGGGTAGTCGATTCAGGTGCGGTCGGCACCTCGGGCACCGACCCGTTTGTCGGGGGCTTCGTCATCGTCGTGCACTCCTTGTTTTGAAAGCGAAGACCAAATCGGCCCGGGGATGGAGTCGACAGCCGAAATCGACCCTTGTCGGGATCGACCGGCAACCGCCGTGTACTCGGTGCCATTTGCGTAAATTTACCCTAAAAACCTTCCGGTCGCCTAAACGTGCCACCATACACATCGAATCCGACGATTCTTCGAAGGGTCGATAGAACGGCCATCACGATGTGGCGCAAAATTCCTTCTCGTATGCGAATGGCATCGATGATCGGGCGCTAGGGATTCCGCTTGACCGTCGCGTCGATTCAATCTGCGCCGATAGTGCGTCGAAGGTCGCGACGGAATTCCTAAGGCTTGATAATATCATCAGGGCCGGATCGCTTATCGCTCCTCGCTCGATGGCGCTGCTTTTCGGGTGCCGATGATCACGGGCGTTCGCAGAATCGATCGACGAGCCGCCGCAAAAAACCCGAAGATTACCGATACCCGATGAGCGATAAAATCACCGCCCCGTCCCGATATATCGTGCGCTCGCCCACAGCCGAGGGGGAAGTCTCTCGGGAGGGAGGTTTTTCCCTTCTTTTGCTGCACGGGGTGGGTTTGAGCGCCGAATTCTGGAAGGCGCAGATCGAGGCTTTGAAGCATCGCTACCGGATCGTCGCCCCGGATTTGCCGGGGCACGGGAAGATGCCCCGGATCGACAAGGCTCGTCCGGGCTTGGACGACTACGTCGCATCCTGTCGCCGGTATATCGACCGGCCGACGGTGATCATCGGTCATTCGATGGGGGCGATGATCGGGGCGCAACTCGCGGCGACCTCCGGGGAACGGGTGCGGGCTTTCGTCTCGCTGAACGCGATCTTTCGCCGCCGCCCGGATGCGAGATCGGCGGTCTTGGGCCGTGCCGCGGCGTTGGCCGGTGCATTGGCCGGAGCATCGTCCGAGAATCAGGCGATCGATCCCGAGCCCACTTTGAAGCGCTGGTTCGACGATCTGCAATCCCCGGCCGCGAGGGACTGCGAGGAATGGCTCCGCGATGCCGACCCCGAGGGCTACGCCGCCGCCTATCGCGTTTTTGCCGAGGAGGACGGGCCGGACGAAAAAACGCTGGCGGGGATCGCCGCTCCTTCGCTGTTCATCACCGGCAGCGCCGATCCCAACTCCACCCCGCAAATGTCGCGCGAGATGGCGGCTCGGGTTCGAAACGGACGCTATGCGATCATCGAAGGAGCGGCCCATATCATGCCTTTGACGCATCGGCGAGAAATCAACGCCGCGCTTCTTTCTTTTCTCGGAGAATGCACCTGATGCATCCGATAGATATGACTCAGATACATAAGATTCATGGATCGATACCATCCATGAGCGCTCCTTGCTTCGATGGGCGATGGCGGCGAGGAAAAACCGGTGGCCACGCGACGGCGCTAAAAACGCAGGAGATCGAGACATGAAATTTTCTCTCTTCGTCCATCTCGAAAGCGGGGAGGAGGCGAGCGATCACGCCGTGCTGCACCGGGAGTTCATCGATCTTTGTCGGGTGGCGGAAGAAGGGGGGATGCACGCGATCTGGACCGGCGAGCATCACGGGATGGACTTCACCATCTCGCCCAATCCCTTCTTGACCATCGCCGACCTCGCCCACCATACCCGCTCCATCCGCTTGGGAACCGGCACCATCATCGCCCCTTTTTGGCATCCGATCCGGCTGGCGGGCGAAGCGGCAGCCGCCGATCTGATCACCGGCGGCAGGCTCGATCTCGGTATCGCCCGCGGCGCCTACAACTTCGAATACGAACGCCTGATGCCGGGGATGGACGCGTTCGAGGCCGGAGCGCGCTTGCGCGAGATCGCTCCCCTCCTGCGCCGCCTCTGGCAGGGGGACTGCGCCCATGAGGGGGAGTTCTTCCGCTTCCCGGCGACCACCGCGATGCCCCGACCGGTGCAAAAAGACGGGCCGCCGATCTGGATCGCCGCCCGCGACCCCGATAGCCATCTCTTCGCGCTCAAAAACGGTTTCAACGTTCAGGTCACTCCGCTTTGGCAGGGGATCGAGGAGATCACTATATTGATGGAGCGCTTCGAAAACGCTCTGGCCGAGAGCGCCGTGGCGCGCCCGAAGATCATGCTCTTGCACCATGTCTATGTGGGTGCGGACGAGGAGGATGTGGAGCGGGCGGCCAAGGAACTCGGCCGTTTCTATTGTTATTTCGGGGCTTGGTTCGCCAATAAACGACCCGTCCATCGAGGTCGGATCGCTCCTTTGACGCAAGAGGAAATCGAGGGCAACGAACGCATGAGCCCGGCCGCGATGCGGCGCGATCTGACGATGGGGATGGCACGAGAAGTCATCGATCGGATCAAACGTTTCGAGGATATGGGCTTCGACGAATTCTCCTTTTGGATCGACAGCGGGATGAGCGCCGAGCGAAAAAGGGCTTCTTTGATGCGCTTCATCGATCAGGTGATGCCCGCATTCCGATAAAGAGCCTTTCGCTTGCGAGCGAGCGCGGGGGTCGGGATCGCCGCTTCGAAAAAAGCCCCTGCCCTGCCCCGCCGCGCTTTCTCGGCCCGTCTCTTGGCAGACGCTTCCTTTCTAAATCGAAACGACCAAGGAAAACCCGAGCCATGGGAAAAGTCTACGAATCCGTCACCGACGAAGTCGCCGCCTTCGTCGATCAGCAACATATCTTTTTCGTCGCGACCGCCCCCAAAGCCGACGACGGCCTGATCAACTGCTCGCCGAAGGGGATCAAGGACACCTTCAAGATCATCGATCCTCGCACCGTGGCATATCTCGATTTTACCGGCAGCGGTGTGGAGACGATCGCCCACCTCAAAGAGAACGGGCGCATCGTCATCATGTTCTGCGCCTTTGCCGGGGCTCCCAATATCCTGCGTTTTTACGGTCGGGGCGAGGTGATCGAACCGCACCACCGGGACTTCGACGATCTCTACGCGCGCTTCGACGATTATGTCGATATTCGCTCGATCATCCGGGTCGATATCACCCGCATCGCCGATGCCTGCGGTTTCGGGGTGCCTTTCTACGACTACGCCGGCGAGCGAAAAACGCTTTTCCGACACGCCGAAAACAAAGGGCCGAAAGAGATGGCCGACTATCGCTCGCGGAAGAATCGCGTCAGTTTGGATGGTCTGCCGGGGTTGGATATCCCGACCTGACAGCGCTCGACAAGACCGCTCGTTCCTTAGGGATCATCGGCAAAGGGGGTCGGCAACTCGCGGATGATCCGATCGCTTTCGACGCTCAAGTCGACCAAGCGGCGGATCAAAGCGAGGAGATCGCGGGGATCGTCGAAACGGTGGTTGGGGTCGTTGACGATTCCGCTGGCGCCGTCTTCTTTGATATGCATCCGATCGATCAGCCATTCGAGCGGGCTGCGACCGTTGACGCGATAGTTGTGGGCGGCGGGCGGAATGCCTTCGAGACGAACGAAATCGCTGACGATCAAAATATCTTTTCGCTTCTTGTCGGCGAAACGCATTTTGCGTTTGCCGAGACGACAATGCTCCGCCGAGGGCTCCGAGGATCCGTCGGCGCATATCGTTTGCAACGGATATTGCGATCCGGATTCGTAATCGAGATGGAGCGCAGCCAACGCCCGACCGGCGGTGGCGAAGGCGTGAAAATCCGGTGCGAAGGTAATTCGTGGAAGGTCCTTTCTCAGATCGTTGGCGAAACGCTCTTTGAACTCCGGCGCATGGAAGATGCCATAGACATAATAGAAAATATCGTCTTTGGTGATCGTATCGTCGCGATATTCGGAAACGAAACGCTGCAATGCGGTGTCGGTGATATTGTCGATTCGTTCGAAGGCTTCACTCGTCTCGGGTTCTTTTGCGAAGAGGTTTTCTTTGGATGATGCTTTTTGCTCATAGCGCCAGCGGGGTAGGCATTGGCTAGCGGAAAGCAAGCCGACATCAGGCATGCAACTCACCATCAGAGATGAAAATTCGATATTGGACCCGACGCCCGACACGCAGATGATAGGATTTTTAACACTTGAACTTGCATCAAAATTTTCATCGTCTATTGATATCGCCGGAAAGAGTATCTCCTGAATACTAGGACGATGGATGAATTTAGATTCAGCATATATATACTGACCTATGAACGGACGATATTCCATCCTTTGAATCTTTCTTTCTGAAAAATATATCTTCTCTCCTTTTTTTAGATATCTTATTTGCTTATCTTTCCATTGCAAATAAGAAGAGTGTCGCAATATTACGTCTTCACCCCCCCCCCCCCCCCCCGCCGCCGAAATTTCGGAGAGGGCATTTGAATAGTCTTTTATCATATTTTTGGCATTGGCCGAGCAAAAATCACGCGAGAAATTGTAAAACCATGCATCCCTACTAGTCTGATACCCGTTTCCAAATATATTGAAAACTGCTTCGTCTTCCTTACCACTCTTTACCGTTTTATCGATCACCGGGTACAAAGATTCGAATGTTTCATTTTTTTGATTGATCCAATCGTGATGAAAATCAGGAACTATCGGCTGCCAATTCTCGATAGCGGCGATCGATCTCTTGTCTTCGAGAAACTTCAGTTTTTCATCGCAATTTTTATAGTCCCCGATATCGTGATAGAAGATCCGGCAATCCTCGTGATCGGCATCGGGGTTCTTGACCCAAAGGTTGATCGCTACCGGTGCCCTCGAGCCTTCCCCGAAAATATTATCTCCTTCTTGCCTTCTCAAAATACCCGAAGTTCGGGCATTTCCCCGTAGATTCAACACATATACACTGCTGAACTCTTCGGCAAAACACGCACGCAGCCCCGAGTCCACATTGCCGTCGATCCAAGAGCCATTGGTCACCATCGCGATGATCCCGCGATTACCGATTCGATCCGAAGCCCATCGGATCGCCATTTTATAACTATCGTAAATAGTGTTCTTATTCCCCGCTTTGCTATGCGCCGCATAAGTATTGCGCACCCTTTCTTCGAGATCGGGATAAGAAATATTCTGATTATTCGCCGACCACGGCGGATTGCATAGAACGACCTCGATATCGATCCCCCGCTGGCGTGCGACCCGCTCGCTGTTATCGGGCAGCCAGCGGGCGGCGAGGCCGTCTTTTTCCGACAGGAGATTGAAAGTATCGGTCCATACGATGCCGGGGAAAGGGGTATATTGGCCGCCGGAGCGTTCTTTATAGGCATCCTCGATCTGCACCGCGCCGATATAGTATGCCAAGAGGACGATTTCGTTGGCGTGGATTTCCTGCCGGTATTTGCGTTCGAGATCGCGATCCCGGATCAACTCGCGGGAGCGCAACAGGCGCAAGGGGAAAATTCCGGTGCCGGTGAAGGGATCGAATATATGCACGCCTTCGTCGCTCAGGCGGCGTCCGAATTCTTTGTGAAGGGCGTGGTCGGCGCTGTGCAAGATGAAGTCGACCACTTCCACCGGGGTATAGACGATCCCCAAACGCTCGGCATCCTTTTTCATCGCCAAGCGGAAGAAGTTTTCGTAAAGATCCATCAATATCTTCTGGCGGGCATCGATGTTTTCGATATCGGCAACGCTCATTCGCACGCTGTCGTAGAAACGCTCGAGGCCGCGCAATTCGTTTTCGAGGCCGTAATCGCCGAACTCCCGGCGCAGACGATCCAACGCCCGTGCCACCGGGTTGCCCTGCGAGAAATCGTAGCCATCGAAGAGGGCATCGAAGATCGGGCGGGTCAAAATATGCTGGGCGAACATCTCGACCGCGCTTTCGAAATCGATCTCGGCGTTGATCTGGCTTTTCAGTTCTTCGTGAAAAGCGCCGAAGCGCTCACGGAGATCTAAGTTGTCGGGGTTGTCGAGCAGGACTCGAATACGAAGGACGAGGGATTTGAAAATATCGGCGACCCGGCCCGCCCATTCCTTCCAATAGCGCCGGTCGCCGCATTTCTCGACGATGCGGGCATGGATGAGGTCGACCGGCAAATCGAGCGGCGGGAAGGGAAGTTCAAGGCTTTCCGATCCCTCTTCTCGGCTATCGCCGCGGGCGAAGATGATGCGCTCCGGCAGGCGACCCTCCATGTGGATACGGTTGATCTCGGCATCCAAACGTTCGTCGTGGGAACGCAGGGCGCGCAGCACGCTCCACACCGCCGCGAACTCGTTGCCGGATTCCAAAACCTCTACCGGATCGCGTCCTGCGGGGATCACCACCGGCAGCACGATATAGCCGTATTCCTTGTCCGTGCCCGGGGCTCGGCGCATCACGCGCCCGACCGCTTGCACCACGTCCACCGTGCTTTTGCGTTCGGCCATGAACAAAACCGCATCGAGGGCCGGGACGTCGACCCCCTCGGAAAGACATCGGGCGTTGGAAAGGATATGGCACTCGCCTGCGGGGACGTTCTTGAGGGCCTCGATCCTCTTTTTGCGATCGAGGGCGTTGTGCTGGCCGTCGACGTGCGCGGTCGTGCAGCGCAAAAACTCGCCTTGGCGCTCGGGCGGAAGATCGGCTTGCGCCCTGTCGACGATCCCGGGCCAATGCTTCGCCAAGCGTTTCGAATCGGCGATGCTGTTGGTAAAAGCGATCGCCCGACGCAAGGGACGGGGTTTGGCCGATGTCTTGCCCGCGATATTTTCCGGATCCGACAGGGCGCGCCAGCAACCGGCGATGCGGGCGGCATCGGACATTTTGATATCGCCGCCCGAGTCCGCCAGATGCGCTTGCAGGGCTCGGGTGGCGGCGGCTTCGGAAAAGGCCAAGACGACCACTCGGTAGTCGGAAAGGAGGCCTTGATTCAGGGCATCGGAGAAGCCGAGGCGATGGAATTCGGGGCCGTAATCGATCGGATCGTCCATCGAGAACAAGCGCAGATCTTTGTCGCTCGCCTTGGTCTTGATGCTGTCGGTGTAGATCCTCGGGGTCGCGGTCATATAAAGACGCTTGGCACCGCGGATGCGATTTTTATCGTGCACCAGCACGAAAGGCGAGGTCTTTTCCTTGGCGCCGCCGCGCTCCACCCCGGTGGTGCGATGGGCCTCGTCGCAAATGATCAGGTCGAAATCCGGCGCCCCGTGCTCTTGGGCGCCGGCGACGAGTTCGAGCGATTGGTAGGTGCAAAAGACCACCCGCATCGCATCCGGCCGCTCCTCGATCAGGCGGCTTCGGATGCCAAGAGCATCGGTGGTCACCGGGATTTCCAGTTCGACCAGCGAGGCGTCCTCGTGGTCCTTCCCGGCCTTGGTATCGGAGCAGATGCCGATATAACGATGCTCGATGCCCTTTTGCTCGGCAAAAGCCCGCATCGATTGCTGCAAGAGGGAGATCGAGGGCACGAGATAAAGCACCCGCGCCCCGATGCCCGCCATCTCCTCCGCCAACTTGAGGGCGGTGAAGGTCTTGCCGGTGCCGCAGGCCATGACGAGGCGGCCGCGATCGTTTTTCGCAAAGCCCTCGAGGATATCGGCGATCGCTTTTTTCTGGTGCGAGCGAAGACGGTGGCGGGCGTCGGGATCGACCCCGAGGGATTCGGGCTCGTCTTGGAGCGGATCGGGCCAGCAGACCGGGCTGTTGGCCAAAATCGTGTAGTCGACCACCGTGCAGGGGGGCTGCAATCCCTCGATCTTCTTGCGCGCCATCGCTCCCCATTCGTCGCCGGTGTCGATGACCATGCGGGAGGTGAAGGGTGCGCGAGCGGAAGCGGCGATGAAGGAATCCAAAGCCTTGCTCGATATCCTCGTACCCGGCGAATGGAACTTACATTGGATGGCGCAAAAGCCTTCGCCGGCGCGCTCCTTGGCGACCAGATCGATGCCCATATCCTGGCCATCGAAATCCTCGCGCTCGGCGCTCCATTCGCTCCACAAACGGATATCGGAAAAACGCTCGATATAGACGGGGTCGACGCCCAGCCATCGCTTCATCGAGCGTTCGAAGAGTTGGCCCTGTCTTGCGGGGGTGTCGGAAAGGCTGCGCAACCCTTGCAACAAACGCTCGAAATCGCCGCTTGCCATCCTTTTCCTCCCCCCTCGTCTTCGCCGGCCGACGGACGCCATGCTTTTCGATCTTTTCGATCCCGTGCGACTTTGCATCGCGCGAGAAAAAAGGATTGCATGGTCTTTGTTATGAGAAACGAAGGGCGATTATACAAGGGTGTATCGCCCCCCTTTTCCTCCGATGCCGGTGTTGCTTCTCGCCCGATGATCGCCCGAGAAGATCGGGCGCACCGACTGCGATCCGATGGCGGGTCGATGGCGGGTTCGAGGCTTCGGGCGATCGGGCTGATGCGAGCTTCAGCCGGAATTCAAGGCCTCGCTGCGGATGCGAACGCCCTCTTCCTCGATCACCGAGCCGAGCTGACGGATCAGGTCGTAGACCGTATCGATGCTGGGGGTGTCGGTTTCGGTCAGGCGAGCCAGTTCGACGATCGCGCCGATGATCGCCGCCGTTTCCAATGCCTTGCCCGCCTCGACATCCTGCAGCATCGAGGTCTTGTGCTTGCCGACCCGCTCGGCGCCGTCGATGCGTTTGTCGATCGAAACCCGCAAGGTGATGCCGAGTTTGTTGGCCACCGCTTCCGCCTCGCCCATGATGCGGGCGACGAGGGAGCGCCCCGGAGGGCAACGACAGATATCGACGAGGGTCGCATGGGTCAACGCGCTGATCGGATTGAAGGGCAGGTTGCCCCAGGCTTTGAGCCAAATCTCGCTTCGAATATCGTCGAGCACCGGGGATTTGAACCCGGCGTTGACCAAGGTACGCGAAAGGGTCTCGACGCGTTCCGACGAGGAGCCGTCGAGTTCTCCCAAAGGAAAGCGCATTCCCTCGATATGGCGGATGCATCCCGGCGCGGTGATTTCGGCCGCGGGATAGGCGATGCAGCCGACGAGGTTCTCGGCGGGGATGGTTTGCGAGATGCTCCCTTCGGGGTCCAAGGTCTTCAAGACCGTGCCCTCCAAGGGGCCGCCATGGCGCTGGAAATACCACCACGGGATTCCATTTTGCACCGTCAGGACGATGGTCGAGGGCTTGATCAGGGTGCTCAAAGAGTCGACGATGGGGGCGATCTGATGTGCCTTGACCGCCAGTATCACCAAGTCTTGCGGACCGCATTCGCGCATATCGGCGGTGGCGGCGATATCGCTCGTTCGTTCCACGCTGCCGTCGCCGAAGGTCAGTGCAATTCCTTGCTCCTTGATCGCTTCCAAATGCGCTCCTCTTGCGATCAAAGTGACTTCTTCGCCGGCGATTGCGAGTTTGGCTCCCATCAACCCGCCGATGGCACCGGCTCCCACCACACAAATTTTCATCTTGCATCGTCTCCCGATATTCGACTAAACATTGACCGTGCAGCCGGTATTCGCCTTTCGACAAACACCCCTGCCAACGGCCCTATCCCCTTTTTTTGACAAGCAGCCGACGAGCAATCTCGAGCGACTTCCCGAGGGTGTTATTGTGCGTTGCAACAAGGGGGATATGCAACCTTTTTCTTATTGATCTGTTGGAAAACAGCCTCTTCCATATCCGCCCGACATCCTCGCCGGCAAATCGCCTTCCGGTACAAGCCCTAAGGCAATGTCGTTATATGCGGGTACCCGAATCCTTCATATCACGAGGTTTTCAAGGGACGGCATCGTGTCGGGTGCGAGCGAAAGGCTAATAGGAAGGCCGCGGAGCATCGACTGCATATCGAGATTCGACCGATAAACAGGGGTGGATTCAAGGCTCGGGGGAATGTCTGCGGCAGCGGCGATAAAGAACGGGGCGAATGGGCCGATCTTTATCCTCTTGCGCTCTTGGCAGCGGTCGATAAGCGACGCTCTCCCCAACGCCGCGGGACTCGGCTTTTCTTGGCGCGAACATTTTCTTGGCGCGAACACCGGCGTTCGATCTCCAAGGTGTCGAACGAGCCTTGTCGATAGATCTTCGGGATTGTCCGAGGCAAGTCGCCGATGGATGCCAAGGACAGGCGATCGATGATGCGCGTTCCGATACCAAGTGCCGCGTTAATAGGTGCCGTCGAAGGCGACAAGAGGGCGGTCGCTTCGATCCCGAGTGTGCGCTTTTAAGGCCGTCTTTTTCTAGGTCCCTTTTCTAAGTCCCGAAGCGATCGCCGAGCGAGATCCCCGCCGCGAGCGACCAATCCGCGGCATCGGCCTTCTTTTGCCCCTCCGACTGCAGCCTGCGGATCCGGATTTGACCGTCGGCGGTGGCCACGCACACTCCCGATTCGTCCTTGGCGACGATCTCTCCCGGCTGGACGCTGCGCGGCGAGGGGATCGCTTCGGCATCGAAAATCCTCACCCTCTCCCCGGCGAGGGTCGTCCACGCTCCCGGCTGCGGATTGGAGCCTCGGATCAGATCCCAAACCCGGTGCGTCGGCAGATGCCAGTTGATCTTGACGAGCTCGGGGCGACACCAACCCTCGTAGGTCGCCAGCGAATGGTCTTGTTCGATCCGCGGAGCCTCGCCGCGGCGTACGAGATCGACGGCCTCGAGCAAGGCCTCGACCCCCATGGGATAAAGGTGATTGAAATAAAGCGTCCCTAGGGTGTGGTCGTCCTCGATGGCCACTTCTTTTTGCAACAAGATCGGACCCTCGTCGAGGCCCTCGTCGGGCCAAAAGATCGTCAAGCCGGTTTTTTTCTCGCCCCAGATGATCGGCCAGTTGATCGAGCTCGGCCCGCGGTGGCGGGGCAGCAAGGAGGGGTGGTACTGAATCGTGCCGTGGCGCGGAAGACCGAGAACGTTTTCGGGGACGAAGAGGGTGACATAAGCCATCACGCAGAGATCCGGCTCGAGCGATGCCATTTGCTCCGCCACTTCTTGGCTGCGGTAGGAGCGGGGCTGGAAAAGCGGCAAATCCTTTTCTTGCGCGAAGGTTTTCAAAGGATCCGGGCGACGACCCTCCTTGTCCGGGGCGCAATAGACGCCCACGATTTCCTCGCCCCTTTGCAAAAGGGATTCCAGCACGCTTTTGCCGAAATCCTGCTGTCCGTTGACGATGATCCTCATATTCGGAAAACTCCGGTGGCGAAAAGTCAAAGGTGAAGAATCAAGGGTGAAAGCGGCGCTCTTCGACTAGCCGGCGTGCGCTCACGGCTTCGGTCGCGCGGAATCGAGTGACGCGCCCGTTTTGATCGATTCTAAGAACGCGTCTTCATATCGATCCCAATGGGTCACCTGAAAAAGAAGGTCAGGCGGGGTCTGCCTGTCGGCGTCGGGGGCGTCGACCGATGCGCCGAGTTCAGCCAACGCCTTTATCGCTTCGATCTGGCCTATGGCAGCAGCCACGACCATCGGGGTTGCCCCGTTGCCGTCGGGGGCGTCGACCGCCGCGCCGAGCGCAGCCCATCTCTTGATCTCGGCCACATCGCCTTCTTTGGCGGCGGCAACTATCGCTATCGATCGATCGCTCAGGGCTTGCCTCCTTGCTTTGCTTCGCCCGTGCTTCGCGCAGCGGATCGGCAATGATCTCCCGCTTGGCCGGCCCCGTTTTCATGCTTTCGCGCTTGAGCCGGCGATTTAGCGTGCCTTCGAGCCTGAAAGCGAGTGCCGAAGAGATATCCCGGGGAGCGCGAAGTCTCGAGGGAAATAGACATCGCCGCTGCGAAGCGCCGATCCGAAGCGCGATCCGGGGCGCCGCTGACGAGGCGCCGAGGGGTATTCGACGGCGGAAAAAAACGCGCTTGCTTTTTTTCAGGCGCGTTCAGGCGCGCAAGCGTTCGTTTTTCGGATCCCGAACCGCCTCGTGCAGCACTCTCGCCGCCCGCGACTCGCCCAGGATCTCGACTCGGAATTCCTCGTCCCACGCCCGCTCGGAGTCGACGTAGGCAAAGGCCAGACTCTTGCCGGTGCAATGGCCGAAAGCCCCGGAGGTCGTGATGCCGACGGGGCGGTTCTCGCCCGAGCCGCGCACCGCGAAGACCGGCTCGCCGCCGTGGGCATCGCAATCGCCCGCTTCGATTTCGAGATAGACGATGCGCTGGGCGATCCCGGCTTCGCGGGTCCGCTCCAAGGCCTCCTTGCCGATGAAATCGCCTTTGTCGAAAGCCACGAAGCGTTCGATACCGGCCTCGAAGGGACCGATTTCGTTGGTCAGATCCGCCCCCCAGCCCTTGTAAGCCTTCTCGATACGCAAGGAATCGACCGCGTAGGCGCCGAAATCCACGATGCCGAAGGCCTCCCCCGCCGCCCGCAGAAAGCCGTAAAGAGCCTCGAGTTCCTCCATCGGGCAGTGCAGTTCCCAGCCGAGTTCGCCGACGTAGTTGACCCGCAACGCCCGCAGGCGGATTCCCCCCACCGGGATCTCGCGAGCGTTCATCCAGCCGAAGAAAGGGTGCTCCAAGGAATGGTTCGTCAGTTGCGCCAAGACATCGCGCGAGCGGGGGCCGGCGAGCACCAAAACGCCCCAGTCGGGGGTCACTCGCCGGACGCGAACATCGTCGGCGAGCCGGTCCGACTCAGCGAGGATATCGAGATCCCGCCGATCCGAGGTCGCCCCCGAAATCACGTAGTAAAAATCGTCTTTTTCGGGGAAGCGGACGATCGTCGACTCCCCCCGGATGCGACCGGCAGGGGAAAGGGCGTGGGCCAGCACGACCCGGCCCGGCCGCGGCAGGCGGTTGGCGAAGAGGGTGTCGAGAACGGCGCCGGCATCGCTGCCGGTGACTTCGTATTTGGCGAAGCTCGACATATCGAAAATGCCGACCCCCTCGTGCACCGCGCGACACTCCTTGGCCACCGTCTCGAAGACGTTGTTGCGGCGAAAGCCGGGCTCTTCCTCGCGTCCGTCGAGGGAGAACCACTTCGGGCGCTCCCAGCCGTTGACCTCGGTATGGACGGCGCCGCGGGCCACCAGGGTATCGTGCACCGCGGATTCGATCGCCCCGCGACCCGCCGGACGCTCCTCGCCCGGAAGGTGCAAGGCATACATGTGTTCGTAATCCTGGCAGGATTTGGCGCGGGTGTATTCGCTGTCGGAGTACTCGCCGAAACGCCGCGGATCGAGCGATGCCATGTTGATCTCGCTATCCCCGTGCACCATCCACTGCGCGAGATATTTGCCGCAGCCGGCACCGGCGGCGACGCCGATCGACGCCCCGCAACAATGCCAGAAATTGCGCAGACCGCCGGCCGGGCCCAGCAGAGGGTAGGAATCCGGCGTATGCGGAATCGCCCCGCAGACGATGCGCCGAATGCCGGCTTCGCGCCAGATCGGCATCCGCTCCATCACCCGCTCGATATAGGGTGAAAGGCGGTCGAGATCGGCGTCGAAGAGTTCGTTCTCGGCATCCCATTCGGGATCGCCGTCGTTATGCTGCCAGCAGGTGGCGGCGTTGGCCGTCTCGTAGATGCCGATCAGCCCCGCTTTTTGCTCTTGGCGGTAATAGGAGGAGGGCCAGGGATCGCGCATCACGACCATCTCTTCCGGCCGCTCGACGAACTCCGGGATCGGGTCGGTCACGAGATAGGTATGTTCCATATTGGCGATCGGGACCCGAGTCCCCACCATCTCGCCGATCTTGCGGGCGTAGCAACCGGCGGCGTTGACCACCGTTTCGCAGACCACCGTCCCCTGATCGGTGATCACCTCCCATTCCCCGCTGCGACGCTGCGCAAGGTCGATCACCCGCGTGCGGCGGGCGATGGTCGCCCCCATCTGCCGGGCGCCGGCGGCGAGGGCGTTGCAGCAACCGGCGGGATCGACATGGCCGTCATCGGCGGTCCAAGCCCCGGCGATCACTCCGTCGAGATCGACGAAGGGGTTGAGGCGACGGATCTTCTCCGGATCGACGATCTCGCAGTGAAAACCCACCGACTTGCCGACCCCGACGACATGACGGAACCAATCCAACTCCTGCTCGGTAAGAGCCAGACGGATGCCGCCGCAGCCATGCCAGCTGACGTATTGCCCGGTCTTTTCCTCGAGTCTCGGATAGAGACGAACGCCGTAGTCATGGATTTTCGCCATGTTGTAATCGGCGATGAAGTTCGGGCATTGCCCGGCGGCATGCCAGGTCGAGCCGGAGGTCAGTTCCCCCTTCTCCACCAGCAGGAGATCGCTCCAGCCCTCCTCGGCGAGGTGGTAAAGAAGCCCGACCCCCATCATTCCCCCACCGATAACGACCGCTTTGGCGTGCGTTTGCATCACTAATACCTCTTCCTCTTTATGCGAATTCGCGGATGGGCGGACGGGCGATCGAGCGCAAGAACCGGCAAGGACAAGAACTCGTCCCCTTCAGTCCTTGGCCAGAGCCGCCGCCAGCGCTTGGATATGCCCGATGCCCAGACCGCAGCAACCGCCGATGATCTGCACCCCCTCGCTCGCCCAACGCCGACCGGCCTGCGCGAACTCGTCTTGTGGAATCACGTCGACGAATTGCCAATGGGGCATGCGGAAAAAACCGCTATCCGGATAAGCCATCTGCGCCCCGGAAAAACGAGGGGCCAAATATGCCAAAGCCGGGGTGATCAAGTGCGTCTTGGTATGCATGATGCCGGCGGCTTGCACGCCTTCGAGGGAGATCTCGTCCAGCAATCGCTTGAAGGGGATATCGGATCTCGTGCGGGAAAAGATCGCGGGATCGTTCTCGCCCTTCGCTCCCTCCTCAACAGCGCCTTCGTCGTCGTCCGCAGATCGAACCGAGAAGCCGACCCACAGCGGCAGTCCGGTGGCCCGCGCGGCCTCGATCGCCGGATTGATCAAAACGGGGTCGGACATCATCTCCAGCAACAACAGATCGACCCCGGCATCGGCCAGGGTCTCCGCCATCTCGCGAAAGCGTTCGGCGGCGAGCCGATCGTCGGGGATCCGATCTCTTTTCCGCAAGGAGGTGCCTTTTTCTATCGGGATCTGATGCGACATCGATCCCGCGATGGCCACCTTGTCTTGCGCTTGCGCTCGCTCGCGGGCGAGTTTCGCGATCTGCACCGCAGACCGGTTCAGCGATTCGAAACGATCGCCCAAGCCCGCAGGATCCAGCATATTGCGGTTGGAGGAAAAGGTATTGGTGGTGATGACCTGCGCTCCCGCCCGGATATAGTCCTCGTGGATATCGGCGAGGATCTCGGGCGAGGTCTCGGTGGCCATCGCGCACCAGGCTTCGTCGTGCATGCTCGCTCCGCGACGCTCGAGCTCGGTGCCGGTGGCGCCGTCGATGACGATGCATTCGCCGGCCTTCATCATCGATTCGATCCTTCCCATCGGACCGGTCGACTCGACGAGGCTTGCGGAGGGCTCGGAAGAACCGGCGGCGGGAGTGGCAAAGGACATGGTTTTTTCCCTTCGAGCGGATGGGCTTCGAAACGACTCAGTTTCGCGAAAGAGCGAGCCTTGATCGGAGGGCGGCGGCGAATCGATCGAGGCTCGTCATGCGTCGAGATCGACGAAACGCTTCGTTTTTCAAGAACGAGGGCGGGCGATGGCTTCGATCATCGCCGCGCGAAGCTCGGGGGTCGGATCCGTCGACCGACGGCTGCGGTGATCGAAAAAGACATTGACGCATTCGGCGCTCGCCAGACAACGGTCGTCGCGAAAGACGGCGTAGGCCGATTGCACGGAACGATTCCCCACCGCGACGAGTCGGCCACCCACCCGGACCTCCCCGGGATAGTTGGTCTCTTCCCAGAAGTTGATCGTCTGCCGAGCGAGCACGGTATCGAGCCACTTCGGAGTGTCCTGCATAAAATGCATGAAAAGGGGCACTCGGGCGGCCTCGACCCATACCGAATAGGCGGAGTTGTTGACGTGGCCCATGCGATCTTCGTCGGCGAAGCGGATGGTGATCGTCGTCCAATGCCCGTAGGAAGAGGGGTCTTTCAGGTCGAATGCCGGCGTCGGCGCGGCGGCTGCGGTCTGACTCATCGAAAATATCCTTCCGGTTCTCGTTATCCAAAGCCCGTCCTGATCCGGCTATGCCGGCGATCCCGGCAATCCCGGCGGTCATCGCCGAAGGGCAAGCGAAGCGCCCTTTTCGGACACCTTTCCGGACACTTGGCATCTCGTATCGAAAAAGCGCAAAGAAAGCGTCGTCCTTCCCGACATCATGCCGAGAGAGGCGAGATCGCCGTGTCGGCAAGATTCTTTTCTCGTCTTGGCCCCTTCGCTCCTTGGCCTATCGACTACAAGCCGCAGCCGACGATTCGATTCTCCGATTCATGCTCGTTCGGCTTTGCCGGCGAAATCTCGCCTTTGATGCGCTCGCATGCCGCTTGATAGATTTTCTCGCAAGCCTCGTATCCGATGGCCTTTCGCTCGGCGCGCACGGCGGCGATCAAGGTGCTGCCGCTGCCGGCGAAGGGATCGAAAACCGTATCCCCTCGGGCACTGAACATCTCCACGAATCGATAGAGCAAGCCGATCGGCTTTTGCGTCGGATGAATACGGATTTGGGGGGATGGCGATTGATGCTTGAAGACATTATGGACGACGCCGTCGCCGTAAAACTCGGCGCCCGGCCGCTTGCCGACGACGACCGCCTCCCAAGCGTTGACCGGTTTGTGTTTGGCGTTGAAGGGAACCGGATTCGTCTTTTGCCATACGAGGGTGCCGATCGCGACGAATCGATGTGCTCGCAAGCAATCCTGATAAGCGCCGATTTGGGCTTGGGCGCAAAAACTCACGACCCATCCCGATACCCTCGAAAGAACGATATCCAGCCATGTCTTGGGATCGATCTCTTTGTCCCAATCACCGAAATTGCCCTTGGGCATGATGAAGTCGCGTCCGTTCGTGCGCAAGCGCCGCGGGATTTGGCTTTCGCAACCGTAAGGGGTGCTGATGCCGTAAGGCGGATCCGTCAACAGCAGATCGACCGAGCCCTTCGCCAATCGCTTTGCCGCTTCCACCCCGTCGCCTTTGGAAAAACGATAGCCGGGGCCATCGATGCGATCGTCGAATCGCTTGTTCTCGATCTCGCTTAGAAGCATCCGATCCATCTCGCGAGCGATGCGGGCAGGATCGTCCGCGCGAACGACGGCTCCGCTCTCGTCGAGGGCCAGCGTGCCGAGGTGGATGGTGCGACCCTTGACGTGCTTGGTCGCCAACTTCACGAGCCACCCGCCGGATTCGGGATCGCGAAGGGGGCGACGGTGGCAAAGATATTCCCGATGCGTCGTGAAATTCGCCATCAGCCATTTGTTGACCGCCGCTCTTATCTCGATCAGCGTTGCGGTATCGGTATCGCTCATGATCGGATCGCTCGATCGGTCGGTTCGCAAGATCGATCGTCAGCATCGGAAAAAATATCCACGGTCATCCGCCCGAGGAATCCCTTCATTTCTCCATTTCGGATAGCACCCGCTCTTTCAGCGTATCGAGGAGCGTTTCCTCGACCGGCTCATCGCCCTTGGAGGCCGCGAGGGCGGCGCTCAAGGTACGGCGGGAGGAATGAGAATGGGTGGTGCCGCCGTGGGAATGCGATTGGGATCGATCGGCGCTCGACGATGCATCATCGGATGGATCGTCGTCGGTTTCCGGCGATGCCGGGTTCATCCTTCGTGGCCATAGCACCACCGATTGTCCCGCTTGATTGACTTCGACCTTGTAATGACCCTGCCACCATCCCACGAAGGGGTTGACGTATCGGCGGCCGTCTTTCCAAAAGAGGAGATGCTCCTCCCCGATGCGGAATGCGGGCATCCCCACGACCTCGGTCATCGTCCCGTCGGGCATCTTGCCGCCGAGATATTCCAAGGTGATCGTGCGCTCGCCGTCGCCGCCTTTCCACCATCGAAGCGAGTCGAAGCGCACGTGCGTAACCGGGGCGCCGCCTTGGGCGGCGTCGTAGCGGGTTTCGATGCTTTGCACCTTCCCCACCGCGATCTTCTCGGCATCGTCGACGAGTTCGGGGAATTGCACCTGCATCACGCTGGCGGCCCAAGCGCTGCCGGCACAGCAAAAAGCGGCGAGAAAAAAGAACGTTCGGATGCTCATGCCCTTCCTCTTTGGTTATCGGGTCGGTTATCGGGTCGATTATCGAGTCGATTCGAGACCCTCGTTCACCCCGACATCAGCCTGACATCGCCTTCGACATCGCCTCGAGTCTCGCGGCGCAATATTTGAACTCCGGTATCTTACCGAAAGGATCGAGGGCCGGATTGGTCAATCGATTGGCGGAGGCCTCGGCGTAGCAAAATGGGATGAAAACGATGCCGGGAGG
The DNA here is from genome assembly GCA_965220535.1 of Gammaproteobacteria bacterium. Lineage (GTDB taxonomy): Bacteria > Pseudomonadota > Gammaproteobacteria > HK1 > HK1 > HK1. Next base: position 2,547,852 of record OZ244833.1, on the reverse strand, counting down.
CACCGCGGTATCGGCCCTCGCCTTGAGCGAGATCTCCCCTCGCCTCGTCGCCACCCGCACGAGATCGCCGGCGGCGATCCCCAACTTGCGCAAATCGGCCGGGGAAACGCTGGCCACGGCTTCGGGCTCCAAGCGATCCAGCATATCGGCGCGGCGGGTCATCGCGCCGGTATGCCAATGCTCGAGTTGCCGACCGGTGGTCAGAACCATCGGGTATTCCTCGTCCGGCTGCTCGTCGGGGGGGACGATCGAGGCCGGTACGAGCCGCGAACGCCCGTCCGGCGTCGGAAAGCCCTCGCCGAAGACGATATCCATCCCCGGGCGATCCGGAGCGGGGCAAGGATAAGTGACCGCGCTTTCGGTGCGCAGCCGATCCCAGGAAATATTGTCGAGCGAGGGCATCACCCCTTGCATTTCGGCGAATACCTCGGCCGGTCCTCGATATTGCCAGTCAAGACCGATGCGGCGGGCGATCTCTTGGATGATCCACCAGTCCTGACGGGCCTCGCCGGGCAAGGCGAGGGCGGCGCGCCCCATCTGCACCTGACGATTGGTGTTGGTAACCGTCCCGTCCTTCTCCGGCCAGGCCGAGGCCGGCAGCACCACATCCGCATGGAAGGCGGTTTCGGTCAGGAAGATATCCTGCACCACGAGGTGTTCCAAGCGGGCGAGCCCGGCGCGGGCATGCTCGACATCCGGATCCGACATCGCGGGGTTTTCGCCCATGACGTACATGCCCTTGATCGTTCCCGCATGGACCGCATCCATGATCTCGACCACCGTCAGACCGCGTTCGGCATCGAGCGCCCTTCCCCAAAGATCCTCGAAGCGAGCGCGGATCTCCTCGCTCTCCACCGATTGGTAATCGGGAAAGACCATCGGGATCAGCCCGGCATCCGATGCGCCTTGCACGTTGTTCTGGCCCCGCAAGGGATGCAGCCCGGTGCCCGGGCGACCGACATGCCCGGTGATCATCGACAAGGCGATCAGGCAGCGGGCGTTGTCGGTGCCGTGGGTATGTTGCGAGACCCCCATCCCCCAGAAGATGATCCCCCGCTCGGCGCGGGCATAAGTGCGGGCGACCTCGCGCAAAAGATCGGCATCGATGCCGCAGATCGGAGCCATCTCCTCCGGCGTGAAATCCCGGATATGGCGCGCGAGGGATTCGAAACCCGAGACCCGAGCCTCGATATATTGCCGATCGAAGAGTTCCTCGGTGACGATGACGTTGAGCAGGGCGTTGAGCAAGGCGACATCGGTGCCGGGCTTGAACTGCAGCATATGCGTGGCGTGGCGGCGCAGGGATTGGCCGCGAGGGTCCATCACGATCAGGGTCGAACGCTTGGCCGCCTGCTTGAAGAAGGTGGCCGCGACCGGATGGTTCTCGACCGGGTTGGCCCCGATCACGATGATGACATCGGACTCCTCGCAAGCGGTGAAGGGCGCGGTTACCGCTCCGGAGCCGATCCCCTCGAGCAGCGCGGCCACCGAGGAGGCATGGCAAAGGCGGGTGCAGTGATCGACGTTGTTGGTGCCGAAACCCTGGCGTACCAGTTTTTGGACGAGATAGGCCTCCTCGTTCGAACCCTTGGCGGAGCCGAAACCGGACAGGGCCGCCGAGCCCTCGCGCTCGCGGATGGCGACGAAACCGGCGGCGGCGCGATCGAGAGCCTCTTCCCAGCTCGCGGTGCGGAAATGGGTGGAGGGGTCGGCGGGATCGACCTCGCAATCGGCGGTTTTGGGAACGCCCTCGCGCCGAACCAAAGGAGCGGTCAGGCGATGGGGGTGGGCGACATAATCGAAGCCGAAGCGACCCTTGACGCATAAGCGTTTGCGGTTGGCGGGTCCGTCGCGACCCTGCACCGCCTCGATCCGGTTCTCCCGCAACTGGTAGGTGATCTGACAACCGACCCCGCAATAGGGGCAAACGCTGTCGACCTCGTCGAGTTTCAGGCGGCGGTCCAAACCGGCCTCGTCCACCAAGTTGGCCTCCATCAAAGCCCCGGTCGGACAGGCCTGCACGCATTCCCCGCAGGCGACGCAGGTGCTTTGCCCCATCGGATCGTCGAAATCGAAGACGATCTTCGCATCGGAGCCGCGCCCCGCCATGCCGATCACGTCGTTGACCTGCACTTCGCGGCAGGCGCGGACACAAAGATTGCAGTGGATGCAGGCATCGAGCTGCACCCGCATCGCCGGATGGCTGGCATCGGGAGGGAGCGACGAACGGGCGGGAAAGCGGCTGCCCGAGAGGTCGAGACGCTCGGCCCATTGCCAGATCTTGGCGTCTTGGTGGTGGGCGCGCTCGCGAGGGGGCTGATCCGCAAGCAGGAGTTCCATCACCATCCGGCGCGAGAAGGCGGCGCGCTCGCTGCCGGTGCGCACCTCGATCCCGGGCGCGACCTGGCGCTGACAGGAAGGGGCGAGGGTGCGCTCGCCCTCGATCTCGACCATGCACGCGCGGCAATTGCCGTCGGGGCGATAGCCGGGTTCGTCGGCATGACAAAGATGGGGGATGTCGGTGCCGATACGCTGCGCGACTTGCCAGATGGTCTCGCCGGAACGGGCGTCGACCGAACGTCCGTCAAGGGTGAAGCGTATCGTTTCGCTTGTCGATTCGTGTGTCGATTCGTTTGTTGGGGGCATCAGGCGATCTTCCCGCTGCTTTGCATCCGTCGGCTATGGCCATGAAAAAATGGCATGAAACATGGCATGAAAAAGCGCCATGAAACAGTGCCATGAAAAAGCGCCATGAAAAAAGCGTCATGAAAACCAGGCATCCCGACGAAGGGCTGCCGAATGGCGCATCTAGCGGGAAAGCCCCGCCTCTTCCCGAAAATATCGCAGCACGGCGTTCAAGGGATTGGCCGCCGCCTGCCCGAGACCGCAAATCGAGGCGTCGCTCATGACCTGACCGAGCTCCTCCAACAGGGCCTCGTCCCAACTGTCCTTGTCCATCAGGCGCACCGCCTTGGCCGTTCCCACGCGACAAGGCGTGCACTGCCCGCAACTCTCGTCTTCGAAAAAGCGCATCAGGTTGAGGGCCACCGCCTTCATATCGTCTCGATCCGAGAGCACCACCACCGCATGGGAGCCGACGAAACAGCCGTGCTTTTCCAAGGTCCCGAATTCGAGGGGCAGATCCGCCATCGAGGCCGGCAAGATGCCGCCCGAAGCCCCGCCGGGCAGATAGCCGCGCAGGCGATGTCCGGCGAGCATGCCGCCGCAGAACTCGTCGACGAGCTCGCGCAGGGTGATCCCCGCCGGCGCCAGTTTGACCCCGGGGGATGCGATGCGCCCGGAAACCGAATAGCTCCTAAGACCCTTGCCGCCGTTGCGTCCTTGGGTATTGAACCACTGCGGGCCTTTTTCGACGATATCGCGAATCCAGTAGAGGGTTTCGACGTTCTGCACCAGCGTGGGACGACCGAAAATTCCTTTCTCGGCCACATAAGGGGGGCGGTGACGCGGCAGGCCGCGCTTGCCCTCGATCGATTCGATCATCGAGGACTCCTCGCCGCAAATATAGGCCCCGGCACCGCGCCGTAGATGAATGCGGGTATGGCGGCTGAGCCCTGCGCCTTCGAGTTTTTCGATTTCGCGCAGCAGCAATTCCCGGATGAAGGGGTATTCGTCGCGCAGATAGAGATAGACCTCTTGGGCCTCGACGGCCCAAGCGGCGACGAGCATCCCTTCGAGAAAACGATGCGGATCGCTTTCCAGATAATGGCGATCCTTGAAAGTGCCCGGCTCGCCCTCGTCGGCATTCACCGCCATCGATCTCGGGGCGGGGAAGCCGCGCACGATCCGCCATTTGCGGCCGGTGGGAAATCCGGCGCCGCCCAATCCTCGAAGCCCGGCTTCGTCGAGCGCCCCGACGATCTCCTCGAAATCGATCTCGCCTGCCAAGCAGCGACGCAAAAGGCTGTAGCCGCCATCGTCGCAATAGGCTTGCAAGGGGCGGTAATCGGGGATTCGGGGCGCGAAATCGCCGGAATCGACGACCGCCCGGATCGATGCCTCGTCCGCATGATCGACGTGGCGATGGCCGACCTCGACCACCGGAGCCCGGTCGCAACGACCCATGCAGGGAGCGCGAACCACCCTCGCCCGCGCCGCGAGCGAAGCCGGCAGTCCATCGAGCAGGGCTTTGGCACCGGCCAACTCGCACGAGAGACTGTCGCAAACCCGCACCGTTATCGCCGGCGGCGGAGGCTCGTCCTCGCGCAGAACGTCGAAATGGGCGTAGAAGGTGGCGACTTCGAAGACCTCCGCCATCGGCAAGCGCATCTCCTGGGCCAAGGCGGCGAGGTGAGCGGCGGCGATGCAATGATATTTATCCTGGATCAGGTGCAGGTGCTCGATCAGCAGGTCGCGTCGACGCGGGCGGTCGCCGAGCAGATCGCGGATCTCCGCCAAGGCTTCGGGGTCGACCTGTCGGCCCTTCGGAAAGGGGCGAGCGCTTCCGCGACCGGATCCGGGATGACGGCGACGGCGCGCCTCGTGATGTGCAGATGGCATGCGTTTTCGGGTATCGAATGAAGGGCGAGAGGGATCGGCGGGCGAAAGAGGATCACGCCGGCGCTTCGCAGAAGAAGCGATGGGGGGCTTCGAATCTCGCTCCCTCGCCCAAGGAGACGAAGGGGGCGCTGAAAAGCCCTTTGCCGGACGCGAACATATTATCGACGCTCGTACGATTCGTACGATGCGAACACGAGCAAAGACCGCGCGATGAAGCCGGCTGCGAGCGTGTAGCGGATGATCGTGTTCATCGTGGTGTCCTTATTTCCGAGCGAACAGACTCACGAACCCGGCGCCGACACCGATGACGACGATGACGGCGATGAGCGAACCGGCGATTCCCGTCGCCTGTTTTTGGGACTCGGTCTTTCTCGATGTCGAGGTCGACCGGTTTCGTCTGTCTGCACGCTCGATGATTCGAGCGTCTCTCACCCATCTCCACTTCGACATCGGCGGTCGAATATTCGCGGATTGCGCGTATTCGACGAATCGCGTGGCTTCGGCGTCGCCTTCGGTCGCTTCGGCGCCACCGAGGGTCAGCAAGAGAAAGCCGAGCCCGGCGAGCGTGTATCCGATGGTCGTGGTCATGGTGTTCCGCGTTCAGTGGTCGGTCGCGATAGCGGCGCTAGGGATTGCGATCGCGGTCTTTGTCCTCGGACATCTTCGCGAGCCATTCCTCGATGCGTTCGTCGCGACGGATTTGACGCCGGCGTTCTTTCTTTTTCGAATTCTCTTTCGAAGCCCCGGCGACGAGAGCGAACAATATCAGCATCGGCCACAAGGGAGGGTATTTTCCCGATCGAGGCTCGTCGCCGCAAGGGTGATCGCGAAGGGTGAGCGCCAACGGCGAGCGCGAAAGAAGGGGGCATCGAATACGACGAACTCCGAAACGAGGTGTCTCGAATCGGCAGACAAGGCCGGTTCGAAGGGAAAAAAGCCCGCGAAGAATATCGGCGGGCATCGTCCGATTTTCCGGCGGCGGGTTTCCCCGGCACGGTGATCGAGAAAACAGGTTTTCATGATCGGGCTGCGGGGCATATCCCTTCGGGTCTTCGAATCGGGTCTTCGCTTCGGGTCTTCAAAACCAGGGCTCGTCGGACAGCGAAAAGCGATCGGCGACATGAGGACGGGATCGACACAGGAGCGGTAGGGGATCGATCGCCGTCGGCTCGGTCGCTGTCGAAACGAGGCTTCGCCGCTTCCGATCTCCCTCGCTTTTTTTCGCTTGCCCGTCGGCGTCGGTTCGAGCCTCGTCTTTTCGATCATGCTAAGTCTTGCTGGCGTCGCACCCGGCGCTCAAGTTTCGGATCTTTGGATTTCGGATTTCGCTTGTTCCGTCAGATAGTCGAGGGCCGCACCGACTCCGCCGCGACGATGAGGCACCTTCGCCAATGCGAGGCCCATCTCGATCCCGGCGAGCGTTCCCGCCAGCATCGGGTCGTTGAAGGCGCCCAAATGCCCGATCCGAAATACCCGATCCGCCAAGCGTCCGAGTCCGTTGCCCAAGGACATGTCGAAACGCTCGAGAATGATACGCCTCAGGGCATCGGCGCTGTGGCCCTCGGGGAGACACACCGCCGTCAACGACGAGGAATGCTCTTCGAGGCGGCGACACCACAACTCGAGTCCCCATCCTTGCACCGCCCGGCGGGTGGCTTCGGCGTGCCGGCGGTGGCGGGCGAAAACACCCTCAAGCCCCTCCTCCAAGAGCATATCGATGGCCTCGGCGAGACCGAAAAGCAAATTGGTGGCCGGGGTATAAGGAAAATAACCGCTCTCGTTGGCCTCGAGCATCGCATTCCAATCCCAGTAGGAACGCGCCATGCCGCGTCCCGCACGAGCGCAGGCCAGGGCTTTGTCGCCGATCGCGTTGAAGCCCAGACCCGGTGGCAGCATCAAACCTTTTTGCGATCCCCCGACGCTGACATCCACTCCCCATTCGTCATGGCGATAGTCGATCGAGCCCAAAGAGGAGATGGTATCGACCAGCAGCAAGGCCGGATGGGAGGCGGCGTCGATGGCGGCGCGCACCGCCGGGATATCGCTGACGATGCCGGTGGAGGTCTCGTTATGCACCACCGCCACGGCCTTGATGGTATGCGCCGGATCGGCGGCGAGAAAGGCCTCGATACGCGCCGGATCCGCCGCGCTTCGCCAATCGCCTTCGAGAAGTTCCACCTCGAGACCGAGGCGAGTGGCCATCGTCGCCCACAGGGTCGAAAAATGCCCGGTCTCGCAGATCAACACCCGATGTCCCGGCTCCAAAGTATTGACCAGCGCCGCTTCCCACGCGCCGGTCCCCGAGGAAGGGAAAATCGCCACCGGAGACTCGGTGGCGAAAATGCGCCGCATCCCCGCCAAGACCCTTTGCCCCAGTTCGGCGAAAGCGGGGCCGCGATGGTCGATCGTCGGCCGCTCGATCGCCCGCAGGATACGACCGGGGACGTTGGTCGGACCCGGGATCTGCAGAAAATGTCGTCCCGCCCTTTCGTGCATGCTTATCGTTGCTCCGCTCGTTCGAAGGATGCACCGTCGGATCGATGCCATGGCCGATACTCGACGGAACGAGGCTTCGAGGCGATCAGTCCTCGGGGAGTCCTATCGAATCGAAGGGGGATCGCTCGAAACCATCATCGCGACCGACCGCTTCGATCGACTTGAAAACGTCTTCGCCCTCGCAACTACCTTCACGATATTCGCGATAGCGGCGATTTAGAATATAAATATTTTCGACTCCGCCGATCTCCACAGCCTCGGGCAGCTTCTTATATCGCCGCTTTTCGAAGGCGCAGGTCGCAAGCCTATAGTCAGCGGAAGCCGCCATCTTTCGGTCTTTTGTCTGCACGATGTCAATCGTATTTCGAACTTCGCGAAGGGTTGCGGCATGGGTTGCGGCATGGGGCGCGACATAAGGCGCAACATGAGGCGCAACATGAGGCGATATCCGTCTTCCTATCACATCCTTCCATACAACCCCGTCATTCTCCGAATGGCGACAAAAAGCCTGTTTTTTGCCCCGGTATGCAACGCATCGATCGTTATATAAAAGCCTTTGCTCCCCCTTGCACTTTGCCCTCGCCACCGAATAACCGGGCATTCGTGCGAGATATCGATCGATCTCGTATTCGAAGATCGTTCCGGGGGCTTTGTTTCCACCGCCGACGCCGGCTTTTTTCATGTTGACATCTCGGGTACGGAATCGGCTGCCCGAAGGTCTTTCAGCCTGGCGACCGCCATCTGAAAATATTCGGCTTCGAGCTCGCAGCCGACGAATTGCCGATCGTTCGAAAGCGCGGCCACCCCGGTGGAGGCGCTGCCGGCGAAGGGATCGAAAATCAGATCCCCTTCGTTGCTGCCGGCGCGAACGATGCGATTCAACAGCGCAATCGGCTTTTGCGTCGGATGCCGCGCGATCGATTCGCAACCCCGTTCGCTCGCCTTGTCGCGTGCCGGCAAGGTCCAAATATCCTTCATCTGCTTGCCGCCGTTCTCCTCGCGCATCTCCGGATAGTTGAAAATATGCTTGGATTTTTCGTTCTTCGCCGCCCATAGCAGGGTCTCGAAAGAATGCGTGAAATAGCGGCACGAGAGATTCGGCGGCGGATTCGGCTTTTGCCAGATCACGGTGTTGAGCATCTTCATCCCCAACTGCTGCATCGCGAATCCGACCGAATGGATTCCGTGGTGGGTTCCCGAAACGCAAAGGGTGCCGTCTCGCCGCAGCAGTTTTTGGCAGCGCGAAAGCCAAGCGGTGTTGAATTCATGGTTGAGATCGACCCCTTTGGAACGATCCCATTCACCCTTGTCGACACGCGCCATTTTTCCCGAGCGACAGGTGATGCCGCCGTTCGAAAGAAAATAAGGCGGATCGGTGAAGATCAGATCGAAACAGCCCTGCGTCCCGAAGTAGTCGATATAGAGATCCATCACCTTCAAGCAGTCGGCCTGATACAAACGCACTTGCCCGGGGCGGATATGGCTTTTGCGGGAAACGCCGCGCCGTATCTTCGGCAGCATCTCGATTTTCTCGATATCTTCTATGATCATCCAATAGATTCCCTATCAAGATTATCGTCTCGCGGCATCGGTCGCGACCACCCTCCGATGGCCCGACTGCGAAAACCGGGACGCGAAAAGTCAATCGATACGGTAAAAAGTCGTTCGGCTTCGGGGGCTTCGATGCCTCGAATCGGCGATGATGAATCGATCTTCGCGAAAATCGGCCGAGAAAACGCTCGCCTCGATCACTCCTTTTTCGAAGCCCTTGATCTCGGCTCTTGCCCTTCGCCCTTTTTCCGCTTTGCGAGAATATACCACCTGTTCGGTATCGTTCGGCCATCGAAGAGCCCGCTTTCTCGTGCGAAAGACGCCGAGCCTTGCGAAAAAAAAGCGCGGCGAGCCCTCGATATGACCAAAATACCCGCATCGAGGATCGAGGCATCCTTGACATCGGGCATCGAAGGATCGTCTCGAAACCCTATAATTCCCTCTCGGCTCCCCGAGGGAAACGATCTCCACCCTCCCCCCTCTTGCGAGCGCGGGAGCGGTCGTCACGAAGCGAGAGGGACTTGCCCGAAAACCGACCGCCGCCGTTTTTTCGAATCCGACTCCTAACGTGAACCCGAAGGAGAGCGAAGTGAACCACCGCATAGACTTCGAGGATATCGTCGCGATCGATAGCCAAGACCCCGACGCCGCTCGGGGGTGCGCCTTGAACGCCGTGCGAGAAGACCCCTCCTTGCTCGACTGGTTCGGAGCGGACGACGCCCTCACCGAACTCGACGCCACCGAAGACGACTACGACGGAAGCGACGAGACCTTGGCCGCCATGCTCCTTTCTCACCGACTGCTCGAATCCCCTCTCCTCGATTACGCCGATGATTTGCCCGATCCCGAGAAAGAAGATGACGCTTATTTCGAAGTCGTCGGCGCGAAGATCGAAAGAATCAGGGATTGATAAGAGCCTCGTCGTTTTTATCACGGCGATCGAGGCGTCCCCATCCCGGGCTCGAGACTGAAAGCGAGAGGCTGAACACGAGAGGCTGAAAACCCACCTGCGAAGGAGCGGATCGGGAACAAGCGATATGCCCGATATCTTCGAAAAGCCGGGGATAGCCTCCAAGATCATCGGTCATCGCAAAGCGTCTCGGACAATCGGATAATCGTGTCTTCGCGCTATCGACCGGTGCACTGACTTGCGTACAATCGTCTCTTATACAATCGTCTCCTGTACAAAACGGGATTGTCATCGATATCCCTTACCCGACCCCTCGTATCTTCGATCCCGAACGATCGATCGCATGGTCTTGGACGCGGCATGAGCGAAGCGACGACCCCATCGGATCACCTGATCCCGGCACTTGCCGCCACCGGATATTTCAAGGCCGAGCCGGTGGACGTACCGGTGGAGCGGATCCTGCGCCTGCAGGGCTATCGCGACATGGAAAAGGTGCGGCGCCCGATTCGCCGAGCGGCGCAAAAGGCGGCGGCGATCGCCGGCGAAATCACCGCCGGAGAAGCGGGCTACCGGCGGGTGGCGATCGAATCGTGCATCGAATCGCGGCTGAACCTCGGCGACGGGGTGTCTTTCGAATGCGGTGCCTTCCCGCACTTTCTCCGCGGCTGCGACTCCGTCTTGGTCTTCGCCCTGACCGCCGGGGGGGCTTTGGACAGCGCCATCGACGAGATGATGGCGGCGGACGATGCGGTTACCGCCCTCCTCCTCGACAGCGCGGGTTGGCTGGCGGTCGAGTCGATCACCCGTCAATTCGTGTGCCGGCTGCGGGCGGATTGCGAATCGTCCGGTCTTCGTATCACCCGCAGAATGGGCCCTGGCTATACCTACCGCGTCGGCCAGGAAATGCCGGCTTGGCCCTTGGAGGAGCAAACGAAACTCTTCGCCTCGCTCGGCGACGCTCCCTGCCCGGTACAAGTGTTCGAAAGCGGGGCGATGCTCCCCAAAATGTCCCGCTCCGGGCTTTACGGCCTGCGACCGGCGCCGATCGATAGCGATGGATGAGGATTGAATCCCGGCGATCGAACTTTTCGAAGGAGAAAAAACGATGGCTCCACCGACCACCGGCGCGAATACCGAGGGCTTCGATTTCGTGCATGCCAAGGCCTCCGATGCGCGATGGAATCCCGGCCTGCGGGCGATTTTCGACTATCGCGATCTCGGCATCGAGGAGGGAACCAAGGGTCGATATATCGCCCATATCATCCGCGCGAACGGCGAAAAAACCGCAGACGAGGTGCGGCAATGGCATCTGCATCGTTGCGATTTCCAGCTCGTGCTGGTGCTCAAGGGCTGGGGGGAATTCGAATACGAGGGCCAAGGCGTGCACCGCTTGGAACCCGGCGATTGCGTCCTCCAACCGCCGGGCATCTTGCATCGGGAAATCGCCTGTTCGGATGATTTCGAGGTGCTGGAAATCGTTTCCCCGGCGAATTTCTCGACCGAGATCGCCGAGGGTTGAATCGCGGACGCGGGTCGAGCGGTCGCCGACGGATCGACGATCGAGTCGAAAAAAATGATCGGTCTTTTGCAGCGAGTGGATTTCGCCAAGGTGGAGATCGAGGGCGAGGTCGTCGCGGCGATCGACCGCGGCCTGATGACCCTCATCGGGGTGGAGCGCGGCGACAGCGAACGCGAGGCCGAGCGCCTGATCGAGCGTTTGATCGGCTACCGCGTTTTTTCCGACGAGGCGGGCAAGATGAACTTGAGCCTTGCCGATACCGGCGGCGGCCTGCTCTTGGTGCCGCAGTTCACCCTTCCCGCCGACACTCGCTCCGGTGCTCGACCCGGGCTTTCCCCCGCCGCACCCCCGGAGATCGGGCGACGGCTCTTCGACTTCATGGTGATGATCGCTCGCAAGCGACATCCGCAGGTCGAATGCGGCCGCTTCGCGACCCGCATGCGCGTGGTCTTGGCCAACGACGGCCCCATCACCTTCACGTTGCGGGTGAAGCCCGCGGGCGGCGAAGCGAAGGGATGAGCCTATAAACCGGATCCCCGAGCCGAAGACCGAAAAGACTTCGATACCCGACTTCGAGATCCGGCTTCGAGACCCGGCTTCGAGACCCGGACTGAAAACGCTTAGGGGGAAAGAGCCACCTCATCGGGATCTCTCCGCCCCTCTTGAAAATAAAAAGCGTTGAAGCGCTCCATCTGCTTGATCCGATCTATCAGGTCTCGCTCCTGCCGCGAACCCGCCACATTGCGCACCAGCGATTTGGCGTCGATCTCGTTGAGTCTCAAAACCAAATAATTCGCGATCGCGGAAAAAACCGAAGGGTCGAAATCCTTCGCTTCTTGCGAGGCGAGCACCAAGGAAATACCGTATTTTCGGCACTCCTTGGCCATGGTGGGGATCAACTTCAAAGCGGCGACGCGATGCGCTTCGTCGAAGATCAGCGCATGGGTGATTCGATCCTGCAAGCCGCGCTGAAACATATCTTTATAAAGACCGTAAAACACCAACGAGGCGAGGGCTCTTTGGAGGCTTTCGTTCCGGGTGCCGTGTATCCGAATCACGATCGGCCGCTCGCTCTCCCACAGGCTGCCCTTGGCTTGCCGGGTTTCGAAAAAGCCGTAATCCTCGAGTTCTTCCAAACGCGTCAACAGGTTGCGCAGCCCCTTATCCGGTTTCGATTCTTGCCTCAATATCTCGACGAAACGGCCGAAAGCCGGATCTTCGATCTCGTCGGTGGCATCCTCCTTCCCCCAGCCCTTCTCCATAAAACTTTTCTTGACCGCCTCTCTGATTTTTCCCGTCTGAACGCTTCCGATATCGGGAAAAATCGCCGTGAAGATATCCCGGATCGCCGCCGCAGCATCGAGATGCGCGTTGCGATTGTCTCGCTCCATGATTTGCAAAGGGTTGAAGTCCAGCTTGTCAGGCTCGACGAAACGAATCGATCCGATCTCCTCTTCGAGTTTTTCGTCGATATCCTGATGGAAGGAAAAGACGATCGGAACGATGCCTTGTTCGTTCATCTGTTTGCAAAGATTCAGCAGGCAAGTGGTCTTCCCCATCCCCGGCAAGCCGCCGATCAGCAGATGAGGATTTCCTTTGATGGTCACGTTCCAATTGACATCCTCGCCGTTATTCGGATTTTTTCCGAGGAGAATCGTCGGGGGCGATGAGGGTTCTTTGTCCTGATCTTTGTCCTGATCCTCGCCCTGATCCTCGACCCGATCCGGGACGCTTGCAAAATGCTGTCGGTAAGGCATCGCATCGAGCAATTCCCCGGGACCGAAAAGATAGATATCCGTCTCTTCGCCCTCGATCGAAACCTTCGTCGGCTTCTTGGGTAAATACTCGGGACAAAATATCCAGCCCCGATCGCCTCCTTGGGTCTTGGCATCGGCAAAGGAATAATCCCCGCCCTTTTCGATCATCTTGTCGATCTCGGCGGCGATCTCCTTATATCTCTCATCCGAAAGACCGTGGCGGTGCGCCTTTTTCGCATAGAAATGCAGGACGCGAGCGAGTTTGGCACGCCGAATCGCTCTGATGGATTGACGCCCCTCTTCGAAATAACCCTCTTCCCATCGTTTGCGAAGGGTGCCGATTTGTTTCTCGATCTTTTTGGACAAATCGAGATCTCTTGCGCTATATAGATTGCCGCGATATTTCACCTCGATGAATTGAAAGCAAAGCCCCTTGCGCGGAACCACCGAGGCATAGATCAGATCCGGACGGAATATCTTGGCCTTCTCGCCTCCTCCTTCTTTCAAGAGCGGCAAGATATCCAAGATATCGTCGACGGGAATCAAAAAACCTCGATCGAGAGGCAACCAGCACACGTCGTCTTCGGGGGCGTTCTTGCAAAAGGCGTAACTGAAGGCCAACGAGACGATCTCCGAAATCTGCGATTGCCGGTTTCCGGTCAGCCGAATCACGAGCCTTCCGCTGAGCGCTTTGAGGCTTTGCATCAGAAATTCCGTGTTATCGACATTATGATCGAGACTCATATCACCCAGAGCGCGAGCGAGGATATCGTGAATTTCCTCCAAGTTTCCCGTCGAGGTGATCATCTGCAAACAGCCGAGATCGTCGCGCTCGGGCACGCAATCGATCACATAAGTATCGTAAACACTCGGGTTGCCGCGGGGGGAATCGAAATATTCGACCCCGGCATTGCGATCCAAAGCGACCACCCAATCGCATAGCCGATGGATCTTAGCGAGGCTTTTTTCTTTTTCCTCCGAGATATCGGTTTTCAAAACCGGCCACGGATCGGCGGCGGTGGCGTCGATATGCCGACCGGCCGCCTGATAGATCAATTCCTGCAAGCGAGCCAATCGTTCGGAGTGGGCCTTCTTTCCCTTCTGCGAAGGATGCTTTTCTCCTTCGCCCTTCCCTTTCCCCAAAGGGCGCACCACGCTATGCCAGCTCGGACTCGGCGTGCCCTCGTATTCCCGCTCGTAAAAAGAAAGCAGCCCGAAAGCATATAAAGGTGCCGGGCGAACATCCTCGCTCGCTTGGGAGACGACTTTGGAGTCGAAACTATCGAAAGCGATCGCAAGGTGCGCCGCTTGTTCGGGAGTTTCGTCCTCTCGTCGCGCCCAGCGCAGGCGCGGCAGATGATTGATATCCCCGGGAAGCCTGACGGAATCGAGCATCCATCGATCTTCGGGCGCCAATGTGCCGGATCCGCGCCGACGTTTTTCCGTCGCCTCGGCGATGAAACGCCCGGCGATACCGCGCCGATCCTCCGACGAGTAGAACTCCAAGATGAACAAAGGAGTCTTCTCCGCCTCGTCTTCGTCTCGCGGTCTTTTATCCTTCGATTCCTCCCGCAAACAAACTTCGCTCAACGCTTTGGCGACGGTCAACCCCGCCCCGGCGCGTATCGCATGAATCAGGATTCGGCGCGGAATCTCATCATCGACGCCGATATCATGGCAATCGAGGTATTTGATGATTTCCTTGCCCAATACCTTCGCGCTTCGATCGCCGGTGGTCGGGCTCGCATTCTCCGATCCGACACCGCCCAAGGCGCGGGCGAGGATGGCGATCGAGGATTTGGGCTCCTTATTGCTCTCGGGCACCATTGCCACCGCATGGAAACCCAGGGTGTCGGCGAAGACGAATGCCCCGCCCTCGTCTTCGCCATCGTTATAGGGATTGGGCAAAAAAGCGGGGAACATGGCGCCGTCGAGGCCTTCGAATTCCTTCGGCAGATCCTTTGTCGAGCGATCTTTCGATTCCACGAAGGCGGCGTGCAATAAAAGATTGTCATACGCGCTATGCCAAGCGACCCGCAGGGGATGGGAGGGCAAGACGATCAAGCCGATGGTCGCCCCCGAAAGGGATTGCACTTCGACCGTATGGCATAGCGCCAGTTTCGGATCGCCGTTTTTCGCAAAGACATCCGACCATGCCTTGATATAGTCGGAAACCGTGGCGAAATCGTCGGCGTTCTCGTCATAAATCTGCCCCGGGCCGCCGTTCAACTTGAACCGCTCTGCCATTTTTGCGCTGACCGCTTTGATCCGCTCGGAGGCGGCATCGTCGATGCTCGCAAATTTCTCCACCGGTTGGAAATCAAGATTTTCCGGCGCGCAATCCCCCGATTGCTGTACCTTGATGATCCAGCGTCCGATCTGTTTTCCTTTGCAGGCAATCCACTGTTTATCCGCTTCTTGTATCAAGGGGGGATAGAAGACGCGGAAGTTTTTATTGAGATTGCCCTCTTTGAAGGTCAAGGCGAGGAAATCTTTGGGATCGATCCTTCCCTCTTTGCTTTTTTCCAAGGGTTTGTCAATCACGCTCTTGATATTCTTTCGGTCTTCGAGTTCGATCGCCCCTTCGGAAAAAGCGCGCACCTTCTTGCCGGTGCTTTCTTTTTCCTCATCCGATTCCGTTTCTCCGGAAACGATCGCGAAAATCTCGCTTTGGGCCTTCACATCCTCTTTATCACGAACGCTAATCAAAACTTCGGCGGTGGGAATACTGAACGGCTCATCGGGAGTTGTAAAGCTATCATTCGTGAATATGTATTTTTCTTCTTTACCTCCCGAATGAGGCAGATCGACGGCCTCAGTTAATTCCTCACCTCCAGCCATGATCACGACCCGATAGAAAATCTTGTTTTTAGGGATTCCCTCGGGTTTGGTCTTCCATTTGACGGTCAGTTTCGAATACTTCCCGCTTTCCTTGGCATTCAGATCGATAATCAACGATGGAACTTCGTCGTCTTCCTTTTGTTTGAGTCCCGACCATGAAAGGGGTTTTCCGTTTTTACCCACCCAACTCGTGATTCTAATGGTCTCGATATCCTCCGGTTCCACGGTTTTGATCTTTCCGATCCGAAGATCCCCTTCGAGTTTTCCCATCACTTCAAGCGGGGAGGCGGTTTTGGAAAGATTGAGAAGCGCATGCAACTTTTCCTTCTGCTCTTTGTCGGGACGCAGTCCCAAGGCTTCGAATTCCTCGTCGATCGAATAACGAGATGTCGCCGAGAAGAAGCGATCGGCGAGTTGGCGCGACCGTTCCAAATATACCTTTGGCTCGTCTCTGTCTTCCGAAGAATCGATCGGCCACAAACCGATCAAGGGAAGGAGCTCCCCGGGGTGTCGGCCGGAGGCGGCGATATTGCAAAGAAAATCGAACTCGCTCCACGGCGAAACACCGCTTCGTCTTCTCGCTATCGTGCACGCCTTTTCCGCATAATCTCTTATATCGCCGGATTGCTCGTCTTTGATCCTCGCCCGCGCTATCCCTTTCGCTTTTTCGAAAAGAGCCTCCTCCTTGATCTCCCGCGCCGCGCTATAAATTCCGTCCATCCCCGCGCCCGCGCGGTCGCCGTCTACCAAGAGCAACACCGGACGACCCTTGTCCTCTCGAATTTCCACTGCCCGATCTGCAGTGATGGTGTGCTTGCCTTCCTCCCGATCCGCAACCCGGTAGACCTCCCAACCGGGGATCGAAAAATTTCCCGACGAAGCAAATCTCTCGATGACCTCGGAATCCAAACAGCGGGCGAATGCCATGGCGCCGTCCTCGACGGATACCGAATGGGCGGCATCGGTCGCGAGGATCTTTTCGAAGGCCTTGGCGAGCAACTCGCCGTGCGTATCAGTCCATCCCATCTCGAATCTCCTTGTCGAATTCGAAGCGAGGACATAAACGTTTCATCGATTGAGCATCGTTGACCCCGATCAACAATCCCAGATCGCGCAAGCGTCTTTCGAGGATCGATTGATTTCTTTCCAATATGCTATTCGGGATATCCATCCCTTCGGGGGGACGATCGATATGAAATCCGTACCTTTTTCGGATCAGTTCGATAAAGTCTTTGAGAGGGATTTGCGAACGCCCGGTGTTTTTCCGATTTCCCAGCGCATGCAGATGAACGAGATAGCCCAAGGCGGAATCGCTCAATACCATCGACCTTGCCTCCCTTCTCGTCCCGTCTACGGTCTTCCTTCTCTTGTTGGCGATACCGTTGGGACGATTGATATGGAACCCGGAATCCATCATGCCGATGAATTTGCCGTAGGAAAACGAGTTCCCCATCAGGCTCGCCAAGCCTCTGGCCAAACGAAAGATCGGATTGGCATGATTCGCCGACTTCGGCGATTCCCCCGAGAGAAGACTCTTGGCTTCGGCGTATTCGTTCTCGTGCGGATAGTGCTTGATCAATTCGGATAAAAGCGATTCCACTTTGTCTTCGACGAGAATATGAATCCTCTGCGCTTGTTTGGAGCGTTGATAGAGCAGATCCCCCAAAAGATTCAACCATTGCCTCGAATGCGGGCGGGTCGGCAAATCCTTGATTCGAGAATCCAAAGAGGCTTGAAAATCGAGGACGCGAAGGACCATCAAAATCACGGGGAAATCCCGCATCCGGCGCAGCTGTTCATCCATCGATCGCTCTGCCACCTCCCGGATTTTTCTATCGACTCCGAGCGAACAATCGACGAAAAACTCGGCCGGTTTCTGATCCGCTTGGTCGTGAATCCGGCCTTCTTCTACCCAATACGATATCGTCTTGGCGCTCGCGCTCAGCATGGATGTCAATCCGATCGCCATGCACGATTCGAGCATCTCGATCAATCGATGACGAGGAAGGGATTTCGAATAAGCCGCCAGAAAGAGACGGATATCTTCGGAGAATTCCCGGCTCGTCCTTTCGACGATCGGACGTTGGTTGGGGATGCTCGCTCCCGACGCTCTATTTACGGCGTTTTTCGCTCCCTCTCGCGAGGGCCCGGGGGCCTCCCCGATCGATTGAGCCAAACGAATCATCAACAACTGATCCAAACCGACGGTCGATTCGTTTTCGTCGAAACGATCCGACGCTCGGTCCTCGAGCGGGGAAGCCTCGTTTCTTCTCACGCCCTGATTGAAGGCTCGAACCAAAAGATTTCTTTCGTGGCCGAGACCTACGGCGAAGGGATTGTCGGATTCGTCTTTTTCGGACTTCTTTTTGGATATCTTTTTGGATATCTTTTTGGAGTCCAACCCTTCGGGATCGACGAAATCTCCTTGGCCGTCGGCCAAGATGGAAACCATCATTTCCGGTACGTTGCGCAGATGCGCCGGGCGGTCGGGAAGATCGATCCAACTCGATAGATAATGCGTCGGATAGAGCCTTTGGATCTTTTTATCGCGACCGGGTTCGTGCGACTTGTTTCCCAAACAAGCGTTCAGCAGGAGATCGCCCAAGATCGCTTTTTCGGTTTCGCCGCCGAAACCCTTGAAAGTATCCTTTTCCGCAAGAACTTCACCGACTCGATCGATCGTCGGTTTGCCTTCTTTTTGTCCGGCGTTTTTTCCCCTTTCCCCCGCCCTCGAAGCGAAGGTCTTGAAGAAACTCCCTTGCCCACGACGCTGTCCGTAGCGAAAGAGATAGAAGATCGCCGGCAACATCGTCGAGAGATCGAACTCCTGTACCGTGATCGGAAATACCTTGCGGTAGTTGCCGGTCCAGAGCGCATCGCTCATCTTCTTGGAAAGAACGTCGTCGACGATCTTTTTCACCGCTAGGGGTTCAGAGCCGAGCATTGCGACCTCCCTTGTCGTTCCCTCGATCGATCGCCTCTTCGATGATCTCGAAACGGGGACGCAAGCGTTTCATCGATTGGGCATCGTTGACCCCCAACAACAAACCCAAATCACGCAGGCGTCTTTCGAGGATCGAACGATTCCTTTGCAAGATGGCCTTCGAGATATCCATCCCCGGGGGAGGTCGATCGATATAAAAACCGTATCTTTCGCGAATTCTCTCCATAAAGGATTCGAACGATATCCCGGGCTTCGAAGAGCGATGATCCCTATTCAATATATGCAAATGAACGAGATAGTCCAAGGCGCTGTCGCTCAAGACCATCGACCTTGCATCTCGTCTTTTCGTCTGTCCACGAGTCGTCTTTCGGCTGAGGGCGATACCGTTGGGGCGATTGATATAAAAACAGGAATTCGTCATTTCCGTCAAATGCCTGAAAGAAAAAGACGGACCCATCAACGCCGTCAACCCTCTTGCCAAACGCAAAATCGGATTGGGTTCCCGCTTTTTGTCTTCGAGGATATTCTTGAGTCGCTCGTACTCGCCTTTGGGGTAGGATTCGTCTATCGCCAGCGACAAATTCTCGAGTTTTTCCTCGATAAGAAGACGAATTCTGGATGATTGATCGTGGCAGTCGTGCAGGAGTTCTCCCAACAGATCGAGCCATCGGGTCGAATAGGGGCGGGTCGGCAAATTCATATCCCTTATCCGTCGATTGCTCGAGGCCTGAAAATCGAGGATACGAAGAGCCATCAAGACCTCGGGAAAAGATTCCACCCTGCGGATCAGATGGTCCATCGATATTTCGGCCAAATTCCGAATCTTGCTATCCACCCCTAACGAGCAGTCGACGAAAACTTTAGCCGGGGATTGATTCTCGACCGCAGGAACCCTTCCCTTTTTCTCCCATTGCAAGGATGCATCGACGGTGGCGGTCAAGATGGAGGTCAAACCGATCGCCATCCCCGATTCCAACATCTCGATCAGACAATGACGAGGAAGGGATTTGGAATAGGCCGCGAGGAAAAGGCGGATATCTTCGGAAAATTCCCGACTCGTCCTTTCGACGATCGGGCGTTGATTGGGGATCCTCCGTTCCAAATTACTCGGGGTGATGGTTTTTGATCCCGGTCTCGAGTGCAAAGGGCCCGGGGCTTCTTCGATCCGCTGTGCCAAGCGGATCATCAACAACTGATCGAGGCCGACGGTAGTTTCGTTTTCGCCAAAGCGATCCGACCTTCTGTCTTCAATCGTCGGGGCTTTTTTTCTCTCGATCCCCTGATTGAATGCCCGGATCAGAATATTGTTCTCATACCCGTGGCCGACGGCGAAAGAATTTCCGTCTTTATCGTCTTCGGAGCCGGGTTTGCAGGGCTCGACGAAATCTTCTTGACCATCAGCCAAGATAGAAACCATCATTTCCGGCACGTAACGCAAATTAACCGATTTTTGGGGGAGATCGATCCAGCTCGATAGATAATGCACCGGAAAGACTCGCTGGATCTGCCGATCCCTGCCGGTTTTGCGCTCTTTGTTTTCCAAACAGAAACTCAGCAGAAGATCGCCGAGAATCGCTTTTTCGACCTCGCCGTCGAATCCCGTAAAAGCATCGTCTTGCAAAAGTCCCTCGCCGACTCTATCGATGCTCACCTCTTTTTTATTTTGTCCGAGGGTCTGTACATCCGGGGTGAATGCTTTCGAAAAGCGACCGACCCCTCGGCGTTGACCGTAGCGAAAGAGATAGAACATCGCCGGTAACATCGACGAGAGATCGAAACCCAGCACGGATATCGGCAATACTTTGTCGTAGTTGCTCGTCCAAAGAGAATCGAACATCGCCGGAGAAAGAATATCGGCGACGGTCTCTTGCACGACTTTGGAGTCGGAAGCGGGCATAAGATCGGTCCTTAAAATATCCGTCGATTCCGATCCGAAACACGGTAGAGCCAATCAACGCTCATCGACTCTCTCGCCCTTTGGCATCGAAACGGGGACGCAAACGCTTCATCGATTGGGCATCGTTGACCCCGATCAACAAGCCGAGATCGCGCAGACGTCTTTCGAGTTCCGAGCGATTGCTTTGTAAAATCGTATTCGAGATATTCATCCCCTCCGGCGTGCGGTCGATATAAAAACCGTATCGTTTGCGAATGCCTTCGATAAAGCCCTGAAAAGAAATTCCGGTGCGTTTCGATCCTTTGTCGCCGGTCAACATCCCCAAATGAACGAGATATTCCAAAGCGCTGTCGCTCAAAATCATCGATCGCGTATCCCGTCTCGTCCCGCCCCGTCTCGTTTTTCTTTTGATCGCGATACCGTGGGGACGATCGACGAAAAGACAGGAATCCACCATCTCCATCAAATGCCGATGGCATGATTGCCATCCCATCAAACTCGTCAAGCCTCGGGCGAGGCGCAAAATCGGATTCGCCTGATTTTTCTTGCGCTCTTCGTCCGACAAAATACTCTTGGCCTCGGCGTATTCGTTTTCCGCAGATCGATCGCGCAGGGCATTGAGCAACTCTCCCGAGCTTCCCTTGATCGAGCGATGAATATCCTCGGCCTGATCGTGCCGGTGATGGAGCAGATCCCCCAAAAGATCCAGCCATTTCGTCGAATATGGACGGGTGGGGATATCGAGCCCCTTGATCTCTTGGTGATTCATCGCCTGATGGTCAAGCAGCCTCAATGCCATCAAGATCGAGGGGAAATAAGCCACCCGCCGCAGCAGATGATCCATCGATCGCTCGGCGGCATCGCGGATCTTTTTATCGACTCCGATCGAACAATCGATAAACAGTTCGGCGGGCTTTTGCTCTTCGTACCCCGGCACCTTGCCTTCTTCCTCCCAATACAACATCGCATCGACCGCACCGGTCATGACGGATGTCAATCCGATCGCCATGCCCGATTCCAACATCCCGATCAGGGCATCACGAGGCAGGGATTCATAATAGGCCGATAGAAAGGATGCGATATCGCTCGAAAAATCCTCGCTCGCCCGACGGGAGATCGGACGTTGATTGGGAATCTTTCTGTTCGTCTCCGTCTGGCCCGAGGGATCCGGCGCTCTCCCGATGCGTTGCGCAAGGCGAATCGTCAACAACTGATCCAAGCCGACGGATGATTCGTTTTCATCGAAACGATCCGAGGCTCTGTCGTTGCCTTTCCCGTCGGCCGGCTCGATACCCCGGTTGAATGCCGCAAGCAGGGCATTCCTGCGATGTCTTTTGCCGACGGCAAAACGATTGCCCTCGTCTTTTTTCCGCCCGGTCGCCGGATCGCTATCGCTTCGCTCCACCCATGGCCCTTGCTGGTTCGCAAGCATCCCGACCATCATTTCCGGGACGTTGCGCAGATGAGCATTCACTTGCGGGAGATCGATCCAGCTCGATAGATAATGCGCCGGAAGCGCTCTTTGGATCTGCTTGTCTCGACCGGCTTCGTGCCTTCGGTTTTGCAGGCAATGGCCGATCAGGAGATCGCCCAAGATCGCTTTTTCGGTATCGTTTTGATCGCCGTCGAATCCCTCGAAGGCATCGCCGTCCTGCAAAAGGGTTTCGGCGATCCGATCGATGGTCACCGCCTTCCTCCAAGCGCCGACATCGAGTCCGTCGGGGGCGAAGGTCTTCAAAAAATCGCCCTTTCCCCGACGCTCGCCATAACGAAAGAGATAGAACATCGCCGGCAGCATCGTCGATAGATCGAATTCCTGAAAGGATATCGGCAATACCTTGTCGTAGTTGCCCGTCCATAAATCCCGGTACATCGCGAGAGGAAAAGCATCCCGGACGATGCCTTGCACCGTATCGGCTCCGGATCGAGGCATGATCGCTACTCCCTTGCACCCAGCGATTGAATGACGATCTGCTGTTTGCCCGTCGCTCCTTTTTCTTTCGCTTCGATTTCGTATATCTCATCCTCGTTCATCGGATTCCACGCCAACAACCGACGATCGTTCTCCCGCACCAACCGTTGTACGAAGATCGAAAGTTGGGCGAAAACATCGTCGCTCGATATATCCCCGAGTTGATAGCCCTCGCCCAGTTCGAGCAAAAGATGAAAAAGATCCGCCCCCATCGGGAGGCTTTCCTTTGTGCCGTCTTGATACCGATAGACCAAGGTCGCTTGATGGTGAAAACGATCGACTCCGGCTTGTTCCGGCGGAGTGTCCGCCCGCAAAGTGAAATCGCTTCGTTCTTTCTCGACCCAAAAAGCCGTTTCCGTCGGGGTTCTCGGGGTGATCCGCAAGGGAACCCCCTTTCTTTTCAGGGCCTTGGGCGGCAGATTCTCGATTTGGGAAATCCCGCGGCATAGACGATCGCGCAATTCATCGCGCTTTTTCTCGCCGCAAATTTCGAGATCGCGAAAATCTCGAAAATAGCGTCCCCGAGCCAAATCGAGGGCGTATTTGTCGCCCGCTATCGCCTCGATCTCGTCTTCGCTCCATTGAAAATACGCCCATCGCCGCGCCGAAGAGAGGGATTTTTTGGCACTGCCGGGATAGCGAAGGGCTTTATCCTGATCTTTGATATAAGGGCGGCTCAGCAAATAACGATCGATTTGCGGATGGGATTCGAGCGCCGGATCGAAGCGGACCAACTCGCTCAATACATCTCCCTGCCTTGCGGGGGAGAGGGGTGAAAACGCCCGATTCCACCAAACGCTCTCCTCGTCTTTCGCGATCCCTTGTCGGTGATAGTCGGTGCAATGATGAATGCCGAAAAGGATATAGGCCAGGCTCGCGCGAAGCTCGCGCATCGTGATATGTTTTTCGCCTCGTAAATGAACCGCCTGCAACATCGTGAAAAAGCGCCGGCGGGCGCGCTCTCTTCGGGATTTATCGGGTCTTTCGGGCAAGTTCAAAGCGTCGGGGGCGAAAAGACGGGTGGCGTTGAGGATATCGCAGCGATCCTGAGCCGAGCAGGTGGCGCACGGAGCCCAAATTTCGGGGGCTTTTTTGCCGCCGTAAAACTGTTCGAGCAGTCCTTCGAGAAAAGTCGTATCGATACTGTTGTTTTTCTTATCGTAACCCCCGACCAGCGAGCGCTGATTGAGGCTGACGAATCTGATATGAGAACCTTCGGGTATCTTTTGCTGATCTTGAACGGCTTGAATGCATGATTCGAGTTCTTCGGTCAAGGGGGTTTGGCCGTCCGATTTCTTTTCGACCCGCTCGATCCACTCGAGCAGGCGGCCGTCGTTGATCGCCAACAGATGGACGCGTTTCTCGCTCGGTTTTCCCTGCATAAAAGGCTGCAAGGAATCATCCAACAGATCGTCGGAGGATTTTCCTGCCCACGATGCCGATCCGTCGAGGTTGATATGCACCCTCAACCCCTTATCGAGTTTCCCTTCCAATATCCGCTGACTCGAGGATGCGTCTTTTTCGATCCCCAACTGTTTCGCCAATCGCTGCAAAATCGCGGTCTTTCCGTCCCCGGCGTTGCCGCATAGGATGATCAGGCTGCGGCGTCGTTCTTTTATATCTTCGAGCAATACATCGAACAATTTGGTTTGGACATAAGTCTCTTCCGCGAACTCCGTGTCCAAGCCGCGGGTTTCGTGATTGCCTCGTTTCGACCCCGGATAGGATTGCAAGATGGAATGCAAGAAATCGATTTCGTTGTCGTTTCTTTCGGATTCCGATGCGATCGAGGATGCGACCTCGATCGTCTTTTTTGCCGCTTCGCCCGCCACCTTCGGCGCTGCGGTCGATCGCTTCGCGACTTGCGTTTCGAATTTGCCGTCGAGGAAAGCCAAGGCTTGTTGCGCCGATGTAAAACGTAAGGAGCGATCCGGATGGGTCGCCTTGTCCATAAAATCGGAGATCACACCGTAGCGTTCTCGATCCAATCCTTCCCAATATAAACCGCGATCCTTGGCGAGATCGCCCCCGTGGCGAAAAGGCTCCCGGTTATATAAAACCTTGAAAAAACTGGCGGCCAAGGAATAAAAATCGTTGGCGGGCTCGGCTTTTTTTCCTTTAGGGCCGTAAGGGGAATAATCGGGGGTGCCGAAGCCCTCGACGGTATCGCCGATCGTCACCACATGGTCGTAATCGATCACGACCAAATCATCGCCGGAGACGATGAGATTGCGGGGGCTGATATCGCCGTGCACCAAGTTGTTTTTATGCAGCGAATCCAGAGCCTTGCAAATCGAACGCAACCAGCGCATGGCGAGATCGTGCTCCGATTCGTCTTTGTCTTCATCGACATGCATCCCCAAATATTCTTCGCTGTAGTTCTCCAAGTGCTCGCCCGGCACCCAAGACATCAAGGCGATAAAAGACTTTTCGTGCCATTCGTCCGCAGTATCGATGATCTTCGACAGGGATGTTTCGCCCGCGGCGAAAACATGACGAAGGCGCGATTCGGCAAGTTTGTAGGCTCTCAGCGAAGACTCGCTTTTTTCGCGCTCGAGAACGACTTTGCCGACAAAGGAAAGAATCTCGCCGTCATCCTCTTCTCTATCCTCACCCTCCGGCACCTCTTCCACCCGAAAAGCGATTCCGCCGCCCCCTCGGCCGAGGCGGGAAACGATCTTGCATTCCCGGTGCCGCTCCCGACCCGGAAAAGGAACGATCTGATCTTCGGTCCAATATCGAGGCGACGGGAGAGATGAAACGAGGCTCTTCTTCTCCTTTTCGTACTCTTTCAGCGATTCGTGCAATGCCGACAACTCGATGCGGTCCTCGGGGTTGTCTTGCGTCCCCTTCGAAAGCGCCTCGAGGATGCCCTTGGCTCGCGGGTCCGGGTCGTCTTCGGAAAAAAGAACTGCCAAACTACGGCAGAGCGAATACACATCGGTGCGCGGACCGGCGGCGATGAGGCCTTGTTCGACGACCTCGGGGGCGCGATTTTCTTCCGCCAAGCCCTTGGGGATGTCGGCGGAGGCGATCGTCATCTGCTCCGGGATGCGGGCGTAGTTGAAGCCGGTCAAGATCGGGGAATTGTCCTTGCCGACGAGGATGGTCGAGGGATTCAGATTCCGATGCACCATATCGACGTCGACCGCATGCAATTCCCGTACCGCGTCCACCGTGTTCAGACAAAACTCCAAGCGGGCATCGATATCCCAGGATTCATCCTTCATGCGTTCGCGAATATTCGAAGCCGCCGGATCTTGAATCGTGAAAAAACACAATTCACCCGAATGCCCCGAGGAATCCTGGAAGGAATCGATGATTCGAGGGACCCACTTATATTGCTGCAGCCGGTGCAAGGCCTGCCACCGTCTTTCCGCCTTGGTTCTTATATCCCCGTCAAGACCGGAGTCCGGCGGCGAGGTGAGGTCATAAAGATAGACCACCGCCGAAGAGCGCCGATGAGAGTGCACGGCTTGGAATATCCGGCAAAAATCCTCGTCGCCCTGTCGGGGTCTTTCCACCTCCTTCAAATGCACATAAGAGCCCACGCGTTTGGGCGGGCCGTCGCTTCTTCGATCCCCCGGTTTGGTCAGGGAATCGGCCAGTTTGGTTATTTCGGCCGGCGACAAACGCGGCTTGCCTCTAAAGCCGATCGCCTTCTCCCAACCCTTGAGGGAATGAAAAGAAGCGCCTCTGATATCGGCCGCTTCGTCGACCCCCTTGGTTTTCGATGCCGACTCGGTCAGCAAAAATGCGCCGTAGACATAACCTATATCCTTGACCTTGGGGCGCAAAAACCCGGCCAAGCGTCGCGCCTTCATCATCAAGCGATCCGCTTCTTCGCCGACACCCTCAGGATCTTTCTTGATGCGAGCGAAGGGCCAATGCTTGACCTCGATGATCTGCACCCCCGGCGGACCGATGGCGACGATATCGATCTCGTCCGACTGACGATGATGATTCGAGGAAAGAAGGATATTGGTCAGCAGACACCAAAAATCATCCCCCGGCTCGGATTTCAACCGGGATTCGATATGTTCGATGGCGGTGCGCTCGCTATGATTGACCGGCGGCCCGTGGTGCACGAGGGAGACATTCATAAACCCACCTCTTCCTTGTCCGAAGAAGAATATGCATCGTACCGATACGACTTACCGATATGACGGAGCGAGCGAATATATCACAAGAAAAAAGTGTTGGGAGGTGACAATCCTCTCGAGGAGGTGAACCCGAGAGGGGGGCGGCGAATCGAGAACTCCTCTTGCGGGCAGGCGGCGGCGGGGATTTCGTTCGCCCAAGGCTTTTATCGAGGGGCAAAGCCGCCTTTGGCCGAACTCGTATGCGGAATGGTTTGTGCCGGGGCTTGTCGGCGTTCCGGCAAAGGATTCGACCTTCGGCCGGGATCGCTCGAGATCGATCCTCGGGATCATCCTCCGGGGCTCGACAAGGCGACGCCGCTTCGAAGGGGATGGCCGCTTCGACAGGGGATGGTCGGAAGGGAATGACCGGATCGATGCTCGAGGGGATCGATCCAAAGTGGCGTTCAAGGGCTCGGCCCTCGACGAATCCGGCGGGAGACCGAAAGGCTCGGATATCGCCGCATCCTGAGCCTTATCTCGCGGCTTCGAAAGGGATCGTTCGATCGAAAGGCGAAGCCGAGACCCTCGATCGGTGGAGATCTCCGATGGCGGGGTATTTTCGGCGAGCGGGCTTCGTCTTCGGCAGCCGACTTTGTACGAGAGCCTGCCGCTACGAGTTCGAATCTCTTTCGGTGCCATCTATAAAGACGGGCTCGGCTCGCGCACTCATTCGCAGGTTGTTCCGAGCCCTAGCCGGGCGCCGACGCAAGGATATCGCCGTCGCCCGGATTCGCAAGCCTTGGGTCAGCGCGTCGCTTCGGCGACGAGTTCGGCGTAGGTTTCGTCGGATTCTTCGTCACCGCCGGTGACTTTTCTTTCGCTAGCGCACGCCCGGCGGCGGCGAAGGCAAGTCCGATTTCGCTGCTTTTTCGAGCCTTTTCGAGCCCTTCCCAAGCTTTGTTCAAGCCTTTTCCAAGGACCCTTTTTCGATTCAGCCCGTCGCGACGGGTACGGTCGATCGCTCGGCGACCGCTTCCTCTTTCGCTTTCGAGCGCGCTTCCCACCACTCGGCCACCGCCTCGTGCAGACACAGCAGCGCGGGGACCAAGAGCAAGACCAAGAGGGTGGCCAATGCCAGTCCGAAGGTGATGGTCGCGGCCATCGGGATCAGGAACTGGGCTTGGGTCGAGGTCTCGAACATCAACGGGGTGAGCCCCCCGATGGTGGTCAACGAAGTCAACAGCACCGCTCGCAAGCGACGGCACGCCGCCTCCACGATCGCCTCGCGCCAAGGCATCCCTCCCTGCTTCAGTTCTTTGTAGAAGGTAACGAGGATGATCGAGTCGTTGACGACGATACCGGAAAGCGCGAAGAGCCCGAAGAGCGACAAGATGGTTAGATCGATACCCATCAGCCAGTGGCCGCCGATCGCCCCGACCAAACCGAAGGGGATCGTCGACATCACCACCAGCGGCCAACCGTAGGAGGCGAAAACGAAGGCAAGGATCAAATAGATGAGGGCGATGGCAAGACCGGCGCCCCAAAGCATGTCGTTGAGGGTATTGACCTGCTCCGCCTGCAAGCCTTCGACCGTCCATTCCACTCCGTGCAAGGAGATCAAATCCGGCAGGGGACCGGCCCTGAGCTCGGCATAGACGGCGTTGGCGTTGTTGGCCGTCTTGTCGACGCTGGCGGACACTTGGACCGAGAGTTGCCCGTTGCGGTGGCGCAGAACATCGAAGCCGCGCCTCGATTCCAACTCCACCGCGGTCAACAAGGGCATGGTGCCGCCCCCCGGCAACGAGAGCACGAAACGCTCGATGCTCGCCAGATCGTCGCGCTCGGAGTCGGGCAGGATCACCCGCACTTCGATATCCTCGCCCTCGTCTTGGAAAACCTGCGCGACATGGCCGTTATAAGCCGCGCGCAGTTGGGCTCCGACATCGGCCACCGTCAAACCGACCGCGCTCGCCTGCGGGGTCAGGCGAAAGATCAACTGCTCCTTGCCGAAAGGCAGATCGTCGCCGATATCGATGACTCCGTTGATGGTCCGAAGCACTCCGGTCAGATCCTGAGCCGCCGCCTTGAGAGCGTTGATATCGTCCCCGACCAAGCGGATATCGATATCCCTTCCGGGCGGCCCGCCGAGGCGCTCGTAGACGCTGATGCTGTCGATGGCCGGTGGCATTTCGATATTCTTTTGCCACGCCTTGACGAATTCGTTGTTTCTGACGTCACGCCGTTCCGGATCGACCATTTCCACCTGCATGCTGGCGATATGATCCCCTTCCAAGAAAGTCCCGTCCCCGCCCGGGGCCGTTCTGCCCAAGATGACGATCGCGCTCTCCACGAGCCTTTCGTCGAAACCGGCCTCGACTTCGCGCAACGAGTCTTCGAGCGCCCTCATATATCGCGCCACATCCGCACTCGAGGTTCCGGCGACGAATTTCACGTCGGAGAAGACGGTGCGACCCTCGGGGGTGGGGAAAAAACTGAAAGCGACCCGACCGCCGCCGATCAAACCGAAGACCAGCAGCAGAGCCGATATCGCACAGCATAAAGTGGCGACGGGGCGGGCGACGGCGCGGGTAACGAGGGGGCGAAAAATGCCGTCTCGCAGGCGAACGAATCCCCGATCGAGCCCCCCTCGAATCGCGCTTTCCTTCTTGGCGTCTTGACCGCCGCGACGCAAGGCGAGGCGTTGCTCTTTGAGGAAGGAATGGTGCAGATGCCCGGGCAGGATCAAAAAACTCTCGACGACCGAGGCGATGATCACGCAAATCACCACCAGCGGGATGCTGAAAAGGATCGTACCGATGATCCCCCCCACCAGCATCAGGGGCATGAAAGCGGCGATGGTGGTCAACGAGGAACAAAGCACGGGCACGAACATGCGCCGGGCGCCGGCTTCGGCGGCCGCCAACGGGCTCAATCCCGCCTGTCGCCAAGTCAATGCATCCTCTCCGACCACGATGGCGTCGTCGACGATGATCCCCAAGGCCATGATCAGGGCGAACATGCTGATCATGTTGACACTGCCGCCCAAGGCCAGCAGCACCCCCAAGGTCGCCATGAAGGAGATCGGAATGCCCACCGCCACCCAGAACGCGACGCGTAGTTTGAGCAGAAGAAAGAGCATCGCCAGCACGAGGAGCAAACCGCCCAAGCCGTTCTTGAGCAGCAGATTCATGCGCGAGAGCACCAACTTGTAGTCTTCTTCGTAAGTGAAGACTTCCACCCCCGGCGGGAAAGGGGCTTGGCTTTCGAGCCATTGATTCAAAATCTCCGCCATATCGAGGGTGTCGGCGCCTTGGGCGCGGTTCAAGGTCAGGCTGACTGCCGGGCGCCCCTCGTGGGTGACGAGAGTTTGGGATTTGCGGGAGCGGCGTTCGACTTCGGCGATATCCCCCAATACGAGCAGACGATCGTCGCGCGCTTCGAGGGGCAAATTCTCGAAACCGAATTCCCGGCGTTGCTGATCCAACGCGCGGATCTGCTTCGACGCCTCGGTGATCCCGACGCTTCCGGAGGGCACGTCCCGCGAGAGATTGCCCACTCGACGGGCGATATCGTCGAGCGTCATATCCAGTTCTTGCAAAGCGGCGGTGGGAACTTGGATCGCGACCTCTTCCTCGGGCAGGCCGACGATATCGATTTTCGCGATGCCGCGGTCGAGCAGTTCGCGTTCGATCCGCCGCACGATCGGGCGCAAAGCGAAGATATCGTCTCCCGTCACCAACAGTTTGGCGATGGGCTCGTAACGAATGATCTGTTTGATCTTCGGCTGTTCGGCGTTTTCCGGCAGGGTGCTCAAAGCCCCGATGCGCTCGTTGACTTCGTCGAGCGCGAAGGTCATATCCGTGCCCTGCTCGTACTCCAAGGTGACGACGGAGACTCCTTGTCGCGAGGTCGAGAGGATCTGGCGCACCGAGCCCAAGCCCAGCAGTTCGCTTTCGATGGGATCGGTAATCCCGGCTTCGACATCCTCGGCCGAAGCCCCGGACCATGAGGTCGTCACCACGATGAAATCGATCGAGAAATCGGGGAAGAACTGCGTATTCAACCGCGTCAACGAAAAGGCCCCGACCAAGAGCATGACCACCATCAGCAGATTGCAGGCGACCGGATGCCGGGTGAAGGCTTCGATCACTCCGGTGCGCTCGCCCCTTGCGGAAGAGGCTTCGTCGCGGCTTCGCGATCGATCTTCCAAGGCGAGAGGCGCCACCGCCTCTCCCTCGATGACCACGCCGGAGGCGCCGGTCCGGGTATCGACCTCGACGGAGGGCTCGGTGGCGGAGGGAGCCGATGCGCTCGGCAGGCTCTCCCGGCTCTGATCGGCCGCCGGACGCTCCGCCGGGCGCTCCGCCGGACGCTTTTTATCCAAAGGGTTTTCCTTCATCGTGCGGATCGTTCCTTTAGCCTTTGGTTTGCGCCGGCGCGGGATCGGTCTCGTCGCCGCCGGTCTCGCTTTCGGAGTCGGACGAGCCGTCTTCGATCAGCGAGCCCGAAGCGTCGAGCACCCGCAGCTTGAGCCCGTCGATGGCGTTCGGCAACTGAGTAATGACGACCAGATCCCCGGCGTTCAGATCGGGGGAAGCGACGACGATGCGCGAACTGCCGGGGCTATCGAGATCGACCTCTCCCAAACGCTCGACCCTCACCCCTTTCATCCTTCCCCGCTCGACGACGAAGACCCGATCGGTGCCGTAAAGGGCCGAGCGCGGCAGAAGGATCCCGCGCTCGACCGGCGGCAGGTCGGCGACGAGGCGCAAGGTGCGTCCGATCTGCAACCAATCGCGGCCCTCGACCACCCGGAAAAGCGCGTCGGCCCCGCCGGAGCCGCGTTTCACCTCGGCCGTGAGACGATGCAAGCGGGCACGAATCTCCAAGCCGTCCACCCTCGCACGAGCGTCCAAAGCCGAGCCCCGCTCCAGCGTGCGGCTGAATTGCGGCAGGTAGCGCAAGGGGATCTGGGAGCGCAGTTCGAGCGCGGAACTGTCGAATATCGTCAGCAGACGATCCCCGGGGCGCACCCGATCTCCGGGCGAAACGAACACTTGGGTGATGCGGCCGTCGAAGGGAGCCTTGACCAAGGTGCGTTCGAGATCGAGACGAGCCCGCGCCAACCCCGCCTGCGCCCGAGACAGGCTGGCCTCGAGTCGTTTTTTGCGACTCGAATAGCCCTCGATGGCAAGGGTGCGTTGTTCGATCGCCAAGAGTTGGCGTTGCTCCTCGCGCCGCGCTTGATCGAGGGTGGATTTCGAACCGAGATTCCTCTCCTGCAGGCTCCTCGCCCTTTTGATATCTTCCCGGACGAGGGCCAGAATTTCCTTTTCCCGCTTCGCCGCCTGCAGGTCGTTACGGTATTGCAGGGCCTCGCGCTCGAGTTCGGAGGACAGTTCGTCCACATCCGCGATGCGCTGCTCGACGATCAGCTGCGCCTCGCTTCGATCGAGGGCGACCAGCGGCGCATCGAGGGCCACGGAATCCCCTTCGAAGATCTCGACCGTCAGCACGTCGGCGTTCAAGGAGGCCGAGAGATCGGCGGTGCGGGAGGATTCGACACGGGCGAAAAGAGCGATTTCGGGGGTGACTTTTCCGAGGGCGACCGGCTCCGCCATCACCGTCCATTCTTTTTCTTCCGGCTGTCGGGGCTCGAGCTCGGGCTTGCTGTTGACCAAAGCCATCATGCCCCAAACCCCGACGACGAGGATCAGGACCGGCAACACCATGCGCTTTAGCAGCCGAAAGACCGCGGAAAAGAATTTCGCAATCATGTAAGGGATTCGCTCGCTTTGGCCGAATATCGCAAAAACCCCGATGGTGGTCGATTCGCCTTGACCAAGGCATCGACGAGGACCGGGGCGGGGTAGGGGCGACCGCTTCGATTTCGCAAAATCGCAAAGGGAAACGCCCGCCTTCTACGGATTCGAGGGCTTCTACGGATTCAAGGGAAGACGTCATCCTACAAAGGCGTCGCCGAAAGAACGAATGCGGGCCCTTTCAATCCTTTCGCCGAACGAGGACTTCCGGTCGCTCGGCGTGATTTTATACCAGCGACGAGGGGGAGGGCGGTGCGAAAAACGGGCGCACCATGACGACGGGGCTCTTTCGGCTTCGGCGCGGATCTTCGGATCGAGCGAACGAGACGACGAACGAGACGAGATCGGCGACAAGACCGCAGACGCTCGCCCGATCGATGCGATCGACCCCCTCGAGAGAGCGGATGTCCGAACCCATTTCTTCAAGCCAAATAGCGATGGGGCAAGGATCGAACAACGAGATCGAGGTCAAGCCGAAACCCTCGCCCCCTTCGCTCGTCCCCCTTCGAATGCATCTTGAGTGCATCGAGCCGACTATGCAGCGTCAAGGCTCGTCCGCTTCGTCGCCGAGCCCCGGGGAAAGCATCGGAGGGCCTTCGATCAGCGCCGCGAGGGGGTGGCCGACCACGCCCCCGAAGCCTCGACCCTCGGGTCGATTCTCGGCAATCGGCACTTCGCCAAGCGATTCGCCATTTTGCTATTTTGCCGGGGATCATGTACATATATGGGCGACGCTTCGTTTTTTCAATCGTGCCGGGCATCGAATGTCGGGCATCTCGTTCCAAGAAAAGACCAAGAATCGGGACGATCGATAAGGGATATCCATCGCCCTTTGACCCGCTGATCAAGCGCTTCTCGTCCCTTCGATATCCATGAATCCGAGGGGTATCATTCGCCGGTGTCCTCGGGTGTTCTTCGAAGCCCCGTCCCTTCGGGGAATCGTCCGAAGGAAGACTTCGAAGGAAAAAACGCTCGACGAGAAGACCCGGATCCGAAGGAGCGGAACCCAAGCCGTCTCGGTTCTTCGAACGCCTCGAAGCCTTTTCGTCTCCTTCGAGATCGACCTGCTCGGAATCGAAACGCAACCGCATAACCGCAATAGGAGTGGTGAATGAACAAAACAAGCCGCCGTCGATTTCTTCAGGGCAGCGCCGCCGGCGCCGCCGCCCTCGCACTGCCGGTGCGCTTCGCCCGCGCCGCCAAAAGAGGCGGGGTCATGCGCATGGGCAAGGCGCACGGCCAGACCAGCGACGCTTTGGATCCCGCCATTCACGATAACGGCTTCGTGATCGCCATGGTCCATGGTTATCAGGGCTATCTGACCGAGGTCGCGGGGGACGGCTCCTTGGTCGGCAGCCTCGCCGAGTCTTGGGAGCCCTCGGCCGACGCCGTAACTTGGACTTTCCGCCTGCGCAAGGGCGCTACCTACCATAACGGGCGCGAGGTCGTCGCCGAGGACGTGATCGCCTCCATCGACCACCACCGAGGCGAGGATTCGAAATCCGCCGCCGCCCCCATCGTCAAACCGATCAAGTCGATCGAAGCCGACGGCAAATACATCGTCAAATTCACCTTGGAGGCCGGCAGCGCCGACTTCCCCTTCATTTTGAGCGACTACCACCTGCCGATCATGCCCGCCGAGGGCGGCAAGGCCGATTGGGAATCCGGCATCGGCTGCGGCGCCTATCGCCTGACGAATTTCGAACCCGGCGTGCGAGCCGACTTCTCTCGCTACCCGGATTATTTCGAATCGGATCGCGGGTTTTTCGACGAGGTTGAAATGTTGGCGATCGTCGATCCCACGGCCCGCACCAATGCCCTGATCACCGGTCAAGTCGACGCCATCGATCGGGTCGACCTCAAAACCGTCAATCTCCTCTCGCAGCGATCCGGAATCAAGGTGCACTCGATCGCCGGCACCCAGCATTACACCTTCCCGATGCGCACCAATATCCCTCCTTTCGACAACGTCGATGTTCGCTTGGCCCTCAAACACGCCATCAAACGCGACGAGATCGTCGAGAAAATTCTGCAGGGCTACGGGGTGGTCGGCAACGATCATCCGATCGGGCGCGGGCAACGTTTCTTCGCTCGCGATCTCGAACAACGCACCTACGACCCGGATGCCGCGAGAGAACACCTGAAGATGGCGAAAATGGAAGGGCTCAAGGTCGATCTCAATGTCGCGGATGCGGCTTTTGCCGGGGCGGTGGATGCGGCGGTGCTCTTTGCCGAAAGCGCAAAAGCCGCCGGTATCAATATCAACGTCGTCCGCGAACCGAACGACGGCTACTGGTCGAATGTCTGGAATAAAAAACCCTTTTGCGCCTGCTACTGGGGGGGGAGACCGACCGCGGACTGGATGTTCCAAACCGCCTACGAAGCCGGGGTGCCTTGGAACGATGCCGTTTGGGAGAACGAGCGCTTCAATCTCCTTCTCAAAGAGGCGCGG
Organism: Gammaproteobacteria bacterium; assembly: GCA_965220535.1. Classification (GTDB taxonomy): domain Bacteria; phylum Pseudomonadota; class Gammaproteobacteria; order HK1; family HK1; genus HK1. The sequence continues at coordinate 2,513,088 of OZ244833.1, read as the reverse complement.
GCGGAGCTCGACGAAGCGAAGCGGCGGGAAATGTATTCCGAGATGCAGGGTCTCGTGCGCGACGACGGCGGCACCATCGTCCCGATGTTCGCCTCCTACGTCTTCGCCACCTCCGAGAAACTGCAAGTGCCCGAACCCATCGCCTCGAACTGGGATGCGGACGGCGAGCGCTGGATGGAACGCTGGTCGTTCGTCTAAAGGGCGGCTTCCCCCGAGTCCTTGGCGCCGCATCGTCATTGCCGAAGATTCGGTGCCAAAGGGCCATCTCGTGGACCGCAAGCGCACTCGCTCAATCAAAAGAGGGTGCGCTTGCGGCCGACATTCACCCGCTATCGAAGATGTCTGTCGAAAGGGGTTCGGTCCGCATGATTCGCAAGCGACGTTCTCGTCTTCGAACGACTCTCATATTCGATGAGGCCGCTTCGAACCCCGCCAAATCTATCGACCGATAGGCCAAGGAGGACGCACCGATGGGCGTCATTCGGCTGGTACTGAAACGACTGGGACTGGGCCTCGTCACCCTCTTCGTCATTTCCCTGATCATCACCGGGGCGGTGGAGCTCTTACCCGGAAATCTTGCCGAACAAATCCTCGGCCAAGCCGCCACCCCGGAGACGGTCAAGGCTCTGAGCGAGGAACTCGGAATCGACCGACCCTTCTATATACGCTATGCGGATTGGCTGACCAGCGCACTGCAAGGGGACTTCGGAAACTCCCTCGCCAACAAACGCTCGGTGGCGGAACAACTCGGGCCGAGATTTTTCAACACCATGTTCTTGGCGGGAATGGCGGCGGTGATATCGGTCCCGATAGCGATCTTCTTGGGCGTGCTGGTCGCCTTGTGGCGCGGATCCTTCTTCGATCGCGGCGCGAATATCCTCACCCTGACTTCGATCTCCTCGCCGGAGTTCTTTCTCGGCTATATCCTGATCCTCTTCTTCGCAGTGCAAAATCCGATTTTCCCCTCCATCTCCAATGTCAGCGACGGGATGGCTTTGGGAGATCGGATCTTCGCCACCTTGCTTCCGGCGATCACCCTGACGCTGGTGGTGGTCGCCCACATGATGCGCATGACCCGAGCCGCAATCATCGCCCTGCTCGCCTCGCCCTATATCGAAATGGCGCGACTGAAGGGCGAGCCTCGTTGGAAAGTCATCGTGGTGCACGCGCTGCCGAACGCGCTGGCTCCGGTCATCAACGTGGTAGCGTTGAACCTCGCCTACCTGATCACCGGCGTGGTGTTGGTCGAGAAAGTCTTCGTCTATCCCGGGGTGGGGCAACTCTTGGTGGACAGCGTCACCAAGAGGGATTTCCCGGTGGTACAGGCCTGCTGCCTGATCTTCGCCGCCATCTATATCCTGCTCAATCTACTGGCCGACGTGGGGGCGATCCTGACCAACCCCCGGCTTCGGCATCCGAAATGAGGAGCATGCCATGAGCCTGTTCATCCTCACCTTCTTCACCCTCCTGATCGCGGCTTCGTGCCTGAGCGCTTTCTATCGACAGCGCGAGGCTTTTATGACGATCTTCGCCCTCACGCTTGTATGCTTCTTTATCGGCTTTATCGGCGGAGAATCGTGGCTGCGGCGCATCGCGATGGTGGTCGGGATTTTCATGGCGGCGATGGGGGTCGCGTACAGCTTCCGGGAATTCTGCGCCGTGTTGCTCCCGCGGGATGCGGCGCGGATGATACGCAACGCCCCGCTGACCGCCTCCTTCGGGCTTTTCGTCATCTTCGTCTATCTGGTGGCGGCGATCGCCGCCCCGGCCATCGCCCCTTACGGGGAATCCGAGGTGATCGGGGGCGCCTACGCTCCGCCGGACGAAAAAATGCTGCTCGGCGGGGATCAGCTGGGACGCGACCTGTTCAGCCGCATCATCTACGGGGCGCGCAATACGGTGGGTATCGCGCTCTTGACCACCGCCCTCGCCTTTTTCACCGGATCGCTGGTCGGGCTGATGGCAGCGACTTTGGGGGGCTGGGTGGACCAAGTCTGCGGGCGCATCGCCGACATCGTGATGGCCATCCCCCAGCTCGTTTTCGCCTTGCTGCTGCTGACGATCGTCGGCCCCAGTGTCATCAACCTGATCTTGGTGATCGCCCTTCTCTACTACCCGCTGGTCTTCCGCTTGGCGCGAGCGGTGGCGGGGAATATCGTGGTGATGGACTATATCGAGGCCGCTCGACTGCGCGGCGAGAAGACTTGGTATCTGATAGCGCGCGAGATCCTGCCGAACGCGACCGCCCCCTTGATCGCCGAGTTCGGTCTGCGCTTTTGCTTCGTTTTCCTCCTGATCTCGGCTCTCTCCTTCTTGGGTCTGGGTATCCAACCCCCGACCGCGGACTGGGGCTCGATGGTGCGGGATAGCTCGACCCTGATCTCCTTCGGTCAAATCACCCCGTTGATCCCGGCGGCGGCGATCGCCTTGCTGACCGTTGCCGTCAACTTCGTGGTCGACTGGTTGCTCCATATCTCATCCGGATTGAAAGAATGAGCGGATTGAAAGAATGAGCGGAGCGAAAGAGCGAAAGCCCTTCGGGGGAAACGCTTGGGGAAATGTTTGGGGGGTATCAGGGATCAGCGGGGATCCGGGACGATCCCCGATCGATCGAATGAAGTCCCGCTCGAAGATATCGAAGAGGGCGTCATGAGCGAAAAAAAATCGGTGTCGGAGTCGGCGCAAAAAAACAACGCAAGCCTGCTGCTTAAAGTCCGCGGGCTTCGTATCGAGGGCCGGGTCGAGGACTCGTGGATCGAGATCGTGCACGGCGTCGATCTCGACCTGCGGCGCGGCGAAGTGCTCGGCCTGATCGGTGAATCCGGCGCCGGCAAATCCACCATCGGCTTGGCGGCGATGGGCTTCACCCGCGACGGCTGCCGCATCAGCGGCGGCACCATCGAATTCGACGGCATGGAGCTCACCTCTTCCCCGGAAGAGGATTTGCGAATGCTGCGCGGGGCCCGCATCGCCTACGTGGCGCAATCGGCCGCCGCCTCTTTCAACCCCGCTCATCGGCTGATCGACCAGCACACCGCAGCGCCGGTGCAGCACAAAATCAAGAACCGTCGGGAAAGCGAGGAGGACGCGATGGAGCTCTATCGGCGTCTGCGTCTTCCCCACCCCGAGGAAATCGGCTTTCGCTATCCGCACCAGGTCTCGGGGGGACAGTTGCAGCGCGCGATGACCGCGATGGCGATGAGCTGCCGCCCCGATCTCATCATCTTCGACGAGCCGACGACCGCGCTCGACGTCACCACCCAGATCGAAGTGCTCGCGGCCATCCGCGATATCGTCGATCAGTTCGACACCGCCGCCCTCTATATCACCCACGACCTCGCCGTGGTCGCCCAGATGGCGGATCGCATCAAGGTTCTGCTCAAAGGCGACGAAGTCGAAGAAGCCGATACCCGCTCGATGCTCGAAGCGCCGCGCGAGGAGTACACCCGTTCCCTATGGGCCGTGCGCAGCTTCCAGCGCAAGCAAAAACCGCCCCCGCCCCAGGGGGAAACGCCGGTCATCACGGTGGAAAATGTCAGCGCCGCTTACGGCACCGTCAAAGTGCTGGAGAAGGTCTCTTTCGATATCCACCGCGGGCGCACGGTAGCGGTGGTCGGGGAGTCGGGCTCGGGCAAATCCACGGCGGCACGCTGCATCACCGGGCTGCTGCCGCCGCTATCCGGCCAGATCCTCCATAACGGATCGCCTCTGGCTTCGAGCTTTCGAGATCGCTCCAAGGATCAGTTGCGGCAGGCCCAGATGATCTACCAGATGGCCGATACCGCCCTCAACCCCAAAAAGCGAATCGGCGAGATCATCGGACGCCCGGTCTCCTTTTATCGGGGATTGCGCGGGGTGGCATTGAAAAAACGGGTGGACGAACTTCTCGATCAAATCGAGCTCGAGCCCTCCCAGTATTACCACCGCTACCCCTCCGAACTCTCCGGCGGGCAGAAACAGCGGATCGGCATCGCCCGCGCCTTGGCCGCCGAGCCGGAATTCATCATCTGCGACGAGGTGACCAGTGCCCTCGATCAAATCGTGGCCGAGGGCATTCTCAAACTCCTCGACCGCCTGCAAGAAGACCTCGATCTCGCCTATATGTTCATCACCCACGACCTCGCGACGGTACGAGCCATCGCCGACCAAGTGGTGGTGATGAAAGAGGGGAAGGTGGTCGAAGCGGGGCCGAAGGAGGATATGTTCCGTCCTCCGCACCATGCTTATACCGATCTTTTGCTCTCCTCGGTCCCGGAGATGGATCCGGATTGGCTCGACGAACTGCTAGCCAAAAGGGGGGTGGATAATATCGGGGAGGCGGCGCTGCAAAAAAACACGTCTTGATGCGATCCGAATCGATGCGATCCGAAGATCGCCCGCCCCGGGATTTGCGCACTCTTCAACGTCGAAGGCGCGCAACATGACAGAACTTGAATCGACAAGGAAAAGGGAGATTTTTCGATGAGCGGTCCGATTGGATTCATCGGTGCCGGCAATATGGGGCTACCGATGATCCGCAACCTGATGAAAGCCGGGTACGAGATCAAAGCTTTCGATATATCGGCCGATGCTCTCGGCGCGGCGAAAGAAGCGGGGGCCACGATCGCCTCCGGCATCGCCGACGCCGCCGCCGAAACGAGCGCGGTCATCACCATGCTCCCGGAAGGACGCCACGTACGCGAGGCCTATATGGGCTCGGCCGAAGGCGAAGCCGGGATCCTCGCCGCCGCCCCCTCTTCGGCCATCTTGATCGACTGCTCCACCATCGATATCGACAGCGCGAAGACGGTGGCGGAAAAAGCGAAGCAGGAGAAGCGCATGATGGTCGACGCGCCGGTTTCCGGGGGGATCTCCGGAGCGGCGGCGGGGACCTTGACCTTCATGGTCGGAGGGAGGGAAGAAAACTTCGAGCGCGCCCGCCCGATACTGCAGGCGATGGGGCGCAATATCGTGCATATCGGGGCTTCCGGCTTGGGGCAGGCGATGAAGATCTGCAACAACATGATGGCGGGGATCGCCCTGACGGGAACCGCCGAAGCGGTCAGCCTCGGGCAGGCCTTGGGAATCGACGCCAAGACCCTGCATCGGGTGATGTCGACCTCCTCGGGACAGAATTGGATGATGGATACGATGTATCCGGTCGCCGATGTGGTCGAATCCGCCGCTTCCAACCGGGATTTCGCCCCGGGCTTTAGGGCATCGTTGATGGCAAAGGACCTCGGGCTTTCCCAAGCCGCGGCCCAAACCACCGGCACCGGCACCCCGCTCGGGGCGCTGACGGCATCGCTCTATCGCACGCTCTGCCTTCAAGGCGGGGGCGATCTCGACTGCAGCGCGATCTATCGTTTGCTCCACGGCGACTCGATGAAACCTTGATTTTTTCGAGACCCGAGCGTATCGGCCGGTTGTATCGGCCTTCGGCTGATGGAGGGCTTGCCGATGACGGCCCTTGCTTGCGAACCCCTTGCTTGCGAGCCCCTTACTTGCGAACCCCTAGCGAACTCATCCATCGCTCTCGAAAGCTCGGCAAAGGGCCGCGCACGCCAGCCTTTGAGCGTGCACGGCCCCGTCCACCATCGGAGCCATCGTAAAAAAGCCGTGGATCATGCCGGGGATCTCGTGGTATTCGACCTCCACCTGCGAGTCTTTCAATCGCTGCGCAAAAGCGGCACCTTCGTCTCGCAGGATATCGAGTTCGGCGGTCAACACGAAGGCCGGGGGAAGGCCGCGAAGGTCCTCGACTCGCAAAGGCGCCGCCCGCCAATCGAGCCGATCCTTTTCGTCGGACAGATAACGATCGCGAAACCAAAACATCGAACGCGCCTCGAGAGAGCCGTAGCCTTCGGCGAAGGCTCGATAAGACTCGGTATCGCCGGCGTAATCGGTCACCGGATAGATCAACGACTGCAAGCAGGGCGCAGCGATTCCGGCGTCGCGCGCCATCAACGCCACCACCGCCGCAAGATTGCCGCCCGCGCTATCCCCTCCCACCGCGATCCGCTGCGTATCGAGCCCCTGCGCTCGACCCTCCTCGACACACCAGCGAAAGGCGACGAATGCGTCTTCGACGGCGGCGGGAAAGCGATATTCGGGGGCCAAACGATAATCGACCGAAACCACCGCACAGGCGGCCCCGGCGCAAAGATTGCGGGCGACTCCATCGTGGGTATCGATGCTGCCGACGACATGCCCGCCCCCGTGAAAATAAACGAGCGCCGGCAATGCTCGAGGGTCGGAAGATCCGCTGTCGTCATGAAGGCCGGCACGAAGGCCGGGGCGGTAAATACGAAGGGGCAGCGCACCGCTCGCCGTCGGGATCGAGCGATCTTGCGTTTCCACGCCGGCGTCCCCCGGCGGCCTCGAGCGGGCCAACGCCTCGTATTGCCGACGCGCCTCGACCGGACTTGTCTCGTAGACCGGCGTCAAGTCCGCCTTTCGCATCGCCTCGAGGAGCTTTCGCACTTGGGGGTCGATACGCGGATCGAAAGATGATGCGTCCATGGAGCTCTCCTTGAAGGATTGCAATCGCGACGATTTTTTCATTTCACCCCGTTAGAGGGAATTTTCAAGACTCGATGCCCGAAAAACGAAATTGACAAGGGGGCAAAAGATGAGCGATGAAGTCCGCCTTTCCCTGGAAGAAACGCATAGCCTGGCGGTTCGTGCGCTGTGCGGGCAAGGATACGACGATCGGCACGCGCAAGCCATCGCCGATACCCTCACCGCGGCCGAGCGCGACGAATGCAAATCGCATGGCCTGTTTCGCATCCCCTTCTATGTCAAAGCCCTCCACCAAGCGGGGGTTTCGCCCGATGCCGAGCCGAGTTTGCGCGATCTCGCCCCGGGCGTGATCCAAGTCGACGCCCATTTCGCCTTCGCCCCGCTGGCCTTGCAGATGGCCGCCGAGCCCTTGGAAAAACGGGCGCGGGAGCAAGGGATCGCGGCCTTGGCCATCGTCAACGCTTTCAATGTCTCCGCCCTGTGGCCGGAAGTCGAGCGACTCGCCGAGCGGGGATTGGTCGCTTTCGCCTTCACCGCCGCCCATCGCTATGTCGCCCCCGCCGGGGGCACCCGTCCGATTTACGGCACCAATCCGATGGCGTTCGGCTGGCCCCGGCAGGGGAATCCTCCGCTGATCTTCGATCAGGCATCGAGCATGAGCGCCCGCGGCGAGATTCAGATTCACTTGCGCGACGGCAAAGCCCTGCCGCCCGGCTGGGCTGTCGACTCCGAGGGCCAACCGACGACGGATCCGACCGCCGCCCTTGCCGGAGCCCAACTGACCTTCGGGGGATATAAAGGAGCGGCCATCGCGCTGATGGTCGAATTGCTGGCCGGAGCCTTGGTCGGGGGTCCGTTCAGTTTCGAAGCCCATGCAAAGGACACTTCCAAATCCGGAGCCCCTTGCGGCGGCGAGTTCATCATGGCCATCGACCCCGCCCGCTGCATCGGCAGCGGGGATCGCGAAGGCCAGCTCGCCCACGCCGAAAGCCTATTCGAGGAAATCCTCGCCCAAGAGGGAACTCGCCTGCCCTCGGATCGCCGCTACCGAGCGCGGCAGCGCACCCCGCACGAGGGCATCGCCATCCCCGCCACCCTTCACAAAACACTGCTCGATTTCGCCGGATCGGCCGGGGCGACCGGGGCGAATTGAGAGTTCGGATATCGATATCGTCGCTACCGCTGTCGTATCGAAGCCCGAATATCCCGAACCCGGCGCAACGAGCGATATATAAAAAGGAGAAAAAAGATGCTTCGGTCTTATGGGTTGATTACCCCCCCCCCCCCCCGAAAAATCAGGAGCCGAACGATGAGCGCACCTTGTATTATTGAAAAAAACGGTCGGCTCGTTCATGCTGCGTTTGCGATTTGCATGTCGATATCGATTCTCCATGTCCCTCCCGTCTTTGCCCAAACGACCGGATCGATATCCGTAACCAACAGCGTAACGATACGGGAGGGTTCCTCGTTCAATTCCAATCTGAGAGCTGCTCATGTACGTTTCCATCCTGGGGTGAACGGTCGTTGGACTTTGAGCGCCAGCAGTGACAACCCGGCGGTAAGAGTATGTGTCGAACAACCCCATTCTTGCCCGTCAAGCTCCTTTACAACAGTCGTTTCAGCAACAGGAGAAAATAATATTCACCTCTCCGCCGCACGTGACGACGATAAAAGAGAGAACTACACCGCCACTATCACTTTTACCCTGAGCGGTGGAGGGTACAGCAACGAACCGACCGCTACGATGGAGGTGACCGTCACCGACACCACTCCCACGAGCTTCAAACTTGACAAGACTTCCTTGAGCTTGAACGAAGGCGGACAAGGCAGTTTCAGGGTGCACCCGAAGTTCCGACCCGACCCGAATATGACGATCAACCTGACGAGCTCGGATCCGTCGATCGTCATCGAGCCGACCTCGCTGGTCTTCTTTCGATGGGGCGCGGATCACGGAAACGCTTGGAATCGATACAAGACGGTGACCGTCTCGGCAAGCCATGACGATGATACGAACGATGAATCCGTCAATATCACCCTGACCGGTGGGGGGTATGATGGAGGGGGTGCGGGAATTTACGAGGGCATCACGAGCACCGTCAGTGTCTCCGTCACCGACGACGATGAAAAAGAGCCGGCCCTCGTCATCGCACCCGCCGAATCGCTCGCTATCACCGAGGGCAGTTCTGGCATCTTGTCGTTCAAAATAGAGCCGCCGTCGACGAAGAAAGTTATGGTGTCGATGTTCAGCCCCAATGGCGATATCTCTATTTCCCCCGGGTTGTTGACCTTCGAAGCCAACGCCGCTGCACCTCAATCGGTCACCGTCAACGTGCACCACGACGACGACGACTACCTTGACGAGAACGCCATCATCACCGTCAGAACTTCCGGCAGCTTCACCTCGAAGATCGATTACCCGGTCGCCATCACCGACGACGATGAGGAAGTGCATTCCGTTCTCGTCATCGAGCCGTCCAGTCCCCTCTATATCCCCGAGGGCGAGAACGCCACCCTAAGCATCCGGATTAGTCCGCCGGCACCGAAGAACGTCAGGGTGACGATAAACAAAAACACTTTCGTTTTCAGAACGACTATAGGGGGTTTTTCTCTCTTCGGCCCCGGCAACCACACTATGGACTTCCCCGCCAACTCCACGGCGGCCCAAACCATGACCATCGCCACTCGCCAAGACCCCAACCGCTCTAACGAGAACGACACCCTCAAAATCAGTACCTCCGGCGGCTTCGACTCGAGCGCCGATTACGAGGTCTTCGTCGTCGATGACGATTGGATCGGATCCATCCTTGTCTCGCCGACGGATGTATTGGAGATAGGCGAAGAGGAATACAGTGAATTTTTTGTCAGTCTTTCTACCGCCCCGAACGAGAACATCTTGATCACTTTGAACCATTCGAACCGGGATGTCTACATCAACAAAAGATCGTTGACCTTCACCCCCTCGAACTTTTCGACGCGGCAAAAGGTTTCCATGTATGCGCGAGCGGATGACGATACGACGAACGACACCGACACGATCGTCTTGTCGGCCGAGGGCGGGGTTAACGTTTCGCCTGTAAACAAAGAAGTCTTGGTCATCGATAACGATGCCGAGACGACGGCCGCTCCCTATACCGGAGAGATCGAAATCTCTCCCGCAGGAACCTTCGAGATCACCGAAGGGGGAATATTCGCTTTCTCCCTTCGGCTCGCCGAGCAACCGGATGAGGATGCGACGATCGATCTTTCGACATCGAATTCCGATCTGACGCTCAGTGCGAACTCCGTCGCCTTCACCCCGACCAGTTATGGTCAATTCGTCGGAATCACCCTCTCCGCGCGCGAAGATTTCGACGCGATGGACGAGACGGGGATGATCGTTTTCCGATCGGGGAGTCGGGATATCACCTCGATCGACGTTTCCATCGCGGATAACGACGAGGAAGGCGATTCAAATCAGCCGCCGAAAACCCACGCTCTCGCCCTCCCGCCACCGGAGTCGGGGGACGCTGCGACCCTTCGGATTCACTGCAAGCAAGATACCGCATGCTCCGTCGCCTTCGATTGCTCCGCCCAAGCGACCGGAGAAGCCTTCCAAGGAACGCTCCCGCAGCCGATCCCCGCTTGGGGGGCAGTCTCGGTTTCGGCAAGCGATATCCAAACCCATACGGGAGGAGAGTCTTGGTCAGGGAAAGGTCGTTTGGGATGCGCCCTTAGAAGCAGCGAGAATATCGGCTCGCAAGTCTGGACCCGTTCGGGCGAGGGCGTGCTCGTCAACAACAGCGCGGCGATCCGAAGCGTCCTCGAAGGCGAAGCCCACCGAGCGGATATCGAATCGATTCCCTCGCCCGACTCGGACGACGAATCGAATATCCGCATTCGTTGCAGCTCGCAAGAAGCCGATTGCCTCGAGACCGTTTTCGTTTGCTACACCGACGACGGCAATCCCTACGAATGGAGTTTGGGAACTATCGAGCGCCTGACGACCAGACATATTCAATCCGAAGCCCTCGCAAGCGGCATCGAGCATCGATGGGAGGGCTTGGGTCTGACTTGCGAAGTTCGCTCGAACGGCAGTTTCACCGCCCAAGTGCTGACCCGAACCGGCGGCGGCGGAGCCTTGGTCAACAACAGCGCGACCGGCGGGGGATAAAACGGGCTAGAACGCGAAAGGAGGAATATATAGATAGAACGCGTAGGGAGCGAGGAGCGCCGGTGGCGTTCGGGACCACCGGCAAGGGCGCGAATATAGATTGTCCACCCACCACTTGCTCTTGGACTTCCTTCGGCTATCTTTCGGCCGGCGATATCTTTCGGGGAGCCGGCCGAGAGCGCCCTTGATAACAGCCGACTTTACGCCTTCCCGGTATGAGCAAGGATACAAGCAAGGAAGGAGTGTAAAATATGACTTGGAGCCAGTGCATCGATGCCTCGGGAAAAATATCCCCCATCGATAGCGAAGGAAGGACACGCCCTCGCCATCAATGTCCTCGCGAAAAGCCACCCGACCGAATTGATGGAGACCGCGGGAGTTCCCGTAAATCTCTCCCCTTTGATTTGCCTCGACGGCATCCTGATTCGGCGCATTTCGTATCGATGCCCAAAATCGGCACAACGAACAATCTATCGAAAGGAGCAAAAACGATGTTCCAGTCTTGTAGATTAATTACCCCCCCCCCCCCCCAGAAAATTAGGATCTGAGCGACGAACCGGTCTTCTTGAAAAGAACGATCGGTTTATCGATGCCGCATTTAAGAAGTGCGCAGCGATACTGATTGGCTATATCCCTTCCGTTCTTGCGCTAACGACAGGATCGATAAGAGCAAACAACCCCCGCCCCGATTCGACCTCGGGGCTCTTTCATGCGCTCGGCTTGGCGAGTATCGTTTTTTGCCTGATCGCGAGCGCCGGCTCCACCTTCGCCCAATCCGGCAATATCTCCGACATCGAGGGGATGTACGAGACCCTGGCCCAACCCCAGCCCGTCGAAACCGGCGACAAAATCGAAATCGTCGACGTCTTCTGGTACGGCTGCCCCTTCTGCTACAGATTTCTCCCTTATATGGAGTATCTGGAACAGAACCTGCCCGACTATGCCGAGATTCGGCGCTTGCCGGCGATTTTCAGAGATACTTGGCGGACCCACGCCCAAGGCTATTACACCGCCCATGCGCTCGGCATCTCGGAAGAACACCACCGGGGGTTCTTCGAGCGGATTCACAAGGATGGAGTCGCGCTCGACACCAAGGAATCCATCATCGATTTCTACAACGAGCGCAGCGGGGTGGACAAAGCCAAACTCGAAGAGACTTGGAATTCACCCGCCGTCAGCGCCGACATCGACAAATCCTTGACGATGCAGCAGCGATACGAGATACAGGGCACCCCGACGATCATTGTTCACGGCAAATACAAGGTGGGCGGCCAACTGGCGGGCACTTATGAAAATATGATCAGAATCACCCTGCTGCTGGCCGAGCACGAACACCGGATCAGACAGCCGGTCAAAAGCCATGCGCTGGCCCTCCCGCCGCCGGAGTCGGGGGACGCTGCGACCCTTCGCATTCAATGCAAGCAAGATACCGCTTGCTCCGTTGCTTTCGATTGCTCCGCCCAAGCGACCGGAGAAGCCTTCCAAGGAACGCTCCCGCAGCCGATCCCCGCTTGGGGGGCGGTCTCGGTCTCGGCAAGCGATATCCAAACCCATACGGGAGGAGAGTCTTGGTCGGGGAAAGGTCGTTTGGGATGCGCCCTTAGAAGCAGCGCGAATATCGGCTCGCAAGTCTGGACCCGTTCGGGCGAGGGCGTGCTCGTCAACAACAGCGCGGCGATCCGAAGCGTTCTCGAAGGCGAAGCCCACCGCGCGGATATCGAATCGATTCCCTCGCCCGATTCGGACGACGAATCGAATATCCGCATTCGTTGCAGCTCGCAAGAAGCCGATTGCCTCGAGACCGTTTTCGTTTGCTACACCGACGACGGCAATCCCTACGAATGGAGTTTGGGAACTATCGAGCGCCTGACGACCAGACATATTCAATCCGAAGCCCTCGCAAGCGGCATCGAGCATCGATGGGAGGGCTTGGGCCTGACTTGCGAAGTTCGCTCGAAGGGCAGTTTCACCGCCCAAGTGCTGACCCGAACCGGCGGCGGCGGAGCCTTGGTCAACAACAGCGCGACCGGGGGATGAATCGACGACTCCCCCTCGTCTCTCTCAGACGTTAAGATGCAGGCCGCCCCATCCGATCAGGGGCGAGGGGTTCTCGTTTCGACCTCGACCTCGTTCCGGGAACAGGTTCGATAGCTGAAAACCGGTCGAGAATTTCGGTGGGCAGCCCTAAGGATGTTCCTCACCGGCATTGCCGGTCGCCGAACTTCGAAGGCAAGCCCGAGAGAGTCCTTGGAAAGACCCCTGAGAAAAATTCTTGAGAAAGCCTCTTCCTCCTCGAATTCGAGGGAGTTTCGACAAGCCGAGAATATCGCCGGAGACGATGAGCCTTCCGACTTACCCGAAAGATCGCATCACCGCCGTCGTGCTCGCCGGCGGGCGCGCTCGCCGTATGGGAGGCAAGGACAAGGGGCTGATCCCCTTGGCGGGGGAGCCGATGATCGCCCATACATTGCGCGCGCTCGAAAGCCAAGCAGCAAGGCTCGTCATCAACGCCAACCGCCATGCCGCGGAATATCGGGCGATCGGCAACTGTCCGGTGATCGCGGATCCGAAGATCGAAGGCGAGACGAGCGAGGGCGCCGAAGATGCGGTCGCGGTCGCCTTCGCCGGGCCGCTTGCGGGGATGGCGGGTGCGCTCGAAGCATCGACCACTCCCTTGGTGCTGACCGTCCCTTGCGACTCGCCCTTGGTGGACAAGAGATTGGGAAGCCGGCTTCATGCCGCCCTCGAGGGTGCCGAGGCGGAAATCGCCGTGGCCCATGACGGCGAACGGATGCAACCGACCTTCGCCTTGCTGACCCGCCCCGTTTTGCCCGGCCTGCTCGCTTTCCTTGCGCAAGGCGGGCGCAAGATCGACCTTTGGTATGCGACTCGCCGCACCGTCACCGCCGATTTTTCGGACTGCGGCGAATGCTTTCTCAATATCAATACGCCCGATGATCTGGATCGCTTGGAAGCGGCGCTGAAAGAGCGCGCGGAAAAAAACGCCTCGTGAAAGCGGCCATCGATCCGGGATTCGGTGACCCGCGCTCGCTCGGATATCAATTTCGACTTCGACTTCGGCAATATCGCCATTCGAGGGATCGTTGTATTGGTTCGATCATCGCAACCGGCACACCGACGTCGCAAGTGTGCGGCGCGATTCGACATGCTTTTCTTAGGCTCCGGCCATCGGCGTACACCGGCTGCCTGCGGTGCCGACAAAACAATCACGAACAGCGACGGCAACCGCCGCGGATCACTGCCGGAATTCCTCGCATCTCCGGCTGCACTCGGGCAAGACTTCGCCGATCCCTTCGGCCGAGAATCGAAGCGTGGAGAGATTCCCGTGCTTATCGTCGACGCGAACCGCAAACTCGGACGCTCGCTCAAGCATTCGCTTCGACGATCGAAACGAGTCGAACTCGAAAAATTCCCTTATAACGACTAACGAGCGCATCGGATCCGACCGACTCGACTTCGAAGCGCGATACCCTCTTGAAGGACTCGTTGCCTAATTTCAAACGCATATCGATCCCGGTGGGATCGTCGGCATTTTTCAGATCGTCGAACGATTCGGCAGCCTATAGATTGCGTCCATCGCTCCTGCATTCGATACCGAAAAATCCTTTGCTGAGATCACCATAGCACCGTGTATCGATGTCCACATCCCCGCGCTCGAACACCTCGCGCATATCGACTCTGCGCAAGCCTGCTCGGACGAAAAATCGTTTTTCGGTGGTCGACTCTATGCCTTTCGAAACGAAGCCCGCGACCCGGGGCAAGACCCCTTAGGAGAAACGAAGTGTCAAACCGGACGAGCGAAGGCAAGCATCCGCGGTCGAAACCGGTCTCGGTAAGAGACGATAGAACCCTCTTCGACCTTATCCGCGAAGGCCTGCGCCCATACCCTCGTCTTTCGCAAGAAAACCAAGCCGATAAGTATCGAGCGTCTCGGACGAGGGCCACGGAAGGACAAGCGCTCGACAGGGGTATAATCGGGCAAAAAAACAATGCCCTTCGAGTTATCGATCTTGAAAGTGCATCAGGCCGGCCTTCGATCGGCAATTTTCCTTTTCGGCAGTAGGCGAACGGCGGCTCGTGCGCCTGACAGATATCACCGAATCCATCGGTCGCGTGCACGGATGCCTTCGCCGACGACCGACGGGGATTTTTCCTGGCAAGGTCTGATTTAGCGATACGCGATATCGAACGAGGGATAGCGTCGCAAGGCATCCCCTTGCATCGCTTTGTGAATCGTTCCATCCCTTTCGCTCGTTCGCGGCGCTCGATTTCTCGAAAGCCGAACGCTGCCGAATCCGCGGCCGATCTCGTCGATGACGAGGCCGAAATCGAATGCTATGAGTGTATGAGTGATGGCGAATCTCGCGATCTCTTCGCGGCCCTTTACGAGCACGCGGGGAACTTGTCACCCCTACCCGCCATCTAAGGAGCGCTCTCGATGAGCGATACCCGACAAATATCGTTGCCCGATGAATCCCACGAATCCTTGGTGATCGACTCCGTGGACCGCTTTTTGGAGCGGGATGTGCGTCCTTATGTTCGCGCTTTGGAGGATAGCGACACTTGGCCGAAAGATATCGTCGACAAGATGAAGGAGTTGGGTCTTTTCGGTGCCACTATCGCCCCGGGCTACGGTGGATTGGGGCTTTCCGCCTCCACCTACGCCCGTATCGTCGAGCGGGTCAGTGCGGTGTGGATGTCGATTGCCGGTATTTTCAACGCCCATCTGATCATGGCGGCGGCGATCGAGCGCTTCGGCACCGAAGAGCAAAAGCGGCGTTATCTTCCGCGTTGTGCGAGCGGGGAATTGCGCGGGGCCATCGCTCTCACCGAGTCCGATTGCGGCACCGATTTGCAGGCTATCCGCACTCGTACGCATATCTATCGAGATCGCTATATCGTCAACGGCTCCAAACTATGGGTCAGCAACGGCGTGCACGGCAATATCCTCGTGGCTCTTGTCAAAACCGATCAAGAAACCGACCCGCCGCACCGCGGGATGAGCCTTTTGATCATCGAAAAGGACGCGCCGGGTTTGGAGGTCGTGCGCAAGATGGAAAAACTCGGCTACAAAGGGATCGATACCGGCGAACTTGTTTTCGATGATTGCGAAGTGCCGCGGGACAACCTGATCGGGGGGGTCGAGGGCCGCGGCATGCAGCAGATATTGAGCGGCCTCGAACTCGGGCGGATCAACGTTGCCGCCCGCGGCTGCGGCATCGCCCGCGCTTGTCTCGAGGAAAGCCTTGCCTACGCCCAAACTCGCAAGACTTTCGGTCGAGCGATCTGCGAACACCAGTCGATCCAAATCAAACTCGCGGAAATGTCCACGCGCCTCGAAGCCTCTCGCCTGCTGACCGAATCCGCCGCCCGCGCCTACGATGCGAACGAGCGCTGCGATATGGAAGCGGGGATGGCCAAACTCTTCGCCACGGAAACCGCGCTTTTCAACGCCACCGAGGCGATGCGCATCCATGGAGCCTACGGCTATTCGCGGGAATTCAATATCGAGCGCTACTATCGAGACGCACCCTTGCTCGCTATCGCCGAAGGCACCAACGAAATGCAAAGAATGATCATCGCGAAACAGTTGGTCGAAAGGCATCCGACCTGAAGCGACGAGCCGAGGGCATAGCGGGCTTATCCTTTATCGAATCTATTTTTTCGTGGAATGAAAACGCTCGATCCGAAAAAGCCGCAGAAAGTATGCATCGCTTCTTCCGATACATAGCGATAAAAGCAGGTATAAAACATGATTGACGGATATATCGATAAAAAAGCGGGTGGAGGCATTCCAAGGGTTATCTATTCGCCAACGGGTATCAGCACCTCAACGTCCAATATATGATCCATTGCCCATTATTTATATCTTTCGGGTCTGCGCCATGCGAATGTCAAACGCCCGTGCTTTCTCCGATGTTTCGGTTTTGTATTCCCCGAATATCCGCATACGCTCCTTTCGAAAGGTTTTATTGAAATCCAGCCGGCTCATAGCCACCGAATGAAATATCACCGTTCTCGGGGCATCGTCGGGGGATGCGAGGGCAAGTTAGGATCGAGTCTTCCGGATTTCCTTCGAATATCGTCCGCTATATCCGATGCTCGACGACCGAAACGCTTGCCGCCGACAAAAGGACAAGCCCCGGCGCCGTTATGAAAAATACCCGCAGGCGAGGCGGTCGGAGTCGAAAAGGGTTTTCAGAGTCGAGATCGTATATTCGGCAATGTTCTTGTTAAGACACTTCCCATATTGCCGGTGTAAGAAGTGGAAGCATGTCCATCCGCTCTTATCAAAGGCAGAGGCTTCGATGCCGACTCCTTATCGATCACGATCAAACCCCGACGTCATATCATCCTCGCCGCGGCCGCCGCTATTGCCCGGTGCACAGATCACCGCCATCCTTTCTTATGATCGGATCTCGAAGGGTGCTCAAAAATTCAAAGGCGGAGGACTCGCTCCTACGCTACTCCTCCCGTCGGTTAATCACGAGTCCCGCCGGTTAATCACGAGGTGATTGGCCGCCACCTGAACGCGAAAATGGGCCGCGACGAAGGTGGAGGTCTCGTCCTCGCTCAAGATCGCCGGACCGTCGAGGCAGGCGCCCGCGGGAAGATCGTCGCGCCGCCACAAGGGGACCGCAACGCTGCGACCGCTTTCGAGATCGAGCACTTCGAGGT
The DNA here is from genome assembly GCA_965220535.1 of Gammaproteobacteria bacterium. Taxonomy (GTDB): domain Bacteria; phylum Pseudomonadota; class Gammaproteobacteria; order HK1; family HK1; genus HK1. The sequence continues at coordinate 2,495,738 of OZ244833.1, read as the reverse complement.
GGTCGAGCGGAGGCGGGATCGCGCGAGCGTGCGTCTCGATATCGTCCGTCTCGAGATCGCCCGTCTCGGGAGCGGGCTCGATATCGAGCTCCCCCGACGATGGGTCGGAAAGGGTCGAAACGGTCAACGCGAAGGTCAGCACCTCGACCTCGGCTTCGGGCAGGGTGCGGCGGTATAAACGCGCGTATTCCCGATCGAAGGCCGAGTGCATCGACGAGCGATCCTTCGCCTCGAGTCTTCGCACCGGCAGGGGGACGAAGATTTCATGCCCCTGACCGACATAGCGCATGAAGGCTCCGCGGGTTTGGCGGATCTCCGCCTCGGGGGCGGCCCGACGCACCACCGCCAACGCTTCGGCTTCCATCTCGCCGAGCAATGCATCGATGGCTTGGGCCTCGAAATCGCGCAGGCGCAGGTTGCGGCTTCGCACCACTTCGTAGGCGATGGGAGCGCGCAGAAAACCGACCGCCGAACCCACGCCCGCCTGCGCCGGGATCACCAGAGTCTTGACCCCGAGCTTGTCGGCAAGACGGCTCGCATGCAAAGGCGCGGCGCCTCCGAAAGCGATGATCGCGTGCTCGGCGGCGTTCTTCCCCTGCTCCACCGCGTGCACCCGAGCGGCGTTGGCCATCGTCTCGTCGACCATCTCGGCGATCCCGAAGGCAGCCATTTTCTCGTCGAGCCCGAGCGGTGCGGCAACGGCTTCGGAAATCGCCCGGCTCGCCGCCGCCGTGTCCAAGGGGATCGAGCCGCCGGCGAAACGCCGGGGATCGATCCTCCCGAGCAGAATATCGGCGTCGGTGACGGTCGGCTCGATGCCGCCACGGGCGTAAGCCGCAGGACCTGGCTCGGAGCCGGCGCTGTCGGGTCCGACCGCGATCCGACCCATCCGATCGACACGGGCGATCGAACCGCCGCCGGCTCCGATCTCCACCATCTCGATCACCGGGATCCGCAAGGGCAAACCGCTGCCCTTCATGAAGCGCGAGCGGCGGTCCACTTCGAACTCGCGAGCGGTGCCGGGAACGAAATCGTCGATCAAACAGATTTTGGCGGTAGTTCCCCCCATATCGAAGGAAAGGGCCTTGCGCAGCCCCAACTCCCGCGCGATACCGGCGGCGAGGATCGCTCCCCCGGCCGGACCGGATTCGACGAGGCGGATGGGAAAACGCATCGCAGTATCGAGAGCGGCAAGCCCGCCGCCGGAAGTCATCAGCAACAGCGGACAGGACAATCCGCGAGCGGCGAGCCGCTGCCCCAATCGCTCGAGATAACCCGCCATCAAGGGTTGGATATAGGCATTGGCGACGGTGGTGCAAAAACGCTCGTATTCGCGCACCTCGGGGCACACTTCGCACGAGAGGGTGATGGGGACTTCGGGCAAATAACGATTGATGATCTCGCGCGCCTTGCGCTCGTGAGCGGGGTTGGCGTAGCTATGCAAAAAACCGACCCCGACGCTCTCGACTCCGAGCGCTTCCAAACGCCGAGCGAGCTCGGCCACCGCGACTTCGTCCAAGGCTTCGATCGCGCGCCCCCGGACGTCGACCCGCTCGGGAACCGTAAAGCGCAGTTCGCGCGGCACCAAGGCCGGCGGCTTCTCGATCATGATGTCGTATTGGTCGTGGCGACTTTCGTAGCCGATATCGAGCACGTCCCGGAAACCGGCGGTGGTAACGAGAGCGGTCTTGGCCCCCTTGCGCTCGATGATCGCGTTGGTGGCGAGCGTCGTACCGTGAATCGACAAGGAGACATCGGCGGGTTCACGGCGGGCACGCTCGATAACCTCGTCCACGCCGACCATCACTCCGTCATCGGGGCGACCGTGAGTGGTCAGCACCTTGGCCGTTACCAAACCCTCGGGACGCTCTAGCACCACATCGGTGAAAGTGCCGCCGATATCGACCGCCAAACGACAAAGACCGCCGCCCTGCCCGTGGCTTTTGCTCATCGTCCCGACTTTCCTTTTCCTTGGCCTTGATGAAAAAATCTTGCTGAAAAAAAGCCTTGCTGAAAAATTCGATCGCGGCGAACAGCCAGACGCGGCGATCAGGCGCTCTCACCGACTACCGACGGCGGCACCCGATATCCCCTGCCCCCCTTGATCGAATCTCGAGGGTGAAAGCCGAAGAGCCTCGCGCACTCTCAGCCGGAGACATCTTGCGCCCCGGCGCTATGGTATCGACGATATCGACGACGGTCTCATCGGGCACGATGACCGGCGGGGCGAGGCAAATCGTATCCTCGCCTTCGAGTCGCGTGAACAAAGGGCGATCGATCAACGCCTTGAACAAACGGGAGCCGATCCCGTCTTCGGGCGTGAATCGCTCCTTGGTCGCCCGGTCTTCGACCGCCTCCAACGCGCATCCGACGAGTCGCGGCGGCCGCCGGTTCCTTGCGACCGTTGCCGCAGGTGTCGTTCGGCAACCCCGCCGGACCGTCGATGAAGGCATCGCCGTTGGCGTCATGGAATATCGCCCCTCGCCGCGCACCCGGACTTAGCCGGCGGGTTCGAGATCGGGGTTGCGCAAGGAGCGAATCAGATGGCGTCGGTCGCGCTCGATCAACGCCACGCTCTGCGTCGTCGTTCAAAGCCTTTGGCCTCCTCTTCGGTGGAAACTCGGGAAAATACCCGCTCGTCAACGCCTGAATGTCAAGGAGTCGCCTCGTGCTCGAATACCCCTTCGTGCCCTCTCGAAGGCTCACCGACGGCGCAAAATCGATTTCCGGCATCTCAAAGTAGACCCGGCGACCGGCACCACGCTTGGACTTAAGTGTGCAACGCTTGATGGATGCCGTGTAATACGCATGAATGGAGCGCGGATTGTCATGGCCGAATATTCAGATTGACACGGCTGAAACGCCCCCGAATCTTGTCGATACCGATCATCTGAACTTTGGATTCAAGGGCAATGCCGTGGATTGCGATGCCATGTCGGATGCTCCCTTCGTGCTCTCCCGTGAACCGAAGTTCGTGCTCTCCTGCGAACCGAAATAAATTCGTTGACAGATTGGATTTTCTTTGCTAGTAGTAGAGATACGAGCCATTCAAGTAGGTTGAAAAATGTTTCATTACCGAGCGAACCCCGATTCACTACATTCGCTTCATGTAAACGCCTTCGATCGAGGAAACCGATCATGAAAACGACAATCAGCATTATCGCAGGAATCATCTTTGGCTTCGCCGGAACGGCGTTTGCCTACGAATGTCCGGACTGGATGACGGACGACAATTGCGAGCGGGCGAAGGAAGAGGCTGCCGGCAAGAGCGCGGCTGCCGAATCGTCCACCTTGCTCGCAGGCACCTTCAGCCATATCGACACGTGGACGGAAGAGCGGGAGGACGGCGTGTACTACTGCAAGGTGCAGATCGACACGGACGGCAATCGGATGGGCGAGCCCAGTTGCTACCTCACCACCACCGCTCGGATCTACTGCGACGCCAACGGCAACTGCACGAGTCCCGGTCAGGGCAAGTCCGCTTCCTCCGTGGGCGACACGCAGATGGCGATGGGCGAAACCATAACAATCACGGAACAGCGTCCTGACGGGCTGTATGTGTGCACCCATAAAATGGGGACGGCATCGCCCTACGATAGTTGCGAAAAAGTCGAAGAAGCCAGCGCGGGCGGCAACACGATGCTCGCGGAGGGCGGCTGCTTTCAAAATGACGATGGTAGTTACACGTGCTATGGCGAAGACGGGTCGATCATTCAGGCGGGGGCTGCTTCGTTGCCGCCCACGATGATGGCAAGCGGTGAAGTGATTCATTGCGATGCGGGTCTTTGCTACACCTGTGATTCGAGTGGCTCCTGCCGCGACATCGATTCGGGGTCCGCGTCCGCCAAGACCAACACGATGATGGCGAGCGGCGAGGTGATCCATTGCGACGCGGGTCTTTGCTACACCTGCGATTCGAGCGGATCCTGCCGCGACATCGACTCGGGGTCCGCTTCCGCCGAGCCCAAAACGATGATGGCGAGCGGCGAGGTGATCCATTGCGATGCGGGGCTTTGCTACACCTGCGATTCGAGTGGCTCCTGCCGCGACATCGATTCGGGGTCCGCTTCCGCCGAGCCCAAAACGATGATGGCGAGCGGCGAGGTGATCCATTGCGATGCGGGGCTTTGCTACACCTGCGATTCGAGTGGCTCCTGCCGCGACATCGACTCTGGATCGGCGAGTGCCAAGCAGCAGACGATGCACGCCAGCCTGCGCATGGGCGACCCGAATCCCGATAGCCTTTGCGGCGGCACCGACCCGTGGAGTTGCTTCAATGGCACGGACACCAGCCCCGTGCTGCGGGATGTGTCGATATTCGCTGCGATGTATGGGGATGATAAATAGCCTACACAGAGAGGGCGGGGGATACCCATAAGAACCAAACCGTCCTGTGCGACCGAAGGGGGAAGCCGGAGTACCGGCTTCCCCCTTCGGTCGTACGAAATTCGCCGGTAGGGGGAGGGTCTAGGCCGTGCGTGGATGGCCGCCGACGGCAGGCGGATTCTCCCGCGAGGGGCTGCCTCCCGACGATGGGGTTTTATAAAGGGCTACCGACTAGCGCTACCGACACGTACCAGACCCGTGAGACACGGGGACTTTCGTGATCATGCGCGGGACGGCAAATCCCGTCGATAAAAAAGCCGATCGGAGCCCCCTCGAAGCACCGAATCTTAGAAGCGGAAGCGGCGAGGATATTGCACAATACCTGATAATCAAGTTCGACCGGCAACACCCGTCAAGCCCGTCAAGAGATCGTCGGGATCGGGGTTAAACCCTTCGATGTCCGCAAAATCGAGCGAAAGAACATCGCGGACAAGAGCACCAACGCAACGAGAGCCGTTTCGACATGCGCATCGTCAGTTGGAACGTCAACGGAATAAGAGCCTGCGCCGGCAAGGGTTTTCTCGATGCGCTCGAGGCATCGAAAGCCGACGTGCTCGGTATCCAAGAGGTGCGAGCCTTCGAAGAGCAGATCCCCCCGCCGGTGCGCTCCCCGACAGATTGGCATACCCATTTCGTGGCCGCGGAACGCGGCGGCTACAGCGGCGTCGGCCTTTATTCGAAAGCGAAACCCGACCGCCTCGAAAGCGCATTGGGCGAGGAGCGATTCGACGCCGAAGGCCGCTATCAACTCGCCATTTTCGGAAAAGTCGCGGTAATCAACGCCTATTTTCCGAACGGCAGCGGCAAAGATCGGGATAACGGCCGCGTCCCCTACAAACTCGACTTCTACCGAGCGGTATTCGAACGCGCCCGACGCCTGCGACAACGCTATCTCGTATTCGTGATCGGGGATTTCAACACCGCCCACCGCGAGATCGACCTTGCCCGACCCGACGCCAATCGCAAGACCAGCGGCTTCCTGCCCGAAGAGCGAGAAGAGATCGACCGGTGGCTCGCCGCCGGCTGGGTCGATACCTTCCGCACCCGACATCCCGACGCCCCCGGCCATTACAGTTGGTGGACACAACGCGCCGGTGCCAGAGCCCGCAACGTCGGCTGGCGGATCGACTACATACTCGCCTCCCCCAAGGCGATGTCAACCCTACGCAACGCCTTCATCTGGCCCGATGTCATGGGCTCGGATCATTGCCCGGTAGGAGTCGATATCGATCCTTGATCAAGAACGAAGCGGCGATGAAGCGCAAAGACCGGCAACCCGTCGGCAAGGAAGAATCGAACCCTCCCCGGCGTGCTACGATGTCCGACACCCTTCAAAGAAAAAGCATCGTCGCCATGCTCGCCAACACCAACCCCCCGGACCACGTCACCAACCACCACTGCCTTCCATGCCACGCCGCCCACGCCATCACAATGCCGATAAGAATGCCGATCATCGCGCTCAAAATGATGAAATCGTAGGTAACGGAAGCCTCCGCAAACAACGAGGCACCTTCATCGATTCGATAACGCATCGTCTATCCTTTGTCATGAAATCCCATCGAAATCTTCGCCAAACACGAAGCATTGTACCCACAACCCTTTTCGCCCTCGGCGATGGGGCCGGCTGAAACCCTACCGAGACACCCTTGCGAAATGTCGACTCCTCGTTTTCGCTATAAAAAACAGTCTTTTCAGGAAAAGGCGGTCTGTGCCGTTGTCGATATCTTCAAAGGAATCGATATCGGTCGATTTCAGCGCGGCCCGATCAATCCGCTGCATCGTATGCTACCTGAGAATACGACCTCCCCGTCGAATCCCGCGATCGATTTCCTGCTCGCCCACCGTCGGCGGCTACAAGACAATCTGGCAACCGTGCAAAAACGCAACTATATCCGTCAAAACGGACTTCGCCTCGACAAAGGTCGCTTGGTATTGGATACGCATATGGAAACCGGTACCGGCAAAACTTTCACTTTTATCAATGCGATCTTCGAACTCAACCGAGAGTATGGCCTGACTCACTTCGTCATCATCACCCCGTCGATCGCCATCAAGGAGGGCATCAAAAAATCATTCGAGACCACCCGTGAATATTTTCAGCAAAGCCACCACCAGCGGATCAAAGTGCTTGAAATAAAGCCCGGAAAACAACTACAAGGACGAACCCGCGCCCCTACCGAGGTGATGGATTTCTTCTACAGTGATGTTCCGACCGTGCTGATCATGACCAATCACGCATTCAACTCCTATAATAAAAATCTCAACCGCCATCTCGAAGGATTTCATGCCGGTCGAGCCGAAACTCCGATGGAGGCCATTGCATCTCGACATCCGGTGGTCATCATCGACGAACCACAAAAAGTGGAGGGAACGAAGACCTTTCAACGATTGTCCGATTTCAAGGCGACCTTCATGCTTCGTTATTCCGCGACTTTTCGCGAGAATCAAATCGAGAATCTCGTTTATACGCTCGATTCTTGGGATGCTTTCGATCAGGATCTGGTCAAAGAAATCTCGGTTGCCGACTACCGGACGGATCGAACGGAAAGTGCCTTTTTAGGATTGATGCACCTATCGGGAACGACGGCAAAACTGGATGCGATCAGTTTCGATGGAAAACCGAAAACGATCACTGTCCAAGGCGCAGAAGCCGAAGAACAAGCAGGAAAACTATACCGATTCACCAAAAATCCGGCGTATCGTGATTTGAGAGTCGTCAAAATAGACGGCGGGAAGGGCTTTGTCGAACTCTCGAACGGTCGTCGTTTGAATCTCGGGGAATATAGCGGGAAGGCAGCGGAGAACGAATGGCTGGTGGATGAAATCATGTTGCGCGACACGATCGATCAGCACTTGGAAAAAGAGCGTGAACTGTTCAGGCGAAAAATCAAATGCCTTTCATTGTTTTTCATCGATCGAGTCAAGGATTATCGGGATCACCAAGCCGACGGAAGCAAAGGCCGACTCCAAAAATCCTTCGAAAAAATCTACGAAGTCTGCCGGAAAAAACACCTCGAAAAACTCGACTCGTCAGACCCTTGGCGTCTTTATCTCGAACAATGGACGGCGGCAGAAGTCCACGGCGGTTATTTTTCTCAATCGAGCGCTTCCAACCTCAAACTCGATCGCGGCAAAGGGGGTGGACAAAGCGAAGAAGAACGAAAATTGCAACAAGAGATCAATGAATTGATTCTGCGCGACAAAGAAAGAGTGTTGGATCCGAAGAACAAACTGCGCTTCATTTTCGCTCATTCCGCTTTGCGCGAAGGCTGGGATAATCCGAACGTATTTCAGATCTGCAAGCTCCGCACCGGATACTCGGAAACGAGTCTCGTACAAGAGGTCGGACGAGGGCTTCGTATATGCGTTGACGAAGATCTCGAGCGTCAAGACCGAGATACCATCGGATCGGAATTTTCCTCGATCAATCAGCTGCATATCTTCACCCTCGGGAACGGGAAGTTCATCGACAAGTTACAAAAAGAACTCGGCGAAAGACGCTGCTCGGAAAAAATGATCTTCGAAATTCGAGTGGAGGATCTGTGCCGCATCTACGGAATCAATCGTCCTGAAGGACGAAAAATAATCGATTCTCTTTATCATGCCGGATGCATCGACGAGAAAGATATTCTGATTTGTTATCATGGTATGGAAGAAATCCTCGATGAATCCGGTCTTGATATCCAGAAATTGATCGCCGGAAAAAATCTTCCCTCTCGCCTTTCCGACTCTCCTTCGACCAAAGACTCGAGAAAAGAAATTCGCAAACCTCGAAAATACAAAGCGAGTGCGGCTCACTATGAAAAATTCAAAGAACTTTGGCGGATGTTGCATCGCAAAGTCATCTATGAAATCAAATACTCCGATGATTTCCTCGAACAAGCGAAAGAGGCTGTCAATCGGATCAAGGATCAAATCGAGCCGCCGAGCATTCATGTCAAAAGAGAATCGATTCGACTAGGCGATGATTCTTTTGAAAAAAACGAATCCGAAGAAAGATCGGTGGAGCCGGAGGCCCCACTCATCAGCGAAATGAGCACCAGTGAATTTCTGAACCGACTGGCGAAGAAAACCGATCTGCCACGCAACCGGATTATCGAGATACTCAAGGAAATCGACCCCGATTGCTGGCAAAAAATACAGAAAAATTCATGGTCGGCGATCGACGAGGTAGGAAAAGCGATTCAGGATGTGATCTACGCCAGCATCGTCGATAATATTCACTATCATTCCTTGGATGATTTGCGTGATTCATGGTCCTCGATCACATTGAGCGATCGAAAATTCGATGCGACGGACTATATCGAACTAAAGGAACTTCCTTTCGATCATGAGGATAATAATCTTTGGGAAGAAATCGCTCCTTACGACAGCATCGACCCCGAAAGAAAAATATCGACGGCGGCGTTGAAAAACGAAAATATCATCGTATTCGCCAAAATCCCCCGAGCGATCAACATCCCCGCTCCCTTTCATCCGAAGGGTATCAATCCCGATTTCGCTTTCGTGGTGCAAGGCAACGAGAAAGAAGATTCGAATATCTATTTCGTCGCCGAAGCAAAACCGACCACCGTCATGGATGATCTCGTCTATCGGCATGAAAAATATCGCGTTCGCTTCATGGAACGATATTTCAAGGGTATTCATGCCGATCAAATTCGCTTCAAAGTCGTCGACGGATATCGTGGACTGATCCGATGGTTTGAAGAATCAGGAGTCGCCCGATGAACTCTCGCAAGCCTTCATGGCAGGAAATCCTCACTAAAATCAAGAATTGCTTCCCCGAAGCGTTGACCGAAAAGGAACGGATCGGAGAGGATGGAAAGCCCTATATCGTTCACGCTTTGAAGCAGGAATTTTTGGACGAGATCAAGGGGTTGGTCGATATCTCCGATGACAGCGACCGCTATGAGCTACGGTTTCCCGGAAAACGGCGGGCTCGGCTCCAAGCGCAGATACCGTCCTACAAAACGCTGATTCCGAAAGACGGCGTAGATACCGGCTTCAACGAAACCGGAAATCTGTTCATCGAAGGAGACAACCTCGACGTACTGAGGATGCTGCGGAAAAGCTATCGCGAGCGAATCAAGATGATCTATATCGATCCTCCCTATAATACCGGCAATGACGACTTTATCTACCAAGATGATTTCAGTCAAACGCAGCAGGAATATCTCAAAGACATCGGGGTTTTGGACGAGGAGGGTGTGCAGCAAATCAGCGAACTGAAAGACGGCCTTCGCGGTCGTTTTCATGCCGGCTGGCTGGCGATGATGTATCCGCGACTTAAACTTGCCCGTGAGTTGTTGACCGACGACGGGGTGATTTTCATCTCCATCGATGATAACGAGCAGGCGAATCTCAAACTGATTTGCGATGAGATTTTCGGAGAGGGGAATTTTGTTGGTGATATAATTTGGCACTCGACTAAATCGGTAACTAATACTGCTTTGATTTCTTCATCATATACCCATAATCTAGCATATATGAAAAACAAACAGTACTACGTTGAGCATCGTTATTTATTTAGACTTCTGGAATCAGGTCAAGGATTTTCAAATTCTGATAATGATCCTCGTGGACCATGGAAAGCAGACCCCTTTCAAGTTGACGGGTGGCGTCCGAATCAGCAATATGAAATCATAAACCCTAACACTGGGAAAATATATAAACCTCTTCCTGGAAAAAGCTGGAAAAACGAAGATGGTAAATTCAAGAAATTGCTTGAGGATAATCGTATTGTCTTCGGAAAATCTGGCGTATCTGGCCCTCAGAGAAAGAGATTTTTACATGAAGCCGAAAAGCGCGGGAGAGTTTCAATAAACCTTTGGTCTGATCTACCGACAAATACAAATGCTACTAACGATTTTATTTCCTTGATGGGCGGGAACTATTTTTCAAACCCCAAACCGGAGAAATTAATCGAACGCTTTGCTACTCTGTGTACTAGAAACAACGACATCGTCCTAGACTTCTTCGCGGGCTCCGCCACCACTGCGCATGCGGTGATGCAACTCAACGCCGAAGACGGAGGCAAGCGTCGGTTCATTATGGTTCAACGGCCGGAGTCAATCGACCCGAAAAAATCGAAAGAAACATACGATTTTTGCATCAAAAATCTACCCCCCCCCCCCCCCCGCCAAAAATTTCGAGGGGTTCGGGCTCTTCAACGCCTTTTCCGACTATTGCCGACATTGCGCGTGAGCGCATCCGACGCGCCGGAGAAAAAATCGACAATGAGCATCCGGAAAAGAAAATCGATATCGGTTTTCGATCTTTTTGCGTGGTGGATTCGGTTTTTTCTCGAGATACCGAGACGAGTTTGGCCGATACCAGCCAAGGGGAGCTGCTTGCCCATCATACGGATCTGAGTGTCGATCGCTTCGAGCCTTTGCTCTGGGAGACGTTATTGGAGACGGGAGTAACTCTCGATCAGCCTTTGCACCTGCACGAGGTGCAGTCATACCCTTTCGCGCTTTGCGATCGCCGTTGTTATTGCGTTACGGAAGGATTGACGCAAGAGATCATGCGAGAGATCGTCGATGTGTATGGTGCCGAGTTCGACACCCTCTATTATCTCGGCGATTGTCCGGCTCCGAGGACGAGTCATGCCGAGTTGGAAGCGGCCATCAAGACAAGTCCCGGGGACAAGCGGATCGAGATGCTGAATTTCTACTGAAGCCCTGCGCCCCCGGAGGCGTGAGCGGTAAAACCGAGTATCGATGAGGAGTTCCCATGAGCGAAAGACATCCGATTCGTATCGATATCTTCTCCGACACGATCTGTCCTTGGTGTTGGATCGGCAAGCGACGGCTCGAGCGGGCATTGGAGGCGCGGGCGGATTTGCAGGTGGAAACTGTTTGGCACGCTTTTCAGCTCAATCCGCAGATGCCGGCCGCGGGGATGGATCGGCAGGATTATCTGTCGACCAAATTCGGCGGGGAGGACAATGCGCGGTCGGTCTATGGCCGGGTGATGGCGCAAGGGGCGCGGGAATCGCTGCCCTTCGATTTCAAGGCGATTGCCCGCACTCCGAATACAGTGGATTCTCATCGTTTGGTGCGTTGGGCGAGCGGGCAGCCTGCAGGGCAAGAGGCGATGGTCGAGGCGCTCTTCGAGGCCTATTTCGCGCAGGCGCGGGATGTCGGCGACAAGGATGTATTGGTGCAGATCGCGAGCGAGGCCGGATACGACGGGCCCGAAGCGCGCCGCATGTTGGACAGCGACGCCGGTCGCGATGAAGTCATCGAGGAGGATCGGCAGGCACGCAGCGCCGGGATCAGCGGCGTTCCCTGCTTCGTCCTCGACAGGAAGGTGGCGGTGCCCGGGGCGGTGGAGTCCGAGGATTTCCTGCGTATCTTCCGGAAATACGAGATCGGGGAGGGCAAGGCGACCCCCGAACCTGCCGCTGCTGCGGAAGCGCGCTGATCGATCTCCGGCGTACAAGACCGGATTCCATCCTCTCATCGCGCTCTTGGCATGCCGATGCCTTTCGGGATCCCCGCCGGCGATAACGACGGGATCGACACGATCGCCCGTTTCGACCAAGAGGCGCAGGCCTTGCTCGGCGATCCCTTCGGTACGATTCGGGTCGGGTGCGAAAAACCCGAACCGTTCGAAAGAAACGCCGATGAGGGCGTAAAAGCCGAGCGATCTTTTTCCACCCTCCTCCACTCCTGATTCCCCCACACGCCGATGCCCTCATCCGAATTCGAGCCTCTCGCAGTCCCCGCCGGCGATAACGATAGGATCGACACGATCGCCCGTTTCGACCGGGAGGCGCAGGCCTTGCTCGGCGATTTCTTCGGGGCGATTCGGGTCGGGTGCGAAAGCCCCGATACGCTCGAAAGCAACGCCGATGAGGGCGTAAAAGCCGAGCGCTCTTTTTCCGCCGTCCTCCACTCCTGATTCCCCTGCACGCCGATGCCCACATCCGAATTCGAGCCTCTCGCGATCCCCGCCGGCGATAACGATAGGATCGACACGCTCGCCCGTTTCGACCGGGAGGCGCAGGCTTTGCTCGGCGATTCCTTCGGTACGATTCGGGTCGGGAGCGAAAGCCCCGAGCCGTTCGAAGGCAATGCCGATGGCGGCGTAAAAGCCGAGCGCTCTTTTTCCTCCCTCCTCCACTCCTGATTCCCCCACACGCCGATGCCCACATCCGAATTCGAGCCTCTCGCAGTCCCCGTCGGCGATAGCGATGAGATCTACACGATCACCCGTCTCAACCGGGAGGCTCGGGCTTTGCTCGAGGATTCCTTCGGAACGGTTCGGGTCGAGGGGGAGATCTCCGGTTTGGTCCGTTCGGCGGCGGGGCATCTTTATTTCGCCCTCAAGGACGAATCTTGCAGTGTGAGATGCGTGATGTTCGCGGGGTCGCAGCGTTTCGGCAATCTGAAATTCGAGCCCGAAGACGGCGTGTCGGTACTCGTGCAAGCGGTGGTGAGTCTGTATGACGTCAACGGGAGTTTCCAACTCCGGGTGCAGCGCATGGAGGAGGCGGGGGCCGGGGCGGCGCAACGCGCCTTGGAAAAACTCAAGGCCAGGCTGCAGGCCGAGGGGCTTTTCGATCAGCGGCACAAACGCCCGCTCCCCGAACTGCCTCGGCGTATCGGGCTGATCACCTCGCCGACCGGGGCGGTGGTCAAGGATATGCTCCGGGTGCTCGGCCGCCGCTTCCCCGCGATCCCGATATTGATCCATCCGATTCCGGTACAAGGCGAAGGGGCTGCCGAGGAGATCGCCCGCATGATCGACATCGCCTGCAAGCGGTGCGAGTGCGACCTTCTGATCCTCGCTCGCGGCGGCGGTTCGGCCGAGGATTTGAAGGCCTTCGACGACGAAGGACTCGCCCGCGCCATCTTTCGCGCCACGATCCCCATCATCACCGGCATCGGTCACGAACCCGATTTCACCATCGCCGATTGCGTGGCCGACCTATCGGCACCCACCCCTTCGGCGGCGGCGGAAAAGGCGGCTCCCGACAAAGCGGAGTGGACGAAGCGGTTTTCGGATTTCGAAAGGCTCTTGCAAAGAGCGATTCTCCGCATCGTCGACGGGCGCCGCAAAGACACGGATAACCTCGTTCGCCGATTGTCGGATCCCAAACGGCGACTCGAAGATCAGGCGCAGCGACTGGATCACGCCTCTTCGAGGCTGTCACAAAGGATGCGCCGCATCCTCCAAGCGAAGAGCGAGCGCGCCCGGATGAAGTCGATGCGCTTGAATCGGCAGTCCTTGGAGCGCATCGTTCGCCAATACTGCCATCTCCTCGAACGCTTGGAGCGCGGCATGAAACGCTCGCTGGCATCGGCCTTCGAGGATCGACGAATGCGGGTGCATCAACTCGATCGAACCTTGCGCGCACTCGGACCCGGCACGACCTTGGAGCGCGGCTACTCGATCCTTTTGAAACAAGACGAGGAAAGGGTGCAAGCGGTGCGGGAAGCGAGCGAGGTACGCCCCGGCGAGCGTCTGCAAGCTCGGCTGGCCCGCGGCTCGCTGGAATTGGAAGTCGTCGGTACGAAAGAAGGGGCGGGATCGCCGTCCCTCGATCGAACGAAGGATCCCTGAGCAAAAGATCGCTTCTTTCGACCGCCGCCGACCGGCGCGATCCGAGGGCGCAATTTTTCGAAGGGATCGTCTTGGATCCTCGAGTCCTTGATCGGCAGGTCGTCGAGCCCTCTAAGCGCTCACCGCTTGGCCGAAAAACCCGCCGCGACGACGCCGAGCGCCATTCGGATGCCGCGATCCCGGGAACAGGCAGGCCTTCGTTTCATCCCAAGGCTTAGGCTTGATGCAGGCAACGACAAACAATAAAGAGACCGCGTTCGGCGGCGACCGGCACGGTCCGAGTTCGAAGGGATCGGCCGGGAGACCCGAATCATCGATCGGCCGATCGTCGAGCCTTCGAAACGCTCGACGCTTGGCCGAAAAACCCGCCGACGATGCCGGACGCATCATTCGGATGCCATGCTCCCGGGGACAGACGGGCCTTCGTTTCGTCCGAAGGCGTAGGCTCGATGCGGGCGGCGACAAGGGCTTTGTAGAGACCGCGTTCGGCAGCGACCGGCACGCTCCGAATTCGAAGGGATCTTCTGGGAGACCCAAGCCTTTGATCGGCCGGTCGACAAACCCTCGAAGCGCTGACCGCTTGACCGAAAAGCCCGCCACGACGACGCCGAGCGCGACCTTCCGATACCGCGATCCCGGCGGCAGGCAGGCCTTCGTTTCCTCCGAAGGCTTAGGCTTGATGCGGGCAGCGACAACCAATAAAGAGACCGCGTTCGGCGGCGACCGGTGCGGTCCGAATTCGAAGGGATCGTCCGGAAGATCCAAGCCCTTGATCAGCCAGTCGACAAACCCTCGAAGCGCTGACCGCTTGGCCGAAAAGCCCGCCGCGACGACGCCGAGCGCGACCTTCCGATACCGCGATCCCGGCGGCAGGCAGGCCTTCGTTTCCTCCGAAGGCTTAGGCTCGGTGCGGGCAGCGACAAAGGCTTTGTAGAGACCGCGTTCGGCGGCGACCGGTGCGGTCCGAATTCGAGGGAATCGTCTTGGAGGCTTAGATCCTCGATCGGCATATCGTCGAACCTTCGAAGCGCTCACTGCTTGGCCGAAAAAAGCCCGCCGAGACGACGCCGGGCGCGACATTCCGATACCGCGATCCCGGCGGCAGGCGAGACTTCGCTTCCTCCGAAGGCCTAGGCTCGGTGCGGGCGGCGACAAGGGCTTTGTAGAAACTACGTTCGGCGGCGATCGGCATGGTCCGAGTCCGAAGGGATCGGCCGATCATCGAGCCTTCGAAACGCTCGCCGCTTGGCCGAAAAACCCGCCGCGACGACGAGCGCACCATTCGGATATCGCGGTCCCGGGGACAGGCGAGACTTCGTTTCGTCCGAAGGCCTAGGCTCGATGCGAGCAGCGACACAGGAAAAGAGGCTACGTTCGGCGGCGACCGGCAAGGCCGGTAGCGGCGATTTTCGAAGGGATCGTCTTGGAAACCCGAGCCTCGATCGGCCGATGATCGAAGCATCGAAGCGCTCACCGCCTTGCCGAAAAACTCGCCGCAACGATGCCGGGCGCGATCTTCCGATGTTGCGATCCCGCCGGCGGGCGAGTTTTCGTTTCCTCCGAAGGCTTATGCTCCGATGCGAGCGGCGAAAAGGGCTTTTCGCAGCCCCCCGAAAAGGCTCGGGAAAAGGAAAAATCACCGCTATCCGAGACCTGCAGGCGGGGTTGGCTCGCCGCGAGGAGGGCGAAGCGTCGATGGCCTTCCGTCACCGGCGGTTTCGAGCCTCGACGGGGGTAAGGGCGTCGGCGCGGGCGATTGCCCGAGGAAATGCGCCCGAAAAACCGACGATCCGGCACGTAAAAGGTGAAAATACCCGAGCGATAGACGGCTCTTGCGGGCTTTCGCCGAGGAGCCGTGGGAAGTTTTCCCCTTTCTCGCATTTCGTCAAATTGCACGAAGGGGGGCGAAATGTAGTAAATTAGGCGCGCGATTTTGCGCTTTATCGCACCTTCGGGATGCTTGGGCGAAGCCGCTCGCCCCCGGATATCGGCGACCTGCCGCAGGATGCGAAACCCTATCGCAAAGGCCGGGGGCCTGAATCTCCGATCTCCGCAAAACTCGATACCCTTACTGATGACGGGAGGCAGTGGCATGAACCAGATCAAAGCGATTCTCGGTGCGACGAGTTTTCGCACCGGGGTGATTGTCGGAACGATGCTTCTGCTGGCATCCGGCAAGTCCTTGGGGCACGGAGATCAGGCTATTGCCGATGGTGCACATATCTGCACCGTCGCCTCCATCGATGAAGACCAATCCAATGGCGACGAATTCCTCTTGTTGAGAAACTCGTGCCACCATGACGTCGCTGTCAATTACCGATATATGAACCGGGAGGGTTGCCAGATGGAAAGGGTTGTCCTGCCGGAAAAAGGCCCGGCGACCCCCTTCCGCAAAGCGAATAATTCAAGGGTTTGTATCGAATATAGCGACCGCGAGGACCAAAGGGCATCGGGCTATGAATTCTGCGGAGATCGCCCCACTCGATGCGCCGCCGCGAACAAGCACGAGGTCATCGACGATCTGAAATACGACCCGGACGCGAGATTGGTCCTTTCGACCGAAGCGTTGAACGTTCCCGAGGGGCAGCGCGGCGTTTTCGGCGTGAGCCTTTCGCACCGACCGACCGAGCCCGTGCAGATCGCCATCTCCCATCCCGAGGACACCGATATCAGCCTGAATCGGTACTTTTTCATATTGGACGAAGCCAGCTGGAGCCAGCCGACGCAGATATCGGTGGGAACCATTCAAGACGATGACGACACGAACGATGTCATCATCGTCAGGATCGATGCCTCCGGCGGCGGTTATTCGGATCTGGACCGAGATATCCAAATCACGATCATCGATGACGATAATGTCCTTCCCGTGCCTCCGGGCGTCGTTCCCGGGACCGACCCCGAAAACCTTGCCGTCAAAGCCACCGTCTACGCCATTCCGCCGGTCACCGCCCCGGATCAAGCCACCGTACGCATCCACTGCCGGGACGAAAGCGAAAGTTGCGCCGTTTTTCTCGATTGCACCGCCCAAGACGGCTCGAACATCAAGGGGTGGTACCTTTCTCGCATACCGGCTAGAGGCACCCATTCTTTGGGGGCGCGGGATATCATCGGTATCACCGGGGAAAACTGGACCGGAGCCGGACAAGGAAGACTGGCTTGCGATATCAGAAGCGAAATGGATATCGTTGCGCAGGTTTGGACTCGCTCCGGCGAAGATATCCTGATCAACAACAGCGCGGCGATATTGAGCCGGTGGACCAACGATGATTCGGTTCGATCGGCTTATCTGAACGAGTGTCTCGATGGTGTCCGGGAAGAGATGGATGGAGCATTGATGAGTGCCTTTCCCTTGGCGAGGGATCGGATGAGTGAGATCGATAAGGAAATCAGAGAGTGTAGAACCGAAATTACTATCGACGGGTTATGCGGTGAGGTTGCTCGATGCGATGGGATAGTCGAAGCAGTAAATAGACTAGAATATCTATCAGATGACGAGAAGACGATGAGGATAGAGGAAGCAGCATGCGCTCTGAGCAGTAACGCCGATGGCTGCAAAAGAGATGCTAAGACTAAATCAGATAATGCTACTGAGGACTTAAAAACCGCTGAGATGGCCTTAGATACCGCTGAGACGGCATTAATGGCCGCTGAAGCGGCATTAAAGGCGAAGGTTGAACAGTGTGCGATGTCCGATGACTGTAAGGATCAGACCGGTGACGAAAAACAGATGTGTGTCGATGGGTGCGCGGCGACAAAAAGAAAGGACGTTGCTACGAATGAGGATATAGTAGCTCGGCGTACGCGTGAAAAGGAGATGGCTGAAAGTGAACAGATGATGGCTGCTAATGAATATGATATGTGCATACCCGATGCGATTGCGAATGGTAGTGTGATTGAAAAAATGAGATATAGAGTAGTGGATGGCAAACTAGTTCGAGATGACAAGGGTAAGCTAGTAGTAGCTAGTGGTGACTCTACCGAGAAACTGACTGAGACCTATAGTATGCAGAGAGAGATGTGCATGGAGTCCCCCGCCCTCGCCTGCAGCAAAATCGATCGATGCGAAGCAGACGCTCGAACCATCACCGATTTCAACATTCGCTATGTCGCCGATACCGGCTATCTCCCGACTCCGGACGGTTCCGATATATCGAATGTCCGCATCCGTTGTTCAGCGCCGGATGGAGAGCACTGCACCTTCACCCAATTGACGTGCACCGAGGATGACGGCACGGTTCTCGATACGGTGGGCCTCGGGACGATCGAGCGTCATAACGTGCGGCATATCCAAGCCGAAGAACTGGCGGATCTGCTCGATCATCGCTGGCAAGAGATGAGTCTTTCATGCCAAGTGAAATCGGATCGTCCCTTCTCGGTGCAAATATTGACTCGCACCGGCGGCGATGCTCTCGTCAACAACAGCGCCGGGCTTTGATCGGCTTTTCGGAGCCAAGGATCGGAGCCAAGGCATCGTTTCCGAGAAAACGAAGAGCGAACAAACATCTATCTGATAGCGGTGATCCGGGCGGCTTCCTTTGCCAAGGAAGCCGCCCTTTTTTCATGTCTTGATCGCCGAAAAAAAGCCCGCACCGAGAACCCCGCCGCCGACCCTCGCACTCTCACAAGGCAAGGGCAAAACGCTCGATAGCCGCGAAAAGCCGCCGATGCGGGATTCATCGCCTCGCTCGTCGGATCGAATGGCATCGCTTTTTTGGCGAGCACTCGAGCGTTTCGAAGCGAAGTACTGATCGAAGATCGCGCGATCGGTGAATGTCGGCGGTCGATCGGTCCGCGCGAAATACCCTCGATATTTATGGTCTTTTTTCGGTCCTTTTTTCGGCCCTTTTTCGATCGACGGAAACGATCGGGATCGATGGTCGATATTCGTTTTGTTTCTATAAAATAGGATGATCGACACACTGGCCGAAAAAGATATAAAGATCGAGGAGATCCAATCTCTCGCCGGTTCCGAGCGCAGCAGCGGATATGCGAATATCCAAGCGAGCCTCGATACGTTGACGAGCACGAACTCTCGGCTATTCTTGGCCGCGGCAAGAATCGGTGGCGGCGAAGCCGGTCTCGCCGAGCGGCTCGAAGATCACTGATCGTCCGATGCGATTCATTCACTCAAAGGAGGGTTTACCGATGAGCAAGAAAATGCACGACTTGCTTTTCGCCATTGTCATCACCGCCGCGCTCTTTGCGCTTGTCGGCTCGGTGGTGATGCTGGCTTACGTGCTCTCGTCCACGGCGAAAGCGGATGTATCGAACTGCGCGAACCATTCGGGCGAGCCCGCCCAAGTGCAAGCCCTCATCTCTCGCGGCGCCGATGTGAACAAAGCCGATCCCGATTAGGGGTGGCTGCTTCTTCCGTGTTGCGGCACGAAACGATGATTATCGATCTGACGAAACCGTAAAGATCGTCTTGGATTCCGGTGCCGATCCCGACGCACAGCGACGGCGATACGCCGCTCCACGATGCGGCAGCCTTCGGGCAAGGGGATGGATGAAAATGCTGATCGAGGCAGGAGCCCCGATTGACGCAATAAGTGGATGCAACTCGTGGACGCAATAAGTGGATGCGACAAGCGGACGTGACAAGCGGACGCGAAGAACGACAACGGCGCGACCGCGTTGGTCGATGCCGCGCTTGGTGGCAAAGGGCGGGCGGCAAGATCGCCACTCGAAGCGGGCGCGAATCCCGACGGCTTCGAAAGCAACTCCCAATTATTCGTCGCGGCTGGGCTAAGGCGGGCACGGCGTGGTTGCGATGTCGGTCGACGCAGGAGCAGATGCTTCGCTGAAAAACAAACAGGGATTCACCGCCCGCGAGATCGGCCGTGAATACGGACACCTGCATGTCGTTCGGGCTATCGATGCCGCCGAACAAGGCAACGCCGACAAGAATCCTATGTACAACGACACTCCGCTTCACGCCGCGATCCGAGAAAAAGACGAGCCGAGGGCGCGGGGCTTGATCTCGCATACATCGCACAAGACTCTGTGTCTCGACGACTCGCTCGAACAGCGACCTGTGCATCTCGCGGCCGCGCTTGGTATGAGCGAACTCTATTGATCGCTGACCGTGCCGGGCGCACGGGGGCCGCGGGAGGCGACGACGGGGACTGCACCGACCGACGGAATCATGGGTGTGTTTTTACTAAATATGCTTGGACTGCGATCCGCCACCATCGAAGAAGATCGCAATACAATTTCACGATGCGATTTCACGATGCGATTTCACGATGCGATTTGACAATGCAAATTCACAAGGGCCATGAACACCGTCGAGAATCTGATTGCGAACGATAACTGGAGCGATCTGCGGCAAACGCGGGCGCTGCCCGATATCGATATGGAGCGCATGCAACGATATCGTTTGCAGCGCATCCGCGATTTATTGAAAGCGAACGAGGTGGCGATGTGCATGCTGGTCAATCCGATCAGCCTGCGTTATGCGATCGATTATCGCAGTTACCAGCTCTTTCAATCCCATATCCCCTCGACTTATCTTTTCGTCCCCGCCGAGGGTCCGCTGGCGCTGCACGACGGTTATATCCGAACGCCGGCGGTCGAAAAATACCGCTCGGCGCAGCCGATTTCCTTTTTCGCCGGCGGCGACGATTTGCCGAAACACGCCGAGGCGCTCGCCGCCGATATCGTCGAATATTTGAGCGAGATCGGCGCTCGTCATCGACGCGTGGCTTTGGAATACGTCAATCCGAGCATCGTTCAAGGATTGGAAAGGCGCGGAATCGAAGTCGTCGATGCCGCTCCCATCGTCGAGCGGGCGCATATCATCAAATCCGAAGATGAAATCGACTGCATTCGCTGGGCGGTGGCGGTTGCCGAACACGGCATCGCGAAGATGCGCGAAGCGCTCGTACCCGGGGTCAACGAGTTGCAACTATGGGGGTTGTTGAACTATACCAACTTGGCCAATAACGGGGACTGGCACGAAGGCCGGATGTTGGCATCCGGGCCGCGTATCAATCCGTGGCTTCAGGAGGCCGGCGATCGGCGTGTCGAAGAGGGGGATTTGGTGGGATTCGATACCGATATGGTCGGTCCCTTCGGTTATTTCGCCGATATTTCGCGCACCTTTTTATGCGGCAACCGTCCGACCAAGCGACAAAAGCGGCTCTATCGATTGGCGCTCGACGAGATCGAACACAACCTCGCTTTGTTGCGCCCCGGTTTGAGTTTCGAAGACTTTCAGAAAAAGGCTTATATCCCCGACGAAGCCTTCCATCGACAGGCTTATGTATGCACCCTGCACGGGGTCGGGATGTGCGACGAGTATCCCTATATCAAACCCTCTTTTCGCGACTCGCCGGTTTACGACGGGGTTTTCGAAGCGGGGATGGTCGTTTGTGTGGAGAGTTATCACGGGGCCGTCGGCGAGCGCGATGGCGTCAAACTCGAACAACAGGTGCTGATTACCGAGGAGGGCTATGAAATGCTGACCGCTTATCCGCTGGAGGAGAGGCTTTTGGATTGAGGGCCTTGCGGTGCTTTTCGATCGAAGCCGCGCAAGGTCGGATCGATGGGCGAGATGCCGAGCCCCGATCGGCTATCCCGATCGATTGTCTATCCCAATAGTCTGAATCGAGCGGGGGCTTCGGCGCGGGGCTTCGGCGCAAGCCCGAGCCCGAGGGCTTTTTCGATGCTCGCTCGGAAGGTCGCTCCATCGGCCGAGATCGGGAAGGAAACAAGCCGTCTTTTCGACACGCCTTCGAATCCGATATCCGCATCGAGCCCGCAAGACGAAGCCTTCGCCGGGCATCGCATCGCAAGGCGATTCGAACGCCCCCGCTTTGCGCCGAAGATAGCGAAGATCAGTCGTCGATATCGGCCCTCGAGGGAAGGTCCGCCCCTCGCCTTTGGCAGGTAACCACCGCCGCCGAGGCCGCAAAAGCCAAGGTCTTGCGCAAAGCATCCCCGTCGAGGCTGCGCACGATTTCCTTCGGGGTCCCGATCTCTGCGATCCGAGTCAGCAGCGCGGCCTGGAAGGTATCTCCGGCACCGACGGTATCGACGACATCGACCGATCGCGGACGACACTCGATACGATCGAAGCGTCGGCTCCAAGCCAGCACCGGGTCGTATCCGCAAGTGACGATGACCAAATCGGGGCCGCTTGCGAGCCAACGCCGAGCGATCTCATCCAAGGACTCGTGCGGATAGAGATGCTCGAGATCCTCGCGAGAGGTGCGCACCAGATTGGAGTACGACACCATCGCCTCCACCCGCTCCCGCCATCGATCCATATCGGGAACGATGGCCGGGCGGACATTCGGATCCAAGGAGATGAACGATTCCTTCATCCGGCGGACCAACTCGAAAAGGGCACCGGCGATCGGTTCGACGGTCATCGGATAGGAGCCTGCGTGCAGCCCGTAGACGCTCTCGTCGATGACGGGGAGCAGATTCTCGGTGATGGCGCACTCCGCCGTGCCTTGGTTGTAAAAGACATAGCTCGGCAATCCCGCGGGGTCGGTGCCGACGAAACTCAAAGGCGTCGAGGCCGCCACCCGCTGCACGAAGCGAGTTTCGACTCCTTCGCTCTCGAGCAGGCGGTAGAGCCGAGCGCCGAGATCGTCGGTCGATATCCCCCCGAAAAAAGCCGCTTTGCCGCCCATCCTCGCAATGCCGCGAGCGACGTTGAGAGGAGATCCGCCGGCAACGGCATGGATTCGAAGGCCTTCGGGGCCCGAGTTTTCCTCATCGACAAAGCAATCGAAGAGCGCTTCTCCGCAAACGAGATACATGGGGCTTGATATTCCGATATCGGTGGCAGGTGGGGTGGGATGGGAGTGGGAAGAGATGGGAAGGGACAGAAGACTCGAAGCGAAGGCCGGGCCTTCAAGGCGGATCGATCGCTCCGGTCATGATGGCCACCGCATCGGACATATCGACGTCGGCGGGGTCCAATATCGCGATCCGCTTGCCGAGACGGTGCACGTGGATCCGATCCGCGACCTCGAAAACATGCGGCATATTGTGCGATATCAAGACGATCGGCAGCCCGCGATCCCGAACCTCCCGGATCAGATCCAGAACCCGCCGACCCTCGCGCACGCCGAGGGCGGCGGTCGGCTCGTCCATGATCACGACCTTGGAGCCGAATGCCACCGCCCGCACCACCGCCACCCCCTGCCGCTGACCGCCGGAGAGGGTTTCGACCGCTTGGTCGATATCCTGGATCGTCAGCAGCCCGAGTTCCGTGAGGTTCTTGCGCGCGATCGAGCGCATTTCGTCTCGATCGAGACGGCGCAAGACTCGGCCGAGGAAGCCGGGGCTACGAATTTCGCGCCCCAAGAACATATTGTCGACAATCGAAAGGGCGGGCAAAAGGGCGAGGTTCTGGTAGACGGTTTCGATACCGGCGCGACGGGCTTCGATCGGGGATTGAAAGGCGACGCTTCGACCGTCGAGACGAATTTCGCCGGCATCGGGGATCACCGCACCGGAAAGGGCCTTGATCAAGGTGGATTTCCCGGCGCCGTTATCCCCGATCACCGCGAGGATCTCTCCCGCCTCGAGTTCGAAATCGCAATCGTCCATCGCCACGACATGGCCATAGCGTTTGACGAGGCCTTGCGCCTGCAGAACCGGTCGACTCACGCCGATACCTTGCGAATCCACTGATCCATCGCCACCGCGGCGATGATCAACGCCCCGACCGTGAACTCCTGCCAGAGCACGTCGACCCCCGCGATTTTGAGTCCGGAGCGAAATACGCCGACGATCAGCGCTCCGATGAGGGTGCCCAAAATCGAGCCGCGACCGCCGAAGAGCGAACAACCCCCGATGACCACCGCGGTGATGGCATCGAGATTCCCCTCGTAGAAACTCTGCGGGCTGACCGAACCCAAGCGTCCGATGGCCACCCAGCCGCCGATGGCGCAGATCACTCCCGCCACCGTGTAGATCGAGAGCAGCATTCTGTCGGATCGAATGCCGGCGAGATCCGCGGCCTCCTTGTCGTCGCCGACGGCGTAGACCCGTCGCCCCCACGCCGTCCAATTGAGGACATACCACAACAAGGCGAAGAGCCCGAGCATCAAGAAAGAGCCGTAGGTGAGTTGGGCGCCGAAAATCCCGACCCGCTCGCCGAAAAACTTGAGCACCGGAGCGATGCGATCGATATCGGCGGAGCGCACCGTTTGCGCTTCGGAGAACCAAAGATTGAGCGCGAAAAAAACCGACCATGTACCCAAGGTGGCGATGAAGGGGGGCAAGCGAAGGCGCGTGACCAACAGACCGTTCAACAGGCCGCAGGCGGCACCGGCGGCGAATCCCGCGAGCAAGGCGATTTCGATGGGCAGCCCGTGAACCACGCCGATCCGACCCATCACCACCGAGCATAAAACCATGATCGCGGCCACCGAGAGATCGATGCCCGCGGAAAGGATGATCAGGGTTTGGGCCGCACCGAGGATCCCGATGACCGTCACTTGCTGGATGATCAGCGAGATGTTGAAGGGGGTGAAAAAACGCTCGCCGGCGATGAAAGCGAAGGCGATCAGGCTCGCCAAGAGCACCATCAGGGGCGCGGCGGTCGGCTTGGAATGCAAGAAGCGTTGGAAACGGGCGATGCCCCCGACCGGGTGATGTTCGAAACGCACGGGTTGCACGGGAGGATTCGACATGTCGCGGATGACGCAAGGGGGTCGGGGGGTCGGGGGGCCGGTATCGAAAGGCGACGAGTCTTTGCGAACAGCCTCTTAGCCTTGCCGATGCGGCGCTTGGCTCACGACGAAGCTTGATGCGCTCTCGTCGGGGCGAGCCCTCGATAGGCGGGGTCTTCCGCGGCTTCGATCGATGACGGGCGGCATCGATGCTCCGATGGATTGTCGATATTGCATCATGGCCGCACCCTCGGCGGGACACTCGGCGGGACAGGGAAAAAGCGGTTCATCGCCCGAAGGGTGGGCGGGATGCGATCTTCAAGCGATTGAGTAAAGGAATCGCTCCTCGATCGTCGCGCCGCACGAAGGACAGCATGCCGAGCGCGGCCACTCGTTCCAAGGCTGATCGTCCTCGGCGATGATCGCTTCGATTTAGAGCGCCTCGCTGCAACGCTGCAATTGCCACAGTGCACCATGGCGCACTCTTACCCTTAGCGAGTGCCCCCTAACCGAGCGCCGAAAACGAGATGCCGATGCCGGCAAGTCCCGCCGCTTCCGAAGGGGAGCCACCTAAAAGGGTTATCGAGAACCACCCGCCGTGGTGCGCTTCGCGATCCGAAACGACACGACCGAACGACACGAAGGGATCGCGGGAAAGAGCGTCTCTCCCGCGATCCCGGTTTTTCGCAAGGCACTGCAATCACGGGCGCAGTCACGGACGCAATCACCGACGAGGGCTTTCGCTCGGGTCGGGCTTTAGCCCCAACACTTGGCGAGACCCTCTTTCGAGGTGATCGAAGGAACGCCGTCGACGGGCTCGTCGGTAATCAATGTGACCCCGGTATCGAAAAAGTCCAAGCCCTCGGTCATGGCAGGCTGCACACCGGTTTCCTCGGCTTTCAAGATCGCCTCGACTCCCAAAGAGGCCATCAACAGCGGGAACTGCATCGAGGTCGCACCGATCACGCCGTCGGCGATATTGCGCACCCCGGGGCAACCCCCGTCCACCGAAACCACGAGCACGTCCTTTTCCTTGCCCGCCGCTTTGAGGGCCTCGTAGGCCCCGGCCGCCGCCGGCTCGTTGATGGTGTAGACGAGGTTGATGTCGGGGTCCCTTTGCAGCAGGCTCTCCATCGCGGTGCGGCCACCCTCTTCCGAACCCTGGGTCATCCCGCTGCCGACGATGCGCGAATCTTTCTCGTCGTACATCATCTTGACGTCCTTCACATCGACGCCGAAGCCCTGCAAAAAGCCCTGGTTGCGGAGCACATCGACCGTGATCTGGGCTTCGGATAGATCGAGGGTCGCGATCTTGGCGCGGGCGGCAGCGGCGCCCATCTTGGCCTTCGCCCATTGGCCGATCAAAAGCCCGGCGCGGAAGTTATCGGTGGCGAAGGTCGCATCGGCGGCATCGATGGGATCGAAAGGCGTATCGAGCGCGATCACCACCAGCCCGGCCTCGCGGGCGCGGCGCACGGTATCGGCCAAAGCGGCCGGATCCGAAGGCGTAATCAAGATGCCGATGGCTCCGGCGGCGACCAGGCTTTCGATCGCCGAAACCTGCGCTTCGTTATCACCGTCGTATTTGCCGGCGAAGGTACGCAGCTCGATGCCCAGCTCGGCGGCGCGCGCCTTGGCACCCTCGCGCATCTTGACGAAAAAGGGATTGGTATCGGTCTTGGTGATCAAGCCGACAATATGCTCGGGTTGAGCGGCGGCGGGAAGGGCGACGGTCGTCGCGGCCGCGGCGAGAAAAAGGGCCCTGAGGGAGGCTTTGATAGAAGACATTGATCCGGTCCTCTTCGCTAAGGATTTAGGCGATCACGTAACTCGCCGGCACTCGAGGCGGAAATGCACCGAAGCAAAAACGCTTTGCGAATACACCCGGTGGCTTTGCCGCGGGGATGGCCAAGGCGAGCGGGAAATCGAAGATTCGGGAGATCGGATATGGAAGGATCGAAAGATCCGCTCTCTCCCTAGCGGGGATTGTTCAAAAAGCACCGCCCCTTGTCAAATTATTGACCTATCAACGAAGGGGGGCGAACGGCGGCGATCTCGATCTCGATATCGACATCGCAAGCGGGCGCCGCCCCACCGAGCGGCTAAGGAAAGCGGGGCTTCGAGGATCGAAGCGCTGCGCTTGGGTATCGGAGCGGAAGATCCGTCGAGTTCTATTGCGACGGTGTTTCGTCGACGGCGGCGATCTCGACCTCGATCTCGATATCGACATCGCAAGCGGGCATCGCCCCACCGAGCGGCTAAGGAAAGCGAGGCTTCGAGGATCGAAGCGCTGCGCTTGGGTATCGGAGCGGAATATCCGTCGAGTTCTATTGCGACGAGGTTTCGTCGACGGCGGCGAGGCTTTCGCGCATCTCGAAGATGGCTTTCGCGTAATCGTCGCTTGCGAATATCGCCGAACCGGCAACGAAGGTATCCGCCCCGGCGGCGGCGATCGCCGCCACGTTGCCGGCGTGCACCCCGCCGTCCACCTGCAGGCGAATCGGCTTGCCCGAAGCATCGATACGCGCCCGCACCGCGCGGATCTTGTCCATGACATAAGGAATGAAAGACTGCCCGCCGAAACCGGGATTGACCGACATCAACAGCACCATATCGAGTCGGTCGAGAACATGGTCGAGCACCGTCAAGGGAGTGGCGGGGTTGAAAGCCAAGGCGCATTTGCAGCCTTGGTCGCGCACCAGCTGCAATGTGCGATCTACGTGCTCGGTGGCTTCGGGGTGAAAAGAAATCCAACGCGCCCCGGCGGCGGCGAATTCCGGAATCAAGCGATCCACGGGGCTCGCCATCAGATGCACGTCGATATCGGCCTCGATGCCGTAGCGGTGAATCGCGGCGCATACCGGGGGTCCGAAGCTGAGGTTCGGGACATAGTGGTTGTCCATCACATCGAAGTGGATCATGTCGGCCCCGGCGGCGAGGACCGCGTCCACCTCGGCCCCCAAGCGGGCGAAATCCGCCGATAGGATCGAAGGGGCGATCAGGTATTTCTTCACGTTGGCCATGCTCCGGTGAGTCGCGCTTTTGCGGGGCTGCTTTTACAGGGCTGCTCTTGCAAGGCTAGAGCAACGAATGCCGAGTTCTCGGTCGGGGGAGGGTCAAGGATTCGTCGGCAGGTTTCGAATCTCGAGCGGCTCGATAGGGTCGGCTGGTTCGAATCCGAATACCCGGCCGTAAAAGAGCAGCTCCGCCTCGAGACAGCGGCGCAGCGTCGGGGCTTGGCGAAAGCCGTGCCCCTCGCCCTCGAAGGTCAATGCCGCCACCGGCAAGCCCTGCCGATCGAGAGCCTTGACCATCAACTCGCTTTGGTTGGGGGGTACGACTCGATCATCGAGGCCTTGGAAGAAAATGGTCGGGCAATCGACCTGCGAGACATGATGCAAAGGCGAGCGGGCGCGGTAGAGATCGCGGGCGGCGGGCCAATCGCCGATCAAACGATCCAAGTAGCGGGCTTCGAATTTGTGGGTGTCTTGCGCCAACACCTCCAGATCGCAGATTCCGTAATAGCTCGCTCCCGCGCGGAAGACATCGTGAAAGGCGAGGGCGGCCAAGGCCGTGTAGCCGCCGGCGCTGCCGCCGCGGATGGCAAGAGCGCGGCGATCCGCTTGGCCTCGGGCCACCAAGTGCATCGCGCCGGCGACGCAATCCTCGACATCGGCCACGCCCCACTGCCCGTAGAGGCGTTCGCGGTAGGCTCTTCCATATCCGGTGCTGCCGCGATAATCGACGTCCAAGACGGCAAAGCCGCGGCTGGTCCAAAACTGGATCATGGGATTGAAAGCATCGGAACTGGCGCTGGTGGGACCGCCGTGGAGGATCACCAGCAGCGGCGGACGTTCCCCCTCGGGGGCGCGATAGCCGGTGTTATGCGGGGCGTAGGCAAAAGCGTGGGCGTGCTCGTCTTCCCCGAGGGTGGGAAAGGAAACAGCGACGGGGCGCGAAAGGTAGCCTTCGTCGATATCCGAAGGGCTCGACTCGCGAACGATACGACTGCGGCCGGTGGCGAGATCGACGCTGACCACCGCCGTGCACCGATCCGGAGCGCCGCCGATGAATACCGCGGTGTCGCCTTCGACCCGAAGGCCGTCGATATTCGTCCATGGCAGGTCGAAGGTCTCGATCCCCGACTCCCGAAGACGGCCGAGTCGCCATCCGGCGGGATCGCGCCGACTGCAGATCACATCGCCATGACCGTCGAAGCCGAAGGTGGTCGTTCCCAGCTGCCACAAGGGCTTGCCGAACTCGTGTTCGGCGCGATGCATGCAACGGATATCGCCGTCTCGCCAGCGAAAGAGATTCCACCAGCCATCGGGATCGGCGACGAACCACAAGGATCCGTCGGCCGCCCACGCAGGCTGGAAAGCCGCGACTCCCGTGCCCGGCGTATCGTCCATCGGACCGCCCATCAGCCGGCGCGGGGTATGCGTCGGCAGACCCTGGTCGTCGATATCCGCCAGATAAAGGATCGCTGCATCCCAAGGCATATCCGGCTGGTCCCATGCCAGCCATGCCAGACGACGGCCGTCGGGCGAGGGAGCGGGGGAGGCATAAAAATCGTGCCCCGAGGCGATGCTTCGCACCGCGCCGCTTTCGAGCGATATCGCCACCAGATCGTTGATCGGCTGAGCGTTCGGTCCCGAATGGCGCTCCCGCACCGCAAGCAAGCGGGCGTTGGCCCGGTCCAGGGTCAAATCCCCGAAGCGATGCTCGCAAGGCGTGGAGGCGTCGGGAGCGGCGGTCAAGGGCCGGGGCGCGAGCGAGGGTTTCTCTCGCACCATGATGCGGCCGTCGGCTTCGTTCGAAAACCACAGGCGATCGCCGCGAAAGGCATAGGCTCCGCCGCCGTACTCGTGCACCCGAGAGCGTACGCTGAAAGGGGCCGGGGTCATCTCCTCGACCCCGCCGTCTTCGTCGCAACGCATGAAAACGCTGCGCCCGCCCTCTTCCGGACGGATTTCGAGCCAAACGATCCGCCCGCCCTCGATGGCCGGGGAAGATAGCCTGAGGCTGCCGGCGGAAATCGCCTCGGCGGTGATCGGGGAGGGCCAAGCTCCGAAAGGACAGGTCTTCATCCGTAAATGTCTCTGAGAAAAAAGGTCGACGGGGGATCTCGTGGAAAGGCATCACTGACAAGGGCAGCGCCAAGGGGCGGGAATTTACGATACCCCGGAGTCGAGCGCAGCGCCTTTGATACGATGAGTAAAAATCCTCGGGTTTTACGCCGGCGAAAAAACCGACAGCCGACTATCGGGAAAACGACATGCGAATCGTGGTCAACGACAAAATGCAACAGGGCTACGTCTACTTTACGAGCGCAGCTCCGGGGCGTGATTTCGATCCCGATTTCACCCCGGGGTTGAGCCCGAAGCAGATGCTGCGCTTGGGCGTCTTCGGCGGCTGTTATCTTTGCGATTGTCGGGATGAATTCCCGGCATCGTGGTTCGAAGGGGCGAAGCTCTCGCCCGGACAGCCCGATCCTTCGCTCAATTTTTTCCGCGTGAAAGCCTCGCAACCGCTATCGATCTGGCGGCGCAAGGGATGGATCCACTCCGACGATCCCCGAGGGTGGTTCCAATGGTACTGCCGCTATTACCGAGGCCGGCGCTCCTTGGACGATGCCCGTCAGATCCGGCGCTGGCGGGCCATTCGTCGGCATGTCTCGCAGATCGAGAATCACTGTATGAAGGGTGATCTTTCCTGTCGTCCGCGACAACGCCAAGCCTTGCTGCATTGGGCCTACGACTCTCGACGGATTTGAGTCCTTTTATCCTCGAATTTTTAAGGACTCGAGGCGCTTCTCGCAGCGGCCAAGGGAAAAGGTCAGAGCGACCCTCGTTCGGAGGATATCCCGATGGCTGCTTCATAAAGCCCGTCTAGCCGCTAAAACGGACGCGGGGCGGGGGTACAAACGCTTCGAGCGGATGCTCGTTGGCCGGTCGTCTTGGCCGCAACGAGGGTTTCGATATCCCTGAAGGGAATCTTGGCGACGGCGCATGACGACCGGCTCGATCTTCGTAGACGCGCCGCCGCTACGAGAAAAAACGTCGAAGAGGCAATCGATCGTTTTGTCCCTTCGACGAATTCCCGGACCTTGATGCGCAAGAGTCTTTTCAGTCCCTTACCCTTGCCCGCCCTTCCCGTTCAACTTGTTGATGGCATCGAGCAACTCGTTCTTCATGTCGGCCATCTCGCTCTTTGTGACCATGTTGCTCTCGATCTTGGATACCCTCTCAGCGAGGTTCGAAAGATTGCTCTCGATCTTGGATACCCTCTCATCGAGGTTGGTAAGATTGAGCTCGATCTTGGATACCCTCTCATCGAGGTTGGTAAGATTGAGCTCGATCTTGGATACCCTCTCATCGAGGTTGCTAAGATTGAGCTCGATCTTGGATACCCTCTCATCGAGGTTGCTAAGATTGAGCTCGATCTTGGATACCCTCTCATCGAGGTTGGTAAGATTGAGCTCGATTTTCGATACCCTGATATCGAGGCTGTTCACATTCCTCTCGATCACCTGCAATCTGTCCATACGAGCCACCTCCTTTTCGATGTGCCCTTCGATGCGTTTGATTGTCCACCCGGTCACTCCTGCCCCCGCGCCCACAATGGCCACAAAACCGAGGCCTATAGCGATTATCGTTGAAACCGCATCCATTTTAGTCTCTCCTGTCTTGTCGGTCGATCGATCGGGCTTTCATCATCGCCCTCCGTTTTGACGCCGGTATCCTCGAAATCCCGTCCACCGGCAGGTCGGCGTTATCTTCTTTGACTTCGTAAACGCATTTAAGTTCGTCCGCATCGCGCGATCGGCAAAAAAACCGGACAAAATCGATCCGAGGAGCGAGCGGAGCATCGCCGGCGGCGGTTGGACGATCCTGTCCTCGATGCGCTCGATATGCGCTCGATCGGAGCGATGCCCCGCGAGCGACCGGTCCGAAAACCCGATCCGCCCTCGATGCTTGGACAAAACAGCGCTCGCCTCGGTCGGTCGGCCATCGCCGACCGACCGAGGGAAAACTCCGATAAAAAACAAATATTTGATAGGGAAATGATATCGATGCTGCGCGAAGGAAAGCCGTCAAAGCCCCCGATGCAGCCTTTCGATCGCCGCATCCAATGTCTCCAAAGAGCGACAAAAGGCGAAGCGAAGATATCGCCCGCCCTCGCTTTTGGCTTCGGGGCTATCGGATGAGTAGAAATTATCCCCCGGCACCGCCGCCACCCCGACCTCTTTGATCAGGTGCATCGCGGCATCGAGGGTGGAAAGCGCGGCCAGAGCCGGCACTTGCCGATAATCGGCAAAGAGATAATAGGCGCCCTCGGGCGGGGTGAGCGCGAAACCGACCGACCGCAATCCGGCCACCAAGCGATCCCGCTTGATACGATATTCACCGGCGATCCGGGCAAAGAAATCCGTATCTCGGCGCAGCAGACCGACCGCTCCTTTTTGCAAGGGGGTCGGGGCTTGCACCACCAAGTTGTCGTGCACCGCCCGCAGCGCCCGAGTATGTTCGGGTGGCGTGATCACCCAACCGATCCGCCACCCCGTGGACTTGCCAGTTTTCGAGATCGAATTGATCGTGACGGTGCGATTCGCCATCCCCTCGAAGGTGGAAAGGCAGCGATGGCGATGACCGTCGAAGACGATATGCTCGTAGATTTCGTCGGTAATCGCAAAGCGATCGTATTCATTGCATAGCCCGGCGATGAAGGCGAGTTCGTCTTCGCTGAGCACCTTTCCGGTCGGGTTATGCGGGGTATTGACGATGATCGCCCGCACCGCCGGATCGCTCATCGCGCGGCGCAGCTCCTCCCGATCCAGATTCCAACTCCCGCGGTCTCGATCCTCGCGCAGGGTGACGAATTTCGGGACGAGGCCGAAAATCGCCGCTTGCGAGGGGTAGATCTCGTGAAAGGGCTGCATCACCACCACGGCATCCCCCGGCGAGAAAAGCGCTCGATAGCTCACCGCCATCCCCTCGCTCGCCCCGAGAACCACCGTGATTTGGTTCTCGGGATCGGGGCGATAGCCGTAAAAGGCGGCGGTGTAATCGGCGATGGCCAAGCGCAGCTCTTGAATGCCGAAGGGAAAGGAATATTGGCTGAATTGATCGCGAGGATTGCGCACCTTCAACAGCAGATCCTTGATGGGTATGGCCAGGGCGTTGTCGCCGGGCTTCGCCGACAGTTCGATCAGATCGCCCAAGCTCATCGACTCCAAACGCTCCACCCCTTCGGGCGTTCCCCCGAGCAGGGCGGCGATCGCCCCCCAAGTCATCGCATCGTCGGGGGCTTCGTCGGTGAATCCTTGCGAAAGATTGACGGCTTTGTACTCGATAGCAAGGCGAGTCATCAAACGAATGACGGTCTCTGTCAGTTCCATGGATATTCCTCGATCAAAGTTTTTTTATCGCCGTCGGCCACCGAGCGAGGCGCCTTCGGGGGACGCGGCCGCAAGCAGCTACGCCCCCTTGCCGATACGCCGATCGCCGACAAATCAAGGCACGAAATCCAAAGCCGCCGCGCCCGCCGCTCGTAGCGCACAAGGGGGTGATCGGAGGTATTCGAAAACGGTCCTCGCCTTAGGCGTATTCGAAAAAGCCGCGACCGCTCTTTCGCCCCAAACGACCGGCATCCACCATCCTTCGCAGCAGGGGACAAGCACGGTATTTGGAGTCGGAGAATTCCCGATAAAGGACATCGAGCACATAGAGGCAGA
The DNA here is from genome assembly GCA_965220535.1 of Gammaproteobacteria bacterium. GTDB lineage: Bacteria > Pseudomonadota > Gammaproteobacteria > HK1 > HK1 > HK1. The sequence goes on along the minus strand of OZ244833.1, from coordinate 2,462,408 downwards.
CATCGAGCCCCACGAGATCGGCCAACGCCAAGGGCCCGATCGGATGGTTGGCGCCGAGTTTCATCGCCGCGTCGATTTCCTCGGCCTCGGCGAGTCCTTCGGCGAGCACGAAAACCGCCTCGTTGATCAGGGGCACCAGCATCCGGTTGACGACGAATCCGGGACTGTCCTTGACGCTGACCACGCTCTTTCCGAGCCCTTGGGCGAAGGCCGAAACGGCGTCGAAAGCGGCATCCGAGGTCTGCAATGCCCGGATCAGCTCGACCAGCTCCATCACCGGCACCGGATTGAAAAAATGCATCCCGATCACCCGCTCGGGACGGGCGCAAACCCCCGCGATCCGGGTCAGGGAAATCGACGAGGTATTCGAAGCGAGGATCGCCTCTTTCGAGCACAGCTCTTCGAGGCGACGGAAGAGTTCGAGTTTGAGATCGGGATTCTCGGTCGCCGCCTCGATGCAAAGATCGGCGGCGGAGAGATTCTCGAGCGCAGGTTCGAGGCGCAGGCGAGACATCGCCGCGCTTTCGTCCTCGGCGCTGATCCGCCCTTTTTCCACCGCTCGTGCCAGCTGCTTTTCGATGGTGCTGCCGGCGGCGGCGAGGGCCTTGGCATCCACATCGTTCAGCACCGTTTCGAAGCCCCGTTGGATGCATACCTGCGCGATCCCGCGCCCCATCGTCCCGGCACCGACAATCCCGACCGTTCGAAAAGTCATCGATAATTCCTCCGCTGCGACAATGACTGCCGTTGAAATGTCGCCTCGTATCGATCCGCCGACACTCGGCGGTATCGATATCGGGGCGAGAAAACCGAAGCCCGACGATCAAAAAACCCGGCTTCGAATACCCCGGCTTCGAATACCCCGGCTTCGAATACCAAGGGTCGAATACCAAGGAATCGAGAATGATAGTGCGCCGACGCCCGCAGGATTCGAAAGATCGCTTGCAAAGGCGATAGCCATGGTCGACAGACGCCTCCCTTCAAGCGACGATAGCCACGCTAACGACCGCCCCGCCGAGGCCTTGCCAAGGCGCGACGCTCCTTTCGAAAGCCGATCGTTTTGCGCAGTGCAAAGCCGCCCTTCGACCGGTCAAGACGTGCAAAATGCGCCCGTGCCATGTACCATCGCCCCGGATCGGTCTTGATCGACCCTCGAACTTGACCGACACCTCGCTATCTCGCCTCGAACCTGCGCTTCTTTACGGTCGATCTTTACGGCCGAACACCGGAGATCGATCGAACGATATGCGCCCTCAGCCTATAACCGGTATCGGCCGCATCGGCCTTCGCGTCTTTTACGCGATCTGCGCCGGACTCTTTCTTGCCGACTTCATCTATCACCGCCACGCCGTCCATCCTCTCGAAGGGTGGTGGGGCTTCTATGCCTTCTACGGCTTCATCGCCTGCGTCTTGCTGGTGCTGGTGGCCAAGGAAATGCGCAAGGTGTTGATGCGAAGCGAGAGTTATTACGAGGAGGACAGCCACGAGCAGGATCGAGATGCACCGCCATCCGCCCACCCCGGTACCGATGAGAAGTACCGATGACAAGGGCCGATGACAAGGGCCGATGACAAGCGATGACGATCCTCTCTTTGCCTCCTTTTTTGCCCTTTTTCATCGCCGCCGCGCTCGTGGCGCTGCTGCCCGTCGGCCGCGCTCGCATGCTCTTGCTGCTGGCGCTGCCGGTGATCGGGGCCGCCAACCTCATGCAACTCGAGGAGGGCTTGTCGTGGCAAAGCGAGATCGCCGGGCTCGCGCTCGTTCCGGTGCGGGTGGACCGGCTGAGCATGCTCTTCGGCTGGTTATTCCATATCGCCGCCGCGTTGACGATCATCTTCTCCTTGCATTTGCGCACTCGCATGGAGCCGACCGTCGGGCTCATCTATGCCGGCTCCGCCTTGGGCGCGGTCTTCGCCGGGGATCTCGTCACCTTGTTCATTTTCTGGGAGCTGATGGCTTTGAGCTCCGCCGGCCTCGTTTTCTCCCGCGGCACGAAGCGGGCCACCGCGGCCGGAGTGCGCTATCTCGTGATGCAAATCCTCTCGGGGGTGCTGTTGCTCGGCGGCGCGGCGATCCATTGGCGCGAATACGGCGACCTCTCCTTCGGGGAGATCGGCCTCGACGGCATCGCCGGGGCATTGATCTTCATCGCCTTCGGCATCAAATGCGCCTTCCCCCTGTTGCATAACTGGCTCACCGACGCCTACCCCGAATCCACCCCGACCGGCACCGTTTTCCTGAGCGCGTTCACCACCAAGGTCGCGGTCTACGCCTTGGCCCGAGGCTTTCCGGGCACCGAGGAACTGATCTATATCGGCGCGGCGATGACCTGCTTCCCGATCTTCTATGCCGTGATCGAAAACGATCTGCGCCGGGTGCTCGCCTACAGCATGATCAATCAGATCGGTTTCATGGTCTGCGGTATCGGCATCGGCACGGAGTTGGCGATCAACGGGGCGGTGGCGCACGCCTTCAATGACGTGATCTTCAAAGGATTGTTGATGATGTCGATGGGGGCGGTGCTCTTTCGGACCGGACGCATCAACGGATCCGACCTCGGCGGGCTCTACAAAAGCATGCCGATCACCACCGGCTTGTGCATCGTCGGTGCGGCGGCGATATCCGCCTTTCCCCTTTTCAGCGGCTTCGTCAGCAAATCGATGGTGATGTCCGCCGCCGTGGACGGGGGCTATGACATCGTATGGCTGGCGCTGCTCTTCGCCTCCGCCGGGGTCTTTCACCATGCCGGTATCAAAATACCCTTCTTCGCCTTTTTCGCGCACGATTCGGGGATCCGCACCACCGAGCCCCCGATCAATATGCTGGCGGCGATGGGTATCGCGGCCTTTTTGTGCGTGCTGATCGGGGTGCAGCCTCGCCTTCTTTACGACCTCCTGCCCTTCGCCACCGACTACAGCGCCTACGATGCCTCGCACGTGATCGCCCAACTCCAAATCCTCTTCTTCTCGGCCTTGGCCTTCGTCTGGCTGCAACGCACCGGGCTCTACCCGCCGGAACTGCCCTCGGTCAACCTCGATATCGAATGGCTCTGGCGAAAACCGGGCAAAGCGGGCTTGCGAGGACTTCGAGCGGGCTCGGTCCTGATTCGCTCGAGCCTCGGAAGGGGCATCTTGCGCTTGCTCGACGGCGGCATGGCGCTGATTCGCCACCTCTTCGGATCCGACGGGGGCTTGGCCACCCTCTGGGGCACTCGCCGCATGGCGACGGTATCGGTCGCCGCCTTGATCGCCGGACTGCTGCTGACGACGCTTCTTTGACGATGGCCGCAAGGGCGGCAAGGGAACAAACTCTTTACCCTTCTCGATCTACGAAGGGCGAAAGACGCCGCATCGAAGGGGCGTCGATCGGTAGCGGTGCGACGGGAACGACGAAGCCCTCGATCGATGCCTTTGCGTTCTCGGGGCATCGCGACTCGAAGACCGACACCCTTTTTCCGGCTGCCCGATGCCGCCGTCGCATCGTGAGGATCGATCGCCCGACGAGCGCTTCGAAGACCGAAGCCTTGACGAACGATCGGCGAGGCCGACGATCGAATCAATGCGGTCCGTTATCGAAAGCGAACGATAGGCCAAAGAGATCGACAAGGGGGTCGAGGATGAGCGACTTTGCTCGGGACTTGCTCGACAAATCGAACATCGCCGGCGGCGAACAGACCCGGCGCCATTGCGAACCGAGCCTGATATTGTCTTTTTCCCGAATTCTTTTTCCCGAAGCCGTCGGTTATCGAAAAAGGTCTTCGGATTTCGTCTTCGTCCTCCGGCTATCCGACCCGGCGCGGCCCAATCGAATCGACCGCGCGAGCGTTCGCCTGCGATCTTCGCCGTGCGCGAATTCGATCGTTTTCCCCCACCGGCAAGCACTCGCGCTTTGCGCTAAAATAGCGCACCGGCGTTCCGGTCGCACAGGCGGATCGGCGATGGCTCTGGCCTCGACGAAGACTTGCCATCTTGACCCGATCGTCGTTTTTTCGAAGCGGTGAAGTCTTTTTTCGTTGACCGCCCCCGTTTTACGGCTCTTCATCGCTCGATATATCCGAACCCTTTAAATCCATAGCGATATTTTTCGAAAAAATCATCCGTCCATCGCCCCGGGCGCATCGGTCTTCCGACCCTCTTGCACAAAAGCTTTTCGAACTGTGAAAGATCACGGCTACAACGACTCGCCGGAATCATCGGATCGCCGCCCCGTCGCCGATGCGGAGAGAGAACAATCTCCGATGGTGATCTTCGCCGGCTCCGCCAATCGACCTTTGGCCGAGCGAATTTTCACCAACTTGCACAACCGCAAGATCGCCAGCCGCGATTTCCGCCGCATGGCCTCCTTCGGCAAAGCGATGGTCGGTCGCTTCAGCGACGGCGAGGCCATGGTCGAGATCATCGATTCGGTACGCGGTACGGATGCCTTTATCGTCCAGCCGACCAGCACCCCCGTCGACCAGCACCTGATGGAACTGCTCGTGATGATCGACGCCCTCAAACGAGCCTCGGCATGGCGGGTAACGGCGGTTGTCCCCTATCTCGGTTATGCGCGCCAAGACCGTCGCCCGCGGGCCTCTCGCGTCGCGATCTCCGCCAAGGTGGTGGCGAATATGATCTCGGGTGCAGGGGCGGATCGCGTACTGACGATGGACCTTCATGCCGATCAGATCCAAGGCTTTTTCAATATCCCGGTCGATAATATCTACGCTTCCCCGGTGCTCGTCGGAGATATCTGGAAACACGGACATCCCGATTTGATGGTGGTTTCACCGGATGTCGGCGGCGTGGGGCGAGCCCGGGCCGTTGCCAAAAGGCTCGACGATGCCGACCTTGCGATCATCGACAAACGCCGTCCGCAGACGAATCAGGCCGAGGTGATGAATATCATCGGCGACGTGCACGACCGCAGCTGCGTGATCGTCGACGATATCGCGGATACCGCCGGCACCTTGTGCAACGCCGCCGCCGCTTTGAAGAAAAACGGAGCGTTGCGGGTCGTCGCCTATTGCACCCATGCCGTGCTTTCGGGCAAGGCGGTTTCGAATATCGAGAATTCCGCGCTCGACGAACTGGTGGTGACCAACAGCATTCGCCTCGGCGAAGAAGCAAGCGCTTGCTCGAAGATTCGCCAGCTTTGCGTTGCGGATCTCTTGGCCGAGAGCATGCGCCGTATCAACGAAGAGGAATCCATCGGCACTTTGTTCATGGACTGATTGTTCATGGACTGACGAGATCCCTATCTGTCTCTTGCGAGCCGCGTTTCGCAGCGCAAAGAGGTATCGGGTTCGCGTTTGCAAAACGGGGTTTTTAAAACCGCTTTCACGAGATCATTTTTTCGGGAGTTGGAACGATGAACGAATTCGAAGTGCTGGCAACGGCCCGGCCGACCAAAGGCACGGGATCGAGCCGACGGTTGCGTCGCGAGGGACAAGTCCCCGGGGTCCTCTACGGGGGCAACGAAGAAGCGCTGGCGATCACCGTCGACGGCAACCGCATCCACCGACAGCTGCAAAACGAGGCCTTCATCGCCCACGTCCTCACCATCAAGATCGAGGACAAGGAAAGTCAGGCGGTGCTCAAAGCGGTGCAACGAAACCCCTCCACGAACCGGATCACCCATCTCGATTTCCAGCGCATCAGCGAACAAAGCGAAATCCACATGCACGTGCCCTTGCACTTCCTCAACGAGGAGCAATGCGTGGGCAAGAAGGCGGGCGGGGTCGTCACCCACCTGCTGGTCGAAGTCGAGATCGGCTGTCTGCCGAAGGATCTCCCGGAGTTCGTCGAGATTGACTTAAGCAGCCTCAATATCGGCGAGTCCGTACATCTTTCGGAACTGCCCTTGCCCCAAGGAGTGCGCCTGATGACCTTGGCGCATAACCCCGACAACGATCAACCGGTGGTCAGCGTGCAGCATCCGCAAAAAGTCGAGGTGGAGGAGCAAAGCGCCGCCGAGACCGCCGAGGGAGGCGAAGAGGGATAGCGAAAGACCGCGCGATCTGCCGCTCGATCCGCCGGAAGCGGGAGATACCCTTCGTCGGCTTTCGTCGATATCGATATTCGGCCTCGGGCTCCCTCTAGGAGTCCGAGAATCCGGGAGTCCGAGAATCCGAAAGCCCGAAAGTCCGAGAGTCCGGTGCATCGACCCGCTCGCTTTTTTCCGCAAAGTCTTGACCTTCGACAAGTCCTCTCCCCCATTGTCCGCTCCATGCCGATTGTTGGTCGGGCTCGGCAACCCCGGCTCTCGCTATGAAGACACCCGCCACAATGCCGGGGCTTGGTTGCTCGATCGGGTGGCCGAGCGCAGCAGTCGATACGGCTTCAAAAGCCTTCCCCGATGCTTCGGAGCCGAAGCGGAAGCGGAGATCGACGGACACAGGCTGCGTCTTTTTCGCCCCGACACCTTCATGAACGAAAGCGGAAGGGCGGTGGCGGCGGTCGCCTCCTTCTACCGGATTCCGATCGAAGGGATCTGTATCGCCCATGACGATCTCGATCTCCCGGCAAGTACCATACGCCTCAAACGAGGCGGGGGTCATGGCGGCCATAACGGCCTGCGCGATATCGTCTCCTGTTTGGGAAGCAAAGATTTCAGCCGCATCCGAATCGGGATCGGACGTCCCGCGCAGACCGGGCAAGAGGTGATTCGGTACGTCCTCGAGCGACCCTCGACGCCGGAGCGCGAGATGATCGACGAGGCCATCGATCACCTGCTCACGCTGATGACGCCCATCGTCCACGGCGATATCGAAAAAGCGATGTCCGTCCTTCACCGCCGCGAAACGCCTCGAGAGCCTGCGGACGACAGCGACTGAATCGCCTTCGAGGAGCCCACGAGACCGTCGGGCGATCGGCGAAGGCTCGGCGAAGGCTCGGCGAAGGGCGATCGGATCTCCGTCGCTTCCATCTTCGACATGATCGACAAAATGCGAACGCTCGCCAGCGCAAGCGATCCTCATGATGTCGTCTACATATCGTCGGCGAGGTGGAAACGATCCCTCATCGCCGGACTTCGCCTTCGAAGATCGAGCATCCGAGCGGAAAAAGAGCCATGGGAATCAGATGCGGAATCGTCGGCTTGCCGAATGTCGGCAAATCCACCCTCTACAACGCGTTGACCGAATCCGGGATCGCCGCCGAAAACTATCCTTTTTGCACCATCGAGCCGAATGTCGGGGTGGTTTCGATCCCCGATCCGCGCCTTCGACGCCTCGCCGAGATCGTCCGGCCGGCGCGCACCATCCCTGCGACCACCGAATTCGTCGATATCGCCGGATTGGTCGCCGGAGCCTCGAAGGGCGAGGGACTCGGGAACCGTTTTCTCGCCAATATCCGCGAGACCCAAGCCATCGCCCACGTCGTGCGCTGCTTCGAATCGGACGATATCACCCATGTCAACGCCAAGATTTCTCCTTTGGACGATATCGAGATCATCGAGACCGAACTGCTGCTTGCGGATCTCGAGCAGTTGGAGCGGGCGCGAGATCGGGCGACCAAGGCGGGCAAAGCCGGGGATCGCAAGGCCAATGCCCGGGCGGCGCTGATGCAGCGCGCCGTGGATCACCTCGGTCAGGGGCAAGCGCTGCGAGGCTTCGAAAGCGAAGCCGAGGAGGCACAGTGGCTCGCCGCCCTTTCCCCCCTGACCGCCAAGCCGATCCTCTATATCGCCAATGTGGCCGAGGAGGGCTTCGAGGCGAATCCCTTGGCCGAGGCGGTCGAGGAGCGCGCTCGCGCCGAGGGGGCGCGGTGCGTACGGGTGTGCGCCGAGATCGAAGCCGAACTCGCCTCGATCGACATCGACGAGCGAAAGGAATATCTCGCCTCGATGGGGCTTTGCGAACCGGGCCTCGATCGGGTGATTCGAGCCGCCTTCTCCTTGCTGAACTTGCAGACCTTTTTCACCGCCGGGCCGAAAGAAGTCCGCGCTTGGACCTTGAAAGCGGGGTCCACCGCCGCCCAAGCGGGGGGCACGATCCATAGCGATTTCGAACGCGGATTCATCCGCGCCGAGGTCGTGGCCTTCGACGATTTCGTTTCTTTGGGGGGAGAGAGCGCCGCCCGCAACGCCGGCAAATGGCGTTTGGAGGGCCGCGACTATCCCGTCGCCGAGGGCGATGTCATGCACTTTCGCTTTGCGGTGTGAACCGATGATGCTCTCGGTAAAAGAGGCGCGGGCGCAGTTGTTGGCCCGCGCCCGACCCATCGACGAAAGCGAGCGCATCGACCTCGCCTCGGCATCGGGTCGCATCACCGCCGAGGACGTGATCGCCGGTGCGGACGTCCCCGGCTACGCCAATAGCGCGATGGACGGCTACGCGGTACACGCCGCCGATATCCCGAATACCGGAGAGGCGATCCTGCCGGTGGTGCAGCGGATCGCGGCGGGCACGGCCGGTCGTCCCCTCGCCCTCGGCGAGGCCGCCCGCATCTTCACCGGCGCCCCGATCCCCGAAGGCGCCGACGCCATCGCCATCCAAGAGGACTGCCGACGCGAGGGCGACAACGTCATCGTTCCCGCCCCGCTCGCGGCCGGCACTTTCGTGCGTCCGCGCGGCAACGATATCCGCGCCGGGGAGATCGTCATCGCTGCCGGCCACCGCATCCGTCCGCAAGAGATGGGGGCGATCGCCTCCTCGGGAGCGAAAAGCGTCGAGGTCCGGCGGCGGATACGGGTCGCGATCCTCGCCACCGGAGACGAGCTGCGCGAACCGGGCGAGGACTTGGGCCCGGGGCAGATCTACAACTCCAATCGCTTCACCCTGCTCGGGCTGTTGGAACGCGCCGGATGCGAAATCGTCGATCTCGGGATCGTCGCCGACCGCCCCCGAGCGACCGGCGATGCCCTTCGCGCGGGGGCGAGCCAAGCCGACGTATTGATCACCACCGGTGGGGTCTCGGTGGGCGAAGAAGACCATATCCGCCACGCCATCGAATCGATGGGCGAGATCTTCATCCGCAAGGTCGCGGTTCGTCCGGGAAAACCGATCGTTCACGGACGCATCGACGAATGCGATCTGATCGGATTGCCGGGCAACCCGGTCTCCACCTTAGTGGGCTTTTGCCTTTTCGTGCGCCCCTTTCTCCTTTGCCGATCGGGGGTCGATGCAAGCCGCGCTTTCCCGATCCCGATCCCCGTCCCCGCCGGCTTCGCTTGGCCCGTGGCCCAAAGCCGCCGGGAATTCGCCCGCGCCCGGCTGATCCCGAGCCAAGGGGATGGCTCGACCGAATGCCCGACCGAAACTGACGCGATCCGAGTCGAAATCCACCCCCGACAGGGATCCGACGTCCTCTCGGCGGCGACATGGGCCGGCGGCTTGGTCGAGATCCCCGAGGGGCACACCCTCGAACCCGGCGATCTCGTCCTCTATCACTCCTTCGGAGATCTGCTCGATTGACTCCTTATATCCGTATCCAACAAGAGCCCTTCGATGCCGGCTCGATGATCGAGGCCACCGGCCGCAACACCCCCAAGACCGGGGCGGTCGCCGCCTTCGTCGGGCGCATGCGCGATATCAACGCCGGCAGCGAGATCGCGCAAATGACCTTGGAGCACTACCCCGGGATGACCGAACGCGCCATCGAGCGTATCTGCCAAGAAGCCTCGGATCGCTGGGATCTTCTGGATATCCGCGTGGTGCACCGAACCGGGGCTTTGATGCCCCTCGATACCATCGTCCTCGTCGCGGTCGCAAGCGCCCATCGTCAAGACGCCTTCCTCGCTTGCGAGTTCATCATGGACTTTCTCAAAACCCGCGCCCCTTTTTGGAAAAAGGAAATCGCCGAAGACGGCGCCGAACGCTGGGTCGAATCCCGCACGAGCGACGACCTGGCCGCCGCCAGATGGCACGAAGAGCCCTCTTCCTCTTCCGCTTCCGGCTCGGACAAAGGCGAGTGAAGCAAAGCCGATAAGCCGATCGGAGCGAAAAGAGATTCGAGAACGAGAATGCGAATCGAGGCGACAAGAGCCGACCCGCCCTTACGAGCAAACAACATCCATCGGCGGGATTTGCGCTTTTCCGAATCGGATACCCAAGAGATACCCAAAGGATCCCCAAGAGAAATGCATCGAAATCGAAGCCTGCGATACACTCATAAGCGTTATAAAAACGCCGACTCGAATCCTAATCCTCGGGAAAGGAGATCGCCATCATGAACCACTTCGATTCCTTCTTGCAGGACTACCCGCGCGATATGCGAGGCTACGGTCGCAACCCGCCTCATCCGCGCTGGCCGCAAGAAGCGAAGATAGCGGTGCAATTCGTCATCAACTACGAAGAGGGCGGAGAAAACTGCATCCTGCACGGCGATGCGGCATCCGAAACCTTTCTTTCCGAGATCATCGGCGCCCAACCCTTCGTCGAACAAAGACATCTGAATATGGAATCGTTCTACGAATTCGGCAGCCGCGCCGGATTCTGGCGATTGCACCGGATGTTCACCTCAAGAGAACTGCCGGTAACGGTCTACGGAGTCGCGATGGCCCTGGCGCGAAACCCCGAAGCCACCGCAGCGATGGGCGAAGCCGGATGGGAAATCGCAAGCCACGGCTGGCGCTGGATCGAATACCAAAACTTAGGAATCGACGAAGAGCGCGAACACCTTCGACGGGCCATCGAAGTGCAAACCCGCATCACCGGCGAACGCCCGCTCGGTTGGTATACCGGTCGCTGCAGCCCCTTCACCCGACAGCTGGTCGTGGAGGAAGGCGGCTTCGTATACGACTCCGATTCCTACGCCGACGATCTCCCCTACTGGACAAAAGAATACGGACCGGCGCATCTGGTCATTCCCTACACCCTCGACAACAACGATATGCGCTTTGCCACCGCCCAAGGATTCAACTCCGGCGATCAGTTCTTCGCCTACCTCAAGGACTCTTTCGACGTGCTCTACGCCGAAGGAGATGAATGCCCAAGGATGATGTCGATAGGATTGCACTGCCGACTCGCCGGCCGCCCGGGCCGCGCCGCCTCCCTCGCCCGCTTCCTCGATTACGTCAAAAACCACGACCGAGTTTGGATATGCCGCCGCATCGACATCGCCCGCCACTGGCAAGAACATCATCCTTGTCGATAGCGAGAGTGCAGCAAGACAAAGACCTTATGCTTTTTTTCGATCGACGATGCGAAGCAGGTCGTTGCGAATCGACCGATATCGAAGAGGATTCCCAAAAGATGGAAAACGTATTGGCGGCTTCGGCATTATCCATTACACAATCTGTCATCTTCATAACCGTCTTTGCGATATGGAATAAAATTAAACCATTTTCTTTTCCCTTTGGTCCATTTCAGTTATTTTCGACGTTTATACTCTATTTCTTTATGCAACTGACGATCGAGCTGCTTGATATGAATTTGAAAGAAGTATTTTTCAGTTTGACTATTTTCGCAGTTGTCACTCTTGGCATCGCTGCAGTTAGAGGTCCAACCATCGTAAAGGGAGAGGGATCATGGCGAGAATTCCGGTCGAAAATTGTTCAAAAAGTGCGGCAATCCGACTTTGACTGGTCGTTGACATTATGCGGAGTCTGCGCCTTCGTCTCCGCTGCTTTGCTGATCACGACTCTGCGATAGTCAATCCGCAACATTTCCGGTACGCTTGCTCTGTTCGATCTTTGGCATCTTCGTACTCCCTCTTGGCACTGTCGCGGCGTTTCTCGGCCTCTTCGTTATCGGGGGATGCGCCCCCCTTATAGGCTCTATCGGCTGCGGCTCTCAGGTCGCCCGCTTCTTTGTGGTACGATGGGGAAGCGGGATCCAAGGGAAGCGGGATCCTTCAAAGGGGAAGGATAAAGAAGGGAGAGGATAAAGCGATGGACTGGACTACCAAAATCGTCGATGCAACGCCAAAAACTGCGGCATGGCTCGCTCTCTTACTTGCTTGTGCGATGGGATGGCAGGTGATCGATCTAAAAAGCGATGTGAGCGCAGCCACGGCGAAAATCGACATCATCGAGCACAATGTTCGGCTGCTGATTGCGCACAATCTCGGCGAAGATGCGGTGCGTTCGATGCAATCGGTAATCGACAAGGGCGGCGGATCGTAAGCCTTCGCTCGCTCCCAAGCCGCGATCCAAGCCCGCCCGACCGAAGTCGAGGCGGGCTTTTTTCGCGCTTTGCCACCCCATGCCACCGAGCCGCCGCTCCTCAATCGAGATCGGCGGCTTCGCCCTTGACTCCTTTTCTATAAACCTTTGTAAAAGAGGAAAACGTCAGCCAAGTTCTAGTCGCTTCTGAATTCGGAAACCCTTCCTTGGCATTCGATTCCTTATTTTCGATGCTTTGCCAACACTTCGGCCGATTCGCCGCTCAGATTGCCCTCTTCGTCCAGTATGGGCACCTTGAGGATATCGACGACACCGTTCACCAAGGTGAACGCCTCGGTAAATAGCGCCAAGTCATCGGCGCGAGAGAAGTCGCCAGGGTCGATACGAGCCATCGTTGCTTGGGCTTGCTCGGAGAGGCCCTTTAATAGATTCTCGAGCTCGTCCACACGCTTTTTCGCCTCTTCCAAGAAATCGCACAGACTTTTCAGTTCCTCACAGGCGTTATTGATCCTGCCCTCATATACTCCGTATCCACGTACACTTCCCCCTCTCTCATACACATCCACGATCAGGGCTGGAGCTACCACGATACCACCGAGTACGATGCTGTCAGAGCCCACTATTCCACGACCAACCGCGATGCCGACCGCAAGCGGCGCACCTTCCAGCCAATCCAAGGTGGCAGGCCTGGTTCTCAACAAACCGGCGGGCGTGCCCGTGCTGACCGAAGCGAAAAGACCCACGAGACTCACGGTTGCGGGCGAAGCCGTACCAAAGATATTGGGGCGGCCGATGTCTTGGTACTCCCAGGGATCTGCCAATCTGATCCGAAGATCGTCTGGCACAGAAATGTCTCGACTCTGCCCATCTCGGTTTATATCTTCAAGTAGACTCAGGAAGCCACCCATCGTATCGCGTGCGACTTCTATCTGTAAATCGCCGTAGACACCGGCCCGCTGCATGAATGTCCGGCGCGCTTGCTCGGTTTGATCTTTGGCATCTTCGTGCTTCTTCTTGGCACTGTCTCGACTCTTCTCGGCCTCTTCGTTATCGGGGGACACACCCCCCTCAGGCCTTGGCCTTGTGGCCCAGCGGGTAGCAGCACCGAGAACGAACGCTCCGATGATGATGACAAAAGGCGGCAGGGGCATCGGGGACTCCTTTATGGTTCAGAACCGGTCGTGATGCCGGTAATTACGCAGTCGGCTAAGCTACGAGGACTACACCCTATGCTAAGAAGACGCGCGGGTCTGAGTTCCAAGTGTTATCTCTTTGCTAGGATCGTGAATGTTATCGATGGTATCAATGGGGTTTCCCTTGGCGATCTCAGATCAGCGATACGGTGATCTCGATCAACGCTTCGGTGTTGACTTTGGGCAAGGCCTCTTCCATTCTCGTCATATATTTCAGCCCGCTCGTCAAAAGATATTTCGAAACCCTTATAAATGCCGATGATGTCTAGATGGCTCACTCGAGGGTGCCCTTTCACCCGGATGAAGAGGTAGTGGCCAATCTCCTTTGACCTCGCCGATTGCGTCCTCAAAGTCAATGGAGGCATCAGACTCAAAGGCCAATGCCTCGCTTTGAACGCGCCTTCTCCGCTTTCGGTTCCTCTCCCCTCCAGTCTTTTTCGCAAAAGCGGAGGGGTCATGAGATCAAACCGCCTCTAGATTTGCTTCGGATCCCTTGAGGATTCGATCCGGTATTTTCGGTACTTTGCCAGCACCTCGGCCGAGTCGCTGCTTAGCTTGCCTTCTTCGTCCAGCACGGGGGCCTTGAGGATATCGACGGTGCCGTTTACCAAGGTGAATGCCTCGGTAAACCGCGCCAAGTCATCGGTACGGGAGAAGTCAAAATTGCCGGGGTCGATCCGGGCCATCGCGACTTGGGCTCGCTCGGAGAGGCCCTTCAATACCTTCTCCAGCTCGTCCAGACGCTTTTTCGCCCTTTCCAAGAAATCGCACAGGCTTTTCAGTTGCTCACAGGCAACGTTGACTTTGCTCTCGTACTCCGCAGCTTGCGATAACGCTTCCTCGCCCTTCGCGGCGAGCATGAAGCCACCCACGATCAGAGCCGGGGCCACCACGATACCGCCTAGCACGATGCTGCCGAGGGCCATACCGCCGCCACCGACTGCCAATGGTCCGCCCCCTAACCAAGCCAAAGTAGCGGACTTGGCCGCGGCGCCGCTCAGCAAGCCGATGGGCGTGCCGGTGCTAGCCGAGGCGAAAAGACCCACGAGACCCACGGTGGCGGTCGAGGCCGTACCGCCCGCCATCGCCCCGGAGAGAGCCCCGCCAGCCCCGCTCTTGAGGGCTTCGGAAAGGTCGACGATGTTTTGGTAATCGTCGCGAAGCTCGGTCGGGCTGATCTTGAGATCATCGAGCACGAGCATGTCGGGGCTTTGGCCATGACGTTTCAGCTCTTCGAGCAGGCTCAGGAAACCGCCCACCGTATCGCGCGCGACATCGATCTGTAAATCACCATAAATACCGGCCCGCCGCATGAATTGCCGGCGCGTCCGCTCGGTTTTATCTTTGGAATTATCGTGCTTCCTCTTGGCGCTGTTTCGGCGCCTCTCGGCCTCATTGATATCAGATACGCCCACGGCGGCGGCACCGACACCGACGGCACTACCGAGGACGATCGCTCCGATGATGATGATGGGCAGGGGCATGGGGGGCTCCTTTGTGGCTCAGAACGGGTGAGATGCTTATGGTTGCGCAGTCGCCTAGAAGGTCATGCCCTACTCCTTGGGGGGAGTTCCGAGCGTTATCTCTTTGCTGGGGTCGTGAATGTTGTTGATGGTATCGATGATATGGGCTATGGTGTTTTCGGTGGCGATCCGGGTCAGCGATGCGGTGAGCGTGTTCAAGGCAGCGGTATCGCCATTGCGCAAGGCTTCGTCCATTTTGTTGAACAACCTGTCAAATATTTGATCCCGCTCTTCGAAATTAAGATCAAGGGCCTTGCAGATGATTTCTCTATGGCTCCTTATCCTCTCGATGGCTACGCGCTCGGCAGCGGCAATGGCCTCACGCCGAGTGCGCTCTTTCTCTCGGGTGTCAAGGTAGTGGTAAACGGCTTCTTTGACCTCACCGATGGCATCCACAAGGTTGATGGTGGCACCGG
This sequence comes from Gammaproteobacteria bacterium, assembly GCA_965220535.1. Classification (GTDB taxonomy): domain Bacteria; phylum Pseudomonadota; class Gammaproteobacteria; order HK1; family HK1; genus HK1. The sequence continues at coordinate 2,447,231 of OZ244833.1, read as the reverse complement.
CTTTCCCCACATACTTTCCGGCGTACTTGGTAATTTTGGATTTCATGATATCCCCTTTGGAGAAATATACGGCCATCTATGGCGGTTGAAGTCTTCCAACTCATCGTCTTTGATGAAAAGATTTTTCGTGTCATATCATGATGAAGGATATTGACAAGCGAGTCATTGTACCTCCGTATCGACTCCGTATTCCAAGCCGATTCTGTATCTATTTCTCTTGGGTTTCTTCGATCGATAAGCCTGAATGTCCCTGGAAAACCGGCTCGAGATTCACTATCAGCCTCTTGCCATATTCGGTTTTCTTGGACACCGTATCAGGGTAGATATCCCGAAGACCTTCGATATTCATCTACATCGTAGCGGGAGAATGTCTTTTCGGTTTTTCCACGACCCTCCCTTTATCCCGAACCTCCGAGATCAAGCCCGCCGACGTCGGTGCCGGCGGGCTTGGGGGGAAGCCTCGTCCCCTTCGCCTTCCAGCTGCGCCTTGGCTCCCGAGGTGACGCTTCCGAGTTCGCGGATCACCGCTTCCAAGTCCGGGGGAGGGCCTTTGGAGTGGTTGTCGAGTGCCTCTCGCATCGCTTGCAGATGGGTCGGGGTGGTGCCGCAGCAGCCGCCGATGATGCGGGCGCCGGCATCGAGGGCGAGGCAGGCGTAGCGGGCCATCAGTTCGGGGGTGCCGTTATGGACGCTCTTGCCGTCGATGAACTCCGGTACGCCGCAATTGGCTTTGGCGATGATCGGGCTTTCCCCGGCGTTGACCTGTGCAAGACCGATGACCCCGGCCAAGGTCTCGGCGGGACCCAAGCCGCAGTTGGAGCCGAGGGCGATCGGGGGGTGAGGCAAGGAGCGGCAGAAGTCGGCGAAAGCCGTCGGGGAAATCCCCATCATGGTGCGTCCGTGGCTATCGAAACTCAAGGTGCAAACGGTGGCGAGGCCGGTGGTGGCGGCGGCGGTCAGGGCTGCCTCGACCTCCTCGTAGGAGGACATCGTTTCCACCCAAAGCAAATCGGCTCCGCCGGCTTCCAAGGCATTGGCTTGGGCGGCGAAGACCTCGCGCGCGGTCTCGGGTTCGAAGGTGCCGAGCGGGGCGAATATTTCGCCGGTGGGGCCGATCGAACCCGCCACCAGCGTTCCGCGAGCGCCGGTATCGGCCACTTCCTTGGCGATACGCGCTGCCGCTTGATTCAGTTCATCCACTCGGTCTTCCGCCCGATGCAACCGGAGGCGGCAGGCGTTGGCTCCGAAACTGTTGGTCAAGATGATATCCGCCCCGGCATCGACGAAGCCACGGTGCAGGTCGGCTATGCGCTGCGGATAATCGATATTCCAAAACTCGGGGGCCTCTCCCGGGGGAAGACCCTTTTGGAAGAGATTGGTGCCCATGGCCCCGTCGGCCAGCAAGAAAGGCCGCTCTTGCAGCCGCTTGGCGAGAGGGGATCGGTGATGCGATGCGTCGTTCATGTTCATGAAAATTCTTTCGATGCGATACCCGGTGATACCCGTATCAGATACGAATATCGGTATCCAAGCCTTGCGGATCCAGCAACTTCGGCTGCGCTTTAGGACATATCCTCATGGGCGCTTTGGATTGCGATGCCTGAATCGGGGCGTTCGAAACGACTGACGATAACTTCCACCACGAGGAGCGAACCCTGCAGGATTTTGCCGAGCCCGCTATCCGCAGCGCGATGGACGGGATCGGCAGTATACGCTCCGATGCGAAGTGATAGAAGGCACTGGAAATTGCAGTGATCCCGGGGATATCGATGGCCGCCCCGAACCGAAAAAAGACGATCGAGAACCCGAACGGGGAGCGTTTCGGGCGATCCGCCACGGCTACCGCTTTTGCCGGCCTCCGCCGCGCATCGAGAGCACCTCGAGCATCGCCTTTCGCAACGGCGAAAACATCTAGCACGCCGAGCCCCGAAAACGCGGGTTCCGAGGCTCGAACGCGATGGCTCGATATACCAAAAGGCGGAATCCGGAATCGAGCGGGGCTTTCGAGGTCGGCATCCGCCGCGCGACCGAGGGCGAAGATCGCCGACGACAAAATGGCGAGCGGGTGTCGCCCGGCAAGCTTTGACAGGCGATGACGGTATCCACCGCGCACCGAGAGGGCCTCGAGCATCGCCTTTCGCAACGGCGAAAACATCTCGCACGCTGGGCCCCGAAAACGCGGGCTCCGAGAATCGAACGCGACGGTTCGATATACCAAAAGGCGGAAGTCGGTATCGAGCGGGGCTTTCGAGGTCGGCATCCGCCGCGCGACCGAGGGCGAAGATCGCCGACGACAAAATGGCGAGCGGGTGTCGCCCGGCAAGCTTTGGCAGGCGATGACGGTATCCATCGCGCACCGAGAGCGCCTCGAGCATCGCCTTTCGCAACGGCGAAAACATCTCGCACGCCGAGCCCCGAAAACGCGGACTCCGAGACTTGAACGCGACGGTTCGACATGCCAAAAGGCGGAACCCGGAATCGAGCGGGGCTTTCAAGGTCGGCATCCGCCGCGCGACCGAGTGCGAAGATCGCCGACGACAAAATGGCGAGCGGGTGTCGCCCGGCAAGCTTTGACAGGCGATGACGGTATCCACCGCGCACCGAGAGCGCCTCGAGCATCGCCTTTCGCAACGGCGAAAACATCTAGCACGCCAAAGCCCCGAAAACGCGGGTTCCGAGGCTCGAACGCGATGGCTCGATATGCCAAAAGGCGGAAGCCGGTATCGAGCGGGGCTTTCGAGGTCGGCATCCGCCGTGCGCAGAGTGCGAAGATCGCCGACGACAAAATGGCGAGCGGGTGTCGCCCGGCAAGCTTTGGCAGGCGATGACGGTATCCACCGCGCACTGAGAGCGCCTCGAGCATCGCCTTTCGCAACGGCGAAAACATCTCGCACGCCGAGCCCCGAAAACGCGGGGTCCGAGACTCGAACGCGACGGCTCGATAGGCCAAAAGGAGCAACCCGGAATCGAGCGGGGCTTTCGCAGGCTTTCGAAGTCTCGGGGTTTTTTGCGATTCGTTCGAAGCGCACGATCGCCCGATTCCATCCCCGGGCTTGCGGCGATTCATCGCGCCGATCGGAGTTCACGCCGATTCGAAATGAAAAACCGTTTTCGAATGGCTATACTTGATGCTTCGAGGATGCGGCTCTTCGCGCATCGATGCATCTTAAAAAACCCGCCACCGCGCCTATCGGAAAACCGCCATGCACAAAAGCCTGCTGATCGACCCGCATAAATGCACCGGCTGCCTGCAGTGCGAACTGGCCTGCTCCTTCGAGCATACCGGTGCCTTCAACCCCGCCCGATCGCGTATCAAGGTCTTCGAATTCGAGCACGGGGCGCTTTCGGCCCCCTACACTTGCACCCAATGCGAAGAAGCATGGTGTTTGCACGCTTGCCCTGTGGATGCGATCTCGATCAATTTTTCAACCGGTGCCAAGGAAGTCGATGTCAATCTTTGTGTCGGCTGCAAGGTCTGCACCGTCGCCTGCCCCTACGGCACCGTCAACTACCACGCGGACAGCGGCAAGGTCGTCAAATGTGATCTTTGCGGCGGCCGCCCGCAATGCTCCGAGGCCTGTCCAACCGGCGCGATCGTCTACGCGCATGCCGAAATGCCGAGCAGCGTGGCGGTAGCCTGAAAGCCTTGGGGACTTCTTAGTCCGAAGCGGAAAAACCCTTCGCGCCCTCGATAAGGAGAATTCCTGCAATGGGATGGCAAAAAAGAATTCTTAGAGTCGACCTCACCGCCGAGACCTGCACCCCCGAGCCTTTGAATATGGAGTGGGCGCAAGCCTATCTCGGCGAGCGCGGTCTGGCGGCGAAATATCTGATGGAGTCGATGGATCCGAAAACGGATCCGCTTTCTCCGGAGAACGTTCTGATCTTCGCGACCGGTCCTCTCACCGGCACCATGACCTCGACCAGCGGACGCTACGCGGTGGTCACCAAGGGTCCGTTGACGGGGGCGATCGCGTGCTCGAACTCCGGCGGCAAATTCGGCGCCGAGCTCAAATTCGCGGGCTACGACCTGCTCGTCATCCACGGCAAAGCGGAGCGCCCGGTCTATCTGCATATCGTCGACGACGATGTCAAGATCGTGGATGCCGAGCCCTTGTGGGGCAAGAGCTGCTGGGAAACCGAGGAGTGGCTGCGGGCGCAGCATCGCGACCCGCAGATGAGGATCGCTTCCATCGGCGTCGCCGGGGAGCGATTGGTGCGCTACGCCTGCGTGATCAACGACCTGCATCGGGCCGCGGGACGCTCCGGGGTCGGAGCGGTGATGGGATCGAAGAACTTGAAAGCGGTCGCCGCCCGCGGCACCAAGGGAGTGAGGGTCGAAGATCCGCAGCGTTTCATGCAGGCCGTCTCCGAGACCAAGGCCAAGCTGTGGGATACCGCGCATCGGCGGGGGCTGGAAAAATACGGCACCATCCCGATGATCGACAACATGCATAATTTCGGCGGCCTGCCGACACGAAATTCCCTTGACGTGCAGTTCGAAGGCACCTCGAAGATCGATCACCGAGCCATGCGCGCCACCGGCGAGGACGGCCATCGCAATCTCGTCACCAACAAGGCCTGTTTCGGCTGCACCATCGCCTGCGGACGCATCGCGAAGGTCAACCCCGAGCACTATACGGTGGTCAACCGCAAGGAATACCAAATCGCCTCCGGCGGCTTGGAATACGAAACGGCTTTCGCCTTCGGAGCCGAGTTGGGTATCGACGATATCGACGCCCTGACCTTCGCCAACTTCATCATGAACGAGCAGGGGATGGATCCGATCTCCTTCGGCGGCACCCTCGCGGCGGCGATGGAGCTCTACGAGAAAGGGGTCATCACCGATGCCGATACCGACGGCGTCCCCCTGCGCTTCGGCAACGCGGAAGCTCTGACGATCATGGCCGAGAAAACCGGCAAGTACGAGGGCTTCGGGCAAACGCTGGCGATGGGGTCGAAACTGATGGCGGAAAAATACGGCCATCCCGAGGTATCGATCACCATCAAGGGACAAGAGATCCCCGGCTACGACGGCCGCGCCCTGCAAGGAATGGGCTTGGGTTATGCCACTTCTCCGCGCGGCGCCTGCCACTTGAAGCACGATCTCTTCGCCGAGGATATGGAGGAGGTCAGCGGCAAGGGCAAGGCGAAGCCCTGCAAAGACACCCAAGATAAAGTCGCGGCGGTCGATTCGACCGGGCTTTGCCTGTTCACCACCGGCGCTTGGGAGCTCGAGGATTTCGCCTGCCAGATCGATGCCGCCTGCGAGGGGGAGTGGAGCACGGAAAAACTCGAGGAGGTCGGCGAGCGCGTTTTCAACTTGGAGCGCACCTTCAATATCGCCGCCGGCTTCACCCGCGCCGACGATACCCTGCCGCAGCGCTTCCTCGAAACTCCGGCGCCGGGCGGCACCGCCGCGGGCAAGGTCAGCGACCTCCCGATGATGCTCCCCGCTTACTACCAAGAGCGCGGCTGGACCGAGGAGGGAGTTCCCACCAACGAGACCTTGAGCCGTTTGCGGCTTTGAGCGCTCGAAAGACCGAGGGCGATCGAAGAGGCGCTCGATATCGAGGGCCGGGAACCCGAGGGGAGTGAGGAGAGTTCGACGAGCGGGCTTTTCCAACGCCGAGTTCGAGGCTGAGATCGAGACGGAATAAGGTGCGCCGGGGTTGACTCCGCCCCGCCGCCGATTCCCTGCCGCAGCGCTTCCTCGAAACTCCGGCACCGGGCGGCACCGCCGCGGGCAAGGTCAGCGATCTCCCGATGATGCTCCCCGCCTACTACCAAGAGCGCGGTTGGACCGAGGAGGGAGTTCCCACCAACGAGACCTTGAGCCGTCTGCGGCTTTGAGCGCTTGAAAAGACCGAGGGCGATCGAAGAGGCGCTCGATATCGAGGGCCGGGAACCCGAGGGGAGTGAGGAGAGTTCGACGAGCGGGCTTTTCCAACGCCGAGTTCGAGGCTGAGATCGAGACGGAATAAGGTGCGCCGGGGTTGACTCCGCCCCGCCGCCGATTCCCCTGCCCGAGCCGGTAACCCGTCCGGTAACCTACGCCCGGCAACACGCCTTTGTTGGCACCTTATGCGCATCAAAGTGCGCCTCGAAGCAGAAAGCAGGGGGAGTCGCCGGTGATCGACGACTCCCCCTGCTCGATTATTTCGCGGGAGCCTCTTTGCCTGCGTTCGCCACCGCTCGGGCGATCAGGATATCGAGCGAAGCCTCGATCCTGTCCATACGCTGATTCATCCCGCGCATCTCGCCCTTCAACTCACCCACGCCGGCTTTGAGGTCGCTCACCCCAAGCCAAAGCACGCTCGCGATGAGCAGCGCGGCCATGGCTGCGACTCGCGGCATGGTTTTGACCGACTGATTGATCCTGTCCATCGTCTGGCCCTTCCCTTTGAATAGTCTTGGTCCTGCTCCGTCATCGTACCACCACGGCGTACCGCCACGGCGCACCGAGGCAGACGAAAAAAGCGGGCGACCCGAATCGAGTCGCCCACGCTGGTAGGGCTCCTTTGCTTTTTGACCCTCGGAACGACCCGCCCTCGCTGCCATCGTCGTCACCGCCGAGCGCCGCCCGGGTCGCTGGATCGACGTTCCGCAGGATCGGCAAGGCCGTCATTCGTCGCTTCCCGGTCGAAGACTGATCCTCTCCGAGCAACGCCTCATCGGCTTTGGCTCCGGCATCCCAGCCCGCTCTTTTTTCATCGTGAAATCACTCCGCTATCCCCTGTAATCAGGCATTAAGAAGTGTCTCGAAGCACTCTAATGGGGGGGGGGGGGGGATAGGCACTCGCCTCGTCGCCGCGGCAGGTTGGCTTGACGGGGCTGACAGGATCGACGGCAGGGGTAGGGGCACTGCAGTCATAGCAGACGGTCGCAGCATGCCGAGCCCGATTCCGCGCACGCCCTCCTATCTTCATCAGGCGCGACGAGAAGAAGAGGCTTCCGCCTCGATCCTGCCTTCGTGTCGGCCGCTTTCCCTAGCAATATGCCCACGATCCAAATCGTGCGATTCGCAGGCCTATACCGAAAGGGGCAGACCCGCAAGGCCGGGGGCGGGGGTAGCAAGGTGCAGCGCAAATTGCAGGCCTGGCGCAAGGCCGGGATGTCGGGCGGGGGCGGTGATGCTGTATGCGACCCGTGTCGATGGCGGCGAAGGGGGCGGGCTAATGGGATTGTTTTTAGCATTCCTGGCGATTTTCGGTATCTTCGTTATCTTAGGGATACTCGGCGCGAGTGCCGAGATCAATTCCACCGGCGATCACCCGAAGAAGAAGGTACGGAATCTAGTCGGCGGGGGCACGCAATCCGAATCGGATAGCGGCGGAGGATTCGATGGTGGTGCGGGCTGATGGCCACCCCCGCACCCCGCCTGCCCCGCAGGGATGATGACAGGGATGATGATCTGGGGTGGACGATACAGATACCCCATAGCCTTCCCGATGCCGAGCCTGTCGTCGCCCCGACGAAGTACCACCTGACCGAGACGCTGACTGACGGCGGGCGACCATCGCACCGCGAGTTCGGCTCGCCGATGCCCGATCTGCTCGGCAGCGAATCGTCGAGCGTCGCAGCATCCGCTCGGCGAACGAGTGGACTATCGAACGAGACGACGGCAGCGTTGCCGACCGCTTCGATGCGCCGGGGTCGCCGTCATGACCGCCGCCGCGCCTGATGTCTTCGTCATCGTGCGCGACATCGAAGACGGGTCATCGCGTGTTTATTCGAAGAACTACGACACCGAATCCGAGGCCGAGCGTGCGCTTGCAGCGATGCGTCGCGAGCGCGAGCGCGACGGGTTTCTTCGGTTCCCGTATCGCATCGAACGACGCGCCGGGGTCGCCCCGTCGTCGTCGCTGACCCGCAGCCGAAACCCCGAATAGGAGCGACGAATGCCCGACAAGCCCACCACGCGCCGCAAACTGCAACCGTTGCTTTGGCAAGAACGCATCGACCGCGGCGTCTGCCCGCGATGCGGTGCCGAGCCCGTCGCCGGTCATCATCTTTGCGCCCGCCATCTCGCGGACAAGCGCAGCGTCGCCGATCGCTGATGCCTTCCACAGGTGAAACTCTTCGAGCGCAAGAACGCGCGAAACGACATCGCCGATATTGGCGGCGAGTCAATACCGGGCTTTGCGCTCGCTGCGGTGTCCGTGCTGTCGATGGCGGTATCTACTGCGAACGCCACCGGCAAGACGCCCGCCCCGCGCTGATCGGGCTGTCGAAGGATACGGGCGGTCTTTGGCGGCAAACAACAATCGGGATCGATACCCTCGACCGTGGGGATGCAAAGACCCCGACCGATGGCAGCAGCCGGTCGATGTCACCAAGCGCAAAATGGTGATTGACCTGTCCGATTTCCTCGTGGTGGGCAAGACATATCTCGGCTGTCCTGCACCGTGAGAAGCATGGGCTCGTTCGTGCTCTCCCGCGAAGCGAAATAAATTCGTTGACAGATTGGATTTTCTTTGCTAATAGTAGAGATATGGATTATTCATGTGGATGGAAAAATGTTTCATGAACGAGCGAAACCCGATTCACTACAACATTCGCTTCATGTAAACGCCTTCGATCAAGGAGACCGATCATGAAAACGACAATCAGCATTATCGCAGGAATCATCTTTGGCTTCGCTGGGACGGCGATGGCGTTCGAGTGCCCGCGTGAAATGACCGACGACAATTGCGAGCGGGCGAAGGCGGAGGCTGCCGGCAAGAGCGCGTCCATCGAAGCCCCCACGCAGATGGCACTCAATCCGCCGAGCGTGCTGGTGTGCAATAAGCACACGTGCATGAGGTGCTCAGATTTCGACCAGCGCGGATTCCCCACTTGCAAAATAGAAGATCAGGCGTCCACCGAAGCCCCCACGCAGATGGCGATGGGCGAAACCATAACAATCACGGAACAGCGTCCTGACGGGCTGTATGTGTGCACCCATAAAATGGGGACGGCATCGCCCTACGATAGTTGCGAAAAAGTCGAAGAAGCCAGCGCGGGCGGTAATACGCAGATGGCGGCGATGCCTGGTTACTATGAGGATCGCGATGATGGCACTTATTTTTGCCCGCATTTATCGGATACCAATCAGTGCGTGAAAGTGAAAGATAAATCTGCATCCGCCGAAGCCCCGACGATGATGGCTTATCGGCCTTGCCACCCCTCAGTCCCAGAGGAACTTTGCAGAGCAGCACAAGACCGAGCGCAAGCGGGCGATTGGATGAAGAGCGGTGGCAACACCCAGCTCGCGGGCTACTTCGTCGAAGAACGCGAAGATGGCAAGTACGGGTGTATCGAGCGGCAGCACAAGCCACCGAAGTGTCAGAAACTCAGCAACCAAGCGTCCGCTACGCCTCCGACCATGCTCGCCGACGGCGGATGCTACCAGAACGACGACGGCTCCTACACTTGCTACGGCGAGGACGGGTCGGTCATCCAAGCGGGCAGCGAGCCTGCCACGATGATGGCAAGCGGTGAAGTGATTCACTGCGACGCGGGTCTTTGCTACACCTGCGATTCAAGCGGCTCTTGTCGCGACATCGACTCGGGATCGGCAAGCGCCGAGCAACGCACGATGATGGCGGCGAGCGGCGAGGTGATTCACTGCGACGCGGGACTTTGCTACACCTGCGATTCGAGCGGCTCCTGCCGAGACATCGACTCGGGATCGGCAAGCGCCGAGCAACGCACGATGATGGCGAGCGGCGAGGTGATTCACTGCGACGCGGGTCTTTGCTACACCTGCGATTCGAGCGGCTCCTGTCGCGACATCGACTCGGGATCGGCAAGCGCCGAGCAACGCACGATGATGGCGGCGAGCGGCGAGGTGATTCACTGCGACGCAGGACTTTGCTACACCTGCGATTCGAGCGGCTCCTGTCGCGACATCGACTCGGGATCGGCAAGTGCCAAGCAGCAGACGATGCACGCCAGCCTGCGCTTGGGCGACCCGAATCCCGATAGCCTTTGCGGCGGCACCGACCCGTGGAGTTGCTTCAATGGCACGGACACCAGCCCCGTGCTGCGGGATGTGTCGATCTTCGCTGCGATGTATGGGAAATAGCCTACACAGAGAGGGCGGGGGATACCCGTAAGAACCAAACCGTCCTGTGCGACCGAAGGGGGAAGCCGGAGTACCGGCTTCCCCCTTCGGTCGTACGAAATTCGCCGGTAGGGAGAGTCTCTAGGCCGTGCGTGAATGGCCGCCGCCGGCAGGCGGATCTCCTGTGAGGGGCTGCTTCCCGACGATGGGGTGAGTAGGGCTACCGAGACACGTACCAGCCCCGTAAAGCACGGCGACTATGTGATAATGCGCGAGACGGCAAGCCCCGTTGATAAAAAGGCCGATTGGAGCCCCCTCGAAGCACCGAATCTCTTAATATCGGAGTTCAAGACACACAGGGGGCTTGTCCAGCCCCCTGTCGATTCGATTCGGCAAGCCGGGCCGAGAGCCGACCGAAAGCACCCTCGATAAAAACCGATCTCGGGCCTTTACAAGGAGTGGTCCATGCGTGTCAGGGTCAGCGCTTCGAGCGTTTTGGAAGAATATCTCCCGTCATCCGATAGCGAAGGGGCAAGCGAGAACGAAGGAAACACCGTCGCCATCGACGTACCGGCGAAAAGCAACCTGCTCGAAGTGGTGGAAGCGGCAGGGATCCCGGCAGATCTCGCCCCTTTGATTTCCCTCAACGGTGTCGTGATCCCGCGCAGCCGACACGCCGAGCAAAGTGTCAGCGAAGACGACCATCTCCACTTCATGCCGAATTTGAAGGGCGGCTAGATCCGGGACTCGACTCCGGGCTTAGGAAAAACAAGGTCTTTTGACAGCACCGCAATAACGACAGAAGCGCTGCGGGCATCCGAATCGCTTTCGCATCGATGCCCGAACACTCCGAACCCGGCACACCGATCAAGTCTTGAAAAGGAGCACAAAGCGATGCCTCTGTCTTATCGATCAATTACCCCCCCCCCCCGAAAAAATTAGGGACCGAGCGAAGGATTCGGCTTCTTGAAAAGAACGGTCGGTTTGCTCATGCAGCGTTTACGATCTGTATAGCGATATCGATTCTCCATATCTCTTCGGTCTTTGCCCAAACGACTGGAACGATGTCTTTCTCACAAAATTCCTTAACGATATCGGAGGGCTCCTCGTTCATATCCAATGCCTCGATTACGGGAGGTATCATTACAGAGTTCAACCCTGTTCTGCAAGGTACTTGGACAGTAAGTGTCAGTAGCGATAATCCGGATGTCATGGGATGTATTAAATTTGGCTATCCCCGTCCATGCCCGCAATCTGAAACCTCGTCGCTATCTACATCTTCAATTAATTTTTTTCACGTGGCCGCCGCAGAAGACGACGATGCCGCGAATGAAACAGCGACACTGACAATAACACTGACCGGAGGTGGGTACAGCAACTCCCCGACCGCTACGATACTCATCAACGTTACCGACAACGAGCCCCCACCGGGAACCATCTCGCTCTCCCCTACGCGAACCCTGTCGGTAGCGGAGGGAGGCTCGGAGACTTTATCCGTCAGTCTCTCGACCGCCCCGAAATCGAATGTAACGGTTTCTCTTTCGAAGACCAACGCCGATGTAACCCTCTCCCCGACCTCGCTGACCTTTACCACCTCGAACTATTCGACGGCGCAGCCAGTCACCGTCAACGCCGCCGACGATGACGATGCCACGAACGATTCCGACACTATCACCCTCGAAGCATCCGGAGGAATCGACGCTCCGAAGGCGAGGAAATCGATCACCATCTTAGATGACGATACCCCGGAATTCGATCTGGCCGCTTCATCGATAAGCGTCAGAGAAGGCGCACAAGGCAGTTTCCAAGTCCGCCTCTCGGTACGACCCTCGGCGAATGTTACGGTGAGCCTGACGGCATCGGATCCCGACATCGCCATCGATACCGACCCCGATACCGCGGGCAGCCAAAACACCCTGACCTTCAACCGAACCGGCCAGACGGACGCTTGGAATGAATACCAAACGGTGAGCGTTTCCACCGCCCATGACAACGATGCCCATAACAAATCCGCCGCGATCGCTCTTAGCGGCAAGGGCGGGGATTTCGAGGGCAAAACCGCAAGCCTTGCCCTTTCCATCGTCGACGACGAGCCGCCGCGAGGGAGAATCCTTCTCCCCCCGACCGAGGCCTTGACCATCGACGAAGGAAGATCGGGAAGCATCGATATCCGCCTTTCCCGTCTTCCGAAAGCGAACGTCACGCTTTCCCCGTCGAGCGACAACCCGGATCTCGCCTTTTCCCCCGCTTCTTTGACCTTTACCCCCGTCAACGGAACGAGCGCCCAAGCGCTCTCGGTTTCGGCGTCCGACGATTCGGATTTCACGAACGAATCCTCGACGATCATCCTCACCGCCCGAGGGGGAATCATCGCTCCCCCGGTCTCCAAGGAAGTGAGGGTCATCGACAACGATATACCGCCTTCGGGAACGATCCGCATCTCCCCGCTCGAGATTCCCTCGATAGCCGAAGGGGATTCGCTCGGCATCGAGATTTCCCTTTCGAGCCTTCCGGGAGCCGACGCATTCATCACCCTGTCGAGCGACAACCCCGACCTGACCCTCTCGCCGACTTCCTTGACCTTCACCCCTTCGAACTACTCGAACGCCCAATCGGTCCTTTTGGCAACGGCAGAGGACGACGACGATACCGACGAAAGCGTATCGATCACGATTGCCGCCTCGGGAGGAATCGGCGCTCCGCCCATAACGACACAAGCCCGGATCATCGACGACGACAAACCCTCGCCCCCGCCGCCGGCCTACGTCTACGACGGAACGCTCGTCATCGCCCCCGAAGGAAGGCTCGTCATCGACGAGGGCAGCGAAGCAAGACTCGACATTCGCCTCGGGGCCCAACCGATGAGAGCGGTATCGGTTCTGATATCGAAGACATCGAAGACCTTGGGAATCGGTTTCTCTCGCGAATCGATGACCTTCACCCCGACGACATGGAACGAAGCGCAGACATTGACGATCGTGGCCCACGAAGACGACGACAGGGACGATAGCGTCCACACCCTCTCTTTCGACTTCGAGGGCAGGAGAGCCATCCGAGAGGTGATCGTCACCGACGACGACAAAGAGTTGCCTAAAACCCAAGCCCTCGCCCTCCCGTCGCCGGGTTCGGGCGACAGCGTGACCCTTCGCATTCAATGCAAGCAGGAGACTCCTTGCTCCGTCGCCTTCGATTGCTCCGCCCAAGAAGACGGGGAAGTCTTCGAAGGCAGGTTGCCCGAGCCCATCCCCGCATACGGGGCGCTCTCTCTCTCGACAAGGGATATTCAGCGTCATACGGGGGAAAAATCCTGGGGAGGAAAGGGTCGTTTGGGATGCGCCCTTCGCAGCGGCGAGAATATCGGCTCGCAAGTGTGGACCCGTTCGGGCAACGGCGTGCTCGTCAACAACAGCGCGATGATTCGCAGCGTCCTCGAAGGAGAGGTCTATCGAGCGGATATCGAGTCGATTCCCTCTCCCGACTCGTCGGATGAATCGAATATCCGGATTCGCTGCAACTCGCCGGTGGCGGATTGCCTCGATACCGCTTTCGTTTGCTACTTGGACAGCGGGAGAAGATACGAGTGGATGTTGGGGCGAATCGAGCGCCTGACGACGAGGCATCTGCAATCGGAAGAACTCGCAAGCGGTATCGGCTATCGCTGGCAAGACTTGGGTCTGACTTGCGAAGTGCAATCGAGCAGGCGTTTCACCGCGCAGGTGCTGACCCGAACCGGCGGCGGAGGCGCGCTGGTCAACAACAGCGCGACGGGAGGATAAAAGGATTGCCTTGATATCGCTTGCGCTTGCTACCGGAACGACGGGAGAGGATAGGCTCGAAAGTCGGGGCGAAGGCGCCTGATGACCCGGCACCGGCAATAGGAATATCTCGCAAGGGAAATCGGGTATCGCGGACAAGGCTCGGGTCTTGCCTGCGAGGCTCGCTTGAAAAGCACAATTCAGCGAGCCGGTGCCGACCCGCACCGGAGGCGGCAAAGCCCTCGTCAACAACGGTGCAATGGGTTTCGTGAGGTGATGCGGAGTCGGTGGTAGGGGAGGAGCCAAACGAGAACAGGCCAAGATCGCTGCTTCTTCGGAAAAGACGAGGGAGCGATTCGATGAGTCCATCGCCGAGATCTTTTCCGATGTCTCGAGCCTTCGATATGGGTTTTCGTATCGAAGGCTCGGTTTTTATCGGTCGGGAGAACGGTTCGTTCGGGGGCGATCGCCTTCTTTAGCCCTCGGATATGCGACCACGAGATTCTTTGCGATCCGCTTCGGTCAATGGGCCTTAGGTCACCTCCCTTTTCGACAAGCCCTCCCCTTCGGAAGAGTTCTCCCTTGGATTGATTGCGCATAGTTCCTTCCTCGTCTCCCGTCGTTGTTCGGGTATCGCTTTTTCGGTGGCGGTCCGAGCGGTAAAAAACCGAAGAGGAAAAGCGGATCGAGCCGGTCGTCCCTCAGACCGTCGCCCCCTCCTCGCCTCCAATCCAAAACGCAAGATCGAAGAGCCCGGGCGACGAAAGGCTCTCGCTTCGAAGTCGGTCTTCGAACCCGAATCCTTTTCGGATCGGGAGGATATGATCGGCTTGCCTTGGAAAAGGGACGATTTTTATCCTTCCGATCCCTCCTTTCGAACTTGCAGCGAAGACCCTATCCCCCTAACGGGCCTTTGAAACGCCTCCTATCGAAAGGGCTTTTCGCTCTTCGACCCATCGAATAGCGATTTTCCTCGCAAGGAATTTTGCGATGATTGCGCCCGCTTTTATCGAGATCGAGATCGAATCCGAGTTCGATCTCGACGAGAGAAACGCGGCCTGTCGACTCCGGTCTTTATTTTTCGCGCCGGGAGTCGGCGGCTCGAAAAAAGCCATCCCCTCGAAGCGCAGTTCGAAGCCCCAAGAGGGGGAAAGGCCGAAATCGTCGGCAAGGCAATCCCCCGATATCCTCTTACCGGCGTACACTCGTATCGACTCCGCCGACAATCGGGTCGGCCTTCGAACTTCGAAGGACGGATAGACGAACGATGAGGCATCGAGCGCAACTTCGCCCGGGGAATGCCGGGCTCGCCCGGCTTTTCGCGCGGGAGATCGAAGGGGAGGTGCATTTCGACCCCGCCGGTCGAGGCCGTTATGCAACGGACGCCTCCATCTATCAGATCGAGCCTTTGGGGGTGGTGATTCCCCGCAATATCGAGGATATCCATCGCACCATCGATATCTGCAAGAGTGCGCAGGTGCCGGTGCTGCCGCGGGGGGGCGGCACTTCGCAATGCGGCCAAACGGTGGGCGAGGCGATCGTCGTCGATAGCAGCAAATATCTCGATCGGATGCTCCGCCTCGACGAGCAGGCGCAGCGGGTGCGGGTGGAACCGGGCATCGTCCTCGATCGTCTCAATGCCCTTTTGCGAGCGAAGGGTCTGTTCTTTCCCGTCGATGTTTCGACCGCCAGTCGAGCCACGATCGGGGGGATGACGGGAAACAACTCCTGCGGCGCCCGCTCCATTCGCTACGGCAATATGGTGCATAACGTTCGCGCCATCGATGCGATCTTGGCCGACGGCAGCACGCTGCGCGCCGGCGAGATCCCCGCAAAACTCGTCGGCAACGAACGCCATCTCGATCTGATCAAACGCCTGCGAGCGCTGGGGACGCGCGAGGCCGAGGAGATCGAAAGCCGTTTCCCGCAACTCCTGCGCCGAGTCGGGGGCTACAACATCGACAGCCTCGTGCCCACGGGGACGCATAACCTGGCTCATCTATTGGTCGGCTCCGAGGGCACGCTCGGGTTTTTCACCGAGATCGAACTCGACCTGCAAGCGATCCCGGCGCATCGGGTGCTGGGGGTCTGCCATTTCCCGAGCTTTTACGAGTCGATGCAAGCCGTGCGTCATATCACCGCCCTCGACCCGAGCGCGGTGGAGCTCGTCGACCGCCGCCTGATCGAACTTGCGCGAGAGATCGAACTCTTTCGTCCCACGGTGGAGCGCTTCGTCCGCGGCGATCCGGAGGCGCTGCTGCTGGTGGAATTCGCGGGCGAGGATCGCGATGTGCTCGTCGCCAAGATCAAGGATTTGGAAGAGCGGATGGCGGATCTCGGCTTCCCCGATGCGGTGGTCAAGGCGACCGAGAACTCCTTTCAATCGGCGATCTGGGAGGTGCGCAAGGCCGGTCTCAACATCATGATGTCGATGAAGGGCGATGGAAAACCGATCTCCTTCGTCGAGGACTGCGCGGTCCGATTGGAAGACTTGGCGGAATACACCCGTCGCCTGGACGCGATATTCACCCGCCACGGCACGCGCGGAACCTGGTATGCCCACGCCTCGGTCGGCACCTTGCATGTGCGCCCGATCATCGATCTCAAGGTCCCCGAGGGGGCCCGCACCATGCGCGCCATCGCCGAGGAATGCTTCGAGATGGTGCGCGAGTACAAGGGCTCGCATTCCGGGGAGCATGGCGACGGCATCGTGCGCAGCGAGTTCCACGAAGCCATGTTCGGGGCTCGGCTCGTGGCCGCCTTCGAGGAGGTCAAAGATGCCTTCGATCCTTCGGGGCTGTTCAACCCCGGCAAGATCGTGCGGCCGGAGCGGATGGACGATCGCACGCTCTTTCGCTACCCGCCCGATTATCGCCATCCGCCGCTGTCGACGGGGCTGGACTGGTCGAAGTGGGGCGGATTCCAACGCGCGGTCGAGATGTGCAACAACAACGGGGCCTGCCGCAAGACGAATCCGGGCGTGATGTGTCCCTCCTTTCGCGCGACCGCCGACGAGCGCCACCTGACCCGCGGCCGCGCCAACACCCTGCGCTTGGCGCTAAGCGGTCAGCTGGGCTCGACGGAACTCGTCTCGGAGGCGATGGACGAGGTCATGGATCTCTGCGTCGGCTGCAAAGGCTGCAAGCGGGAATGCCCCACCGGGGTGGATATGGCGCGGATGAAGATCGAATACCTCCACCAGCGTCGCAAACGACACGGATTGTCGGTGCGGGATCGCCTCGTCGCTTTTTTGCCGCGTTATGCTCCGGTCGCCGCCCCTTTCGCCGCGCTCCTGAATTTGCGCAACCGCTGGCCTGCGCTGGCCTCCTTGGGCGAGCGCCTGTGGGGGATCGGCAAAAAGCGGCCGCTTCCGACGTGGCGGCGCGATCCCTTTACGGCAACGAGGGAATCAAGACGCGATCGAGATCCACAGTCCTCCCGGGTTTTTCATCGCGCCCGGCTCGCCCGCTCGGCGACCAAACGAACCCCCCGAGACGAAGTGGTTCTGTTCGTCGACACCTTCAATACTTGGTTCGAGCCGGAAAACCCCCGCGCGGCGAAAAGGGTGCTCGAAGCGGCGGGGATAGAAGTCCATCTGGCATCCCCGCCCGAAGGCGAGCGCCGTCCGCTTTGCTGCGGGCGCACGTTTTTATCGAGCGGGATGCTCAGCGAGGCGCGGCACGAAATGCTGCGCTCGATCTCGAGTCTGGCCCCCTTCGTCGAGCGCGGGGTGCCGGTGGTCGGACTCGAGCCTTCGTGCATGCTGACCTTCAGGGACGAAGCATCGGCTTTGGGCGTGGATCTCGGAGTGGATGCCGAGAATTTCCTGCTCTTCGAGGAATTCTTGGAGCGGAAAAGCCCCCGGATTCCGCTCGGAAGTTTGGGCCCGCGCCGCGCTTTGCTCCACGGCCACTGCCATCAAAAAGCCTTCGGGATCATGCCGGAGGCGGAGGCGGCGCTGCGGCTCGTTCCCGATCTGGAAGTCGAAACCATCCCCTCCGGTTGCTGCGGCATGGCCGGCGCTTTCGGCTACGAAGCGGCGCACTACGATATTTCGATGCGGATGGCGGAGCTCGATCTGCTTCCGGCGATCCGCAACGCCGAAGACGATACCCTGATCGTCGCGGCGGGAACGAGCTGTCGCCAGCAGATCGCCCACGGCAGCGGCCGAACGGCGCTTCATCCCGGACGAATCCTCGACATGGCGCTGCGACCATCGGCTTGATCGAGCCGGTTCGGGCGATGGGCGATATCTTGAGAAGACGAGCCTGAAACTCCTTGGCCTCGCGCCGATCTCGTCAATATCCAGCGACGATCTCGCGATCGCGAAAGACGTTTGTCTTGCTTTTCGCGATCGCAAAAACCACGGCGACCATATCTCGGCGACATCGGCTACAGGGGCGAAACAAGCCGATGGCGCCTTGCGGCTCGGACTCGTCGCGTTCGCGACGCTCTTTCTTATGCCAGCGTTCGCATCGCCCTCGTGCATCCGAATGCATCCGAGTGCAACCGAACGAAAGCGAGTCGCACAAGGCGAATCGCAAACGCCTCGAGCCGGAGATCGTCGGGCGCTCCCGATAATCGACCTCGATCAAAGGACGGCGGCGAGGCGGCTTTCGAAGCTCGGGTCATGCCCGCAGGGATGGAAGCACCGCCGATTCGAACGAGCGGGAATCGTCCTTCGCGAAAAGGCTATCGGCTTTTTCATAAAAGCCGAGGGATGCGGCGCTTCGCTCGTCCTTGGAAGGACTCGACGATATCGGCCGCGGGTGCGTCGATCCAAGCGAAAACGACGCTTTTCGAAGGGGCTCGTCGGCCAAGTCGCTTATACGCAAAAAGGTGTCGTCCTTGGCGGTGAAATCTGCGAAAAAACGAGTCGGAAAGGGTGCATTCCGTGCCACTATTCGCGCCCGAAAATTTCGATCTTCCGGGGATGTTCTCCCGCGGCTTTCGCGCCCCTCGAGGCTTGCTCGCACCGACGGAATTTTTCGGCGATCTGATCCTTTTCGTCGAAGACGCCGCCCGCTTGTCGACGGGCCTTCGCCTATCGCGAGGCGGCGAGATCGTTCTTATCGGATCAATTCCTCGAATATCGGCTTTTCCCGAGCCACTCGACCCGGCGGCAAGGATCATGACGCACCCTCCCTTTCGTACCGGCGCTCGCATTTTGGTGGACGCTCTGGCGATCCACGGTGTGGATACCGTTTTTTGCGTGCCGGGGGAAAGCTACCTCGCGGTGCTCGATGCGCTGCACGACGCCCGCCCGTCCATCCGCACGATCACCTGTCGACACGAAGCCGGGGCGGCGAATATGGCCGAGGCCTTCGGCAAATTGACCGGCCGCCCCGGGGTGGCGATGGTGACCCGCGGACCCGGGGCCTGTCACGCATCGATCGGCCTGCATACCGCAGCCCAGGATTCCACCCCGATGATCCTTTTCATCGGCCAGGTGGCGCGCGGGCATAGCGAACGCGAGGCTTTTCAGGAGATCGATTACCGGGCATTCCTCGCCCCGATCTGCAAATGGACGGCGCAAATCGAGGATCCGGCGCGCTTGCCGGAGTTGATCAGCCGCGCCTTTTATCGCGCGGTATCGGGAAGACCGGGGCCGGTGGCGATATCGCTGCCCGAGGACATGCTGCGCCAGGAAGCCGAAGTCCTCGATACGGATGCCTTTCGAAGGGTTTCGGCGGGGGTCGCAAGCGATGAGATGCATGCGATGCGATCGATGCTCGCCGCAGCGCAACGCCCGATGGCGATCGTCGGCGGGGGCGGCTGGAATGCGAAGGCCGGCGAGGATTTAGCCGCTTTCGCCGGCGAGAACCGCATCCCGGTCGCGGCTTCCTTTCGCTGCCAGGATCGACTCGACAACCGCCATCCATGCTATGTCGGGGATCTGGGAACGGGACCCGATCCCGAGCTCGTGCGGCGGGTACGAGAGGCGGACCTGCTGCTGGTGATCGGCGCCCGACTCGGGGAGATCACCACCGGCGGCTACGAGATCGTCTCGCCTCCCCGACCGCAGCAAAGGCTGATTCATATCCACCCGGATCCGGAGGAGATCGGGAGGGTCTATCAGCCGAGTCATGCGATCTGCGCCGCCTCGGATCGATTCCTGCGCGCGGCCGCCGACATGCCGGCGGTGGATTCCACCGCTTGGAGCGAGCACACCGCGGCGGCGCACGCGGCATACCTCGCTTCGCTCGAACCGACCCCGGGTTTGCCCGGGGCGCTTGAGATGGGCGAAGTGATGGCGCATTTGCGTCGCCGACTCCCGCCGGAGGCGATCCTCACCACCGATGCCGGGAATTTCTCCGGCTGGATGCATCGGCACTATCTCTACCGCCGATGGCCGAGCCAGATCGGCCCGACCAGCGGCGCGATGGGCTACGGCATCCCGGCGGCGATCAGCGCCCGACTCGTCTTTCCGGATCGGCCGGTAGTGGGCTTTTGCGGAGACGGCGGGGCGCTGATGAGCGGCCAGGAAATCGCCACCGCGATCCACCACGGTATCGACCCCGTCATCCTCGTCATCGACAACAAGATGTACGGGACGATCCGTATGCACCAAGAGCGGGACTATCCCGGGCGGACGATCGCCACCTCCTTGACCAATCCCGATTTCACGGCTTGGGCCCGCAGCTTCGGAGCCTTCGCCGAGCGGGTGGAGCGCACCGCGGACTTTCCCGAGGCGTTCGAACGCGCCCTCGGTGCCGGGCGCATCGCCTTGCTCGAACTGCCGATCGATCCCGATCTGATCACCACCCGTGCCTCCCTCTCGCAACTGCGCGGGACCGGCTCGCCTCATTGATATCGCCGGGAGGATCGTCCCATGCCCACCGCCATCACCAAAGCCTGGTCCCTTTTCTTCGGCATCGCCCTCATCATGCTCGGCGGGAGCCTGCAAGGGACGCTGATCGGGGTGCGAGGCTCTTTGGAGAACTTCAGCATCAATCTGCTCGGCATGGTCGTCACCGGCTATTTCATCGGCTTCCTGCTCGGCTCCGTGGCCGTGCCGCGGATGGTGGCGCATGTCGGGCACGTGCGGGTCTTTGCCGCCCTCGCCTCCTTGGCGTCGACGGCAGCCATCGCGCATTTGCTGCTCATCGATCCGTGGGCGTGGTTCGCGATCCGCGTGCTCTCGGGATTCAGCTACGCGGGGCTCTATGTGGTGGCCGAGAGCTGGCTCAACAGCGCCGCCAACAATCAAAATCGCGGCCAGCTCCTGTCGATCTACATGATCATCGTTTTGGGCGGCATGGCCGGCGGGCAGATGCTGCTCAACTTGTGGGATCCGCTCGGATTCGAACTCTTCGTGCTCGCTTCGGCCTTGGTTTCGATCGCGCTGATCCCGATCACCTTGACCATCGGACGCGTGCCTTTTTTCAGAAGGCCGGAACACTTCAAGATCAAAAAACTCTTTCAGGCTTCGCCTTTGGGGGTGGTCGGGGCCTTTTTGGTCGGCATCACCCACGCCGTCATTCTGGGCATGGGACCGGTCTACGCCGCCCGAATTTTTCCGAACGACCGCACGGATCTGATCGCTTGGTTCATCGCCATCTTCGTGATCGGCGGGCTGGCGATGCAATGGCCCGTCGGCCGGCTCTCCGACCGCTTCGACCGGCGCAAGGTGATCATCGGCTGCGCCTTCGTCGCGACGCTGGCTTCATTGATCGCGGGCATGATCGGAATGATCGGGGAAGAGCTATTCGGGGATGCCCAAAGCTCCTATATCGGACTGCTGGTCACCTGCCTCGTCTTGGGCGGGGTGTCGATGCCGCTTTATTCTCTGTGCGGGGCGCATACCAACGACCACCTCAGCCAACGCCAGATAGTCGGGGCCAGCGCGACCTTGGTGCTCGTCGGAGGATTCGGCTTGACCATCGGGCCTTATTTGACCGTCGGTTTGATGAACCTAGGCGGTCCTTCGGGGTTTTTCTGGATGCTGGCTCTCGTGCATTTCGGAATCGTCGGCTACGGGCTATACCGAATGTTGCGCCGGGATGCGGTGCCGATGGATCAGCAGCGTCAATACCAAGCGGTGAGCCTGCGTACCTCTCCGATCGCGCAGGCGATGGCGGCAATGGAAATGGTCGAGTCGGAGTCGGAGTCGAAGCCGGAGTCGGAGTCGGTACGAGATGAAGGCTCGGATCGAAAAGGCGACGAGGGGGAAACATCGGCGGCCGCCGAGGAAGCGTCCGCCCTCCCCGAAGCGGGGGCGGAAAGCGCAAGGTGAGGCGCAAGACGAGACGCTAGACGAGGGCGTTTCAGCACCGCTTCGGGGGATCGTCCTCTCGACACTCATCTTGACACAAGGATTTCAGCAGCACCCGGTCGAGCCGCCAAGCCTGACCGAAGCCCTTGACGTACACCCCTTCTTCGGGAATCAAAGCGAAGACCCGAAAATCCTCGAGCGGGCGGATCAGTCGAATCACCTCGCCGAATTCGCGTTCGAAACGATCCATCACCTCGCTCCGACGAGGGGCGTCTTTGGCCAGCATAGCGGCCCGGCATTTCAAGGCGATGCGTTGCCGGGCAAAGGGCTGCGCGGTTTTGGACTCGTCCTCGATCAACAACACCCCGGCGCGACCGGTGGCCGCAAGATTGCCGGTATGCGCCGCCAAGTCGCTGACGCAGATATGCAAGGCCTCGCCGCCGCAGCGCACGAAAGGAGCGTAGCTCGCTTCGGGAAGCGGCGTCTCGCCTGCGGAACCTGCGGAAAAGGTCGCGATCGACAGGGTCTTCAACGAGCGGGAAAAGCGCACGATCTCCTCTTCGATCTCCGGATCGAGTTTTTGGAAACGAGGGTCCGGGGGTCGGTTCGTCTCGGCTGCGTTCTTCATTATTTGCCACCATTCGAATAAAAAGAGTCGATCAATCCGTCGAATTATCAGCGAGTCGGCGAGCCGCCGATCTGATTCCGCGCCCGATTCTGCACCCGATCCCGCGCCCGATCCCGCCCGCGCTTCGAATCGAACCCAGCGCGCGGCGGCGGCTCGGCTTCGAGTACGGGGTATTTAGCCATAAAAAAAGCCCGCCCCGGCGCGTCGGGGCGGGCCTGTTTGTTATAGGGCCAGAGGCTTGCTTATCGATGGCAGTTGTTCATAAAGTAGCAGAAGAACGCCACGTTGACGACGGGATTCTCGTCCTTGCCATCCTGATTCCCTATGCGAAGACTGGCGTTCGGCCCGCCGAAGAAGCCGCCGTTGCCCGTCGGCTGCGCCAGCATGATCTCGCTGCCCGCGTCGGCCGTTAGCCCTTCGATAGTCGTGCCGTCGATGCCGCTCCCGTTCGCATCGGGATCGAGGTTGTAGCCCGCCATCGCCAGCGAAGCGAATCCGAAGAAAAATCCCGCGATGATTCCGGTGATCGTTTTCATGGCTATTCTCCTTTGCCAGTTTTGCCGTGGGTAGATTCGATATCCCTTCGTTACTCCATCAATGACATATTTTCAGCGTTTCGTCAATAGGCTGCATCATCTACGCCGACGCTCGAATCGAGCCAAGCGGGGCGGCTTATCTATCCACGCCCGGCCACGCGCCGAAGCAACCGACGGCCCCGCCGATCATCGCAAGATTCGATTTTTTACCGAGCGCACCCCCGATCGCAAAATTCGTTTTCTCTTCAAGCGCGTCGTGGACGATCCCGACGAGAGCCCCCGCGAGCCGCGCCGGAGGCCGCATAGAAAACGATCGGCATCATCTTTCTGGCAAGCCTGATGACTTGTTCGAGCCCGCCGGTATTCTCGATGCCGACCCCCTAGCCGGCCCAGCGGATGCCGAGCATTGCCTCGATTGGAATCGCCTCGATCGCGAACGCATCCGGCAAAGCCCGATACCCCTTGGACTTTTCCGATGAAAAACGATCGGGAGCGCCATCCGCCCAAGGGCCGGGCGGGGGTTCGCAAATCCTCCGTCGCCTGCGGACGAAAGCGGTCGCCTTGAAGCGCGGGCCCGGCCCTGCCTCCGATCGCTGTTTCACGGGGCTGCGTCAACAAGCGATGTCCGGCGATCGTCGGTCTTCGCCCGGACTCCGTTTCGAAATCGGCAGCGGCTCGGTTTTCGCGAGTTGCGACGAAGGCGATTCGTGACGAGAGATCGCGCGGCACTTGCCGGCGGTGCGGTGCGTGCAGGCCCGTGGGAAAGCCCGCAGAAAAGCCCGCCGGTCAGCCCCTAGGGCGCTCATCGGAGGGCGGGCATCAATCGAATCGAAAGCCGAAAAAACGCCGCGCCGAATCTCGCTCTCGTTTTTTTCGGGCGCGGAACCGAGCCCGAGCTGTCGTAGTGTCCTTGGCGCCCGCTTCGCTCGGTCGCGAAGGATAGATGGATTCGATCAGCCCTGCGGAAGAGGCAAACGAATGTCGAAGCGGGCACGCAATTCGGCATCGATCTCCGGCGAGATATGCTGCGGGTGATCCTGCAAGATTTCCTCGACCCGGCGAATCGCGCGCTCGACGATATCGCTCGATCCCTGCTCGCCCCATTCTTTGGGGCTGGAACGATCGCCGACCTCGGGGTAGACATAATCGCGTTGCATCCGATCCAGGGTTTGGTGGTGCCCGAGAAAATGGCTCGGCCCCCCGATGCACACTTCCCGCATCGCCTCGATGGAAAGGCTCGTCGGATCCACATCCACCCCCCGCACCGTCCGATTCACCGCCCCGAGCATATCGTTGTCGATGACGAAACTCTCCTTGCACGCCCCCAAGAGGCTGCTCAACATCCCGGCGGATTCGTAGACCAGATTGGCCCCGCTATGCCCGGCGAGGGCCGTGGTATAGCCCTTTTCGTAGCCCGCTTGGGCATCGGGCAATTTGGAGTCCGCCATGCCGGCGGCGATCCCCGTCGGCAGATCGTAAAAACGACCCATCTGCCCGCAGGCGGCCATCAGCACCGCCTGCTCGCCGCTGCCGCCGCTCATCGCGCCGGTGCGCAGATCCGACACGAAGGGCCAAGGACCCAAGATCGCGGGATGGCCAGGGACGATGGCATTGACATAGACCAATCCGGCCAAGACCTCCGCCATTTCCTGGACCACCGCTCCGGCCAACGCCGCCGGACTGGTCGCTCCGGCTTGCCCCGCCGCCAACAACAAAATCGGCATCCCGGCGCGCACCCCCACCTCGAGACAACGACAAGCGTCCTCGGCGAAGCGAAGGGGGGGCACCACGAAACAACTCGACATGCTGACGAAGGGTCGCGCCCGCCAGCGCGCCTCGTCCCCGGCGACGATATGCAACATCGCCAGCGATTCCTCGACATGACGCGGATCGACCCAGCTGGTGCCGACATGCTTCGACGTGCCCCGGATCGAGACATAACAGGTATTGAGATCGAGATCGCGCGGGCGCTCGAGGTCGCGACACACCACCGACCGCTGCATGAAATGGATATGTTCCAAACGATCCACGAGGCGAGCGATATCGTAGAGATCCGCCAAGGTGGATTCCCGGTACTCCCGGGTACGAGGGTCGACGATATGCACCGCCGCGCCAGCGGTGCCGAAGTAGATGCGCTCGCGGCTGAGTTCCATATCATGCCGGGGATCCTGCCCGCAAAGCACGATATCTCTGGCGGCGCCGGCGATCGTATCCTCGACCAAGGAGCGCGGGAACAGCAAGCGTCCATCGGGGGTCAACGAGCCGCCGGCGGCGACCACCGTTCGACGCAGCTGGGAATGGCGCCGGAGAGTCCGATCTTTTCCAGCACATCGAGCGTCGCTTCGTGGATCTGCCGGATATCGCCCTCGCTCAAGGGCCGATAGCCCCCTCCCGACAAGCCCGGCTGCACCGCGCGATCGGCTTCCGACAGCGGCGCCGCCCGCAACAAACGCCGGGCCTTGCGCCCTCCCATGCGACGGGTATTTTCCGCAGTCTCGCTCATCCGCTCGCTCCTTTGTCGCCGCCAAGATCCGTCCTGTCGGACATCGTGATCTCCCGTTTTTCAACCCTGCGCCTTCGCAATACCTGCAAGGCGACCGCCGGCATCCATAAAAACGCGCCGATGATATCCGATTCGGTTCCCGGGGCCACCAACAGCAGCCCGCAAAGCAACGCCAGCAAGCGAGCGAATACCCCCATCCGGTCGAGAAAGTATCCGGCCACCGCGGTTGCGATAACGAAAATTCCCATCGCGCAGGTCAACGATACCTGCAAAAACACCCCCCAACTGAAATACTCCGGCAAGACGATCAGCATCACCGGGGCGTAAACGAAAACCATCGGCACGATCAGTTTGCCGAGACCCAGGGTAAAAGCGGATATCCCGGTGCGAAAGGGGTTGGCTCCGGCAATCCCCGCCGCCGCATAAGCGGAAGCGCATACCGGCGGGGTGATCTCGGAAATCACCCCGTAGTAGAGCACGAACATGTGACTCGCCAAGGGCGGGATCCCCAACTGCGCCAAGGCGGGCTGGGCAACGGAGACCAACATGATATAAAGCGCCGTCGTCGGCAGCCCCGCCCCCATCAAAATGCAGGCGACGGCGACGAAACAAAGGGAAAGAAAGAGCTGGATCGATCCTTGCGTGAATAGCTCGCCGGGAGTCCAAGCGACGAGCGGCAGCAATATATCGGCCAGCTGGGCCGCTCCGTTGGTCACCATGAAGCCCAAGCGAAAGCCCATCCCGGTGGTGTTGATGACCCCGACCACCATCCCCACCGCGGTCGCCGCCGCCCCGACCGCAAGGGCGTACTGCACTCCGGTACGCACGCTGTCGAGGAGCTCTTGGATGCTTTGGCGCTTTCTCGGATTGACGGCCCCCACGAGGGTGCATAAAACGAGCAGCGCAAGCAGCGTGACGGAGAAGGTGCCTTCGAGGAATTTCGCGAGCGCGAAGAACAGAAAAAGCGCGGGCAGCAGCAAGGTGATCGGACGCTGCACG
Organism: Gammaproteobacteria bacterium; assembly: GCA_965220535.1. Taxonomy (GTDB): domain Bacteria; phylum Pseudomonadota; class Gammaproteobacteria; order HK1; family HK1; genus HK1. The sequence continues at coordinate 2,420,547 of OZ244833.1, read as the reverse complement.
CTCGAAAATCCGGTGACGATGCATAGCGAGATGCCGACGAATGCGGCCATGAAGGGCGTATAGCCGGAAAAAAGAACGAAGATCAGAGCGACCAAGGGCAGTACCGTGGGCCAGCCCTCGCGCCAAACCGCTTTCAAACGCGGCAAGCGATCCTTGCTGTAGCCTTCGAGCCCCAAACGGCGGGCCGTGAAGTGAACGATGGTGATCACCCCTACGTAATGCATCAACGCCGGCACCACGGCGGCGAGAACGACGGTGGTATAAGGCACTTCCAAAAACTCGGCCATGATGAAAGCGGCCGCGCCCATGATCGGCGGCGTGATCTGGCCGCCGGCCGAAGACGCCGCCTCGACCCCGCCCGCGAAATGGCCGGGATAGCCCAAACGCTTCATATTGGGGATAGTCAACGAACCGGTGGAAACGGTATTGGCGATCGACGAGCCGGAGATGGTCCCGAAAAAAGCCGAGGAAATCACCGATACCTTGGCCGGACCACCGGTATAGCGTCCGGCCAGGATCATCGCGTTATCGATAAAAAACTGCCCGAGCCCCATGCGCTGGGCGATCACCCCGAAGAGCACGAAATGAAAAACGATCGTGGAAACCACCCATAGGGTGACTCCGAAAATTCCCTCCTGCGGGAAATACATGTTGTTGACGAACTGACGCCAATCGACCCCGGGGTGCTGCAGGATCTGCACCGGGATGCGAGGACCCAAGAGGGCGTAGGCGACGAATACGAGAATGATGGCCGGCAGGATCCAGCCCAAAGAACGGCGGGCGATTTCGAGCGCGAGCACGATGATGACGGTGCCGAAGAAAATATCGATATCGGCGGGGTCGCCCTGTCTCAAAGCCTGCTCTTTCAGCTTGACGACGAAGCCGAAAAGTTCGAAATCCCAGCCGCGCCACGATACCCCGAGATGCAACGCCCCGGCGACACCGAGAACGATCATGATCCAATCGTGGACCGGGATATTGCCGCGGCGCCGGCGGCTATCGGGCTTTGCCGACAAATCCCCTTGCGACGGCCGGCGCCCGGGAAACGATATCAAGATGAGGATGAAAAGACCGGCCAGATGCAGGCCCATATGCCAGTAGTCGACGGGCAGTCCGAGCCCCGCGCCCAAATAATGATAAAGAGCGAAGGCGATCGCGAACCAATAAAGAAAGATGCGAGTGCGCGGGCCCGTTTCGCGCAAGAAGAGCGCGCTGTCGTATTTGCGCTCGAGCCTGTCGGCGGCCGCGATATCGAGACGCCGATCGCCGCCCCCGCTTTCGCGCGGACTATCGGCGGGGGCGCTTGCCGACACCGGGCTTTCGTTCCGACAATCGAGGCTCGAGGCGATCGGAGGGCCTTCGAAAACGCGATCTCGAAGGGATACCTCCGAATCCTTTGGCGGAATCACGAGGACGAGCCCGGATCATCGTCTCGTCCTCGTCATCCCGAAATCCCTCGTTCGGCTCGCTTTTTTCAAAGCATGCCGACTTCCTTGTAGAAGCGCTCCGCTCCCGGATGCAAAGGCACACCGATGCCTTCGATTCCGTCCAATGCGCTCTCGAGGGTGATCACCTTGCCCTTGGCATGGCCGTTATCGAGCAGTTTGCGTGCCGTATCCGACCACATCGCCTTCGTGATCCCGTAGATCAATTCCTCCGGCTGATCGATGCTGGTGACCATGATGCCGGAGACCGCGACCGTATCGACATCGTAGCCGACGCCGGGATAGGTGCCGGCGGGGATCACCGAGGGAATATAGTAGGGAACGGCCTTGTTGGCGCGCATCACCTCGTCTTCGGCGAAGCTGTAGAGCTCCATGCCCTTGGTGGAATCCAGCTGAATCATGGCCGCAACCGGCGTCCCGGCGGCATAGAAATAGGCGTCGAGTTGGCCGTCCGCCAAGCGTTCGGCCGATTGGGAATTATTGAGTTCCGCCTCGTCGATATTGCCGCGGTTGACTCCATGGTCGGCGAGGATCAACTCCACCGCGATTTGGGTGCCGGAACCCGCTTGGGCGATGCCCACGCGCTTGCCCTTCAGATCGGCCAGATTCTTCAGCGAGCCCCCTTCGGGAAGCACCAGGTGCAAATCCTCGGGGAAGAGATTGGCGATCACCCGCAGTTTCGGCTTTTTCTCGCCTTCGAACTTGCCGACTCCGTGGTAGGCGAAATGAAGGGTCGCGGCCCCGGACAGACCGGCCTCCATTTGCCCCGCTTGGATGGCGGTGACGTTATGCGCCGAGGCATTGGTGGACTGGGCAATGGCGACCAAGCCGGGAACCCCGCAGTTGCCGCCTTTGTCGCAAGGCCGCGAACCCGGGGGATTGGAGATGGCATTGGCGATGATGCCGCCGATCGGGAAATAGGTCCCACCGGCCGAACCGGTTCCGATGCGAAAGAAGGTCATTTCCTGGGCACCGGCGGTTCCGGTGACGATAGCGGTGGCCAAAACCGATCCCGCGAGGATCGTCGGCCCGATCAGACGATATAGCGTTTTCATTTCCATCCTCCTTTTGTTATCGATGTTATTGGTTGTTATGGCTGAAAACTCGGGGGAATAATATAGTGCAATCATCTAGTGCAATCCTCGCCGCGATTTCGCCGCTTTCGGGGGATCGAGGGTCGGATCTGCGTCCCCTCCCGACCGCGAATCCCCGCCGGATCGATCATCGCTGGCAGCGGCGGCAATAATAACTGCTTCGCTGCCCGATGACCCGCATCGCGATCGGTGCTCCGCAACGAGAACAGGGGCTCCCCTTGCGCCCGTAGACTTGGAGCCTTTCGACGAAAGCGCCGCTCGACCCGTCGGCCAAAGCATGATCGCGCAGGGTCGTTCCCCCGGCCTCGATCGCCGCATTCAGCACTTCGCGGAGGGCTTGCACCAGGTGCGCAAGGCGCGCGAGCGATATTCGTCCGCCGGCCCGAAGCGGCGAGATCCCGGCGATGAACAAAGCCTCGTTGGCATAGATATTGCCGACGCCGGCCACGATGCGGGCATCCATCAGCAGGCTCTTGATCGGAGCCCGCCGGCGATGGAGGCGCGCCCGAAGGAAATCTGCGTCGAACTCGTCGGCGAAAGGCTCGGGGCCGATATCGGCCAACAAAGGATGTCGCTCCGGCGGCCCGCGTAGCCAGAGCAAAGAGCCGAATCGTCGAGGATCGCGATAACGCAGGCAAGCGCCGTCGTCGAGCACGATATCCAGATGATCGTGGGCTTGCGGGGGCGTCCCGGCAGCGACGAACTGCAGGCTGCCGGACATCCCGAGGTGGACGAGCAAGGTGCCCTCGCCGACCTCCAAAAGAAGATATTTGGCACGCCGACGGATGCCCTGAAAGGTCTTGCCTTTCAAATACCGCGGCAGTCGGGGGGATAGCGGCCGGCGAAGACGGCGTTCACGAACGACGACTTCGCGAACGCGACGACCTTCGATCACCGGCGCCAGACTTCGGCATATCGATTCGACTTCGGGCAGTTCGGGCATCGCGGCGTCGTTCTTGCTATCGGATCCTCGGTGAGCTCGCCCTTCGTTCGCAACGCTTTTCGGTGCAGGTCAAGCGCGGTATTTACGCGACAGCGCGTGCAAAGCGAAAACCAGCGCGACGCCGATGGCCATCGATGCCAAGACGCCGACGAGATCGGGGATTTCCCAGGGGTTTGCAAAGGGGCTTGCAAGCCCCGACGCCAACTCGCCGCTCCCGTCGCCTCTCGCCTCGATCCCCTGCCCGGAAAACGCGAAAAAGGGCCACACCTTGGGCAACGCACCGACCATCAAGCCTGCGAGGATCAGTATCGTGCCCCGCTCCCATCGGTGCAACAACCAAGCGATGACGCGACTGAAGGCCACCAGCCCCAACCCCGCCCCGAGCCCGAAGGGGACGAGAATCGCCGGATCGAAACGCGCGAATCCGTCCAAGACGATGGCGTATTGGCCCGAAATCAGCAAGACGAAAGCCCCGGAGATCCCCGGCAAAAGCATCGCCGAGGCCGCAAGCGACCCCCCCAGCGCAATCATCCACGGCATTCGCTCCGATGCGGGCAAGATCGCCTCGCTCGGCAGCAACCACAGCCCACCGGCGGATACGCCCGTCGCTACCAACAGCAACGCCCACTCCCGTCGAAGAAGAGGGCTTCGAGATCGAAGCAGCGTGATCGCCGAGGCCGCTATCAGCCCGAAAAAGAGGCCATGGACGAAAGCGGTATGGGTCTTCACCAGATCTTGCAAAGGCACGACACGGGTGAAAAAAAGCCAAGCGGCAAAGACTCCTGCGCCCACGGGAAGCAACAAGGCAAGATCGAGACGGGCCAAGGCCGGCTGCGGACGAAGGCTTGCCAAGTGCCGCAAGAACTGCAGATCGAAAGCCCTAATCGCGGCGATCAATCGAGGGTAGATGCCGAGGATCAAGGCCATGGTGCCGCCGCTCACCCCCGGCACCACATCCGCCGCTCCGATGCACGTTCCTTTGATGAAAAGCGTAAAGGCTTTCATCCCCGACGATGCCAAGCGGGACTGAATTCATGCACCGCTTCGATACACGCTCGAACATGCTCGGGATCGACATCGGGAGTGATCCCGTGCCCGAGGTTGAAAACATGACCTGAGCCCGAACCGTATTCGGCGAGGATGCGCTCGACCTCGCCGCGGATACAAGCCGGCGAAGCGAGCAAGGTGCAGGGATCGAGGTTGCCCTGTAGCGCCACCCGATCGCCGATGCGTTTGCGGGCGGCTCCCATATCCGTTCTCCAATCGAGCCCCACGGCATCGCAACCGCTGCTCGCCATCGATTCCAGCCAGCCCTCCCCGGCCTTGGTGAAGAGGATCACCGGCACCTTGGCCCCCTCGTGCTCCGCAGGCAAAGCCTCGACGATGCGACGCATATAAGCGAGCGAAAACTCGTGCCACGCCGGAGTGGTGAGCACCCCGCCCCAAGTATCGAAGATCATCAACGCTTGCGCCCCCGCTTGCACCTGCGCCCTCAGGTATTCGACGGTGGCATCCGCCAGCGTCGTCAACAGCCGATGCGAGGCGGCGGGGTCTTCCAAAAGCAAGCGTTTGGCGCGATTGAAAGTCCGCGAACCCTGCCCTTCGATCATATAGGTCGCCAGGGTCCAAGGGCTTCCGGCAAAACCGATCAAGGGCAGCCGGCCATCGATCTCGCGCCGGACGATACGGACGGTCTCCATCACGAAGCCGAGATCGTCTTCCGGATCCGGAACCCCCAGCCTATCGATATCCGCCTTCGTGCGCAGCGGATGACGAAAACGCGGCCCCTCTCCCTCGACGAATTCCAATCCCAAACCCATCGCCCACGGAATGGTCAAAATATCGGAAAACAGGATCGCGGCATCCAAGTCGTATCGGCGCAACGGCTGCAACGTCACTTCGCAAGCCAGATCCGGAGTGCTGCACAAAGCGAGAAAACTCCCCGCCCGCTGCCGAATTTCCCGGTACTCCGGCAAATAGCGACCGGCCTGGCGCATCAACCACACCGGAGTGCGGTCGACCGGCTGCCGAGCCAACGCCCGCAAAAAACGATCATTTTCCACCGTTCACCTATCCCTTGCATCAGTTTGCCGCAAACGAAGACACGCCCCGATATCGGATCGACCCCGGACTCGGGCGAGGAATACGGAAATATCTATCTCATCGGGCTTTTCGCCGCCTATAAAGCGCCGCTATCGTGAAGATCGAGAGTTTTTCTTCGTTCGTCGACCGCTATCGAAAAAAGATCGACGAGGACGAGGTGGATATGATACCGAGGAATCATCCATTTTGTCCGCAAACGCTTTGTCCGCAAGAAGATATTCTTGCATTTTCCGAATACCGGGCGGAACGGATATCCGACAAAACGAGCGGCGAAGCGAATACGAGGGACGCCTCGCCGACAAGGGAAGCAAGAGGAGTATCGTTTTTTCGATATTCGACCCGTCATTCTTCGTCGGGGTCGAAATGACGACCGGAATCAGTTTTCGGTTGCGTGGCGCAAAAGCCGGAACAGGCCCTTTTCTTTCTCCGCGGCGAAATAAACCCCCTTGGCCTCCCAATCCTGTCGCGAACGATTTCGACCGAGGGCGTTGATGCTTCGATAATCGCTGACCGACCAAATATAGGAATGGAGAAAAACCCCCGCGTGCGTTTTTCTGATTTTCGCTTCGGTTTCTTTGATATTGCGATGGAGTTCGACCTTGGAGTGGGTTCTATCGTCATAAAAAACCATCCCCTTGGGATCGATGAACAGGATATCCTGACGATTGTCTTTGACCATCCAAAGGATGAAATCGGGATAAAAAGCATAGTCATCGAAAAAGGAAATGCCCCGTCCTCGGGACTGGTTTCTCATCAAATAAATTTTCCTGTCGGAAAAGAATTTCCTCTCATCACCCTCTTCGGCCTGCAAAAGATCCCTCAAATATCGAAGCAATCGAGCCTCGCCGTCATTGAGCAAGACAGGAATCGCCTTGACTTTTTCGCCGACATTCCGATCAGCATAGAGGATGGGAATATAGGCGTGAAAAGAGGGAAAGAGAGCCGAGATCCTTCCCTCCCCGGAGTGATCGAGTATTTTTTCGAAGTCCTCGGGGAAGCGCTCCGTGGAAATGGCTTCGATGAGATCTTCGATCTCCGCAATCAGCCGTTCTTCCGATGCCTCGATCGAAACTTCGTAGCTGCCGATCATATTTTCGTCGCTCTCGTCAAGTTCGAACACTTCCAAGTGATCGTGTTCCCAGCGGCTACGCTCGTATCTCCAGTATTGTCGGGCATAAAGGCAAATCAGATCGACCGCCAGATCTTCCCATTCCCGAATCTGCTCGTAGGAATGAAATTGCAGTTTTTCCGGACGGATATACAGATGATACCAATCCGATTTTTCGAATAACGCTCGGATCGTTTCTGGTCGAATCGTCAAGTTATGCAAGCCCGAGCGGTGTTTGCGCTCTATCGTTCGGTGATAAACCCTTTGCCAATCGATCAACCGTCGATGGAGGGCGTCGAGAGAGCCTCTGTTTCTCTCGCCTTGAACTGCGAGACCGGATTCTTGCGATTGCAATATCTCCAAACTTCTATAGCGATCGAGAGAGACCGGCTTTTGTTTTTCATACCCGTCGCTCGAAAGTTGCAGTCGATATTCGGAATATTCGAATTCGCCGGCCATCGGGTTCTTTCGAATCTGCTTTAGATGATGCTGTCGCAGCTGCGGGGAAGTCGGAAAACGCAACACCACCCGTTCGACTTCCAATCCGTCTTGCTGCAGATATTCCTTGAACTTGTTCATATAGTTGGCCTTGAGGCCGAAGATATTGAGGGTCTCCAACAAAGCGAGATGTTGACTGTCGGCGACCTCGATATCCGGTAACTCGGTGTGACGCTTGAGAGACCAGCCATATCCTTTGAGCCGCACTCCGCGCCCGAACATCTGGATGATCTGCGGTCCTTCGCCGGTACCGACATGCATCAGTCCCATCGTGCTGACTCGCCAGGAATTCCAACCGGCGATGAACTTTCGCGCCCCGATCACCATATTGACGGGCGAGCCCTCTCTATCCACCGAGTCGAAGAGCGGGGGGTTGAAATGATCCTTTTCGCAGGAATATCCCCCACCTTTGGATTTATCCGAGAGTTTTTGATAAAGGCCCGCGGCATCGCCGACATTGATCACCCCGAAGGGGGTCGAGTCGCCCGTTCGTAGCTGTATTTCATCCGCTCCCGCCAGATGCATCACGCGGAGTCGACCTTTCCCGTGAAAGACCGTCTTTAGCAGATCGCGGTAGAGCTCCTCGTACGAATCCCAGCGAGATTTCAGATAGGCGAAGGAATTCGCGAAGGGATCTTGATCCTTGGCATCCATCAAACCGGAAGGGCCTTCGATGATGGCTCTTAGATCATCGAGCATCCCGCCGAGGGCCTTCGATATGAATTGCACGATGCGAATCACGTCGCTTCGGGTTTCCGATTGCTTGGCATTGCCGGTCACCGTTCTGCCGAGAAATACGCATAAAGGGCGAGAGAGGTTGAAATCGAGCCATTGTCCACCCTTGTCGGCATGAATCCTGCATTGTTGGTAGAACATGAGCAAACAGGCGAGGAGATAACGATCGTTCAATCGGTCGTCGTCGGTCTGCTTCAGATTGGAGATTCGATAGTTTTTTCCGTAGCCGTCTTCGTGAAAATATTTATACGAATAGTCGAAAAGGATCGATTTTCCGTACTCGTCTCGCATCCCCCGCATATCGGTGGTATTGCCGGCGACCGCCTGATTGAAGGTCGCCGAGTATTCGAAGGTAAAACCGTTGAGCCCCAGCTGCTTGCGATGGTTGCGCCATTTCTTTCCACCGGTACCCAAATGCCCTTCATCGACCAGCACCAGATTGTTTTCGCCGAAGGACTCCAACGAAACACGCTTGATACCCGGAGCATCGCTCAACTTGTGCAGGTCGATGATATCGACGATATCCCCGTCGATCGACAACAGCCCCGATGATTCCGGAGTATCGGAAAAAAGCCTTGCCGCTATCCCGCTTTTCCTCAGTTCACGCAGATGTTGTTTCGACAAGCCCTCGTCCGGGGTGACCAAGATGATTTTATCGAGCGTATGCCTGCGTCCCATGCTCTCGAGATGATTGAGATATTGATGGATATGGGCGTGTAACAAGAGGGTTTTTCCCGAGCCGGTCGCGCTTTGAAAGGCCAGGGTATCGAGCTGGTCGATCTCGTATTCGGCGATATCCGATGCCATCGGGTCCATTCGAATCCAACGATTCAATGCCTCGACCAATCCCTCTTTGTCGCCGAGCAAATCCAAATAACACTCCGTGAACAACAATGCCAGATATTGAAAGGCCTTCCACGATCTTTCTTCATCCTCGCCGATCTTCAAACGGCGACCGATCCGCTCGATATTTCGATCGAAGCGGTCTATTTCATCGCGGGTAAGGGCGGCGGCGGCAGGCATTTTTTCCATCAAGCACCGGGCGTAGATGCTTTGTCGATCCTCTCCGCTTCGATGCCCCGGCGCATTCATCTCGCGCAGGATGCTGCGCAAGTCGGCATATCCAAATCGATGGCATATAAAGCGGTGCAACACCATGCGTTTTTCCAGACGATTCATGGCCGATCACCGGAATCTTCGAACATCAACCGCCGGAAGATCGGTTCGATGACCAACGCTTCCCATTGATCTTCGGGGGTTTTGGAGGCATTCAGCGTATGATCTCCGTTGACATAAATTCGTCTTATCTCGCGGCCGAAAGACTGCCGATGGCGGACAAACCACGCATCGAGAGCCGAAGCATCGAGCCTGTCCAAGCAACGCCACAGGATCAAAGAGCGTTCCCCGCCGGGCTCGATCCCTTCGATCGCCGACACCCCTTCCAATCGGCGGCGACGATGTACTTCAAGTCCGAGGAGAAAGTTGAAAGTCTCGGCCAGATCGACCGAGACTTCTTTGCGCGCACCCGATCGAACCACCGACAATCGGTATTTCTCCGGATCGACGAAATCCTCGCCGAGCAAAGATGCGCTGGCTTGCGTTTCCGCCGACAAGGAATAGCGCAGCTGATATTCCTCGTGCTCGCGAAGCAGATCGTCCGGCCGACTGACGCTCAAACTGTCCAGGGTATCCTCGTAGGACTCGAGCCTGATATATTTGAACAGTTGCGTCGTGCCTTCTCGATCGACGGGCTTGCCTTCTTTCCACTGACTTGAATAAGCCGCTTTTTTGACTCTCGGCAAAAGGACATCGTCGAAGTGGTGGCCTAGCTCCACGAGGACAAAGAAGCGATTCCTCCGATCTCGCCGATTCATGTCGATAACCGCATGACCCGTCGTTCCGGATCCGGCGAAATAGTCCAAAATCATGCTATCGCTATCCTTCGAAAGACAGGCATCGATGCAGCGTTGAACGGTAAAAACGGACTTCGGATAGGGAAACGACCCGGTTTTGCCTATCATCTTTTTCAAAAGGTTGGTTCCATGTACGGTGGCATTGAAGCATTTTTCGGTCCAATTGCTGAACAACGGCTTTCGGTTGCCTGAGGCATCTTTTATCAAATAAAGCGTTTTGCCATTTTGACAAACGATTTCCCCCGCCGCCAAAGAGTCCCGGACTGTTTTGTAGCTGCGCCGCCAAACCCCTTCGAAGCCGCTTTCGGAGACCGGATAGATCCTACGATACCCCTTGAGGGTATCCTCCTTCGGATATTCGACACCCATGGCGGGCGGCGGCTCCACCCCCATAACTTCGGACGAGTTCGGATCGATCAAGAAAGCATAAAAACTATTGGGTCTGCCGCTTCTGGCATTATTGTCTCCGCTACCGCCTCGCATCAACGAAGTTTTTACGGTATCGCCTTCCGCTCTCCCCTCGCCTTGAAGAATTTTATGCCCCGCCGGGGTCATGAATAACGCATATTCATGGGTGCTGGAAAGATTGGCATCGGCCAACCCCGCTCCCCCGGGGTGATGATTGACGACGACAACGTTGCGGGCGAAATTCGGAAAGGAAATTTCCAGTAAATCAGAGAGTTTATGCATCTCCGAATCGTCGATGGCGCAAACGAACACACCCTTGCTTTCAAGGAAAAAACGCGCGAGGTGGGCTCTGTTTTCAATCAGTGAAAGCCACGACGAATGCTTATAATCGTTCTTATAAAGGATCTCGGAGGCGTTCGTATTATAGGGAGGATCGATATAGACACATTTCATTTTTCCTTGATACCTTCTCCTCAGCAAATTGAGCGCCTGAAAATTCTCGCTGTGAACCAACAACCCGGTCGTATGATCTTCGATATTGCCGGCGGCGGAGAGTTCGGCCAACAGCGAGTCGACGAAAGATCGCGGGAAATGACGGGTGTCCAAAATCAAATATCGATTATCCGATAGAAATTCCGGCGTCAATCGATCGCTTCCCTCCAACTCGTCGATGGCGAATAAATCCTGCCATTCTCGATGCTGATCGTCGTTGCCGCAAATTTCCGGATAGAGGGATTCGGGAATTTTATCCAACGTGATGCAATACTGCGTTTCGAGGACGAATTTCTTTTTGAGCCAGAGTCGTTTTTGGAAATTCTCGATCTGGGCGATGAAATCGATGATCTTTTCGCCGACGCTTTTGATCGCTCGCACCTGTGCCAAATCGCGAGCGAAAGACGAAGGCGGGGTATCGGCTTCGAGATTGTCGAACGAGATGACTTCGCTTTTCAGGTAGTTATCCAATTCCCGGCGTAAAAAACCTCCCAAATTCTTGTGGATGAAATAGTCGAAGCTGTTTTTGGAGGTGTAGATTGCCAAATGCTTGCCGAGGACGGTACGATCGGGATCCGCTTCCGTCGGCGCCTTCGCGCCCAAGATCGCACTCCATTCGGGAGAATGCTCCAAAGCGGCGAAGACCCTCGCCTGAGATGCTTGATTGATCGATTGCTGTCCCTTCGCACCCTTGAGTTTATATTTTTCTTTCTCGGCTACCTTCAATGGACGATGTTCGAAATATAAATACAGCTGCCCTTCTTCTTTATCCTCTCGTAGGAAATCGTCGGCTAGCAAAAAATATCGATGCTCACCCTCGGCCGATTGAATCGCATCTTTTTCGTTGTCGGCAGCGGTGATTTCGAAGTTGACCCTCTCGGCATTGAAATATTTACCCCCCCCCCCCCGAATTTTCTTTCGGAACAAAGGCATACGAAGAATAATTTTCGGTGGTCTTGATATAGTACTGATCGGCATTCGCCCAATGCAGTTTCACTTCCTCGCCGTTATAAGGAATGGCGTAGGCTTCCTTTCCTTCTCCCTTATAACGTCTTAGCGAAATGAAATCCCCTTCGCGATAATAGCGCGAGAAAAAGTTATAGAGATGATTATAGGTATCGACCTCCGCTCGCTTATCCTCTTCGACGGATTGCAACTTGCGTCTGATCTCTCGCACTTTGGGCGTGTCGTCGGGTTCGACTCCTATATCCCGTGCCTGATCGATCGCTCGTTCCAGATCTTCTCGCAATGCGGCATTATCGGCCTTGGCGATGATATCCAAGGCCTCGGCGACCTGCGGCAGCAGCCGATTGTCCAAGAAATCGACGATCTCCCGGTTTTTGAGGTTCATGATTCGATAAAGGCCGAAATCCAGATCGCCCCGATCGAGTTGGAAAATCTCGCGCAGCTTCCGCTTGAGTCTGTCGATACCGCTCGGTTCCGGCATGGTCCGATCTCCGTTGCGAAAAGAATCGATTCCGAACAAGATAGATTTTGACACAAGAGCTTCTCGAAAAAGTACGAGCCTTCGTCCGAAGATGCAAATATTCGCTCGGCGAGGGCTCTCCCGATGGGAAAGGGGGCGAGCCGGCGATCAGGGCAGAACCCCGGGGGAAAAGAGTCTTGCATGCTCGGCGATGGCGAAGCGATCGGTCATGCCGGCGATATAGTCGGAGACGATGCGGGCGCGGATCGCCGGGTCGTCGTTTGGGATGCGGGCGACTTCTTTTCCGATATCGAGGGGCAAGGTGAGGGGGTCTTCGAAAAAACAATCGAAGAGATCGTGGATGATGCTTCCCGCTTTTTTGGCCATGCGATGAACGCGGGGGTGGTTGTACATACCCCGATGGAGCAGTTCTCGAAGTTCTCTTTGGCGGGCGTCCATCTCCTCGCCGAAGCGAATCAAGGGCGAGCGCCGGGCGCGAATATCATCGACATCCGCCGGCGCGGCCTTTTCGATGGCAAGACGACTGGCTTCGACCAGATCCCTTCCTTGGCGGTCGATCATCGCTCTGATCGTTTCGCGGATCGATCGCTTTTCGGCGAGCCCGGGCCATCGTTTTCGCACGGCTTCGAACTCTTCGCGGAAAAAGTTCGTCTCGAGGAGGGTGTCGATATCGAGGAGTCCGGCGCGCAGGCCGTCATCGACATCGTGGTTGTTATAGGCGATTCCGTCGGCAAGATTGGCCAACTGGGCTTCGAGCGAGGGTTGGCCGCCTTCCAAAAAGCGGCGTCCGAGATCGCCGATGCGGCGGGCGTCTTCGGGCAGGCAGCGCTTCAAGATGCCTTCTCGGGTTTCGTAGGTGAGATTGAGTCCATCGAAATCCGCATAGGGGGTTTCCAATCGATCGACCACCCGCAGCGACTGGAAGTTGTGCTCGAACCTCCCGTGATCGTGCATGCATTCGTCGAGGGCTCTTTGCCCGGCGTGTCCGAAGGGGGTGTGGCCGAGATCGTGGGCCAAGGCGATGGCCTCCACGAGATCTTCGTTGAGAGCGAGGGCGCGGGCGATCGTGCGCGAAATCTGGGCCACCTCGAGGGTATGCGTCAAGCGGGTGCGGAACATATCGCCTTCGTGGTTGACGAATACCTGCGTTTTGTATTCGAGGCGCCGAAATGCGGCGCTGTGGATGATACGGTCGCGATCGCGCTGGTACTCGCCCCTGAAGGCATGGCTGCGTTCACGGTGCGCCCGTCCCCGAGAGCGGGCTTCGCTGACGGCCCACGGCGCAAGGGCGCTCATGGCTCGAGATGCTCCGGGTCCCGGGCGAGGGCCGCGGCGGCGACAAGCGTTTCTTGCAAGAAAAGGGGGTCGAAGTCGGCGCTGATCACCGCTTCGCCGATGCGCCGCAACAAGATCAGCCGCATCCTCCCTTCCCGGTTCTTTTTATCCAAGGACATCAGCTCCAGCATGCGCTCGGGGGTCAGGCTCGTCGGGATGCGCAAGGGCAGGCCCGCTTGCGCGAAGATCGCTTCGATCCGCGCGTATTCCGCCTCGTCGAGCCAACCCTCGCGCTGCGAAAGACGAGCCGCGAGCAGGGTGCCGACGGCCACCGCCTCCCCGTGCAACCACTGACCATAACCGGCTCCCGCTTCGATCGCATGACCGAAGGTATGCCCCAGATTGAGCAACGCCCGCCGGCCGCTCTCGCGCTCGTCGGCCATCACTCGCTTCGCCTTTTCTTCGCAAGATCGAATGACCGCGTGGACGATGGCCTCGTCGTCGAGGGCCAGCAGGGCATCGACGTTCTTTTCCAGCCAGGCGAAGAACTCGGCATCTCCGATCAGTCCGTATTTGACGACCTCGGCGAACCCCGCTCGTATCTCGCGCGGGGCCAAGGTGGCCAGGGTCGCGGTGTCGATCACCACGCAACGGGGCTGATGGAAGGCGCCGACGAGATTCTTGCCCGCCGGGAGATTGATCCCGGTTTTTCCGCCGACCGAGGAATCGACTTGCGCCAACAAGGTGGTGGGGACCTGCACGAAGTCCACTCCGCGCTGATAGCAGGCGGCGGCGAAGCCCGCGATATCGCCGACCACTCCGCCCCCCAAAGCCACGACGACTCCGTCGCGTCCGATACGGCACGCGGCAAGGGCCTTCAAGATGGAGGCCAGGCCCTCCAAGGTCTTGGAGCGCTCGCCCGCGGGGATGATATGGGTATCTACTCGCCGACACCCGGCGAGGGCTCGAACGAGGGTGTCGAGATAGATGCCGGCGACATTCTCGTCGCTGATCACGAAGACCTGTCGCCCGGCGACGTGCGGGGCGAGCGGCGAGGGATCTCCCAAAATCCCGCTCCCGACATGGATCGGATAGCTCCGCTCGCCAAGATTGATATCGATCGTCCGCCTCATCGGCTACCGACTCCAAAGTGGTTCTAAGAAGGCAAGGAGCGGATGCTGCGAATGATCTCGTCGACCACGAGTCGACTCGAGCGTCGGGTCGAATTCACGGTCATATCGGCACATTCGCGATAGAGCGGAGCGCGCTTGAGCACCAAATCCCGCATCGTCGCGACGGGGTCGGCGGTTTGCATCAACGGCCGCTGACGATCCCGGCTCGTGCGCTCCACGAGGAGATCGATGGATGCCGTGAGATGGACCACGAATCCCCGCTCCTTGATCCGCTTCCGGTTTTGCGACGAGAGCACCGCCCCGCCGCCGGTCGAAAGCACGATATTTTCGCGCATCACCAACTCCGCGAGCAAAATCTCCTCCCGCTGGCGAAAGCCCGCTTCCCCCTCCAGATCGAAGATGACGGGAATGCCGACCCCGGTTCGTCGCTCGAGCTCCTGATCCGCATCGACGAATTCCTTGTCCAGCGCCGTTGCGAGACGGCGGGCAACGGTGCTTTTGCCGGCGCCCATCGGACCGATCAGAAAGATATTGGAAGAGCAAAGCAAGATATCGGTCCTTAAAGGGCGGAAAAAAGAAGATCGATCATCGACGATCTTGTCGATAGCAGGGGTATTTCGGGATTTACAATCGTCGCTTTTGCTTATACTTTCCCTTTTACGCTGCGCAATCGATATGCACGATTCTTTTGCCGGTAAAGCACCTGCGAAATTTCTTCCGCTTCGCGATATCGAAAAAGATCTCGAGAGCGAAACGGCATGATGCATCGAGATGATAGATTAGAGGCTTTAAGTTCCTTGGCAACGTCGGCAAGAAAATATGGTCTTGAAGATCGTCCTGCGCTCGCAGGATGGGTACCATGATCCGATTCGCCTTGAGATTGCTCTTCGCGCTGGCTCGAACTCTCTTTCGGGTCGGGCTGGCGGTCGTTTTGCTGCTGCTCGTCGGCAGCGGAATCGGTTGGTGGTACCTTGACAAACACTTGCCTTCCCCCGAAAGCCTGCGCGGGGTGCAATGGCAAGTGCCTTTGCAGGTATATACCCAAGATGGTCGGCTGATCGGGGAATTCGGGGAAAAACGCCGAACTCCCTTGCGTCGATCGGAAATCCCGCAGCGGATGATCCATGCTTTCATCGCCAGCGAGGATGACCGTTTCTACGAGCATCCGGGCGTCGACTGGCAAGGGCTCGTGCGGGCCGCGGCCTATCTGGTTCGCACCGGCGAAAAGGGTCCGGGGGGCAGCACGATCACCATGCAGGTGGCGCGCAACTTCTTTTTGGGAAGGGAAAAGACCTATTTGCGCAAGATCAACGAGATCCTCTTGGCTCTCAAGATCGAGCATCTGTTCACCAAGGACGAAATCCTCGAACTTTATATCAACAAGATTTTCTTGGGGCATCGGGCCTACGGGGCCGCCGCCGCCGCTTTGGTCTACTACGGACTGCCGCTTTCGGATTTGAGCCTGGCCCAGATGGCGATGATCGCCGGTTTGCCGAAGGCTCCCTCGCGTTTCAACCCGGTTGCCAATCCCGAGCGGGCCCTTGCCCGCCGCAATTACGTGCTCAAACGCATGCTCGATATCGGATATATCAGCCGCATCGAGCACGATCAGGCACAGGCGCAAGCCGTCACCGCGAGGGTGCATGCCTTGGCGGTGGAAGTCGAGGCTCCTTATGTCGCGGAAATGGCGCGCGCCTATATGGAGGAACGATACGGCGAGGAGGCCTATACCGCGGGCTACAAGGTCTACACCACCATCGACGGGACTTTGCAAAGCGCCGCCAACCGCGCCCTGCGCAACGCGCTGATCGCTTACGACCGTCGTCACGGCTACCGCGGCCCCGAAGGGCGTATGGAAGCGAAGGCGGTGGAAGCCTCGCAAGAGGCCTCGCAAACCGCCTCGCCGTCTTCGAAGTCCTCTCTCGCCGGAAGCGATCGAGCGACCGCGAAGGCGAGCGGATCCGCACCCGAAGAGGCCTTGCGCGATCGCCTGCGGAAGATCCCGGTCCTCGGCGATCTCCATCCCGCGTTGGTGCGAAAGGTCGACAAGGAGGGGATCGAACTGTCGGTGCGCGATATCGCCGAGCCGGTTCGGGTGCCTTTTGCGAAGATGCAATGGGCCAGACCTCATATCACCCCCAATCGCCTCGGTCGCAAACCGGCAAAGGCTGCGGATGTCGCAGATCCCGGTGATATCGTGCGTTTGCAAGCACAGGACGAGGGCTTCGCCTTGGCTCAGATCCCGGCGGTCGAGGGAGCGTTGGTCGCTTTGAGCCCGAAAAACGGGGCGATCCTGTCGTTGGTCGGGGGCTTCGATTTCCGGCGCAGCAAATTCAATCGCGCGATCCAAGCCAAAAGGCAGCCGGGCTCGAGTTTCAAGCCCTTCGTCTATTCCGCCGCCCTCGAGCGGGGATTCACCGCGGCCAGCATCATCAACGATGCGCCGGTGGTCTTCGACGATCCGAGCCTTGCGAGCGCTTGGCGACCCGAGAACTACAGTCGCAAGTTCTTCGGCCCCACGAGATTGCGCACCGCCTTGTATAAATCCCGCAATCTGGTCTCGATCCGCCTCTTGCGGGAGATGGGGATCGATCACGCCGTGGACCATCTCGTCAAATTCGGTTTCGAAGCCGATTCCCTGCCCCGCGGTCTCTCCCTCGCTTTGGGCAGCGCCGTTCTATCCCCGCTCGAAATCGCAAGCGGCTATGCGGTCTTCGCCAACGGCGGCCATAGCGTCATTCCCAATTTCGTGGACCGGATCGTCGATATCGACGAAAAGACGATTTTCACCGCCTCGGCCCCGACGGTATGCGAGCCCGAATGCGCACCGGGGGTCGTCACCGCCGCCCGGGCCTTGGACGAGCGCAACGCTTGGCTGATGTACTCGATGCTGCGCGATGTCATTCGGGTGGGCACCGGACGCAAAGCGTTGAGCCTCGAGCGAAGCGATATCGCGGGGAAAACGGGCACCACCAACGATCAACGCGACGCTTGGTTTTCCGGCTTCAACGCCGATATCGTGGCGACCGCCTGGGTCGGCTTCGACGAACACGGCCCGCTCGGGAACAAAGAAACCGGCGGGCGCGCCGCCTTGCCGATGTGGATCGAGTTCATGGAGACCGCGCTGGCCGATACCCCCTCGAGTCGGTTGAAGCGTCCGGACGGGATCGTCACCTTGCGGATCGACCCCGCCACCGGCTTGCTCGCCCCCGCGGGACAAAAGAACGCGATCTTCGAGAACTTTCGCCGAGCGCTCGTTCCTTCGCAGGTTGCGGAAATCCCCCTGTCGCCGTCCACCGACGAGACCTCGGGCACGACATCGCCGGCCCCGAGCAGCGTCACCGAAAGGCTTTTTTGAAGGCTCTTGCGCGCGCGACGAAGGCTTGCACGGTAGTCTTGCACGGTAGCAATTCTTGGCGCGAGCGTTTCGCCGAAGGCCGCAACCTTAAGAGCCGACTTTAAGAGCCGAAAGCCCTCGTAAAGTCGGAAGGAAACGAAGCATCCCTTCTCGAAC
Organism: Gammaproteobacteria bacterium; assembly: GCA_965220535.1. GTDB lineage: Bacteria > Pseudomonadota > Gammaproteobacteria > HK1 > HK1 > HK1. The sequence continues at coordinate 2,402,439 of OZ244833.1, read as the reverse complement.
AGCGCTTCTCGAACGGCGCCCCTCATCCGCCTCTCATCCGCTCGCCTTTCGGATCGTAAAGCGCGCTCCAAGCGGCGCGGGCCGGGATCCTCTCGCCCTCGACGAGGATCTCCCACCCCCCGCTCTCGACCCACTCCCGCCTTGTTCTCGTGCTGGATTTCGCATAGCCGAGCCCGATCGCCCCGCCTAGGCTGTGGCCATAACCCGCCGATGTGAGGTAGCCGACGACGTCCCCGTCTTTCAAGATCGGCTCGTGGCCGAAAAGCATCGTATCGGGATCCTGCGACAGGAATTGCAGCAAGCGTTTGCAAGAGCCGGCCTCGATTTGACGGGCGATCGCCTCTCGGCCGATAAAGGGGATCGCCTTGTTCATCCGACACAGCCAACCCATCCCGGCTTCCACGGGGGTATCGACATCCGAAATATCGTGGCCGAAATGCACGAATTTCTTTTCGAGGCGACATGAATCGAGAGCGTGCATCCCGGCCAAGCACAAGGAATGCTCCGCTTTGACGTCGATCAGTCGGTCGAAGACGTGCCGCGCTTGATCCGCCGGTACGTGCAGTTCCCAGCCGAGTTCGCCGACGTAGGAAACCCGCGCCGCGCGCACGACGGCGCAGCCCAACTCCACCTCGCGCACGGTGCCGAAGGGGAATGCGGCATCGGAAAAATCGGCGGCGACGATGGCCTCGAGCAGGGCGCGGCTACGCGGCCCCATCAACCCCAAGATCGCCCATTGCGCGGTGATATCGACGACGATCGCCCGCGCCTCGGGCTCGATATGGCGATCGAGCCACGCCAGATCGCGCCGAGCGGCACCGGCTCCGCTGACCACGATATAGGTCTGTTCGTCGATACGGCTCAAGGTCAGATCCGCCTCGATGCCGCCGCGCTCGTTGAGCCAGTGGGTATAAACCATCCTTCCCGGGGCGATATCGACATCGTTGCAGCTGATGCGTTGCAGAACGCGGCAGGCGTCTTCGCCCTTGACGAGATATTTCGCGAAACTCGATTGATCGAAAAGGGCAACGCCCTCGCGCGCCGCTTTGTGTTCCGCCGCCGAATATTCGAACCAGTTCTGGCGTCCGAAGGAGTGTTCGTAGACCGGCGATACCCCTTCGGGGGCGAACCAGTTGGGCCGCTCCCAGCCCGCGGCCTCTCCGAAACAGGCGCCATGGGCCGCCAAGCGCTCGTGGATCGGGGAATGGCGTATATCGCGCGCGGTGGCGTATTGGCGATAGGGATAGTGCCGGTCGTAGAGCAAGCCCAAGGTTTCACTGACTCGCTCGGCGATATAGGCCTGCGTATTTTGGAAGACGAAGGTACGGCGCAGATCGTTGGCCGTGAGATCCATCGGGGGATGGCCCTTGTCGATCCACTCGGCGCAGACCTTGCCGATGCCTCCCGAGGTGACGATGCCGACCGAGTTGAGGCCGCAAGCGACATGGAAATTGCGCAGCTCCGGGGATTCGCCGACGTGAAATTGGTCGTCGGGGGTGAAGCTCTCGGGGCCGCAGAAAAAACTGCGCCAGCCGACCTCGCGCAGCAGCGGAACCCGCTCCATCGCATCGGCGAGGATCGGCATCAGCTGCTCCTCGCTATGACCTGGCAGCTCGTCGAAGCAAAAATCCTCGGGGATGGTCTCGATGGGGACGGGGCGGGCATGGAGTTCGAAGGCCCCGACCAGCAAACTGCCGGCGTCCTCGCGGTAATACGCCGCCTTGTCCTGATCGCGCAGGACCGGCAGGTCGGGGGGAAGATCGGGGAGTTTCTCGGTGTGGGCGTAATAGTGCTCGCAGGCATGCAAGGGGATCGACACCCCGGCCAGCCTGCCCAACGAGCGCGACCAAAGACCGGCGGCGCAAACCACATACTCGCAAGCGACCTCCCCGTGATCGGTTTGCACCGCTCGCACCCGATCGTCCTCGATACGAAATCCCTTGACCTCGACCCCCTCGACACAGCGCGCGCCTCGCGCCCGCGCCCCCTTGATATAGGCGTTGACCACATCGACCGGGCTTGCCATGCCGTCGCTCGCAAGCCATGTTCCGCCGAGGAGATCGTCGGTGCGCACCAGCGGGTGGAAGTGCGCGACCTCCTCGGCGGTGATCGTTTCCATCCGTCCCCAGCCGAAGGCGTTCCAGGCATCGGCGAGTCTTTTCAGCTCCGCCAGACGATCCCGGCTATGGGCGATGGCGACGCTCCCCACCTGGCGAAAACCGGTGGATTGGCCGGTCTCCGACTCCAGTTCGGTCAGCAAGCCGCGGGTATAGGCGCACAGCGCGGCGTGGGTCTCGGTCGCGCGGGCGGTGCCGATAAGCCCGGCGGCATGCCAACTGGTGCCGCCGGCGAAGCGCCGGCGTTCGAGCAACAGGACATCGGACCAACCGAGTTTCGCCAAATGCCAAGCGACGCTGGCGCCGGTAACGCCACCGCCGATCACCACCGCGCTCGCCCGCTCGGGCAGGTTCACCGAAGCGTTCATACCAGGCTCTCCTTCGAAAGCGAAGACAATGCCGATAAGGGAGGGAGGAAAGATCGATGCCCGGCGATCTTCGACGGGGTCGATGAAAAGGGGGATGATTTTGCGGTCCCCGCCGACTCGAACTCGCTCCCTTGTCGCCGCTGTCGCCGATCGAATATCGCTGTCGCCACCTATTCGGGATCCTATCGGGATCCATCGGGAATGCGCGCGCGATTTTCGCAGAATTCGCTCGCCCGAGAGGGCTTTCGGCAGCCGCCGCCGCCCCGCCCCACCCCGACAAAGCCCGAGGGATCCGGCGCGGTCCGCCCCCTTTGCAAATCCGACGAGCGCGGCGTAAGCGACGAAATCCGAAGTCCCGCATCCCTTGCGAGGATCTCGGCGGCGCCTTGGCCTCGCAAGTCATCGATCCCCGGAGCCCTTGCCGGGGCGTTTTCAAACCATCTCTTGAGGGTCGACATCGACCGACCAGCGTACTCGCCGCGCCGCGGGCAAGGCCTCCAAGGCCTCGATCAAAGGAGAAAGAAAACGCTGCATGGCGGTGCGCGAGGAGGCCTCGATCAAGAGCTGGCTGCGCCAACGTCCGGCCTTGCGTTCCATCGGCGCCGGGGCCGGGCCGAGAACCGCAATCCCCGCCGGAGCCTGCGCCCGCGCCGCGGCGGCGGCGGCTTCGAGAAAAATCTCGGGGAAACGTCTTTGCATCGCCTCCGCCCGCACCAACGCCAGATTCGCGTAGGGCGGCAGGCGAGCGTGTCGACGCTCCTCGAGGGCTCCGGTGCAAAAGGTCCGATAGCCCTCGAGGACCAAACGACGCAGGAGGGGATGGTCGGGATGGTGGGTCTGCAGGATCACCCTTCCGGGGCGGTCGCCTCGTCCGGCGCGCCCCGCAACTTGGATCAACAACTGGGCCATGCGCTCCGTGGCCCTGAAATCCACGCCGAAAAGCCCGCCGTCGGCATCCAAAATCGCAACCAAGGTGACGTTCGGGAAATGGTGCCCCTTGGCAAGCATTTGGGTCCCCACCAAGGCATCGATTTCGCCCGCGTGCACTCGCGCCAGCAGGGATTCCAAGGCTCCCCGCCTTCTGGTGGAATCGCGATCCATGCGCGCCACCCGCAATCCCTCGATCCTCGTCTCCAAGGCGCGGGCGACTCGCTCGGTTCCGATCCCGAGGCTGCGCAGATCCTCGCCGCCGCATTCGGGGCAGAGGAGAACGAGCGGATATTCCGATTGGCAGTGGTGGCACCGCAAGCGGCGGTCGGCATGATGCAGCACGAGTTGGGCGTCGCAGCGGGAGCAGTCGGCTATCCATCCGCAGCCATGGCATAAAAAGCGCGGCGCATAGCCCCGGCGATTGACGAAGAGCAGAGCCTGCTCGGAGCGGGAGCGGGTTTCCTCGATGGCCTCGATCAGGGGGTCGCTCAGCCCCTCGGCGAAGGGGCGGGAGCGCAAATCGACGACATCGATACGAGGCATCTTCGCTCCCCCGGCGCGGCGCGGAAGATCGAGATGCTTATAGCGCCCGCGCCGGACATTCTCGATCGCCTCCAAGGAGGGGGTGGCGCTGGCGAGAACGACGGGAACGCCGGCGTTGCGCGCCCGCATCACCGCCAGATCGCGAGCGGAGTAGCGAAAGCCCTCTTGCTGTTTATAAGAAAGATCGTGCTCCTCGTCGACCACGAAGAGCCCGGGACGGGCAAGGGGGACGAAAACCGCCGAGCGCGTTCCCACCACCACTTGGGCTTGACCGTTGCGCGCGCTCGTCCATGCGGCCAAACGCTCGCCGTCGGAAAGCCCCGAATGCAGGGTTTGCACTCGGCAGCGAAGGCGCTCGCCGAAACGGGCGATGAGCTGCGGGGTCAGGCCGATCTCGGGGATCAATACCAGGGCTTGGCGACCGGATGCCACCACCTCTTCGATCGCCCGAAGATAGACCTCGGTCTTGCCGCTGCCGGTCACCCCCTCCAACAAAAAGGAGTCGAAATGCCCGATCCCCGCCGAAATGGCATCGGCGGCCTTGATCTGATCCGCGTTCATCCGCAAGGAGGAGGAGGACGATTCGAAAGGCTCGGGCCGAAGCGAGGCGGGGGAGTCGATCTCGACGCGAGCGCCGGGCTTGTCCGGTAAATCGCAGACCTTGGAGCCCGAAGTCTCGACCGCCTCTTGCGTTTCGTCTTGTCGGCGCCCGAGCAAGCCCTTGTCGATCAGCGCCTGCAAGGGACGTCGCCAGTTGGGAATTCCGGCTTCGACGAAGGCCTCTTTCAGCGCCCCTTCTCGAACCCGATTCCCCTTGCCTTCCTCGCCGCCTCGATCTTGCACGATGCGCAGCAATCGCTCTTGTACCGGGGCCGCCGCCAAGTGGGATTCGCCGAGCGCTCGCTCGCCGGTCGGGGTCAGCGAGTATTCGGGATCGGCAGCGAATGCCTGCAGCCCCCGCCCCATGCGCAGCAGGCGGGGCAGGGTCCCGACGACGACCTCCCCGACCGGATGCTGAAAATAGCCGCTGGCCCATAGCAGGAGATCGAGGATCGATTCTTCGAGCAAGGGTTCTTCGTCGAGCACATCGCGCACCCGCTTGAGCTTCGCCGGCGGCAAGGCGCTGTGGCGGGCGATGCCGATGACGACCCCGATGGCGGTGGTGCGCCCGAAAGGCACCCGCACCCGCATTCCGCAGCGGATCGGGAACGATCCGGGGATCGCCGAGGGAGGCAAGTAGTCGAAACGACGACGCAGCGGGGTCGGCACCGCCACCTGAATGACGGGTTCGGCGAAGGCCGTCGTCTTGGCGAAGCGGCGGTGCATCAAGACGCTCCTCCATCGGATCCCGAGCCTTCGAAGGATGCCGACGATTCCCCGAGGAGGGCCGCCACCGCTGCGGCCTTGGCCCGCCGCACCGGACGACCGGCCACCTGACAAAGCGGAATGCGCCGATGCATTCGCCCCGAAAGCACGACGAGGGTGATCGGCATGTTCTCCGAGGAAAAACGAAAGGCCGGCAGGGGCACCGAAGGGCCTCGAGCGTCGAAACGAACCCGCACTTCGCTCTCGCGGTAGCGGATGCGCCGCTCGAGCAGGAAGAGGGGGACTTCCTCGGGCGCATCGCAAAAGAGGTGGAGGCATATTTCGCTGTGGCGGTCGACATCGCCTTCGAGAACCTGGCCGACCAAGCGCGGCCGAAAGGCTTCGAGCAGCTGCATCGCCTCGAGGGCGCAGCGGCGCAAGCCCTCCAAGCGTCCTTGTCCTTCGTCGTCGAAAAGACGATGACGCTCTTGCCTTGCATCCTCGATCTCGCGATTGCGCGGCAAGCCTGCGAGTCCGGCGCCGAGACGCTGCGCCGCTTTGCGTTTGGCCAGGTGGTGATCGCGGCTGCCGCTTTCGAACATCCACTTGGCCGCTTCATGGGCGATGCGCCGTCGATTCCGATTCTGTTTCGTATTCATCCCCAAGGGCTCCGAAAATCAAGGGCTCCGAAAATCAAGGACTCCGAAAATCAAGAACTCCGAAAATCCTGTTCGAGCTTGCGCACGACGATCGAGAGGCGAAAAAGCGACCTCCGGCGGGAGGTATCGAAGGGGTTTGGGCTGCAAGGATCGATGGATCCCTCCGCCCGCTCTAGAACATTGACTAAGAAAGGGCATGATTTGTTCGCCGCCGAGCGGATTTTTCGTGATCCCTCGGCGATCCCGGCATTCCTTCGGGACGATCTGAGGGGACGATCTCGTCGAAGCGATCGATCCCGAATCGTGAGCGAACGCCGATCGATGCCGTTTTTCCGCCTCTTGGCGGGAGGAGGCGGCAAGGATCTTCCGGCTCCCGGGCGGCTTCGACCGATGCCGAGGATCGAAGCGCCGGGCATCAAAGCGCCGAGCATCGAAGCGCCGAGCATCGAAGCGCCGAGGATCGAAACGAACGACACCGGCAAGCGACCGACAGCGCCGCCTGAGCCGGGCAAGCCCCGAAAGGGTTTCGATAGAGGCTCGAAGATCGCTGTCGGCGGCCGCTTGCGCCATCTCGGGAAAAAAGCGGGCGAGAAGGAGGATCATGATCCAGGATTCGTCCCGGAATTCGTCCGCGCCATTCTTCGCTCAGGTCTTGGAGGGTTAATATCCTCATCGAAGACCCGGATCCGATATCGGCGATCATCGCCGAAAAGGATCGGCGGGTCGGGTGAAAAATCCGATGTTTTCGAAGCCGCAAAGGGGAATCTGTCATGGCACTGCTGATCATCGGCTTGGCGCTTTTTTTGGGGATTCATTCGGTTTCGATCGTCGCCCCGGCGTGGCGCGACCGCACCGCCGAACGATTGGGCCATGGCTGGCGCGCCATCTACAGCCTGATCTCCATCGTCGGTTTCGTGCTGATCATCAAAGGCTATGCGCAGGCAAAGGCCGAGCCCTTCTCGCAGATCCTTTGGAATCCGACGCCCACGCTCTATCTGATCTCCTCGTTGTTGATGCTTTTCGTCTTTCCTTTGTTCCTTGCGGCCTATTTCCCGGGGCGCATCAAGGCTCGCATCAAGCATCCGATGCTGGCCAGTATCAAAATTTGGGCATTCGCCCATCTATTGGTCAACAACACCGTGCCGGATCTGCTGCTTTTCGGCGGTTTTCTGGTGTGGTCGGTATGCGATATCCTGTCGATGAAATACCGCACGGTTCGCGCCGTCCCCGAATTGCCGCGGCGTCCGGTCAACGACCCGATAGTCGTCCTCGGCGGGCTTTTCCTCTATGCGCTCTTCGCTTTTTGGTTGCATCCGATCCTCTTCGGCATCGCGATCTTTTCTCCTTGATCGAAGCGCGGCGCTTGCGCCCGAGGATCTTTTCGGCCTCTCATCGGCCTCTCATCGGCCTCTCATCGGCCTCTCATCGGCCTCTCAGCGGAAGATCTCCATTTGCCGATCGCTGATCGACTCGAAACTGGTATCGAGAAAATGCAGCAGGCCGTTGGCCGCCGGTGCAAGTTGGCGAGATCGATAATGCTCGTAGTCGGGAAGGGGCAAGGGCTGACCCTCTCGCACCGGCTCCGGCCCTTGCGCAGTGACGATATAGCGCACTTGGCGTAGCCTTTTTTCCGTGCCGAGTTTGCGCGCCGCTTGGACGTGGGGAGGCGCGTTGCGAGTGTACTCGTCGAGTCGGCGCCGCAAACGCTTGCGGTAGATCAAGGAATCGTCGTGCCGACCTTCGAGCATCTCGGCGACGAGGGTGCGAATATAGTCCTCGAAGGGCTCGCCGACGAAGACCCGCCGGTAGAGCTCGCGCTGGAATCGGCGAGCGAGCGGCGTCCAATCCGTACGCACGCTCTCCAAGCCTTTGAAGATCAGCTCGTATTCGCCCTTCGCATCGCGGACCAAACCGGCATAACGCTTTTTGCTGCCGGTGCTGTCGCCGCGGACGGTCGGCATCAGGAATTTCAGGAAATGGGTTTCGAATTCGATCTCGAGATGGCATTCGAGGGCATGCTCTTTCAAGATCGAGCGCTTCCACTTTTCGTTCAATATCGATGACAGGCGGGTACCGCAAGCGCGGGCTTCTTCCTCGCTGGTTTGCCCGCCGAGCAATACGAAAAGCGAATCCGTATCGCCGTAGATCACGCTCAACCCCTCTTTTTCTATCGCATCCCGGGTGCGGCGGATGATCTCGTGACCGCGCCGGGTGATGCTGCTCGCAAGGCGGGTATCGCGGAAGCGGCAACCGGCGGCCCCTAAGATTCCGTAGAAGGAGTTCATCAGGATCTTGGTCGCCTGCGACATCGCATCGTCGCCTCGCGCTTTGGCGCGGTCGCGCTCCTCCCACAGACGATGCACGATCCCCGGAAGGATCGCCGCCTCGCGAGCGAAGGAGGCTCCGGAAAAGCCCTCGATCCGATCGTCGCCCGGGGCATGCAAGGCATGAGGGTCGATGCCGAAGGTGCGGATGATGCTCGGATAGAGGCTTTTGAAATCCAACACGATGACGTTATCGTAAATACCGGGCTTCGAATCGAGCACATAACCCCCGGGGCTTTCCCCCCCGGCGGGGGCGCCGTCGACATCGGGAGCCACCCTTCCCGCCCGATGCAGCCGCGGCAAATAGAGGTTGTCGAAGGCCGCGACCGAACCCCCGTAGCGGTCCATCGAAAGCCCCGTCAGTTCCGCCCGCCGCATCGAGAATTCGACCAGCTCCGTGCGCTCGAAGATCTCGTCCACCAAGCGACAATCCTCGATATTGTAGGCCGCAAGGCGAGGGCGGTCATGCCGATAGAGATGGCTGATCTTGTCCACCCGATCTTCCACCTGGTCGATCTTCTTGCCCCGTCCTAGCAACTCGCGGGCGACGGTTTCGAGATCGAAGGATTCGAAAATCCGAAACGCCCCGCGCAGGCTCTCAATGCCGTCGAGCACCACCCGTCCGGGGATGCGGGCGATATGCAATGCCGAGCGGTCGCCGGGGCGCAGCACCGCCGAACGCTCGAAGCCTCGCGCGAGGTCGAAGGGGATCGCGAGCCGCTCGCAGCGCCGGGCGATGAAATCGAGATCGAAAGCGATCACGCTCCAGCCGATGATCATATCGGGGTCGTGCTCGGCGAACCAAGCGAACAGACGGGTCAACAAAGCGCGCTCGTCGGGGAAAACCTCCACCGCCACTTCGTCGCAATGCACGGGTCGTTCGCTGACCATCAAGACCCGCTCGTCCTGCGGGGCGTGGAGCGCGACCGAATAAAGCGAGCCGTCCAAGCCCTCGGTCTCGATATCGAGCGAAACCCGGGTCGGACGGCGACGATAATCGTCCTTGCGAACCGCCGGATTGCGCATCTCCAGATAGCCCTCGCGCCGCTTGACCTGACCGCGAGCGGCGAAGCCGGCGGTAATGAAACGTTCCATCAAGAAACGATCCACCGGTTTGATATCGGATTCGAGGGTCTCGACGCCCAGCCCCCGCAGCCGGGTGCGGGCCTCGAGCAGATCGCCCTGCCGTCGGAAATAGAGCCCGTCGACGCGGGCACCGGAAAAATTCGAAAGCGCAAGCGAACGCCGCTCGCCTCCGCCGGCGGCGAGCGGCGCCGACTTCGACGGGGGCGTATCGCCGGGGATGAAGAAAACCGCGTCCTCTTGGTTCGATACGATACGCAAAGGACCGGCATCGGAGATCCCCCACAGGGAAATCTCGAGACCTTCGGGCGTATCGCGCCAGTGTCGAGTGAGCAAAAACGCGCGCAGTGTTTCCATTGTCGACCTTCGTCAACCGCGGGTATCGGACTTACGAAGCCTCGAGAAGGAACGATCGATCGCCTTGGGATCCCTCGAGTTCGAAAAAAGCCGATGACCGGAGCCTCGAAAGCGGGGATACGACCGGCGGCCACGAGAATTCCCGGAACAAGCCTCGACGAATGCATCGAAGATCATCGACATCCGAAGGATATCGATATCATGCCCTCGGAGCGCCGTGAACGTTCGGGGAATCGCTTCGTTTCGAAAGCGCACGACCCTCGCTCCCCTTTCTTTTCCCGCAGGCGGAATCGCTTCGAGGCGGCGCTCGGGCCGCAGCGAACGACGCGATATCGTCGGCAAAAAAGCGAGCCCCCCGATCGATATGCAAAAAAAGCGATATACGCCTCGATATCCTTTATTATCCAAAGATTCTTGAGCGATACTCCTATAAGATATCCTTCGACGATACCCTCGGACAACGATATCCTCGGAATCGATGATCTTGTCGTGACGACCCAATCTCTTTAGATCCGAATTCGTGCCGCCACCGCATCGAATGTGGACTATTTTTATATTTCGACACCCATGACCGCCCCGATAGTTTTTACCCAGGATATGCTGGCCGTCCTTCTTATTTTAGGACTCACGATCTATCTTTTCGTTTCCGAAGTGGTGCGGGTGGATGTCGCCGCCTTGATCATCTTGATCTTGATCGGGCTCACCGGGGTGGTCCCGGCGACCGAAATCTTCGACGGCTTTGCCAGCAACGCGGTGATATCGATCATCGCCGTCATGATCATGGGGGGCGGCCTCGATCGCACGGGGATCATGACCCAGCTCGCCTCGCGCATTTTGCGGATCGGGGGGCGTACCGAAAAACGCATCATCCCGATCATTTCCGGCACCGTGGGGGTGATCTCGAGTTTTATGCAGAATATCGGCGCCGCCGCCCTCTTCTTGCCGGTGGTCGGTCGTATTTCGGTGCGCGCGGAGATCCCCCTTTCTCGCCTGTTGATGCCGATGGGCTTTTCCGCCATTCTCGGCGGCACCATGACGATGGTCGGCTCGAGCCCGCTGATCTTGCTCAACGATCTGATCGCCAATGCCAACGCTCGCCTGCCCGCCGGGGTCGAGCCGATGGCCACTTTCCATCTCTTTTCCGTTACCCCCATCGGGCTGGCGATGCTGTTCGCGGGGATCGTCTATTTCATGCTTTTGGCCCCGCGGCTGCTGCCGGATACCCACAAAGCCACCGCCGACACCGCCTCCACCGCGAAATATTTCGAGGATCGCTACGGCGTCAACGGAATGATGTTCGAGGCCACCGTGCCCGCCGGCAGCGCATTGGTCGACAAAACCATTCGCGATGCGGAGAACGCCAAGGAAAACGTCTGGATCCTCGCGATTCGCTCGGGCCGCGAAACCCTCCTCGAACCCCCGATGGAACATACCATCCCCGCCGGCTCCACCATCGCCTTGATGGGGGAAGCGGAGCAGGTGGAAAAGTTCGCGCATTCGACGGGATTGCCCTTGGCCACCAACTTGGAGGTTTTTCTCGAAACCCTCAATCCCTCCCACTCCGGGATTTCGGAGATCGTGATCCCTCCGGCGTCGGAAATGGCGGGTCGGACCGTCCGCGAATTGCAGATGCGCAAGAACTACGGCATCCAAGTGTTGGCGATCCGGCGCCGGGAGGAAACCATCATCCACGATATCTCCCAAGTATCGATCGAGGAGGGGGATACCCTCGTTCTGCACAGCGACTGGGAAGATCTGCATCGGCTGGCACAACAGCGATCGGTGGTCGTGGTAACGAACTATCCCCACGAGGTGGTGCGCCCCAATCGCGTCTATCACGCCTTGGGGTTTTTCCTGCTGGCCATCGGTCTTGCGCTCTTTAGCGATATGCGCCTCTCCTTGGCCCTCCTGACCGGCGCGGTGGGGATGATCGCCAGCGGGGTGATCACGATCGACGAGGCCTATCAATCCGTCGGTTGGCAAAGCGTGTTTTTGCTGGCCAGCCTTTTGCCGCTGGGGATCGCCGTGGATACCACCGGAACCGCGGCGTGGATCGCGCAAATCACCCTGCAAACGATGGGGGATGTCCCGATTTGGGTGCTGCAGCTCGTGCTGGCGGCCTTGGCCACCGGCTTCACCTTGCTGATGTCGAATGTGGGGGCGACGGTGTTGCTGGTCCCCTTGGCCATCAATATCGCCTTGGGAGCCGGGGGCAATCCCGCGGTCTTCGCTTTGATCGTCGCCTTGGCGGCATCCAACTCGTTCATCATCCCCACCCACCAAGTCAACGCTTTGATCATGGGCCCGGGCGGTTATCGGGTGGCGGATTTCATGCGCGCCGGGGGGGGCATGACCCTGCTCTTCCTGATCATCCTGATCCCGATGGTCAACCTGATCTTCTAAGGCGGCTCGTCGCCGCGGCGAGGAGCGGGAGAGGCGATGCGATCCTTCGATATCATCACCGACGGGCTGCTCTTTCCCGAAGGGCCCATCGCCATGCCCGACGGCAGCGTGCTCTTGGTCGAGATCGCTCGCGGCACCCTCACCCGGGTGCTTGCGAACGGAGATCGGGAGATCGTCGCCGAAACCGGAGGCGGACCCAACGGGGCGGCCATCGGCCCCGATGGCCGCTGCTATATCTGCAATAACGGCGGCTTTCGTTGGCAGGTCGAGGCCGACGGTCGCCGCCGACCCGTCGCCCAAGCGGATGATTGGAGCGGCGGTCGGATCGAGCGCGTGGACCTCGCCGACGGCCGCGTCGAAATCCTCTACGACTCCTGCGACGGGCGCCCTTTGCGGGGACCTAACGATATCGTCTTCGACCGAAGCGGGGGCTTTTGGTTCAGCGATCTCGGCAAGGTACGCAGTCGCGATATGGATCGGGGAGGGGTCTATTACGCCCGTGCCGACGGCAGCATGATCCGCGAGGTCATCCACCCGATGTTGACCCCCAACGGGGTCGGCCTTTCGCCCGACGAAAAGACCCTTTATGTCGCGGAAACCGAGGGCGCGCGCCTGTGGGCCTATCCGATCGTCGGCGAGGGCGAAGTGGCGCTGGAGGAATTCCCGCTCTCGCTCAACGGTGGGCGGCTGATCACCTGCGACGGCGGGTGGCGGCGATTCGACTCGATGGCGATCGAGGAGTCGGGCAATATCTGCGTGGCGACGCTGATGGACTCCGGGATCACCGTCGCCGACGCCGGCGGCGGCACCCTCGAATTCATCCCCTTGGACGATCCCTATACCACCAACCTATGCTTCGGCGGCCCGGATCGAAAAACCGCTTTCATCACCCTTTCTTGGTCCGGACGACTGATCGCGATGGACTGGCCCCGCCCGGGGCTCGCCCTCGATTTTTAAATCCCTCGCCGATCGAAACGAGGATTCACGAAGCGCAGCCCTCCTTTCGTCGAATCCCTTTCGAGCCCCGCCTTCGCATCAAGGGATCGCTACGAGATCCCATCGGGACGAGCAAGCGAAGACGAATCCTAAGGCTCTTCTTGCGGGCGCCCCGCCTTGAAACGAGGGTTTCGAAAAGCCGAAAGCCTCGGCTTTTCCTTGGCAAAGGCTTATCGAAGCAGCCCCGCATGCCGATCCAACAGGGAAAGCGCCTTGTCGCGACCCACCGGCGGGATCATGATCAAGGCCCGGAACACGCCGGCCTCGCGGCAGGTGTCGAGCACCTTCGGATCCCCGGGGGCCGCGAAGAGGGTGGTCGATATCGTCGCCGGATCCCTTCCGGCCTCGAGGGCCATGGTTCGCAAGCGCTCCATCTGCCGGGCGATATCCTCCATCGCCCGCATCCGGGGCATCCACCCGTCGCAAAAATCGACCACTCGCTTGAGCGTATGGCGGCTCTCGCCCCCCAAAAGCAGCGGGGGATTCGGTTTTTGCACCGGCTTAGGGTAAGACCAGATCGGATCGAAATCGACGAAAGGACCGTGGTATTCCGGCTCTTCTTGCTGCCATAGGGTTTTGATCGCCTTGGCCCGATCGCACATCACCTTGAATCGATCGGCGAAAGCGGTGCCGTGATTCTCCATTTCCTCGGCATTCCACCCGGCCCCGATCCCCAGTTCGAACCTTCCGCGGGAGAGCATATCGAGCGTCGCGCACTCCTTGGCCAATACGATCGGATCGCGCTCGGTCAGCAAGGCGATGCCGGTGCCGATGCGCAGGCGAGAAGTCGCCGCCGCGGCCCACGCCAAACCGACCAAGGGATCGACGGTATGTTTGTATTCGCGAGGCAATTCCGATCCCCCCGGCCATGGACTGCGGCGACAGGTCGGGATATGCGTGTGCTCGGGCACGAAGAGCGACTCGAAACCGCGCTCCTCCGCCGCGCGAGCCAACTCGTCGATACGAAGGGAGTAGTCGGTGGAAAACTGGACGATGCCGATTTGCATGATCGATTACCTCGAAGTCGAATAAAGTTCGCCCTATCTTAGCAGTCAACCAAGTCGTTTTTTTGCCGAAAATCAAGGAATGCCGAAGATGGGATACCGATATCCGACAATACCGAAGCCCGAAAAACGAATGTCGTCTACGGCCGGCAAAACCCCCGCATCGTCCGGAAAAAGCAAGTATCTGTTCTTGGCGCTGCTGATGGCGGGAAGCTGCGCCTTTGCCCATCCCGGCGGGCTCGCCGAGGACGGTTGCCACAATCGGATAAAAACCGGTGAATGCCATTGCCACGAACCACCGGGGGATCGCCAGGGATGCCCCAAAATCCAATGGCGGGGCGCCACCGATGCGCCCGAAGCCGAGACCGAGAAGACTACCTTCGACACCATCCGCATCGCCAGCTGGAATCTCAATAATCTGCATTGGAAAAACGACGTGGCCATGCGCTCGTACGCCCCCCGACGCCGCAATGCCGATTACGAAACCCTCAAGGGCTATATCCGCCGTATCGATGCCGACATCATCGCCTTCCAAGAGGTCAACGGGCCCTTGGCGGCGGCGAGGATATTTCCCATCGAGGACTACGATATCCATATATCGGGGCGATACGACTCGAATCAAAACGATATTTACACCGGCTTCGCCGTGCGCTCCGGGCGTTTCGCGCGCGTTCGAAAACGCGACGTTCCCGAATTGGAGCCGCGATCCGACAAATCCGCTTGGGGGTTGCGCTGGGGAGTGGATTTGAGCGTGGAGCTCGGCAGCGGCGAAAAGACGAAAACGCTCCGCTTGCTCAATATCCACCTCAAATCCAGATGCGCCTTTGGAAACCTGCTAAAACCGAAGGGAAAACACTGCAAAAGACTGGTAACGCAGATCCCTCCCTTGGAGAAGTGGATCGACGAGCGCTGGCAAGAGGGCGTCCCCTTCGTGGTGATGGGGGATTTCAATCGCGCTTTCGAACGCTACGACGAGCGCGACCATCTCTGGCAGGCCATCGACGACGCCGACCCGCCCGGGCTCGAACTGCATCGACTGCCGAACGACCATCCCAACGAATGTTGGAAGGGAACGAAGAACCATTTCGAACACGGCATCGACTTCTTCGTCTTCGGGGCCAGGGCATGGGAATGGACAAAACCCCATTCCTTCCGCCAGATCCTTTGGGAAGATCGGGATATGGAGGCGAGGAATATCGAACATAGGCTCCCCTCGGATCATTGCCCGATCACCGTCGATCTGTTTTAGATCCCGATGAATTCTGCCGGATCGGCAAAGGCGCGGGCCGGCGGCGGGCCTCGGCGAGGCGAAAACCGCTTTGGAGATAGCGTATTACGAGCGTCATACGAGAACGCAAAAGACCCTCGCCTCTCGCCGCACAAACCAATCCCTATTCTCGTTTCGACGATACGCATCCCCCTTCGCATCCGAAAAGGGGCGAAGGCTCGTTTCTCGCCCTGATCTCGGCTTTCGTTGCGAGCCTGCCTTTTTCGAATCGCATAATGGATCTTTATCGAACCAATCAAATAATCTGAATCGATTCGATATTCGACGATCGAGTGAATGAAAATCATTCCTTCGTAATATCAATATAAAATTCAATGCAAAACCCGATGTAAACCCCAATGCAGAACGCATTTTTTTGATATTAGATTTTCTTATTTATAAAAAGAAAATATTTCAATTGTGCAGTGCATCAAAATACCCTATATTTCCCCTCGGGAGTATTCATGATCCATCTTGCATGATCCATCTTGACAGAGACTACGACAATGAAAAACGACACCACAAACGACAACTCGATTCGCGCAATCAGCGCCTACGATCCGGTCGAGTACCTTGCATATACCGCGGTCGCCCGCAAAGCCCAAGGCCAAGCCATGATGCGGGCGATGCGGCGGCTCGCGAAATTCATCTCCCGCACGCTGGCCAAGGGGTGGGGAGGGATCGAGAACGCGCTCCGGCGGCGGCAGATGGTTGCCGAGCTCTCGGCTTTGGACGATCGGATCTTGGAAGATATCGGCATCCGGCGTCGGGATATCCCGATGGTCGTGGACGGGCTTTTGATCCCCGGCGGGGATGTTCCGATCTGGAATATTCGTTCCCGTGTCGGGCGCCCCGGGGTCCCCGAAGAGGCGGTCAACGAAAGCGACCGGCCGGCGGCATAAAAACCTGCGTCTTCGATACCCGATTCTTCGCGCTCCCTTCGCGCTGCGACTCCAAAGGCCCGTTCGAAGGCATAAACGACCGAGGCGGCAACCGAAACCACGGGATATGCCGCCTCGGCTCGCTATCGAAGCGAGGATGAAGCGAGGCTCCGACCTCGCGCCGGTCGATCGGCCGGATTCGCCGACCCCGGCGGCGAAAATTTATCTTAGATGTCGGCACGATCGATCGCCGATACACTAGACTTTCATATTCACCGCTCGATCTTCATATCCCCGCTCGCCCTTTCGCCGGTCCGCGCATCACGCCGCCGACACCGCCTTTTTTCGTCCTTTCTCGACGCTTCGCTATCCGCGCGATCGGCAAGGGGGGATGGTCGCTGAATCGTCGTTTTTTTCCGCTGCGGGCGAAGCGACGCTTTCTGCCCCCCTCGACAAGGGGGCGTCGATCTTCGCGCCGCCGTCTTGCGCCGAGACTTTGAAAGGGCCGGGCCGATCCTCGTATCGAGGATCCGATATTCAAAGGAGATATCATCATTTCCCGTCGCTTCTTGGCTCTGGCGATCAACGAGCGATTCTTCTATGGGCGGGTGATCCTTGCCTTGGCCGCCTTGATCATGTTCGCCAGCGGTCCGGGTCAATCCCATACCTTCGGTGTTTTCCTGTTGCCGATCTCCCGGGATTTGGGGATATCGCATACGTCGATCTCGAGCGCCTACGCTTTCGCGACCCTCGCGGCGGCATTCGGTCTCCCCTTCGTCGGGAGGATCGTCGACCGCGAAGGGGTGCACCGGACCTTGATCGCCATCGTCGTCGCCTTCGGGGCCGCGGCCATCGCTTTCGGAGCGGTCAGCGGCTTCATCCTGCTGACGCTGGGCTTCGGCCTGCTGCGCTTTTTGGGTCAAGGTTCGCTGATGCTCTGCGCGAACAACCTCACCTCGCAATGGTTCGATCGACGACGGGGGATCGCGCTTGGCCTGACCATGCTCGGCTTTGCGCTCAGCATCGCTGTGCATCCCCCCGTCGCGCAGTGGCTGAACGAACGCTATGGCTGGAGGATGGCGTGGGTGGTGATGGGGGTCGGCACTTGGCTGCTCTTGCTGCCGCCGGTCATGCTGCTGCTTTTCGATCGCCCGGAGCAACTCGGGCTCGTGCCGGACGGCAAGCCGAAGGCGGGCGGCGAAGGCGAGGGGAGCCCGGCGAAGAACTCGAATGACGCCGCCGGGGGGAGCGGGAGATCGACGAAGGAGGATGCCGACCGGGGGCTTGATCTTGCCGAGGCGCGACGCACCGATGCATTTTGGATCATCTTGGTTTCCAACTCCGTCCACTCCGCCTTGGCGACCGCGATCTTCTTCCATCAGCTTTCGGTTTTCGACGCCAAGGGGCTCGAAGCGGCGTTGGCGACCTCGGTTTTCCCGGTCATGGCGTTGATGATGGTCATCTCCTCTTTGATCATCGGCCATCTCCTCGATCGACTGCCGACCCGTCCTCTTTATATGGCGGCGCTGCTATCGACTAGCCTGTCTTTGGTGATGATGAGTCAAGTGCAAGGGCAGCTGACGGCGATCGCCTTCGCCCTCGTCTTCGGTCTGTCCAACGGAGCGATGATGGCGCTTTTCGCTTATGTTTGGCCACGCTTTTTCGGGCGGGCGCATTTGGGGTCCATCTTGGGGACGGCCCAGATGGGAATGGTGATCGGGGCCTCGCTCGGCCCGATCCCGCTCTCGGTCGGCTACGATCTCGTCGGCGAATACGACGGGCCATTGCTCGTCTTGGCCCTGTTGCCGATATCGTGCGCCGCGGCGGTGGCGTTCATGCGCATACCGCGTATCGACCCCGAGCGCGAGGGCCCGGCGGCGAAATAGCCCGAGGAAATCACGGTACGATCGCGCCATCAAGAGCCTCGACGGACCGAGCGGCGGAAACGATCCTTTTTCTCCCGCCGTCGAGAGTCCCTTGCGAAAAGCCTCGCCCGAGATCCATCGACCGAGATCGATTCCATGAAGAATATCGACAAAAACGACGCCGCCGAGGCCCTTTCCTTTCGTTCACCGGACGATATCATGCGACCGGAGCGATTGGGGGTCGTCTTCGCCAACCGACTGAGCTTCTCGCGCAGCCTGATCCGATCGATACACCAAGAGGGGTGGCGATTCGAAGAGCCCCTTCTTGCGCTCGACGACGAGGGCTTCGGCCATGTCGTTCGCACCGTTCGAAGCCCCCAACGACAATACTCCTTGGTGGGCTTTTCCCACCGATTGGACCCTTCGAGACGCACCGATCGCGTGATCGCCGATGCTTGGGATACGACCTTCACCCTCTTCGACGGGGTGCCGTCGAAAGCCGATATCGAACGACTGGCAAAGCAGACCCCGAAGCAGGAAAAAGGCAGATTCTCGGCGCAAGATCTGGTGCTCAGCCGAGCCAACCGCAGCTCCCGCCTCTTCGAACATACCCTCGAGCGACTCGCCGCAGGCCGACAACCGGATCCCGACTTCATCAACCGAGTCGGCTATTTGATGCGCACCACCGCGGTCTACGGCAACGGGAAATTCGGCTTGGCGGATCGGCAGCGCTACGCCCGTCGCCCCGAATTGGCCGGCCCTTTTCGCGCCGAGATGCTGACCGTTTATCTGATCCGATGCTTCACTTTCGATCTGATCGAGCACCTCGCCCGACGGCGCGCCCCGGCGAAGGCCGTCGGGATCGATGCCCGCCTCAAACGCCACCTCGGGGTCGGCAATGCGACCGGCCTTGGCATGGTGCCCTTTCTGATCCGTCATCCGGGCCTCATCCACCGCTGGTTTCACGCCCGCGAGGCCGCTTTGGCCCGAGCCCTCGAACCGAGCGAGAATTCTCGCGACGATCTATCGGCATTCCGTCTTCTCCTGCAACGGGCGAAAGCCCATTTGCGCGAGTGGCATAGCGAGGACGACGAGCGCCGCCGTTGCATCGAGTCCGTGCATCGGGAAATTGCGCAAATCGAGGACTGGATCGACGGGTGGGGCAAAGAGGGCAAAGGAAGGGATCCGAAGCCGCTGCCGCAAGAAACGACGCCCGGCGATCGTTCGAGCAATCATCGCAAGGATATCCTTCGCTATGCGCAAACGCATTCCTCGCCGGAGACCGAAGAGCTGGTGATATCGCTCCTGCTGGAATCCGGCGGCGATTCGATAGACGACCTTGCCGAGGGTTTGGAAAGGGCCGAAGAGGAGGATTTCCCTCTTCTCGATCCCACCGGTTCGGTCGCGGATCTGAGCGCCGCCATCGAAAAGCGCTACGCGTGGGCGCTGGCGCAGGATTTCTCCCGCCCCGAGGCGAAACGCCATTTTTGGTACCACTCCAAAGAAAAGATGGAGCCGCGGCGGGGGGAGCGGGATTTCGAGCCGGGAGCGGAGCGGGAAATGCCGATCGGGGTCGCCCGCGATATCGACCGTCTGGCGAGGACGCTGGCCACCGAGATCGATAGCGGCCGGGGCAAGGATTCTCTGGCCCTTTTTCTTGCGCGTCATCCCGAGTTGCGCCATTGCGCGCGACGAGCGCAGACGGGCCTTGCGCTGGACTACGCCGAAATTCGGGGCAATCTGCTGGCGTCGAAGTGTCGGCCGATCGATCTGCTACGGGCCAAGCTCGCCTGCTTCGGGGCGTCGAAATTCGATCCGAAATCCGATCTATGGACCCGCATCACCCTTTACCAAGGAGCCCCGCTGCCGGAAGAAAGCGGGGATCCTGCGGCCGATGATTGGTATTTTCCGACGCTTTTTTCCCCGCCCGAGGGCTCGAAGACGAGCCCCCAAGAAAGCGATAGCGGCCGCTTTTCGTCGCTCGAGAAAGCGTGAGATTCATTGCCTCGTGCATGTGTCGCTGAACGAGTGCAAAGAGGCGACCGTCCGCGCGGCCGCGAGCGTCGGCTTGCCCCCGGGGTTGGCCGAAGAAGCGGGGATGATCGCCGGGCAAATCCTTCGCTCGAGGATCGCGGGGGATCCCGTCCTCGGCAATATCGGCGATCTCGTCGAAGGGCTCGAAGCGCTGGATCGGAAGACCGCCTTTCGCTTCGCGCCCGCTCCGGCAAGCAGCGGCCTTTTCGTGGCGCAAAAACTCGTTGCGCAAAAAGCCGATGCCCTCCTTTCCTCTTTGTGGTGCGGTCCGAGCATCGGCGATCGGCTGATCGTCGCGGCCGCCGCCGGCCCTTGCGAAGAGACGTTTATCGCCGGCGTCGAGGCGGTCGATATTCCCTCGCTGATCTTGCATCCCTTGTTGCGGGCTTCCAAAGGGATCGAGGGGATCGTCAAGATCTCCTGTCGCCCCCGTTCAAGCCTTGCGCCGGCGCCGCCGGAGAAGGGGCCGGCGACCGAAGCGACGACCGAAGAGAGTATCGAATTGATCTGCCGACGAGGACGGATCGAGGGTGCGCCGGTTGCGCTTTCCGGCCCGGCCTCGATGTCGATCCGCCTGACGAGCCTCGGATCCGAACGCACCGACGAGCCGATGCTCGAAGGCGGCAGCGATCTCCGGCTCGATCCTCCTGGCGAGCGTCCTGACGAGGGAAAGGGAGCGGAGATCGAAGAGGCGCTCTGGCGGCGTTTGTACGCCCTCGCCGAGGGCTTGCTGGTCGAAAACAGCGAGCGATCCCGCTTGAGCGGAGCGGGAGCCGGGGTGATCGACAACGACTGAGGTCGCTTTCGAGATCCCCTTCGAAAAGGACCGGAAGGAAGACGAAGGAAGGAGGGATCGCTAAACGATCCGCGCTAAACGATCCGATTGACCAAGTCTTCCTCGCCTCGCTGCAAGCGACGAAGATTCGTCAGCAGAATATCGATCACGTTTTCCTCGTATCGACGCGTCTCCCCGGCGCTATGAGGGGTGATCAGCGCATTCTCCAACCCCCAGAGCACGGAATCGGCAGGCAGCGGCTCCGAGGCGAAGGTGTCGATACCCGCCCCGGCGATGGTCTTGGCCTGCAAAGCGTCGGCCAACGCCGCTTCGTCCACGCAAGGCCCGCGAGCGACGTTGACGAGGTAGGCCGTGGGCTTCATGCGCGCCAAGGCGGCGGCATCGACCAAGCCCTCGGTTTCGGGGGTCAAGGGGCACGTCAACACCACGATATCGACCTCGGCGAGGGTGGCAAGGAAATCGGCGGGGGATTTGACTTCGTCGGCCGATCCGTCATGGTCGGCGATGTTGCGCTTGATGCCGATCGCATACATCCCGAAAGCGCGGGCGAGTCGGGCCAAGCGCGAGCCGATGGTTCCCAAGCCGTAGATCAAAATCCTTTTGCCCTCCAGTTCCTCCTCGCGCCGATCGATCGATGAAATCATCGGTCGCCAAAGACGCTCGCGCTGACGGTCGCGGGCACTGTGAATTTGGCGCGCGAAGGCGAGGATCATCGCCATCGCATGATCGCTGACGGCATTGCGGTTGACACCGCTTCCATTGGCCAGCCGCACCCCCTTGGCGCGCAGAGCCTCGCGATCGAACTGGTCATAACCCGCAGCGCAGACTTGGATATAACGAAGATTCGCGGCGGCTTCGAGCATATCGTTCGACCACAACCCCGAAAGCACCAATACATGCCCTTCGCCTAAGCGGGCAAGGGTATCGGCCCGGTTCTCCGTCTGGAAATGCGAGATGGGGATATCCCGCCGAGCGAAGCATTGCGCCAAGCGGTAGGCGGGGTGGGCGAAATGAACCACGATATCCCCGTCGCCCGGCAGGAGGGGATTGCGATCGGACGAGAGGGTATCGGTCATGGGGAGGATCGAAAGGAGTCGGCGAAAAAAGCGGCGAAAGGATTGGCCCGGATCGCTCCTCGGATCGCTTCGAGGAAGCGTCGGGCGAGATTCATGCGAAGGCTATGCTCGAAAGAGGCGATCTCGGGCGCTTTTTTTTCGGGGGCCGCGCCGGTCGCCGCCGGCCACGGCCGCTTTCGAACGAGAAAACGGCCCCCCGGGAGCGGGATCGACCGCGCGACGAGCGAGAATCCGATATCCGGCTCCGACGCTCCCGAGCACCCCGATCCGATGCCGGAGCGATGGCAAGCGACAGGCGGCTTCGATTTTCGCACTTCGAGCCGCCCCGGCTTTTCGAAGACCGTGCATCTAAGAGCCGGATTCGTCGCCCTCTTCCTCTTCGGGAATACGGGTGAGGCCGTCCATGCGTACGTTGACATAGCCGACCTTGTAGCCCGGGAGTTCGTAGGCCCACATCGACCAGCGCTCGTTGAGACTCTCGACCTCGGCGACGATGGCCTCGCGATCGAGGGAGGCTTCCGGCGTATCGGTATCGGCATCGGCATCGGATTCGCCGTCGGTCTGCTCGCCGCTCTCGCCGCTATCGGCCGCCCCTTCCTCCGATGACGCCTCGGCCGCCGCGGCCTCGGCGGCGAAGGCTTCCTCGTCCACTTCGGCGCGCAATACGAGCCAGCCCTCGGAATCGCGACGCTTGATCTCCCCGAGCACTCGCAGACCGTCGAAGGTGAGCACGCTCAGGGCCAAGCCTTTGTCGGCCTCGAACTCCTCCTCGTCGTATTTCGTCCGCGAGAGCACGTCGTCGAGGCGCAGATCCTGGATGAAGCCCCCGAGATCGCTGATGCGATAGGCGGCGTCGAGCTCGCGTCCCGCCGGGATATCCTGCAACGTGAATTCGCTGTCGCTGCGGCTTTCCTTGCTCACCCGAACGACCTGCCCGTCCTCATGCTCGACGGTGACCTGACGGATGCGATCGACGGGTATCGCGACGACGTCGCGCACGGACCAATCCACCGCCGACCTTCCCGAGGGCAACGATCCCTCCACCAACCACACTTGGGGATCGTCCGCGATCCGCACATAGAGCTCGGAACGATCGCGATTCGCCCCTGAACTGCGACGATTCCCGATCACCCAGCGCGCCAACTCCTCGCCGCCGGCGCCTTCGAGCCGAACCCGCAACGAATCCGCGCCCTCCTCTTGGGGATCTTCGACCCCCAACTCGGAGTAATACTCCGGACGGGAGGTCTTCGGCTCGAGGAGTTTCAGGCTCGCCCCCCCGACCAAAAGTCGGTAGACCCGATCCGGATTCGCCGGGTAGCCATCCTTTTCCTCTACCACCCAAGCATCGTCGGCGCGAACGATATGGAAGGGGTCGCCATAGCCCTCGATCCGGATTCGGGCGACCTCGTTGATCCGATCGAGCAAATGCGGAAAGGCCGTCTCGTCGCCGCCGGCGACTCGCTCCGATGTCCTATCCGACAGATACACCGCCCCGACCGCGACGACGACCAAAACGACAAGCACAAGGATCCAACGAAATCCGCGCATTCTTACTGCCTCCTTTTCGATTTCCCCGGGCGGCGATTCCCCGATCGTTCGGCTACCGATCCCGGCGACGATGCGTCATCGGGGATCCCGTCGCCTTCATGCCGCTGTCAAACTCGTCGTCGCTCGCCGCCGGCGCCGAAGATGGACAAAACCCGCCAGCAACCCCCCGATCCCGATCAGGATCGGCACGAGGCCGATATTGGCGAAGCGAAGCCAGCCTTGCAAAGACTCGATATCGGCGCGCAAGCGACGACGCACATCGCGCAACTCCTTGTTGATCCGCACCTTCTCCTGACGAAAGCGTCGGATCTCCTGGCGCTGGGCATCATCCAAAATCACGCTCTCGCTGTTTTCCTGATGCCGCTCCTCCAGCTCCCGAAGGCGGCGCTCGGCATCTTGGAGTTTGGCCGTCAGTTCTTGCTCCTTGGCCCGATAATCGCGCTCCGCCTGCTGCCGCAGCTCGATGATCCTTGCGAAGGGGCGCGAGAAGCTACCGCGATTTCGCACGCTGATCAGATCGCCCGAACCCGCGAGGTTATCGACGGCATTGACCACGAAACTTCCGTTGGCGGAACTGGGGATCGCGATCCGATTCCCGAGCAGGTTCTGTACCGACACCCACAAACGATCCGTCAGCACGTCGGAATCGGCCACCAGAATCATCTGGGCATCCTCGCTCGATTCCGAGATGTGATCGCCTTCGGCCGCGCTTTCGTCCACGCTTTCGTCGGTGGCGCTCGATTCATCGCCCTCGGATTCCTCCGCCGGGGGACCCTCGGGGAAGGCGGAGACGATCGGTCCGGAAACCCGCACCGCCAGCGGCAGGGAACGCCCTTCCGATTCCAGATCGTCGCGCAGGGCCTGAGGATTGGAGTTGACCTCGTCGATACGCTGCGTGGTGACCTTGGCGGCGCGGTCGGTGGTCGAGATCAGCGGCGTCAAGGTGGTGGTGGCCCCTTTGGCCGCTTCGAAAAAGCCCGCGGTGGCCATCGTGACATTGCCGAGGTTTCCGGTGACGATATCGTCGGCATCGAAGAGTTCGGATTTGACGACCATCCAGACCGGATAATCGAAAGTGAATACCCGTCCGCCTTGTTGAAACTGCGCCTGCATCGACAAGCCGAGATCGGCGGCGACATCGTCGCTGAGCGAAACCCCCCACGCCGACAGCAGATCGCCGAGTTCGGAGCGCCGAGAACCCCCGGCCGGAGTCAAGCCGGAGGCGGCGACCTGCATCTGAATCTCGGAAAAGGGATCGAGGAAGGCGAGGATGCGTCCGCCGCGCAATACATATTGATCGATCGCGTAAAGGGTCTTCGGCGACAAGCCCTGGGGATGCACCAGCATCAAGATATCGATATCCTCCTCGATCTCCTCGAGGGTGTCATCGAGGCGGCGCACCTCGAAAAGTTGGCCCAACTGCTCGTGCACCACCCACTGCGCTTCCCCTTGGGGGGAGGCGATCCCCGGCGGCGCGCCGTCGATCGGCAAGGTGCTCAACACCCCCACGATCTTTTGCGGCGGACGGGTGAGGCCGTGGATGAGACGCGTGAGGTCGTATTCCAAAAAAGTCTCGCGCTCGGCGGCGAGAAAAGGAATCACCTCCATCTGATCCACGGAGTTGGTACCGACGAGACCGAAGTAGAAATTCGCCCCTTCGTTACCGACCGGAACCCCTTGCAGGCCGTATCCGACCGCGCGATCTTCGTCGTCGGTATAGGGTTCGGGGTCGATCACCTGCAATACGATCTGGCCCTTGGCCAAGCGCTCGTATTCCCTCAACAGCGAACGTACGCGATCGGTATAGCCGCTGATCCGGCTGGCGTTGGCCAGTTCCCCTTGCGAGAGGTAAAGCCGCAAGGTGATCGGGTCTTCGAGATTGGCAAGGATATTGCGCGTCCCCTCCGAGAGGGTGAACAGACTGTTCTCGGTGAGATCGATACGCGCCGAATCGAGGGTGCGACTTGCAAGGATATTGACCGCAAATAACAAGACGATGGCCAGGGCCATCCCGGTAGTGGTCATCAAACGACTGATCATGCGTTCTCTCCCTATGCCGGCCCTATGCCGGATCACCGATGCCGGAAAAAAGCGAGGGGGAAGATACAGGTCCTGGTTTGCAAACCCGTCATCGTCGAAACACGAAGGGCCTTGGGATCGGGTGTCGACGATATTCGCGGCCGAAGCCTTCTCGGGAGCGCGAAAACGCCTTCGATGCCCTTGCCCTTGGCGCCTTCAAGCGGCTTTGCGCCATTCGATCACCAATGCATTGACGAAAAGCCAAAACAGGATCAGAGAGGCGAAATAGATCACGTCGACGGCGTTCAGCACCCCCTTGTTGATGGCGTAGAAGTGATCGAGAAAGCTGAAGGTGCGGACGGTCTCGACGATGATCGGCGGGGCGAAAGCGCTGAAGAAATTCAGCACCATGGGAAAGCCGCTGAGCACGAAGCAAAGACAAACCACCCCGCTGACGACGAAGGCGATCACCTGATTGCGGGTCAGGGCCGAAACGCAAGAGCCGATCGAGAGGAAGGCTCCGGCCATCAACAGGCTGCCCAGATAACTGGCGAAGATCACGCCGTTATCCGGATCGCCCAGATAGTTGACGGTGATCCATACGGGAAAGGTCATCGCCAAGGCGACGGCGGTGAAAATCCACGCCGCGAGGAATTTGCCGAGCACCGCCGCTCCCATGGTGATCGGAAGGGTGAAGAGCAACTCGATCGTGCCCGAGCGTCGCTCCTCCGCCCATAGCCGCATCGCCAAGGCCGGGATCAAAAAGAGATAAAGCCAGGGGTGATAGACGAAAAAAGCCTGCAGATCCGCCTGACCCCGACCGAAGAAATTGCCGATATAAAAAGCGAAAATTCCGCTCAAGAACACGAAAATGGCGAGGAAAACGTAGGCGATGGGGGTGCCGAAATACCCCGTCAGTTCCCGCCGACAAATCGTCCAGACATCAGCCATGATCCCTACCTCCTCGGTTGCCGCCATCCTTTCTTCGATCTTTTCTGGGACCGATGTCGGTGGTGATCTCGCGAAAGACATCGTCAAGGCGCCCGCGCTCTACGTACATCTCGAGGACCTCCCAGCCGCCGCTGCGAGCGGCATCGGCGACGGCCACGGTGGGAACGACGCCGGCGCCGGAAAAGAGCAGGAGTTCCACCTTTCCTTCTTGATTCGCGACTTCCTCGACTTCATCGATCCCGGGCAGGGAGCCGAAGGAGGCGATCATCGCCGCCGCTCGCTCGGGATCGCCGCCGCTGCGCAAACGAAGCCGCAAAGCCCCGTGCACCCTCGAGCGCCGCAGAAGATCGTCGGGGCGCTCGTCGCTGACGATCCGACCGTCGGCGATGATCGTGGCTCGGCTACAGACCGCGTCCACTTCCTCGAGGATATGGGTCGAAAGAACGATCACCTTCTCCGCCGCCATACTGCGGATCAGGGTGCGTACCTCGTGCTTCTGATTGGGGTCGAGTCCGTCGGTCGGCTCGTCGAGGATCAGAATTTCCGGATCGTGCAAGATGGCTTGGGCCAAGCCGACGCGCCGCTTGAATCCCTTCGACAGGGTATCGATCGGCTTGTGCACCACGGACTCGATGCTGACCCGTTCGATTACCGAATCCACCCGCTCTTTTGCTTGGGCGCCGCGAAAACCGTGGATGCGGGCGATGAATCCCAAGAAGGCGCGAGGGGTCATCTCGCCGTATAGAGGGGCGCCTTCCGGTAAATAGCCGATTCGTTTCTTGACCCTGACGGGATCGCGAGTGATATCCACGCCATCGATGGTGATGCTTCCCTCGTCGGGGGCCAAAAATCCCGTCACCATTTTCATGGTGGTCGATTTCCCGGCGCCGTTGGGGCCGAGAAATCCGAGCACTTCGCCGCGGGAGACATCGAAAGAAATCTTGTTCACCGCAACCAAGGACCCGAAGCGTTTGGTCAACTTCTTGATCTCGATCATCTTGAAACCGTGCTCCTTGAAGAAGATTTCGGTTTTCGCCCTCGATTTCCGACTTCCAAGGGGTGGTCGGGCGATAAATGGGGGGCGAAACGAGCGATTTCAACCCCTTATCGCGCCCTTCGTCGTCATCTCGAAATGGCGTTCATCGCCGAACGAAGCGATCTCGGATAATGCCAATTGTCGGAAATTTTAACCCTGTCGGCAATACCGGCGCCGGAAAAAGAGCCCGCGAGGGATAAAACAAAGCGTCTCGTTTCGGATCGACGATATCGATCGAATGCGATCGTCGAAGAAACCGCCGCCGGGCCTCGTGAGCATCGCAACGCGCTTTGCCGATCTCGGATCGACATCGGGGCTTTCGAGCGCGAATCAAAGAGTCCATCGAGGCCAAAAAGCCAAGCCCTCAAGATCGCCGGCAAGAAGCGCCGATCGCCGCCGAAGGCGCTCGTCGGATGACGTTGGCAAAAAGGCGCGGATGCCGAAACAAGGACGACTCGCCAAGATGTCCTTCGACTCGAGCCCGACCGGCAAGGGCGGCGGCTTCGATCCCCCGCACCCCGGTTTCGAATCCTCGATGGTCGAAGCGTAGGCGACACCTAAGGCTTGGAACGATGCCCTATAAAATCGAAGCGATGAAAATCCCACGGCCTTCCACGATTCCAAGCCCGTTTTCGACGAAGCGATAGAGACACCCGAAGGGAAAGGATCGACCTGAATCTCGTATCGAAGCCTGCGAGGTCTTCTCGCCCCTCGTTATGGATTGTCGAATGGATTGTCGAATGAGAATCGTCGGTTATATCGCCGCCTCGGTCGGCATCGCTTGGGCACTGTGGCTTTTGGACGAGCGCAGCCCGAAAGAGCCCGATTTCGCCCCCTATTACGCAAAGGCGGGGGTGTTCTCGAAGGCAATTATGATCCGGGATCGAGAAATAGGGGGCATTTCCCTCTACCTCGTATTTCCCTCAGGCGAGGCTTCGAACCCCTTCGACGAGGGATTGGCGCATTATGTCGAACACTTGGCATGGCTGAGCGCCTTCGGCGCAAAGGCAAACAAAGACGGCAAGGATGACAAAGACCATCACACCGATGCCCGGATCAACCACTTCAGCACGATTTACCGGCAAGATGCGGATGCCGACGATCTGCCCGACTCTTTGCGAAAACTGATTTCGGTTTCGGCCCCGCTGAGCGTGGACCGGGATTTCGCTCTGCAAGAGCGTGATATCCTTTTGCGAGAATACGATTTCCGCGTCTTGGAACGGCCCTTGTACCCGGTATATCGGGATATGGACCGAAGCCTTTACGGCAAAGGAGGACTGGCTCGTTCGGTATTGGGGGAGCCGCCGACTATCGCTCGATATTCGCTCGAAGACGCGAAAAGCCTTCATCGACAAAGCCATGTTTTAGCGAACGCGACGCTATTGGCTTATGGCAATATGAGCGAAAAACGCTTCGAAGCCGTGCTCGATACACTGTCGGGGGAGATCGAAGGCGAAAGTGCGCCGCTTTCGGTTTCGACCGATTGGGTGGAAGAGGGATCGTCGAGCGACAGCGCGTTTTTGTCGCTGCCTGGCCTCGCCGAAGACATATTCATTTACCGTAAGCTGGTTCCGCTTTCGGCCTGTGATTCCATCGCGCGTTGCGAGATGATTGCGCAGATAGCCGAGAATGCGCTGGACTCCACTTTGCCCGGAGGCCTTGCCAAACCCCTTCGATTCGATCGCTTCGTCGCCCGACGCTTCTCCTTCGATATCGATCTGATCGGAGATCGATATCTACACATCGGCTTCGACGCCCGTCCCGACCGCGGCATCCCCTTGGAAGAGCTGCAACGGGTGTTCGAAGTCGAGTTCCAAGCGATATTGGAAAACGGACTCCCGCAAGAAAGTTTCGAGAGAATTTTATCGCGTATCGAAGATGATTTGGATGGGGTTTTGGAACGAGATCGCCCAAGGCTTGACTTCGACTTGGCCCTTGGGCGGCTCATGACGGGAAAAGCGATCGTTTCTCTATCCGATAAAAGGAAAGCGCTGCGGCATATTCGCGCCGATGATCTCAATCGATTCTTGAAATCCTTGGCGAACGAGGGGCGAGAAGCGACGCGCCTCGTCAAGGCGACGAGGTAGTTTTGGAATGAGAAAAATTTCGCTTTGCCTGGCTTTGGCGCTGACGCTGATTTCATGCACGGAAAGCGCCGATCGAGCGGTCGTATCGGCCAAGACCCCCGCCGGCCGGCTCTTCCATTTCATGCCGGTCGATGAAGAGGGCATCGACAAAATAACGATCACGATCGCGTGGCCGATGCATTGGGCCTACGAGGCAAAAAACAACCCGGCGGTACCCTATGTGGCGGCCGATACCATTTTGAACGGCGGAACGAAGGCGCTCGCGCCGCAAGAAGTGCTGGAGTTTTTCAACGACAAAGACGCTCGCGGGCGGTTCTATGTCCGTGCGAATCATGCCTTCGGGGAGCTGACCTTTCCCGAAGAATATCTCGAAGAGATCGTTTCGATAGCGAGCGAGATGCTTTCGACACCGCAGTTCGACGAGGCTTGGATCGAGCGGATCAAGAAGGGATTGTCGGCAAATACAACACAGGCGCAAACCAAAATAGCGCGGCGGATGGAAGCCGTGGCCCGGCTTGCGATTTTGGGCGAAGGAGCGCTCGACGATTTCTTGAGCCTCTCCGATCTCGATGCCATCGACAAGGTCGAGGTCGATGATTTGCGCCGCTGGCATGCGGAAACCATTGTCGGATCCGGGCTGACGATCGCGGTCACCGGGGCGATCTCGCGCGAGGATGCGGCAAAAGCGATCGACCGCTTGCTCTTCGCTCTGCCGGAGGGGAGGGATCGAAGTGCGCCTGCCGTAGAAGCGGATTTTTCCCCCAAAACCATCTTGCTGCACCTGCCCGATGCGGAAAAATCGATACTCGGTTTTTTCGGGCGACTGCCACCGAGTGCCGAAGGGGGCTATCTGACCGATCTGCTTGCCTTGCGTTTTTTTGCCCGACCGGTCGATGGGCCGCTCTTCGATGCGGTCAGAACGGTTCTCCGGGCGAGCTATGGCTTCGATGCGGGTTATATGAATTACGGTCGCGCGATACGGATCATGTTCATCAGCGGGGAGGTGGAAAGCGCGAAACTAGGGGAAGCCACGGCATCGATCCTGAACCGATACGAGGATTTTCGAACGAAGCCCGACCTGACGGACTTCGCCGCCATGCGGCGGGATTTCGTCGGCGGAAGTACCCGAAACGTGCAATATGTCGATATCGCTGCAAGAAGGATATTGCAGCTGGCGCTCGATGGCCACGAAACCGGCGATGCTCCTCGTCTAGGCGAATTATTGAACGATATCCGATTGGATATTGTCATCGAGCGCCTTTCCCGCGTTTTTCCCTCGAGGGATGAACTGATCGTCGTTGCCGTCAGTCCGAACGCCGATGCGCTCCCGGGGGCCTGCGTCATCACGAGGATCGAGATGGCGGCGCGGTGTTCGTAGATGTAGTGTTCGTAGATGTCGAGGGGCGGAAAAGCCCTTTGTCTCGGCTCGCAAGATCTCTTCGAAAGGGGGAGTTATATCGAGTAGCGCCGCATCGGATACGAAGCGCATAAAAAAAGCCGCAAAACCCGGCCGAGGCTGCGGGCCGATCCTCGACACGATGCGCAAATAGCCACGCAAGTAGCCACGCAAGTAGCCACCGGGGTCATCGCTTGGCTCGGCGGTGAATATCAAGCGGGCTCGACTCCCGGCATCCTCCCCGAAGCCGCCTTGTAGGCGGACCTGTGGTTATCCGAGAACGCTTATCCGAAAACCCGCATCGTTTACCGGGGCATCGGCCTTCTCGGCAACGGAACCGGTATCGATTCCGATTCCGTTGCCGACTCGGTTTCCGACTCGGGTTTATTGCGTCTGTTTGAGCGAAATCGTGAAGGCGTCGTCGGAGACCACGGCGCACTGCACGACACTCGTCTGGGCGACGAAATCCGCACCGGAAAAGATTTTGGACTTCAGCGTTTCGATCCCGCCCTGCCAAAGGATCTTGCAAGTGAGCGGTTCATAGCCGTCGCTTTCGGTCATGAACCAAGTGCACTCGCCCGCCCGCTTGCATTCGAAGGTGATCTCCGCCTCCCCCTTGAAAGTGTCGAACTCGAACTCGACCCTCTGCCACAACTCGCCTTCGACCTCGGCGAGCCCGGAGGGGATTTTCGTGATGGTGATCACTTGGGGTTTGGGGCAGTCGGGTTCGACCGGGCTTTCCGATTTCGCCGGGCTTTCCGATTCCGCCGGGCTGTCCTCGGTCTCGTCGTCGCCGCAAACGAGTTCCCCGACCTGCTTGGCACGCACGAGATGTTCTTTCACTTTTATCAAATGCGGGTCATCGGCCGGGCGGCTATCGATGCTATCCAAATAACCCCCCACGTCGCGCACGAGATTAGTGGCGATCTCACAGGCGCTGATCGGGTCTTCGGCACCGATCGGATCGGTGAGTTTGTTCCTCGGATCACCCGCCTCGTGAAGATAACTCACGATCTTCGGCCACGATGCCGTTATCGCGATATGGATAGGCATATAACCCAACTGATCCCGGCAATTGCGGAAGGTGCGCCCGTCGACCGACTGGACCTGCTGCTTCACATAATCGAGATCGCCCTTCATGATCTTGCTGATATCGTCCGACGTCAGGCATTGCGCATTCGTATCGGGCTCGGTCGGGGGATTCTCGCTCTCGTCGGCCTGCGCCGCTCCGACAAGAGCCGTCATCGCAATCAGCCCCGCCGCTCGACAAGCCCTTGACACCCAAGAAAAAAGCCGTTTGTTCATCGTCTTTTCCATGTCGAATCCCTTTTGTCGGTCGAATGAAATCGTGAATGAAATCGCTATCTCCACCATTACACGAAGCGAGCGATCTTGTCAATATGGTGCGCCATGATTTCGACTGCGTATCGATATAATTCCCCTTCGAAAACTATCGAGCGAAAGGGCATCGAGAACGACTGTCACGAAAAGCCTCGGCTGTCGATATGCGAGGTTTTTTTTCGATGGAACAATGAAAAAGTGCGCCGATACGGACGCTTTTCGATATCGAATGCCGGCGGCGATCTTCGATGAGTGCGCCGGGGGATCCGGCATCGTCGGAAGGATGAAGAGGCAAAAGAAAAGACCATGGGCCCCGAAAAGCGACCGGACGAGCGCTCGCTCGACCGCGGGAAAGGTGCATCCTTTGAATTCCCGGCAAAGGCCTTCGATTCGATCGCAGGCGCCAAGCAAGGTCTTGAATATCACCGGCGCCGCGGACGAAAAGAGGGGCGCTTTCTTCGAACGAGACGATATAAACCGGAAACAACGATGACGGCGAGGGCTAAGAGTCGCTTGGGGAGTCGCTTGGGGGGTCGCTTGGCGGCAATCGCTCTTTTATGCTCTTTGGCGCTCATCGAAACGGCTATCGTTTCGATTGCCGGAAGCGGCAATATCGCCAACGCCGCGCTCCCGATGCACGAAGGGATCCCTTCGCTTGCGCCGCTGCTGCGAGAAACCACTCCGGCGGTCGTCAATATCTCGGTCAAGACCCGAGCCCCCCGACGCTACAACCCTTTGCTGCGCGATCCCTTTTTCCGTCATTTTTTCGATTTTCCCCAAGCCGAGCCGCCGCCCATGCGCGAGCGAGCCGCGGGCTCCGGGGTGATCGTCGATACCCGCTACGGTCTGGTGCTGACCAATCACCATATCGTCGCCCGCGCCGACGCCGTGGTGGTAACCCTCGAGGACAAAAGGCGTTTCGAGGCGGAATTGCTCGGCAGCGATCCCGGCACCGATATCGCCTTGCTGCAAATCGACGCCGAGGGTCTGACCGCGATGCCCGTCGGCGACAGCGACGCGCTTCGAGTCGGTGATTTCGTGATCGCCATCGGCAACCCCTTCGGCCTCGGGCAAACCGTCACCTCGGGGATCGTCAGCGCTTTGGGTCGCAGCGGTCTCGACTTCAAGGACTACGAGGATTTCATCCAGACCGATGCCTCGATCAACCCGGGCAACTCCGGAGGCGCCCTCATCAATCTCAAAGGCGAGCTGGTGGGCATCAACACCGCGATTATCGGGCCGAGCGGCGGCAATATCGGAATCGGCTTTGCCGTGCCCAGCAATATGGCCTCGGCGGTGATGCGTCAGCTGGTCGAATACGGGGATATGGAGCGCGGGGGGATCGGAGTGGTGGTGCAAGATCTCGATCCGGATCTGGCCGAGGCCTTGGGGGTCGAAGACGGTCGAGGGACGGTCGTCTTGACCGTACGCGAGGGCTCCCCGGCGGCCCGAGCCGGGCTTCGGGTAGAGGATGTGATCACCGCGATCAACGGCTCCAAGGTGGACGATGCCCGCGATCTGCTCAACTCGATCGCCTTGATCCGGGTCGGCGAGGCCGTCGATCTGGATCTGATCCGGGCAGGAAGAGCGCTGCGTATCACGGCCACGATCGGGAACGACTTCGAATCGCCCTCCCACCGGGCGCTCGATGGTTCGAGCCTACGCGACTTGGACGAGAACGATCCCGAATACCGCGGCATCGAAGGGGTGTTGGTCAGCCAAGTCGAGCGCGGCGCGGCGGCGGATCGAAACGGCATTCGCCCCGGGGATATCATCGTCGCCGTCAACGAAATCAGAGTGCGCAACACCGAGGATATGAAATCCATCTTGCGCACCGCACCGGCTAGCCTCGCCATTCGTCTGCGGCGAGGGAATACGCGGCTGCTGTTGATCTTGCAATGAACCGACGAGGGATCGCCCCCCCCCCCCGATCGATCTCGCAATCTCGTTTTCCCCCTCCCGCTCGAAACAAGGATAGCCCGCGATGACCGACCCTCTTTTTCTGATGGTGCCCGATGCCGCACAGCCGGTCGCTCCTTATAGCCATGCCGTCGAAAGCGCGGGTTTCGTCTTTCTCACCGGCCAACTGCCGAACGATCCCGCGGATGACGATCGGCCCTTTCCGAGCGGGATCGAAGCGCAAACCCGGCGGGTGATGGAGAACCTTCGCATCGTTCTCGAGGGCGCGGGCTTAGGTCTCGAAGATCTCGTCTCGGTGCGGATATTCCTGACCCGTTTCGAACGGGACTACGCGAAGATGAACGAGATCTATCGCTCCTTCTTCGCCGAAGATCGACTGCCCGCCCGCACCTGTATCGGGGTCACCGCACTGGCCCGCCAAGGATGCATCGAGATCGACGCGATCGCCCGCCGTCCGCCCGCGTCCGCGGCCCCGACCCCGACCACCCTGCCGAAGCGTCTTTGAAGGCTCATTAAAACAATGTCCCCTTCTTGCGCTGCGGATGAATCCACCGCCGGGGCTTGCGATATCGAAAGCTCCGACTCCTTCGGGGAACGAATTCCGGTCGGGGTCAGCAGCTGCCTGCTCGGCGAGGCGGTACGCTACGACGGCGGACACAAACACGACCGCTACCTCACCGGGGTGCTCGCCCGCCATTTCGAATTCGTGCCTTATTGCCCGGAGGCCTTGGCCGGGCTCGGGATTCCTCGCCCGCCGATCCGGCTGACGGGAGATCCGAGGGCCCCGCGAGCGGTGCGCATAGGAAAAGACGAAGCGGATATCACCGAAGCCTTGGCGAGGGTGGCACCGACGGTGATCCCGAAAGCGAAGCGACTGTGCGGCTATATCTTCAAGCGCGGCTCCCCGAGCTGCGGGATGGAGCGGGTCAAGGTCTATCCGACACCCCTTTCGCCGCCGGAGAACGATCAGGAGCGCATATCGCGCTTCGAGCCGCCTCGTCGGGCCTCGCGTCCGACCCCGCGCATGGGACAGGGGATCTTCGCGCGGGCGATCATGGAAGCCTTTCCTTTGCTTCCCTGCGAGGACGAGGGTCGGCTCAACGATCCCTCGTTATGCGAAAGTTTCGTCGGGCGGGTCTTCACCCGCCATCGCTGGATGCGATCGATGGCCGGCGGCGCAACCCCGAGAGGGCTGGTCGACTTTCATACGCGCCATAAATTCTTGCTCCTGTCCCATAGCGAGGTGCACTACCGCGCCGCCGGTCGGCTCGTGGCCCGAGCGGGCGAAAGAGATATCGCGGGGGTCGCCGAGGAATATATCGGGCTGCTGATGGAGGGGATGCGACGACGGGCCACCCGCCGCCGCCATACCAACGTCCTGCAACACCTTGCCGGTTATCTCAAACGCTCCATCGACGAAGAGGATCGGCGCGAACTCGCCGATCTGATCGAGGAATATCGCAAGGGCTCCGTTTCCCTGACCCTGCCGATCCGTTTCCTGCGCCATCATTTCCGCAAGGCTCCGAACCGCTATGCCGAGATGCAGCATTACCTCGAACCCTGGCCGGATAGCCTCGGTTTGAGAAACCGCCTTTAGATATCCCTTAGATAGCCCTAGATATCCCTAGATATCCCGATCGAAGCCTTGCGCCTTGCGTCCGCTTTTTTCCGAGATATCCTCGCGAGGACAAATTCAAAGCGTCCTTTGCAGCCAGTTGCCGATATCCCTTATCTCCTCCGGGCACACCGCATGCGGCATGGGGTAGGTATGGGTCTCGACCACGAAGGCCGACTCCGCCAGCCGCGCCCGTGATCGTTCCGAGAGGGCCAGCGGGATGATCGGATCCTGGCTTCCGTGGGCGAGGAAGATCGGCAGATCCCGATTGGCCGGATGGGCCTCGTCGGCCAACGCGCTCGGCAGGGGAAGGTAGGTGGAAAGGGCGAGCGCCCCGGCAAGGCGTCGAGGAAAACGCAAGGCAGCATGCAAGGCGATGGCCCCGCCTTGGGAAAAACCGGCGAGCACGATCTGTCCGGGATCGATCCCGAGGGCGATCTGCTCTTCCACCAAGCCGGAGGCGATCGCCGCCGAGGCTCTCACCCCCGCTTCGTCCACCTCGTGCTCGAGGTCGGGGGCGAGGATGTCGTACCACGCCCGCATCTCCATGCCGCCGTTGATCGTGACTCGACGCTTAGGGGCATGGGGGAAGACGAAGCGCACCCCGGTCACGGCGCTTCTTGCGAGTTCGTTTGCCACCGGCACGAAATCGTTTCCGTCCGCCCCCAATCCGTGCAACCAAACCACCGCCGCCCGCGGCGGTTTTTCCCCATCGAGGGGCTCGACCACCAGCGGCGGATCAAGGGCGAGGGGGGTGGACATCGTCGTTTTTCCTCGTGATTGCCGTGATTGCCGAGCCCCGCGGGCAAAGCGCGGGCCTTGCCCGGCGCTTGGATCGAAGGCGTTTTGCCCGCCCCTTATCGGCGAGCGGTTCGGGCCTTGCCGGAGCGGGGTCGACCGGGGCCGGGCTTTCCTCGGTGACCCTTTCGAGGCCCTGCGGGCCGCGCTCGCGCCCGTCTTGTCGGAGGCTCCGGTGTGACCGTCAACTGCGGGGTCGGCGTGCGTACGGGGATGGCTTGACCGATGAGCTTCTCGATATCGCCCAAGGAATAGCAAAAACGCTCGCAGGAAAAACTGATCGCATCGCCCCTCGCCCCGGCCCGAGCGGTGCGTCCCACCCGATGCACGTAATCCTCGGGATCTTGGGGCAAATCGTAATTGAAGACATGGCTGACATCGGGGATATGCAATCCCCGGGAGGCGACATCGGTCGCCAACAAGATCGGTATCTCGCCTTTTTTGAAGCGTTCCAAAAGAGAAAGACGCCGCTTTTGCGGAATATCGCCGTTGAGCATCCCGGTGAGAAATCCATTGCCGCAAAGCCATTCGTCAACCCTTTCCGCCTCGCGCTTGGTATTGAAAAAAACGATGGTGCGCACGACATCGATACTGCGCAAAAGGCCGATCAGGAGCGGGATCTTCTCGCGCTCCCCGACATGGTAGACGGCTTGATCGATGGTGGAGACGGTCAGCTCGTCGGGATTCGTATTGACCACGGTCGGCGAGTTCATATGCTCGTAGGCGAGCTCGCTGACGCGCATCGACAAGGTGGCGGAAAAAAGCAGGTTCAAACGCCGCTCGCTCGGGGGCAAGCGCCGCATCAAAAAACGAATATCCTTGATGAAGCCGAGATCGAACATCCGATCCGCTTCGTCCAAAACCACCACCCGTATCGCATCGAGATGAAAGACTCCTTGTTTGAAGTAGTCGATCAGGCGACCCGGGGTGCCTATCAACACGTCGAGCCCCGCCTCTAGCATTTCCCGCTGCGAGAAATAGCCGGTGCCGCCGAAAACCACGCCGAAACGAAGGCCGGTGAAGGCCCCGATACGCTCGGCATCGGCGTGGATTTGCACCGCGAGCTCGCGCGTCGGAGCCAACACCAACGCCCGCGGAGCGCGCTCGTCGACCGTCGCCGGGCGCGCATCGCGCAACAGGGTATTCATGATCGCGGTCAGGAAAGCCGCCGTCTTGCCGGTGCCGGTTTGAGCCTGACCCTCGACATCCCGGCCGGCAAGGGCCAAAGGCAAGGACTGGGCTTGGATGGGTGTGCAATACTCGAATCCCAAGGCGTCGATGCCCTGCAATACGCAGGCCTCGAGATCAAGACTGGAAAAAGGGATACGATCGGGTAATCGGTCGCTCATCGGCACCTCTTGCAAATAACCGCGCACGGCTCGCAAGAATCGAGCCCGAGGCGGTCGCCGTCGGAATGTTCGCTCGCGAGAATCGAGCGCGAGCGCAAGGGGAGATCGAAATGATATCAGGCCAACTATAATACCCTGCACTTCGCTCGGCTTCCCGGGCGAGTCCTTGCGGATACCGAGCGTCGACTTCCACCGACCGCCGGCATCACGCTCGCGCTTGGGCACTTGCAAAGATCGGGCAATGACCGGCACAATTCTTTCTTCCACTCTTTCTTCGACATTCGAATGATCGGGAGACTAAATCAAGTGAGTGATAGCATCGTTCATGTTACCGACGGCAGCTTCGAAGAGGATGTCCTCGATGCCGCCGACCCCGTGCTCGTCGATTACTGGGCCGAGTGGTGCGGCCCTTGCAAAGCGATCGCACCGATCTTGGTCGAAGTCGCCCAAGAGTATGCGGGGCGAGTGAAAGTCGCGAAGCTGGATATTGACAGCAATCCCCTCACCCCGCCCAAATACGGCATTCGCGGCATCCCGACCCTGATGCTCTTCAAAAACGGGAATGTCGAGGCGACCAAAGTCGGGGCTCTTTCCAAATCCCAGCTCACGGCTTTTCTCGACGACAATCTTTGAGCCCTTCGCTTTTTCCCGCAAGCGAAAAAAATGCGGGTACACTTGGCAGCCGACCAAGGACAACGATGATAAAAATACTTCGGCTTGCCATGATCGCTCGCCGGGGCCTCGGCGAAACCGTCTAAAGAACGAGCCGACGTCCGCAATCCGACGAAAGCGCGGACGAAGCGAAAAGCGTGATCCGGTCGGCTGAACAAGCCTTATGATTCGCAGGATCGCTCCCCTTGACGCAAAGAGTCGACCTTTTCCCGAAAGGGTAGCGGGGCAATGCGAACTTCGAGCCGCCCTTGAATCCCCTTCGGCATTTCGGATCAAGCGTATCGGATTCTTGCGGAAGATCGAGATCGACAACAGGCTTTCGTATGTCGATCGGTCTTAGGCGATCGGCCGAGATTTTTCCGATAAGCCTATCGTCCGCCCGAGCCTTGATCTTTCGATGATCCGTCAATCTCATGCCGATGCCCTTTTCGTGATGGGAGCGACCGCCGACGGCGAACGCACCGTGCGCATTCCCGGCATCGTTTCGCGCCGGCTTTCGACCGCCGCCCGATACGCAAAAACGGAACCGGACGCCTTCGAGCGCGGATAATCATCCGAATTCCTCGTCGACGGGTCGCGCCCGCCCCCGATTTTTATCGTTCGAACCCGAAAAAGCCCCGCTCGTTACACGCACCGCCTTTTGGCACCGCCTTTTGATTGCACGAATTTGTTTGGCCGACGAGCGTCTCGCGTTTTTCCCACCTCCGCCTGACCTACCCCCCCAACCCCAGCCGATAACGATCAATCCATGAACCTGACCGAATTGAAACAAATGCCCGCGCCCGATCTTCTCGCGCTTTCGCAAAAGATGGGAATCGAGGGCATGGCGCGCCAGCGCAAGCACGATATCATCTTCACCATCCTCAAAGGCCACGCCCGAAAAGGCGAGGATATCTACGGCGACGGAGTGGTCGAAATCCTCCAAGACGGTTTCGGTTTCCTGCGCTCCACCGATAGCTCCTATCTCGCGGGGCCGGACGATATCTATATCAGCCCGAGCCAGATCCGACGCTTCAATCTACGTACCGGCGATACCGTATCGGGAAAGATTCGCCCGCCCAAAGACGGGGAGCGCTATTTCGCCCTGCTCAAAGTCGACCAAATCAACTACGACACCCCCGACGCCTCGAAGAACAAGATGCTCTTCGAGAACCTCACCCCTCTTTTTCCTCGCGATCGACTCCATCTCGAACGCGGCAACGGCAGCACCGAGGACATCACCCTGCGGGTCATCGACCTCATCGCTCCCATCGGCAAGGGGCAGCGGGCCCTGATCGTCTCTCCTCCCAAAGCGGGCAAGACGATGATGTTGCAAAGCGTCGCCCACGCCATCATGGCCAACCACCAAGAGTGCTACCTCATCGTGCTGCTGATCGACGAGCGCCCGGAAGAGGTGACGGAAATGGCGCGCTCGGTACGCGGCGAGGTCGTCTCGAGCACCTTCGACGAACCGGCGACCCGCCATGTGCAGGTCGCGGAGATGGTGATCGAGAAGGCCAAACGGCTCGCGGAACACAAGTGCGACGTCGTGATCCTGCTCGATTCGATCACCCGTCTCGCCCGCGCCTACAACACCGTGGTGCCCTCTTCCGGCAAATTGCTCACCGGCGGGGTGGACGCCAACGCGCTGCAGCGTCCCAAGCGTTTTTTCGGCGCCGCCCGCAATATCGAGGAGGGCGGAAGCATCACGATCGTCGCCACCGCCTTGGTCGATACCGGCTCGCGGATGGACGAGGTCATCTACGAGGAATTCAAAGGAACCGGCAACAGCGAGATCCACTTGGAGCGCAAGATCGCCGAAAGGCGTATCTATCCCGCCATCAATATCGACCGCTCGAGTACGAGACGCGAGGATCTTTTGGTGGAGCCGACGGATTTGCAGAAGATCTGGATCTTGCGCAAGGTGATCGCCTCGATGGACGAAGTCCAAGCGATGGAATTCCTCCTCGATCGCTTCAAGGCGACGAAGACGAATGCCGAATTCTTCGATGCGATGAAGCGCGCCTGAAGAGCCTCTCGCGATTTTGCGAGCATCGGCTCAAGGAAAGCCAAGGCGAATGACGACGCCGAAGGGGAAGGAAATCGGGGATAGCGGCGCCCATCGCGGCGCGCATCGCCGAGCCCCGCCTTATTACGAAGCGATCGGAGCGGAGATCGAGATTTTCGAGGCCGCCTGCGCCAACGCCCTGCCGGTATTGCTCAAAGGTCCGACCGGCTGCGGAAAAACCCGCTTCATGGAATATATGGCGTGGCGGCTCGATCGCCCGCTGATCACCGTTTCGTGCCATGACGATCTCACGGCGTCGGATCTGGTCGGACGCTATTTGATTCGGGGCGGAGAAACCGTCTGGACCGACGGGCCTCTCGCCCGAGCCGTGCGCCGCGGCGCCATCTGCTATTTGGACGAGATCGTCGAAGCCCGCAAGGACACCACCGTGGTGATCCATCCCTTGGCCGACGATCGCCGGACCCTGCCGATGGAAAAACTCGGCGACGAGCTGCAAGCGGGACCCGATTTCTGCCTCGCTCTTTCTTGCAATCCCGGCTACCAAAGCGTGCTCAAGGATCTGAAACACAGCACCCGCCAACGCTTCGTCTCGCTGCAATTCGATTATCCGGAAGCGAGCCTCGAACAACGCATCGTGGAAAGCGAATCCAAGGTGGATGCGGATATCGCGCGGCGCCTCGTGCAGCTGGCGAAGATGACGCGCAACCTCAAGGGCAGCGGACTCGACGAGGGCGCGAGCACCCGCTTGCTCGTCCACGCCGCCAAGCTGATGGTTGCGGGCATCGCTCCCAAGGTCGCCTGCGAAAGCGCGATCTCTTTGAGCCTGAGCGATGATCCGGAGATGGTCGCGGCCATCGACGAGCTGGCGGGATCGCTTTTTTGATATCCGTTTCGACGCGCCGCCCGGTCATGATCCGGGGCCTTGCCATGGTGCGGCCGGCAAACGCTTTTTCTCTTCGTCGACCATCAGGGATCGGATCAGCGAGCGGATCGACTGTCGGCCGCCGGCAAAAGAGCGATCGCTTTCGCTTTCCTTTCGATCAGTCATCGATCGCCGCGGGAGTGATCGCGACCTCGTCACCGTCGAGAAGCCGGGTCGAGAGGATCGAAAAACGCCGGTTGACGCTGATCCGCACCCGCGTCGGATGAAGCGCGCTGGCCCACGGCTCTCCGCGCTCGCGCAACCATTCGAGCAGGGCATCCACGGTATGGATCCCGTCGGGCAAAACGACTTCCTCGGACAGGCGATCCAAGGCCTCGGCCACCCCCGCGAAATAAAGAATCCCGACCTCCACCCAATCGTCTTGGGGGGAATCCCATGTACGAGGACGGTCATGGCCCTTTCGCTCTCGCTGATCGAGATAGTGCGCCCAATTCCGATGCCGATCCCGACCCAAACGACGCAAGCTATCGAAG
Source organism: Gammaproteobacteria bacterium (assembly GCA_965220535.1). Lineage (GTDB taxonomy): Bacteria > Pseudomonadota > Gammaproteobacteria > HK1 > HK1 > HK1. Next base: position 2,360,275 of record OZ244833.1, on the reverse strand, counting down.
GAATACACTCCCGTGTCATGACCGTCATCGAAATGCAAGCGCACCGCATAAGATCCCACCGGCTCGATCCTGTCGATCATCACCCTCTCCTTGCCGACGATGAGATCGATTCCGCTACCCCCGTGACGCAGAAGATCCGGAGCGTTGTCATCGGCGGGCGAGAAGATGCGCAGATATTCGAAGGGGAGCGCATATTCGGTGGCATCGGCGAATTCGATATATAAAATCCGCCGCTTCCGATCGAGACGAATTTCTTTCGGCAAGCCGCTGTCGATATCCCGCACGCTCATCCGACTTATTTCCTTTTCTTTCGATGAACGACCCCCTTGACCGAAATCGAATCGAAGAGCGCCTCGAGGAGATCGTGGAAGCGGCGCTTTCGTCTCGGCGCAGCGCGACCGGGGCCGCCACCTCGCTGGCGCCGCTGGATCGCAAAAGCCAAGAATTCATTTTGCACTGGGTGGAAATCATCGCCCGCACCAACCAAGAACTCGCCTACCACTTGGCCGCCTACGCCGCCTATGCTTTGCAAGCCCTCGGCGGCGAAAAACACGCTTACGATCGATCCGACCACGAGGATCTGGAGGCTTGGATCGTCGCCGCCGTCGATCGATTCGACGAGCGCGGACTCATCGAAGCCATCGCCGCCCTGCAAAATTTCAAGGAATTCGCCGAGCGCCGCACCCTCGATCGCACCGGCATCCGCCTTGAAGAAATCGACGGGATATTGGAAAGATTCGTGCACGGACTCGGCGGCCGGGCTTTGCATATCCTACCCGGCAGCGAAAGCTATACCGATACCGCAACGATCTACCTCCCGCCGCTGATCTCCCGCTTCGAACGACGCCAAGACAACTTCGCGCTTTACAAAGCCTTGGCGGGGTTTCACTGGGCCCAAGTACGCTTCGGCACCTGGCGCATCCGATTCGAAGACTTGTCGCCCCCCGGTTGCGATCCGCTTTGCCTACTCGGCTGGTTTCGCACCTTCGAAGCGATCCGCCTCGAGGCCTGCCTTGCCCGTACTCTCCCGGGTCTTCACCGGGATATGCAAAATCTAAGTCGGATGATCGAATACCGCCAAGACCGGCTTGCGCTTCTACGTAGCGATACGCAGCATCTTGAATCACGAACGAGCGATGCCAACGACTCCGTCGAACTGGCCCGGCAACGATGCCGACAATCGCCGCCGGAACCCGGTTGCTATGCGGGGACGATGAAACCGGAGGCGGTCATGGCGGTGATGAACGAGCGTATCGCCCGCGAGCGGAAAGAATTTCGCAAACTGATCATCGAATTCGCAGCGAGCGTCGAAAAAGATCGAAGCCCGGGAAAAAGCGACGAGGAGTCTTGGGATCGAGAGTCTTGGGATCGGCTTCGCACCGACGAGAAAAAAAACGCCGACGATGCGATATTCGATGGCGCGACATTCCTTCGTTTCGATGACCTGCCGCTGCCGATCCCCGACGAAGCCTTGGGAATCGCGGAATCCATCGTGCAGGATATCGGCGAAATTCCTCCGGATTATTTGCAAGCGGCAGGATCCGGACGATATGAGGTCGGCGATCGCGACGACGCTCCCGCGGAAAAAAACCCCGACGATGTATGGAAAGGCGTCTATCACGAAGACGGCGCTTTTTTTTACGACGAATGGGATTTCGAAAGAAAGCGCTACCGCAAAGACTGGTGCGTCCTGCGCGAAGGAGACGTGCATCCTTTATGGGACGACTTCGCCATGCGCACCCTTGCCCGCCATAAGGGATCGGTGAAATCGATCCGTCGCAGCTTCGAAGCCTTGCGCGGACTAGAACATCGCTTGCACCGACAACCCGACGGCGACGATATCGATCTGGATGCCTGCGTGGATGCCTTCGCTTCCATGCGCGCCGGGGGCGAATGCAGCGAGCGGCTCTTCACCCGCCGTGCGCGCAACGAGCGCGATCTTGCGGTCATGATGATGGTCGATATGAGCGGATCGACCCGGGGTTGGATCAACGACGCGGAACGCGAAGCCCTCGTTTTGTTATGCGAGGCCTTGGAAACGCTCGGCGATCGCTATGCGATTTACGGCTTTTCCGGCTCCACCAGAAAACGCTGCGAAATCTATCGAATCAAACGATTCGATGAAGAATACAGCGATCGGGTACAGGCTCGTATCGGCGGTATCGAGGCCCGGGATTACACCCGCATGGGGGCCGCGATTCGCCATCTGGCCAAAATCACGAGCGAGATAGAGGCAAAAACCAAAATTCTCATCACCCTGTCCGACGGCAAGCCGGATGACTATACCGACTATCGCGGCAACTACGGAATCGAAGATACCCGTATGGCTCTTTTCGAAGCGAGGCGCGCCGGCATCCATCCTTTTTGCGTAACCATCGATACCGATGCCGGGGATTATCTTCCCCGTATGTATGGAACGGCGAATTTCATCATCGTCGACGAAGTGCGTCGATTGCCGAACGATCTTTCCGATATCTATCGCAAATTGACATCGTGAATCGGAATCTTTCCTCCGCCTGCGAGCCGCCGATATCAAATATCGCTTTATATATTTTCTCGTCTTGAACGATTCCCCATCGATTTTCTCGTTTTAACCCTTGCGACTTGTTTTCATATTCGGCATAATATGCCCCCGATTGTGCGATCGCGTTTTTTTATTACCTTCGGTTCGGCGGTTCAGGGTTGGCATCGACCGGAGGAATTGAAAAGCCCTCACAGTCCTCGCGTTCCATTACCATCGTTGCCTGACGAGACAGATGCCGATCCGATACACCCTAGGGAGCACATCATTCCATGGCTAACTTGGCAAATGCCCTTAAGCGGGAAATCTCCGATGCCGTCGGTAAAGAAACTTCCGGCATCCGTAAAGAGCTGAACGATATACAGCGCACCCTCCAACCGATTCTTCGGCTTTTGCGTGCCGCCGCCCCCGGAAAACCGAGGCGCCAACCGAAAAGGACGACGGCGAAAAAGGGCATGACCGCTGGTAAATCCATCGGCCGAGGCGCAAAGAAAAAACCGGCCCGCAAGGCGGCGACCCCCGTCAAAAAAACCGCGAGCCGTAGCGCCGCGACTCGTAGCGCCGCGAAAAGCGCCGGGGAAAAAGCACCGGCGGCGGCGGTCAAAACCGAGGCCGCAAGCGCTTCCAACGAGCGCAAAGACCTCCGTTTTTCGCCCGGCGGACTCAAAGTCCACCGCAAGAGCATGAAGTTGTCGGCGGGGCAATACGGCCTTCTCGTCGATGCCTCCGCGCTTTCGGTCTACAACTGGGAAGGGGGCAAAGCGAAACCCCGGCCGGGCACCTTGGCGAAGCTGAGCGATCTCAAAAAGATGGGAAAGCGGGCGATCGATCAAATGCTCGAAGAGAAACAGCAGGCGAAGAGCGAAAAGAAAAAGCGGGGGAAATCCGGAGGCTGAAAGCGACGGACCGGAAGTCGTATGATCATCGAGCCGCCGCGACAAGCCCTATCGAACGAGGGTCGCGGCGGCTCGACGATCACCGGTTTATTATGAAGATCGATAACAACGAAGTCCCCGCTTTTTGTATTCCTGTCGACGCTTTTTCAAAAAGCGACATTCGATCGTCGATTGCCGACCGAGAAAAATCGGAGATCATCGCTCGGCCCACGGGGGCGGTTCGTTCCAGCGATCCCAATAGGTCGTACCCGCCGTCGGCAACCTTCGGGTCGGTCCGAAATTCCCGCGCGGATATCCGAGGGGGATACAACAATAAAACTCGATCTCCGATGGAATATCGAACAACGCCTGGACCCGTTCCATCACTTGGGGATGCAAGGTCGTCAATACGCTTCCGATCCCCAATGCCCGGGCCGCAAGCAAGAGGTTTTGCACCGCGGGAAAAATCGAATGTGCCATCGCCGCACCCTCGGTCGAAAACGCCAGCACCACCACCGGCGCATTCACCATTTCATCGGCGAGCAAGGCGGGCATCGTATAGACCGAACCTGAAGGGATATCTTTTTTGTCGGTCCATCCGTATGCATCTCGCCGTTTCGCCCACCATGCCTCGTGATAGAGGGCCCCGAAACGACGGATCAGATCCCGATCTCTGACCACCAGAAAACGCCCGGGTTGGGCATTGCCTCCGTTCGGGGCCTTGGATGCGGCATCGAGAACGATCTTGATCGCGGCATCGCCGATCGGACGATCCTTGTCCATACGGCGGATAGCCCGTTGCGAGAACATCGCCTCGCCGATCGGCATCGACAATTCCGGCGGGGGCGGCAAGCGCACCATCGAGTCCTCGTTCTTCATGACGAAAACACCTCCCTTTCGATTTCTTCGGATGAGGCTCGAGGACGGTCTTTCTTCCCCGAACCCTCGCTTTGTGCGATCAAGAGAATACTTTCAAATCGAAGCGAGTTTTTTATAGGGGCTTTCGCTCGAAGACCCTTTCGCTTCGACCACCGGCAACTGAAACCGCAAGAGAACGATCATGCAACGATCCGTCGACGACAAAGAAATCCCGAAAGAAGGGATCGGTTTGAGCGCCGAGGAGATCGCCCTCGTCCGCGACAAAATCGAAGGACGCCTACGCAACGAGAGCGTCGAGCTTCATCTTGCGGATGTCGAATTCTCCCCCGACGCCGCGACCGAAGCGCGCGAGTGCCCGGCGATCTTCTGGCAGCTGCGCGGCTGTAATTTCCTCGTGGTCAAATTCGGCGCCGAGCGTTATCGAGCGGAATTCTTCTACTCCGATATGGAGCGATTCGGTGTCGGGATCGACGAATTCTCGAATATCGGGGAATGCGCCTTGACCCTCCTTAGGATTCAAGCGGATCACGAAAGCGTCCGCCTCGGCAATTTTCCGACAAAGGAGGTTTGAAGATGGAGATGGAACGAGCCCGCGAGCTCATCAAGATTCAAGTCGATCTTCATAGCGGCTACAACCGAAATGCGGTACGGCTCATCCTGCGCGAGATTCAATTGCATCATGGCCAAAATGCCGTGGACGAGCTGATCCGCGAACTCGATCTCGAAAGGATATTCGGCCTCGAACCCGGAAGGGATTTCAGCAATGTCGTTTGACAAAACGAATATCCGTCGCCGAGGGCTCGGACCCTCGAGGGCGAATTCGCAACCCTGAAAGTCGCGGCGACGACTGTCGGTGAGCGATAAAAAACGCTTATGGCATATCGAATCTTATGAAGACATGCCCAAGCCCGGATGTTTATACTCGCATCCGATCCATCGATTTTTTTCTATCGTGCCTGCGATTGCGTTTGCGTCTCCTATCCTGATCGCCCCTTGGCGTTCTAGGATCGACGCCGAGCAATCCCGCCATCGAATCGACCCGGTTTCAAAAGGAGAGTCCCGATGCCTACCTACGTACGTACCGACAAATGCGACGGTTGCAAGGGGCAAGACAAAACCGCTTGCATGTATATCTGCCCCCACGATCTGATGAAACTCGACATGGACGGCTCCGAAACCGGACATGCCATGAAGGCTTGGAACCAAGAGCCGGAACAATGCTGGGAGTGTTACTCCTGCGTCAAGATCTGCCCGCAACAAGCGATCGAAGTCCGTCATTATGCCGATGTCGTTCCCTTGGGCGCTTCGGTCCAACCCCTTAGAGGGACGGATTCGATCATGTGGTCCATCAAATTCCGCAACGGGACCATGAAGCGCTTCAAGTTTCCGATCCGCACCACCCCCGAAGGCTCCGCCGACCCTTACGGGGGGACACCGGATCCGGTGATGGGGGAAATCGAGGATCACGACCTCCTGTTCACGAGGAAGACCCACGAATACGACATGAGCCAGTTCATCGAGAACTAGCCAAGGCTCTTTATCAAGCGCGAGAATTCGAGCGTGGACGATCCTCGATCCTTTCGATCGAGAGGTCTTGATACGCCGGCGCCCGAACCTTCGAAGAGGGACGAGAACAATGACGGACGATGCGAACTTTGATGAATACGCTTTCGGCAATCCGGAGATCGTCGAAGAGGAAGTCGATATCCTGCTGATCGGCGGGGGCATGGCGGCCTGCGGCGCCGGTTTCGAAATCATGCAGTGGATCGAGGAAGCCCGCAAAGAGGGCATCGATCTCAAAGTGAAACTGGTGGACAAGGCGGCGATGGACCGTTCGGGGGCGGTGGCCCAAGGACTTTCGGCCATCAATACCTACATGGGCGAGAACGACCCTTCGGATTATGTGCGCTATGTGCGACAGGATCTGATGGGTATCGTGCGCGAAGATCTGGTCTTCGATGTCGGTCGCCATGTCGACGATTCGGTGCATAACTTCGAAAAATGGGGTCTGCCGATCTGGAAGCAACCGGGGGACGAAGGCAAGCCCTTGGCCGATGGCGGCAAGCCGGTACGTTCCGGGCGCTGGCAAATCATGATCAACGGCGAGTCCTATAAGTGGATCGTCGCCGAAGCGGCGAAAAAATCCCTCGGCCTCGAAAATATCCAAGAGCGGGTTTTCATCATCCGCCTCGTCACCGACAAGAACGATCCCACTCGCATCGCGGGGGCCGCGGGATTCAGCGTGCGGGATCACAAGCTCTATATCTACCGCTTCAAATGTTGTCTGATGGCCGCCGGGGGAGCGGTCAACGTCTTTCGCCCGCGCTCGGTCGGAGAGGGCACCGGACGGGCTTGGTATCCGGTGTGGAACGCGGGCTCGACCTACGCCATGGCGGCGGAGGTCGGCGCGGAACTGACCTTGATGGAAAACCGTTTCGTCCCCGCCCGCTTCAAGGACGGCTACGGACCGGTCGGGGCTTGGTTCCTCCTGTTCAAGGCCCAAGCGATGAATGCCGCGGGCGAGGATTACCAGACCCGCAACGCCGAACTCCTGCAAAAGAACGGCTACGGCAAATACGTCAAAGGCCACGCGATGGGAACCTGCTTGCGCAATCATCTGATGATGCACGAGATGAAAGAGGGGCGCGGGCCGATCTTCATGGACACCCCCACCGCCATGAAGAATCTCGCCGCCAATATGACCCCGCGCGAGATCAAACATTTGGAAGCCGAGGCCTGGGAGGATTTCCTCGACATGACCATCGGTCAGTGCGGGGTTTGGGCGGGGGAGAATATCGAGCCGGACAAGGAAATGTCCGAACTGATGCCCACCGAGCCCTACCTCTTGGGCAGCCATGCGGGCTGTGCCGGGATCTGGTGCTCCGGCCCCGAGGATGTACCGGGGACCCCGGATCACTATCATTGGGGCTATAACCGCATGACCACCGTCAAGGGCTTGTTCACCGCCGGCGACGGCGTGGGGGCCTCGGGGCATAAATTCTCGAGCGGCTCGTTCACCGAGGGCCGGATCGCGGCCAAGGCCTTGGTCAAATTCGCGATGGACAATCGCGATTGGAAGCCGGAGATGGAGCGCAGCGTCGACGATCTGGTGCAGGAGATCTATCGTCCCGTGCGCAACTTCTTGGAGCACAAGGACTACACCACCGCGATCGATATCAACCCCCACTACATCACCCCGAAGATGTTCCAGTTCCGCCTGCAAAAAGTGATGGACGAATACGTAGCCGGGGTTTCGACGATGTATCAGACCAACGCCGCGATGCTGAAAGTGGCGGAGAAGAAACTCGATATGCTGCGGGAGGATTCGCTGAAGATGCGGGCCAAGGACTTGCACGAGCTGTTGCGGGCGTGGGAAAATTACCACCGCCTCTTCGCCGCCTTCGCCCACATGAAGCATATCCAGTTCCGCGAGGAAACGAGATATCCGGGCTACTATTACCGCACCGATCACCTCGATCTCGACGACGATAACTGGCGCTGTTTCGTCAACTCCACCTACGATCGCGACACCGGCGAGTGGAGCCTCAAAAAGGTGGATTGGAAGCAGCTGGTCAAGGACTGAAGCCAAGACGACGAGACGATCGGCTCGAATCGCTTCGGAGCGAATCCTCGCTCCGAAGCGAATTCTCCTTTCGGCGGCGCTTCGACGCGCGAGCACGATCCTGCGAGTGCGAACTTTAGGGAACGGGGATCGCTTTTTTCGAATTCCGCCCCCGACCCGGGCTTTTTTCGTCGGCTCCTTCACCCTTTGCCCGCGCATTCGGCTCCCGACTCCTCCTTTGTCCTCGATCCACCGGCGAATCCGCGATGCCCAACGACCCTCCTTCCCCCTCTCGCCCGCCTTTCGAGAATGCATCGCCCCCGATGAGCAGTCCGGTCGAGCCGACCGAGTTGCAGTTGGAAAGCGAATTCCGATTCCGCTGCCATCCTGAAATCGCCTGCTTCAACGCCTGTTGCCGGAATATCGATATCACCTTGACCCCTTACGATATCCTGCGCCTCAAACGTCGCTTGGATCTCGAGGCCAAGGAATTCGTGACCCGATACACGATCCCCTTCGAGCTGGATTTTCACGGCATGCCGGGGCTCAAAATGCGTACCCGTCCCGGCACCGTCGAATGCGTTTTTTTGACGAAAAGCGGCTGCAGCGTCTACGAAGATCGACCGGCGGCCTGTCGCTACTATGCCTTGGGAAATATGGGAGTCAGGCGCAAGGACGAATCGAGGGTCGACGATATCTACTTCGTGGTCCGAGAGGATCACTGCTTGGGGCACGACGAGGCGAGGGTGCAAAGCGTTGCCGAATACCGCATCGAGCAGGGCATCGAGCCTTATGACGAGCATAATCGCGCTTGGCGCGATATCGTTTTGAAAAAACGCTCCGGCGGGCCGACCGTCGGCGCTCCCTCCGCCCGGAGCCTGCAGCTCTTCGATATGTGCAGCTACGATATCGACAGTTTTCGCGACTTCGTTCGCAGCGAGGGCTTTCGCGATATCTTCGATATCGACGAGAGCGAGATCGACGCCCTCGCCGACGAGGAGGAGCGACTGCTGGCCTTCAGCATGCGCTTTTTGCGGCAAATTCTCTTCGGCGAAAAAAGTATCCCCCTCAAAGCCGAGGCGCGAAAGCGGCGGGTGGAGCGACGCAAAGATATTTGGGCCGCCCGACGAGAGGACGAGATCGCGAAGCAGCGAGAGGAGCTCGAGCGCCGACAATACGAGGAATGATCTTCATCTCGGCCCTCGCTTTCATTTTTCGGATCCGCGAGTCGATCCGCGGGATCTCGAACGAGCCAAGCCTCGATTCGAAAACGGACTTGATACCATGGCGCAAAAAGAGAATATCGAAGGCGAGGAGTCCGCCTGCAAATCGATCGACGATTTTATGGCGCTGGCGAAAAAAGCGGCGGCCGACCCCGCCGATATCGACTATGCCAAGCATCTTTTGCGGCAGGCGGAGGCGCTTTGCCAAATGCCGCTGGACTACCTCCGAGTGGCCGATATCGTGGCCACGCAAACTGACGACCTCGACTTTGCCCGCGAGATCCGCGATCAGGCCGAGGAGATGCTTTTCGATGCCCCGGAGCATCTTGCCTTCGCCCGCAGCATCGCGGGGCCGGTAGGCGGCGATCCCGACAAGGCCCGCGAATATATCGAGATCGCCGTGCGCGAGGCAGGCAGCGTGGAAGAGAGACTCGCGGCCGTCGGCGTCGCCCGCGCCCTTGCAGACGAGGGATCCGACCTCGCCGATCTCGTCGACAATCTCCTCGAAAAGATCCGTAGCGGGGTCAAGGACTTGGACGATGTCCGCAAGATCGCCGGCTCCTTGCACGAGGCGAAGGAGATCGATCTGGCCCGCAAGTTCCTCGAAGGCAGTAGCGGTCATTGCGAAGATATCCCGACGACGATCGCCTTCGCCGGTATCGTCCAGTCTCTTTTAGCCGATGATGAATGGGTTCGACGCCTCCTCGACGAGGCCGAGGTCGATTGCCGATTCACGAAGGATTTCGTGGCCCTGGCCATCGGCTACCGAGACCTCGTTCGAGATGAGGCGCGAGCGAAAGAGTCGATGGAGCAAGCCCGCGAGTTCTGCATGAGCGGCGAAGAGCGGCTCGACCTCGCAACCGGGCTGCTCGAAGCGACCGACGATCGAGAAGGAGCGGCCGCCGCCTACGAAAAGGCGCTGGACGAAATCAGCGACAAGGAGAGGCTGCTAGAGGTCGCGGCAACGATCGCCCGCACCCTCGAAGCCCCCGATCTCGCAAAACGCTACTACGCTCGGGCCGAACGATTCGCCTCCTCGGCGAGCGATATCTCTTCGTTGGTGCGCCAGGTCGCGGACGATCTCGGCGAGCGGACTTTCGCGAGGGAAATCCTCTTGCGCGCCATCGAGCGTTCTTCGAATCCCTCGGAGTTGGCCAATATCGCCGGCGATATGGCGACCTTCGATCCCGAAGCGGCCCGCGAAGCGGCGGCCAAGGCGATCGAACGCGCCGGGGATGCACCGGGGCTCGTTCGCCTTGCCGAGTCGATCAAGGAGAAATTGGGCGACCCCTCCCTCGCCCTCGAAGCCGCCGCCAAAGCCATCGGGCAGGCCAAGGGGAGCGCCGAGCTGATCCCGATCGGGGCTTTGGCTTGCGATATCGCGCAAAGCGACGACGGGACCGTGGCGGAAGGGGCGCGGTCGATCGCCCGCCGAGCCTTGCAAGAGGCGGAAGAGCGGGTCGCCAGTTTGGGCGAAATGCGGAATGTGGCGGAGAGGGTCCGGACGAACTTCGCCGACGATGCGCCCTGGGTCGCTCGCATCGAGGAGAAATTGCAGCGGCGCGAGGCCAACCAAGCCCTCTATACCGCCTTTTCGGAGCGCGAGCGCAAGGCCCGCGGGCTACCCGAACTCATCGCTTTGGTCGACGAGATGATGGCGGAGATCGGCGACTCTTTCTACGCCGACAAACTGCTGACCGCGGCCGAGGAGCGCTGGCGGGAGGAGGGTTCGGATCCGAGCCAAGCCCTCGATCTGATCGCCGCGGTCGATCGACACCTCGATGATCTCGAGCGCACGACATCGTTGATCCGGCGCGCCGCCGAGGGCGTCGTCCGCCTCCAAGGGCTTGCCAGCCTCGGGCATTTCGCCCTGACCCGGCTGAAAGATCGCGCCCGGGGGATCGATATCGCCGGCGAGCTCTACGCCGGATGGGAAGAAAAGATAGCGGCGAGAGAATCCGCCGCCGGCGGCGCCCGCGAGGGCATTCGCCTTGCCCGCATCGTCGCCCGCGACCTCGATCAGCCGCAGTGGGTGGAGCGACTGCTCGCATCGGCGGCGGAAAAAAGCTCCGATCCCTTGGAAAGCGCGGAATGCGCGATCGTCGCCGCCGACGCCGGGTTGGAGGAAAGCGCCCGGACGCTGCGCGAACGCGCTGTCGAGCGCTGCAAATCCGTGCACGATGTCCGCGCTCTCGTCACTCGTCTTCTCGGTTCGGGCCTCGACGAGGAGCTTTCTCGAGGCATTTACGGCACTCTGCACGAGATCTGCACCACCGACGCCTCGCGGCGCGAATGGATCCGAGGGATCGAGGAAATCTTTCGCGATCCAAAATGGGCGGCGCGAGAATCGTCGAAGGCGGGGGCGGGAGCATCCGCCGGGCGACGCCGCTCGCCGCGCTGGTAAGGCGATGGCCGCGGGCCCGATACAAGCGGCCCGATACAAGCGCAGGCTCGATAAAAGCGACCCGATACCGAAACCCTCGCCTCGAAGTCTTCGCCTCCTTGTCAATCGACGAATCGAAAGACGACGAAATGACGAAAAACGATCCTCCGGCGCCCGGCGATTCCCCCTCGGGGGTGGTGCGGGCGCGAGGGCTGCGTAAATCTTTCGGCACGAAAACCGTGATCGACGGGCTCGATCTGGATATGCCCCGGGGTGGCTGCTACGGGCTGCTCGGTCCTAACGGCGCCGGCAAAACCACGGTTTTGCGCATGCTTTTAGGCCATGTCTTGCCCGATGGCGGGAGTTTGGAAGTGCTCGGCGAAGCGCTGCCCGCCGCCGCCCGATCGGTACGCGCCCGTGTCGGGATCGTCCCCCAGGACGATAACCTCGATCCCGATTTCACGGTCATGGAGAACCTTCGCATCTACGCCGGATATTTTCCGCAACCGGCGCGTCAACCGCTGATGCCTTGGCTCGAGTCGCTGCTGGACTTCGTCTCCTTGCGCGAACGGGCCTTTGATCGCATCCAATCCCTCTCCGGCGGAATGCGGCGCCGTCTGGTCATCGCCAGGGCATTGGTCAACGATCCCGAACTGCTGATCCTCGACGAGCCGACCACCGGTCTCGATCCCCAAGTCCGCCATCTGATCTGGGCGAAGCTGCGCGAGCTCATCAAACGAGGCTCGACCATTTTGCTCACCACCCACTATATGGAGGAGGCCGAACGTCTTTGCGATCGACTCGCGATCGTCGACCGAGGTCGGATCCTCGCCGAGGACACTCCGCGGCGGTTGATCGAGGGGCAGGTCGAACCGAGCGTCATCGAGCTGAGGATGCGAGACGGGGGATATCGCAAGACCGAGGACGACGAGAAACCCGCCATCCCCGAGGCGCTTGGCCGCCACGCCCGGATCGAAGTTGTCGACAGCGCTTGGCATTGCCACACCCATACCCCGGAAGCGGTGCTCGAACACCTGCCGCGACATCCGGAGATCGAATACCTGCATCGCCCGGCGAATTTGGAGGATGTATTCCTCAAACTCACCGGTCGCGAACTGCGGGATTGAAAAACGACGAGCCCCCTGATCGGCATCGCGCATCGGCATCGAGGATCGGCATCGCGAACGCCCGACAAGCCCCGCTCTCGGCCGAGCCGAAAAGCGGGCGCCGAGCCGAAAAGCGGGCGCCGACCCTTGGCGGCGGCGAGGGCATCGAATCCGCCGCTCCTCCCGACGCTCCTCCCGACACTCCTTGCGCCTCTCGTTGCGAACTCGAGCCATGAACCCGACCTCGCCTTTTCGCCCTTGGCACCCCCCGAACCTGCATCCGGCGGCTTTCGCGATCTGGCGCCGGAACGCGCTGGTTTGGCGTCGCTTGTTCGTCTCCAGCCTGCTCTTTCATTTCGGAGAGCCCTTGCTCTACCTGCTCGGCATCGGCTACGGCCTCGGGCGTTTTATCGACGGGATGGAAGGGATTTCCTACCTCAGCTTCGTCGCTTCGGGGCTTGTCGCCTCCTCGGCCATGATGTCGGCCTCCTACGAGGGAACGTTCTCCGCCTATACCCGCATGGTGCCGCAGAAAACCTACGACGGCATCATCGCCACTCCGGTGGAGGTCGACGATATCGTGGCCGGGGAGATGCTATGGTGCGCCACCAAGGGCTGTATGGCCGGATGTGCCTTGCTGATCGTGGCCACGCTGCTCGGGGCGATCGGGGGATTGAAGGCGCTGCTTTGCATTCCGATCCTCCTGCTCGTGGGCCTCACCTTCTCCGGACTCGCCCTTGCGATAACCGCCACCGCTCCTTCCTACGAGTATTTCAGCTATTACATGACGCTTTTCGTCACCCCGATGTTCATCCTTTGCGGCGTGTTCTATCCGGTCTCGTCGATGCCCGCGTTCGTGCAGGGCCTGATACAGATCCTGCCGTTGACTCACGCCGTGGCCCTCGTGCGCCCTCTCGTTACCGGCGCCCCGGTCGAAAACGCTGTCTTGCATATCGCGGTTCTGATCGCTTTCGCTTCGATCGGTTTTTATATCGCGGTGGCCCTCGTTCGACGGCGTTTCATTCTTTGACGAAAGGAGCGCCGAATTCGCTTCGGAAAGGGGAAGACGAGGGCAAAAAACGCCGGCTATATCCGGCGACGCTTCTTTGCCTTTTCGATCCCCTTCGCTGCCCTTTTCGAAATATCCGATTCGCCGGGGGCGACGCCTCTTCGATGCCACTTTCGCCGCTTGCTTCGAATCCCCTTTTTAAAACCGAAGGGGCCTCGCAAGGGAAGCGACTCCCCCGAAAGGCCACAAGACGAGTCGGCACCGCCGGCTCCTCGACGAAGCCTCCACCGAAGCCTCCACCGAAGCCTCCACCGAAGGCCGAGAGAAAAGACTCGTCTCGTCCTCGGGCGAGATCCGCTCGGGCCGCTCTTTCGGATCGAGCGGGGTTCTAACCGCCGCTCAATCCGATCCTCGCACTGCCGCCACTGTTGTTGACCAAAGCCCCGCCGCCGCCGGTGCGCGTCAGTATCTGCACCGTGAACGAGGCATCCGAGCGCAACTCGCACGCCAACTCCATCCCCCGCCGGCGATGGCCGATCATCGAAGCCGGCTCCTCGCTTTGCCGATGACGCCCGCTCGCAACGCCGCGATATCGAAAGAAGCGCTGTCGTGGCGAACCCCGCCGACCTCGTAGCATTCGAAACGGGCGCTCGTGCAGTTCTCGCCACCCGATGCCGTGCACCGAATGCGGATATTCGATTTCTCGAAGCCGTCAGGCGAAGTGATCGACTCGATATCCGCCCGATAACCATCGCCCTCGGGATCGCTGCGGATATAGCCGCTGTTGTTGACCAAAACCCCGTCTCCCGAACGCGTCCAGACTTGGGAGGCGACTTCGCCCTCGCTGCGAAGGGCGCATCCCAAGCGAACCTTGCCGGACCACGAAGCCCCGGCATAGCTTTCGATATCCCTCGCTGTCAGCCTTCGCAAGCCCCGCGCCGGGATCGGCTCGGGGAGCGCGCCTTGGAATGCCGAACCGTCGCTTTGCGCCGCGCAATCGAGCATGACCGTGCACGGACGATCTTGTTTGCAGGCGATGAACAAGGTGGACTGATCCCCGGCGACCGAAGGCGGGATCGCCAAGGCTTGGGCTCTTATCGGATCCGACAGGCTCGGTCCTCCCCCTGAAATCTCTTCGACATACACCACCGAGACCGTCCGGCGTGCGCTCGAGTCGTTCCCGCCGCCGGCGGCCAACATGATGATATCCAAGCCGCCTTGGCGATTGCTGTCGGCCGCCGCTCGGGTGCTGACGCTTCGGCCTTCATTCCAGTCGCTCGCCATGAAGACGAGGGAGGAGGGGGTGAACTCGATGCCCGGGTTCGAACTCGTCAGCGAGACGATGACCACTTGGGTATCGAGCGGTTCGACGCCGATACCGACCGTAAAAGATACCGATGAACCGCCTTCGGTCAGAGCGACGTTCTCGGGGTCGATTTCTATCGTGCCCGGGTTGTCGATGCCCGCCACCCTCCAAGACTGCATCGCCCCGTCATAGCCACCGCCGGTGGCGGCCAAGGTGATGGTGTCGGTATCGTCGACGCCATCGGCGTCGTTCGCCACGCTGACGGTGAGGGTTTGGTCCTCGTTCCAACCCTTCGGCTCGAAGGTCAACGATGAAGGCGAAAGCGTGATATCCCGATTGGTCTTCGTCAGCGCCACGGTGACATTCGAGGTCGGGGCCACGCCATAGAGCCTGACCTTGATGGGACTCGATGAATCCTCCTCGAGTTCGAGCGTTGCCGGGCTCACGACAATCGCGCCTTGGATGCCTCCGGGTAGCGTGAGATCATCGTCATCGATCACTCGGATCGACAGGCTGCCGGCGATATCCCCGTAGTCGGCGCCCGAGGCCGTATAGAAAATCAGCGCAGACTCGTTATAGGCATCGTCGTCTTGGGCGACGCTCGCCCTCACCGCTTGGGGGCCCCTATTCCAGTTGGAGGCGGTAAAGGTCAGCGAGGTCTTGTCGATGCTTAGGTCGGGGTTGTGACACTTCGTTCGGCTGAAATTCACTGTCACATCGTCGCTCGGGGGCCTGGCCAACCTCACCGTGAAAAGAGCGCTGACCCCTTCGACGATCTCCAAATACTGCGGGGAGATGGTCAAACCCGGGAGATCGTTATCGATAATCTCGAGGTTCACCCTACCTTTCAAAGCGCGGTCAAGGATTCTCAAGAACGCTTTTTTGCGAGGGTGTACACTGCGTCCGTTCGGGATTCGAGGGCTCGGGGTCAGGGGAGGGGTCAGGGTAAAGCGCTCTCGCTCGATGAATCGTTTCACCTCGAAAAATTCATCGGATCGAGATCGGGTCGGCCGGGGCAAGGGCAAGGGCCGGCGACGAAGCGAGGGATTTCGGTGAGGTCGAGTCGGCTATTCGATCAGCGATACAAAGGCGAGGGGCGGCGTATGGCGCATATCGATATTTTTCGCTTTCTCCGCTTCTTGGGCGACCGGCGCAAGCCGATCGTTTTGCCTTGTCCGGAACCTGCGCTTCGCCTGCGCGAAAACCCGAGGCTTTGACATGCCATTCGATCCCGCTTCCCAAGATGTCGGCAATATCGTCGCTTTGGAGCACGTCAATCTCGCGGTGCCGGATCAGGTGGCGGCCACCGATTTTTATATCGACGGACTCGGGCTGACGCGCGACCCCTATTTGATGGCCGGCACCGATAATATGTGGGTCAACTGCGGCCGCCAACAATTCCACCTGCCGAAAGGCGATGCGCAATGTTGGCAAGGGTATATCGGGCTTCGTCTGCCTTGCCTCGATGCCTTGGAAGATCGGCTGAAACGTATCGCTCCCCGACTCGAAGGCAGCCGCTTCCGATGGCAAAGAAAATCGTCCGCTCGCTTGGAACTACGATGTCCGTGGGGAAATCGCTTTCGTATCCACGAAAGCGCCGCCGCGGGTGTGAGCGGCGAATCCGGCAAGCGTCCGACCTCCCCCGCTCTCGTCTACCTCGAGATGCCCGTTCGCAAAGGGAACGCGACGCATATCGAACGCTTCTATCGCAAATTCCTCAAAGCCCCGGCACGCACGGAAAAGGGTCGGGCGCTGATCAACGCCGGACCGGGGCAGCAGCTGATCTTCGTCGAGAGCGATGCCCGCGACGAAAACCGATACGACGGCCATCATTTTGCTATCTATATCGCCGATTTTTCCGGCGTCTATCGGGCGCTCGCCGACGGCGATCTCGTCACCGACATCGACAACGCTTGGCAATTCCGTTTCGTCGATATCATCTCGCGCCGTAAAACGAAGCCTCTTTTTCGCGTGGAGCACGAGGTGCGCAGCCTGCACCACCCTCTCTATCAGCGTGCGCTCGTCAATCGTCATCCGGGCGAGCCCATACTTTAGAACGGCTCGCCCGGGGCTCGATCGATATGCGATCGGGCTTCGATCGCATATCGATGCTTTCGCTCAAGAACGACGCGTCTTGAAAGCGCCCCTCGGCGGGCTTGACGATGATCGGATAGGTCGAGCGGCGTTCTAGCCCCCGCTCAATCCGATCCTCGCACTGCCGCCGCCGCTGTTGTTGACCAAGGCCCCGCCGCCGCCGGTGCGCGTCAGTACCTGCACCGTGAAGGAGGCGTCCGAGCGCAACTCGCAGGCCAACTCCATCCCCCGCCAGCGATGGCTGATCATCGACGCCAGCTCCTCGCTTTGCAGGTGACGCACGCTCAACCCTGCGATACCGAAGGAAGGACTGTCGTGGCGAACCCCGTCGTCTTGGTAGCATTCGAAACGGGTGCTCGTGCAGTGCTGTCCACCCGATGCCGTGCACCGAATGCGGATATTCGATTTCTCGAAGCCGTCGGGGGAGGTGATCGACTCGATATCCGCGCGATAGCCATCGCCCTCGGGATAGCTGCGGATATAAGCGCTGTTGTTGACCAAAACCCCGTCTCCCGAACGCGTCCAGACTTGGGAAGCGACATTGCCCTTGCTGCGAAGGGCGCATCCCAAGCGACCCTTGCCGGACCACGAGCCCCCGGTATAGCTCTCGATATCCGCCGCCGTCAGCCTTCGGACCCCCCGCGCCGGGATCGGCTCGGGGAGGGCGCCTTGGTATGTCGAACCGTCGTTTTGCGCCGCGCAATCGAGCATGACCGGGCACGGGCTTTCCTGTCGGCAGGAAATGGACAAGGTGGATTCATCGCCGGCGACCGCCGGGGGGATCGCCAAGGCTTGGGCTTTGATCGGATCCGACAGGCTCGGCCCTTCTCCTTGCGAGCCGTCGTCGACATACACCACCGAAACCGTCTTTCGCGTACTCGAATAGTTCCCGCCGCCGGCGGTCGCGGTGATGATATCCAAACCGCCTTGGCGATTGCTCCCCGCCGCCGCTCGGACGCTGACGCTTCGGCCCCTGTTCCAATCGTTCTCCATGAAGACGAGGGAGGAGGGGCTGAACTCGATGCCCGGATTCGAACTCGTCAGCGAGACGATGACCACTTGGCTCCCGATCGGTTCGACACCGAGCCGCACCGTGAACGATACCGCCGGGCCGCCTTCTTGGATCTCGACCGGCTCCGGGGAAATTCCTATCGTCCCCGGAGTGTCGATGACGGTGAGCGGGAGTCTTTGCATCACTCCCTCGTAGCCACCGTCGGATGCGGCCAGGGTGATGATGTCGCTATCGTCTTGCGTGTCGGCATCCCTAACGGCGCTGACGGTGACGGTTTGCCCTTGATCATGATTCGACGAGGTGAAGGTCAGCGATTGCGGGGATATCGTGATATCGTCGTTGGTCTTCCCCAAGGCGAGGGTGACGTCCTCTTCCGGTTCGCTCCCCTCGAGCCTGACCATGAAATCCCTCGACGAGCCCTCGCCAAGCACGAGGATATCGGGAACCACGACGATCGAGCCGAGAGCGCCGGCCGGAGGCGGAGGCAGGGGTTCGTCGTTGTCTGTTACGTCGACCCTCACCTGCGCCGGTGGAACCTCGATACCGACGGCGGCCAAAGTGATGGTGCCGGTATCGTCCACGCTGTCCGGGTCATGCCCGGCGTTGACGGTGACGGTCTGATCTTGATTCCAGTTCGATGGCCTGAAGGTCAGCGATCCCGGCGAGAGCGTGATATCCGGGTTGTTCGTCGTCAGCACCACGCTGAAATCCGATGTCGGATTGACGGCATCGAGTCTGACGGCGAAGGTCTGCGACGAGCCCTCCTCGTCGAGAGCGAGGATCCCCGGATTCACGATGATCGCGCTTCGGGTCCCGGGGAGCGTGATGACAATATCGTCTTTGTCGATCAGCTCGACCGCCACGGTGCCTTGGATACCCCCGTAATCGGCACCTGAGGCCCTATAAACGATCCTCGCCTCTTCGTCATCGCTATCGTCGTCCTCGGCGGCGCTCACCATCACCGCTTGGCCCGAATTCCAGTTGTCGACGGTGAAGGTCAGCAAGGTCTTGTCGATGCTTATATCGGTATTGCTCGGCGGGGTCAGCGTCACTGTCACATCGTCGCTCGGGGGTCTGGTCAAGCGCACCGTGAAGGCGGTGCTCCTGCCCTCGATGATCTCCAAATTCCCGGGGGAGACGGTCAGGCCCGGCGTATCGTTATCCGTCACCTCGATCCTCACGGTGTCGCTGACGCCGTCGTAGCCGCTGTCCGAGGCCGAAACGAGGTTCGATGCTCTAAGGGTAATGGTCGCGATGTCTTGGGCGGTATCCTCGTCTTCGTTCGTGCTCACCGCCACCGTCTGCCCGTCGTTCCAGTTATCCTGCGTGAAGGTCAGCGAGTCCTTGTCTATCGTCACCACCGGATTGCTCGGCAGATCCAAGATGACCCTAACGCTCGCGCTCGGCAGCGTCGCCAACTTCACATCGAAAGTGCCGCCGTCGCCTTCGGTGATGCTCAAGGACTCCGGGGCGACCAAGGCTTGACGATCGTCATCGCTCACCTCGACATTCACGGTGCCTCTCAAACTATCGTAGCCGCCGTTCGAGGCTTCGACGGCGATGGTCGCGCTCTCGTTCGCGGCATCGCTGTCTTCGCTCACCGCCACCGCCACCGTGCGGGCGTCGCGCCAAGTGGTCGTCGTGAAGGACAGGGTGTTCTGGTTGCCCGCCGTGTCGGGGTCGGTATCGACCGTGACGTCGGCGTTGCTCGGCTGGGTCAGCGTCACCGTCACCGTCGCGCTCGGCTGCGTCGCCAACCGCACCGTGAATGCCCCGCTTTCCCCTTCGTCGATCCGCAAGTCGTCCGGCGGCAGGACCAAAGCATCTTCGTCGTCATCCGTCACGTCGACGCTGACGCTTTCGCTCACGTTATAACCGCCGCCCGACGCCGAAAGGGAAACGCTCGTGCTCTCGTCGGAGGCATCGCCGTCTTGGGCGACGTTCACCCGCACCGTCTGCTCCGTATTCCAGTCGGTGTTCGTGAAGCTCAACGAGGTCTTGTCGACCCTCACGTCGGCATTGCTCGGCTGGGTCAGCCTCACCGTCACCGTCGCGCTCGGCTGCTGCGTCAGCCTCACCGTGAAGTTGCCATGTTGTCCCTCGTCGATATCCAAATCGGTCGGCGAAACCGTCAGGCCCGCGCTGTCGTTATCCGCCACGGCGACGCTCATGCTCTTGTTGACGCTGTCGTAGCCACCGCCCGAGGCCGAGACGGCGATGGTCGCGCTGTCCGCCGTCAGATCGTCGTCCTCGGCCGCACTCACGCTCACCGTCCGATCCGTATTCCAGTTGCCGGAGCCGAAGTCGAGCGTGTTCTGATTGCCGTCCGTGGTGGAGTCGGTATCGAGCGTCACATCGCCGTTGCTCGGCTGGGTCAGCCTCACCGTCACCGTCGCGCTCGGCAGAGTCGCCAACCTCACCTTGAACTCGCCGCTTTCGCCCTCGGTGATGCTCAAAGACTCCGGAGTGAAGACCAATGCCTCCTCGTCGTTGTCTTTGACATCGACATCCACGCTGCCGCCGAGGTTATCGTAGCCACCGTGAGCGGCGGAAATCGAGATGCTCGCTCTCTCGTTGGAGGCGTCGGGGTCCTCGCCCGCGGTGGCGGTCACCGTCTGCGGCGTATCCCAGTCGGTGTTCGTGAAGGTCAACGAGGTCTTGTCGATCGTCACGTCGGTGTTGCTCGGCGGGGTCAGCGTCACTGTCACATTCGCGCTCGGCAGGGTCTCCAGCCTCACCGTGAATGCAACGTTTCCCCCCTCGTCGACGCTCAATCTGCCCGCCGGCAGCCGCTCCAAAGCCTCCTCGTCGTCATCGCTTACGTCGACTCTCACCAATCCGGCCGCGCCCGCATAGTCGCCGCCGGTCGCCGACAGGGAAATGCTTGTGCTCTCGTCGGCGGTATCGTGGTCTTCGGCGGCGTTCACCCGGACCGTCTGCGCGTTATTCCAAGTGGTGCTCGTAAAGGTCAGCGAGGTCTTGTCGAGCGTCACGTCGTCATTGCTCGGCTGGGTCAGCGTCACCGTCACATCCGCGCTCGGCGAGGCCGCCAACTTCACCGTGAAGTCGACGAAGCCGCCCTCGTCGACATCCAAATCGTCGCTCGAGAAGACGAGCTGCGCCTCTTCGTCGTCCGACACGGCGATGTTCAGGGTCTTCTCGCTGACGTTGTCGTAGCCGCCACCTGCGGCCGACATCGAAACGCTCGTGCTCTCGTCCGTGGCATCGGCGTCTTGGGCTGCGTTCACTATCACCGTCTTGGCCATGTTCCAGTTGTTGGCGGTGAACTCGAGCGTGGTCTGATTGTTGGGCATGGACGTGTCGGTATCCACCCTCACGTCGGGATCGAGGGGCTGGGTGAAGGTCACCGTGACCGTCGCGCTCGGCAGCGTCGCCAACTTCACCGAGAAGGTGCCGGCGCCCCCTTCTTCGAGACTCACGGTCGTCGCCGGGAGAAGGGTCAGATCTTCCTCGTCGTCGTCCGTCACTTGGACGGCGACGGTGTCGGTTACGTCGCCGTAGCCGCCGCCCGATGCCGTGATCGAGATGCTCACGCCGGTATCGTTCCAAGCATCGTCGTCGTGGGCGGCGCTCACGGTCACCGTCTGGGGCATATTCCAGCCGCCTGTTGTATTCTTGGCGCTGGTGAAGGTCAAGGTATCCTGATCGTTGGCCGTGCCGGCATCGGTATCCACCGTCACGTCGGTATTGCTCGGCTCGCCGAAGGTCACCGTCACGTCCGAGGGAGGCTGGGTATCCAGCTTTACCGTGAAGGTGACGTTGCCGCCCTCGGCGATAGTCAAATCGTCATCCGAGAGGGTCAGGGCCTCCTCGTCGTTATCCGTCACGCTGACCATCACGGTGCCGTTGGCACTGTCGAAGCCCCCGCCCGATGCCGTAACGGAGATGCTCACGCCGGTATCGTTCGCAGCATCGTCGTCTTCGGCGGCGCTTACCCTAACCTGCTGGTTCGTATTCCAGTTGCCGCTGGTGAAGGTCAAGGTATTCTGGTTGTTGCCCGTGGACGTGTCGGTATCCACGGTCACGTCGGTATTGCTCGGCTGAGCCAGCGTCACCGTCACATCCCCGCTCGGCTGCGCCCCCAATTTCACATCGAAGGTGCGGTCGGCGCCCTCGGTAACATTCACGTCCGAGGGGAGAACCAGGCTCGCCTCGTCGTCGTCCGTCACGGTGACGCTCACGGTGCCGGTGGCGCTGCCGAAGCCCCCGCCCGATGCCGTAACGGAGATGCTCGCACTGTCATTCGTGATATCGTCGTCTTGGCTTGCGCTCACCGTCACCGCCTGGTCCGTATTGTAGTTGTCGCTGGTGAAGGTCAAGGTCATCTGATTGCCGGTCATGTCGGTATCGGTATCCACCGTCACGTCGGTATTGCCCGGCTGAGCCAGCATCACCGTCACATCCCCGGTCGGCTGCGACGCCAATTTCACATTGAAGGTGGTGGTGCTGCTGCCCTCGGCGACAGTCACGTCATCCGGGGTGAAGGTGAAGCTTGCTTGGTCGTTGTTATTTACGGTGATGCTCACGGTGCCGGTCTCGTCGTCGTAACCACCACCCGATGCCGTCAGGGAGATGGTCGTACTGTCATTCCCGACATCGTTGTCTTCGGCGGAGTTCACGGTCACCGTCTGGTTCGTATCCCAGCCGCCGGTGCCGGTGGAGCTGGTGAAGGTCAATGAGGTCTTGTCGATCGTCACATCCGTGTTGCTCGGCTGGGCCAGCATCACCGTCACCGTCGTGGGCGGTTGCGTTTCCAATCTCACCCCGAAACTACCGGAGGCACCCTCGTGGACCTCCACGGGAAGCAAGGGGAAGACCAACGCCTCCTCGTCGTCGTCCGTCACATCGACGTGCACCGTGCCGGTCGCGCTGTCGTAACCGCCGCCCGTTGCCGAAAGGGAGATGCTGGTCCTGTTCTCGTCCGAAGCATCGTCGTCGTCGGCGGCGCTGACGGTCACCATCTGGTTCGTTTGCCAGTTGGCTGTGGTGAAGGTCAAGGTATTCTGATTGCCGTTCGTGGACGTGTCGGTATCCAGCGTCACCTCGGTATTGCTCGGCTGGGTCAGCGTTACCGTCACATTCGAGGGCGGCGCCGCCGACAATCTCACAGGGAAGGTCGCGGTTTCTCCTTCGGTGACAGCCACGGCATTCGCCGGGAGCGTCAGTTCCCCGGTATCGTCATCCGTCACATTGACTGTCAGACTCGCTGTCTCGCCGGCGTAATCGCCGCCGGTAGCCGAAAGGTCGATGGTCGCGGACTCGTCCTCCCTATCGGCGTCCTCCATCGTTATCACCGTCACCGTCTGGTTCGTATCCCAGCCGCCGGTGCCGCTGGTGGTGTTGAAGGTCAAGGCAGTCTGATTGCCGTTCGTGCCGGTGTCGGTATCCACCTTCACGTCCGCATTGCTCGGCTGGGTCAGGTTCACCGTCACCGTCGCGGTCGGCTGCGTCGCCAGTCTCACCGTGAAGGTGCCGGTTTCACCCTCTTCGATTGCGGAGATGTTCGAGAGCGTCAGTCCTCGGGAATCGTCATCGGTTCCGGTGACGGTCACGGTATCGCTGCCATTGAGCGAATTCGAAATGGCGATGGTCGCGTTCTCGTTCACGCCGTCGGCGTCTTGGGCGACCGTCACTACTACCGCCTGATCTACATTCCAGTTGCCTGTAGAAAAGCTCAAGGAGGTCTTGTCGATCGTCACATCCGGGTTGGTCGGCGCGGTCAAGGTCACCGTCACACTGCTCGATGGCTGGTGCATCAACCTCACCATGAAGTTGGCGCTGCTCCCCTCGGCGATCGACAACGTTTTGGTGGACGGGGTGATGACCATCGCCCCCCTGTCGTCATCGTTGACCGTGACGCTGACGGTCTCGTTCAAGTAGGTATAGCCGCCGCCGCCGGCTTCGGTGGCTTCGAGGTAAATGCTCGCGCTATCGTTCGTGGCGTCCGAGTCATTGCGCGCGCTCACCGTTACCTCTTGGTTCGTATCCCAGCCGCCGGGGCCGGTGGCGCTGGTGAAGGTCAATGAGGTCTTGTCAAGTGACACATCGCTATCGCCGCTCAAAGTCAGCGCCACCGTCACCGTCGCGTCCGGGGCCTGCGTCAACTTCACGTTGAATTTGGTGCTACCGCTCTCGTCGACACTCAAGGTCTTATTATCGACATCCAAAGCCCCGTTGTCGTTATCGACTATGATGATATGGGCATAAATGAATTGATCCGCTTGCCCCTGCTGTACCACTTTTAGTTCCAAGTAGCCCTCCTCGGATGTATCGTTGGGATCCTCGCTGGCACTGAGTTCATTATTATTGTTGACGTGCCCGATGCTCTGCGGTGTGTTCCAGTTGGCGGAGGTGAAGGTAAAAGTATCATTAGAAAAATAACCGCTGATTCTGCCTGCGAAGCTACCACTAATGTCCTTGACGACGACGTCATTTGCCGGCGCTGTTTTGAGCCTGATAGTGAGGATTTTTTTTCCTCCTTCGAGTATCTTGAAACGGTTTCCGGGGAGACCGGTGGGGGCACGGTTCCCCTGATTATCTGAGGTACCTGTGGTGAGAATATCGGCCGGATCAGTCACGAAATCACTGGGCCCGAGTTGAGCCGCCGCCGGAGCGATCCAAAAGATCGAAAGCAGCGCAAGCAAGCACCGAAGTCTCTTCGACCATCGAAGGGAGATCGCTCGGCGATGGCCTGAATCCCGAGAGCGCAAGAAGATGGCTTGCGACGAGTTCGCCGAAAGCCCTCGATCCAACCATCGATCCCGTTCTTGCGGCTGCGGTGCACTCAAGAGATGTTGCTGACGCTTCGATTTCATCAGATCGTTCCTTTATCGATACCTTGGGGATCGGCGATGTTCGAAAGATGTGCCGTGCGCTGCGGTGTCTTGGCGATCGGAACATCAAGCCTATCTTACACGATACGGCGAGCGGGATTTTACCGACGGCGTCTTTCGCGCGGCGGGTTTCGAAGGGCTCCGGCATTCGCCCGCCGCTCGATCGATGGATGCAACGATCATGAGGCTTCGATCACCTTGGCCGGGGTGCGAGACAGACGCGTCTTCGCCGCCCCCTCGAAAGGAAGGGTAGCAAATACCGCATCGCCGAGCATGATCATCGATGCCGCACCCCCGGCGGATTCGACCTCCTCGATCGTGCGCCGCACGTCGGGATGGCGCAATAGACCGCTCTGCTCGGAAAATCGTCGGGCGACCGCTACATAGCGACCGAAATCATCCACCTCTCCCTCGGCCAAAAGCGAGATCGCCGAGAGGGTCGTATCGGCGGCGGCGTTGATTCGTGCCACCTGCGCCGGGTCGCTCAAAATATCCTTGGTATGGATCGGGGCGAAATATCGATAGAACACCTCTTGTTCGGGCACCGGCAAGGCGCGGGCGGCCAAGGGGTCGCCCGGCACCAATTTGGCGAGACAGCCTCCATGCAGCTGACCGCAAACATCGCCGAGACCGGTCAGATTCCGGACCTCGGCGATATGGGCGATCAGCGCCAACTCGCTGTCGCTTTTGCCGAGTTCGAAAGCGCGGTCGAGCGCGAAAGCGGTGGCCAGCGCCGAAGCCCCGCTCAGCCCGAAGCCTCCGCTCAACGGAAGAGGGCTTTCGAGACGAACCCGAAGCGAACGCGAAGGACAAAGGCTTTCGACGACGTGGCGCACGGTCGCGAAATCGAAATGATCGCCGTTGAAGGATATCTCGCTCGCCGCCCCTTCCCCGACGCTTGCGATGACCCCTTGGGATACCGTGAAGCCCATCCCCAGAGCATGCATCCGCTCGGGGCGCTCGGCGTGAACGATGCGGAATATCCCGGAGAGATTGCCCGGGGCGAAAGCCGATGCCTGCATGAAAAATCCGAAGGAAGAAGTCGAAAAATCCGTATTCTATAAGAAGGAGAAGGAATAGGATTCGAAGAGCGCGGCGACGATTCTTATCGGCCGCAAGGGAGCCTCGATGAAAAATCGCCACGATGCCATCGTCATCGGCGCCGGGGTCATCGGCGCCGCCACCGCCTTGGAACTGGCCCGGCTCGGCTATCGTAGCCTCAGCCTGGATCGCCTCCCGGCCGCGGGCTACGGATCGACCTCGAATTCGTGCGCGATCATCCGCGTGCACTACTCGACCCTCGACGGTATCGCCTTGGCCTGGGAGAGTTATCACTACTGGCACGATTGGGCGAAATACTTGCAAGCCCCCGACCCTGACGCGCTCGCGCGCTTCGTCGAATGCGGATGCTTGGTGATGAAAACGCAAGCCAACCGCTATTTGGAAAAACACCTGCGGCTTTCGAAGGAACTTTGCATTCCCCACGAGGAATGGAGCGCGGCGAGGATTCGCGAGCGGCTTTCGATCTACGACACCCGTCGTTATGGCCCACCGCGGGCGATGAGCGATGCGAACTTCGGCGAGGCGAGCGGCGAGGAGCTCGCCGGCGGGGTTTTCTGGCCGACGGCGGGCTATGTCTCCGACCCGCAATTGTGCACCCGCAATCTGCAAAAGGCCGCGGAGGCCGAAGGCGCCGAATTTCGTTTCGGCTGCGAGGTCGCCGCGATTTTGAAAGACGCCGGAAGGGTGCGCGGGGTGCGACTGAGCGAGGGCACGGAGATCGCCTCTGATATCGTGGTCAACGTCGCCGGTCCGCATTCGGCGGCGATCAACCGGCTGGCGGGGGCCGACGAGGATATGACCGTTTCGACGCGGCCGCTACGCCAAGAGGTCGTGCATCTGCCGGCCCCGCCGGGCTTCGATTTCGAGCGTATCGGGATGGTCGTCTCCGACAGCGATATCGGCTGTTATATCCGCCCCGAAACCGGCAACAATATTTTGATCGGCAGCGAGGACCCCGCATGCGATCCGCGCGAATTCGTCGACCCCGACGACTACCGACGCGATCTCGGCGAGCAAGCGATGGCCCAAGCCTGTCGCTACGCTCTTAGAGTGCCGGATCTCGGCATTCCCTCGCGTCTGCGCGGAGTGGTCGATCTCTACGATGTCTCCGACGATTGGATCCCGATCTACGACAAAAGCCGAGTGCCGGGGTTTTATATGGCCATCGGCACCTCCGGCAATCAGTTCAAGAACGCCCCGGTGGCGGGAAAAATGATGGCGGCGCTGATCGACCACTGCGAAAAAGGCAACGACCACGACCTCGAACCCTTGCAGTTTCACTTAAGCCATATCGATCGGTCTATCGATACCGGTTTTTATTCGCGCCGCCGCCCGATCAACGAAGAAAGCAGTTTCTCGGTATTGGGTTGAACCCGGCCGGATGCCGGCGCTTCGATATGCCCCTAGTGCGCCCACGAGAAGGAGGAAGGCATGAAAATTCACGGCGATCTCGGCTCCGGCAACTGCCTGAAAGTGAAATATGTCGCCGATTTTTTGGGGATCGAATATCGCTGGGTCTTCGTCGATATCATGCAAGGAGAAAGCCGAACGCCCGATTTTCTTCGTATCAATCCTCTCGCTCAGGTCCCCGTCGTCGAATTCGACGACGGTCGCTGCCTCGCGCAGTCGAACGCCATCTTGCGCTATCTTGCCCGCGGCAGCGATCTGCTGCCCGACGATCCTTTTATACAAGCGAAGATCGACGAGATGCTCTTTTGGGAGCAATACAGCCACGAGCCCTATATCGCGGTTTGCCGCTTCGAGATGGTCTATCGGGGGAAGAGCGCCGCCGAGCGCGAGGCTTGGCGGGTGGAAAGAGGGGAGAGGGCCCTCGATTTCATGGACGAGCGCTTGCGCGGGCGGCGATGGTTGGTCATGGACCGCTTCGGCATCGCCGATATCGCGCTGCTGCCCTATACCCGGCTGGCCTTCGAAGGGGGATTCGATCTCGGCCCGCGGGCCGAACTTCGGCAATGGATACGACGATGCGAGGAGGCCCTCGGGCTTGCGGCGGCAGCGGGTTGATGCCAAGGTCGTAAAGGCTCGGCTCGGATCGGGATCGGATCCGAAAAGGGTTCTAAAAATCCGTCGGGGCGCCGCCTTCTCGTTTGCGACGCTCCACGAAATCCGCCAAGGCCTCGCGATCCGCCTCGTCCATCGGGGGCGTTTCGTACTCCTCCAAGATCTTTTTCCACAGCGCATTGCAGCGCTTCGGGGTGTCGATCGCCCCGCGCTCTTCCCAGTTCTCGAAATTGCTCCAATCCGAAACGAAGGGCTCGTAAAACGCGGTCTCGTAGCGGGCTCGGGTGTGATCGCAGCCCAGGAAATGGCCATCCGAGCCCACCTCGCGAATCGCATCGACCGCGATATCGTCCTCGGTCGCGGGCACCGGCTTCATATAGGCGATCATCTGCTGCAGGGTCTCGCAGTCCATCACGAATTTTTCGTAGGAGGCGCACAACCCCCCTTCCAACCAGCCGGCGGCGTGATAGACCACGTTCACCCCGGCGGAGACGACCGCCCAAAGGGAAAACGCGCTCTCCCATGCCGCTTGGGCATCGGGGCAATTCGCGGCGCAGGCGTTGGAGGCCCTTAGGGGCAAGCCGTAAAAACGCGCCATCTGACCGGATATCTGGGTCGCCCGCAGGTATTCCGGAGTGCCGAAGGCCGGGGCTCCGGTACGCATATCGACATTGGAGGTGAAGGATCCGAGCACGCAAGGCGCCCCCGGACGAACGCATTGCAACAAGACGATCGCGGACAGGCCTTCGGCGACGAATTGCGCCGTCGCTCCGGCCAGACTCACCGGGGCCATCGCTCCGGCCAGGGTGAAGGGGGTGACGAAAACCGGCTGCCCGCGCCGCGCCAGCCGCATCGCCCCGTCGAGCATCGGCCAATCATGCTTCAACGGCGAGGAGGAATTGATATTGGTATACATCCTCGGGGCCGCCTCGAATTCCTCGGGCGTCAGGCCGGCGGCGAGGCGCACCATCTCCATCACATCCTCGACCCGCTCGGTTCCGAGGGAGTAGGCATGCGCCACCTTGTCGGTCAGCGTCAATTTGTCATACAGGCAATCGAGATGACGCGTCGAGGGGTGGAGGTCCACCGGCTCCACCGGATAGCCCCCGGCCATGTGGATGCAGTTGAAATACTGCACCATCTTCAACAACTCTCGATAGCTCTGCCGATCCCCGGTGCGCCGCCCGCGATCGAGATCCGAGCAGTTCGGCGGGCTAGAGACATTGACGAAAGAGATATGGCGCCCGCCGACCGGCACCGCTCGATCGGGATTGCGAGGAGTCAACGTGAACGCGGACGGCGCCGACGCCAGTTTTTCCATCACGAAGGCGCGATCCATGCGCACGTTGCTCCCGTCCTTCGCCACCTCGCAGCCTGCGGCTTCGAGGATCTCGCGCGCTTCTCGATTCAGGAATTCGATCCCGATCTCCTCGAGGATCCGCATCGCGGCATCGTGCACCGCCTGCACCTGATCGGCGTCGAAGGGCTCGGTCGGGGCATCGCTGTTGACGGGGATCTCCCAGGGCGACTGCCGGATCGCCGGTCCCGAACCCCGACGATTGGCGCTTCGCCCGCCGCTTCGGCGAGAAGACCGCTTCGGACTTGCGCTTTCGCTCATTTCGATCCCTCTTTCTATCCGGATAGTTCGACCCTCGGGACGATGATAGGCAAAATCCCGAGCCTGCGGGGGGAATCGGATGCCGCGCTTGGCTTCCCCTTGGCATAGCGATGCGAGGAGCCGGCGACGACGCCGACGCTCATCGACGATCCCTTCGGCAAGGATCGCCTCGTCTTTCTTTCCCTCGGCGTCGATCTCCTCGACTCGTCGACCGTTGCGACCGAGCCCCGGCCGCGATTTTTTCGCCGGCGCCGGCGAAAGGAAACAATCCCCGGCGATAGCGAAAAACGATAGTTTCTTTTTTCGTATCATTCGACGATTCGGGTCGATGATTCGAATGCTCGGCCGAGGATGTCGGTTTCGCCCTCGAAAGAGGATTCGAAATCGACCCTGTCGTTCATACCAAGCACGACGCGTTTCTTGTTCGGTCTTCGTCGAGGCCTCGAGAAAAATCGCTTGCCCTTTCGTCTGCGCATGATCAGCCGCGGCGCCGGCATCATGGATCGTCAACAAGCGGCTTCGATCTCTCGACCTTATCGAGCCGATATCATCGTCGCCACGAACGCGGTTTTCGCCGCTTTCATGACCGCGGCCATTCACTTTGCAAGGGATAAGGATATGGTGCGCAAAGAGATCGAGAAGAAACGCTTCGGCCGTAGCGGGCACCTGAGCGCCCGCACCATCTTCGGGGCGGCGGCGCTCAAGAACGCAACGACGGACGAAGCGAGTCGCACCCTCGATATCCT
Source organism: Gammaproteobacteria bacterium (assembly GCA_965220535.1). Lineage (GTDB taxonomy): Bacteria > Pseudomonadota > Gammaproteobacteria > HK1 > HK1 > HK1. The sequence continues at coordinate 2,330,003 of OZ244833.1, read as the reverse complement.
GCTCGAATACGGGGTGAATCATATCGATACCGCACCCCGCTACGGCAATGCCGAAGCGCTGATCGGCCCTTGGATGCGCGAGCATCGCGATCGCTTCTTTTTAGCGACCAAAACCGGACTTCGCAACTACCGGGATTCTCGAGACGAGATCCGGCGCTCGCTGGATCGACTCCGAGTCGACAGGGTCGATCTCCTGCAACTGCACTCCCTTGCCCATCCGGGGGACTGGGAAAGGGTCATGGGCGAGGGGGGCGCTTTGGAAGCGGTCATCGAGGCCCGCGAGGAAGGACTGACGCGCTTTGTCGGGGTCACCGGACACGGCTGGACCATCGCCTCGATGCATCTCAAAAGCCTGGAGCGATTCGATTTCGATTCGGTGCTGATGCCGTGGAATTTCGTGATGTACGAAAACGAGCGCTACCGCCTCGATTTCGATGCGGTCTGCCAAGAGTGCTCGAAGCGCGATGTGGCGGTGCAAACGATCAAAGCCATCGCCCGAGGTCCGTGGGCGACCGCCGAAGAGAATCGCAATACTTGGTATCAACCTTTGGAAGAAGCCGATGATATAGAAAACGCCGTCCACTGGGTGCTCGCCCGACCGGATCTTTTTCTCAATACCGTGGGCGATCTCGATTTGCTCCCCCTCGTCCTCGATGCCGCCTGCCGCTTCGAGGGATCGCCGGAGGACGATACGATGCGGGCGCTGGTCAAGGCCCGTAACGCCACCTCGTTATTCGGCATCGGCACCTGATCGACACCGATCGACAAGCGCTTCGACAAGCGCTCGAACGACAAGGCCTCGGCCAAAAGCGCCGGCGGCGATCTTCAGCTATCGACCCCGGGGATCGACCACGATCGAGTCCACACTTTGTCCTTGCTGTCGATCGCTTTCACTTCGAGCTCGCCCGGCTCGTCGGGGACGAAATAAAAACGAAGGCTCGGATCCTCGCTCAGCGAGATATCCGACTCGACCGTCAATATCGGCTCGTTGCGATACTGCACTTCCATCCGCTTGACGAAATGCGCCGGGGTATAGTGCCGGGTCAGCTGATCCATCTGCATCCCGGTGCTGTTGGGGTGGCTGAGGAGAAGCTGAACCGGGCTCGGCTGCCCCAATACCGGGGCTTCCGATTGGCGCAACTTCATCTTGCCGATGCGAGCCATCGCCGCATCCATATCCTTTCCCGCCGGGGCCGAGCATCCGCCGGAGGCCTTGACGAAGCGCTTTGTCATATAGAGCGAGCCGTCATCGGTCTCGGCGATGGCCCGTATATCGGTATAGGAATTGATGCGCACGCGGGTGCTCAGCGCCGCGATGCCGCTTTGACGGGTGAAATGAAAGCGACCGGCGACCGGCGAGGGATTTTCGTCGATCACCAGCGTGATCGTTTTGATATGGCGATCTTCGCTCTGCTCGAAGGAGGGTCGAATGCTGATCGGGACGATCGCGGCATCATGCGCCCGCTTCGGGGCCTCCAAGGCCAACAGCGCTTCGCCGTCATGAATCGGCCGATCTTGAAAAAGCATCGTCCGCAAATGATTCCAGCGAGATTCGTCTCGCTCGGCGGCGATGACGGCGGGAGCCAAGCCGAGGCAAAGCCCGAACACTCCGGCGAATCTTAAAACTTGCGCAAATATCCTCGTCATATCCTTCCCTCCCCCGAAAGGCGCAAACGCTCGGTGTCCGACAAGATATCCCGAAAAGCCTCGTCTTCGACCTTGGTTTCGTGGAATAACCAGCTATGGTTCACCGAAGTTTATCTTAAAACTCGACCTTCGATGACGAAGCCCGGATACGAAGCCCGTCGTCTTTTCATGACCCGAAGACGGCCAAAGACGAAGCCCTTGCTTCGAGGCCTTCGGGAAAAGGGCTTTTCATTCGATCCTCTCGATTGTCGAAATCGATGCCGACCGACCGACGATGCCTCGACGAGGAGGGCGCTTTTTGCGAAGCGGCGGGGGCTTCGACGGGGACTTATAATGCCCGCATCGACTCGATACGATTTCCTTTTCAATCTCCTTTTCAATTTCCTTTTCCAGTTTCTTCGAGCTTCAAAAGGATTTTTTCGAAAAAAGCGTCTCGATGAGCGAAATACCGGTTTTGCGGGTTGAAAACCTGCACAAAAGCTTCGGCGGCGTCGAAGTGCTCAGCGGGGTATCGTTCACCGCCTGCGAGCATGACGTGATTTCCGTTTTGGGTAGCAGCGGCTCGGGGAAAAGCACGATGCTTCGCTGCATCAATCTGCTGGATACACCGGATGCGGGGGAGGTTTATATCCGCGGCGAGCTGATCCGGATGCGGGGGCAGGGCCGGGAGCGGGTCGCCGAGGACCGCCGCCAAGTGGAGCGGATCCGATCTCGCCTTGCGATGGTTTTCCAACAGTTCAATTTATGGTCGCATATGACCGTGCTGCAAAACGTCATCGAGACCCCGATGCGGGTTCTCAAAATCCCCAAGTCCGAGGCGATCGAGCGCGCCGAGGCGGTTCTCGAACGAGTCGGCATGGGGAATCGTCAAGATGCCTGGCCCGCACACCTTTCCGGCGGGCAGCAACAACGAGTGGCCATCGCTCGCGCCTTGGCGACGGAACCCCAAGTCATGCTCTTCGACGAACCGACCTCCTCTTTGGATCCGAATCTGGTCGGCGAGGTGCTGCAAGTGATGCGGGAGCTGGCCGAAGAGGGTCGTACGATGCTGGTCGTCACCCATGAAATGGATTTCGCGCGGGAGGCTTCCAACCGGGTCATCTTCTTGCATGCGGGTAAGATCGAGGAAAGCGGGCCGCCCGACGAGATCTTCGATCATCCGAAATCGGAGAGATTCCGACGTTTTTTGAACCGATGAGTCCAAGCGACGATCGACGTCGCTCCTTGGTCTGCGTTTCGTTCGGGGAGCGAAATCCGGCTGTTTCGATCATCCTTTTCGCCGGCGACCGAGGGCGAACAGCGGCATTCGCCGGCGTTCTTTTTCCGTTTTTCCGTCAATCCATACAAGGAACTCGTCATGAGAACAGGTAGCGCCGTGAAAAAGACGATTCTGGTCGCGATCGCCGCCGTCGGCATCGCATTATCCGGTTTCGCTCAAGCCAAGGACTGGTCGAAAATACGCATCGGCGTCGAAGGGGCCTACCCTCCCTTTTCGATCGTGGACCAAGACGGGGAGCTCAAAGGCTTCGATATCGATATCGCCCGCGCCCTTTGCAAGCAGATGGGAGCCGAATGCGAACTCGTTCAGCAGGATTGGGACGGCATCATCCCGGCGCTGATCGCCAGAAAATACGACGCGATCATCGCCTCGATGTCGATTACCGAGGAGCGTAAAAAGAAGGTCGCGTTCACCGACAAGTACTATCAAACCCCGGCGAAGTTCGCCCGCGCCAAAGGCAGCGGCATCGAGATTTCGAAAGCGGGGCTCGAGGGCAAGACCGTCGGCGTCCAACGGGGCACGATCCACGATACCTTCTTGGAAGCCGAGTTCGGCGAGGGCACCGAAATCAAGCGCTACGCCACCCAAGAGGAAGCCTATCTCGATGCCCTGGCCGGGAGGGTGGATCTTTTGCTCGCCGATTCGATCGCGATCGCCGATGGATTCCTCGCCACCGAAAACGGCAAGGATTGGGAATTCGTCGGTCCCGATTTCACCGAAGTGAAATATTTCGGCGAGGGAGCGGGGATTGCCATCCGCAAACAGGATGCCGACTTGGTCATGAAGTTCAACGATGCGATCAAGGCCATCCGCGCCAACGGCACCTATCGAAGCATCCAGGATTCATACTTCGACTTCAACGTCTACGGGGATTGATGCTCGAGGCGCCTTGATGGCGGGGTTCGATTGTCGATATCTCGTTGTCAAAACTTAAGGATCGAAATCCGATTGCCAACATTCGAGCGTCGAGATTCGAGAGTCGAAATCGATCGGCGGCGAACGCGCCGCCGGTCGATCGACATCGCCTCCCCTTGCCGATTCCGAGGACAAGAAAAAGGGACAGAAAAAAGCATGCCTTCGACGTTGGCGATGGTCTACGACTTCGACGGAACGCTGATCGACGGGGTGATGAGCGATCCGATCATCGAGGATTTAGGGCTCGATGTCGATGAGTTTTGGCAGTGCAGCGATGCTCATGCTCGCAAATATCGGATGGATAAAATCTGCAGCTATATGTTTTTGCTGCTGCGCGAAGCCCGTCGGCGGAATATGCCTTTGACCCTCGACTATATGCAAGAAGTCGGCCGGCGCTTGGAATTGCGACCGGGTTTGGAAGGCAAGGATTCGTGGTTCGAACAGGTCAACGACATTTGCGATGCATCGGGATTGCGAGCCGAGCACTATGTCGTGACCTCCGGCCTCGCCGAGATCGTCGAGGCCAATCCGATCTCGGTCGAGGGCAAGATCAAGCGCGTTTTCGGCTCGCGCTTCCACTACGGCGACGAGGGCGCACAATGGCCCGCCAGAGTCGTCAACTATACGACCAAGACGCAATACCTCTTCCGCATCAACAAGGGCTTGCTCGACGAGGACGACGCAACCGAACCCGATCCCAATACCTATATGCCACCGGCGATGCGCCCGATACCCTTCGAAAATATGGTCTTCATCGGCGACGGCTTCACCGACATCCCCTGCTTCTCCTTGGTCAAGGCGAACGAAGGCCATGCGGTTGCGGTATTGGGTACCGACAACCCCCGATCCAAGCGGACGATCGAACGCTTGGTCGCCGACGATCGCGTCGACCTGATCAGCCTCGCCGATCATTTCAAGCGCGAGGGCAATCTCTTCGCCTCGATCGAACGCATCGCCGAGAAGATCGGGCGCAAGACGATCCGAGTTTGATCTGATATTGTTCGCTATTATTCGCAACCGATCCGCTTTCGAAAGCCTCGAATCCGACGGCTTGCCCGGGGGCGAAAAGACGATCGGGGGATTTTGCATCTCGGATTCGAAGGGCTCGAGGTCGAGGCCGAAAAACCCGGTCCATCGACATCCGCCGAACCGAATATCGAGCGAGCCTTCGAGCCTGCGCCCTCGATGCGCCCGAGCCCGTCTTGTCATTTCAGGAGAATAATCATGACCATGGTGATCTCTTTCGGGGTTTTGTTGGCCTTCGCACTGGTGATCGTGGTCGCGATCAAGTGGTGGAACTTGTCGCTCGTCGGCAAAGACCCCGTTCCTCTTTGGGTGTTTTGCGCCATCTTGTTCACCTCCGGCTTGGACGTCGGCTTGATCATGTTTCCCTTGGCGTGGGATTTCCCGCTCTATGCGGATATCGAAGCCACGCCCGCCTATGCCTTCACCAATCCCTTGGCCATCGAATTCGGCTATTGGGGCTTTTTGATCTGGGCTTTTTATTTCCTGACGGGGTTTTATTTCTGCGTGATCGAACCGAGGGTGAAGTTCTTCGAAATACCCGTGGTCAAGATCGTCAACAATATCGTCATCATCGCCACTTGCGCCTTTACCGGCTCGCTGTTTCTGTTTTATCTTCCTTCCTACATACCGACGCTCGGCGACGGCGAGTCGGGGGTCCCTGCGTTCTATGCCTTGACCTTCTTGGTGATCTGCGCCGCCGCCTACTCCTCGACCGATATCAAGTTCGTCAAAAGACTCTCGGTCGCCTCCAGCGCTCTCTTTATCTTGTTGATCATCCTCGCTTGGGGAAAGGGCGGGATGGGGATCGGGGATTTCGGCAACTCGGCGGCAAATTTGAAGGGTTATTTCGCGAATCTGCATCGCTTCGTTCTGCCGATGTCCGATTACCACGAATTCTTTCTCTTTTGGTGGTTCGCTTGGTCGATCATGATCGGTCAATTCACCTCCCGTTTCGTCGGCGGCCTCAAAACATGGCAGTTTCTTGCCGCCTTGCTGGTGATTCCCTCGATCCCGCTGGCGTTGTGGTTCTCGGTTCTCTATCACTGGTACACCGCCGGCTTGTCGACGGAAGGCTTGATGAACTGGGCGATGGTCATCGTCGGGGTGCTCTTCGTGATCAACTCCTTCGACAGTTTGATTCGCCTTTATACCGACAATCTCGGGATGACCACCGACAAACTGGGCAAGCCCGTCTATCTCGTATCGAATATCGTCGTGCTGTCGATCCTGACTTGGGCCTTCCAAAGCCAGTGGCTGCAAATCGAGTGGATCGGAACCGTGGTCATCGGGCTCTATGTCGCTTGCCTCGTCTGGATCGTATCGAGGCATCGAAACGAGGTGATGGCGATTCGCGATATGCCCCAAGGGCAAAGCCTTTGAAAGGGGCGATCGATTCGTCATGCAAACCGATTACATCGTCATCGGAGCGGGGAGCGCGGGCTGCACGGTCGCTTTCCGCCTCGCGCAAGCGGGTTATTCGGTCGTGGTCGTCGAATACGGGGGCTCGGATAAAAGCCCCCTGATCCGCATGCCGGGAGCGCTGAGCTACCCGATGAATATGCCGCGCTTCGATTGGGGCTATCGCACCGAGCCCGAACCCTTCATGAACAATCGGCGGCTGGCCTGCCCCCGGGGCAAGGTGATCGGGGGCTCGTCCTCCATCAACGGCATGGTCTATGTTCGCGGGCACGCTCGGGATTTCGACACTTGGGAGGAGATGGGGGCTCGCGGGTGGTCGTATGCCGATGTCCTGCCCTATTTCAAACGCCAAGAGGCTTGGGAACGTGGCCGGCATGGCGGGGATCTCTCATGGCGCGGTCTGAACGGGCCTTTGCATATCAGCCGCGGTTGTCGTCGCAATATCCTGACCATCGCCTTCGTCGCCGCCGGAGTCGAAGCCGGCTATATGCATACCGAGGACTATAACGGCCACAAACAGGAAGGCTTCGGACCGATGGATCGAACCATCTATCGGGGGAAGCGTTGGTCGGCGGCGAATGCCTACCTCTATCCGGCCCTCGAAAGCGGTCGCTGTCGCCTCGAGCACGGTCTTGCGGAAAAGATCGTCATCGAAAACGGACGCGCCCGCGGAGTTCGGCTCCGGCAAGGGAAAAAAAGCCGCACCCTCTTCGCCGAAAGGGAGGTCGTCTTGGCTGCCTCCTCGATCAACTCGCCCCGACTCCTGATGCTCTCGGGGCTCGGGCCTGCGGATCATTTGCGCTCGTGCGGTATAGAGGTCGTCGCCGACCGCCCGGGCGTCGGCCAAAACCTGCAAGACCATCTCGAGGTCTATATCCAATACGCCGCGAAACAGCCGGTCTCCCTCCATCGATACTGGAATCCTTGGGGAAAGGCGATGGTCGCTTTGCAATGGCTGCTGAGCGCATCCGGCCCCGGGGCTTCGAATCAATTCGAAAGCGCCGGATTCATCCGCTCGGCGGCGGGGGTCGAATATCCCGATATACAGTTTCATTTCCTGCCCCTTGCGGTTCGCTACGACGGGAAATCCGCCGCTCAAGGGCATGGCTTTCAAGCGCATGTGGGGCCGATGCGAAGCCCCTCCCGCGGGCAGGTCCGGCTTCGCTCTGCGGATCCGGCGCAAAATCCGATCATCAAATTCAACTATCTATCGCATAAGCAGGATTTTGCGGATTTTCGCAACTGCATCCGTCTGACCCGAGAGATTTTCGCCCAAAGAGCTTTCGATGACTTGGCAAAGCACGAGATCATGCCCGGGTCGCAGGTGAAATCCGACGAGGATATCGATGAATTCGTTCGCAATCACGCCGAGAGCGCCTATCATCCCTGCGGGACCTGCCGCATGGGGCAAGCGGACGATCCGATGGCGGTCGTCGATCCCGAATGCAAGGCGATCGGGGTGGACGGGCTGCGCATCGTCGATACCAGCGTTTTTCCTCGTATTACCAACGGCAATCTCAACGGCCCGGCGATCATGGTGGGAGAAAAAGCCTCGGATCATATTCTGGGCAAGGATCCGCTGCCCCGGATCGAAGATCCCCCTTGGATCCACCCGATGTGGCGCGAAGCGCAGCGCTAGAAGCGGGATCTTTTCGACCCCCGGCCCTCGTCGATTCCTCAACCTCGGGAGACCTTTCGATGCGACTTTTTTATGCTCGTCCCTCGCCTTATGTGCGCAAAGTGCGCATCCTCGCCCATGAAGCGGGGCTCGACGATCGGATCGAACTCGTTTCCGTCGCCGCTTCGCCGACCGATCCCCCGGCCGATCTGAGCGCGGAGAATCCGCTGGGAAAAATTCCCTGTCTCGTCACCGACGAGGGATCGAGCCTCTTCGACTCCCGCGTGATTTGCGAATACCTCGATTCGCTGCACGAGGGACCGCGTTTCTTCCCCGCTTCGGGGGCGCGGCGCTGGCAAGCGCTGACCCTGCAGGCTTTGGGGGACGGCATCATGGATGCCGCGGTCATCACCCGCTACGAGAGCTTCTTGCGCCCCGCCGAGCGCCGCTGGGACGACTGGACAGAGGCTCAACTCGGCAAGATGAGGCGGGGGCTGGATCGGGTCGAGGCCCTCGAGGCGATGCCGGATCGAAATCCGGATATCGGATCGATCACCCTTGCCGCCGCCTGCGGCTATCTCGATTTTCGCTACCCCGAAGAGCGCTGGCGCGATTCCCGCCCCGGTCTTGCGAGCTGGTACGACGATTTCGCCAAGCGCCCTTCGATGCAAGAAACGGCGCCCGAATGAGAAGGCTGTCGTCCTCGTCGTGGCCGCTCGCGAAGGGTTTTCGATAAGAGGCCTCGGCCCTGAATAAGACCCGGCAGGGACGAACTCTTGGGGCTTCGATGCTAGGGGCTTCGTTTCGCAGGTCGTCGTTTTGGGGTCGTCGTTTTTCGCCCGCCATCTGTCGAACGCTTCCGCCGGATGACGAATATGTCCTTTGCGCCCTCGATCCCGAGCCTTTCCTCGATTCGCTTCGACGATCCGCTTCCCGATGCCGTCGATGTCGTGATCATCGGGGGCGGGATCGTCGGGGTCTCCACCGCTTGGTTCTTGGCCCGGCAGGGGGTGCGAGTCGCGCTATGCGAAAAAGGCCGGATCGCGGGGGAACAATCGAGCCGTAACTGGGGCTGGATCCGTCAGCAAGGGCGGGATGCGGCCGAAATTCCGATCGCGATGGAATCGAGGCGGATCTGGGAGGGTCTCGCGCAACAAACCGGGGAGCGGGACCTGACCTTCACGGTTTCCGGCTGTCTTTATCTGGCAACGAGCAAGGAAAAACTCGAGGGGCACGAAGCGTGGTGCGAGCTGGCGAAGGAATACCAGCTCGATACCGAAATGCTTTCGGCGAGCCGAGCGCAGACCGCGGCTTCCGGTATCGAGGGTCCTTGGCTCGGAGCCCTGTTCACCAAAAGCGACGGGAGAGCCGAACCCTTCGTCGCGGTTCCGGCGCTGGCGCGAGCGGCGCGACGCCGCGGGGCCCTCATCGCCGAGGGCTGCGCGGTGCGCACCATCGAAGCGCGAAACGGCGAAGTCTGCGCCGTGCATACCGAACGCGGTCGTATCCGATGCGAGCGAGCGGTGCTCGCCGCCGGTCTATGGACAAGCGTATTCGCCGGCAATCTCGGCATCGATATCCCGCAGTTGGGAGTCCGCTCGTCCGTCGGCCGTACCGGCCCCGCCGCGGACCGGAAGCTTCCCAACCTTTTCGCCCCCGGGCTTGCGCTGCGCCGACGCGAGGATGGCGGCTACACCGTCACCACCGGCGATATCGCGGAGCATCATCTTGGCCGCAATTCTTTTCGATACGCGACCAAATACCTGCCGCTGCTACGCAAGGCGACCCGGGATATCAAGCTGCGTTTCAAAACCCCGGCCGATTGGCCGGGCGCATGGGGGGCGAAAACTCGTTGGAGCGCCGACGAGATCACCCCCTTCGAGAGGATGCGAATCCTGAACCCCTCGCCCTCCCCGATGGTCGAAAAACGGCTGGTACGCAATTTGCGTCGGTGCGCACCTTGGCTGCTCGAAGCGGGGATCGCGGATTTTTGGGCCGGGGTCATCGATGTTTCTCCCGATGCGCTTCCCTACCTTTGCGAAGCGCCGGCGCCCGAAGGGATCGTGATCGGCACCGGCATGAGCGGGCACGGCTTCGGCATCGGTCCGGCGGCGGGGAGGATCCTCGCCGATCTGGCGCAAAACCGCCCCGTCGGACACGATCTGAGCCGTTTTCGCTACGAACGATTCAGCGACGGCAGCGCGGTGATCCCCGGGCCCTATTGAGCGGCGTCGAATCTTTCGAAGCAAAGCCGCACGATCCGCAACCTGCGATGCGACCATCGACGGACGACACCATGAGCCTAGGCCTTCGCTATACATCCTTGGTCGCGAGCCTGCCCGCCACCACTCCCTTCGTCGGTCCCGAGGCTTTGGAACGGGAACGAGACGATGCCTTCCGCCTGCGCCTCGGGGCCAACGAAAGCGCCTTCGGCATCTCCTTGATCGCGGCGCAGGCGATGCGCGAGGCGATCGACAGCATCGCTTGGTACGGCGATCCGGAAGCCTTCGATCTGCGCCAAGCGCTGGCAAGCCGCCATCGGGTGCGACCCGAAGAGGTGTCGATCGGAGCCGGGATCGACGAGATGCTCGGCAACGTGGTGCGGATGCTCGTCGAGCCGGGCACGCCGGTGGTCAGTTCGCGCGGCGCCTACCCCACCTTCGCCTACCACGTAGCCGGTTTCGGCGGAGCCCTCGAGGCCGTGCCCTACCGCGACGACCGCATCGATCTCGAGGCCCTCCTCGATCGGGTGCGCAAGCTCGAAGCCCCCTTGGTCTATCTCGCCAACCCCGACAATCCGATGGGAACTTGGCACGATAGCGGCGATCTACGGAATTTCATCGCCGATCTCCCCGCCGATACCCTCCTCGTGCTCGACGAGGCCTATATCGAATTCGCGCCCGCCACCGCCTTTCTGCCCATCGATACCGGGGATCCGAGGGTGATTCGTATGCGCACCTTTTCCAAGGCCCACGGGATGGCCGGAGCCCGTATCGGCTACGCCATCGCCCCGGCGGAAACGATCGAGGCCATCGGCAAGATCCGCAATCATTTCGGGATCAATCGCATCGCCCAAGTCGGTGCGCTCGCTTCGCTCTCGGACGAGGAATTCGTCCCCGGGGTCGTCGAGGAGGTCGAACGCGGACGGCAGGAATACCATGCCCTCGCCCGCCGCTTGGGACTCGCCTCGCTCCCCTCGGCCACGAATTTCGTGGCCATCGACGTCGGCGACGGAAAACGCGCCCGGGAGTTGCTCGCCCGACTCAAAGAACAGGGCGTTTTCACAAGAATGCCGCAAGTTCCTCCCCTCGACCGTTGCATCCGAGTAACGGTGGGAACCGCCCCGATGCGAGCCCTCTTCGCCGATATCCTCGAAGGGGTTTTACGGCGAGGAATTTAGAGGAATTCAGATAAATACTTCTTTTCCGAAATCCCATAAGAAATCATTTGAATTGTTTGTAATAGAATTTCACAAGGGCCTTGGCACTACGCTTCTCCTTCACGCGAATACATATAAATCCAACAAAGCAGGCAACCAAGACAATCACCGTAGGACCGAATACCAAAGCAATCCTCATCATATTTGAGGGATTGTCGATCATATAAAGGCCACTGGCTACCGCTCAAACAAGAGGATAACTCGACAACATGGTTAACATGACAATTCCCCTTTGGTCGATGACTCCCGCCGTGCGCGAAGCCTATAACACCAAGCAGCGCGAGCGTAGGCGGGCGCAGGCTGCCGAGCGCAAGGCGGCGAAAGCGAACGCGGGAGGGCGGGCGAACGGCGAAGGGACGAAGCCGTGACCGAAGAAGAACGCGAGCGCAAGAACGCCTATCAGCGAGCGCAGTACGCAAAGCGGATGGCCGATCCCGATTACCGCGCTCGCCAGCTCGCAGCGCTGCGAGCGCGGACGAGGGAGTGGCGATCCGATCCCGCCGTGCGCAAAGCCGAGAAAGAGCGAGCGAAAGAGCGAGAGCGGGAACGGCTGAAAGACCCCGCCTATCGCGAGCGCGTGAACAAGCGACAACGCGACTATCGCCGCGAGCGATAGGCCCGCGATCCGGCCTATCTATCCGCCAAGCCCCGCTTGAATCTTTGCGCAATGGGCGGGATGACCCCGCCAAGCCTAAAGCCGAGAACGAGCGGCGGCGCAAAGCGGCGAAGGCGCGGCGACAGGCAAGCGGCAAGGGAGCACGGGCGTGAGCGAAGCCCCGCGAAAGCGCGTCTTGACCGAAGAAGAGCGTAAGCGAAAGCAGGCGCGAGAGCGGGCGCGAAGCGCGTAACGCCCAACGGCGGGGGCGCAGGCAAGACCTGGCCTATCGCGAGCGCGATCGCGAGCAGGAACGCGAGCGATTTGATCATCCAGTGCCTGCATAGAATGAAGACAAGCCATCATCTTCCATCTGATATACGAGCATTTTTCTTTATAATATAATTTTTATAATATCATTCGTCTGTTATATAAAATATGTCGGGTAAATACTTATCGAAACCAAGCGTAGCACCCGAGCCGGGGAGCTTAGGCATCGATGGCGGATTCGCGATCAACGCCGATCCCGAACCCGTCGAAAGCCGAGCGATCGATAGCCGAAAAACAGCCCGGTCATCGGAGCGGATGACCGGGCTATCTCTTTTCAAAGGATATCGCTCGCCGAACGATCAAGCATCCCGGTAGATTTCTCCGCCGCCTTCGCGGAATTCCTGCGCTTTTTCCTGCATGCCGCGGGCGATCGCCTCGTCGTCTTGTCCGATGCCGTGGGCGCGAGCGTAATCGCGTACATCCTGGGTGATTTTCATCGAGCAGAATTTCGGGCCGCACATCGAGCAGAAATGCGCCACTTTATGACCCTCTTTGGGGAGGGTCTCGTCGTGAAAATGGCGAGCGGTATCGGGATCGAGGGAGAGGTTGAACTGATCTTCCCAGCGAAATTCGAAGCGCGCCTTGGAAAGGGCGTTATCGCGCAGTTGAGCCGCGGGGTGTCCCTTGGCGAGGTCGGCGGCATGGGCCGCGATTTTGTAGGTGATGATGCCGGTTTTCACATCGTCCTTGTTCGGCAGGCCCAGATGCTCCTTCGGGGTGACATAGCAAAGCATCGCGGTTCCGTACCAGCCGATCATCGCCGCTCCGATGGCGGAAGTGATGTGATCGTAACCTGGGGCGATATCGGTGACCAAGGGACCCAGGGTATAAAAAGGAGCCTGCGAGCAGTGATCGAGCTCCTTGTCCATATTCTCCTTGATCCTTTGCATCGGTACGTGGCCCGGACCCTCGATCATCACCTGCACATCGTGCTTCCAAGCGATCTTCGTCAACTCCCCCAAGGTCTCGAGTTCGGCGAATTGGGCTTCGTCGTTGGCATCGGCGATCGAGCCCGGACGCAAACCGTCCCCGAGCGAGAAGGAAACGTCGTAGGCCTTCATGATCTCGCAAATTTCCTCGAAATGCTCGTAAAGAAAGCTCTCGCGATGGTGCGTCAAACACCATTTGGCCATGATCGAACCCCCGCGCGAGACGATTCCGGTAACCCGACGCGCGGTCAAAGGCACATAAGCAAGGCGCACTCCGGCATGGATGGTGAAATAATCGACGCCTTGCTCCGCTTGCTCGATCAGGGTGTCGCGGTAGATATCCCAGCTCAGATCTTCGGCCACCCCGCCGGTCTTCTCCAAGGCTTGGTAGATCGGCACCGTGCCGATCGGCACCGGGCTGTTGCGGATGATCCACTCGCGGGTCTCGTGGATATGCTTGCCCGTGGAAAGATCCATGACCGTATCCGCGCCCCAACGCGTGGCCCAAGTCATCTTCTCCACTTCCTCGCCGATGCTCGAACTGACGGCGGAGTTGCCGATATTCGCATTGACCTTGACGAGGAAGTTGCGCCCGATCACCATCGGTTCGCTTTCCGGGTGGTTGATATTCGAGGGGATGATCGCCCGCCCCTGCGCAACCTCTTCGCGGACGAACTCCGCGGTGATCTCCTCCGGCAACTGCGCCCCGAAGCCCATCCCCGGATGACGATGACGCCGAATATCCTCGCCCGCGGCATCTCGCATGCAATTCTCTCGAAGGGCGATGAACTCCATCTCCGGGGTGATGATCCCTTTGCGGGCATAGTGCATCTGGCTGACATTGGCCCCCGCTTTCGCCCGCCGCGGCTCCCGCCGATGCCCGAAGCGCAGCGCCGCGAGCTTGGGGTCTTCATGGCGCAGGCGACCGTAATCCGAACTGGCACCCGCAAGGCGCTCGCTATCGCCGCGCTCTTCGATCCACCCGGCGCGAAGGGCCGGCAATCCCGCCCGGATATCGATCCGCGCTTCGGGGTCGGTATAGGGCCCGGAGGTATCGTAGACATGCAGCGGGGGGTTGGGATCGGCACCGCTCAGGGAATGCGTTCCGGCAAGGGATATCCGGCGAAAGGGCACCTTTATATCGGCCCGACTGCCGGTTCGGTAAACCTTTTCCGATTTCGGAAAGGGCTGCACCGATTCCGGATCGACCGCGGCGTGATCGCCGAGAAATTCCTTGGGGATGGCACTCATGGGGGGATCCTCTTCGAAGGCTTCGGGGGATCGGCATTCTCTTTCGATGACGAGCCCGTCGGACAGGGGGGAAATTCAAGCGAAAGATCGAGTATTGGCCGGGCACCGACAGGTCAGGGTATCGGATTGTCGGATCATCGGGTCGCGGCGAGCCGGGATCCGTCGAAATCGGTCGCCGAGAGGGCTTCGAGCAAGGCCTCGCCCTCGTCCTCGCCAAGAGCCGACAAGGGCGGGCGAGGATTGCGCCACGCCGGATCGCGACGAAAGCGGGCGATCAACCATTTCTGGGCCGGGATACCGGGGAAACCATCGATGGCCCGACGAATGGCCGTCGCCTGCGCTTGACGCTCATCGGCTTCGCCCTCGCGGCCCGCCCGAAAGGCGTCGAAAATCGCCCGCGCCCCGGCGGCGTTGATATTGGAAGTCGCGGTGATGCACCCGGCGCCGCCGGCCTTGAGGCCGTCGAGGAGAAAAATCTCCGAGCCGGGAAAAACGGCGAGCCCGGGGAAACGCTCGATCAGCATCCGGGTATGGTCCCAATCCGAAGAGCTGTCTTTGACCCCGGCGATGATACGCGGGAAGCCCTCGATCAGCCGCTCGATCAAACCGACGGTAACGGGAACCCCCGAAATCTTCGGGAAATGGTAGAGAAAAATTCTCAGATCGTCGCTTCCGATCCGCTCGATCGCTTCGGCATAGCTTCGGTAGAGACCCTCGTCGCTCATATTCTTGTAGTAGAAGGGGGGCAGCATCAATACCCGCCGGCAGCCGATATCGAGGGCGTGGCGGGTCAGAGCCACGGTATCGCCGAGGGCGCAGCACCCGGTTCCGACCATGCACACGATCGGGGAGATCCCGTCCTTGGTCGCCGATTCGAGCAGGCTCATGCGCTCGGCCACCGTAAAGGAATTCGCCTCGCCGGTGGTGCCGAAAACGGCAAGTCCGTGGCAACCCTGTGCCAGCAGCCATTTGGCATGCTCGGTAAAACGCTTGGCGTCGATACCGAGATCGGAGCGAAGCGGAACCAATACCGGGGACCACACGCCGTATGCGGGCAAAGAATCGAGGGGACGAGGCCCCGCTTCGAGATCCGATGCGGGGGCCGAGCCCAGAGGAAGTCCGTTTTCGGTATTCATGTCGGAATTCGAAAGCTCCTGGAAATGGCGGCGGGGGAATTCGAGATCCTCGGGCGATGATCGTTCGCGAATCTCTCGTGATTGCACGCTCGTTTCAAGCGATGTGTTTTTTCGCCCTTGTCGCTATCGTACGATCGACGGCAGCGAACGCACGATCCGAGGGCTTCGGCTCTTCGGCGAAATAGCGCTCGAGATATTTTGCAAAGCCGAGGCGATCCGCGTTCTCGAGCTCGGCTTGCGCTTTCGATGACTGCGCCGCTCGCTCTTGCAATCGCGCTCGCGCTCGCGCGGGGAAGGGTTCGGCGACAAGCGCGGCCCGATGCGCCTCGGACAGACGCATGGCGAAGACGAAAAAATCCTCGCCCGCGGATTCCAATCTCTCCAAAATACGCGCCGATGGCAGCCGTTGCGGGTCTTCGAGATGGGAAAGGCAGGTATCGACGGCCCTCGCATAGAGCCCGCCTTCGCTTTTCGTATCCAAAATATCGGCGATCTCTCGCACCGATTCGACGATCTCCCGCGCTCGATCGAAGATCGGCGCTCCTTTTCCGTCCACCCGAAGTTCGAGATCGGGATCGCGACCGCGCACCGCCACCTGACGTTGATTTTCGTCGATCTCCTCTTGCTCCGCCGCCGATATCATCGGGCTGTTATCCAGCAAACAATAAACCAAGAAAGCCTCCATGAAGCGCATCACGTCCTCGTCGATGCCGATCGGGGAGAAGGGATCGACATCCAACGCTCGCACCTCGACATAGCGCACTCCTCTTTTTTGCAACGCGACGGTCGGCTTTTCGCCGGTGCGGGCGATCTGCTTCGGGCGGACCAGGCTGTAATACTCGTTCTCTATTTGAAGAAGATTGGTATTGAGCTGGCGGTATTCGCCCTGTTCGTTGAGCAGACCGAGTTCCTCCCATGCGGGCCACGAGGTGCGTGTCGCATCGTGCAATGTGGCGACGTAATGATCGAGGGAGTCGCAGGATATGCCGAGTCTTTTCTGGGAATCGTTGCGATAACCGACATCGCTCATCCGCAAAGAGGTTGCGAAGGGCTTGAAAAGCGTCCCTCGACCCAGGCGCGAAAAGGAGGAAAGGCAATGGAGTCGGTCGCCCATAAAGGATTGGCAGATAGCGGGCGAAGCCCCGAAAAGCAGCAGAACGATCCATCCATGACGATGGAAATTCCGCACCAGCGCAAAATAGCCTTTGGAAGTGAAATCCCGCAAAGACTCGTCCCCGCCGCCTTCGATCTCCCGATAGGCGGCAAAGAAGGGTCGCGGCAAAGAAAAATTGAAATGCACGCCGGAGATGATCTGCATCACCCGTCCATAGCGATGACCCAAGCCGCGACGATAGACATGCTTCATGGTGCCGATATTCGAGCGGCCGTAAGCGGCGATGGGGATCGACGCATCGTCGGTGACCATGCAGGGCATGCTGGTCGCCCATAACAATTCCTGCGCGATCAAGGGATAGGTGAATTGATGCAAATGGCGTAGACGGCGCGCGAGCTCGTGCACGCCGCGGCAGGCGGGGGTGATGAATTCGATCAACGCATCGGAAAAATCGGTGGTGATCTCCGGATGGGTCAGGGCCGAACCCAAGGCTCGCGGATGAGGGCGCTGCGAGATATAGCCGGCACGGTCCACGCGCAGACTCTCTTTTTCGATACCGGAGCGTCGCCCGCGAAAAGGATCGGGTCCGAGGGCATCGACAAGTGCGCGCAAACGCCGTTTCACGAAGCGGGACAAAGAAAAGCCCTCTTTGAAAGGGGAAAGACCCGAAAAAATCGAGCGCAGGGATTTTGCGCGATCTTCCACCGGATTGCACACCGCACGGGACGGGGGCGAAAGCGAGGATATGCCGCAAAGGCGCTATCGACGATCCGAGACGAGGTCCGCCGCGCCGGGGAATACGAGGCCGAAGGACTCTTTATCGGCGATCGCTTTTATGACGAGGCGCCGGCGCGAATCGGAAAGAAGACCCGGGCAATCGATATCAGGTCTTTTTGCGAAGCGCTTCTTCTTCCAAGAGCCGCCGCGCCCGCTCGCGGGCCGAGCCCGCGACGGCCGTGCCGCCCGCGGCCTTTTTTTTCCGAAGCCTGATGCCCAGCAGTATCAGCCCCGCTCCGACGAATACGAAGGGGCCGAACCACAAGAGTATCGTATCGCTTCGAAGTCGCGGTCGATAAAGCACGAAATCCCCGAAGCGAGCGGTCATGAAATCGGTGATCTCCTCGTCGCTGCGCCCCTGCTCGACCATCCGATGGACTTCGCGCCGCAGGTCGGTCGCGAGATCCGCATCGGATTCGGCGATCGTCTGGTTCTGGCAAACCAGGCAGCGCAGGGAGTTGACGAGGCGCAAATAACGCTCCTCACGCTCGGGATGAGAGAAATCCCGCGGCTCGAAAAGATCGCCTTCGGTGGCCGAAACCGAAGCGCCGCCGAGCAGGACGAAGGCCACCAGTGCGGCCACGATTGCGAAGGGAATCGGGCCTGTTGCCGATGCTCGATCTCCCTTGCGAGCGGGGGGCGATGCATTGGGGGGCGATGCATTCAAGACGCTCACCTTCCTCGAAAAAGCCTCGATCTCCGATCGAGCGCTAGCTCGTCAGCGCCGGACGATCCGGGGCCAAGGAGGGCTCGTCGGCGACGACGGGGGAGGGCTGCGAACGACGGGAAAGACGATAGCGTCGATCGCCGGCGGCCAACAAGCCTCCGATCGCCATCAGCAAAGGACCGAGCCAAATCCAACGCACCAGCGGCTTGTACTGAAGCCGCATGGTCCATGCCCCGTCCTCGTGCTCCTCGCCCAAAGCGACGTGGAGATCCCGCCAGAATCCGGCCTCGATCCCGGCTTCCGTCATCGGCTGCGCCTGGCTGAAATAGCTCCGTTTTTCCGGAAGAAGGGTGGCTATCGGCTCGCGCTCGCGAAAGACCTGCACGATCCCCTGCTGCGAGCGATAGTTCGGCCCGACCAGCCCCGAGATGCCCTCGAAACGGAAGGTATGACCGGCCATGTCGACGCTCTCGCCCGGGAGCAGGCGAACGTCGCGCTCGACACCGGCGCCGCTCGTCCAAGTAACCCCGGCGATAAAAAACGCGACCCCGAGATGCGCAAGGCTCATCCCCGCAAAACCGCGCTCTCGAACGACCTGCCGCAATCGCCCGAACATACCGCCTTCGCGGCGATGACGAAGCCGATCCCGCACCCCGCCCACGACCCCGGCGACGATCCAAAGGGCGCAGGCGCTGCTCGCGGCCATGGCCCAAGAAGCGGGGCTGACGAAAAAAAGGCTCACCCCCGCCAGCGCCGTCAACACGAGGGGCAGGCGAAGCATCCCGAGGGCTCGTTTGACGCTGTCTCCCTTCCAGCGCATACGAGGGGCGAAACCTAAAAGCAATGCCAGCGGCAGCGTCAGCGGAATGAAAACCGCGTTGAAATAAGGCGGGCCGACCGAGATCTTGGAGGCGTTCAGCGCATCCAAGAAAAGAGGGTAGAGCGTGCCCAAGAGAATCGTCGCCGCCGCCGCCACCAAGAGCACGTTATTGAGCAACAAAAGGCTTTCGCGCGAGAAGACATCGAAACTCCCGGTGCTCGTGAAATGCGCCGCGCGCAGAGCGTAGAGCGCGAGGGCGCTGCCGATCACCACCGCCAGGAATACGAGGATGAACACCCCTCGCGCGGGGTCGGTGGCGAAGGCATGCACCGAAACCAACACCCCGGAGCGCACCAGAAACGTACCGAGCAGGCTGAGCGAAAAGCCGAAGATCGCCAGCAACAAGGTCCACGAACGAAAGGCCCCGCGCTGCTCGCTGACCGCCAGAGAATGGATCAGCGCCGTTGCCACCAACCACGGCATGAACGAGGCGTTCTCGACCGGATCCCAAAACCACCATCCCCCCCAGCCCAACTCGCTGTAGGCCCACCAGCTGCCGAGCATGATCCCGGCGGTCAGAAAAGCCCAGGCGACGGTCGTCCACGGCCGCGTCCAACGCATCCATGCCAGATCGAGCCGACCCTCGAGCAGGGCGGCGACGGCAAAGCCGAAAGGCACCACGAGACCGACATAGCCCATATAAAGAAGGGGGGGGTGCGCCGCCATGCCCGGGTCTTGCAGCAGCGGATTGAGGTCGCGTCCTTGCAGGGGTGCCGGGAAAATGCGCTCGAAGGGGTTGGAGGTGGCGAGCATGAAAAGCAAGAAGCCGGACCCGGCCAGGGCGATCACCGCGAGCACCCGAGCGCGAAAGGTCGCGGGCAATCCGGCGCTTCGATGGGCCACGGCAAAGCCCCATCCCGCCAAGATCAGCACCCATAACAACATCGATCCCTCGTGGGCGCCCCAAGCGGCCGATAGACGATAGATGACCGGCAGGGCTTGGCTGGAATTCGCGGCCACGTAGGCCAGGCTGAAATCGTTGGCCGCGAAGGCGAATTCAAGGCATAGCCAAGAGACGCCGAGCAGCGCGAACTGCGCCCCGGCGGCGGGGACCGCGACCGCCATCCACGCCGGATTGCCTCGCCAAGCGCCGATCAGCGGCACCGTTCCTTGCACGATGCATGTGGCAAAGGCGAGGATCATCGCCAGATGGCCGATCTCCCCGATCATCCGCCCTTTCCTTGCGCGGCCTCTTCGACGATTCCCGACTCTCGGCCCGACCCTCGATCCGACCCTTGAGGGATCTCGTCAGGGGCAATCGCATCGGGCATCGGCATCTTGCCGCCGCTTTTCGCCAGTTCCATCGCTTGCGCGACCTCCGGCGGCATGTAATTCTCGTCATGCTTGGCAAGCACTTCATCGGCGGCAAGGCGTCTTTTTCCATCGAGCACCCCGAATGCCACTATCCCTTGGCCCTCGCGGAAAAGATCGGGAAGGATGCCGGTGTATTCGACTTCGACCTCCTGCGCTCCATCGCTCAATAAAAAGGATATCTCGAGTCCCTCGCCTCGCTCGACGCTGCCATCGACCACCAAACCGCCGACCCGGATCTTCGCCTGCTGCGGAGCCTCTCCCGCTTGCACTTGGCTCGGGCTATAGAAATAGAGAATATTTTCTCCCATCGCGGCGATGACCAATGCCGTCGCCACCGCCACCCCGCCTAAGATCAGCCCGACGAAAAACATCCGCTGTCGCCGCCGGTTCATGACGGCGAAGCTCCGGGGGTCGAGATATCGTCGGGAGGATCGACTTCGTTCGCTCGCCGGAGATCGCAGGCTTCAGGCGCGGCGCCGATGCGGGAAAGTCGGGCTCCGTGCGCCAAGGATCGGGAAATCCGACGCCGGCGTCGCATCGGTGCCCACCAGTTGAGCGCGAGCACCGCAAAAGTGATCGCGTATGAGGTCCAAACATAGAAGGCATAGCCGCCCATGAGGAAAAAATCGGAGAGGATCTCGATCATGCTCGTCTCGCGATATCCGTCATATCAGCGCTTTCGGGTGCGAATACGAGATCGCGTACCCAACGCGAATGGCGCTCCCGCTCCAGTAGCTCGCAGCGCATCCGAAGCATCAGGACCGTGATGTAAAAAAGCATGAAGGCCAAGGCCATCGACAACAAGGGGATCAGCATCGACAAGTGGATCGAGGGGGCGGAAAATTTGGTGATGGTCGGACCTTGGTGCAAAGTGCTCCACCATTCCACCGAATAGTGAACGATCGGGATATTGACCACCCCGACGACGGCAAGGATACCCGCAGCCCGGCTTGCCGTGCGACGATCCTCGATCGCCATGGACAGGCCGATCACCCCGAAATAGAGAAAGAGCAGGATCAGCTCCGATGTCAAACGCGCATCCCATACCCACCAAGTCCCCCACATCGGCTTACCCCACAAGGAGCCGGTGACCAAGGCGAGAAAGGTGAAGGAGGCCCCGATCGGGGCGCTGGCCACGGTGACGATCTCGGCGAGCTTGATCCGCCAAATCAAAGCGACGGCGCCGGCGGCGGCCATCGTCGCATAGATGAAAAGCGACATCCATGCACTGGGTACGTGCACGAAAATGATCCGATAACTATCCCCTTGCTGATAATCCGGCGGAGCCGCGACCAAGCCGCCGTAAAGCCCGGCCACCAGCAATCCGAGACAGATCCAACCCGTCCATCGGGCAATATCCGCAGATAGGCGATAGAAAAAGGGAGGGGATGCGAAGCGGTGCAGGAAGGTCCACATCGTCGTCTTTTGATTCCCTTCTCGCTTGCGCTCGTACCGCATCGACAACTCTTTCGAAAAGACATATCCCGATCGCTTCGAAGGCGATGGACAGGATCGGGGATATCGAGAAACTTGGAGGCTCTTATTTTAGGGTATTCAGAGCGGGATTTCCGAAAACGACGGAAAAAATATCCGCAAGCTCCGACTCGCTCGCTGCTATCGGCTACCGACTCGTCGGCCCCGCTCTTCCTTCGTTCGACCTCGGCTTTGGCACCCGCGCGGGCCAAGTTTCAAGCCGGTCGCGAATCCGCAACGAAGCGGCGATGGTCTTGCCGATCTTTTTAGTTTTTCTAGGCTTTCTTCGCGTGTCATCGATAGGCTCCGAAGCGGTGCGGTGCGGTCAGTGGTGGTCGCGGTCGCCGGTGGCGCGACGGCTTGCGATTTTCGAATCGGGCGCGGATGTCGTCGCGGTCTCGAATACGCCCGCGTTGCAACTCGTCAAGACGTGAAAGCACGCGCTCGTTTATCTTCGCTTGACGGGTGGCATCGACCGACGCACCGGCGATCGCAAGGATTGCGATCACCGACACCCCGAGCCAATCGACGAAGGGGTTGCCATCATGGAAAGCGAGCAAGGCGATCGATGCGCGGTCGAAGATCATCAGCGCGATGACACAGATACAAGGATTCATAGCGGGCTCCATTCGATGCGGGCGTAGCATCGCCTGCGCGTCGTCGGGCGAGCGGAGAGGTTGCACCATGAACAGGCGACCGGGCGGATCGCCGAATAACACACGGCACGCTCGGCGTGCGTCGTCTTCGGATCCGAAGACCGAAGCCGGGCAAGCGGGCACCGGCGTTCCGGCGGCGCGGACGGCTTGCGATCGATGGATGCGATTCGCGCCGCCATCGACGAGACCCCCGGCGAAACGAGCCTGCTTGCCTTCGGTGCGACCGATCGCACCGAGAGCGATCGGCATCGAGGCCCGCTTCGGATCGCGGGGTCTCGCTGCCGAACCCTTCGTCGACTCGAAGCCTGCGGTTTCGAGAGCCGAAAGCGTCCTTGCCTAAGATCGAGTGCAGAGTCGAGGGCATGGTCGCGAGGAATCGCGGATCTTCTGAGAAATCGCCGCAATATCAGGCCTTGGGGACTTCGATCTCGGCATCGTCGGGCCTCGTATCGAGAAGCGACGCATCGATGGCCCCGAGGGGTACGATGCCGGAACCGGGGCGGCGATCGAAAGGCCGTGGTCGAAGGGCAAAAGAGCGCAAGACGAGGACCGGGCGATGTCGAGCAAAGGGTCGAACGATGGGTCGAGCGAAGAGTCGAACGATGGCTTGGACGAAAACGAGGTCGGAGCGGCGCAAGTTCCCGTCGAGGACGATGCGATTTTTCTTGATCACATCGCCCATTGGGTCCCCGATCCGGAGGCGGCGAAGAGCGCTCTTTCTCGGCTCGGGTTCCGGCTGACCGGCGCATCGGTGCAGCTGCAAGCGACGCTCGCAGCGGCCAAGGGTCCGGAAGCGAAGGATGCGGGCGTACCGACGGCCGCCGGCGCTTCGAATCGCTGCGCCATGCTGCGCGAGGGCTATATCGAGATCCTGTGGCCGACGGCCGACACCCCGGTCGGTCTCGAAATTCGCGCCGGGATCGCGCGTCATATCGGAGTGCATCTGGCCGCCTTCGGTGTCGCCGACGCCAAAGCGCACCACCGACGATTGATCGAGGCAGGATTTCCTCAGCGGCCGCCGGTCTCCTTGACGCGCAAAACGACCCTCCTTTCGGGGGAAAAGCGAAGCCTTCGCTTCACCGTGGCTCGCTGCGAGCCGGGGAGCCTTCCCGAAGGCCGGGTACAGTTCCTGACCCATCGCACCGCCCCCGTCGCTTGGGAGAGCGGACGCCTTGCGCATCCGAACGGAGCCAAGCGGCTGACGGATCTTTTCTTTTGCGTCGCCGATGTCGCAGAAGCGATCGAGCGCTACCGCCTTTATCTGAACCGACCTTTTCTACGCGTCGCTAACGGGGCCCGCTTCATGCTCGAACGAGGCTCTCTTTGGATTCTCGACGAAGCCGGCACTCTCGATCGAATCGGGCTAGAACCCCCTTGCCTACCGTGGATGGCGGGATACGCCCTCGCCTGCGAGGATCCATCCGCACTGGCCAAATACGCCTTACGCTCGGGATTGCGGCTGCACACCGCTGCCGACGGTCTGACGACGGTCATTCTTCCCACCGCCCTCGGCGGAGCGATCGTGCTTCATCGATCGACGGACGCCTAGGGATGCTCGCCGCTTATATTCGGCATCTCCCCATAACGGTGGCCCCCCGCCCTAGAGTTATTCGAGACGATCATTAAGACTTGGTCTTATGGGATAACGGAGGAAACTCACGATAAAAAAAAGAGCATGCCGAGCCCGCCGGAGGCGATGCCGCGTTCGGAGCGTATCCGTAGTGGCCAAGCCGAGCCTTCGAGTTCGGCTAAGGAAAGCGCCCAAGGTGACTTGGGCACTTTCCGTCTCGGTGTCGGGATTGATATTTTTACTGCTGGGAAGTGTTTTTATTAAGAGCCAAGTACATCGAACAGCCTTTGGATCCGAATCCGAAAATAAAAAGCTATTCGTCATGGATCGGCCGGATATTCCCGTAGCCGTTTTTGTCATCCCTGAATCCTTCAGTGAACGAACTTCGCATATCCTCGATGAATTCAATGATATCTTTCCCTATCCCTTGGTACGATTGACCACCGCGCGCGAGGAGGCCAAGATAACGATTCTTGTTGCGAGTGTTTACGACGATAGTCTTCTAGTTCTTAGGGAGACAATTAAAGATGAATATCTGCGTGTTTATGGGGAGCGAAAATCCAAAGAATTTAATAATCTTGTCGATAAATATAAAGCATACACTAAACCGATACCTGAACAATTCCCATGCCAAGTTTTTAAACAATATGATATTAAATATCGGGGTGATCCAAGGTTACCGCTCGGGATTTTGCAACCTGGCGTTGTGGTTATTAACATATCGACTAAAAAAACACAACTGGACTATCGTTTCGATGCATGCATACGGGAAGAAATCGCGCACGCTTTCTTTCATGGAGGACTCCCTGACCGAAAATTTCGAGTATCTGAAAGGAGTCTATTTAATAAAGGTTATGGTTATCAGGCTAATATTGATAATTTCACTTGGTCGGATATTTTAGCAATGCGCGTTTTATTGTATGCGATCGAAACCAATAGAAGGTCTCGATATGAATTCGAAAATGTGATCAAGGATTATTTCCTATCGCATATCTTCGGATGAAGAAGGAGCGGCAGACATCCGCATCCTTTCTCGTCGTTTCAATATCTCCCCGGCACGCTCGGCCTAGGCGCGAATCCAGCGATGGATATATCGCACCGAGCCGTCTTGGCTGCGCTTCGATGACGTAGCGAAAAACGCCGGAGGTCGATCGAGCCCGATACTTCAAGATAACGAAAGCACCCGGCGACCTTCGATCGCCGGGCGAGCCTGAACAACAAAAACCTCGTCGATGATCGGAAATTTCGCCCGGCCATCGAGATCGCAAAAAGCGCTTGCGGAAAAATCATATCGAGAGGTCAAGCCACCGAGAGAAAGCGATATTTCCTCGACGGCTATCGGAGGACATCGTTAACCATCGGCAATAACGTCTGAGCGATGACAACCAACGAAAAGCCGATCGCCGTACCGGGGATGATCGCCGCTGCGGCCCCGAGCACACCGTTTCTGAACGCTTGTTTGTTGCGCTCTTGCTCACCCTCGGCCAACTTCAATGCCAGACGATCGTCCTGCGCCTTGATCGCTTTGCTGATGGAATCGTCGACCATCGCCTTCACGCGACCGTCCTGCGCCTCGATCGCATGGTTGACCGCCTTGTCGATCGATTGATCGACCGCTTGCAGAAACTCTTCTTTCTCTTGCGCATCCATGATTCGATTCTCCGCTGTCGTGGTTTGCTTCATCATGATCGATAATAACATGAACTACTCGGTCCCGCATCGTGCGCGATGCGAGGCGAGCTTTCGACCCGATCGACGAAAATGCGATCACCTAGCCGGGGATAGTAACCACTTAAGGCCCTGAGCGCACTGTTTCAAGAAGGCTTGTTTGTTGCGCTCTTGCTCGCCCTCGGCCGACTTCAATCCCAGACGATCGTCCTGCGCCTTGATCGCTTTGCTGATGGAATCGTCGACCATCGCCTTTATGCGCTCGTCCTGCGCCTCGATCGCATGGTTGACCGCCTTGTCGATCGATTGATCGATCGCTTGCAGAAACTCTTCTTTCTCTTGCGCATCCATGATTCGATTCTCCGCTGCCGTGTTCGCTTCATCATGATCGATAATAACATGAACTACTCGGTCCCGCATCGTGCGCGATGCGAGGCGATCTTTCGATCCGATCGACGAAGATGCAATCGCCTAGCCGGGGATAGTAACCACTTCAGTCCCTGAGCGCACTGTTCCAAGAAGGCTTGTTTGTTGCGCTCTTGCTCACCCTCGGCCGATTTCAATCCCAGACGATCGTCTTGCGCCTTCATCGCTTTGCTGATGGAATCGTCGACCATCTTCTTTATGCGCTCGTCCTGCGCCTCGAACGCTTTGTTGATGGAATCGCTGACCATCGTCTTTACACGACCATCCTGCGCCTCGAACGCTTGCTCGAACATCGTCTTTACACGACCATCCTGCGCCTCGAACGCTTGCTCGAACATCGTCTTTACACGACCGTCTTGCGCCTCGAACGCTTTGTTGATGGAATCGCTAACCATCGTCTTTACACGACCGTCCTGCGCCTCGAACGCTTGGTCGAACGTCGCCTTTACGCGACCGTCCTGCGCCTCGAACGCTTGGTCGAACATCGCCTTTACGCGACCGTCTTGCGCCTCGAACGCTTGCTCGAACATCGTATTTACGCGACCGTCCTGCGCCTCGAACGCTTGCTCGAACATCGCCTTTACGCGACCGTCCCGCGCCTCGATCGCATGGTTGACCGCCTTGTCGATCGATTGATTGATCGCTTGCAGGAACTCTTCTTTCTCTTGCGCATCCATGATTCGATTCTCCGCTGCCGTGTTCGCTTCACCACGGTCGATAATAACATGAACTACCCAGCCCCCGGCTCACGCGAAGCGATCTTTCGATCCGATCGACGAAAAGGCGGTCGCCGTCGCGGAGAAGATCGCCGTCTCAAACCCCGAGGGCATGGTTTTCGAAAACGCCTCGCCCTTTGCGCTCCTCGAAGTTCCGAAGCGCTCGGGGATATCGGGACGATCCGTCGACGATTTGCGCTGTCCATCGACGCCGAGCGGATCGCCTCGATCGAAAAGCGAGCGCTCACTCGCGTTCGGGCACCCTTACCGGGCAATCATCGACGCGATTGCCCCATTCCTGCCAAGAAGAGATGTAGTTGCGCACATTGCGATGTCCGATCAGGCGCAGTGCGAGATAGGTATGGGCCGAGCGATAGCCCGTATTGCAGTAGGCGATCACCGGGGTGTCGGCGGTGATGCCAAGCGCTGCGTATTCGGAACGCAGCTCCGCTTCGCTCGATAGACGACCGTCGTCGTCGATATTTTCCGACCACTCACGATGCATGGCACCGGGGATCGCGCCCCCTCGCTTCGTTCCGCGGGTGTCCTCGCCGTACCACTCCTCGTCGCTGCGGGTATCCAAAATCACCGTTTGCGGGTCGTCGATGGCCTCGCGAACATCCCGCCAACCCGCGCATCTCGATGCGACGGCCTCGAAGGGATAGGCCACGGGAGAGGGAGGGAGGGCATCTTGCGTCAGGGCTCGACCCGATTTTTCCCAAGCCCTGATACCGCCGTCGAGCAACGCCGTTCGCGGATGTCCTAAATACTCCAAGAACCAAAATGCGCGCGCCGCGGTATCGTCGCTGCGGGCACCGCAAACGACCACCATATCTTCTCGCCGGATGCCGGCAAGCCCCACTTGGAAAGCCCACATTTTGGTGAACGAGGCAACGGGCGCGGGATCGCTGTCGTAGGTGTTGATCCCGAAGACACTGAAATGGCGAGCCCCCGGGATATGCCCTTTGGAGAAATGCTCGCCTCGCCGCACATCCAAAACCACCACATCCTTCGTGCCGCCATCCAAAAGGGCGGCGAGATCGTCCGGAGTCAGAAGAAGAGAATCCGGGGACAAGGAATTCGTCATGACATCCATCCTTCTTTGTGAGCGTGTTCCAAAGCATCGTCCAAGGCGAGCTGCCAGCGATCGAAGAGCATGTCGAGTTCGCTTTCGGTGATGATCAGCGGGGGACAAAACGCCACCCGCAAACCGCCGCTGATACAAGAGCGCAAGATCAACCCCCGGCGGATGCAGGCATCGTTGATCCAAGGAGCGAAGGCGGTTTGAAAAGGCTCCTTCGTCTCCCGGTTCACGACGAGTTCCACCGAGCCGATCAACCCCACTCCGGAGGCCTCGCCGACCACCGGGTGTTCTCCCAAGGCACGAAGACGCTGCTGCGCCAGTTGCGATACCTTGCGCACGTGGCTGCCGATATCCATCTCGTCATAGATATTGAGCGTTTCCAAAGCGACGGCGGCGGGAACCGGATGACCGGAATAGGTAAAGCCGGTGCCGAGAACACCGTGCTCGCCGGATAAATCGCGAATCGCTTCGTAGATCTCCTCGCTTAGCATCACCGCCGAAATCGGGAGGTAGGCGGAGGAGAGCTGCTTGGCCATGATCAACATATCCGGCTTGATATCGTAAGTCTCACAGGCAAAGCGATTGCCCGTGCGAAAGAATCCGGTGATCACTTCATCGGCGATCATCAACACATCGTATTTCTTCAATACCGCCTGGATCTTCTGAAAATAAGCCCGAGGCGGGATGATCGCACCCCCCGCCCCCATGACCGGCTCGGCGATGAAAGCGGCGACCGTCTCCGGTCCTTCGGCGAGGATCAGCTGCTCGAGCTCTTCCGCCCGGCGGGCGGAAAACTCCTCCTCGCTCTCACCCGGCCGACCGAAGCGGTAATGGTGGTGGCTGCCGGTATGAAGGATATTGGGGATCGGCAAGTCGAAACCCTTGTGCATCGCGGGCAAGCCGGTGAGCGAGCCCGAGGACACCGCGATCCCGTGGTATCCATGCTGCCGGGCGATGATCTTTTTCTTCTCCGGCCGCCCGCGAGCGTTGTTGTAATACCAAACGAATTTCACCGCATGGTCATTGGCTTCGGAGCCGGAGTTGGCGAACCACACCCGCCCCATCGGCACCGGCGCGAGCGCAAGCAGCCTCTCGGCCAGATCGATCGCGGGCATATTCGAGCGATGAAAAAAGGTGTGATAGGTCGGCAGCCGGCGCATCTGCTTCACGGCGGCATCGATCAACCGTCGGTTGTCGAAGCCCAAGGAGGTGCACCAAAGCCCGGCCATCCCCTCGATATATTCGTTGCCTTCGATATCCTTGACGAAGATCCCGTGCCCTTCGTCGAGGATCAACGGCCCCTCCTGCTCGTGCCGGACGAGGTTCGTCATCCCGTGCATGATCGAAGCGATATCACGAGAGTGAGGGGAGTTGGCGGTGGCGGGAGTCGACATGTCGGACATCTTCGAAATCTCCTTGGGGCGAGGGAAAAAAGCCAAAAGAAAAGTCTATCTTAGCTTCGCGGTTTCGATGCGTCATGCATCGCTCGGCTCGATTTCGGATTGCGTCGAAACGAGGGGCTTCCCTATCGGATACCATCGGATACCATCGGCAAGGGACGAGCGAAATCGATCCTTCCTTCGGCCCTTCCTGCGGCGGTCTTCGCAAAGGTGATCGAAGGATTATCCTTCACCTTGGCATCGAAATTCGCATCGAAATTTGCATCGGATTTTGCATCGAAATCGCGCATCGAAATCGCGAACGCCGCGCGGTGGCTTTAATGTCTTTTGTCTTTTTACCGCGACGGAGGCTCGCAAAGGCTTAGGTCTCGCGGCCCCCGAAACCGCCTCCTTTTTCTCGACCTCTTTCTCGACCTCTTTCTCGACGATCGCCCACGCCGCCTCGAAGCCATGCCTTCTGCCTCGAACCCCGCCAAGCCCGAATTGCGTCGCCTGCTCAATCCGCATCTGGCGCGGCTCGAAGAATATATTCCGATCCATCCTTCGGAGGTTTTGAGCGAGCGGCTCGGCATTCCCGTCGATGATCTCATCAAGCTGGACGCGAACGAGAACCCCTACGGGCCGCTGCCGGCAGTGCACGAGGCCTTGGCCCGATGCTCCGGTCTGCATCGTTATCCCGATCCCGATCAATCGCATCTGCGCGTTGCATTGGCCGAGTTTTTGCACCTTCCCGCCGAGCATATCCTCGCCGGACAAGGTGCGGACGAACTGATCGATTATCTATGCCGCCTTTTCCTCTCCCCCGGCGATCGGGTGATCAACGCCCCGCCGACTTTCGGCATGTATCGTTTCGATGCCCATCTTGCCGGAGCGGAGGTGGTCGATATCCGGCGCTCGGAGGACTTCTCGCCGGATATCGAGGGGATCATGCGCGCGGCAAAATCCCCGCGAACCAAACTTCTTTTCCTCGCCTCGCCCAACAACCCCTCCGGTCATTGGCTTGACGATGAGAGCTTGGAGCGGGTCCTCGCGCTCCCGATCATCGTGGTGCTCGACGAGGCTTATGTGGAGTTCGCGGATCATTCGAGCCGGGCGAAAACCGTGCTCGAACGCGACAACCTCGTGGTCCTGCGCACTTTCAGCAAAGCGGCGGGGATCGCCGGCCTTCGCCTCGGCTACGGCATTTTTCCGACTTGGCTGATGCCGGAATTGTGGAAATTCAAACAGCCCTACAACCTAAGCGTCGCCGCGAATGCGGCGGGGCTTGCGAGCTTGCGTCATATCGACGAGATCGAAGCCGTCGTCGAGCGTATCAAAATGGAGCGCGAGCGCCTTTCGAGGATGCTGCGCGAAATCGACGCCTTGGAGGTGGTCTTAGGCTCGCAGGCGAATTTCATCCTCTGCCGAGTGCGGAACGGGAGGGCCGGGGAGCTCAAGCGCGCGCTGGAGGAGCGGGGGATCCTCGTGCGTCATTACGACACCCCGGGGCTCGAAAACTGCATCCGGATTTCGATCGGCCGGGCGGAGCACGGCGACGCTTTGGTCCGGGCCTTGCGCACGCTCGACAAAGAATACGAAAAATGAACACCGACGATCCGCCCGCCGGTCCCGAGAGCGTCGTCGGCAACCGCCTCTTCGGGCGCGAGGCCTTCCTTCGTTTGCTCGAAAGCGAAGGGATCCGTCATCTATTCGGCAATCCCGGCACCACCGAACTGCCGATCATGGCGGCCTTGCCGGAAAATCCCTCTATCCGCTATGTCATGGCCTTGCAGGAATCACTGGTGGTGGCGATGGCCGATGGCTATTCGCGGGCCTCGGGGGAGCTGAGCGCCTGCAATGTGCATGTCGCCCCGGGGCTCGGCAACGCGATGGGTTCGCTCTATAACGCGAAGTGGATCGGCTCGCCGATCATCGTCACCGCCGGGCAGCAAGAACAAGGGCACGGTTTGACCGAACCCCTTCTTTACGATCCATTGGTGCCGATCGCCACCCCCTTGGTCAAGTGGGCGGTGGAGGTCACTCGCTTGGAAGATCTGCCGCGAATCATGCGGCGGGCCGCCAAAATCGCCCTGACCCCGCCGACGGGACCGGTATTCATCTCCCTGCCCGGGGATATTCTCAACGAGGAAGGAGCAAGCGATCTCGGTCATCCCACCAGGGTGGATGCCGTCTCGCGTCCGGCCGACGAGGCCTTGGATCGTCTCTGCGAACGATTGCTGCGGGCGAAACGACCGCTGGTGATCGCCGGACACGAGATCGCTCTTGCCGACGCTTTCGCCGAAGCCGCGGCCATCGTGGAACTGCTCGGCGCCCCGGTCTACCAGCAGACCGTCGTCCACGGGGCCCATTTCCCCTCGTCGCATCCGGCATTCATGGGGGCCTTGCGCCGCGATCAACGCGCCGTCCGCGATATCTTGGAGGCCTACGATCTGATCTTCTGCATCGGATCGGATGTGCTGCGCATGTCGGTGCATAGCCCGGTGGACCCGATGCCCGAGGGCATGGCGCTGGTGCAGTTGGGACAGCACGATCGGGAGATGGGGAAAAACTATCCCGCGGAAATCGCCCTTCGGGCCGATATCAAAGAAAGCCTAAGGGCCTTGGCTCCCCGGTTGGAAAAAAGACTCGGAGCCGAGGGAAAGGAGCATGCCCGCTTGCGCATCGCGCGCTTGGCATCGTCGAACTGGAGTGCGCAGCGCCCGAGCGTGATCGAGCGGGCCAAAGTCCGCCGAGGGCGAAAACCGATGGCGGCGGAACTGATGGTCCTGCGGGTGATCGAAGCCTTGCCCGAGGACGCGGTGGTCGTCGACGAAGGGCTCGTCAGCACCTATTCGCTCCCGGCGCTTTACCCTTTTCGCGACCCGAAATGCTATTTCGGTCTCGCCAGCGGCGGCATCGGCTTTGCGATGGCGGGAGCGGTGGGCATCAAACTCGCGCTACCGCAAAGACCGGTGGTCGCGATCATCGGCGACGGCAGCGCGATGTACAGCATCCAAGCCCTGTGGACCGCCGCCAACGCCGCTCTTCCGATCGTTTATATCATCGTCAATAACGGCGGCTATCGAATCATCAAGGAGCGATTGCGGGCTTTCCATCGCGTCGAGGACTATACGGGGATGGAGTTCAAGAACCCCTCCATCGATTTCACGGCTTTGGCTCGATCGATGGGGGTCGATGCCCGGCGTATCGAGGATGCCGACGAGATCGGCCCGGCGATACAAGCATCCCTCGAACGATCCGCTCCCACCCTGATCGAGGTGATGGTCGACGACGGCTTCGGCAACGAGGGGCGCTGAAAAAAGGGCATGAAAAGCCCGAGCCCTTCGAAAAAATCGATGGCCGAAAAGCGATGGGGAACGAACTCGCTCTTGCCTAGCGCCTAGCTCCGCGGTCTTTCGTTATCCGGATCCCAAGGGGACTCGTCGATCACGCTCACGGGATGAGAGCTGCCCAAGATATCCATTGTCAGTTGCGTGCCGAGCGCCGCGCAATCGGGACGAACCATCGCCAAAGCAAGGGATTTCTCGACGCGAAAGCCATAGCCGCCACCCGTTGCCCGCCCCACCAGCTCGCCGTCGGCAAAGATCGGATTGCTGCCCACGGCATCCGCATCGCTCGTTTCATGCACCTCCAAGGTGACCAAGCGATTGGCAAAGCCCCGCTCCTGCCATCGCCGCAACGCCTCGCGACCCAAGAAATCCCCTTTGTCGAGTAAGACGAAACGATCCAAACCCGACTCCAAGGCCGCGTATTCGATCGAGAGCTCCGTACCCACCATCCGGTAGGATTTCTCGAAACGCATCGAATCCATGGCCCGAATGCCGAAAGGGGCGAGTTCCAAATCGCGCCCCGCTTCCATCAGGGTGTCGAAGATATGGTTCTGGCACTCGATCGGATGGTGCAGCTCCCAACCGAGCTCGCCGACATAGTTGACCCGCAAAGCGAGACACGATGCCAATCCGATATCGATCCGGCGACCGCTCAGCCAGGGAAAAGCGGCATTGGAAAGATCCGCATCCGAAACGATGGCCAATAAATCACGGGATCGGGGCCCCGCTATCACAAAAACCCCGAGCCGAGCGGTGATATCTTCGAAAGATACCGAGCCGTCCCGTGGAAGGTGACGCCGGATCCAATCGTGATCGAGCCGTTGGAGGGCGCCGGCCGAAACGAGATAAAAACTCTCTTCGCTCTCGCGCCATAGGGTGAACTCCGAATGCACTCCGCCACTGGGATCGAGGGAGTGGACGAGGCGAACCGGTCCGCTGCGAGCGGGAATGCGATTGGCCACCAGGAAATCGAGGAAGTCTTTGGCCCCGGGGCCGGCGATCCGACATTTGGCGAAGGCGCTCATATCCAATATGCCGACCCTCTCGGCGACGTGGCGACACTCTTTTCCTACGTGCTCGAACCAACGCGAACGACGAAACGACCAGTCGTCGACCGCTTCGACCCCGGGCGGGGCGAACCAGTTGGCCCGCTCCCAACCGAATTTCTGGCCGAATACCGCTCCCAATTCTCGGAGTCGATCATGGCAGGCGGATGTGCGCAAGGGTCGAGCGGCGGGGCGCTCTTCATCCGGATAGTGGACCGTGAAAACGTTGGCGTAAGCCTCCTCGTTCTTCTTGATCAGATAGGCGCGGGTCGCATAATCGCCGAAGCGACGCGGATCGACTCCCATCATGTCGATGGTGGGCCGGCCCTCGACGATCCACTCCGCGAGCTGAAATCCCGCGCCGCCGGCGGCGGTGATCCCGAAGCTATGCCCCTCGTTGAGCCAGAAATTATCGAGCCCCCAAGCCGGACCGATGATCGGACTGCCATCCGGCGTATAGCAAATCGCCCCGTTGTAGATATTCTTGACCCCGACCTCGCCGAAAGCGGGCACCCGGTGGATGGCGGATTCGATATGAGGCGCAAGACGCTCGAGATCCTCTTGGAAGAGCTCGTACTCGCAATCCTCGGCGGGGCCGTCGACATAACAAGCGGGCGCGCCTCGCTCGTAGGGCCCTAAAAGCAAGCCGCCCCGCTCCTCGCGCATATACCAAGAGCCCTCGGAATCGCGCAAAACCCCCATCTCGAACAAGCCCTGCTCGTGTCGCGCCACGATCTCCCGGTGCGCTTCGGTGACGATGTACTGGTGCTGCACCGGAATGACGGGGATCGACAGGCCGACCATCGCCCCCGTTCGCCGGGCGAAATTCCCGGTGGCGGCGATGACATGCTCGCAAACGACCGCTCCCGCCGTCGTATCGAGGCGCCACTCGCCCCCGGGGGTCCGAGAAATGGCGGTGACCTCGACATTGCGATGGATCTCCGCTCCCCCGGCGCGCGCCCCGGCGGCCATCGCTTGGGTCAAATCCGCCGGCTGCACATAGCCGTCCCCGGGGTGGCGGATCGCCCCGACCAATCCCTGCGTATTGCACAGCGGCCAAGCCTCCTTGACCTCATCGGGCTCCAAAAAGCGCACATCCACCCCGATGGTGCGGGCCACGCCCGCATACTGACGATATTCGTCCATTCGGTCTTTCGTCGTCGCCAAACGGATATTGCCGACCGGGCGCAAGCCGACGTCCTGACCGGTCTGCTGTGCCAGCCGGTGATAGAGTTCCACCGAGTATTTGTGGATCTGCCCCACCGAATAACTCATATTGAACAAGGGCAACAATCCGGCGGCATGCCAGGTGGAGCCGGAAGTCAGCTCCTTGCGCTCCAACAACATCACATCCGACCAGCCTTTTTCGGCGAGGTGGTATAAAGTGCCGACCCCTACCACCCCACCGCCGATCACCACTGCGCGAGCATGCGTTTTCATCGTGAGTCACTCTTGATTGATTGATTGCGGGTACGAGATATCGCGCCTGATATCGCGCCTTGCACAAAACGACATTTTCGGTCTATGGAGGTGATAATTTAGCCGAAATCGTATCGAAAAAAATCGGAGCGAAAATCGGAGCGAATGGCCCGCGAGGGATATCGACTCCTCCGAGATCGGCATCGATCACACGACCCGTCGACACTGTCACCGGGTGCATCGCCGACTTGATGGCCGGAAGCATTTTCGCTTTCATGGCACGCAAGAAACGACTCCCTTCGCGCCTTCGACATCGTTGCAAGATTCGAAGATGCGAATATCATCGGCGGCCCCCGCAAGCGATCGAACGACAGCGCATCGACGAAGCGATGCGATCGCCGATCCCCGGATCATCGAAACCCTCGGGGACGAGCGTTTCGACGATATTGACCGTCCACGACACGACTCGAGTCCCGGCAAGCAAAACCCGCCGATAATCGATCCCTTCGACGACTTGTTATGCGCGTTGACAAAAGAACGAGAACCGAAAAGCCGCATTCATGAAACGAAAGTTATCTCACCATGACAAGAGCGAGGTCATCGCATGAGCAGCGAAAGACGAGGGCGAACCCGAAGCGGGGGGCGCGAGGCGAGGAAGGCTGCCAGAAGCGCGACGCCCGCACCCGAGGCCGCCTTCATTACGCGCCGGATACCGGTTTACGATGTGTTGTCGCCCGAGGAGCTTGACCTTATCGAGCATAATGCGGACACGATCTTGGAAGAGGTCGGCGTCGAGTTCCGCGACGATCCGCAGGCCCTCGAGCTCTGGCGCGAAGCCGGCGCCGAGATCGCCGGAGAACGGGTACGTATCCCCCGCGGTCTCGCCCGTTCGTTGGTCACCGCCAACGCCCCGGCGGAATTCACCCAGCACGCCCGCAACCCTCGGCGCAACGTCCGCATCGGCGGTCCTCATACGGTCCTCGCCCCGGCCTACGGACCGCCTTTCAT
Source organism: Gammaproteobacteria bacterium (assembly GCA_965220535.1). GTDB lineage: Bacteria > Pseudomonadota > Gammaproteobacteria > HK1 > HK1 > HK1. Next base: position 2,293,872 of record OZ244833.1, on the reverse strand, counting down.
TCGCAGCCTCGACGAGGGTCGCCGTTACGCCACCATCGAGGACTTCCGCAACTTCGCGAAGCTCGCTCAGGATTCTCCCGGCCTCCATCTTTGCGGGGGGACGCTGTGCGAGCCGGTCGATCTTCCGGTCAATAAACGACACCTCGATATGGTGTACAGCCTCCTTCGATTTTCCGACAAACCCTTCATGGGTTCGGTGACCGCGCCCGAGCGGGCCGAAGACACCGTGGCGATGGCGAAGATCGTCTTCGGAGAGGATTTCGTCGAGGAGAACACCGTCATCACCAGCCTTATCAACGCCAACTCCCCCTTGGTCTGGGATGCGACGATGATCGGGGCTCTCAAAGTCTACGCGCGCCACCGACAAGCGACCATCATCTCTCCCTTTTGCATTGCCGGAGCGATGTCCCCGGTGACCATCGCTGCGACTTGCGCCCAACTTTTCGCCGAGGCCCTCTCGGGCATGGCCTTTGCCCAGATCGTCCGCCCGGGGGCGCCGGTGATCCTCGGCACCTTCTCGAGCTCGATGTCGATGCAGTCCGGGGCCCCGACTTTCGGCACCCCGGAGCCGCAACTCGTGCTCAATATCATCGGATCGCTGGCGCGGCGCCTCGGGGTTCCCTTCCGCAGCGGCGGCGGTCTTTGCGCCTCGAAATTGCCCGACGCCCAAGCGGCCTACGAGGCCGCCAATACCCTTCAGCATGGGATGCTCGGCGGGGTCAACTTCATGCTCCACGTTGCCGGCTGGCTCGAAGGCGGGCTGGTGATGGGATACGAAAAATTCGTGATGGATGCCGACCAAGCACGGATGATCGCGGTCTTCGCGAAGGGAGTCGAGCTTTCGGAAAACGCCCAAGGACTCGATGCCATTCGAGAGGTCGGCCCCGGCAATCATTTCCTCGGGGCGGCGCATACCCGCGCCAACTTCGAAAACGCCTTTTATCGCTCGCCCCTCGCCGACAACAACAGTTTCGAGCAATGGCAAGCGGAAGGGTCTTGCGACAGCGCCGTGCGCGCCAATCGAATATGGAAGGAGATGCTCGAACGCTACGAGGAGCCGGAGATCGATCCGGCTATCGACGAAGCGCTTCTCGCTTTTGTCGCCGAACGCAAGGCATCGACCCCGGATGCCAACTACTGAATATCTCAGACTGGACAAGATGACGGGATCGATCCGAATCCCGGAACGAGCATCGGCTCTCCTTCATTATTTGCGAGCACCCGTACCGAGAGTTCGAAAAAGCGAGTCTTCATCCCCCCGATGAGGCGCCCGACCCGGGGCCTCGTCGGGCCACCCCCGAGCATCGGTATCGAGCCGGTCGCGCTCGACCCTCTCATCGTATTCCGGGCTTCGATATCCGGCATCGCATCCGCGCTGCAGAAGGATCCTTTCTCTCGCCGACTTTCCGACGCTCTTTATTTTGCAGAAACAAAATTTCAGCACTTGCGATATGAGCGATTCGTCTTTATACTTCCCCGCCCTATGAATCGCAGAAAATGGATTTCGGCAAAAAAATGAATCGTCGATTGAACGAAATCGCCGAAGTGGCTTTGGGCGTACCCTTCCGGACTCGTCTCAAACATATCCGAACCGGGGCTTTTAGGGTGATCCAAATGCGTGATCTCCCGAGCATCGGAAACGACATCGATCTCGAGGGGCTGGTCCGCACCGACTTGGCGAGGCCGAAGAAAAGCCAGAACTTGCGAGCCGGCGACTTGATCTTCCGCTCGCGGGGAATGACTTTCACCTCGGTGATGATCGAAAAATCGCCCGCAGATACCGTTCTCGCCGCCCCCTTGGTGCGTATCCGACCCCATAGGGCTCATGTAGAACCGAGCTACCTTCTCTGGTGCATCAACAACCCCGTCATGCAGCGACAATTGCGCATCCGAGCCGAGGGCTCCGGGGTGCTGGCCGTCAACCTCTCGGAGCTGAATAATATCGAAATCCCGCTACCGGGCCGCAGCCTGCAAGAACGCATCGCCCGCATTGCCCGCTTGGCGATGCAAGAACGAATACTGCGCACCCGGATCGATCGTATCAGCCAGATACGGACCCATACCTTGTTGTCGGAAACCGTATTCGGGCCATCGTATAGCGACAACGAAGGGAAAGGTTGGTGAGCGAAAACACCATCAGTCAAGAAGACATTCATCGGGCGGTGTGGCGGGCCTGCGATATCTTCAGGGGGGTGATCAACGCCACCGACTACAAAGACTATATCTTGGTCATGCTCTTTTTAAAATATATTTCCGATGTCTGGATAGAGCGAAAAGAAGAACTCGAGCGGGAATACCGAAGCAATCCGGAGCGCGTCCGGATGCTGCTCGATCTCGAGCGCTTCGTTCTACCCGACGGTGCCAGTTTCTATGATCTCTATGACAATCGCAACGAGATCGATATCGGCGATCGTATCAACAAGGCCTTTGCCGCCATCGAGGCCAAGAACCGAGCGAGATTGGAAGATATCTTCAGCGTCGACTTCAATTCCGAAAGAGAGCTCGGGGAAACCAAAGAGAGGAACGCTTTGCTCAAGCAACTGCTGGAGGACTTCAATCGGCCCGAACTGAATTTACGACCCTCCAGAGTCGATAGGGATGTCATCGGCGATGCTTATATTTATCTCATCGAACGATTCGCTACCGATGCCGGTAAAAAAGCCGGGGAATTTTTCACGCCGCGAAAGATTTCCTGGCTGGTGGCCAGGCTATGCAACCCGCGGCCGGGAGCCTTGATTTGCGATCCCGCCTGCGGCTCCGGGGGCTTGCTGCTGCAGGCCGCCAAGTCGATCGGCAACCAAGACTATGCCCTGCATGGGATGGAGAATATCTACAAAACATGGGCGTTATGTCGTATGAATATGTTCTTGCACGGGGTGGATTCGGCTCGGATCGAGCGCTGCGACACGCTGCGAAATCCGAAGCTGATCGATCGAGATCGACTGATCAAATATGACAATATCGTTGCCAACCCGCCTTATTCTTTGGATGTTTGGGGGGCCAACGAGGCGAAAGATGATATCCACGGACGCTTCTGGCGAGGAATCCCCCCGAAATCCCGCGGCGATTATGCCTTTATCGTACATATGCTCGAAGTCGCAAAGCCGAAGCGGGGTCGCGTAACGGTGGTGGTATCGCACGGCGTCCTCTTCCGCGGTGGTTCCGAAAAACGGATCCGTCAAAGGATCATCCAAGAAAATCTGGTCGATGCGGTCATCGGTCTACCCGCCAATCTTTTCACGACCACTTCCATTCCCGTCGCTATCATCGTTTTCGATCGGGCCCGAGAACCGGGTGGCGAACGCGAGCATGACCGGGATGTACTCTTCATCGACGCCGGCTCCGAATATACCTCCGGCAAAAATCAAAATACCCTGGAGGACTCGCATGTTCTGAAAATCTTGGAGAGCTATGCCGCGCGTCGGAATATCGATAAATACGCTTATCTCGCACCCCCGGAGGAAATCGTCAAAAACGACTTCAACCTCAATATTTCACGCTATGTCAACACTTTCGAGGAAGAAGAGGAAGTCGATATTGTCGCCATCGACCATCAGATCGAACGATTGGAAAACGAACTTGCCGATCTTCGCAAGGAGATGAAATATCTTTTGGATGGAATGCTCGAAGAAAAAGATAAAGAAGAGCCAAGCGATCCTCGTTAGGATCGAGGACGGGATATTCCCTTATCTGCCTCAATACAAGGGCGAGTTTGATGGAATGTGGTTTGCGAATCCGGTCTGGGATCCTTGCTACTTCTGGGAAGGAGAAAAGAACAAATCTGATCTTGAGGTGGCAAAGCAGTACGCCAAATCAGAAACGGACCGTACTGGTAAACCGCATCGGGTCGTCGACGGGAAGTAGGTGATCGCGGAGTTCAAGCCGAAGGAAAACAGCCGATGAAACGCAATTTCCCCAACCGCCTCTTATACTCGGGCGACAATTTGTCCTTTCCCCCGCCCTAGAGTTATTAGCGCGGGTATCGCGACTGATGCGCGAGAACGGTTTGCTCGCCAAGCGATGCCGAGGGCCACAGCGTGGTCCTCGGGCTCATGATGGAACCATCGTGCATTCAAGGGTCGATGAGATGTGGGGCACGGACATGACAACGATCCTTCTCGGGAACGGGCAGCAGGTCTGCGTGTTCGTGGCGGTCGACCATTGTTCGGCGAATTGCGTGGGTGAAGCACGCGGCCACGCGAGGCACGCGCTTCGAAGCGTTGGAACCGGTTCGCCAAAGGGTACGGGAGTGCTTCGGAGCCATCGACAAGGGAGTGGCGACGGGGTTGACCATCCGCCATGACAACGGATCGCAGTACATCAGCCGCGACTTCCAAAACGAGATCGCTTGGGCAAGGATCACCTCGTCGCCGTCCTTTGTCCGCTCCCGAAGAAGGCAATGGATGTGCCGAGCGCTTCATCCGCACCTTGAAGGAGAACCTGCTGTGGCTAAGACACCTTGTTGGACCATCGAAGAGTTGCAGCAGGCACTGCAGAAATTCAAGGATATCTACAACCAAGCCTGACTGATCGAACGCCACGGACAACGCACTCCGAGCCAATTCAGGCGAGGGGTGATGGACGAAACCCGGGCGGCCGCATAAGCTTCAAAAGTGTCTCAATAACCCTAGGGCGATACATCTTTGTCAGCCGTGCAACCAGAGGAAGGGAAATAGGCTGACCATTCCCGGTCTTCGGGCTGAGAACAAAAAGATCGGATCCATGAAGAAGAACCAGTCCAAAGGAGGACTTGTCTGATGGAAGTGAAAAACGAACTCGAACATTTGTTCATTCAGGCTTTGAATGACAGGGATTTAGACAAGGCGAAGGAGTTGTTTCAGATGGGGGCTAAGGCTGACTTGCCTCGCTTTCTAAAAGAAGCGATGAGCGAGGGCGACATGGAAAAGGCTGTTTTTATAATCGATGACCTCGGAGTGAATGTCAACGATTACATCGAAAGCGAAAGTATTAACGCGACACCGCTCCATTATGCAACCTCGCAGTGTTCGGTTGAATATGTGAGGTTGCTTTTGGAGAAGGGAGCTCTTCATAATATGCCGAGCAGGGACGGGTATCGGGCGATGGATATCCTTACTATTCTAGCAAGAGTGGGAGAGAGCGAAGAGTCGAAAATTGAAAAGAAGCGGCTGCTAATGGATGCTGCAATGAAGGAAGCGAAGAAGAATAAAGAAAACTGATCCACCCGCAGTCCCTCTTCACAGCCCCTCTTCGGAGGGGCTTTTTCAAAGGAGAATGTGATGATTCCTCAGCCCCAAAAGCCTCCGAGTCCTTTTCTTTCGGAACGAGAGAGGAAAAGAGAAGTAGTTGATGAACGAATGCTGCGAGATAAGAAGGATTCTTCATGAGAGAGAAGAAGGACATCTCGAATTGAGCGATGACGAAGTAGCGCAATTGAACGAATTGGTTTACAGATACGCAACGCCCTCTTTCACGGTCTTTTAAAGGTCCAGGGTCGATCACCGTCGACAGGTGAGATCTTTATGGCCCCGACTTTGATTCCTTGAGTATCCTTATCGCCTTGTCAAAACATCTCCCGGATCCCTCATAATCGATTCTTGAAGCGTCTCGAAGAGTCAAGGGGCGAGGAGAGGGTGGAATATGAATTGCGCACCGAGCAACGAGCTCCGACCGGCACCGGAAGGCCCGGGCCAAGAAGGGCGCCGCCGAGTCTGCCGAACCCGGTCCCCTTATCGACACCCTCCGTCGGGTTTTCGGCAATGCCGAATCGATGGCCTTCGATGCATCCATCGACTTGTATGGAGAGTCGATATCGATCTTCCGCCTCAAGGCTTTTCAGCCGGCCGCGTATCGCCTTCGCGTCCGAGCCCTCCTTCGGACTTTTTGATGGCTACGAGCCGCCTGTCGGGTGCATCCTCGGATGCCATCGATATCTCCCGCCTTGACCATATCCCCCGATAGATGTGGGCACCTTTTATATCCGACGCTCCTTCGGGGCTCTTGGCGAGAAAAACCATGTCGATATCCCCGGGATTCACCTCATCACTTTTTGAAGCAATCGACTTGCAACAAAGCATCGCTTTGGCTATAATCAATTTCGACATTTCCTTGTTTTCGTATCCTTTTCGAGGACGATCGCTTGGATTCGATTCAAGGTGCCGCTATGACTCTTCCTTCCGGAATTCGCATCCTTGTACCGGTATCAGCTCACCGAAACCAATGGAAAGGCGAAGAGTATCGATCCCTTCGTTACTCCCCATACGATGTCGGTTCTTCCTCCAATCGAAGAGAGTGGTGCTCATGAAAAGTTCCGAGTCAGGGTCTCTACCCGATGGCTGGCGGGAGGTGCGGCTGGCCGATGCCTGTAAAACCATCCGCCCGCAAAATAGAATCAAGAAGGCGAAATATCTTCCCCAGGGGAAATTTCCCATCGTATCTCAGGAGGCGCCCTTGATATCCGGCTATTCCGACGAGGAGGATGCCGTTTTGACCTCCGATACCGCAGTAACCGTATTCGGGGATCATACGCGTTGCGTGAAGTACGTGGATTTCCCATTTTGCGTCGGAGCCGAAGGGGTGAAAGTACTGAAACCTCATCGTATATTCCATGATAAATTTTTCTACTATCTCGTCGAAAGCAAAAAAGTATCGGATCAGGGATACCAGCGACATTTTTCCCTGTTGAAGAATATGACATTGTCATATCCCGATATCAACCAACAACGAAGGATTGTCGAATTCATAGAGATATGGAGCAAAGCCATAGAAAAAATAGATATTCTGATCGATGCGAAAAACAGAAAATTCGAATATCTTTTATCCGATTTGATTCCTTTCGATTCAAATAATATGGTCCGGATCGGAAAGATTTGTCAATTCGTTCATGGAAAGCGAATGAACCCTTCCGAGAAAAAGCGAAAATATCTTGAAATCAGCGATATCGACATAAAGAACAAACGATACAGCGTCGATCGAAAAAACAAATCGCCGATAAGCGGATCCGTTTACGTTCCCGCGGGCACTCTGCTGATTTCGACCGTACGTCCGACCAGAGGGGCGATAACGATAATTCAGGAGGATATACATGTATCGAGTGCATTTTGTCGCATAAGGATCGAAAATGAATATCCATTCTATTGTTTTCTTCATCCGAGATTCAGAGCCTATATGGCCGAATCGCAAACCGGAGGGACCTATCCCTCCGTCACCTATAACGATATCTTGAATTTCAAGATTCCGATGATCCCTCTATCGGAGAAGAATTATATAGTGAAAATTCTGAACGCGATCTATCGTGAAATCGATCTCTTGGAAAGGATCGCGAATCTATATCGCATCGAAAAACGGGGGATCATCCAAAAATTCCTGACCGGGCAATGGCCGATCTCCCGATCCCCGCCGCCTGGTCGAGGTTGACCAAAATCCCATCGGGAAAAATCATCGGGTTTTGCGATCTTCATTCACTATCGCAAGCAAAGGCTTTGAAATGAATATCATGACAGAGGATATCGGTAGCCCTCGGATCGATGCCCTATCGACTCTGATAAAAATAGGCTATAAGTATATACCGAAGAGCGTTTTATTCGCGCAGCGCGATGAAGATCTGCATAATGTTCTATTGGAGAATATCTTACGAGAACGACTGGCCCGAATCAACCATATCGAACACTTCGGTCGCATTATCCCTTTCAAAGACGGGAATATCAGCGATGCCATTCAAAGGCTTCGTTCCATCCGCGACGATGGACCGAATCAGACCAATGAAAAGGTCTACAACTGGCTTATCAACGGCACCTCCGTCGAGCAAACGATCGAAAACCAAACCCAACACCACTCTTTGAGATATGTCGATTGGCTGGAGCCGAAGAATAATATCTATCATGTGGTATCGGAATTCCCGGTCAGCTGGGCACTGACTTCCCGCATATCCCATCCCGGTATTGTCTTGTTCGTCAACGGCATTCCATTTTGTATCATCAAATGCGTCGCTTCCGATGACGGGATCGATCCGGGCATTGCCCAGCTGATCGCCGATCAGGACCGAAAGCGACTTCCTCATCTATTTCGTTATATCCAGTTATTGCTCGTACTTGGCCCCGAGAGGGCCAAATATGCAACTGCGGGCACATCTGCCGCCCACTGGAAAAAATGGCGGGAAATGAATTATAGCAAATCGAATATCGTCAAGGCCCTGGAAAGGCCTCTCAAAGAAGCCCAAAGGCATCCTCTTTTCCGCGATCTCTACGAATCGGATGCGGCATCCGCTCCGGGGTTCGTTCCCGATCCTTGGGAAAAAGCCAACATCGGGGATCTCGATGACGGGGTGATAAGTCTATATTGTCTTTGCAAACCGGAACGGCTTTTGGATCTGACTCGGCGATTTGTGATATTTGAAAATCACACAAAGAAAATTGCCCGATATCATCAATATTTCCTGATCCGTCGCGCATTGCATCGCATTAAAACCGAACGCGACCAAGAGGGCCGAAGAAAAGGGGGAGTGGTCTGGCATACCCAAGGCTCGGGGAAATCACTGACCATCGTGATGCTCGCGCGAGCGCTGGCTCTGTCCGATGGCGTCAAGAATGCCCGTATTATCGTGATCACCGACCGGGTGGATTTGGATAATCAACTGGGAAATACCCTGGAGGGCTGCGGCGTCGTTCGAACGCCCGCCACATCGAAACGGGATTTGATTCGTCATATCAAAAATCGAACATCGGTCATCACCTCTCTCATCCACAAATTCGCCATCGGGGATATGCCCATGGGGATGGTCGACCCTTCCGATGATATATTCGTCCTCGTCGATGAGAGTCACCGAACTCAATACGGGAATATCGCGGCCCGCATGCGTAAAATTCTTCCCCGGGCATGCTATATCGGTTTCTCCGGCACCCCGCTCAAGAAAAAGGAGAAAAATACCTTTCTCACTTTCGGGGGATTGATCGAACCCTCCTATACGATCAAACAGGCGACCGCGGATGGAGCCGTCGTACCCTTGATCCACGAAGTACGACGTATGGAGATAACTAAAAACAAAACCCTCATCGACGATAAATTCGATCTTTACACAAAGGATATATCCGAAGAGAAAAAGATCGAGATAAAAAAACACTATTCCAATATCGAAATCATCAACCAATCCGATCGGATCATCGAACAACGGTGTCTTGATATTAGTCGGCACTTTCTCGAAAATTGGAAGGGGACAGGCTATAAAGCTCAACTTGTGGTTCCGGGGAAACGCTCGGCGATCAAGTACCACCGTTATTTGAATATGATCGGCGATATTACGTCGGAAATCGTGATGTCCCCTCCGGAAATATGTGACCTCTATAGCGGATTCGATGAAAGTTCGGATGATTTCGTTATCGACTATTGGAAGGAAACGGTGACCGGCTCTTCGGAGGAGCATAATCGCAGCATCATCGAGAGATTCAAATTTTCCTCGCATCCGGAGATTATCATTGTTGTCGATATGCTTTTGACGGGCTTCGACGCTCCGCGTAATACCGTTCTTTACCTATGCCGGAAACTCAAAGATCATACCCTGCTTCAGGCCATTTCCCGCGTCAATCGTCTTTGCGACGAGGCGGGAACGAATCCGAGACCCAAGGAATTCGGTTTTATCATCGACTATGATAATGTCTTGGGCAATCTTGACGATACGATTTCGAATTACGAATCCTTGAGAGATTTTTCTCCGGCGGATGTCGAGGATGCCCTCATTCCGGTGGAAGAAAAAATCAACGAACTCCCTCGAAAACACGCCCGGCTCCTAGGGGTATTCGAGGGTCTTGCGGATTCGAGCGATTTGGAAGGATACGAGCGCTTTCTCAAAGACGACCGTAGCAAACGGCTTTTTTATGATCGGCTGCGGGAATTTCGAAAAACGCTGAGCATTGCCATGGCCACGAAAGCGTTCATCGTCGATAGCGATGCGAGAACGATCGAGGAATATCGAGACAGTCTGAAGTTCTTCGAACGACTGAAGGATTCCGTAAGCTATCGATATGCGGAAAAGATCGATATTGCCCGCTACGATTCTCTTATGCGTCAACTTCTGAACGAGAGCATCGACGCCCCCGCTATCGATAGCCCTCATCGATATTCGACGCGAATGGAATCAGCCGCTTCGGGTCGGCTTGAGGTGCGTGAAGAATCCTTCGCGGCCTATCGCTCCGGCGGGGATCGAAGCGCCGCTTCTTATGCGGATGAAAAAGCGCATTTGCTCAAATATATCGCCCGAGAATATTGGATGGAGGATCCGGTTCTATACAAACAACTCTCGGGGATGATCGATGACGCAATCGACCGGTTCCATCGCCGCCGGATTTTCGATGGAGCGGAATATCTCGATCGAATCGATGCCGCTTTGACGCTGATCGCGGAAAATCGAAAAATCGATTTTCCGCGTCGGATTCGCTCGAATCCACAAGCATGCGCCTTTTATAAGGTCGCAAGATCCCGGATCGCAACCAAGGATGCCGACCCCGCTTTGCTGAACGACGCTGCCGCCTCGATAGCCTTGGCCACTTGCGAGATCATCGACAAACATCATAAGGTGAACTTCTGGGAAGACGATATCGCGCAAAATTCGGCCATCGCCGATATCTACCGCTTTCTATGGAGCGAATTCGATAATAGCGGGGTTATCGATATCTCGGAGCATGTCGAAGGAATCGCTTCTGCGATCATGCATATCGCCCGCGATCGAAACAGCGGCTGAGATCGGGCTGCCCATCGACCGAGAATGAGCGCAGAATGAGCGCATGGCGATCGAGACCATCCTCCACCGCTTGCCCCGGATCGCTTGGGGTCGCTCGGGGGTATCTATCACCCGAAATCTTCCCCGATGCCAAAAGGCAAGGGGTTGAAAACATAGGGGAAAAAACGAACGAGGGTCTTTCACTTCCAAATATCCACATCGATGCCTCGGGCCCGGATAGCGTCGGCGCGAGAGGAAATATAGCGTTGAAAACGGGGCTCGCTCATCCAAGAATCCGAAAGGACATAATCGAGCATCGATTGGACGTGGAAGGATTTGAAAAAAGCCTCGGAGCGAATGACCTCTTTGCCTTCGGCATCGAAAAGCACTACTGTCGGGGTGTAGATGATATTCAATCTCTCGACCCACTTCGAGGATTGCAGGCTCTCCCCCTTTGGGGTGACGATCGGGATATCGGACCGGATATCGATCTGCACGACATCGAAAGCCTCCAGCAGTTTTCGGGTTTCGTCGAGGGCGACGGGGCCTCGATGAAAATCCTCGCATTGCCTGCAGACCGGGTGTTCGAAGAAAACCGCAAGCGGCTTCGCATTCGCATTTCGCGTCAAATCGTAAGGGGGTGGCAAGAAAAAAGGAGCGGCCACCATCGCCTCCTCCACCCCTTGAGTCCTTGTCTTCTTCGAGCGGGAGAATTCGCGAAAGGTCGTTTTTCGATATTCTCTCTCTTTGACGAAATCAAGCGCGATATTGAATTCCTCCAACGGAAGATAGCCGTTCAACCGCAACACGGATTCCCCGCTCTGGCCGAGAAAAATCAGCGTGGGGGTGAATTGCACATCGAGCGAGGCGGCAAAGGTTTTTTCGGTCCATGCCCTGCCGTTGAGAGAGAGCACTTCGCGATCGCCCCAGATATTGATCTCGATGACATCGAAATCGGCGCGAATGGTTCTTTCCACTTCTTCCCGGGCGAATACCCCTTCGATCAACGCGTTGCAATAGGGACAACCGTCTTGATGAAAATAGAGGATCACGCGACGCTCTTGCGCCTTCGCCTCGGCGACATCCTCTTCGAGATCGAGAAAGCTCTCTTTGAACCACTCGGGCATCGTCGTATTCTTGGCCCCGAGCAGCGCACCATGCGTCGAAGGCCCATCGTCGGCAAATACCGCCGCACCGCCGGCAACCACGACCGCAAGCGAAATCGCTCTTAGAGAAAAAAGGAAGAATTTTTCGATTGCATCCACCTTCATGCTCTTGTCCTCTCCGACGGATCTCGATCGCTTCATGATCTTTTCGTCGCGGTCGATAGACGGTCTCGAATCGAAAAAAAACCTTTTTTGCGATCCTTTTCGGGATCATACGATGGAGCGACGAGACGGGTACCGAAACGAACTATTTCGGGCTTTGACTTGCGTAGAAAGCGGAGAGATCGTCGATATCCTGATCGCTCAAGGGAGCGGCCATCGGCGACATCACCGGATCTTTGCGCTCGCCGGAGCGAAATGCCCGCATCTGCTTGGAAAGATAAGCAGCGTGCTGTCCCGCCAGTTTGGGCCATAGGGGATTGACGCTGCTATTGCCATCGATGCCATGACAAGCGGCGCATACGACGGATTTCGCCTTCCCTGCCTCGGGATCGCCAGCATAGGCGGGTCCGCTCGATACCATCATCCCCATCCCCAACACAAGCGAAAAAGCCGTCTTTTTGATCAAAAACCGAACCATGACAAAGCGACCTCCTCTTTCATCCTCTGCGAATACGATATCGATGAAATGTCACCGACCGGCAAAGGGGCGATCATACTATCAAGGGTCGTTTTCGACCGACGCCTCGTCCTGTGATGCGAAAATCGGTCCTTGGAGCAAGCGACATCGTACTTTCGATCCGATCCCGAGTCGAAAAACGACTCGGCGAGCCCCGAAGTGTCCCGAGTGTCCTATCGGCAAGCGCCCATCACGATGAATATCGAAGAAAAAACCCCGCCGCTTCCCTCGGCCGATGCAAAGAGATCGGACGAGCCTTCGCAAGCCCCGTCGGCCGGGGTCGAAGCCGCTTCGAGCGCTCCTTCGAGCCCCTCGGCAAAAATCGGCGCTCGTTTGCTCTACGGTCTTGTGGTCTTTGGCTCGTCCGCGGTCCTTTTGGTGCTCGAGATCACCGCCGGCCGCCTCATCGCTCCTTATGTCGGGGTATCGATTTACTCTTGGACCTCGATCATCGGCGTGATATTGGCCGGACTTTCGTTGGGAAGTTGGCTCGGCGGAGCATGGGCGGACCGCTCTGACGAGCGCTCCGATTCCGAACGGGCCGTCGGCATCGCCTTGGCGGCGGCGGGAATAACAAGCATCGGGGTTCTGCTGATGCTGACATTGATCGCCCCCGTCGTTCTCGCCGCCGATCTCTCGCTGATGGCCGGAGCCTTCTGGCTGGCCCTCGGACTGTTTTTCATCCCCTCGATCCTGCTCGGAACCATCACCCCCTTGCTGATCGCCTTGGCCCTGAAAAGCGAAGGCCGAGCGGGACGGACCGTCGGTACGATGCATGCGCTCTCCGCCCTCGGCAGCATCACCGGCACTTTCGCGGCCGGATTCTGGCTGATTCAACATATCGGAACTCGCGCCATCTTGCTGCTCTGCGCCGGCACCCTTTTCGCTTTGGCGCTGCCTTTTTTGCTCCGCCGGGGTCGTCTTCCTCTGCTCGCCTCGTTGCTTGGCATCGCGCTTGGAAGCGGATGGCTCGTCCATGCCCGCCAAGGCTTTCTCAACCCCTGCAACGTGGAAAGCCAGTACTACTGCATTCGTGTCGAAAACGCAGACGAGGACGTGCCCTTCGGCGAAGCGCGGGCGATGGTCCTCGACCATCTGGTGCACGGTATCAGCCACGCCACCGAACCGGGGATGTTGGTATCGCCCTACCTGCATTTGAGCGACGAGCTGATCTTGGGCTACCTCGGATCCGACGCCTCCGAGGCCCGCTATCTTTTTCTCGGGGGCGGGGCCTATACCCATCCCCGCGCGGTCGCCGCCTTGGCTCCCGAAGCGAAGATCACGGTCGTCGAGATCGATCCGCAAGTCAGCGAGGTCGCGACGAAATCCCTTTATCTGGATACGACAAGGATGCGTATTATCCATCGCGATGCCCGGCTCGCGCTGCAGGCCATGACGAACGAGCGCTTCGATGTGATCGTCGGCGATATCGCGCACGATGTGACGATGCCCTGGCATTTGATGACCGATGAATATGCCGCCTTGGTGAAATCCCGACTCGCCCGAGACGGCCTTTATCTTCTCAATCTCATCGATGCCTATCCCGATCCGCTCCTCGTCAAAAGCCTGCTGAACACCCTTAGACCTCATTTCCGCTATGTCCATGTCTGGATCGAACGCCTGCCGGAAAACACGGCGCGCGAGACTTTCATCCTGTCGGCGACGGATCGCTTCGACCCTCCGTTGATCTTGCAGGCCCAGCGCGGCTTCGAACGCGATTGGCATCGGGTAACCCGAGTGCTGGAATCGACGGGAACGCCGCTCGATGAAATCCCCGCCCTCGTGGACGACCATGCACCGATCGAGCGCTTGATCGGACGACTGATCACCTCGAGGATCGGGGACTGACGACCACCGTCTTGACATCGCCGTCGATCGACACTATTCTTCCCATGTTCGATGTTGCAGTGCAACATAGCCAAGACCCGAATCATTCATCTCATCGACACGGAGGAGCTCGATATGAGCGACAACAAGAAGAAAGAAGCCGGGATCGGGGGAGTTCAAACCCCTTTCAAAAGCGACCAAGCGGTCGGTTTGTACAACGCGCTGCTCGAGCAGACCATTCGCACCAATCGCGTGGTCGCCCGCGGATTCGAGCGCGTCGCCCGCGAGCAGATCGAATGGGCGGAAACGACGATGGAATCCACCCGCTCCTTCGCCGGTGTCAAACAGCCGAGCGAGGCCTTGGCCCAGCAAACGGATATCGCGATGGCCATGAGCGAGAACTTCGTCGCCGCCGCCGGCCGTATCGCCGAAATCCAGCGTGAGACGGGCTCGGAAATCAAGGATATCTTGGTAGACAGCATCAAGGCGGTCAATGACAGCCTGCCCAAAACGGCTTGAGGACCGCGAAGTTCGGTCGATTCCAAGCAAGGGCGGTAATTGCGGTAATTAAAAAGAACGACCGTGAGGCTTCGATAGGCTTCACGGTCGTTTTATTATCAGCGGTAAGGTGAATAGATAGACGGATCGATCCGATCGAGATCGCGATCGGACGCGATATCTCGCAACCCGAGGGACCGATACCGACCGAGCATTCAATCGAGAAGATGGCGCGCCCGACAGGATTCGAACCTGTGACCTTTGGCTTCGGAGGCCAACACTCTATCCAGCTGAGCTACGGGCGCAAAAGAACATCTCGAGGCTTTGAAAGGAACCGCCCCTCGCCTATCTTTTAAAAAAAGCGGCTCTTGCAAAAAAACCCATAAGTTTCGAGTCGATAAACGCTCCTCGATCCGGGCGAGACGATCCCACTTTAAACCAATCCGGCACCGACGGCAAGCAAGAAACGAAAAAAGCCCGGATCGACGGGCCGAAAACCACCGAAGGCCGAGGCTCTCGATATCCTCTCGGCAAGCCGAGGGATCTTGCGCAAAGCCGAGGAATTCGAGCCGGGGCGTCTATCTGTGCGCGCTTTTTTCTTCCCGCTCGAAAGGATGGAGCATCGACCATCGGATGGGAATCCGTTTCACCGATGCTTGCCGACCTCCCAACCGGTGTTCCGGGCCAGATATCGCTCACCGACGCCGATCGGCAGATCCTCGAGCGCCGTTCCCATCGAATCGTTCCAACGATTGAGGAAGCCGAATAATGCGATCACCGCCGTGATTTCGACGATCTCCTCATCGCTCCAATGCGTCCGCAGGGCGTCGACGATCGGCTCGTCGACTTCGCAAGGAATCCGAGCGGCGGCGCGGGCGAAAGCGAGAGCCGCCTTTTCGGCCTCGCTGAAACAAGGGCTGCTCTCGAAATTCCAAACGGCTTCCAAGCGCGCCGGGCTCGAACCGAAACGCTCGGCCCCGAGTATCGTATGCGCTTGGCAATAGCGACAACCCGATACGAAACTGGTCGCATAGCCCAGCAGTCGCTTGAATTCCGGCGTGACTTGCCCGTGGCATTCCATGACCGCGGCATTGAGCGCGGTGAACGCCGCCGCCAGCTTCGGCCGATACGCCATCGTTCTGACGCTGTTCGGGATCACCCCCAAAGGGCCCTTGAAAAACTGCAGGCTCTCCATCAAGGATTCGTCGATCTCCCGCTCTTCCAACGGGGAAACGATAGGCACCGATTCAGCCCTCCTTGGGGAACGAAGCGATCGAAAAAAACCGAATCGAGATGGTATCGTTGCCTATCCCGGCAAGACCCGCCGAGGGCATGATCCTCGATCTCGATCCGCACTTCAAGCGATGCGTACGAAGGGAGACGACATGACGCAACCGACCGCCGGGGCCAGGGCTCCGGATTTTTCCTTGCCAAACCAAGACGGCCGCCTGGTATCGCTCGGCGAGCACTCGGGAAATCTCGTGATCGTATGGTTCTTCTCGAGAGCCTTCGGCAGCAACTGAACGCTGGAAGCGCAAGGATTCCGTGATCGATTCCACGACTTCCAAGCCCGGGATACGATACCGCTGGGCATCGCCTTTTCACCGATCGAGGATTTGGCGACATGGCGGACGCGGCTCGACCTGCCCTTCGACCTGCTCAGCGATTCGGATCGCAAAGTCGCTCTGGCATGGGGGGCGGCTTCGAGCGAGAAAGATCGAAAGGCTCGACGCCTGTCGGTGCTGATCGATCGCGACGGCCATATCCTCAAGAGATACCCCTTGCCCGATGTCAATCGTCATGTTGACGAACTCTTGGCGGATATCGATATCGTGCTTGCAAGCGATTGAAATCGACTCGGCGGATGGACGGGTTTTGGTCGCCCGGCCGATGATCCGACAACGAAGAGAAACACCCGGCCTTGCCCGAGGACACTTTCGATGAATCGACGCACTCACCCCGATCCGACAAGCCTCGAAGACTTCGCGCGCGAGGGCTATCTGGTGGCCCGAGGCTTGGCGGGCAAGGAGATCACCGAGCCGATGACCGAAGCCATTGTGCATGCTCTGGCTCCCCTGCAGGCCCCGGCGGAATTCGAGGCCGAGGTGGGCTACCCGGGTTCTCCGGAAAGCCGAGGAGCGGTCGGTGGCAGCACCCCTCGGCGCCTCCTGCATGCCTTTTCGAGGGGAGGGGTTTTTCGTCGATGGGCAACATCGCCGGAAGTCGCCGCGATATTGCGCAGCATCATGGGAGCGCCGCGGATCGAGATGTCTCAATGCCACCATAACTGCATCATGACCAAGCATCCGGGCTTTAGCAGCGAAACCGCATGGCATCAAGATATCCGCTACTGGTCTTTCGATACCCCCGAACTGGTATCGGTGTGGCTGGCCTTGGGACCCGAAGGCGAGGATAACGGGGCGCTGCGGGTCATCCCCGGCAGCCATCGTTTGGATCCGGATCGAGGACGGCTGGACCGGAATCTTTTTCTGCGCCCGGAGCTCGAAGAAAATCGAAAGATGATCGAGGAATCGCGACTGGTCGAGCTTCATACCGGGGACGTCCTCTTTTTTCATTGTCGACTCTTTCACGCCGCCGGGAGGAATCGCAGCGACCGGACCAAAATCTCGATCGTTTTCACCTATCACAGCGGCGAGAATCGCCCGATCCCGGGGACGCGCTCGGATCGCTATCCGGCGGTCCCTTTATAAAAATCCCCTTTATAAAAATCCCGATACTTGCCGGTATCGATATCTTCGCCGGCGGATCCCTTCTTCCCCTTCTTCGATGGCGCCTCGTCCGAAGCGCCTCGTCCGACAGGCCTCGCGGCGAGACACCCTTCGCCCTCGATCGACAAAAGGCGCTTACGACGGCAGCGGTCGCAGACTTCGGATGGGATTCGGACGGACTTCGGATGGACTTCGGATACGTTCGCGATCGCGACGATCTCGAAGAGATTCCTCAAGGGGGTTTCCTCAGGGGGTTTCCTCAAGAGGATTCGAAGCAAGATTTCGAGCTCGAACCATCGTAATCCGGCGGCACTTCGGCAAGGGCGATCGATCGCTCTTGCTGCGTCGAGAGCATGCACGCCAAGGTCGCGGCCAACGCATCGCGACCTTGTTCGCCGGAGCAGAGATCGACCTCGTTCCCGGCCAACGAGC
This sequence comes from Gammaproteobacteria bacterium, assembly GCA_965220535.1. Classification (GTDB taxonomy): domain Bacteria; phylum Pseudomonadota; class Gammaproteobacteria; order HK1; family HK1; genus HK1. The sequence goes on along the minus strand of OZ244833.1, from coordinate 2,275,911 downwards.
GAACGAATCGGGCCATCTGCTCGACCAGCGTTTCGAATCCGATCTTCTTGTCCTTGTCGGCCGGCTCGCAATCCCTGACCAAGGAATTGCGCCAATCCGGGGACTCCCCCGAAGCCGCCTCCCAAACGACGCCCGAAGGAAAGCCGATCGCCCCGCGGTCCCCGATGACGGCCATGCAATCCTCGCCGGTATAGCCGAGATCCGGATTCTCGCCGGTCGCGTTCTCGAAAGACCAAGGCGAAGCCCCGGCATCCGAGAGTAGATAACTGCCGAGCGCCCCGTTTTCGAAAGCCATGATCAACGCCGCCGTATCCTCCATCGACCCCCCGCGGGCGAAGTTGCCGCTGCGAGCGTCGATCGTTCGGATCGGCCCGAGAAGATAGCCGAGCATCTCCAGCTCGTGAGAGAGGTTGATCATCAACGGTCCGCCGCCCGAAAGCATCCGCCACGGCACGGCGAAATACTCGTCGTGCTTGCGCAGCGACCACCGCCCCTGCACGGCGATCGGGAGGCCGATGCGGCAAAGGCGCTTTTTGAATCTTTCGATCAGCGGATGGCAACGGCGATGGTGGCCGGTGAAAAGGGGAAGGCCTTTCTTCTTTGCGGCGTCGATCAGGCTTCGAGCATCCCCCAAGGTCCCGGTGATCGGCTTTTCCACCAAAAGCGCCCACCCCAGGGAGATTGCCGCCGAAGCGCAGGCGAAATGCTCCGCCGTCGGAACGGCGATCACCGCCGCCTCGGTGCGAGCCGGGACTTCGGCGATATCCGCCACCACCGGCAACCCCGACATCGCAATTTCTTCCCGCCGGGCGGCGTCGATCTCCACCACCGCACTCAGATCGACCGCCGCGCTCGAACGGGCGATCCGGGCATGGCGCAAACCGACAAGGCCGCCGCCGATCACGCAAAGAGGAATCGGAACGCTCATGGAGCGAGGCTTGCCCTCGATCGATCCATGCCTGTCGAAGACGGGCTTTTTCCGCAAAGACCCTCGACTCGAAAGGAAAGACGAAGACCGACGAGGAAAGGCCGGGCGAGCCCTTCCGGATCCGACTCGAAGCGGCGCCGGATCCGAAAGAGCGATCGAGTGTTCAACGGGTGTGGTGCACCTCGGCCAAACCGTAAACCGGGGTGTCGATCCCTTCGCTTCGCGCCTTGATCTGCAAGGAAAGGAATTGCGAATAATGCCGGGATTGGTGCAGATTGCCGCCGTGGAACCACAACGCTTCCTGCTGCGTCGGCTTCCACATATTGCGCAACTCGCCCTCCCAAGGACCCGGATCCTTGGCGGTTCCCGATCCGAGACCCCAGCATTTACCGACCTTGTCGGCGACTTCGGGCGAGATGATTTGCGCCGCCCAGCCGTTCATCGAGCCATAGCCCGTGGCATAGACGATCAGATCCGCGGGGAGTTCGCTGCCGTCGTCGAACCTGACCCCCTGCGGGGTGATCTCCTTGACCTCGACCCCGCTTTTGAGCTTGATGCTGCCGTCGGCGATCAACTCGCTGGCCCCGACATCGATATAGTAGCCGGAGCCGCGACGCAGATATTTCATGAACAGGCCGGATTCGTCTTCCCCGAAATCGAGCATGAAGCCCGCTTCTTCGAGCCTGCGATAGAAATCGGCATCGCGTTTGGCCATTTCCTCGTAAACCGGAATATGAAAGGTATGCATGATGCGATAGGGAAGCGAGGCGAAGATCAGATCGGCCGTGTGGTGATCGATCCCCTGCTCGACGGCTTCTTCGGAATACAGACCCTTCAAGGCCAACTCCATCAAACTCTCGGAGCGGGCGATATGGGTGGTCGAGCGCTGGATCATGGTGACATCGGCCCCGTTCTCCCATAGATCGGCACAGATATCATGCGAGGAGTTGTTGGAGCCGATCACGATACAACGCTTGCCCTTGTACTTCTCACCCCCGGGGTGTCGGCTGGAATGATGCTGCTCGCCGGCGAAACTCTCGGCCCCGGGGAACTGCGGGATATTCGGCACCCCGGACATGCCGGTGGCCAGCACCAGCTGCTTCGGCGAGAGGGTGATCTCGCGCCCTTCGCGCTTGACCTTGACCCTCCATCGACCGCCGGCCGCATCGTAGTCGGCAGAAATACATTCGGTGGAAGCCCAATAATCGAGCTCCATGATCTTGCTATAGGACTCCAGCCAATCGCCGATCTTGTCCTTGGGAGAAAATACCGGCCAATGTTCGGGGAAAGGAATATAAGGAAGATGGTCGTACCAAACCGGATCGTGCAGACAAAGGGACTTGTAGCGCTTGCGCCATGAATCCCCCGGCCGTTCGTTCTTTTCGATGATGATCGTCGGCACCCCCAAGCGCTTGAGGCGGGCGCCGAGAGCGATCCCCCCTTGCCCCCCGCCGATGATCAGGCAATAGGGCTGAGCGGAAAAGCCCAGCGTCTGCGCTTGCTCCGTCTTTCGATCGAGCCAGCTCTTTCGATCCCGGATCGCACCGTGTTCGACCCCGTTCTCGCGCGTCGGACCCTTCTTTTCCTCGTGCCCTTTGAGCGAGACCATGGTCGTCAGCAGCGTCCAGCACCGCCCCTCTTTGAGACGGATATGCCCTTTCCCGTAGGCCTGCACGGTCTCGAAGGTGAAAAAGGCCTCGGCGATCCCGTCGGCCCCGCCCTCTTCGCCTTCTATCGCCCAAGCGCAAGGTTGGATGGACTTGAGCTGAGCGTCGAGCATCTCGCGGATCGCTTCCCTTCCCTCCATGGTTTTGATATTCCAAGTAAAGGAAACGAGATCGCGCCAATAGCATTCGGGGGCGAAGAGATCCGCTGCGGCTTTCGTATCGCCTCGCTCGAGGGCCTCGCCGAAAGCCGTCAACCACTGGGGGATGCTCGAATGAGGGATGCTCGAATGAGGGATGCTCGAGGATGTTTGCACTGAATCGCTCATCTTTATTTCCTCCGACAATGTGAGTTGCTCGTTCGAAAAACGAAATATCCGACCGGTCATCGAAGACGACTCTTCGATGCGATCCGAAGCCGATCCCGAAGCCGATCGACAAAGTCCTTGTCGATGCCGCGGCTCGCAAGGCACCGACCGTCTTTCTTTCGAGGAGCGCCCTGTCGTTCCGGCGCTGTGTCGCTCCCTTAAGCCCGGCTCAAGGATAACCGGGGCAAGGGCTTTTCATCGATCGGCCAATGGACGACGGCGGCAAAGAGCCCCAAGAATACCCCGGCCCACCACATCGGGTCATAAGAGCCTTGTTGCTGATAGATATAACCGCCCATCCACACCCCGATAAAACTTCCCAGTTGATGGCTCAAAAATACGATGCCGAAAAGGGATGCCATGTATTTGAGTCCGAAAATCTGCACCACGATACCCGATGTCAGCGGCACCGTGGAAAGCCACAGCAAGCCCATCGCGATCGAGAAAAGATAGATGACGGTTTCGGTGGCGGGAACGCTCAGCAGGGCGAGGATCACCAAGGAGCGGGCGAAATAGATCACGCTCAGCGCGCTCTTCTTGCTGAACCTTTGCCCGATCATCCCCGAAAGAAAGGAGCCGGCGATATTGAAAAGCCCGACGAGGGCGAGGGCATAAGCCCCGACCACGGGCGAAAGACCGAGATCGCCGATATAGGCGGGAAGGTGCACGGTGATGAAGGCGACATGGAATCCGCAAACGAAAAAACCGATGGTCAGCAATACGTAGCCACGGTGGAAAAAGGCCTCGCCGATCGCCTCTTTGAGGCTCTGATCCGAGGGCGCCTCTCCGGGGGCTTGCCCCGCCGAGGGCAAAATGATGGCCAAGGGGATCATCACCAACGACACCACGGCCACGATGACCAAGGCGCTATCCCAGCCATAGCTCCCGATCAGGCCTTGGCTTATCGGGGAAAACACCACTTGTCCGAGCGAGCCCGCCGCGGTACCCAAGCCCAAAGCGAAGGAGCGCTTGGAGGGTCCCACGGCCCGCGCGATCGCCGCCAGCGCCAGCGAGAAAGCGGTGAAAGCGACCCCGAGCCCGACCAACAAACCGCCGCTGATATACAAAAAGAACCGGCTCTCCGCGAAAGCCATCCCCACGATCCCGAGCGCGTAGACGACGGTCCCGAGCGCGATCACCCTTCCGGGGCCGAAGCGATCGGCGATCGCCCCCGCCACCGGAACGCCCAAGCCCCACAGCAGGTTCTGGATGGCCATCGCCAGCGCGAAGGTCTCGCGCGACCATTGCCTATCCAAGGTCATCGGTTCCAGATAAAGACCGAAACTGGCGCGAACCCCGAAACCCACCAATGAGATCAGACAAGCGGCGACGATGATCGCGCCCGCTCCGCTCGGTAGGCCCGGTATCCATGAATGCTTGCCCGGCAAAGAATCCGCAGGTTGACTCATCGAAATTTTTCCGTCCTGGAAAAGCAGGCGATCGGGGAAAAAACGATCGAAGCCGAAAAAAGGGCCGACATCGGGAACGACGACGATTCGGCGACGACGGGCTTCGAAGCGAATGATATTAGGGCCCGGATGTCACGAGCGCCGCGCGGCGAGCGGGCAAGCGGCGAGCCTCGATCAAAGCCCAGCCATCGAGGAGCGCGGCGAGCCTCGGATCGAAATCCTCTCGATAAGCGGCGATGACGCTATCGCTTTGACGGGCAAGAATACCCGAGAGCACGATCTCCCCCCTCGAGGCCGCAAGCCGCCCGATACGAGGCGCCAAGTCCACCAGCGTTCCCGCAAGGATATTGGCCAAGATCAAAGAAAAGGAAGCCGGCGAAAGGGCTTCGATTTCCTTCGGATCCGAGATCGTGCGTATTCGATCCGAAACTCGGTTGAGCCGGGCATTGCGCTGCGTCGCCTGCACGGCCTGCGCTTCGATATCGAAGGCGAGCACCCGCTTCGCACCGAGCGCCGCCGCGACGATGGCGAGGATGCCCGATCCGCAGCCGTAATCCAGCACGATCTGGCCGCGGGGAGGTTTTGCCGCCAATCTCTCCAGACACAAACGGGTGGTCGGGTGCCTCCCGGAGCCGAAGGCCAGCCCCGGGGATAAAAGAACGACCCGACGCCCGGCACGATCCCGCGGCGGCAGGCTCTTGCGATCCGGTCCGATCCACAGATCCCCGATTTCGATCGGATGAATCTCCTCGCGAGCCGCGGCCGACCAATCGCGATCTCGAAGCCGGCGACATTCAAGGCCGACCGCGCCTGGCAAGCGCGCCCGCAGGGTTTTCGTATCGACCGGATTTCGATAAAGGGCGCACACCCGCACCCGCGGCCAAAGAGGCATTTCACCGGCGGCGGGCTCCAAAGGATCCGAAGGATCGGGCAATCGGCGGCGCTCGGGCTCGGCATCGGCGATCGTCAACGAAGTCGGAGCCTCGCCGCCTTCTTCCGTCGAGGCATCCTCGAGCGCGGAACAAAGGGCGTGCGTATCCTCGCGCTCGCACTCGAAGCTCAGCCGATACCAATCCCCCGGCCGATGCTCCTCTTCTCGCTCTTTCTCTCGCTGACTCATCGAGGCCGCGGGCTCGACCGGCAGCGCGAGGAAGAGGGAAGGGATCGCCGCTCGCTCAACTCGAGTTCGGCCCCGCTTGCGGGCTCCGGTCGATCAGGCGCTCCAAATAATGGATATCGGTGCCGCCTTCGAGAAAGCCCGGATCGCGGCAAAGCCTTTGGTGCAAGGGAATATTGGTATCGATTCCCTCGATCACGATTTCGTCCAAGGCCGTGCGCAACCTGGCGATGGCCGCATCGCGGGTATCACCGAAAGCGACCAACTTGCCGATCATCGAATCGTAATAAGGGGGAACCTCATAGCCGGTATAGATATGGCTGTCGATACGGATGCCGGGGCCACCGGGGGCATGAAAATGCGAAATGCGCCCGGGCGAAGGACGAAAGTTTTGCGGGTGCTCGGCGTTGATCCGGCATTCCACGGCATGTCCGTGGATACGAAGGCCGTCTTGCGCGAAGGGCAGCGCTTCGCCCGCGGCGATCAACAGCTGGGTCTTGACGATATCGATACCGGTGATCATCTCGGTGATCGGATGCTCGACCTGCAAACGGGTGTTCATCTCGATGAAATGGAACTCGCCCTTCTCGAAAAGAAATTCGAAGGTCCCGGCTCCCCGATAGCCGATCGCCCGGCAGGCCTCGACGCATCTGGCCCCCATCATCGCCCGCGTATCGGCATCGAGCCCGGGCGCAGGAGCCTCTTCGATCACCTTTTGGTGCCGCCTTTGCATCGAGCAATCGCGCTCGCCGATATGCACCGCATTGCCGTGCGTATCGGCCAAAACCTGGAATTCGACATGGCGCGGTTTTTCGAGGAACTTCTCGAGGTAGACGGTATCCTTGTCGAACGCCGTCTTCGCCTCGCGGCGAGTCAAATCGATCGCCTCCAAAAGCGCCTCCTCGCTGCGCACGACCCGCATGCCGCGACCCCCGCCACCGGCCGTGGCCTTGATGATCAACGGATAGCCGAGCTCGCGGGCGGCATCGAGCGCTTTGTCCGCATCCCTCCCGAGCGGCCCTTCGGAACCCGGAACGCAGGGAACACCGGCTTCGCGCATCGCCGCGATCGCCGAGATCTTGTCCCCCATCAAGCGGATGGTCTCCGGGCGGGGGCCGATGAAAACGAAACCGCTTTTCTCGACTCGCTCGGCGAAATCGGCATTTTCCGAGAGAAAACCGTAGCCGGGGTGAACGGAGTCGGCATCGCTGACCTCGGCGGCGCTCACCACCGCGGGGATATTGAGATAACTCTCACCGGAAGAGGCGGGGCCGATGCAAACCGACTCGTCGGCCAAACGAACATGCTTTTGATCTCGATCCGCTTGGGAGTGCACCGCCACCGTGCGAATACCGAGTTCCCGGCAGGCGCGCAGGATCCGCAGCGCGATTTCCCCCCGGTTGGCAATGACGACTTTTTTGAGCATCGGCGAGGGGCTCGCAAGGCAGGGAAAAGGGGAAAGCGACGGAGCGAAAAAACGAGGGGCTTTTCGATCGAACTAGTCAAGGGTGTCGATCACGAAAAGCGGCTGGCCGTATTCCACCGGATGACCGTTCTCGGCGAGAACCGCCACCACTTTCCCGGCCACCTCCGATGGGATCTGATTGAGTAGCTTCATCGCCTCGATGATGCACAAAGTCTCCCCTTGCGCGATATGCGCACCGACGGAAACGAAGGGAGGATCGCCCGGGGCGGACGATTGATAGAAAGTGCCGACCATCGGCGAGGTGACGATATGACCCGGAGGAAGGGCATCGGCCTCCGCAGACGCCGAAGAGAGCGTCGCGGAATCGACGGGGCGGGAAGGAGCCGCAGGCTTCGGGCTTTCCGCTACGGCCACGAGGGTCGGGGCGACCGGCGCGAGCGACGGGTTCGGGTTCTCCCGGCGACGGGTGATTCTGATCTGCCCCTCGCCCTCTCGAATTTCGATCTCGTCGATCCCTGATTCCTCGACCAGCTCGATCAAATTCTTGATCTTGCGAATATCCACGGTGATTCGATTCCTCTTTCTTAGTCGCCGCTTTCTTAGTCGCCGGCCTTCAGTCCGGCAACGAAACCGCCGCCCGATAAGCGAGGTGGTAGCCCTCCACCCCCAAGCCGATAACGACCCCGGCGGCGATATCGGAAAAATAGGAATGGCGGCGGAAAGCCTCGCGGCGATGGATATTCGACAGATGAACTTCGATGAAGGGGATGGCGACCCCGAGCAGGGCGTCGCGCAAGGCGATACTGGTATGGGTGAAAGCGGCGGGGTTGACGATGATGCGGTCCACCCCCTCGGTCGCCGCCTGATGAATACGCTCGATCAGTCGATGCTCGGCATTGCTTTGAAAGCACTCGAGCAGGTGGCCATCGGCCATCGCAAGCCCGACAAGGCGCGCTTCGATATCGGCAAGGGTCGCACTGCCGTAGAGTTCGGGCTCGCGCCGACCGAGGAGGTTGAGATTCGGACCGTTCAGCAACAGCAGTTTCATGGACTCTCCGATATTTCTTCGGCCGGTATCCCTCGGCCATATCCGATATGCCCGCTTCGATCGGGGCTTCGCGATCTCTTCGCCCGATCGCCTCGGACTCGACTAGGCCGAGATCGACCCGACGATCGGGCCGACGATCGAGCGCAGATCAGCAGCATCTCTTTGCAGCATCTCTTTGCATCTTCTCGAGGGGATATCGATGGATTCGCGCTTTTTAGCCGCGAGATCATAGCATTTTCGTGAAAATGACGCATCGACGACATCCCTTTGCGCCCCCTGTGGCCGCGTCGATCTCGAGGATTTTCCAGATAGTTTTGCGAAATATCGGCCTTCGGCAATAACGCAAAGGCGGCGCGATCCGGCCTCATGCAAAAAGCGCTTCGACCTTCTCTCGCGCTTCGCTTTGCGTGAGATCGCCCGAGTGTCGTTCGCGGATCTCGTTCTTGGCATCGATGAATACGCTAAAGGGCAGGGCCGCCGTGGGGCTTTCGAAGGCCCGCAGGAGATCGATCGAACGACGGGAGTCGGCCATCGTCGGGTAGTTGAGGGGGAATGCGAGGGCCATCTCGAAAGCGTCTTTCTCGTGGTCCGAGGCGATGCCGACGATTTGCAAGCCACGTTCGCGAAAATCCTGCTGAAGCGCGATCAGAATCGGGATTTCGTGGATGCACGGGGGGCACCAAGTCGCCCAGAAATTGACGAGCCTCGGGCGATCGCGGAAATCGGAAAAACGATGCATTTTTCCATGCTGGTCGGTGAACGCGAAATCCGGCAAATGCGAAGAGCCCTCCGGCGCCCTCGCCTCGTCCGAGCTCGGCAAGAAATCGAAGGGCGCATCTTGCGACGAGCCGCTCGCAAAAAAAGCCGAGCCATCGCGCCGCCACCTCGAAAGACCGAAGCCCGCAGCCAAGCCTGCGGCCCCGAGGGCGGCGAGCATCCATCGGCGCCTCGTCATGCTGTCGCTCCGGCGCACTTCATTCTCGCGATCCTTTGCCGAACCGGCGCATCGACGTCGCATCTTTGGCATCCGGCCAAAGCGTATCGAGATCGACTTTTCGAATCCCGTCGTTTTTCCCGCTCGTTTTTCCGCCTCGATCGAATGCCCGAATATCCCGTCTTCTCTCTCCGCCATGGCATATCATGAAATACTCGCATCTTAAAAATCCTCGGGGTCGCGAAATATGCGATCATCGTTTCCGTTGCCGTCATGTCTGCCTTTCGAATCTCGGGAGTGCGGCTTTGCCTACGACTTCGCCATTGTAGAGCGATCGTCCCTTCGGGGCATTCGGCGCATCCCTTCGAGCCCTTGAAGAAGGGATCGTCGAAGGCTTGATCAGGCAACGCCGGATGCCGAATCGACCCTCTCGTCGATCACCTTCGTCAATCACCTTCGGGAATGGACGAGGCTTTGCGACGGAGCATCGACGCCGGATATCCATCACCCCCTTTCGCGCAACGATCCACCCGACAACCATCGTTTTCAATGGACCGATGAATATCTTTCACCTCTTGATTCTCCTGCTGATCGGCTTTCCGCTGATCGAAATCGCCCTTTTGATCCAAGTCGGCGGCTTTTTCGGGGTCTTCCCCACCATCGCTTTGGTGGTATTGACCGCCGTCGGCGGAGGATTGTTGGTTCGCGCCCAGGGCTTTTCCACCCTGCGGCGAGCGCGGCGCAGTTTGAATGCCGGTGAATTGCCGGCGCTCGAGATGATCGAAAGCGTCTTCTTGCTGCTGGCCGGGGCGCTCCTGTTGGCCCCGGGCTTCATCACCGACGCCGCCGGGTTTTTATTCCTGATCCCGCCGCTACGACAAAGCCTGATCATGCATTTGATCCGATCCGGGAGACTCGGCGCCCACGTGCGAGCGAAGCCCCGACCCATCGAAGGGGAATTCCGACGCCATGACGACGAGATGGCCACCGCCGCCCTCGACGAGGCGCATTCGATCGAAAGGGGCTCCCGATTTCACGATAATCGTCATGATGATCGTCATTCGATTCCGAAAAAATAAACCCGGCGCCGCTTCTATTCGATCGTCCATCCGACGATAGGACCTGTCCTTTTCGACGAACCTCCGAAGTCTTTTATCGCCGAGGCGGAGCGCCGCCTTCGATGGCCGACTCCTTCGCAATCCCGAGATTCGAAAAGAAGCGGCAAGATCGACGATCCGATGCCAAGGGGATCGGAGCCGACCGTTTGGCCCTTTTCCCGAGCCCTTTTCCCGAGCCCTTTCCCCGGGCCTTTTCATACCGAGTCTTGCGCGAAAACCCGGCACGAACGAGAGCGGACGCATTACAATCATCGCATCGTTCATCGACCATCGTTCATCAACGACATCGGCGAAATCTCTTCTTCTTGGATGGAATCCCCCGCAGATGCTCGAAGCGCGCGAGTCGTTCACCTTCGACGATGTCCTGTTGGTTCCGGGCTATTCCGAAGTCTTGCCTCGCGAGACGGATATCTCGTCTTGGTTGACGCGCGATATCCGCCTCAATATCCCCATCGTCTCCTCGGCCATGGATACGGTCACCGAGGCCCGGCTGGCCATCGCCATCGCCCAAGCGGGCGGCATCGGCATCGTGCACAAAAACATGTCGGTGGCGGAGCAGGCGCGGCAGGTCCGCCTCGTCAAGAAATTCGAAAGCGGCGTCATCGCCGATCCGATCACCGTCTCGCCGAATACCGGCATCCGCGAGGTGATCGAACTGACCCGCGAACGCCGAATTTCCGGTGTGCCGGTAGTCGACGGACGCGAACTCGCGGGAATCGTCACCCATCGCGATCTGCGCTTCGAAACCCGCTATGACGCGAAGGTCAGCAGCGTCATGACGCCGAAGGAAAGGCTCGTGACCGTCCGCGAGGGAGCTTCGCAAGAGGAGATACGGCACCTGCTCCACGAACACCGCATCGAAAAAGTCCTGGTGGTCAACGAGAACTTCGAACTGCGGGGGATGGTGACGGTCAAGGATATGCAAAAGGCCGACGAATTCCCCGATGCCTGCAAGGACGCTTACGAGCAGCTGCGCGTGGGGGCGGCGATAGGCTCGGGGGCGGACACCGACGAGCGAGTCGAGGCCTTGGTCGATGCCGGGGCGGACGTGATCGTGGTCGATACCGCACACGGCCACTCCCAAGGGGTCGTCAACCGGGTGCGATCCATCAAGCAGCATTTCCCCGACATGCCGGTGATCGCCGGCAATATCGCCACCGCCGAGGCCGCCAAGGCCCTCGCCCAAGCCGGTTGCGATGCGGTCAAGGTGGGGATCGGTCCGGGCTCGATCTGCACCACACGGATGGTGGCCGGGGTCGGAGTTCCCCAACTCTCGGCGGTGGCCGATGTTGCGCAGGCCCTGCGCGGTTCCGATATCCCGACCATCGCCGACGGCGGTATCCGCTTTTCCGGCGACGCCGCCAAGGCCCTCGCCGCCGGCGGCCATAGCGTGATGATCGGCGGACTTTTCGCGGGCACCGAGGAATCGCCGGGGGAGGTCGAACTCTACCAAGGGCGCTCCTATAAATCCTACCGGGGCATGGGCTCGCTCGGGGCGATGGCTCACGCCACCGGATCTCGCGACCGCTATTTTCAAGAGGGTACAAACGATCCGGAAAAACTCGTACCGGAGGGCATCGAAGGCCGGGTGCCCTACAAAGGTCCCTTGTCGGCGGTGATCGACCAGCTCGTCGGGGGATTGCGCGCGAGCCTCGGCTATACCGGTTGTCGCAACTTGGAGGAATTCCGCAAGTCGACGAAGTTCGTCCGTCTGACCAATGCCGGCATGCGCGAAAGCCACGTCCACGATGTCAGCATCACCAAAGAAGCCCCGAACTACCGGGTCGGCTGATCGCTCCTTCGACCCTTTTTCTCCTCGCACTTTTCCCCCATCGAGCCTCGTGTCGAGACATCCCCCGAAGAGCGCGAGCGAAACGCTGGTTTCGGCGACCGACGCGAAAACCCGGCCCCGATGAACGCACCTGCAAACGGCCGCGATATCCGTCGAGATCTCGTGGTCGTGCTCGACTTCGGCTCGCAATACACCCGGCTTATCGCCCGGCGGATCCGAGAGGCTCGCGTCTACTGCGAGATCCATCCTTATGACGTGGAGCCGGCCACGCTGCGCTCACTCGCCCCCAAGGGCATCATCCTCTCCGGCGGACCGGAATCGGTGCACGAAACCGACGCTCCTCGGCTACCGGAAGCGACCTTCGATCTGCGCATCCCGGTACTCGGAATCTGCTATGGCATGCAATCGATGGCCGCCCGTTTCGGGGGCGAGGTCAAGGGCGCGAGCCATCGGGAATTCGGCCACGCCGAACTGCGAGCGCACGGACATTCGCGCTTGTTGGAAGGAATCGAGGATCGCCGCGGACCCGAAGGACAAGGCCTGCTCGATGTATGGATGAGCCACGGCGACCGAGTGGTTTCGTTGCCCGCAGGCTTCCGAAGGATCGCCTCGACCGACAACGCCCCGATCGCCGGCATCGCCTCCGAGCACGGAGATCTCTACGGACTCCAGTTTCACCCCGAGGTCACCCATACCCCCCAAGGGGCTTCGATCATCGCCCGCTTCGTGCACGAGATCTGCGGCTGCAACCGGCGCTGGACCCCCGACGCGATCATCGACGACGCCTTGGCGACGATACGCGCTCGCACCGGCGAGGATCGTGTCCTGCTCGCCCTTTCCGGCGGGGTCGATTCCTCGGTGGTCGCCGCGCTCCTGCACCGGGCGCTCGGCGATCGCCTCGTATGCATCTTCGTCGACAACGGCCTGCTGCGCGCCGGCGAGGGCGATCAGGTCATGTCCACCTTCGCCGGAGAGTTCGGCATCGACCTCGTTCGCATCGACGCCGATGAGCGTTTTTTCGCGACCCTGGCCGGGGTGGAGGATCCGGAGGAAAAACGAAAGCGGATCGGCCGTCTCTTCATCGACATCTTCGAAGAAGAAGCGGCCAAGATAAAAAACCTTCGCTGGCTCGCCCAAGGCACCATCTACCCCGACGTCATCGAATCGGCGGCCACCGGCCCGGCCCAAGTCATCAAATCCCACCATAACGTGGGAGGGCTGCCGGAGCGAATGCAACTGCAACTGCTCGAACCTGTGCGAGATCTCTTCAAAGACGAGGTGCGAGCCATCGGCTTGGCCCTCGGACTATCGCGATCCCTCGTCTTCCGCCACCCCTTTCCCGGCCCCGGTTTGGGAGTCCGCGTCCTCGGCGAGCTGCGCCCGGAGCATGTCCGAACGCTGCGCTTGGCCGACGCCATCTTCATCGACGAGCTGCGAGCCGCAAATCTCTACGACTCGGTAAGCCAAGCCTTCGCCGTCCACCTGCCGGTCCGATCGGTGGGAGTCGCCGGCGACCGCCGGCGCTATGAATACGTCATCGCCCTGCGAGCGGTGGAAACGGTGGATTTCATGACCGCCCGCCGAGCGCACCTCCCGCACGAATTCCTCGATCGGGTCGCCAACCGCATCATCAACGAGATCGAAGGCGTCTCCCGAGTGGTCTACGACATCTCCGGCAAACCCCCGGCAACGATCGAATGGGAATGATCCCGCTTGCGGCCACTGGCCGATACCCGCCTCGTCGTTGAAAAATCGATGGAGCGAAAATCGGTTTCGCTTCGATACGAAAACGTCTTGACAACCGTCTTGACGAAAATATCCAATCCCCGTCACACGATGAGATCGTAGGGAAGGTCGCGGATATCCTTCAGCCGTCGTCCTTCCACCATCATCCTCAGGTTGTCATAAGCGTCGCCCGCATCCACCGATGCGGTGGCTTCGAGCAAGGCATCCAAGGCGATATGGTAAACACAGTCGATATCCCCGGTACCCAAGGCCACGGAGCCGATTCGACTCGGGGCCGGTTCGGCGGTAACGACAGCGATATGAGGCGTCTTGTCCTTGCGGTTTCTTATCAAATTCAAGGCTTCGGAGCGTGCATTTTGCGCCCGATCCGAACGAAATGTCCATTTTACCGATATGCTGGCATGCAAAATCTCCTTGGGGTTGTAATCCCGCCTCAAAATCGCTCTTTTTGCGCCCCTCGATACGGCAGTGCCGGTCAGTTTTTCCATCTCGTCATCGGATACCGGAGAACGACTCAAGATGATGTCGGGTCTTATGATATGCCCGCCACCGAAAGAAGCCTCCGGATCTCGATTATTTTGCAAAACCCTTTCCAGTTCGCTCAGGTGCTCATACTGGCAAAAATAAGAGATTTTGGGGACCTCCTTCGATCCATAAGTCTTCCATTCTCCCGGTCGAGCGGTGTTCAGCGCCGAAAAGGATCGGTCGATGAACCGGGCAACGATTCTCTCGAATTCCCTCCCGATTTGCTGACCATCTCGTTTCTTGTCCAATACCACCAACTCCGAGCCCAAGCGCTTTGCCCATTCCCGCGAAATTCTCACGCCGGCGCCGCTGGAAAGGTCCGCGTTGGAGGGGGCGAGCTCGCCTTCACCGGCATGCTTTTTGTCTTTCGGCACCCGGGATAAATAAAGACAAGGGCTTTGCGGGGAAACCAAGGACTCGACGAAGTCTCGGTAGGCTCGATCGATTGCCGAACCCTCTTTCACGCTACCGATGCCTTGTCTTGATTCGCCAACCAACTCCTGATCGCTTTGGCCACCACCCCGGCGAACACCGGCGACACCGCGTTGCCGATCTGTTTGGCGATCTCGATTTTCGATCCGCAAAACTTGAAATCGTCGGGGAAAAGGGGAAATCCGGCCGCGCACCGGCTCGTCGTTTCACCCCTAGCACCAGCGCTCGATGGCGGGCCTGAGGCACACCGTAATCGGCCGTATTGAAAACACCGGCATGCACTTTGAATCCCAAAGCCTCCGCTCGAGCGCGAATCATGGCCAGCTCGACCGAATTGTGAAGCCAGCGAACGTTCTCGATCGCAAAAACACGACAGGAGGAGCGCGCCACGACATCCATGAAGGGCTCCCAGAGTCGGCGACGACCGTCTCCCCTTTTGTTCTTGTTCAGCAAACTGAAGCCTTGGCAGGGAGGTCCCCCGATCACCGCATCCGCCTGCGGCACCGATCCCCTTGCCAGTCGTTCTTCGATATCGTCGCATTCGGCGTGTTCGCCGAAATTCCTTGTATAGCTTTCGATGGCTGTCGGGTCGTTGTCGATGGCCCAAACCGACCGAAAGCCGCCGGCGAAGCGCTCGTCCACGAATCCGAGCGTCATGCCCCCGGCGCCGCTGAAAACATCGATGACCGAATATGTCGACATCTCGCTCACGGACAAATCCATCGAAAACGACGATGCAGACCGAACGAGCAGCCCGCTTTATTCCGAGATCTCTTTCGGATTTTCCTTGATCCTTCGCGCCTCACTCCTCGAGAGAGTTATGCGAGCCGTCGCAAAAAGGGGCGTTGTCGCTTCTTTTGCAGCCGCATAGCCAGAGTTTTTTCGGCTCGTCCACGGAAAACTTCATCGGGGTGAAGGGGGTGTCTTTATGCGAACCGTCGCAAAATGGCTGGCGGGAGGACTTCCCGCAGCGGCACCAGAAATAATCCCCGGGTTCGAGATCGATCCCGAAGGGGGCGCGTTGCGCAATCAAGGCTTTTTCCATCGATCGCTCCTTATTTGAAACTGCGCTTTGAAACTGCGGGTGTCGATTCGAAGGGCTGCATCCCGCCGCTTGCGTGAACTGCATCTACCGGGCAAGGCTTTTTCGTGCTTGCGATGGTATGCGAGGATCGCATCCGGGGCCTTCGTTTTCTCAACCGGCGGCCGCTTTTTTCTCCTTGTCGGCCATGCGGGATTCGCTCGCTCGGTCATTCCCGCTCGAGCGAAGGGTCCACAGGATCACCGCCGCCGCCAAGACGATGAAAGGAAGCGTCCCGGCATTGACCCGCTGCCATCCGTATTCGCTTAGCAGATAACCGGCGGAGGTTGCGGTCAACGCAACGAAGGAGAAAACCAGCAGGTCGTTGAGGCCTTGGGCTCTGGCCTTTTCCGATGTCCGGTAGTTTTCCGCCAAGAGCGTGGTCGCGCCGATGAACAGGAAATTCCAGCCGATGCCGAGCAGGGCCAGAGCCGTCAGGAAATGCATATAGCTCTCGCCGTTCAGATTCACCGCTACGCAAAGGCCTTGGAAAACCGCCCCGGCGAACATGATCTGCAACACCCCGAAGCGCCGAATCAGGTGACCGGTAAAAAACGACGGGAGGAACATCCCCACCACATGCCATTGGATGACATGCGCGGTATTCGAAAAAGGATATGCGAGATTATCCATCGCCAAGGGGGTTGCGGTCATCAGCAAGTTCATCACGGCATAGCCGACCACGGCGCATAGAACGGCGGTCATATAACGAGGCTGGACGGAGATTTCCCCCAGCGATCGGCTCGTATCCGTCGGCGTTTTTTCCTCCTGCGGGCGGGGGAGGCGCATGAAGGCGAGGACCAGTATCGTCAGCAGCGCCAATACCGCCACCGCCAAATAGCCCCCGGCAAAAACGGCGCCGAAGGCATCCTTGCTGAAAATCGCGAGATTCGGTCCGGCGAAGGCGGCGACGACCCCTCCGGCCATCACCAACGAGATGGCTCGGGAGCGATAGTCATCATCGGAAATATCGGCGGCGGCAAAACGGTAATAGTGGGCGCAGGCGGTGAACGCCCCGATGCAAAAAGTGCTCAGGCAAAGACCGGCGAAACTCTGTTCGAACATCGACCACGTCCCGATCAAGCCTCCGACCAAAGCGAAGAGGGCGCCGCCGATGAATCCGGCGCGCCGACCGGCGCGCTGCATATAGAGCGAGGCGGGGAAGGTGAAAAGCATCGTGGACAGGAACTGAATCCCCAAGGGGAGGGTCGCAAGTCCCTCGTGGGGGGCGATCATCAATCCCGCGATCGCCGATATCGATATCAGCAACGAGGTCGAGGTCATGAACAGCGCTTGGCAAATCGCCAGCAGCGCGACATCGATTTTGAATCTGGCCATTGATCGATGATTCGGACAAGGGGGGCGGGTGAGCGAGTGCGGCACGAACATCGGAAAATGCCGCCGGAAAACGCCGGGTCGGGGGATCGACAAAATCGGCTTATTTTAGAAGCGGCGCCGAGGCAAGACAACACGAGGCGGTGTCGTCCGCTCCGGAGACGAGCCCGGCGATGGCGAAAACGAGCGCCGAAGGGGCAAGATAAAGACCTTTCCGCAGGCGAGCGCCTCGGCTTCTTCGCCCGAGGCGGTTCAGCGCATCGTCACCATCTCTTCCGCGCTGGTCGGGTGGATCGCCACGGTATCGTCGAAATCACGCTTGCGCGCTCCCATCCGCACCGCGACGGCGAAGCCCTGCATCATTTCATCGGCCCCGGGACCGATGATATGGCAACCGACGATGCGCTCGTCGTCGCCGCAGGTCACCAGCTTCATCGCCGTCGCCCGGGGATGCTCGGAAAAGGCGTCGTACATTCCATCGAAGCGGGTGCGATAGACCTTGATCGCCCCCGCCCCCCATTGTTGACGCGCTTGCGCCTCGCTCGCCCCCACGGTGGCGATCGGGGGATGGGTGAAAACGACGCTCGGGATATTCTCGTAATCGAGTTTTCGATCGCTTTGCCCGCCGAAGAGTCGATCCGAAAGCCGCCGCCCGGCGGCGATGGCCACCGGAGTCAGCGGCGCCTTGCCGGTGACATCGCCGATCGCGTGGACTCCGTCGACGCCGGTCCTTTGAAAGGCGTCCACCGGGATCGCCCCGCTCGAGTCGGTTTCGATCCCGGCGGCCCGGAGATCGAGCGAAGCGACCTCGGGGCGGCGACCGATCGCCCACAACAAGCAATCCGCCTGCCGCTCGATATCCTGCGAGCCCCCATCCGCTCCGCCGGCGGCTATCTCCACGTCAAGACCCTCCGCCCCATCCCCCCGACGAAGGACGCGCTTGACCCTCGCCTCGCTGAGGATCTCGATACCCTCCGCCCGTAGCGCTCGCATCAGCTCTTCGCTCAACATCTCGTCGAAGGCCCGCAATACCCGATCCCGCCGCAGCGCCATGCACACTTCGCTGCCGAGGGCGTGCAGAATCCCGGCCAGCTCGACCGCGATATATCCGCTACCGACCACCACCGCCCGCCGCGGACAATCCTCCAACTCGAAAAAACCGTCGGAGACGATGCCGAGTTCCGCCCCCGGCAGGTCCGGGGTATCGGGTCGCCCGCCGCTGGCGATCACGATATGGTCCGCGCCGAGCGAACGCTCCTTACCGGTCGCCGAAGAGCGGACCGCCAATTTCCTCGGCTCGACGAAGCGCGCGCTCCCCTCGATGCAAGCGATCCCCTCGCTCGCAAGGCGTCGAGCGTAGATAGCGTTCAATCGCTCGACATAAGCATCGCGAGCGCGCTTGAGGAAGGGCCAGTCGAAAGATCGACACTCGACATCGAAACCGTAGTCCGCGCTCGATTCGATCGCGAGCCCTCGCTCCGCCGCATTCCACATCAATTTCTTGGGCACGCAACCCACGTTGACGCAAGTGCCGCCGAGCCGACCCCGCTCGATCACCGCCACCTTGGCTCCGTAGCTCGCCGCCCGCACCGCCGCCGCGATTCCGCCGCTGCCACCCCCCAAGGCGATCAGATCGAAATGCTCATAAGCCATGGGCTTTGTCCCCTTGATCATCGTGAATGAAAAGCGTCGCTCGGGCGCAAAAAATGCGACGAGCGACCGCCCTTCGCTCCCCCGGGGCAAGAAGGATCCCAAAGCCCCGACAATCTCTTCGACGCCTTTTGCCGGACTTTCGAAGGCGTATAATCGAAAACTACCCCAGAACAATCGACTAGAAGAATCGACTTTTTTCGCGCATCGCTCTTTGATCGAAGAGCGACGCTTAAGGGCCCGAGAGTTTTGGGCTCTCGATCGAAAAGCCGGCAAAACCCCTCCTCGGCTCCGGCGATCCATCGATTTTTCGAGATCGCTTCTCGGATTTTTCTTACTGACGACACTGCCGGGCCCTTATCCTTCGATGATCGCTCCTGTGCTGCTCGAAACGATCGATCTTTCGTCTCACCGCGGCGATCGAATCCTCTTCGAGGGCTTGCACCTGCATATCCGCTCGGGAGAAGCGGTGCAGATCATCGGCCCCAACGGCAGCGGCAAAACCACCTTGTTGCGCATTGTCTGCGGCCTGCTCGCACCGACCGCGGGCACCATCCGCTGGCGAGGGGAGACGCTTCCTTTCGGCGATGCCCGCCTTCGATCCGAAATCCAATATATCGGGCACGCCAAAGGGATCAAAGTGGATCTCACCCCGGCGGAAAACCTCGCATTCGCCATCGCCTTGAGCGAAGAGCCGACGGGAACGAGCGTGAGCGAGGCCCTCGATCGCTTGGGACTGCGCGCTTTGCACGACACCCCGGTGCGACGGCTCTCCGCCGGTCAGCGTCAACGGCTGGCCCTCGCCCGCTTGTCGGTTTGCAAGGCCTGCCTATGGGTGCTGGACGAACCCTTCACCGCCCTCGACCTTCAAGGGATCGAGGTGATCGGATCGATGCTCGAAGAGCACGGCAAAACAGGCGGCGCGGTTTTGATGACCAGCCATCAGCCGGTATCGCCGAAGGGCATCCCGATGCGCATGGTATCCATCGAAGCGGGAGGGTCGGCGATTTCTTCGCCGCCCGGGATCACCGGCCCGGCGACATCGAATCCGCAAGCGGCGCCCGAATGACGGCCTTCGCCGCGGTGATCCGCCGAGACCTTCTGCTGGCGATCCGGCATCCGGCGCAGGCGATCAATCCGCTGATCTTCCTTCTTTTGGTCATCACGCTTTTCCCCTTGGGAGCGAGCCCGCGCCCGGCGCTCTTGGAGGTCGTGGCCCCCGGGGTATTTTGGATCGCCGCGCTGTTGGCCACCCTGCTCTCGTTGGAACGGATGTTCCGACCGGATTTCGAGGACGGCTCGCTCGATCTGATGCTATCGAGTCCTAGCCCCTTGCCCTTGATCGTGCTGGCGAAAATCATCGCCCACTGGCTGGTCAACGCCATTCCCTTGCTCTTGGTGGCGCCGCTCTTCTCGCTCCTGCTCGGGCTGCCGGCAGCGGCGATGCCCGCCCTCCTTGCGAGCCTCGTGCTCGGCACCCCGACGCTCAGCGCGACCGGGGCCATCGGGGTCGCTTTGACCACGGGGCTGCAACGGGGCGGGGTATTGCTTTCGCTGCTGGTCTTGCCTCTTTATGTGCCGGTGCTCGTTTTCGCCACCGGAGCGGTTTCCGCCGCCGCGAACGGCCTGCCTTTCGCCGGACAACTCTATATCCTCGGGGCTCTGGCCGCGCTTTCTTGCACCTTGGGCTCGCTCGTCGCGGCGGCGGCCCTCAAAATCGCCACCTCATGAATCATCGAGGGTCGATCACGCATCGAAACGCGGCTCGCCCATCGGAATTTCGCGATTTACGGCGCCGAACGATTGAATCGAAAGGGCGATTGCGGGTATGCTACCCCCTTGCCATATACGTGCAATATCCAGCTTTTTCGAAAACGCGATTTCGTTCATTCGGTCGGTCCCTTTCTCCTGCCTTCATTGCCGATATTTCATTATGCTTTCACACAGTCAGCGGGTAGAAAGCGGGCATCCCGATAGGGGAACGACCGCGGAGACCGATGCGATCGGCCGCCCTGGGAGCGCCTTGAACGCCGCGATCGGCGACATCGCAAGAGGCACCGTCGCCTGGTCGTTATGGACCATGCTCGGTTGGCAGGATATTCGTCAGCGCTATCGTCGTTCGGTTTTGGGACCCTTCTGGCTGACCATCAGCATGGGGGTTTTGGTGACGATGCTGGGGGTTCTATACGCCAGTTTGTTCAAAATGAGCATCCCCGAGTACCTGCCCTTCGTCGCTCTCGGATTCATCATGTGGGGGCTGGTCTCGGGCCTGATCCTCGATGGCTGCGAGGCCTTCAACGGCTCCGCCGATATCATCAAACAGATGGCGCTGCCGCTTTCTTTGCATGTCTACCGGGCGATCTGGCGCAATATCATCATTTTCTTTCATAACATCACCATCTTCGTCATCGTGGCCTTGGTCTTTTCGATCCCTCCGAGTTGGATCACTTTGCTTGCCCTCCCGGGGCTGCTCCTGATCTGCATCAATGGCCTTTGGATCGGGCTCGTATTGGGTCTGATATGCGCTCGCTATCGGGATGTGCCGCAGATCGTCGCCAGCATCGTGCAGGTCGCCTTCTTCTTGACTCCGGTTTTTTGGAAGCCCGATCTTCTATCCGAGGACCGCTTCTATCTCTTGGACTACAACCCCTTCTTTCATTTTCTCGAATTGGTGCGCCAACCCCTTTTGGGCCAAGCCCCGAATTCGGCTTCTTGGCTGATCGTGGCGGGAATCACCGTCGGCGGCCTCGTATTCGCCTTGTTGCTCTACCGTCGCTACCGAAGCCGTATCGCCTATTGGATCTGAATCGCGATGGCCAGTATCAGATTGCACGGGGTGAGCGTCGATTTTCCCATCTACAATACCAATGCCCGCTCGCTCAAAAAACGGATCTTGCACACCGGCACCGGCGGGCGTATCGGCAGCGACCCCCGTAACTCGACCCTTTGCGTGCGCGCATTGGACGATGTCAACTTGCAGATGCGTCACGGGGAACGAATCGGCTTGGTCGGGGTCAACGGCTCGGGCAAAACCACTTTGTTGCGCGTCTTGGCCGGGGTCTACGAGCCCACCTCGGGGCATATCCAACGCGAGGGACATGTCTCCTCGCTTTTCGATCTCTCCTTGGGGATCGACCCGGATACCTCGGGCTACGACAATATCAAGACCCGGGGCCGCCTATTGGGATTGGGAAGCGACGAAATCGAAGAGCGTATCGAGGAGATCGCGGACTTCACCGGCCTCGGGGGTTATCTGGAATTACCGGTCAGCACTTATTCGGCGGGCATGACGATGCGGCTGGCATTTGCGGTTTCCGTCTGCGTCAATCACGAAATTCTGTTGATGGACGAATGGATCGGCGCCGCCGACGCCTCCTTCATGAAAAAGGCCGAGAAGCATTTGGAAGATCTGATCTCCCGCGCCGGAATACTGGTCTTCGCCTCCCATGCAACCGGCCAGATCAAGAGCATCTGCACGCAAGCGATTTTGATGCACGCCGGGCGTTTGGAGATGTACGGCCCGGTCGAAGAAGTCCTGCGGCATTACGAGAAGAGGCTCGAAAAAGCGTCATGAGCACCGGCGATCCGATCCCCCTCGTCAGGCAACCGACCGCCGCCTCGGAAAACGAGGATGCCGCGGCCGACGCCGCCGATCCGAACTTCGCCGCCGCGGCCAAGGGCAAAAAAAAGACGGCATTGGTGGTTCTCGGGATGCACCGCAGCGGCACCTCCGTGCTCACCCGCATGCTCTCTCTTCTCGGCGGCGAACTGCCGACGAGCTTGATGCCGGGCGATGCCTATAACGAAGGCGGATACTGGGAATCCCAGGCGATCATGGATCTGAACGATGCCATTTTGCATTCCGCCGGAAGCGCGTGGGACGAATGGGATCGCTTCGACCCCGCGTGGAAACGATCCCCGCTCGCTCCGGCCCTCGTCGAACGCGCCCGGGTTCTGATTAAGCGGGAATTCCGCAACAGCGATTTCTATATCCTGAAAGACCCTCGCATCAGCCGGATGCTCGAATTCTGGGCGGAGACGATCCGGGAATCCGGAGCCGATCCCCGTATCGTCATCGCCATCCGCAATCCCTCGGATGTCGGCGCATCCATCGAAACGCGCGACGGGATCGACCCGACGATCACCCGCTTGATCTGGCTTCGGCACCTTCTGGATGCCGAGTTCCTGTCGCGGGATCTACCCCGCAGCTTCGTCCTCTACGAGGATATTTTCGGCGACTGGCAGGCGCTGGCGCGAAAGATCGCGGCGGATCTCGATATCGTCTGGCCCGCGACCTCCAACTCCGTCAATCTGCAAATCGACGAAGCGATTTCGACGAAACTGCATCATCATCGGACGCCGAAGGAACGCGTGGCGATGGATCCGGCGCTTTCGCCTTGGATCAAATCCACCTTCGAAATTCTGTGTCGCCTGGCGAAAGGCGAGAGACAGGCGCAAGACTTCGAACGACTGGATCGGATTCGTCGCGAATTCGAGGAATCATCCGCAAACTTCACTCCCGCCATCCTCGTCGGGCATCGCTCCATCGATACCCTGCGAGCGCAAAAAGAGAAGATCGAAAGCCTCGGGGAGGAAAGAAATTTCTTCCGGCGAGAGGTGCGCGATCTTTTGGGGCATATCGATTCCCTGCGCATCCGGCACGAGCGCGAAACGAGCGAGATGCGCACCGATCACGAGCGCGAAACCGGCGAGTTGCGCGCCGATCACGAACGCGAAACCGGCGAGATGCGCGCCGAGCACGAGCGCGAACGGGAGGAGTTGCAGCGGGAATCCTCGCAGCGGATCGAAAAAATGCGCCGGGTCCATGACGATCTCAGCGTGGAAAGCGCCGAAAAATCGCTACGGATCGACGAACTCGAATTCCACGTCGATAACCTCGAGCGCGAAAAAGCGGGCTTCTACGACTCCTGGAGCTGGAAGATCACCGCCCCGATGCGAGCCATCACCCGCCGGATGCGCTTCGTCTCGCGGGAAATCAAATGGTGGTTGACGCAACCGCTCTCGCAGTCGGGACGATATGCAAGAGCGGCGCTGCGCCGAGTGAGGATCGTCTATCACCGCATCCCTTTCGGCGGCAAGATCCGTTCGCGCGTGCGCAATCTCGTGATCCGATACCTTCCCTGGCTGTGGAGGAATATCGACGGTTCCTCGCTTTCCTCGCCTTTGGAAAGCAAAGACGAGCCCGATGTCTTCGTGCCCTTTGCCCCGACGCCCATCGATCCTCGGGAGATCCCGGTGCGGCTGATCGCCTTCTATCTACCCCAATTCCATCCATTTCCGGAAAACGATGCTTGGTGGGGCAAGGGATTTACCGAATGGACCAATGTCAGCAAAGCCCGCCCCAATTACGCCGGGCATTATCAGCCCCGATTGCCCTCGGATATGGGGTTTTACGATCTTCGGATCTCCGAAATCATGGAGCAGCAGGCGGAAATCGCAAGACATTACGGCATCCATGGATTTTGCTATCACTATTACTGGTTCGATGGCCACCGTCTGCTGGAAATGCCGCTCGAGCGGATGCTGGAAAGCGGCCGCCCCGACTTTCCTTTTTGCCTGTCATGGGCGAATGAAAATTGGACCCGACGCTGGGACGGAGCCGAGCATGAAATTCTGATCGCCCAGAACCATAGCCCCGATGACGATATCGGGGTGATTCGCGATCTGATGCGCTATATGCGGCACCCCAACTATATTCGCATCGATGGCAAGCCCCTGCTGATGGCTTATCGCATTTCCCTTTTCCCCGATATCAAAGCGACGGTCGAGCGCTGGCGGGAAGCCTGCCTGCGAGAGGGGATCGGCGAGATCTACCTTGGCCTGATCGGCTCGTTCGAGCACGGGGCGAACGATGTGAACCCCGCCGATTGCGGGATGGATGCGGTGATCGAATATCCCCCGCATCACTTCAACTCGCCGATCGAATTGCCGGGGGAGCGGCTGAACCCGGATTTCGCGGGGATCGTCAACAGCTATCCGGAGATCTGCCGAAAATACATCCGCCGCAATATCGCCGGACGGCGTTTGTTCCGGGGCATCATGCCCGATTGGGACAATACCGCCAGGCGTCAGAACCACGCGAATATCTACCACGACTCCACTCCCGATCATTATAAGAAGTGGTTGCGATTCATCTTAGGGCAGACCATGAGCAAATACGAGGGGGATGAAAGACTCGTCTTCATCAACGCTTGGAACGAATGGGCGGAAGGGGCTTATCTGGAGCCGGATCGGAAATTCGGATATGCCTATCTCGATGCCACCCGCAGCGCC
This sequence comes from Gammaproteobacteria bacterium, assembly GCA_965220535.1. Lineage (GTDB taxonomy): Bacteria > Pseudomonadota > Gammaproteobacteria > HK1 > HK1 > HK1. The sequence continues at coordinate 2,251,044 of OZ244833.1, read as the reverse complement.
CTCGAGGAAACCCATCGCGCGACGAGCGCCGCCGACAACCCGCAGATCGCAAGGAGCGAATGAATGCAGATCGAATCCCTGGCCATCCCCGACATTCGCATCCTGCGCCCGAAAAAACACGGCGACCATCGGGGATTTTTTTCCGAGACCCATAACGAAAAGGCCTTGCAGGAACGGGGCATCGATATCGATTTCGTGCAGGACAACCACTCCCTTTCCGCCGAGAAAGGAACGGTGCGGGGCCTGCACTTCCAAATCCCGCCCTTCGGCCAGGACAAGCTGGTGCGCGTGGTGCGAGGCGCAATCTTCGATGTCGCCGTCGATTTGAGGCGTTCCTCGCCCACTTTCGGGCAACACGTAAGCGCGGTGGTCAGCGCCGACGAATGGAATCAGATCTTGGTGCCGATCGGCTTCGCCCACGGCTTCATGACGATCGAAGCCGATACCGAAGTGATCTACAAGGTCAGCAACTACTACGCCCCGGCGCACGATCGGGGCATCCTTTGGAACGATCCCGAACTCGGCATCGATTGGCCTTTGGACGAAAGCGAAGCGGTCCTTTCGGATAAAGATCGCGCCCAGCCTCGGATCGGCGAGATCGACAGCCCTTTCGCCTGATCGTTCGGCGCCTTGCGAAAAGCGATAAGGAATCGAAGAGGAAAAAATGAGCCAACGACAGATTCTGGTTACCGGCGCCGGCGGATATATCGGCTCCGTTTTGGTCCCGATGCTGCTCGATGCCGGGTATGCCGTGCGGGCGTTGGATCGGTTTTTCTTCGGCCGACACCTGCTACCGACCCGCGACGGGCTCGAAACGGTGGTCGAGGACAACCGCAAGGTCGAAGCGAAGCATCTGTCGAATATCGATGCGGTCATCGACCTTGCCGCCATGTCCAACGATCCCTCGGGCGAACTCTTTCAAGAAGCGACTTGGGAGATCAACTATCGAGCGCGGGGGCGCACCGCCTTGCTGGCCAAAGAAGCGGGGGTGAAACGATATATCCTGCCCTCGTCTTGCAGCATCTACGGTTTTCAGACCGAGGGAACGATCGCCGACGAATCGAGCCCGACCAATCCCCTGACCACCTACGCCCGCGCCAACGAAGCGGCGGAAAAGGATATTTTGCCGCTCGGCGACGATTCATTTTGCGTCGTCGTGCTGCGCCAAGCCACCGTCTACGGCCTTTCCCCGAGGATGCGTTTCGATCTCGCGATCAACGGCATGAGCTACGGCGCTTGGAAAAGCGGACGTCTGCCGCTGATGCGGGACGGCTCGCAATGGCGCCCGATGGTCCATGTACGCGATACCGCAAGGGCCCAAATATTCATGCTCGAGGCGGATACGACGAGGGTGAACCGAGAAATTTTCAACGTAGGCTCAGCGAGCAATGTCTATCGGATCGGAGCGCTCGGGGAGATCGTCGCCGATACCGTCCCCAAGGATGTGGATATCGAATGGTACGGAGATCCGGATCACCGCAGCTATCGGGTGGCCTTCGACAAGATCGAATCCTTGGGATGGCGGGCGGAAAAAAGCGCGACCGACGGGGTGGAAGAAATCATCGAGGCCTTGGAGGCCGGAACCGTCGATCGCACGACGGAGACGATCACCTTGGAGTGGTACAAAGAGCTCTCGCGCTGGCACCGGCGTATCCGCGAGGTGGAAATGTACGGAGGCATCGTCAACCTATGAGGGCTCTGCTTCTCGGCGCCAACGGCCAGCTCGGCCACGATATCCTCGAGATCTATCGAAGGCGAGATCGATCCGAACCATCGGGCACGCTGATTCCGTTGACGCGCAAGGATATCGATGTATCCGATCCGCAAGGAGTGGAGCGCGCCTTGCAAGCCTTGGACTTCGATACCTTGGTCAATTGCACCGGCTATCACAAGACGGACGAGGTGGAGGACGCCCGGGAAAAGGCTTTCGCGATCAATGCCCACGCCGTGAAGGCGATGGCCGAGGTCTGCACCCGCAAAAACGCCAGGTTTTTTCATATCAGCACGGACTATGTCTTCGGCGGCGATCGCGAGCGTCGTTCCCCCTTGCGCGAAGACGACCCCATCGCACCGGTCAATGTCTACGGCGCTTCCAAAGCCGAGGGCGAAAGGCTGACCCGCATCGCCTGCGAAAAGAGCGTGATCCTGCGCGTCGCCTCGCTTTTCGGGGTGGCCGGGGCCAGCGGCAAGGGCGGCAATTTCGTGGAGACCATGATCCGGATCGGAAGGGAAAAGGGAGCGCTGACCGTTGTCGGGGATCAAACGATGTCCCCCACCTCGACCGCCGATATCGCGCAGGTTCTCATGAGGATGCTCTTCGAGGGTTGCGATCCCGGCACCTACCACGTCGTCGATCGCGGGGCCGCCTCATGGTTCGAATTCGCCCGCGAAATCATCCGCCGCACCGAGATCGAGGCCACGGTCGACGCTTGCACCAGCGACGAGTACAAGACCCGCGCCGCCCGTCCACGCTACAGCGTACTGGACAACGCTCGAGTCGAAGCCGCTTTCGGGCCGATGCCCGATTGGGGCGACGCTTTGGAACGCTATCTACGCGCCAAGGGCCATCTGAAAAGCGCTTGACATTCCCCGGGGACGAAAAAAGTGAAAGGCATCATCCTTGCGGGAGGGCACGGAACGAGGCTCTACCCGATCACTCGCGTCGTGAGCAAGCAGTTGCTCCCGGTCTACGACAAACCGATGGTCTATTACCCCCTGAGCACCCTGATGCTGGCGGGGATCCGCGATATCTTGGTGATCACCACCGAGGAAAACGAACGCGATTTCCAAAATCTTCTCGGCGACGGCAAGCATTGGGGAATCGATATCCGCACCGTCCCCCAACAAAGCCCCCGGGGATTGGCCGACGCCTTCATCTTGGGGCGCGATTTCATCGGTGACGATCCTTGCGCCTTGGCCTTGGGAGACAATATTTTCTACGGCCACGGCTTGACCGAAAAACTCAAAAGCGCCGCCGGCCGCAAGCAAGGGGCCACCGTATTCGGCTATCAAGTGCACGATCCGCAGCGCTACGGCGTGGTGGCTTTCGACGAGAGCGGCCAAGCGAAGTCCATCGAGGAAAAGCCCGACCGGCCCCAATCCACTTGGGCCGTCACCGGGCTGTATTTTTACGACAACGATGTAGTGCATATCGCCAAGGAACTCACCCCGAGCGCTCGCGGCGAGCTCGAAATCACCGATATCAACCTTCGTTATCTGGAAAGAAAAGACCTGCATGTCGAGCAGTTGGGGCGCGGCTACACTTGGTTCGATACCGGAACCCACGACAGCCTGGTCGAGGCCGCGGTCTTCGTCCAAACCATCGAGAAGCGCCAGAATCAATATATCGCGGCCCCCGAAGAGATCGCGTTTTTCAACGATTGGATCGATGCGCGACAACTCGCCCTGCTGGGAAAGGAATTGCGTCACAGCGATTACGGAAAATATCTTTTGCGCCTCTCGGGAGGGGAATGAGGGACGAAAAGACGAGGGCTTTTTCCTGCCCCGCAGGAGGGCTCGCCTCGAACGCGCTCGCTCGCGAAGAGGCAAGAGGGTTCGAGATTCGAAAGGCGAGCCTTGCTCGCAGTTCTTCTTCGAAGCGAAGAGGATAAGATTGCGGCATTCATCGCTCGGCCCCTTATAATACCGAGCGTCGTCAAGGCGCTGTTGCAAGATCGATTTTCGCTTCGATACGCTATCTCGATCGATACCGCGCCTTGGGCGTCGCCTGTCTCCTATCCCCTTTCCTTTGAACGCAGGCGAAGGCACCGACAGGATATGGGCCTTGTGAGCTCGGGCGGTCTTTGACCTGCGCTTTAGGAGGTCTTGCGCTTTACGCAAAGATAATTTTATCCGCAGCGATGCGGGTTTTTTTCCAAGGAGTCAACGACATGACGATCAAAACGAAACTCTCCGCCGCTTTTTCGGGCTTGGCTTTGCTGCTCGTGGCGGGCGCCGCTCACTCGCAAGTCCTGTTCTGGTCGACCCAAGCAAAGCCGGTGGAAGAGGCGCAAGCGATGCGCGATCAGGTTCTTTCGGACTCCGATGCCGAGGTCGACTACCAGCCGAACGATGGCGGACCTTGGCTGACTCGCCTGCAAGCCGAACTCGCCGCGGGCTCGGGCAGCATCGGTCTCCTCGGCGCCTTGCACGGCGACTTCGCCGCGATGGATCCGCAAGACTTGGTCGATCTCGACGCGATGGGGCTCGAGGCCAAAAGCGCCACCTTCAACCGGCTCGCACGTCTGGGCACGCAAAAAATGCAATATGTGCCTTGGATGCAAGCCAGCTATATCATGGCCGCCAATCGCAAGGCCCTGGCGCACCTACCTGCGGGAGCGGATATCAACGCCCTTAGCTACGATCAACTGATCGAGTGGGCCGCCAATGTCATGAAAGCGACCGGCGATGCCAAATTCGGCTTCCCCGCCGGACCCAAAGGGCTCAAGCATCGCTTTTTCCAAGGCTATCTCTATCCCTCCTATACCGACGGGGTGGTCCGCACCTTCGCTTCGGACAAGGCGGTCATGGCGTGGGAGAAATTCCGGGAGCTCTGGGCGGTTACCAATCCCGCCTCGACCGGCTATTCCTTCTTGCAAGAGCAGCTTTTGAGCGAGGAAGTCTGGATCGCCTTCGACCATACCTCGAGGCTGGCCAACGCCTTCAACGAACGGCCGAACGACTTCGTGGCCTTCCCGGCCCCCGCCGGCCCCGAGGGTCGAGGATTCATGCCGGTGCTGGCGGGTATCGCCATCCCGCGCACCGCGCCCGATATGGCGGCGGCGAAGAAGGTTCTGGCCTATATGCTCGATCCGAAAACCCAGATCAAAACCCTGCGGGCGACCAACTTCTTCCCGGTGGTCGATGTTAATCTGCCTTCGGATTTGCCCCCGGCGGTGCAAGCGGCGGGCGATGCCGTGGCCATCATGAGCGCCTCGGCGGATGCCAATCCCGGCCTGCTGCCGGCGGGCTTGGGGAGCAAAGGCGGCGATTTCAATCGCGTCTTCGTCGACGCCTTCGAGCGCATCGTTCTCAACGGCCAGGATATCCGCGCCGTCCTCGACGATCAGAAGAGGGTCCTGCGCACGATCATGAACGACACCGGCGCTCCTTGCTGGGCACCCGATGCCCCCTCCGAGGGTCCTTGCCCGGTCGAATAAAGCGCTCGTTCGATCGGCGAAGCGTTTGCGGCATCTTCGGGGCGTGCGTTCGCGCCCCGAAGCGCCCTTCGCTTTTCGGATCGCTTCGGGGCCTTCGCATGAAGGAAACGAGCGCCGCTTCGCCTTCGCGCCTTGCTTCGACCGACGCAAGCGCCGGGGCTCGTCGAGGCGAAAAATCGTAGCCCCGGCCCCGAAGAAGCCGCGGCTCTCGACCCGATGCCGATGCGCACCCACTTCCTGCCCTGGTTGCTGATCCTGCCGGTCGCCCTCTTCTTGGGGGTGTTCTTCCTCGCGCCCTTTGCCTTGGTGGCCAAACAGGCCTTCGTGGTCGACGGCGCTCTTTCTTGGGGTCATTTCGCAAACGTAGCGGCGCACTGGAAGTTTCCGATCGCGCTTAAAAACACCCTCTATCTCGCCCTCGCGGTGGTGCCGGTACAGCTCGCTCTCGCGTTGCTGATGGCCGAGCTCGTGGCCAAGATGCGCAAGGGACGGGATATCTTCCTCTATATCTGGACCATTCCCTTGGGGATTTCGGATCTGGCGGCGGGGATCATCTGGCTCGCGATTTTCGAGCAATCGGGCTTTCTCAACTCGATGCTGACGGCTTTGGGGGTGGGAGAAAAACCCTCGGTGCTGTTGTCCTACCAACGCCCGGGGCTGGTCTTTCTCGCGATCGCGCTGGCCGAGATCTGGCGCGCCACCGCCATCATGCTGGTCATTTTGGTGGCCGGGATCGGTCTGATCCCCAAGGAATACCACGAGGCGGCTTCCGTCTTCGGGGCTTCGCCTTGGCAGCGCTTTCGCCGTATCACCCTGCCCCTGCTCCGGCCTTCGCTGCAGACCGCGCTGGTCTTGCGGGTGATCCTCGCCTTCGAGGTTTTCGCGGTGGTTGCGGCCTTGGGCGGATCGCTCTTCCCGGTGCTGATGAGCGAGACCTACGCCTACCAATTCGAATTGCTCGACAGCGGGGGAGCGGCAGCGATCGCCTTGGTGATCCTCGCGGTTTCCGTCGCCTTCACCCTCGTCATCTTGCGTCTTTTGCGCGTCCCTAAAGGAGCGCAGCCGTGAGCGACATGCGCCGAGCCTCCCGCTATCTTTACGCCGCGGCGATCGGGGTGCTGACGATATGGGTCTTGGCCCCGCTCGGGCTGCTGTTGATCAACACCCTTTCCTCGCCGGAAGCGGTCAACGCCTTCCCCAAGCGCTTTTGGCCGGAGTTCGATCTCGGCAGCCTGCGCTTCTTCGCCGGCTTCGACGGCATGATCGATGCCCTGTTCAACTCGATATGGGTCGCGGGGCTGACGATGGTGCTGTCGATCCTTATCGGGGCGCCCGCGGGCTACGCCCTCTCTCGCTTCGACTTCCCGGGCAAGGAGAGCTTCCGGCTCTTGGTGCTGCTGACCCGCGCCTTCCCGCTACCGCTGCTTGCGCTGCCGATGGCCATCGCCTTCATCAGGCTCGGCATCGACGACACGATCTTCGGGCTCGGTCTGGTGCATACCATGCTGGCCCTGCCTTTTGCGGTTCTGATCACCTTCTCGCTCTTTTGCGGCATTCCCATGGAGTTGGAGGAGGCGGCGTGGACCTTGGGCTGCACCCGCTTCGGCGCTTTTCGTCGAGTGGTGCTCCCGCTGATCCTGCCCGGCATCACCGCCTCGGCGATCTTCGCTTTCGTGATTTCCTGGAACGAAGTCTTCGCCGCCGCCGTGCTGACCATCGAGAACCGGACGCTGACCGCCTTTTTGCTGCAAAACCTCGATACCTCGCCGTTGCACCTGAAATTCGCCGGAGGATTCATCCTGGTGGTGCCGGCCCTCGTATTCATCTTCGCGGTGCGCAAATACCTCTTCGCGATGTGGGGCATCGCCAACCGCTGATCGAATTCCCGAATCCGGCGGGCAAAGCCCCTTGTTTGTATCGTTTGTTCGACGCCCGCCCTTCGTTGCGAAAGGATCGAATCATGGCCGAAATCAGGCTGCGCAATATCGCCAAGAGCTTCGGCGCCTACCAAGCCCTGCATTCGATCGATCTGACGATCGCCGACCGGGAATTCATGGTCCTGCTCGGGGCTTCGGGTTGCGGCAAGACCACCTTGCTGCGCATCGTCGCCGGGCTCGAAAGCCCCTCCGAGGGCGAGGTGTGGATCGGCGATCGAAGGGTCGACGAGCTCCCGCCGCGCGAGCGAGGGATCTCGATGGTGTTCCAGAACTACGCCATCTTTCCCCATCTGACGGTCTTCGACAATATCGGCTTCGGCCTCAAGATGCACCGCTTGCCGCAAAAAACCATCCGCGAGCGGGTCCATCGCACGGCGAGGATGATGCATATCGAGCAACTGCTGGATCGCTATTCGGGACAGATCTCCGGAGGGCAGCGCCAACGAGTGGCGGTGGCGCGAGCGTTGGCGATGGAGCCCGATGTCATCTTGATGGACGAGCCCCTTTCCAACCTCGATGCGCTCCTTCGACTCGAGATGCGAGCCGAGCTCAAAGGCGTGCTCGCCCAAAGCGCCACCACCGCGATTTATGTCACCCACGATCAGATCGAGGCGATGAGCCTCGCGGATCGGATATCGGTGATGCACCGAGGGAAGATCGTGCAATCCGATAGCCCCGTTTCCCTCTATCGCTACCCCGCGGATCGCTTCGTCGCCGGTTTCATCGGCAGCCCCCCGATGAATATCCTGCCGGCGACCAAGGCGGGCAGCGGGCGTTGGCGGGTCGCGAAGCGGGAATTCAGCGGCCCCGCGGTCGATGCAATAAGCATCGAATTCGCTATCCGCCCCGAAGACCTGCGCCTTGCCGATCAAGGAATCGAATGCCGGGTGAAGGTCGTCGAGCCCTTGGGTCCGCATCTGTTATTGACCGGCGATGTCGCCGGATGCGCTTTTCGCGCCACCGTCGACAACGATCATGCGGTCAATCCGGGGGATATCCGATATTTCGAAGCGCAAGCCGATCGCATTCGCTGGTTCGATCCGCGCACCGATCTTGCGCTCACCTGAAAAGCGCCCTTTGCCGGAGGAAGCCGGGCCAGGAGATGACATGTCAAAAGAAATATCGAGCCGCGCCGTCGATATCCTGCGGCGAAACGATCTGGGGGAATATACGGTGCCCACCCACGGCCTTTATCCCTTTCAGTGGAACTGGGATAGCTGCTTGGTCGCCTTGGGACAAGCCCATTTCGACCTCGATCGCGCCTTCACCGAAATCGAAAGCCTCTTCGCCCACCAATGGGAAGACGGCATGGTGCCGCATATCGTCTTTCACCGTCCGAGCGACGACTACTTCCCGGGGCCCGGGGTTTGGGGAACCGGGCGCAATCCGCCGACATCGGGATTGACCCAACCGCCGGTCGCGGCCTTTGTCGTCAGACGTCTTTTCGAACGCGCCCGCGGCCAAGTCTCGTTCGCAGAACGCACCGCCCGCCTTCTGCCGCGCCTATTCGCTTGGCATCGTTGGTTCTTCGACTGCCGGGATCCGAAGGATAGGGGGCTGGTCGCGATCATCCACCCTTGGGAATCGGGGCGGGACAACTCGATCGACTGGGACGAGGCCCTGGCACGACTCCCGCGAGAGGATATCGCCTCCTTCACCCGCGCCGACACGAGCCATGTCGACCCCTCCTTTCGCCCGACGACGAAACAATACGAGGGCTATCTGCATCTGGTCCGGTGCTTTCGGGAACGCTCCTGGGAACAGCGCACCTTGCACGACGCCTCGCCTTTCGCGATGGTCGATCCCGGATTCAATGCCATCTTGTTGCGCTCGATCGCGGACTTGGCCTTTCTTGCCGATGCGCTCGGCGAAAGCCGAATCCGCGATGAATCGAGGGCGCGACTCGCCGCCGGGCTCGCGGCGATGGAGGGGCTGTGGAGCGAAGAAAAAAGACGCTATCTCTGTTACGACCGCATCGTCGAGCGCTTGATCGACAGCGACTCGAGCGCCGGAATACTGGCGATCTTCGCCCCCCTGCCATACGCGAGGGCCGCAGCGATCGCCGATCTGATCCGGGCTTGGGGCGAGCGGGCCAACTACCTCGTCCCGAGCCACGATCCCTCGTCCGACGCCTTCGAAGCGAAGCGCTACTGGCGCGGCCCGATCTGGCTCATCGTCAACTACATGATCCGCGATGGCCTTTTGCGGATCGAAGAGCGCGATCTCGCCGCCCGCATCGAAACCGACAGCCTGCGCCTTGTCGAAAAAAGCGGCTTCGCCGAGTATTTCGATCCGACAAACGGCGAGGCCTGCGGCGGCGATCGTTTCACTTGGACCGCCGCCATGACAATCGAACTGCTCTCGAAAAGCGCCCCTTGATACGTCCCCCTGATACGTCTTATCTTCTTCTGAGCGCAAGGCCTCGTTGGGGGTCGTATCCGATGACGGCGAGGGCGAAGGCCGCGATCAGCGTGCCTGCGATCACGCAAAAGGAAAGGAGGTTGAATTGTCCGTACAAAGAGAAGCGGATCGCTTCGACCGCGTGGCTGAAAGGATTGAACCAGGCGATACGGAAAATCGACTCCGCCCCCGCTTCGCGCAGTTTCCATAGCGGGTAGAGGGCGGGGGAGATGAAAAACATCGGAAAGATCACGAAATTCATCGTCCCCGCAAAATTTTCCAGCTGACGGATATGAACCGATAGCACGAGACCGATGGCGCCGAGCATCATGCCGGCGAGGATCAATGCCGGCAGGGCGAGAAGCCAGCCTGCCAAGGGGATGTGCACCCCGAGCAGCACGGCGACGATAAAAAAGGCGTAGACCTGCAAGACCGAGAGACAGGTGCCGGCCATCAACTTGCAAAAGAGCAGATAGGAGCGGGGCAAAGGGGCGGTCAGCAGCAGTCGCATCATTCCCATTTCGCGGTCGTATACCATGGCCAGGGAGGATTGCATGCCGTTGAAAAGCAGCACCATCGCCGCAAGCCCGGGAAGGATATATTCCTGATATTCGATATAGGTTCGGTAAGGGGGGATAATCGAAACCCCGAAGATATTCTGAAAACCGAGAGCGAATACCGCCAGCCAAAGCGTGGGGCGAACGAGGGCGGAAAAAAGCCGCCCTTTTTGGCGGGCGAATTTGAAAGCCTCGCGCCCGCTGACCGCCAAAAGCGCCAGCAGCGCGTGGTGCGCGCTCATCCGCCGATCCGAGTGCGGTGAAGGGAAAAGGATCCGAGTCGGGCCGAGAACGATTGCATCTTCAAGAGCTCAGCGATCGAATTCGCAAGCGCTTTCGCGCTCGTCGAAACCGAGGGTGTCGAGGTTGTTGCTTTGGTGCAAGAAGCCCGGCAGCGGCGCTCGCTCCACGACCCAGTTATGGGTGATCAGAAGCACCGGTTGACGGAGCTGTCGGTTCCAAGGCCTGAAGTTGACGCGATTTCCCTTGAATCCGTCGAGGACGATCTCCTCCCCCAAAAGATAGTCGCGTACTTCGAAGAAGTCGGCGCCCTCGGTTCGCAGCATCGCTTCGACAACCGACTTCACCGCCATCCATGCCGCCCAATCCACACCCCGCATCTGTCGCTTGGCTCTTTTTTCGAAGCGCTTTTCCAGCTGCGGGGCGCCGTGCCGCTCCCACGCCCAATGCCAAGCGGAGGCGGCGAGACCCTCGCTGCCGATCACCGGTTTGGGCTGCGAGGTCCGATAAGGGACATCGCGGGCGAACTCCCCGTCGCTGTCGGCGACGAAGACCACGTCATGCGCAACCCCGGCGGTCAACAACGCGATATTGTTCAGTTCGCGCTCTCTCGGGTCGTTGCCGATAACGAAGGGTCGGTTTTCGACGATCTCCGCTCCGAAGCGATGCGCCGCGCGCTCGAATGCCGCCGCGAGTTTCGCATCCTGGGGTGTCGGTCCCGTCAGCATCAGGGTCTTGCGCCACTTTTTGGAAACGATGAATTGCACGAGCGCATCCATCAACATCGCATGGCTCGGAATGATATGCAGGAGGTGGGAACGACAGCGCTCTTGCCTGAGGGAATCGTCGCGCGCCGAGATATTGAAGAGCAGGACATCCCGCCCGAGGGTGAGACGGGCGGCCTCCTCCACCCGATCCGCCGGGGCATCGAGGATCAGATAGCGCGCCCCCGAATCCACGGCTTCGCTCACCGCCTCGCCCCATCGATCGGGGTTCTTCGCCCGGATGCGCTCGAGCGAGAACTCGACCCCGATCGCGGCGCCCATGAAACGGGATTCGGCGATGGCCACCTCGGCCCCCCGATAGGGACGACCCGTCGCGCCGCCGAGATAGCGGGCGTAAGTTCGCTTGCGAGCGTAGCGAGGGTCTTTGCGCAAGGAGAGCCAAGCGAAAACCACCTTTTCCGGGCCGCCGCCTTCGAGGGCCGATGCTTTGGACGAAGCGGGGGGCTCATCAGTGCTTTGCGCGAAAAGCGCGGGCGTCAGCGAAAAGAAAAGGATCGACGCTCTCATGAGCCGCGCCGAGACACCGAACCGGCGCCGGCTCGGCGACGCCCGTCGCGTTTTCGCTTTGCTTTTCGCCTGGCAAAGGAGCCGAGGGCGCAGGCGGGTAGCCCGGCCCTCGGGGGCGAAAAGATCCGCAATCGCAGGTAGCAGGCCCATCGCCTATCGACCTCTCGCCTATCGACCTCTCGCCTATCGACCTCTCGCCTATCGACCTCAATCGTCGATCAAAACGGTATAGGGAACTCGTCCCACCGGAAGGGATCGGAGCACCCGATTCGAAGCGGTGTCGATGATCGAGATATCGTCGCTCAGTCCGTTGGCCACGAAGAGACGCGACTCGTCGCGGTTCAATGTCGCATTCCAAGCGCGGCTGCCGACGAGGATATAGTCCTCGATACGCTTCGAGGCGATATCCACCACCGCGACATGGTTGGCCCGCCCCAAAGCGACATAAGCGGTGGAGCCATCCGCGGTCAGCGTGATCCCTACCGGGGTCACATCCTCGGGACGAAAGCCGCGGGGATTGAACGAGAGGGTGTCTACGACCCTGTCTTTTTCCAAGTCGATCACGCTGACCGAACCCGAGAGTTCGTTCGTCACCCAGAGGGTCTTGCCGTCGGGGAGCAACGCGAAGCGGCGCGGGCGCGTCCCGGCCACGATATTGGCCCGCAGGCGACGGGTGGCGGTATCGACCACATGCACCATGTTGGCGACTTCGGAGGTGACGAAAACCGTCTTGCCATCGGGGCTGACGAGAATGCCCTCCGGCTCCTCGCCCACCTCGATCGTGGTCATGCCGACGACGCTCGTTTCCGGCTCATCGCCTTCCTCCTCTTCCTCCTCTCCCTCTTCGTCTTCATCGTCCTCGTCGCCCCCTTCGCTTCTTTCGGCCACCGTCAGATCCGGCTTTTCCTCTCGCCCCCGAAAATAAGCGTCGAGATCGAGAATGCCGAGTTTCGCATCGTCTTCGAGAGAGATATACATGGTCTTGCCGTCGGGGCTGAACTCGAAGGCCTCCGGATCGTCGATGCCCTCGATGCGGTCCACGAGGGTCAACGAGGCGATATCGATAATATCGATCGCATCGCCTTCGCCGCAGGCGGCATAAAGACGGCTTCGATCGGGGCTGAATTGCAAATGGCGGGGGCGAGCGGCGGTACGAATTCGCTTGACCACCTCGTAAGTCTCGCCCTCGAGAACGGTGATGGCGTGATCCTTTTCGCTGCTGACGAAAAGATATCCGCTCGCGGCGGCCTGCGCTGTCGAGGCCCCGAGCAAAAGGCTTCCCAAGGCCAAGACGGGCCGCAGCCATGCCGATGGCTTTAGGATCCTTTCAAGAAACGAAGCGTCGGGATGCGAGCGATCGAGTGTCATTGTCTTGGCTCCTTGTCGTCATAAAAAGTGTTCGTCATAAAAAGCGCTCGTCATGAAAAGCGCCAAGGCTTTCGCGATTTCACGCTTCGCGATCCTCGCTTACGAGACGGTCTTCCTTTGGGCTCGGGACGATCGTCGATCAGCCCGATCCATTGCCAAAGCCTCGCATGACGATCATAGGCCATCGCCGATGCTTCTCCCGAGGGCGAGCAAGCGGCAAGGGCGATCTCCGAGGCGATCTCGGGGGCTAGGGCTTTCCTTGGCCTTCGGCTGCGCCCTCGGTCATCGCCATAAAAGCCTCGTCGATATTCTCGGCGCCGGCGGCGGCGGCGATCTCCTTAGGCGGCGCATCGGCAAGAACCCTTCCCCGATGCAAGATGACCACCCGGTGGGCTCGCTCGACCTCGTCCACGAGGTGGGTCGCCCATAAAACCCCGACCCCGCGCCGGTCGCAAAGGGTCAGCACATCGTCCAGCAGTGCGCGACGCGATGCCGGATCCAACCCGACCGTGGCCTCGTCCATCAGCAGCAGTTGCGGCTCGTGCACCAAGGCGCGGGCCAGTTCCACCCGCCGCCGATTGCCTCCGCTCAAGTTGCGCACCGCCACTTGCGCTTGCTCGCCTAGGCCTGACCGGGAGAGTTCGGCTTCGATCCTCTCGTGTCGGCGGCGAGCCGGCATCCCGTGCAAAAGCGCGCCGAAGCGCAGGTTGGCACGCGCCGAGAGATCGAGATCGAGGGTCGGCTGCTGAAAAACCGTCCCGATCTTCGCCAAGGCCTTGACGGGATCGCGCCGAAGATCGTAGCCGAACGCCCGCACTTCCCCGGCATCGGCGACGAAGAGCCCGCTCAATATCTGGAAAAGGGTGCTTTTGCCGGCCCCGTTGGGGCCCAGCAGACCGACGAATTCACCCTTATCGAGTTCGAGATCGACCGCATCGAGGGCGCGCAAGGAGCCATAAGATTTGACGACCCCCGCAAGCGAGAGGATCGCCTCCGATTTCGGCGAAGACGAAGTCCCGGCCGCGAGCGGATTCTCGGGCTCGTCTTGCGACGCTTCGAGGTCGTTGCGATCGGCCGACGAGGGCATCGTAGGGGCTCCTTATCGGCTCTTGCGTCCCTTGGCGGAGCGGATATTTCGCCCGTCCTCGTCCCGGTCTTCGTTCTTCGTCCAGTTCGTATGGAAGAACTCGCCCCGAGGACGATCGTTTCGCTCGTAGCGATGAGCCCCGAAACAATCCCGCTGCGCTTGGATCAAGTTGGCCGGCAGCCGGGCGCTGCGGCAAGCGTCGTACCAAGAAAGAGCGCTTGCCAGCGCCGGTACCGGCAGCCCGTGGCCCATCGCCCGCATCACCGTTCGTCGCCAACCCTCTTGCGCTTCGCTCAACTCATCGTGAAAGCTCGGATCGAGAAGAAGGTTCTCCAACCCCGGCGCACGGCGAAAAACGCTTCGGATGCGGTCGAGAAAAGCGGTGCGGATGATGCATCCGCTGCGCCAGATCGACGCGACCCGGCTCGCATCGATATCCCAGCCGTAGCGGCCGCCGGCGTCTTGCAACAACGCGAATCCTTGGGCCAATGCGACGAGCTTCGCGGCATGGAGCGCATCGCGGGCGTCGCCTACGAGGGCCTCGCCTTCGGCTCCCGCCACCGGGCTCGCCGCATCGGGCTTCGGTCCAGGCAAGAGGGCATGGGATTTCACCCTTTCTTCCTTGCGCGCGGAGATGGCCCGGGCGAAGACCGCTTCGGCGATGGTCCCCGCAGGAGTCCCGATATCGAGGGCCGCGCTCGCCGTCCATCTTCCGGTGCCCTTTTGTCCGGCGACATCGAGGATCGAGTCCACCAGCATCGCGCCTTCCCTGCCGTCGGCCTCGTCCCGGCGGGCGAGAATATCGACGCTGATTTCCAGCAAATAGCTCGAGAGCGCGCCCCGGTTCCAATCGTCGAATATGGAGGCGATCGATTCCGGCTCGAAGCCGCCCAAGCCACGCAGCAGCGCGAAAACTTCCGCGATCAGTTGCATATCGGCGTATTCGATGCCGTTATGCACCATCTTGACATAATGCCCCGCCCCCGGCGGCCCGAGCCAAGCGCAGCAGACCGAGCCGTCGGCAGCCTTGGCGGCGATGCTCGAAAATACGGGCGCGATCGAAGGCCACGCTTGTTCGTGCCCGCTCGGCATGATGCTCGGCCCTGAAAGAGCGCCCGTCTCACCGCCGGAAATCCCCATGCCGACGAAAAGCAGCCCGGCTTCGGCCAGCCTTCGCGCCCTTCTTTCGCTATCCGCGAAATGAGAGTTGCCGCCGTCGATGACGATATCGTGCGCCGAAAGCGAGGGGAGCAGACGATCGAGGAGATCGTCCACCGCGGACCCCGCTTGCACCATCAGCAGTATTTTTCTCGGCGGCGCGAGGCGCAAGACCATCTCCGACAGCGAGCGGGCGCCGACGATCCCTTCGGCGGGGGCGCGGGTGCGCAAAAAAGCGTCCACCTTGTCGAGGCTGCGATTATGAACCGCGACCCGCCAGCCCTTGTCGGCCAGATTGAGCGCCAAGTTCTCGCCCATCGGCGCAAGACCGACAAGGCCGATATCCGCCTTCTCGTCCACTTCGAGGCCGACCGAGTTCATTCGATTTTCCCGAAACGATGCAAAGCGAAAAGGGGTGCGAGAGCCGCAGCGAAGACGCCGGCATAGGGCGATCCCTCAAGGCATTTCGAGTCCGCGAACTGCGCCGCCCTCGCCGCCCGAGACTTCGCGATCTTCGCAAAAGGTATCGATATCATCGAAGAACCCGTATGATCCGCCGGTAGGATCGGTGCATCGCCCCGAACCGAATCGGTCGGGTCTAAAATACCGGTATTATCCGATGCATTATAAAAGACATCGAAGCCTAACGCCCTTCGATCGGCCTACGAGGTCGGCGATTGCCGTTCATACAAAAAACCGATAGCGACCGAACGAGTCGTAAAAGAGATGCCGTCGATGACGAACACGCCGAAGATTGATCGCAACCCCTTGGAGCGAGCGCCGAAGTCGGATTTGCGGCCCTCGTCGAGGCTCGCCGGCCCCCGCGATATCCCGAAGCGCTCGGCCCGGTCTCGTTCGGCATTCCTGTTGACGCTTGCGCTGTGCTCGTTATCGATCCTCGACCCCTTCGCCGACACCGCCGAAGCACAGCAGGCCGCTGCCGCCAGTTGTGCGCGAGACAGTGGGTTTAGTTGCTCCGACCAGGCACCGTGTGCCGGAAGGCTGCGCAACGACTGTACAGAGCCTGTGCGCTATAGATTCAATATCAGGCGCACCGATGACACATGCGTCGGTTCTTCGCAAGGTAATGTAGTGGGCAGACTCAGCTCCGCCGTAATAGGGGGGAGCGCGGATAAAGACGGAGACTTGAATGTATGCGTCGAATGGAGCGATGCCCAAAGGCAATATAACTCGGGCCACGCTTCCTGCGGCGCTGTGGCTTGTCCCGATGAAAACAGCGGTTTCACCGTTTTCAACGCCCCCGCCCTGCCGACCGGCAGGGTCGATCTCGGCTCCGGGGGAATCACCCTCGACGAGGGAGGGAGTACCGGCACCCTCACCGTCAAACTCGCCGCCAGCCCGCCCGCCGATGTCAATCTAACGGTGACGAGCTCCGATACCGGTGCCGTCACGGTTTCACCGAGCACGCTGACGTTGACCGCCGCCGACTACTCGATGGGAAAGACGGTGACCCTCACTTCGGTGCAAGACAGCGACGGATCGGACGAATCCGTCACCATCACCGTCAGAGTCACCAGCACTTTGCGGTCCACGCAGACGACGAAAACGATCACCGTCAGGGACGACGACGGGGGCATCGATATCGAGGCCAACACCGGACTTACGCTCACCGAAGGCACTTCCGGCAGAGCATTGACCGTCAAGCTCACCGCCCCCCCGAGCTCGAACACCACCGTGTCGATAACGAGCGGCAACACCGGTGTCTTCACGGTCTCATCGCCGGGTAGCTTGACCTTCACCCCCTCGAACTACAACACGGGGCAGACGATAAACCTCACCCCGGTGTCCGATAACGACGGCTCGGACTCGGCCGTGGTCTTCGTCACCGCCTCCATCGACGGCGGCGCTTATCGCGCTTCGAATGTGGCGAGAGCGATCCGAGTGCTCGATGACGACGGGAGCATCGATATCACCCCCTCCGCGGGAATCAGCCTCACCGAGAACGGAAGGGCAGATACCTTCACCGTCAAACTCGGCGCTCCTCCGCTTGCGAACACCGTTTTGACGGTAACGAACTCGGATCCCGGTGCGGTCACGGTCAGCCCGGCAACGCTGACCTTCACATCGAACAACCACTCGACGCCGCAGACGGTGACCCTCACGCCGGTGCGCGATGGCGACGATGCGAACGAGACGGCCATCATCACCTTGGACGTGTCCAGCCAAACTCGAGCTTACCGGGCTTCGAGCGTGAGACTACACGTCTCCGTGGCCGATACTCGCAAAGGGTCCATCATCGTGGATCGCCCGCAGCGAACGCTTTCCGTCAACGAGGGCGGCTCGGCGATTTTCACCGTCAGAATCAGCGTCCAACCGAGCGCCGGCAAGATGGTCACCATCGGCCTTGCGAAGACCAACGACGATATCACCCTCTCCCCGACATCGCTGACCTTCGACTCCTCGAACTGGAACGTGCCCAAAAACATCACCGTCAGCGCGGCCCACGACGACGACCTCGACGACGGCAGCGACAGGATCACCTTGAGCGCAACGGGGGGCGGCATCGACGCCGACGATGTGGTCAAGGTGATCGGCATCATGGACGACGACGCTGCCGTTGCCATCCGCGTCTTCGATACCGACTCGAACGCTTTGGCGGGGGCCGTCGTCATCGACGAAGGCGGCCAGGGGAGTTTCTCCGTCAGTCTCAGCGCCGAACCGAGCGAGAATGTCACCATCGGCCTTGCGAAGACCAACGACGATATCACGCTCTCATCGACATCGCTGCAATTCACCCGAACGAATTGGGATGCGCCGCAAAGCGTCATCGTCTACGCCAGGACCGACGACGATAGCGATAACGACGACGACACCATCACCTTGAGCGAATCCGGCGACCTCATCTCGACGAACGCGACTGTCCGCATCACCGTCAAGGAGCCGCCGGCGGGGGAGATCGTCATAGAACCCTCGCCCTCGGCCGGAGCCATCGTCATCAACGAAGGCCTTTTCGACACCCTACGGGTCTCGCTTCGGCTTAAGACCACGAACTCCTTGCTAAGACCCCCGAGCACGGGAGTGACCCTCTCCCTTGCCAACACCAACGACGACCTCACGCTCTCCCCGACCCGATTGAGCTTCAACCAATCGAATTGGAACGTGCCCCGAACCGTTTTGCTCAGCACCGCGGTCGACAACGACGACGATGTCGACACCGACACCATCACCTTGAGCGCATCCGGCGCCATCTCCGCGTCGAATGCGACCGTGGATATCGTCATCGACGAAGTGCCCCGAGGGTTGATTCGAACGCTCCCGCCGAGGAATATCACCATCGACGAGGGCGAGGCGGGGAGCTTCAGCGTCTCGCTCGATACCCCCGGGGTGGGGGAAGACCGGAACGTGGCGGTCGTCGTGACGCTTTCGGTCATCAACGACGAGGTCACGATTTCCCCGACACAGCTGACCTTCGCCGACCCCGACTGGGACACGCCGCAAAACATCACCGTCTTGACCCGGCATGACGACGACAGCACGAACCAGCACGATATCATCGTCTTGAACGCCAGCGGGGGCATCAAAGCCCGGCGCGGGACCTTGTTGGTCGAGATCAAAGACGACGATATCCCCGCGGGCGCCATCATCATGGACGACTCCGAGATCGTCATCGCCGAGGGCGGTCTTGAAACCTTCGTCGTCAGACTCAGCGAGAAGCCGAACGACAACGAGAGGGCCTATATATCGCTTTCGAAAAACTCCGTCGGGATCAGCCTCAGCTCGGAGGAGCTGGTCTTCACCTCCTCGAACTGGAACCGGAACCAGATCGTGGGAGTCGAGGCCTTGCAGGACGACAACGCCCGCAACGAAAGCCATACCATCACCCTGACCCCTCACGGGGGGATCGTTTCCTTGTCGAGAATCAAGCAAGTCCGGGTTATCGACGACGACGAGGAAGGTCCGGATCCGATCAAATCCCGGGCTCTGGCTTTCCCCGCGCTCGGCACGCAAGACGATGCGACCTTGCGCGTGCGTTGCAATCAAAACACTCCTTGCACCGTCCTTCTCGATTGCAGCGCGCAAAATGACGGCTCGGTCTTCCAAGGACAATTGCCCGGTTCGATCCCCGCTTGGGGAACCCGTGCGCTCGATGCGGCGGGCATCGAACGCGCGGTCGGGGGCTCGTGGTCGGGAAGGGGGCGCTTGGGCTGTGCCTTGCGGAGCCGGGAGCAGATCTCCTCTCAGGTTTGGACGCGCTCGGGGAACGGGGTGCTGGTCAATAACAGTGCGTCGATTCGCAGCGTTCCCGAGCAAAGGAGGTACCGAGCGGATATCGAATCGATCCCTTCCCCCGACGAGGAGGATCGATCGAACTTGCGCATCCGATGTATCGCCCCCGCCGGGAAGCATTGCACGCAGACCCGATTCTCTTGTTTCGATGATCGGGGGCAACGATACGAGGGCGATGCGGGCACGATCCCTCGCTCGACCGTACGCCATCTGCAGGACGACGAGCTGGCCTCGATGATCGACCATCGATGGAGCGGGATGGGGCTTTCTTGCGAGCTACGCTCGGATCACCCCTTCACGGTGCAGGTGTTGACCCGCACCGGCGGCGGCGGGGCCTTGGTCAACAACAGCGCGAGCGGCGTATTCGAGCCCTAAGGGTGCCAAAGACGGGTGCCAAAGACGGGCGCCAAAGACCGAAAGGCCTTGCTATCCGTATCTATCCCTATCCGCCGAATCCCGATCGTCGAGAGCGAAAAAGAAGCATCGAGCCATCATCGTATCGAACCGCCTTTTAACAGCGAAAGCACAGAAATCGGCCGCGTATCGAAGGGGATGCCTCGGTGGGTGGAGATGCCCGAAGGGGCAAGAACTCGCATCTTTCTTGGCGCCCTCATGCGATTTTGCGCAAGCGAGTGTCGATCGAGAATGTCGGGAGGGAAGCGGAGTTGACTATCGGATGGATTGAGCGAGCGCTGTATGAGACGGATAAAGCGATCAAGGATTCGAATGGAGAGTTTTTAGTGCAGGCTCGAAGGGCGAGAGAGAGGAGGGAACGAGATGAGCGAGTATGCGTTGACTTCCCTCGAACCGATAAGCGAGGGTTCGAGCCGAGGGTTCGAAGGTCTCGCTATTTAGCCAATCTCGCCGCGATCTTCGACCATGCCTCACGATCTCCTCGCCGAAATATCGGCTCCCTCGTAGATTCATCGTGTCACGGCACCGTCGATAACGGCGAGGGCCGCGATTTTTACGCCGGGGCGGCGTCGTGGCGCGGGAGATCGTCGTGGATTTCGTACCAAGGCGCTTTGGAAGCGACGAAGATATGCATATCCATCGTGCGCCGGGGGTCATCGTCCAAAGAACCCATCGGAATCACCGCCAAGGATCGTCCGGGGTCGAGGCGAGGCATTCCCGAACCGCAGATCGGGCAAAAGACCTGGCTGAAATAGCGCGTCCCGGGCAGGCGAAAGGTACGCAAGGATTCTTGGCCGCGGCGATAGCGCACATCGTCCATCGCCGCGAAAGCATTGGCGGCATGCGCCGCCCCTCGCGCCTTGCGGCAACGAGAGCAATGGCAGTTATAGAGCCGTTGCAATGGCCCGCGAATCTCGTAGGCCACCGCTTGGCAAAGACAGCTGCCGCGCAATACCCCCGGGGTCGGGGCCGCGGGCGGGGGACGATCCACCCGGGGGGAGGCATAGCCCGGGAAGTGCTCGTGGCGCGGGAGATCGTCGCCGATCTCATGCCAAGGCGCCTTCCACTTCACATAGATATGAGCGGCGGGGATATGGGCGGCGGAAGAGGTGCCGGGATCGTCGTCGAGCGCTCCCGCCGGGATCCGCACCCGGTCGGGAGCGCGCTCGGGAACCGTCGAACCGCAGTGCGAACAAAAAGGACGGATGAAGTCCGGCGAGGATCGGTAGCGAACGATATCCTCCTCGCCGCGCTCGAAGCGGAAAGCGTCGAGATCCCCGATGAGAAAGGTGGCGAATGTCGCACCGTGGGCCTTGCGGCACATCTGACAATGGCAGTGGGTGATCCGCTTCGGCTCGCCCTCCAAGGACCAGCGCACCGCACCGCATAGGCAACTTCCCCGAATCATGGCCGAATCCTCCTGAACCAGGCTTTCTCGATCGAAGCGATGAACGAGACGCGACCCTTCGCTCGTTTCGCGGTCATGAAATCAGTCGCGAAATCAGTCGCGAAATCAGGGGCGGCCTTCGAATATCGCATATAACGCCGCTGTCTTTCGCATTGTATCTCGCCTCTTTCACGCGCC
This sequence comes from Gammaproteobacteria bacterium, assembly GCA_965220535.1. GTDB lineage: Bacteria > Pseudomonadota > Gammaproteobacteria > HK1 > HK1 > HK1. The sequence goes on along the minus strand of OZ244833.1, from coordinate 2,229,599 downwards.
TTCGAAAGCCAAGCGAAGGCGAAAGCGCCCTTCGGGTCTTGCGGGCTCGGGGGCATCGGCGAAGATCGACAGCGAAGCCGCCGGCCGCAAGCCGCGGGCCCGGCGGCTTTCGAATTCGCGGGCTCGAAAACGAAGCTCGCCGAGGATCGAAAGGTTTCTCGCCCCGATACTCCTTCTTCGCGAATGCCACGAGCCTGCGCCCTTCGAGCCTTTGCCCAAAGCCCGGCGGGCGGCTTCCATCGCGAGGCTTATCGATCGCTCGAGCGATACCGGCGAGACTCGCTCGTTTTCAAAGCGAGAGCGCGATTTTTCGACCCTCGTAGATCGCCGCCGGAGCCTGACGCGCCGCCACGCAATCGCCGATGGTATGGATCTCCCGTTGCGAGTCGATCAGGGCATCCGCCAGCATCCGCTCGGGGGCGTTGACCGTCGCCAATACAAGGCTATCGGCCTCGATCCGGCGCTCGACGCCGTCGAGCAAGCCGACCACATCGGCGCCGCCGGCCCCCCAAGCGAGGATCGCGGATTCGACCACGCACTCGACCCCTAGGCGAGCCAGGCGCTCGCGCAGGGGAGCGGCGGCCGAAGTGCGCTCGATCTCGCGCCCGACGAAGGGATCCGGGGTGATCAAGACGACGCGATATCCCGCTTCCGCCAGATGCCAAGCGGTGCCGCCGCCGCGCCAAGTGCCGGTATCGTCGAGCACGACGATGCGCCGGCCGAGACGAGCGGCGCGACCCATGACCTCCTCGACGGAAAAGACATCCGGACGCTCGACCCCGGGCAAGGATTCGACGGTCGGCAATCCGCGCTGCCGGCCGCGGCCGTCGGGTTGCGAGCCGGTGGCGAGGACGATGGCATCCGCCGCGAAGGCCATGACCTCTTCCGCCTCCATCGGGGTATCGAGCCGCACATCGGCTTGCAGGCGGTTCAACCGGCGCTCGTACCAATCGATGAGATCGAGGATCTGCGCCCGGCGCGGCTGCATCCCCGCCAGCCGAAACTGACCGCCCAAGCGAGAGCCGGCTTCGACCAGGCTGACGCGATGACCGCGTTCGGCCGCGACCCGAGCCGCTTCGAGTCCGGCGGGACCGCCCCCGACCACGAGGATCCGCCGCGGCTTGGCCGCCGGGGCAAAGCGATCCCCGCCCCATTCGAATTCCCGACCCGCCGAGGGGTTGACGAGGCAGCTGATCCAATAATCACGGGAGCGTCGTCCCCAGCACATCTGATTGCAAGAAAGACAAGGGCGCACCTCGTCGACGAGTCCGCTCATCGCTTTGTTGGCCATGTGGGGATCGGCGATCTGACCGCGCACGATACTCACCATATCCGCTTGCCCGGAGCCGATGACCGAGTTCGCGTTCTCCGGCGTCCGGATATGGCTTTCCGCTTGCACCTTCGCATGACGCACCGCCTGTCGAATGCATTGCGCGCCTGGCGGACCGAGCCGCTCCTCGTAAAGAAAGGTCGGGATCAAGCGGCTGAACTCGAAATAACTTCCGGTACCGACGCTGATATAGTCGAGCAATCCTCGTTCGTCGTGCCACGCGGCGATGGCCTGCTGATCCTCGACGGAAAGAATATCGGGGCGCGTCGAGTCGATGCTGATAGCGACCCCGATCACGAAATCCCCACCGCATCGCTCGCGAATACGAGAAAGGCAGCGGGCGGAGAACTGCATGCGCTTTTCGAACGAGCCGCCCCATCCATCGTCGCGACGATTGCAAAAAGGGGACCAGAACTGCTCGAAGAGGGCGTTGTAGGCGGCCATGATCTCGCAGCCGTCGAAGCCCGCTTCCCGGGCGCGGCCGGCGGCGGCGGCGAAGGATTCGATCAACTCTTCGATCTCCGCTTCCCGCATCGCATGGCTGCCGTCCTGATCGTGCATCGACGGGAGCCCCGAGGGCGACCAGTTCGGCTGGTAGGAGAGATCGAAATCGCCGTGGGCCCCGACGTGATAGAGCTGCTGGATCATCACCGCGCCCTGCTCGTGGCAAGCATCGGTGATGCGGCGAAAATGCGGAATCACCGCATCGTCCTCGGCCCGGAAATTGGCGCGGGTGAGGACCGCGGTGCGATGCACCGGTATCGGCTCCACCACGATCATCGCCGCTCCGCCGATGGCGCGCTCGAGGTAATAATGCAGATGACGCTCCCCGGGCAAGCCCCCCTCGCCCATATTGGCGGTATGGGCCCCGAAATTGAGCCGATGGCGCAGGGTCTTGGAGCCGACCTGGATCGGGCGAAAAAGATGGGGGAAGGGAGCGCTCGAGGGCTCGGAGAGGGTCTTTGCCATCGCCTTTAGGAACTCTCTTCTCGGCGCGCGCCGACAAGGGCGCTCATCGTCGCCAGCAGCAGGGTATCGCGCTGGCGGGCGATGGTCTCGAAATCCCGGTGGGCGAGGGCTTCTTCGACCTGCGCTTTGAGACGGCGGCGCACTTCCGGGGTGAGCGAAATCGGGCGCATATCGTCCATCCAGGATTGAAGCGGGTCCCCGAAATGATCGATGAAGTTGGAAAATCCCCCGGAACCGGCGGCGGAAGGCGCTCCCCCGGCAAGATGGCACAGTTCGAAAGGACCCATGACCCCGAAGCGAAGCCCGGGGCCGTATTTGATGGCGATATCCACATCCTCGACCCGGGCGAGGCCGGTCAGCACCGCATCCATCGCCTCCCGCCACAGCGCGGCTTGCAGGCGATTGACCAGATGTCCCGGGCATTCATGGTTGAGCCTGATCGCCTTCTTGCCGAGGGCGTTATAGAAATCGACCGTCCAATCGACCACCGGGCCTGCGCTTTCTTCTCCCCCGACCACCTCGACCAAGGGGATGATATGCGGCGGATTGAAGGGATGTCCGACGACGAAACGAGATGCGTTGTCGAAACCGGCCTGCAATTGCGACATCGACAGTCCCGAGGTCGAGCAGGCCAGCACGGCATCGGCGGGCAAGGAGGCGTCGATTTCGGCATAGAGGCGGCGCTTGAGGGCGAGATCCTCCGGCGCGCTTTCCTGCACGAAATTCGCCTCGGCGACCGCTTCGGCCGGCGTTTTGCAAAAACGAATCCTGTCGGGATCCGCTCCCGCTTCGAGCGTGCCGAGGCGCTCGAGGGTCGGCCATGCCCGGTGGACGAAGCGCGGCAACGATACTTGGGCCTCGGCCGCCGGATCCCATACCCGCAGTTCGATCCCCCGAGCCAGAAAATACGCCGCCCACGATGCCCCGATCGTGCCGGTGCCGATGATGGCGATGCAGCGCACGGCAGCCGGAGCGGGCAAAGCGTCGAAATCCTTCATACGACCTCCTTCGGGAGACAAAGGGATAGCGTCAAGCGGGGATCTCCCCGAGAACGTGTCGCCCCGAGAAGGTAAAGAGCGAGAGGATCGTCCCGCCCCGTGCGCTGCCGATTATCCGCTCGTCCACCTCTTTTTTTCGAAAAAATCCCTCGCTCGAGAAACGAGTACATCACCGAAGCGGCGGAGGAATCGACAAAGGATTCAAAGACCCGAGATCGGACTTCCTATTTCCTCCATCCGCTTATTTTAGCCGTGCATATCGGCGTGGACCGGTCGCTATGAGACGAGAGGCGCCGCCGAGGGCTTTTATAAAGAAGACGCCTTCACCGTTCCCCCGCCCTAGAGTTATTCGAGACCATCATTAAGACCTGATCTTATGGGATAAGGGAGGAAGCTCACGATGAAAAAAGAGCATGCCAAGCAGGCAGGAACCAAAGCCGCGAAGACCTCGCCTAGAGGGGATCGGACTTCGACCGGGAAGCAACGAATGACGGCCTTGCGTAAGCGGGAGGCTGTGATGTAGTTGATGAGGGGTGAGGACATGGAACTCATCGCCCGGAGTTTCTTAGGTGTCGGCAGCCGATGTCAGCCGCCGGCGAGAGAAGGCTTACGAAGCGATGCTGTATGGCTTGTTGTCTCAGGCTCGCGACGCCCGGGATGTGAAGATCGGCCGGCTCCAAGCCAAGGTGGGCGAACAGACCATGACGATCGAGCTTCTTGACGAGAAGATCGAGAGCTTGGAAGCCGGCCGCCCTTTTGCGCCGCGCAGTTCAAAGCGACGAGCGCCGCGCTTTCGATCTCCAAGAGAAAGGTCTACGGTGTCTCGCGGGTCTGCCGGGTCTGGAAGATGAGTCGCTCCGGCGTGTATCGCGGTCTGGAAGCGGGGTCGGACAACCAAGTTCCTCGCCGCCGACCCGGCCCGTGTGGGCCGATGCCTGATACCGAACCGGTCGAAGAGATCAGGAAGGTGATCACGGCCAGTGGGTTCTATGGCGAGGGCTATCGCAAAGTGCAGGTGCGCTTGCAACACGAGGAGATTGACACCTCCAAAGCGCGGGTATCGCGACTGATGCGCGAGAAGGGTTTGCTCGCCAAGCGATGCCGAGGGCCACAGCGTGATCCTCGGGCTCATGATGGAATACTCGTGCCTTCGAGGATCGGTGAGATGTGGGGCACGAACATGACAACGATCCTTCTCGGGACTTAGCAGCAGGTCTGCGTCTTCGTGGAGGTCGCCCGTTATTCGGCGATTTGCGCGGGTGAAACACGCGGCCACGCGAGGCACGCTCTTCGAAGCGTCGGAACCGGTTCGCCAAGGGGTACTCCGAGTGCTTCGGAGCCATCGACGAGGGGGTGGCGACGGGGTTGACCATCCGCCATGACAACGGCTCGCCGTGCATCAGCCGCGACTTCCTTTGGCGAGATCGCTTGGGTGATATCTCTTGGGTGATATCTCCGGGGTGATATCTCCGGGGCAAGGATCACCTCGTCGCCGTCCTTTGTCCGCTCCCGAAGAAGGTAATGGATGTGCCGAGCGCTTCATCCGCAGCTTGAAGGAGAAGCTGCTGTGGCTAAGACACCTTGTTGAACCATCGAAGAGTTGCAGCCGGCACTGTCTGAGTTCAAGGATCTCTACAACCAAGTCTGGTTGATCGAACGCCACGGACAACGCTCTGTCGAGCCAGTTCAGGCGAGGGGCGGCGGAAGAGGGGCGATGGACGAAACCCGGGCGGTCGCATAAGCCTCAAAAGTGTCTCAATAACCCTAGGCCGCTACACAAGCCGCACCGGCGGTGGCGGGGCGTTGGTCAATAATGGCGCCTGCGGGAACTGACGACTTTTTCTTGTCGAGTCTTGTCGAGCATCGAGCATCGGGCGTCGACGCTCTCGTTTTCGCCCGATGCTTTCGACGCTTCGCCCAAGGTTTTTCGATCTCGTTCCCGAGCCGGCGCAGAAGCCTTCGATACGAGCGCGCAAAGCGCTCGATGCATCGCCTCGATGCATTGCAAGGGAAGCGCAAAGGATATTTTTATCGCTCGGCGATGCGAACGACGCCGGCGTCGGGGAGTCGAGACGCTTCGATAGTCGTCTTTTACCCGTCTTGAACCCGGCTTCGGCGAAGATCGAGCCGAAAAATCCTCGCCCGACGAAAACATGAACGAATCTTCATGATCCGCCCACCGGCCGATCATCCTCGATCCCCCATCCTTGCCTTTTGCAAAGACATCCTTTCCCCTTCGCATCGCGGACGCTTGCGTTTTTCGCCGGTCCGCTATCGACCAAGGGGAGTTTCGAACGCGCGATTTCGTAGCGCGCGCGTTCCTTTCTCGTTCAGGAGGTTTCCGATATGAACAGCGATCGCGTGATGCTCGGGAAGCGGGGAAATCGTCGGCGGGGCTTGATCGTGATGGCCGGATCGGCGGCGGTCCTCGCCACCTTGGCCTTCGTCGAGTTTTCCGATCCGGCACAGGCCGAGGTCGGGATCGACGCAAGCGGCAAAGAACTCTCGCAGCGGCCGGCGATGCCGCTCGCCGAGGGCTTCTCCGAACTCGTGAGCCGGGTAAAACCGGCGGTGGTCGAAGTGGAGGTGAGTCGCCCGGCGAAAGCCTTCTCGCCGATGGGGATGTTTCCCGAGCGATTCCGGGATTTTCGGCACAAACCCGAAGGACGCCGCCACGGCGAGGATCGTCATCGGCGACATCGCCTTCGACAGGGAGTCGGCTCCGGCTTCATCGTCGACCCCTCGGGCCTGATCGTCACCAACTGGCATGTGGTACAGCAGGCCAAGGAGATTCGCATCACCCTCGAGGACGGGCGCACTTTCGATGCCCACCTGCGAGGCAGCGATCCGAAAACGGATCTCGCCCTGCTCGAAATCGAGGCCGAAGAGGATTTGCCGGCCATCGAATTCGGCGATTCCGAGGCGGTACGCGTCGGCGATTGGGTCGTGGCGATGGGCAATCCCTTCGGCTTGGGCGGAACCGTCACCGTCGGGGTGGTATCGGCCCGGGGGCGCGATATCGGATCCGGTCCCTTCGACGATTACCTGCAGGTGGACGCTCCCATCAATCGCGGCAGCTCCGGCGGGCCTCTTTTCGATCTCGCGGGGAGGGTGATCGGGGTCAACTCCGCGATCTACAGCCCCACCGGCGGCAATGTCGGCATCGCTTTTTCGGTGCCCGCCGACTTGGCCCGGCCGATCGTCGATTCCCTGCGGGAAAGCGGCTCGGTGGAGCGGGGGTGGCTCGGGGTCCATATCCAAGCGATCGACGACTCCCTCGCCGCCGCGCTCGATCTGGACCGCACCGAGGGGGCGCTCGTCGCTTCGGTTCTCGACGGAACGCCGGCCGCCGACGCCGGTCTTCTCGCCGGGGACGTGATCCTCTCGTTGAACGAAGAAGCGGTGAAGAAGATGAAGGACCTGCCCCGGATCGTGGCCGGGGTCGAAGCCGGGACTCGGGTGTCGATCGATATCCGGCGCCAAGGCGAGCGCAAGACCTTGCACGCCACCATCGCCGCGCAGGAAAGCGAGGGCGACGGGCGAGCGATGCATCGCGGCGAATCCGAGCCCGACGATGGGGTCAGGCTCGGCTTGGGTTTGGCGCCGCCTCGTCGGGGGCATCGTCCCGGACTTCGGATCGTCGAGATCGAGCCTGAAAGCCCGGCGGACAGGAGCGATCTGCGGGTCGGCGATATCATCTTGAGCGCCGGAGACGAGGAGGTCGAAGAGGTGGAAGACCTTGTCGGGGCGGCGCAAGCGGCCCATGCCGACGGCAAACCGGTGCTCTTGCTGATTTCCCGACGAGGCGACCGGCTCTATATCGCGGTCGAAACCGCCACCGGCTGAACAAAGAGCGCTTCGGATCATCGAAAACCCCGCTCCGACCCCGCCCGGCGAGGACAAGCCGAGGGAGGACACCCCCTCGGCTTTGTCCTCATGGGCGGGTTTTTCCTTCCCCCCCTCGGAACGATTTTCTTGTCGCCGGCAGCGAGCGAGGCCTAAGCGAGCGCCGACGCTTCACCGCGCCCGCGGAAAACGGATTCGCACCCGCAAACCGGGCTCGTTGTCGGCCAATTCGAGATCGGCTTCGTGGAGTTGCACCACCGCCGCCACGAGGCAAAGCCCGAGCCCCGAGCCCGGGGTGCTACGAGCGCTTTCCACCCGGTAAAAGCGCCTTAGCACCGCTTCTCGCTCGCTTGCCGGCACCCCGGGGCCGCTATCGGAAACGATCACGCTCACGCTTTTCTCTTCGGCCGTGATCCGCAAATCCACCCGCCCGCCCTCGGGGGTGTATTTCATCGCGTTGTCGAGCAGGTTCGCCAGCGATTGGAAGAGCAGGTCGGCATCCGCATAGACCCCGGCGGCGCTCGCCTCATGGTGAAAATCGATGCTCCGGGCTTCGGCCAAAGGGGCGTAGAGCTCGGCCACATCGTTGCCGATCGCCGCCAAATCCACGCGGGCGAAGGCATGGCGGCGATCCCCGGCTTCGATACGGGCGATACGCAGCAGGGCGTTGAAGGTGGAGAGCATTTGATCCGCTTCGTCGAGCGCAGCCTCGGCCAAGTCCCTCGAATCCTCGTCCCTTGCCTTCGTCCGCAGCTGCACGAGGCGGCTGCGAAGACGCCCCAAGGGGGTGCGCAGATCGTGGGCGACGTTATCGGAAACCCGGCGCACGTCCTCCATCAACCCCTCGATCCTTGCGAGCATCGCGTTCAACCCCCCGACCAGCTCGTCGAACTCGTCGCCGCTGCCGTCGCTTTCGATACGCTCTTCGAGCTTGCCTTGCATGATCCGACGCGAGGTGCGGTTGATGGCCTCGATGCGGCGCGCGACTCGTCCTCTCATCCACCACGCCACCGCGACCGCAAGCGCCAAGGAAACCGCCACGCACCACGCCACCGCGCGCAGGATCGCGCTTCGCATCTCGTCGAGATCGCGCCAGTTGCGACCGACGAGCAAAAGGAATCCGCCCCTCAAGGTGAAGAGCCGAGCGCGAGCGCGGTGCACCTCGGGGCGCGGGCCCTCGCCCTCGATCCGAAGACCGAATTCGATCCAGCCGTCCTCGCTGCGAGCGGCGGCGGGCCAAGCGTCGAGATTCCCCGCCAGCAATCGAAATCGGGGGTCGGCGAGCAGATAGATCGATGCGCTGGCCGGATTCGAACGCACCCGACGCGAAACGAGTCGGCGCAGCGCCGGCAAGCCGCCGACCCGGTAATGCTCCGCCAGTCCTTGCACCTCGGCTTCGATCACCGCTTCCATCTGGCGAGTCGTATAGCCGGCGGTCGACCAATAGATAAAGGCCAGCAGCACCAGCACCGAGAGCCCGAAGAGCGCCCCGTAGCCGATGGCGATGCGCCAAGCGACGCTGCGGGAGATCGAGATCATGGCTCTTTGATCAGATAGCCCGCCCCGCGCACGGTATGGATCAAGGAGCGGGGGAACTCCCGATCGATCTTCCGGCGCAGGCTGCTGATATGAACGTCGATGACATTGGTTTGCGGATCGAAGTGATAGTCCCACACCGCCTCGAGCAGCATCGTGCGCGTAAGCACCTGTCCCGCATGGCGCATCAGATATTCGAGGAGCCGAAATTCACGCGGCTTCAGATCGATGGCGATGCCGGCGCGCTGGACGCTGCGGGCGAGTAGATCCATTTCGAGATCCGCCACCCTAAGCCGGGTAGGGGCCTCGGCACCAGCGCTTCGATTCCTTCGAGTCAGAGCCTCGATCCGGGCCGAGAGTTCGGCGAAGGCGAAGGGCTTGACCAGATAATCGTCCCCGCCCGCCTGCAAGCCCGCCACCCGATCGTCCACCTCGCCGAGAGCGCTCAATACCAGCACCGGGGTCGTGCGTCCCGCCGCTCGCATCGAACGCACGATCGACAGACCGTCGAGCCCCGGGAGCATGCGATCCGCGATCACGATATCGTGATCGGCATCCAACGCCAACAACAAACCCTGCTTGCCGTCGGTGGCGTCGTCGACCACGTGTCCGGCCTCTTCGAGCCCTTTGCGGACGAAGCGAAGGGTCTGGCGATCATCCTCTATCAACAAGATTCGCATGAGACGATATCGTGCATGTCGACGAGCGTTCCGACGAGCGTTCCAACGAGCCTTCGCTTTTTCGATCGACGATCCATCGAGATCCGCCGGGGCTCGCCCGGCGCTCGAACGAGGCGGCCACAAACGTCGATCATCGAAAGCGCCGGGGTGCTCCTTGATCTCCCGACTTATCCCTTGGAGTCTTCGTCGGTCGGGTCTTCGTCGGCCAAAGTGATCAACAGCGTGTCCTCGGCGACGCTGTCGCCGGGAGCGATATGCACCCCGGCGACGACGCCGGAGCGGGGAGCCTCGACGCTCAACTCCATTTTCATCGCCTCGAGAAGCACCAGATTCCGGCCCCGCTCGATCCGCTCGCCCTCTTGTACGAGGATCTCGACCACCTTGCCGGGAAGGGAGGCGAGGATCCGATTTTGCCCGCCTTTCGCCTCCTCCTCTTCACGGACCCCCGAGGGCCGGGAGAGGAAAAAACTCTCGCCTTCGTGGATGAGATAGACCCCGTGCCGAGAGGGGACAAAACGCAGTTCGACCCGCCGCCGATCAAGTTCGAAACGAATCCGATCCCCGTCGCCGACCAAGGCGCGCGGGCAAAGCGAAGGGCCGGATTCGATATCGATACGATATTCGCCGCCCCCGCTGATGCGCAGGACCGCCTCGAAGGGCTTTTCGTCGAGCACGAAGGACAGGGGCCGCTGCGCTTCCCCCCAAAGCCGAAAATCCGGGTGGGTCGACCAGGGATCCCGCCAAGCGGAAGTCGGGGCGGCGCCCCGATCCCGACCCTGCCCGGCGAAAGCGAAGGGGGGCTCTTGTGCCCGCTCTTTCGGCGCCGCATCGATCCGACCGCCGGCGATCAGCGCCGCCCCGACGAGCGCCGCATCGGGGAGCGGGGTCGGCGCCGAGAGGGCTTCGATGCGATCGGCGATGAAGCCGGTCTCGACGCCGCCGCGGCGAAAGAGGGGGTCGTCGACGATCCGAGCCAAGAAGCGGCGGTTGGTCGCGACCCCCGCCAGCTCGAATTCGCCCAAGGCGGCGGCGAGACGATCCAGAGCCTGCTCGCGATCCCTCCCGTGGGCGACGATCTTGGCGATCATCGGATCGTAGTGAGGACCGATCTCATCGCCTTCGTCGACCCCGATCTCGATCCGAAGATCCGCACTCGGACGCGGGCACCGAAGATGCGCCACCCGCCCCGTCGCCGGCCGAAAATCCCGGGCGGGATCTTCGGCGCAAAGGCGCGCCTCCACGGCGTGCCCTCGAATCGACAACGCTTCTTGGGAAACCGGGAGCGGCTCGCCGGCGGCGATGCGCAGTTGCCACTCCACCAGATCCGTCCCGCTGATCATCTCGGTGATCGGATGCTCCACCTGCAGCCGGGTATTCATCTCCATGAACCATACGCGGTCCGCCCGCAGCCCTTGCGAGGCATCGGCGATGAATTCGACGGTGCCCGCGCCGCGATAGTCGATGGCGCGGACCGCCAGCAGGGCCATCTCGCCGATGGCCCGACGCATCGCCGCCGACATCCCCGGCGCCGGGGCCTCCTCGATCACCTTCTGATAGCGGCGTTGGACGGAGCAATCCCGCTCGAAGAGCTGTACCGCATTGCCTGCGGAATCGGCAAAAACCTGCACCTCGATATGGCGCGGGCGGGTGATCCAACGCTCGAGCAATACCCGATCGTCGGCGAAGGCCGAAAGGGCTTCGCGCCGCGCACCAGCGAGGGAGTCGATGAATCGATCCGGGCTATCGACGCGGCGCATCCCCTTGCCCCCGCCACCCGCCACCGCTTTGATCAGCACCGGAAAGCCGATCCGCCGCGCTCGTTCGAGCAAGGATTCGGGGGACTCCCCATCCTCGCGCTCCTCGTCTTGGCCGCCTTGTGCATCCTCGCCCTCGTGATAGCCGGGGACCACCGGCACCCCCGCCGCCGCCATCAATCGGCGGGCCCGGTCTTTGAGGCCCATGGTGCGGATGGCATCCGCCGGGGGACCGACGAAGACGATTCCTCGTTCCTCGCAGGCGCGGGCGAAATCGGGATTTTCCGAAAGGAAGCCGTAGCCGGGGTGAATCGCCTGCGCCCCGGCGGCGCGAGCGATTTCGAGCACTCCTTCGATATCGAGATAGCTGTCGAGCGCCGGCGCCGGTCCCAAATACCAGGATTCGTCCGCGGCCTTGACATGCGGCGCATCCCGATCCGCCGCGGAATAAAGGGCGAGGGTGCGCAAGCCCAAACGCTTTGCCGTGCGCATCACCCGACAGGCGATCTCTCCTCGGTTGGCGATCAGCAAATTGGTGAACATCCGACGATATCCGATGGTGGCGGCGATATCCGACAGGCGATCTCGGCGAGCCGTGCCCTTTCCTCGAGCGGCTTTTCGGCACCTTTTTCGGCGCCTTTTTCGGCGCGTTTTTCGAAGATTGCGTACTTCAAGAATCGCAAATTTGGAAAATCACATGCGAAACACGCCGAAGCGGGTCTCTTCGAGCGGGGCGTTCAGCGCCGCCGAAAGCGAAAGGGCGAGGACTTCGCGGCTACGAGCGGGATGGACGATGCCGTCGTCCCACAGGCGCGCGCTGGCATAAAGGGGGCGACCTTCGCGCTCGAAGCGCTCCTTGATATCGGATTTGAAGGCTTCCTCTTCCGTCGGCGGCCATTCCTCGCCGCGGCGCTCGACCGCCTCGCGGCGGACGGTGGCCAGCACCCCCGCCGCCTGCTCGCCCCCCATCACCGAAATACGGGCATTCGGCCAAGTCCATAAAAAGCGCGGGGAGAAGGCCCGGCCGCACATCCCGTAGTTTCCCGCGCCGAAGGAGCCGCCGAAAATCAGCGTGATCTTCGGCACCTTGGCGCAGGCCACCGCCATCACCAACTTGGCGCCGTCGCGAGCGATGCCTCCGGCCTCGTATTTGCGCCCCACCATAAAACCGGTGATGTTCTGCAGGAAAACGATCGGGATACGGCGCTGCGAGCAAAGTTCGATGAAATGCGCCCCTTTTTGGGCGGACTCGGCGAAAAGGATGCCGTTGTTGGCGAGGATGCCGACGGGAATGCCCTCGATATGGGCAAAGCCGCAAACCAGAGTCTGCCCGTAAAGAGCCTTGAACTCGTCAAGACGCGAATCGTCGACGATGCGGGCGATCAGCTCGCGCACCTCGAAAGGGCGGCGCACATCGTCGGGAACGAGGCCCGGAATTTCGCCGGGGTCGTAGCGGGGCGGAGCCGACGCTTGCGTTCGAAGCCCGACAGGCTTGGTGCGGGCGGTGCGGTAGACCGCGCGCCGGGCAAGATCGAGGGCGTGGCGATCGTCAAGCGCGAGGTGATCCGCGACTCCGGATTCCCGCACGTGCAGATCCGCACCCCCCAACTCCTCGGCGCTGACCACTTCGCCGGTGGCGGCCTTGACCAAGGGCGGGCCGCCCAAGAATATCGTTCCTTGTCGACGCACGATGATGCTGACATCGCTCATCGCCGGAACATAGGCTCCACCGGCGGTGCACGAACCCATCACCGCCGCGATCTGAGGGATTCCGGCGGCGGAAAGCCGGGCTTGGTTGTAGAAAATGCGCCCGAAATGATCGCGATCGGGGAAAACATCCTCTTGGTTGGGAAGGTTGGCGCCGCCGGAATCGACCAGATAGATGCAGGGCAAGCGATTTTGCTCGGCGATTTCCTGCGCCCGGAGTTGTTTTTTGACGGTGAGGGGGTAATAGGTACCGCCTTTGACGGTGGCGTCGTTGCAAATCACCATGCATTCGATGCCCTCGATACGAGCGATGCCGGTGATGATGCCCGCCGCCGGCACCTCGCCTTCGTAAAGCCCGTGCGCCGCGAACAGACCGACTTCCAAAAAAGGGGAGTCCGGATCGATCAGCCGGGCGACGCGCTCCCGCGGCAAGAGCTTTCCGCGCCGCCGGTGGCGTTCGCGGGCGGTTTCCGGCCCCCCTTGCATGGTTCGCTCGGCGACGTCGGCGATCTCCTCGATCAACGCCTCCATACGCCGGTCGTTGGCGCGAAAGCGGTCCGAGCTCGGGCTCACCGAAGAAGAAAGAACGCTCATCGCCCGCTCGAACTCGCCGCGCAAGAGCCGATCCGAAAAACCGACGCCGGCGTCATTTGAAAACCCGCTCTCGATGCCATTTCAGATACTCGGGTGCGGGGTGATGGGCGTTTTTGCGGGGGAGGTGGATCTCGCGTCCCGAAAAGCGATGGAAATATCGCTCGCAACTGTCCTGGTCCCCTTATCGACCCGATCCGAAACGATCGCTTTCATATCGTTCATATCCTCCATCCCCCTCACGAGGGTCGCTTGAAAAGCCGATCTCGATGCCATCTCAAATATTCGGACGCGGGATGATGGGCGCTTTTGCGCGGGAGATGGATCTCTCGTCCGGAAAAGCGATGAAAATTTCGTTCGCAACTGGCTTTGTCCCCGTTGATCTGATCCGAGACCATCACCTTCATATCGTCATCGACGCTGATCGCCCCGTTGTCAAGAGCCTTGTGGTGGATGGTGCAAAGTGCCAGTCCGTTATCGACGCTGTCCGGACCTTGGTAGGCGTGCCATTTGATATGGGCGGCCTCGACCCCGAAAAGCGCGGCATCGAGCCGAATGTTGTAATCGCATACCGCACAGCTATAGCCATAAGCGACCAGCACGTTTTGGCGGAATTTCGGATCGCGGGGCTGCTTTTTGAAAGGGTTGTCGTCGTCAACGAGGCTATCGAGCCCGACCTGCCGGAGGATATCGGCATGGAGGGTGTCGGGGAATTCCTTGTCGAGCAAGCGGCGGGCGATTTCGAGGATCAACCGGTGATTGCCTTCGAGGAGATGGTAGACGGGCTCGGTAAAACCGGCTTCGACTTGGTATTTTTTCAGCACAGAGCGGTTTCTGATGACCATCAGAGGATCTTTTGACTTCTCGATCCTCTGTCGCATTTTCGGCTCGTCCATCAGACTTCGTTCCAGCTCCTCCCGATTTCGAATCTCCCACAAATTTTCCTTGCCCGCCTTTTCTTTGGAAAGATGCGAAAAAGGCAGGCAGGGATCGGGCTGTTTCGCATTCAGCCCGTAATCCCGAATCAGCCGAGTGCCCGGTTCTTGAATCTCGGTATAGGGCATGAAGCGGTCGTCGCCGCGAAGGATTCGCCCCAAGGCCAAGAGCACCATCAAGGGTTTATGCGGCGAGGGTCTCTTGCCCGAGCGATTCTGATGCAGGCTATCGAAGGCCTGCAGGAGATCCGCAGCGGTCAGCGCCTCGCCGCTTTGCGAGAGCGCTTTTTTCGGCAACGAGCGTCGATCGTCCATGTTTTTCATCTCGATCGGATCCTATCTGCCTCGGTCCCTTTTCAGGCGCTTTCTTCGAAGAGTTCGCGACCGATCAGCATGCGGCGGATTTCGGAAGTCCCGGCGCCGATCTCGTAGAGCTTGGCATCGCGCAGCAAGCGTCCGGCGGGGTAATCGTTGATATAGCCGTTGCCCCCCAAAAGCTGAATGGTATCGAGAGCGATGCCGGTGGCTTTTTCCGCGGCGTAGAGAATGCAACCGGCGGCGTCCTTGCGCGTGACCTCGCCTCGATCGCAAGCGGCGGCGACTGCATAGACATAAGCGCGGCAGGCGTTGGCGCCGGTGTAGATATCGGCGAGGCGGGCCTGCACCAGCTGAAATTCGCCGATGGCTCGATCGAATTGCCGCCGCTCGTGCACATAGGGAACGACCAGATCGAGACAAGCGGCCATGATCCCCAAAGGACCGCCGGCGAGCACCACCCGCTCGAAATCGAGACCGGACATCAATACCCCCACCCCCCGACCCTCTTTGCCCAGAACGTTCTCGTAGGGCACCTCGCAATCATCGAAGACCAGCTCGCTGGTATTCGATCCCCGCATCCCGAGCTTGTCGAGTTTGGGGGAGGCGGAAAAGCCGGGGAAGTCCCGCTCGACGATAAATGCCGTGATCCCGCGCGAACCGGCTTCCGGATCCGTCTTGGCGTAGACCACCAGCACATCGGCATCGGGACCGTTGGTGATCCACATCTTCGTCCCCTCAAGAACGAAGCGGTCGTTATGCTTGCGAGCCCGCAGCCGCATCGAGACCACATCCGATCCGGCGCCGGATTCGCTCATCGCCAACGCGCCGACGCTCTCGCCGGCGATCAGACGGGGAAGGTATTTGCGCCGTTGCTCCTCGCTGCCGTTGCGCCGGATCTGGTTGATGCAAAGATTGGAATGGGCACCGTAGGAAAGCGCGACCGCCGCCGAGGCGCGGCCGATCTCCTCCAAGGCCACGACATGGGCGAGATAGCCCATCCCCGCCCCGCCGAGGGATTCCTCCACCGTGATGCCGTGCAAGCCGAGATCGCCCATCTCTTTCCAAAGATCTTGCGGAAACTCGTTGCTCTTGTCTATCTCCGCCGCTCGAGGGGCGATCCTCTCCTGCGCGAACCGGTGCACGCTCTCCCGCAGCGCTTCGATCTCTTGCCCCAAGCCGAATTGCATGCCGGAATCGAACATCGGGAGAACTCCTTGTCGAAGCGAAACGAAAAGACGGGCGCGTCATCGATCGACAAGACGAGGCCCGGCATCGTCGAGATGCAGACGAAAACGATTCCCGACCCCGATATCGACGATCGATCTCGCCCTCGCGGCGCCGCTTTGCGAGGAGCGATTTGCGAAGATCAAGGCCGCGGATGACCCTGCGAACGATCCTCTTTTTCGCACGAAACCTTATCACCCCGTCGCCGATCCTTCCATCTTCTTCGATATCGGCAAATCGGTCGGACGAAGCGCGGCGCTTGGCGTTGCGATTGGCACCACGCTCCCCATCGCCCGCAACGAGGCCGATGGAGGCGGATAACAAGCGCCGGCAAAACGACAAAGGATATATAAGAACGAAACGCTCCGCTCGTCAAGGCCAAAACGCCTATCCCCGAAATCATCCTGTCCGATCCGCGTCGGCGAATCCCTCGGGTCAGGCTTCGAAGGCACCGCAGCCGACCCGTGTTTCGAACGCGCTCCGAACGCTTCGAGGCCGTCGACAAGGGCGGGACTTCGAACCCTCGAAACGAAACCCGGGGACGGGAACGATCGTCGACGTCCTACCCTCGCACCGAGTGCTTCGCTCGCCCTTCGAAGCGCGTAGCGCCCATCGACGAAATCCGGCGCACGCTATAAGCATGCACCAGTCGATCGACAAACCTATTGGACGACGGGAAGAGATAAGAGAGCTACCTCGGACGAATCAAGGGCCTGACGACAAGGCACCTGCAAGCGGAAGCGCTCGCCGCCGGAATAGGGTATCGGTGGGCGGGCTTGGGTCTTGCTTGCGAGCTTCGATCGCAGGCGAGTTTCACCGCCTAGGCGCTCACCCGAAGCGGCAGCGGGGCCTTGGTCAACAACAGCGCGACAGGGGAAAGTCTACCCTCGATAAATATTCTCCCTTCGCGGTATTCGCTGTATACTGCGTCGAGGGAGAGGCAGGGTTCCTCCCCCGACGATCCCGGGACGGCCCGGGAGGTATCTAGGTCCACTCGTCAGCGAAACGGAGAAAGAACATGTCCACCGACGACGTCACTGTCTTGAAAAAAGATATTGAATCCCTTGGTACGCTCATCGAAGAACATGAGCAACGCCAAGATGCCCGCATGGAAGAGCAAGAGAAACACCATCAGGCTCACATGGAAAAGCAAGATGCCCGCATGGAAGAGCATGAGAAACGCCATCAGGCTCACATGGAAAAGCAAGATGCTCGCATGGAAAAGCATGAGGCTCGCATGGAAGAGAATGAGCAACGATATCAGGATCTCATGAAAGAGCAAGATCAACGATTTCGAGTCCTCTTGGACGAGCAAGATCAACGATTTCGAGTCCTCTTGGACGAGCAAGAAAAACGAAACGAAAAAAGGATCCAAGAGGTCCTTGTGGCGATGGACAAAAATAAAACCGAACTTCAAATATCTTTCGAAAAGGGGAGTTTCGGGGTTCTCGCGAAAGCGACGGGGCTCGCTTCTGCCTTTACCGGACTCGTTATCCTCTTCGGGTCATTTTTAGCCAATTTGGTTATCAATAAATAACCCCATGAAGTATCCGACCCTCTCCCTTTCGAAGGGCTTATACCCCTTCGAAAGGGTCATCGCATCCATCGGCGCTTACTGCCCGATACTTGACGGAAAATATGGCGAGGTCGAAATCGAATTCCCAAGATCAAGTCGGTAAAGGTACCACCCCGCTGATAAGAGCCCCGGGGCTCTTCCCGAAAGGGATAGGCGGGGTGGTCATTTTTAAACACTCGTGAATCTTATGCGGCCGCCGAGATTTCGTTCATCGCGTTTCCTTTCCAATCGATTCGGGAAACAGCGTCCTAAGCCTTCGATCGGTCAGTGTCGGTGATAGCAATCCTTTAGCCCTTGCAGCGTGTCGCGACTCTTGGATGGCTTGGATGTCTTCAAGGCACGGATGAATCCTTCGGCCCAGCGATTAGCTCATTCGGATTTAGGACATAAAAACGGCGACAAGGGTATCTCAAAAACTTTAGGTCGGGGGACGATAGATGGCTCGATAATATCGCTTGGTTCCGGTTCTGAATAAATCGAATTCGCTTTGTACACGATGCACGATCTCGCTGTAGGGTCGCATTTCGTCTCGATTCCACTTGACGAAAATCGCCCAGCAGCAATAATCGCTGATTTGGCAATTGATATCCGATTTCATCTGATGAAAATAAACATAAGGCGTTTTAGCGAATCGATTTTTCATAGATTGTTTTATATGCTTCGTAACAAAATCACGCTTCTTGGAGCGGAAAAGATTGTCCAGAACGACGACGATATCGGTGATGTTTTTTTCACTCTTCAATACGAGAAATCGTTGCAAGATATATTGAAGAAGCGTTTCGCAAACCTGTTTATAGAATTTCTCCACGACCTCCCCGACTTCGCTTCTATATAGCGATGGATGGGTTTTTCGCTTGTCGGCGATAACGCTGTGGATCTCGAAATCCCGGAGGTTTTCGATCTCGGCAAATACCCTGTTTCGAATGCATTGTTTGTCTTCGGATGCATGAAAAGACTCTATATTTTTGCCGCTACCGAGCAAGTCGTATTTGATGCGCGCCAACCCATCTCGTCCCGCCAAGGGTTCTAGCGTACAGATTCCGGTCAAAACGAAATACTTCGTGCCCTTCGCACTGAAGTCGACATTGCCCGCCTCGTCGATGAAGATAAACCGCGTCTTTTTATCCATTACCCGAGTCTTGTCATCGGTGATTGAAAACGACAGCGTGCTCCGGGCGCGAAGACGAATGAGAATGCAAACGCGAACGAGACCATAGGCGCACTCGCTTTTTCGGATCCCTCGAATCCGTCAAATATCCGCAGCTTCAAGCGGACTTCGGCCGAGGATCAGGTCGGAGGCCTTCTCGCCGATCATCAAGGTGGAGGCGTTGGTATTGGCCGAGGGCATCATCGGCATGATCGAGGCGTCGGCGACTCTCAGGCCCTCGATACCGTGCACCCGCAGGCGGTCGTCGACCACCGCCATCGGATCGCCGGCCGGTCCCATGCGACAGCTCCCCATCAGATGAAAGGCGGTGGTGCCGATCCCGCGGATGAAATCGAGAATCTCCTCGTCGCTGCTTACCCCCTCCCCCGGCAACGCCTCGCGCTCGAACCAAGCCTGCAGCGGTGCGCTTCGCATCAACCGTCTCGCCAAACGCACTCCTTCGACGATGACTTGGCGGTCGTATGCGTCGGCGAGGTAATTCGGCTGGATCGAAGGCTTTTCCAAGGGATCCGGCGAGCGGGCGCGAACGAAGCCGCTACTCTCCGGGCGCTGCTGCCAAACCGCTATCGTCGCCCCCGGCTCGCTTTCCAAGGTGGATTGCACGCCTTGGCGATAGCTGGCGGGGGTGAAGGTCAGTTGCAGATCGCCGCCCTCCAAAGCCTCGTCGGATCTCCAAAAACAACCCACGAGGGTCGGCTGCAAGGTGAGAATTCCTCGTCCGCCGAGAAAATATTTGGCGATCTCGAGACCGAGGCGCCAGCCCCGAGCGAGCTCGTTGATCGTGCGGGCGCCCTTGACCCTGAAGGCGGTGCGCACCGCGTAGTGATCGCGCAGGTTCTCCCCGACCCCGGACAGAGCCCTTAGCACCGGCACTCCCAAATCGCCGAGCAACGAGGGGGGACCGACCCCTGAAATTTGCAGAAGTTGCGGCGAATTGACGGCCCCGCCGGCGAGGATCACCTCGCGGGTGGCGTGCACCTCGCATCGCTCGCCGGCGCGCAGATATTCGACCCCCCGAGCGCGGGCGCCGTCGAAGAGGATACGGGTGGCATGCGCATGAGAGCGCACGTCGACATTGGAGCGCCGCATCGCCGGTCGCAGGTGCGCTCGGGCCGTGCTCATCCTTCGCGCGCGGTGCACGCTGCGCTGAAAATAAGCGACTCCCTCTTGTCGTTCCCCGTTGTAATCGGGATTGCGCGGGATGCCGAGACTCTCGGCAGCGGCGATGAAGGCCTCGCAGAGCGGGGGTTTCCAAGGCAAATCCTCGACCGTGAACTCCCCGTCGCGGCCGCGGAAGCGATCGTCGCCGGTGCCGATCCGACATTCGCTGCGCCGGAAATAAGGCAGCACATCGGCATAGCCCCAGCCGCGATTGCCGCGCTGGGCCCAGCTGTCGAAATCCGCCCGCTGCCCCCGGTTATAGATATGGCCGTTGATCGAGCTCGAGCCGCCGAAGGTCTTGCCGCGCGGATGGGGAATGCGGCGACCGGCCGTTCCCTCGCCGGGCTCGGCTTCGTAGAGCCAGTTCACCGAGGGGTCGGTCATGGTCTTCATGAAGCCGGCGGGGATATGGATGAAGGGGTTAAGGTCGCGTCCACCGGCCTCGAGGGCGCAGACGCGAAAGCGGCCATCGGCGCTCAGGCGATTGACGAGCACGGCCCCGGCGGTGCCGGTGCCGACGATCACGAAATCGAATTCCTCCGGCTTCGACACCGCGCCTGTCCGTATTCACCCGCGGCCGACAAAGGGCATCTTGGTCGCCATGACCGTCAGGGTCAGGATATTGGCGTCGAGCGGCAAGCGCGCCATGCACAGCAGAGCATCGGCTACGTGCTGCGGATCCATCACCGCTTCGATCGCGACCTCCCCGTTCGCTTGGGGGACGCCTTTGGTCATCGGGGTCGCCATTTCGGTCAATGCGTTGCCGATATCGATCTGACCGCAGGCGATGTCGTAGCGACGCCCGTCCAGCGATGTCGAGCGAGTCAACCCCGTGATGGCATGTTTGGTGGCGGTATAAGGAGCCGAATTCGGACGCGGGACATGAGCCGAGATCGAGCCGTTATTGACGATGCGGCCGCCGCCGGGGGTCTGGTTTTTCATCATCCGGAACGCCTCTTGCGTGCACAGAAAGACCCCGGTGAGGTTGATATCGACCACTTTCTTCCACTGCTCGACCGATATCTCCTCGAGCGGGACTCCCGGGGCCGAGATCCCGGCGTTGTTGAAGAGAAAGTCCAGGCGACCGAAGCGCCGGTGCGTCGCTTCGAAAAGGGCGCGCACCGAATCCGGATCGCTGACATCGGCAGGCACCGCAATAGCCCGGTCGCCGTCGTCCCGGGCCATCGCTTTCGTTTGTTCGAGCGGCTCCTCGCGCCGCCCGACCAATACCACCGACCAGCCCTCGCGCAGCATCGCCAGTGCGCTGACGCGCCCGACCCCGCTGCCGGCGCCGGTGATCATCGCGATCTTCGAGCCGCCGTCGTCGCTCGTATTCATGCTCGTCTCCTCGTCTCCTTGCCGTCGCATATCCGCCGCGCTGTCTTTCGCTTCGGAGGGCGGACCGGATAAAGAAGGGTCTGTTCAAACGAAGGATGCTTCGACGCTGCCCAAGGAGCCGAAATCCGCCCGCGCCTGGTCGCCGGGGGCGATCGGCAGCACCGAGCACGCCCCGGTGAGCACGATATCCCCGGCCTTCAACCCGCGCTCGGCAAGCACGGGATGCGCCGCCAACCAGCCCGTCGCCGCCAGCGCATCGCCCCACATCAGCATCGAACCGCTCGCGCGAGCCTTTTCCTCTCCGTTGACGGTGAGAACGCACTCCTGCCGCCCCAGATCCATCGTACGCCAATCGCCCGAGCCCCGCTGCCCCTCGACCCAGACGATATTCGCCGCTCCGTCGGCGATCAGAACCGGGCCGCCGTTGCCAAGCCCGCCGGGCAATCGACAACCGACGAGCTCGAGGGCCGGGGCGACATGCTCCACCATCGGGGCGATTTCCTGCGCCGACATCGGAGCGTCCTGCGCCGGAAGGTCGCGCGCCATGACGATCGAAAACTCGACTTCCAATACCGGCGATTGCGCGACCGGCAGTTCGATGCTCGCCCCCGATTCACGCCGGAAGGAAGCGAAAAGGGGACCGGCGAAGGCGCTTTCGAGCCCGAGGGTCGCAAGGGCCTTGGCATTGGTGGCCCCGAGTTTCCAGCCGATTTGCTCCGTCTTCGCGATCGCGCATTGGTGTTTTTGAATGCCGTAGGCGCTCTCGACACCGGCGGGTCGATCGGCAGCGTCGAGCTCGATGGTCCGGCCCCGCAAGCGCGCATCCCATAAGGCCTCGGCGATTTCCTTGAAGGTCATGACAGTCTCCTGACAGCGAACTCCTGACAACGAAAAGAGGCGAGGCGATCGAGCGCCCGGATCGATCGTGCGACTTCGCCTGCGATAGCGACAGCCGGTGCATGATAGTCGAGATATTTCGATTTTTCCGAAGACGAAAGCCGAGCGAGCCTCAGAATTGCGAGCCGAGAATCGCTGCGAAGTCCGATCCCCCGGATGAGGCTATCGCTCGCCGGCGGTGCCCGAGAAGACCGCGGAAAAGGGCATCGTGCCGCTATCGAATCGATCCCCGACTCGGCGTCGGCCAAGGTCGAAGGAAGGGAAAAGCCCTACTTTGTCCCCGTCAAAAGGAACGAGAAGGGAACGAGACGGGCGCGTGCGTTTTCCTTCGCTCATCACAGGCCCCGCCTGCTTGGACGAAGCCTCGAGGGATATCGGTAGTAAAGTATCCGCTCGCCGATCGTTTATCGACCGCCACCGAATATCAGGAGACACTCGCAGATGCAACCGGCGCGAAGAATGGCAACGCTCGGGACCGAAACCGCCTTCGAGGTTCTCGCCCGTGCCCAACAGTTGGAGCGCGAAGGACGCGATATCATCAATTTAGGCATCGGCCAACCGGATTTCAGGACGCCGGACCATATCGTCGAAGCCGGAGCGAAGGCCCTGCACGACGGGCATCACGGCTATACCCCGTCGCCCGGCATCCTGCCGCTGCGCGAGGCGGTAGCCGCGGACCTTCGGCTTCGGCGCAAGGTGGAGGTGCATCCGGATCGGATCATCGTCGTTCCCGGGGGCAAAGTGACGATGTTCTTCGCGATGATGATCTTCGGCGAGCCGGGGGCCGAGATCCTCTATCCCAATCCGGGTTTTCCGATCTACGAATCCGCGATTCGTTTCAGCGGCGCCGATCCGGTGCCGATCCCGTTGCGCGAGGAGCGGGATTTCTCCTTCGACCCCGAGGAGCTGCTTTCGCTGATCAGCGAGCGCACGCGCCTGATCATCATCAATTCCCCCGCCAATCCCACCGGCGGGGCGATTCATCGAAAGCATCTGGATCGGCTGGTGGAGGGGCTCGTCGATCATCCCGAGGTGGCGATCTTGAGCGACGAGATCTACTCTCGCATGACCTACGACGGGCTCGAGCATACGAGTCTTTTGGATTATCCGGAGATCGCCGATCGCCTGATCGTGCTCGACGGTTGGAGCAAAACCTACGCCATGACCGGCTGGCGGCTGGGCTATGGAGTGTGGCCGCCGGCGCTGGTGGAGGGGGCCACCCGACTGGCGGTGAATTGCCATTCCTGTGTCAATGCCGGCGCTCAATTCGCGGGAATCGCCGCCCTCGAAGGGCCTCAGCAGAGCGTCGGCGAGATGGTGGCGGCCTTCGACGAGCGCCGCAAAGCGATCGTAAAAGGGCTGAACGCGCTGCCCGGTTTTCGCTGCCGCACCCCCGGCGGGGCGTTTTACGCCTTTCCCAATATCACCGGCACCGGTATCGCAAGCGAAACGCTGCAGCGGCGTTTGCTGGAAGAGATCGGAGTGGCGGTGATTGCAGGCCCGAGCTTCGGCGCTCGAGGCGAGGGTTATCTGCGATTCTCCTGCGCCAACAGCAAAGAGAATATCGAACGCGCCCTTGAACGCATCGGGGATATGCTCGCCGGCAACGGGGGAGGCGATACCTGCGCGTGAGCGCATCGCACCCGCGGCGAGTTCTATCCCCTTTTCCCCACCGGCGTTCTTTTTGCACCGATCGAGAGCCGAAGACGAGGCCGGCGACACGAAACGGCCTTGTTTTTTGCAAGGAGCGAAGGGTAGTGACAATCGACCGACCGGTGCCATCCGGCATCGTCTTGCTATCCGATACGAGCAAGGGCTCGGATGATCGTCGGACTCCGGCGCACGACCGGCATGCTCAGGCGTTCGATCTCGGCCGGGGGAAAAGCCATCTCGAGAATCTGCAACGCATCGGCTCACCGAAGCGATCGCATCGAGGGGAAGAAAGAGCGCTTCGATCGGGAAGTCGAATCTCGAAAAAAATTCGTCGGATATGCAGGTCAAGGGGTAGACAAAACATCGTGAGAGTCGGTAATATCCGACCAAGAGCAAGAAATTCAGCGATGCGCATCGTATATTTTTCGAGCGAATCGCTGTTGCCGATACGAAGATCGGTCTATTCACGTTGGCCAGCTTCGCATCTCCCATGCACCGATACGGTGCTTGATCGGAAAACGAGGAGGAAATCTCATGAACGCTGACGCGATGGCGTCGGGAACGCGCACGATTACCAAAGACGAGGCCGCCGACCTGAGAGTCGACTTCGCCAATATGCGGGCCGATGTTCTTACCGCAACGGCGCGGGCTCAGGCAACCGAGGAGCGCACCCGAGCCGACACTGTCGCGGCAACCGAGCGGGCGTCGACGGAGGCTCGTATAGCCGCCGATCGCAGCCGATCGAACCAAGCTTACGGTATCGCGATCTCGGTCATTCTTTCTTCTGCGGTGATCGCGCTTTTCGTAAAGGTGTTTTGGAACTGATTCCATCATTCCCTTTCGGGAGAGGGTCGGATCTCGAGTCGCAGACCCTCTCCCGATCGATTCTTTATATCTCTGTCTCCCCCGAATCCCCGCATCGTCTCGATCGCCGCATCGCACTCGGGCCGCACTCGGGCGATGCGACAACCCCTTCGATCCCTTCATCTCGAGTCGCCCCGGCTCGGCAATCTGCAAGCTGCCTTCGAGGGTGCCGTCGACATCGAGGGGCGGGCGATGGGCCGGTTTCGAATCCCCCGCTTGCGCAATAAAGCGAGCGGGGCTTTTCAGGTGATCCGAGGAAAGTCGCTTTTGCGAAATACCGCCCGGGTGGGGCAGCCATAGCGCTTCTCCAGCGCTTCGAGCCCTCCCGCTTCGCGATCCACCAAGGCCACGATGCCTGCGATCCGGTAGCCGGATTCGATGAATTCCCGGCAGGCGGTATCGGTGGAAGAGCCGCTGGTGACCACGTCATCGACCACCATGATATCGGTCCCCGCGGCAAGTTCGTTTTCGATCCGGCTTCGAGTCCCATGCTTTTTCGGTTCTTTGCGAACCACCGAAGCCGAGGTCATCGGACGTCCCTTTTCGAAAGCGCGCTGGATCACCGCCGCGACGATGAAATCCGCTCCCATCGTCAATCCGCCGATCGCCGCCGGAAAAACGGGGAGACTTTCCGCTTCTTCCAAAAAAGCGGCGGCGATCAGGGATAACGCTCGCCCGTTCAGCATCGCCTTCTTGCAATCGAAGTAGAAAGAAGATTGACTGCCGGTGGTCAGGGTATAGGAAGAGCCGGTGTCGAGACAGAGCTCGTCCATCATCTTTCGCAATTCCTCTCGTTCGTCCTCTCGTTCGCTCTTCATCGCATTCCCCCGGATCGATCCCTTGGCCCCTGAAGGCTTGCGAGATCGGTCGCTTCGTGCATCGCGGCAAGACAAGTGATACGGGTTCCGCGGCGGAAGATCGCCGCCCCTCCCGCGGCTGAATTCTAATCGCGATCCTTGGAAGCTCGAGGATATGACATCGGGCCAAGGCTCTCTTGGATCTCTTGCGGAGGGCTCTTGCGGGCTGTCGGTCGTTTACGCAGGCGACCGAAGCGATGGATATCGAAAAACCCTCGGGTTCGGCGAGCGCACTCGACGATATGCGCCTTGAAAGCCTTTCGAAGCGTCGCGGGATGGGCCGGGAATTCAGATCCGGTGCCCGCGAAGGTGTCGGTGCCAACGCTTTTCCCAAACTTTGAAAGCATTGACGATCAAGAAGGTCAAGACCAAGTAGAAAGCGCCGGCGGTGAGGAAGGATTCGAAGGGGATGAAATGGCGCGAGTTGACGATGCGCGCGGCTCCGAAGAGATCGACGATGGTGATCACCCCGGCAAGGGCGCTGCCATGGAGCATGAACACGACTTCGTTGCCCCACGCGGGCAAGGCGCGTCGCCAAGCGCTCGGCAATACGATGCGGCGCAGGACCATGCCCCGGGGCATACCGGCGGCCCGCGCCGCTTCGATCTCGGCAAAGGATGTCTGCGCGATCGCCCCGCTCAAAATCTTCGCGGTATAGGCGGCGGTGTTGAGGGAAAAAGCGAGCAGAGCGCACCACCTCGCTTCTTTGAAAATCGGCCATAGTGCACTTTCCCTGACCCATTCCAACTGCGCCAAGCCGTAATAGACGAGGTAAATCTGTATCAGCAAAGGAGTGCCGCGGAAAAAGAGGATGAAGGCCGAAGGCAGAGCGGAAATCCACCGGCGCCGCGACCCGGCGGCGATCGCGATCGGATGACTGAGAATCAATCCGATCGCGAGAGCGGCCACCACCAGCCAAACGGTCGTCACCAATCCCTCGAGATAGAGCGGCAGGTTGGCGATGATCGGCGCGAAATCCATCAAACGCCCTCCGGCGCCGATCGCACGCCGATACTGAAGCGGCGCTCGAGCCGACGCAATCCGCTTTCGGAAAGCAAGGTGATCAGCAAATAGAGAAAGGCGACCGCAAGATAGAACAAAAAGGGCTCGCGGGTGGTGCCGCCGGCTTGGGAGGCACGAAAGACCATATCTTCAAGGCCGATCACCGAGACGAGGGCGGTGGTCTTGACCAATACCATCCAGTTGTTGCCGAAGCCCGGCAAGGCATGGCGCACGCTCGCCGGCAGGGTGATGCGCATGAAGACCTGCCCCCGGCTCATCCCGAAAGCGTGTCCCGCCTCTATTTCGCCGACGGGCACCGCAAGGATCGCTCCGCGAAAGGTCTCCGCCATATAGGCTCCGAAAATGACGCCGATGGTCAGCGCTCCGGCGGTGAATTCGCTGATCCCGATATATTCCCAGCCCGGGTTGAAGGGGAGCTGCCAGGCGTTCGCCAGTTCGTCCAAGCGATATCCGATATCGTTCAAAAGCAGCTGTCCGCCGAAAAAGAAGATGAACATCAAAACGATATCCGGTATGCCGCGAATGATCGTGGTGTAAAGCCATGCCGCCGCGCGGGCCGGAGCGATAGAGGAGAGCCGGGCGCCGGCGGCAACGAGCCCGAGAGCGACGGCAAGGACGAGAGAAACCGCCGCCAAAAGCAGCGTCGTCAGCATCCCTTCGAGGATATAGGGATAGAGATAGCCGTAGAGTATTCCGTCGGTGGCGGCTTTCAAAGTCTCGTGAACGATATCAAGCATGTCTCGGCACCGGCGATCCTCGATCTCGGGGGGCGACAAGAAGAACTGTCGAAGCGATGCGCCGGGGCCGGTTGGCCCCTCGCCTAAGCGAATGGCGGGCATGTCTCATCGGCGATTTCCTTCGATAGGGCGGTGCCGAAACCGAACGAGGGC
Organism: Gammaproteobacteria bacterium; assembly: GCA_965220535.1. Lineage (GTDB taxonomy): Bacteria > Pseudomonadota > Gammaproteobacteria > HK1 > HK1 > HK1. The sequence goes on along the minus strand of OZ244833.1, from coordinate 2,202,284 downwards.
ACCGACTCCCCCGATGGCATATCGGCCGTCGGGTTCGAAAACACCCGCAGTGCCCGAATATCCCCCCGAATATCCCTCGTTTGCTGCCTCTCGAGGGAGCGGATCGGGCCGGGATTCACCGGTATCCGGCGCCCGTCGGCGCATGGCTTGCGGACAACCGCCGACAGCGACGATCCGATAAAGCGAGAAGCGGCTTTCTTCGCTTTTCCTTGCCTTCCCTTTCTCTATGATGCATGATACTCATAGTCCCTGCATGGAATAACGCATGATGATTCGACAAAGGCGAACGTGCACTTGGGCGTCCTCGGCAGATCCTTGGCCGGGGGTACGAAGCGATCGTCGAAAACGAGGACATCGTTTCGCGTCGTCTTGAATGCCGATAGCCCCGGTCGCTTATAATCGGGGGGTTCGGAATCGCCTTTTGCTCGGATCGCTTTTTGCGGCAAAAAGTTCAACTCATCGCCCGAGATGTCGAATCCCCATCCGATCTCCATATCGTATTCATCTCGTCGTTCGCACTTCGTCCGGGCGGTCACCTTGCCATGTCATTCGCACAGATAACGTTCTTGCGCAATCCCCATCCCTTCCGATCTGCCGAGAGAAGGAAAATCATTCATCGACGGCCCGCCGGCGGCGGCATTCTCGGAGCGAGGCTCGGCATGCTTTCGCTCACGGCAGCGATTTTTTCGGCTCTCCTTCTTCTCCTGATCCTCTTCCCGGCCGGGAAAGCCGAGGCGTGGGCGCAATGGCGAGGCAATAACGGGGTCGGGCTCAAATGGGATCGGCGCGAGATCGATGTGGAGGCGAGTGTCGGGGGTTCTTCGAGCGATACCTGCATGCCGAAAGCGCAGGGTTTGGATCTTTATGAATACGGCCCTTGCTGGGAGGACGTGATCCGAAGCGCCGCCGATCGCTGGTATCGAATCGACGCCCGATTGCGCATGAATATCACGAGCTCGTCCGAAGAGCCGGGTTGTGTATCCGGCGACAGCACCAACACGGTCACCGCCGACAACACCATCTGCGGCCGTGCTTTCGACGAGCGCTCTTTGGCGATCACCGTGAATCGCTACAACCCCCAAACCGGCGTCATTTTAGAAAGCGATATCAGTTTCAATACGAGCTACGCCTATTGGAACAGCTATTCGGGAGCGCTTCGAAGTACGTCGAACGGGGACACACTGGTCGATATGCACCGCGTCGCCCTCCATGAATTCGGCCATACTTGGGGACTTGACCACCCGGACGAAGCAGGACAGATCGTCGCCTCGATGATGAACTCGAAGATCAGCGATATCGATCGTCTACAGCCCGATGATATCGCGGGGATCTTGGCGATTTACGGCTCTGCCGGATCGTCGGGCGGAGCCGGCGATCCGGTGCGGGCCATCCTGCACGCCATCGCTCCGGTCACCAACGGCGATCAATCCACCTTGCGCATTCGCTGCGAGGACGAAGAGCGAGATTGCGCGGTTTTTCTTGATTGCACCGATCAGACGAACGGTACGGGGTTTTCCGGCGCTCTGTCCGAGGAGATCCCTGCCGGCGGAACCCGCGCTTTGAGCTCGGCGGAGATCATGCAGATCACCGGCGGCAGCCCTTGGCAAAAACGACTGGCTTGCAAACTGCGTAGCCCCCGTCAAATTTCGGGCCAAGTATGGACACGCTCGGGAGAGGGCGTGCTGATCAACAATACCGGCATCGCCGAGCCCTCGTCGGAGGAGGATGAATATATCGTCAGGCTCCACTCGATCCCCGCTCCCGGGAGCGCCGACGAATCCAATATCAGGGTCTATTGCCCCGTCGACGCCGAGCCGGGCTGCGGCGATATCGCTATCCGATGCTGGAGGGACGACGGTACCTTGCACGAGGGTATGCTCGATAGCGTCAAAAAGGGGAGCGTCGCGCATTTCCAAAGCCAAAGACTCGCAGAACTGATCGGGCATCGCTGGCAAGGCATGGAACTTTCATGCCGACTCGCCTCGTCTTTTCGTATCAGCGCCCAGATCTTGACTCGGACCGGGGCCAACGCTCTGGTCAACAACAGCGAAGTCAGTCTTATCCGGACGCAATAAGGAGCTCGCCACACTAAATGTATCGGCGGTGCGTGTCGGCGGTGCGGGATCGACCGGTACGAGCCTCGTTTCGAACGAAGGCTTGCGCTCGATATTCGCCGAGAACAGCGCAAGCGCTCGATATCGATATCCATCGCCCATCCCTCGGGGGGATGGCATCTTGTACGAAGGCCGCCTCGAGAGCGTCGAAAAAGCGAGGGTGCCGAGCATCTCGGGTTATCGTCGGCAAATCGCTCGGCAACGACGAGACTCCGCTGATGCCATCGAGCCCGTTTCTTCTCGCTCCCTTCGCTCGGATCTCGTGCCCGAAGCCGAACGAGGGCATCGCTCGGCAAGAGGGAAGACGGCCTTTTGCGCTTGCGTCGCGGGTCGCACTTGCAAGCGTCGATATCCCCCCGAAAGAGATGTCGGTAAGCGCTTCGTCGTCGCCGACAAGCCTTCTTCGGGGCGCTTTATCTTCGTTGACCGAGGCCCCGGCGGGGCTTCGATGATGCACCGGCGGTGAGAAAACCCTCCTTCCTGTCGATCGATGCGAGCGTTTCGCATTTGCTGATCGGCAACCGGTCTTTCCTGTCGGTTTGGGGCACCGGCGGTTTTGTCGGCATCGTGCGGTGGCTCCAGTTGCTGGTGCTCGGGGTCCATACCTTCGAGATCACCGGTTCGCCGCTGCTCGTTTCCCTGATACCGCTTTTGTGGATGCTGCCGCTGGCTTTGTGCGGCCCGCTCTTCGGGGCCTTCGCGGAGCGGAGCGATCGCAAGCGATTGATGCTCGTCTCGCTGGCGACCGCCCTTGCGTTTTCTTTGGGCATGGCATTCGCCGCCGGACGCTTTTCCATGGACTTTTGGCCGCTCGCGGCGGCCTCGGTCGTCGGCGGGATGCTCTGGGCAACGGATATCCCGATACGCCGACGTCTGCTCGGGGATATCACGCCGGCGCAGGATTTGGCCACGGCGATGAGGCTGGATTCGGCCGCCTCGAGCTCCACTCAGATGTTCGGACCGGTGCTCGGCGGCATCGTCCTGCAATTCTTCAGCCTCGGCGGAGTGTTCATCCTCAGCGCGATCCTTTTCGCCCTTTGTCTGGTGGCCATCGCGTCGGTGCCCTCCCCTTCGGGGCCCGCGAGGGAGCCTCGGAAGCAAAGCGGACCCTTCTTCGGGGATTTGATCTCGGGCTTTCGTTTCGCCATCGAGGATCCGAGGCTGCGTTGGATTCTTGCCATCACCGTCGTTTTCAACCTGTGGGGTTTCCCTTTCACTTCGATGATTCCGGTGGTCGGGGCGGATATCTTCGGGCTCGGTCCGGCGTTGATCGGGCTGCTTTCGAGTTGCGAGGGTCTAGGCGCGTTCATCGGCGCCATCTCCTTGGTTCTTTTCGCCCGCCCCCGTCAATTCGTGGCAATCTACCAATTCGGGACCGCGTTCTACCTGCTCCTGATCGGAGTCTTGGGGCTGGTCTGCCTCTCCCTCGCGGCGGGGATCGAGGGACCTTCGAAGTCCCTTGCGCCCTTTCTCGTCGCGGCGGCGATCTTGCTGGCGATCGGGGTTTCGGGAGCCTGCTTCGCGGCGATGCAAAGCGCTCTTTCCTACCTCAACGCCCCGCCGGAATATCGCAGCCGCGTCCTCGGCGTGCTGACGCTTTGTATCGGTACCGGGCCGATCGGCTTTTTGCATATCGGTTGGCTCGCCGAGAACTTCGGTCCGGCAACCGCTTTCTTGGTCAATGCCGGCGAGGGCCTGCTCGCGCTGCTGATTCTGCACCGGTTGAGCGGCGGCGCTCCGACGTCGATGGCGCTTTCTTCTGTACCGCGATGATGACGGACACACGATATCGGTTTTTACGCGGGATTTTTTCGGAATTCCTTTCGATCGGGGCTCGAAAAGCATCGCGATCTCTTGCCCTGCCGTCCACTCTGGGGCACACTGAACGGCTGCGCCGCTGCGCCCCTTTTCGTCAATATCACCCATAGGATCCAAGAAGATGCAGATGACCTCTCAAGAAGCCTTCGTCGAAACCCTCAGAGTCAACGGCGTGAAGGTGGCATTCGGAATCGTCGGTTCGGCATTCATGCCGGGATTGGATGTTTTCGCCCGCGCCGGTATCCGCTTCGTCGATGTCGCCCATGAGCAAGGGGCGGCCCACATGGCCGACGGCTACTGTCGCGCCGGCGGCGAGATGGCGGTGTGCATCGCCCAGAACGGCCCGGGGATCACCAACTTCGTCACCGCCGTGGCCGCCGCCTACTGGAACCATACGCCGATGCTCGTGATCACCCCGGAAACCGGCGCGAAAACCCAAGGCTTGGGCGGCTTTCAGGAAACGCGCCAGCTGCCTTATTTCCAAGAAATCACCTGCCATCAGGAAACCCTCGCCCATCCCTCGCGGATGGTGGAATCGCTGAGCCGATGCTTTCAACGGGCGCGTCAGCACTGCGCACCGGTGCAGTTCAATATCCCCCGCGATTATTTCTGCGAGATCATCGACGTCGAGATCCCGGAACCGATCCTGCCCGGCCGTCAGCCCGGCGACAACGAGGCTGTCGCCCGCGCCGCGGATCTTCTCCGGCAGGCGAAATTCCCGATGATCGTCGCCGGTGCCGGAGTGGTGCTCGGGGACGCGGTGGACGAGTGCCGACAGCTCGCCGAGCGTTTGGAGTCTCCGGTCGCCAATAGCTATCTGCATAACGACAGCTTCCCCGCAAGCCATCCTCTGGCCGTCGGGCCGCTCGGCTACCAAGGCTGGGAATCGGCGATGAGCCTGATCAAGGGTGCCGATGTGATCCTCGCCCTCGGCACCCGCCTCAACCCTTTCAGCACCCTGCCGCAGCACAATATCGAATATTGGACGGGCAAGGCGCGCATCATCCAAGTGGATGCGAACGCCGATATGCTCGGCCTTGCCAAACCGATCGATATCGCCGTCTGCGGCGATGCCAAGGCGGTGGCTTCGCAGCTCTTCGACGCCCTTGAAGGACATGAGCCGGGCGAGGCGGGAGTGGCGCGCCGCAACGCCATCTCCACCGCGAAATCCGCGTGGCTGCAAAAACTCGCCGGTTGGGATCACGAGGAGGACGATGTCGGCAGTTCGTGGAATGCCAAAGCGCGCGCGGCGACTCCGGATCGATTGGCGCCGCGCCAAGCCTTGCGCGCGATCCAGGACGGCCTGCCGGAGGATGCGATGGTCTCGACCGATATCGGCAATATCTGCGCGATGGCCAATAGCTACCTCCCCTTCGAGCAGCCCCGGAGTTTCTTGGCCCCGGGGATGTTCGGCAACTGCGGCTACGCCTTCCCCGCCATCATGGGAGCCAAGCTCGCTCGCCCCGAGCGTCCCGCCGTGGCCCTCGTCGGGGACGGGGCTTTCGGGATCAGCCTCAACGAGCTGCCGACCTGCGAGCGGATGCAGATCCCCGTTACCATCGTCGTTTTCCGCAACGAACAATGGGGGGCGGAGAAGAAAAACGATATCTTGTGGTTCGACGAGCGCTTCGTCGGCACCGAGCTCGGCGACCCTTTCAGCTACGCCGAAGTGGCCAAGGCTTTCGGCCTCGAGGGCCTGCGGGTCGAGTCGATGGCGGATCTGAGCGCGGCGATGCGCGATGCGTGCAAAGCCCAAGAACAAGGCCGAACCACCTTGATCGAAGTGCTGGTCAACAAGGAACTCGGCGCTCCTTTCCGGCGCGATGCGATGCAGGATCAACGCTGTTTGCTGCCTCGCTATGCGGAGTTGACCGTCTCTCGCTGAAATGAATGTCGGCACATCCGGCCAAGGAGGGAGGGATGAGGATGCCCCCTCCCTCCGCAGGCTCATCGAAACGACGAATCAAGGAGTCGTCATCATGCCATCGCTTGAAATCGGCAGCCGAGCCCCGGCATTTTCGGTCTCGGATCAAGAAGGCCGCAGCGTCTCGCTCGAGGCGCTGGCGGGAAAATGGCTCGTCCTTTGGTGGTATCCGAAGGCCGATACCCCCGGTTGAACCTTGGAAGGCAAAGGGTTCCGTGATCGATCCCATGACTTCCAAGAGAAAAACGCCGTGGTTTTGGGGGCCAGTTTCGATTCCCCCGAAGAGAATCGGGCGTTCAAAGAGAAATTCGATTTCGGCTACGACCTGCTTTGCGATACCGAAAGAACGATGGGTATCGCCTACGGGGCCGCCGACGACAGCGCCGCCTCTCATCCGAGGCGTATCAGCTACCTGATCGACCCCCAAGGGGTGATCGTCAAGGTCTACGATCCGGTCACGCCTGCGGATCATCCCGCCGAAGTTCTGGCCGATTTAGCGGCCCTCGGATGAGAGCGTTGTCGTCGCGATGCAAAAGATGCAAAGGGGGTGTCGATGGCGGAAAGGGGGGAAGCCGGGAGTTTGAATCGAACGCTTCTCGTTTTCGAATACTCGCCCCCCCTTTTTCGAAATCCTGGCCAGGAGCCGCCGCGATGCGCAAATATCTGCACGACCCCTACGCTGTCAACTTGATCCGGCAAGCAGCGATTCGGCAATCCGATATCTACGCCACGACCCTGATCGAGGCCAAGATCAAGGGCGACGAGAAGATGTTCGACAAGGCGCGGGAAAGGATCGATATCGCGGCCTCGGAAGGAGCGCGGGCCGCCATGTTCGCGATGGATGCCGCGGATACCGCCATTGCCATGTTCAACGAATTGGAAGATCACCAAGAAGAGCAGGGGCTCAAAGCGATCAAGGCCTTGAAGAAAAAGAATGGAGATGACGATGACGACGACGAGGAAGACGAGGACGATTGAACGCCAAGGGCATCCACCCTCTCTTCGGTAAATACCGGCAAAAACCTTCGGCGATCTTCCAAGCGAGCGAACGACCGGGATTGAAAGTCTCGGAGCAAGGCCCGGTGGTCATCATTACCCTCGATAGCCACCGGGCGAAGCCCTCTTTTTCGATTGCCCGCGATTCGCTTTGCCTCGGCGCGGATACACCCTTGGAACAAAAAACATCGGGAGAAAAAACGCCCGCTACGAGACCCTCGGCAAGGTCGGACAAGGGTTCTTCAAGATCCTTAGCGCTCGTCATTCGATACCCCGTTGTTGAGCAGGATCCCGGCGGTGCGGGTGAGCGCTTGTACGGTGATGCTGCGATCCGATTGCACCTCGCAAGACAGGCCGAGGCCCTCCCAGCGATGGTCGATCAGCTCCGCCAACTCCTCGCTTTGCAGATGCCGGACCCGATCCGGGGGGATGGTTCCCAGCGTCGCCTCGTGCAGTGTGCCGTCGTCCTCGGCGCATTCGAGCTTGGTATCGGTGCACTCCTGCTCGTCGGCGCAGCGGATGCGAAGGTTGGATTCTTCGTCGCTGCCCGGCGCCGGAATCGAATCGATATCGACCCCCTCGAAGCGACGGTATCCGTCGAGTTCGGCGTAGGCGAATCGGCGGCTTCGCGCAAAAGCGCCGGTGTTGACGAGCAAGCCGTCGCCGGAGCGGGTCCAGACTTGGGCGCTGAATTTTCGCGCACTCGCGATATCGCAAGCCAAACGCCCCTTGCCGGACCAATCGCCGACGGCATCGGCAATTTCCTGCGCCTCGAGGGCGATGCTCCCTCGAGGCGGTATGGCTCGTAAAATCCATCCGGAAAATTCCCGGTCTTCCTCGGGAGCGGTGCAGTCGAGCCAAAGTTTGCAGTCCTGCTTGCGATCTTCGCAGCGCACCCGAATCGTGGCTCGATCCCGAGCGGTGGGCGGCGGAATGGCATGCACCCGCGCCCGATAAGCCAAATCCGGCGCTTCGATTTCGCGAACGACCGAAGACGAATCGGTGGATACCACCCTGCTCGTTATGTACTCCTCTTCCGATATATCGTTGATGGTATAGAGAATATCCCCTTTTGCGTTTTTGGTTGCGATGATCTCGGCCACGTTATCTCCAACTTCTCGAGAGTACTGATACTGTAGCTGATTCAGCGAAAAAACTCTCTTCGCACCTCCGGCGACGATCTCGATTCGTGCATTTTCAAGGGGTTTTCGTGGATGTGTTCTACTTGGAGTAGATTTCTGATATTCAAAGTATATTCTTACCCTATAGATTGTTCTGGGACTCGTCAATAAACTGCACGGCACGGTAACCACCTCCGGATTTTCTAGAATAGTTTCATGTTTTCTAGGGCGATTTGTATATTGCCAAATCGTTGTATAAATCGTATTATATTCTTGATACGTAGAGGATGTATTTATTACCGAATCAACTATAATATCAATTACCGAATTATAAAATGCCCTAGGAGCATCCCTATAAAGAGAAATTCTAATTGGGTGCTCATCGCTATTTCCTCGTGGAAAATCCAAATAACTGAGAGTAGTATGGACATATCCATCGATTTCGTATCGGCTCCGTAAACGAGGCCTGAAATAGGATGATAAAAAGCCATGGTTGAGCCAATCTCTAGGGTCGTTGAATATCCCGGGATCATTACGGGTATTCCCTCGAAGGGTATTCGGCATAAGTAAACGAAGTCCGTTGATAACACGATCATCATAGGCGGTGACATACCAAACTGGATTATAGTAACTAAAAGGGCTTTCTTTTTCATATAGCGAAGAAGGAGAAGCCACGGTTATCTTTTCAATGCCTTGCCAATATTCCCATTTTTCACGCCACAGCCTTGAAATCGCCGCATTGGCAAGCAGACTACCTTGGCTGTGAGCGATGACGAGAACTCTTTTCCTCTCGTCCAAATCCCTTCGAAATCGGTTGGCATGTACCGAAACGCCTTCGTGGCTCATCCCTCCGGGCTGCACCTGAGGCAAACGAGAAGCGATTTCGGATGACATCGTTTTCGACAGGCTATCGACATTCACACCGCTCGGCTTTTCGCCGCTCAGCAACTGCCAAAATGTCCTGTCGTCGTTTTCCTCCTCGGATTTGAGCCTGAATACTTCGAGGATATCGCGAAGCAATCCATGGGTTTCGTTATAGGACAGTTTGAACTCGTATTTTTGCTCTGGGCCAGATTTTCTATTATATGCATATCGGAGCCATCTCCGTGCCTTTTCCGCGTCCTCGTAGGAGGTCAAGATCCCGTTGAGGTAATAGAAAACGGTGGTCGGCTTCTCGCACTTGCCCGAAGGCCTTTCTTCTTGCGCGTTGACCGAAAAGAAGAGCGAAGAGATCATGGCGACGATCATCGTGATCGTTGTGTTCATCGTTTTGTTCATCGTTCTTTCCTCGAGGATCATTCGTCGCAAGGGTCGCCATCGGGATCGCCGGAAACGGTTCCCGACATAGCCTCGTTGAAGCGGATATAGGCTTCGCTGCGGGCCGGGGTGTTGACCGTGGTGTAAGTGATGAACGCTCCGTTTGCATCGGTGTCATGCAAGGACACGTGCCTAAGACAGGAGACGCTGCGTCTGATCTGACGAGCCGCCTCCTCAATGGCATCGGGGTGGAGCGTGGTGCCTGCCAACAAGGTCATCTGCTTCGCTCTCGCGTCTTGCATCAATGCGTTCAGCTTTCGCGGCGAAGCCCTCGGAAAGCGTTTTCGAATCGCCTTTTCGACATCGTCTCTGATGCCGTCGTCATCGGAATCGATACCGTGTACTTCGATCGAGGCCTGCCACGGAGAAACCGACGGCGGCGGTCTGGGGATCGGCGTTTCGCCGCTTTCGATGATGGCGCCGTTGTTGATCAAGGCTCCGGTGGAGGTGCGGGTCAGGACTTGCACGGTGAAGGGCTGATCCGAACGCACTTCGCAGGACAGGGCCATGCCCTCCCAACGATGGTCGATCAGTTTCGCCAGTTCGTCGCTTTGCAGGTGGCGGACATGGGCGGCGGCGATGGTGCCCAGACTTGCTTGGTGCAAGGTGCCGTCATCCTCGTTGCAGGCAATCCGGGTATTGGTGCAATCCCTTTTGAAAGCGCATCGAATCCGAATATTGGATTGATCGGCATGCCCCGGAGCGAAGATCGAATGGACCCCGGCGATATGACCTGCGTTGCGGGACAACCGCCGGCTTTTTCCGAACGCGCTGTTGTTGATCAAATGCCCGCCGGAGCGCGTCCATACCTGAGCCGAGATGCGGTCATCGCTGCGAATGGCGCAGGCGAGGCGTCCTTTTCCCGACCAATCGCCGGTGATTTCGGCGATCTCCGGCGCCTCGAGGCTCAAACTCCCGCGCGCCGGTATCTCTTGCGGAACCCACCCGCGGAAGCTCGATCCGTCCTTCGCCGCGGTGCAATCGAGCCAAGCGCGACAACTCTCGTCGCGCTCCTTGCAGCGGATGCGCAAGCTCGCTCGGTCTTTCGAAGAAGGCGGGGCGATTGCGTTGACCCATGCTTGGATCGGCGCTTCGGTGTCATACGGAGGTGATTCGGCGTTGGCCGGGATACCGGGAAAAAAGGCGGCCAAAAACAAAAGACAGGAAAAGCCCGTTCGAATGATCTTCATGGTCGTTCTCGCCTTGTCGATGAGCGCTCGATTGCGCGAAATCCCTTATCCTCGGAAGAAGCGATGCGCGCTTGGCATCGACGGTTTTCTCCCCGAGTTTTTGTTTTGACTTGCGAAAACGCTTTTTGTTTGCGTCGGGAATCGATTTTTTTCCAAGGCCTCGCGAAAAGTGCGCTTAGGTACCAGGCGACGGGTCTTTTTCCGGATTGGATATCGAGTGCGTTTTTCCGCCTGTCAAGGCTTCGACTCAAGGCTCGAGATCGACGGCGCAAGGCGCGGACCCACCCTCGTGATCATCGACCACGAAGGAAAAAACGAAAAGATATGGGGTAAGAGGGGGATATTTACGTTTTAAAGGGTTTTCGAACGATCGATCGTCGTCATCGGATAAAGATATTAAAGAGCGAGTGTTGAAAGTCGCCCGCGATCGACGGGATTGACGGCGGTGTCGGCTTGCGGTCGAGAAAACCGATCTGGGCGCACACCGGTTTTATCCCACCCCCATCAGCCGCAAGCTACCGCTTGGGTAAGCGCTTGATTGTCGGTATATGAAGGGGAATGATGACATCCATAAAATCAGTTCGATCGGATAATATCGAACACTTGAAAAATCCCCTAATATTTACCTATATCAACGCCCTCGACAAAAATCTATATTTACCGAGCAATCATTAAATGATTCGAAGGAGGGAATGCATGCGAATATCCAATTGTCATAGTCGAAGGTATTGGTGGAGTTAAAATCTCACGGCGAGTCTTTCAATTAAAAACTCGAATATAATTCTCGCTCGGCCGAGTGAAACATCTTTTAATCCTGTTCAAAATAATCCAAATCGACTTTCTTAATCTCATAAGTCTTATCTACTTGGCAACCAATGTTATATTTTATCATCAGGTCGACAAGTCGGTTAGCATCGACCGTAGTGATATTCAGGTCTTTGGCGGCAACAAGGGCCTTATCGGTAAACGAGGAGGTCGTTACAAATACCCCTTTTTTGACCTGTTTTTGCTGTAATGATCCGCTGAATTCTCTAATTTGCTTTCCGGTGATTTTGTTTTCCGGTGCGTAGCGCTTAGCCTGAAGATAGATTTTATCGATGCCTAGGCGGTCTTGATGGATCACACCATCCACGCCATCATCCCCTGACCCACCAGTGATTTCACCCATGCCATCCATGTCACCATAGCCGATTTTCAACAACAGATCGACAATCAATTTTTCGAAGAATTGAGGGCTTTCCTTATAAATCCGACTCAGTAGCTCTTCTGCGAGAATATTTTTTATGCTATTGAAATTTCGTTCAATATTTTCCTCCGGAGTGAAGTCATGCTCATCACTTACCTCTAATGCTTCGTTTCGATCATCCGATTTTTCGGTCCCGCGTTCTTGGAATTCTTGAAAGGAATCGAATCGCTTCAGATATTCAATATCGATGTCATCCCCTGATTCAAGAACACTCGATCCTTGCTCGGTGATTTTTGAATATCCCCGTCTGGTTGTCCTCAATAATCCGGTATTCGTCAAATATGTTTTGGCCCAACTCACGCGATTGAGGAGTCTGGTCTGGCGGCGACTGGGAACAAGCTCCTGCTTTTCCTCTTCGCTCAGACCGAAATACTCACCCATCGTATCGGAAATTTCCCGCAGGCGCTTTTCGCTACCGTCCCCGTAGGCTTCGAGCACCGGGCGAAAAAACCGATTGAAAGAAGGAATGGCCATATTCGAATCGCTCCTTTTTCGATCGAAGATCCATCGCTTGGGGATTATCCAAGGCTATCTTGTGGATCCGAGGTTTTCAATGCTTGAAATATAACCCTCGAACGGCGATTTCAATGCTGGGCCGAAGGCACCCAAGCGGTGGTGCGTCCGCCGACGGTCAAATATTCGATCGCCTCGCCGCGCGCCGACCTCGCCTGCGGGTTGCGACCCCAGCGGCGATGGAAAAGCCATCTGCGGGGGTAGCGTTCGCTGTCGGCATCGACTTCGACCGCCTTGCGCACGATAGCCAAAAGTCTGTTGCGCAGGAGTCGGCTGCGGGCTTCGGGCAGCATGGAAGCGGGGATGCGGGGATCGATACCCGCTTGGTAGAGGGCCTCGTCGGCGATCCAATTGCCGACGCCGGCGGCGAAGGACTGATCCAGCAACAGGCTTTTGATCGCGCGTTTGCGGTTTCGAAGGAGGCGGTGGAATGCGGAAGGCGCAGGCATCGCCAACAGTGGATCGAAGCCGAGGTCGGCGATCGGGGCCTCGTTTTCCGGATCGTCGCGCAACAAGATGCTGCCCAAGCGTCGCGCATCGAACATCGCCAGCTCGCCGCCGTCGTCGAAGCGCAAAAGGATTTTGAGGAAACGCGGCGGCCACCCGCTATCGCCGCGCGGACCCGAACGAAGCGAGAGCGATGCGATCCCCGGCGCTTTGAAACCCCCGCTCATGCCGAAATGAAAAACCGGATGGGGAGAGGCATCGAGCACGAACCAGATTCGCTTTCCCCAGCGCCGCACGGCCTCCACCCGCCGACCCTCGAGCGCTCGCCGCCAGCGCCGCGCCCCGACCCCGGCAAAGACGATCGGATCGGATCGGCAAAAAACCCGCACCACCTTTCTGCTCCTTGCCACGCCTTGGGCGAGTCGCCGCCCTCTTTCGACTTCCGGCAATTCCGGCATCGTTCATCCTTTACACTTTTCAAAGGCATCGAGCGCACAGGTCGCATGCCAAAGAACAAAGAATCGAGGATCGACCGATTCGACGATCATCGGCGGCGGCAAGCAAGGCATCGAAGGGCGGAGGATCGAAAACCATGGACCGATCACAAAGCGAGAAGTGGAAAGAGGCTTACGAGCGAGACGGTTTTCTCTCGCCGCTGCGGATCATCGACGAATCCGAGGCGGCGGGGCATCGCCGAGATCTCGAAGATGCGGAAGCGCGCATCGGCCCGCTGCACTACAAAGCCAAGGTGCATACCATCTTGCGCTCCCCCTTGGCGCTCGCCTTGCATCCACGAGCCCTCGATGTAGCCGAAAGCCTGTTGGGGCCGGATATTCTCGTTTATAACGTCACTTATATCATCAAGGAGCCCAAGGCCAAGGCCCACGTCTCTTGGCATCAAGATCTGACCTATTGGGGTTTCGATCGCGACGAGCAGGTATCGATGTGGCTGGCTCTGTCGGAGGCATCGGCCCTCAGCGGTTGTATGCAAATGATCCCCGGCAGTCACCTCGGCGGGTATAAGCCCCATACCACCGGCAACGACGAAAGCAATATTCTTTTCCAAAGCCAATCGGTCGAAGAGGTCGACGAAAACGATGCCGTGTCATGCCCCTTGGCTCCGGGCGAGGCATCCTTCCATCACGGCCGCACGCTGCACGCCTCCACTCCCAATCTCGGCGACGACCGACGGATCGGTCTCAATATCCAATATATCTCTCCGCGGATGCGTCAAACCAAGCATGATGCCGATACCGCCTTGTCGGCGCGGGGGAGGGACCGCTTCGGTCACTTCGGCGAGGATATCCCGGCCAAGGCCGACTTGGACCCCGAAGCGCTGATCCTCTGGCGCGAATTGGACGAAAAGCATCGTTTGATTTCGGGAACGAGCTGAGCGGGCGAGGGACGAACGAAAGCCATGAGTCCCGACGTCGTCGATAAAATTGTCGTCGATAAAACTATCAAAAAGCGCTCCCCGAAGCGCTCTTCGAAAAGCGTATCGAGAGTTATCCTCGATCGATGAAAGCGAACGATGAAAGAAACGAAGCGATGACCGAGCCGATGACCGCCCTTTCGGTCAATATCAACAAGATCGCCTGGTTGCGCAACGCCCGTGGCGGCGACCGCCCGAACTTGGCGCAAGCGGTGGACACGATCATCGAGGCCGGGGCGCAGGGAATCACGCTTCATCCGCGTCCGGATCAGCGTCATATCCGCACCGAGGACGTCTACGAGATCGCCTCTTTGCTGGCATCGAAATACCCCGGGATCGAGTTCAATATCGAGGGAAATCCCGCGGCTTGCGCCCGCGCCGACGGCTATCCCGGCTTCGATGCGCTGATCGAGGCGGTGCGTCCGCAGCAGGCGACGCTGGTACCGGACAGCGACGAGCAGATCACCTCGGATCACGGTTTCGAACTGGCCGACCCGGCCGAGATCCGCAGCATCGGCGAGAGCGTCGCCCGCTACCGAGCTTGGGGGGTGCGCACGAGTTTGTTCATGGATGCGCAGCCGAGCGGCCTCGCCCGAGATCGGATCACCAAGGCCAAGGAGTGCGGGGCGGATCGCATCGAGCTCCATACCGGTCCCTTCGCCGAGCTGGTCCGACGACATGGCAGCGAATATCCGGCCGTTGGCGCCGCCCTTCGCTCGCTGCACGATGCCGCCCAGCATGCCGCATCCGTGGGGCTTGGCGTCAACGCCGGGCACGATCTGGATCTTGCCAACCTCGGCTTTTTCCTCGGCGGGCCGGGGAGCGGGGTCGAAAGAGCGGCCATCGCCGAGGTCTCGATCGGCCATGCGCTGATCGCCGATGCCTTGGAATTCGGGCTGAAAAAAACGGTGGGCAAATACCTCGCTTGTATCGCCTCGGCGGCCCGAGGGCATGGCGGTGCGAAGGGGGAAGGGAGCGAGAGATAAGCGCGGCGGGGCATCGAGAAAAGCGGCATTTTTCGAATCAATATCCCTAACCGAGGGCGAGACTCTTTCGCCCCGAGGGCTTGGCGCGACCCTCGGCAAAGTCTCTGCGTGCCCCTCGTGCTCGCGCGCGAAACGCGGCTGTCCGATCCCCTTCGTTTTCTTAGGCCTGCTTGGCATCGAAATGGCATCGAACAAGAAGCGATTCGAGCGAACGAGCGCGCGGCGGAGAAAGCCTTATCCGAAATACCCCGCCGCAAGAGCGCGATGCCTTGGCGCGCGTCCATCTCGAATCATTGCCTGAATCATCGCTCGAGTCGTCAGAGGGGCATCGCCTCCTTGCGCTGCGTCATCGAAGGAGCGACATCTTTTACCCTCGTCGGATCGCGAAGGGCGTTGCGCGGCGCTTCGGCATGGCGCGGATGGTGCATGCCATCGGAGAATATCCACGGGATCGAAGCGGGCGACGCGCGCCTGATTCGAGCGGGCTCGGCCCTCTTGGAAAACTCGTCGGAAGACTCGTCGGAAACATCGAAGGCGATCGACAAAGGAGTCGTTGCGGATGAAAAAAACTTCGGTGGGCGCGGCGCTGGCCCTGACACTGATCTCCTGCGCTCAAGTCGAGCGGCAAGAGCCCGTCGGAAAAACATCCACCGCCATCGAGGTGGAAGAGCCCGCCAACCGAGAGGTCGTATTGGCCGAAACACCCGCCGGGAGACCATTTCACTTCATGCCGGTCGACGAGGAGGAGGTCGGCTATATCACGATGATATTCGCGTGGCCGACGCGCTGGGCCTACGAGGCGAGAAACAATCCCGCGACGCCTTACGTGGCGGCCGAGGTCATTCCGCTCGGGGGGACGGCCGAACTCGCACCCCGGCAAGTGCAGGAAAACGCCAAGGACCAAAATGCAAAGGGAGCGCTCTCTGTCCGTGCCGATTATGTGATCGGGGAGCTGGGCTTTCCAAGAAGGCATATCGAGCTCGTTCTGCCGACGGTGAACGAGATGCTCTCGGCGCCGCAGTTCGATCCGGCTTGGGTCGAACGGATCAAACACGGCTTTAGGGCGGATCAAAAACAATCGCAGACACAAACGACCCATCGAATGTGGGCCGCGGCCAGAATCGCGGTCCTAGGTGACGGGCCGCTCAATGATTCCTTGAGCCTTCCCGATCTCGATGCAATCGACAAGGTCGATGTGGACGATCTGCGCCGTTGGCATCGGGAAACCATCGTCGGATCCGGAGCGACGATCGCCGTCGCGGGAGCGATCTCTCTCAAGGAGGCCGGGAGGGCGATCGACCGACTGCTGGCCGGCCTCCCGAATGGGAAAGATCGAAGCGCACCGGTCATAGAAGCGGATTTTTCGCCCAAAACCATTTTTCTCCACTTGCCCGATGCCGAAAAAACCACCCTCGTTTTTCTCGGGCGGCTGCCGCCCACCGCCGAAGGCGATGATCTGATCGACTTTCTCGCGCTGGATATTTTCGCTCGGCCGGGAAGCGGGCCGCTCTTCGATGCCGTCAGAACGGATCTGAGGGCGAGCTATGGATTCGGGGCGGGATACACGAATTACGACCGCGCGACGCGGCTCATGTTCATCGAAGGCGAGGTGGAAAGCGCCAAACTGGCGCAAGCCGCCGAGCTGGTCCTTCGCCGATACGAGGATTATCGAACGAGGCCCGATCTGACGGCCCTTGATATCCGGCGACAAGAAATGGCCGATGAGACCAAACGCAGGATTTGGTATGTCGATGTGGTGGCAAGAACCATTTTGGAAATGGCTCTGGATGAGCGCGATACCGGCGATGCGCCTCGGCTGGACGAGTTGCTGGCGAATATCCGAGCGAGCGATATCGAAGACCGTCTTTCCACGGCATTCCCGCCGGGCGAGGATCTGATTGTCGTCGCCGCCGGCCCCGATGCCGATGCGCTCCCGGGCGCTTGCGTCATCACGAAAATCGAACAGGCCCTTGGGTGTCCGTCCTCCCGCTTCGGATCGCTTTGACGCTTATGCACGAAGAGCATCTTTCATCTCTTTCGCTCGCTTCGATCCGGGCGCGAGGTCGATACTTCGCTATAGGAGGTGAGATAAGGCGAGATATCGTGCCGGGAACGATCGTCGCCGGCTTTTGTCGGTGCCCGACAAAGACCATGGCCGTGCCGAGCGCTTCGCGGGCATGTCGAAAGAAAACCCGCTTCTGGCCTGAAACGTCGAAGGCCATCGACGAGTCGCGGCCGACGCTTCCGATATTCGAAGGCGATGCTCAAGGGCTCCCGGCGGCAACGCGTCGCGTCGCTTCTCGCCCGTCGGCCAGCAAGGATTTCAAAAAGAGATTGACTTCCGGCAAGGTCATGCGTTCAAGCGCTTCGACTTGGTCGGACCAGGAAATCATCGCTTTCCCGGAGACGAGTCGCCCTAACGCCAATCGACGGTTGTAATCCGGGCGGTCTCGGCCCGAAAACAGTCGCAAGCGCTTCTCGATACGCGACAAAACACTCTCGTAGCTTTTTCGCGGGAGTCCGTTTTCCAGCGTCGTCTTGATCTCGGCTTCGAAGATCCCTTGCAGATCTTCCAAGGCGACGCCGCGGTCGGGATGGGCGGCGAAGCGGATTTGCAGATGGCTATCGCCGATCCAATCGATATCGAGGAAGAACGATCGGGCGACGAAATCGTCGAATTTGAGCGGACCTGCCAGCCCTCCGGGCAGCGAGGATTCCAACGCGGCCTCGGCGATCCGCGCCATCATCTCGCAATGCGCAATCGTGTCTTCGCAACCCGAAAGCGGTATCAGTTTTCGATAAAGAAATATATCTTCGGCGAGGCCGGGCAGCGACAAAAACGCATCGTCGGCGATGATTCCGTCTTCCACCGGTCGATTCGAAACGCGGGGCGAGGCGTCAGTCGAAGCCGGAAGGGTCGACAGCGTCGGCTTGCGGTCGGCTCCGGCGACTTCCGACAGCGAGGCCAGCGCGCTTTCGAAGCCCTCCTCCGCCACATCGCCATAAACCAACAAGGTCGCATCCGCTAGAACGTGGCTTTGTCGATGGAGGCTTTTCGCGTCGGCCGGCGAGTATCGAGCGATGACCGAGGGTTCCCCGATAAGAGAACGAGCCAGCGTCCCCTTGCCGTAGACGATCTTGGCCATTTCCCGATGCACCGGATACAAGGGCCGCTCCCGGATGCGGAAATCGTATTCCCGCAAGACGATATCCCGCTCCTGCAGAGCGAAATCGCTTTCGACGCTCAGCGGATCCGCAACCGAGATCAGCGTTCGCAGTGCGTCGTGCAGATCGTCTTCGCCCGCTTTTTTCCAATAACCCGTGCTGAAATGGTCGGTCCAGGCATTGGAATGACGCTCCTTGTCCTTGGCGTCGGCAAAGGCGCTCAGCCATGCCAGATGCTCGACATAATGCGCCAATCCTTCGTCGAAGGGATTGGCGCTTTCGCCCGCGGGAAATACGAGATAGAGGTAGGCGCCGTTCATCTTCCGATCCGAGATCAATATCGCTCGGGAGAAAACGCTCTCGTTTACGGCACGATATAAATCGGATCGATCCGATGAGTCGGCACCGGCCAGCACGGACCATGCGAGCAAAACGACGCCGACCCCCGCCATGCGGATCGATCCGGCGATAGGGCCGATTGCTTTCATTCGACGATAGGGATAGGGATTTCGAAGACGCGAAAGTGCCGAATAGTTCCGCGATGCAAATCGTGCCGAGGGTGAAAAATATCGATCCGGCGTCGCTCATAAACCGCCCGATGCGTGAAAATCGAGCGATATCCCTGCCGGAGCATCGCTCATCCTCGCAGTATATCAGGGGGGTCGGTTCGATCGGGGCGCCAAATGCCACCACCTCTTTTCACCGCTTCGAAAGTCGATCTCCGCCGCCCGCTCGTTAAGGCGAGGGAGAGGATCGACCGAAGGCTCGGGTATCGGCCTCGACGAATTCGTTCATCTCGCCCCCGGCGATCTTCGGCGATCTTCGAAGTCGGGATGCTTGGCGCCGGCGAGCGAATACGAAGCTGTCCGGCCGGCTACCGGGGGGACGGTTTCGGTTATCGAATCATCCCCCGGCTCGACGACCGGTGGTCGGCCGCGCAAATCCGGCGCCGGCGGCCATCTTCGCCGGCGGCGATCGGATGCGAAGCGGATGCCCCGGGCGCAAAGCGAAACAGCGCCCGTTCTATCGTCCTTCGGCGGGGTCTTCGACGAGGCGGCGCCGAGGGTGATGACGGCGACGACGGATACCCGGCAAGGGGCGAGGCGAAGAGCGGATCGCCCCGTCGGCGGGATCGTCGGCCTAAGCGATAACGACCCCGGCGGCGTTGCCCCCTTCCTCCGGGGGTGCGCCATCCGCGGCCCGGGCAAAAACCCTTCGGTCGATACGAGCCTTCAAACGCGCCAACAAGCGGTAGGTCAACCCCCAGATCAATCGCCCTTCGAATTCGATGCCCGAACGCGCCTGCGAATACCCCGCGTATTTTTCGAAAGGCGGCGGGCACGGGCAAAAACGAACGTGATTGTCGCGATGGTTCAAATGCGCATCGGGAATCCAAAAGGCTTTGCGGATCTCGCGCCCGTCGGGGTGCAGATCAAGGCATCGATCGCCGAGGTAGAACACCCCGGCGGCGATCGTCCCGATGCGGCTATCGAAACGCGAAATCGGCATCGGCGGCAACGCTCCCAGATATTGCGCCCGTTCGAGATCCAAACCGACCTCCTCGCGCGTTTCCCGGATCGCGGCCGCTCGATAGCCCTCGTCGAGGCCTTTGGCCCAGCCTCCGGGAAAAGCCATATCCCCCGACCAGCGGTCGCCTTGCCGATAGCTGCGCTCGACAAAACAAAGCCGCCAAGAAGAGGCTTGGCCGGCAAAGACCATCGCGACCGCCGCTCGCCGCGCCGCGCCCTCGGAGATATCGTTCTTTTCGAATGCCGAGGAGTCGGGGCGCGCAAGGGCAAGGCGGATATGATCGATCGGACTCATGGACTGTCTTCTCGGCTATCGTGCCCGTCTCTCGGCGGGGATCGGCAAACTGTCGCAAGGAGGCTTCGGCCGACCGCCTTCGCTGCCCGCACCCTCCTTTCGCCGGGCCCGAACGCCCGATATTGTTCTTCCTCTTTTTCGCAGGTATTCGATCGATGAGCGACTTGCTTTGGCAACCCTCCTCGGAGCGCATCGAGGCTTCGAATCTCCATCGTTTCGCGCTCGATATGCGAAAACGATACGCGATCCCCGGTGATGACTACGCCGCCTTGCACCGTTGGTCGGTGGAGAATCGGGGGGATTTCTGGTCGGAGATCTGGCGGCATGGGGGCGTCGTCGGGGAGATGGGAGAGGGTCCGGCGCTGGTGGACGATCGGATGCCGGGGGCGCGATGGTTCCCCGCCGCCCGGCTCAACTTCGCGCAGAACCTGCTTAGGCGCCAGGACGATGCACCGGCGATCGTCTTCCGGCGCGAAGACGGATACCGACGAACGACGAGTTTTCGGGAGCTTCGCGATGCCGTTTCCTCGACCGCTCGAGCGATGCGCGCGATGGGAATCGAAAAAGGCGATCGCGTGGCCGGCTACCTGCCCAATATGCCGGAAACGGTGATCGCGATGCTGGCGAGCGCGAGTATCGGTGCCATCTGGTCCTCCTGCTCCCCGGATTTCGGGGTGCAAGGGGTCGCCGATCGCTTCGGTCAGATCGAGCCGAAGTTGCTCTTTGCCGCCGACGGCTATTTCTACGCCGGCAAACACCACGATTCCATCGAGCGGCTTTCGCCGATCGCAAAGGCCTTGGGCTCGCTCGAGCGGATCGTGATCGTCCCCTTCACCCGTCCTTCGCATGCCCTCGACGATGCTTTGGAACGCCTGCCCAAGGCCCTCCTTTTCGATGCTTTCCTGCACGGTGAAGACGGCGAAGAAAGCGGCGAAGGAGCCGCCGGGGGTCGCGCCCCCGAGGAGATCGCCTTCGAACCCCTGCCTTTCGATCATCCCCTTTACATCATGTACTCCTCGGGGACCACCGGGGCCCCGAAGTGCATCGTGCACGGGGCGGGCGGGACCCTCTTGCAGCAGATCAAGGAAGTCTCGCTGCACAGCGATCTCAAAGCCGGGGAGAGGATGTTGTACCTGACCACCTGTGGCTGGATGATGTGGAACTGGCTGGTCAGCGCCCTGGCCTGCGAGGCCACGGTGGTGCTTTATGACGGCTCCCCCCTGCATCCGGATGGCAATGCCCTTTTCGATATCTTGGACGAAGAGGATATCGATATCTTCGGCACCTCCGCCAAATTCATCGATACGGTACGAAAGCAGGGATTGGTCCCCGCGAACAGTCATCGCTTGGCAAAGCTCAAGACGATCCTGTCCACCGGCTCGCCCTTGGCTCCCGAGGGTTTCGATTTCGTCTATCGATCCGTCAAAGGCGATATTTGTTTGTCGTCGATCAGCGGCGGAACCGATATCATGGGATGCTTCGCGCTCGGCAACCCCGCGACCGCGGTGCGGCGAGGGGAGATCCAGTGCTTGGGGCTAGGCCTCGATGTGCAGGCCTTCGACGAGCGCGGACGCCGCCTCGTCGGCGAAAAAGGCGAACTCGTATGCACCCGCGCCTTTCCCTCGATGCCCTTGGGTTTTTGGAACGACCCCGACGGAAAACGCTACCACGACGCCTACTTCGCCCGCTACGAAGGGGTGTGGTGCCATGGCGACTATATCGAGATCAGCGAATCCGGGGGGATGATCATCTACGGTCGCTCCGACGCCGTGCTCAATCCGGGCGGGGTGCGGATCGGAACCGCCGAAATCTACCGCCAAGTGGAAGGGCTCGACGAAATCACCGAGGCTTTGGTGATCGGTCAGCAATGGGAGGGGGATGTGCGCGTCGTTCTCTTCGTGGTGCCGGCCCCGGGGGTCGATCTGAGCCCGGCGTTGGAGGAGAAGATCAGGCAAGAGATTCGCGCCAATACCACCGCGCGTCATGTCCCGGCGCGCATCGTCCAAGTGAGCGATATCCCCCGTACCCGCAGCGGCAAGATCACGGAACTTGCGGTCCGCGATATCGTGCATGGTCGCCCCGTGCGCAACTCGGAAGCCCTCGCCAATCCCGAAGCCTTGGAGCAATTCGCCGACCGCCCCGAGCTCGAAAGCTGACTTGAGGTTTGAAAAGATGCGCCTTCGGCGGCGGGAGGGTATCGATCCTTCGAAGCCTCGATCCTTGTCTTCGACTCCGACTGAAGTCGACCGGGACCGGCGACCCTCGCACCTCGCTTTCGCTTTCCCGCGCACGGCGGAAAAAAGACGATCTCTTTTCGATAAAAAGCCCTCTTAGGCGATCATCGACGAGGCTCGGATGCCGATTCGGACGCCGGTTCGGATGCCGATTCGGATGTCAGTTCGGATACCGACGGCGGGTCGTCCTTGTCCTTGCCCTTTTCCTTGTCCTTGCCCTGCGGGCGAACCTCGGCCAAAGCGGCGACCAAGATCAGCGCGGATCCGATGATCTGCCGCCAACCGAAAGGCTCGTTCGCAAGCGCGGCGGCCGAGGCGACACCGACCAATACCTCGACCATCAGCAACAATGCCGCCCGGCCCGGGCTTATCCTCTTCACCCCCCATAGAACCCCCCAAGTGCTGACGATCGTCACGACCGCCAACAAGGCGATGACCGGAAGCGCTCTAAGGTCGACGACCGGTATCGGCTCGGGGTCTGTATGGAACGCCAGATCGAGCGCCATGATGATCCCGACCGCGCACGTTCCCCCGATAAAAAGCGTGAGGGTCTGCGCCATCGCCGAAAAAGCGGTGTCCTGATGGGCCCGCAAACTGCCCAAGGCCCACGCTACGCCCCCGGCAAGGCCGCACCAATCACCGATATTGCGCGGCAGCGGAAGCCGGCCGTCGACGCCGAGCACCACCCAAAGTCCGCCGAGTCCCATCGTCAACGCCACGATGCGAGCGGGGGTGAAGCGTTCGGCGAGCAGCACGCGCCCCAAGAGGGTCGCCCATACCGGGCTGAGATAAAAAAGAAGGATCGCGCTCACCACATCCGTCAGCACGACCGCCATCGAATAGAGAACGAAGGAGCCGCCGGTGAACAATCCGGTGATCAGCAAGCGGGGAGAGCCAAGGGCGGTCCTGACGGCATGGCGGCGCACGATCAGCGGTAGCGATAACAGCAAGGAGAGGGCGAAGGTCCCCAACATCGCCCACAACGGACCCGTCCCGAGACCCTCGAGATAACGCAGCGGGATCCAGATGATTCCCCACAAAGCGCCGGCACCGGCGATGGCGAACTCGGGGGCGACGAGGGCTCGGCGCATATTTTTCGGCTCCTCGCATCAGCCTCGGGAAAGCGAATATCGACAACGCCGCCGGGCGGAGGATCTCACGCGGCGTCTTGTCGCCGTCGCCGTCGTCGATCCTTCATTCGCCCCAGGCATCGCCCAAGAAGCGAAGCCAGTTCTCCCCCAAAATCTTGCGAATGCGCTTTTCGCCCCAGCCCCGGCGCACCATCGCCGCCGTCAGCGAGGGGAATTCGTTCAGCCTCGCCAAACCCTCGGGCAAGCGCGGAACCCGGGGCGTGCCGGGCACCAGCAGGCGACCTTCGCCTTTGTCGCGCCGGAGCCATTCGAAAAAGGAGAGGTCTTGATCTTCGGTGAAGTCGGTGCCGACCCCGACCGCATCCTCCCCGACAACGTCGATCGCATACTCCATGACCTCGACGCAATGGTCCACCGTGGTGTCGTCCCCCCAAGGCATGAAGGGCGGATAGGTGGCGATCCCGACGAAGCCGCCGCGCTCCGCCACCGCTCGCATTTCCTCGTCGCTCTTGTTGCGCGGATGATCCTTGATCGCCGCCGGACAGCAGTGGGTGAAGGAAACCGGGCGAGCCGAATGCCGCAGCGCTTGGGCGCTGGTAACCGGGCCGACATGCGAAAGGTCCACCAACACTCCGCAGCGGTTCATTTCGTCGATCACATCCCGGCCGAAATCCGTCAAGCCGCCGTCATGGGATTCCCAGCAACCGCTGCCGACGAAATTGGCGGTGTTGTAGGTCAACTGCATCACCCGCACCCCGAGATCACGAAAGACTTCGACGAAGTCGGCGCGATCTTCGAGCGCCGATGTATTCTGCCAGCCGAGGATGATCCCGGTTCGCTTCTCGTGCTTCGCGCGCCTGATATCCGCGGTAGTCTGCACAGGCATCAAAAGATCGTCGTATTCACGGAACCATCGCTTCCAACGCGCGATATTTTCCATCGTCTCCCGACACCCCTCCCACACCGAGCAAGTGCAGTTGGCGGCGGTCAGCCCACCGGTGCGCATTCCTTCGAAAACGGATGCGCTCCATTTCGAGATCACCAAGCCATCGATCACGATGGCATCTTCATGTAACGCGGCTGCATCCATCGTTCGTCTCCCGATTTTCTTCGCCGCGATCCTCTTTCGCGGACCCGACGTCTTGCGCTATCGACCCCGAGGCGAACTCATGGATCACGGTTTTCTTCGGCGCGAGGCCGATGGTTTCGAGCGGATGATTCGATATTGCAAAAGATCGATCCGAGATCGATACGAGGAGCGATCGATCGACCGCGGCAACGAGTCGATACCCTCGTCCGATTCCGCATTCCGCCGAAGACTCGGAAAATGGTACACCGCCGCGAGATTGGCGACTCGGCGGACAGGTCTCGGTGGGATCGGAAGGGCTTTCGAAAAGCGGCACTCTTAGGACCGGTGGTCACGGCGAAGGCTTTGCCGGTTGCGATTTTCGCGTCGAGCGAAAGGCAAGGGGTGCGGCACGCTGCCGGTGTGGCGGGCAAGAAAAGGGCAGGCGACGGATGCTTTATCAAGCACCTGACGGCGAATCGAGGTCGGTTGCGCCGAGGGCTCATCGCTGCGGGTCTTGGCTGCGGGGCTTGGCTTGGGGCTCGCTCACTGCCGCCGCTCGCGGGGGCGGGGCCGGCAAGCCTTCGAAGGCTCGCCCGTGGGCGAGCGCGTGCCGATCCCCGCCGCGCGAGCGGGGATCGGGCTATGCGAGTTTCAGCGAGCGGAAGCCGGGCGCAATATCGGCATTCAGTACGGCCGCGAGCGCGCAGGCTCGCTCATCATCGCAGCTCGTCGCTTTGGCGCGATCTTTGGTATAGAGCCAGACGCGATGAGTCCACACGCCGTAGACGAGGTACTTGCGCTCGCCCCGCCGGTAGGTATCGATGAGGTAGCGTGGCCGGCGGTCGTGTCGCGGTTGAAGCGGGGGCGGCGGCAGCATCGATAAGGTAGGCGTCATCGTCGGGGTTCGCCCGTGCGAGGTCGGCCGGCCGCGTGCGGGCGGGGGTAAAGAGAGCCGCACGGCCGGGGTCGCTCGTCGTCGAAGCGACGCGTCCGGCGTCGTCGATAACTTCGACGAAGACGCGCCCGTCGGTCGACGCCCTCGTCGGCTTGATATCGAAGATCTCCCGACGAAAGGATCGGCGCAGGAGTCGGCGTTGTCGACGATAGGCCTTTACGGGAGCGGATATTGTGCCTTGCCCCGATCCCGTCGTCCCTAGCCCGTCCCTATCTCTTGCGACCCGGTCGGCCGCGCAGGATCTGGCCTGCCGCCGAAGGGGAGTCGAAGGAGAAAACACCGCCCTCGCGTCGAACCCCGCCCTGGGCGCTGTTGTTGACCAACGCCCCGCCACCGCCGGTGCGCGTCAGCACCTGCACCGTGAACGCTCGCGACGCCTTTTTGTAGTCGAAATCCTCCTCGGCGACGACCGTCACCTCCGGCGCCGTGTCGTCGTTAGCGGCGATGAAGGTCAGCGTCGCCGGCGAGACCGTCGCCCCGCTCGTATCGTCGCTTATCACCGAGAGGGTGGCGCTCGAAGCCGGAGGGGCGCCCAAGGTGACGATGAAGGTGCCGTTGCCCCTTTCGGTCGCGGTGGGATAGACGTCTTCATTGCTAACGTCGTCGATGTCCCGGCTTGCGCCGACACGAGGGGCGATGGTGATCGTGGCGGAATCGTCGGTGATATCGTCGTCTTGCGCCGCGCGGAAGCTGACGTTCTGAACGGTGGAATAGTTGCCGGAGGTAAAGGTCAGCGAAGATGGAGTGAACGTCACGTCGGAGTTGTCGCTCGATAGATCGAGGTTGACATCCGAATCGGGTTGCGCCGAGAGCGAAACGCTGACGCTGACCGAGCCTGAGCCTTCGTTGGGCGATCAACGTGGTCCCGGTCGTGTTGATAGTGCCTGTCGGGAGCGCACCCGGATAGACGATAGCGTAGGTACCCACTGCATTGCACATCGTGAGGTCGGGACTGGTAACAGACTACATTCCTTAACGCCCGAGTCGTATTGTTTTTCGGCATCGGTATAAACGAGACAAACCCGGGACCGAATGACGCTACGTACACCGCTCAGCCCGCCTTCTGCTGCCATAGGACTTCCGGACTGCCTACAAATATCGGGACTCCCTTGTGAACCACATGCCGACGAGATCGACAGGGTGGGCGCAATCATTTCGAAGAACTCTTCCATAGGCCGCACCGGGATTGTTGGGATAATCCGAGGCTGCTATACAGTTTTCGGCGGGCTCACCGATTGAGCGCTCGCAAGGCCGGGGAAGATGGCAAGCATCGATAACGAGCCCAGAACAAGGGCGGCCAAGAACGCCGAGCGAAGCAGCTTTCCAATCCTGAGCGAGCGCAAGATCGACCTTGGGCAAAGGCTCGAATCGGCGCGATCGATCATCGGGATATTCACCGTTGTAAACACTCCATTGACGGACACTCGTCGTTGTCCGCTTTGTTGAAAAAGCCGCCGACATAGCCGCTTGCCGCACCAGGAGAAACAGGCGTTTTAAATACCGCATTGTTATAGTCTCGGTATAGCCCTCTTCACTTGGGGAATACCGGTTTCGAAAAGCGCCGGATTCGATCGGCGAAAGCACCCGAGGCGGCGTATCCCATACGAGCCCTCCCCCCTCGATAGGGGGGGATACCCTCGCTCTCGCCCTGCGGTCGAAAATCATGATTTTGCAGATAATGGCCGAGGCGCCATCGGAGGATCGGTAGCGATGAACGGAGCTGCGCTCCTCGTAAAAACCCTCGTCGAGGCCGGAGTCCGCCGGATTTTCAGTCTTTCCGGCAACCAGATCATGCCGGTTTACGACGCTTGTATCGATAGCGGCATCGACATCGTGCACGTTCGCCACGAAGCGGCGGCGGTGTTCATGGCCGATGCCTCGGCGCAGCTGACCGGCACCCCGGGCATCGCTCTCGTCACCGCCGGACCGGGCTTCGCCAACGCCCTGTCGCCCCTCTTCGGCGCTCGTTTTTCCGAAAGCCCGGTGGTGCTGCTAGCCGGGGACGCTCCGATCGCCGCCGCCGGAAAAGGCGCTTTTCAGGAACTGGCACAAAAGGAGATCGCGCGCGCCGGCATCAAGGCGTCGATGAGACCCGAGCGCCCCGGGGACATCGGCCGGATGTCGGCGCAGCTGATCGCAAAGGCGCTTTCGCCTCGCCCGGGTCCGGTGCATCTGGCCTTGCCTTTCGATCTTCTGAAGGCCCCGGTGGCCGAGCGAGATCGGTCGGTCGAGGCGACGCTTTTCGCTCCTGCCGCGCTCCCGCCGGATTCGTCGCTCGCCGCCCGCTTGGGGGATCTGGTGGAAAAAGCCGAGCGGCCGCTCGTGCTGACCGGCCCTTCGCTTTCCCGCAGCCGCCAAGGGGCGCTTGTCGATGCCTTGGAAAGGGCGATCGCCGCGCCGGTCGTCGCGATGGAGAGTCCGCGCGGGCTGCGCGATCCGGTGCTGGGCGCATTCCCCGAATGCCTTGCCCAAGCCGACATCGTCGTGTTGTTGGGGAAGACGCCGGACTTCTCTTTGAATTTCGCGCAGCCCCCGACCCTCGGCGAAGAAGCGAGGCTGGCGGTGATCGATCCCGAACCCGATACGATCGAAAGGGCGCGAAAGGCGGTCGGAGAGCGCCTCGTTTTCAGCGCTTGCGCCGACCCCGTCGAAACCGCACAGGCGATCGTGCAAGCAGGAGGGTCTGGCAGCTCGAGCGGCGATCCTTGGCGGCAACGGGTGGCGCAAACGATCGCTTGTCGGAACGAGATCGTCGACGGCGATCCCCCGCCGGAAGCGCTCCCGGGGCGATCGGAGGCGGCTCCGGCGCCGGAGCGAGGACTCCACCCCCGTCTCGTCTGCGCCGCGGTGCAAAGGCTGTTGGACGCCGCCGACGATCCGATTTTGGTTTGTGACGGCGGCGAATACGGCCAATGGGCGCAAGCGCTTTGCCATGCCCCCACCCGTATCGTCAACGGTCCCTTCGGGGCCATCGGCGGGGGGCTTTGCCAGGCATTGGCCGCCGCCCTCGTGCGGCCGCAAGCCACGATCGTGGCGATGATGGGCGACGGCTCGGCGGGATTCCATCTCCCGGAATTCGACACCGCCGTCCGCCAAGGGGCACGATTCATCGCGGTGATCGGCAACGATTTCCGCTGGAATGCCGAGCATCGAATCCAGCTGCGGGAATACGGACGGGATCGACTGATCGGCTGCGAACTCTCGCCGAAGGCTCGCTATGATCGGGTGGCGCAGGCTTTGGGCGCCTACGGCGAACGCGTGCGCACCGTCGACGGCCTCGATGCCGCCCTCGAAGCGGCGCTTCGATGCGGTTCGTGCGCATGCATCGATGTCGAGATCGAGAGCGTGGCCGCACCGCTGTTCACCGCGCTCGAGGGCGCTCATTGAAATCGTGCCCAGACTTCGAAACTCTTCGAGTCCTTGCGATCGAACTCGTTATCATTCGCCGTCTCGTTCATCTCATCCATCCTCGAACAGGAGATCCCCATGAACCGACAGATCAACTGGTACCACTACCGCAAGGGCTGACGAACTTGCGAGAAGGCGTCCGCATTCTTGGACGCCCATCGTCTCGTGCCGGACGATGTCATTCCCGCATCAAGAAAGCTCGGGCGCGAGGACGCTTTTTCCCTCGCCGAGGGTTGTTCGCGCGCCATCGTATCGAAGGGCAAGAAGACCACGGTCTTCACCATCCGCGGGGCTCCCGAGGAGGAGCTGATCGACGCCATGCTGGGTCCGACCGGTAATTTGCGGGCTCCGGCCTTGCGCGTCGGAAAAACGCTCCTGATCGGATTCGACGAGGAGCGCTACGAGGAAACGTTCAAGGGTTGATCGCGCTCGCCCGAAGAGCGTCTTCGAAGCGATATCGCGACGAGCCCTTGCGGAGCCCTTACACGGACCCCTTGCGGAGCCCTTGCCGACTTCTCGTCTTCGCTGCCGATCCGACGACTCGGATAGGGGGATAAAGGCCCTTCGGATGAAGTTTCTGTGTTTGGGCGATATCCACTTGGGACGCACGCCCTCGCGTCTTCCTGCGGCCCTCGGCGAATCCCGCCCGATCCTTGGAGTCGGGCCCGCGGCGGCGTTTCGCCGTTGCGTCGATTACGCGCTCGATCACGATATCGCGGCGCTGCTGCTGGCCGGGGACGTAATCGACGACGAGGACGATTTTTACGAAG
Organism: Gammaproteobacteria bacterium; assembly: GCA_965220535.1. Classification (GTDB taxonomy): domain Bacteria; phylum Pseudomonadota; class Gammaproteobacteria; order HK1; family HK1; genus HK1. The sequence continues at coordinate 2,172,664 of OZ244833.1, read as the reverse complement.
CCTGCGGCGAGCTTCGTCGCGGGATCGAACGCCTCGCCGAAGCCGAAGTGCCGGTCATCGCGGTCAACGGCAACCACGACGGGCAGACCCTGCCGCGACTGGCCGATATCCTCGCGCTCGACGGCAAGGCGGGCAGCCTCGGGGGCGTCCTTAGGGGCGGCGGCTTTTATCTGCTCGGGCGGGGCGGTCGGTGGGAAACGTTGACCTTGGAGGACAAAAGCGGCGCGGCGGTGCATCTGCTGGGCTGGTCCTTCCCGAGCCCCGTCGTACGAAACAGCCCCTTGGAGACTCTCCTGCCGCTCGGGCCGCGTCTGCCCGATCTCGATGCGCGCCGCGGCCCGGTGATCGGTCTTCTCCATTGCGATCGGGATGCCCCCGGGAGCCGTTGGGCCCCGGTGCGATCGAGCGATCTCGCCGCCGCCCCGGTCGATGCCTGGCTGCTCGGTCATATCCACAAATCCGATGCCTTGACCGCCCCCCGTCCGATGGGATATCTCGGCTCCCTGACCGGACTCGATCCGGGCGAAGCGGGGCCACACGGCCCATGGATCCTCGAATGCACCCCGGCGGGCCTTGACATCGAGCACCTGCCATTGGCCCCTTTGCGATGGGAGGAAGTCGAGGTCTCGCTCGAGGGCATCGAGGGCTACGAGGATGTGGGGGTGCGGATCGAGGATGCCATCGGGCGATTGCATCGAGGGATCGTCGACGGATATTCGAAGGCACGCTTCGATGCGGGCAAAGAGCGAGCGAGTTTGCACCCCTTGGCCGTCGGCTGTCGCTTGCGTTTTTGCGGTCGGATATCGGGGCGACGGGGGATCGAGCGACGCCTCGAAAGCGAGGACTTGATCGACAACTTCGATATCGAGCAAAAGGGCATCCGTTATTTCGTCCACGACTGGCGCATGGAAACGCGCCCGCCGATCGATCTCGATGATCTGGCTCGGGGCAGCGACCCCTTGGCCCTCCTCGCTCGCCGCATCCTCGCTTTGCGCTCGAAGGATAAAAAGCCCGAGGACGAGGCCTTGCGGCGCTCCTTGATCGACGGCTTTCGACAACGCCTCGAGCGACGACGCCATCGCGGCGCTTTTCGCCGCGTCGCGGGATCCCCGCCGGATGACGAGACCGTCGCCGGATTGCTCGAAGAAGCCGCGTTTTCGGCGCTCGACGCCTTGCAGGAACAACGCCGCGACCCCGAGAAAGAGGAAGGGGGATCGTGAAATTGCACCGCATCGCCATTCGGCGGCTGGCGGGGCTCGCCCCTCCCGCTTTCGAACTCGACGGCTTGGCGGATGACATCAATATCGTTCACGGTCCCAACGCCTCCGGCAAGAGCAGCATCGTGCGGGCGGTACGGGCGCTGCTCGATGCGCGGGCTTTGCCTTCGAGCGAGGCCGTCGATATCGAAGCGGAATTCGAGGATTCCGACGGGAGCCGGTGGCAGGTCGTGCGCAGCGGCCGCAGCCTGCAGTGGAGCTGCGCCGGTCAGCGAAGCGAGCCGCCTTTGCCCGAAGCGCATCATCTCGACGGCTATCTCTTGCATGTCGAGGATTTGCTGGCGGGCGAGGGTCGGCACGATGCGGATATCGCCCGCGAGATCGCTCGCGGGCTCGCCGGGGGCTACGACTTCGAAAGCGCAAGGAAGGCCTGCAAGGTCGCCGTCGGTCCTCGCTTCGGCCACCGCGAAGCCAAAGCCTTGGGCGAGGCCGAGGCGGAACTGCGGGGCATCGAGGAAGAGCAGCGAGCCTTGGTGCGCGAAGAAGGGCGTCTTAGGGCGTTGGAGGAGGAACTTGCAGGCCTCGGCCGGCGGATCGAGCGCCTCCCGCGCGTCTTGCGGGCCAAGGAATGGCTTGCCCATCGCAAGCGCTCGCGCGAAATCGAAGCGATGCGCGAGGATTTTCCCCCGGCGATGGATCGCCTGCGCGGAGACGAAATCGAAAGGCTGAAAAAACTCGAAGACGCGCTCGAGCGAGCCAAAAACCGATACGAGACCGCCCGCGCCGAAGCGCAGTTCCGCGAGCGGGAGTTCCAAGCGAGCGGATTGAGCGCGAACTCCCCGGATCCCGCGATGCCGGCACGCATCCGGACACGCCTTCGGCAGTTGAAGGAATGGGAAAGCGATTTGCAGCATGCCCGGCAAGGCGAACGCGAAGCCCTGGCCGAGCGGGACGTCGCGGGACGCGAACTCGGAACGCCCCCCGGGATGCAAGCGCGGATCGACCCCGAAAGCCTGAGCGAAGCGGAGCGGTCGCTGGCCGCCTATCGCGGGGTCGAAGCCGAAGTGCGGGCGATCGAAAAAGAACTTTCGAGCGCACAAGAGCGGCAAGCGCAATCGCAGGCAAGCGCGTCGGGAGCGGAGGCGAACCCGAGCGCATCGACGATCGAGGGGGCATCCGGCGAGCCCGATCCGGATCTCCCCAAGCGACTGCGGCGAGGCCTCCGATCGCTTGTCCGATGGACGACGGCCTCGAAGCACAGCGCTTCCCCCGCCCGGCGCATCGGCTTCGCCCTCTCGTTTTTCCTTTGTATCGTCGCGGGTATCGTCGCGCTTTTTTTCCTGCCCCCGCTCTTCGGGGGCCTCGGTTCGAGCCCCGATGCGGGGGCGGCGTGGTTGCCGGCGATCGCTTTTTTTCTCCTCGGAGCGATCGCCGGACTCTGCGGCTGGGCCGCGCTCGATCTCGATCCGGGAAAAGCCCGACGCGAGCGAGCGCAGGCGGATTTCGAAAGCCAAGGGATCGCCGCCCCCGCAAGGTGGACGAGGGAGTCGGTACAAGAGCGCATCGAATCTTTAGGCGACGAGCTGGCCGCGGCCTGCGGGTGTATCGACGACGCCCGTCGGATCGAGCGCCTCCGCGAACGCCTGAGCGAGCGGCGAAACGCGCTTTCCTCGGAGCGCGAGCGGCTCGAGCCCATCGCCCGCAAGGTGCATTTCGACCCCCTCCTCCTCGACGCCTCTTTCGAGCGTTGGCTACGGCTCGTCGATCGATACGCCCGCGCGGACGGCGATCTCGTCAAGCAACGCGATCGTTGCGAATATCTGGCAGCGGAGGTGGATCGTTCGCAGCGGGAAATCGACTCTTTTCTCGCCGCTTACGAGGACTCGTCGGCGCCGGAAAAGGCGATGCATCGAAGCCCGGACTCGGCCGATATCCTCCAATCCCGCTTGGAGATTTTGCAGGCGAGGATGCAGGCCAAGGACGATGCTTTGCGCACGAAAAACGATGCCGAAAAGCAGGTGCGGGAGAGCCGCGCCTCTTACGAAGGGTGCCGGGCGGAGATCGCGTCGCTCTATCGAGAAGCGGGGCTCGAAGCCGAGGACGAGGCCGAGCTGCGCCGGCGTTCGGGGCGTCTCGGGCAGTGGCGGAATCTGGAAAAGGATCGATCCGAGAGCGTCGGGGCGGAAAAATCCTGCACCGCGGAGCTCGAAGGCGATGCCGATCTGACGGCCTTGGCAAGAGCCGACGACGACCAAGCCATCGACCGCCTCATCAACGAACTCGAGGCTTGCAAAGGGCAAATATCGAGCCTGCAAGAGGAAATCACGCGCATCCGCACCCTCGTCGACCGAGCGGGGCAAAGCGACATTCTCGAAGGGGCGCGGGCGAAATGCCGGCAGCGAAGGGATGCCTTGGAAATGCGTTTCGAAGACGCCGAACAAGCCGAGGCGCGCGCCTTTTGGCTCGACGAAATCGAGGCCGTGCATCGAACGGATAGCCGTCCGGCGCTTTTGCGTCGCGCCGAGGACTGGTTCGCGCATTTTTCTCGACACCGATTCGCGCTGGTGCCAAGCCCCGGGGATCGCTTCTCGGCAAGGGATACGGCCGACGGCGCTCTGCGTTCGCTCGCGGAGCTGTCGACCGGCACCCGCATGCAGCTGCGATTGGCGGTGCGCATCGCGTGGGCCCTCGAGGCCGAAAAGGGTCGGGCGCCCTTGCCCTTTTTCCTCGACGAGGCGCTGACCACCGCCGACCCCGAGCGCTTTCGGATCGTGGCCCAAGCGCTTACGGATTTCGCTTGCCGCGAGGGACGCCAAATCTTCTACCTCACCGCCCAGCCGCAAGAAGCGGGCTATTGGCAAGCCCCGAAGACTGCGGTGATCGATCTCGCGGAGCGTCGCCGCCTCGCCCGGGCGGTGAAAAGCGCCGGCGATTTGGCGCTTCCTCGGGCGCCGGAACCCCCGCCGCGGCCCGGCGACGACTCCCCCGAGGAATACGGGCAGCGCTTGGGGGTGCCGGCGATCGACCCTTGGCAGCCGGATGCGACCCATCTCTTCTACTTGCTGCGCGACGATCTGCCGCTGTTGCGGCGACTGCTGGTGGCCGGAATCGACCATATCGGGGCGCTCGACTCCCTGCTCGCAGCGGGCGACGCGGCGGCGGTGCTGACACCCTTGGACCGGCCTCGTTTGCAACGCTCGCTCGTCGCGGCGAAGGCCTGGTTCGAGGCCTGGCAGGAAGGACGGGCACGGCCGGTCGATATCGAGGCCCTGAGGCAATCGGGGATCGTCAGCGATGTCTTCATCGAGCGGGTGGTCGCCATCGTTGGCGAGACGAAAGGCGACGGGCGCCGACTGCTGGAAGCGGTGGGTTCGTTGCGCAACTTTCGCAAGGAAAAACTCGAAGAGACGAGGGAATGGCTGCTCGAGCGGGGTCATCTGAGCGAAGAGCCGCCGCCGGACGCGTCTGCGCTCGAAAGGCGGGTCGCCAAAGCACTGCTTTTCGATGCGATCGAGCCCGCTTCCGGGCAAGAAGAGGCCCTCCTTGCCGCTCGCTCCTTGGCCCGCAGCCTGCAAGCGGGGCTACCCTCTTAAATCCTCGAAAAGGGGCTCGCCCCTCGTCCGCCGAGGTTTTTACCCCCTTGCCGAAGCCGATCCTCCGGCGGCGGCGGCGCTCGATCCTCGCACTCGGTGTCATCTCGAAAGCGGCGATCCGACGCTTAGGGTTTGCGATCGCCGGATCGCCCCCTTCGACTCTCGACGAAAGACCGATCCGGCACCGCTCGGGGTTGAAAAGCGCGGCCGCTTTTCATCGCACCGATGCGAGCCCTTGCGAGCCTTCGGGCGGGCGAGCGGGCGGCCGGCCGCGGCGAATCCGCCTATGGATATGCCCCCTTCGATGGCCTCGTCCACCTGCGGGGGGAATCCCCCTCGTGAACTCCCGAGCCCGAAGGCCGATCGGCTCTTCGCCGGTGTCGCCCCGAGCGAAGAGGCCTTCGAGGATCGGGCAAAAGACCGTTTTCGTCCCCGAGGAGGAAGCGAGGATGGCAAGGGGATACGCTCGATTCGAAGCCTCTCGCCCGCATTCGATTTTTTCGGCGATCTCCTGGCGAAGCCTGGGCGATCCATCGGCGATCCCGAGCCAACGATACCCCGATGCGGGGCTCGAAAAATCGGGGCGAGGACGATATCGCCTCGCCCTTCGGCTCCGATGCGATGCGACGAAAGTCATCGATGCCGACGATCGCTTTCGATCGCTTTTCAACGGGCATTTGCCCGGCGCAAGACAAGCGGCGCAAGACAAGGCGGATACCGCGGCTTTTCCCCCTTGCTTCGAACAATTCCATTAACATCAAGAGCTTTGTGCAAAGCCTCGCGAAGAGACCCACTCGATGCCCACCTCCAAAGAACTTGCCGACGCGATTCGCGTGTTATCCATGGATGCCGTGCAGCAAGCGGGTTCCGGCCATCCGGGGATGCCGATGGGGATGGCGGATATCGCGCAGGCGCTGTGGTGCGACCATCTTCGGCACGACCCGAATCACCCCGATTGGCCGGATCGGGATCGCTTCGTGCTGTCGAACGGCCACGGCTCGATGCTGCTCTACGCGTTGTTGCATCTATCCGGCTATGACCTGCCGATCGACGAGATCCGACGTTTCCGTCAGCTGGGGTCGAGCACCCCGGGACACCCCGAATACGGCGACACCCCGGGCGTCGAAACCACCACCGGACCTTTGGGACAAGGCCTCGCCAACGCGGTCGGGATGGCCATCGCCGAGAGGGTGTCGGCGACTCGTTTCAACCGCCCGGGGCATGAGGTCGTCGATCACCGCACTTGGGTTTTTCTCGGCGACGGTTGTCTGATGGAGGGGATCTCGCACGAGGCCTGCTCCCTCGCCGGCACCTTGGGATTGGGCAAGCTGATCGGGGTTTACGACGACAACGCCGTCTCCATCGACGGCGAGGTCAAGGGGTGGTTCACCGACGATACCCCGGCGCGTTTCGAGGCCTACGGCTGGCATGTGGTGCAAGATGTGGACGGGCACGATGCGGCGGCGGTGAACGCGGCTATTGCCGCCGCCAAGGCGGTGTCGGATCGTCCTTCGCTCTTGTGCTGCAAGACGATCATCGGTTTCGGGTCGCCGGGCAAGCAGGGAGATGCCTCGGCCCACGGCGCTCCCTTGGGGGTCGAGGAGGTCGAGCGGGCGCGGGCCTTTTTCGGCTGGACGCATCCGCCCTTCGAGATCCCCGCCGAGCTCTACGCCGCTTGGGACGCCCGCGCCGAAGGCGAAAAACGCTATCGCGATTGGCAAACGAGATTCGAGTCCTATCGTGCCGCCTTCCCCGAGGACGCCGACGAGTTCAAGCGCCGCACGCAAGGCCTTTTACCCCCAGGCTGGGACGCCGCATGTGCGAATGCGCTGGCCGCCGTCGACGCCGAGGCCTTGTCGATCGCCTCGCGCCAAGCCTCGCTCAAAGCCCTCGAGGCCTTGGGGCCGATGCTGCCGGAGCTGATCGGCGGCTCCGCCGACCTCACCGGCTCGAATCTTTCCCGCTGGAGCGGATCGAGGGTCCTCTCGCGCACATCCCCGGAGGGGAACTACCTCTATTTCGGGGTGCGCGAATTCGCGATGAGCGCGATCGCCACCGGCCTTGCGCTGCACGGCGGCTTCATCCCCTATTGCGCGACCTTTCTCGTATTCTCGGAGTACGCCCGCAACGCCCTGCGGATGGCGGCGCTGATGGGGCAGCGGGTGATCTTCGTCTTCACCCACGATTCCATCGGCTTGGGCGAGGATGGCCCCACCCATCAGGCGGTGGAGCAAACCGCTAGTTTGAGGCTGATCCCCGGGATGTCGGTTTGGCGCCCTTGCGATGCGGTGGAGTCGATGGTCGCTTGGCAGGCGGCGCTCGAACGCCGAGACGGTCCGACCTGCTTGATCTTTTCGCGCCAAGGCCTTGCGCACCAAGAGCGCAGCCCCGATCGCTTGGCGGATATTCGGCGGGGGGCTCATATTCTGCGCGACGGGGGCGATGCGCTGTTGATCGCCACCGGCTCCGAGGTCGGCATCGCGATGGACGCCGCCGCCTCGCTGGACAGGGAAGGGGTTTCGGTGCGGGTGGTTTCGATGACGAGCGTGGATCGATTCGAAGCCCAGGACGAGGCTTATCGCGCATCGGTATTGCCGCCCTCGCAGCGGGCTCGGGTGGCGATCGAAGCCGGGGTTCGAAGCGGCTGGCGGGCCTGGGTCGGGGAAGAAGGCGCGGTCGTCGGGGTGGACGATTTCGGGAAATCCGCTCCTTGGAAGGATGTCTACGAACACTTCGGGCTGACCGCCGAGCACCTTGCCGCCGAAGTTCGGCGCACGATCGAAAGGACGAAGGGCCGCGACCTTGAAGGCCCGTGCTGAGCGCCCGTCGAAGACTTGCCCGTCGAAGACTTGGAAAACGCGGTCGACCACCTCGATGCGCAAGAGATGGGTAGGGATGGGTTAGGATCGACCTTGGCGATCATCGTCGGTCGATATTCTTTTCGGCGAAGTGATTTTCAACCTGCAGATCGTGCGGGATTTCGACAAAGGAGATGAGATGTGAACGCGAAGAAAGGCCTGATCCCCCTTGCCCTCTTGCTGACGCTCTTCGCAAATGCGCATGCGCAATTGAGCGCCACCAAGCATTGGGAGGATGCCGAAGCGATCTGCAAAAAAAGCATCGAGGAGTTCGCGCCCTTCGAATTCATCTGGGAGCCGGGCACGCGCGTTTTTTCATCGGCGAATATCAACGACACCGATAACATCCGATACAGCGGCGCCGGCATTCAATTCAAAACCCCCAAGGGCGATTGGCTACGCATCAAATATCACTGCGACTATTACCCCGGCCGGAAGATCTGGCGGGTGGGGATTCATGAATATTCGCAAAAATTGATCGAAAACCTGATGAGTTGCAAATAACCTCGCTGCGCTTGAGGGTTGCGCAGGAATACGGCGGGGGCAAGGGCCGATCGACGCCCGATCGACGCCGAGGGCAGGACGCGGCCAATCATCGCCGGATCAATCCCGGGATCATGGATCATGGCTTGCAACGAACGAGCGACCCCGCTCAGCGCAATCGATAGCCTATCCGCCGCCGACCCGACTTCATAGCCCTACGCCCCTCGTCTTCGAGCCTCGTTCGAGCGATCGGGATCCGCAAGCGCGAGAACGCGACTTGCGGATCCCCTGTCGCTCGCTCTGTCAGGCGGGCTCGTCCATCCCATCGGGGGCTTTCGAAGCATCGTCTTCCGGCAGCACCAGATTGAGCACGATGGCGATCAAGGCCGCCGGGAGAAGCCCCGAAACCATCAGCAGCTTCGCGGTCCCCGAAAGATGCTGCAATGCCCCCGGCTCCAACTGCAGCCCCAAACCCACCGCCAAGGAGATGGCGAAGATCAGCATATTGCGCCGACTCCACTCGACTCGGGAGAGGATCGAAGCCCCGGCGGAGGCGACCATGCCGAACATCACGATGACCCCCCCCCCGAGGACTTCGATCGGCACCGTGGAGATGATGGCCCCCACTTTCGGGAACAGCCCGGCGAGGACCAAAAAGCCGGCGCCGATCGCGACCACCATGCGGCTCATCACCCCGGTGATCGCCACCAAGCCTACGTTCTGGCTGAACGAGGTATTGGGCAGCCCCCCGAAAAGACCGGCGATGGCGGTGCCGAGACCGTCGGCCAAGGTGGCCCCTTGAATCTCATCGTCGTTGGCTTCTCGCCGGGCGCCGCCTCGACAGATCCCCGATGCATCGCCGACCGTTTCCACCGCCGAGACTACGGACATCGCGCACATCCCGATGATCGCGGCCGTGGTGAACTCCATGCCGAAATGGAAGGGATCCGGCAGCGCGAAAACCTGCGCCTGTCCGACCGCACCCCATCTGATCATTTCCTCATATCCCAACACGGTCACCCCCAACGCGACCAAATAACCGGCCACCATCCCCAACAACACCGCCGCGGTGCTCAGCATCCCGCGGGTGAAGAAATTGAGGCCCAAGGTCACCACGATGACGATCCCGGCGATGCTCCAATTCAGCAGGCTGCCGTATTCCGGCTTGCCGATTGCCGGTACGCCGCCGGCGGCGTATTGGATGCCGACCTTGATCAGGGCCAAGCCGATCATCAGCACGATCAACCCGGTCACCAAGGGCGGCATGGCGTAGCGGATGCGCTTGATGAAGGTGCCGAGAAATAAATGGAAGATGCCGCCGACCAGCACTCCGCCCATCACCGCGGCCATCGCATCCACTCCCTTTCCCGCGACCAGCGGGATCATGATCGGCACGAAGGCGAAACTCGTCCCTTGCATGATCGGCAAGCGAGCGCCGATAGGCCCGGCGCCGAGCGTTTGCAGCAGGGTCGCCAAGCCCGCGAAAACCATGCTCATCTGGATCATGTAGATCATTTCGGGGAAATCCGGAGAGTTCGAGCCGAAGCCGAAACCCGCCGCTCCGGCGATGATGATCGCCGGGGTGAAATTGGAGACGAACATCGCCAAGACATGCTGGATGCCGAGCGGAATCGCCTGAGACAGCGGCGGAGTCCAGTTCGGGTCTGCCAGTTGCTCCGGCGTTCCGATTGTGCTGTTTTGCGCCATCGTCATTTCCTCCTCGGGGCTGAAAAAGCCGAAAGAAAGCGGGTGTCGAATCCCCGGCCGAGAACGTCCGAGGGTGCCAAAGGCGAATCGGCAATGGTACAAAAGCCGAATCGAAGGATTTGTCCACTGCACGATCGATGGTAGAGATGGTAGAACAAACGACAGCCCCCGTGATTATGTATCTTTTTCATGAGGCGGCGGTGTCGAAAGGCGAAGGGGAGGCTTCTTTCGAAAAACGAGCGAGAGGACCCTTTCGTCGAGGCGGCCCCGGGAATGGGAATCTCGGGATCCGGCTTTCGGGTCGCGGGCAAAGCATCCGATACGCCAAGCCCTCGTTGCGAACGATCGATCTCGTCGGCAGCGGCGATCTCGATGGCCGGCTTGGGCGACGGCTCCGGATAGCCTCGGGCGCGACCCCTAAGAATGCTCGAAAATGCATCGGCGATAGACTTCTTCATGAGCCGGGCTATATTTCAAAGGGGTCTTGGGCTCGATATCGCGACGCTTCGAGTCGCGGCCCGAAGAGCGAATGCCTTCCTATGCCTTCTTATACGATCTACGATCTTCGCTCGCCCGGGGGCTCGAGGCTCGTGAAAGGAATTCGAAAAGGAATTCGAAGGGGAATTTTCGCCCCTTCTCGATCACCGAGGGCGAAGAAGCCGGCGACGGCCGGCGGCCAAAGGCCGTGGATCATGGACGCCCGGACTCGCACTTGAAACTCCGACCTGAAAACGAGGATGCGATATGACGATCAATGTAGCGATCAACGGCTTCGGCCGCATCGGACGCAATATCCTGCGCGCCCTTTACGAGAGCGGGCGCCGCGACGAGTTCCGCATCGTCGCCATCAACGACTTGGGGGATGCCGCGGCCAACGCCCATCTATTGCGCTACGACACCGTGCATGGTCGCTTCGCGGGCGAGGTCGGGGTCGACGGCGATGCCCTGATCGTCGACGGCGACCGGATTCGCGTGCTGGCCGAGCGGGATCCGCAGCGACTGCCTTGGGCAGAACTCGAGGTGGATGTCGCGCTCGAATGCACCGGCTTGTTCACCGGACGCGAACAAGCGGGCGGGCATCTGCGGGCGGGGGCGAAAAAGGCGATCATTTCCGCCCCGGGCGGAGCGGATGTCGATGCCACCGTCGTTTACGGTGTCAATCACCACACCCTGCGCGCCGCGCACGAAGTGATCTCCAATGCCTCTTGCACCACCAATTGCCTCGCCCCGGTGGCGAAGGTCATCCACGAGAGCGTCGGCATCGAGCGCGGACTGATGACCACCATCCATGCCTATACCAACGATCAGGTCTTGAGCGATGTCCGTCATTCCGACCTGCGGCGGGCTCGCTCCGCCACCCAATCGATGATCCCCACCGGCACCGGCGCGGCGCGGGCGGTAGGATTGGTGCTGCCGGAGCTCGACGGCAAGCTCGACGGTTTCGCGATTCGCGTGCCCACCATCAATGTCTCGGTGGTCGATCTTTCCTTCACCGCCATGCGCGATACCACGCGAGAGGAAATCAACGAGGCCCTCAAGAAGGCCTCGGAAAACGAGCTGGCCGGTATCCTCGCCTTTTGCGAGGAACCCTTGGTCTCGATCGACTTCAACCACGACCCCGCATCCTCGACCTGCGACGCCTCCTTGACCCGGGTGATCGAAGGGCGCTTGGCCAAGGTCATCGCGTGGTACGACAACGAATGGGGCTTTTCGAATCGGATGCTCGATACCACATCGGCGGCGATGAACGCCCCTTAGGGCCGAACCGGACTTTGACGATGCCCATTCGCCCGCAGAAGAACGGTGCGCTCGGGATCCCGGTTTTGAGGGATTTCGATCTCGAAGGCCGCAGGCTTCTGATCCGCGAGGATCTGAACGTTCCGATCCGAAACGGCGAGATCGGCAGCGATGCCCGCATCCGCGCCGCTCTTCCCGGTTTGCGCCACGCCCTGAAAGCCGGGGCGCGGGTGCTGGCGATGTCCCATCTCGGGCGCCCCCAGCCCGGTCGTTTCGATGCCGCTTTTTCCTTGGCTCCGGTGGCGGCGCGCCTCGGCGAACTTCTAGGGCGACCGGTGCCTCTGATATCCGGGGGTATCGAGGATTGGCCCGCCGCGAGCGCCGCCCTCGAGCCCGGCGAGATCGCCCTTTTGGAAAATCTGCGTTTTCTCCCCGGCGAAACCGAGAACGACGATGCCCTTTCCTCGGCGATGGCGAGCCTGTGCGATATCTATGCGATGGACGCCTTCGGGAGCGCGCATCGCGCCCATGCCTCCACCTGCAAGGTCGCTCGCTTCGCCCCTTCGGCTTGTGCCGGTCCGCTCCTCGAAGCGGAGTTGGAAGCCCTCGGAAAAGCCTTGGCGAGACCTGCGCGTCCCTTGGTGGCCGTGGTCGGCGGCGCCAAGGTCTCCACCAAACTCGGCGTGCTCGAAGCGCTCGCCGAGCGGGTCGATCGACTGATCCTCGGCGGGGGGATCGCCAACACTTTCATCGCCGCCGCCGGTTTCGATACCGGGAAGTCGTTGATGGAGCCCGGGCTCGTCGAGCGCGCCTTCGATATCCGCCGCGCGATGATCGAGCGCAAAGGGGATATCCCGCTACCGATCGATGTCGTGGTTTCCCCGGGACTCGATGACGCCGCGCAAGCCCGGATATGCCCGGTGGACGCCGTCCATCGAGACGAAATGATCCTCGATATCGGACCCGAAACCGCTCGTGCTTACGGTGCCTTGCTCGAAGGCGCAGGCACGATCGTATGGAACGGCCCTCTCGGGGTCTTCGAACGGGCGCCCTTCGCTGCCGGAACCCGGGCGATCGCCGAAGCCATCGCCCGCTCGCCGGCCTTCTCGATCGCCGGCGGCGGCGACACCTTAGCCGCGGCTGCAGCCTTCGGCGTCGCCGACGATCTCTCCTATCTCTCCACCGGCGGCGGGGCCTTCCTCGAATTCCTCGAAGGCCGCGAACTCCCGGGGGTGGCGGCTTTGAAAGCCCGCGCCGAGGATCGAGGCCCTTGAATCGCCCCCTCGATCCGGCACGCCTTCGGCGGCGCTCGCGGCGGTCCTTTCCCCGGGCCGCGGGCACTCGGCTCGCCGCCTTGTCGGCGGGGCTCTTCTTCTGGCTCCTTGCGCCCGCGATATACGCGTTTTCGCCCGCGCCCGGCAGCGAAGTGCAGGCAAAAGACGACGAGGAATCCCTGCTGACCCTGCTCAGCGCAGTGGTCTCGGTGCAGGCCGTCATCCCCGAAAACGCCCGCACCGTCAACACCTTGGGGCGCGTGCGATCCGGCAGCGGAGTGGTCGTCGACGGCACCGGGCTCGTCGTCACCATCGGCTACCTGATCCTCGAGGCCGAGGAAGCTTGGGTGCAAACGGCCGGTGGGCAGCGCAGCGCCGCGGAGATCGTCGCTTACGACCACGACACCGGCTTCGGATTGCTGCGCGCGAAGCAGCCCCTGCGCAAGGTGGTTCCGATGCCGCTCGGGGATTCCGATCGCCTCGCCGAAGGGGACCTGGCGGTCGTCGTTTCCTTCGGGCGCTTGCAGCCGGCGATCCTGCCGATCGAGATGGTCTCGCGGCGCGATTTCGCGGGTTATTGGGAATATTTGTTGGAGGGTGCGCTGTTCACTTGGCCCCCGCATCGGGATTACGGGGGTGCGGCGTTGGTTTCGACCGCCGGGGAGCTGATCGGTATCGGCTCGCTCGTATTGGCCGATGCCGACCCCGAGGCCGCCGAGCCGCAACACCGCATCGGCAATATGTTCGTCCCCCTCAATCGTCTCCGAGAGAGATTGGGGGACCTGATCGCCCACGGCCGATCCTCGGCGACCCCGAAACCATGGCTCGGCCTGCACGCCAAGGAAAGCGGGGACGATCGGGTGGTCGTGATCCGCATCGCCGAGAAGGGTCCGGCGGCGCAGGCGGGCATCGAGCCCGGGGATATCATCGCCGCGGTGGAGGGGGAGGCGGTACGCGGCTTGCTCGGTTTTTATCGAAGCCTCTGGAGAGGGCGGGAAGCCGGGGATCGCATCGCTCTCGATCTGCTGCGAGACGACCGGTCGCTGACGATCGAGATCGATTCCATCGATCGTTATCGCTGGCTCCGCCTATCCACGCCTTGATTCGATCTCGAACTTCGCGCTTTTATCCGATTGTTATCCGCGGCCCCGGCCTTCGATCCCGGACCCCGAATCCGAACCCGGTCGCCTTCGACTGTCGATCGCGAAAGCGCTTTTGCGCCCCGGGCAAAGGCCAATTTCTCGGGCGACAAAAGGCAAAGAAAATCCCGTTGGCCTTGGCCTTTTTCCCTTCTCGCTCGCCCCGATAGCCATCGAAATCCCGAGGCGGCCGGCACCGCTTTGCCTTCTCGCCCGCATCGTCGCCGGGCCTAGGGGTCGGCGGCGAGAGCGGGCGAAACGCCGCAAGCCTTATCTCAGGCGGTGAGCCGGTCGAAAGCCTCTTTGTATTTGCCGGCGGTGCGCTCGATCACCTCGGCATCCAAAGGCGGAGCCGGGGCTTTTTTATCCCAACCCTTTCCCTCCAGCCAGTCGCGAAGGTATTGCTTGTCGAAACTCGGGGGACTGGTGCCGACGGCGTATTCATCCGCAGGCCAAAACCTCGACGAATCCGGGGTCAGCACCTCGTCGATCAGCGTCAGCTCGCCGTCTTCGTCGAGGGCGAATTCGAATTTCGTATCGGCGATGACGATGCCGCGCTCGGCCGCGAACGCCGCCGCCTCTCGATAGATCCGGATGCTGGTATCGCGCACCCCCTCAGCCGTTTCTTGCCCGATCAAATCCACCGCCTTCGCGAAATCGATATTCTCGTCATGGGCCCCGGCGTCGGCCTTGGTCGAGGGCGTGAAAATGATCTCCGGGAGCGCTTGCGCCTGCTTCAACCCCGCGGGCAGATCGATGCCGCAGACCCCGCCGGTGCGCTGATAGTCCTTCCAGCCGGAGCCGATGAGGTAGCCGCGCACGATCGCCTCGATCGGCAGAGGCTTCAAACGACGAACGACCATCGCCTGATTTTCCACCCCCTCGCGCACGCCCGCATCCCGGATCGCATCCGCAACCCCGATCGGCGCCAGATGATGACGCACGATCGAAGCAATCCGCGAGAACCAAAAATGCGAAAGACCGGTCAGCACCTCCCCCTTGCCGGGAATGGCATCGGGAAGCACCACGTCGAAGGCGGAGATACGATCCGTGGCCACGATCAACAAATGCCGCTCGTCCACCTTGTAGATATCACGCACCTTACCCCGCCCGATCAACTCCAGCTCGGGGATATTGCTTTCGAAAAGCGCCGCTCTCGGCATGCTGTTGGCTCCTTGTCAATCGATTTTCCGGGAGATCATGAGGTATCGGGGATCCATCTCCCGTTCTTGCCTCAGGTTCTATAGCATTCTATAAGAGATCTATCTGAATTATATCCTCGACAATAATCCTTGATGGGACAATTTTCGCAATCCGGATCACCGTGATTCAGACAATAATCCCTTCCGATAGCAATCAACCCATCATCGAATTCCGATACCTTATCCTTTCGCTGCATCAGGATAGGATGCTGGAATCGCTGGATTTGAATTTTCTTGGGTTTTTTTTTCGCTTTTTTCAAATGATCGATACAAATATCGTTATATAAGTCAACCATATCCCGAGGGATTTCTTCGCTCACCGCCATCCCCCGCATCTTGGTAACTCGAATATAGTCGGTGCGTTCTTTGCCTTTTTCTTTTTGGATCGCTTCTTTTTTGCGATATTCAGGTTCCGTTGCCAATTCCAGAAAATAACCGGTCCTCCATAATATGCGCCCGGCATTGGAATCGAATGGCAGCTCGTATGAATATTCACCCCATCCGCTATCGTGATCTTTATCGATCAGGCGGAACTTGGATACTGTCCACTTGGCAAAGAGATGGCATGCCTTGTCGCCGATCGCTTTCCCCACACCGTATCGATCATGGGATTTCAGGTTCTCGCTCATTATTTCCGACGAGGGAAAGCCCGCAAGATAATCGCCAAAACATGTCGCTTCCCCATCGTTTCCGCATTCTTTGGATAATAAATAGGGAATCGCAATGGGAACTCCCCAGCGAAAAACAGCGTAATTCAGAGTCTGCTTGCAGTTATCCATATATAGATTGTACCTACCGGGAGTCGATTGATTCCGCTTTGCCCAGGATTCGGATCTTTTATCTTTGATCCTCTTATGGTGGTCAGTGATCTCATCCACGGAGACATCGATTTCCCTGAAGAAATCCATCGGTTTGTGGAAAATCCTGATTTCTCTCGAATAGAGATCATTGACGATACCGACCATCATCTCTCTTACGCCCTCGATATCCGGTCCCTGATCCAATACCGCATTCAGGAGTAAAAATCGCAAGATCAACTCCCTTCGAGTACAGCCTCCGTCTCGTTTATCGAGATTGTCGACATCGAGAATATCGTCATGAAAAAAATGACTGAATGCATCTATTTTCCGCAACGGAGGATCCAATGGATTGGATCTCCCGTATTCCGAGACCTTGGAAACGATCGCCGACAGAAATTCTATATCCATGATCCCGCCTTTATCTTTTCGACTCGCGGTATCAGCTGGTAGGGTCTTTCTTTGCGATCGAAAATTCGCTTGATCGACAGGTTGATATAGTCCATCTCGATATCGTATCCGACGACTTTGCGGGCATGCCGCAATGCGACTTTCGCCGTTTGTCCGCTACCGGAAAAAGGATCGAGAATTTCATCTCCTTTTTGCGAATAAAGAAGCGTCAAACGACGCACGATTTCATCCGGATAAGGGCAGGGATGATCGATCGTTCTCGGTGGAACCGGTGCGATATGCCAAATATTATTGGCGATATCGCGTTTGAAAAGATCGTCGATCGGAAGAGCGGGATCGCTATCTCTTCGCACTCCCTCTCCTTTTTTGAATACCAAAATATATTCGCTCATGATATTGGGATAGTAATACCCCGCTCTCGGATGTTGAATGAAAGAACCGGCGCGCTTGACGCCTCCGGTTACTTTGTTCCAGATAATATCCTGATGAAAATTCCATCCGTCGGAGATCATCCGAGCGGTGAAATCGAAGGGCGCGGGAAAGTGCTTTCCATTCTTCAATATGGTCCCCAAGACCACGGCGCAGAATCCTCCGTCCATGGTGACTCGATAGACCTCTTGGAAAATAACGCCTATATGCAAGAGCCACTGCTCGTAAGTCGCTCCGCATTTATCATAAGCGCGCTGACGATACCAAACACCGTCCCCTTTGTCGGCATGCAGGTCGTAGTCGATGGCGTCCCAATATGGCGGGGAGGTGATCGTCAACGCGATGCTGTCGTTATCGACCTCCTTCATATCCTCGGATGACTTGCAGTAAAAACGCCAGCCGTCTCCGATCACAGTGTTTTTTCCCGCTTTTTTTTCCGCTTCGGTGATGCGGGATCCCGCCGACGATGGCGCCGACACTGCGGATTTGCGCCGAACTCGTGGCGCCTTGCCCTTTCGATCTTTCAGCAAAGCAAGCTGATCCATCCTCGTCATCTCCTTTTTTCGCGGTTCGGCCGAGCGCTGTCTTACGCTCTTGGATGCCCTTGGCCCTTTCGAACGAAGGGATCATATTTCGTGGCGGGGTTCTTCGTCGGCGATATCGTTAGCCGCCGGCGTCGCTCTCGGCTTTCGCGCCGATGGCGGCAGGTCGCCGGCGAAGCCGGAGGCCAGGCGCATCGTGCAGGCTTTGAAAGGGGGGAGTCGTTCGGCCAAAAAGAGGCCCGCCTCGCGCAAGGCGCGGATCGGCGCCGCCGGATGCGTGAACAGACGATGGAATCCGTCCAGGGTCAGCTGCATGGCGAGGTTATGACCGCGGCGGCGGCGTTCGTAGCGCCGCAGCACGGCGACGCGGCCCGGGTCTTGCCCTTTCTCGCGGGCGCGGTCGAGGGTTTGGGCCAAGATCGCGGCATCCAAAAGACCCAAGTTGACCCCCTGGCCTGCCAGTGGATGCACGACCCTCGCGGCATCCCCGACGAGGGCGATGCGCTCGCGGATCAAGGATTGCGCCCGGAGATGGTGCAAGGGGAAGGACGCTCTTTCCCCTCTCGCCCGCACCCTCCCCAAAGCATGATCGAAGGCTTGGGCCAGACTCTCGCCGAGGGCATCGTCATCGAGGGCGAGCAGGACTTCAGCGTGCTCGGGCGAGGTCGACCAGACGATGGAAGAGGCGGTTTCGTCGGCCAACGGGAGAAAGGCCAGCGGGCCGCTCGGTAAAAAGCGCTGCCAAGCGATGCCGCGATGGGGGCGCTCGCTTTGCACCTCGACCACCACCGCCCGTTGACGGTAGCTGCCGCTGCGGTGCTCGATCCCCGCAAGCGCGCGTATCCGCGAATCCGCTCCGTCGGCACCCACCACCAATCGAGCCCGCAGGCGGCCCCTTTGGTCCAAACGAAGCGTCGCCTCGCTGTCGTCGAGATCGAGGGATTGCGGGACTTCTCCCCGGATGGTCTCGACCTGCCCGCAGCGTTCGAGGCAATTCTCCAAGGACCATTTCAACCCCTCGTTGTCGACGATATAGCCCAAGGCCGCCTCGCCGATCGAGGCGCTGTCGAAACGGATCGGGGCGCGGTTTTCCCATACCCGCATCCCGCGAACCACGCCCACTCTCTCCGACGGCAAGTCGACCCCCAAGGCCGCCAGGATACGCATCGATGCCACCGTCAGGGCGCTCACCCGCAGCCCGCGACGCTCGGGCGGCGGGGTTCTTTCGCGACGGCGCTCGACGATCGCGACCCGCATACCGCGGCGGCCGAGGGCGAGCCCCAGTGTCGCCCCCACGATACCGCCGCCGACGATGACGATCTCGTATCTCATCGCAGCCCTTGCGCCGCTCGTATTCCTTCGCCGACGCCCCCCGGCCCCGCCGTCGGCGGGATCCCCAGCGCGAGATCCGACACCCGTCCGGCAAGCCCCGTCGCTTGACGCGTCAAGGCCCGCTTGAGCCCCGGCAGGAGGTCGAAGACGACCAAGCCCGGAGCGCGTATCGAAGCCAGCGGAGAACAGCGGTGGCCGAAGATATCCACCAAGGCATCGGTGAGGCCTCGGGTACGGGCGTGATCCGGGGCCCGCCAACGCCGGTATTCAAGAAGGCTTCGCTTATCGCCGCCGTCTCGTCCTTCGGCTCGAGCCTCGCTCACCGTTTGCGCAAGGCAAGCGACATCGCGCAGCCCGAGGTTGAATCCTTGGCCGGCGACGGGGTGCAGGTGATGGGCGGCGTTCCCGATCGATACACGGCGGCGGCCGATGATATTGCGGGCGTATTCGAGCCTCAGATCGAAAACGCGGCGTTGACCGGCGGCGCAAAAACCGCCCATACGGCCGCCGAAGGTGGCGTCGAGGGCGGCGAGAAAATCGGATTCGCAGGCCTTGGCGAGTCGGTGAATACGATCCGGCCCGGCGCAAAAAACCAGTCCGTAGCGAGAGCCCCCCATCGGGAGCAAGGCAACGGGACCTGCGGGGGTGAAGCGCTCGAAAGCGGTGAAGGGACGAGGAGAGCGCACGCCGACGACCGTGGCCAAAGCCAGTTGGGGGTAGATTCGTTTGCGGGTTGCGATATGCAAAGCCTCGCGCAAGGGCGAACGACCGCCGTCGGCGATCGCCAGCAGCGAAGCGGCGAAGGGGGGATGGGCGCTCGAAAGCGAGGCGGAGCGCTCGCCCGCAAGCGCGCTCGCATCCGGTTCGGGGTTGTCGGCGTCGGCGCGAAGCCGGGGGACGATCCCCTCGGGCAAGACGCGAGCGTTATCGATACGCCCGCCAAGGAGATGCAGCTCGCCCGCACCAAGGGGGGCGAGCGAACGCTGCGGATCTCGTCGTGCTTGCCGGTGCGCTTGCCGTCGCTCGAGAGCATCGTCCAACGCGCGGCCCAACGATGCGGCATCGACCACCTTGCCGAAGCATTCGAGATCGAAACGCGCGGCCGCAAGCCGTGCCGCCCCGAAGCGACCGGCCTCGGAGATATGGATCGAGCGGATCGGGGTCGCCTTGGCCGTCAACGATTCCCCGATCCCGAGCGCTTCGAGCATTCGCCACGAGGCCAAGGAAAGGGCCAAGGGGCGAGGGGCGAAAGCCTCGGGTGTATCCGACGAGCGTCGATCGCTTGTCGATCCCCCTTGCGATCCGGCGTCGGGATCGGATTCGCGGCGACTATCGGTGGGCGCCGAGAAAGCGGGGTCGACCAGCAGGGTCTTCGCGCCCCCGTCGGCCAGTGCACAGGCCAACACGGCCCCGATGGCCCCGCCGCCGGCGATGGCGACATCGTAGCGTTCGAGCAGATCCAAGCGGTCCATCGTTCGAAAGCCAAAGGCTCGGGTTCGAATGCGGGCGAAGGGAGGGGGCGATCAGGCGTCGAGACCGACGCCGGTGATCGCTTCGATCTCATCGACGGATTTCGCGGCGGCGGCGGTCAACACCTCGCATCCGCTGTCGTTGACCAGCACATCGTCCTCGATACGGATACCGACGCCGCGCAATTCATCGGGGATATTGCGCTCCTCGGGGGCGAAATAAAGCCCGGGCTCGACGGTCGCGACCATCCCCGGCACGAGCGCTCGCCACTGACCGTCGAGCCGATAGTCGCCGACATCGTGCACGTCCATTCCCAGCCAATGACCGGTGCGATGCATATAGAAGCGGGCGTAACGATGGTTTTTCAAGATATCGTTGCGGCGACCCTTGAGAAGCCCCATCCCGGTCAATCCGTCCACCAATACCTCCACCGCGGCTTGGTGAACATCCTCCAGGGTATTTTCCGGAGCCACCGCGGCGATCGCCGCTTCTTGCGCCGCCAGCACCAAGCAATAGAGATCGCGTTGGGTCGGGGAGAACTTTCCGTTGATCGGAAAGGTTCGGGTGATATCCGCAGCGTAATATCGATACTCCGCACCGGCGTCGATCAGCAACAACCGACCGTCTTCCAAAACGCAATCGTTGCGAACATAATGCAAGACGCAGGCGTTGGCCCCGCCGGCGACGATCGAGGGATAGGCGGGGGAACGGCAACCGGCGCGCATGAACTCGTGCAGCAACTCCGCTTCGATTTCGAACTCGTGCATCCCCGGGCGGCAAAGACGCATGGCGCGCTCGTGGGCCCGCACGCTGATCCTCGCCGCCTCGCGCATCGTCTCCATCTCGGCATCGCTTTTGCCAAGACGCATCTCGTCGACCAAGCGATCGACGGGCACGATATCCGCCGGGGGCTGCATGCGAGTCTCGACGCGCAGGCGAGAGATCCACTCGATCATCCGCCGGTCGAAAGCGGGGTGGTTCCCGATGGTATAAAAGATGCAAGAGCGTCCGGCGATGAGTTCCGGGAGGAGGCGGTCGATCTCGGCGATATCGAAGGACTGATCGACACCGTGGCGGCGGCGAATGCCTTTGAGCCCCAAGCGGTGTCCGTCCCAGCGTTCGGCGTGGGCATCGCGCTCGCGAGCGAACATCGAGAACTCGCCTTCTTCGCGATCCGGGATCATCACCGCCACCGCCTCCGGCTCGTCGAAGCCGGTGAGATAGTAAAAAGTGCTTTCGGGGCGGAAGGGGAATTCCACGTCGCGATTGCGCGGGTGAGCCGGAGAGGTCGGCACGATCGCGATGCTGTTTCGGGGCATCGTGCGAAGCAGCCTCTCTCGGCGTTGTCGGTATTCGTTGCGGTGCATGGGATTGATGGTCGAAGGTCCGGTCGGGGCCAAGGGGGATCCAAGGGGGATCGATGGATCGTCGCGATACCGAGAGGATCGGGCGGAACTCGAAACCGCTATGCTATCACTTGCGCCGGACCCGGCCTTCGAAGCGACCGCCGGCAAGGCGCGGCGACGACCGCCAAGCGGCTTTTTGGTCTTTGGCTTTTTGGCCTTTGGCTTTTTTCGGGTCTTCGAATGCCGCGGGATCGCTCGGGGAATACAATAGGCGGCGATGAAGCGATAGGCATCCTCGGCTCGTTTGTCGATCTGTCGACGAAAGAAGATACGCGTGAACGCCGAAGCGAGCGCTTCGCCGCGAGTCGGTCGGCAGCAAAACGACCAGCCAAGTCGGCAAGCAAGTCGGCCAAACAAGTCGGCCAAGCAAGTCGAATCGTGTGATGATTCGTTGTCGCCCCGTCTACCGGGGGCGAAGGGGTCAAGCCATGAGCGATGATGGATCCGAAGTGGTCACCATCCGGGTGCTGGACAAAGAGTATTCGGTGATTTGTCCGCCCGGGGAGCGCGAGGGTCTGCTGTCGAGCGCGCAGTTGCTGGACGGAACGTTTCGCGAGATGCGAAAAAGCGGAAAGATCATCGGCACCGAACGCATGGCGGTGATCACCGCGCTCAATGCGGTGCATCAAGTCGAGAAGATCAAATCGGAGCAGGCCGAGATCGTCACGAAAGCCCAAAGCGATGTCGAGCGAATGGAGGCTCGATTGAATGCCGCCATCGCTCGTTTCAAGGCCTCGTCTTCGAGCAAAGAAGAAAGAGTGGAGCAAAGCCCGGATTCGAACGAAGCGCGCAAGGATCTTTCGACGGAGCCGGAGTGGTTCGGGCTCGCCTCGCCCGAGCCGCTGATATCGGACGCGTCGGACGCGGTCGCCGAAGCCGAAGGAGCCCTCTTCGACTCCGAATCGCTCGGAGCCGGGATCCCGCCGGCGGACGCGGTGGAGGGCGAGTCCCTCGATCCCGATCCCGCGGATCCCGCGGCTTTTATCGGATCGGATCGAGTCGCCGAACCCGAAGAAGCCCTCTTAGAGCCTGAATCGCTCGGATCCGAGATCCCGGCAGCGGCGGCCGCAGCGGGAGGCGAGTCCCTCGATCCCGATCCCGCGGACTCCGAGGCTTTTGTCGGATCGGATCGGGTCGCCGAATCCGAAGACCCTCTCTCGGGCTTCGATGCGCCCGGATCGCGCGGCGTCGAGTTTGCGGATGCGGACCCCGCGGAAAGCGAATCCCTCGATCCCGATCCGGTGGGCCCCGAGATTCCCGATCCGGATGCCTTCGGCCTCGATCCGATCGAGGCTCCGGATCCTTCGTTTCCTGCGCCGGAAGACGACGATCTTCCGTCGCGCCCGACATGACGCCCCTGCGGGCATTCGACTGCGTAACCACCTCTCGAGCCTGATTCCAATGACATCGGGAGCCGGGACTGATACGCTGTTGTGCAACGCGCGTTTCGCGCAAGGCCTGATGCATATCACTTGGCGCCCACCTGAACCGAAGAGGTTCAGAGGTCATTGCGCACGAGGATGCTTGCAGGGTGCGTCATTTTCATTCGCTCCGATGCGGCTTTTCCCGTCAAACCTTTCCCGCGCTTCGACCCTGCGGTGAATCGCAGCGCCTCTTCATCCGGCTGCGAGATGGGCCGCGAAAAGGGCCTCGAGGACCGGAGCGCAGCGGCGGCCGAGAGAGCCGAGCGCTCGCGTCTGCGGCGGACGCTCAGACGCCGTCGTCGGGAACTCGGATCGGCGTTGCGTCTTCGGGCCTCGAAGGGGATCGCTCGGCAGATCGCCAAAAGCCCTTGGTTTCGCCGCAGCCGTCGTATCGCCGCCTATCTCCCGAGCGAGGGAGAGATCGATCTTTCGCCCTTGATCGACACCGCCCGCAAGCGGGGCAAACGCATCTATCTTCCGGTCATGCACGGGCGAAAGATTCGCTTTTTGCCTTTCGCTGCGCATACCCGGCTGGTCCCCAATCGCTTTTCGATCCTCGAGCCCTCGCTTCCGATCGACCGAGCGATCCACCCGCTCTTTCTGGATCTGGCGCTATTGCCGGCGGTGGCCTTCGACGAGCGGGGGAATCGCCTCGGTCGCGGCGGCGGCTATTATGATCGCTGCTTCGCCGCCCGGCGGCGACGACGCTTTTTGCGCGGACCGAAGCTGGTCGCTACGGGCTATGCCTTCCAACGCCTCCCGTCCTTGCCGGGCGCACCTTGGGATATCCCGGTGGATGCGATCGCCAGCGATCGCTTCTTTACCCCGATCCCTCGCCGCGGACCCTGACCTTCCTTGATCGAGGATCGAATACGCAGATGACTGAAAAACGCAATCCTCGCCGTTATTGGCTGATGAAAACCGAGCCGAGCGAGTTCGGCATCGACGACCTGATCGCCCGCCCGCAAAAAACCGAGCCTTGGGACGGGGTGCGCAACTACCAAGCGCGCAATATGATGCGCGACGAAATGAAAAAGGGGGATCGCGCCTTTCTCTATCACTCCAACTGCGAGCAGCCGGGGATCGTCGGTATCGTTCGAGTGGTACGGGAGGGCTATCCGGATCCGACCGCATTCGACCCGAAGGACAAGCATTACGATCCGAAGAGCGATCGACAAAATCCACGCTGGTATCTGGTGGATGTCAAATACGAGCGCAAGCTCAAGCGCACCCTCACCTTGGCCGAACTCAAGGACAAAGCGGAGCGTTTGCAAGGATTCGCGCTGGTGCGGCGCGGCAACCGCCTATCGGTGATGCCGGTCGACGACGATCACTGGGAATATATTTTGTCGCTGGAATGAACGCCGGAATGGACGCCGGAACGAATCGATGAATACCGACGCCCTCCATCGACCGAAAAACGACGGACGCGGGGATGTTTCATCCTTGTAGGCTGCGAAGATACCCCCACGCGGCTTGACCCCGTCTTCGCAGCCAAGCCCGCATAAACGATAAAGCCGCCCCGATCCGAGCGATAGGGGCGGCTTTGCTATAAGCGGGCACGGCGGGGGGATGGCTTCCCCCGTGGCTCCGCGCCCTAGCCCGACTGCGCCGAAGCAAAGCGACGCGGCGGTGATTCGAATAAAGGCGGACTCGGCTTGCGTCTAACTTCGCAAGTTGGTTCCGAGCCCTAGCCCGGCATCGACGCTTTCTCCGACGCCGACGCCGACGCCGGGATTCGAAGATTGATAGCCATCGTGCCTATCGTCGATCAAGCCGTACTTGCAGCAAGCGCGTCAAGCGACAGGGATCGCCGATCAGCCCGCGAGCGCGGGCGTCGCGGCGGAGTTGGGCTTAGGGCTATCAGGGCTTCGCTCTCGACTTCGTAGGGCTTCTAAGCCCGCGCCCAGCCTTTATTCGATAACTGTTCGATAACGCATCGCCGCCTCGAAAAGAACGAGGCTAGCGCAAGAAAATTCGATAGGCGGGGTTGTCGGTTTCCTCGACCACGATATAGCCCACTTCGTCCAAAAAAGACTGGAAATCGTCCCGCTCATCGGGCGGCACTTGCAGGCCCATCAGCACCCGACCGTAGTCGGATCCGTGATTTCGATAGTGAAACATGCTGATATTCCAGGGCTTTCGTCCCATGCGGGTGAGAAAATTCATCAGCGCCCCGGAGCGCTCGGGAAAATCGACCCGGTAGACGATCTCGTCGCTCACCTGCGGCGCATGCCCTCCGACCATATAGCGAACATGCAGCTTGGCGATTTCGTTGTCGGTGAGATCGAGCACCGGATAGCCGTTGTCGCGCAAAGAGGAGACCAAGGCTTTTTTATCCTCGTTCGAATTTTGCACCTCGATGCCGACGAAGATATGCGCATCGCTGTCGTCGGCATAACGATAGTTGAACTCGGTGATGGTGCGGGTCCCGATCAGCTCGCAGAACTTGAGCAAACTCCCGGCGCGCTCGGGGATCGTCACCGCGAAAAGACTCTCGCGCTGCTCGCCGAGCACCGCCCGCTCGGCGATATGACGCAAGCGGTCGAAGTTGACGTTGGCACCGCTGATGATGGCCGTATAACACGGGCGGTGGGTGCCGGTCGTATTGGCGTGCCTTGCGGCGTAGCGCTTCATTCCCGCGACCGCGAGGGCTCCCGCCGGTTCGGCGATGGAACGGGTCTCTTCGAAAATATCCTTGATCGCGGCGCAGATTTCGTCGGTCGATACCAGCAGCACTTCGTCTACGTATTCGCGGGCGAGGCGGAAGGATTCGATCCCGATCTGCTTGACCGCCGCCCCGTCGGCAAAACTGCCGACCTGATCGAGCACCACCGGCTCGCCCGCCGCCAGCGCGGCATGGAGGGTGGGAGCGTCGGCGGGCTCGACCCCGATGATCCGGGTTTGGGGCCATAGGGATTTGATATAGACCGCCACCCCCGCGATCAATCCGCCGCCACCGACGTCGACGAAGATCGCATCCAAGGGGTCGGCGTGTTGGCGGGCGATCTCCATCCCCACCGTTCCCTGTCCCGCGATGATTTTCGGATCGTCGAAGGGGGGGATGAAGGTCAATCCGCGCTCGGCGGCGATCGCCAACGCCCGCTCCTTGGCATCGTCGTAGGATTCGCCGTGCAGGATCGTTTGCGCACCCAAGCGCTCGACCGCCTCCACCTTGATCAGCGATGCGTTTTTCGGCATCACGATCAAGGCGCGCACCCCCAAACGACGGGCCGCCAATGCCACTCCTTGCGCATGATTGCCGGCGGACGAAGCCACCACGCCGTTCGCGCGCTCCGACTCTTCGAGCGACATCAGCTTGTTATATGCGCCCCTGATCTTGAACGAGAAGACCGGTTGCAGATCCTCGCGTTTGAGGGATATATCGCAGCCCAAGCGTTCCGAGAGCTTGGGAGCGGCATCCAATGGGGTTTCTCGGGCGACATCGTAGACGCGGGCCCGCAGAATTTCCGCGATGTAATCGATATTCATGTCGGTATTTTACGAGTTTGTCCGCTTAAGAGATCGATGACTTCGAAAAGCCCCGCTTCAAGAGCCCCGCTTCACCGGGTAAATCGCGTGATCGGGATCCCACCAAACGATATGGAAGACGCTCGTTCGCCGAAACCCCCATAAGCGCATCCTCCCCGTGCCGCGAAAACGAAAGAGTTCGTCCTCTTCTCGTTTCAAATCCCCCCATCGTTTTCGAGCCTCAAGAACTATCGAATCCAGTTTTTGGGAATGATGCTTTTGCCGACGTGTCTTCTCATCGCCGGTTCGTTGGTCATGGATCTCCCCCCACGTCAAACGACTCATTTCTCGGAGCAAGGAGCGAATATCGCAATCGCAATCGCAGTCTTTTGCCGGGTCGGATCGCGTTGCCGGTGCAAATTGCCGACACCAATCGCGTTCGAGCCCCCAAGACCATCGACCCTCCTTGTCGGCAGCGTCGAGGGAGTACTCCATTTTTCGATGCATGATGCTATCCGGGTCCGCTCCCGATCTGGGCTTTCGCTGCGATGAGGGTCGCTGTCGCCGGCATGCTCGTTTTTCTTCGCCCTCGGGAAGAAGCCTTTGCAGTAGGCGAGCGGATTTTTCCTTTCGGTCGGCCTCTTTGCGTTTTTTATCGTCGATTCGGGCTTGTTTTTTACTCATGCATTCGACTCGTACGATCGAGACGAATCGTCCGCATCGTGGAGGCCGCAATAATATTCGTGCATATCGGCGAAAGTGATGGTTTCGCTGCTGTTGTCGGCAGCCGCCGCTCCGGCTCGATCGCGCGCTTTGTTCCACGGCTCTTCCATATGCGAGAGATCGCTGAGCCATCGAGCGCTGTGTTTTGCGTAAAAGTCGAGGACGGCATCGACGGTCTGCTTCGCCTCGTCATCCAATCGATCGGGATCACCTTTAATATCGTCTTTGTCGACCTTGAACTTCCCTTGATGGACATAGTAGAGATCCGGGCAAACCGGGCCGTTCTTCCAAGCCTCGATCGCCTCGTCGAAAAGCGGCTTTTCATCCCAGACCAAGGACCAGCATTGCGCGTAGTAGACGAGTTTTTGCAGCTTCATCGCCGTCATCTCGCGCCGCTTTTCGAGGATATATCGGGCCGTGTCGAAAACCGTGGCGGACATCGCAGGAATCTCTTTTCATGCACCTTGTGGGCGCTGATCGCGGGCGGCGTCGTGGGCACCGATCATGGGCGCCGATGATCGGCGAGGAAGGCAAGGGCTTCGTATGGCATGATAACCGCCCTTATCAGGCTTCAATTGTTTTTCCGAATTCCGAAATCAATATCCGATCGCGAAAGTCAGGCTCGACGAGCGAGGCCTCGGACCATGGATCGAGAAGAGAAAAAGAAAGCGGTGGCCCAAGCGGCGCTGGAGTTCGTGATCCCCGGGGAGCCGGTGGGGGTGGGGACCGGCTCGACCGCCAACGCTTTCATCGACGCTTTGCGCCCGATGCGCGGGCGTATCGATGCCGCGGTCGCAAGCTCCGAAGAAACGGCGAGTCGGCTGACCGCCGCCGGAATTCGAGTGCTCGATCTGAACGCCGTTTCCGACTTGCCGGTCTATATCGACGGCGCCGACGAGTGCACGCGCCATCGCCACCTGATCAAAGGCGGCGGCGGAGCGCTGGTACGCGAGAAGATCGTGGCCGAGGCGGCCGGGAAATTCGTCTGCATCGTCGACGACTCCAAACGGGTCGAACGGCTCGGTCGCTTTCCCTTGCCGATCGAGGTGATCCCGATGGCCCGCGCTGCCGTCGCTCGCACCATGGTGCGCTTGGGAGGACGTCCCGAACGGCGGGCGGATTTTCTGAGCGATAACGGGAACGAGATCGTCGATGTCCACGGTCTCGACATTCTCGATCCCCCCTCCCTCGAATCCGACCTGAACCAGATCCCCGGGGTGGTCGCCAACGGGATTTTCGCCCGCCGGGGGGCGGATACGATCTTGATGGCGACGGACACGGGGATCGAACACCTTTAATATCCTTCGGCCAAATCCTTCGGCGCAGTCTTCGGCGCCGATGGTCCGCCTCCATCCTTCTTCGGGCGGCGCGGCCAAAGCGATCTACACTATCGACAGTTCGTCCATCTCGCACCGCCCGCTCTTTTGTCGAGACGCTTCGGCGGCAGTCATCGAAGCCCTTCGTCGGCGCCCTTTTTCTTGCCTCTTCTTCTTGCCTCTTCGAATTCCGCCTTGTCCACCACCTTCGCCCCATCGACCGCATTGACCGTCCTCGGGGTGGCCTTTTGCATGAACCTCTTGGCTCGCGGGGTGGGCGAGACCTACGCCATCTTCCTGATCCCGCTGGGCGACGAATTCAAATGGTCGCGCTCCGAACTCGCCGGCGTCTACTCGACGCTCATGATCGCGACCGGCCTCGCCGCTCCCTTGGCGGGATCGCTAGCGGATCGTTTCGGCCCCCAAGGGACCTACCTTTTCGGCCTCGTCTGTCTCGGCGGCGGTTGCTTGGTCGCAAGCCGCCTCGACTCCCTGTGGCAGTTCTACCTTTGTATCGGAGTGCTCGGCGGGATCGGGTCGGCGAGCTTGGGGATGATCCCGACTCAGGTCTTGATCAGCCGTTGGTTTCGCACCCGGCTGGCGACCGCGATCGGCATCGCCTACGCCGGTCTCGGAAGCGGGATCATTCTGATCGTGCCCTTGACCCAGATCGCGATCGACGGCCTCGGTTGGCGGGGGGCCTACACCGTGCTGGGAGCGACGGTACTCGCCTTGATCGCGCTTATCGCGCTCGCCCCGTGGAATAAATGGTGGCGCAAACCGAGGGAGGCTTCGGTGTCGAATTCGGCATCGCCCACGGCAAGCGCGAATCGAAAATCCGGACCGGGGATCAAGAGCGCTTCGGCTCTCAGCCTGCGCACCGCCGTCCGGGAGCGGATTTTCTGGGGACTCTTCGGCGTCCTCTTTTTCACTTCCTGTTCGATTTTTTCCCTGACCATCCAACTCCCCTCCTATCTCGTCTCGATCGGATATTCCGCGGTCGCCGCCGCGACCGCCTTCGGGACGCTGGGTTTGCTCTCGACCGCCGGGATGGTGCTTTCCGGAAGCTCGGTGGATCGACTCGGAAGGCGCTTGACCGCAACCGTCGCCTATGCCCTCACCATCGGGGGCTTGGCTCTTTTTTGGTCGCTGGCCCTTTGGCCCGCAATCGTCGTTCTCGCTTTCGCGGTCGCATCCTTCGGGGTGTCGATGGGATCGCGCGGCCCGATCGTTTCCGAGCTCTCGGCCAGACTCTACCCGGGCGGGCGCGGCGGAGGGATCTACGGTGTACTGGTGCTCGGCATGGGTTTGGGGGCCGGCGCCGGTTCTTTCATATCGGGTTTGCTATTTGACTTGACCGGTGGTTATGGGGCAATATTCGCATTCTCGATAATTGCCGCCGTGCTCGGGATGGCTTTGTTTTGGCTGATACCGGCTCTTGCGACGGGCAAACGCCGATGATGCGAAAGCGCTCGAAACTTGACCACCGGTGTTTTTCCGTGCATGATCCGAAATGGCCCGGCTGAATCGGCCGAGCGAATCGCCTGATACGGCGTGCTTGCACTTTCCTCGGGACGAGCGTATAATCCCATGGACTAAAATCGTGGTTGTTCTTCCCCGGAAAGCCGGAGGCGGAATCCCCAAATTCAATCGCCCTGAATCCGCAGGGAGAGGAGACCGAAAAATGAATCACATCAAATTGGCTTTCTCCGGCGCCGGCTTGGCCTTGTTGCTGTTGGCAGGTGGAGCTTCGGCGCAAAGCACTAGCGACTCGCCTATCAGAGCCCACATACTCGCCATCCCCCCGACGACGGCTCAAGATCAGGGGACGATGCGCATTCGTTGCAAGGAAGCCGATACCGCTTGCTCGGTCTGGCTCGATTGCACCGCTCAGAACGATGGATCGAGCTACGGCGGTTTGATGTCGGGCACGATTCCGGCAAAGGGCACCCGGACTTTGTTCGCTCAGGATATCGTCGATATCTCCTCCGGAGACAACTGGGCGGGCAAGGGTCGTTTGGCCTGCGCCGTTCGCAGCGAACAGATGGTCAGCGCTCAAATCTGGACCCGCTCCGGTGACGGCGTCTTGGTCAACAACAGCGCCGCGATCCGCAGCGTCAACAACCAAGCCGATATCGAGTCGATCCCGGCACCGGGCATGGCCGATGTCTCGAATATCCGCATTCGTTGCACTCCGGAGGGTGTCTCGGGGGATTGCTCGAATACGAGACTCGAATGTACGGATGACGAGGGCATGAGGTATACGGGAAGCCTCGACACCATCGCCCGGGGCGCGACGATGCATATCCAAACATCCGCCCTGTCCAGTCTCATCAACCATGTCTGGAGCGGGATGGGCTTCTCCTGCCGCGTCATTTCGAATCAGCCCTTCACGGTTCAGGTGCTGACTCGTACCGGCGGCGGCGGTGCGTTGGTCAACAACAGCGCCACCGGAAACGAGAGCTGATATCGAAAAGCCTTTTCGGCTGACGGTAGCCGTATCCAAAAGCCGGTCGCCTTGCTTTTTCGAAAAGCGGTGACCGGCTTTTTTCTTTTTGTCGATCCATCAGGCTTTCTTACGTTCCCCGCACCTCGTTTTTTCGATCGTGCACCTTAGCGAAGTCCGAGCGAATCGGTCTATCGACAAAAATCGAAGGGCCCTCGCTCATGATGCGCGGCGCTCCGCTTTGCCGGAGAGCACGCACGAGAAACTCGAGGGCCGCTCGAAGGCCACTGCGGATTCGCCCTTGGTATCGATCCTTCGCTCGGGAAAAGCCCCGTAAAAAGCGTCGCCGCCGCTTCCCATCGCCCCGCTCGTTTTCCGATTCGATCTTCGCAACGCTCGCTTTCGGTACCGGCGTCGAGTCTTTGGAGATCGAAAAACGCACGAAAATCGAGCGGGCTCGAAAGCTTTGCCGCTCGGTTCTTGGTAAAGAAAAGAGGGTTTTTCATCTCTTTCGCCCTCGCTTCGAAAACCGAATATCGCCGTTTCGGGAGGATTTTCAATGGACGATGTCGTGATCGCTGCCGCCGCTCGCACCCCGATCGGTGCCTTCGGCGGAAGACTTTCCACCCTGCCCGCCCATGATCTCGGCCGCATCGCCATCGAGGAGGCCTTGCGTCGCGCCGCCGTCGATCCGGCGGAGGTGGATGAAGTGATCATGGGGCAGATCCTCGATGCCGGGGCCGGACAAAATCCCGCTCGCCAAGCGGCAGTCAATGCCGGGATTCCGGTCGAGCGCACCGCCTACGGTGTCAACCAACTTTGCGGCTCCGGATTGCGTACGGTCGCACTGGGTTATCAGGCCATTCGAGTCGGCGATTGCGAGGTGGTCGTTGCCGGAGGGCAGGAGAGCATGAGTCGTGCGCCTCACTGCTTGCACCTTCGCAACGGCAAGAAGATGGGCTCGGCGGAGTTGGTGGACACCATGTTGAGCGACGGCCTGCTCGATGCCTTCAACGGCTATCACATGGGGAATACCGCGGAAAACGTTGCCAAGAGATGGCAGATCACCCGCGAGCAGCAGGATCGCTTCGCCGCCGACTCGCAAAAGAAAACCGAGGATGCACAAAAGGCGGGACGCTTTGCCGAAGAGATCGTTCCCGTCAGCGTCAAGGAGCGCCGAGGCGAAAGCGTCGTCGAGGACGACGAATACCCCAAGCACGGCACCACGGTCGAGGATCTCGCCCGCTTGCGCCCGGCCTTCGAAAAGGAAGGAACGGTAACCGCGGGCAACGCCTCCGGCATCAACGACGGAGCCGCCGCCCTCGTTCTCATGAAGCGATCGAGCGCGATCGAAAGAGGTATCGCCCCCTTGGCGCGGATCGTTTCTTGGGCGACCGCCGGGGTCGATCCCGCAATCATGGGCAGCGGACCCATCCCCGCGAGTCGTCGCGCCCTCGAAAAGGCCGGATGGGTCCCGGGCGATCTCGATCTGATCGAGGCCAACGAGGCTTTCGCGGCTCAAGCCTGCGCCGTCAACAAAGACCTCGGCTGGGATGTCGAAAAGGTCAATGTCAACGGCGGCGCGATCGCCCTCGGGCACCCGGTGGGCGCATCCGGTGCCCGGGTGTTGACAACGCTCCTTCACGAGATGCGCCGACGGGATGCGAAAAAAGGACTCGCCACGCTTTGTATCGGCGGCGGCATGGGAATCGCGATGTGCGTGGAGCGCGAGTAGCGTTCGGTTCCATCCCTTTCGAAGCCAATATTCCCGTCTGAATATTCCCGTCTGAAAAATGGATCGAAAAGGGATCAAGAGACGCTTGCCGTGCTTGATAAAAAAGACCTGAAGACGCCTTTATCGGGGGAAGGAAAAATGTCACGAACGGCGATAGTCACCGGTGGAACCCGCGGGATCGGGGCCGCGATATCGATCGCGCTTGCGAAGGCCGGCAACCGGGTTGCCGCCACCTACGCCAGCAACGACGACGCGGCCAAGCGTTTCGGCGACAGCACCGGGATCCACTGCTGCAAATTCGACGTTTCGGATTTCGCCGCCTGCGAAAAGGGCGTCGAAACGATCCGCGCCGAACTCGGGCCCATCGATATCTTGGTCAACAACGCCGGGATCACCCGCGACGGCACGATGCACCGCATGTCCTTCGACCAGTGGAATGCGGTATTGCAAACGAACCTTTCTTCCTGTTTCAACATGTGTCGCTGCGTGATCGAGGGAATGCGCGAACGCGGTTTCGGACGCATCGTCAATATCGGCTCGATCAACGGGCAGGCGGGCCAATACGGGCAGGTCAACTATGCCGCGGCCAAGTCGGGGATCCACGGTTTTACCAAGGCCTTGGCCAAAGAAAGCGCAAGCAAAGGAATCACGGTCAACGCCATCGCCCCCGGCTATATCGATACCGATATGGTCAGAGCGGTTCCGGAAAAGGTCTTGGAGAAGATCATCGCCACCATTCCCGTCGGTCGTTTGGGGAAGGCCGATGAAATCGCGCGCACCGTTCTCTTTTTGGTGGACGAGAATATGGGATTCATGACCGGATCCACCTTGTCGATCAACGGCGGCCAGCATATGTACTGATATCGCTATCCTTGTCTTCTTCCTTGTCTTCTTCGAAGAATCCGCATCCCCGAAGGCGAATCCCTAAGTCGAATACCGGGCAAAGAAAAACGCTTCGAGACCGATATGAATCCCGATATGAACCCTTTGCGCTTCGATAGCGCCATCAGACGAGGAGGGTTGTCGATGAAACGCCTCTTTATGCCGCTGTTCGCGATCCTCCTTGCCGGGTGTGTCAGTTATAAAGATGTCTTTTACGGGAAAGCGATACCCGAACTACAAATCGAATCGAGCACCGAAGAGGTCCGCATCATCCATCGCGGTCTGAGGACATGCGAGAAGGAAATGGAACAGTGGCGTAGCGAGTCTTTTTACGAAACGAAGTGGGATCAATCGGTGTACGGAAGAGCCCCGAGCCGGATCATCCCGAACGAAAACGCCATCGTATTTCTCTACGGAAAATGGCTCGGCGATTTAAAAAGCGCCGGCGGTTTTCGCCGGCACCTGCTCCTGTCGGGAAACCTCTTGCTGGTGAAATCCGCTCGTGCCGACTTCGGGCAGAGGGACTGGGAAAGGGCGGCCTATACCTGTATTTACGATCCCGCCTTGAACTCCGGGAGCGTCCGGGTCGAACAAGACCGTTGAGCGCATGATGCGAGCGCCGGCGAGCGCATCGCCGCAAGACGAAACCGACTCGACTCGAAGGTTCTTTCAAGGCTCGACCGCTATCGATCCACGCTCCTTTTCGTAGGGCTTGCCGGCTCGCGTCCAGCAGCCCGCGCCCGCGCTGCGCTCTATGACGAAGACGATGCGCGAGCAGGCGTCGAGCGGGTCGGGGACGGGCATGGCTATCGGTCTTCGGATCGGCTTTCATCGCGGATGCGAATCAGGCCGCGATTTATTTCGTCGAGCCACATCAGCACGCTTTTATTTATCTTCGATTGATGGCTGGCTTTGGACGCCGCCCCCGCGACTGCGAAGACGACGATCAGCCCTACGCCGAGCCAGTAGCGAGCCAGTAGACGACGGGGCTGCCCGTATCGGCGGGCGAAGGGCGGGAAGAGGGCGATATAGACGCGGTCGAAGACAAGCAGCGCAAGCACGGCGATCTAAGGATTCATGTCGGTCTCCTATTCAATGCGCAGAGGCGGGCATGGGCTCGGCTCTTATGCCGGCGGGCAATCCGCGTCAAGCGCGGGCTGCGGCCGGGCGGGATCGTCGGCGGGGGGTTATCGCGGGCAAATAGCCGCCGAGCGTGAGCGCAAGAAAGCCCGCGCCGAAGGCAAAAGCGCGAAGGACGGGCCGGGCGAGCGTAGCCGCTCTCGGCTCGCTTTGGGGCTATTCGCTTCGAGCGTCATGGCTTTGGCTCCCCGTCGCGATCCCGCTCGTCTTCGCGCTCGGCGAGTTTGGCGAGTTTGGCGATGTGCTCGGCTTGACGTATTTCGCGCTCGCGGTCTTTTCGCTTGTTTCTCGATGCGCGATTCTCGAATGACAACGGCGGCGACGAAGAGCACGAACAAGACCCAAAAAGCACGGGGCTTACGAATAAGACGACAGGCATAGCGAGCAGGCCGAACGCCAATATGCCGCAGCAGCCCAGCCCGCCGGATCGGGGATTGACGTACCTAGACATGGCGGGCTCCCTATTCGCTCGCTCCCCGCTCCTCGCCGGAGGGCTTGGATTCAGCGAGCGCGGCGGGCGGGTTGTGCGGCGCGACTTTCCAAAGACTGATTTAGGCCGAGCGGGTCGCCCGTCGTGTTGCGAGCGGCTACGGCTTAGGCTTCGTCCTTCGAAGTGAAGACGGAAGCCGGACGACGACGGGCGGGGACGGGCTCTTGGCGATATGGGGCTCTATCGGCGGGGTTTCGATGCGCTCGATTGAATCGGCGACGGGCTCGACGTAGCAATCGGCATAGCGCCAGTTCTCGCCGCTCGTTCGGATATATCGCACGACGACATGCGGCGTGCTACTCCTGGCTTGCCCGCATAGGGCTAGTTACAACGCGTTTTACAGCGCGTCTTGCAAGGCATCGGGCGGGATCAATCAAGCGGGATATCGTTAGCCTCCTTGCCCGCTTGGTAGGCGCGGGAAAGCGCATCGTAGCGCTCGCCGATCGCCTCGATGCGCGCCGCATCCCCACCCATTTCACGGATCGGGGTGGCGGTGAAAAAGGCGTTTCGTCGATTGAGCCCGGTTGCGGGCGAGAAGAGTTCGCGCAGCATGCGAATATCGTGCGGGATCGCGAATTGAGACTCCGTATCCTGGTAGTCGAAGAGAAAATACACTTCGGGTATGCCGCACCAGCTGATCGCGGCGGCGCACATCGGGCAGGGCTCGTGGGTCGAAAGCAACAAACAGTCCGCGGGCGAGGGCTTTTCGGGGAGTCGGTGGTATTCCCTAAGGGCCACCATTTCCCCATGCCATAAAGGACAATCCGTGTTCTCCTCGTTGGTCCCGGCGTTGACCAACGAGAGATCCGATCGCGTCAAAACCGCGGCCCCGAAAACCTTGTCCCCGGCCGCCACTCCGCGCTCGGTCATCGGCAGGATATCCTTTTCGATCACTTCGAGCAGGCGGTTCGCCAAACGGGGAGCGTCTTTTTTCGCCGCGTGATTCATCGTTTCGTTCATCGCTACGCTTTCCTTATATGGCGCACCGATCGCTTTCACTCCTGCCGATCGGCTTTTGAAAATTCGAAGGCCAGGCTATCGACGGCAGCATCGACCCCGCCCTTGCCGTAAGGCAGCTCGAATCGGCGCAAAGCCAATTCGGTGGCCCCCAACGCCCCGAGCAACATGGCTTCGTTGACCCAGCCCATATGTCCGATGCGAAAGGCCTTTCCTTCCAAGGCCCCGAGGCCCGAACCCAATGATACCCCCGGCCCCTCCCGCAGCCATTCCCGGATTCGCTCGATGTCGAAAGCGGGATCGACGCGGATCGTGGTAACCGCGTTCGAGCGTTGCCCGCGGCGGGGCACATTGAGCTCGAGCGCGCCTTTTTGCGCCCAGCATTCGACCGCGGCGTGCACCGCGCGCGCCAAGCGAAGGTGGCGGGCGAAGACCCGCTCCAACCCCTCCTCGAAGAGGATATTCAGCCCCTCGCGCAGCCCCCAAATCAGGTGCTCCGGCGGCGTGCCGCAAAACTTCATATAGAACTCGTCCCCGGTGCGGATACTCCAATCCCAATAGGCGCGCCGGGGCGTCCTCATGCGTCGGGCGACTTCGATGGCCCGCTCGCCGACCGCGGTGAACGCAAGGCCGGGAGGAGCCATCAACCCCTTTTGCGATCCGGCGATCGCGGCGTCCACCCCCCATTCGTCCATCCGAAAATCGACCGTGCACAAAGAAGCGACCACGTCCACCACCAACAAGGCCGGGTGAGCGCAGGCGTCGATCGCCTGCCGCAGCGCAGCGATATCGCTCGTCACCGAAGTCGCGGTATCGGTCTGCACCGCCAAGACCGCGCGGATACGACGATCGCCCTTCCGATCGGCTTCGAGCCGTTCTGCCACCTGCGCGGGATCGATAGCGCTTCGCCCGTCGCCGGGAATCTCCTCGATCTCCGCCCCGAGCCGTTGCGCCATCTCCGCCCAGGCTCGCGAAAAGACCCCGGTGAAGGGAACGAGCAGACGATCCCCGGCCTCGACCAGATTGGAAAGCGCCGCCTCCCACGCTCCGTGACCGTTCGCCGCATACATGAATACCCGGCCCTCGGTCTTGAAGACCCTCTTCATATCGTCGATGGTCGACTCCGCCAAGGCGACGAATTCCGGGTCTGCGAGATCGACGGCGGGGCGATTCATCGCCGCCAGCACCCGATCCGGAAGGTTCGTCGGCCCCGGCGTCATCAGAAAATTGCGCCCGTAGCGAGGCGCGCGGGCAACGCGATGCTCCGGTTCGTTCATATCGAGTTCTCGCCGATCAATCCCCGGATCCCCCGGTGGTGCGAAATGGGTGGGCGGGATAGACCCCCAAGATCGTCACCACGTTCGAATAAAAGCGCAGCTCGTCGAGGGCGAATCTCACCTGCGGAGCGTCGACATGCCCTTCGAATTCGGCGTAGAAGCGGGCGACGGTGAATCTGGCATCGACGATATAGCTCTCGAGTTTGGTGATATTGACGCCGTTGGTGGCAAAGCCCCCGAGGGCCTTGTAAAGGGCGGCGGGCACGCTGCGGACCTGAAAAAAAATGGAGGTCATACACGGCAGATCCAAGCCGGGGCAGCGGAATTCGCGAGCCATCAAAATGAAGCGCGTGGTGTTCTCGCGATGATCCTCGATATGCGTCCGCAGACTCGAAAGCCCGTAGATCTCGCCGGCAAGACGAGAGGCGATCGCCGCCACCTGCGGATCCCGGCCCTCGGCCACTTGTCTTGCCGCCCCGGCGGTATCGGCGGCGGCGACCGGATTCAACCCGAGCGCCTGTAGCTGCTGCCGGCACTGACTCAAAGCCTGCACATGACTTTTCACGCTCTTGATATCGGCCAAAGACGCCCCGGGGATCGCGAGGAGATGATGCCGTATCGGTTGGAAGTGTTCGTCCACGATATATAGCCCGGAGTCGGGGAGCAGGCTGTGAATATCGGCCACCCGCCCGCCGAGGGGGTTCTCGATCGGGATCATCGCCCGCTCGATCTTGCCCTCGCGCAAGGCGGCGAAGGTCTCCTCGAAACTCGAATGAGGGATCGGCTGCATCTGCGGCCGAGCCTGCTTGCAGGCAAGATGGCTATAAGCCCCCGGCTCGCCTTGGAATCCGATCTTCCCGGTATCCATCGCCTTCATCGTCGATATGCAGCCCTTGTCTATGCAGCTTGTCTATGCAGCTTGTCTATGCAGCGCTTGTCT
The DNA here is from genome assembly GCA_965220535.1 of Gammaproteobacteria bacterium. Lineage (GTDB taxonomy): Bacteria > Pseudomonadota > Gammaproteobacteria > HK1 > HK1 > HK1. The sequence goes on along the minus strand of OZ244833.1, from coordinate 2,134,266 downwards.
CGAAATGCGCTTTTTCGCTTTGCGAAAAATCCAAAAAAATCCAAGGGTCGGTGATTTTTCAGCCTTTGCGAAAGGCTCCGAGCAAAGCCTCGCGCACGGCATCGGGTTGCTCCGCCATCAGCATATGCCCGCAATCGGAAAGTACGGTCAAAGATGCCTTCGGCAAGGAGTCGATCAGCGCCTTGGCCCCTTTCGCCGGGGCCATCGCATCCTCTTTTCCCAGTATCAAATGCACCGGGCAGCTCACCTTCGCCGCGCTTTCGAAGCCCCGCCGGTATTCATTGCAAGCCTTGAGGTCGTTATGGAGGATCCCGGGCGCGGCGCGTTCGAGCAAACGCTCGGCGCCGCCGGTCATCCACATTCCGGGGGATGGGTTGCCGCCGATCCGCGCGGCCTTGCGATGCCCCCAACGACTGATCATATCGATGGCGTCATGGCGGTTTTCCTTCGCCGCTCGGAGCAGGATATCGCTGACCGCCATCGGCACCGCGCAACCGAGCAACGCGGCGGCTTCGACGCGATCCGGAGCCAAGGCCGATACCTCCAATGCGACCAAGGAGCCCATGCTATGCCCGGCGACGAAGAAACGATCGCGGTTCAGGGCATCCGCCGCGCGAAGCAGCCACCTTGCCATTGCGAGAACGCTCTTGCGCGCCTTCCCGCCGGAGCGACCATGCCCTGGCAGGTCGATGGCCGCCACGTTGAAACCATGGTGCGCGAAATAGCGGCTTTGGTTGATCCAAACGCTATGGTCGAGCCCGGCGCCGTGCACGAAAAACACCGTCGGTTGCTCGTCCACACAAGCCCTCGAACCGGTATAGAGGAAAACCGCCGCCCCGTCGATCTCGATATTCACGATGCCTTGTCTCCGGCGGGCGAAAGGCTCGATCGAGACTCGCTTTTCCGCGCTTTCGAACGCTGCACGCGTTTGAGGGCCTGCTCGATATCTTCGAGCAGATCGTCGATATCTTCGAGCCCGATCGACATGCGAACCGTGCCTTCCGACATCCCCGCCGCCGCCAGCGCTTCTCGATCCATTCGGTGGTGGGTGGTGCTCGCCGGATGGATGACCAGCGACTTCGCATCCCCGACATTCGCCAGATGCGAAAACACGCGCAGGGATTCGATGAAGATGCGTCCGGCGTCGCGCCCTCCTTTCAGATCGAAACCGAAGACCGCACCGGCGCCCTTGGGCAGGAGTTTTTTCGCCAACGCGTGATCCGGATGCTGCGTCAGTTCCGGGTAGCCGACCCTCTCGACCGTCTCGTGGCGATCGAGGAACTCGACCACCCGCCGGGTATTGGCGACATGACGCTCCATGCGCAGCCCCAAGGTCTCCACCCCTTGCAGGATATGAAAGGCGGTGGTCGGGCTCATGCAGGCCCCGAAGTCGCGAGCGCCCTCCTTGCGGGCGCGGGAAATGAATGCCGCCGGCCCGTATTCCTCGGTGAAGACCATGTCGTGGAAGCCGGCATAAGGCTCGCTCAGTGTCGGGAAAAGACCGGACGCCTCCCAATCGAAGGTGCCGCCGTCCACCAAGACCCCGCCGATCGCCACCCCGTGCCCCCCCAAGAACTTGGTCGCGGAATGAAAAACGAGATCCGCACCGTGGTCGAAGGGCCGCAAAAGCCACGGCGTGGTGAAGGTCGAATCGATCAGCAGGGGCAGCCCCGCGGCATGGGCGATCGCGGCGACAGCGGGGATATCGAGCACATCGAGCCCGGGATTGCCAAGGCTCTCGCCGAAAACCAAGCGGGTTTCAGGCCGGATCGCTTTGCCAAAAGCCTCGGGGTCGCGAGGGCTGACGAAAGTGGTCTCGATGCCGAAACGGGGCATCGTATAGGTCAGCAGATTATGCGAGCCGCCGTAGAGCGCCGACGAGGCCACGATATGCTGGCCCGCACTGACGATGGTGGCGATGGCGAGGTGGAGCGCCGCTTGGCCGCTGGCGGTGGCGATCGCCCCGACCCCGCCTTCGAGGGCGGCGATACGCTCTTCGAGGACGGCAACGGTGGGGTTGGTGATACGCGAGTAGACATGCCCCGGCCGCTCGGCATTGAACAGCGCCTTGGCATGATCGGAATCACGAAAGACGTAGGAAGCGGTTTGGTAGATCGGCGTCGCTCGCGCGCCGGTCGCGGCGTCGGGCTGCTGCCCGGCGTGCAGGCTCAGGGTATCGAAGCGGATGGGTTTCGGTGCGCTCATCGCGCCATTCTCCTTCGCGGTTCAAGGTCGTCGCGAAAACGAAAGACGAAAACGAAAGACCCCGGGGGCTTCAATCCGCATCGGGATCCAGCAGCTCTATCCAATGCTCCACCGGAGTTTGCGCCGCGCTTGCAAGATGCAACAAACAGCCGATATTGGCGGTCGCGATCCGCTCCGGTTTTTGCGCCTCGAGGCTCTCGATTTTACGCCTTTGCAACTCGCGGCTGATCTTGGGCTGCAAGATCGAATAGGTGCCGGCGGAGCCGCAACAAAGATGCCCGTCGACGCTCGCAACGAGTTCGAAGCCGGTACGCATCAGGATATCTTCGATCACCCCGCTTCGTTTCTGGGCGTGCTGGAGGGTACAAGGGCAGTGGACGGCGATGCGCCTTGCACCTCGCTTCGATGGGATCCCCGTCGGCGCCGCCCCCAATGCCGCGAGATCCTCGCCCGCCACGATCTCGCTCAAATCCCGCGCCAGCAAAGAGACCCTTGCGGCTTTGGCGGCGTAGAGAGGATCGTGGGCGAGGCTCTGCCCGTATTCCTTGACTTCGGCGGCACAAGCGCTAGAGCTGATCCCGATGGCCTCGGCCCCGGCCTCGATTTCCCGCCACCAAGCATCGATATTGCGTCGCATCATCCCCAACGCTTCTTCGTGCGCCCCCAAGTGACGACTCGCCGCGCCGCAACAACCGCTCCCCGGCACCCGAAGATAGTCGATCCCCAAGGCGCTCAGCACCCGCGCCGCCGCGGCATCGATCACCGGAGCCGCCGCCGGCTGCACGCATCCTCCCAAGGCCAATACCCGCCGCGAGTGCTTCGGTCGCGGCCGACGCCCGACGGCTTTCGCGGCGGGGATACGCCGCGCGAGCCCACGAGGAAGCAGCGGCCGCAACAGGCGGCCTAGCCCCAAGAAAAAAGCGAAGCGGCGGCGGTAGGGGATCAGCCACAGCAAGAAGCGTCGTCGCAGCCGATCCGGCAACGGGCGCGTGAGCCTCTTTTCCACCAGATCCTTGCCGATCTCCGCCAACCGGGCATAGCGCACCCCGGAGGGACAGGTCGTTTCGCAGGCGCGACAGCCAAGGCAGCGATCGAGGTGGGTACGGGTGCGTTCGCCGACGGATGCGCCTTCCAAGAATTCCTTTACGAGGTAGATACGCCCTCGGGGGCCGTCGAGTTCGTCCCCGAGCAGTTGGTAGGTCGGACAGGTCGCGGTGCAAAATCCGCAGTGAACGCATTTGCGCAAGATGGCATCGGCTTCTTGCCCTTGCGGGGTATCGCGGATGAAATCGGCAAGACGAGTGCGCATCGACCAATCTCTCCGGCGGCGCGAGGCCTAGATCCCCGAATACATCCGGCCGCGGTTGAAAAGGGCGCCGGGGTCGAAAGCGGTCTTGATCCGCCGGTGGAGACGGTAAAGGCTCGGGGTCAAGGGATGGAATATCTCGCCTTCTCGATCCCCGCCCCGAAAGAGCGTCGCGTGCCCCTTGCAGCGCTCGGCTTCGAGGCGAAGCGCGCGCTGCCGCTGCGGATCGTGGCCATCGGCGGCTTCGCCTTCGAGCCAACGAAGCCCACCGCCCCAGTCGATCAGGCATTCCCTTTGCCGTCGATCGGCATCGAAGGGATCGAAATGCATCGTCCCCGGCGGCAGCGACACCCGCCATAAGGGGCCGCCGGCACTTGCGAAAAAAGGGAGTTTTTGCTCGCGCAAAGCGGCCCAGAAATCCTCCCCCTCAAGATCGGATGCGAGATCGGAGACGGGATCGGATGCGAGATCGGAGACAGACTCGGAAACGGGCTCGGAGACAGACCCGCGCTCGAGATCGATAGCGGATCCTTCGGGATCGTCGCTTTCGCTTCGACCATCCCCGCCCAAATGCCTCGCCGCCGCCTTGACCCCGTTCTCGCTGCCGGAAAGGCGCAGGCGCAAACACCCCTCGACGTGGCAAGCGGCGCTGATCGGAAAGGGCTTTGCCGCCCAAGCATTGCAGCGCTCGATGGCCTTTGTCGCTCGCATCTCGAAAACGAGGGTGCGCACCGCCTTCGGTCGCGGTAGAACCTTCAACGAAATTTCGAGCAATATCCCGAGCGTGCCGAGAGCGCCGGTCATCAGGCGCGAGACATCGTAGCCCGCGACATTTTTCATCACCTCGCCCCCGAAGCGAAGGATTTCGCCCCGACCGTTCATCACCTTGGTACCGAGCACGAAATCCCGTGCCGCCCCCGTATAGGGACGAGCGGGGCCGGAAAGCCCGGCGGCGACGGTTCCGCCCAAAGTGGCGTCGGCTCCGAAAGCCGGCGGCTCGAAGGCGAGCATCTGGTCGCGCTCGGCAAGGGCGTTGCGCACCTCGGCCAAGGGCGTGCCTCCGCGAGCGGTGATGACGAGCTCGGTGGGTTCGTAAGAGACGATCCCTCGGTGAGCCCCGACCTCGAGGGTCTCGCCTAGCGGCGCCCGCCCCAAAAAATATTTGGTGCCGCCGCCGACGATCGCCAGCGGCCTCGAATCCGAAATGGCGGCCCGCACCCGCTCGCGCAGCGTTTCGCTCGAATCGCTATCCATGCCTTCGATCGATTTCAAAAACGCTCGATATCGGCGAAGGGGAGAACCCCGCCGTGAACATGCATCGCCCCGTATTCGGCGCAACGCTGCAAGGTGGGGATGGCCTTGCCGGGGTTGAGCAGCCCCGCCGGGTCGAAGGCCGCTTTGAGGGCGTGGAACTGAGTGATTTCGAGCGTGTCGAACTGTACGCACATCTGGTTGATTTTCTCGACCCCGACTCCGTGCTCGCCGGTGATCGTCCCCCCGGCCTCGACGCAAATTTCGAGAATGCGGGCGCCGACCTCCTCGGCCTTCTCGAGCTCCCCCTCATGATTCGCATCGTAGAGAATCAGCGGATGGAGGTTGCCGTCCCCCGCATGAAAGACGTTCATGATGCGCAGCCCCGATTGCTCCGAAAGGGCCTTCAACGCGCGCAGCACCCGCGGCAGTTCGCGTTTGGGGATCGTGCCGTCCATGCATAGATAGTCCGGCGATATTCGACCGGCCGCGGGAAAAGCGGCTTTGCGCCCGAGCCAGAAGCGGGCACGCTCGGCCTCGTCGCCGGCGACCCGCAGTTCGCTCGCCCCGCAGCCCTCGAATATCCGCGTCGCTTCGGCGATTTGATCCTCGACCTCCTCGGGGATACCGTCGAGCTCGCACAAAAGGACGGCCGCCGCTTCGGTCGGATAGCCTGCGGCGCAAAAATCCTCGGTGGCCCGGATCGCGAGATTGTCCATCATCTCCAAACCACCGGGAACGATCCCGGCGGCGATGATCTCTCCCACCGCTTTGCCCGCGCTTTCCACCTCGTCGAAGGCGGCCAGCAGCACTTTCGCGCTAGCGGGCTTCGGCAAGAGTTTGACTCGCACCTCGACCACCACCCCGAGCAAGCCCTCGGAGCCGGTCATCAACGCCGGCAGGTCGTAGCCGGGAGCGTCCAGCGCCTCGCTGCCGACGGTGATCGTATCGCCGTCGATCGTCACCACTTTCAACTCGAGGATGTTATGGACGGTGAGACCGTATTTCAGGCAGTGCAATCCGCCGGCGTTCTCCGCTACGTTGCCGCCGATACTGCAGGCGATCTGCGAGGAGGGATCCGGCGCGTAATAAAGGCCGAGCGCCGCGACATGCTCGGAAATCGCGAGGTTGCGCACCCCCGGTTGCACCAGCGCCGTGCGGCCTACCCGATCGACTTCGAGGATGCGATCGAAGCGAGCCAAAACCAGCAGCACCCCGTCCGTCGGGGGCAAAGCCCCGCCCGAAAGCCCGGTGCCCGCTCCCCGCGCGACCACCGGCACCTCGAGGCGCGAGCATATTCGCATGATCTCTTGAACCTCCTCCACCTTGTTCGGGAGCACCGCCATCAACGGCAATCGGCGATAAGCGGTCAGCCCGTCGCATTCGTAGACCTTGAGGGCCTCGGTCTCGTAGATCAAACATGATTCCGGCAAGAATCGGCGAAAGGCCTGCAGCAGGGCGCGGCGACGCGCTTCCCGCTCGAAATCGGTCGCGGCGGGGGGCTCGGTGGAAGGAGCGGCGTTCGACGAGGATAGGGCCGGAGGCGAAAGATTCATCGGTTGTCCGGTTTCGATTTCGAATGGAGGATGCGGGATCGACCGATCGGATCGGGGTGTCGTCTTCGAGGATTCAAGTATACGGGGGAAAACGACTCTTACCCGGAGCGTTTTCGATGCTTGCTAAAGATGCTTGCTAAAAAAGAATCGCGATAGCCGCCCGAGTATTGTCCAAAAGCCTCGCGAGCGATAAGACCGCCAGGGGCTTTCGTCCATCGCATCCGCATGTCGAGCCCGCTTGGCGAGCGATATCCAAAGCCATGGATCGACCGGCGTTCGTTATCGCCGCCTTCGAAGCCCCGATACTTGTTGCCGCCCTTGGATATCCCCCACCCTAGAGTTATTCGAGGCACTCCTCAAGACCTGCTCTGATGGGATGACGTAGGGACTTCATGATGAAAAAGAAGAATATCGGCCACGCCGGTGCCATGGCTGCGAAGCGTTCGCGAGGAGGGGATCGGTCTTCGACCGGTCAACAAAAATGACGGCATCGTATAAGCCAAGAGACTGTGATGCGGGTGGTTCACGATGATGGCGTGGAAAAGACGACGGATGATATCGAGAGGCAAGTCGAAAGAGATATCGAGATCGCCTCTCTTCGACGGTGAGGCGTGGCTGAAAAAAGCGTAGACAAAGCACTATAATCATCTGGGAAATAACTTTATCTGGGGAATGGATAACAATTCATTCTTCGCTCTTTTCCGGGAGCCGGCTATCATGAATACCCCCCCCCCCCCCCGAATTTAATTTATTAGACGTCAAAAAACGAATTCGTCTCCCTAAGCCGTCGTTGGCTTTTTCGATGGCGGTGCTGATGCTGTGCAGCCCCGCGGCCTTCGCGCAGACCGAACCGGCGCATTCCTGCGAAAACGCGTATAGGGGCATCCGTGGTGCGCCGCCTGATCCGACAAGCATCTACTGGACTGCACTGAATGGCTGCAACGATGCGATAAAGTTTTCTGTCCGGCATTCGAGCGGCGGCTCTTGCATTGGCACCCGCGTCGAGACCGTAGACACTACTACTGGCGCAAATATCACTCTCGTAAATTCGTATCCGCTTTCGTTCTGTGTCGAATACGACGACTCTACAAAACAGACAGCATTAGGATATCAATCCTGCGGTTCACCCCCGACTAGCTGCGGCACTTCGGGCGCAACCGAAGTCATCCCGAATCAGATAACCCCAGCATCCGGAACCCTTCAAGTCATGCCGTCGGGAACGCTATCGGTCACCGAAGGCAGCCCGGTGACCCTATCCGTCAGTCTCTCGACCGCGCCGACATACCCCGCGACCATCATGCTGTCGAAGACGAACGACGATATAAGCCTTGACAAGACTTCGCTGACCTTCACCACCTCGAACTTCGCAACCGAACAAGAGGTCAGCGTCACCGCCGCCGAAGACGCCGATACCGCGAACGACTCCGACACCATCACCTTCACCGCTTCGGGCGGCATTAGCGCGCCGAGCGTGACGAAGGCGGTCTCCGTCACCGACGACGACACCGCGGAGCTGGACGTCAAACCCACCTCATTGATCATCGCCGAAGGCGGACAAGCCACCTTCCAGGTGCGACTGGCGACACAACCGTCGGCGGCGAATGTCGAGATTCTGTTTACTTTCTCGGACAGCTCGCTTTCCGTCACCAATATCTCACCGCCGGTATTGGAAGGACGTACGGATAGGGTGTACTTCGGTCCCGTCTTCAATGTAGCATGGAATCAATACATTACAGTGACCGTTTCCGCAGCCCAAGACGCCGATACGGATAATGAATCTGCTAGTATCCGATTCCGTGTCGACCCGTCCAGCAGTCCCGAGTATGTATCGAAGACCGCATCGATCGCCGTCACCATCACCGACGACGATACGCCGTCGGGCACGATTCAAGTCACCCCGGCGAGCGATCTATCGGTCAACGAAGGCGGATCGGCGAATCTGTCCGTCAGTCTCTCGACCGCGCCGAATGCGCCCGTCACGCTCTCTCTTGCGAAGACGAACTCCGACATCATCCTTCGCCCGACTTCGCTGACCTTCACCGCTTCGGACTACTCCACCGCGCAATCGGTCAGCGTTGCCGCCGCCGAAGACGCCGATACCGCGGACGACTCCGACACCATCACCTTATCCGCGGCGGGCGGCATTGACGCTCCCGACGTGACGAAGGCGGTCACCATCATCGATAACGATACGCCGTCGGGCACGATTCAAGTCACCCCGGCGGGAGCGCTGAATATCGACGAAGGCAGATCGGCGAACCTGTCCGTCAGTCTCTCGACCGCGCCGAATGCGAACGTGACGATCTCTCTTTCGAAGACGAACTCCGACATCACCCTTAACCCGACTTCGCTGACCTTCACCACATCGGACTTCGGAGACGCGCAATCGGTCAGCGTCACCGCCGCCGAAGACGCCGATACCGCGGACGACTCCGACACCATCACCTTCGAAGCGGCGGGCGGCATTGACGCTCCCGACGTGACGAAGGCGGTCGCCGTCGCTGATAACGACGATGTCCCGTCGGGCACGATTCAAGTCATCCAGTCGGGCCCGCTGAATATCACCGAAGGCGGCACGGCGAACCTATCCGTCAGACTCTCGACCGCGCCGAATGCGGACGTCACGATCTCTCTTTCGAAGACGAACGACGATATAAGCCTTAACCCGCCTTCGCTGACCTTCACTACCGCGAACTTCGGAGACACGCAATCGGTCAGCGTCTCCGCCGCCGAAGACGACGATACCGCGAACGACTCCGACACCATCACCTTATCCGCGACGGGCGGCATTACCGCTCCCTACGTGACGAAGGCGGTCGCCGTCGCCGATAACGATACGCCATCGGGCACGATTCAAGTCACCCCGTCGGGCGCGCTATCGGTCAACGAAGGCGGATCGGCGAAGCTATCCGTCAGACTCTCGACCGCGCCGAATGCGAACGTCACGATCTCTCTTTCGAAGACGAACTCCGACATCACCCTTAACCCGACTTCGCTGACCTTCACCGCTTCGGACTACTCCGCGCAATCGGTCAGCGTCTCCGCCGCCGAAGACGAAGATGCCACGAACGACTCCGACACCATCACCTTGTCCGCGACGGGCGGCATTGACGCTCCGAGCGTAACGAAGGCGGTCGCCGTCGTCGATAACGATACGCCGCCTCCGACGACGACGCCGACGAACCCTTACGACGGAACCCTTACGATTACCCCCGAAGGCGACATCACCCTCGACGAGGCGGGGGATATGACCATCTCCGTCGCACTCAGCAAGCGACCGATCGTCAACCTACCGGTTCTGATTTCAAAGACATCCTACGCCCCAAGAATCGGATTCTCTCGCGCATCGATGGTGTTCACCCCCGAGGACTGGAACGAAGCGCAAACCCTGAGAGTGTCGGCCCACGAAGACGCCGACAAGGACGACAGCGTCCACACCATCGCCTTCGACTTCGCCGGCAAAAGAATCCTGCGCCAAGTCATCGTGAGGGATAACGACAAGAAAACGCTGAAAGCCCACGCCCTAGCCTTGCCGGCGCCGGGGTCGAAAGACAGCGCGACACTTCGGATCCAGTGCAAGCAGGATAGCCCGTGCTCCGTCGACTTCGACTGCTCCGCCCAAGCGGACGGGCAAGTCTTCGAAGGAACGCTCCCGGAGCCGATACCCGCTCGCGGAGCGGTCTCTCTCTCGGCAAGCGATATCCGAAACTATACGGGCGGAAAGTCTTGGACAGGCATAGGACGGCTAGGATGCGCTCTTAGGAGCAGCGAGAGTATCGGCTCGCAAGTTTGGACGCGTTCGGGCGACGCCGTGCTGGTCAACAACAGCGCGGCGATCCGAAGCGTCCGCGTAGGCGAAGTCTACCGAGCGGATATCGAATCGATCCCTTCGCCCGACTCTTCCGACGAATCGAATATCCGGATTCGCTGCAACTCGCCGGTGGCGGATTGCCGCGAGACTTCGTTCGAGTGCTATTCGGACGACGGCGATCGCTACGAATGGAGTTTAGGAAACATCGAACGCTTGACGACGAGACATCTGCAATCCGAAGAACTCGCAAGCGGCATCGGCTATCGCTGGCAAGGCTTGGGTCTGACTTGCGAAGTTCGCTCGAGCGGAAGTTTCACCGCCCAAGTGCTGACCCGCACCGGCGGCGGCGGTGCTTTGGTCAATAACAGCGCGACGGGCGCGCGATGATCAATTGCGCCCGCGATACACACGGCAAGCGGGGATATCTTCCAAGCACGGCGGGTTTTCCGCGTGCTTCGCTTTTATCCGCTCGCGGTTTTTGCGCTCGGCTGCCAGACTTCTTCGGAACGATTCATTCATCCGTCGCGCACTTTCCGCTCTCTCTTGGGCTCGCTCCGCCTCTCGTTCGGGGGAAAGCGGCGAGATCGTATAGGCATCGGCTTCGTAGCCTTCTTCGACCATATCCCGCAGGATAAACGCCTCCGCGTCATCGCGAGATTCAAATACTCGCTCAAAGCCGTAACCTCCTTGCCTATATAACTCGTATTTCATGCTGCTTAGACTCCTTGCTTTGAAGAAAGAAACACCGCGCTTTCACTCGACCCGCTCCACTACGATCTCGGCATAACTCACCGCGACCGAGCTCGTCCGCCGCTTGCGCTGCCCGTTCGTCTCGCGCGGCGGCGTCTCTCGCTCGCCGTGCTTCGGCAAGGGTTCGCTGTCCTTCGGCGCGATCTCGTTCCGCGATCTCGTTCCGCATCGGCAAGGACTCGCTCGACTTCGGCGCGGGCTTGTTCGACGGCTCGCTCGGCGTCGGCGTTCTTCCAGTCGACGCGGTATTCACGGGATTGCGATCCGGCACAGTACAGATCGCCGTACTCGCCGACGGACAGCCCCCGCGTGAGAGCATCGGCCGACGAGTTCAGGCTCGGCTACGGCGCCGCCGGTAACGGCAAGGGGAAGAAGAGGGCAAGCAGGCGATTGCGGATGGATTCACGGACGTCTCCCTTCGAAAGCGGTAGCGGAGATCGAATTCAGTCTGTAGCGGCCTAGGGCTATTGAGACACTTTTGAAACTTATGCGGCCGCCCGGGTTTCGTCCATCGCCCCTCGTCCATCGCCCCTCGCCTGAACAGGCTCGACAGTGCGTTGCCTGTGGCGTTCGATCAACCAGACTTGGTTGTAGAGATCCTTGAACTCAGACAGTGCCTGCTGCAACGCTTCGATGGTCCAGCAAGGTGTCTTAGCCACAGCAGGCTCTCATTCAAGGTGCGGATGAATCGCTCGGCACATCCATTGCCTTCTTCGGGAGCGGACAAAGGACGGCGACGAGGCGATCCTTGCCCCGGAGATATCACCCCAGAGATATCAACCAAGAGATATCAACCAAGAGATCTCGCCAAAGGAAGTCGCGGCCGATGGACTGCGATCCGTTGTCATGGCGGATGGTCAACCCCGTCGCCACCCCCTCGCCGATGGCTCCGAAGCACTCGGAGTACCCCTTGGCGAACCGGTTCCGACGCTTCAAAAAGCGTGCCTCGCGTGGCCGCGTGCTTGACCTGCGCAACTCGCCGAACAACGGGCGACCGCCACGAAGACGCAGACCTGCGGCCCGTTCCCGAGAAGGATCGTTGTCATGTCCATGCCCCACATCTCATCGACCCTCGAAGGCACGATGATTCCATCATGAGCCCGAGGACCACGCTGCGGCCCTCGGCATCGCTTGGCGAGCAAACCCTTCTCGCGCATCAGTCGCAAAACCCGCTTGCGATGTGTGAATCTTCTCGGGTTGCAAGCGCGCCCGCACTTTGCGATAGCCCTCGCCATGGAACCCACTGGCCGTGATCACCTTCCTGATCTCTTCGACCGGTTCCGCATCGGGCATCTGCCCATGCGGGCCGGGTCGGCGGCGCGGAACCTGTTTGTCCGACCCCGCTTCCAGACCGCGGTACACACCGGAGCGACTCATCCTCCAAACCCGGCAGACCCGCGAGACACCGTAGACCTTTCTCACGGAGATCGAAAGCGCGGCGCTCATCGCTTTGATCTGCGCGGCGCAAAAGGGCGGCCGGCCTCCAAGCTCTCGAACTTCTCGTCAAGAAGCTCGATCGTCATGGCCTGTTCGCCCACCTTGGCTTGCCGCCGGCCGATCTTCACATCTCGGGCGTCGCGAGTCTGAGACAGCAAGCCATACCGCATCGCTTCGTAAGCCTTCTCTCGCCGGCGGCTGACATCGGCTGCCGACACCTAAGAAACTGCGGGCGATAGTTCCATGTCCTCACCCTTCATCGACTGCATCACAGCCTCCCGCTTACGCGAGGCTGTCATTCGTTGCTTCCCGGTCGAAGACCGACCCTCTCCAAGCGACGTCTTCGCGGCTTTGGTTCCTGCGTGCTTGGCATGCTCTTTTTTCACCGTGAGCTTCCTCCGTAATCCCATCAGATCAGGTCTTAATGATTGTTTCAAATAACTCTAGGGCGGGGGAAGTCCTCGCTGTTTTCGTTTTGCCGCTTGACGCACCGGTAGAGCACGAAGGGGGCGACGACACCGGCGCATATCACGGCACGGCGGCGGTGAGCGAAGATGATCAGGAACGCGGCGAATCGCGTTCGAGTCGGTATTTATCGGGTCTGCGCGAATCGCAACCGGGATCGCGCTTCGCTCGGCGTCGAATCCGAGCGTGTCGGCGGTCAGTCGTTCGCGGTGTCGTCTTCGATAGGGATTAGTTGACCGCCACCGAGCGACTGCTTGACGACGCGCCATGCGTGCGCGCCGAGCGTATCGGCGACTTTGCGAGCGATAGGGGCCGCGACGTGATCGTCGGATGCGGTGAAGATGCGGTGAACTTGAATGATTGCGCGATGAACGATTGACGACGAATAGCGAAGAACATCGTATAGGTAATAGTGTGGCTCCATAGAAGCGAACGCGACCGGTTGCGCCCGCGGTGCGGATCCCCACGCCCGCGAGCGAGTCGATGGTGTCGAGCGCGATGGCGGTTTGAATCAGCACGCGAAGCGCGGACGAAACCGAATATCCGCGCTCGCTTGCCAAGCCTTCGAACGCGGCGAGTTCGGCGTCGTCGATGCGGGCGGTGATCTGTTTCATGATGGCGTCCTTGCGGTGTCAGTCGCCGCCGCCGTCGGCGACGAGAACGCGGTACTCGGCGACGCTCCCATCTCGCACCGCTTGCGCAATATGCGCTTTCGCTCGCGACTCGCTCGCGTAGGCGTTCGCCAAGACCGTGCGAGTGAGCGCGGCTAAACCTTCCGATGGGGTATAGGGTTTCGGCAGGCGTCGATTCGGCACGGGAGTTCCTCCCTTCGACGCGGCCGAGCCATTTGAGAATTGCGAAAGCCGGATATCCCCGGCGCTCACCCCGGCGCTCACCGAAGAGACCTTGCAAAAAACGCATCTCGCCGCCGCTCGGCGGCCGTCGTCACCGCGAGAGTCTCGGCATTTTTTCGGGAGGAGGGGGGGTATATATATATGTGCATCCTCCTGTCGCATAATTCCCTGATTGTCGAGCCTGTCAGGAGAGAAAACCATGCAAGAAAAACCGAAGAAAAAGGCTGTGACGCTGAGCCTGCTGCAGTTTCATGACCGATTTCCCGACGAAGCCTCCTCGCGTTCCTTCATCGAGCAGTAGATTGGGGACGGCGAGCCCACCTGCCCGAAGCGCCGGAGCCGGCGCCATGGCTTATGGACCACACGAGAAGGCCATTATCGGTGCAAGGACTGCCGGAAAATCTACACGGTGAGGATCGGCACCGTATTCGAGAACAGCCCTTTGGCCTTGCGCGCCACTGGCTCTATGCCATCTACCTGATGCAAACCGCTCGCAAGGGCATCTCGTCACCGCAACTGGCCGAAGCACTGGGTATCACGCAGAAATCGGCCTGGTTCATGCTCCATCGCATCCGGAGCTCGTGCGCGGACGAAACGCTCAAGATGTCGGGCGAGGTGGAGATGGATGCGACCTGCATCGGTGGCAAGGAAACCGACAAATATTCCGACAAGAAGCAGCGAGCCGGGCGGGGAACCGTTGGAAAGCAGGCTGTTCTTGGCGTGAGAGACCGCGCCACCGGAAAGGTGACAGCGCTTCCGGTCAACTCCGAAGACAAGGCGTGCGTGCGTTGCGAACTCACCGCCAGGGTCAAACCCCAGAGTCGAAGCGGGAACGACGGTCTACACGGACGAGCACCGCGCCTGTTCGGACATCTCCCGTCTGTTTTGCAAGCACGAACGCGTGAATCATCATAAGAAGGCGTTCGTGAAGGACATAGCGCACACGAACTAAAATCGAAAGCGTGTGGGCACTGATCAAGCGCGGATTCAACGGCGTGTATCACCACTGGACGGCCAAGCATTGCCACCGGTACATCGACGAGTTCACCTTCCGTTCGAACGAAGGGAACCGTCGCACCGATACCATCGACCGCATCCGTGCCCGGTGCGAAAGGCGCATCGGGAAAGCGGCTGACCTACGCATCTTTGACGAGGGGAGGAAGGGCGATCGGCACATCCTCATTCATCGATGGATGCACTGATATGTAATTCCCTTTCGAAACTACCCCGCCTCGATCTTCGGCAGGAAAAAAACCTCGGCGTTTTCCGGCAAGGGTTGGAAGTGGACGGTATCGTGGATTTCACCGTCGATGGCGACGGCGGTTTCTTCTTCGAGCCAAGCGCCCAAGCCGGGATAGCGTTTGTCCATCTCCTTGACGACCTCGCGCATGCTCTTCGCCTCGATCTCGAATTCCTTCTGCCCGCCGGTGCGCTCCAAACCGGTGCCGGTGGAAAGGACGACGCGAACGCTCATCGATGGACACCCGAAGAAAAGGCTTTGGCTCGAACAAGCCGAATCCATGCCGCCCCTTCCCTCGGTCGGGCGCACGAATTCGAAAGCGGATACATATCAATCAAGCCTTGCCGCGATCGGGGTCGGGGTCGGGGTCGGTATGGGCTATCGCTTTTCAAAGCTCGGGACCCTCGCGATGATCGAGAGCATGGAGGATACGAGGAGGTGACATCGGCAGCTCTTGCATCCGCCGGCCCACGGCATCCGCCACCGCATTGGCGATGGCCGCCATCGGCGGACAGATACTGACCTCGCCGACCCCTTTGACGCCATAAGGGTGATTGGGATTGGGCACCTCGACCACAATCGGCTCGATCATCGGGACATCCGAGGAAACCGGCACTCGATAATCCAAAAAGCCCGGATTGCTCATTCTTCCGCTTTCTTCGTCGTAGATATATTCCTCGTTCAAAGCCCATCCGATCCCTTGCACCACCCCGCCTTGGATTTGCCCTTCGACATAAGAGGGGTGGATGGCACGCCCGGCATCTTGAGCGGCGACGAAACGCAGGATGCTCACCCGCCCGGTTTCGGGATCGACCTCCACATCGCAGAACTGGGTGGAAAATCCGGGTGCCTGCCCGCCGGCATTGACCGTCCCGGTGGCGGCGATAGGACCGCCGGTGGCACTGAACTTGGCAGCGATCTCCTGGAAAGAAAGGGGCTCGAAATCGGCGACCTCGCCCTCGCCGGCGGCGGGAACGGCGTGGCCATCCTCCCAAGCGATACGCTCCACATCCACCTCGCGCAAGAGGGCGGCGCGCTTGCGCATCTCGTCGATCACCTTCTTGCACGCCGAGATCACCGCAAGGCCGGTGGCGTAGGTCACTCTGGAGCCACCGGTGACATGGCAATAGGGCACGGTCTGGGTATCGGCGACATCGGAGCGGATCCGGTGATAGTCGATCCCCAAGGTCTCGGCGGCCATGATCGCCATCGAAGCCCGCGTCCCGCCGATATCCGGGCTGCCGGTGGCGATAGTCAAGGTGCCGTCGGCGTTGACGGAGAGGGTCGCCCCCGAATCCCCGCCGCCATTGAACCAATAGCCGGAGGCGACCCCCCGCCCTTGGTTCGGCCCGAGCGGCGTCTTGTAGCCCGGATGATCGAGCAAAGCGTCGATGGTCTCGACATAGCCGCCATGGGCCAGCTGCGGGCCGTAGACCATACGAGTCCCGATGACGGCGGCGTTTCGTCTGCGGAACTCAAGGGGATCCATGCCGATGGTCTTGGCCGCGATATCGATGGCGCTTTCGACCGCGAAGGCCGATATCGGCGAACCGGGCGCACGGTAGGCCGCGGCCTTGGGTCGATTGCTGACCACGTCATATCCGACCGTGCGCTGATTGGCGATGGAGTAGGGGGCGAAGGCGCACATGCAACCGTTCATCACCGGCGAACCGGGAAAGGCCCCCGACTGGTAGCGCAAGATCGCCTCCGCCGCGCTGATGGTGCCGTCTCGGCAAACACCTATCTTGATGGTCATCGCCGCGCCGGAAGTGGGGCCGGTAGCCTTGAAAACTTCCTCGCGAGACATGCTCATGCGCACCGGACAACCGGAAATTCTCGACAAAACGAGGGCCACGGGTTCCAGATAAACAACGGTCTTGCCCCCGAAGCCGCCCCCGATTTCGGCCGGATTGACCTTCAGATCACCGATGGTCATGCCGGTCAAGCGCGCGGTGAGGTTGCGCACCGCGAAATGCCCTTGGCTCGAAGTCCAGATCTCCGCCTTGCCCCCTTGCCATTGCGCGAGACAGGCTTGGGGCTCTATATAGGCTTGGTGAACCGGGGCGGTACGAAAATGCTTCTCGACGATCTCGTCGGCCTTGGCGAAACCGGCCTTCAAATCCCCGGTTTCGAAGCAGACCCGCTTGGAGATATTGGAGGCTTCGCTCGCCGGTGGCTCGACCCCGCGAGTGAACATATCCTCGAAGAGCAGCGGAGCGTCCTTGGCCATCGCCTTCTCGACATCGATCACGTGGGGCAAAGGCTCGTAGTCGACCTCGATAAGCGCCAGAGCCTTGCGCGCGACAGATGCGCTGATCGCTGCCACCGCCGCCACCGCGTGCCCTTCGTAAAGTGCTTTTTCCCGCGCCAGAATATTACGGGTGATATGCCAGAAATTGAGCGCAAGGCGTTCGGGGCCGGTGTATTCGAAAGGGTGTTCCGGAAGGTCCGCGCCGGTGATGACCGCTTTGACCCCGGGCAGGGCGGCGGCGCGCTCGGTGTCGATGGCAAGGATACGAGCGTGGGCATGCGGGCTGCGCAGCACCTTGCCGACAAGGGCCCCGGGCAAGGTGAAATCGGCTCCGTATTTCGCCGCCCCGGTGACCTTCTCCAAGCCGTCGGGGCGCACCGGGCGACTCCCGACCCATTTAAAAGCGTTGCGCGTTGTACCCACTCCGACAAGCCCCCTTGGCCTGCGTTTTATCAATCCGGACCGGCGTCATGCACCGATATACGAGGGGGATAATTCGGGTTTGCTTGAGGCGACCGAAGCGGGCCACCGCCCTATCGGCAGCCGTCGATCGTCTTTCTTGACTCGTCTTTCTTGGCTCGTCTTCCTTGAACCAAGGAAAAACGAAGCGCCGGCCAAGCGAAGGATCGGCTCGTTGCCACCATGTTGCGGCCATGCTTCGACCTTCGAACAAGGGGGCGAACACATCCCCGGTCCGGCCCTGCCGATCTTTCGACCGATATCCACCCCGATCTCGGTGATCAACGAGCCTTTCGGTCTTCGGCAAGCGCCGATATCAACGCCGATACCGGCCGATACCGCGCGAATCCTCGATCGCCGCAGACGATACCCGCTTTCCTTTTCGCGGCTTCTTCGCGGCTCTCCCCTTCGCACCTTCGAAGATCGAGAGGATTCGCCCGATCGATCGCCTTCGAATCCCTCGACCTCCTACCGATCCGACCGATGGACTTGCGCCGCAACCTTAGAAAAGCCGAGATCGCGGCGCATCTCCATCGTCGAGCCATCATCAAGCCATCATCGAGCCATCATCAAAGACATCATGGGTGAGTGCCGGAGGCGCTGTTGTTGACCAACGCTCCGCCACCGCCGGTGCGCGTCAGCACCTGCACCGTGAAGGGATGATTCGAGCGCAATTCGCACGCCAAACTCATATCTCTCCACCGATGACTGATGATGCTCGAGAGCGATTCGCTTTGCAGATGGAGCACCGCCCCCGAAAGCAGCGAGCCCAACACACCGTCGTATCGCTCTCCCTCGTCATCGTAACAAGCCAAGTTCATATTCTGACAGCGAACCCCGCTCGGGGAAATGCATCTGATGCGCAGGTTCGATTTCTCCGCATTCCCGGGCGAGGAAATCGATTCGATATCCACTCGGTGCATATCCCCTTCCTGAGCGCTGGCAAGGAAAGCGCTGTTGTTGACCAAAACGCCATCGCCCGAGCGAGTCCAGATCTGCGTTCCGATCTCCGCGGTACTGCGCAGATTGCAGCCCAAACGACCCTTGCCCGCCCAAGTGCCGCCGATGATCTCGGCAATCTGAGAATTGCTCAAGGTGATGGTGCCCCGCGGAGGGATCGGATTCGGAATCTCACCGGAGAAGGGGCTTCCATCTTGGGCGTTGCAGTCGAAGTGGACGCTGCAAGCGGTGTCTTGATTGCAACGCACGCGCATGGTCGCGCTGTCATGCACGGTCGCCGGCGGGAAGGCAAGCGCACGAGCCTTTATCGGCCAGTTGAATCCGGTTTCGTCGATCACCTCGACCGCGATCCTCGTATCGGGAAAGCCCTCGGCCGCCACGGTGATGGTGTCGGTATCGCTGACCGTATCCGGATCCGGTTGCGCCATGACCCGCACCACCACAGGATCTTTCCAAGTCGCCGGACCGAAAGAAACCTGAGGCGGCCTCAGAGACAGCCTCGGATTGGTTCTTTGCAGATCGACGATGACCTCCGATGTCGGCCGACCGTTGAGGTGCACATAAAGATACGAAGGTCGCCCCTCCACGATCACCATTCTCTCGGTGGGGGAGAGAACGAAAGCCGCGGTGATCTCCTCGATTTCGCGGTCGGGGTCCACAACGCTCACCTCGAAGTGGCGATTGAAAACACCGGTCGCGGCAATGGTAACGATGTCGGCGTCGTCATCGGTATCGTTGTCGTCGCGCGCGAAAATTCTGACGCCTTGGGGGGAGTTCCAATTCGATGGCGTGAAGATCAACATCCTCGGGGTGAACGTGATATCCGGGTTGTCGTTCGACAACCTGACCTCGACCCGCTCCACGGTCGGCGGCTTGTCGAGGGCGAAGCGAATGGTTTGGCCCGCGTTCTCCGCCAACGTCAAGCCCCCGGCCGGAGCCTTGACGACCGTAAAGGTCGTATCCTTCACCCTCACCGGAAGGAACGCTCCGGAGACGTTCTGGCTGGCGACGGTGATCGTGTCGGTATCGTCGTTCGCGTCGATATCCCGCGCCGCGGTGACGCGAACGCTGACCTCAGCGTCCCAGTTCGAAGTGGTGAAGGACAAGAGATTCTGATTGCCCTCGACGGTAGAATCGACATCGAAAGCGACGTCTTCGTTCTCGTTCGAAAAACTCAAGTTGACAGCGGCGGCAGGCTGCCTCCAAAGCCTGACGGTGAAGGTCGCCTCGCCTTCCTCGTCCACTTCGACGGTATCGACGGAAAAGCGAATATCGTCGTTGTCATCCACCTCGATGACTTTGACGCCCGTGCGCCCGTTGAGGCCGCTGCCGCTCGCGGTCAAAATGACGGTGCCGCTATCGTTATCCGGATCACTGTCCTCGGCCGCGCTAACCGTGATATTTCGTGCAGTGCTCCAGTTCGTGGCGTCGAAAGAAAGGGTCTGCGGGGAAACCGTGATATCCCCGTTGGTCTTTGTCACGCTAACCTCGACATCCCCGGTCGGCTGCGTTGCGAGAGCGAAGGAGAAGTCTCTCGAAGCCCCTTCCACCAAACTCAGCGCCCCCGAGTCGCTAAACTCGAAGGCTTGCTCCCTCAAATCGACCGCTACCGTCTTCGTTTCGCTAAGCCCTCCGGTCGCCTGCAAGGTGACGGTGGCGGTATCGTCCGTTTTGTCGCTATCTTTAACCGCCTTCAACAAGACGGCTTGAGGGACGCCGGCATTAGCGGGAGTAAAGGTCAAGGTGGCCTGATCGCCCGTCCGGTCGGGGTCGGTATCGATCGTGATATCCGCATTGTCATTCGAAAGCGTCACCGTGACGTTCGATGTCGGGGCGTTGCCGCCGATATAGACGGACATCTCACCGCTATCGCCTTCGTCGAGGATGAACGTTCCGGTGTGAGTCACCTCGATTCTGGTCTTGTCGTCATCGATGATCGTCAGCGTTTTTCTCGCATCGGCCGTGATCCCTCCCCTAGCCAACAGGGTGATATCCGTGTCTTTGTCCGCCGCATCGTCATCGTGTCCCACTTTGACGATGACGGTTCGGGCAACGGTGGAATTCCGGGGAGTAAAGGTCAAAGTATTCTGATCGCCCTCGGTATTGGGATCGGTGTCGAAGAAAACATCGGCATCCGATGAAAGCGTGACGACAACGTTTTCGGTCGGGACGACTCCACCGAGACTGACGCTGATGGTTGCCGATCCCCCCTCGCGGATGGTGAGCGGCTCCTCGTTACCGAAATCGACGCTGCTCTCTTCGTCATCCGCTATGAAGATCGCCTTCTTCTTCGCAGCGGCAGTGTAAGCGTTGTTGGAGATGGCGAGGTCAACATCGACGTTCTCGTCGTCGGAGTTGCTATCGTCTACCGGGGTGACGGTCACGCTCTGGGGAGTGGTGTAGTTCGACGGGGTGAAGGTCAGACTCGCCGGCGAGACGGTCAGCGCCCCCGTATCTCTGCTCGTCACCGACACGACAACGTTCAAAACCGGAGCGTCGCCGCCGATGCTGACATTGAAGGTCTTGGATGCGCCACCCTCGGTGAGGTTGACGGCAAGAGAACTCGGAATGATATTCCCCGAAGGCGGCGTGTCATCGTCCTCCAAGGTTATCTCTATCTCTTGCATTAAAAAATCCCTTCTATTTCTTCCCTCCGTCGCTCGGCCTATCAGTCTGATTCCGAAGACCAAGTCGTCATAATCATTATCCTCTTCGGTCGCGACGGTGAGGGTTATCGCATCATCCCAGTTCGAAGTGGTGAAATCGCTACGGTCTTGCGATCTGCTTATGATGCCCCCGCCGCGGAAGGGGTAGTTGTTTCCACCTAGTGCAACCAATGAGAAATCGCCAGTCGGCGCTTTGCTGAGCGTGATTTCAATCTCCAAGTCTTCGCCTTCCTCGACCGTGAGATTTGTGGGGCTGATCACGAAGGTTCCGTCGAAGGGCGGAGGTTCGTCATCTACGACCCTGATACGCTTTGTCTTGTTCGAAGCCGTATAGCCGGCGGTGGCGGCAAGGGTGATGGTGACGAGCTCGTCCACGACGCCCGTATCGTCCACCGGGGTGACGGTTACCGTCTGCGCCCTATCGTAGGTCGCAGCGGCGAACGTCAACGTTGCCGGACTGACCGTCACCGCTCCCGTATCGCCGCTCGTCACCGAGATGGTGGCGCTCGAGGCCGGGGGAGCGCCCAAAGTGACGGTGAAGGTGGCGTCATCGCCGCCCTCGGTAAGGGTGAGCAGCCCGGTATCGACTTCGATGCTCCCGTCGTCGTCCACCACCTTGATCGGTTTCGTGACGTCAGGCGCGTCGTCGTAGCCGCTGGTGGCCGATATGGTGATATTGAGGGATTCGTCCGTGCCGTCTTCGTCGTCCACCGGAGTGACGTTTACCGGCTGCAGCGTTTCGTAATTATCAGAGGTGAACGTAAGCGTCGCCGGGCTGACCGTCGCCGCGCCCGTATCGCTGCTGGTCACCGACAACGTGACATCGCCATCCGGCTCGCCGCCGAGTTTGACCCGGAACTGAGGAGTGGCACTAGAGCCCTCGGTGATTTCCAGTTCGCCCGTGCTGCTCAACTCGATGGTCTGATTGTCGTCGTCATCGGTCACGGTGGCGGTTTGCGTTTTTCCCAAGACGAAAACACCGCTGGTGTTTTTGAGAGTGGCGGTGATGGTGACGCTGTCGTCGTCCAGATCGTTATCTTGCCCGGCGGTGAGGGTGATGCTCTGAGCGGTATCGTGGTTGTCGTCGGTAAAAGTCACCGAGGACGCAGAGAGGGTCACGTCCGAGTTGTTGCTCGAAAGATTGACGTCCACATCGTCGAAAGTCGACAGGCTGCTATCGGCCAAGCTAAGAGAGACCGACATCGTGGCCGTCCCGCCTTCGTTGAGCGTGCCGACAGCGCCAAGGGTGAGGGTGCCGGTCGGCAACGGCGGGGCGTAGAGCTCCTGTCTGCCCGATGCAGGGCATTCGTTGATGGCATCACAGGCCTTATAGCCCGAAGCATATTGGTCATCATCGTCAGCGTACTGGATGCAGTATTGTTGCGGGTCTTCGGAATTTTTGACGTCAGCGGAACCGCTGGCATTGAAAGTAGTCTCCCTCTCTCCGCAGGCCCTCGATACTTCTCCGGTTCTTCTGCCGACCATCTCGAGTGGTTTGCCGCAGTCGTTTGTGTACTTTATACCTGTATTTCCTGATAAATTCGATTGTGTCGCACACGCGCGGGGCGAATCCCTCACCTCGTCGTTATCGTCGTCGTTATCCGTCACTTTGGCCGTTTGCGTTTTTCCCAAGACGAAAACACCGCTGGCGCTGTCGAGAGTGGCGGTGATGGTGACGAAATCATCGATGAGATTCGAGTCTTCCGCCGCGGTGAGGGTGATGCTCTGAGCGGTCTGGTAGTTGTCGTCGGTAAAAGTCAGCGAGGACGCAGAGAGGGTCACTTTCGTCGAGTCGCTGCTCGAAAGATTGACGACGACATCGTCAAAATCCGACAGGCTGCTATCGGCCAAGCTAAGAGAGACCGACATCGTGGCCGTCCCGCCTTCGTTGAGCGTGCCGACAGCGCCAAGGGTGAGGGTGCCGGTCGGCAACGGCGGGGCGTAGAGCTCCTGTCTGCCCGATGGAGGGCAACTGGTGATGGAAGGGCAGGCCTTATAGCCCGTAGCATAACGGTCATCCGGGCTCGTGTACTGGATGCAGTATCTTTGCGGGTCTTCGGAATCTTTGACGTCAGCGAGACCGCCGTCATTGAAATCAGTGTCCCTATATGAGCAGGTAGTTACAACGGCGTTTCTTTGGGTTCTATGGCCGACAAGCTCGAGTTCTTTGCCGCAGTTGTTTGTGAACCGTATACCTTCTGTAGCTCCTGGTATAGCCGATTGTGTCGCGCACGCGCGGGGCGAATCCCTCACCTCGTTGTTATCGTCGTCGTTATCCGTCACTTTGACCGTACGCTTTTGTTCCGCGAGGAAAACACCGCTGTTGGCGCGGGGTTTGGCGGTGATGACGACGAAATCATCGATGAGATTCGAGTCTTCCGCCGCGGTGAGGGTGACGGTCTGAGCGGTGGACCAGTTGCCGCCGGTGCCGCCGGTAAAGGTCAACGAGGTCGGAGAGATGGTCACGTCATCGCTGTCGTCCGTGAAATTGACGACGATATCGTCGAAGTTGGTGTTGGTGGAATTGTCCAAGTTAATACTGACCGTCATCGTGGCCGTCCCGCCTTCGGCGAGCGAGATGTTAGACGCTAAGGGAACTTGGATGTCGCCGGTCGGCAGCTTTGTCGCGAGTTCCTCGTTAAAGGTGCCAACACCGCAACCGGTGATGGGGTCACAGGCCTTATAGCCCGAATCATATTGGTCCTGGTCGCTATTGTACTGGATGCAGTATGTTAGCGGGGTATCGCTAAGGGTAATGGGCTGCCCGGCGGGAGGGATCTCACTATTAAGATCGCCGCAAGCTACTCGTGTTCTTTTTCCGGTAATTTTGATTCTATTAGTGCATCCGTTCGTGACTTTTCGATTTGATCCTTCATTTTCTACTGTCACGCAGTCGGTGGTGTCCAACATCCCTTTGTACGCCGGCGGTACTTGCGCGTTCGCCGCGCCCGAGAAAGCGGTGACCATCGACAGCGAGCAAAGCGCAAGGACGCCGAACAACGCCGAGCGAAGCGGTTTTCCGGTGGCGGTGGAGCCGTCGAGCGGCGCCGGCTCGGGGCGAGAGTTCGAACCGGTGCAATCAATCCTCGGCGTGTTCATCATCGTCGGCACTCCTTGTCAGCACTGCTCGTTGTATCGGGTTCGCTATGAAAGCCGCCGATGGGGCCATCCGTCGGAGACGATGGCGCATCGATACGGCGGGGCGTTTTTTCGCCAAGGCATTATATCCCTAATCCGCTTTGAAAACACCGGCTTTGCAAACACCGCTTTCGAAAAATCGAAAAGGGGAATCTTGCGGGCCGGCCTTGCCTCGGCCCGATACCCGAAAAGCCGGTTTTTTCCGAAACCTCGGCTTTTTTCGGGGTCGATGGCTTTGGCTGCCTTCGCGCTTTGCGGACCGACAAGGCTCGATATCCGGCACCGGCAAAGCGACGAAACTCCCTTCCGGGATGATGCGAGCGATATCGTCCCCTCCCGTTTTTCCCGCCCCGAGCGTTTTCCAAGCCCTTCGCCCCTTAGAATTGCCCGTATTTCCCCGTATTTTTCCCGTATCTCGCTTGCATTCGTTGCCGACATTTTTTAATCTGCGAAGGATAAGCCGAAAGTGGACAGCCGATCCCAAACAGCGGGAGATACCCGACCGACGAAACCGACAGGAGCGAAAATGGAGGAGCTGATTCAATACGGACCCACCTTGGAGATAATCCTCAACGCCCTGCTCATTTTGGGCACGGGAGCGGGGCTGACTTGGTGGATAACGCAACGCATCGAAGAACGCATCCAGAGGTCGACAGAACAAATGAACAGATTGCAATCGATCGAGATGAACATGGCCAGCATGATGGCCAAACAGGAGGGCATGGCCAAGCAGGAGGACCTGGCTCGTGTGCAGGAGAACCTGATTCGTTTGCAGGAGAACCTGATTCGTTTGCAGGAGGACATGGCCACTTTGAAGGCCGTTGTGCTCGAAGCCATCAATCGCAAGAACGGCAACAAGTGATCCTCTTTCCTGTCGAGCCTTCGACGAAGGCTCGATGACGAGAAATCGACTTTCCCCACCCTCCCGATTTGTCCCGCTCGCCGCGCCTTTGCGCGCCGAGCGACGCTCGATATCCGGCACCGGCAAAGCGATGAAAAACCCTTCCGGGATGATGCGAGCGATGTCGTCCCCTCCCGTTTTTCCCGCTCCGAGCGTTTTCCAAGCCCTTCGCCCCTTAGAATTTTCCGTATTTCCCCCGATTTTTCCCGTATTCCGCTTGCATTCGTCGCCGACGTTTTTTACTATCTGCGCAGGATAGGCCGAAAGTGGACGGCCGATTCCGAACAGCATGGGATCACCAACCGACGAAACCGACAGGAGTGAAAATGGAGGAGCTGACTCAGTACGGACCCACCTTGGAGATAATCCTCAACGCCCTGCTCATTTTGGGCACGGGAGCGGGGCTGACTTGGTGGGTAACGCAACGCATCGAAGAACGCATCCAGAGGTCGACAGAACAAATGAACAGATTGCAATCGATCGAGATTAACATGGCCAGCATGATGGCCAAGCAGGAGAATATGGCCAAGCAGGAGGACCTGATTCGTTTGCAGGAGGACATGGCCACTTTGAAGGCCATGTTGCTCGAAGCCATCAATCGCAAGAACGGCGACGACGAAGGCGACGGGGACAAGTGATCCTCTTTCCTGTCGATGACTCGACGAAGGCTTGACGACGAGAAATCGACTTTCCCCACCCTCCCGCTTTGTCCTGATCGCCGCGCCTTGCGCACCGAGCGACGCTCGATACCCGGTTTGAAGGCCGAGTTGCTCGAAGCCATCAATCGCAGGAACGGCAACGGCAACAAGTGATCCTCTTTCCTGTCGAGCCTTCGACGAAGGCTTGACGACGAGAAATCGACTTTCCCCACCCTCCCGATTTGTCCCGCTCGCCGCGCCTTTGCGCACCGACGAGGCTCGATATCCGGCACCGGCAAAGCGATGAAAACCCTTCCGGGATGATGCGAGCGATATCGTCCCCTCCCGTTTTTCCCGCTCCGAGCGTTTTCCAAGCCCTTCGCCCCTTAGAATTTCCCGTATTTCCCCCGATTTTTCCCGTATTTCGCTTGCATTTGTCGCCGACGTTTTTTACTATCTGCGCAGGATAGGCCGAGAGTGAACGGCCGGTTCCGAACAGCGGGAGATCCCCGACCGACGAAACAGACAGGAGTGAAAATGGAAGAGTTCACACAACTCGGGCCCACCTTGGACATAATCCTCAACGCCCTGCTCATTTTGGGCACGGGAGCGGGGCTGACTTGGTGGGTAACGCAACGCATCGAAGAACGCATCCAAAGGTCGACAGAACAGATGAACAGATTGCAATCGATCGAGATGAAAATGGTCGGCATGATGGCCAAGCAGGAGAATATGGCCAAGCAGGAGGACCTGACTCGTCTGCAGGCGGGTATGGCCACGAAGGAGGATCTGGCCACTTTGAAGGCCGAGTTGCTCGAAGCCATCAATCGCAAGAACGGCAACGGCGACGACGGCGACGACGGGGACAAGTGATCCTCTTTCCTGTCGATGACTCGACGAAGGCTTGACGACGAGGAATCGACTTTCCCCACCCTCCCGCTTTGTCCTGATCGCCGCGCCTTGCGCACCGAGCGACGCTCGATACCCGGTTTGAAGGCCGAGTTGCTCGAAGCCATCAATCGCAGGAACGGCAACGGCAACAAGTGATCCTCTTTCCCGTCGAGCCTTCGACAAAGGCTCGATGACGAGAAATCGACTTTCCCCACCCTCCCGCCTTGCCCCGCTCGCCGCGCCTTGCGCACCGAGCGACGCTCGATATCCGGCATCGGCGAAGCGATGAAACTCTCTTCGGGGATGATGCGAGCGATATCGTCCCCTCCCGTTTTTCCCGCTCCGAGCGTTTTCCAAGCCCTTCGCCCCTTAGAATTTTCCGTATTTCCCCCGATTTTTCCCGTATTCCGCTTGCATTCGTCGCCGACGTTTTTTACTATCTGCGCAGGATAGGCCGAAAGTGGACGGCCGATTCCGAACAGCATGGGATCACCAACCGACGAAACCGACAGGGGTGAAAATGGAGGAGCTGACTCAGTACGGACCCACCTTGGAGATAATCCTCAACGCCCTGCTCATTTTGGGCACGGGAGCGGGGCTGACTTGGTGGGTAACGCAACGCATCGAAGAACGCATCCAGAGGTCGACAGAACAAATGAACAGATTGCAATCGATCGAGATGAAAATGGTCGGCATGATGGCCAAACAGGAGGGCATGGCCAAGCAGGAGGACCTGACTCGTGTGCAGGAGAACCTGATTCGTTTGCAGGAGGACATGACCACTTTGAAGGCCGTGTTGCTCGAAGCCATCAATCGCAAGAACGGCGACGGCGACGGGAACAAGTGACTCTCTTTCCTGTCGATGACTCGACGAAGGCTTGACGACGAGGAATCGACTTAATCCTTCACCCTCTCCCGCCTTGCCCTGATCGCTTGCGCCTCGGCGCAGATCGAATCGACCGGGCAAGGCGGGAGTCACTCGGCGGGCAACGCATCGACGAACGCAGATTCGCCCTTCATCGCATCCTCGCCAAGGGCCACGGACAAAAACGTATGCGTATAGTCGTCTTGCAAGCCGACAACGATGACGATGCCGGGACTCGGTGCTCGCGAAGACGCCCTTCGTAGCCGAGTCCCGGCTTCTTTATTCGCTTGGGGCCTATGCTTGGAATATATCGATAGGGGGCTTGGACTCAGTTCTTGTCGCCGAGGCTCTTCGCGCGGGAAACGAAACAGGCGGCTTCGGCCTCCTCGTGGATTGCGCGAAAGGTCTTGATACGTTGCCTCGATCTCGGGGCGGCATCGCGAAAGATCCCGCCTCGCTCGCCGGGGGTGCGGTAAAGAAAGGTCAGGGTTTCAGCCGCGGTGTACTCGTTATAGGAAATATTCGCCGCGATACGGTCGATCAGACAGATACAAGAATACAAAGTGTCGTAGCTCTGCCCCCCTCGCTCGCCCATACAACCGAGCACGAATTCGACCCGGGCTTGGGTCGGAAAGTCATTCGCCGTCGCCGGGCCCGAAATACAACTTGCCGCCACGAGGAAAACGACGACCAGCGAGCGATAAAAACGGGATTTCGACAGGCCTTTGTTCATTGGTTGTCCTTTGGTTATCCGATTTGTCAGGCGAGATGCTTCGATGATTTCGAAATGAAACGAGTGCGCGATCCGCAAAGCGGCGGTACGCTTCGGGGGTCGCGCCGTTGAAAGCCGCGCCCGTTCCGATCGCTAAGAATTCATTTTTTTGCCGGGGGTCCGGATCGATAGTGGCCGCCCGACCGCCGAAAAGCCCGGGCTTTCAGCGCCCACCTTCAGTCTTTGCCGGAAAATATATCGCAAGATCGAGCGGTTGTGGTCGGATCGGGATCGAGTACCGACCCTCATGCTTGGAGCCTTTTTCGCCATATCGTCGGTCGAAAAAGGAGCCCGCTTTGATCTTCGCTAGGCATCGAGGAGGCCGCCTTCGATGAAAAACGCGATTTTTCTCCGATACGCCCTGGCAGCGGCGATATCGTTGGTTTTCATGGCCGGGCCGAGCACAAGCGCTCGGGCCCAAGGGACACCGATACGAATCGCGGTGCTCGACATCGAATTGCTCAAGGCGGATTATTTGCCGCATGCCGAGCGCACCACCGAAGAAGATCGGCAGTGGCTGGATATGATCGCGGATTTGATCCGAAAGCGGCTTGTCGAAGAGGGATACGATGTCGTGCCCGCCTCGCTCACCGGCGAGGCGATCGCCGCTGCGGATCCGGGCCAGCGACTGCATGAATGCAACGGCTGCGAGCGTGATATCGCCGAAAGTCTGAACGCCGACTGGGTAGCCGTTGGCTGGGTACAAGTGGTGAGCTATCTGATCGTGAACCTCAATATCGTGGTCATGGAGGTCGATGGTGGTCGTCAGGTAGGGCGGGCCTTCGTGGATCTGCGTGGTTATAACGAGCGCTCCTTGGAGCGCGCCACCTTGTATCTGCTGGACAACCTGCTCGTGGAACGCTTGGCTCGAAGCCGCAAGGCTCTTTCGTCCGAGCGCTAGTGGCGCGGCGAGGCTAAGGTTTGCATATCAAACGCCCGGTAAGACAAAGGGCTCTTCCCAAGACTTCCACGCCGCAAAAGGGAAGGGCTTTTCCGCAAGGCTATCGATATTCGCCATTACCGCCCGATCCGCTGGGCTTTTCCGAGCGCTTTTCCGACCCGACCGCTTTTCCGAGCGCTTTTCCAAGACAGGCGTAAACGGGCGCTTCGGGAGCGGGAAAAACGGGCGAGCCGAACGCCGAGACAATCGGATCAAAGACTACCCTAGGACTTGCGCGCAAACCACCTAGTGTTCCCCCTCCTCCCTCGGCACCGGCGATATCGCCTCCATCGGCAGCCCTTCTCGCGCCCAACCGTCGGTTCCATCGGGGTACCAAATCACTTGGCTATAACCCCATCGATACGCCCTGCGGGCTGCATTCCAGCCCATCCAACAATCCTCGAGGCAGAAAAAAACCATCGGTCGAGTCGGGTCCGAAGCGCTCTCCTTCTCGATATTCTCCTTGAAATATTCCTCTTCCACGATCGGCAACAAGCCGTAGCCGATATTCGGCAGCCAGATACTTCCGAGGATGGTCGTGCGCTCGGGAGGAAACCACAGGGCATCGTCGTTCATTCCCTGCGGCCGCCGCGGCGACGGAAGCACGTCGATCAGCAAGGGGGGCGATTCACCCTCGACCAAGCCTCGCATCTCCTCGGTCGAAACCGTACGCACCCCGCTCAACGAACAGGGCACCGCCGAGCGGTAATTCTCCGTTCGATAGCTATTCGGCTCTTCGTCGATACATGGCTCGGCGGCGAAAACACCGACACCCGAGCAAAGGGCGACGATGCCGATCGCGGCCGACGAAATCGCTTTTGCCGCTTGGCGGAACGATCTTGCCGCCATCTCCCGCCATGACGATCGGGGGTATCGACAGGCATTCCCTGACGAGTGCCGCCGGCGACGATCCGAAAACCCCGAAAATCCTTTTCCGATCGCATCGTAAAATGCGAGAGATCGCTGCGCACTCCCTCGGCGCTGAGTTTCCAACGCTTTTTTCTCCTTTGCCGCTTTCATGCGTGAACCACCCCGAAAAACTCGTTCAGATTCGAAGACGATACCGACGCTCCGTCGAAGCGATTCCCTTGCTGCTTCGCAGGGAAACAAGGCCCTTGCACACCCTCGGTCCATCGCGCAGATTCCCTCCCGCCATGATCAGCGAGGCATTCGTTGCGGGGATATTACTCGGCATTTTTCCTTGCCGGGGCTCGAAACCGGCGCACACTTCCAAGGAAGGGCCCGCTTCGCCTGCTGCACTTCGGCAAAGACGATACCGACGCTCCGTCGAAGCGATCCCTTCGCCGTCTCGATGGCAAATAAAAAACCGGAGATAAAAAACCCTTGCACACCCTAGGCCCATACCGCAGATTCCCCCCCGCCACCCTCGGGGGAATATTCGTTGCGGGGATATTGCTCGCCCTGCTTTCCTTGCCGACGCTCGCGAGCGGCACACTCGATGAACAAGCCGTGTTGCCCCTTGAACTGCTGGAAATCGCCGATGGCATCCACGTCTATGCCGGCCCGCATGACGAAGACGCCGGGCCGGGCAATCTAGGGGCCTTCGCCAACGCCGCGCTGGTGATCGGCAAACACTCCATCGCGGTCATCGATAGCGGGGGCAGCCGGGCTTTCGGTCTTCGTCTGCGGGCGAGCGCTCGCGCCCTGTCCGATCTGCCGATTCGCTACATCGTCAATACCCACGTCCATCCCGACCATCTCTTCGGCAACGGCGCCTTCGATGACGCCGAAAACTTGGTTGTCGGCCACCACAAACTCCCCCGCGCCCTTGCCGCTCGCGCGTCTTTTTATCTCGATAATTTCAAACGGCGGATCGGGCCGGATTTCGCAGGGACGCGTCCGATCTCGCCGAAAACGACGGTCTTAGAGGAGATGCGAGTCGATCTCGGGGAGAGGGAGTTGATCCTGAAAGCCTGGCCGACGGCGCATACCGATAACGATCTCACGGTGTTCGACCCCTCGACCGGCACCCTCTTCGCCGGCGATTTGGTTTTCGTCGACCGCCTGCCCATCATCGACGGCAGCCTCAAAGGCTGGCTGCAAGTCCTGACGGAGTTGCGCTCGATCCCGGCGCGGCGAGTGGTGCCCGGACACGGACCCGCTTCCGTGCCTTGGCCCGAAGCCATCGATGCGCAAGAGCGCTACTTGCGCGTACTGCTTCGCGATACCAGGCGCGCGTTGGCGGCCGGTCAGCGTATCGAAAAAGCCATCGAGCACGTAGCGGCCGAGGAAAAAGGCCTTTGGCTTCATTTCGATATCGGCCACCCCCGCAATATCACCGCCGCTTTTACCGAACTGGAGTGGGAGTGATTCGGATTCGGCTCCTTGGCTCGACCGCTCGATGGATGGATATTTCGGCATATCGGGGATCGGGGATCGGCTCTGCGAGCCCATCTCGAGCGCACCAAAGAGAGGGAAGCGCTTTTGGCACCGGTCAATCGCCAAACACCGGCGGGTAGCAGCGTCTATCGAAATACCCTTCGATAAGCGCATCACCCGCCCCCGCATCGGGCCTGCTCGGGGACCGAGCCCGAATCGAGCCGACGAATCGAATCGCGCGATCGATTGTGATCGACCCTTAAAAAGACGGGTATTTCTGCCTATCGGGGATCGGCTCGGCAAGCCCATCGAATCTTTCGAGCGCATCCCGAGTGCCAAAAAATCGAGATGTGCTTGGCACCGTTCAGGAGCCTGGCACCGGCGGGTAAGCCGCCCAGCGATCCGAGACGCCGAGCATCGACGTCGCCCGCCATTCGCTCGCCCCGAAGAGCCCTAGGGCGACAGGGGCTCGCTATGGAGGCGAAGACGCGGACGACTTCGCGGCCGCATTCAAGGCGGCGAGATGCGAAGCCTACGAAGAAATCGAAGCAGAATCCGCCGCGACCGCGGCATAACCCGAAAGGGGTAACCCATAAATGACGAAACTGACGGACGAAGAGCGGCGGTCATCGCCGTCGTGACCTAGGCCTACGGGGTAGCGGCGGCGAAAGAGATCACATACGCCGAAATCGAAATGTTCGATTACGTCGATACAACCGCGAAAGCGGCCATCGCTTGCACCCGAACAATCGACCACGCCCTCGCCCGCTTGCAAGCCGAAACCAAAGGATCCGATCAATAAACAGCGAAAGCGCAATATGCAAGGCTTGCGGGAAGGACTACGTCATCGACGACGCTTTCGTCGATGCCCTCGCCGATCTTGCGCCGGCACCCGACTCGATATGTCTTGAATGCACGACAAAGGCCAAGACGAGCGAGAGCGAAAGGCTCGGATCCCGCCACGACAGCGTCTATCGATAGATTCGTCGATGAGCGAGGCACCCGCCACCGTGTCGCGCGTGCTTTGGAAACCAGGACCGGATCGGGCCGACCGCTCGAACCGCTTCGGCTTGCCGATATTCGCCGCCCGAAGCGAGCGCAAAATTGAATCGCCTCACACCGCCCCTTTCCCCGACTCGCCCCGATCCCTCTGGGGCTTATTTTCCGATACAAAACCCGGAAAAAATTTCCGCCAGCAAATCCTCGCCGGCGAAAGCCCCGGTGATCTCGGCCAGCGCATTCTGAGCGCTTCGCAATTCCTCGGCGCAGATCTCGCCCGCTCGATCATCCACCAATCGGGACCGCGCTCGATCCAGCGCCGCAAGGGCCCCCTCCAAAGCGCTGATATGACGGCGACGAGCCATGAATACGTGATCGAATCCGGCCGAGCCATATTCGACCCTTTCGACGATCGCCTCCTCCAGATCGGATATTCCCGCTCCGGTCAAAGCGGAGACTCTCACCACCGGCAGCGGGGGATATTTCGGTGGCGAATCTTTCGTTTGCGGCGCTCCCCTTGCCGAATCCTTGTCGCTGCCCGCTACCGACCCCGGCTTCGAGCCGCTGAGATCGATCTTGTTACGAACCAATATCCCGGCACCCTTGCGAAGCAACCGCTCGGGAAGCAGGGAAATCCCTTCGGTAAAGAGATCGTCCTCGAGGCGAACCTCTTGATCGTCCTCTTGATCGTCCTCTTGATGGCCCTCTTGGTCGTCGAAAACCAAAAGCGCCAGATCCGCATCGACAAGAGCCGCCTGCGCCCGCTCCACCCCGATCCGCTCGACCGGGTCTTCGGTTCGACGCAATCCGGCGGTATCTCGCACCTCGAAGGGAATACCGGCGATCGCCAAGCGTTCGCACACCGGATCCCGAGTGGTACCGGGGATATCGGTAACGATAGCCGCCTCCGACCGCGCCAGCCGGTTGAGCAGACTCGACTTGCCGACATTCGGCACCCCGGCGATCACCAGCCTGACGCCCTCGCGCAACATCGCCCCTTTATCGGAGTCGGCGAGGGTTTTCGCCAAAGCCTCGCGCAGAGCGTCCAAACGCCGGATGATTTCCGGATCGGCAAGGTGATCGATCTCTTCCTCGGGGAAATCGATCGCCGCCTCGATAAAGACGCGCAATGCCACCAACGCATCCCGATGCCCCTCGACCGTGCGAGAAAAATCGCCGCAAAGCGAGCGCATCGCCGAACGGGCCGCGGTTTCGGAAGCGCTGTCGATCAGGTCGGCAACCGCCTCCGCCTGAGCAAGGTCGATACGATCGTTGAGAAAGGCGCGCAGCGTGAACTCCCCGGCGCGAGCCGGACGCGCCCCCAAATCGCAAACGCGATCGAGCACCATCCTCGAAACCACCGGTCCGCCATGACCTTGGAGTTCCAAAACATCCTCGCCGGTAAAAGAAGCCGGGGACGGAAAATAAAGTGCAATACCGTTATCGATCTCACCCCCTTCCCGATCAAAAAAACGAGCCCGAGTCGCCAATCGAGGCGAGGGCCTTCGCCCGAGGACCGCCTCGGATATGGACTTCACGAGCGGACCGGACACCCGCACGATCGCCACCCCACCCCGCCCCGGAGGCGTGGCAACCGCCGCAATGGTGTCACCAACGACCGGTAGGTTCATCTTTCTCGCACTTCGCTTATCCCCCGATCAAGATCATCGACCATGGATTTCAATAAAAGAGCCCTTCGGCCAACGAAATGAAATGATAAGAGAAATACCCTTTCGATCCCCCTCGAATTCCCTTACAGTACAAAAATATATATCAGATACTCGGAAAAATAAAAGACCGGCACAATGGCCGGTCTCAAAAAGGAAGGACGCCCAAAGAAAAATAGGTGCCACTCGATATCACGCACCGGAAGCCTTTACAATCGCCGCCAATACTCCCGCGGCACCTCCGACGATACTAGCAACGATAATGGTCATCCGAAGCGTGGATTGAATCAGTTTGCTATGACCCTCCGACATCGCGATATGAAGCTCGCGAATACTATCTCGAGTTTCTTCATCTCGCTTGCGAGTCTCTGCATCCAACTTGCGGACATCATCCGTAAGTTGCTTTATCGCACCCTCGATACGCTCCAACCTTCTCTCTTCCATGTCGATCTCCTTATCCTCTCTCGACTGCGGGCTCATGGAGTAGGCATTGTACACCACGTAACCCATCAAAACCCGAAGAAGACCAAGAGAACGTCTCATACCGCTAGAACCACTGGCAGGAAGATCACCTCACCGGGGTCTACGGATACGAAGACTTAGCTCTTAATTGATGCGGGTGGGGAATCTGTCTTCTCTATGTCTCTTAATTTCGAATTTGTCAATACAGTTCTTTTCCCGACCCTTTGCTTTTGGAGTGTGAATATAATGACTCTCCCCTTCCCGCTTCAGGATGACATGAAAAAATTTCCTCTTTTCGTTCCTTTCCAGGATTGTGAAATTCATTTTCTCTACAAGAATATCCATATCCTTCTTCGGTATAGCGAATATTTTTTTGCTGTCCAAGCAACCAATAACGACAAATGCATTATCAGCTCCATCTAAATAATTGATTTGCCTGGTATGAATGGAGTACCAATATTGGTTTTGATCTTTGTATAGCTTCGATACCGAAACGACATATCGATTACCTTTTGGTCGACTCTCAAAAGACGATCTCCTCCTTATAAGATTGATATCGTGTTCGTTCTCGATTATTTTAGCAATATCTTTTTTGAATTTCTCTATCCCCTCTCTATCCGAATCGGTTGTATGATGTTTTTTATTTTTTTGTGCGCCTGTTTCTAAATTTTCATCTTCTTCGTTCTCTGTACTTCCTTCTTTTTCCTCTCTTATTGATTTCTCTCTGTCTTCGGAGAAGTCAATGGCAACCGAAAGTATCTGGTCAATACGAGCGAATTCCTTCGGTTTAAATAAATCAATAAGTTTCATCCTCAGATTCGGATCGTCCGATTTTTCCATAAGTTCCAACGCTTCGTACAGAGAATTAAAACCAACGATACGCATATCCCTGTTATGTCGAGAACCGCGAAGCTGATCTTCGAGAGTGGCCGTATCTTGCCGACCCACGACTATCAAACAGGAACCTGCTTGCCTACTGAGGTGCGAGGATTCAAGCCATGATGCGATTTTATCAAGCTTGATACTATAAGCATCCGTCGTCTTCACTTCGATAACGAAAGTCCAATCATCACCCTTCCAAAATCCATCGGCGTTATTATGGCCCTTCCTGCCGTGATAATTACCATGCTCAACTTCAAAGCCGATACGCCTACCAATCTCATTGACAATATCCTGAAGCACAAAACCGCTATCCTTAAAATTACCTTCCAAGCATTGCTCTGCATAAATCTTCAAGTATTCTCTATCGATCTCCTTCAAAAATTGGCGCAGCTCTTCGGAGCACTGCGATACATCCCTTAGTTTCCCATCACCGGCAAAATTAAGAATTTGCTCAATATTCTTCTTCTCGAAATTCTGTGGACTAGCTTTCCAAAAATCCAATAAAGACATGATGAAACCTCCGATTCGTTTCTTTGCTTATACGGCTCTTATGACGCCACGATCGAGGATTATAACAAATCGACTATGGTTTGTCAAGAGTGAGCCGGCGTTTCGACTGCGCTAGGGTGCTACCTCGCGGATTTTTCCGTATAGTTTCGGTAAATCGTCATAACGGATTCTGAATTTTGTTCCATGATTCCTTAGGCCTTTACCGTCTGTTGTCCGGGCATCGAAATCGATCGCAACGACTCCCTCGACGATCGCGTCTATCAATTTCGAGATTTTTGGCTCCTCGAACGCCTTTGCGCTATTGAATATGATCCATTTTTCACCCTTTCTTGTAGATGTGCTCCCATCGACGACGATGAGTCGGCGAAATTTTGCGGCAAAAGCGCTCATCAAAGTGTCATACGTCCAATAGGGTGTGGAGAAATCGCTTTCATGCGGGTGGCGAACGATGATCCGTTCTCCATCTTTCACAATCCGAAATTCTTTGCCGGATCTTTTTGAAGACTGCCCACGTATCGTATGTCGAAAGCTCAATCGCCCATCATCGTCGGTCAGACCATATAAGCTCACAAGATCTTTCATGTGCCCTCTTGGCTGTGCTTCCTTGTGAAAAAGAGTGAGCAAAGCGCTGCCGGAATGCCATTTGAGTTCCCATTTACCGCCATCTGGAATATCCAAATTTCCTCCGTTGACCCCGGCAATCTCTTTCAATACCCGACCCGGCCCACCAGTTCCGCCATATCCTTGTCCGGTTGGCATCTTAAACCAGCCTCTTTCGATGCCCTCTCGAATATTATTGAACAAGTCATGATCTTTCAATGTCACAGGAGTTTCTCCAGCATTGTCCGTAACCTCTTATATGCCATATCCCAGTATGCCTTCGAGCGCTCGATACCGACCCACTCGACTCCTGCTCGCTCGGCGGCAATCGCCGTTGTGCCGCTGCCCATAAAAGGATCGAGCACCGGTCCCTCGCCCGTAGCAAGTATGCATCGGCTAGCGAGTTCAAGAGGAAAAGGTGCGGGGTGAGGGTTGTTGCTCTCTTGGTGAATTTCCCAGATACAACCTTGTTTGTTGGCACCCGGCGCCAACTTGAATTTTGACTTGGCAATCAAATAAATCACTTCATAATTCGGCAGGAAATAGCCGGGGTTGAAGTTGATCCCGCCGGACCGCTTCCATATAATGATCTGCCTGACGGGAAACCCTTCCACGATATCGGATCGATCTTGGATGAGACCGTTTTGAACCCTCCATTTATGGTTGTAGAAGATGGCGCCGTCTTCTCGGATAATGCGCATCATCTGGGTCAAGCACGATCTCTGCCAGCGAACGTATTCAGCGTGCTCCATGCAATCGTCATGACCTTCATAGCCATCGAGCAGAGCCGCTTTGGGCCATTTTCCTTTTGAACCGCATTTCAAGCCGTTGCCCGTGCTGTTCTTGATATTATATGGAGGCGATGTAACCACTACCTTTATTGAATCGTCATCCATCCCTTTCATGACATCCAAGCAATCCCCTTGGTAAAGCACTCCCTTCAAGAATCGCCTGGATTTTATGGCAGGCTTCTTTTTCGAACGGGAGGCGGCCGCGGCGGTCTTTGTGCTGATGACGCTTGGCACGGTACCTTTCCTCTTCTTTTCAGCGATCTCTTCTTGTACTCGATCTCGATCGGCAGTGCCCGGGCCTTTGTCCGGTCGCTATCCGACCCATCGCGCTTCCTCCTCGGGAAGCCCGCCTAGTATAACCGGGTCTCATCGCAAACGAGACGATGCGCTATCGAAAGACGAAAACGAAGGACTAGGCGATCCTGTGTCGATATATATCTGATTTCATTGATCTTTTCGATCTCTAAGGCCCAAGCGAATTGGCCGGCGACTTCGAGGACATAGCCATCGTCAAAGGAAGAGCGACAGCAACAAGGGATAGGCGATGAACGAAGGAACGGCGTCGCCGATGATTTTA
This sequence comes from Gammaproteobacteria bacterium, assembly GCA_965220535.1. Taxonomy (GTDB): domain Bacteria; phylum Pseudomonadota; class Gammaproteobacteria; order HK1; family HK1; genus HK1. The sequence goes on along the minus strand of OZ244833.1, from coordinate 2,096,082 downwards.
TGGAGATGTACCCGCTTCATATCGAGGTCGATCGCTTTTTTCCAGTACCAATCGGGGAATCCCTGCACTCTTCCCGCCTCGCGGATGTTGATGGTGCGTTGTTCGCTGGGGTGAACGAATCGCCCCCGGCCCGGGCTTGCAAAGCCGGTGGTGATGGTGGTCATCGGTAAATCCCCTTTGATGCGACCGTAAACCGCGGGGTAGGAATGCTCGACTCGATGGCATTCCGGTCGGATATGGTTGGGGAGGTCATCGATATCGTGCTCGTGTAGATATTTGATTCGCTCTTTGTTTTCCGGTGAAAGATCTCCGATCTCCTCCAGCATCGAAAGGGAGGGCGATAAAGGCTCCATATCCTTGCAAGCCTCGTTGAACGACAGGTGATCCACCTTCAAGACATCGCAGGCTCTTTCCAGTCTCGGCGCTTTTCTCTTGCGGGCCACCAAGAAATGTCGGTGTCGGCTTTGTGCCGCTCCGAAGTCCGCGGCATTGAGAACCCTTTGTTCGATCTTGTAGCCGTGTCTTTTCAGGATGCGGGTCGTGATCTCGACTACGTTCTCTTCGGCAACCGCGATGCTCTTGACGTTTTCGATGATGATATTGGGAATGCTCGAAGCGATCGCGAAGGCCGGTACCGTGAAATAAAGAAGGTTTCTGTTATCGAAACCTCTGGTCCTGTTGTTGAGGTTCGAATGACCTTGGCAGGGAGGGCCGGCGACCAGGAGATCGACCTTGCCTTTGAACTGCGCGATTTGAGCATCGAGTATCGACGGGGCGCTGATGAAGTCGTCGAGTGCGCCGGAGCGGTCGACGTCATAGCGCATCAGATCCTCGACGGATCGATTGCGGGTGATCAAGGGGGAAAATACCTCCTTGACCAGCCTCAAGGCCATCTCGTCGGTATCCACCGCACAGAGCAGTCTTGCTTTGAATCCCAAGAATTCGGCGGCGCGGCGAATGCCGAGAGAGAGTCCGCCGCCGCCGCAGAAAAGATCGATGAAATGAAAGGTGTCGGTTTTTTCGGTCAACGCCTTCAACGGGCGATCGCCCAACGCCGATACGAAAAAATCCGCTCTGGGGGATTTTTTCTCCTTGTCGCTATGTTCCGCCTTGGACTGTTCGAGCAAATGGGGGAAAAGATCGGGGGTTGAATGGGATGAGAGCGCCCCTTTCGAAGAAGCGCTCTCGACTTCCTCGACATAAAGCCTTTTATCGATTCGCAACTCCCGGCGAAGCCTGCCTGCGCTCCTTGAAAAACGCAGGTGCCGGTTGATTTCTTCGACCTGTTCGTCGTCTCCGGTTGTCGCGCGCATTTTCAACTCTTGACAGGCTTGGCGCGAGCCTGTGCGAGGAGATACCCGAGCAACTCCTTGTTTTCTTCGTAGGTGAGATGGGAGAAAGCGGCACCCGAAGTCCATTCCCGGATTTCGGGGATCAGTTTCGTGCGCAATTCTTTGGTCTCGATAACACTCTTTCCCGATTCGTCGTAGATCGTATCGAGAAAGGCCTTCACGAACTCCCGGTCGTTTCCGAATTCCTGTCGCAGGATATGAGAACGCCAGACATCGCTTGATCCCAGCTTTGCATAGTGATAGGGATCGTCAAGTTCCGGATCGTGCATCCGATGGCCGCGCAACCAGGCTCGGTAAAAATAGATCTCATTGAGATTTCTCGGAGAGGTGATACCCCAGTTGACCTTCTGATCGCCACCGATCCTCCAGTAGACAAAATTCCATAACGCTCCGCTTACCGCGATATTGCCGAGCCACATCCAAAATCCGATCTGACTCAATTGGTAGGGGATCGCATGCGCACTCAAAGCTCGATGGACCGGCTCGACCACTTTGGAGTCGACAACCCCGCCTTCGCTCTTCCCTCCTTGATAACGCCTCTTGATCTGATCGAGATCTTCGATCAGACCTTGAAGTTCGATATCCGAAAAGGATTTCAGGTCGTCGGCACCGATATATTCCAGCGTTATATCGGATGCATCGTAGCCATTCTCGTATCGCATGGAATTCCATGCTCTCTCGGCGATATTTCGGGATACCATCGGTAGTTTCATCATTTTCGATAACCTCCGAATTTGATCTTCTCGAGATTCGAGGCGATCGAATTGAGCCTCTGCACGAATTTGTCGATCTCCGATATCGCTTGCAGTCGATCATCCAGGTCGTCGCCTTGAATACGTTTTGCATATTCGTCGAAGTCATAACGGTTATCGGAAAAGATATCTTTTATCTTTTTATGAAGGGAATCCTCTGCAGGCTCTTCGTCCAATATCGCATGGATCAAGGTATTTTCCATTAGATTCGCAAGAATCCGATCGACGATCAAGCGAATACAAAATTCGCCGAAATGTCTGTTGTTTTCAAGCCTTCTGAATTGATCTTTGAGATCGCTGTTGGCCCTTACTTCGAAGCATTTCGTATATGATTCACTCGATACTTCATAAGATTTCCAATCGACATAAAAGAGAAGATCTTTCTTCTCTTCGGCATCGGAAAAGGGAAAGAAATTGATTTCGAACAGCGCTTCGTTGGAAGTCGCTTTCGCTTCGAAGAGGGTGTCGGCGATAATCTGCGACTTGGACCATAGATAACCAGATTCCGCAGAATCGGATGTCGTTCTCGATAGATAGCAGCGAAGCTTGAAGCCCAGATAAAAACCGAGCGATTCGTCCTTCAGATTGATACTGACTCTCTTGTTTTCGGTCTCTTCTATCAGGCTCGTCAGGGGTATCGAATCGATATTTTTTCTAATCCCCAAGCCTGTATCTTCAAGGGTGATAAAAACGGAAAAGTCATCAGGATATTCTACCCCCCCCCCCCCCCCCCCGAATTTTTTGGCTAGGGATTTCAACTCTTTATCGATTTTATGGGCGCTTTCCGAGATTCTCTTGCAGTCGATTTCCAGCACGGGCGAAAGCTCGCTTTGAAAATCGAAACCGATGGCTTCGCTGAAACTGAAGTCATCGACGCTTTGCACGCCTTCTTCGGAGCGAGCGGAAAACAAAAAGATACCCTTGGCGAGCGACGATAGATCGCCCGGGAAATCCTCCCGGTTCACCGAAAACGAGCGCTTTTCTCTGTCAGACATTCAACTCTCCCGATCTCGTTCTGTCGCTGTCGCTTTCGCATTTGCACTGAACGAGATAGTTCTTGTGCTTGGGGTCGTCTATTTCGATAACGAAATCCAAGGATTTTCCTTTCGAGAACTGCCGCGTAATACGCCGCTTTTCTTCGTCGGAAAGAGGCTCCCCCGTGATCCCATCCCGAACGATGAAATCCCGATGCCGAACCGCGACTTTTTTGGAGTCCCCGGCGATGGAGATCGAGGGTTCCAAAACCAAATCGAATTCTTCATCTGGTGTGTATTCGCACTCCTCGACCCGCAACCTCCAAAGCGAGCTCTTCTCGTCTCTGCCCTCCGACTGCAAACTCAAGGATACCGGGTTGGGGGTTTTATCGATACCCTTGTTTCCCTTGACCCCCGACAGGAAATGTCCCAGCAACCGAGACAAAAGCCCGCCCTCGCTCCGGGTTTGGGGAACGTCGGGCTGCAAGGATTTTTGAAAGTCGCGGAAGTTCTTCATGAGCGTTCTATTGGTTCGCCCGACCAATTCCTTTCCGTCTTTGGGGTATTTTTGCGCCAAACGCCGTTCATCCTTGCTCCATTCCGAATGGGCGGCATTCTCCGCGATTCGAAGATGATCTCTGATATCTTTATGCGCCACGAACACCCCGATCGCCGGTTCGTATTGATCGCTTCCCAACTTCACATAATCGATCACCATCCCCGTCCCCCTCATGATGGCGACACGATTATTCTTTTTCCTCGCTTTCGAATCATCTTCATCCTCATCCGAGTCCGCTTCTCCTTCTTGAGTCTTGATCGATTGAAAAGCGTAACTTCCGATAAAATAACCCTTGTGGCGAGTCAGATTCCCGGTCCAAAGGCTCTCTCCTTTTCGCTTTTGTTGTACATTGCCGTCTCCGGCTTTTTTATACAGATCGAGAAACTGCTCGAGATCTTCTCGTTTGACCACCGAGGGAACGGTGGTTTTGTTGTTCCTATCGATGAATCGAACGTGCAATTTATTATCGTTCAGAGCGGGAAAATAATAATCCTCTATCGCTCGGATCAAGGCCTTCCAATCGAGATCGTCCATCAATATAAGAACATCCGTGCCATGCTCTTTTTGCGACCGGCTCAAATCGACACCGAAGGCATCGCCCAACAATCCCCATAATCGCGCGGCAACCTCGTCTTCGAAGGGTTCGGCGATATCGGATTTTTTCGATCGTCGCTTTCCGATATAGGCGTAGCCTCCGTATTTTCGGTTCTTGAACTCGTGCCTCGGATAAACCCCGGCTCCCATCAGCCGGCGATGGACGCCCTCGGTGGAGTCGCTCGCTTTGAAAACCGAATGATAGATAACGGTATTGATCGTGGAGCTCTTGGCGTAGGTGGTCTTCCCCAAACCGTAGGAACCACCCGAATTTTCGTCTCCACCGGCTTTGTCATCGAGATTGAGGGCGTAGATCAGCCTGCTGAAATGATCCTCCTCTTCGTACCGGTTCAGTGCACCGCCCAAGCCGCAGGTGTTGTAATCTCGAATCAGCAAGGCGCGAATCGGCTTCGAAGATAAAAAACCCTTCAGGCTTTCGAAAAATCCGCTGTCTCTTTCGCTTTCCGAGAAGACCCTCAATCTCGGCTTCAAACCATCGCGCATCTTCAACAAATCCAATATGCGATCTTTATTTTCGCCCTCGGCTCTCAGTTCTTGGAAAACGAGCCTCGTTACTCCTCTGATCTTGCTGCCGGCATCCATCGCGTTCTGACCGCTTTCGCGAGCGGCGACTTCCTCGGGGGAAAAATCGCGATGATCGTAGGAATTCAAGAAGGCTCCGGTATGGGTCGGATTCTTTCCCTCCATCCGGTTCCACTCCCAAAACACCTCTTCTGTGCTCATTGGCTCAATCCCCTTTTCTTCGCTCGACGATAGCGAGCCGTATGAAGGCCTGCTAGCCATCTCGGCATCTCCTCAGGCCGTGCCCACGATCTTCTTGGTGATCACCCATTGCTGGATGATCGAAAGCACATTGTTGACGAACCAGTACAGAACCAAGCCCGAAGGGAAGAACAGGAAAAAGAATGTGAACACGAAGGGCAGGGCCATCATGATCTTCGCTTGGATCGGGTCCGGCGGCGATGGATTGAGCCTTTGCTGGATCAGCATCGTCAAGCCCATCAGGACCGGCAGCACGAAATAAGGGTCGTATTCGCTCAGATCCACCAACCAGCCGATGAAGGGGGCTTGGCGCAACTCCACGCTTTCGAGCAATACCCAATAAAGGGCGATGAAGACCGGTATCTGCACCAAGATGGGCAGGCAGCCTCCCAAGGGATTGATCTTCTCCTCCCGATAAAGGTTCATCATCTCTTGGTTCATGCGCTGGCGGTCGCTGGCATAGCGGTCGCGCAGGGCCGTGATTCGAGGCTGCAACTTGCGCATTCTCGCCATCGAGCGATAACTCGTGGCCGAAAGATGAAAAAACGCCAGCTTGATCAGACAAGTCAGGGCGATGATGGAAAAGCCCCAATTGCCGATATAGGAGTGGAGCCGGCGCAACAGCCAAAAGAGGGGCTCGGCGATGAGGGAAAGAAATCCGTAATCCACCGTCAAGTTGAGATTCTTGGCCAAGGATTCCATTCGATCTTGGATCTTGGGTCCGGCATAGAGAGTCAGCGAGAAGCGCTCACTTTGGCCGGGCTCGACCGAACGCGAGGGACCGACCACCCCGAGGGCGAATTGCCCGCCCGCCAACTGCCTTGAATAATAGCGATTGGTATCTTCGTCCCCCGGCACCAAAGCCACCGTGAAATAGTGCTCGATCATCGCCGCCCAGCCACCGGTGACGTCGCGCTCCAAGTTAGCTCTCTCCATATCGGAGAAATCCACTTTCTCGTAGGGGTCCGATGGCCCCGACAACACCCCGCCGGTATAGGTATAGGTGCCGAAGAGCCCGCCGCTTTCGGTCGGCCTGCCGCGCTGCATCTGCGCATAAAGGGCGGCTTTCCAAGGACTTTTTCCGTTATTCGTCACCTGCGTGCGCATCTCGACGGTGTATTCGTTGCGCTCGAAGCGATAGATGCGAAGGAATTCGACGCCATCGTCCGAGCGCCAACGAAGAGGAACTTCCAAAGATTGCGCTCCCTCGGGGAGCTCGTAATGCATTCGATCGGCTTCGAAGACGGTATTCGAACTCGGAAGCGATTGGTTCGGGTCGGCGCCCTCGGCTCGGGTCATCCCCGAGCGAACCGTGAAAAAACGCCCCGGATCTCGGCTGGCGAGCAGTCGATAGGCTTCGTCGGGGCGCTCCACCGTCACCGGATAGCCGGTCAGTTCGAGGTGGTCGATGGTGCCGCCGCGGGTGTCGATCTCGACTTGGAGCACGTCGGTGACGACCCTTATCTTGGATGCGACGGGCTCGTTCGCCGACGATATTCCGGTGATCTCGCCCGAGGCCGAGGGCGCGTCGTCCCCCGCCGAGGGGAGCGCCGGCGGCGCGCTCGGGATATCGCCATCGACCGCCGGGGCGCCGGCAAGACCCGGCGACGAAGCCTGCTGCGCCCCTTGCGGTGCCGACGATGGACCGTAGTCGCGCTCCCAAGCATCCCAAAGCAGGAAGCCGAGCACGCCCAAGGTGATGATCAAAATCATTCGGAGCTGGTCGACCGCCACCTTGGCACCTTCTTTTTATATCGCTCGCTCGTCATCGAGCCTCTCGTCATCGAACCCGAAGGGGTTTTCACCGGGTGGGTTCGAAGGCCGGTTTTTCGTCTTCGCTTTTCGCCCGCAAGGCCTTCGATGCCGCCCGCTCCCACCGGGTATCGAGCGTCGATCGCACGTTTTCCCGATCTTCGCTTCCCGCTTGCGCTTTGGCGAGCACGACAAAATCGACGCCGCCGAGGTGCCGGGCATGGTGGCGAAAGCTCTCGCGGATGCGGCGTTTGAGCCACTGCCGCGCAACGGCGAGCCGAATCCGACGCCGCCCGATCGCCATTCCGAGACGCGGATGATCCAAGCCGTTGGGCGCAGCGATCAACATGACGACGCCGGCATGGGTGCGTACGCCATCGGCAAAAACCCTCGTGAACTCCCGTGCCTTGCGCAAACGGAAGTCGGGTCCGAATCGATACGCCGCCGCTTTGGGGATGTGCCGGGATGTCTTCGTATTCAGGCACAAAGACGGGCGCGGCCTTTGGCCCGCCGAGCGCTCAGAATGCGCCGACCCGCCCGGGTCGCCATCCTTGCCCGAAACCCGTGCTTGCGCTTGCGCTTGAGGTTGCTCGGTTGATAGGTGCGCTTCATGGTGTCAATATCTCCGATGTCTTGCGATATGCGCTGTACGTCATCCGGCGAATTCTACGCTATATCGAGCTATGTTGTTTCGATACTCCCTTCCCCCCTATCGTATAATCCCGAAAGACGCGTGACAAAAACCCCTTCGATCGAATCTCGAACCATACTTCTTCCTTCTTCGGATCAATCAACGGAGCCCAATCGGTGAGCGAGGCCGTCTGGAAATCTTGCTTGGATCGCCTCGAAAGCGACCTGACGCCGCAGGATTTCAACACCTATATCAGCTCCTTGCAAGCGGTGGTGGAGGACGGTGTATTACGTCTTTTCGCCCCCAATCGCTATATCCGCGACGAGGTCGAAAAGAACTTCGTCTTGCGTATCGAAAACGCTTTGGAACGAGCCGGTATCGCCGGTTTCGATGGCTGCGGGGCGGTGAAGAGGGTTGTCGTGGAAGTCGGAAACTCCTCGCAAAGCACTGAAAATTCAGTGAAAAAAGATCAAGCCCCCGTACCGGGACATCAACCGATCGATCCGAACAGCGGCCTGCAAGCGGCTTTCACCTTCGAGAACTTCGTAACCGGCTATTCGAACCAAATCGCCGCCGCCGCATCGAAACAAGCGGCGGACAATCCGGACGATCCGAACTGCAATATCCTGTTCATCTACGGCAGTGTGGGGCTCGGTAAAACCCATTTGATGCACGCGATCGGCAATCACCTCCACAAAAGAAAGCATGCGGATATCATCTATCGCCATTCCGAGCAGTTCGTCAATGAAATGGTGTCGGCGATCCAACGCAAATCCATCGGGGAATTCGCGAAATTCTACCGCTCGGTGGACGCCTTGCTGATCGACGACGTCCAGTTTTTCTCGGGGAAGGAACGCTCCCAAGCGGAGTTTTTTCATACGCTGAACTCCCTGTTCGAGCGCAAAAAACTCGTGGTGATGAGCAGCGACCGCTATCCGAAGGAGATCGACGGCATCGAGGAGAGGCTCAAATCGAGGTTTTCCGGCTCCGGTCTGACGGTTTATGTCGACACCCCGGATCGAGAAATGCGGGCGGATATCCTCGATAAAAAAGCGAGCGCCCAAGGCACTCTCTTGCCCGTTGCCGTTCGCGAGTGGATAGCGAAGGAGGTCCACTCGAACGTACGCGAATTGGAAGGGGCGCTGAATCGCGTGGCCGCCAACGCCCGCTTCATGGAGCGTGAAATCACCGTCGAGCTTGCCAAAGAGGCCTTGCGCGACGTTCTCGCTTCGCAGGGGCGGCGAGCGTCGATCGAGAACATCCAAAGCGTGGCCGCCAGCCGGCTCGGCATTCGGGTAGCGGATATCAAATCGAAAAAGAAAACGCGCCCGATCACTCGCTGCCGACAAATCGCGATGGCGCTGGCAAGAGAGCTCACGGAACACAGCCTGCCGGAGATCGGGGATGCCTTCGGTGGCCGAGATCACACGACCGTTTTGCACGCCTGTCGGAAAATCAAGGAGTTGCGAGCGACGGATCCGAAGGTCAACGATGACTATCAGATGTTGCTGCGTCAGCTGACTTCTTGAGGGAGTCCTTCGTCGTACGAAGCAAGGCCCTTCGAAGTACGATATGGACATCCCTGTGAAATGGCTGTGGGCAGTGTCTTGGACAGCGGGATCGATACGATCCATCCACGGATATTCCCTTGCTTGTCCACAGGGGAATCAACCCTTTTCAACCGATATCCATCTGATGCAAGCGGTTGATTCTCAACGGAAAAGGCTCTTTGTACAGAGAAAAAGCCTTCCCGACAACGATGACGATCGAGGATTTAGATCATGAAATTCACCATCGACAGGGATATATTGCAAAAACGATTGACGTATGTGCAAGGGGCGGTCGATCGCAATCCGCAACTTCCGATCCTGATGAATCTATTGATTCGGGCGCAAGACGGTACCTTGCATTTCACCGGTACCGATCTCGAACTCGAAATCGAAACGAAAGTCGATATCGATCAGGTGGAGTCGGGGAGCGTGACCGTACCGGCTCGGAAATTCATCGATATTTGCAATGCCCTGCCCGAACAGGCGGTCGTCGATTTCAATTTCGATGAAGACAAGGTCATCGTGAGCTCCGGGAGGAGCCGATTCACGCTGAGCACGATGGATCCGAGTCAATTTCCGACGGTCGACGAAATCGGCGAAGCCGCGACGTTTTCCGTTTCCGCGACCGCATTCAAAGGCCTGCTGACCCGTACCCGCTTCGCGATGGCCAACCAGGATGTTCGCTATTACCTCAATGGCATGCTGCTCGATATCGCTCCTCAGCGAATCCGCGCCGTGGCCACCGACGGCCATCGTTTGGCGTTGTCTCAGATTCAAACGGTTACCGGGGTCGAGGAAGCCAAGTCGGTGATCGTCCCTCGCAAAGGCATCGGTGAGATCACCCGTTTGATCGGGGGCCGAGAAGGCGAAATCGGGATTCGGGTGGGGAGCAATGCCATCGGCATCGATATCGAGGATATAACCTTCACCAGCAAGCTGATCGAGGGTCGTTATCCGGATTACGGGCGGGTGATTCCCGATGCCTCCAAATGCGACAAGAAAATTCGGGTGGATCGACAGACATTTCGCGAATGCTTGGAAAGGGTGTCGGTTCTCTCTCGCGACAAGGCGCGAGCGGTTTGGATGAACTTCGAGAACGGGATCTTGAAATTCAAGACCGAGGAGACCGCCGAGCGGGAAGTGGCCGAAGACGAGATGGAAATCGATTACGAGGGGCCGGAGTTCAAGATTGGCTTCAATATCGGCTATATCATTGATTCTCTTTCGGAAATTCTCGATGACAGCGTGGATATCTTCCTTACCGATGCCACCAGCAGCTGCCTGATACAGCCGCATGACGATACGAGTTCGCAATATGTCGTGATGCCGATGCGTATCTAGATTTTTCGACATCGACATCGACATCGATACCGACATTGACATCGGCTATTTCTCCCGAAGGCTCGTCGGGGTCGATGGCGATGCAACCGAAGCGATGCAATCGGAGACCGCGGCGAGCCGGGTCGAAGAAGCGAGATCGACGAGGGTTTGCCGGCCCCCTGTCGATCTCGGCGTCAAGGGTCTTTTTTTGATGGGTGTTTTTTCGAGGGTTGTTTTTTCAAAGGTTGTTTTTTCGAGCATGGGGGCGTCATCGCGGAGCCGAAGATGCGCTCTCGGCGCCCCGAAGGGATGCGAAAGAGGCTCCCTCTCTTACTCTTACCGCCCCCTCTCTTACCGCTCCGTGAGATCTTTTTGACGAGATCCGGCCGTATTCGAAAAGAGCGAAGCCGGTGCGCTTCGAAAGGGGCTTTGCGCCGACGCTCGCTTTTTCGGCGAGAGCCCTTTCCCGCCCTTTGTTTCGCTTAAGTTGTCGCTTAGTCATGCAAGTCGTCTCTTTGGATGTCGGCAATCTTCGCGTCATCGCCGATATCTCGATCGAGCCCTCGCCCTCGGTGAATATCATCAGCGGACCGAACGGCAGCGGCAAATCGAGCATCCTCGAATCCCTGCATATCCTGGCTTCCGGGCGTTCCTTTCGCTCGCATCGACTGCGCGATGTGGTGCGAAAGGACAGTGACCGCCTGCGCGTGGTCGGCCGCATCCTCGGCCGTGATGGAATCGTCGATGTTACGGGCATCGAATATTCCCCGCAGGGCCTGCGGATTCGGCGGGGAGGGAAGGCCCTCAAGGCCGCATCGGAGCTCGCTCTTTCATTGCCGGTGGTGGCGGTGACCCCCGATTCCTATCGCTTGGTGACGGACGGAGCGGATATCCGCCGCCGCATCGTCGACCGCTTGTTGTTTCACATGGAACCATCGAGTTTGGAGGTTCATCAGCGCTATCGCAAGGCCTTGCGCCAACGCAATGCCGCGCTTCGCGGCGATTCCTCTTTCGAAGGGTTGATCGGCTGGAGCAAGGAGTTGATGCGGGCGGGGAACGAGCTGACGGAGATCAGAATGCGGCACGTCGAGCGCATTCTGCCGCTGATGACCGATAACGTCTCTCGCTTTGTCGGGCGGCAGATGAGGATTCGCTTTTATCGAGGCTGGGATTCGGAAGGCTCGTTGGAGGAGGCCTACGATAGGACGCTGTCGGGAGATCGGCAGCGAGGCTATACCTCGGTCGGCCCCCATCGCGCCGATTTGAAATTCAGCATCGACGGGCGCTCCGTTCGACAAACCCTTTCCCGCGGGGAGACCAAACTCTTCGTGATGGCGGTCGCGGTGACCCAGGTTCGCGATATCGCCGAGTCGACGGGATCGCCGCCGATGGTGCTGGTGGACGACTTGGCCTCCGAGCTGGATATCGACGGGCGCAATCGATGTCTCGGTGAATTGCGCGAGACCGGCGCCCAGATCTTTCTGACCGAAATTCCGGGCAACGATCCGCTTGCCGTCGGAGAGGATTCATCCACTCGGATGTTTCATGTGAAACATGGGCGGGTCCGTGAATGATAGAATCCGCGAACAACCCCGGGATTGCCCCGCATTCGGACAGGTACGCATCAAAGTGATCGAACAACGAGAGCGAGAGTACGATTCTTCCAGCATAAAGGTTCTAAAGGGTCTGGATGCGGTCAAAAAGCGTCCCGGGATGTATATCGGGGATACCGATGACGGAACCGGTCTTCACCACATGGTCTTCGAGGTCGTCGACAACGCCGTCGACGAATCCCTCGCGGGCTATTGCACCGATATCGAGGTGACCATCCACCAAGACGAATCGATCACCGTAACCGACAACGGACGCGGGATTCCGGTGGATCGCCACGAAGAGGAGGGTCGCCCGGCGGCCGAAGTCATCATGACCGTCCTCCATGCGGGCGGAAAATTCGATGACAACTCCTACAAGGTCTCCGGCGGGTTGCACGGAGTCGGGGTCTCGGTGGTCAACGCCCTTTCCGAACGCCTCGATCTCGTGATTCATCGCGATCGGAAGACCTACCGACAGATCTATCGCCACGGTCGCCCCGAAACCGATCTCGAAGCGGTCGGCGAGACCTCCAAAAGGGGGACGGAAATTCGTTTCACCCCCGACCCCGGTATCTTCACCAATATCGAATTTCACTACGATATCCTTGCGCGGCGTCTGCGCGAGCTCTCTTTTCTCAACTCCGGGGTGAGGGTGCGTCTGATCGACGAGCGCAGCGGAAAGCGGGATAGCTTCGAGTATCAAGGGGGCATTCGGGCCTTCGTCGAGCACTTGAATCGCAATAAAACGCCGGTTCATCCCGAGGCCCTGACCATCCTGGCCGAACGCAGCGAGATCCAGATCGATCTTTCGATGCAGTGGAACGACGGCTATCAGGAAAATATTTTTTGCTATACCAACAATATTCCCCAGCGCGACGGCGGTACCCATTTAGCCGGTTTCCGCTCGGCTTTGACCCGCACCCTCAATCAATATATGGATAGCAACGGCTTGTCGCAGAAGGCGAAAGTGGAGCCGAGCGGGGACGATGTGCGCGAGGGGTTGACGGCGGTGCTTTCGGTCAAGGTGCCGGATCCGAAGTTTTCTTCCCAGACCAAGGACAAGCTGGTTTCCTCCGAGGTCAAGTCGGCGGTCGAATCCGCCGTCGGGGAAAAACTCTCGGAATTCCTCCTCGAATCCCCGGCGGCGGCCCGGGCGATCGCCGGCAAGATCATCGATGCCGCGCGTGCGCGGGAGGCGGCGCGCAAGGCCCGGGAGATGACCCGGCGCAAAACCGCCCTCGATATCGCGGGTTTGCCCGGCAAGTTGGCCGATTGCCAGGAGAAGGACCCGAGCCTTTCCGAGCTCTTCGTCGTCGAGGGGGACTCGGCGGGCGGCTCGGCCAAGCAGGGACGCGACCGGCGTTTCCAAGCGATCCTTCCGATCAAGGGCAAGATCCTCAACGTCGAACGCGCCCGCTTCGACAAGATGCTCTCTTCGGCCGAGGTGGGAACGCTGATCACCGCCTTGGGCTGCGGGATCGGTCGCGACGAATACGATCCGGGAAAACTGCGCTATCACCGCATCATCTTGATGACCGACGCGGATGTCGACGGCTCTCATATCCGCACCCTCTTGTTGACTTTCTTCTACCGTCAGATGCCGGAGCTGATCAAGCGCGGTTACGTCTATATCGCGCAGCCGCCGTTGTACAAGGCGCATAAGGGCAAGATGCAGCGCTATATCAAGGACGAGGCCGAGCTCGATGCCTTTTTCATGGAATCGGCGCTCGTCGATGCCAGCATTCGCATCCGAGAGAGCGAAGACGAAGGGGGGAGCGAAGATCTGATCGAAGGCGAGCGGGTGGAGGATTTATCCCGGCAATACCTGCACTGCAATACGATCATCAAGCGTCTTTCCCGTCGCATCATGCCCGAGGTGATCGATGCGATGATGCGGATCCCGGGGCCGGCGCCGAATCTCCTCGCGGGCACGCAGGCCTTGCAAGACTGGGTCGATGCTCTCGAGCGCAAAACCTCGGATTTTCTGCACGACCGGGATCGGGTGCGGATTCGCGTCGATAGCGAGCCTTCGGCCGACGAAGAAGGAGAGGACGAGCTCTCGCTCAATATCGTCACCGTGATCAACGGGGCGGAATCGGAGCGTCGATTGGGCACCGAGTTCTTCCGCTCGGCGGAATATCGGGATCTGATGCGGCTCGGCGAAGCCATCGATACCCCGCTGGCGCAGGCGGTGGTGCGCAAGGGGGAGAAAGAGCGGCCGATCGTCAACGTGCGCGAGGCCTTCGATTGGCTTCTTGCCGAAGCGCGCCGCGGGATGCATATGCAGCGTTATAAGGGCTTGGGCGAAATGAATCCCGATCAGTTGTGGGAGACCACGATGGATCCGGAAACGCGCCGTTTGCTTAAGGTGCGTATCGAGGACGGGGTGGCGGCGGACGAGCTCTTCACCACCTTGATGGGCGATCACGTGGAGCCCCGGCGGGAGTTCATCGAAGAAAACGCGCTGACGGTCGCGAATTTGGACGCCTAGAGAAAGACGCCTAGAGAAAAGGGCGGGCGACGCCGAGGACGAGGCTGAGGACGAGGCCGAGGAAAAAGACTCCTGCCGGGGAAAAGCCCCGACCGGCCCTTGGACTCGCGCTTTGCGATCCGCGCCTTGCCTTTGCATCATCGGGCCTCGGCATCATCGGTGGGCACCGCTTGTCGGCACCGCTCGACGAAAGCCCATCGCAGCCCATCGCTCGCCGGAACGAATCCTCGTCGGAACGAATCGCTAGGGTGTTCTCGCGACGGCCCAGACCTCCACCTCCCGCGCCCCGGCGCGCATCAAACACCGGGCGAGCGCGTCGACGGTTGCGCCGGTGGTGACGACATCGTCGACGATCGCCGCTTTGCCTTCGAGGCGACCGCGCACCGAGAAGGCCTCGCGGACGTTCGAGCGGCGGGCGCCGATGGTGGGCAACGAGGATTGGGGGGCGGCGTTTCCCGGCCGACGGTATACGTTCGATGCGATCGGGATCCTCCGATCCAACTTCAGCGAGCGGGCGATTTCGAGCGCTTGATTGAAGCCTCGGCTTCGCAAGCGGGTATTTGCCATCGGAACCGGAACCAGCCAATCGATATCGAGGGCTCGCGCAAGGCAGCGCCTTTCCAGCAATTCGGCGAGCGTCGGCGCCACCCGCAGATCGCGCCCGAACTTCAAACGCCCGATCAGATGGCTGACCGGGGCCGCGTACGCCAAGGCGCAGATCGTGTGCGAAACTGCCGGCGCCCGGCGCAGGCGGATGCAAATCGGGCACAGTGAGCTTCCGGGTATCGCCCGGGCTCCGCATCGCCTACAGGGATCGTCGATCAGCGGCAGCGCGGCGGCGCACGGGTCGCAAAGGTTGGCGATCGTGCGCGCGGGCTCGTCGCAGAGCAGACAAAAGCCCGGCGGCAGGCGAAATCCCGGGATGTGAAATCCCGGCATGCGAAACCCAAGGGCTTTTGGAAAAAACCCTCGCAAGAGAGATCGATCGATACGCACTTCGAAGATATCCTTGACGCCAAAGGGGCACGCGTGGTCGATGAGAATCGGTAAAACCGGCGCCTGAACCGAAACGGCACCGACAAAGGCTCTCATCGCTCGGTCGGCACCGCTTCCTTTGCTCGCAACCTTATACCCGGATACCGCAGTGAAACTCCTGGAATCGCCGGCAATCGATCTTTTTTCTCGCCGGATTTCTCGCCCGGATCGCTTTCTCGCTCTCGATCATCTTCGTCATGATCGTCGGCGCCGGCCATATCCTCGGTGCTTGGGATTATTTCGAAGTCGTCGCCTGGTTCTTCGAGCGCAAGCCATGAAAGGCCAAGGATAATGATTTTCGGATCCGGCGATCCGCAAGACTCCGCCGCTCCCGATATCCCGGCGCGCGCGAACGACGAGGGCGTCAAGGGAGCGACTCCCCTTTGCCCGAGCCTTGCGGAAACGAGTCCCTTGGAAAGGCGTGTCTTCGGGGTGCTAGGCCACCTCCTGCCGGCGGTGCGCAAGATGCAGCTCGATCAGCTCCGGGCGGTCCGCTCGCTTCCCTCGGTGATTCTCGATCTCGGGTTGATACCCGAGGCCGAGGGCGGGATCGACGCCCTCTTTCGCACCTACCCGAAGGCGCAGCTGATCGTTGCCGATATCTCCTCGGCGGCCGCTTTGTCCGCCCCGCTCGGGCCGCCTCGCGCTTCGTTCTCGAATCCCTCGCTTCGGGTATTGGCGGCGCAGCCCGAGCGTTTGCCGGTGGCCGAGGCGGTCGCGGATTTGCTGCTTGCGACCCTTTCTCTGCCTGAACCTGCGTCGCCGGAAATTTTGCGCGAGTGTCGGCGCACGCTGCGGCCGGGCGGATTGATGATGCTCGCGGCGTTGGGCGCCGCTAGCCTCGATCTATTGGCTCGGCTTGCATCGCAACCCGTCGATCCCGCCGCCGGGTCGACGCCGACGGCACAAAAAGAGGCGATGCAAAGGGAAAGAGAGCTGCATAAGCGTCTGCACGACTTGCATATCGCGGTCGAGATGCAGCGTTTGGGGGATGCGCTTTTCGAGGCCGGATTCACGGATGTCGTGGCGGATGTCGAGAGGATCGCTCTTGGGCCGGAGGATCTATCGACCTTGAGGCGGATCATGCAATCGCCTCCCGATGGCGAAGAGGATCCGAGCATGCCGCAAGAGGGGATCGAGGATGCCGCGAAGATCGCGGACGATGCGGTGATGGAAATCCTCTTCGTCCATGCCCTTTCCCCTCGAGCGAGGGCGCCCGAAGGAGGCGAAAGGCGAGGCGTGGTCTTTCCCGAATTCAGATAAGACTCCGATAAGATTCCGATAAAATTTCGATAGGGGATCGAAAAACGGCAGCTATTGATTTCCATGATCTCAGGCTCCATGATCTCATAGCCGGAAGGTGCCGGAAGGTGGGCATCTCGAAGCGCCCGGCGGCATCGATTTTTTCGGATGTTGCGATGCGATGTTGCGATGCACCATTCCATGCGCCCTTCGATGCGCTCTACGATGTCTGCCATGTTTTTCTCGCTAAGGACGCGCCCGACCCTCGCACCCCCGTCGCCGCCTTGAATCTTGTCCGCGAGGCGGGAATTGCGGTACGATCTCCGTTTGTTCGGGCGGGATGTATTTTCGATGGCGAGAAGGGCAATATCGCTTTGTCGAAAGAACCGCCGAGGCGGGTGATTCATCGGGCGTGTTCGGTTCGCGAAAAGCGCTTTTCGGGATCGTCGCTCGAAGCCGATCTCTTCTTCCGACGCTTCGTCGGTGGCGGCGATCGCTCTTCGGTCTTGCAATGCTTGGCGAGCCTCGATGGCCGGGGGCTATCGGCGCCAAGCCCCTGACCGACATGATTTCCCGAATGCTTGGAGTCGGCGCTTCCAAGAGCGAAGCGATGGTGCCGAACGAAGGGTTTTTCTCGGTGCCCTTTTCTGGGCACCCTTTTCTCGGCACCCTTTTTTGGCACCCTTTTCTTGGCACACAAGGATCGAAAAAAATTCCGGTACGGCCAATCATGCAGCGGAGAAAGTTGATGATGAAAGGAATCGTTTCGCCCGGGCCCGCCCGTCGGGGTACCGGTGCGTTTGGGGGTGCGTTCGGGACGGCGATCGGAGCGGCGTTCGCCTTGCTGTCTTGCCGGGATGCGCTCGCGGCTTGGGGGGATTTGAATCTGCCGGTGGGGGTCACACCGCTTAGCCGGATCGTCTATGACCTGCATATGCTGATCCTGTGGATCTGCGTCGTGATCGGAATCGTGGTTTTCGGGATCATGTTCGTCTCGATACTGCGCCATCGCAAATCGGTCGGGGCGAAGGCGGCGCAGTTCCATCACAGCACCTCCGCCGAGATCGCGTGGACGGCGATCCCGATCGTCATCCTCGTGGCGATGGCCATTCCCTCGACCCGAACGCTGGTCGAGATGGAGGACACTTCCGGTGCGGATCTGACGGTCAAGGTCACCGCCTACCAGTGGAAGTGGAAATACGAGTTCATCGAAGACGATGTGACGGTTTACAGCAGCCTCGCGGCCTCGAGTCGCGAAGCCATCCACAACGATCCGACCGAAGTCGAGCACTATCTTCGCGAAGTCGACAACCCCATCGTTTTCCCGGTCGGCAAGAAAGTGCGCCTGCTGCTGACTTCCGACGATGTCATCCATGCTTGGTGGGTGCCCGCATTCGGCCAGAAAAAGGATGCGATTCCCGGATTCATCAACGAAATTTGGGTACAGGTGGACGAGCCAGGTACCTATCGCGGGCAGTGCGCCGAACTTTGCGGCCGGGATCACGGATATATGCCGATCGTGGTGGAGGCGGTGCCGGAGGACGAGTACCTGGCTTGGGTGGAGCAAGGGAGAATCGCGCAGGCGAAGCAGGCGGCGCTCGCGATGCGCACGTGGGAAAAACCGGAACTGATGGCCATGGGCAAGCAGATCCACCTCGCTTCCTGTGCCGCTTGCCATCAGGCGGACGGCTCGGGGATCCAAGGGGCGTTTCCCCCGATACGAGCCAGCGAGATCGCGACCGGCGATCTTCGCGCCCATCTCGATGTGGTGATGCAAGGGCGAGTCGGAACGGCGATGCGTTCTTTCGCCTCGCAGCTTGACGATATCGAGTTGGCCGCGGTGCTGACCTACCAGCGAAATGCGCTCGGCAACGCCACCGGAGATATCGTGCAACCGGCGATGGTATCGGCGGCCCGCGAGCAGATGCGTCGTATCGACGAAGGAGGCTGAAGATGAGCATGTATCACGCCCACGCCGGGCAAGATGGCCACGAACACGATCACCACGGTCCGCCCCCGGGCCTGCTGCGCTGGGTATTCACCACCAACCACAAGGATATCGGGACCCTTTACCTGTTGTTCGCGCTGATCATGTTTTTCGTCGGCGGCGCGCTGGCCTTGGGTATCAGAGCCGAGCTTTTCAAGCCCGGTTTGCAGCTGCTCGATCCCCATCTGTTCAACCAGTTCACCACGATGCATGCGCTGATCATGATCTTCGGCGCGGTGATGCCCGCCTTCGTCGGTTTCGCCAACTGGCTGGTGCCGATGATGATCGGCGCCCCGGATATGGCGCTGCCGCGACTGAACAACTGGAGTTTTTGGATCCTGCCCTTCGCTTTCACCATGTTGTTGGCGACGTTTTTCATGCCCGGCGGGGCTCCGGCGGGAGGGTGGACGATGTATCCGCCGCTGGTTCTTCAAGGCGGATCCAATGTCGCTTTCCTGATCTTCGCGGTGCATATGATGGGAATTTCCTCGATCATGGGCGCCATCAACGTGATCGTTACCATTCTCAACATGCGGGCACCGGGGATGACCTTGCTGCGCATGCCGCTTTTCGTTTGGAGCTGGTTGATCACCGCATTCTTGTTGTTGGCGGCGATGCCGGTTCTGGCGGGGGCGGTGACGATGCTGCTCACGGATAAATTCTTCGGCACTTCCTTTTTCAATGCCGCCGGCGGCGGCGACCCGGTGATGTTCCAGCATATCTTTTGGTTCTTCGGCCATCCCGAGGTCTATATCATGATCCTCCCGGCCTTCGGAATCGTCTCGCAGATCATCCCGACCTTCTCTCGCAAGCCGCTGTTCGGTTACGAGTCGATGGTCTATGCCACCGCTTCCATCGCCTTCATCTCCTTCATCGTTTGGGCCCACCACATGTTCACGGTGGGGATGCCGCTGACCGGCGAACTCTTTTTCATGTACACCACGATGTTGATCGCGGTGCCCACGGGGGTGAAGGTATTCAACTGGATGGCAACGATGTGGCGGGGTTCGATGACCTTCGAAACCCCGATGCTGTGGGCGATCGCCTTTGTCGTTTTGTTCACCATCGGCGGCTTTTCCGGGTTGATGCTCGCCATCACCCCCGTCGATTTCCAGTACCACGACACCTATTTCGTCGTCGCCCACTTCCACTACGTTCTCGTCACCGGCGCCGTTTTCGCGATCATCGCCGGGGCGTATTACTGGTTGCCGAAATGGACCGGTCACAACTATGACGAGACCCTCGGCAAGTGGCATTTTTGGCTGTCGACCATCTCCGTCAACGTGCTTTTCTTCCCCCAGCATTTTCTCGGGCTTGCGGGGATGCCCAGACGGATCCCGGACTACGCTTTGCAGTTCGCGGATTGGAATATGGTGTCGAGCATCGGCGGCTTCGTTTTCGGCTTTTCTCAGCTGCTTTTCGTCTACATCGTCGTGCAGACGATCCGAGGCGGGCAGAAAGCGACGGATCGGGTTTGGGAGGGCGCCGAGGGCTTGGAATGGACGGTCGCCTCTCCTGCGCCCTACCATACATTCGAGCAGCCGCCGGCGATCGAAGCCGACAGCGCCTATCCCGGGACTCCGGCTCCGGCGCACTGACGCCGCGAGGGGGATTTTCGAGGGCTTGCAAGGATCTCGATCCTCGATCCCCCTTTTTTCGCGAAAGAAACGAGGCACCGGCGAACAAGGCGATGACAAAGGCCGAGACAAGGGCCGATAATCGGCGGCTTCGGGTCGGGCCGAGGCGGGGTTCGGCTCGCTTCGGCTCGCCTGCCCTCTCGCAGGGCCGGTCGAATATTCGATTGGCCCTGATCTTGGTGGGAGTCGCTTTCGTGTTCTATTTCGGGATTATGGCGGTGCAGGCCTCGTGAGCGGAGAAGTCGAATCGAATGCGAGGCTTGCGGATCCGCCCTCCGGTCGGGATACCCCGCCTCTTGGTTCTCGGAATTCCCGAAAAAAGGAGAATTTCCGTTCGGCGGGACGACTCTTCGTCGTCGTATTGGCGATGTTCGGATTCGGCTACGCTCTCGTTCCGCTTTACGATGTTCTGTGCGAGATCACGGGACTCGGCGGACGTACCGGGGGGGTGGTGGAGGCGAAAAGCTCTCTCGAGGCCGGGGTGGATCTCGAACGCACGATCGAGGTTCAATTCATCGGCACCGTCAGCAGTCATTTGCCATGGGAGTTTCGCCCCAACGAGACCTCGGTGCGCGTTCATCCGGGAGAGGTTTACGAAACCACGTATTTCGCTCGCAATCTCGCGTCCGAGACGACGGTCGGTCATGCTCGTCCGGCGGTCGCCCCTTCGGAGGCCTCCCGCCATTTCAACAAAACGGAGTGTTTTTGCTTCACTCTTCAAGAGCTCGCCCCGGGTGAGGCCCGCGATATGCCGGTGCGCTTCATACTGGATCGAGGGATCCCGGACAATATCGACACCGTGACCCTCGCCTACACCTTCTTCGATTCACGATGACGCCCGGTCGACCATCGGCAAGGCTCGTCCTCGGCTCGGCTTGGCGCCGCGCAGCGATACAGGATTATCGAACATGAGTGCAACGCATCCCGGCTACTACATCCCGCACGGCACCCATTGGCCGATCATGGGTTCGATCGGTCTTTTCACCCTCCTCGGGGGCTTTGCGATGTTGCTCAACGGCAGCTCTCCCGCCCCGGTGGTCATGACCGTCGGGGGGGTGATTTTGCTCGTGATGATCGCCGGCTGGTTCGGGACCGTCATCGGGGAGAGCGAATCCGGCTTGTATAACGATCAAGTCGATATCTCTTTCCGGCACGGCATGATCTGGTTCATTTTTTCCGAGGTCTTGTTTTTTGCCGCCTTTTTCGGGGCTTTGTTCTACGCGCGGGTTTATTCCGTTCCGTGGTTGGGAGGCGAGGGGGTCGGCGGTGTCTCGACCGGTCCGGTCTTGTGGCCCGGCTTCGAGGGCGTTTGGCCGACCAACGGTCCGAGCGATATCGGCGGAGCCTTCGGCACCATCCCCGCCATCGGGATCCCCTTGCTCAATACCATCATCCTGATCACCAGCGGCGGGACCGTTACCCTGGCTCATTGGGCGTTGAAGAAGAACAAACGCCAGCAACTGTGCTGGTGGCTTTTGGCCACGGTATTGTTGGGCTTGATCTTTCTCTATTTTCAAGGAGTGGAATTCGCTCACGCCTACGGCGATCTCAACCTCACGCTGGAATCGGGGGTCTACGGCTCCACCTTTTTCATGTTGACCGGCTTCCATGGGCTGCACGTCACGATCGGGGCGATCATGTTGCTGGTGATGTTGCTGCGCTCGATGCGAGGGCATTTCACTCCCGAGCGCCATTTCGCCTTCGAGGCCGCCGCTTGGTACTGGCATTTCGTGGATGTGGTCTGGATCGGCCTTTTCATCTTCGTCTACTGGTTCTGACAGGCTCGCAACATCGATAACGCGACATCGATAAAAAGGGGGCATCTTTTGTGCCCCCCTTTGTCTCCCCCATTTGTGCCCCTTGGCCCTTTCGTTCAAGGGCGGAATCCGTGGGGCTCGATGATTCCGAGCCACCAAAGCAGGATCAACAGGCCGAGCAGCCCGATCGAGATACCGACTCTCATCGTCAGGGCCTTGACCGTGCGATCCGATCGTCCTTTATCGCGAATCAAGAAGAAGAGCCCGGATCCCAAACTGGCCAGGATCGCAATGAAAATGACGATGACGATGATCTTGGCGGACATGGTTTTCCCTTTGCGAAAACGAAAGACGATGCGAGGCTTGTCGAAGTCGGGGACCTGAGGAGTCAAGTAGGAGTCAAGGATACGAAAAAGCGTATTTTATCGTTGCCCGAATCGAAGTCGATGAAAAAACTCGGCGACGCCGGCGAAAAAAGCGCAAGATATTTTTATAGATCGATGACTTTTATAGACCAGATGATTTTTATAGACCAGATGACGAGGAAGCGGAAGGATTTCGCTATCATTCGAGACCGAGAAAAGGGATGTGTTTTTTATATAAAAACGAAATCGATCCTTCGAAGAGTTTTTTGAAACGATCGACTTCGACGAGGATGCGATCGATCCTATCGATCCGGTCTTTCGGCAAAGCGGTCTATCGCAGAGCCGTCGTCGAAATAATCGGCGAAAAAAGAGCGATGAAAGCGGAAATCGAAACGATGGATTCTTCGGGCCTCGAAGGCCGCGCCGGATCCCGGGCGTCGTTGCCGGGGGCATCGAAAAACACCGAGGGCGAACGGCGTTGAGCGCTTTCGGCACATCCTCGTCTTCGCCCGATCCCGACAAGGCTTCGGATCGAAAAAACGCAGGCTCGAAGATGCCGGCGGGGGCCTTTGAAGCATCTGTCGATGCGTCTCGTCGGGCGCGGCGTTTTCGTATTCTCGACCTCGGGCGGGATATCAAAAACGCTTTTTTTCACGCTCGCGGGATCTACGCTCTTTTGGCGCTCGGATTTTTGACCCTGGGATGTTTTCTCGGTTTTTGGCAGCTGGATCGCGCGGCGCAAAAGATCGCGCTCATCGACGCTTTTGAAACGCGTTCGGAGCGGCCCTCCATCGTTCTCGACGATCGCATCGAGGCGCTACCGGCTTCCGATCTCGATATCGACCGCTGGCGCTACCGCAAGATCGAGGTCGAGGGCGAGCCGATGATGGAGCGGCAATATCTGCTCGATAATCGCACTCGCCACGGGGTGGCCGGATATCATGTCCACCTGCCTTTTCGCGTGCACGGTTCGGATCGTGTGATTTTGGTCGATCGAGGCTGGGTGGCGACGGGAGCGAGCCGGGAAACCCTGCCGGATACGAGTGCGAGCGTTCCGTTGACAAGAGTGTTCGGCATCGTCGATCTCCCGCGTCGCCCGCTTGTGCTCGGCGATGACGGCTATGCCGCGGATACTTGGCCGAAGGTGGTGCAAAGGATCGATATCGAAAGCATCGAGCGGGATCTGGACAAACCGGTTTTGCCCTTCGTGCTGCAGATGGATCCGGAGCAACCGGGAGGTTTCGTCCGCCGGTGGGAAGCGCATTTGGGGATCGGGCCGGACCGGCATCGCGGCTACGCGTTGCAGTGGTTCTCGCTCGGTATCGTCGCCTTCATCGCCATTTTGGTGATCTCTCATGCCACCCGAAAAGACTCCTCGCGCTGAACCTCGACCCTCGCACCCCGAAGCCCCCCGCCGACGATTCGGTCGCGGGACCCTCGTGGGGCTCTTCGCCGTTTTCTTCGCCCCGGTGATGATCGCATGGTCCCTCAACGTATGGTGGCCGCAGTGGCATCCCTTCGGCGAGACCAACCATGGCGAGCTGATTCGTCCACCTTGGCGGATCGAGACCCCGGCGATCGTCGAAGCGGCCACCGGTCGCTGGACCCTTTTGCACGTAGGCGATCGCGAATGTTCGAAGGATTGCACGGCCATGTTCGATATCACCCGCCGGGTGCACCTTTCCCTCGGCAAGGACTACGACCGGATGATCCGGATTCATATCCGTCCCCAAGACACGCTTGGAAGCGCCCCGCCCCCGACCCATGCCGATATGCTCGATCTGCCCTTGCCGCCGGCGTGGTTCGCAAGATTCGAAGAAGATGAAAGGCCTTTCCTGCTTATGGTCGATCCCTTGGGCTATGTCGTGCTTCGTTATCCCGTCGATTTGTCGGGAAAAGGATTGGCAAGCGATATCGCCCGGCTTTTGAAGATATCCAAAATCGGATGAGCCGAGCCAAAGCCTGAAAACCGCAAAGGGATAAAGAGACACGGGCTCGAAGGGCGAGGCGATCGCCTCGCAAGGCGGCGATTCGGGGTCGATCTTGCAAAATACCTCCCCTTTTTCGCCCGCAATCATCGCCGGCGCGGAATAAAGACGGCGCCCTTCGCTCATCGTCGAGCCCTCGGTGTCGCTGGTCTTGTCGACGAGCGATGGTGTGGTTCTATCCGATACGACGGGCTTTTCGTAATACAATCTTTGCGGCGGTCTATCGGCGGCACATCGGCGGCCCGTCGACGATCGTCGGGGTCGATGACCCTCGCCTTGCCTCGGGCTTGTTTTCGAAGGCAAGTCTTGCGAAAAAACTCGGCTCTTCACAGTCGGGCAAGGATAGAGAATCGACAAGATGGACACTCAAGAGGATCGACCGGCGGGGGATCGACCGACAGGGGATCCGCCGGCGCCTTCCGATATCGCTCCTTTGGATATCGACTTTTCCCCCTCGGGGTCGAAAGGGAGGGAGCGGCGCGACGATCCTCTCGTCCCTGCGGGCTGGCACCGGGCAAGGATTTTCGGAGTCAAAGAATCCCCGGAAGGGGAATGGATCCTTTTGTGGTGGGAGATCATCCAAGGGGAGTCGAAAGGACTTCGATTCGGGACTTTCGACCGATCCGACTCCTTCGGCTTCGACAAGAGGCTTTCGAGTTTGCACCAAGCCGCAGGGATCGATTCTTCTTTCACAAGCGCCAAGGCCCTTTCGAATCTCTCGCTCGATATCTTCATCGATCGTTCGACTTCGAAAAGCGGCGATCTTCGAAACTCGATAGCGGGATTTCGTCCGCATCGAAAGATCGATCCACCTTAGTTGAAACAAGCGAGATCCCCGGGCGAGGGACAAGCCTTTGGGGGATCTCGACAAGAGCCTTCGACCCGTGACCTCTCTTTCCTCGGCCGAGCGCGTTCATCTCGCTATCGGGTGGCGCGATTACCTCGCGCTTTGCAAGCTCAAAGTCGTGGCGTTGATCGTTTTCACCGCGATCGTCGGCATGCTGCTGGCAAGCGAGATGCCGGTACGCCTCGACCTGCTGATCATCGCCGCCCTCGGGATCGGCGGGGTGGCCGCGGCCGGAGCGGCGTTCAACCACCTGATCGATCGGCGGATCGATGCGGTCATGGCGAGAACGGATGATCGACCCTTGCCGAGCGGCAGGATCGAGCCGCTCAAGGCAGCGATATTCGCCTTCGTCCTATGCGCGATCTCGACCCTGGCCCTTTATGTTCTGGTCAATCCTCTGACCGCTGTTTTGACCTTCGCGTCGATGGTGGGGTATGCGCTGATCTACAGCGTTTTCCTCAAGCGGGCGACACCGCAGAATATCGTGATCGGCGGGGCCGCCGGAGCCATGCCTCCGGTTCTGGGCTGGGTTGCGATCAGCGGTAGCGTGGAGGCTCATGCCCTGCTTCTTTTCGTGATCATCTTCGCCTGGACGCCGCCGCATTTCTGGGCTTTGGCCATCCACCGCCACCGGGAATATGCCGCTGTCGGCATTCCGATGCTCCCCGTAACCCACGGGGTCGATTTCACCCGGCTGCAAGTCCTTCTCTATACGCTGATTCTCTTTGCCGCGAGTCTGCTGCCTTTCGCTACCCGGATGAGCGGCGAGATCTATCTGGTCTCGGCGTTGATCCTCGGCATCGTTTTTGTCGCTTATGCGTTGGCGCTGTACCGAAAAAGGAAGGCTGCAAGACTGCCGATGCAGACCTTCGGCTATTCGATCTACTATCTATTCGGCATCTTCGCGGCGCTGCTGATCGATCATTACGTGAATTTGCTTGTCTGAAGTCGGTCCGGCGACCCGGATTTCGCCGTGCCCGGGAAGGGATGCACGAGCGTGTTTCGAAGAGACCGCTTTGAAGCGAGACGCGGCGAGGCAATCCCCGGCGGCCGCATAAGTTCACGAGTGTCTCGATAACCCTAGGGCACTGCAAATCCCCCTTCGACCAAGCGGGGCTTCATTATTCGATCCAGCGTTTTATTTACCGACCGTGATGGAGGAATTCGCATGGCCGCCAAGGGGCTGCTTGGACGGTCGAGCGGCCAAGAATTCGAATTCGTGGATGACCGGGAGGGCTCGTCGGGAAGGGCGAGAGGTCGGGCACGACAAATGCGTCGGGAGCGCACTTATTGCCGACCGAAAAGGGTGGGTTGCCGGCTCCGATTTTATAAAACGGCGAACTCAGACGAGCCAGCCCGAGCCGGGGGGCTTGTCTTGCGCTCCGGTCGCGAAAGACGAAGCGAAGCCGAGAATTCGAAGCCTTGCTTGCGGGTGCGGATAGCCGCTTCTTGCCGAGGATGCAAAAAACAAACGATATGGCCCGGAGATCGAGGCTGCGGGCGGTTTTCGATGGATGAATCTCGGGCGATTCGTTCGCGTTTTTTCAAACGAGATCGGGATCGATCAGCATTTTAAGTTTGGCGAGGGCCTTTTTCTCCAGCTGACGAATGCGTTCGGCGGAGACCCCGCATTCTCGTGCCAGTTCGTGCAAGGTGGCTTTTTGCGTATCGATCCAGCGCTTGACGATGATCTTGCGGCTGCGTTCGTCCAACGCTTCCAAGGCCTCGGCGAGGGCTTGCGAGCGGCGGTGTTCTCGCTCCTCTTTTTCGACCAAGACGGAGGGCTCGAAGCGCATATCCTGCAGATAGCCGCTCGGCGCGAGTTTCGGTCGATCCGAATCCGAATCGTTTTCGATCAGCGGATCGAAAGCGGTGTCTTGTGCGTTCATCCGCTTTTCCATTTCCGCAACCGTCTTCGCATCGACGCCGAGATCGTCGGCGATATCCTCCATCTCGCGCTGCGACATCCATCCCAAGCGTTTGTGCGAGCGCCTGAGGTTGAAAAAGAGTTTGCGTTGCGCCTTGGTGGTGGCGACTCGCACGATGCGCCAGTTGCGCAAGATGAACTCGTGAATCTCGGCCCGCACCCAGTGCACCGCGAAGGAAACCAGCCGCACCCCCATATTCGGGTCGAAGCGCTTGACCGCCTTCATCAGGCCGATATTTCCCTCCTGAATCAAATCCGCCTGCGCCAGCCCGTAGCCATCGTAGCCGCGAGCGATGCGCACCACGAAACGAAGATGGGCACTGACCAACTGCCAAGCGGCATCAAGATCGTTCTCGTCGCGAAAGCGGGTAGCGAGCGCTCGCTCTTCCTCGACTTCGAGCATCGGCAGTGCGAACACCGCGCTGCGGTAGGCTTCCAAACTGCCAAGCGGCGGGATGCAAGCGAGGCTGCCGGAGGGGGTATCGGCTATCGGGGTATCGCCTATCGGGGCATCGGGGATCGATTGCAAGTTCTTGTTTTCGTTCATGGTCGCCTCCGAGTCGTCGAGGACTGACAAGAGGATTGGCAATAGGATCGAAACGCTTCGATCGAGGTGGCAAGCAAGTGTTCGAGTGTCGTGGGGAGGTATTTTAGCACTCTTCTCGTGCGAGTGCCAAGAAGAGGGAGGGGGGATGGTTCGGTGCCGGCGGAGGCTTTGTCGGTGCCCGATATCGGATTTGCCCAAGACTCGTTCGATAAAGGGGGTTATTGGGCGTCGCCGGTGTCGGGGCGGGGCGCCCAAGAGCGAAAACGATCGAGCGAAAACGATCGAGGATCGTCAGTCTTCCAGCAAGGCGCGAACGAATTCACGGGCCTCGAAATCGCGCAAATCCTTTTCCCCCTCGCCGATTCCGATCAACCGGATCGGAAGGCCGAGATCCTCGGCGATGGCGAAGATGATGCCGCCTTTTGCCGTGCCGTCGAGTTTGGTCAAAGCGATGCCGGTGACCCCGACCGCCTCGTGAAACTGCACCGCCTGGGCGAGGGCGTTTTGCCCGGTACTCGCATCGAGCACCAGCAGCACTTCGTGCGGGGCATCCGCATCCAGTTTTCCGATGACGCGACAGACCTTGCGCAGCTCGTCCATCAAACCGGATTTCGTATGCAGGCGACCGGCGGTATCCGCGATCAGAACGTCGATTCCTCGGGCGCGAGCCGCTTCCAAGGCATCGTAGATGACGGAGGCGCAATCCGCCCCGGTATGCTGCGCGATCACCGGCACTTCCACCCGCTCCCCCCAAGCGCGAAGCTGCTCGATCGCCGCCGCGCGGAAGGTATCGCCGGCGGCGACCATCACCGAATGCCCCTCTTCTTTGAATCTTCCGGCGAGTTTTCCGATCGTGGTGGTTTTGCCCGCCCCGTTGACCCCGACCACCAAAATGACGAAAGGCGAGGCTCGGCTCGCCGCTTCGTCGCTTCGAGGCGATTCGGATTGTTTCGAAGTCGTCAGGCGAAGCGGTCGCTCCACCGGTTCGAGGAGTTCGAGCATGTCGCTTTCAAGCACCGCCATCAGGGATTGGCTGTCCTTGATCTCGCGGCGAGCGTTGCGCGAACGGATATTGTCGACGATCCTTCGCGTCGCGTTCACCCCGAGGTCGGCAGTGAGCAAAATATCCTCGATCTCCTCGAGCAGGGCATCGTCGATGGTCGAACGGGTGCCCAACAAGGAGCCGATTCCGCCGGAAATGGCCCGGCGTGTTCCCCGCAGAGCATTCCCCAAACGCCGAAAGAGCCCGGTTTTTTCCGGGGACGCTTCTTCTTTCGGGGCCGATTCTTGCGGGGCCGAGGAGGGATCGTTGTCGTCGGTGCGTTTTCGAAACAGGCGGATCAAGTTTCCGGTCTTTTTTCGGGCAAGGCGGCCAAAAAAGCCGAAGGCGGCCGTGACGGATGGGGGCGCGATTTTCGCCGGGCGATTTGCCCACGCAGTCTTGTGAGTTCATGCGCTGCGAAGGGTTTTTGCGCCCTTCGCAGGTTGTTTCATCCAAGGCTATCGAGCCATCGAAAGCGTCTTTTCGGCGATTCGCGCGATGCGTTTTTGGCACCGAGGATATCGAATATCCCCTAGGATTTTTCGATCATAAACCCATTTCATCGGGGCCTTTGGGAAATATTTCCCGATCTTCGCAGCGGCGCACGAAAAAGCGGGCGGGGATTGCGTAGAATTCCCGGCGCTTCCCCTTCGGCGCTCGTTCGTTCGCTCGATGATCGATCGGCGTGGTCCTTTTCGAGGCGGCCCTGAGAAAAATGCCCCGACGAGATCGTCGGTCTACCGCAAGGCATCGTCGGGGGCTCGTTCGGGGACTCGCCGGGGACTCCCCGGGCCGGTGGCTGCCCTTTGGCTGACCGGCCAAGGCCGCTTCATCGTCTCTTTTCGACCCATCGGGGCGCGTGCCCTTTGTCCGTCCACCGCCTTTCGAGCCTCGTTTCGAATCATGCCATCGGGGAATATTCGTATCATCGCCGGTCGTTGGCGCCGGCGCCGGTTGCCGGTTGCCGATTCGGCCGGGCTTCGCCCGACGCCTGCGCGGGTGCGCGAAACCTTGTTCAATTGGCTGCAGGAGGAGATCGAAGGCCGAAGCTGTCTCGATCTTTTTGCCGGTACGGGGGCGCTCGGCTTCGAGGCCGCCTCGCGCGGAGCGAAATCTGTGGTGATGGTGGAACGCGAGCGAGAGCTTGTAAGGGCGATACGAAAAGCGGCATCGGATTTCGATGCGCGAGAGGTCGAAATCTTTTGCGCCGACGCGCTGGCATGGCGACCGCCGCCCGGTCGGCGCTTCGACCTCGTATTTCTCGATCCCCCATGGTCCGGTCCGACCCCGGCAGAGGCATTGAAATACTTGGAAAGCATCGAAGCCGTCGCCCCTTGGGCCCTTGCTTGCATCGAAAGCGACCGCGATGCCGAGGATTCCTCCTTGCCTTTGGGCTGGACGCTTCGCCGTCGTCATCGCGCCGGGCAGGTAAGATATTGCCTGCTCGAGCGAGGCTCGCATCGCGCTTGATGCCTTAGGTGGCGGATGACCGCCTTTTCGAGCGTGGCGACGGTCGCCCCCCGAGCGCATCGCCGGATTTTTTGCCGGATCTTTTCGTCTACCGAAACCCAAGGAGAAACAAGGGTGAGCTCCGTTGCCGCTATCTACCCCGGAACCTTCGATCCGATCACCAACGGCCACGCCGACCTCGTGCAGCGAGCGGCTTGCTGCTTCGAAAAAGTGCTCGTCGCCGTGGCCGGGAGCACGGGCAAGAACACCCGTTTTTCTCTCTCCGAGCGAGTCGATTTGGCGAAGACGGTGACGGCGTCGATCGCCAATGTCGAGGTCGTTCCTTTCGACGGCTTGTTGGTGGAAGTCGCCCGTGCCCGCGGCATCGGGGTGATTCTGCGCGGCCTGCGAGCGGTCTCGGATTTCGAATATGAATTTCAGTTGGCCAATATGAATCGCAAGCTCGCACCGGATATCGAAACCATGTTCTTGACGCCCGACGAGGGTTATACCTATATATCGTCCAGCCTGATTCGGGAGATCGCGGATCTCGGCGGCGATGTGAGCCGTTTCGTCCATCCCGCGGTCGAGGCCGCTTTGCGCGCTTCTTAGAGCCTTCGAAATGGCATTGATGATTACCGGCGAGTGCATCAATTGCGATGTTTGCGAGCCGGTGTGTCCGAACGAGGCGATTTTTGCCGGCGAGGAGTTTTATGTCATCGATCCCGCTCGCTGTACCGAGTGTGTCGGGCATCACGATCAGCCGCAATGCGTGCAGGTGTGTCCCGTCGATTGTATCCCTCAAGATCCGGATTGCATCGAGACGCAAGAGGAGCTGTCAGCGAAATACCGGCGTCTTACGGGGTTGGATCGGCCCCCCGAGCCGTCGAAAAATCGAGGATGAGGGAGCGGGAAAATATCGCCGAGCGCTCGACGATTCGCTTTTTCGAAACCCTCTTCGAAACCCTCGCCCTCCCGGTTCGAAAAGCCCCCGCTTTCGAAGACGCCTACGACCCTTTGGGCGGGGCTCGGGCGGGGCTCGGGCGGGTTAGAATCCACCGAAAAAGCGCGAAAAAATCGTTCCGATGTGCATTTCGGGTGTTCATTGCGAGCGTTGATTTCGAGCGATAGCCTTCGTGATCGAAAGGCGCTTTGCGCCATCGAAGAATCCCGGTTGCCGGATTTTTCCTGTCCGAAACAACGCTTCGGGAAAAATCTCGCCCGCGCCCGCGTTTCGACCGCTAGAACCGACCCTAGGCGTGGGCATTGTCGACACCGATTGAGGAGCCATCGACCCAGTGAAGGAGCAGATACGGGCGCTTTTGGAAGCCGCCCTCGATGAGTTGCGGGCGCAAGGAGAAATCGCTCTCGATCGCCTCCCGGAGATACCCGTCGAGCGCAGTCGGGGGTCGGATCACGGCGATTTCGCCAGCACGGTCGCCCTCGGGCTCGCCAAGCGTCTTGATCTCGATCCGCGCAGCTTGGCCGAACGCATTTCGGGCGCTTTGCCCGCAAGCCCGATCGTCGCTCGGGCGAGTGTCGCCGGTCCCGGTTTTATCAACTTCGAACTGACGGCAACGGCTTTTGCCGATAACGTGCGGCGCATATTGGCCGGCGGCGGGGTGAGCGAATTCGCGCATCGGGAAAAGAAGAGCCGTTCCAAGGTGCAGGTGGAATTCGTTTCCGCCAATCCCACCGGTCCTTTGCATGTCGGGCATGGCCGCGGCGCCGCTTACGGGGCGAGCATCTCCAATCTATTGGCGGCGGCCGGTTTCGATGTCCAGCGCGAGTATTACGTCAACGATGCTGGCCGCCAGATGCATATCCTAGCCTTGAGTGTTTGGATGCGCTATTTGGAGCGTCGCGGACTCGTTTCGACCTTTCCGTCGAGGGCCTATCACGGCGATTATGTGTACGGGATCGCCGAGGCTCTCGAACGCGAAGCGGGCGCCGCTTTCGAAGTCGGCGTCGAGGAGTTGATGCAGGATATTCCGGCCGACACCCATCCCGTCGCCGGCGGCGCCGAAGTGCATGTCGATGCGCTGATCGAAAGAGCCCGCGCTCTCTTGGGAGCGGAGTGCTACCGGCGCCTTTTCGACCTCGCTTGTGATAGCGAAGTGGACGATATCAAGAGCGATCTCGATCAGTTCGGCGTTGTTTTCGATCGCTGGTTTTCCGAGCGGGAGTTGATGGAATCGGGCGAGGTCGAGCGGGCATTGGACCGACTTCGAGCCGCCGGGCATCTTTACGAACACGAAGGAGCGCAGTGGTTTCGCGCCACCGCCTTCGGCGACGAGAAAGACCGTGTGGTGGTGCGCGAAAACGGCGAATCGACCTATTTCGCATCGGATATCGCCTATATCGCCAACAAGTTCGCCCGCGGATTCGAACGCATCATCTATGTTTGGGGTGCCGACCACCACGGCTATATCGAGCGCGTCAAAGCGGCGGCGGCGGCCTTGGGCTACGATCCCGATGCGGTGGATATTCTGTTGGTCCAGTTCGCCACTTTGGTGCGTTCCGGCGAGCGGTCGCAGATGTCCACTCGGAGCGGGGATTTCGTCACCTTGCGCGGTTTGCGCGAGGAGGTCGGGCGCGATGCCGCCCGCTTTTTCTATACGATGCGCTCGTACTCGCAGCATCTCGAATTCGATCTCGAACTCGCCAAATCGCGTAGCAACGACAACCCGGTCCATTACGTTCAATACGCCCACGCCCGCATCGCCGGAGTGCTGCGTCAGTGCAAGGAGCGCGGATGGGACGATGGTGTCGGTCCGCAGGCGGATCTCGGGCGTTTGGTCGAGCCCGAGGAGCGCTCGCTGATGACGAGCCTTTCGCGTTATCCGGAAGTGCTCGACAGTGCCGCGCGCACGCTCGAGCCGCATCGGCTGACGACCTTTCTGCGCGAACTCGCCGCGGATTTGCATGCCTTCTACAACGCTCATACCTTGTTGGCGGAAGACGAGATCCTGCGCGGCGCCCGCCTGTCGTTGGCCGTTGCCGTTCGTTCGGTGCTCGCCGACGGTCTGGAGCTGATCGGGGTCTTTGCCCCCGATTCGATGTAGGCACCGTAAAAAGAAACGATAAAGAGCGAGCGTGGCGATGGCGGGGCAGGGTAAAGGTGCGGTGCGGCGTTCGCGGAATATCGTGGGGGGTGGCGGCACCACCCTCTTTCTCGCCGGGGTGGCGGTCGGCTGTGTGTTGACGTGGTCGACGCAAAGACCGGAGTCGGTACCGAATCCTTTGCGCGCGTCGTATCAAAATCGCTCGGCCGGCGAAGAGAGCGCTTTCCCGCCTTCGCCGACTTACGAGTTCTACACCGTTTTGCCGGAGGGAGGGGCGGATCCGGCAGCGGAATCGAAGACTTCGGAGGCGGAGCTCGACGCCGAGGAGGATCGCAGCGAAGCGAGCGACGAGGCGAGCGACGAGGATACGAACGAGGATGTGGCGGCGGTGTCGGAGTCGGAGTCGGAGCCGGAGTCGCCGGAGCGAGACGACGTGAAAACGGCGTCGGCGGCCTCGTCGGAATCGACTTCGGAATCGACTTCGCAAGTCCGAGCGGCGAAGCCTCCCGTCGAAAAAACGCTTGCGGCGGCATCGCCGGAGCAGGGCCTCGATCCCTCGCCTTCGCCGGCCGCTGTCCCCTCCGAGCCCCTCGACGAGCCGGCGCTGGCATCGATCCGAAAGCCGAAAGACGATATCGACGATACGAAGGCGCAGTCGTTTCCTTCGCGCTATGTGATCCAAGTGGGCTCGTTCAAAGAGCGAGACGAGGTCGAAAAAGCCAAGGCCGAGCTGATTCTGATGGGCTTTCGGGTGATGGTGCAGAGCATGTCGATCGACGGCGGTGCCCCTTGGCATCGGGTTCGAGTGGGGCCTTACGACGACCTCTCGCAAACCGAGCGCGCCCGCGACCGCCTCGAATCCGAGGGTTTTCGGGCGATCGTGCTCAAAGGTCGAAAAGGATAGGATCCGCTCGGGGCGGCGATGGGCGCGCTCGGGGTTGTGTTCGGGGTCGCGTTCAGGCGGCGTTCGGGGGAAGCGGAGGATATGGAGCGGGTGATGGGAATCGAACCCACGTCATCAGCTTGGGAAGCTGAGGTTCTACCATTGAACTACACCCGCGTTTTGCGTGCCCGATCGACGGCGAGCGTTCGCACCGGCGCTCGAAGGGTTGCGCCCGAAGAGACGCATCGTCATGTCATGATCTTAATGACGACTCCATCGATGGTCAACCGCGTATTTCAAAGATCCCTCGATCGCTGGTCTCTTCCAATCCCTTCCTTCGAGCGAAGGGCCGGCCTCGATAGCTTCGAGCGTCCGCGCCGGGGCTTGGCGTTTCGACCGGCTTCGACCGTCTTCGATGCTCCGAGCGCGAAAGCCCTTGGGCAAGATCTCGACCCGCGGCCGGGTCGGGTCATGATGCATCCTTGAAGAGTCCGATCCGATGGAAATTGTCTTGAACGGCGAACCCCGTATCATTCGGCCGGATACGACCCTCGCTGCGTTGCTCGCCGAACTCGGCCTCGAAGGGCGGCGGTTGGCAGTCGAGGTCAACGAGAGGGTGGTGCCTCGCAGCCTTTTCGCCGAGCGCCGAATTGCTTGCGGAGATCGGATCGAGATCGTCCACGCGATCGGTGGCGGGTAGGCGAAAATACCCGCGCCCTATCGCTCGCACCTTTCTTTTTTTGGAACCCGGATGAGTCAAAGCGTGAACCAAAGCGTCAACCAAAGCCCAGCGAAGTCCGGCATATCGGACCGCCCGCATCCGAATTCGACGGCGGATAGCAGCACACCGCCCGATTCCCCCTTGGTGATTGCCGGGGTCGAATATCGCTCGCGTTTGATCGTCGGCAGCGGCAAATACCGGGATTTCGAGCAAACGCGGGAAGCGAGCCTCGCCAGCGGCGCGCAGATGGTCACGGTGGCCATCCGCCGCACCAATTTGGGCCAAAACCCCGACGAGGCCAGCCTGCTGGATTATCTGCCTCCGGATCGATTCGTCATCCTTCCCAATACCGCCGGTTGTTACGATGCGAAGAGCGCGGTACGAACTTGCCACCTCGCGCGCGAACTCTTGGACGGGCATTCGCTGGTCAAGCTCGAGGTCTTGGGCGATCCGCAAACCCTCTATCCGGATATTGCAGGTACCTTGGAAGCGGCCGAGATCCTCGTGCGCGATGGTTTCGATGTCATGGTCTATACCAGCGACGATCCGGTGGTGGCTCGTCGGCTCGAGGAGATCGGTTGCTGTGCGGTGATGCCTCTTGCCGCCCCCATCGGTTCCGGTCTCGGGGTTTGCAATCCTTATAATATTCTGACCATCGTCGAGCGCGCCGGGGTTCCGATCATCGTGGATGCCGGGGTCGGCACCGCTTCCGATGCCGCGGTCGCCATGGAGTTGGGTTGCGACGGAGTGCTGATGAATACCGCGATCGCCGCGGCCAAGAATCCGATATTGATGGCGTCGGCGATGCGTAAATCGGTGGAGGCCGGAAGACAGGCGTGGCTTGCCGGGAGGATCCCGCGCAAAAGATATGCCAGCGCCTCCTCGCCGCTTGAAGGGCAGATCGCTTAGGAGGCTCGCGCAAGGAGAGTTGAGCAAGGAGAGTTGCCCAAGGCATCGTATCCGATCGGATATCGAAAGCGGTCTTTATAAAGCGATTCGAGGCGCACGGCCTTGGTGTCGCGGGATTCGCATGCGCTCTCGTTGCCGACACTTGATTTCGATATTCGATCTCGATACTCGATCTCGATACTCGATCTCGATATTGGGCCAAGAGCCTTTTGGATATCGCGGATCTCTCGCCTTTGCCCCTTGTGATGCCCTATACTTTGCCTTGTCGGTCCATTTCGCGCCCGTAGCTCAGTTGGATAGAGTACCTGGCTACGAACCAGGGGGTCGGGAGTTCGAATCTCTCCGGGCGCGCCATCTTTTTCGCTTTCCCGCACGATAGCTAAGTCGTGGCGAGCCTCGCTCGTCGATTCGCCCCGAGACTCGGTGTCGTCGGCCTCGAGGCAAAGCCCGTCTATCGCGCGAACGCTTTGTGCGAACGCTCGCCAAAGCGCTCGCTATCGTCCCCGCCGGCGATGCGCTTTTTCGGCCGCGGGCGCCCGCTTGATCGCTATCGATCCTTATCCGATCACCCCCATAGCGACATATCGACCTGAATCGACCGGAAGCGAGATGAGCGAGCCAAGACGGTTTTCCGCCAATTTGGGTTTTTTATGGCGTGAGCTGACATTGCCCGAAGCCATCCACGCCGCCGCGGCCGCCGCTTTCGATGCCGTCGAATGCCATTGGCCCGAGGCTGAGGATCCGGCGGCGGTCGCCGCGGCTTTGGCCGCAACCGGCTTGCCGATGTTGAGCATCAACACCCGTCGCGGCGATGCGAGCGAAGGCGAGGCGGGGCTTGCGGCGGTCCCCGGACGCGAGATCGAAGCCCGCGATCATATCGAGGAGGCGCTCTCCTTCGCCGATGCCACCGATACGCAAGCGATCCACTTGATGGCGGGCATCGTCGATGGCCGCGATTCGAGTCGGCGCGCGGCGCGCTCGGCTTTCGTTTCCAATTTGGATTTCGCCGCCGACAAGGCCGCCGCCCGAGGGCGGAATATATTGATCGAGCCCCTCGCTCGCCAATCCTTTCCCGGTTATTTTCTCGACTCGAGCGGTTTGGCGCGCGAGCTGATCGAGGAAATCGGCCGCCCGAATATCAAGTTGTTGTTCGATACTTGGAATCTCGATATGCTCGAAGGGGATTCGATAGCCCTTGTCGATCTCTTGGAACGCCATCTCCCGATCATCGGTCATATCCAATTCGCGGCGGTGCCGGATCGCGGCCCGCCGGATCATGGCGATATCGACTACGCCGATTTTTTCGCCGCCCTCGACCGTCTTCGTTATCGAGTGCCGCTCGGAGCCGAATATATTCCGCCCGGAGGCGATACCGCAGCCAGTCTCGATTGGATGTCGGTTTTGAGGGTCGGGGATTGAAATCGCCGGGATTGAAAGCGCAAGGATCTCTTTGCAAAGACAAAAGGTAAAAGATAAAAACTCGATGGAGGGTGGTGATTGTCGGTTGCGATATCGTGAATTCGTTCCCGGAATCGGCATCGGGAATCGACATAGGCTATAGAAGTGCAACGAATATTCCTTGCCGCTTGTCTGCCGGGTTTCGATGAGACTCCGTCGACGAGACTCTATCAAGACTTTCATTAAAATATATCGAAGGGTCATGATGATCGATCGACGGAAGCGCCGGCGTTGCCCGTCCAAGGCTTCGTCGGAGGGTTGGATAGGGATTTCCCCGCTCGATTTCTTTTTTGCCTGACCGGCGCTTCGAGATCGATGCGCCAAGAGATGCTACGATGAATATTTTGGGGATCGACATCGGCGGTTCCGGAATCAAAGGCGCTCCGGTCGATATAACGACGGGGCGTTTGCTATCTGAGCGATATCGGATTCCGACACCGAAACCGGCGACTCCGCAGGTCGTGGCCGAGACCGTGGGAAAACTGGTCGAGCGCTTTCGATGGAAAGGACCGATCGGATGTACCTTTCCCGCCATCGTCAAAGCGGGGGTCGTCTACAGTGCCGCCAATGTCGATAAGCGTTGGATTGGAACGGATGGGCAAAAATTGTTGAAAGAGAGAACCGGGTGTTCCGTCGTGCTGATCAACGATGCGGATGCCGCGGGGATGGCGGAGATGTCTTTCGGAGCGGGCAAGGGACGAGAGAAAGGCGTGGTGATCATGCTGACTTTGGGCACCGGTTTGGGGAGCGCGGTTTTTATCGATGGCCACCTCCTCCCCAATACGGAGTTCGGACATCTAGAGATACGAGGCAAAGCGGCGGAGGAGCGGGCGGCATCGAGGATTCGCAAGGAAAAGGGGCTCGATTGGAAGACATGGGCCGGTCATGTCGATGAGTTTTTGGGGCGCATGGAATTCCTCTTTTCCCCCGACCTGTTCATTATCGGCGGCGGGGTCAGCAAATACCATCGTCGATTTCTCCATCTGCTCAATACCCGGGCCGAGATCGTTCCCGCCAAGACCTTGAACGAGGCGGGGATTATCGGCGCGGCATTGGCGGCGCGAACGATCGTTTGAACGATTCCGGGCCGATACGAGCGACCGATCATTTCGTCTCATTTCGTCCCCGAGCCGACCCTCCACGCGGCGAATATCGAGACGATCGATATAAGGGCGATCATGCAGGCAAGAGCGATCACGCGATCGTAGCCACCGGCCTCCCAAACGATGGCCGAAAGGATCGGCCCCAAGGCGTAGCCCGCCATCCCCGTCAGAGCGATCAGCCCCGCCACCACCCCGAAATCGCTTCTCCCCATCAGCTCCGCCGTCGCCACCGGCCGCATCACGCTGGCGATGCCGATCCCCGCACCGTGCAGAACCACGAAAGCGGCGATCAGCCACGGGGCGGCCCCGGCGTTGAGCAGGCAAAATGCGGCCGTCGCCAAGAGGGCGAAGGCCGTGACGGTGAGGGTGGAACTGCGGGCGAAGCCGTCGGATTGCATCAACGCCACGCGTCCGACGACCTGCATCGGGCCGATCAAAGAAGCGGCGAGGGTCGCGATCTCGGCGCTCGCTCGTCGGCTTTCGAGGATGGGCAGGATATGGGAGATCAGCATGCCGTGATCGAGGGAGGAGCAAAACACCGCCAGGGCGAGGAGTCGGAAGCGCCAATCCGAAAGCACGAAAAAGACGTTGGTGCGCTCACCGGGGGGTGCGATATCGCTCGCCGCATACGCCTGTGCGTGACGGCAGGCGGAGCGCATCATCGGCAGGGCGACGAAGCCGATCACCGCGGCGAAAATCCATAGCGTCGGTCGCCAGCCGACGGAGTCGGTCAGAATGCGGGCTCCGGGAAAGGCGATGGTTCCGGCGAAGCCGGCAAAGATGGTCACCAAGGTGATCGCCCGCTTCGCCCTCTTGCCGTCGGCGCGCACCAATACGGCAAAGCAAGGATCGTAAAGACAACCGGCCATGGCGACCCCTAGGCCGGCCCACACGCACCAGAATTGCCACGGACGAGTCACCGTGGACAATAAGAGGAGAAAAATCACCCCCGCAAAAGCGCTGCCGGCGAGCACTTTGGTCGCATGACCTCGATCGATCCACCTTCCCGAGAGCGGGAAAAGCAAGGCCGAGATCACCAACGAAAGGGTGAAGGCCGACGAGAGCATGGTTTTCGACCAGCCGAGATCGCTTTCCCATTCGGGGAGCAGCGCCGGGAAAATATAATAAAATCCGGCCCAGACGATAGTCTCGGCGATCGCCAGAGGCAATACGATCCGGCGGGTGAAGTGATCGATCATCGGCGACAAGCGATTCATCCTCCTCGCCTTGAGCCCGGTAGCCTGCGCTCTCGGTCGGTCATCGGTCGTTTATCCGGGCGTCTTCGTCCGGCCAAGCGCGACTCGAAATCGAAGACGGGCTTTCGTCCTCGCTTCGACGACGCGCACTTTATCCCCGCTTTCCGCGGATAGCGATCGAGGCTTCCACGAGGTAATTGCCATGATCATCAGGAAATTCATTGCCGCTGCGGCCTTTGCCGGAGCCCTCAGCTTTGCGCCGCTCCCGGCTCAAGCGTCGATGGTTGACGATATCAGAGCCACAGACGAGCTCAAATGCGGCATCAATACCGTCTTTCCCGGCTTTGCCGAAACCGACGATGCCGGCAAATGGAGAGGCTTCGATGTCGCCTACTGTCGAGCGCTGGCCGCCGCCGTGCTCGGCGACCCGGATAAAGTCGAATATATCAATCTCACGGCCAAAAGCCGTTTTCCGGCGTTGCAATCCGGCGCCGTCGATATCTTGTCGAACGCCAGCACGTGGACCTTCGTTCGCGATGTCAACTTGGGGTTGACCTTCGTCGGTGTCAACTACTACGACGGGCAGGGTTTCATCGGGCGCAAATCTCTCGGTGTGGGCAGCGCGACCGAGCTCGACGGGGCCTCGATCTGCATCCAGACCGGCACCACCACCGAGTTGAACTTGGCGGATTTTTTCCGCGTCCACGGCATCACTTACGAGCCGGTACCGATCGAATCCGGCGCCGAAGCCCGGGCGGCCTACGAGGCCCGGCGCTGCGACGTCTATACCTCCGATATCTCCGGCTTGTCCGTGACCCGCACCACCCTCGACGATCCCGACGAACATTTGATCTTCCCCGAGGTCATCTCCAAAGAGCCCTTGGCGCCCTTGGTCCGCCAAGGCGACGATCAGTGGGCCGATATCGCGCGTTGGACCCTCAACGCCCTGATCGCGGCCGAGGAGTTGGGGATCACCGGAGCGAATGTGAAGCGCATGGCCCAAGGATCCGACAATCCGGAGATCAATCGCCTGCTCGGCCGCGAGGGGGACTTGGGCGCGATGCTCGGCCTCGACGCGATGTGGGCGGTGCGAGCGATCGCCGCCGAGGGCAACTACGGCGAGGTCTTCGATCGTTATTTCGGGTCGAAGAGCAAGATCGGCTTGAAGCGTGGACTGAACGCTCTTTATAAAGACGGCGGCCTTATGTACGCCCCGCCTTTTCGCTGACAGGGAGCGTGAACGACGCTTTCGGTGATCCGGTCGATTTTTGAGAGTATGATCCGGCGGGTGAAGCGATCGATCCGGCGTTCGAACGAATCATCGCGAAGGCGCGGCCGAGCGGGCGCTGACGATTCGTCGAGATCCGAGGGTGTTTCACCAAGGGACGAAGCTCCTTCGTTCAGGACGAGGACCTAAGATTCGGGGATCGTTCGTAAAAGCCCGTCGTTTTTCTCGATCAGGTGGTATCGGTGCGCCGTTCGTGTCAAAATCACCCTTGGCGGGCATCGCAACGATGAACGTCTACGAGGGCGGTCGCTTCTTCGATCATGCGCATTCCACTGCCGCCATCCATTTATCGCAAAGGAGTATGCTAACCATGGCAATCAGGAAATTTCTCGGGACCGCGGCGCTCGCCGGGGCCTTCGCTTTCGCGGGGGTCGCAGCGCAGGCGGCGACGCTCGACGATATCAAATCCGCGGGCGAGCTCAAATGCGGCATCAATACCGGGCTTCCCGGCTTTGCCGAAACCGACGATGCCGGCAAATGGAGAGGCTTCGATGTCGCTTATTGTCGGGCGCTGGCCGCCGCCGTTCTCGGCGACCCCGACAAAGTCAAATATGTCAGCCTGACCGGCAAGAACCGTTTTCCGGCTCTGCAATCCGGCGAGGTCGATATCCTGTCGCGCAATACCACGTGGACCTTTTCGCGCGATGTGGATTTGGGCTTCACCTTCATCGGCATCAGCTACTACGACGGTCAAGGCTTCATCGGGCGCAAATCCCTCGGCGTGAGCAGCGCGAAAGAGCTCGACGGGGCTTCGATCTGCATCCAGACCGGCACGACCACCGAGTTGAACTTGGCGGACTTTTTCCGCGTCAACGGCATCTCTTACGAGCCGGTTCCGATCGAGACCAACTCCGAAGCCCGGGCGGCCTACGAGGCCGAGCGCTGCGACGTCTACACCACCGACGCCTCCGGCTTGGCCGCGACCCGCACCACCTTCGACGATCCCGACATGCACATGGTCTTCCCCGAGATCATCTCCAAGGAGCCCTTGGGTCCCTTGGTCCGTCAGGGCGACGATCAGTGGGCCGATATCGCGCGGTGGACCCTCAACGCTCTGATCATCGGCGAGGAGCTGGGGATCACCAAGATGAACGCGATGAGCATGGCGAGCGGCTCCGACAATCCGGAAGTCAATCGTCTGCTCGGCAGCGAGGGCGATTTGGGCGCGATGCTCGGCCTCGACGGGATGTGGGCGGTGCGAGCGCTCGAGACCGAGGGCAACTACGCCGAGATCTTCGATCGTTATCTCGGGCCGAAAACCAAGCTCGGCTTGGGGCGCGGGCTGAACGCTCTTTACAAGGACGGCGGCATTCTTTACGCCCCTCCTTTCCGTTGATCATCGGTCGATCCGATATCCCCGACGGACTCCTTCGGGAGTTCGTCGGGGGCATCGTCCGCGCTCCGAAGCGGGCTTGGTCAGGCCCTCGCTTCACGAGTCTCGCTTCCCGAGGCCCTTTTCGATCGAAGCCTTGTGTCGATAGCGGATGATCGGATGTAGCCGCCGAGAACGGGAGTGATCCGCACGATGCGCATACAGCGAATATGGACGGACGAGCGATCGCGAGGGGTCATTCTCCAGTTATTGTTGATCTTGGCGTTATTGATGGTTCTGGCCTTTATCGTATCGAATACCGTTGCCAATCTGCAGCGTGCCGGTCTCGCCTCCGGTTATGGTTTTTTAAGCAGCACCGCCTCTTTCGATATCAACCAACGCCTGATCCAATACGAATCCACTTCCACCTACGGGCGAGCGTTCGTGGTGGGCGGGCTCAATACGATCTTGGTGGCTTGTATGGGGATCGTGGCGGCCACGATCATCGGCTTCCTCGCCGGGGTGATGCGCCTTTCTCGCAACTTCTTCATCAGTCGGATCATCGGCGCCTACGTGGAGTTCACCCGCAACGTCCCCTTGTTGATTCAAATCATCTTTTGGTGGGTGGTCATTCTCGCCCTGCCCAAGGTGCGCGACGGCATCTCTTTCGGCGATACCGTCTTTCTCAACAATCGCGGGGTACGCTTGCCCGCGCCGATCATCGAAGACGGTGCCGGGATCATTTTGCTCGCCTTGGCGGTGGGGATCGCCGTCGCTTGGTGGATCGCTCGTTGGTCTCGAAAACGCCAGGACGAAACCGGAGAGACTTTTCCCGTCGCTCGCACCGGGATCGCGTTGGTCGTCGGTCTTCCGCTGACGGCCTATTTCCTCGCGGGCTCCCCCATCGCTTTCGATATCCCGGTGGCGGGAAAGTTCAACCTCAAAGGGGGCTTCAATATCACCCCGGAGTTGGTGGCGCTGTGGGTCGCCTTGTCCACCTATACCGGGGCCTTCATCTCCGAGGTGGTACGGGCCGGAATTCTCTCGGTGGGCAAAGGGCAAACGGAAGCCGCCGGGGCTTTGGGGTTGCAATCGGGCTTGACGATGCGCAAGATCATCCTGCCTCAGGCGCTGCGGGTGATCATTCCTCCGCTGACCAGTCAGTATCTCAATCTCACCAAAAATTCCTCCTTGGCGGTTGCCATCGGCTACCAGGATATCGTGTCCATCGGTGACACCATCATGAATCAGAGCGGGCAGGCGCTGGAAGTCATTTCGATTTATATGCTCTTTTATCTCTCGATCAGTGTTTTGACCTCCATGTTCATGAATTGGTACAACGCGCGCATCGCGCTGGTGGAACGTTAGATGTCCGCCACCGACCCCTCCTTCCATCGCAGCCAAGCGGATATGCTGCCGTCTCGACCGGCCCCGCCGGGCCAGACCGGTGCGCTCGGCTGGATGCGGGCCAATCTTTTTTCGAGCCCCTTCAATATCCTGTTGACGCTGGTTTCGCTATACCTGTTGTGGTCGATCATCCCCCCCCTGCTCGGCTGGGCTTTTTTCGATGCCGAATTCGTCGGAACGTCGAGGGACGATTGCGTCGGCAATGCCGGGGCGTGTTGGGCTTGGGTCGATCAGCGCATTCATCAATTCGTCTATGGCTTTTATCCGGCCGATTCCCGCTGGCGCGTCGATCTCGCCGTGCTCTTGTTGATACCGGCGCTGGCATGGGTGCTGATCGAAAAAGCGCCCGGTGCCTATTACGGTCGGTGGTTCGCGCTTTTCTACCCGCTGATCGCCACGCTCTTGTTGGTGGGCGGCCTTGCCGGGCTCGAAGAAGTGACCACCGACAAATTCGGCGGTTTCATGCTCAACCTCATCGCGGGCTTGGCGGGAATCGTCCTTTCCTTGCCGATCGGTATCCTGCTCGCGCTGGGAAGACGCTCAAAACTCCCGGTGGTGCGGGTGGTTTCGGTGACCTTCATCGAAGTGATCCGAGGGGTGCCGCTGATCACCTTGCTCTTCGTCGCCATCGTCATCT
Source organism: Gammaproteobacteria bacterium (assembly GCA_965220535.1). Lineage (GTDB taxonomy): Bacteria > Pseudomonadota > Gammaproteobacteria > HK1 > HK1 > HK1. Next base: position 2,051,930 of record OZ244833.1, on the reverse strand, counting down.
TGAATCTCTTCCTGCCCCGGAATTTCTCTCTCGATCAGTTGGCGCGGGTGATGATCATGGTCACCCTCTTCGCTTCCGCCTATATCGCGGAGGTGATTCGAGGCGGTTTGCAAGCCATCCCCGCCGGTCAGTACGAGGCGGCCCAAGCCATGGGCTTGAGTTATTGGAAGATGATGCGGTTGATCATCTTGCCTCAGGCACTCAAGATTTCGATCCCCGGGATCGTCAATACCTTCATCGGCTTGTTCAAGGATACGACCTTGGTCATCATCATCGGCCTGTTCGATATCTTGGGACAAGCAAGGCTGCTCCAGACCAACCCCGAGTGGATCGGGGAGGTCGATCACGAAACATACGTACTGGCATCGGTTTTCTTCTTCATCATCTGTTTTTCGATGTCGCGCTATTCCATCGGCTTGGAAAAAAGATTGGATACTTCCGGGCGCTAGCCCCGAAAAAGCGAAGGGATTGCCGGTGACGATACCGGCGTTTTGGAGAACCGAAGCATGAGCGAGCCCATTATCCGCATCTCGAACCTCAACAAATGGTTCGGCGAATTCCATGTCCTGCGCGATATCGATCTCGAGGTCGCCCCGCAAGAGCGCATCGTGATCTGCGGCCCCTCGGGCTCGGGAAAATCCACTTTGATTCGCTGCATCAATCGTTTGGAAGAGCATCAGGAGGGTTCGATCTTCGTCGATGGCACCGAGCTTTCCCACGATATCAAGGATATCGACTCGATTCGCCGCGAAGTGGGGATGGTTTTTCAGCAGTTCAATCTTTTTCCGCACCTGACGGTGCTGGAAAACTGTACATTGGCTCCGATATGGGTGCGCAAGATGCCTCGCGAAGAAGCCGAGACTCAAGCCATGAAATATTTGGAGCGAGTGCGGATCCCGGATCAAGCGAATAAATATCCGGGGCAACTCTCCGGGGGGCAACAGCAGCGAGTCGCCATCGCTCGCTCGCTTTGCATGCATCCTAAAATCATGCTTTTCGACGAACCGACCTCGGCGTTGGATCCCGAAATGATCAAGGAGGTCTTGGAAGTGATGGTGGACTTGGCGCAGTCGGGGATGACCATGCTGGTGGTGACCCATGAGATGGGCTTTGCCTCGCAAGTCGCCGATCGAGTCATTTTCATGGACGAGGGTCAGATCGTCGAGGAAAACACTCCGAACGAATTTTTCGAAAATCCCCGATCGGATCGCACCAAGCTTTTCCTCGGTCAGATTTTGAGCCACTGATCCCTTTGAAAAGGAGCTTTGCAACCATGCAGTTCACGATCGAATATTGTGGCGCTTGAGGCTACGAGGCGGAAGCGCTCCGTGTGAGCGAAAGGCTTTCGTCCTCGATCGAAGGAGCGCAAGTCGAGCTGGTGAAATCATCGGGGGGAGTTTTCGAGATCAACTGCGAAAATCGCCTGCTCTACTCGAAAAAGGCCACCGGCCGGTTTCCCACCGAAGACGAGCTCGATGCGATTGCGGCAAAGCAGTGAATACGCAGTGAGTACAATGGCCGACATTCTCTTTCGTCACCGATCGGCAGGTCGCCGGTCGGCGACACCCCTCGGGTCGCGCACTTCGCGCTTCGAATCCATCGATCGTCGTACCGAAGAAGTACGATGACGGGATATGTCCCTTTTCACCCTCTTGTCCACCTGCATCCACCGATGCGAACGGATAAGAGACCCTGAACCGATTGCCGGAACCAAAGGAGTTTTCCGATGAATCGCGAGCAAGAAAAAGAACTTGAAATACAGCGCATGCTGCAAGACGGTCGATTGAATCGACGCTCGTTCATCCAACGCACGAGCGCGATGGGTGTGGCGGCCGCGACCGCCGGGACCTTATGGTCGAATCGTGCGCTCGCCAATATCCCCGCAAGAGGCGGCCACATGCGCTGCGGTCTCAACGATGCGAATACCATCGACTCGTTGGATTCCACCGCCTACAACGCCACCACGATGATCGTCATCAGCCGCTCGATCCGCGACTCGATCGTGGACGTCGGGATCGACGGCAAAGCGACTCCGAACTTGGCGGAAAGTTGGGAATCCTCCCCCGATGCGAAGACATGGCGCTTCAAGATTCGACAAGGCGTGGAGTTCTACGACGGCATGGGCGGCTCGAACGATCCGATCAAGGCCTTGACGGTCGAGGATGTCGTCAACTCGATCAATGTCCATCGAGGCGAGGATACCAAGTCCGCGGCCAAGGGCGTTTTCGCCGGGGTCAAGGATGTACGAGCCGAGGGCAAGGATACGGTGGTCGTCGAGTTCACCGATGCCAACGCCGACGGTCCCTTCATTTTCACCGACTATCATTTTTCGGTGGTGCCGACGGTCGACGGCAAGGCGGATTTGTTCGCATCGGCGGGCACCGGTTGCTATTTCCTGCGCGAATTCGACCCCGGGGTGCGCACCGTCTTGGAGAAAAATCCGAATTCCTGGCAGGCGGATGCGCTCGGCTTTGCCGATTCGGTCGAGATCCTCGCCATTTTGGATGACAACGCCCGCGTCACGGCTTTGACCAGCGGCTCGGTGGATTTGATCAACCGCCCGGATCTCAAAACCATCCATCTGCTGAAAAGAGCGCCGGGGGTTTCGATCGTCGATGTGCCGAGCAATCTTGCCTACACCCATCCGATGCGGACCAATATCCCGCCCTTCGACAACAACGATTTTCGCCTGGCGCTGAAATACGCCACCCCGCGCCAAGATTTCGTCGACAAGATCCTCTTCGGCTATGGCACCGTCGGCAACGACCAGCCCTTGGGTCCCAAGTTCCCGAGCTACGATGCGAATCTCGTCGTCGAATACGACCTCGACAAGGCCAGAGACCATCTCAAGAAGGCCGGGATGGAAGGGGCGAGCTTCGATATGAGCACCTCCGATACCGCTTATGGCGGTGCGGTGGATGCGGCGCAGCTCTTCGCCGAGAGTTGGCGGAAAATCGGGCTCAACCCCAATGTCGTTCGCGAACCCCAAGACGGCTATTGGAGCGATGTTTGGAATAAAAAGCCCTTTTGCAGCTGCTATTGGGGCGAACGGGCGGTCGAGGATCTGATCCTCTCCATCGCCTATATGTCCGACTCGCCGTGGAACGATACCCTGATCAATATCCCGCGAGTGGACGAGTTGGTGGTCAAGGCGCGAGGAGAGCTGGATCAGAAAACGCGCGCCGGGATGTATCAGGAAGTGCAGCAGTTGATCAGCATGCAAGGCGGCACCATCATCCCCGCGTTCGGCAGCGATATCGCGGCCACCAACGACAAGGTGGGAGTCCCGGAAACGATCGGTGGGGGCTGGGAGATGGACGGCGGCCACTTCGTCAAGCGTTGGTGGATGAAGGGCTGAAACACCAACACCGCGTTCGCTTTCGAGGACGCGATGAGGGCGTGATACCGGGGGCGGCTTCGCCCCCGGTTTTTTTGTGCCCGGTCGCAACAAGCGCCGGAACGGTTTGCACCGCCGGAATGACGAAGGAGGGGATCGAGGACGAGAGCGAAGGCGCGATCGATCCATGATGCCGGTCGATGCCCGCTTTTCCTTCCCCGATCAACGAGTCGCGTCACCTGAAAGAGTCCCGTCCGTTTTCGCGCTCTTCGCCCGCGTTGGTAACGCTTCGCCGACCCCCCGACGCTTGCGAAGCGGTACGACTCGGCGGGGGCTTTCGAGCGTACGCGTTGCCACCGCCCGCCTGTCGCCGAGAGCCGCGCGAAGACGGGCGCGTCGGCTGGGTCGGCGATCGCGTAGTTCGCTTTGGCGGGCTTCAATACCGACGCGGTGGCCAGTTCGGGGGATCCGGCGATCAGCGCGTCGAGCGGCGACGGCGACCCGCGCTGAATCGCCAAGCCCGCGTCGATCTCGGCTATCGCTCGGCCCAGTGACTCGATTTGCAATATAGACCTGCCACGCGGTCGTCGCTGAATCGAGCGAGCGGCGGGCGACGCTATTCGGCGTATGCGCGATCAGCACGATCGCGGTATCGATGTCGGCTATCAAAGCCCGCAAGAAGGTAAAAAAGCCCTGATAAGTAGCGCGATCGTTCGGGTCGATGCCGTTCGCCGCCGCGAGCGAATCGATGATCAGCAAAGCGGGGGCACGGGTGCGATCGGGCGGGCGTTCTTCGAAGTAATCGACGCCGCGTAATCGACGCCGCGCCAGCGTCGCCAAAGAGCGAACGCCGCGGGGGTCATAAAGTGCGGGATGCCCATCCCGATCGCGTCTTCGGCGTGCTTCTTGGTAAACAGCGGCTCGGCCAATTGGCGGAATAGCAGCCGATCGCCTCATATTCTCGTTTTCTCGCCGGGCGGCGGCACCGTCAAAGGGCGGAAACTTCGAAAAACTCGGCGGGATCCGGGCGCGGGGATACTCGACGGGGGCAAGCAATTCGCCGACTCGTCGCCTACCGCTGGCGCGAATCGGGCTGCGATGTCAGATACGTCTTCGTCCCAAGATAGGAAGACGACGCTGCGCCCGCGACTTTGATTCGAGACGTCTCCGCGCACGTACGGCTCGCTTGGGCTTGCGGGCTCGCGGTCGTCGCCATATCGGTATCACACTGCCCCGAATGCGGGCGTCCCGCCGCCGCCACGCCGAGCGCGAGTTGCGCAGCAAGCCGCGTATTTCCTTTACCGACTTTGCCGCCCAATAGCGTGATCTCGCCGCTCGGTATCAGATCGGGTACGAGCCACTGGCGCGGCGTCGTATTCGCTGCGCTGCTGGGATCGGCGAAGTTTCGAGCCGTCGCTGCCGCGCTCGCGGCGCGTTTTATCGCTTCGCTCACGGCGACTCTCCCGTTTCTTTTGCGTCAGTCCGCAAGCGGGCGATGCCTTCGTCGATCCACTTGATTGCGAAATTAGTCATCTCTATCGTGCGCCTGCGATCTTCTGCCCTAGGCATGCCGCCGGCGGCGACTCGCGAGACGAAAATATCGATGACGACTTGCCGCCGCTCGCTCGGCGATAGCGGCGGGTACTGCTCGGCGGCGTTCTTCAGCCCCCCTTCGACGCAAAGAAAAGAGCGACAAAACACCCTCGACGGCGGTAAAGCAAGTCCTTCGCCATCCCGGTGGAAGACGAAGGGCGAATGGTGACGAAGGGTGAATGGTGAGAAGGGCGAAAAGCCAAGGAGCCGCTGTTTCGCTCGTTAGTTCTCGGCGGAGGACGGCGGTGCCATCGCCGGTCCCTTCTTGCCGTGTTCGACGAGCCATGCCGCGCATTGACGGATGCCGCCCAAGGGAAAGAAATGAATCCTCTCGATATTCCCCTTGGGGTTGGCCTGCTTGTATTGCGCCAAGGCGTTCAATATCGAGGTCGGCTCGAAGGGCTGCAAGAGTTTCGAGATATCCCGTGCGCGTTTATGCAGCACCGAGAGCGAAGGGCCGATGCCGCAGGAGACGGCGAATTTGATCAGGGTTTGAAGTTTGGTGGGACCGGCGACCCCGAGGTGTATCGGCATGACGATGCCCGCGTCCTGCAGGCGCTCGGCCCAAGCGATGATCGCCTCGGCATCGAAGGCAAACTGGGTGGCGATCGCAAATTCGGCATCCGTGCACGCGGAAAATTTCTGCTTCCATGCAAGCGCGGCCATCGCCTCTCTTTCGCCGCCATCGGGATCGATGCTGCGATTCCCCTCGGGATGACCTGCGATATGCAAGCGGCGAAAATCGGCGAAAAGACCGGTTTTCAGCAACTGCATCGAGGAATCGAAATCGCCGCTCGCCTTGGCGATCCCTCCGGCGAGCACCAAGCCCTCGCTGACCCCCGCTTCGTCCCGGTAGCGGGCGATCAGGCGAGCCAGACTGTCGCGATCCGGGATCGAGCGCGCGGGAAAATGCGGCATCGGGGCAAAGCCCTCTTGCCGAAGTCGCTTTGCCGTGGCGACCATATCGTCGGTCTTTGTGCCATCGACATGGGCGATATAAACCCGGGTGCCGGCCGGCAAAATCTCTCGAAAATCCGCGATCTTCGCTGCCGTTCGGGGCATGACCTCGATCGAATGACCGTCGAGGAGACCTTCGATTCCCGGATCCATCTCGACTTTCTGTCGATCACGCAAGGCGAAAAGCGCCATCGCTCATCTCCGCTGGCCAATACGATATGACGTTCATGGTGCATTCATCGAAGGAAGGGGCGAGGTGAAGGGCATCCGAAAAAGCATGCTCTGGTGCCGCCTGCTACCCCCTTTGAAAATACCCCGCTTTTTTCGAATCCCGGCGAGCCCTCGACATGCGAAAGAGCATCTTTTTTATGAGGTATCGTCTTGATCGGCACCGACCCGTCGAGGCGGATGGGCCGGATCTCGCGATACGACGTCGTCGACGGACCATCAACGAAGCCCCGATGTTCTCGGCCCGTCTTTTCCACCGATCGCAAATGCGGTATTGTGCATAATTGCCGATGACTTTGAACATCCGGATCTCTTGACGATTGTCGAATGTCGGAAAGTCGTTATGCCGGTATTCGCCCTTCTCGCTTCGGATGCTTTGAATGCTTCGATATCAAGAGATTCCACATCGAGAGGATCAACCCAGATGACTTTTTCGAAAGGACGTATCTTGACGATTGCGGTCGTGCTGGTCGCGATTTCCGCCGCCGGGTTTTGGTCGATCGACGCAAGCCGCGCCGCCGAGCCGATCTACGCCGCCGGCGGCGTCGCCATCCGCGGCACCGATCCCGTCGCCTATTTCAGCGAAGGGAAGCCGGTTGCCGGATCCGCCGAATTCTCGCATTCTTGGAAGGGGGTCGATTGGCATTTTTCCAGTGCGGAAAATCGAGATCGCTTTGCCGCCGATCCCGAGTCCTTCGCCCCTCGATACGGAGGCTATTGCGCATGGGCGGTCGCCAATGGCTATACCGCATCCACGGTTCCCGAAGCCTGGCATATCGAAGACGGCAAGCTCTACCTGAACTACTCGCTCGGCGTCAGGGGCAAATGGCTCAAGGATATTCCCGGCAATATCGAGCGGGCCGATGGCAATTGGCCGAGGCTTCTCGAAAAGGGTTGATTTTTTCACCGAAAAAACGGGAGCCGGGATCGGATGATCGGCGGCGGCGAGTCGGCCGAGAATCGAAGAAGCGTTTCGATTGTCGCGAAGATCATCGAGTTGCCCCGATGTCGGCATATTACGCCGCCTGAGACTGCGCTTTTTTCGCTCTCGGTGTCGAAGCCCGGGTTCGCTTTTTTTGTGCACGATTCACGGAGTCGGTCGGTTTTTCGAAGGTGTCGTGATGCCCTCGGGAGATCATCCACGCATATTCGCTGCCGAAGCGCTTTTCTATCAAGGAGACAAAGCATGAAAAGACTATCGACGATCACGGGTATTTTGGCCATTCTTTTCGCTCAGAGCGCAATGGCCGCAGGCCACGCCGGGCTGAAGATGCCGCTGCGGGCGAGCGTCGGCATTCTCCCGATACAAGGCGGGGAGTTTTTGTCGATGGTCTGCGAGTCCGACAACCCTTGTCCCTTATATGTCGACGCCTCGGCGGTCGACGGCACTCGCTATCACGGCGAGCCGGAGACGAGCCGAATTCCGCCGTGGGGTTACCACCTCGTCAGTGTCGACGATATTGCCTTCACGCTCGATATCCCTCGTCCTCCCGGCGTCGTGACGTGGATATCGATTCGCCTGCGCTCGACGGAGCCCTTGGTCGTGCAGACGTGGTCGAGCGCCAGCGGCACGCTGACCAATACCACCTCGGTGATTCGCTGACCGGCGAATCGCCGGTACCGACCGGCGGCCGCGGATGAGCCTTCCTTCGCCTACTTGGTGGGTATGGTAGAAGTCGGTAACGTTCAGGGTGAATATCATCGGGGCAGATGTCTTCAAATAAAGACATCTACCCCGATGACCCGGTACTCACTCGAGACTAGATTCTAAGGGAGGTATCGATGATGGACACGCTAGCGAGGGATTCCACCCCGAATAAAATAATGTTTCATTTGACCCCCAAAAAGATCGGGTTTAGTTTGTTTATTAGTATGGTGACGTCGGGTGTAACAGTTTTTTCCAATATGGACTTTACTGAACTAGTATATATACTAGCTACATTTATCGCTATTTCAATGTGTTTTTCCCCATTGAGAAAAGGCATGTTCAGGAAGAAGCGGGATTTTTCTTGGGCACATATAATATATACTACGATCCTCTATGCAGCAGTTGCGATATTTTTTACGCAGACGGATATTGCTTCCTACCTCCCGGCTCTTCACTAGGTAGAGCGCAAATTAACGTTCACCCAAAGACGCTTGGATTGTCTCGACGATAGGCGCGAAGAAATAGGTGATGATTCGCCGTCCCGCCCGCCGCATCGCGGGCTCGAAACCCCGAGACGAAGAGCGATCGTCGATACGCTTTCGAGGAGGCCCATGACCGGCTCCGTGCGCAGCAACGCTCTTTCTTCGGAAACCAGCCCTTATCTGCTGCAACACGCCGAGAACCCCGTGGACTGGCAGCCATGGGGAACGCAGGCCTTGGAGCGGGCCCGGCGAGAAGACAAGCCGATCCTCCTTTCGATCGGCTATTCCGCCTGTCATTGGTGCCACGTGATGGCGCACGAGTCCTTCGAGGACGAGCGCACCGCCGGCGTGATGAACGATCTCTATATCAATATCAAGGTGGACCGGGAAGAACGTCCGGATATCGACAAAATTTATCAGACCGCGCATCGGATCCTCGCTCGGCGCCCCGGGGGATGGCCGTTGACGATGATCCTCACCCCCGATGATCAGGCGCCCTTTTTCGCGGGCACCTACTTCCCCGATACCCCGCGCCACGGGATGCCCGCGTTTCGCGGGCTCTTGGTCGAGGTAGCGAGGCTCTACCGCGAGCGGCGGGAGGATATTCGGCGCCAGAACGCTTCGCTGATGGATGTATTGGCCGGTTTGGACGCTTCGAGCCCCGCTTCGAGCCCCGGCGAAGAGGAGGCTTCGTTGTCGGCGGAGTCCTTGCATGCGGCCCGCTCCGTTTTGGTGGACAACCACGATGCCCGCCACGGTGGTTTCGGTGGCGCTCCCAAGTTTCCGCACCCGACCCACCTCGAGCGTCTGATGCGGGATCGGGCGTGGCTTCCCCCCGGTGACGAAGCCGATCGGGCGCTTTCGATCGCCCGTTTCACCCTATCGAAGATGTGCTCCGGCGGGCTTTACGATCACGCCGGCGGCGGCTTCTATCGCTATACGGTCGATGAAATGTGGATGATTCCGCATTTCGAAAAGATGCTCTACGACAACGGCCCCTTGCTGGAGATCGCCGCCCGAATGCATCGGATGACCGGCGATCCGCTCTTTGCCGATACCGTGCGCAAGACCGCGGCGTGGGCGATGCGCGAGATGCAATCCCCCGCCGGGGGCTTTTGGTCCACCCTGGATGCGGATTCGCAGGGCGAGGAGGGGAAGTTCTATCTATGGACACCCGGCGAAGCGCGGTCGATCGTGCCTGACGATGAATATGCCGCGTTGGCGGTGCGTTTCGGCTTGGATCGAGCGCCCAATTTCGAGTCCTCCCATTGGCATCTGCACGCTTTTTCGAGCCTGTCGGAGGTGGCGAGGCAAACGGGGCTGTCCGAGGAAGAGAGTGCCGCGCGTATCGAGCGCGCCCTTTCCCGCCTTTTCGAAGCGCGCTCCGAGCGAGTCTATCCCGGCCGCGACGAAAAAGTCATCGCGTCGTGGAACGGATTGATGATCAAGGGAATGGCGGTCGCCGGATGTCTTTCGGAATCGACCTCGATGATCGATTCGGCATCGCGGGCCGTCGATTTCATCCGCCGCGAGATGTGGATCGACGGCCGGCTTCGTGCGACCTACAAAGACGGTCGCGCTCGTTTCAACGCCTATTTGGATGATCACGCTTGCCTGATCGACGGCATCTTGACCCTTCTGTCCGCGCGGTGGAGCGCCGAGGATCTCGCTTTCGCGATCGACTTGACCGAGGTGATGCTCGAATATTTCGAAGACCGCGAACACGGCGGCTTTTTCTTCACCTCCAACGACCACGAGCGTTTGCTGCATCGCCCCAAACCGACGATGGACGATGCCCAGCCTGCGGGGAACTCGGTGGCGGCGACCGTTTTGGGGCGTTTGGGGAATCTGATCGGCGAGCCTCGTTATCTGCGAGCGGCGAAGCGCACCTTGATCGCGGCTCGAGAGGGGCTCGAGAAATACCCCCACGAACATACTTCTCTTCTCACCGCTCTCGAGGAATACCTCGACCCGCCGGAGATCGTGGTGATTCGCGGTCAAGGCGCCGGGGAGCGCAGAGCCGAGCCCGGATCCGAGCCCGGATCCGAAGATGACGGCGAACTGGAAAAATGGCGTTCGCGGGCGAATGTCGGATACGCCCCGCGGCGGATAACCCTCGCCATCCCCGCCGACGCGCAAAACCTGCCGGGCTTGCTGGCCGAGCGCAAGCCCAAAGGCGATTCCCCGGTCGCCTATCTATGCGAGGGTCGCCGCTGCGACGCCCCGATCACCTCTTTCGAAGCCTTCGATGCGCGCCTTGCGAAGACCGAGATCGCCTAAGTTCGAAAAAGAAAAAATGCGGGCGGCTTGGGCGGCTTGCTATCCCAGCCCCCGACGAATACCCCGCAGGCGATCCCGATAACGAGCCCGGCAAAGTTCCCGTCCGTCGGCACACCCGCTTCGGAGCGCGCCAATTCGAGTCGTTGCCGGTTGCGCTCGTGCGAATCCATCGTGGCGTCCGGGACTTTTGCGAGATTCGCGACTTTTTCTTCGAGCGTCATGGCCCCCGTCCGGCTCACGGACAATCCCGCCCGTCCGTGCTCGCTCGCAGCCCGTGCCGCTTCGCGATCAACGTAGCGCCAGCTCGCTCGTATTCAGCACGGGCTTGTGCCGGTACGCCGCCGAGTCGTGCTAGGTCAGGGGGGTGTTCGACGACGGCGAAGATGGGAACACCAAGAGTCAACAAGGGCAGGACCGGGCGCATGGGCGTTTCCCTTTGGGGCTGGGATTCAGCGTCGCTCGGAAAGCCCGATACCGCCGCCGATGATTATCCCGAAGGCGAAGCCGCCTATTGCGCCTGGCAAGCCGCCGAGCCAAGCCGCCGAGCCATGCGCCGAAGCGCGTCGCGCTCGCCGCGCCGACCCCGACGATAAAGCCGATGCTCGCCGCGAAAGTCGCGCCGGCGAGTACCGAGATGTCGCACTCGCTCATGGCGCGTCCCCCGGGGCAACGAGCGGTTGCCGCTCCCGCTGCAGCAAGCAAGGCGATCCTTGAAGTCACGGCGAAGCAAACCGCCGTGCGCCGATAACCGCCCGCTTATAGCGAATAGCCGGAGCCTGTCGCAAGACGGACTCCGGCTTTTTGTTGTTATGGTAGGCGTGGAGCCCATCGATGCATAAGAGCAGCCCCAGCCCATCCACACGGATCGCTCTTCGAGACCTTGCCACTCTCGCCGCTTTCCTTGCCTTGACCTTCGGCGGGGTCGAAGTCAGCGCAGACGTATACGATGCCGAGATATGCGAACGAGCCGTTGCCGAATACCATAAAAGCGTAGCGACCGCAGAGCGCTATCGATCGATAAAACAGTTCGAGTCGCCGGGATGAGTAACAGAATTCCATTGAACAGAGGGATGGATTTTTTGAAAAGAGACTCCGCCGCCAAAAAAATCTCTTCCGAAGAACCCGGCAAGCCTGGCGCGCGGGCGCGATCTATGCGGGGGAAAAAGCCCAACGCCGCTATCACGACTACCCGGCGCTTGATTGTCCTTGACGGATCGCCATAGTCGCCGCGAAGTCGGTAACGCAACGAGCCGGAGCCCTTCGCAAGCGGGGCTCCGGTTTTTTTATTGCGCCTCTTTATCGCCGCCCCCTCCGTCGCGTCGCTTTCGCCGCAGCCATGCTTCGCCCGCATTGAATGGGAGCCTATCAATGAAAACGATCCTTGCCTTCGCCGCAGTCATGCTTACGGGCTGCGGCGGAGCCAAGACTGAAACGCCCGCGCCGACTATCGCCGAGCGATCCGTCGCGATCATCGCCGACGCCAAAGCCGCCGCCGAAGCCCGCGCCGAAGTTGCCCGCGCAAAGTGGAAGGACGTGCAAGCCCGCGCCCTTGCCCGCGATAGAGAGAAAGCCCGCGCCGCCGAAGCCGAAGTCCGCCGCCGCGCCATCGCCGAGCGAGTCCAGCGCGAGCGAATCGAGCGGGCCCGCTTCGGCGACACGCCCCGGCACTGGGCAATCCGGCGCGGTGACATAAAACGCGCTCGCTGATGGCAGTCATGACGCCCGCCGAATTATGCGAGCGGAACCGGCTCGGCCAAACGCCTTATATGCTCGCTCAGGTGCTCGGCTTGTTGGATATCGACTATGCACTAGGCGTCGTGCTGGGTGCGGGCACTCACGACTGCAATCGACGCTGAATCAATGCATCCGAGCAAGGCTCGCATTTTTTCGATAGCGCTTATCGGCCGCCATCGGCCGTCATCGGCAAGGCATCGTCCAAGACGAAGCGCGGATATTCGATCTCGTAAAAGCACCGACGGCGAAGGCTTCGATTGCCGACCGGCGGCATTGGGCGCGGCGAGTTTTCGAAAACGAGCGATTGTCATAAGCCCTTGTCATAAGCCATTCATAACGCATAGCGGAAGGAATCGAAGAATCGCTGCTCGATCAGCGCCGGGGAAAGACCGTGGTCTTGACTCCCGGGATGCTCGACGCTGATCGCCGCCGCCATCGACGCCAGTCGGCCGGTGGTCGGCCAATCCATCTTCCGGGAAATCCCGTAAAGCAGACCGGCGCGATAGGCATCGCCGCAGCCGATGGTGTTGACCACGCAGGTGGTCATGGCGCAGGGGATCTCGATCTCCCCATCTTCGGCGGTTCGGATCGTCGAGCCTCGTTCGCCGCAAGTCACGATCAAGGCCTTCAAGCCGGAGGCGATGGCCTTCGCATCGAGGCCGGTGCGCTCGCGCAAAAACTCCCATTCGTAGCGGTTGCAACTCAGCCAAGTGGCGAGATCGACGAAGCGCCGCAGCGTTTCCCGGTCGAAGAGCGGCAGGCTTTGTCCCGGATCGAAAATGAAAGGGATGCCGCATTCGGCGCATTGCTCGGCATGCTGCACCATGCCCTCGCATCCGTCGGGGGAGACGATGCCGATGCTCGGCATCCGCCGACCGGCACCCGCTCCTCGGTCGATATCTCGCACGTCGTTGAGGTGCGCGTAATTCATGGCCCCGGGATAAAAAGCGGCGATATGGTTGTCGTCGAGGTCGGTGGTGATGAAGGCCTGCGCGGTATATTCGTCCTCGACGGGAGAAACCAGATGGTGTCGGATCCCTTGGCGCTCCAACCACTCCCGGTAGGAAGCGAAATCCTCGCCGACGGTGGCCATCGGCAAGGGGTCGCCCCCGATCCCTTTCAAGGCGCAAGCGATATTGCCGGCGCAGCCGCCGAACTCTCGCCGGAAGTCGGAAACGCGAAAGGTGACGCTCAAAATATCCAGATGATCCGGCAAGATACGATTCTTGAATCGATCTTTGAAAAACATGACGGTGTCATAAGCGAACGAGCCGCAGATCAGCGCAGACACGGTATCGATCCTTGTTCGAAGACGGCTTTTTCAGCGCGTATGGACGGGGGCGCACGATAGGCGCGATATGGGGGTCCGAATGCAGAGGTCCGAATACAGGGGATCCGAATTCGACAAGGGCCGGATGCGCCCTTTTCATCGCCTCTTGCGCCGGTCACTATCCGGCGCTTTTCACAAGGCGTTTTTTTGCGGCAGCGGCGGCGGCACGCTTGCCGGGCTTTTCGGTCTTGGCGCTCTTGCCGCCGCTCGCTTTGTCGCGCTTGCGCCCCCGCGCGGGCTTTTCGAGGCCCAAGATCGGCCGCAAGAAGCGCCCGGTATGCGAATCCTCGCACGCCGCCACGGCCTCCGGGGTGCCGGCGGCGATGATCCGCCCCCCCCGGTCGCCGCCCTCGGGGCCTAGATCGACGATCCAGTCCGCGGTTTTGATCACATCCAAGTTGTGTTCGATCACGACGACCGTATTGCCGTGATCCCGCAGGCGATGGAGGACGCGCAGCAGTTGCTCGGTATCGTAAAAATGCAATCCGGTGGTCGGTTCGTCGAGGATATAGAGCGAGCGTCCGGTATCGCGCTTGGACAATTCCCGCGAGAGTTTGATCCGTTGGGCCTCGCCGCCGGAAAGGGTCGTCGCTCGCTGTCCGAGGCGCATATAGGCAAGACCGACGTCGAGCAGGGTTTGAAGTTTGCGGGCCACGACCGGCACCGCGGAAAAGAAATCCCGCGCTTCCTCGACGGTCATCTCCAGCACCTCGTGGATATTGCGACCTTTGTAGCGGATGTCGAGGGTTTCGCGATTGAAGCGTTTGCCGCCGCAGGTATCGCAAGCGACGTAGACATCGGGCAGGAAGTGCATTTCCACCCGAATCACCCCGTCGCCGCTGCAGGCCTCGCAGCGCCCCCCGCGCACGTTGAAACTGAAACGCCCGGGGTTGTAGCCTCGCGAGCGCGCCTCGGGGGTGGCGGCGAAAAGCTCCCGCACCGGGGTGAACAAGCCGGTGTAGGTCGCGGGGTTGGATCGCGGGGTGCGTCCGATCGGGCTTTGGTCGATGGCGACGATCCGCTCGACCGAATCCAAGCCCTCGATTCGATCCACGGGGGCGGCCTCGAGCGAGGAATCGTTGAATTTCCGAGCGGCGGCGCGATAGAGGGTATCGTTGACCAAGGTGGATTTGCCGGAGCCGGAAACCCCGGTGACGCAGGTCATCAAGCCGACGGGAAAATCCGCATCGACCCCCGCCAGATTGTTGCCCGTGGCCCCTTTTATCCGGATCCTCCGTTTCGGATCGCAAGGGGTGCGCAGCGTCGGCAGCTCGATCTTGCGCCGCCCCGAAAGATATTGCCCGGTCAGGGAGTCGGGGTGGGCGGCGATCACCGAGGGTCGACCCTCGGCCACGATGCGACCGCCGTGGACGCCGGCGCCGGGGCCGATGTCGATCACGTGATCCGCGCTGTTGATGGCCTCCTCGTCGTGCTCGACGACGATGACCGTATTGCCGAGATCCCGCAGATGGACGAGGGTATCGAGCAAGCGACGATTGTCCCGCTGATGCAGCCCGATGGAGGGTTCGTCAAGCACGTACATCACGCCCGCAAGACCGGCGCCGATTTGGCTCGCCAGCCGGATGCGTTGCGCCTCGCCTCCGGAAAGGCTTTCGGCGGCGCGGTCGAGAGAGAGGTAGTCGAGCCCCACGTCGACCAAAAAGCGCAGCCGCTGACCGATCTCCTTGAGGATTCGACCGGCGATCCCGGCGCGGGCCCCGGTGAGTTCGAGTCCGGCAAGGAAGTCGGCGGCGGCGCGGATCGGCCGAGCGGAAACCGCCGGCAGGTTCTCGCCCCCGACGAAGACGTTGCGGGCGTAGCGATTGAGGCGCCCCCCGTTGCAGGCCTCGCAAGCCCGGGTGCCCATATATTTCGCGAGTTCGTCCCGGACCAGCTGCGAATCCGTTTCCCGATAACGTCGCTCCATATTGGGGATGACGCCCTCGAAGGGATGTTTGCGCACATGCCCGCCCCGACTGCCGCCGGAGAAGACAAAGCGGATGACCTCCTTCCCGCTCCCCTCGATAATCACCTTGCGTATTTTTTCCGGCAGTTTGCCGAAGGGGGTGTCGATATCGAAAGCGTAGTGTTCGGCGAGGGATCGGATCATCTGGAAATAATGAAAATTTCGCCGATCCCAGCCCCGAATGGCACCGGCGGGGAGGCTGCGCTCGGGATGGGTGACGATGCGCACCGGATCGAAAAAAACGTCCGTGCCGAGGCCGTCGCATCGCTCGCAGGCCCCGGCGGGGTTGTTGAACGAGAAGATGCGGGGCTCGAGCTCCGGGATCGAGTAGCCGCAGATATGGCAGGCGAAGCGAGCCGAAAACACCTGCTCCTCGCCGCCCTCCATCGGGGCCACGATCACGCGCCCCTCGGAAAGATTCAAGGCGGTCTCGAAGGATTCGGCCAAGCGCAAGGAGATATCGTCTCGCACCCGGAAGCGATCCACCACCGCCTCGACCGAATGGCGGCGTTTGGGGTCCAAGACGATCTCCTCGTCCAGATCCCGCAGCGTGCCGTCGATCCGAGCCCGGATATAGCCCTGCGAGCGCAAACTCTCGATAATACGAACATGCTCTCCCTTGCGCTCGTCGACGATCGGGGCCAAGAGCATCAACCGCTCGCCGGGAGTGCGGGCCATCACCGCATCGACCATCTGGCTGACCGTCTGCGATTCGAGGACCGTCCCGTGGTCGGGGCAGCGCGGTTCGCCGATACGGGCGAAGAGCAAGCGCAGGTAGTCGTGGATCTCGGTGATGGTGCCCACCGTCGAACGCGGATTGTGCGAGGTGGATTTTTGCTCGATCGATATCGCCGGAGAGAGCCCCTCGATATGCTCGACATCGGGCTTTTCCATCACCGAGAGGAACTGCCGGGCATAAGCGGAGAGGGATTCGACATAGCGTCGCTGCCCCTCGGCGTAGATGGTGTCGAAGGCGAGGGAGGATTTGCCGGAGCCGGACAGGCCGGTAATCACGATCAGTTTGTCGCGGGGGATATCGACATCGACATCGCGCAGATTATGGGTTCGGGCGCCGCGGATACGGATGGTGCCGCTCATCGGGGGGCTATCCTGACAGGTGGTGAGGGATAAAGTGAGGCGTGAAGCGCGCCTTCCGCGCGGATACGGGCTTGCAAAGAAAGGGTTCCGGTGCGAAACGAGCGGCGCACTATGATACGCCCATCGGCAATGACGAATCAATTATGAACGACCCCGGGCGTGTCCCTTTCGGCAGTCGCTTTCGTCGGCCCCTTCGGGCATCCGCCGACCCTTCGAGCGCGTGGCCCGCGATCTTCGTCTTGGGAGGGGTCGTCTCGCTGCGCATGACGGGGCTGTTCATGGTGCTGCCGGTGTTGATCCTGCACGCCCCGAATTATGCCGGTTATACGCCCTTCTTGGCCGGACTTGCCATCGGGATTCACGGCCTCGCGCAGGGGCTTTTGCAAACCCCTTTGGGCTTTCTTTCGGATCGCTTCGGACGCAAACCGGTGATCGCCGCCGGTCTTGCGGTTTTTGCCGTCGGCAGCGTGGTCGCCGCCACCGCCGACCATCTGTGGGTGGTGATCGCCGGACGAGCGCTGCAAGGGGCCGGCGCGGTCGCCGCCGCGGCCATGGCCTTCGCAAGCGATCTGAGCGGTGAAAGCCAGCGCAGCCGGGCGATGGCGATCATCGGGGCGGGTATCGGAATCTCCTTCATGCTCTCGTTGGTGCTCGGCCCTTTGGTGGCCGGGATCGCCGGTCTTGCGGGTGTTTTTTGGCTTTGCGCTCTGCTCGCCCTGCTCGCTTTGTTCCTGCTTCGCTTCGTGCATCGAAGCCCCCCCGAAGGCCTCGATCCCTCCCTCGGACCCTCCTCCCTCGGCTCGCCTTCGAGCGATCCGCAAGGCCCGCCCTCCAAGGGTTTGTCGGGGGAGGTCGCGGCGCTTTTTCGCGACCGGCAGATGACGACGCTTTGTCTCGGGATTTTCCTCCTCCACGCGATCATGACCGCGAGTTTCGTCTCCTTGCCGATCGCGCTCGAGGAGGTGGCAGCGATCGCCTCTTCGAAGCATTGGCAGGTCTATGCCCTGACCTTGGGCCTCTCCCTCCTGCCCGCGGTGTGGATGATCGTCTTCGCGGATCGCGGGCGGCGCGGCCGCGAGGTGGTGATCGCCGCCGCTTGGCTGCTCTCGATCGCCCTTGCCGGGCTCTCCGCCGCGCAAGGGGCGACGGGGCTGATCCTGTCGATGGTCGTTTTTTTCATCGCCTTCAACAGCATGGAGGCCTGCCTGCCGGCGATGATGTCGCAGGCGGCTCCGATGCGATCCAAAGGAACCTGCCTCGGCGTCTTCGCCGCTTTGCAGTGCCTCGGGATTTTCGTCGGCGGGATTGTCGGCGGTGGCCTGCTCGGCGCGGCGGGTGCGCAATCGCTCTTCGCTCCGGCGGCGGCGGTATGCGCGGGATGGGCGCTGTTCGCCTTCGGTTTGCGATCGGCACCGCGTCATGACAAGTCCCGCAAGGAGGCGGGCGGGTAACCCCCTATCGGAGAAGACAAAGCGATCCGGCAGACAAAGGCGACAATCCCCCGCTCTCTCATCCTCCATCGACAAGATTCGGGCCGCGAGCGCGTCATCCCGAAAGATCCCCGGTCGACGATCTCGCGCCGATCCCAAGGAGAGTTCCGCATCCAAGCCCTAAGCGAGGGGGCATCGAAGGCCTGCGCTTTCTATAGGCAAAGAAAAAACCCCGCGACCGGAATTCCCGATCGGGGGTCGATGACGAGACAAAGACGCCGGATGCCTTCGGTATGCAAAGATTATCGGCCCACCGGCTTCGTTGCCGATGGGCTTTTCCATGGGCCGATCAGAGCATCCGCGTTGACCGGTATCGGGCGTTTATTCGGTCGTTTCCATTTGATACGAAGCATCGACTTTCATGATCGATATGACACTCCGATCTTGACGGGCATTGCGGGTTCCGCTCGCCTTCTATCTTTCGCCTTCTGCCTTCCGGCATCCATCGAGCGGATCGTTTTCCTCGGCCTTCTCTCGAGTCCCTATCGATGCGGGCGAAATGCCCACGCTTTCGTGGACGAAAAGGCCATGCTTCGGTGCCGTTTCGATATCCCAAAATAAACGCCATTGCCGGGTCTTGCTTGGCAAAGGGGAGCAAAACGCCATCTCTTCGCGATCCGCCCGAAGGCGATATTGTCGAGGGATAAAATTGCCGCTTCGTATCGAGGCGAGCGGAAGGGCGGTCGCTTTCGGCGAAGGCTCGGTGAAAAGCATCGCCCGATGCGCGAAGTCGGTCCGCGATGTCGATCCCCGCCGCTTTTCGATCGAGGCTGTTTGATCGAGACTGCCTGATCGAGACATTCGCCGATATTCGATCGACGCCGACGGCCGAGGGCGTACCATTCACGCATTGGAAGCTGCCGCCTTCGAAGAGCGATTCGCCGGCCGAAAGTCGAATCGGGGATCGAGCGAGACGATCGGCCGCTTTCGAAAGGCGATATCGGGTTTCGGATTGCAGCCTCCTTTTTCATTCATCCATCGGGAGAGTTTTCCATGGCCAGAGGTATCAACAAGGTGATATTGATCGGCAATCTCGGAGCCGATCCGGAAACCCGCCATACGGCAAACGGCAACGCGATCACTAATATCAGTCTTGCCACCAGCGACTCTTGGCAAGATCGGAATACCGGCGAGCGGCACGAGCGCACGGAATGGCACCGGGTGGTCTTTTTCAATCGTCTGGCCGAGGTCGTCGCCGAATACCTACGCAAGGGATCGAGGTGCTATGTCGAAGGGCGTATTCAAACCCGCAAATGGCAGGGCCAAGACGGGCAGGATCGCTATACGACGGAGATCGTCGCCGCCGATATGCAGATGCTCGGCGGGCGGGAGGAAGGGGGGCGCAGCGGGGGCGGTGCGTCTCGCCCGGCATCCTCGTCGAGCCCGCAAGCGGCCGGAGCCGCCGCCGGAGCCGGTGCCGCCGGTGCTGCCGGTGCCGCTGCCGGGGCGGAGTCGACTTCCGACTGGCCGGGCAACGATGGCGGCGGCTCCGGCTACGCCGGAAGCGATTCGGGAGAGGATTTCGATGACGACATTCCTTTTTGAGATGGAAAAGCCGCCTCGGGGTCGTCGATAGGGCTTTCGCTCCACTCCCGCACCCGCGCCTGCGGCTTTCGGTCGGAGCCCTTCGTTCTTCGGGCCCTTCGTCTTTAGAGCCCTTTGTCTTTAGAGTCGATGCATTTTCGATCGCCTGCTTCTTGCGACGACGCAAACCCGTCTTCGCATCGTTTCCACCGATATTCAAAGAGAGCGAAATATGAATGCCGAACAACTTGACAAGATCCGCAGCGGAAAGGGGTTTATCGCGGCATTGGATCAAAGCGGTGGCAGTACCCCCAAGGCCTTGGGTCTTTACGGCATCGGCGAGGATGCGTGGTCGAACGAGGAGGAGATGTTCGCGCTCGTCCACCGCATGCGTACCCGGATCGTGACCAGCGCAGCCTTCGGCGGAGATCGCATCCTCGGAGCGATCCTGTTCGAAAACACGATGGAGCGCGAGATCGAGGGTCTGCCCAGCGCGCATTACCTGTGGCAGAAAAAGCGGGTCGTCCCTTTTCTCAAAGTGGACAAGGGATTGGAGGCCGAAAGGGATGCCGTGCAAAGGATGAAGCCGATGCCGGATCTCGACGCCCTCTTGGAGCGGGCGCGGGCGAAAGGCATCTTCGGCACCAAAATGCGGTCGGTGATCAAAGACGCCGATCCTGCCGGCATCCGGGCGGTGGTGGAGCAGCAATTCGAGTTCGGCCGGCGTATTTCGGATGCCGGTTTCGTGCCTATCATCGAGCCCGAGGTCGATATTCACAGCCCGCAAAAATCACGGGCGGAAGGGCTGTTGCGCGATGCCCTTGTCGAACACCTCGATGCGTTGGCGGACAAGCACGAGGTCATGCTCAAACTCACCTTGCCCGAAGAGGATGATTTCTACGCCGGCTGTATGCAGCACCCGCGGATACTGCGGGTCGCGGCCCTCTCCGGCGGCTATTCTCGACAGGAGGCGAATGCGCGTTTGGCTCGCAATCGCGGCATGATCGCGAGTTTTTCCCGGGCCTTGACCGAAGGGCTGAGCGAAGGGCAATCGGATGCGGAATTCGAATCCGCTCTCGATGCCGCCATCGCCGGCATCTTCGAGTCTTCCGAGAGTTGAAAAGGGAGTCGAAAAGGGAGCCGAAAGGGACGCACTCGCGGCTCGAAGAGAAGAAAGCAAGGAGCGAGCGACGATCTCCTCCTCGCTTCTTCGGCTTGTCGGGGATAAGGTTTGTTTTCTCGATGGCAGGATCGAAGGCGGTCCTATCGTCATCCGCGCTCGCCCCGCTTCTCTTGCCATGCCCCGAGGCCTTGCCTTCGAAGGATGACGGAAGAACGAGCCGAGGGATATCGCCGCAAATCACATCGAATTGGCCCCAATGTACGAAGTACAGGCACGCCGGCCCCCCATCGACACGATTGGCAGGTGCCGATGATCCGCATCGATGGCGATGGCTACGAAATCCTGCACCTGCACGATACGGGGCAGGCACACGATGCCACCGCCATCCCTGCCCGTTTCAGCGACCGAGTCTGGGCTCTGGCCGAATGCAAGCCCGCCGCCGCAGTTCATCGTCTCCCCCCCCGACAGGTTTCGAAGCGAGCGAGCGCGGGCTGCGCTTTCGAGTCGGCGGGGCTTGGGCTTTGGGGCTCGGCCGAGCGGGCAAAACGAAGCCGCCCCGATCAGAGCGAAGGGGGCGGCTATTTTTTTATGCAGGCTGGGCGAAGGAGTGAGCGTCGCCGTCGCCCCCCTACTCGGCTACGCCGCTTGCGCCGCGCGGGCGAGAATCAGCGCGAGCGGCGGCGCAAGTTCGCAATCAGCGCGAAGATCATCCCAGCAATCTCTCGGCAAAGCCAACGATACCCCCGGCGAGAACCCCGGCGTAAATGCCGCGCTCATCGGCGACTAGCATCCCGGCTGCCCCCCAACTATCGACCCCCATCCCGCATGTCCAGCGCAAAGAAAGCCGGTAAACCCTCCGGGCAACATGGTGAGCATCCCGATCATGGTTCTTTGGGGCTCCTATCGAATATCCCGACGACGTCGCCGCGCCAACGCTCGACGAGACCGATGATGCCCCCGACAAGAGCCCCGGCGGCGACCCCGGCGTAAATGCCGAGCGTCTGGGCGGTTGCAATCCCGATAACCATCCCGATAAACCCGCCGATGGCGTAGCGTCCGGCCCCGAGCGTGCCGGTAATCATGCCGGCAAGCCCCCCGGCGGATGCAGTGAGTAACTCGATCATGGTTATTCGATTCTCCTATTGAAAGCCCGCGCCGGACGAGTGCCCCGCGCGGGAATCGCTGCCCCCATGACTCCGCGCCCTAGCCCGCCCGCGACGCCAGCAAGCCCCGCGGCCGAGATTCGATAAAGGCGGGCTCGGCTTGCGCTCTCCTTCGCAAGTTGTTCCGAGCCCTAGCCCGCCGCCGACGTTCAAGATCCCCGGCGTCGGGATTCGAAGGCTGAAAGAAAGCGGGCGCAGCGGGGGGGCATGTCTTCCCCCGAGGCTCCGCGCCCTAGCTCGACTGTGACGACATCGACGAACGCCGCGGCCGAGATTCGGTAAAGGCGGGCTCGGCTTGCGCTCTCCTTCGCAAGTTGATCCGAGCCCTAGCCTGTCGCCGACGCAGTCGTGTCGCCGGCGTCGGGATTCTAAGATGCAGTGCACCACCTGTCGGCACCGGCGCAGGCAGGATTTCGCCCCGCAGGTGGGCTTATCGGGTAGGTGGTGCAGCCATGAATCTCCCATGTCATCGACACCCGGTCTATCCCGATTGAACGCTACCATCGCATGGCTGCTGAAATCATGGATACACAGGGTATGAATGGAGATATGCAGCGGGCGTAACTGCGCTATCGAGCCCTTCGACACTCGCATAAATCCCATGCCTTCATAGATTACAGCTATGCGCATGGTGCGCAAGCCTTCTACCACATAGACGATCTGCCGGTCTTCGAAGTGCAGTCATGCGCCCTTGGGCAGGCTGATGACTCAATGGCGGTTTTTTGCGAAGCACATAATATTTATCGGGAACGCCCGGCGTGCCTCACCGTGCGCCGTCGTGCGCGGGAAGCGCTGGAGACGACCTGGAATCGAAAGAACAGGCAAAGCCGAATGGATCGCTGGGCAGTTCGCATCGGGGAAATCACAGCCCCCGCACCATCGCAAGATCGATATGATGATTCACCCCGCCGGCTAAATATCGATGCCCGCCCCCGCCGAGCGATCGTCGAGATTCCCCGACAGGATTCGAAGCGAGCGACAAAAAAAGCGGGCGACCCGTGAGAGCCGCCCGCATGGTTGCTGTCGGTCAACGCTTAGAAACCGCCTCCGCTATTCCCGCCCCATGGGTCGCCTTGCTGCCCGTCGTCGTAGGCGAATATACCGACATCCCGAAGCACCGGGCTATTATCCGTGCCCCCGAAGCACGCCCAAGCATCCGTCGTCGCACACGATCCGCCGGGCTGCGGATCGCCTATGCGAAGGTTTGCGTGCATCGTGGAAGGCTCGACAGCATCGCCCGCGTTGGCATTCCCCCCGCCGAAAAATCCCCCGTGGCCTGTGGGCTGCGCCATCATCGTGGGGGCTTCGACAGCATCGCCCGCGTTGGCATTCCCCCCGCCGAAAAAGCCCCCGTGGCCCGTGGGCTGCGCCATCATCGTTGGGGCTTCGACAGCATCGCCCGCGTTGGCATTCCCCCCGCCGAAAAACCCCCCGTGGCCTGTGGGCTGCGCCATCATCGTTGGGGCTTCGACAGCATCGCCCGCGTTGGCATTCCCCCCGCCGAAAAAGCCCCCGTGGCCTGTGGGCTGCGCCATCATCGTTGGGGCTTCGGTGGACGCCCGTTTTTCCTTGTTCTTATTGAGTCGATCCACCATCTCGCACTCGTCTTCGGTCATCTCCGGCGTGCATTCGATCATCGCGGTCTGCACCGGCATATCACCGCCCGCAGCGTCGCCCGCGTTGGCATTCGGCCCGCCGAAAAATCCCCCGTGGCCTGTGGGCTGCGCCATCATCGTGGGGGCTTCGACAGCGTCGCCCGCGTTGGCATTCCCCCCGCCGAAAAAGCCCCCGTGGCCTGTGGGCTGCGCCATCATCGTTGGGGCTTCGACAGCATCGCCCGCGTTGGCATTCGGCCCGCCGAAAAATCCCCCGTGGCCCGTGGGCTGGGCAAGCATGATCGTGCTCGGAAACACGCCATCGGCGGAACCGAGCACTCGAACGAAGGTGCAAGTCATCGCGTTCGAATAGCCTCGACAATGGTATAGAGCACCGTTGATCTCGCGGTAGTATTCCTGATACACGCCGCATTGACCGATCCGACACATCTGCCCCGCCAGCATCCGCTCGGCCTCGGCGGCGGCGGTCTGTCCTTCCGTTAGGGTGCCATCGATCCCGCTAACATTCATATCGGAGGCGGCGGCCAGCGAAGAAACCCCGAAGAGAAGCCCGGCGAAGATTCCCAGTGTCGTTTTCATGTTGCTCTCCTTTGCCTTTGGATATTCAACTTGTGACAATTCGCTATCGAATCGATACTTGATAATTGACATACTTTCAGCGTTTGGTCAATAGGGGGGGGCGGGCATTTTTTATACAGCAGCGCACCGGCCCCATGACATGCCCGTCTGCTGCCGAGAACGGGATCGGGCAAGGCAAAGGCAGGTACGCTGCTTCGGTATTTATTCGTCCTTATTCGTCCTGATCGGGCCGCCCCGACTGCCCCGACTGCGGGGCACCGCGCCGGCGTTTTCGGTCAGCAGCAACGGGCACGATCAGACGACAAGTCGCCGCCGAGCGGATCGCTTCGAAGCCCTTGCTCGGGCGCAATCGCGAAGGCTCGCCTTTCGGGCCTTTAGGACGAGAGATCAGCCAAGAGATTTCCCCGCGGCCTGAAGGTCGGCATGGTACGAAGAGCGCACCATCGGCCCGCTGGCGACGTTGTCGAATCCGAGGGCCTTGGCCGTTTGCGCCAAATCATCGAATTCCCTCGGCTCCCAATAGCGCTCGACCGCAAGATGGTGGCGGCTCGGCTGCAGGTACTGACCGATGGTCAGCATCTGGCAGCCGTGCGCCCGTAGATCCCTCATCACCTCGACGATCTCCTCGCGGCTTTCGCCCAACCCCACCATCAGCCCGGATTTGGAAGGGATCTCGGGATGCTGCTTTTTGAAGCGTTCGAGCAGATCGAGAGACCATTCGTAGTCGGAGCCGGGGCGCACCTTGCGGTACAAAGAGGGCACCGTTTCCAAGTTGTGGTTGAAGACGTCGGGGGGAGCGCGTCCGAGGCGATCCAAAGCGGCGTCCATTCTTCCGCGGAAATCGGGAACGAGGATCTCGATGCGGATGCCGGGGCTCGTTTCGCGGATCGCTTCGATGCATTTCGCGAAATGCCCGGCCCCGCCATCGAGAAGATCGTCCCGATCGACCGAGGTGATCACGACATAGCGCAGCGACAAATCCCGCACCGTCGCCGCCAGTCTTTGCGGCTCTTGCTCGTCCAAAGGCCGCGGTCTTCCGTGGGCGACATCGCAAAAGGGGCATCGTCGAGTGCAAAGGTCGCCCATGATCATGAAGGTCGCGGTGCCGTGGGAAAAGCACTCGGCGAGATTCGGACAAGAGGCTTCCTCGCAAACGCTGTGCAAGGCTTGGCTCCGCAATCGTCGCTTCATCTGCGCCACCGCAGGATCAGCCCGAACCTTGATGCGTATCCAAGGGGGCTTTCTCTCCAAGGGGCCTTGAAGGGGAACCACCTTGACCGGGATACGAGAGGTCTTGTCCTTTCCCCGCATGTCGCGGGTGGGGGGTGCGTTTGCAGCGAGATCCGGTGTTTTCATCGATCGAGTGTTCGCAGGTGAAGGAAATCGGCCGTCAGGGGTCGGGCTATCGGGCTATCGGGCTAATCGGGTCGGAAAAGGCGAAAGGTTCGAGCCCGACAAACCCGAGCCCGGCAAATATATCCCGGATCGAAAAAGCGCACGAGCGGATCGCCCGTCCGAGCGAGGCTTTGCGCTCGAGTCTTCGAGCGAGGCTTCGAACGAGGCTTCGAGCGAGGCTTCAAAGACGATCGTCCCAAAGATTGACGATCCGACAAAAAAGTTCCGCCGTTTTCCGGGCATCGTAGATCGCCGAATGCGCATCGCGCCCGTCCCATTCGATCCCCGCCGCTTGCACCGCTTTCGCCAGAACCGTTTGCCCGAAGGCGAGCCCGCCCAAGGTGGCGGTATCGAAGGTCGAAAAGGGATGGAAGGGATTGCGCTTGAATGCGCATCGTTTGACCGCCTCGTTCAAAAAAGAGAGATCGAAGGCGGGGTTGTGTCCGACCAAGACCGCCCGGGTACAGCGGTGTTCTCGAACCGCCTTTCGCACCGGGTCGAGGATGATATGCAGCGCCTCGATCTCCGGTTTCGCATCGCGCAAGGGGCTATCGGGAACGATGCCGTTGAATTCGAGGGCCTCGGCTTCGATATTCGCCCCCGGAAAAGGCTCGACATGCGTCGATGCAAGGGTATCGATCACCCAAGCCCCGGAATCGTCGATACGAAGCAGCGCCACCGCGATTTCCAGCAACGCGTCGGTCTTCGCATCGAAGCCGCCGGTCTCGACATCGACCACCGCCGGCAAAAAACCCCGAAAACGACTCGCGATCTCGGAGCCTGCGTTCCCCGTCGAGGAAGGCTCTGCCGTCGAGGAAGGGGCGAGGGGATTGTCGGTGGCAGGGCTCATGGATCCTTCCATTTCGCTTCGATGATTCGAAAAACGCAAGGCAAGCCGGGGGTGATGGGTGCGAGCCGGCGATGCCGGTGTCGGCGACTCGCGAGTGGTCGGTGAAGTTTACGGGCAAGCGTTCGCGGTCATTCTTGCGTCGTCCGTTTCGTCTCGGTCGCACGCGCGAGCGCGGCGAACGACAAGCGAAGCGAGCCGCGAACATCGGCGATCGTCTCGACAAGATCATCGGCATCGGTACCGATAATCGTGCCGTGCAAGATCAGATCGTCCAGCGTGTCACCGACGCTCCGAAGACCGACGGCTTCGTCGGCGATCAGCTCTTGTCTGTTCATGGTGGCGTTCCTTGTTCAGTCGGTGAAGCGTGCCGGGCGATCCGGCGTCATGCCTTGCGCTCGGATTCAGCGCGGCGTTCGTCGAGGATGCGGATGAGCCCGCGATTGATCTCGTCGAGTCGCAGCAGCACGCTTTCATTGATCTTCGCTTGACGCTTGTCGGCGAGCCACGCGCCGACGAGTGCGAAGATGACGATCACCGACACCACGCACCAATAGAAGATCAGATTGCCGGTGTCGATGAAAGCCCCGTCTACGATGCGATTCGCCAAGCCACTTCGTCGCCGGCGCGAAAGGGAACGAGGCTGTCTTCGCCGGCCGATATTTCAAGGGGCACGCTCCATGCCTCGCGGCGCAAGACCATTTTGTCCTCGTTCAAGGGAAGTCCGTGGAAGGCCGGACCGTTGCGCGAGGCGAAAGCCTCCAATCTATCCAAAGCCCCGGCTCGCTCGAAGACTTCGGCGTAGAGCTCGATGGCGGCGTGGGCGGTATATATCCCGGCGCAACCGCAGGCGGATTCCTTGGCGTGTCGCGGATGCGGGGCGGAATCGGTGCCGAGAATGAAGCGCTCGGATCCGGAAGTCGCGGCTTCGATCAGCGCAAGACGATGGCGTTCGCGTTTGAGCACCGGAAGACAATAATGGTGCGGCCTCAATCCACCTTCGAAAAGAGCGTTGCGATTGAGCAGCAGATGGTGCGCGGTGATCGTCGCCGCGACCCCTTTGCGGGCGTGGCGCACGAAATCCGCCCCGTCGGCGGTGGTGATGTGCTCGAGCACGACCTTTAGCGCGGGAAAACGCTCCACCAAGGGCGCCAATACGTCCTCGATGAAAATCCGCTCGCGATCGAAGACATCGACGTTTTTCGATACCACCTCTCCGTGAATCAACAGCGCCAGCCCTTCTTCTTGCATCGCTTCTAAAGCGGCGGTGCAGCGGGTGATATCGTGCACCCCTCGATCGGAATGGGTGGTGGCGCCGGCGGGATAGAACTTGAATCCGATTATCGAGCGGTTGTTGACGCTGTTGCCGCGAGCCGCTTTGCGAACCTCTTCGGGTGTCGTGCTTTCGGTGAGGTAAAGGGTCATCAAGGGATCGAAGCAGACCCCCTCGGGGACGACCGAGAGGATCCGTTCGCGATAAGCGAGGGCCGCCTCGGCGGTCGTCACCGGGGGCACCAGATTGGGCATGACCACCACCCGATTGAAACGCGCGGCGCTTGGGGGCACGACATCGGCGAGGACCGGTCCATCGCGGAAATGGACATGCCAATCGTCGGGCCGAAGCAAGGTGATCTCGTTCATTTTCTCATCCGGTTCTCACCCGGTTCTCATACGGGGAATGCGCACCCGATAGCGAGATCGACCGGCATCGCTATCGGGCGAAAAGGCGATTGCGAAGGTCTCGGGCTCGTCGAAAAAAGGCTCTTGGAGAGCCCGAGCGAGTCGATTCCCGCTCGGCCCGACATGACGGGCGGCGAGCCCCGAAAGACGAGCCCCGAAAGACGAGCCCCGAAAGACGAGACTCGCTCAGCCTGCGGATGACGATTTCCCTTTCTGCCGGCGTGTCTTCGAATTGACGAAGCGTTCGGGACAGGCACGATCCGCGCCTTCGCCCGAAGATGGGATCGTGCGCATTTTGCCTCGCCGGGCGGCAAGGCTCTTGCGGTATCGGGAAATGCGGTATCGGGAAAGGATTTTTCTCGGCCAAGACTTCGGCGCTTCGAGGATCGGCAAGGCGATGAGCGGAGGAACAAAGGCTCGATCCGATAAAACCCCGATCGACTCTTCGACCGGCGTCGACAGGACGCATAAAAGGCGAGGCGAAAGCCATCAAGCGGCTTTGGAAGAACCGCCCTTCGATTTGCTCGGTTTTTTGCCGGAGTTGTCGGATGCCGGTTTCGTTCGAGAATCGCTTTTTTTCGTATCCGAAGCGTTCGATTCCCCCGCTGTCCCGGCGGCCGCCGACTCCCCCGCCGACGCTGCGCCGGAATCGGCTTCCTTCGCCTTCGCATCCGGCTTTTTCTTGCCCTTATCCTTGAAATCGGTGACGTACCAACCGTCTCCCTTGAGATGAAAGGCGGCGGCGCTGATCAGCTTTTTCAGCCGGAGTTTGCCGCAAGCGGGACATTTGCGTTTGGGGGAATCGCTGAATTTCTGGATGAATTCGTGGCGTTCGCCGCAAGCGCCGCATTCGTATTCGTAGATCGGCATCTTCTTGCGCTTTCGAGAAGAACTATTTGATCTTCCCTTCCTTGTAGATGACGTAGGCCCGGGCCTTGGGGTCGAACTTCCTGATTTCCATTTTTTCCGGCTTCGTGCGCCGATTTTTCGTGGTGGTGTAGAAGTGTCCGGTCCCCGCCGTCGAATTCAACCTGATTTTTTCTCGCATGATTCAAATCTCCTCGATTCAGATTCGTTCGCCGCGGGCGCGCATTTCGTCGATGACGACATCGATCCCTTTTTTGTCGATGATGCGCATGCCCTTGGTCGACACCCGCAGGCGGACATAACGATTCTCCCGCGCCAACCAAAAGCGATGGGTATGGAGGTTGGGCAGGAAGCGACGCTTCGTTTTGCGATTCGAATGGGAAACGTTATTTCCGGTGATCGGGCGCTTCCCGGTGATCTGACAGACTTTGGACATGATACGTGACACTCGTTTGTTGCGGATGGTTTTGCCGATCGGCCCTGAACGCGACCCTTAGAACGCGACTTTAGGAACGCGAAGGCCTTTCGATAGATCGATCGAGCGCGATCTTCTGCTATCGACACCCCTTTTTGTCTTGCGAATTCGTCTTTGCGAACTTTGCCTTTCGAAGGCGAAACCGACAGCCCGGTCGAAATTCGGTCGAAGAGATCGTCGAAGGAGGATCGCGAAGATGCGTACAAAGGGCGTATTTATAACAGGAAAAAGCGGATTCGGCAAGATATCGAGGCATAAGATATCGAGGCATCGGCGGATTCGGGCCTTCCCCTTCGAGGCGGCGATCGTTTCGGCAAGCCGATCGCGAAATCCATCGCCGCCGCCGACGAATCATAGCCGCCGAATCATAGCCGCCGAATCATAGCAACCCCCGCTTGGAGAAGGATACCGCATCGCCGTCCCCGATGACGATATGGTCCAAAAGCCGCAAGTCGACCAAGGCGAGACTCGCGGCGAGTTTGCGGGTCATATTCCGGTCCGTCTCGCTGGGCTCGGCCACCCCGGAAGGGTGGTTATGGGCCACGATCAAAGCGGCGGCGTTCAGCTCCAACGCTCGTTTGACGATTTCCCGAGGATGGACGCTGGTGCCGTTGATGGTGCCGCGAAACATTTCCTCGTAGGCGATCATCCGGTGGCGATTGTCCATGAACAGGCAGGCGAAGACCTCGTGGGGGCGCGAGCGCAGACGAGCGTGGAGATAGTGACAAGTATCCTCGGGGGAGTTGAATATCTCGCGCTCTTGAAGTTCCTCCTCGAGGTAGCGAGTGGCGATTTCCATCGCTCCTTTGATCAAGGCGGCCCGCGCGGGGCCGATACCCGGCAGATCGGCCAAACGATCCGGGGAGAGATCGAGAAGCCCTCGCAGCCCTCCGGTATGCGCCAAGGCGTTGCGGGCCACATCCACCGCCGAGCATCCACGGGTGCCGGTCTGGATGAAAAGGGCGAGGAGCTCGGCGTTGGACAAAGCCGAAGGGCCTTGAGAGAGCAACTTCTCGCGCGGACGTTCTTGACTTGGCCAAGCGGTGATCGTCATCGAAGTCCTCTCGAAAAAAAAGCGATTGCCAAGGCGTTCTTTGTACTCGGGTCAAAAGCCCGAGAGAGTCGTCGACGGGCGAATGTCGTTGCGCGTCGGCCGCGCATCGGCCGCGGGCTTGAATCCCACGGTCATTTTTTCGATCCGATTCGATTCGATCCGATCCGATCCGAAGCGATTCGATCCGCCGGCCGCGCCCGCTACTGATAAACTGCGCCCTTATGGTCAGACCATCGAAACGCCGAATTGTTCTGGGAGTCAGCGGGGGAATCGCCGCCTGGAAGTCGGCGGAACTCGTTCGTGCCTTGCGCTCGCACGAGATCGACGTGCGCGTGGTGATGACCCGGGGGGCGGCCCAGTTCGTCTCGCCGCTGACATTCCAAGCCCTTTCCGCCCATCCGGTCCATTGCGAACTCCTCGATGCCCAAGCCGAAGCGGGGATGAGCCATATCGAACTGGCAAGATGGGCGGAGTTGGTCTTGATCGCTCCGGCGACCGCGCATCTGATGGCCCGTCTCGCGCACGGTTTCGCCGACGATCTCCTGACGACCCTGTGCCTGGCCACGAGCGCGCCGCTGGTATTGGCCCCGGCGATGAACCGACAGATGTGGGCGGCCCCGGCAACCCGATCCAACGCCGCCCTTTTACAAGATCGAGGAGTGCGGCTTTTAGGCCCGGGAAGCGGCGATCAGGCTTGCGGCGAGGTCGGCCCGGGAAGGATGCTCGAGCCATCGGAGATCGCCGTCGCCGCCGTCGAGGCGCTGCCGGCGCAGCAAGCCATGGTCGATGCTCCGGTCGCTGTTTCGGCCGCCGAGACGAGCCCCGAAGGGGAACTGGCCGGACTCGAAGTCCTGATCACCGCCGGCCCGACCCGCGAGCCCATCGATGCGGTGCGCTATATCAGCAACTACAGCTCCGGGAAGATGGGTTATGCCATCGCCCGCGCGGCGTCGGCGGCGGGGGCGCGGGTATCGCTGATCAGCGGCCAAGTGGCTTTGACGACCCCGCCTAAGGTCGAGCGGATCGATGTCGTCAGCGCCAAGGAAATGCACGCCCAAAGCATGGCAAGAGCGGCCCGGTGCGATATTTTCATCGCCGCCGCCGCGGTGGCGGACTACCGCCCGCGGCATTTTTCGCGGCATAAAATCGAAAAAACCGAGGAATCGATGGCGCTGGAATTGACCCGCACGCCGGATATCGTGGCCGAGGTCGCCGGGCTCGAGAACGGACCCTTCACCGTCGGCTTCGCCGCTCAAACCGAGAATGTGAAGGAGCGGGGGCGGCATAAACTGACGACCAAGGGTCTTGATATGATCGCGGCGAATCTGGTGGGGGTCGAGGGCCGCGGATTCGAAAGTGATCGCAACGCTTTGAGCGTGCTGTGGCCGGGCGGAGAAAGGGATTTGGACTTGGCGTCCAAAGACGAACTCGCCCGCGTCTTGGTAGGAATGATCGCCGAGCGCTATCGTGAAAAAAATCCGGCTTAGAGTGTTGGATCCGCGCATCGGGAACGAATTTCCCTTGCCCCGCTACGAAACCGCCGGGGCTGCGGGGCTCGATATTCGGGCCTGTGTCGAGGCCCCGATGGACCTTCCCCCCGGCGCTTGCGAACTGATCCCCGGGGGCATCGCCATCCATATCGCCGACCCGAATTTGGCCGCCCTCCTCCTGCCGCGTTCGGGGCTCGGGCACCGAAAGGGCATCGTCTTGGGCAACCTCGTCGGCCTTGTCGACTCCGACTATCAAGGGCAGATCTTCATCTCCTTATGGAACCGGGGGCAACAGGCGTTTACGATTTCCCCGGGGGACCGCCTCGCTCAGATCGTCTTCGTCCCCGTGGTGCAGGTGGGATTCGAGATCGTCGATTCTTTCGAAAAATCCGGTCGCAGCGGCGGCGGTTTGGGGCATACCGGCATCGCTTGAATATCGGGCAAGTATCGGGACCGGAATCGGGACCGAAATCGGAACCGGAATCGGGATTGAGATCGAGTCGGAATCGGGATCAGAATCGGAATCAGAATCGGAATCAGAATCGGAATCGAAATCGGGATTGAGATCGAATCGGAATCGAGTCGGAATCGAAATCGAGTCGGAATCAAAAGAGATGGAACGATGACGGGCATCGACCCGATCGGGGAAAAACCGATCCCCCTTTCCCTTTCGCGACCTTCGTTTTTTCGATGCCCGTCCATCGATGCGGGCAAGCGGATTTGTCTGTCGAGCGGAGCGAAATGAGAGATGAAATGATATCCGGCGCCCCCGGCGACAGCCCTTCTCCGGCCGCCGAGGGTCGCATGGACGAAAGCGAAGCCCTCGCCTCGTCCGCAGGCCCTCGCCCGCTGCCCCATTCGATCTTCCGAGCCTACGATATACGCGGCATCGTCGGTCAGGAGTTGACCGTCGATCTCGTCTACCTGATCGCGCAAGCGATCGGGATGGAGGCGAGGTCCCTCGGCATTCGTCGTTTGGTCGTCGCGCGAGACGGTCGTCATTCGGGTCCGAGCCTGATCGAAGCCCTGATCCGAGGGCTGAACGCGACCGGCTGCGATGTTCTGGATATCGGCTTGGTCCCCTCGCCCTTGCTCTATTTCGCGACCCGCCATCTTCGCACCGAAAGCGGGGTGATGGTGACCGGCAGCCATAACCCCGCCTCCTATAACGGTCTGAAAATCCTCATCGATGGCCAGACTCTGTACGGCGATGCCATCGGCGGCCTCAAGCGCCGCATCGAACGCGGCGATCTCGGGCAGTCGGTCGCTGCCTCGGAGGTCGCATCGGCGCAAAGAAAACGCATCGAAGGGATGGAGCGGGACTATATCGAGCGCGTGCTCGAAGATATTCCACCGGCGTCGGAAAGGGCGTTGAAGATCGTCGTCGATTGCGGCAACGGCGCCGCCGGGGAACTCGCCCCCGCCTTGTTTCGCGCCTTGGGGCACGAGGTGATCGAGCTGCATTGCAAGATCGACGGAGACTTTCCCAATCATCATCCGGATCCGACCGTCCCCGAGAATCTCGACGATCTGATCCGAAGCGTGCGCCGGCGAAAAGCCGATCTGGGCTTGGCCTTCGACGGCGACGGCGACCGCCTCGGGGTGGTCGACGACCAAGGGGAGATCCTGTGGCCGGATCGGCAGCTGATGCTCTACGCCCGCGACGTGCTCTCGCGTCGCCCCGGGGAGCGTATCATCTTCGACGTGAAGTGCACCGGGCTGCTGGCGGCGTTCGTCGAGAAATGCGGCGGGCAACCGGTGATGTGCCGCTCGGGTCATTCCTTCATCAAGCGCGAGTTGCTCGATCGCCAAGCCCCTCTGGCCGGGGAGATGAGCGGTCATATCTTCTTTGCCGACCGATGGTTCGGCTTCGACGACGCCCTTTATGCCGGGGCTCGCATGGCCGAGATCGTCGGCGCCGCCGGGTGTCGGGCGTCGGAACTCTTCGCCGAACTGCCCTCGTGGGTGGCGACCCCGGAGATTCGGGTGCCGGTTCCCGAAGGGGAGCAGGAGAGGATCGTCGAGATGCTCAAAAGCGGCGATGATTTCCCCGATGCGCGCCTAAGCGATATCGACGGCCTGCGAGCCGATTTCGACGATGGCTGGGGATTGGTGCGAGCCTCCAATACCGAGCCGAGCCTGGTCATGCGTTTCGAAGGGCGCGATGCCAAGGCGCTTTTTCGCATCCGCAAGCGCTTCGAAAAAGCGCTGCTGGCGACCGCCGCCGGGCCGATGCTGAACGACACCCCCGACTTCGCCCTTTTGCTGACCGGTCGGGAATCGACCGATTCTTGACCGATCTTTGACCGATCCTTTGGAACTCCTCTATCGACTCAGGTGAAGTGCGATGAGCAATAACGACCCCCGAGCAATCAAACCCCGCCCCCCGCCCAAGCCGGGGGGCGAAAAACCCGCAGGCGCGGCGGCTTCGTCGGACGACCTGCCGATCAACCCGAGGCTGCGAAAAAGCCGGGCCATTCGCATCGCCAAGCTGCTCGCCACCGAGGCGATGCCCTTTTTACGGGCCTTTCGCGGCAAAACCGTGGTCATCAAATACGGCGGCGCGGCGATGGAAAACGCCGATCTGAAGAGCAGTTTCGCCCGCGATGTGGTGTTGATGAAGTTGGTCGGGATGCATCCGGTGATCGTTCATGGCGGCGGCCCGCAAATCGGAGAGACCCTCGCTCGCCTCGGCAAGGAATCGCATTTCGTGCAGGGAATGCGGATCACCGACAGCGAGACCATGGATGTCGTCGAGATGGTTTTGGGGGGGCTGATCAACAAGGAAATCGTCTCCCTTCTCAACGCCCACGGCGCCCGCGCCTTCGGTTTGACGGGCAAGGACGGCGAGTTGATCCACGCCCGCAAGATGCTGCTTCCCGCCATCGACGCCGGCGATATCAAAACCATCGATTTGGGCCATGTCGGGGAAGTGGAGAAGATCGACGTCACGGTGCTCGATCTGCTGGCGCAGGCCGATCTGATTCCGGTCATCGCCCCCATCGGCGTGGGAGCCGACGGCAGCGCTTTCAATATCAACGCCGACTTGGTGGCGGAGAAGATCGCCATCGTTCTGGGCGCGGAAAAACTGATGCTGCTTACCAATACCCCGGGCTTGCTCGATCGCGAAGGAGAGGTGATCTCCCGTTTGGATGCAAGGCAGGTCGAGGGCTTGATCGAAGACGGGACCATCAGCGGCGGGATGCTTCCCAAGATACGCTGCGCTCTCGATGCCGTCGAAGGCGGGGTGCATAGCGCCCATATCATCGACGGGCGAGTGGATCATGCGGTCTTGCTCGAGATCTTCACCAACGAAGGCGTGGGAACCTATATCAGCGAGGAAGGCGCTTGATGACTTTGATCTCTCGAACTGCCGCTCGCTTTCGATCCGGGTGCCGCTTCGCTTCCCGCTCGAACCGCTTCGCTTCCCGCTCGAGCCGCTTCTCGATCCGCCCCTCGAACCGCCGCTCGGCTCGCATATCGGGTCGCCTTTCAGGTCGCGCTTTGGATCACCGGGACAAGACTCGCCCCGAGAGCGGGCACCTCGTCGTCGCCACTGCCGATAGGCGTGATAGGTGTCGAGGATGAACGAGGGGCACGACATCCTCGCCGCCGCCGGCAACAAACGCGAGCGGATCCTCGAGGTATTGGTGCGCGAAATCGAGGGCAATCGCGCCTCGAAGATCACCACGCGGCATTTGGCGGCGGCGGTCGGAGTGTCGGAATCGGCTCTTTACCGTCATTTCCCGGGCAAGGCGGCGATGTTCGAGGCTCTGATCGAATCCTGCGAACGCTCGGTTTTCAGCACCGTCAACCGTATTTGCGCCGATGCCGGCGCCGACCCCGAACGATGCTGCGAGCGGATCGTGCGTTCGGTGCTGCATTTTGTCGAGGGCAGTACCGGCATATCGCGAGTTCTGTTGGGCGAGGTGCTGCACGGCGAGGATCCGCGGCTTTCGGAGCGGGTGGGAAGTTTTTTCGATGGCATCGAAACCCGCATCAGCCGAGTCATCCAAGAGGCGCCGAGCGCCCCCTTGTCGATGCGCAGTCGGGCTCGAGTCAGCGCCAATCTCATCGTCGCCTTCCTGATCGGTCGGATTCGCCAGTTCAATATCGGCGGGGCGCATCCGACCGACACCCTCGATGAGCAATGGGCGCTGTTGGCGCACGGAATCTTCGGCGATCGC
Source organism: Gammaproteobacteria bacterium (assembly GCA_965220535.1). Classification (GTDB taxonomy): domain Bacteria; phylum Pseudomonadota; class Gammaproteobacteria; order HK1; family HK1; genus HK1. The sequence continues at coordinate 2,015,787 of OZ244833.1, read as the reverse complement.
CCGACCGGCGCCAAGGATTCGAATCGAGAACGAAGGCCCTTTCCCGCCCCGGACGATCGAAAGTCCGCCCCGAAGGGATAGCGCGCGCAAGATGGCCACGACGATCGAGCGGCGCGCGACGGTGCGCTTCGTCTCCACCGATCTACCCTTCGTTTTCAAGCGTGTCCCCCGCCGCCGTCATATCCATTTTCTGATCAACGAGACCGGGGATCTCGAATTGCGCACGCCCTGGCGTTTCAGCTTGGAGCGGGCGCAAGCGATCCTGCGCGAAAACGAAACCAAGGTCTTGAGGCTGCTGGAAAAGGGCAAAAGGCTGCGAGCCCCGCGCCCTCCTTTGGTTACCGGCACCGTCTTGCCCCTGCTCGACGGCTCGCTCTTCTTGGAGGTGCATCGGCCGTCTTTTTCCGCCGATGCGAAACGGCGGCCATCGCGGGTGGAAAGAAAGGGCGATACGCTGCGGGTCAGCGTCCCTGACGCCCCGGCGCCCGATCGGGAAATACTGCATAAGGCCTTGGAAAAATGGTATCGCGGGCAAGGCAAGATCCATTTCGCCGCCCGTATCGAGCATTATCTACCGCTCTTGGGGGTGCAAAAACCGACCCTTTCCATCCGCGGTCAGCGGGCCCGCTGGGGCAGTTGCTCCACCTCGGGGAGGGTGAGCCTCAACTGGCGTTTGATGATGGCGCCACAGGCGCTTGCGGATTATGTCGTCGTGCATGAACTTTGCCACCTTCGCTATATGAATCACTCCCCCTCCTTTTGGTCTTTGGTGGAGAGCATCGTTCCCGACTATCGACAGTGTCGTCGTCGGCTCAACACCCTGCAATTCCCTCTTTGAGTCCCCCTTCGAGCGGCTCGATCGTCGCTTGCGTCGTCCGCCCGCCGCCGCTACCGGCGATGACGGCTTCGCTCTTCCCGGCTGAGCGAGCGGATCGCCGGCCGGCCGACGTCGCCGCCGCGAATCCCTGCTATGACGCCTACCGAGTCAATGCCGACTTCGCGCCCGCTTCGAGCGAGCCCGCCGAGCCTCGCGACTTGTTGTGCTCCATACCGACCGTCGCGGCAAGCGCGAGTACGTCGTTTTCGACGCCTGCGCCCGCGCGCGGGCGAGCGCGTCCGGCATACCGAAGTCCGCGCCCGCGCGGCGACCTTCGAGTACGACCGAGCCGTCGCGCTCGCGGCCGACCTGAACGCCGTCGATCGCTCCCGCAACGACTCGCTGAAAATCAGCATAGCCCGGCATAAGAGTCTTGGCCATGACTGGAATCCGCTTGGATCGACTCGGGATATCGATGTTCCCCGATCCAAAACAGCCCCCCATGAGATGACGCCGATTCGAGATTCAAGTCCGGCGCGAGGGTCGATTCGTGACGCCATATCGGCGGACGCAGCCGGACGAGCCGCCCACTCCGATTCGCTTCGAAGACGAGTATCGCGCTGCCGCGCTGCCGATTGCCTTCGCGAGTGTGAGCGGGTGTGGCCAAACCCGATGCGCAGCAGACGGATTTTTCGGATCGCCCGCGTCCCCTACACGCGGCAAGCCGAGATGAACAAAGTGTGCGCCGGCGCCGCTCGACGAAATAAACCGCGGGCTTATTCAATACCGCCGCAAGACCCCGTAGTTCACCCGCGTCCGCATAAGGAGGCGACCATGCGCCTGCCCCCTTAGCCTTGACCCTTGCCCTTGTTTTTCCCCGCCTTCGTAGCGCCCTAGGGTCATCGAGACACTCGTGAATCGATGCGGCCGCCGGGGATTGCCTCGTCGCGTCTCGCTTCGAGGCGACCCGACGGACGATACCGGTGTTCTCCGCGCCGGCCGATATTCACCGTCGCCCTCGACGGCATCAAGGCTCCGGGTCGAAAGCGAATCGTCCTTTTCGATAGACCGAACAAAGCACCCAAGCCGGACCTCGCCCCTTCGGGCACAGAGCCGAGGACGGCGGCGAAAATCGCTTGGGCCCTAAGCGACCTCGCCGACGGTCCCGAAGCATTCCCGCAGCCGGCCGTTTTCGACCGGCTCCGATGGTCGCCGCGTCCTGCCCCTTTCGAAGTCGGGGAGCCCCAGCCATAACAAAGATCAGCCCCAGCGCAGCCGCGCGGAGCGTGCTTCGATCCCTTATCGCCCCTTATCGCACTCCCGTCGCGCTGTTGTTGACGAGGGCTCCCCCGCCGCCGGTTCGAGTCAGCACTTGGGCGGTGAAACTGCCCGTCGAGCGAACTTCGCAGGTCAGACCCAAGTCCTCCCATCGATGCCCGATGCCGCGTGCGAGTTCCGCCGATTGCAGATGTCTCGTCGTCAATCCTTCGATGTTTCCTAAACGCCATTCGTAGCGAAAGCCGCCGTCCGAATAGCAATCGAACGAAGTCTCGCGGCAATCCCCGTCGTCCGAATCGCAGCGAATCCGTATGTTCGATTCGTCGGAAGAGTCGGGCGAGGGTATCGATTCGATATCCGCTCGGTGGACTCTGCCTTCGAGGACGCTTCGAATCCTCGCGCTGTTATTGACCAGCACGGCGTCCCCCGAACGCGTCCAGACTTGCGAGCCGATAGTCGCGCCGCTCCTAAGAGCGCATCCGAGCCGTCCCATGCCTGACCATGACTTGCCGCCCGTATGGGCTTGGATATCGCGTGCCGAGAGAGAGACCGCTCCGCGAGCGGGTATCGGCTGCGGGAGCGTTCCTTCGAAGACTTGCCCGGTCGCTTGGGCGGTGCAATCCAAGTAGACGGAGCACGGACTTTCCTGCTTGCACTGAATCCGAAGGGTCGCGCTGTCCCCCGACTCCGGCGGCGGCAAGGCTAGGGCGTGGCTTTTGATCGGCTGCCTGTCGTCCTTGTCGTTATCCGTGATGGAAACGAAGACCGAGGATATTTCCCGACTCCCCGTTTTGAAGATCACCCTACCCGTCTCGTCCTGCGAGTCCTCGTTATCCTCGAATGCGAAGAGGGTGACTCCGACGAATTCATTCCATCGGCTCGGAGTGAAGGTGATGGTGTCCGATGTGAGACTCAAGTCGGGGTTCGAGGTCGAAAGTTCGATAACCGCGTTCGAGTCCGGCCGCGCGGCGAGCCGGAGGGAGAAAGCGAATCGTCCTCCTTCGGCGATCTCGAAGGCTCCCGCGGGAGTGACTTCGATCCCTTCCGTATAGGGAGAGGGAGGCGGGGAGGGTGGCGGGGGCGGAGTCGTCGGGGTATCGTTATCGGCGACGGCGACCGCCTTCGTCACGTCGGGAGCGTCAATGCCGCCCGAAGCGCGGAGGGTAATCGTGTCGGAATCGTTCGCGGTATCGTCGTCTTCGGCGGCGGTGACGCGAACCGATTGCGCAGCTCGGAAGTTCGATGCGGTGAAGGTCAGCGAAGTCGGGCGAAGGGTGATGTCGGAGTTCGTCTTCGAAAGAGAGATCGTCACGTCGGCGTTCGGCGCGGTGTCGAGGCTGACGGATAGGGTCGCCGAGCCGCCCTCGGCGATGTTCAGCATGTCCGACGGGGTGACTCGAATCGTTCCCGACGGGGTATCGTTATCGGCGACGGAGACCGACCTCGTTACCTGCGGCGCGGTAATGCCGCCCGAAGCGGTGAGGGTAATCGTAGCGGAGTCGTTCGCGGTATCGTCGTCTTCGGCGGCGGTGACGCGAACAGATTGCGCGGCTCGGAAGTTCGATGCGGTGAAGGTCAGCGAAGTCGGGCTAAGGGTGATGTCGTCGTTCGTCTTCGAAAGAGAGATCGTGACGGGCGCATTCGGCGCGGTCGAGAGACTGACGGACAGGTTCGCCGATCTGCCTTCGGCGATATTCAGCGTGCTCGCCGGGGTGACTTGAATCGTGCCCGATGGCGTATCGTTATCGGCGACGACGACCGTCTTCGTCACGTCGGGAGCGTCAATGCCGCCCGACGCGGACAAGGTGATAGTGTCGGAGTCGTTCGCGGTATCGTCGTCTTCGGCGGCGGTGACGCTGACCGATTGCGCGTCTCCGAAGTTCGAAGCGGTGAAGGTCAGCGAAGTCTTGTCAAGTCTTATATCGTCGTTCGTCTTCGAAAGAGAGATCGTCACGTTCGCACTCGGCGCGGTCGAGAGACTGACGGACAGGTTCGCCGATCTGCCTTCGGCGATATTCAGCGTGCTCGCCGGGGTGACTTGAATCGTGCCCGACGGGAGCTCGTCGTCTTTGACGTCGACTTGTACCGTGACATCGGGCGTCGAGATGCTAGTGGTGCTGATGGTGATGGTGGCGGTCTCGTCTTGGTTGTCGGCGTCGTGCGCCGCTCTGACTCTGACTGTCTGCGCGGCGGCGCCGGGAAAGATTAGTAGGCTCACGGTGTTGGCGGTGACATCGCTGTTGTCGATTGCCATCCGTAATCTGACTCTCTCTGTCGACGCCGGCTTTATCTCGACGGTGAAAGAGCCGCCGTAGTCGATAACGGACATATCGCCTTCGTCGATATTCAGAGTGCTGGGATTCACGACGATGGCCGGGGCGGCTTCGTCGTCGTCAACGGTGACCGTCTTGGTCGCATCGTCGGCGTCGATGCCGCCGGTCGCTCTCAAGGTGAGAATGACCGACGCCACATCGTTGTAGTCGTCGTCTTCGACCCCGGTGACGGTGACCGTCTGCGTCTCGTTGTAGTCGCTGTCGGTAAAGGTCAGCGAAGCGGGAGAGACCGTCACGGCATCGGTATCGGCGCTCGTTATCGCCACGGTGACATCGGCGTCGGGCTCGGTATCGAGTTTGACGGTGAAGGTGGCGGTGCTGCCTTCGTTGACGGTCAGCGTATCGGTATTGTCGAGCACGATACTGCCGGATGGGGGGTCGTCGTCTTTGACGTTGACTTGTACCGTGACATCGGGCGTCGAGATGCTAGTGGTGCTGATGGTGATGGTGGCGGTCTCGTCTTGGTTGTCGGCGTCGTGCGCCGCTCTGACTCTGACTGTCTGCGCGGCGGCGCCGGGAAAGATTAGTAGGCTCACGGTGTTGGTGGTGACATCGCTGTTGTCGATTGCTATCCGTAATCTGACTCTCTCTGTCGACGCCGGCTTTATCTCGACGGTGAAAGAGCCGCCGTAGTCGATAACGGACATATCGCCTTCGTCGATATTCAGCGTGCCGGGACTCACGACGATGGCCGGGGGTGACTGCGCCAAGGCGGTGCTGCCCAGCATCAGCAGCGCCATCGAAAAAGCCAACGACGGCTTAGGGAGACGAATTCGTTCTTTGACGTCTAATAAATTAAATTCGGGGGGGGGGGGGGGTATTCATGATAGCCGGCTCCCTAAAAAGAGCGAAGAATGAATTTTTACCCATTCCCCAGATAAAGTTATTTCCTCGATGATTATAGTGCTTTGTCTACGCTTTTTTCAGCCACGCCTCACCGGCGAAGAGAGGCAATTCCGATATCTCTTTCGACTTGCCTCTCGATATCATCCCTCGTCCCTTCCACGCCATCATCGTGAATCACCGGCATCGCAGCCTCTTGGCTTATACGATGCCGTCGTTTTTGTTGGCCGGTCGAAGACCGATCCCCTCCAAGCGAACGCTTCGCAGCCATGGCACCGGCGTGGCCGGCATTCTTCTTTTTCATCATGAAGCCCCTACGTCATCCCATCAGATCAGGTCTTGAGAAGTGTCTCGAATAACTCTGGGGCGGGGGACCTTCGTCTTCGCGGGGGAGCGCACCGCGGCGGGCGACGAGTTTGTCGACGTCCACGCCGAACTCATACGAGCCCATGACGAAGCTGTACGAGCACTCGTCAAAGCGGAGCGAGCGTTAGCGAACCCGCGATCCAGCGGTGCCTAACTCATACGAGCCGGCGACGAAGCCGGGCGGGCCGTCGACGAAGCCAATCGAGCGGGCGAAGCGTTACGGGCTCTCTTGCCTTCGAGCGAGAGCGGGCGCGCGATGACGGAGAGCCGCTATTGCACGCGGCGATCCGGCCATCGCCTGTCGACCGATCTCGGGCATGACGCAAGCCGAGTCGTGCGAGAAAAACGTGCTCGGCCAAACGCCGTACGCGCTCGCCGAAATCCCCGGCAGCGTCGATATTTCGTACCTGCTGAATAACCTCCTCGACGCGGGCACTTAATGATTGCCCGTGAGATATATAACCACCGACACCTTCGAGCCTCGCACGCGGGCTACGGGCGGGGTGGGGTCGCTGCTCATGACGCTTATCGACCCCCGCCCCGCTTTTTTATGCCGCATGGGTCTTTCGGGCGGGTGCTTCATGGCGGGCGCAAGGCTTAGTAGCCTTTCTCCGCCCCCGCCCCCGAAGCCTAAACGATAACTGACTCAGCCAGAGGCTGAACCGGGCGTGCGACCACTTTCGCTCGTCGCCTCGTATTCGCCTCGTATTTTGGGATCCTCTCCGGCAACTCCTTCGTCCCCGCTTGTCGAAAACGAGTGCTCGATCCCTCGATCACCACATCTGATCGTCACATCCGATCACCACATCGCGATGGCCTGTCCGCGCAGCGGGGCGACGATCAAAATATTTCCCAACTGCAGCGCCAAAAGGACGACGATCGGCGAAAGGTCGATACCCGAGAGCGGCGGAATGCGGCGCCGGGCGGGTGCCAAGAGCGGGTAGTTGATGCTGTGCACCAACATCAAGACGGGATTGCGGGCGTAGGGACTGATCCAACTCATGATCACTTCGATCAGTATCGAGAACAAGAATACGTTCAAGGCGAGCTGCAATATCTCGGCCAGGGAGAAGAGCGCCAGCGCCGGCGTCGAGGGAACGAGGTTGCCGGTGATGACGCTGACGAGCAGGACTTCGGCCGATTGCAAGATCAGCAGCAAGACGACGCACGCGCCGTCGAGTCTCCCGATCGTGGGGAGCAAGCGTTTGAAAGGTGCGCGCGTCGGTTCGGTGGCGCGGATGACGAATTGCGAAACGGGGTTGTGGATATCCGCCCTGACCCATTGCAAGAGCAGGCGCAGCATGACGATCAGGATGTAGGCACCGATAACGCTTTGGATGAGAAAAACCAGTGCATTGTTGACAGGTCCGGTCATGATCGGCAGTCCTCACTCTGTGCCCAAGGCGTCCCCGAGTTCCACCGACCGTCGCTGCGCGGCCGTTATTCCCCGTTCGACCAGCGCCTCGATACCGCCTTCTCGCATGGCGACGATGGCCCGCTCGGTCGTGCCCTTAGGGGAAGTGACCCGCTCGCGCAAAACCGCGGGATCCTCGTCCTCGTCCAAAGCGATGCGAGCGGCGCCGAGAGCCGTTTGCAGGGTCAGTCGTTTGGCGGTGGCCCGATCCAAGCCCATCGACACCCCCGCCGCTTGCATGATTTCCATCAACAAGAAGAAGTAGGCCGGTCCGCTGCCGGAAAGCGCGGTTACCGCATCGAGCAGCCCTTCGTCGTCCACCCATAAGGTGATCCCCGCCGCCTGCAGAATATCGTCGGCGGCGGTGCGCTGCGCCGCATCCACTTGATCGTTGGCGAACAGCGCGGTGGCGCCGCAGCCCACCAAAGCCGGGGTATTCGGCATCGTCCTTACGATGGCTTTGCCGCCTCCCGCCCAGCGATCGATATCCGATACCCGCACCCCGGCGGCGATCGAGACCAAGAGGGGATTGCGCCCTTCCAAGGTCGGGGCCAGTGCCGTTGCCACCTCGCGCATGATCTGCGGTTTGACCGCCAACACCACCGTGGGGCAGGCGGCGGGCTTCGCGTTATCGCTGCCGGTATCGACGCCGAAGCGTTGGCGTAGGTGATCGAGCCGGGCGGCGTCGGGGTCCGAAACGCAGATGGTCTTCGGGGAAAAACCCTTCGCGATCAGCCCTCCGATCAAACTGGTGGCCATATTGCCGCCACCGATAAAGCCGATATCCGAATTGCTCATGGGATTTCGAAGCCTCGCGCATCGAAGAGAAAAAGAAAATTTCGCATCGTCCGGCACCGGCGGCGGAAGCCTCGGGGGGGCGCCCGCGCTCGGCACTTTCGAGCGAAAGTTTATATTAGCGATATAAGCGGCGAAACGAGCGATGCGGCGATGTTCGCGGAGTGCCTTGTCGCGAGCCACGCTCGGCGCGTCCATCGCTCGCAAGCCGTGCGCCCCGACGGGTCGCCGGTGCCCGATGCCAATGCCCCCGTCTTCGCGACCGAAGACGAAGCGCACCGCGCGAGCCGGGCATTGTTCGGCGAGATCGCCGGTCGCTTGCTGGTGGTGCAACCCTATCGCTCGCCCGCCGACGCGCTCGCGATGCGTCGCCCCCGCTGAACGGAGCCCGACATGAACGACACCATCGCCGAACTGCCGCCCGCGAGCGTTTACATCATCCAAAGACGACGCCAAAGTTTCGCCGTCGTCCTTATCACCAAGAACGCAGACGGCACGCTCGATAAGCAACTGGTCGATTACTGCGACGACGAAACCGAAGCAGATTGTTATATCGCGTTGTCGATGGCGTCCGACCTGCCCGAGCGCAGCGAGTACGCCGTCGAACCTGCGCCCTATTGGACGGAAAGCATCCGATTGCCGACCGCCGAAGAAGCCGTCCGTCTTCGCCGCGCGAGCGACCCGACGCTCACCAAAACGCGCATCTGCGTCGGACGCATCGATACCCACTATCCCACCGAAGTACTGGACGACGACACCGAGCGCGAGATCGCCGCGTCGCTCGGTCTGATCGCCGACTCGGAGCCGACGCCATGAACCCCGTAATCGCCGTGCTCGCGCTGATTGTCTTCGACAACGTATATTTCGCGATCTATCCGCTCATCGTCGATCCCGGCAACCCGATCTTTTATTGGTGCGTGGTGTCGGTGATCGTCATGTTCGCAATCGTCGGGGCGTCGCTCGCCGCCAAGCGACAAGCGAAGATCAATGAAAGCGTGCTGCTGCGACTCGACGAAATCAATCGCGGGCTCATCCGCATCCGCGACGAACACCGCGACGAATCCGAGCGCGACGCATAACGCCGGCGCATCGTCGAAGAGCATCGTATCCCCTGCTCGCCGGGCCTTCCCCCGGCGTCAAGGCAAGAAACACCGCGAGCACGGCAAGGACTCGAGGCGCGGGTAGGGCAAGCGTCGCCCCGCGACCCTTCGGCGCGTCGGCACGGGCAATCATAAGTTCTATCGCCGCGCTCCTCGGGTCGTCGTCCAGCGCCACCCGTCAATCGAAGATAAACAAGAGTCTCTTCATGCGCATCGAAGAGATAAATCGCGGGCTTATTTGAGACCGCGACGAACGCCGCGCTGAATCCGAGCGCAAGGCATAACGCCGGTGCATCGTCGAAGAGCATCCTATCCCCTGCTCGCCGGGCCTTCCCCCGGCGTCAAGGCAAGAAATACCGCAAGCACGGCAAGGACTCGAGGCGCGGGCAGGGCAAGCGTCGCCTCGCGACCCTTCGGCGCGTCGGCACGGGCAATCATAAGTCCTCGCCCGCTCGCTCGAAGTCCGTGCCGATTCGCTTGCTCGCATCGCAATCAACCTTGCGCAGGCGTTGTCTCTCCCATTCCTGAAATCGATTCCTAAAATCGACTCCTAAGTCCACCCTTTCTAAAAGAGTTCGTATGTGTTCGGCGCGGGCTCGCTCGTCCCCGACCCCGGCTCCAAAGTGTTGTCCGCCGAGTCCGAAAGAGTATGAATCTTGCTGGATCGCGATCCCCGTCGTCGGCTAACCCCCTTCCTAAGAACGACGCGGCGAATTCGTCGCCCGCGTCGGCGGCTCGTACGAGTACGTCGGCGAAGAACTCGCCCTCCCCGGCTCGTACGATCTCGGCGAGGCCTCGCTCGTTGTCGGCATTGGTTCGGTCTGGTTCAGCGGATGCTCGCTCGTATTCGGTGCGGGCTCGCTCGTCCCCGGCCCCGGCTCGAAAGCGCTGTCCACCGAGTCCGAAAGAGTACGAATCTTGCTGGATCGTGATCGCCGTCGTCGGCTAACCCCCTTCCTAAGAACGACGCGGCGAATTCGTCGCCCGCATCGGCGGCTCGTACGAGTACCTCGGCGAAGAACTCGCCCTCCCCGGCTCGTACGATTTCTGCAAGGCCTCGCTCGTTGTCGGCATTGGTTCGATCTGGTTCGACGGATGCTCGCTCGTATTCGGCGCGGGCTTGTGCCAGTTTGACGGCGGCTCGCGGAGACCTTCGACTATGGCGACGAAGGCAAGCGTCAAGCGTCAAGGGCAAGGTCAAGACAAAGCGCGGGTGCATGGCGATCTCCCTTCGAAGTCGGTAGGCAAAGCCCGCGATTCAGCGCGGCTCGCGCAGCCCCGGTGGGTGTGGCTCGCGGTCTCGCAGTCGCCCGCGTTGCAGTTCTTCGAGCCTTTCCGGCCCGCGTTTGTTGAACGTCGCTTATCGCTCGGCGGCGGCTAAGAGCCCGAAGAGAGCGGAGATTGCGATCAGCGAGAGGATCGGCCAGTAGACGAAGGGATTGCCGAAGCCTGCGGCGAAATAGGCGCAGTCGAAGATCAGCGGTCGAAGATCATCAGCGCGATGCCGGCGATGCCGGGATTCATAGCGGGTCTCCCTTACGCCCGCGCGAGCGGGTGCGGGGACTTCGTTCGGTCGGTGAGCGGGCGCACTTTCAGCACGCAGCTTCGAACTCAGGCTCGCAAGGGGGTATCGCTCAGAAGATCGAGGCCGCCGCTGCTCGCTCGGATCGAGCCTTCGCTCGAAGGCGCGGGAAATACCCTTCCGCGGGGCTTTCTCGACGCGAATCCCGACGCGAATCCCGGCCGATCCCGACGCGATCGACCGAAAGGATAGCCCGCGATCCCTTGATTCGTACTATCATTCCCGCCCGAGCCGAAAGGCGCTTCGACGAAAGCGTCGATCGATGCGCTTTTTGCCGGCTTCTACCGAAATTTTTCTTTTTTCGTCGATGCGGAGAGAGCAGCCATGGAACAGACAACCCTCGCCGAGGCCGAACTGCGCGAAAAGGCCCAAAACTATCTTCCCGGGGGCAGTTTCGGAAACGCCCCGGAGTTCGTGATTGTCGAGGGCAAAGGCGGGCGTGTCCGGGACGCATCGGGACGAGAATATGTCGACTATCTATTGGGATCGGGTCCGATGCTCTTGGGACATAACCATCCCGAAGTGATGGAGGCGGTGCGAGCCCAACTCGAGCGCGGCGCGACTTTTTTCGCCAACAGCCCTCCGGGCATCCTCTTGGCCGAGGCGATATGCAAAGCGATGCCGTGCGCCGAAAAGGTGCGCTATACCAGCAGCGGATCCGAAGCCACCCTCTACGCGATGCGGGCGGTGAGGGCTTTTCGCGGGCGCTCGAAGATCCTCAAATTCGAAGGCGGCTATCACGGGATGAACGAATACGCCCTGATGAGCCTGGCCCCCAAGCGACACGCCAACGGCACCTCCCCCATTCCGGACTCCGCCGGCATCCCGGCGGTGATCGAAGACGAAATCCTGGTCGCCCCCTATAACGATTTGGAGGCGGTCAGGGCCATCGTCGAGGAGCATCACGACGCCCTCGCCGGAGTGGTGATGGAGCCCTTGCAACGCATCATCCCGCCGCGTCCCGGCTTCCTTCAAGGGGTGCGCGAGCTGACCGAAAAATACGAGATCCCGCTGGTCTTCGACGAGATCGTCACCGGTTTCCGGCTCGCTTACGGCGGGGGACAGGAGTTCTATCAAGTGGTGCCGGATCTATGCACCGTCGGCAAGATCGTGGGCGGCGGCTTCCCCTTGGCGGGCCTTGCCGGGCGCGAAGATATCATGCAGCATTTCGATGCCGCGGCCGTGGGACCGGAGCGCTTTTTGCCGCAGATCGGAACCCTCAACGGGAATCCGATGGCCGCCAGCGCCGGGCTTGCGACCCTCGATGTCTTGAGCCGAGGCGATGCCTACGAGCGCCTTTTCGAAAACGGTCGGCAGCTGATGGAGGGGCTCGGCAACGCGATGCGCGATGCGGGCGTCGAGGCGCAGATCACCGGCGAGCCTTGTCTTTTCGAGATCGTCTTTACCGGCGCCCCGATCGTCGATTATTGGTCGGTCGAAAACGGGGACAAGAAAAAACTCTCGATGTTCAACAACCTATTGGCGCAGCACGGAGTGATCAAGGCCGGCAGCAAGTTCTATGTTTCCGTCGCCCATACCGACGAGGATATCGAACTCACCTTGAAAGCCTTCGACGTGGTTGCCAAGGAAATCGCGAAACACTGAACAAGCGCGAGATCGATCGCTTTCTCGAGCATCGACGAGACCATGGCGTTCGCGTTCGTGCCGACGCGAACGCCGGGCAAACGCTTTTGCGAAATCAGTCCGAAAGCGAGCCGAAAGCGAATCGAATGTCGAGCCGAATTTCGAGTGCGCAATCCGAAAGATTCGCCTCTTGCGAAGATCGTAAGAAGATCATGAGAAGAGCATGAACAGCCCGCAATCCGCGCCGGTGGTCGGCGACGGCGGTGTGTTCGAAACCGGTCAATCCGGAGCCGACCCCGACCCCGACCCCGACCTCGATTTTTGCACCGAGGCCGCGCAAAAGATCGGATGCCGGCAGGTCGCCCCGATTGCGTGGGCAAGCGAGCGAAGAGTTCCGGTTCGGCACCCCGCCGAGGGCGACCCGGCGATGAGCGAGTTCTCTTGGCGCCTAAGATCGCGACGAAGCCCGGAACATACAGATCGTCGATCGAACGCTCGCTCTCGGCCACGACCTCGAACGATCGGCCAAGCCGGACCGCACTCCTTTCGCCCGGGCAACAGAGCATGAACAACCCGCAATCCGCACCGCACGGCGAAGGCGATGCGCTTGAAACCGGCCAATCCGACCCCGACCTTAGTAAAAAGGCCGCGCAAAAGATCTTCTGCTGGCAGGTCGTTTCGATTGCGTGGGCAAGCGAGCAAAGAGTTCCGGTTTGGCACACCGCCGAGGGCGATCCGGTGATGAGCGAGTTCTCTTGGCGTCCCGACCGCGACGAAGCCCAGAATATGCAGGTTCTCGATCGGATGCTCGAACTCGGCTACGACTTCGAACTGTCGGTCAAGCCGGATCGCACCCTCGCCGTCGTCGGCTTGAACGGCGAGCGATTGGGACGAAGCCAAGGGTCCGATCGAAAGATCGTCGTGCTCGAAGCCGCCCTCCAAGCGATTCGGAATCGCCCGAAATCCGACCCTTAGCAAAGCGCTCGCATCCCTTTTTGACGACTCGCGATCCGCCGTGGCTCGTGGCGTTGTCGACGCCATCGTCGGCGGGTGCCAAGAAAGCTTGCGCGATCGAAAGCCCGATCGAAAGCCCGATCAAAGATCCGATCAAAGACAAGGAAAAGCATCCATGGAATGGATCACCCAATACATCGCTCTGACATGGTTTTTGGTCGGAGCCGTGCTCATATTCTCCGAGCTCCTCTTGCCCGGCTTCATCGTGATCTTTTTCGGCATCGCGGCTTGGCTGGTGGCGCTGGCGATATGGGCCTTCGACGTATCGTTCAATGCCCAGATATTGATCTTCACCATCGCCTCGGTCGTCTTGATCTTGACGCTTCGAAGGTATTTCAAACGCACCTTCAAAGGCGATACCGTCGGTTTGGACAGCACCGACCGGCGCATCGGTCAGCACGCCGAGGTGGTGGAAGCCATCCCCGCCGTCGGCACCGGGCGCATCCAAGGCCTCGGGAGCACCTGGCCTGCCGTAGCCGATCAGCCGATCGCGGTCGGAACCCCCGTCGTGGTCGTTTCCGTTGACGAATCCAGCGCAACCATCATCAAAGTCAAGGAGATGAAGTCATGATGGATCAACTCATAGGCACCAACCTGGTGTTGCTCGTCGTTCTGGCGGTCATCGCCATCTTGGTCATATTCACGCTTTACAACACCGCGGTGGTCGTGCCGCAGCGTTCGGAATACGTGATCGAAAGACTCGGCAAGTTCAATCGCACCCTTGCGGCCGGATTGCACTTCCTCTTTCCCTTTCTCGATGTCGTTGCCTATAGGCGCAGCCTCAAAGAAGAGGTGATCGATATCGGCTCCCAGGATTGCATCACCTCCGACAACGTGATGGTCACCGTCGACGGCGTTCTATATATGCAAGTTTTCGATTCGCGTATGAGCGCTTACGGCATCGAGAACTATAAATTCGCCGCCAGCCAGATGGCACAGACCTCGCTGCGCTCCGCTATCGGCAAGATCGAACTCGATAAAACCTTCGAAGAGCGCGAGACCCTCAACCGACAGGTCGTTTCGGCGATCGACGAAGCCGCCCAGAACTGGGGAGTCAAAGTATTGCGCTACGAGATCCGCGATATCACCCCGCCCCAAACCGTGATGGAAGCGATGGAAAAGCAGATGCGCGCCGAGCGGGAAAAACGCGCCGAGATCGCCATCTCCGAGGGCGACCGACAATCCCGCATCAATCGCGCCGAGGGCCTGATGACCGAGGCCATCCGCATCTCCGAGGGCGAAAAACAAAAACTGATCAACGAGGCCGAGGGTAACGCCCGCCAGATCGAACTGATCGCCGGAGCCACCGCCAAAGGACTGAGCGATATCGCCATCGCCCTTTCGAAAGAAGGCGGAGAAACCGCCGCCCGCCTGCGGGTCGCCGAGCAATACGTCGAGCAGTTCGGTCGCTTGGCGCAAGAAAGCAACAGCCTGATCTTGCCCACCGACTTAGGCAATATCGCAAGCCTGGTTGCCACCGCCATGAGCGCCTTGGACCAAAATCGAAACGGCGGCGGCACATCGAAAAAAGCCCTCGGCACCGGCAAACAGACCACCGACTCGACCACCCCGCCGCCGGCAACCGGTAGCACGAACGATTCGAGCACACGCGTCAACCCCTCTCCTTTCAGCGATCCGACAACCCCGCCCGCCTCCGAATCCCCCTTCCGAGACGATCGCGACAGCGATTTTTGAGGTCGAATCTCACAGATCCAACCCTTCGAAGCTTCGGGGCGGCTTGCAAGCCGCCCCACCCTTTGAAAACCGCACTTCGAGACATGAATCCGCCCCCGCCATGCAATATCGGTGCTAAGATAGATAGCCTCGCTTGGAGAACAGAGCAGTGAACGAAGAGGACAAGGCAATGTACGAGCTCGATGAAGAGAAAAGGGCATGGCACGATCGGAGACTCGATCGAATCGAGGGCATACTCGATACAAATGCAGTCCAAATCGCCGAGAACGTGAAAGGGATCGCCGAATTGAAAGCGAGCACTGTGAGGCTGGAAGTGAGGCTGGAGGAAGCGATGAAGTGGATGCCGCTAAAAGCGGGGCTGTGGACCGTCGGGATCCTGCTCTCGGCAGCCGTCGGTATCGCAGCGATCGCAGCGATTCCCGACGCGATATCGATAATCATGCGTTTTTTCGGCGGCGGATGATCCACCCGAATCAACCCTCCTTGCAATGAACGACCTCGAAGCTGCGGAAAAGGCGTGGAGCAATAAACTCGATCGAATCGAGGCTCTGGTCGCCGAAAACGCAAAAGGGATTGCCGAAAACGCAAAGGCGATCACCGAAATGGAAAAGACCACCGCGAAGACGTACGAAGCACTGCAGTGGGTACCGTTAAAGACAGGATTATGGACCGTCGGACTCCTGCTATCACTGCTCATCGCACTCGCAAAAGTCCCCTACGCCCTTTCAGTCATCATGTTCCTCATCGGCCGCGGATAATCCACACGAATCGACCCTCCTTACAATGAGCGATCTCAAGGCCAAGGAAAAAGCGTCGAGCGATAAACTCGATCGAATCGAGGAGCGGAACGCCAAAACTGCAGCCTTGAACGCCAAGACTGCAATCTTGATCGCCGAAAACGCAAGGGTGATCGCTGAAAACGCGAAAGGGATCGCTGAAAACGCGAAAGGGATCGCCGAATTGAAAGAGAACACTGCGAGTCTGGAAATGAATCTGGACGCAGCGATGAAGTGGGTACCGATAAAGACAGGATTATGGACCGTCGGACTCCTGCTATCACTGCTCGTTGTCCTCGCAAAAGTCCCCTACGCCCTTTCAGTCATCATGTTCCTTATCGGCCGCGGATAATCCACCCGAATCGACCCTCCTTGCAATGAGCGATCTCAAGGCCGCGGAAAAAGCGTGGAGCGATAAACTCGATCGAATCGAGGAGCGGATCGACAAGACTGCAGTCTTGAACGCCAAGACTGCAATCCTGATCGCCGAAAACGCAAAGGCGATTGCCGAAAACGCGAAAGGGATCGCCGAACTGAAAAAGACCACCGCGAAGATGTACGAAGCGCTGCAGTGGGTACCGATAAAGACAGGATTATGGACCCTCGGAATCCTACTATCACTGCTCGTCGTACTCGCAAAAGTCCCCTACGCCCTTTCAGTCATCATATTCCTTATCGGCCGCGGATGATCCACACGAATCGACCCTCCTTACAATGAGCGATTTCAAGGCCAAGGAAAAAGCGTCGAGCGATAAACTCGATCGAATCGAGGAGCGGCTCGACAAGAATGCAATCTTGATCGCCGAAAACGCCAAGGGAATCGCCGAAATGAAAAAGACCACCGCAAAGATGTACGAAGCTCTGCAGTGGGTACCGTTAAAGACAGGATTATGGACCGTCGGAATCCTGCTATCGATGCTCGCCGCAATCGCGACGATCCCCAACATACCTGCGTTCGTCATGCGCCTTCTCAATATCGGATGAGCCAGATCGTACCGACTTCCCTCGCCAAAAACCGAGCAAAGCATAAGAAAACCTCAGAGTCTTTTCAAAGCGCACGATAGGAGAGCGCGGACTTGGCCGACATCGATACTTGGAAAAGCGACTTGGAATTCGCCGCTGAACTTTTCAAAGCGGCGGACAAGTTACGAGGCAATCTCGAACCATCCGAGTACAAGCATGTCGTACTCGGACTTATCTTCTTGAAATATATCTCGGACGCTTTCGAAGCACGCTACGCCGAACTCGAAGAAGAAGACCCCGATCTCGTAGAAGAACGTGATGAATATCTAGCGGAGAACGTATTTTGGGTTCCTCCACAGGCGCGTTGGACTTACCTCCAAGAAAACGCCAAGCGAACGGAGATCAAACTTCCCAACGGCAAGAAAGTGGATATCGGCGGCCTGATCGACCGAGCGATGGAAGCCATCGAAAAAGTCCCCACCAATGCAAATCTCAAAGGCGTTTTACCCAAAGAATACGGTCGCCCGACGCTCAACAAAACCATGCTGGGAGAGTTGATCGATCTCTTCTCGAATATCCGCATGCATGACGGAAGCAGCAAGGATTTACTAGGCCGCGTCTACGAATATTTCCTCTCGGGCTTCGCCTCCTCCGAGGGCAAGCGCGGCGGCGAATTCTTCACCCCACGCTCGGTCGTCCGCACCTTGGTCGAGATGCTCGAACCCTTCGAAGGCCGCGTCTACGACCCATGCTGCGGCTCCGGCGGTATGTTCGTACAATCCGAAAAATTCATCGAAGAGCATGGCGGACGACCGGACAAAATCTCGGTCTACGGACAAGAGATCAATCACACCACCTGGCGATTGGCAAAGATGAACCTCGCAGTGCAGGGAATCGACGCCGACATTCGCTGGAATAACGAAGGCAGTTTCCACCGAGACGAACTACCCAACTTGCGCGCCGACTTCATCCTCGCCAATCCACCTTTCAATATCTCCGACTGGGGCGGCGACAGATTGCGAGATGACTGCCGCTGGAAGACCTTCGGCCGCCCACCGGCTGGCAACGCCAACTTCGCTTGGCTGCAACATATTTACCACCACCTAGCCCCCCGCGGAATGGCAGGCGTGGTACTGGCCAACGGGTCGATGTCCTCGCAGCAATCCGGAGAAGGCGAAATCCGCAAAAAGATGATCGAAAAAGACGCTATCGATGCCATGGTCGCCCTCCCCGGCCAACTCTTTTACTCGACACAAATCCCCGCCTGCCTGTGGATTTTGGCAAAGAAAAAAACCGCCAACAAATACCGAAACCGCCGCCGCAAAGTCCTCTTCATCGACGCCCGCGATCTAGGCTACATGGTAGACCGAGTCCGCCGCGAGTTCAGCAAAGAGGACATCGAAAAGATCGCAAGCGTCTATCATCGCTGGCGAAATAAAAAGCCCGATGAGGCATACAAAGACATTCCGGGATTTTGCAAATCCGCATCCATCGATGAAATAGAAGAAAACGGATACGTTCTGACTCCGGGCCGCTATGTCGGCATGCCGGAAGCAGAGGATGATGGAATTCCGTTTGCGGAAAAATTCGCCAGCCTAAAATTCCAACTGGAAGAACAGATGGCTGAATCGACTAGGCTGAACAATCAGATTAAAGATAATTTCGATCTCATTCGGGAGAATTGAGATGTATCTATTTTTTGTAGATAACAATAACAAGCCGTGTGATCGGCAGATCAGATAAAAGCTCGGGAGGGTTTTAGAAAATGATTGTCTGGCCGCAGAAAAAAATTGAAGAAATCGCAGAGAAAATAGGGATGGGACCTTTTGGTTCATCTATTAAGGTCGAAACATTCGTTGATGCAGGTATTCCTATAATCAGTGGCCAACATTTGTTTGGAGTTTCAGTAGATTTTTCAAAAGACTTTAATTTCATATCGGAAGAACATGCAGAAAAACTAAAAAATTCTCTGGTTTCCAGAGGTGATGTTATATTTACTCATGCGGGAAATGTAGGTCAAGCAGCATATATCAAAAATGATTGTCCCTTTGAAAGATTGATAATTTCCCAAAGACAATTTTATC
Source organism: Gammaproteobacteria bacterium (assembly GCA_965220535.1). Classification (GTDB taxonomy): domain Bacteria; phylum Pseudomonadota; class Gammaproteobacteria; order HK1; family HK1; genus HK1. The sequence goes on along the minus strand of OZ244833.1, from coordinate 1,997,143 downwards.
TTCGGCCTGATCAATCAAAAATCCTACCAGCGTATTTGGCTTATTTTTTCAAAACACGCCAAGGACAACATCTTTTGCTGGCCAATGCATCCCAGGTTGGAGTCCCTGCGATCGCTCGGCCGGTTTCCTATCTTAAAACCATTAAAATCCCTGTTCCTAGGTTGAAAGAGCAGAAAGCAATCGTTCATCAACTTGAAACGATCGATCAGAAAATCGAATTGAACCAACAAATGAACAAAACACTGGAGTCAATGGCACAGGCTATTTTCCAAGACTGGTTCGTCGATTTCGGCCCCACCCGCCGCAAAATGGAAGGCGCCACCGACCCCGATGTTATCCTCGGTGGTGTATTTTCGGCCCCTGAAAAAAACAGAGAAATTGCTGACCGATTTCCCGCCATGCTAACTGACAATGGCCTGCCGAAAGGATGGAGAAAAGCCAGATTGGGAGATTTTGATCTTGAAATTGTATCTGGCAGGCGACCGAAGGGAGGGGTAGACAGGACATTGAAGTCTGGAATACCCAATGTTGGGGCAGAAAGTCTAGCAAAAATAGGTGATTTTGATTATTCAAAAGTTAAGTTTGTTGATTCTGAATTTGCAAAAATCGTTAAACAAGGATGGGTTGAAAATTACGATGTTGCTATCTATAAAGACGGCGCGATGGTCGGTAATTCAGAAAGAGTGAGCTTATTCGGAAACGGATTTCCATTTCCTCGCTTTATGGTGAATGAACATGTATTTTTAATTCGAAGCTCAATGATAGGACAAGCGTTTTTATATTATTTGTTTAAATCGGAGGCAGTTTCTTGTTATTTACGATCCGTTGGGACTAGTAAAGCAGCTCAACCCGGATTGAATCAGCAGGAAGTTAAGTCTTATGAATTCATCGATCCACTCAGAGATATGTGCGCTGATTTTGATAACATAGTCACGTATTTTATTGACAAGCAGATTGAAAATGGTAAGAATTCAAATACTCTCGCTAAGACACGTGATTTGCTTTTACCAAAGCTAATTTCAGGTGAAATTCGAACTCAAGATGCAGAGGAGATTTTTGATGCCAAATAGGAAATTGAAATATCATGAGAGATTGCCGGCTTGGCCTGATTTTGCTCTTCCGAATAATAAAGAAGATGGCTTGCTTCCGTCATGCCGTGTTAATGATTGGGAACATTTCATGGATTGCATGAGACATCCTAGCCATCGTGGAATCGAGCGAGAGATGATTTATAGAGGACAGCGCAGATATGACTGGGGGTTGTCCTCAACCCTGTCTCGCGAATATGAAGGAGGGAGTATCAAATCTGAAGACAGAAAAGAATTGCTAAAACAATTCAAATTGGCAATGCGTGGCCGTGGTCCGGAACTCAAGTTTCTGGATGAAAATGAAATCTGGGCTTATGGTCAGCACAACGGTCTACTTACTCCTCTTTTGGATTGGACCAAATCGCCATTCGTTGCTCTTTATTTTTCCTTCGTGGAGCCTGATTACGACTCGGAAGAAGAAAATACCAGCAGAGCTATTTTCTGTCTTAATATGTCACGCCTTAAAGAGGTAATGCGAGATCTTTTTTATGAGCCCGTCGCAAATGAAAATGCTCGTCTTGTAAACCAAGCAGGCTTATTCACTATAACGCCTTCCGGAAAAGATAATTTCGCTTCGTATGTTATTGAAAAAATTCGTGAAAACAATGTAATAGATCTTGATGAATTTGAAGACAAACCGACCAATGAATATGAAATGGAATATCCTATCGACGAGATAGCAGCACAGATATCGCAATATATTTGCAAGATTCATATTCCCAATATGCCATCAACACGTGAAGAATATTTGGTCATGTTGAGGCAAATGAATATTCATCATGGTAGTCTATTTCCTGACCCACTTGGAGCCGCGATTTATACCAAAGACTGGTTGCATAGAAAAATTGTTCAAGATCATGAAGAAGAGAGGGAGAGGAATAAGGAGAAGGAAAAAAAGAGGGAGAGAGCGAAGAAAAAAATAGCAGAAGAATCTAGATTTTCTTCGTCAGGTGTTACTGCTGATCTGACTGAATTAATAAATATTACTATTCGATCAGTAATCAACGAAGACATTGTATCCAATGAGATACTATTAGACTGGACACCTAGAATTGCCAAGCGCTATAGTGAACTTGAGACTGTAGACTGGCCAATCAGATTGTCAGCTCGTGCGAATATTCTCACTAATATTTCAAGACAACTTAAATTGTTAGGAGCAGGTTCGTCGAGCCAGGGCTTGGCTGAAAAACTAGTTGAAGTTTTGGAAGTAGATTACCGATTGAAACATAATCTCAACTTCGGTGATCAAGGAGATAAAACTTGACCATCAACGAATCTATGGTTGAGCAAGCCGCTCTATCGGTACTGGAAAACATCGGATACTCCATCCTGTCATCCGAGGAAGCCTCCCCCGATACGGTGGATCCGCAGCGGGCGGCCTATCAAAACGTGATCTTGCAAGGGCGTCTGAAATCCACCGTCGAGCGTATCAATCCAACCATTCCGACCTACGCCATCGATGATGCTCTAAGAACTCTGCAGCGGTGGGAGACACCCACCCTAGTGGAAGAAAATCGCCGGATTCACCAGATGTTGGTCAACGGAATCGATGTCGAATATCCGGCCGAGGACGGGACGATCCGAGGGGATAAAGTCTGGTTGGTCGATTTCACCGAGCCCGAAAACAACGATTGGGCGGTCACCAATCAGTTCACCGTTGTCGAGGGCAAGCACAACCGGCGGCCGGATATCGTTGTCTTTTTGAACGGCTTGCCTGTCGCCGTCTTCGAGTTGAAAAACCCCGTTGGCGAGGCATCGGGCATCGATGATGCCTTTCAGCAGATTCAAACCTATAAGAACCAGATCTCCTCGCTATTTCGCACCAACTGTCTGTTGGTACTCTCCGATGGATTGAGCGCTCGTGCCGGGTCGCTGACTGCCGATCGGGAACGCTTCATGCCTTGGCGCTCGATGACGGGCGATGATGGCGATTTCAGCCCTCGGGGGAAAGATGAACTGAATACGCTGTTGCGCGGCGTTTTCGAAAAATCGCATTTTCTGTCGTTGATCCGAGACTTCACGGTTTTTGCGGATAAAGGAGACGGGCCTTTCAAGATCGTCTCCGGGTATCACCAATTTTTCGGGGCGCGCAAGGCTTTTCGTCGTGCGATCGAAGCCTCTTCTCCCGAGGGCGACCGGCGTATCGGGGTGATCTGGCATACGCAGGGTTCGGGCAAGAGCCTGTTGATGACCTTCTTCGGTGGTTTGCTGGTGCGCTCCGAAGAACTGAAAAACCCGACCTTGGTGGTTTTGACGGACCGCAACGATCTCGACCATCAACTGTTCGCCACATTCAGTATGTGCAAGGATTTGATCCGCCAGACACCCGAACAAGCCGACACCCGCGAAGGCCTGCGAAAACTGCTGAACCGCAATAGCGGCGGCGTGATTTTTACGACGATGCAAAAATTCTCGCCTCCTCCCGGAAAGGAGAATTTTCCCGTATTGACCGATCGCAAGAACGTGATCGTGATTGCCGACGAAGCCCACCGAAGTCAATACGGTTTCGGCGCAAGACTCGATGCGAACACCGGGAAGATCGGCTATGGCTACGCTCATTATGTCCACGAAGCGCTGCCAAACGCTTCCTTCATCGGCTTCACCGGAACCCCGATCGAGCATGCGGATAGGAATACCTACGGGGTCTTCGGCGAAGAAATCGATATTTACGATATCTCCCGCGCCGTCGAGGATGAGGTGACGGTTCCGATTCACTACCAAAGCCGGTTGGCGCGAATCGAACTCGATGAAAATGAAAAGCCTATTATCGACGCCGAAATAGAGGAAATCCTCGAGGACGAATCTCTTACGGAGCAAGAAAAAACGAAAGCCAAATGGGCCAACGTGGAGGCGCTTGTCGGATCCGAAAAACGGTTGAATCAAATCGCCGCCGATTTGGTGGACCACCTTGAAGAACGTCTCGAAGCGCTAAAGGGCAAAGCCATGGCGGTTTGCATGAGCCGGCGAATATGCGTTGCCCTCTACGAGCAAATCATAAAGCGAAGGCCCAACTGGCACAGCGACGATGACGACAAAGGCGAGATCAAAGTCGTGATGACCGGCTCGGCATCGGATCCCGAGGCATGGCAGCCCCATATTCGAAACAAGAGATACCGCGAAGCCATTGCCAATAGAGCCCGCGACCCGGACGACCCTTTGAAACTGGTCATCGTCAGAGATATGTGGTTGACCGGCTTCGATGCCCCTTGCATGCACACGATGTATGTCGACAAACCCATGCGGGGGCACAATCTGATGCAGGCGATCGCCCGTGTCAATCGGGTCTTCGAAGGCAAACCGGGCGGCTTGGTCGTCGACTACATCGGCATTTTTCAAAACTTGAACCGAGCGTTGAAGGACTACTCGGAATCCGATCGAAAGCGTGTCGGCGTGGAAGAGGAAGATGCCGTTGCCGTTTTGACCGAAAAACTTGATATCGTGCGAGCGATGCTTCACGGATACGACTATTCCCTAGGCATCTCGGGCGAACCGGCACAGCGACTAGCCGCGCTCGCCGGCGCGATGGATCGAGTATTGGGGCAAAAAAAAGAAGCGGCGGCGAAGGTCGAAGACGAAAAAGAGAAAGAAAAAGCGCGGGGACGATTTCAATCGGCGGTGTCGGAGCTCGGCGAGGCCTTCGCTCTGGCATCGACAAGCGATTTTGCGCGAAAGGTCAAAGAAGAGGTCGGCTTCTTTCAAGCCGTCCGCGCCGCCATTTTGAAAAAATCACTCGACGAACACTTGGGATCGAGAACGAAGGGCTTCGCCATTAATCAGCTAATCGACAAAGCGGTCGCCAGTGTAGGCATCGTCGATATCCTCAGAGAAACCGGCTTGAAGTCTCCCGATATCTCTATCCTATCGAACGAGTTCTTGTCGGAAATACAAAATATGAAGCATAAAAACCTCGCCCTCGATGCCCTGAGAAAACTGCTGATGGGCGAGATCAAGAGCATTGCAAAAAAGAATATCGTCAGAAGCAAGGATTTCTCGAAACGACTGGAAGAAGCGGTGGCGCGGTATCACTCGAATGCGATCTCGACGGTCGAAATGATCCAAGAATTGATCGACATGGCCAAGGATATCGACAAATCGAAGAGACGCGGAGAAGAAGAAGGACTTTCCGAGGAAGAGGTGGCCTTTTACGAAACCCTCGCCGAAAACGACAGCGCGGTCGAGGTCATGGGGAACGAACACTTACGCGTCATCGCCACCGAACTCTTAGAAAAAATGAAATCGAACGTGACCGTGGACTGGCATAAAAAAGAAAGCGCCCGAGCAAAGATGCGCAACCTCGTCCGCCGCATCCTAAAAAGCCACGGATACCCACCCGATCTCGAAAAAGAAGCCGTCCAAGCCGTTACTGCCCAAGCCGAGGCGATTTTGGCGGGCCTGACTCCGACGGGGGATTTAATCTGAACCTCCCTACGGCGACAAAGCCCATAGCGCATATCGAATATATTGCATCGCCGGCGGATTCCTGTATCCTAGCAGTGAGTGGCTAGATCGGTTGATGATCAAGGAGAAAGGTGGCGTTCCTCCGAATGGTTGTCATTTCAAAGTTATGATATTCAGATAGGAAATGCAATCGATCTTAGCACCGTACAGCAGCGGCATCGGAGCCCGGTATCGCAAGGAAGGGTGATGATATGCAAAGACAGAAGGCGTTCGGTTTCATGGAAATACAAGATCCGATAAGCGCGGCAGTGGCGGCGGCACCGGCCGGATACAAAGGGCTTTATGGCTTCCACAAATACTGGGGCAAAAAGCCTCACGAGCCGCTTGCGTATGTCATCGAGCGATTGACCAAACCCGGTCAGGTAGTCTTCGATCCCTTTGTCGGATCAGGTACGGCTGCGCGCGAAGCGCTCTTACGTAGTCGGCGCTTCATCGGGTTCGACATCAATCCGATCGCAATAGCGCTTACCCGCATGTTGGTTCACCCTCCCTCGGTCGATGATGTGCGAGCGGCGCTCTTTGATATAGAGCATTCCGTGAAGAATCGAATTTTGGATAGTTATCGCATGAGCGACGATAAAGTAGCGACACATTTTCTATGGAACGAAGATAAAATCGCTCAAGTGTGGGTACGAGGCTCGAAAGGCAGAGCGCGAGAGGAACGCAAACCTACGCAGCATGATCATAGATTGAGCGAGTCGTTCAGCCGTTATAATAGTCGATATGCACGCTCGCCTCGGTTCTTCACCAACAAACGAATAAATGCCGCTCCCGAGATGTCACTCGACGATATCATGACCGGTCGCGCACAACGAAATCTTGATATGCTAATCGAAGCGATTGACGGCTTTCCTCCTGATGTTCGCACTACCTTGATGCTTTGTTTGACCGCTGCGTCAGGTCAAATGACCAAGATGGTATTTGCCGTTACCGGGAGAGGAAAGACGACCGGAGAAAAGGCATCGAAGGTGGAGGTAGGGAGTTGGGTTATCGGATACTGGAGACCGAAACTCCATTTCGAAGTGAATGTGTGGAACTGCTTCGAGCGCCGCGCATCCAAACTGGCTCGGGCACTGAAAGATGGAGATCCACTAGCATCGACACAGATTTCCGATACTGCGAACGACGTTCTGGAGAATGTCGCGCAAACCTATCTTTTCTGCGGAGATTGCCGACAGAAAATGGAATCGTTACCGGATCGATCGGTCGATCTGATCATTACCGATCCGCCCCACAGCGACCGTGTTCCTTATTTGGAACTAAGTGAATTTTGGAATGGCATCCTCGGAGCCGAAGTCAATTTCGATCGTGAAATCGTCTTCTCGAACGCAAAAGAGCGTGGAAAAACAGCAGATAGTTACGCTGCGGCGATGACGGAGTTCTTCGATGATATCCCAAGACTCTTATCGCCATCGGGCTTCTTGGTAGTCCTGTTCAATGCACGACAACGAGAGCAATGGGCAGCTCTACGCAATATAAGCAATAGCGGGAAACGTCACAAGACGAAGCCACTGAATTATGTCGGGCGATTTCCATGCATTTATTCCGCCGGATCGGTCCTTCAAGACAACCGCAAGAAGAGCCTGAAATCCGACTACGCCTTGGTATTTACCAAGCGGAATTTCGGGAAGTCATCGAATGGACGCTCTAACGGCCTATCCATGATTCCCGGATGGTCAGACGAATTGCCAGATCAGATGGAAGAATGGAATGAGCAGCGATCCCGGGCGGTAGCTTGATTTCATGTGGATTGGAATGTGCCCAAGTGTCGGATATCGTTTTCATCGTTCACCCGAAAGACAATCAGGCTTCGAACGGCAAATCATAAAAAACTCGTCTATCTGCCCTATCTCGCCTCCGAAATTGTCCAGACCGTCATTGCCCACGCAGATATAGTGCCTTTCCGTTTGTCACGCCACCATGCCCACCCGCGAATGCCGACAACATTTTCAACTCACCGGACGGACTCAAGTTCGACTCCAAAGGCGGGCTGTGGATTCAGACCGACGGCAACTACAGCAACAAGGACGAATTCGCTGGCCAAGGCAACAACCAAATGTTGTTGGCCAATACCGAGACCGGTCAGATTCCCCGCTTTTTGGTCGGTCCCAAAGAGTGCGAGATCACCGGCATCTGCTAGAGCGGCGATCGAAAAACCATGCTCATCGGCGTGCAACACCCCGGTGAGGATGGCGACAGCCACTGGCCGCAAGGCGGTGATGCAGTACCGCGTTCCTCCGTGGTTGCTATCGTCCGCAACGATGGCGGCGTTATCGGCTGATAGGTCTAGTGGTTTTAAACCGACAATCGACCCCGCGCTTGAAGATGAGTGCACGGAAAAGCCGGACGCTCCTTTCGAACCGTCCGGCTTTTCGTTGGCGTGCACGAGATTGTCGCTATCCGTTCGCGGAGAAGATTTTGCAGGACATTCGCTTCGGATTGGCAACTGTGCCAGCATGCGGACTTGGGTGGAGAGATTCTCATTCAAGCGCTATTTGGTTGGCGCGCTTTTCGATTTCCGCGCATCGCTCCATTAACGTCTCGAAAGTCTCAGCGTCACCAAACAAAAAACCAGTCTTGGTCATGTGTTGGTAATCGGCTTCAAGGGCCGAGCGAAGATCGCTGTTCGGAACCAGCTTCAGTTTTCCGTTAGTGACATCGTCGTAGTCGATGGGTTCGCCATTGAATGCCTTCATGCGGAAGAACATCGCTTTGTGCTTCACGACCGATTCGGCAAGGGCTCGGTCATTCAATGCAGCATCCGCTATGCCCGCATCATCAAGGCGGACCAAATCGTGCCAATGCCGCGCGAGACGTTCGCTTCGTAGACGCTGCTGAAGACAAAAGACGTGGACCGCCGTTATCTTTTCCCAAAAGGTCCTTTCCGCATGCATCACCCGTGGTTTTGCCTTTGGGAGCAAGACTCCGTCAATGAATCCATCCATGTCACATTTCACATCACGCAAGGCGGAAGGCTCGCCGGTCGAGCGAGCACCGAATTCCAAGGTGACGATTGGGACAACATAATCGTTGTCCGATGGGTTTATTGATTCGTAATCGATGAAGATCTTTTCGCCTTCAGCGTATACCCTCGCGGATAAATTTTGCGCGGTGATAGCATTCTTCAAATACGACTGTGCCTCGCCTTTGACCCATTTAGCCAAACGGCCGCGGGCTTCTTTCGACCAGCGTTTTTCTTGGCTTCGGGTACTCGGCAAGCCTTCATCGTTGTTGCCCACCAATTCAGGGGCAATCGCACGGATGTCGTAAGTGATATCGACATCTTCCGAGAAGCGCTTAATTACATCATATGCCTTTGACAACGATGTTCCACCCTTGAACACAAGATTCTCGCCGAACGCAGATTCAAATAAGGTCTGCAGCGACCAGACCACCCAGACGTCTTTTTCGAGAATGTTGGCAAAATGACCTAGACGTTCGGCTGCTTGTTTGATCGCACTTTGCCGGTCCTTCACCGACAGAGACAGGAATGGCTCAGGCATGGGTTACCGCTCCTGTTATGACTTGAGCCAGCCAAGTCGGAAGTTGAGGTGCGGCTGCAACCATGTCTTTGAATTCTGCCGAAGGAAGCGTTTTCCTCAGAGTCTTGAGTGCTTTTTCGGCATGGTCGGGGCCGAGCCAATCCAAGGCGCGGATAGCCTTTCCCGCAGGGCGATTGGCAAATCTCAGCTGCCAAGACGGCGCATGCAGCAGTTCGACCTTTTGTTTGCCGAACATGAGTGTCCGACTGCGGCCAGAAGTCAAGTAAACATAACGAATCGGGACTTGCGTCGTCAGTCTTAGCCAGTTTGCAGCTGCCCCTCCGTTCGGAACGATGGTTTCTCCCCGCTGCGCCGCCAGCTCCTTGATTGCTAGCCCTACCGAAGGCGAGTGCGTGCCGAACCTGCCCGTCACCGGCAGAAAGTAGATGCCCCGCCCGGCACGGATCAGTTTCTCGCGCTTGGCCAAACGGGACAATGCTTGGTCCACCCCGGCACGGGTGCCGAGGTGAAGCAGCCCCTTCGCCACCAACGGGGTGCCTTCCGGGAGTTGCTTGGCATGGGCCAAGATCTTTTCAGTCAGTCGTTTCATGATCAATCTCCTGTCAGTCTGTCAGAATTATATGCATTTTTCTGACAGTTGGCAATGTTCTATGACGCAAAATCCACATCTTCACTTTGAATAGCCCTCACCTCAGTCTCCTAGCCTGCGCGACCCCGTCAGTCGTAGATTTTCGAACGAATCGATTGAACCTCTAAGCGAAGCCTTCTCGGAATTGATTTCTGCGCACTTGGCGTTGTTCTCTTTCATCGTGAATTTCTCCGTCTCTCGTACGATCGGTTGCTCTCTTGTCGCATATCGTTGGTCCTCCTACGACCAAAACATGAACCGTTCAAGAATGGGTCGCCGTCCCAGTGATGACTTGGGCCAGCCAAGTCGGAAGTTGGGGTGCGGCTGCAACCATGTCGTCGATCTCTGTCGGAGGAAGCGTTCGCTTCAGTGTCTTGAATGCTCTTTCTGCATGATCGGGACCGAAATAGTTCAAAGCGCGAATAGCCTTTCCCGCAGGACGGTTAGCGAAGAGCAGCTGCCAAGACGGCGCATGCCGCAGCTCTACCTTCTGCTTGCCGAACATGAGCGTTTGACTACGACCGGAAGTCAGGTAGAGGTAACGAATCGGTATTTGTGTCGACAGCCTGAGCATATTTGCAGCCGCCGCGCCGTTCGGAACGATGGTTTCTCCCCGCTGCGCCGCGAGCTCCTTGATTGCTAGTCCTACCGGAGGCAAGTGCGTGCCGAACCTGCTCGTCACCGGCAGAAAGTAGATGCCCCGCCCGACACGGATCAGTTTCCCGCGCTTGGCCAAGCGGGACAAAGCCTGATCCACTCCGGCACGGGTGCCGAGGTGAAGCAGATTCTTTGCCACCAATGGGGTTCCCTCCGAGAGTTGCTCCGCATGGGCCAAGATCTTTTCAGTCAGCCGTTTCATGAGCAGATTCCGGCGCATGGGAGTCAAAGTCGCGAAAGGCTTCGCCTATTGAAGGGGGCTTGTCTTCGATCGTTGTCAAAGGCCACCGATACCATGTTATCGAACGCTTCGAAAAAATCTTTCGAGAGACCTTCGAACGATCGGGCTTCGAACACATCACCATCTTCCGAACTTCCATCGATTTCCACCGAGCCATCGGGCATGATCTCGACGGCGAAACTCCAACTATCTTTGTCGAACTCCAATGAGATGCCGCCATCCTCGGTGGGGAAAGTACGAAAGAGCCTAGCGAGATCAACGCGCATGGAAATCAGTCGTCTCGCTCGCGATATCGACAGATGAGTGATTCGTTCGCCCTGATCGTTTCCCAACCATCCTTTTTCGATCTTGGACAATTCTTGCAATCGGTCGATGCATCTCATGAAAGATTTCCCTCGCCTTTGATCTGTTCGAGACGCCGCTCGGGAACTGATTATAGAGGACGATAGAGGCGTTTCATAGTCGCGGATAACACGATGAAAGGGAATTTGCTTATCAGATTCAGAATATTAAATATTATAGATGAGTTAACAACGATCGCTTCGAAAATTCAAGGAATATAATCAACACAGGCTGATCTAGCCTCTTGCAGAAATATGGAAGTGGGCTTGTGGCAATAACGGCGAGGAGCCGAAAAAACTCGCCGGGCTCTGCATCTTGACCCACCGGTTCCTCATCTGCGATGTTTTCGAGGCATAAATGACTATCTTGCCAAACCAATATATCCCGTTGGATTTCTCCATTTTAGGGGTGGCGGCGATTGTCGTGAGGGAGATTCGGCCGAATGACACCGTATCGACTCTGTGGGATCGGTTGTCTTCGGACGAGAGGGTTCGAACATTCAATCGGTTCGCGGCAGCCCTTACATTGCTTTTTGCAATACGAGCGCTGGAATTCGACAGCGGGGTGCTGCGATTGATTTCAGCAGGAAAGAAAGAAAAGTGATCACACAGATTCGATCCGATTTGGTAGGGTTTCGTTCCAGTGATTTCAAATCTGGGATGAATATCGTTTTGGCAGATACCGCGAAGGGCTCCGACGAGACGGAGAGAACGAACGGTTCAGGTAAAACGACCCTGTTCAGAATCATTCGGTTTTGTCTTGGCAGCAACGTTTCACGCGACAAGGTTTTTGGTCATCCGGAATCGAAGGGTGTTTCCTTTGGAATAACCTTCGTGTGGAACGATCTTTCGATCATGGTCGACCGGATAACAGGCGAGAACACGGTGCTCGTATCCGAAGCATTCTTGGCAGGTATCGAAGTCGAAGCGATCGAACGAAAAGACGAGCGCCTTCGGATATCTCTCGATGACTGGAAGTCAGCCTTGTCCGCAAGGCTCGTACCTGATACCAAAAATCCATCTGGAGAGTTTTCGCCATCCTTTCGAGAAGTGCTGTTGTATCTTGTCCGCTCGGAAAAGGCTGCATTCAACGATCCGCTGATATCGTTTCAAGGGCAGCCTAAACCGAACACTCGCTTGATCGCCTCGTTTCTCCTAGGATTGAACTGGTCCAAACAGCGAGAACTTCAAGAACATGAGGTGAAGCGAAAGCAGGTGAACTCAGCCATAAAAGCCCTCCGAGGTTTAGAAGCGTCGGCTAATGAGCAGTCGCTTGGAGATTTGGAGGCCGAAAGAGTCCTTCTCAAAGCACGAATCAATCGAAAAAGAGTCGAGGTGTCTCGCTTCAAAGTCCGCGAGAATTATCGAGCCCTCGAGAAACGCCTAGATAAAGTCGATCGCGAACTGCATAGCCAAGTCAACGAAAATCACAGCGACCGAAAACTTCTTGAGTATTGTCGACTCAGCGCCAAGAGCGTCCCAGATGAGCCGAAAGAAGATCCCTTAGCCGTCCTGAGGGAGGCGGGTGCGATCTTCAAAGAGGAAGCACTTCGCTCTCTGAACGAAGTCGCTGATTTTCACCGACAGGTATACAAGAATCGCAGCGAATTTCTGCAATCGGAAATCGACCGGCTAGATTCGGAGATCGCCTCACGCAATATCCGCATCGATGATCTGTCAGATCAAAAACAGAAACTGCTGGAGATACTGCAATCAAGCGGGGCATTGGAAACACTGACAGATTTACGCGGCGACCTTAGCGCACTCGAATCCCATGCCGAAGCACTCAAAATCCGCATCGAGGAGAGAAAGCGCCTCGATCGCATGAAAGATGAGATCACCGAGAAAATCATCCATATCATAAATCTCCTGAAGTGCGATCTGGATGACAGACGAAAAATCGTCGACGAGGCCGTCAGCCTCTTTGCCGGATACACCCGAAAGCTGTACGGCTCCCCCGGAAAGCTGGGAATCGATGTCAGCGATAAAAGTTCAGGCTACCATTTCACCTTCTCGATCGATCAAGAAGGAAGCGCCGGTATCGACCAAATGGTCGTCTTCTGCTTCGACCTGATGGTTGCAACGCTTCGAGCGCGTCGAGGCCAACCATTCGCGATATTGGTTCACGACAGTTCAATCTTCGCCGACGTGGACCCAATACAATACGGGCTGGCACTGCAACTCGCTTCCACGACCTCCGAATCCGAGGGCTTCCAGTACATCTGCTGTTTGAATACGGGCGCACTACCCCGTTCCAATTTGGGAGACCTTGATCTTGACGGATTGGTTCGACTGAGGCTATCGGACGACTCGGACGAAGGCAGACCACTCGGGCGGCGGTTGCCGCCGCGAGTGCATTCCTGATGAGTATCTGCCTCTCTACCTCTCTGTAGATGGCATAATTTCCATTTTTCTTGGGGTGATTGCGGATGGTCGGCGTTTATGAAATTCCCCTATTACGAAATTCATCAACGTTGGAATACACGCCTTTTCTCTCATGTGCCGTTCTTCCGTACCCTCTCCAGTAATTAACAAATTCATCTTCCGATAAAAATACGCCGTTACCGGAAGTGAAATCACTAATAGTTCCGGTTATGCTACCAATATTTGTTGTATTCCCACTCCCAGCTTTGTCGCCGGATATTCTCCATTTTTCCTGCATGAACACATCCACATCTTCTAAGGGCACAGGAATTTCATTAATCGTTTTAAATGAAAAAATTCTACCGCTCGCTTCCCTCTTTAATTCCAGCCTCTTATATACAAACCCTATCACCCAATGCTCACTGTATTGGCTATACGGATAGACGATATTCTTATCTTCAGTTTCAGGCCGTATGTAGCTAGTGTATCCTCCGAGAGTGTATCTAAATCGTGTTTTTCCGTTCTCGAGATAGGTGGTTTTTACATCAATTGCCACCTTTCTCGTGTCATTTTCTCCTCTCATCAAGGTGAAGTCAGGATAGTGATTCTGCTTACTCGGTTCCACCAGTTGCATTCCTGCTCCATCTGCATACTTCGCGACAGCCTGACGGGCAACGATCTCAAACAACGTGCTGATTACCTTGGTATCTGATCCAAGAGGATAGATTCTGCCCTTGCGATCCACGATACCGCAAAAGCTATATCCATTCTTGATTTCGCTCAAGGTATGGAGGATGAAATCTTTCATCCGATCACCAGTGCTTCGGTCATGCCGTTTCTCAATACTTCGGTTGAACCGAGATGATAGAAGTGCGAGAAAGTCTTGATCTCGTAATCTGAAAACTCACGATGAAGCCTGTCATTTCTTCTGTACTTGTTTTCAGACCACATGGAATACATGAAAGGACAAGGGAGTGACTTCAGTCTACCTTCCAGCTTAGAGGCTTCATTATCGTCCCAAGAATTGTAATAGTCGGTGTGACGGCCAGCATATGGTGGATCGGCGTAAATGTAATCTCCGCTACGAGATTGATCGAGTAGAGCCGGCCAATCCGAGCATACAAAATCCCACTTTTTCCCCTTCAGTATCTCAGAAACCCACGCGACCTGATTGCATATCTTAGAAATATAGGCCGGTCTGAAGCGGTCTCGTTTCCTACAGAACGGAGTGTTGAATCCCCCCTTTTTATTGAATCGCATGAGTCCGTTGAAGCACGCTCGATTCAGGAAAAGAAAGTCATGGGACTCGCCGTATAGGTTGAATCGTTTTCTGATCTCGTAGTAGTGATCCTCGCCATATTTGAGAAGCTCGCTTCCCTCTCTTTCAAGATAAGATCGAGCAGTGGTGGAAGTCAAATTTCCCGTTTGTATATCCTGGTAGAATTTGATGATATGAGGGTTCGAATCGCCGACCAAGGCGCGGCTAGGATTCACATTGAGCAGAACTACGGCCGAGCCGAGGAATGGCTCAATCCACCGACCTCGTCCACTCCATACGATGTTGCTTCTTATGTGAGGGACTGCCTTGGTCTTAATCCCCTGTATCTTGATTGGCGGTACTCGAGTCATGTCGATCTGCCCCCTTTTGTCATCATAGCTGCTATCCTCCCAAAGACTTGATGGAGGATGGGTTGTGATTCAAGACAAGCCAAGCGGGGGAGTTCCTACCTTGAGGAATGAGGTACAAGGAACTTTGACCACGCTTGCGATCTCCTTCTTGATGACAATATTCTAGTTCATATCGGTAGAGCGTGGTTACTGATTTCGCGATTTTTTTGCTTGAACGTGAGAAAAATCTGGAAAATTTACCTGTTCATTGTACCCAAGCATTTCGCGAGTGAGCGAGTGGTCTTAGGAAAATATAGTGCCCTAGGGTTATTGAGACGCTCGGTCTACCGTGTCTTGTTTTGGACGTTATGTCTGACGGACTGAGATACATTGCTATGGCGGATGACCTAATACTCGAGATGCGGATATCATCGAATCGCAATTTCGTCAACGCATTACGATGACCTTCGCTATGGAGCGGATTATCTTTACCGGATCAGGCATGGGCATACATGTATTATGGATGCGATTCGAGTCTTACCGGAAAGATCAAAGCAAATAGATCAATTAATATTCGATACCCCATAAATGAATGGCTTTGGATTTGAGTTTTTCATGACGTTCTTTAAGACGTTCTAAGTTCCATTCGGATAGATCGCAAAGCTCCTTGGTCATATTAAATGATGATTTCCGATTTGAGTATTCGTATGCCTCTTTCTTTTTGTCGAAAGAACTATTATAGGCAATGCTGTTTTTTCGTCGGCTGAGAAGAGTTAAGTTCCCCAATATATTACAGAATCGCCTATGCTGCTCTTCGTCAAATCTGCTTGTCCAATAATCACTTTCCATTTTCTGAGGAAGAATATGCTCAATTGTAATTTGTCCTTTGTATGTTCTATCAATATCATCATCTTCATAGGTCTCATCGATTCTGAGCAAAATGGATTTGACTAGATTGATGATTCGAGGACGAGAGCTATCATAAAAATTAGGTTTATCTAGAACTTGATCAAAAGGTCGCTCTCTATTGCTTTCAGAAGATAGATCTCTAATACAGTTAATAACGCTCTCGAAAGATGCGCCTTCCTTATTAATGGCCTCTACGGCATAGTAGCGAACAGCCTCCCGTTGGCTTTTATGCTCATCTCGAAGCCATGTCTGAATATATGCTCGTTGAAACAAATCAGAAAATACCCCGAATTGTTCTGAATGGATATCTGGAAATTTTTTCCTAAAAGCCATAAACGCTGGGATCCATTCGTCTTTTTGTCCGATTTTATCAAGCAATGCTAAAGTCCGAGGGCATATAGCATCGCTAGAAAAAATATCAGAATATAATTCCGCCGATTGGGCGAGAGAGAAGGAGAGATGATCTACGTTGTCGGAGTTAGATTTGTTCTGCTTCAATTGATTTGTGTAATAAGGATAAAGCTTCGATTTAACCCGATTACGATCTTTCTTTTCAGAGTCCGCGTTCAGTCTCAAAAAAGTATCGATGTTCTCAATGCCGATATTGTTCTCTATGGTTTTCCAATTTTCTTCTACTTCTTCATATTTCATTTTATTGGAGGAAACGCTTTCCAAAAGCGAATTTTTAATCAAATCCGCGTCGTTTAATGATTGTCCCCGATGATTGAGAACATGAAATATCCGAAAAGATGATTCTCTATCATCAACTTCAACGAACACAGCATAGACCTGCCTCAAGAGATACCTTATTAATTCATCAAAGGAAAGAGAACATTTTTCATTGAGAAATTCTCTGATTGCATCTGAATTATTCCGAAAAACTTTTTCAGTATCCGAATCCTTTTCTGGCGGTTGTTTAATCATCCCAGACAGCACATGGTCGTTATAAAATTTACGTTCTTTCTCTCTTATTTCAATAACTGGTCTTTTTGATCTATCTTCTGAAATTGCATCTTCGTACAGATACATTGTCTTTAATTGGGCTGTTAATTGTTGATCATCTTCAACAATTCGCACTAATTCTCTAAGAATCAAAGTCAGAGTGATGAGTCTTTGTTGTCCGTCAACCACTTCAAAAAAATCACTATTTCGGATGCAAATTAGGCCACCGATAAAATACTTTCCCTGACCTTCCTTACAACTATCATGTATATCAAGAAGGAGTTGTTCCGCCATATCTTTGTCCCAGATATACGGACGTTGATAAGACGGAATTTTATACTGTTTACTCCCTAAATGGGACAAGACAGTTTCTACATCCTGGATTTCAGCTTTCATCAAAGACCTCCAAGAGATTTGTTCAGTTTGTTGATACAGATCGAACCTGTGTGATGTTTTATTGCGTATTTACCGCCGAACTTTTTCATCGCCCGTATCAACGGGTGCGACGGGAGCCAAAAGCGGGCTCCCGTCCCCACGCCCCGTCAGTCAAAAAGAATCACGCTGCGTGCGACGTCGCCGGAAGCGAGGGTTTCGTAGGCTTCGTTGATTTCGTCGAGGGTCCAGGTGCGGCTGATCATCGGGTCTATTTTTAGGCGGCCGCTCATGTAGAGGTCGACGAGTTTGGGGAGGTCTACCCAGGGGCGGGCGGAGCCGTACCATGAGCCGACGATGGCGCGTTCGGTGCGGGGTAGCGATAGGGCGTTGATTTCGAGGACGTCGTTTTCGGGGGCCATGCCGACGATGACTGTGGTGCCGCCGACTCGGCACATTTCGTAGGCTTGCAGGATGGTTTTGGGGTTGCCGATGGCTTCGAAGGCGTAGTCGACTCCGCCGCGGGTGATTTCTTTGACTCGGGCGATGGCGTCGCCGTTGCCGGCGTTGATGAGGTCGGTGGCTCCGAATTCTTTGGCGTATTGGAGTTTGTTGTCGAGGAGGTCGACGGCGATGATGCGATCGGCGCCGGCTAGCAGGGCTCCTTGGATGGCGTTGAGGCCGACTCCGCCGCATCCGATGACGACGATATTGCTGCCTGGCTCGATGCGGGCGGTGTTGGTTACTGCGCCTAGGCCGGTCATGACGGAGCAGCCGATCAGGCAGGCTTTGTCCAAGGGCATGTCGGAGCGTATGGGTACCGCTCCTGATTCCGGGACCACGGCGTATTCGGCGAAGCAGGCGGTGCGGGTCATATGGTGGATATCTTGGCCGTTGCGGTGCAGGCGGACGGTGCCGTCGAACATGAAGACTCGCGGGGCTTCGATGCCGTCGCAGAGTACGGGGCGGCCGACGATGCAGTGATCGCAGTGCCCGCAGTTGGCGCGGAAATTGAGGATGACGTGATCGCCCGGGGAGTGTCGGGTTACTCCGGGGCCTACTTTCTCGACGATTCCGGCGCCCTCGTGTCCGAGGACGACCGGTTTGGGCATCGACCATTCGCCCTTCATGACGTGGTAGTCGGAGTAGCACACTCCGGCGGCGGCGATGCGTACGAGAACTTCGCCGTCTTTGGGATCGTCGAGTTCGACCCTTTCGATCTGGAGGGGTTTGTTGGCTTCGTAGAGAACCGCGGCCTTCATTTCCATCGGGCTTTCCTCGGTGGGTGAATTATCGAGTGGTGGGGGATGTCGGTTGGCGGACAGTCGGTGGACAAGAGCCGAGCGGGGCTTGGAGTTGTTCGTTTCTATCGAAGGAAAGATGATCGTAATCCCGTTTCGGTGCTTTTGAAGATCCGATGTTCTCGAAGGGATGGTGCCGTCCCGGGCTGTCCGAAATCACCCGCTGGCTCGCGGCGGGCAGTCCGGCAAGGACTGTCGCCACATCGCCTTCGTCTCGCGTTCGTCGTATCGCTCTTTTCGGCAAGCGATCGGCTTGGGAACGATACAGGCCTGCATGTCGAAGTGGCCGTATCCGCAGGGGTTTCGAGTTGTTCGGTTCTATCGGAAGAAAGAAGATCGTAATCCCGTTTCGGCACTTTTGAAGGTCCGATGTTCTCGAAGGGATGGTGCCGTCCCGGGCTGTCCGAAATCATCTGCCGGCTCGCGGCGGGAAATCCGGCAAGGCTCATTGCCGCCTCGCTTTCGTCTCGCGTTCGTCGGGCCGCTCTTTTCGGCAAGCGACCGGCTTGGGAGCGATATAGGCCTGCATGTCGAAGTGGCCGTGTCCGCAGGGGTTTCGAGTTAACTCGGTTCTGTCGAAGGAAAGAAGATCGCAATCCCGTTTCGGCACTCTTGAAGATTCGATGTTCTCGAAGGGATGGTGCCGTCCCGGGCTGTCCGACATCAGCCGTCGGCTCGCGGCGGGAAATCCGGCAAGGACTGTCGCCGCTTCGCTTTCGTCTCGCGTTCGTCGGGCCGCTTTTCCGGCGAGCGACCGGCTTGGGAACGATATAGACCTGCATGTCGAAGTGGCCGTGTCCGCATGGGTTTCGAGTTAACTCGGCTCTATCGAAAGAAAGAAGATCGTAATCTCGCTTCGGTGTTCTTGAAGATCCGAATCTCTCAAAGGGATATTCCCGGCCGCCGAAAAGTCGCTCCCTAACTCGCGGCGGGCAACCCGGCAAGGGCCATCGCCACCTCGCTTTCGTCGTATCGCTCTTCCGGCAAGCGGCCGGCTTGGTAGTCGATATAGGCCTGCATGTCGAAGTGGCCGTGTCCGCAAAGGTTGAAGAGGATGGCGCGGCTGACGCCTTCTTCTTTGCAGCGTTCGGCCTCGGCGATGACTGCCTTGATCGCATGGTTCGCTTCCGGTGCGGGGATGATGTGCTCGCAACGGGCAAAGAGTGTCCCCGCTTCGAAGCATTCGATCTGGGTGAATGCCACTGGTTCCACGAGCCCCGAATTCACGCAATGGCTGACCAGCGGGGCCATGCCGTGGTAGCGAAGCCCGCCGGCATGAAAGCCGGAGGGGACGAATGCGGAGCCCAAGGTGTGCATCTTGACCAGCGGGGTCAGTTTGGCCGTATCCCCGAAATCGTAGGTGTAGCGACCCTTGGTCAGGGAGGGACAGGCGGCGGGTTCTGCCGCCACCGCTCGCAGGTCGGGGCCGCCGCGCAATTTGCGACCGATGAAGGGGAAGGCGATGCCCGCGAAGTTGCTTCCGCCGCCGGTGCAGCCGACCACGACATCCGGATAATCGCCGGCGAGTTCGAACTGGGCGATGGCCTCGGAGCCGATCACGCTTTGATGCATCAGCACGTGGTTGAGAACGCTGCCCAAGGCGTAGTTCGTGCCCTCGTTCGTCGCCGCTTCCTCCACCGCCTCGCTGATCGCGATTCCAAGACTACCGGTGCTCTTCGGATCGGTTTCGAGCACCGCTCGGCCGGCGGCGGTTTCCGGGCTCGGGCTTGCGATGCAGGTCGCTCCGTAGGCTTGCATCATCGCTTTGCGGTAGGGTTTTTGGTCGAAACTCACCCGCACCATATAGACCTTGATCTCCAGCCCGAACAGGGAACCGGCATGGGCCAGCGAGGAGCCCCATTGTCCGGCGCCGGTCTCGGTGGTGATGCGGCGAATCCCCGCCTCGCGGTTATAAAAGGCTTGGGGGATGGCGGTATTGGGTTTGTGGCTGCCCGCCGGGCTTGTGCCCTCGTATTTGTAGTAGATGCGAGCGGGGGTATCAAGGGCGCGCTCCAAGCCGCGGGCGCGATACAAAGGGGTCGGTCGCCATGCGCGGTAGGCATCGCGCACCGGGATCGGGATTTCGATTTCGCGCTCGGTCGAGACTTCTTGGGCGATCAAGGACATCGGAAACAGGGGTGCGAGGTCGTCGGGGCCGATCGGCTCCTTGGTGCCCGGATGCAAGGGGGGTGAAAGCGGGGTCGGCAAATCCGCTTGCAGGTTGTACCAATGGGAGGGAATTGCATCTTCGCCGAGGATGTATTTGACGCCGTCGCTCGCGTGGCTCATCGGGTTCTCTCTTTGTCGTTCGCTTGTCGTCGGTGGGGTTCGGCGGATCCGAAACACCCCTCTTCCCGAGCGTGGGGGGGGTCGGGGATGGCACCGTGGAATCTGATAGCATAATGCATCGGTCGGCACCGTGGATGATCGCGATCCTTCTTTTTTCGATGGTCGATCGTATGTATAACCCGCGCGATCGTCCGAGCCGACCTTGGAGATCGACTCCATCGAATGTCCAAAAAAATATGAAAATCCGATCGATCCGGGGATTCGAGATATCCATCCGGACGAAATCGACTTGCCACTGATAGGAGGCGGAAGAAAATGAGGAAGACCAGCCGTTTGCTGATGTCGATGATCGTCGCCGTCATGACGATCGGGGGGGCGAATGCCGTTTTCGCCCAAAGCGCTTATGTGCCGCTGTTGCTGCCGGAAAACGTCAACCCGCGCTGGGAAAGCCAGGACGCCGCGTTTTTCGTCAAGCACATGAAGATGATGGCTCCGAATGTCGAGGTGGAGGTGCTCAACGCCAACAACGACACCGCCACCCAACAGCGCCAAGCGGAGCAGGCGTTGTCGAGGGGCGCCAAGGTGTTGGTGGTGATTCCCATCGACGGCGAGGCAGCCGCGGTCATCGCCGATATGGCCGCCGAGGAAAACGTGCCGACGATCGCTTATGACCGCATGATCCAATCCACCAACACCAGTTTTTGGGTGCAGGCGGATTTGCGGGCATCGGGACGAGCCCAAGCGGCGCATATCGTTGCCAATACCAAGACCGGCGATACCCTGGTGATGCTCAAAGGCTCCCCCACCGATCCGAACGCGCCGACGATCTACCACGGTCAGATGGACGTTCTCCAAGCCCTTTTCGATTCCGGGGAGCGGATCCTCGGCTACGAGAATTGGACTCAAGGCTGGGATCCGGCCATCGCCCGGCGTTCGATGGATCAGGCGCTGACCAAGCTCAACAACAACGTGCAGGGGGTCGTTTCCTCCAATGACGGCAATGCGGGCGCCGCCATCGCCTCCCTCGCCGAACAGGGATTGGCGGGCAAAGTGCCGGTCAGCGGTCTCGATTGCACCGTCGCCGCTCTCCAGTTGATGCTGCTCGGCCAGCAAACCCAAAGCGTATGGCGTGATTTCAATCTGATGATGGAAGCCACGGCCAAAGCGGTGGTCGCGCTGATCAACGGCGATTCGCTCGATGGCATCGTGGTCGGAACGTCGCCGAAAAACTCCGCGGGCAAGGAAGTTCCGATGGTTCCCGTCGGCTTTTACAACGCGGTCGGCGAGGAGGGAGTGCGTTATGTGATCGATAACGACTCGTCCATCTCCAAAGCCGATGTCTGCAAGGGTGAAGCCGCGAAGACGAACTTCTGCAAATCGTGAGTTCGAAAGAGGAGAAGACGCCGCCCCGGGACGCAGGCTCCGGGGCGGCGCCTCATTTGCAGGCGAAGGGGATCGTCAAGCATTTCGGGGCGGTGCAAGCGCTGCGCGGGGCGGATCTGGAAGTCAGGCGCGGGGAAGTCATGGGGCTGGTGGGGGATAACGGGGCCGGCAAATCGACGCTGATGAAAATCATCGCCGGGGTCGATCCCGCGGACGGCGGTCATCTCTATCTCGACGGCCGCGAGATCCGGGTGCCCACACCCCATGCGGCCACCGCGCTCGGCATCCAAACCGTTTTCCAGGATCTGGCGCTATGCGAGAACCTGGACGTGATCGCCAACCTTTTTCTCGGACATGAACAAACCCTCGGAGGGCTGGCTCGTTTGCTGCCGTCGGTCCTTCGTCCTTTGCGCACGTTGGAGATGGAAGCGCAGTGTCGGCAGGCGGTCTCCAAACTCAACGTTCGCACTCTGAGCTCGGTGCGCACCCGGGTCGGCTCCCTTTCGGGGGGGCAGCGCCAAGCGGTGGCCATCGCCCGGGCGGTGCGCGCGCAGTCCTCGGTGGTGTTGCTCGACGAGCCCACCGCCGCTTTGGGGGTGGCTCAAACCGCGCAGGTTCTCGACGTGGTGCGACAACTGCGCGAAAACGGCCATGCGGTGATCTATATCTCCCATAACTTGCGCGATATCTTCGAGGTTTGCGACCGCATCACGGTGCTTCGCCATGGAGTGCGAGTCGCTTTGCGGGAGGTCGAATCGACGAATCCGGATGAGATCGTGATCGCGATCACCCGCGGCGGGGACGATGACGAGGAGGCGAACGCGAATGCCGCCTAGCGCTCCTGTCGCTTTCACGGCCCGGCTGCAGAGGATCCGAGAGGATAATCTCGGGCAATTCCTGCCGGTCATGGCATCGTTGATGGTGATTTGGATCTTTTTCGGGATCACCGAGCCCGCTTTTCTGACCGCGCGCAATTTCCATTTTCTGCTGATGCAAAGCGCCGTGGTCGCGACCCTCGCGGCGGGGGTCACGGTGGTGCTGTTGATCGGCGATATCGACCTTTCGATCGCCGCGGTGGCCGGAGTCGGGGCCGCTTTGATGGCAACGCTGATCACCAATCTCGGGGTGCCGAGCTGGATCGCGGTGATCGTGGCGCTCGCAGCCGGTGCCTCTCTCGGTTTCGCCCAGGGTTGGGTCATCGCTTGGATCGGCATCCCCTCTTTTGTCGTCACTCTCGCCGGTTTGCTCGGCTTCCAAGGGCTGATGCTCAAGATATTGGGCATCCACGGTGCCCTCAATATGCGCGATCCGCTGATCCGCGGCCTGACCACCGTCGGCTTGCCCGCGTGGCTCGGGTGGCTGCTTGCCGGTGCGATCCTCCTCGCCGTCGCCGGGGCTTTGATCCATCTCAATCGCCGGCGAAGGGAAAAGGGGCTCGAGCGCATGGAAACCGCCCCCTTGGCGGCTCGCATCGCGATTTTTTCCTTGCCGGTGATCGCGGCGGTGGCGGCGCTCAATGCCTACCGGGGTGTCCCGGTGCTGGTCGTGGTGCTCGGAGCGGTGCTGGCGATACTGTGGTGGGTGACCACCGGCACCCCCTTCGGCCGCCATCTTTTCGCTCTCGGCGGCAATCCGGAATCGGCGCGACGGGTCGGGATCGCGGTGCGCCGAACGCGTATCGCCGCCTTCGCCATCGTCGGTTTGATGGCGGCCTTCGGGGGTATCATCGGCGCTTCCCGCTACGCCTCGGTCTCGTTCAATGCCTTTGCCGGCGGCCCTTTGTTGTTGGAGGCCATCGGGGCCGCGGTCATCGGCGGCACCAGTCTTTTCGGCGGTCGCGGCAGCGTTTGGAACGCGGTGCTCGGGGCTCTCGTCATCGGCAGCCTCGGCAACGGTTTGGATCTTTCCGGGGCGAGCGCGGCGGACAAACTGATGGTGTCGGGCGCGATCCTCTTGTTGGCGGTCGCCTTCGACGCCCTGACTCGAGCCAACCGAGGCGTATTCCGCTGAAGCGCTCGTTTTCGGCGATCGATCCCGGCGGCCCGCGACTCGGCCCGCGATTCGCTCGTCCCGTGCTCTAGCCCGGTCTTTCAGCAAGTCCCCGACAAAGAGTCCCCTACAAGGAGTCCCCACAAGGGAGGAATCGAACGATGCGGACATTCGACATGAAACCGCTTGCCGTGCCCTCTTCGGTCATCGGTTTGGGTACGATGATTTTCCATCCCGATACCCGAGATCGGGATCATGGTCTGCTCGACGCCTTCGTCGAAGCCGGCGGTACCTACGTCGATACCGCCGAGGTCTACGGGGCGGTGGAGGAGCACGGTTATTCGGAGATGGTGATCGGGGATTGGCTGGCGGCCGATCCGACAAGGCGCGATCGAATCATCCTCGCGACCAAGGGTCTGATCCCGGGCTATTGCGCTCCGATCCATCCCGGCGGAGCCTCGATCGGTCCGGATCAGATCCATCGCGCGATCGAGGGCTCGCTGGCGCGCCTCAAAAGCGAGAGCGTCGATCTGTGGATGTTTCATCGCGACGACCCTTCGCTGGCCGTCGGCCCCTTGGTCGATGCGCTCGACGAGGAGGTGCGCGCCGGACGCATCCGGGCGTGGGGCGCCTCCAACTGGACCACGGCGCGTCTGCAAGAAGCGCTCGACCATGCCGATCGAGAAGGCCGGGCGCGCCCGCTGGCATCGAGCCCTCATTTCTCGCTCGCCAAAGCCAAGGAGCCTTATTGGCCCGATACCGTGATCACCACCGACGAGGATCGTCGATGGTTCGAGGGTATCGGGATGCCGCTGGTCGCGTGGTCGTCGCTCGGTCGCGGATTCCTCGCGCACGGCAAGGAAGGGGATACGAGCGATGCGGATATGGTGCGGGTTTTTCATTCGCCGGAGAATTTCCGGCGCAAGCAGCGGCTGTCGGAATTCGCGCAAGCCCGGCAGATCACCATCTTCGAAGCGGCGCTGGGCTGGGTGACCGGTCAGCCCTTCCCGGTGGTGGCTCTTTGCGGAGCGCAAACGGTGCAAGAGGTACAAAACTGCGCTCGCGCCGGCGATCTGCAATTGAGCGCCGACGAACGCGATTGGCTGGATTTGCGCACCGATACGCGTCCTTTTTGAGCCGGGCATCCCGGGCACCGGGTCTTCTTTTCGAGTAGGCCTTCTTTTCGAGCCCGCCGTCGACGATCGAGACGATCGATGAGCCGGATCTTGATCGATCCCCCGAAGTCGGATCGATCGCTCGAAGGCCCTCCTCGGCGATCCCGATCGCTTTTCGATCGACCCTCCGATCGATCCTCGCCGCCCGCCGCCGTGATGGTGTCGGGCGGCTTTTTATCGATACCGCTAGCCGTCGAGCCGAGCCTCGAAACGAGGGAAGGAAGGAGGGAGAGAAAGAAGGAGGGCAACGCTTTTTCCCCTTCGATTTCTCTCCTAAGGCATATTCGTTTTTGTGATGGCTGCAAAAACAGTCCGGCAAGGTTTAGTGTATAGATGGATGGGTGTATTTCTCGGCGATCCATCGCTTCGTCGGCTCGTCTTTCAAGCCCGGATCCCATGGGTTTTTTCGATTGCCTTAGGAGAATTCGATGAACGACCGAAGTCTGTTTGCAGCGAGAAGGTTTTTCTCGGCGACCGAAAAGGTCGGTGTGATCCTCGCGCTCGCCCTCGTTGGCGGTGTTGCGGTTGCTCAAACGCCGATCAAGATCGGGGTTTTGCTGCCCGATACCGGTGTTTCCGCCGGGATCGGCAAGGACCAGAAAGCCGCGCTGAGGATGGCATTCGATGATTTCGGGCGCGAGGTCGCCGGACGCAAGATCGAACTCGTCGAAGCCGATACCGAGACGAAGCCCTCGGCGGGGTTGGCGGCGCTCAAAAAACTGATCTTGCGCGACAAGGTCGATATCGTGACCGGGATCAACTCCTCGGGAGTGGCGGGAGCGGTGCGCAACTACGTCCATGAGGCGAAAACTCCCTTGATCATCACCTTGGCCGGCAACGATCGAATCACCGGCGACAATTGCAGTCCTTGGATCATGCGGGCTTCTTTTTCCAACTCTTTGTTGAATCGCGGTATGGGGCCGTGGCTTGCCGAGCAAGGTCATAAAAAGGCCTTCCTCATCGCCTTCGATTATGTTGCCGGTCATCAGATGATGGATGCCTTTTCGAAGGGCTTCACCGCTGCCGGCGGCAGTGTCGTCGGCGAGAGCTATCCGCCCTACCGGGAGATCAGGGATTTCGGCCCCTATTTGGCCGAGATCGAAGCGGCCGCGCCGGATCTGGTCTATGCATTTTTCTCCGGCGGTCCCGCCATCAAGTTCGTCACCGAGTGGAACGCTTTCGGTCTTCAAGACAAGATACAGCTCGCTGGCCCCGCCTTGAATCCCTCCGCCCTTTATCTTGGCGAAGAGGGGGAGAGCACTTCGGGAGCCTATAGCCCGCTCTTCTATCATGCGAAGATCGATACCCCGGCCAACCGGACCTTCAGGGAAAAGTTTCGCGCAAGATACGGCCGGGACGGCACCGAATTCGGGGCGATCGCTTATGACGCCGCTCGGGTCATCGTCGAGGGCCTGAAAAAGGTCGAGGGTAGAACCGATGATCGAAAGGAGTTGATGCAGGCCCTGCTCGGCGTGGAGTTCACCGGTACCCGCGGTCCTTTTCGGATCGATCCGAAGACCCATAACGTGATTTCGAATATCTATGTCGGTCGCAACGAAAAACAAGAAGGACGCTACGAGTTGGCGATCAAGCATACCTTCGAGAATCTGCAGGATGCGCCGATGGGCTGCGATCTCGGATAACCGTAAGAGGCATTTTGTTTCTATCGGCATCGGAGGGAGGGTCGCTCGCCCGAGCGATCCTCCTTTTTTGCGGTGCCGATTTTGCGGTGCCGGTTTTTCGGCAGCAAGACTTTTCGATCGGGCCCTGTCGCTATAATCGCCGACGACGATGTCGGGTACGCCGGCGACGATGCCATCACGTGGCGGTATCGTGGCGGCGAAACGACAGGCGGATCGATTGGGGGTATTGCGAAGCGCTCGCATCGTATCGACGGATGGCGGAAAAGCGATGCGATGCCAAGCGATTTCAGGTGATTGAAAAACAAGCCCATTCGCTTTTTATGAAGAGAAGGCCAAGGAGATTTCGATGCGCGAGCACAAGGGATTTGCAAAAAAGATTGCGGCGACGGGGATTTCGATCCTCGGCGCGGCGGTGTTGACCTTCGCCGTGGGCGGTGCCGCTTTCGCCCAAACGCCGATCAAGATCGGGGTGCTGCTGCCCGATACCGGGGTTTTCGCCGGTCTCGGCAAGGACCAAAAAGAAGCGTTGAAGATGGGCTTCGAGGATTTCGGGCTCGAAGTCGCCGGGCGCAAGATCGAGTTGATCGAGGCCGATACCGAATCGAAGCCCTCGGCGGGGCTGGCGCAGATCAAAAAACTGATCTTGCGCGACAAGGTCGATATCGTGGTCGGGATCATCTCTTCGGGGGTGGTGGGGGCGGTGCGCAACTACGCCCATGGTTCCAAGACTCCGTTGATCGTTACCAACGCGGGCAATGATGATATCACCGGCGAGGAGTGCAGCCGTTGGATCGTACGAACCTCTTTTTCCAACTCTCAAATCAACCGGGATATGGGGCCGTGGCTGGCAAAGCGGGGTTATGAAAAAGCCTTCCTCGTCGCTTTCGACTACGTCGCCGGTCATCAGATGATGGATGCCTTCGAGAAGGGTTTTGTCGCTGCCGGCGGCAAGGTCATCGGCGAGAGTTATCCGCCCTTCGGGGAGATCAGGGATTTCGGTCCCTATTTGACGGAGATCAAAGCGGCATCGCCGGATGTGGTCTACGCCTTTTTCTCTGGGGGCCCGGCGATCAAATTCGTCAACGAATGGGCCGCTTTCGGCATGAAGGAGGAGGTGCAGCTCGCCGGTCCCGGCTGGTTGCACTCTGCTTTGTATATCGACAAGCAAGGCGACGATGCTTTGGGAAACTACGGTGCGCTCAACTATTTCCCGTCGATCGATACCCCGGAGAATCGAGCCTTCCAAAAAAGATTTCGCGAACGATACGGTCGGGCGGGGACCGAATTCGGGGTTGCGGCTTATGACAGCGCTCGTCTCATCGTCAACGCCCTCGAAGATCTCGAAGGTCGGACCGACAATCCGGAGGCGTTGATGCAGGCATTGCTCGAGGTGGAGTTCGTCGGTCCGCGCGGGCCTTTTCGCATCGATCCGAAAACCCATAACGTGATTCAAAATGTCTATGCCGCTCGCATCGAAAAGCAAGGCGATTCGGTCGGGGCGGTGATCAAAGATACCTTCCCCGATGTGCAAGATCCGCCGATGGGCTGCGATTTCGACGGGGATTGATCCGAGAACGTCTTTTATCGCTCTCTACATACGGCCTACATGAGGCCTATATAAAGAAGGGATCGCTTTGCCGAGGGCGAGGCGATCCCTTCTTGCTTCGAAGCACCGAGATCCCCCGGACTTGTCGAGCCGACCCTCGAAGGGATCGATCCGCGTCCCGTCCCGGTCGTCGCTCAAACTAGTCGTCGCTCAAACGGTAGTAGCGCACAGCGTTGTCATGGAAGAGTTTTCGTTGATCGGCGACCGGTCGATCGCTGACCAGATCCATGAATCCGCCCATGATCGTTCGATAATCGCCGACAAGACCGTCGACCGGGAAGTTGCTGGCGAACATGCAGCGATCGACCCCGAAAGCGGCGATGGTATCGATCACCACTTGGCGGTTGATCGTCGCGCTCCAAGCCGCCTCGCTCATTCCGAGCCCGGATATCTTGACGACCGCATTGGGCTCGGCCGCCAAAACGCGCATCGCTTCCGACCACGCATCGAGGCTCGCCGGATCTCGTCCGGTGGGGACTCCGGCGTGGTTGAGGATGATCCGGGTGGCGGGAAAATCCCGTGCCAGTTGCGCCGCTTCCGGCAAATGCCACCACAGGGTTTGGAGTTCGAAAGAGAGATCGTATTTTTCGAGCAGCGCGTAGCCCTCGCGCCAACGCTCGTCGCTCATTTGTCCCCGTGGTCCCGGCGGCGGCATCCAAGGGCTATGGGTGGTCGTCGGTTTGTCGCGCACGCTGCGCACGATGCCGGATTCGGCATGCCCGGCAAGCACCTCCTCGACCCCCTCTCGATCCAGCCATGCCTGTCCGGCCATGGCATGGGGGAAGCCGTATTCCTGGGCCAAGGATTTGACCCATGCGGTCTCTCCCAAGGGGTCTTCGGGGTCCCATTCGGTTTCGACATGCACGCTTTTTCGAAGATCGAAATCCGCCGCCGCGCGGGCCAGATCCGGCGGCAGGAAGGGGCGGCGCAAAGACCGGTAGTCTCCGTAGCGAAAGGGTATCGGCAAGGGCTCGCTCAGCCACGGGATCCGTTGGTTGATCGGATCCCAAAAATGATGGTGGGCGTCGATCAGCGGGATCGAACGAAAAGATCGAGGCTCGTCGTTTTCGGTTTCGCTCATTAAAGATGCCCTCGGGTCGAACGCTTCGGTTTTCGGATCCGGTGCCATCTAGTCGGCGCCATCCATGCGGTGCTGTCTAGGCGGATTCGGGTGGCTTCGCCCGCGAATGCGAATCCTCGTCCTTAGGTCGCTCGCCGCTCGAAGAAGCGCTAGCGTCGCCTTGTCGGGCGCGATCTTCGATATCGACGATATGACTCAAGTCGTAGCTGCGAAGCCTCAAGTCCTCGGTGCGTCCGCGTACCCACTCGTCGTCGACCCGAAAGGCGCGCGAGCAAAGAAAGTGGAGGCAAAGCAGAACCCCCCAAAGGGCGACCGGCCAGAAGGAGCGGCCGAAGGAGTCGCCGATCAAGGCATCGAGAAGCAAAAGCCCGCCGCCGATCGAAATCCACAAGCGCAAATGGGTCGCGAAATGCCTTGTCAGCAAAGCATGAACGAAAGATTCGTCGTCGCTCGGGGTCGAAGGCGTGCGTGCGTCGTCCACGATCATCAATCCGAAGGTGGCGGCGGCAACTGCGGATAGCGGCGCACGATGGCCACGACCCTGAAGGAATAGCGCAGCAAAAGGACGAGGACGGAGATGATCACGACATGGTCGACAAGGGCGAGGCTCGATCCGAGTCCTTTGAAAAAGAACGATGCCATGGCGATCGCCGGGGCGAAGGTGCAATAAAGGGCGACCTTAGGGGGTTTGAAGAAGGCGAGAAGGATCGTCGCGCAGATCACGCTGAAGCCGTAGAAGGCGGCCCCGAGCGAGCGCCCCTGGAAAGCGGGGGTTTTGGAGTCGATATCGACGGCGAAGACGAGGGTGATCGCGGCGAAGAGGATGCCGAGAAAGACGCAATAGAGGTGGATCTCGTAATCCGCCTGTCGCCGGCTGAGATCGGGCACGGCGGTGAAATAGGGCGTTTTCTCCTCGTTCCAGACGTAGCGTCGGAAAAGGCCTTCCCAGTCCAGCACGAGCGATTCCTCCCTCGTCCGCCGTTTCGCACCGTTGCGGGTAGAAAGCCAACGAGCGGAAAGTCAGCGAGTAGAAAGTCAACGAGCGGAAAGTCAAGGGATCGATGGACGGCCGTCCACGATAGCCCTCGATAGCCCTTTGGCCCGCCCCTTTTCGAACGCTCTCGAACGCTCTTTCAGCCCGGATTGTCGGCCTCGCTTTTCGGGTTGATATGCCCGGATTCGGCGGCGCGTTTTCTCAGCGTGTCCTCGGCTTTCGAAAGATCCAAACGCTCCTTGCCTTCGATGCGGTTGCCTTCCTCTTCCGGCCAATCGAGGGTCATCAGGGGAAATCTTCGCTCTTGCGGCCCGAAGAGCACCACGATAACTTGCAGCAAAACCGATATCCCCGCCACCAATACGAAAATGAAGCCGGCGGCGAGGACCGTCTTGATGATCCAGCGATGGGTCAGTCCGACGGTGGACGAGGAGATCTCGTTCATATTGTACGAGTCCACAGCGTAGCCGGTCGCGAAGTAGATGACGATGCAGATATAAGGGATCAAAAAGGCGATGAGGCCGATGAATTCCAGCCACGCTTTGCGCCGGAAATGCAGGTGCTCGCGCACCAGATCGACCCGCACATGGGTATTCCAGATATAGCCGTAGCCGAGCACCAGCGCGAAGAGGGCGGTATGAAAATGCCACTCCAACTCCTGCAGGACGGTGGAGTTGAAGATGCGCCCGAAGTTCTCGATCATGAAGATCTGAAAGGTGCCGACTTTGCGGATGCTGACATCGAGCACCGTGATTACCACCAGCGGGATGATCATCCAAGAGCCGAAACGCCCGACGGCATCCACCGCCGCCCGCAGGCGGTCGCTCAGGCGGATCAATGCGTCCCACCTCGGATCCCAAGAGGTATGGCGGGCCTCGTCGCGGGTTCCCCCCTTGATCGACGCTTCGCCTGCGGGAACTTCGACGGCGGCTTCGTTCATCGCGTTCATCGCTCGGTGCCTCCTAGGACGCTTCGTTCACTCATCGTAGACCGAGCGCATCAGCCACAAAGCGATGCCCGGTTTCCAGATCACGAGGGTGAGCCCGATCAACTGCAAGAAGACGAAGGGGATGATTCCCTTGTAAATGCTTTGGATCTTGATTTCCTTGGGCGCGATCCCCTTGAGATAGAAAAGGGCGAAGCCGAAAGGAGGGGTCAGGAAGGAAGTTTGCAGATTGACCGCCATCAAGATGATGAACCAAAAGACGATATCGCCCTTGGCCAAGTGATCGCCGAATTCGAGCCCCGCCACGAGGGGGGCGAAAACCGGAAGCACGATCAGGGTGATCTCGATCCAGTCCAGGAAGAAGCCCAGCAGGAAGGTGATCCCCATCAACAAAAAGAGCAGTTGCCAGGAGTTGAGCCCCGCTTCTTGGATCAGGTGCTCGACGATATCGTCCCCGCCGAGCGAGCGATAGACATAGGCGAAGCAAGTGGCGCTGATGATGATGAAGAAGATCATCGCCACCGTTCGCGCCGAGCTATGGCAGACGGAGCGCAGGGTCTCGAAACTCAACCGCCGGTTGACCCAAGCCAGCAACATGGCGCCGAAAGCGCCGACCGCTCCCGCTTCGCTCGGGGTGGAAAAGCCGAAGAGGATCGCCCCTTTGATCAAGGTGATCAGCAGCACCGGGGGGATGAAGGCGCGCAGCAGCAGTGGGAACATATCGCCCTTCGGGACTTGCAGAAGGTCCGGCGGCAGGGGCGGGGCCAGATTCGGGCGCAGGAAGGAAATCCCCCAAACGAAGATGAGGTACATCGAGGCCAAGATCAAACCGGGCATGATCGCGGCCATGAACACATTGCCGACCGATACCGCGAGCAGGTCGGCCATGATGATCAGCATGATGCTCGGCGGGATCAGGATACCCAAGGTGCCGGAGGCGGCGATGGTGCCGCAAGCCAAGCCGTGGTTGTAGCCCTGGCGCATCATCGTCGGCAACGCCAAGGCGGTCATCATCGTTACCGAGGCCCCGATGATCCCGGTCATGGCCGCCAGGATCGTGCCCATGATGGTTACCGCCAGCGCCAGCGCGCCGGGAACGCGCCGAAGGAGCACTTGTACGCAATAAAGGAGATCGTTGGCGATCCCGCTACGCTCCATCATCACGCCCATGAAGACGAAAGCGGGTACCGAGACCAAGACCAGATTTTCCGCCGCCTGCCCCCAGATCCGCGGCAGAAAGTTGAAAAATTCGATGAGGGAGAAGACTTCGAGGAAATAGCCGATGAGCCCGTAAAGCAGGGCCAAGCCTCCCAAGATGAACGCGACCGGAAAGCCCGAGAAGAGCAACAGGGCCAGGGTCAGGAACATCATGATCGGCAGGTAGTCCTGCGTGAAATAGAGCAGTTCTTCTTGGGATTCCGCGTCGAGACCGAGCACCCAAGCGAAAGCGATGCCGATGATTGCCAACAGGGCGATCGGAAGGGCGATCTTGCCGTTGCGGGCGATTCTCGCTAACAGTTCCATCGGCGGCGACCCCTCGGTTTTGAACTTCGAAAACGCCGAATCAAAAAAGCCTCGAAGGGGCGATCGGAAAAAGAGGGTCCGCCGCGGCGGCGGACCCTCGAACGAGCGTTTTTGTCGCGATCAATGTCACTCGTCGGATCGATGCCCTAAGCCCAGGCTCTAGCGCAGGTAGGTGCCGGACAACGACTGCGCATCGCCCCAGCCGCGATAGACCTCGCGAAATGCCAAATAGCTCTTGACCGCCTTGGCGAAGAGTTCGTCCTCTTCGGAGGCCTCGGCGATGACCTCGACCCATGCCTCCTCGAGTTTCTTGAGGTCATCATCCGACCAACGCTTGATGATCACCCCGTTTTTGTCCCTCATCGTATTCATCGACGTGGGGTTCGAAAACTCGCTGCTGGCGTAGGTTTCGATGACCTGCTTGCCCGCGGCCACTTCGATCATCGCCTTGAATTCCTCGGGCAGGGCATCGAATTTCTCTTTGTTGACGAGGAATTCGGAGCAGGAAATCTGCTGATGCCAGCCCGGGAAATAGTTGTATTTGGCGATCTGATGGAAGCCCAATCGAATATCCATATCGGGCATCGAGAACTCGGTGGCGTCGATCACGCCCTTCTCCAATGCCGGGTAGATATCCGCCGCTGCCAGCAGCTGGGTCGAGACCCCGAGTTTTTCCACCACCCGCGCGCCCAAGCCGAAGAAGCGCATCTTGATGCCTCGAAGGTCGTCGACCGACGAGTATTCCGAACGGAACCAGCCGGAAGTTTCGGGGCCGTGACAAAGGATGTCGAAGGCTGCCATGCCGTGAGCGTTATAGGCCTCGTCGCGGATGGCGTTGCCCCCCCCGTACCACTTCCAAGCCAAAAACTCCCCGATCTGCGGTCCGAAGGGCACCGCGGTGAAGAAGGCCACACCCAAGCCGAGTTTGCCGGTGTGGTAGCCGGGGGTGGTCCAACAGGATTCGACCGAGCCCTTGGAGGCGGCATCGAAGCATTCCAAGGCCGGTACCAAAGCCCCGGGCTCGAAGAACTTGATCTGGAACTTGCCGCCCGACATACGCTCGATATCATCGACGAAACGAAGCGCGGACTCCCCCAAATGGGGCAAGGACGAACCCCAAGTGCTTTGCATCTTCCACTTGACCCGCTTTTGCGCGTGAGCGCTCGTCGCCCCGATGACCAAAGAAGCGGCAACTCCGGCAACGGCAAGCAATCGACCTAGGCTACGAAAGTTCATTGGCAGCATCCTCCTGCTCTTGATGTTGTTGGCACTTGATGAACAAAGGCCTTGTGAGAAGACCCGCGTAAAAACCCTCGGCGAAAAAGCGATAACGCTTCGATAGCGCCTAGGGGATGAAAGATTCCCTTGCGATTTTTCGGACCCGGCGCTTGGTTCTTAGGCGACGAACGATCGGCTAAATCGCCAAGTAATGTCCGTTATCGGGTATCGAAAGAAGGATATGACTAAACCTTCAATCGTGCCTTTTACCACTTTTCGAATCCGATTGCATCTTTTATTCGCCGCAAGCGAAGCGATGCGCCGACGGCATCCGGAAGGGGATTTGGGAGGAAGGGGCGAAAAAACGGGCTCGAATTCCGCAGGATTCCCCCGCCGTTTTCGCTCGTTCGACGCCCCCGGGGCATCGTCCTTGTCGGCGGTTTTTCCCGGGTTTTCCCGAAAAAGGGGCGAGTCTTTCGGGCGCTTTTTCCGGCGCTCGGCGGCGGTGCCGGGGCAATCGTCCGAGACCTCGCCGAGCGAGCGTCGAAGCGCTGCCGTGCTCCCCCCGTCGGTGGGCGAGCCGAGTCGACTCGCCTCGACTCGACTCATGACGATACGGGTTTTGCGGATGCGCATGGCGGCGTACGGCTTTGCGTGGCCCTTTCAATCCCGGCTCATCGCCGACGCGGGCCGAAGATGGCGGTGCCGATGCGCACGATGGTGGCGCCCTCGGCGATGGCCGCTTCGAGGTCGCCGCTCATCCCCATCGAGAGGGTATCGAGTTCGAAGCCCTTGGCGTTCAGATCCTCTTGCAGGGTGCGCAGTCGGCGAAAGGGGAGTCGGGCGGCTTCCATATTCTCGACGGGAGGGGGAATGGCCATCAGCCCGCGTAGATGCAGATTGGGCAGGCGGCGGACGATCGTCGCCAGCGCTTCGACCTCTTCGGGGGCGACCCCGGCCTTGGTGGCTTCGCCGCCGATATTGACCTCGAGGCAGACGCGAAGCGGCGGGAGATCGGGCGGTCGCTGCTCGCTCAGACGCCGGGCGATCTTCTCTCGCCCGATGCTATGTACCCAATCGAAGGATGACGCGATCTCCCGGGTCTTGTTGGATTGGATATCGCCGATGAAATGCCAGGAAAGCGGATCGTTGCCTGCGCTCTTTGCGTGGCTCTTTGCGCGGCTCCTTGCGTGGTTCAAGGCATCGATTTTGCCGCGGGCGTCTTGGAGATGGTTTTCGCCGAAGGCCCGCTGCCCCTGACGGATCGCGTCTTGCACCGCCTCCACCGGCATGGTCTTGCTCACCGCAAGCAGTTGCACCGACCCTGCAGGACGCGAATGGCGATCCTCCAGCCGCGCGATTTTTTTTCGCAGCGCATCGAGCGCCGCCGCGATATCGTGCTTGCCCGATTCTTGCATGGCGTTTTTGTCCTTGTTCCTCCCTCAATCCCTGCCCGCCATGGCATCGCTTGCCCGCAAAGCGAGGGCATCGGATCGAATCGAGGCCGTGGCACCCTTTGGATATTGCTTGCGACATCGCTGATGACATCGCTTCGCAACGCACTGTCGCGAAGCGGGCAAAGGCTGTTTCGAAGACGAGCGCTTCGAAGGCGAGCCGCTTCGAAGGCGAGGAAATACCGGTTCGCGAATCCGAGCCGGGTCGGGCTCAATCCGCGCTTCGGCGGATCGACAGCCAGACCCAAAAACCGAGCGCGATCGCACTGCCGGAGACGAAGGTCATCACGGTGCCGGGGAAGAAGTTCACGTAGCCCGGGAGATCCACGAAGAAAAGATATCCGAGATCGGCCAAACCGCCGATCATCCCGGTGACCCAGATCGCCGTGATGTTTCGCTTCCAGATGAGGACGCCGCCGATGATCGTGGCGATGCCGAACCATCCGAGGTTCCAGCCGTGTTGATCGAGCAAGCCCCCGACCGCCGCGTGATAGTTCGCTTCCAATGCCGCGGGATCGACGGCATCGGCGATGGCTTGGAAGCCGCCGGAGGCGTCGCTCGAAAGCACGATGATGCCGGCCAGGGTGTGAACGAGACCCCAGACAATCCAAAGCGCGGCGGCGATTTTGAGTGCGAGGGCGTGCGAGTCGTTCATCGGTTCGTCCCCCTTGCTTTGCGGTTCCCGCAACACATGTGCGCGAACCGGTCGTCATGCGAGAAGAAGCGGTGATAAAGGAACCACCGCGATAGCGGACGGACGAGCGGGTTCGATATCGACCCGATCATGATGGCCATGAGCCGAGACCATCCGCCGAGATCCCTCTTCCCTTGACGGTCTCGCAGATCGGATCTGCGCAGTTCGGCGGCCATCGGCACTTTCCTCGATCGCCTTTTCGCGCCCTTCTCAATGACCCCGTTCAGACGATCCCCCTTCAGACGATCCCCCGTTCAGACAATCCCCGTTCAGACAATCCCTTTCTCTTGCAGCTGCGCCAAACGCTCCTCGCCGAGATCGAGGATATCGAGGTAGACCTCCCGGTTATGGGCGCCGATTTCGGGGCCGGGCCAAAGAGTCGCTCCCGGGGTGCGTTCGAGCCGCGGCAGGATGGCCGGGATCTGCAAGGAATCGTCGCCGACACGAACCGTCTCGAAAAGACCGCGCTCGCGACAATGGGGTTCGGCCATCAGATCCGCGATCGAATGGATCGGCCCGACGGGAACGCCCGCCTCGTCCAAGGCCTCGAGGACTTCCCTCGCGGGCAGGCTGCGGGTCCATCCTTCGATGGCCAGATCCACTTCTTCTTGATGTGCCACTCTTCCGGCGTTATCCGCCAAGCGCGGGTCGTCGGCCAAATCCTCCCGGCCGGCGGCTCGCATCAGTCTTTTGTAGATCGAATCCCCGTTGCCGCCGATGATCACGAATTTCCCGTCGGCGCAGGGGTAGGTATTGGTCGGTACGATGCCGGTCAGGGTGGAGCCGGAGGGACCGCGCACGATCCCTGCGGCATCGTATTCCGGCACCATCGACTCCAATACGTTGAAGACCGATTCGTAGATGGCAACGTCCACCACCTGCCCTTGCGGCCCCGCCTTCGTGCCGCTGCCGTTGCCATTGCCGCTGCCGGCACTTTCGTCGCGGCGTCGGCGATGGGCCAAAGCGAGCAGCACCCCGATCACCGCGTGCAGCCCCGCGAGGGTATCGCCTAAACTCAAATTCGGTCGCACCGGGGGTTGGCCGGGGAATCCGTTGATATGACGAAAGCCGCCGAATCCCTCGCAGACCGAGGCGAAGCCCGGTTTACGGGCCAGCGGACCGCTTTGGCCATAACCGGAAACGCGGGTGTAGATCAGATCGGGGTGATCCTCCTCGAAGCCTTCGGGTCCCAAGCCCCATTTTTCCATGGTCCCCGGCCGGAAGTTTTCGATCAGCACATCGCAGCGCAGGATGAGAGAGCGGGCGATCTCGCGTCCCTCGGCCGAGCGCAGGTCCAAGGTGATGCACTTTTTGTTGCGGGAGACCGTTCGCCACCACAGCGAAGTGCCGCCGTCGTCGACGACCCGCCATTGACGCAAGGGGTCGCCGCCGCGGGCTTCGATCTTGATGACTTCGGCGCCGAAGTAGGCGAGCATGCAGCCCGCGAAAGGACCGGCGATCAACTGACCGGCTTCGATGACCCGGATGCCCTCCAAAGGACGAGCCAAAGGACGAGGTGGCAGGCGATCTTCGGGTGCGCTTTCGGGCGCCGTCGGCTGAGTCTTCATCGTCGAGAATCCCGTCGATCGCCCGGCGAGGGGCTTTTCATCGAAGGAGTGCGCTTGCGCTGTCGTTTTCGAAAACGACGCGATGCCCGTCGAAGACCGGTCCGTCGACGCAGACCCGTTGCATCGTCATCCCGTCGTCCTCGCGGATGCGCACGGTGCATCCGGCGCAGCCCCCGACCGCGCAAGCCATCGATTCCTCCAACGATATTCGGCAAGGCAAATCGTATTCGCCCGCCAAAGCGACACAGGCTTCGAGCATCGGCAGCGGGCCGCAGGCATAGATCGCCACTTGATCGCGCCGCTCGGGATCGAGACCCTCGAGCCAGATCCGAGCGAGCTCGCTGACATGACCCCGATGGCAAGCGTCGAATCCGGCACCGCTCGCCAAGCGCGAAGCGATCCCTTTTTCATCGAGTTCCGACATCGCCGCCCCGGCGGCAAGGACGGGATCTTTCGCAGCCCCGGGCACCGGGCTTCGCGCCCGGCGGGTCTCGAAGGGGAAAGGCAGTTCCGAGCCGAGCAATACGAGGACCGAAGCCGCCTCCGATATAGGCGGCGCGCTGCGCTGCAGGTGGTGGGCGAAGAACACGATCGGGGGAATTCCGACTCCGCCGCCGAGCAACAAGGAGAAGGGACGCCCGGGGAGGGCGATGAATCCCTGTCCGATGGGCCCGATAAGGTTTAAATTATCCCCCGGGACTTTGGCGGCAAGAAGGCGGGTACCGTGGCCGACCTCCTTGTAGAGGATTTCGATCGCCCCCGCTTCGGCTCGCATCAGCGACATCGGTCGGCGCATCGGCAGTTCCGGATCGCAGCGAAGGTGGACGAAAGAACCCGGCGAGGCGCGCTCGGCGATCTCGCGCGAGCGCAGTCGAAGTCGCCATTGATTGCCCGGCCACGCCTCGTTGGCGATGATCTCGCAATCCTCGACGACGATGGTATCGCGGTGCCGGCGGTCGATCTTCGCGCTCATAAAGTCTCTCGCAAATCGAGGCCATCGCAAATCGTCGCCGGCGCTCGCGGGGTGGATTCGGCGGGGATCTCGAAGGGGATATCGAGGAGGATATCGGAAAGGAGTCGAGGCCTTTCGAACCACGGCAAAGAGGGGGAACCATCATGTTGCCCTCGCAAGTGTACTACTCCGCTTCTCGAAGCCTTTTTGCGAGTCGGCGGCAGCGAGGCTTTTGAAAACAGGTTTGCAAAGACCGCCGCCGGGATCGGATTGTCCCTCGACAGGCTTGCAAGCCCCGGCTTCACAAGCCCCGGGTTCGTAATCTACGGCTTCGCAGACCACGGCTTCGCAGACCACAGATTCGCAGACCACCATGGCAAAGGAAAATCATCTTGAAGGAAATCAACAGCTCGAATTCGACCCCCTCTTCCGCTACCGCTTCCGACAGCGCCTCTCGCGACGGACGCATTTTTCACGTGCTCGACCCTCGCCAGTTCGATCGCCGGCGGCTCGACGAACTTTGCGCTCTTGCCACCCGCATGCGCTCGCACGCCAAATCCCGCTTGGGCTCGAGGTCCTTCCAGACCCTTTTGCCGCATAAACGAGCGATGCTTTATTTCACCCAGCCGTCCACGCGCACCTTCCTTTCTTTCGAGAACGCTTGCCATCTGCTCGGCATCCGCACCAGCGAGATCCGCGACCCCTCCGTCTCGTCCGAGGTCAAAGGGGAGAACTTCGAAGACAGCATCCGCACCTTCAGTTCCTACGCCGACGTGATCATCATGCGCACCCAAGGGCCGGGGATGGCGGCGCAGTCCGCGGCCTTGATGGATCGAATCGGGCGACCGGTTCCCATCATCAACGCCGGCAGCGGTCGCGATCACCACCCGACCCAAGCCCTCCTCGATATCTACACCCTCGAGCGCAGTTTCGAGCAGCGCGGCGGGATCGACGGCAAGACCATCGGTCTGATGGGCGACCTTCGCCGCGGACGCACGGTACGCTCGCTGGCGTCGATGATGAAGAATTACCGCGACGTACGGTTGATTTTCATCGCACCTGCGGATTTTTCGATGGAAGAGGATATCAAGAAGGACCTTCGTCTCGCCGAGATCCCCTTCGTCGAGACCGACGACCCGGCCTCGGTGTTGGCGGATTTGGATGCCATCTATATCACCCGGTTGCAAAAAGAGCACGATACGAAAGACGAGTCGCGCAACTTCGATCACCTTCGCTTTCGGATCGGCCCCGAGCATCTGCCGCGGCTGCGACCCGATGCGGTGATCATGCACCCCTTGCCGCGCGGACCGGAGCTCGATCCGGCGGTGGACGGCGATCCGCGAGCAATGTATTGGCGTCAGGAACGAAACGGAATGTGGATGCGGGTAGCACTGCTGGTGTCGATCTTCGAAGTCGACGGCGAGTTGCCGCGCTGACCGTCGAAGCCGATCGTTTGCTGCTAATTTAGCAGTTATTAGCAGTCAATTAGCACTTAGCAGTAGCCTCCGATACGACCGATGGGTTGCCAAGCGGCGCAAGCGACGGGAGAGGGCGGACTTCTCGGGCGCTTCGAATCACCCTCGCTTTCGGCTCGATCCTGAGCGTCTGCTGCGGCCGCGCTCCGAGGCTGCTGCTTATCATCGACCTCGATCATTTGCTGCTAATTTAGTCGTTATTAGCAGTTAATTAGCACTTACACATTGACACACTGACAGTAGCCTTCGATACGACCGATGGGTTGCCAAACGACGCAAGCGACGGGAACGGGCGGACTTCTCGGGCGCTTCGAATCACCCTCGCTTTCGGCTCGGTCCTGAGCGTCTGCTGCGGCTGCGCTCCGAGGTTGCTGCTTATCATCGACCCAGATCTTTTGCTGCTATTTGCTGCTAATTTAGCAGTTATTAGCAGTTAATTGACACTTACACATTGACACACTGATAGTAGCCTTCGATACGACCGATGGGTTGCCAAGCGGCGCAAGCGAGGGGAGAGGGCGGACTTCTCGGGCGCTTCGAATCACCCTCGCTTTCGGATCGATCCTGAGCATCGGCTGCGGCTGCGCTCCGAGGCGGTGGATCATGCAGCCCTTGCCGTGCGAGTCGGATTCGACCCGGTAGCGGACGGCGAGACGCGAGCGATATATCGGCGTCAGGGAGCGCAGCGGGATGGGGATGCGGGTGGCACCGCCGGTGTCGATCCTCGAAGTCGACGGCGAGTGCCGTACTGATCGTCGAAGCCGATCATTTGCTGCTAATTTAGCAGTTATTAGCAGTAAATTAGCACTGACACATTTACAGTAGCCTTCGATACGACCGATGGGTTGCCAAGCGGCGCAAGCGAGGGGAAAGGGCGGCTTCTCGGGCACTTCGGATCATCCTCGCTTTCGGATCGATCCTGAGCGTCGGCTGCGGCTGCGCTCCGAGGCTGCGCTCCGATGCGGTGGACCGTGCAGCCCCTGTCGTGCGGGTCTCGGATTCGACCCGGTAGCGGACGGCGAGACGCGAGCGATATATCGGCGTCAGGGAGCGCAGCGGGATGGGGATGCGGGTGCGGGTGGCACCGCCGGTGTTGATCCTCGAAGTCGACGGCGAGTGCCGTACTGATCGTCGAAGCCGATCATTTGCTGCTAATTTAGCAGTTATTAGCAGTAAATTAGCACTGACACATTTACAGTAGCCTTCGATACGACCGATGGGTTGCCAAGCGGTGCAAGCGAGGGGAAAGGGCGGCTTCTCGGGCGCTTCGGATCAACCTCGCTTTCGGATCGATCAACCTCGCTTTCGGATCGATCCTAAGCGGCTGCTGAGACTGCGATTCGAGGCTGCGCTCCGATGCGGCGATGCGACCCCGCCGCTTGCGACGATGCGCTTCCTCGCCGAGGGGCACCTTGTTCTTTTTTGGGTTCTTTTTTGCGAAAGAGCGTCGGGCTTTTACCGGGCTTAGAAGCAAAGAGTGCGGGCGCGATTTCGATTTCCCCCTCGGGCGTTTTTTTCGGCACCGCTTTTTCGTCATTGGCGGACACGAGCGAACCAGTTCTCCAAGATGATCTGCGCGGCGACGGGATCCGGGCCATGACGCCGCGATCGACTCTCGATCAATCGCTCCCATGCCTCTCGGGTCGTCAGTCTTTCGTCGCAAAGATGGACCGCCAATCCTGTGCGTTCATGCAAGCGGCGGGCGAAACGACGGGCGAGGGTGCCGAGGCGTTGCTCGCTACCGTCCATATTCAGGGGCAAGCCGACGACGGCCGCTTGCGGATTCCAAGCGGAAACGAGGCCCTCGATCTCCTGCCAGTTCGGATCTTTTCCTAAACGCTTGTCCAGCGTGCAAAGGGGGGAGGCGGTGCCGGTAACGCTCTGACCGACGGCGACGCCGATCCGCCTCTCGCCGAAGTCGAAGGCGAGAAGCGTGCCCGTCGGCATTCGCTCGGTCTTTTTTTCCTTCATCTTTTTCGAATCCGAAAGCCGGTTTTTTTCGAAAGCGGGCGCGGGCGAAGGCCCTTGGGAGGTCGTCGGCGCGATAAGTCCGATCGACAAGAACCCGGCTCGTGCGAGAAAAAGCCCCGATGACGGGCTCGCGGCTCGGTCGTCGTCTTCCACCGATCGATCGCCGCCGGGGGATATCCGATCTCGATCGTCGGGATCGATGGTCGGGATGAATCGGAGCGCTCGGCGATCCAAGCGAAGATCGCATCGAAAAAAGATCGCCGGAACGCTTCTTCTATCGAGCGGGCTACCGAGCAGGTTATCGAGCAGGCTATCGAGCAGGCTATCGAGCAGGCTATCGAGCAGGCTATCGAGCGGGTCGACGCCTGCGGTGCCGGAAATCCGCTCACCTCTCCTTAGATCGCCTCGGGTGTCGGCTCTCGTTCGCGGCGACGCTCGAGGCGAGCGGCAGGCGACGAGAAACCAAAGCCTCAGGCATGGCCCGCTTGCGACGAGAGTTGCGCCGGATCGATGCCGAGCGAGCGGGTCGCTTCGACCCAACGCCGATCGAAGGGGGTTTCGAAGACGATTCGAGAATCGACCGGACCTGTGAGCCAGGCATTTTGCCGAATCTCGTTTTCCAGTTGTCCGGCATGCCAACCGGCGTAGCCGAGGGCGACGATCGCCCTTTGCGGCCCGGTTCCCTCGGCGGTGGCGGACAGGATATCTTTCGAAGTCGCAACCCCGATCCCGCTGTCGAGCGTCAACACCGCTTCGAATTCCCCCGCCGGATGATGCAGGACGAAACCGACTTCGCCGTGCACCGGACCGCCTTGGACCAAGGGGATGCGATCGATATCCGCAGCGTCGGCGGGGATTTGCATCTGGGCAAGGAGATCGGCAAAGCGCATCCCCAAGGGACGATTGATGACGATCCCCATCGCCCCCTCCTCGTTATGAGCGCAGATCAGCGCCACCGTGCGCTCGAAGCCGGGATCTTTCATCCCGGGCATCGCGATCAGGAATTGGTCGGTCAGGTTCATAAGGCCGATTATCACCGCATTGCCGCCGCTGAAAACCCCGCCGGTGGTAAAGCAGATGTTCATTGCCGCGTGCCGGCGTAAAAGGGAGGACGAATCATGAGTGCGCGAGTCTAAGGATGGGTGATAGTGGTCGTGGAAGCGGACGCACGGCCCCCCATGCGCAAATTCGAGAGCGAAAATGCCGCGAACCGCGCCGCCGAACAGATGGTTATCGATGATCGGAGGCACGCTTGGGCTGTCCGCCGCTCCGATGTGGGCGACGGCGAAATCGGGCTGCGGATACGCCGCCCGTTGCCGATCCCGGATGGGGTCGGACCCGCGATCGAGCGCACCGAAAATTCGGGTTGACTCGATCGCGAAAATATGCAAATGATAGATGAACGAGGATATTCGTTCACCCGCTACGAGAAACAGAACATGGGGAAACAGATCATGAAGACGACGATCAGCATCATCACAGGCGTCATGCTCGGATTCGCGTCGGTGGCTTGGGCGATTAGCCCCAGTTCCGACATACACACCGCAGCGGTGGAATGTCCCCGCGAAATGACAGATGACAATTGCGAGCGGCTGAAAGAAGAGGCTCGGAATCGCGCCGCCGCCGAAGCCGCGTCCATGTTGGCATATTGCGGCTC
Source organism: Gammaproteobacteria bacterium (assembly GCA_965220535.1). Taxonomy (GTDB): domain Bacteria; phylum Pseudomonadota; class Gammaproteobacteria; order HK1; family HK1; genus HK1. The sequence goes on along the minus strand of OZ244833.1, from coordinate 1,953,112 downwards.
CCGTGGCTGCGGCGGACCCTATCAGGAATACTACCGTGAGATCAACGGCTATCTGTACCACTGCAGAGGCTATCCGAACTACATGAAGTGCACGCTCGTGGAGGAGCTCGAAGCGAACGCCGAAGGCGCGGCGCCTCGCACGCTCATGATCGCGCAGCCCACGGGCCACGGCGGCTTCTTCGGCGGTCCGAACGCCGATGGCTCGAAATGGATAGAGCGCGGCGGCAACACCCGTATGGCGGGCGTGGACAAAGGCAAGGGATCCTTCACCGAGTGCGATAGCGGGCAGTGCGTGACCTGCACCGCCGAGGGCTGCTACACCGCCGAGGCGATGCCCGAAGGCTTGGAGTACGAGGGCGAGAACCAGCAGGCTCGCATCTACTGCGACCGCGATGGGAACTGTACCAGCCCGGGCCAGGGCAAGAGCGCATCGACCGAATCGCCGACGCAGATGGCGACCATGAATCCCGAAGAGGGCAAGGTGGTCCATTATTGCGATGCGGACATGGTCACCTGCAGGTCATGCCACACCTACACGGGCGAGTGCTGGACTTACCCGAATCCGAACACTGCATCGGCTGAATCGCCGACACAGATGGCGGGCATGAAGTACAAGTGTTTCGAGAGCGGGAATTGCTACTACTGCGACCCGTACGGGACTTGTTACCAAGCGGACGCTGATGGCACCACCGAAGCCCCCGCGATGCTCGCCTACCACGGCTACTCCCGTCCGCAAGGAAGCGGCAACTCTGGTCCCACCCTCACTCGCTATTGGACAGAGGAGCGAGATGACGGGAAATATTTCTGCAAGGAATTTTCGAACGGGAAAGTGGAGTGCACCCACATTCCGCATTCCGCGTCCACCGAGTCGCCGACACAGATGGCGGGCATGAAGTACAAGTGTTTCGAGAGCGGGAATTGCTACTACTGCGACCCGTACGGGACTTGTTACCAAGCGGACGCTGATGGCACCACCGAAGCCCCCGCGATGCTCGCCTCCACTTTCAGCCACATCGACAATTGGACCGAAGATCGCGAGGACGGCACTTACTACTGCAAGGTGCAGATCGACACGGACGGCAATAGGATGGGCGAGCCCGATTGCTACCTCACCACCACTGCCGGTGCGCCGATCGAAGCCCCCACGATGCTCGCGGAGGGAGGCTGCTATGAAAACGACGACGGCAGCGTCACTTGCTACGGCGAAGACGGGAGCGTTATCCAAGCCAACGCCGAGCAGCGCACGATGATGGCTAGCAGCGAGGTGATTCACTGCGATGCGGGGTTGTGCTACACCTGCGACGAGAGCGGCTCTTGCCGCGACATCGACTCTGGCTCCGCGAGCCGCGAGCAGCGCACGATGGTCGCCCATCTTCGCCTCGGCGATCCCGTCGGCGCGGGATGCCAAACCGAGTGGGAGTGCTTCGGGCATCAAGACTCGAGCCCCGTGCTTCGCAATGTGAACCCCGACGTGTTCATGACTGCCTACGGCGACGGCGCCGAGACCGGATCCCTGGGGTCGCGATAAGGGTCGCGATAACGAAGGCGGAAGCGGGCTGTAAGCAACAAGCGAAGGCAAGCGGGCGGCTCTTGCGGGTCGCCCGCTTTTTTTACGCTCGACAAAGCGGAAACGCGCCACGAGCGGCAACGATCGATCGACGGGAACCGCCGGCAGCAGCGACAGTCGGTTCACTCCACCTTATATAGCCGAAGCCGCTTATGGCCGAAGCCGCCCGCCCCGCGCTCGGCGGCACGATTGACTTGGATCCCGCAAGTTGCGCGAAAGCCATCTCACTATCCGCGCCAACCGCATCTTCACCGAATCGATGGATGGGCTGTCGCTCGACTTCGCTTCGTCCGCTTTGTGACGGAATGGCGCGGAGAAAAACGAGCGTCGATACGGTGCCGATTCCCTCGCCCTCGCTCGCTTCGCCTCGAAGCGGGCTCCGAAGCGGGCTCCGAATCCGGAACCAAGACATCGCGCGCATCGCGAAAACCGTCCTCGCGCTTTCGACGAACGATCCGACGAGCGATTCGAGGACCGATCCGATGACCGAGAACCGGCAGGACCCGGATCGGCTTCATTTACAAATGAGAATCATTTGCATTTAGAGTCGAAATGAATTATTATCCTGCCCGTCAAGGCGGGGATGGGCCCCGTCTGTTTACAAAGAGACAGGAAATATGCAAATGCGACGCATTCTCGTTTTTTGCCTGGCAACGCTGTTGTCGGCGCAAGCCTTCGCCGCGGGCGAGGTCAACCTCTATTCCTATCGCCAGCCCTTCTTGATCGATCCGATGCTCGATTCCTTCACGCAAAAGACCGGCATCAAGGTCAATGTCTCGTTCGTGAGCAAGGGCATGGCGGAGAAGATTCGGGCCGCGGGCGACAACAACCCCGCCGATGCCGTGCTGACGGTCGATATCGGTCGTTTGGATGCGCTCGCCAAAGCGGGATTGTTGGAACCGGTGCGATCGAAGACCTTGGAAGATGCGATTCCTTCTCATCTGCGCCATCCCGACGGGCTCTGGTTCGGGCTCAGCGTTCGGGCTCGCATCGCCCTCGTTTCCCGCGAGCGGGTCGAAGCCGGGGCGTTGAAAACCCTTGCCGATCTCGCCGACCCCGCCTTTCGCGGGAAGATCTGCACTCGCTCGGGCAAGCATCCCTACAACGTCGCGCTGATCGCCTCGATCATCGCCCACGAAGGCGAGGCGGCGGCCGAGCGTTGGTTGGTCGGGCTGCGCGACAACCTCGCCCGCAAACCCCAAGGCAACGACCGCGCGCAAGCGAAGGGGATCTACGAGGGGGTTTGCGATATCGCCATCTCCAACCACTACTACATGGGCAAGATGGCGACCAACGAAGAAAAGCCCGAGCAGAAGTTATGGGCCGAGGCGGTCGAGGTGCGCTTCCTCGATGTGGAGGGTCGCGGCAACCACGTCAACATCTCCGGAGCGGCCCTGCTCAAAGGCGCCAAGAATCGGGCTAACGCGATCGCTTTGATGGAGTTCTTGGCATCGGACGAAGCCCAAGCCAAATACGGCACCGTCAACTTCGAATACCCGGTCAAAGCGGGGATCAAAACCCATTCTCTCGTCGAATCCTGGGGGAGATTCAAGGCCGATCCTCTGCCGCTGGCGGATATCGCTCGCCATCGGGAAGCGGCCACCCGCTTGGTCGACAAGACGCGTTTCGATCGCGGACCGAAGGTATGATTCAAAAAAAGAGAGAGCGGCCGGGGGCACTTCGCCCTCGGGATCTATCGGGATATCAAGCGGGATATCGAGCGGCATATCGAGCCTTGCCCGCGGCGCGAAGTCGGCCGCGGGCAAGCGCATCGGCGGTGCGCGGTGCGTCCCCTCTAGAACGAAAACCCGGCTTTCTCGCGCTGACCATCGGCGGCATCGAATCGAGCGAACACGCCGAGCCGGTCGGCGAACGAACTGAGCGAACGCATGACTGCCCATAACGGCGAGTGGGAGCGAGTGGCAAGGCGCGAGCGCATCGGCGCCGCGATTGCCTTGTTCTTTACCATCCTTGTTATCTTCGCCGTCGCCTTCGCCCCCGCCGTGCTCGACCGATTGAAAGACCCGGCGCAAGCCCACGCCGAAGCCGTCGCCGAAGTCGCAAGGATTCGCGATGCGCTCGAACTAAACCGCGTCGAAGAAATAAACACCCGCGCCGCCCATCGGCGAAATATGGCGCGGCTCGTCCGCGCTGAATACGGCGACGAAACCGCCGACATCCTATTGCGAGCCATCCACGGCGACGCACGCGCCGCCGCTTATGTCCGCCACTTCGTGGAGCGAACCGCGAACGCGGACGACGCGCACGATTATTGGCGAGATGCCTTGACTCGGTACCCCGACATCCGCCGCGACGCCACCGACTACTGCCTAGCCGACTTCGTGCTCGCGAGACTTAGCCACCCGCTATATCACGGCGACGATACCTTCGGAGACGAGCGAGCGATGGAAGCCTTGCAATCCAGCAGCGACTCGCTCGAAGCCTTTGTCGACTACCTAGACCTAAGCCATCGACTGAAAGAAGCGAAAGCCCGCGCCGACGCGATGATCATCGCAAAGCGTGCGAGCGAAGCGACCGCCCGCGCTGAATCCGAGCGCGAAGAGGGAGACCGACCATGCGCAAGTTCTTCAAGTACGCCATCGACGGAGTTGTCATGTTCGTCATCATCGGCACGATCCGCGCGGAAAATCCCTAAGTCATGAACGAGGGAGGCGGTGCGTTCTCGTCGCGGAAGAAGTCCGATTCGCTTCGATCAGGTTCAAGGCTCGATAAGGATCCGGCAATCGCCCCGCCGGGCGCTTCGCCGAACCCGAAAAAACCCTTGATACCTTCGGAGACGAGCGAGCAATGGAAGCCTTGCAATCCAGCAGCGACTCGCTCGAAGCCGTTGTCGACTACCTAGACCTAAGCCATCGACTGAAAGAAGCGAAAGCCCGCGCCGACGCGATGATCATCGCAAAGCGTGCGAGCGAAGCGACCGCCCGCGCTGAATCCGAGCGCGAACAGGGAGACCGACCATGCGCAAGTTCTTCAGGTACGCCATCGCCGGAGTTGTCATGTTCGTCATCATCGGCACGATCCGCGCGGAAAATCCCTAAGTCATGAACGAGGGAGGCGGTGCGTTCTCGTCGCGGAAGAAGTCCGATTCGCTTCGATCAGGTTCAAGGCTCGATAAGGATCCGGCAATCGCCCCGCCGGGCGCTTCGCCGAACCCGAAAAAAGCCTTCGCCCGTGAATCGAAACGCCCTCCCGCATCGTCTTTCGCGGCCTTGGGCGATGCCGCCGGGGGCCGCGCTTCGGCCTTGCGGCCTCGAACGCTTTCGCTTGGAACGCTTTCTTTGTCGAGTTTCGTTCGCCTGGATCCCTGGGTCCTGATCGCGTTGCTGATCGGGGCGTTGATCGCCCTCCCGCTGGGGTCGATCCTCCTCACCGCCTTCGGTCCGAATACGCAGACGGACTCCGGGGTCTGGGCTCATTTGGTCTCCACCGTCCTTTGGGATTATGTCTCGAACACGATCTTGCTGATGACCGGGGTGGGGATCGGCACCATCCTCCTCGGCACATCGACGGCGTGGCTGGTGACGATGTACCGTTTTCCGGGTCGCCGTATCCTTTCGTGGGCCCTGCTGCTGCCCTTGGCGGTGCCCGGTTATATCCTCGCCTTCGTCATCACCGACCAACTCGAATATGCCGGCGCCGTGCAAAGCGCCCTGCGGGCTTGGTTCGGCTGGAACTCGGCGCAGGATTATCGTTTTCCCGAGATCCGCTCCCTCGGGGGGGCGGTGATCGTGCTGTCGCTGGTTCTTTATCCCTATGTCTATCTTCTGGCGCGGGCGTCTTTCGTCGAACAGGGGACGGCCTTGTTCGAAGCCGGCCGTTGTTTGGGGAAAGGAGCGTTATCCGCATTCATGAGCGTTGCCTTGCCCTTGGCCCGCCCGGCGATCGTCGTCGGGGCGAGCCTGGCCTTGATGGAAACCCTCAACGAATACGGCACCGTCGATTTCTTCGCGGTGCCGACCCTGACCGCAGGCATCTTCGATGTCTGGCTCAATATGGACAGAATCAGGGGGGCGGCGCAGCTCGCCTCGATGTTGGCGGCATTCGCCTTGTGCTTGGTCGCCCTCGAGCGGATTTCCCGTCGTGGTCGACGCTTTCACGATACCACCCGCCGCGGCCGCCCGCCGCTGTCTTCGACGCCCTTGCGCGGAGCCGCCGGGATCCTCGCCTGTTTATGGTGCGCGGCACCGGTGATCCTCGGCTTCGGCTTGCCGGCGCTGGTGCTCGGCGGCTATGCCCTCGATTTCTACGCCGAGACATTGAAGGCGGATTATCTGGGCATCGTGGGCAACAGCGTGTTCTTGGCGGCATGGGCGGCGTTGTTGACGGCGGCGGTCGGCGTCGCGCTGGCCTACGGAGTGCGCCTGTCCTCGAGTCGTCCGGTCAAGTCCTTGGCGGAGTTCGCGACCGTCGGCTATGCGATCCCCGGGGCGGTGCTGGCGGTCGGGATCGTCGTTCCCTTGGGTTATATCGATCGTGCGCTTGCCTTGGCGGGGACGCAGTACCTCGGGATGTCATCGGTCGGATTGCTGCTCGGCGGCACGGTCGTATCGCTGATCATCGGATATATGGTTCGCTTCATGGCTTTGGGTTATCGCACCGTGGATGCAGGCTTGGTCCGCATCACTCCCAATATCGAGGGGGCGGCGCGCACCTTGGGCGCAAGTCCTTGGCGCTCGCTGACCGAGGTGCACTTTCCCCTGCTACGACCGAGCGTCTTGACCGCCGCCCTGCTCGTCTTCGTCGATACCATGAAAGAACTCCCGCTGACCTTGATCCTGCGCCCGTTCAATTACGATACCTTGGCGACCTTCGTCTACCGCTACGCATCGGACGAGTTATTGGAGGAATGCGCCCTCGGGGCCTTGACCATCGTCGCGGCGGGGATCGTCCCCATCGTGTTGATGAGCCGGGCGATCGCCCCGACGCATATCGCCCGGCGATAGGGCCGCGCTTTGGCCGAGACGGGTTTTTCCGAGGGGCGGCGATACAGTGACGATGCGGTGTCGGCGATGCGAGGGGAAATCGGGCGAGCCCTCGCATGGCGTCTGGCATGACGTGTAAAGATGTGATTAAATAAAACACTCTTCGAGGTGTACGGCAAGGTGAACGGCGGCAAGGCGCGGAAAAGGCAATATTCCCGATGGATGCCGAAAGCGGCTAGGCGCCGAGGCGGGTCGATGTCCGGTCGGAGACAAGTCCGGTCGGAGATAAATCCGGTCGAGGACTATCCGGCCGGAAAGCGAGCATCCCGATCGAAGCCGACTCTTGGCGTTTGACTCTTGCGGTTTAGGGTCGCGCGGCCGCTCGGCTCATCGAAAAAAGCGGCATCGAAAAAGCGGCAGTAAAGGGTGATAGCATCGGGTATCGCCGGCAAGACGAAGACCGCCGCTTCGGGTCGTGATTTCGAACCGCCCTCGAAGCCTTGCGGATATCGACCTCCGGTGAATCGACCCTCGGCGACAAGGGCCAAGCGGCTTGCCGATAGTGCACACGGACAACGTCAACAAGCGAACGACAGCCCTTCGAGATCGCAACCGGAAGGCTGTCGAAGCTGGCAAAACATTCCAAAGCGAGCGTGAAACAATGAACTTTCCTCGATTCGGAGATATCCAAGCAACCCTCTCGATCGCGCGGTCTTCCGCCTCTCGGTTTTTTTCGGGGCGTTCGTTTAGATTCGCAAAATCGAGCGTTGTCGCCGCCTTTGCCGGAATGACGCTTTTATCGACGAGCGCCGTCATGGCCTTAGGGCTTTCGCCGGCGGGTGCCGGAGAAGGAGTCGTCTTTGCCGCCAATACCCTCGATCGGGGCAGCAACGCATTGCGGTTTTACTGCAACGAGCACTTCGAGAGTTGTACCGTCAGACTCGAATGTGCCACTTGGGACGGTCAAATCCATTATGAAGGGACCTTTGCGCCGCTCGCTGCCAGAAACGCTCGGAAGGTCGAATACAGCGAAGTTCGGGAAGTCGTTTCGTGGGATGGACGATCGGCCCTTACTTGCCGGGTGTGGAGCGAACAAAGCACAACGGTGCAGCAGCTGGAGCGCGATCGGGACGGGCGGTTGATCGTCAGTTCGGGGTCGGTGCGCAGCGAGGACGCCGACCGGGTCGATATCACCGGTTCGGTATTGGGGCAGTATCAATCCGCGTTGATTCATTCCATCTTGTCCCCGTCGGCGACTGCGGAGAACGAAGGGATCGAGATCACCGTTTTTTGCGAGGCTCCGCAAGGCGATGAATGCGGGTGCAGCCCCCTTCGCGACCCGGCTTGCGAGCCGGAGGATCAAGTTCGCCTGATCTGTAGCGAGGATGACGGTACCGTGCACGAACACCATATCGGGCGAATCCCGCGTCACGCGACGCTCTTGATGAGCGAAGAGACGATCGCCAGGCACATCGACCACCGTTGGGAGGGAAGGGGGCTGTCCTGTGAAGTCCGCTCGGATTACGGGCTCACCGTGGAGATGAGCCATATCGTCGACGGGAGAACGATTGCCAACAACAGCGCATCCGTGCAGCGCTTGCCCATCGATGATTCCTCTTCGACCCTTCGTCTCGACGATCCTCTTTCGCTGCCGGTTCGGGCTTATGCATACGCCATTCCCTCGTCGGAATCGCGCGATCAGGCAGACTTGCTGATGTACTGCAACGACGAGCACCACCATTGCCCGGCGTGGCTCGAATGCACCACCCAATCGGGGGAAGTGCTGGGGAAATGGGTGTCGCCTCCGAGCGGCGATTCCCCGAGACTCGAACACCTCTATAGACGAGCGCATCTCGTCATCCCGCCTCGAGGACTGCACCGGATGAGCGCACAGGAGATCGAAGAGACGATCACCGAGGGTTCGTGGGCCGGTCAGGGGCGGTTATCTTGCGCGATTCGAAGCGACAAGGATATAAGAGCCCAAGTTTGGATACGCAGCGGCGAGCACCCGCAGACCAACAACACCTATTACGTCCGCAGCGAAGAGGTGGAAGGCCTATCGAGAGGGATTCGCCGTAGCTACCAAGCCGCCCGGGTCCACTCGGTTCCGGCCCCCGGCGCCCTCGATGTATCGAATATCCGTATCCACTGCACGGCGGGCGAGCGATGCGATCGTTTGCGCATCAGCTGCAGCGAGGATGACGGGACCGTGCACGAAGGAGCGATCGATCCGATCCCATCGAAGAGCGTTCGCCATATAAAAACCGCGGAACTCGTCGATATCATCGACCATCGTTGGGAGGGAATCGCCCTTGCGTGCGAAGTGCAATCGGATCGTGCCTTCAACCTGCAACTCTTGACTCGCACCGGCGACAGCGGGGTGTTGCTCAACGGCAGTTTGGGAGTCAACGCCCGAAAGCCTTGAAGTGCGAGTGGGTACAAGGTGCGACGAAGCAGGTGCGACGAACCCGCCGCGGGATATCGTTCCTTCGGCGGGAGCGAGCAAGAGCGGGGGACGAGAGCGGGCGTCTTGCGGCCTCGATGGCCGCCTCCGATCGTCGCTTCGAAACGTCGAAGAGCGGCTCCTCGAGCGGCCCCCGCTTTTTGCATCGGCCTTCTCGCCGATCGATTCATGCGTTAAAACGAGGAGGCAAAATACCGCTCGATCGTCGAGGTCTTGCGCTCGAGGATTCGCCGCTTTTTCGATGGCCCGAAGAGATGATGCCAAGGCTTTTCCTCGATTCGCTCTCCCACCGCTTCGAAGACACCCTCGCGCTCGACGATCTGAGCCTCGAAGTGGCCGCCGGCGAAATCGTCTGCCTGCTCGGGCCCTCCGGCTGCGGCAAGACCACCTTGCTGCGCTTGATTGCCGGGCTCGAACGCTTGCAGGCCGGTCGCATCGCCGTCGACGGGGAGCCGATCGCCGAGGGCGGCAGCGATCTCCATTGCCCCCCGGAGCGGCGCGATACCGGCTTGATGTTTCAGGACTACGCCCTTTTTCCCCACCTCACGGTGGCGGGGAATATCGGCTTCGGGCTGCAAGGCCGCAAGCGCCGCCAAGCGCGGGAATGGATCGAAAACGCCTTGAGCGAGTTGCAACTCTCGCATCTCGGTTCGCGCTGGCCGCATACTCTTTCCGGCGGGCAGCAGCAGCGCATCGCCTTGTTGCGAGCCCTTGCCCCCGAGCCCCGGGTGATGCTTCTCGACGAGCCCTTCTCCGGCCTCGACGGGCATCTGCGGCAGCGGGTTCGTGAAGAAACTCGCGCGATGCTGGAAAAACGCGACGCCGCCACATTGATCGTGACCCACGATCCCGAGGAGGCGATGTTCTTGGCCGATCGTATCGTCGTGCTGCACAAAGGAAGGGTGATGCAAGATGCCGAGCCTGCGGATATCTATGCCGCCCCGTCGAATCCCTTCACCGCCCGGCTTTTCGGGACGGTCAACGAGATCGAAGGAAGGGTGCAAGGAGGAAAGGCGATCACCGCCCTCGGCTCGTTCTCGGCGCCCAAGATGCAAGACGGTCGCCGGGTTTTATGTATGATCCGTGCCGAGGAGGTCGGGATCGTCGAAAGCGTAGCCGAAGCCGGCGGCGATTTCGTTTCCGCGCAGGTGGAATCGGCGCGCTTTTTGGGCGCCGCAAGCCATATCGTCTTGCGCTTGGAATCCGCTTGCGAGCGACCGGCGCTCGAGCAAGCCGCGCCGCCTGCTTCGTCGAGCGAAGAGCCCGGCTGCGAGTCGTATCCCCCTCGCATCGAAGCCCGCTTGCCCGGTTTGCACCTCATGCCCGCAGGCAAGCGGGTCGGCCTTCGCATCGCCGAGGATCGAGCCTTTGTTTTTGCCGGGGATTGATCGAGTGCACCGACGCCCGCCGAGCCCGAGGACCGAGACCCGAGGGTATCGGTCGCGAAACGACCGCTCCCGTCGGCCCGCATCGTCGAAGTGCGAGCGTGTCTTCGATGTCGAGCGAATCGGAGAAACGACGAGGGATATCGCTCGTCCGTCGTCTCTTGATTTCACGATGAATTTTCCATAAAACATTAAGGTTTTCGGGAGACTTTCTTTCATCGGTACTTCGCAATTCCCCGAAAAGCGAGAATGCATTGTCTTCCTTGAATCTTGGAGGTGGTCGAAATGAACGATATCTTTCGTAAAAGTCTCGTGGCGGCTGTCATGGCGGTCGGGGCGCTATCGGTTTTTTGGACCCCTTCGTTGGTTTTTGCGCATGCGGTTACGTCTGTGGAGAGTTGTATCAGGGAGGATCCCTCTCAGTTCGGGAAGAATTTAGTTGTTCAAAATTGCTCCCACAATGTACGAATATGGCGCCATCAAAGACATCCAAGCTTGGGTTGTCAGAAGCTTTGGGAACAGCCTGGTGCAAATCCAGTTCATAGTAATGGAGGTACTGTTTTGCTTAATAATCAGAGCTCGGAAAGAATATGCATTGAATACGATGGCGGGCATGATGGTTATGAACGTTGCGGAGAGCCTTCCTGCCCGAGCGCAGGTTCAGGTTTTGATATATCTTACGCTGCAAGACAAGTTCCCGATGGAAATATCGTTCCTTCCCCGACGACCTTGTCGATCAACGAAGGGAACTCGATGAATTTATCCGTCAGTCTCTCGGTGGCACCGATCGAGAACGTGACGGTTTCTCTATCGAGCACGAATTCGGATATAACCTTCTCCCCGACCTCTTTGACCTTCAGCACCACGAACGGGACAACCGGGCAGACGGTCACCGTCTCGGCGGCTCACGATAACGATGCTACGGACGATTCCGCCACGATCACCTTGAGTGCATCAAGTGAAGGGATCAACGCTTCGAACAAAACGGTATCGGTCAACATAGATGACGACGACGTTGCGGGAACCATCCTTCTCTCTCCGGCGGGAATGTTGACGATCCCCGAAGGGGACTCGAGGACTTTAACCGTCATGCTCAGCACCGCACCGAATGCCAATGTGACGGTTTCTCTGGCGAAGACGAATGCGGATATAACTCTCTCCCCGACCTCTTTGACCTTCAGCACAGGCAACTGGAGCGACGGGCAGACGGTCACCGTCTCGGCGAGCGAGGATGACGACCACACGAACGACAACGACACGATCACCCTGTCGGCAACGGGAGGAATCATCGCGCCGAATGTGACGAAATCGGTGAGAGTCACGGATGACGATAGCTTGGAACTCGTCCTGGACAAAACTTCGTTGACTTTCGACGAAGGCGGATCCGGCGAATTCAAGGTGAAGTTGGGGACACGACCCTCGGCGAATGTCACGGTGAGCCTGACTTCCAATGACACGTCGGTCACCATCGATCAGACCCAGCTGAACTTCGCTCAATCAGGCTCCGCTTGGATGACATACCAGACGGTGCGCGTTTCCTCGGCCCATGACGACGATACGAACGACATATCGACCACTATTGGGCTGAGCGCCGCGGGCGGGGATTATGCGGGCAAGACCAAGAGCGTCACCGTCAACGTCACCGACGATGACGAGCAGCGCCTCGACGTCGATACCGGAAGCATCTCGCTCGCCGAGGGCAGTGGTACTACCAGCACCTTCGATGTCAAACTCGCCACCAAGCCGGATTCGGACGTCTCCGTTACTGTAGTGAGCTCGGATGCGAACGCGGTGTCGGTCTCGCCGAGCTCGCTTACCTTCACTTCTTCGAATTGGGATGAGGATCAGACGGTGACCGTCGCTGCGGAGGACGATTCCGACGGTACGGACGAGAACGTTACCCTGACCATCAATGCCACCTCCAACTACGCCGCCGCCCCGAACGTGACGAAATCGGTTTCCGTGACCGATGACGACGGGGAGATCGATGTGAGCGCGGCGGCGGTCACTATCGACGAGGGCGATACCGGCACCTTCAACGTTCATTTGGACGCTCCTCCGGCCTCGAGCGCCACCTTGTCGGTTTCGAGCGGCGATACGGATTTGGCCACGGTTTCACCGGCGACGCTGACTTTCTCCTCTTCGAACTGGGATGACGATCAGACGGTGACCGTCACCGGGGTGGACGATGCCGACGCTGAGAACGAGACCGTTACGATCACCATCAGGGCGACCGGCGGTTACAGGGCCGCCGATGAGACGAAATCGATCACCGTGACCGACGACGAGGCGAAACTCGTTATCGATGATGACGACGACATCGATCTCAGCGAAGGCCAAACCGGCGACCTCACCGGTACCGTCACCGTCAAACTCAGCAGAAGCCCGAGTTCGACCGCCACTGTGTCTATAACGAGTGCCGATCCGAGCGCGGTCTCGGTCTCGCCGTCGACGCTGACCTTCGATCCCGATGATGATTCGGATGATAACTACTCCACGGGAAAGACGGTGACCCTCACGGCGGAGAGCGATCCCGACGGCACGGACGAGGCCGTCGACATCACCCTATCCATCAGCGGTACCGGCACCGTTCCGTCCACGAAGACGGTAAAGGCCAACGTGAGCGATGACGACGGGGATATCATGGCGAGCGCGGAGGCGGTCAACATCACCGAGGACGGCGGCAGTACCGGCACCTTCACCGTCAAACTCGGCGCCCCTCCGGCCTCGAGCGCCACCTTCTCGGTGACAAGCCGTGATACAGCCGCGGTCACCGCCTCGCCAGCGACGCTGACCTTCACCTCCTCGAACCACGCTACCGAGCAGACGGTGACCCTCACCCCGGTTTCCGATCCCGACGGCACGAACGATACCGTCAACATCACCATCGCAGCCACTGCCGGCTATACCGCCGATGACGAGGCGAAATCGATCACCGTCGTCGATGACGACGGCAGCATCGTGGTCAGTTCCCCGACGGTTCGCATCGATGAGGGTGCCCAAGGCAAGACCTTCACCGTCAAGCTCGGTGCCGCCCCGGCCTCGAGCGCCACCTTGTCCTTGAGAAGTGCTCATACAACCTTGGTTGACGTCTCGCCGGAGATGCTGACCTTCAGCTCCTCGAACTGGGATACCACTCAGCCGGTGACCGTCACCGCGAAGGAAGATGACGACGGCACGAACGAAAGCGTCAATATCGAACTCAAAGCCACCGACGGCTACACGGCCGACGATGTGATCAAAGCGATTTCCGTGGTCGATGACGACAGGATGGTCGAGGTCGATTCTGATCTGCCCACCCTCGCCGAGGGCGGCGATGCCGACACCATCGAGGTCAACCTCGCGACCAAGCCGATCTCGGATGTCACCGTCTCGGTCACGAGCGGCGATACGCAAGTTCTCACGCTTTCGCCGTCGACGCTGACTTTTATGTCCTCGGAATACGATGACGATAACGTTGACCCGAAGACGGTGACGAAGAGGGTGACCCTCACCCCGGTGGAAGATGACGACGCCCGAGCCGACACAGTCCCCATCACCCTCTCCGTCGAGAGCGGGTATGACGACGACACGGCGGACAAGAAGATCAACATCACCGTGAACGACAACGATACCGAGAGCATCGAAATCGGCGACGAGGAGGTCAGCCTTGAAGAGGGCGGCGATGCCGGTACTTTCACCGTCAAACTCGGCGCCGCCCCTGCGGGTGAGAACGCCACTTTCTCGGTGACCAGCGGCGAGCCCTCGGCCGTTACGGTGAGCCCGGCAACGCTGACTTTCTCGCGCGCCAATTGGAATAGTACACAGGAGATAAGCGTCACCCCGGTCGAAGATAACAACGACTCCGAATCGGAGACCGTCATTATCATCGTCAAAGCCACCGCCGGCTATGACAATGCGGAAGACGGAATGAAGAGTGTTTCCGTAGCCGATAACGAAGTGTCGGGGGATATCCTCCTCGACCCGGCTTCGCTCACCATCGGCGAGGGCGGAAGGAAGGACTTCCGCGTCAAGCTCGACGAGGAGCCGGTAAAGAATGTCACCGTCACGCTTTCGAGTAGCAACTCGGATATCACCCTTGACAAGACATCGCTCGTCTTCACCCCCTCGAACTGGAACGATAATCAAACCGTTGTCGTTGACGTGAGCCAAGACCTCGATGCCGACGACGAGACCTACAACATCACCTTGGCCGCTTCCGGCGGATTTATTTCTCAAGGAACGACGCTCACAGTCAACGTCACTGACGACGACATGGTGGCCATCGTCGTCGGCTCCACACCGGCGTCCTTGGCCGAGGGCGGCGACAGCGCTGTCTTCACCGTCAAACTCGGCAGCGCGATCTCGAACGATGTCGACGTCACGGTTTCGAGTTCGGACACAGGAGCGGTCGCGGTCTCGGAGTCTTCGCTGACTTTCACCTCCTCGAACTGGGATACGGAGCGAAGGGTTATCCTCTCTCCGGTGGACGACGACAACGTCGACGACGAGACCGTGACCATCACCCTCGAAGTCGACGACGATGACGATTATGATGCCGACCCCGTACCGCGCAATGTCACCGTAACCGACGACGACGAGATAGCCATCGTTCCGAGTTCCACCGCGCTCTTTCTCACCGAGGGCAGCGCTGCCGCTACCTTCACCGTCAGACTCGACTCGGCCCCCCCCGCTACGGGCGCCACTCTTTCGGTGACAAGCGGTGATCAAAGCGTGGCCACCGTCTCGCCGGCGACGCTGACCTTCACCCCCTCGAACTACCGTACGCAACAGGAAGTGAGCGTCACCACAATGGATGACAGCGACGCAGGGGACGAGACAATCTCCATCACCCTGTCCGCCACCGGCTACGATGCCGATGACGTGGAGATCGACGTCGACGTCGAGGACGATGAAGTCCTCCCGACGGGCACCATCGTCTTGGATAAACCGGATACGCTTCATCTCGACGAGGGCGCATCCGGCGATATCAAGGTCAAGCTCGAAGGGATCGCCCCGATCTCGGACGTCACGGTTTCGCTGACCAACAGCGACTCGGGGGCGGTCATGGCCTCGGGGTCTTCGCTCTCGGAGTCTTCGTTGACCTTCACCCCCGCGAACTACAGTACCGAGCAGACGGTGACCCTCGCCTCCGTCGACGACGATGATTTCGCGAACGAATCCGTCACCATCATCCTTTCCGCCTCGGGCGGCACCTCCGCTCGGCGCGTGGCGAAGCGGATATTGGTCGAGGACGACGATAAACCCGAAGGAGAGATCCTCCTTGACCCCGATGGGACGATGAACATCGCCCCCGGCGGGTCGCAGGAGTTCACCGTCCGTCTGGATCGCCAGCCGAAGGCGGACGTCACCGTGAGCCTTTCCAATGACCACGGGGATGTCACCCTTTCGCCGAAATCGTTGACATTCACCGTGAACGATTGGATCGATCCCCAAAACGTCGAGGTCAGCGTGGCACCGGTGGTCGAAGAGAAGACGGAGGTCGGCGGGGAGATGGTTCCGGTTCTCGAAGACACCATCGCCGTCAGCGCCGACGACGTCGGCATCTCGGCGGATTCCGTGGCAAAAGCCGTCGCCATCGACTACACCCCGCCTCCCTCCGCGAACCGGACGATCGTCGTGGAGCCCGAAACGCTTCGTCTCGACGAGGGCGCTTCGGCGAGTTTCACCGTCCGCCTGAAATATCCCGAGGACGACGAGACCCCCCCGAGCGAGAACGTCAACCTAAGCCTTGCCCATACCAACGCCGATATCACGCTGTCTTCTCGAACGCTGGTCTTCACCCCGACGAGTCTGTCGACGGATCCACCGGCGTCGTGGGGGCAATGGGATGGGGCGATCACCGTCTCGGTCGATGCGTTGGCGGACAGCGATACCGTGAACGATCACGATATCATCGTCTTGAGCGCCGACGGTTTCATCGACCGGAAGTTGGCGGTCGAGGTCAAGGACAACTCGGGCATCGACTGGCCGACGAAGGCGTGGGCCCTGGCCCTGCCGCCGCCGACGGTACAAGACGATGCGACGCTGCGGGTGCGCTGCAAACAGGCCACGCCCTGCTCCGTCTACCTCGATTGCGGGGCGCAAAGCGACGATTCGATCTTCCAAGGGGTGCTCCCGGAGCCGATTCCGGCGTATGGGAGTCTCACGCTGACGGCGGCGGATATCAGGCGCTATACCGGCGGCGTGTCGTGGGAGGGGAAGGGGCGTTTGGGTTGCGCCCTGCGCAGCGCCGGGGATATCGGCGCCCAAGTGTGGACGCGCTCGGGAGACGGGGTGTTGGTCAACAACAGCGCGATGATTCGCAGCGTCCCCGAGGGGGACAGGCACCGGGCGGATATCGAATCGATCTCCTCCCCCGACAGCCCGGATAAGGCGAATATCCGCATCCACTGCGTCGCCCCGGTAGGAAAGCATTGCACCGATACCCGTTTCGCTTGCTACGACGACCACGGTTCGCTCTTCGATTTCGAACTCGGCCGCATCAAGCGGCAGACCGTGCGCCATCTGCAAAGCGAGGATGTGGCGGATCGCATCATTCACCGGTGGCGCGATATGGGTCTGGCTTGCGAAGTGCGTTCGGACTCTCCCTTCACGGTGCAAGTGCTAAGCCGCACCGGCGGTGGCGGGGCGTTGGTCAACAACAGCGCCGGCGGGAACTGAACGCGCTTTCCTGTCGAGTCTTGTCAGGCATCGGGCGTCGACGCTTTCGTTTTCGCCCGATGCTTTTCGAGTTCCCTCCCCGAGCGGGCGCGGGATCGCTCGCAAAAGATCGCAGCGCCGGCGCGACATGGGTCTGATCTGCGAAATGCGCTCGGACGCTCCCTTCACGGGGCAAATCATCGGCCGCCGTCGAGGCTTTTGGTCGATAGCTTGGCCGATAGCTTGGTCGATAAAAGCGCACGATCGCGAACCAAAGGCTTCGCCCATCGAGCCCGATATCGCTTTCGCTCGATGACAAAGACGCTTTATTTGCCGGGCGATATCGCCGAACGATCGATATAGGCGCGAGCGTCGGCCGGCCCGCACGCCGGCACGCGTTCGTGAGCGAATAGGGAGCCCCTTACCGACATGCGCCCGCGGGCCTTGCGCCCTATCGTAGTCGTGCCTATCGCAATCGGCGGGCCTATTCTTGCCGTCGTCTCGGTATTCGCCTTTATCAGCGTCGTCGAGTTCTTCGAGCGTCCGCGCAGATTGATGCAAGCCCGCGCTGCCCCCGCCGAAGCCGTCGCCGAGCTCGCGAAAGCAAACGCTGAATCCGAACGAGCCGGATCCGAAATCAAGCGAGCCGACGACGCACGCCCGCCCCACGCCCGCTCCTGTCGAAATCGACCGCGCGGGGCTCGACGATTTTATTGCCGACGAACTCGGCCGCGCCGCCAACGTGGCGACGGCCGCGCCGCCGCCGTGAGCGTACGCGTCTGGCTCGTCCGATCAGCCGCGGCGGGCGACGACTACGCCGCCGATCTCTTGGATAGGGAATTACCCGACGCCGCTTTTCCTGACTTTTCCTGATCTCGCTCGCGCCGCGCCAAGGATGTAGGGCAGCGGGATATTTCGAGCGGGGTTTGGGAGCGAGCGAGCCCGCGACGACTATGCGAACCACCCTTGAATCTCTTCAAGCCCTGACCGAATACGTAGATCGCATAAACGATTTAGGAGTAGCGAAAGAACGCGCCGACGCTGCGCTGCTCACGATGCAAATATTCGAAGCGGCGAGGAAACGAACGCCCGTAGCCCAACCGCTCGCCCGCCGCCGCCCGTCGGCGTCGCTGAATCCCAGCCCGCAGAGGGAGCCCGACAGACCCAAGTTCATCCGCCGCTTCTTCGAAGATGCAATCGCATTCGTTCGCAAGAGCGGCAACCAAGCGGCAACCAATAGCGGCAACCGCGGTCGATGAGGGGGATCCGATTCCTCCGAAAGTGCGCCGAACGCTCGAATAGCCGCAAGCCTCGCCGGCCGCAGCCGCATCGCATCGCAAAGATCGAGCCCTCACCTGTCGCCAACGCGATCCGACATCCAAAGGCTCGTTACGACCGGCTTCGAGGCAGATTCGATGCCGCTTCAATCCTTCGTATCGCCCTTCGTTTCCTTCTCGCTCTCGCGGACGCGGATGCCGAGTTCGCGTAATTGCCGGGAGTCGGCGGGGGCGGGGGCGCCGGTCAGGGGATCGCCGGCGGTTTGGGTTTTGGGAAAGGCGATGACATCGCGGATGGAGCGAGAGCCGGTCATCAGCATCGCGAGCCGGTCGAGTCCGAAGGCGATTCCGCCGTGCGGGGGACAACCGAAGCCCAAGGCGTCGAGCAGAAAACCGAAGCGTTCGCGCGCTTCCTCGCGCTCGATCCCGAGAACCCGAAAAACGGCTTCTTGGACCTCGCGCCGGTGGATGCGCACCGAGCCGCCGCCGATCTCCGAGCCGTTGAGCACCATATCGTAGGAGAGGGATTCGAGCGCGGGGTCGGCGGCCTCGATGGCCGCGATATCGTCGGTGGCGGGCGAGGTGAAGGGATGGTGGGCGGCGCTGCGGCGACCCTCGATCGGGTCGTATTCGAACATCGGAAAGCCCACCACCCATGTGATCCTCCAACCCTCCTCGATGAGATTCGAATCCTCGCCGAGACGGCTTCGCAGCACCCCGAGCGCGTCGTTGACGATCCCCGCCCGATCCGCTCCGAAGAAGATCAAATCGCCGTCGTCGGCCCCGGTGCGCTCCAAGATCTTCAGCGCCGCGCTTTCGCCCAAGAATTTGACGATCGGGGATTGCAAGCCCTCGGCGCCTTTGGCCTTCTCGTTGACCTTGATCCAGGCGAGCCCCTTCGCCCCGTGCTCCCCGACGAATCGGGTGTATTCGTCGATGGCCGAGCGACTCAAGCGGCCGCCGCCGGGCAGGCGCAAGGCGGCGACCCGTCCGTGAGGGTCGGCGGCGGGCGCGGCAAAGACCTTGAAGTCCGTTTCCTTGACGAGATCGCCGATCTCGACCAGTTCCAGCGGGTTGCGCAGGTCGGGGCGATCGCTGCCGAAACGGGCCATGGCCTCTTCCCAGCGAATGCGGGGGAAGGGATCCGGCAGTTCGACCCCGAGCACGCGCCGAAAGACATGACGCATCAGCGATTCCGTCAGCGAGGTGATGCCCTCGAGATCGAGAAAGGAGGTCTCGATATCCAGCTGGGTGAATTCCGGCTGCCGGTCGGCGCGCAGATCCTCGTCGCGAAAGCAGCGCACGATCTGGTAATAGCGTTCGAAGCCCGCCATCATCAGCAGCTGCTTGAAGATCTGGGGCGATTGCGGCAGGGCGAAGAAGTTTCCGGGGTGGGTACGGCTCGGCACGAGGTAGTCCCGCGCCCCTTCCGGAGTCGCCTTGGTCAGCATCGGGGTTTCGATATCGAGAAAATCCCGAGCATCGAGAAACTCCCGCATCGCGCGGGTGATGCGAGCCCTCGTTTCGATCCGGGTGAACATCTCGCGGCTGCGAAGGTCGATATAGCGATAGCGAAGCCGGGTCTCTTCGCCGACATCGGCATCGTCCAACTGAAAAGGCGGCGGTAGCGAGGGGTTGAGGATTTCGAGGCTTTGCCCGAGCAGCTCGACGGTCCCCGTCGGCATTTCCGGATTCAAGGTGCCCTCGGGTCGCGCCCGCACTCTGCCGACGGTGCGCAAGACATATTCCGAGCGCACTTGCTCGGCGGTGGCGAAGGCTTCGGCGGTATCGGGGTCGTAAACCACCTGTACCAGACCGCTGCGGTCGCGAAGGTCGATGAAGATGACCCCGCCATGGTCGCGGCGGCGGTGGACCCAGCCGCAAAGGGTGAGAGTTTCACCGATCGATTCCTCGGTGACGCTTCCGCAAAAATGAGATCGCATAGCCCTGCCTGAAGTCTTTGGGGGATGTGGGGGGAAAGCGAGCCGGTTGCCGAGACGACGAATGCCGAGACGACGCAGGAGGAAGGATCGAAATCCGGCCCTTCCGATATTTCCTTCCGGCGCTTACCGGCGCTTAATTATGCGCTATGAAAACCGGGATCGGGGGTATGCGCGAGCGAAGTTCTCCTTTTCGAGCGCTCGCATTCGAACGATCGCAATCCCTCCGCCGGACGAAAGCCCGCTCGCTTCGGCTCGTTCGTTTTTCTTCGACAGCCGCGCCGCTGCCGTTGCGTTCAGATCCCCGTCGGGGGATCCGAACGGGATTTCGCTCGGGTTGATGAAGCGCTCGCCGCCGAGACTCCCGCCGCCCGCCGCCGCAATCCTTGGCGGATCGCTATCCGCAAGTGCAAGGCTCCCGCTTAGCTCTCGATGGCGTCGGCAATCAAGTCCGGCATCAAGGCCGGCATCAAGGCGACGAGACATCGCCCCGAGCGTCGAATTCATCGAGACGAAACCCATCGCCCCCGAGGGTCGATTCGCCGCTCCCGAATCGCCGCCGCTCATCGCTTCATCGAATCCCCGTTGCTTGCGAGATGGGGTTTATAATGAGCGGGATCGGAACCGGGTACTTCGCTTCGAATCGTTCGGCTTCGGGGGATCGTCGATATCGCTATCGACCCTTATGCGTCTCTCGTCGACGGGCCTTTCGAAAGAACCGGCAGGGAATTTCGTCTATCCCCGGGATCGGCGGAGATCGCAAGGTCGTATCCGACCCCCCGAGGCGAGGGTGCCGATGGACTCGAGGGGGCAGGTCCGATAGCGATGGTTTGAATGTATCGAGGAGCAAGGGGGCGAAAGCCGTTCATCATCGAGCGCTCGAGGCGGGACTTCGAGTCGGTGATGGCGATAGCGGTCTTCATAAGCCAGTGCAACGAGCAGCCGTGACGCAAGGAGTGCCGACGATGACGAACACGCTTGGGAATGATCGCCCCGGGAAGGGACAGCCGGAGCCCGCGCTTCGGTCGGCCAAGACACTTGCCCGGTCGCTTGCGTTCACGAACCCGCTTTCCTCGCTCCTTGCGGCCCTTGTGTCGGCGATCGCTTTGTCGATGCTGGCCGCTTTTCCTGCTCCGGTCCTCGGGCAGTTCACTTGCGTGAACTGCCCTCCTAGTCCCGGAGGCCCCCCCACCCTCGGTGGCGTATTTATGGCGGGGTTTATATATATTGATTCCTCGTCGGGGAATCGGCTGCGGGCGGGTGATAATCTCGAGATCCAAGAGGGAGGGTCGGTAACTCTGCAGATACGGCTCAGCAATGCACCGCTCGCGAATACGTCCCCGAGGGTCGTTATCGGCGATGCGTTTAACAGCGCGAACCGCGACCTGACCTACTCCCCGTCCACACTGACTTTCACCTCTTCTGATCATGGCCCGAAATCGATCACTGTCACCGCCGCCGAGGATGCGGACATGACGGACGATCGCGGTCGGATCGTCTTTTATATCCACGATGGCGACGCTCGCGTATACATTGCCGACTCGCAGTTCAGGGGGTTCACGATCACCGATAACGATAAGCCCCCGAAGGGGGAGATCAAGGCATCTGCCTCCGGTAGCATCACCCCCGATGAATCCGAAGATTTCGTGATCACGGAAGGAACATCGGGGATGCTCTCCGTCAGTCTCGATACCGCTCCGAACGCGGATGTGACGGTTTCCATTACGGGGACGCATTCGCAGATGAGTTTCAGCCCGTCCACCTTGACCTTCACCACCGCCAACTACGCTACCCCGCAGACTGTCACCGTCACCGTGGCTTACGACGACAACGACACGACCGACACCGGAAACATCACCCTGTCCGCCACCGGCGGTGTCGACGCCAATGATGTGACGAGAAGGTTCACGATCAACGAGCCTTCGACTCCACCCTCAGGCGAGATTGAATTGAGCGCCGGCACGGTCAATGTAACCGAGGGCAGTACTACCGGTAGTCCCTTCACCGTCAAACTCAGCGAGCAGCCGAGCGCGAGCGTTACCGTCTCGCTTGCGAAGACCAACGACGACGTCACGCTTTCCCCGACATCGCTGACCTTCACCACTTCGAACTATGGTACGGCGCAAGACGTTACCGTCAAAGCGGGACACGACGACGACGCTACCGACGATACCGACAATATTTCCGTATCCGCTACCGGCGGCATCGTCGCTTCCGAGGTATTCAAAGCGGTCAGCGTGCAAGACGACGACGGGAGCATCGTCATCGATCCCGCTACCGCTATCACGCTCGAAGAGGATGGAGGCGAGGATCGGACCGGCACATTCACCGTCAAACTCGGCGCCGCTCCGACTTCGACCGCCGTCTTGTCGGTAACGAGCGGCGATACGGGGGCCGTCGGGGTGAGTCCGGCGACCCTGACCTTCGACTCCACGAACCACGATACGGCGCAAACGGTCACCCTCACCGCCCACAGCGACGACGACGCCTTATACGAAAGCGTCGTCATCACCCTGGCCGTTGTCAGCGGCATCCGCGCTGCCGATGCGACGAAAACGGTCAAGGTGGAAGACGATGACGGGGGTATTTCCCTTGGCTCCGGCGGTGATGGAACGCTCGCTCTTGTCGAAGGCTCCGGCAACAACGGCACCCTCTCGGTTACTCTCGTCAAAGCCCCGTCGGGGAACGTCACCATCGATGTGACGAGCGACGATACCGGGGCCGTCACGGTGAGTCCGGCGACGCTGACGTTTAACTCCTCGAATTACTCTACGGCGCAGACGATCACCCTCGCCCCGGTCGCCGATGCCGACGGTACCGACGAGAGCGTCGTTATCACCCTGAAAGTCAGCGCCGCCAGCGAATACAACAGCGCTCCGGTGATGAAATCGGTTTCGGTGACAGACGACGATGGGGGCATCGATCTTTCTTCCGCCGCTGTCGCTATCACCGAGGGCGGCGACAAAAAAACCTTCACCGTCACACTCGATGCCGCCCCGGCATCGAGCGCCATGTTGTCGGTGACGGTCGGCGATCCGGAAGCCGTTTTGTTGGAGGTGCAGGAAGACATTTCGACTCCGCTTGTGCGAGCGACCCGTCCGGTGCAGGTGAGTTCGACGACGCTGACCTTTACCTCCTCGAATTACTCTACGGAGCAGACGATCACCCTTGTCCCGGTCGACGACGATGACGGCACCGACGAGAGCGTCGATATCACCTTCTCCGTTACCGAGGGCTATACCGCGGACGACGAGACGAAATCGATCAGTATCAGCGATGACGACGGAGAGATCGTTCTTGACGACACCGGCGATTTGACTCTCTCCGAGAGCGATCCGGGTACGTTCCGCGTCAAACTCGACGCCCCTCCGGTCTCGCGTGCCGATTTGTCGGTGGCGATCTCGGATACCGCGGTGGCTAGGTTAAGCCCGGCGATGCTGAGTTTCACCCCCGATAACTACGATCAGTATCAGACGGTGACCGTCACCCCGGAAAACGACAGCGATTCATCGAACGAAAGCGCCACCGTGACTCTGGCAGTCAGCGGCAGCGGTTATACCGCTGCGAGCCAGACGAAAACGGTCAAGGTGATCGATGACGACGGCATCCTCCTCGACCTTGCCTCCCCCATGCTTGCTCTGTCCGAGGAAGGCGATGGTTCCAGCGCTTCGTTCACCGTCAGGCTCGGCGGGAGACCGAGCGCCAACGCCATGGTGACGGTTACGAGCAGTGATACGGGGGCGGTCAGCGTGAGTCCGGCAACGCTGACGTTCATGTCGGGCAACTACGGTATAGCGCAAAGTGTCACCGTCAGCGCCGTGGATGACACCGACGCCGCCGACGAGACCGTCACGATCACCCTGGCATCGACCAGCGTGTCTTCGGATATGACCGTGGCTGTCTCCGTGACCGATAACGACGGTGGCATCGAACTGGACAACGACAACATTCTTTCGATTGCCGAGGGTGGAAGCGATACCTTTACCGTCAAATTGCCGCTGATCACCTCGGATGTCGTTTTGTCGATATCGAGCAGCGAGGACGGCAAGGACGAGCCCAAGATCAGGAGCGTTTCGCCGAAAGAATTGACCTTCACTTCGTCGAATTACTCCACGGCTCAGACGGTGACCGTCCAATCGAACTACGATGACGACGCCATGGACGATGAGGACATCTCCATCATCGTCTCCGCCAAAAGCGGGATGACGGCACCTGATGTCATCAAGAAAGTCACGCTCGAAGAACCCGATTCTGCTCCCAAAGGCAATATGGTCGTGACGCCCACCGGGGCTATCGCCATCGACGAGGGGCAATCGAAAAGCATCGAAGTCGCACTCGACAAACAGCCGAGCGCGGCGGTCAGCGTGGCCCTGTCGCTCGTCGACTCCGATGACAGGAACGAAATCACCTTTTCCCCGGCGTCGCTCGTTTTCGGCGTTGCGAACTGGATGGAAAAGCAAACCGTCCTCGTCGTCTCGGAGCCGGACGATGACGACGAATCCGAGAGCGATATCGAAATCGAGTTCGAAGCCGTCGGCGGGCTCGACGCGGAGGCGGTGAAAAAGGCAGTCAATATCACCGATCGAATCTCCGGAGGCTCGATCGTCGTGAATCCGGCGGAAACGCTGACGATCACCGAAGGCGGCTCGGGAGTCTTGACCGTCAACCTCGGTTCCCTGCCGAGCGCGGATGTCAATGTTTCGCTGTCGAAAGTCGCCGACGAGATCACGCTCTCGGAGTCTTCACTGACCTTCACCCCCTCGAACTGGAGCGAAGAGCAAGTCGTCACCGTCGGTTCGAGCCGAGACACCGATACCGAGGACGAGGCTCACACCATCGTCATCAAGGTCACCAAGATCGTCGAGGTCATGGAGGACGGCGTGGTCGTCGGGGAGAGGGTCGTCGATGACGAGAGTTTCCCCGAGCGAAGGATCGAGGTCAGAGTAAGAGATGTGACCGAGTATTTGCCGGTCAAGGCGCAGGCCCTCGCTTTGCCGCCGGCAACGGTGCAAGACAGTTCGACCCTGCGGGTGCATTGCAAACAAGATAGCCCCTGTTTCGTCATGCTCGACTGCACCGCGCAGGATGACGGCTCGCTCTTCGAGGGTTGGATCTCCGATGCGATCCCCGCTCATGGTGCGCGGACGCTCACGGCGGCCGATATCGAGCGCTACACCGGCGCTTCGTGGTCCGGCAAGGGTCGATTGGGCTGTGCGCTGAGAAGCGAGCAGAATATCGGAGCCCAAGTGTGGACGCGTTCGGGAGACGGGGTGCTGGTCAATAACAGCGCGGCGATTCACAGCGCACGCGAGGGGACGGGATATCGGGTGGATATCGAGTCGATCCCCGAACCCGGCGGAGCGGAGGAATCGAACCTTCGCATCCGTTGCCTCGCCCCCGAAGGGGAGCATTGCTCCTCCATCGGGATCGCCTGCTTCGACGACGAAGGAACGATGTACGACGGGGGAGTGATATCGATCAGGCGTCTGACCGTGCACCATCTGCAAAGCGAAGCGTTGGCGCAGCTGATCGGCCATCGGTGGACCGGGATGGGGCTGTCCTGCGAGATAGTCTCGGAGAATCCCCTCACGGTCCAAGTGCTGACCCGCACCGGCGGCGGCGGGGCGCTGGTCAATAACAGCGCGACCGGAAGAGGCCGGGAGCGGTGATGCTTGCCTCGAGGCTTCGGCTTTTCGGGCAGATGCGCGCGCGGGGAGCTTTTTAATCCCGCGAGGGTTTCGCGAGCAGTGATCCTTTGAATGCCGCGCGATCCCTGCCTCGCGCTCCCTGCTTTGCGATCTCCGGGCGAGCGATGATCCGCGCTTCGCGATGTCGAGCCCGATATTCCCGGCATTCCCGACATCCCCGATATCGCGAATCGCTTGTCGTGAAAAAGACCCTCGGCTTTGTCGCCAAGGCTTGCCAAGGCTCGCCAAGCATCGCCAAGGAAAAAGGCATATCGAATAAAAGCCCGGGGCCGTTTTTCTCCCGCGCTCGCTCCGGCGGGTTTTATCCGCCGAGAGCGCTTTCGAGCAGCGATCCGAGCAGCGATCCGAGCAGCGATTCGAGCAGCGAGGAAAGCATCGCCCGGCAATCGAATCGCGCCCGTGCGCCGGCGGGCCAAGAGGGGATTCGGCCAAGAATCGCGACGGGCCCAAGAATCGACGAGCATGATCGAGCCCGCCCGCCCTCGGCATGACCCGAAGATGATCCGAAAACGACCCGAAAACGACCCAAAAACGACCTTATGTGAGGTGACTATCGCAGGCAAGACCGACAGGGCTGCCGAGGGCCTCGCATCCGGGACGACTCCTTAGGGGCTCGTATCGGAACCTTGCGCACTTCGAGCCGGCGGCGGACGAGCGCCTCTTTTTCCACCCTCTTTTCGCTATCCGCCATTCGTGTCGGGAGAACCCCATCATGGCCATCCATTCGAAGATCAGCGACACCGATGCCATCGAGACCCGAGAGTGGATCGATTCGCTGCAATCCGTCTTCGAGCGCGATGGCGCCGATCGCACTCGCTTCGTGCTGTCCACCTTGGTCGAACACGCTCGCGAGGCGGGCCTGCATCTGCCGTTTTCGGTCAATACGCCCTATATCAACACCATCCCCGAATCCCGCGCCGATTACACCCCCGGCGATCCGGCGATCGAGTGGCGGATCCGATCTCTGATTCGTTGGAACGCCTTGGCGATGGTGGTGCAGGCCAATCGGGTATCCGGCGAGCTCGGGGGCCATATCGCCAGTTTCGCCTCCGCCGCGACCCTTTACGATGTCGGCTTCAACCACTTTTGGCACGCCCCCAACGAGACCCATGGCGGCGATCTCGTTTTCATGCAGGGGCATTCGGCGCCGGGGATCTATGCCCGGGCCTTCCTCGAGGGGAGGATCGACGAGGCCCGGCTCAAGCGCTTCCGCCAAGAGGTCGGCGAAAAAGGCCTCTCCTCCTACCCCCACCCGTGGTCGATGCCCGATTTCTGGCAGTTCCCGACGGTGTCGATGGGGTTGGGTCCGATCATGGCTATCTATCAGGCTCGGTTCATGCGCTATTTGCATAGCCGCAACCTGCTCGATACCTCGGGGCGCAAGGTGTGGGCCTTCATGGGGGACGGCGAGATGGACGAGCCCGAGGCGCTCGGGGCCATCACCCTCGCCTCGCGCGAGAATCTCGACAACCTCATCTTCGTCGTCAACTGCAATCTGCAACGGCTCGACGGTCCGGTGCGCGGCAACGGCAAGATCATCCAAGAACTCGAAGCCGCTTTTCTCGGTGCGGGCTGGAACGTTCTGAAGGTGGTTTGGGGTTCGTATTGGGATCCCCTCTTGCAGCTCGATACCCGCGGCTTGCTGCGCCGACGGATGGAAGAGGCGGTCGACGGCGAATACCAGAACTTCAAGGCGAAGGGCGGGGCCTATACGCGCGAGCGTTTTTTCGGCACCTACCCGGAACTGAAAAAGATGGTCTCGAATCTCTCGGACGAGGATATCTGGCGCCTCAACCGAGGGGGGCACGATCCGCACAAGGTCTATGCCGCTTATGCCGAGGCGGTGCGGCACCAAGGGGCGCCGACGGTCATCCTCGCCAAGACCGTCAAGGGCTACGGCATGGGGGAAGCGGGCGAGGGGCAAAATATCACCCATCAGAAAAAGAAGATGGAGGAAGACGCCCTCAAAGCCTTCCGCGACCGCTTCGACATTCCCATACCCGACGACCGCATCGCGGACGCTCCTTTTTATCGCCCGCCCGAAGACAGCCCCGAGATACGCTATCTGCGCGAGCGCCGCGAGCGCTTGGGCGGTTGGCTGCCGCAACGCCGCCAACGCTCCGCGCCTTTGGACCTTCCCGATATCTCGGCCTTCGACGCCTTGCTCGGCGGCAGCGGCGAGCGCGAGATATCGACCACCATGGCGTTCGTGCGCGCCCTGACCGGCCTCGTGCGGGATCCCAAGGTCGGTCGTTTCGTGGTCCCCATCATCCCCGACGAGGCCCGCACCTTCGGCATGGAGGGTCTTTTTCGCCAGCTCGGCATCTATTCCTCCAAAGGCCAACTCTACGAACCGCAGGATGCGGATCAGGTGATGTTCTATCGCGAGGCCCAGGACGGGCAGATCCTCGAAGAGGGGATCACCGAGGCGGGATCGATGAGCTCGTGGATCGCCGCCGCCACCTCCTATTCCACCCACGGCCTCGAAACGATTCCCTTTTATATCTTCTACTCGATGTTCGGCTTTCAGCGCATCGGCGATTTGGCGTGGGCCGCCGGGGACAGTCGCGCCCGCGGCTTTCTCATCGGGGGCACCGCCGGTCGTACCACTCTCGCGGGCGAGGGCTTGCAGCACGCCGACGGGCATAGCCATATCCTGTCGTCGACCATCCCCAACTGCATCTCCTGGGATCCGACCTACGCCTACGAGTTGGCGGTGATCGTCCACGACGGCATGAAGCGGATGCTGCAAGATCAGGAGAATGTTTTTTATTACATCACGGTCATGAACGAGGCCTACCCGCAGCCGCCCCTTCCCGAGGGCGTGCGCGAGGATATTCTCAAGGGTCTGTATCTGCTGCGCGAATCGCCGGCGGGCAAAAGAACGAGGCGCAAAAAAGCCCCCCCGAGGGTGCAGCTGATCGGCTGCGGAACCATCCTGCGCGAGGTGCTGGCGGCGGCGGAATTGCTCGAAGAGGATTTCGCGATCAAGGCGGATGTCTGGAGCGCCACCAGTTTCACCGAGTTGCGGCGCGAGGGGATGGCGGTCGAGCGGTGGAATCGCTTGCATCCCGATAAGCCGGCGCGTCTTTGTCATCTCGAGCGTTGTTTTGCCTCCCATGCCGGTCCGGTGGTGGCGGCATCGGACTATATGCGCCTGTTCGCGGATCAGATTCGTCCGTGGGTGCAGCGGCGATTCGTTTGTTTGGGCACCGATGGCTTCGGGCGCAGCGACCGGCGTTCGCAGCTGCGTCGTTTTTTCGAAGTCGATCGTTTTCATGTCGCCCTCGCCGCTCTCAAGGCCTTGGCCGACGAGGGCGAGATCGAGCATGGGCTCGTGGCGGAGGCGATCGCCAAATACGAGATCGATCCGGAAGCGCCGGATCCGTGGTCGGTTTGAGCGCAGACGACTCGAAGTCGATCGAAGCCGGGCGCTCGCGGCTTCGTATCCACGGGCGAAAAGCGATGAGGAGGGCCGGTCGGTGAGCGATGCGAAAGAAATCCGTGTCCCCGATATCGGGGATTTCGATACCGTTCCGGTGATCGAGATCTTGGTCGGCGTCGGCGATCGGGTGCGCTTGGAGGAGCCCTTGCTTACCTTGGAAAGCGACAAGGCGACCATGGATATCCCCTCGCCGCTGACCGGGGTCGTGCGCGAGATCGCGGTTGCGGTCGGGGATCGGGTTTCGCAAGGCTCGCTGCTGCTCCATCTTTCGCCGGAGCCCGAGGGCGATGGGGAACAATCGCCTTCGACGGCGCCGGGGCCATCTTCTGCATCCGAAGGCGCGGCGGACGATGATCCGGCGGCGCTTGTGAATCCGCCCGCGCCTGCCCCCGCGCGGGAAAACGCCCCCGCCGCCGCTTCGCCGGCCCCGCAAGCCGGCGGCAGCGACGACGACGACGGCTCTCGAGCCTTGGAGTCCTCGGCCCCCGTCGAGGTGCGCATCCCCGATATCGGCGATTTTTCCGACGTGCCGGTGATCGACGTGCTGGTCAAGGCCGGGGATCTCGTGAACCTCGAGGATCCCCTGATCACCCTGGAAAGCGACAAGGCGGCGATGGATATCCCCTCGCCGCTCGCCGGAAGGGTCAAGGAGGTCGCGATCGGTCAAGGGGATCGGGTCGACGCCGGGGTCTTGATCCTGACCCTCGATCCGCAGGCCCCGCCGGCCGAGGAATCGCCGTCCCCGGTCCGCGAGGAAGCGAGCTCCGAGTCGAGCTCCGATCCGAGATCCGAGCCGAGCTCAAAGCGCGATCCTGAAGCGCAGGCGGCGCGCGCATCTTCGTCCACCGCATCTTCTTCCACCGCCTCTTCTTCCACCGCCGCCGCGGCCGCCCCCGACCCGCGCGCGCCGAGGGGCTCGCCCACCGCTTCCCTCGCCCCCGAGCCCGACGATGCCCGCGTCGTTTCCCACGCCACCCCCGCGATGCGTCGTTTCGCCCGCGAGCTGGGGGTCGATCTGCGGGCGGTCAAGGGTACCGGTCGCAAAGGGCGGATCGTGCGCGAGGATATCAACACCTTCGTCAAGGGCGCTCTCGGCGCGGCGGCCTCGAACGCCCCCGCAAGCGGGGCTCTTCCGGCCCTCCCCGAGGTGGATTTCGCCAAGTTCGGCGAGATCGAAACCCGCCCCTTGGCGCGCATCAAACGCATTTCCGGCCCCCATCTGCACCGCTCGTGGGTCAACGTGCCGCATGTCACCAGCCACGAGGAAGCCGATGTCACGGAGCTCGAAGCCTTCCGCCAGAGCATCAAGGAAGAGGCGCAATCCCAAGGGATCCGTATCACCCTGCTGGCCTTCGTGACCCGTGCGGTGGCCAAGGCCTTGGTCGAGTTCCCCAACTTCAACGCCTCCCTCGGCCCCGGCGGCGACACCCTCGTGCTCAAAAAATACGTGCATATCGGCATCGCCGTCGATACCCCCGACGGGCTGATGGTGCCGGTGCTGCGCAACGCCGATCGCAAGGGGGTCTACGAACTGGCAAAGGAGATGGCAGATCTGGGGGCGAAGGCCCGCGAGGCTTCTTTGAAACCCGACGAAATGCGCGGCGGCAGTTTCAGCATTTCCAGTTTGGGCGGTATCGGGGGCACCGCGTTCACCCCGATCATCAACGCCCCCGAAGCCGCGATTTTGGGGATTTCGCGCACCCGCACGAGACCGATCTGGGACGGCGCCGCTTTCCGACCGCGCCTGATGCTCCCCCTCGATCTTTCCTGGGATCATCGCGTCGTCGACGGTGCCGAAGCGGCTCGTTTCCTGGCCTTTCTCTCCCGCTCGCTGAGCGATATGCGGCGATTGCTTCTTTGAAGGGAAGGGATGGATAGCCCCGTCGCGTCGCTCCCCTTTCGATTTCCCTTCGGATTCATCGAAAATGCCGGCGGGAATGGCGGCCGGAATAGCGGCGGGGACCCCCGCCCTCCCGACGATCCCGCTCTCCCGACTCTTTCTCTCGAGACCCTTCCTCCCGACCCCTAGCGAGCCCTTCGATGTCCGCCTCGACGATTGAAACCCAGCTTTTGGTGCTCGGAGCCGGTCCGGGCGGTTATAGCGCGGCCTTTCGCGCCGCCGATCTCGGTCTTCGCACCCTATTGGTCGAGAGGCATTCGAATTTGGGCGGGGTCTGTCTCAATGTGGGCTGCATTCCCTCGAAGGCCTTGCTCCATACCGCCGCCGTCATCGACGAAGCGCGCGACAGCGGCGAGCGCGGGGTCGCTTTCGGCCCCCCCGATATCGATCTCGAGCGTCTTGCCAAGTGGAAAGACAAGGTCGTCGCCGGATTGACCCGGGGGCTGTCGGGGCTGGCCAAGCAGCGCAAGGTGCAAGTGGTGCACGGCCACGGGCGTTTTGCCGGACCCCATCGATTCTCGGTCGCAAGCGCGGAGGGGACGACGACCGAGATCGCCTTCGAGCGCGCGATCATCGCCGCCGGCTCGCGCCCGGCTCGGCTGCCCGATCTACCGCTCGACGATGCGCGGGTGATGGATTCGACCGCGGCCCTCGCCCTTGCCGATATCCCCTCTCGCCTGCTGGTGATCGGCGGCGGCATCATCGGCCTCGAGATGGCCACCGTCTACGCCGCCCTCGGCTCGCGCGTCAGCGTGGTCGAGTTGCAGGACGGGCTCTTGCCCGGCACCGACCCCGATCTCGTCAAGCCCTTGGAAAAGCGCCTGCGCAAGCGGTTGGAATCGATCCGGCTGTCGACGAAAACGACGGCGGTGGCGGCGGAAAAAGAGGGCATTCGGGTTTCCTTCCAAGACACCTCGGACGAGAGCGTGTCCGAGTCCCTTTTCGATCGGGTGCTGGTCGCGGTGGGACGCCGTCCGAACGGCGACCGCATCGGCGCGGAGGAAGCCGGGGTGAATGTCGATCGGCGCGGCTTCGTTCCCGTCGACGACCGCCTGCGCACCAATATCCCCCATATCCATGCGATCGGCGATATCGCGGGAGAGCCGATGCTGGCCCACAAGGCGGCGCACGAAGGAAAAACGGCGGCGGAGGTCTGCGCCGGACACAAGGCGGGCATGGATGCGAGGGCCATTCCCTCGGTGGCGTATACCGATCCGGAAGTCGCCTGGACGGGCTTGAGCGAAAGCGAGGCCTCGGCGAAGGGAATCGAGGTCGAAAAGGCGGTGTTTCCGTGGGCCGCAAGCGGTCGGGCGCTGGGGATCGGGCGCGGGGAGGGCTTGACCAAGTTGCTCTTCGATCGGGGCAGCGGGCGGCTGCTCGGGGCCGGGATCGTCGGGGTTCACGCCGGGGATTTGATCGCGGAGGCGACGTTGGCGATCGAGATGGGGGCGGATGCGCAGGATATTGCTTTGACCGTCCATCCTCACCCCACCCTGTCGGAAACGGTGGGTTTCGCTGCGGAAATCGCCGAGGGGACGATTACGGATCTCTATCTTCCTCGGCGCACCCCCCGGCGCGGCTCCTAGCGCATTCCCGGTCGCACCCCCGGTGCACTCCAAGACGCACCCGAGCCTCTTCGCTTTCGGGCGGCGAGACGAGGGCCGAGACGAGGGCCGAGACGAGTTCGCCGAGTCGCCGAAGGGTTTTTTCGCAAGTCAGCGCATTTTGCGAGCCGATGCGCCGACCGATGTACCGACCGATGCGCCGACCGGTGGGCAAAAACACGGATGCCACCGCCGCGCTCACGCCGCGCTCGTCGTCGACTCGGGGTTTGGGAAGAGGCGAGGAGCGAGCTTTTCGCCGGCGGGCGCACTAGCGAGGAGCGTCACGATCGAGTCGTCGCCGATGTCGTTCCGACTTAGGCCTCGAACTCATCGACAAGATCGAAGTTCGGATGTTTGATAGTCTCGGCGAGGATGATCGAGGATGGATTCGTCCAAGCGATCATCGAACCCGGCAAGGCGGATTTCGGGTTTGCATCCACATCGCATTCCGCCGAAAAAAACGAAACGCTCCCCCGAGCGATCTTGCCGAGGGAGATCATCGATATTTCGAAAGTTTGAAAGGTCGACAAGCGATGAAGACTTCTCCCCAACCCTTTGCAAAACGCTTTGCTGCCGATCGTCTTGTCGCTTTGGCATTCATCGCGTTATCGATTCTCCATTTCCCCGACGCTTTCGCGCAGACGCGAACCCCGGCCATCAATTGCGTGTCCTTGGGTGTCAGCAGCGGCAATATCCCGCGCGTCACGGTACATAACCGATGCAGCGACTCGATAGTCCTTCGGGCAAACTCCGGGAGGTTTTATCTTCCATATAGCAGACGATGCGATCCTTCGAGCACCGCCTCCGGCGACGATCCACGCTATGGGGTCAATAGAGGAGTGATCGCCAGTCCCCTGCGCGCATGGTTTCCCCAAAAGGTCTGCTTTGAATATGTAAACGCGGCACATCGAACACAATCCGGCTATCAGTCCTGCTCCGCCGTGTCCATCAACGACTGCGGGCGCGGTGGTCTTACGATAGTCGTTCCCCCGAAACTCGCCGGGACCCCGAACATCGTTTTCGCCCCCGGGGGGAGGCTGGATGTCGACGAGGGCAGCTCCAAGAATTTCAGCGTCAGTCTTTCGAGCGCCCCGGCTTCGAACCTGACGGTCAATCTATCGAAGCGAAATGCGGCGATCACCCTTTCCAAGACTTCGTTGACCTTCAGCGCGACGAACTACGGCGCTCAGTCGGTCACCCTCACCGCAGGATCGGACGACGATGCGCAAGACATCTCCGATACGATCACCGCCTCTTCGTCTCTTCTTTCCAGTGTGACGAAACAGGTGAGGGTCGTCGATGACGAGGAGGCGCGCTTCGACCTGACCGCCACTTCCTTGTCCTTGAACGAAGGCGGATCAAGCGGGCGTTTCTCGGTGAAGCTGGCGGCACGGCCCTCGGCGAACGTCACGATCACCTTGAGCGCATCTAGCAGTTCGATCGTCATCGATACCGACCCGAATACGGCGGGCAATCAGACCTCGCTTTCCTTCAATCGGCGGGGCCAAACGAAGGCTTGGAGTCACAACCAAGAGGTGATGGTTTCCGCGGCCCATGACGATGACACCGCCGACGAGTCGGCCACTTTGACCCTGAGGGGTTCGGGCGGGGATTATCAAGGCAAGACCGCAAGCGTTGCCCTTTCCGTCGTCGACGACGATATTCCCACAGGAGCGATTGTGGTCGCTTCTGCG
This sequence comes from Gammaproteobacteria bacterium, assembly GCA_965220535.1. Taxonomy (GTDB): domain Bacteria; phylum Pseudomonadota; class Gammaproteobacteria; order HK1; family HK1; genus HK1. Next base: position 1,918,543 of record OZ244833.1, on the reverse strand, counting down.
AGTACTGAAGGGTCGGGGCTTGGGCTCACGATAGACGAAGGGGGTTCACAGGATATCGATATCAGCCTCGGCACTGTCGCCCCGAAAGGGAACGCGACGGTCTCGTTATCGAGCTCGAATCGGGATATCACCTTTAGCCCCGCTTCGTTGACCTTCACCCCCTCGAACCACGCCACCTCGCAAAAGGTCACCATATTCATCGCCGAGGACGATAGCGATTACGAGCACGAATCCGACACGATCGTCCTCACCGCCTCGGGAGGGATCATCGCATCGCAGGTTTCGCGGTCGGTCGCGATCGTCGATAACGATATCCCTCCGGGGGATATCGTCCTCAACCCGACGGGGCCGTGGACGATAGGCGAAGGGGAACAAGGGAGTTTCGAAGTCAGTCTCTCTAGACCCCCGAATGCGAACGTGACGGTCTCGCTGTCGAAGAGCAATGCCGACGTCACCCTTTCGAAGACCTCGTTGGCCTTCACCCCCGCGAACTACGCAAGCGCACAATCGGTCGTCATCGAAGTCGCCAATGACGAGGATTCGATCTACGACACCGATACGATCGTCCTCGCCGCCTCGGGAGGCATCGCCGCCCCGCAGCTTTCGATATCACTCTCGATCCCCGACAACGACACCCCCTTGGGGGCGATTCAAGTTTCCCCCTCGGCACTGCTGACGATCGACGAGGGCGGTTCGAGGGTGTTCTACGTCAGCCTCGGTGCGCGCCCGAATGCCGCCGCGACGATCACCTTGTCGAATTCGAATTCGGATATCACCCTCGACCCGACCTCGCTGACCTTCACCCCCTCGAACTACAAAGGCGCACAGAAGGTCGACGTCTTTGCCGCGCCGGACGCCGATGCCACGAACGATACCGACACGATCGTTCTCACGGCCTCGGGCGGGATCGCCGTTCCCGCGGCGACGCTGGCGGTCGGCGTTCGCGACGACGACCAGGCGTATTTCGTTTTGAGCGCTCCTTCTTTGAGATTGAACGAAGGCGGGCAAAGGAGTTTTCAGCTGCGCTTGGGCACACCGCCCTCGGCGAATGTCGTGGTCATGTTGAGCGCCTCGGATCCCTCGCTCGTCATCGATACCGAGCCGGACCGGCCGGGCAACCGGACGACGCTCGCCTTCGATCGAGCGGGCTCGACGAATCCTTGGGATCGATACCAGAGGGTGAGCGTCTCGGCGGCCCATGACGAGGATACGAACGACGAATCCTTCGTCGTCTCCCTTCGCGGGGTGGGCGGGGATTACGCGGGCAAGCGCGCGGACCTGCCGGTGTTCGTCGTCGATGACGATAGCGACGCCGGCGGCGGCGGTGGTGGTGGCGGAGGCGGAGGCGGAGGCGGAGGTGGCGGAGGCGGCGGAGGCGGTTCGTCTTCCATTTATCAAGGGGGTCTCGTCGTCTCTCCCGCAGGTCCCCTCGACATCCCCGAGGGCGGGCGACTTTCCATCTCGCTCAAACTCGACCGCGAGCCGAGCCGGAGCGTGACCGTCAGCATTTCGAAGGACGGCCTCGACCTTGGCCTCTCCCCGACCTCCTTGACCTTCGCCCCGAGTCGATGGGACCGCTTCGTCGAGCTCGACCTCTTCGCCTCGGAGGATGCCGACACCGCCGACGACAAAGGCGAGATCGTTTTCTTCGTCCCCGGCCGCATTCTCCACACGCTGGCGATTGTCGTTCGCGACAGCGGCACCGGACTGCTTTTAGACCCTTCGGATCGCCTCGACATTCCCGAAGGGAGTTTGGAGACCTTTTCCCTCACGCTTTCCAAACGGCCGCCGCAAGATGTCCTCGTCGTCCTGTCGAGCCGAGAGGGCTTGGTTTCCCTGATCCCGAACGCCTTGACCTTCACCTCCACCACTTGGGGTGTGCCGATACCGGTACAGGTCTTCGCCGCCGAGGATTCGGATATCGCCGACGACGAGGACGAGATCGTCTTGGAAGCCTCCGGCGGGTTGAGCGACAAGGAATCGCTCTCGGTATCGGTCATCGACGACGACGAAGCCCCCGGGGGCAATCCCGGTTGGGCTGTCAAATCGCAGGCCCTGGCGATTCCCTCGACCACGGCGCAAGATACCTCCTTCGTGCGCATCCGATGTAAGCAAGACGAACCCTGCACGGTCTTCCTCGATTGCTCGACCCAAGCGGGCGAGGTGTTGCACGGCTATCTCCCGGCGATTCGCGCGTGGGCGACGACCACCCTCGTTCCCGGCCATATCGAGCGTTTGACGGGAAAGAATGCCCCGTGGGAGGGTCGGCTCGGCTGCGTCTTGCGCAGCGAAGCGAGCATCGGCTCGCAGGTGTGGACGCGTTCGGGGAATCAAGTGCTGGTCAACAACGGGGCGGCGATAAGAAGCGTCGCCGAGGGAGAGTTCCATCGAGCGGATATCGAATCGATCCCCTCGCCCGATGCCTTCGACGAATCGAATATCCGCATCCGATGCCTTTCGGCGCAAGGAGACTCGGCGCAAGGGAATTGCCTCGAAACCTCACTCGTTTGCTACCTGGACGACGGGGCGAAATACGAAGCGAGTCTGGGGAATATCGCGCGGGCGAGGACGATGCATCTGCAATCGCAGGAGTTGGCAAGCCGTTTGGGGACGAGATGGCCGGGCTTGGGTCTGGCCTGCGAGATCCGCTCGAAGGCGGCGTTCACGGTGCAGATGCTGACCCGCACCGGAGGCGGCGGAGCCTTGGTCAATAACAGCGCCACGGGGGAAAGCAGGTAGAAGCGAGGGGAAGGGAGAGGGGGAAGCGAATCCGAGAATCGAGAGGCTGCGGGGATAGAGCGAGCCTCGAGATTCACAACTGCGTAGCGTGCTCGGGACTGTCGAAACGCTCGTGAACGATACGGCCGTCGATTCGCGCCGACGATCCGTGCCGACGATCCTGCGCCGTCGATCCGCGCTGATTGGGATGATCCGGGCCACCGGCGCGGATCCCCCTCGGATGCCGGATAAAACTTCTCCGCCCCCGACCCCGGCACGGGGGATCGGGTTTTAGGCCCCTGGCGCATCTCCGGGAAGTTCAAGCCGGCCGGCCGCAGCCTCCGCGCCCGCGGCGCAACGAGCGGCTTATACCCGCCCGACCCCGACCGATAGGGCATCGATCCGAATAGCCGATGGGTGGGGGGGGGGGGGGTAAATCACGGGGTCTGGCATGCGCACCGCAAGACTCGGCGAGCCCCATCGCTCGCGTCACTCGCCGAATCGCGCCTGCCCTAAACGATAAAGCGTCCGGGGGCGATAGGACGGGCTCGCGGGCAGTCCGCAAGCTATCGCGAAGAATCCCCAAACGCGGCCGGGTCCACTTTTCGACTTCCGCCCCGGCAACGATAAAAGCCGGAGCCCGTCTCGCGACCGGCTCCGGCTTTCTGATATAAAGCGGGACGGGCGGCGAAGTGAGTTAGGCTCCCGCGTTATCCCCGTTCCTAGCCCCCCTCGCCCCTTTGCGGGCGCGCCGCCGCGGGATTCGAAAGCGAGCGCGGCGACGCATGGACAGAACGCATGGATAGAACGCCCCGCGCCCTACTCGGCTACTCGGCGGCGCCCGATTGCGGGGGCGCGGCCGAGATTCGGCGATTATGACGGTTGCCTTGAATCCGGGTGTTTGCAGCCGATCATCGTTTTATTTTGGAATAGCCCTTCGGGAATTGTTTTGCAGTCTTCCGGGTCGTTGCACTCGGCGAAGATCGCGTTTTCGGCACTTATATTCTTAGGGCAATCCCATTCGGTATATGGGGGATTCGCAGGATCATAGTCGTTGTGAGCCCCTTTCCCGCCGGCTCTGTGAATGACGTCCGCGACTGTTTTTTGGTTAGCCCAATACGCGATCCAAAGCGCGGTCTTGCCGCCCCAATCGTAGCTCGAATTGTTGTTCGTGCGGTTATCGATGGTCGCTTTACCCGTGGCAAGCGCAAGGATCGCATTGACAACGTCCAGATGCCCGCGGACCGCGCCGTAATGAAGGGGCGTCCAGCCGGAGGAAAGCTCCGTTGCTCTCAAATCCTCAGCCGTCGTGCAATTCCCGTTTGGCGGGATAAAGTTGGTAGCATTGCCCGAGTAGGCGGCGTACGTGCAAACATAGTTGGCATACGGCTCGGGGATAGGCTGGGGGAGGGTATTCTCGACTTGCGCTTGCGCGGGCAAGGCCCCGACGAAGAGCGCGAAGGCTCCGGCGGCGTATGCGGCTTTGATTCGGTCGTTCATCCGATCACTCCTGTTCGAAGGGCAAGAGCCGCGCCGAGCGAGAGCCCAGCGCGCGGCGCGATGAGGGGGATTATCAGCCGATCATGACGAAGGGCGAGGCGGCCTGTTGGCGGCGATGAATTCCTCGTCGAGGGTGATGCCGATCCCCGGCCGCGTCGGAATCTCGAGATAGCCCTTGTCGGGCACGAAGCGCTCCACCGAAACCCCCTCGCGAAAGGGGTGGGGCGTTCGGTCGAGTTCGAACCACGGCTCGTCGGGGAAACGTCGCTCCGGAAAGTGCGGCAAGACGGCATAGAGCTGCAGCGAGGCGGCAAGGCCGATATTGGTGCCCCAGACATGGGGGATCAGCGGCAGATGGGCTGCGGATGCGAGCGCGATGATATTGACGAGTTCGCTGAAGCCCCCGGCGGCGCATAGATCGGGTTGCAGGATATCGACCGCCCGCCGCTCGATGAGATTGCGAAAGCCGTAGCGGGTATATTCGCATTCGCCTCCGGCAATCGCTATCTTCGAGCGCTTTCGCAGTTCGCGATAACCGTCCACATCCTCGGGCACGACCGGCTCTTCGAACCAATGGATATCGAAGGGTTCGAGAAGTCGGATCAGTCGCCGGGCCTCGTTGACGTTGTAGCCGTGATTGGCGTCCACCATCAGATGCACATCGGTACCGATGGCTTTGCGGACCGCGGCCGTGTATTCCAGATCCCGCTCGATGCCGTAGCCGACTTTGAGTTTCATGCCGCCGAAGCCCTCGGCGACATAGCTTTGCGCCTCCTCGGCCAGCGCTTTGGCCACGTCTTGCACTCCCAAGGGCTCGTAAAGACCGGTGGCATAGCAGCGAGCGCGCTTGCGATAGCCGCCGCCGAGGAGTTTGTGCACCGGCAAGCCCAAGGCTTTTCCCTTCAAATCCCATAATGCGATATCGACGGCGCTGATCGCCGAGAGAACGACGCCCTTTTGCCCTTGGTCGCGGGTGAGGTTGTACATCCGATCCCAAAGCACCCGCGTATCCAGCGGATCTTCGCCGAGGATCAAGGGGCCCAGCGCACCCTCGATCAGGTCGGCGGCGATGCGCGCCGGTCCCCCGAAATAAAAGGCTTCGCCGGTGCCGTATAGCCCGTCGTCGCTTTCGACCACGGCAAGAGCGGCTTGTCGTCCGGCGGTGGTGCGCTGAGACCATCCGAAACCCGCCCCCTCGATATCGCCTTCCAAAACGATGCTTTTCGTTCGGCTGATCTTCATCGATATCTCCTTTCGTTCGGTATTCGGGCCCGGGGGCTTTTGTCGGGTCAAGAGCCAAGAGCGAGGAATCAAGTCGAAATATGCCGCAAAGTCTCGATTTTCGCTTGACCTTTCCCGCCTGCCTGCCGTATTCTTCGCTCGTGCACCAAAGAGCGAAATATCCCGATGCAGTTAAGGATTGTAGTCGTCGTCGACGGCTCCGATATGGCATGAGGCACCTTTTTAGAAATTCCCTCGTTATGCCCGATCAGAGAAAATTCATCGTTTACCAGGAGCGACTATGATGCGCCAGATCGCTATCTTTGCGGATGCCGGTTATTTGTATTCACAAGGGGCAGGCTTGGTCTCGGGGGCGAATTACAAGCCACCCCGGGCCGCCCTGCGTTTGGATGTGCGGACGTTGATGCGCGAGTTGGTCGGGGCGGCAAGGAAAGCGTGTCCCGAAGGGCAGCTGATGCGGGCGCGCATATTGCGTACCTATTGGTATGACGATTTGCCCATGGGGTCGGAGCCCGATCCGGATCAGATCGAAATCGCCAAAGCCCCCTTTACCAAACTCCGATTGGGGATGAACGCCAACGGCGGACAGGAAGAGGAGGCGGATTCCCCGCTCGCTTCGGATTTGATCGATCTCGCTCGCAACCGGGCGATCACCGATGCCTTCGTGCTTTCGGGGAACGAGGATATGCGCATGGGGGTGCAGATCGCCCAGAGCCACGGGGTTCAGGTGCATCTGTTGGGTATCAACCCCGGCCCGGATTCCTCCTTCGCCTATCTCGTTCGCGAATGCGATACCTCCCGGGTGTGGGGTGCTTCCGAGATCCGTCGTTTCTTGTTTTTGCGATCCCAGGAATCGGCGGCGGAGGGCGCATTGACTTCCGGCTCCGGGATTCCCGGGGTCGGCGGCTACGGCTCCCTTCCTTCCGAATCCGGGATCCCTCTTCCCCCTTCGAGCCCCTCGAGTCCTTCGATGCCTTCGATGTCGCCCGAGCCGATGTGGTCGGCTTCTCCTCACGGGCAGGGGATTCCGATGTCGGAACCCCGCCATGGGGGCGGCGGTCACGGGGGCGGCGGCGGTGGTGGGGGATGGAACGATCATCCGGCGGACGGCCGCATGCCGGAGACTCCGGTTACGATCGACGTCGCCATTTCCCAGGAGATCTCCGCGGCCATCGCCCGGCTGGACGAATTCGAACTCCAACGCTTGCGTTCGACGACGCAGATGTCCCCGAATTCGGTTCCCTCCTCCCTCGATCGACCGACCTTGGCCAGGATTCGCAATCGGATTCGTCGTCATCTGACCGACAGCGAGCGCAAGCTCTATCGAGGGGAATTCATGCGCCGTCTTGCGGATGTGCTCGACGGCTCTCCACCCCCTCCTTCTTCCGAGAATTTCAACTACTGAATCTCGGCGGCTTGGTTAGGGTCGGAAGCGGCATTTTCGAGGACGATGACAGCGGCGCTTGCGGGCCTTTCGCCCGCAGGCGTCGCCCGGCCCCGGCCCGGTTTTTTCAAGCAAGTATCCCAAGCAAGTTTCCCGAGCGACTTCCCCGAGCGAGTTCCCCCGGCGCGAAGAAGAGGCTTTCAGCGCTGTCGGCGACGGCGAAGCCGGGCGAAGATACGCCCGTCGATGCACAGCAAAGCCAGCGCGATCAGGATCATTCCCTCGATCTGCCCGCGGGTGATCGTCTCGTTCAGCATGAATACCCCGAGCAGGACGGCCACCGCCGGGATCATCAGCGTGACCAACATCACATTGCTGCCCCCGGCTCGCCGGATGATGGCGAAGAAGATGATATAGGCGACGCTGGTAGAGAAGATCCCGAGCATCAGCAAGGGCCCGACGATCGAAAGGTCGAGAGGATCGAATGCCACCGGCTCTTCCAACCCCAAGGCGAAAGGCGCGATGATCAGCGCCGAGCAGCTCACCTGTCCGGTGGCCGCCGACAGCGGATTGAGCGAGGTCAAGCGTTTTCCCCAGAGCCCGGAGAAGGCGTAGGAGATCGTCGCCGCCAGCACCGCCAAACTGCCCAAGAGACGGTCGGCCACCTCGCCGAAGACCGACGGGCCGATCAGCACCGTCACCCCGGCGAAGCCGAGCATGACCCCGAAGAGCCGCGCCGGGGTCAGCCTTTCGTCCCGGGTCAGAAAATGCGCGGCGACCACCCCGAATATCGGCGTCATGCCGTTGAGGACGCTGGCCAGCCCCCCGGTGATATGCACCTGCCCCCAAGCGATCAGGCTAAAGGGAAGGGCGTTGTTGAGAACGCTCATGATCGCCAGATCGCGCCAAGTCGAAAGGCCTTTGGGGATCGGGGCGCGAGCGATCGCCAAAAAGCACCACAACCCCGCCGCGCCGACGACCAAGCGGGCGAAGACGACGGTGATGGGCCCGAAGGTCTTCAAGGCGACTTCGGTGAAAACGAAAGACGTTCCCCATAAGATCGCCAGCAAGCCCAAAAGCTTCCAAGCCAGGAAATCGAGTTTCGGTGCAGGAGGGCTCATCGGCGACTCGATCCGATCCGGGTGATAAAGGGGGGCGGTGCTTGATAAGACAAGGCGATGCCCGCGATGATTCGAAGCCTCGAAGCCCGAAGCCTCGAAGCCCTTGGCGAAGCGGGATCCGTCGACCGGCGGGCTTTTAAAAACGCGGCGGGGTCGAAAAGCGAAGAACTCGGGCCTAAGGCCCCGAAACCCCGCCGACAACGAGAGCCCGATCCCTCGACCTAAGTATCGAACTAGCCATCGACTGAAGTATCGACCGAAGTATCGACCGAAGCATCGACGACCCGACCCCTCGTTGCCGATCTTGCGAAAATCCCCGGTATTTTCGAAGATTCCGACTCGTGCCCGCTGCCCGCTCGACCGAAGGCAGGCATTTTTCGCATCCCGGCTTTTATCTTTCGCACCGACAAATCCTCGATCCCCTTTGCCGAGCCTCGATGCCGATTCTTGCGCAGGCGAATCGGCGCGAAAGAGGCAAAGCGCCTCGATGCATAAGCGAGGGCTTTCGACCTAGGAAAGCGATGGCCCCGAAAGAGCCAAGGCTCCCGCCGCTTGCGCCTTCGCCCTTCATCGAAGGCGAACCGGTGCAGCGGACGCTCGACGGATCTTCCGACGATCGATCGGGCGCCGGATCGATCCGCGCTCGATCGTCGAGGCGATCGTCGAAGCAATCGTCGAGCCAATCGTCTAAGCAAACGCTTGTCCCCTCAGCCTCGGTCCGCGGCGCTGTATCCGTCCCGGGTCTGGGGCAGCTTGCGGCCGAGGATGCGCGAGGCGACCACCGTGCGCAGGATCTGCGCCGTCCCCCCGCCGATGGTGAACATGCGGGCATCGCGCACCATCCGCTCCAGCGGCAGTCGGCGGGAATAGCCGCGCGCCCCGAAGCATTGCAGGGCGTCGTTGGTCACTTGGATCGCCATCTCCGAGGAAAAGATCTTGGCTTGGGCGGCCAAAGTCACGTCGGGGAAGGGATCGGCGCTCGAAGCCGCCGAGCGCACCATCAGCCTGGCGGCGGCGATCCGGGTGCTCATATCCGCCAGCATCCATTGCAGCCCTTGGAATTCGGCGATCGGCCGCCCGAACTGCTCGCGCTCGCCCGCATAGTCGAGGGCCAGCCGGTAAGCCCCGTCGGCGATCCCCAAAGCGACGGTCGCCGCCCCGACCCGTTGCGAGTTATAGGCGTTCATCAAGTCGGCAAAGCCGCGGCCGAAGCCTCGCGGAGGAAGCAGAACGCGATCTTTCGGGATCTCCATATCGCGAAAGCGGATGACGGTTTCCGGGATGCCGCGCAATCCCATCGCCGGTTCGCGTTCGCCGATTTCGAGCCCTTCGGTCTCGCCGCGGATCGCGATGAATCCCCCGATCCCCTCTTCGACCCCGCGCTCGTCGAAAACCCGCGCGAATACCAAATGCAGGCGCGATACCCCGCCACCGGTGATCCAGTGCTTCATTCCGTTGACGATATAGACATCGCCGCGGCGGTCGGCGCGGGTGGACATCTCCCCGGCGGCGCTGCCCGCTTCCGGTTCGGTGATGCAGATCGCCGGTTTGTCGCCGGCCAAGACCAGACCTGCGCCCAGACGCTTTTGCGCTTCGCTCCCGTAGTGCATCAAGGCCGAGATCGCCCCCATATTGGCTTCGACCACGATGCGCCCGGTCACGGCGCAGACCTGCGCCATCTCGTCGATGACGATACAGGCATCGAGAAAGGGCGCCCCGCGACCGCCGTAGGCGACGGGGATGGTCATCCCCATCAGACCCGCTTCGCGCAGGGTCTCGACATTCTCCCACGGGTATTCCTCGCTGCGGTCGATCTCCGCCGCTCGCGGGGCGATCACCTCATGGGCGAGAGAGCGCACCCGCTCGCGCAAGGCTCGCTGCTCGTCGTTCAAACCGAAGAGCGCTTGGTTGTGGTTGTTGTCGTTCATCGCTCGATCCATCCTTCGATCCATCCTTCGATCCATCGTGTTTACGAATCATCGCTTGCCGGATGACTGCCGGGGCCGAAAGGGGCGTATCTATCCCACCTCGATCCGGATCTCGTCGATGCCCTCGACCCCGCCGACCATCACGTCCCCGCGCTCGACCGCTCCGACCCCGGCCGGGGTGCCGGTGAAGATCAGATCCCCCGGAGCCAAGGTGAAAAGGCCGGAGAGTTTCTCGACGATACCGGCGACCGGCCAGATCAGCTCCGCCAAGTCCCCGTCTTGTCGGATCCGCCCGTTGACCTCGAGCCAGATGCGTCCCCTTGCCGGATGCCCCGTTTCGTGCACCGGATGCACCGGCGAACAAGGAGCGGCGTGGTCGAAGGATTTGCCCGCCTCCCAAGGGCGCCCGAGTTTTTTCGCCTCGCCTTGGAGGTCGCGACGGGTCATGTCGATGCCGACGGCATAGCCCCAAATATGATCGAGGGCGTTATCGGCGGCGATCCCCGCCCCTCCTTGCCCGAGCGCGCAGACCAGCTCGATCTCGAAATGCAGATCCGAGCAAGCCGGGGGATAGGGGAGGATCGAGCCGCTCGGCAGCAGGGAGTCGGGATTTTTCTGGAAGAAAAAAGGCGCCTCCCGCTCAGGGTCGTGCCCCATTTCGCGGGCATGGGCGGCGTAGTTGCGGCCGACGCAATAGACCCGACGCACGGGAAAGCGGGCATCGCTGCCGGCAACCGCAAGGCTCGCGGCCTCGGGCGGGACGAAAACATGCTTCATGGCACAACCCCCGATCGCGCGTGGCTCGGCGAAAGCGCCGAGGGAAAATCAAAGGGTACGAGCGCTCGATACGCCCTTTCGAGCAAGGGCCTTGTCGATCTCGCTCGACGGTGGATTATGGTCGTTATCGATCGTTATCGATCACTATGGATCATAAAAGCGTATCGATTGCCGCAGACATCGTCGGCAAGGGCTTTTCGAGCCTTCGACCTTGAGCGTAAATCCCCGATCGCTAGGGCCAAACGCCCTCGACAGTCGATCATCCCCGACGCTTTTTCATCGCCCCTCGACTTCCCCCCCCCCCCCCTTCGCTTCGGGCCTCGGGCAGGCTCTTCGAAGGGCTCGAAGGCGAGGCTCGACGCTTTCCAAATGACTCTAGGGCGGGGGAGCGCCGATTTCAGCGTCGCTTCGCTTATAGGCTCTCCAAAAGTGCCTCCGAGGCGTCGCCGGCGGCTTGGCTTTCTTCGGAGCCTCGGCTTGCCTTCGTGCCTCTTTGCGCTTGCGCTCGCGTTTCGAGCCTCGTTGTCTCTTCGCGCAGGCTTCGGCGCAGGCTTCGGCGCAGGCTTCGGCGCAGGCTTCGCATCGAGTGAATCTCCGCTCGGCTGACTTGGCTTGCAGCAGCGCAGGCATCATCCGGCTTCAATCTTGGCTCTGCGCTTCTCCTTCCCCGAGCCTTCGAAGCGCGGAGGCTTTTGCGGAGGAGTAGGCTCTCCGGCTTTTTCTTCCTTTCGCCGGCTACGCTCCTTCGCTCGCTCTCGCTCTTTCTTGACGCAGTCTCCGCATCTCGAAACGGAGGAGGCAATCCGAGGACTCCGCAGAATCCGCGCTCGATTCCGGCTCATCCGCGCTTCGCTCGAAGCCTCCCTTTCACTCTCGAATCTCGGAGCGATTCTTTCTCCGCGCATCGATGTCGGCTTGGAGAGCCTTTATCAATCCGCGTGCGCGAGGATTCGACACCTCGATGCGCTTCGGCCGCAAGGCAGGCCTCGCAAAGCGGCCGCAAGCCGTCGATATGCTCGCTTCCCCCCGACTACGCCGGCGACGATCCGATCGATCCCAAGGTCTTAAGAAGCCCGAAGAGCATTCGACACCCCTTGCCGCGACGCTCTTGCTAGGGCGCCGCGCGATTTTCCGCACGATCGCCGAGCGCAAGGTGGGCAAGGTCGGTCCTTGTCGGAGCGTCTCGCCGATGGTGGATTCGCCCCAAGGACAATCCCCGACTCTTCAGCCTTTCGTGCACCATCTCCTTGCATGTCGGGGAGATGTCGATCCCCGCCCACCGGCGCTTTCGAATCTCCGCGGCCACGCAGGCGGTCCCGCTGCCGCAAAAAGGATCGAGAACCATATCGTTCTCGTTGCTGCAGCCATCGATGATTCGGTGCAGCAAGGCCAAGGGTTTTTGGGTGGGATAGCCGGTATTCTCTTTCGAACTCCTGACCGCGACGGCGATATCCGTCCACCAAGTTTCGGGTATTTTTCCCCGCGATCCGTAGCGCTTCGCCTCCTCTTTCTTCATATTCCAACCCCCCGCATGAGGCTTGCCTCCTTTATAGGGAATCCTCACCGCATCCTTGTTGAAGGTCCATCGATCCCCCTTCGAGTACCAGAGGATGGAATCGTGCTTGCGGTTGAACTGGCGTCCCCCGGGGGAGCCCGGCCCGGTATAGCACCAGACGATCTCGTTTCTGAATCGCTCTTTTTCGAAGATCGCGTCCATGACGATTTTCAAATAATGGGACATCGTCGCATCGCAATGCAGCCACAGACTCCCGGTGGCTTTGAGCACCCGATGCATCTCCAGCAGGCGAGGGGCCATATAGAGCAGATAGGCTTTGTCGGAGTCGTTTTGCGCAGCCCGAATCGCCCGTTGCAACGCCGGATATTTCGCTTCGATCGAGACGATCCATTCGTTGTCGATATCACATAAGTTCCAGCGGTCTTTGAACTTTGCGCCCTCGGCCTTGCTCTCGGCGCGGGCGGCGTAATCCTTTTTGGAGTTGAAGGGCGGGTCGAGGTAGATCAAGTCGACGCATTCGCTGTCGATTCCGCGCAGAACGAGAAGGTTGTCTTGCGTCCAGATCGTCCCCGATTCGAAGTTCGCTTCGCGCACGATGCATCCTTTTTTATGCAAGTCGAGAGGGTATTTTCTATCCGCAGACGATCCCGACCGAGTCTTCGGATCGGCTTTCGCCTCCGCGAGCCTTTAAGAAAAAACCATACCGGGCCTTTGTCAAGGCTTTGAATTTCGTGCTCTATCTGGACATACGCATCGTGCCGATATACGATTGATACATTATTCTCGATATCGGGCTAATCGAAGCGAGGCGATCGCAGTCATGTGTTCAGCGAAAACCGAGACGACGGAAAAGATCTCGTCGTGGCGGGGCGATGCTCCCTTGCCGCCGACTTCGATGCTGACGGCCAGCGAACGACTTGCCGACCTGCGCGAGGTGAACTCCGAAGACCTCGCCTCCATGCCCGGCGATGCCCGCCGGGTTCTCGCCTGCTCCGATTTCGTCTTCGAGAGCTGTCTTCGCCACCCCGAACTCTTGAGGGATCTTCTCAAAAGCGGGGATCTGGGGATTTCCTATCCCGGCAACCCCCTATCGTCATCGTCGACGGACGATTCCGGTGGCGGGGGCAAGGGAGTCCCCTTCGCGATACGGGTGGAGCAGGTCCTCAAGGAGGTCTCCTCGGTCGAGGATTTGATGGCGGCGCTGCGTCGTTTTCGCCGCCGCGAGATGGTGCGCATCGCGTGGCGGGATATCGGCGGCCTCGCCACCCTCGACGAGACCTTGCGCGACACATCGGAATTGGCCGATGCGATGATCGATGCCGCCACCCGCCATCTCGATAAACTGCAACGCGTCAGGCTCGGCACCCCCATCGGGGAAACGAGCGGCAAACCCCAGCAACTCGTCGTCCTCGCTTTGGGCAAACTCGGCGCGAGCGAACTCAATTTCTCCTCCGATATCGACCTCATTTTCACTTGGCCGGAAAACGGTCAGACCGAGGGCGGGCGGCGCAGCGTCGAGAACGAGCGCTATTTCGTGCAGCTGGCGCGCTCCTTGGTCAGAACCTTGGGGGAGCGCACGGGGGACGGCTTCGTCTATCGGGTGGATATGCGCCTGCGTCCCTTCGGAAGCCAAGGGCCGTTGGCGCTGGCTTTCGGGCCGATGGAGGAGTATTACCGCAATCACGGGCGCGATTGGGAACGCTACGCCATGATCCGCGCCCGCGCCGTCAGCGGCGATATGGTGTTGGTCGCGGAGTTCATGGACGAACTTCGGCCCTTCGTCTACCGCCGCTACTTGGATTTCGCGACCCTGCAATCCCTGCGAGAACTCAAGACGGTGATGGATCGCGAGGTCGCTCTCAAGGGGATGGAAGACAGTATCAAGCACGGCACCGGGGGCATTCGGGAGGTGGAGTTCACCGCCCAGGCTTTTCAGATGGTTCGAGGCGGGCGCACGCCGAGGCTTCGTCATCGCCAGCTGATTCGGGTCCTCGGTCTCGTCGGCGAACTCGATCTGCTGCCGGCGGAGGCGGTGCGCAAGCTGATCGACGCCTATCGTTTCCTGCGCGCCGCGGAGAATCGTTTGCAGCAGGTGGCGGACCGCCAAGAGCATATCTTGCCCGAGGGCGACGAAGAGCGGCTCCGAATCGCCGTCGGCATGGGCGATGCCGACTGGAAGAGTTTCTACGAGCGTTTGAATCGCCATCGCGAGGCGGTCGCGGCTCAGTTCTCTCACGTTTTCGGGGAGGAAAAAAGCGCCGAGGAAGCCGACGATCCCTTGGGCTCGTTCTTCATGCACGAGTCGACCGACGACGAAGCCGACGGGGAGCAGGAGCGGCAGAGCCTCGAACGGGCGGGATTCGAAGACCCGCCGGCGGCGTGGGAGATCATCGAGAAATCCCGACCGATCGTGATCTCGCGCACCAAGGGGATGCTCGCGCAAGAGCGTTTGGTGCGCTTGGCCCCGGATCTTCTGCGCAAGGTCGCCGAGCAAAAAAAACCCCTCGAGACTCTGGAGCGGGTGATGGCGGTGGTGGAGGCGATCTGCGGTCGCAGCGTCTATTTCGTGCTGCTGTGCGAGCGCGACGTGGCCCTGTCGCATTTCGTACAGCTCTGCGCCGCCAGCAACCGGCTCGCTCGCATTTTCGCTCGCGATCCGGCCTTGCTGAGCGAACTGCTCGATCCCTCGACGCTCTACACGCCCCCCGAACCGGCCGGTATCTCGGCGGCCATCTCGCGCGAACTGCCGAGCGAACCGAACCACGAGGAAGAGCTGAACGGCCTGATGCGGGCCCGGCAAGCGAATTTGCTGCGGGTGGCGGCCGCCGATGTATCGCAAAACGCCCCGCTGATGGAGGTCAGCGATTATCTGACCTATATCGCCGAGGAGATCTTGCGGGCCTCTCTCAAGTTAGCGTGGCGCGATATGGTCAAGCGCTACGGTCGCCCGGAAACCCTGCCCGAGGATGTGGTGGCCCCGCCTTTTCTGATCGTCGCCTACGGCAAACTCGGCGGGATCGAACTCGGTTATGGCTCCGACCTCGATCTCGTTTTCATTCACGACGACGAGCCCACGGCGGTTACGACCGGGAAACGGCCTACCGATCTGAGCACCTTCTATGCCCGCCTGACCCAGCGCATGATCCACATCCTGACCACGGTTACCCCGCAAGGGATCCTCTACGAGGTCGATCCGAGGTTGCGCCCGCACGGCGGCAAGGGGGTATTGGTCAACAGCCTCGAGGGTTATGGCGGTTATTTGCGGGAAAGCGCTTGGACGTGGGAGCATCAGGCCTTGGTGCGCGCCCGCCCGGTGGCCGGAGATCTGGGCTTGGGGAAGCGTTTTTCCGCCCTTCGGCGCGAGATCCTGTTGGCGGAGCGGGATGGCCCGACCCTGCTCGACGATGTTCGCAGCATGCGCCATAAGATGCGGGACAATCTCGCCGATCGAAGCCCCGATACCTTCGATATCAAGCAGGGAGCCGGGGGCATCGTCGATATCGAATTCCTGGTGCAGTACCTCGTGCTGAGTCAAGGCTCGAGCCTTTTGGGCGAGGATATCGATTTCACCGACAATATTCGCTTGTTGGAGGGCTTCGAACTGGCGAGCTTGATGCCTGCCGACGATCTCCGCCTTCTCGCCGAAGCCTATCTCGCCTATCGCCGCCGCTGGCACCGGCTCTATTTCTCGGAGAATTCCGGGATCGTCGGCAACGAGGAATTCGTCGAGTATCGAGAAGGGGTTTCGCGGATCTGGAAAAGCACGATGGATGACTGAAAACGAGCGCAAGGCGCGGCTCTCCGATGAACCGCTTGCTGATGATCGCTCGTGATGATCGCTCGACTTCGCCCGCCTGCGGATTCGCTGAATCCCGCGAGAGCGGTGACCGACTCGAAGCCGCCCTACCGCAATCGATATTTTTACGATGGCATCGATAACCTTTCGCCGGAGTCGGGCTCTCGAAGCAAGATCGACTCTTGGGTTTCTCTTTGACGGAATCTCTTCCGAGATTATCCGCCGGGATAACTTTCGATTCTGGACAAGCAAGCGCGGAAAGCGCGTTATCGCGTGCCTTGAATCGATGGGCTATCGCCGAGATGGTCTTGTCTGGATGAGAAAGCCCGAAGACGAAGGCTCATAGCCGAGCCTAAAAGCGAAGCGACAATCAGCCGTCACTGATGATTGCCGCTTCTTCCCTTCGCGCTGTCTTTCTCGAAAGAACCGCACGATGGAAAGTGCACTTTGATCTTGAAAGCCTTGGATCGCCAAAGCCGGGCACGAACGAACCCCGCTGGAAGGAGAGCGAATGCTTCGTCGTCGCGTCGGCGAGCGAGACGATCGAAGCGCTCGCCGCGAAAAGACCGGCGCCTAGGGCTATAATCCGCCGGCGGCGAAGCGAAGTCGCTTCGATTCGATTTCGAGCGGATTCGGCAACGCCGCTTTCGCCGCTTGCACCGCTTGAACCTTGCGCTTCGGGCGCCCGAGACATTCCCGCTCGGCAAAGTCTTCGAGGCGAAAAAAGAGCCCTTGCTCGGTCCGCCCTCCCGCTCGGGATTTTCTTGGCCGGCATTTCGATGATTCGATAGAGGTCGATATTTTGCTCCCCACCGCCGCCCCCTCTGCCGACGCGAGCGCCTGCGACGAAGGATCTAAGCCTCGATCCGATCCTTCGAGTCGAAGCGATACGAAGGATCGCTACACCGTGACCCGCGCCGATTTGCCGCTGAGTTGCCCCCGGCCGGGGATGCCGGTGTGGAATTCGCATCCGAAGGTCTATCTCCCCATCGAAGACGGCGGAACCGTGCAATGCCCCTATTGCGGTGCGCATTACACGCTCGAGGCATAGGCCGGCATCCCTTCCCCCTCCTCGATGCGCGGCCCTCCGCCCGAAGCCGAAGCGCGAAAAAGCGTCGTCGAAAACGCTTTCGCTCCTGAATCGGATCCGACGACTCGACGCCCCGCCGGCAAAGCCGTTTATCTGCGCCTGCTCAGCCACGTCCTGCCTTACCGCGGCACCTTCGCCATCGGTATTTCGGCGATGGTCGTGCTGGGGCTGACCGAACCTGCGATCCCCGCTATTCTCGAGCGCATCGTCGACAGTTTCGAGCGAGAATCGATCGAGACCATCCCCCTTTACGCCGCGCTCTTTCTCGCGATGTTTTTCGTGCGCGGGCTGTCGACCTTCGTTTCCGCCTACGCCCTCGAATCGGTGGCGGCGCGCTTGGTGAGGGATTTGCGCCGGGAGATGTTTCGGCGTCTTCTCGGCATCCCCACCGCGCATTGCGAGAGCGTGCCTTCGGGCACCTTGATTTCCCGTATCACTTTCGATGTGCAGCAAGTGACCGAAGCCGCCACGCGCGCGGTCACCGTATTGGTGCGCGATAGCGTCGCCGTCGTCGGATTGATCGGGTGGATGCTCTGGATCGATTGGTTCTTGACCCTGATCGTGCTCGCCAGCGCCCCGGTGGTGACCGCCCTAACCCTCTATTTCAGTCGCCGCCTGAGGCGGATGTCGCAGGGCTTGCAGCAAACGATGGGCGAACTCACCCGCGTGCTCCAAGAAAGCATCGAAGGGCATAAAGTGGTCAAGATTTTCGCCGGGCGGCGGCGGGAAATGCAGCGCTTCGAAAACGCCGCCGACCGCACCCGTCAGTTCCAGATTCGCTTCGCCGCGTTCTCGGCCGCGGCCACGCCGATCGCGCAGATGGCGATCGCCTTGGCCTTGGCTCTGATCTTGATTTTATGCGCCAAGCGTTTTTCCGCGGGGGAGATGGGTATCGGGGATTTCGTGAGTTTTTTCACCGCGATGGCGCTTCTGTTCTCTCCTATCAAACGCCTGACGAGCGTCAACGCCCCTTTGCAAAAGGGGATCGCGGCGGCCATCACCGTCTTTTCTTTGATCGACGCCGAGGTCGAGAAGGACCATGGCCGCAAAAGCCTCGGCCGCGCGAGGGGGGAGATCGATATCGAACGGGTCGCTTTTCGCTATCGACCGGAAGGGCGGCCGGCGCTCGACGATATTTCCTTGCGGATCATGCCCGGGGAAACGATCGCGCTGGTCGGCCCCTCGGGCAGCGGCAAGACGACCCTCGCCGGTCTCCTGCCCCGCTTCCACGATCCCGGTACGGGCGAGATCCGCCTCGACGGGGTGCCCTTGCCCGAACTGACCCTGGACTCCTTGCGCACCAATATCGCGTTCGTCAGTCAGGAGATCGTGCTCTTCGACGATACCGTCGCCGCCAATATCGCCTACGGTGCCGACGACCCCTCGTCCGAGGCGATCCTCGCCGCCGCCCGCGCCGCCCATGCCATGGAGTTCATCGAGGCGATGCCGCAGGGGCTCGAGACCCCGGTCGGGGAGCGCGGGGTGAGCCTTTCCGGGGGGCAGCGTCAGCGCATCGCCATCGCCCGGGCGATGCTCAAGAACGCCCCGATCTTGATCCTCGACGAAGCGACCTCCTCGCTCGATAGCGAAGCCGAGCGCCATATCCGCAAGGCGGTGGATACGCTGCGCGCCGGACGCACCACCTTGGTGATCGCCCACCGCCTTTCGACCATCGAAAACGCGGATCGCATCGTGGTGATGGATCGGGGCAAAGTGGCGGAATGCGGTACCCATGCCTCGCTCATCGCCGCCAACGGCCTCTATGCCGGATTGCATCGGGCGGGCTTCGAAGAAGAGGCGAGCGGTGCCCCCCTTTCCTAGAGCCGCGACTCGTCTTGAGTCGCAGGCCTCGGCAAACGAGCGCCGGGACGGCCCCGGGGCTTCGGCTCCCCCATCCATTCCCCCGTCGGTCCCCCCATCCATCTCCCCATCCATCTCCCCATCCATCACCCTAGAGACGACGAGAGCGACTCGCTCGTACTGGACGATCCTTTGCTATGTCATGATCGCCGCCGCTCCCTTGCTCGGCAGCGTCATGACCGCGGTGATTTTCGTCGCCGCCGTCGTCGCCGCCGTCGATCTATGGCGCAATCGCTCGACCTTGCCCCAAGCGCCCGCGGCGAGTCGCTACTTGGCGCTGGCGCTCGGCTTTTACAGCGCCACGATGCTCCTTTCGGGGGCCTTGGCCGGCATAGACGGCTCTTTTTTTCGTTCCGTCGCCTCGTTCTCGCAGTTCATCTACCTGATCCCCCTGGCCTTGCTCCTGCCCCGTCGGGTGCCGGGGTTGGATTGGCTCGGCATCAGCCGGGCGGCGATGGTCGGGGTGGCGTTGACCGTCGGCGCCGCGCTCATCGAAGCGCAGTATTGGGGGAACGGGCGAGTCGAACTGCTAAGCGGCAACCCCTTGATCCTCTCGGCGCTGCTCGGCGTTCTCTCCTTTCTTTGTCTCGGGCAAATGTCGCGCAAGGGAACGAGGGAAAGGTGCGCGAGCGTCGCTTTGTTCCTTGCCGGTATCGCGGCGATCGCCTTCCTCGCCGAGGGCCGGGGCGTCCTGCTGGCTTGTGCGGCCTTCGCCTTGCCCGCCTTGGGCGCGCTCGGATGGCGTTCGAAACGCAGGCTTTTCTTCCTTCTGGCCCTGCCGGTGTCGGCCTTGGTTCTCCTGTCGTTCTCGATGATATGGAACGAATCGCGTTTTTCCGACGACCAGGCTGCATCCGACCAAGCTGCGTCTTCGATCTCCGCCGCCTTCTGGCTGCTGCTCGATCTCGAAAGGGATAGCGAGCGAAGGGCTTTTTATCACCGGCTGATCATGTATCGCGCCGGGCTCGAAGCCTGGAAGGAAAAGCCGATCATCGGCCACGGCCCGCAAAATCGCTATCGGGCCGCCGCGCCCCATATCCGCCGCCTCGCCGAGAGCGCTCTCGACGAGGGCGGCGCCCCGGCGATCTACGCTCGTATCAAAGGAGCCGCCCCTTCCTTCTCCCATCTGCATAATGTCTTCATCACTCACGCCGTCGCCGGCGGGGCCGCGGGGGTGATCGCCGCGCTTTTGGTACTGACCCTCCCCTTGGTTTTTCTGATGCGCACCGAAGATCGAAACCGCCGCCGGGAGTCGGCCTACGAGGCCTTGGTGTTCTCGATCTTCTCGATCATGCTGGGCATGACGAATCTGTTGTTTTTTCACGATATCAGCAACACTTTCCACCTCTTCAATCTGATCGTTTTTTGCGCGATTTGCGGTCGCGATTCGAAGCCCGGACCATGAACGAAGTGCGCCATATCCCCGCCGTCGAGGTCGTCGCGACCAATTTCAAGCGGCGTCTTTCGGGGGTGACCAGCACCGTCGTGCAGTTGATTCCGCAGCAGCGAAAAAGGATCGATATCGCCGCTTTGGGCACCGGTTTGCCGCCCGATATCCCGACGATTCCTTGGTGGAGGCTGCCGGGTCTTTTGAAAAAACCGGAAAACCGACCCTTTCGAATATGGCATGCCCGACGCAATATCGAAATGCTGACCGGTTTGATTTTGAAGGTCTTTTTGCGCGCCCCGTTGAAGATCGTTTTCACCTCGGCGGCGCAGCGGCGGCATCGATGGTTCACTCGTTTTTTGCTGGCGAGGGTCGATGCGGTGGTCGCGACCAGCGCCCGTTCCGGGAGCTATCTCGATCGACCGCATCGAGTGGTGGCCCACGGAGTGGATTGCGAACGCTTTCGACCCTCTTCGCCCGATGCCGATCGCGAGCCTGTCGAGGATGTTTTCAAAGCCCACCCGGCCCGTCCCGAGCGCTTCGCCGTCGGCTGCTGCGGCCGCATCCGCCACCAAAAAGGAACCGATCTTTTCGTGCGCGCGATGATCCGCCTGCTCCCCGAATATCCGCATTGGATCGCGTTGATCGCCGGTGCGACAAGGCCGAATCACCGCCGATATCTCGAAGGACTGCGCAAGGATATCGACGATGCCGGGCTCGCCGAGCGCATCCTCTTTATCGGCGAGATCGCCGATATCAGACCCTTCTATCGTCGTCTTCGCCTCTTCGTCGCGCCCTCGCGCAACGAGGGTTTCGGTCTGACGCCCTTGGAAGCGATGGCATGCGGCACGGCGGTGGTGGCCAGCGACGCCGGCTCCTACGCCGAGACGATCTCCCCCGGGGAAACCGGATCGGTGGTTCGCGCAGGCGATGCCGACGCCCTTTGCGAAGCCATTCGGAGTTATATGATCGATCCCGATTCGGCGGCTCGACAAGGGCGTGCCGCCAGAGTTCATGTACAGAATAATTTTTCCTTGGAAAAAGAAGTGCAAGGGCTGCAAGATCTTTACGAAACGCTATGGGAAGGAAGATCATGAGCCAAGACGATATCGTATTCGTGGTCGATATCAATGCCTACGGGTTGATGCAAGATGTGAAGATATTGCAAGAAAGGCTCGAGGCTATCGGGGTGTCGGCAAAAGTCGTGCATCGAAAAAGCCGCAGCGTCTACGACTTTCTGCGCCGCCGCAAAGTGGCGGATACGATGATTCATCTCGAGCGTATCCGGGGTCTGTGGCTCAATGCCGCCGATCGTCATTGGCTCTTTCCGAATCAGGAATTTTTCAGAAAATGGTATCTCCCTCGCCTGCGATACGTCGACCGGATTTTTGCCAAGACCCGCCACGCCGAAAGGATATTTTCCCGCCATAGTCCGCATTGCATCTATAGCGCTTTCACTTCCCGCGACCGCAAGATGGCGTCGGTGGAAAAAAACCCCAAGCGTTTTTTGCATGCCGCGGGAAACAGCAAGCATAAAGGCAGCGAGATGGTCGTCGACTTATGGTCGAGGCATCCGGAATGGCCGGAACTCGTATTGGTGCGATCGGAGCGCAAGGCTCCGCTCAGCGTCCCTGCCAATATCACCCTGATGCGGGGTTATCTCGACGATACGCAAATGCAGCGCATCCAGAATTCCTGCGGTATTCATCTTTGTCCCTCCCGCGCCGAGGGGTGGGGGCACTATATATTGGAGGGGATGTCGTGCGGGGCGGTGGTGGTGACCACGAACGCCCCGCCGATGAACGAACTCGTCGCCCCCGGCGAAGGATTGCTCGTTCCTTGGCATCGTGCGAGACCGGAAAATCTCGGCTATGAATATTTGGCCGACCCCGAAGCCCTCGAAAAAATCATCGAAGATCTATTGCAGCGCTCGGAAGAATCCTTGCAGGAGATATCGCGCGCCGCGCGCCGGAAGTTCGAGTCGATCGATCGGGATTTCACGATTCGCATCGAGGGGATCTTTCGCGACCTTCTCGATCGTAGGGAATAGGGTGCGGCGATCGTTCGGCGATCGTTTGCATATCGTGTGCATACAAAACTTCTCGTCCCCTTTGCATAGGGCGATATGCACTAGGCAATCTGCACTAGGCAATCTGCACTAGGCAATCTGCACTAGGCAATCTGCATCGGGCAAAATCCCTCGCCACGATAAATATCCGGCTTCGATCCCCTCGACGAGGCTGCCCGCGTCGCTATTGCTTCCCGTGCGATTATCTCAACATATCCGGGTCATAAACATCGGCTTCCCCCGGCGGGCGATCTTTGAAACGACGATGGATCCAAAGATATTGCTCGATATTCGGTTTTATATGCTCTTCCAAAATCCCGTTCAAGCGTTCGGTATCCGCAAGATCGTCCCCGCTCGGAAAGCGATCCAAGGCGGGTGAAAGAATCACGTCCCAACCGGAGTCGTCTTCCCGACGGCGACACAGATAGGGAACGATCCGCGCCCCGCTGCTTCGAATCACCCAAGGGGTGGCGGTGGTCGTTGCCGCCCGCTGCGCGAAGAAGCGAGCGAAAGCCCTTCGCGGGCCTGCGAAATTCTGATCCGGGGCGTACCATAGAATCCCGCCGCCTCGCAAATAGCGGATCATCCCTCTCATATCTTTATGTTCGATCAGAGATTCGAGATATTTCCGCCGCCCCTTTCGAATGGTCGTATCCCAATAGGAATCGTCGTGGGGACGATAGCTCGCGGCCACCGGAAAATGCGCCGCCAATATCCGACCGCCGATTTCGAAAGCGGTGAAATGCCCGCTGAACAGCAGCACGCCTTCGCCGCGGGAAAACGCCTCCTCGAGATATTCGAGTCCGATGATGCGGGAGCGTTCGGAAATTTCCCGATCACTGCCCCACCAAGCCAGAGCCGTCTCCATCAGGCTCGTCCCGAGCGCCCGAAAATGAGCGCGGACGAGTCGATCGCGCTCCGACGGCTTGAATTTCGGGAAACAAAGCTCCAAGTTCCGATCGACCACTTTGCGCCGCTTCGTGGCCCACCGATGCAATAGCGAGCCGATACCGGCACCCAAGGCGATTCGCATCCCATGGGTCAGGTGCACGCTTGCCCGCATCAGCAAAAGGAGGGCGATAAGGCCCGCCCGCCTTGCGATACGTCGTCGCTTGCGCTCGTTCGGTCTTTGTTCGGATTGTCGATGCACGAGGGTTTCGATGCGGATGGTTTTTGCCCGACTGAAAGCAAGATGACGCTCGCAGGCATGATCAAGAATTCGGTATCGTTCCTAGCCGATCGATTACCCTTGAAGGTTTTTTATCCTGATGCTTGCCGTTCGGCCATTTTGCAACGCTCGCCGAGACCCCTCGAAAAAGCCCGCCGTGGCGCCCGGGGACGGGCGGCATCGGCTCGTTTTGTCGCGAACGCCAAGGGATAACTCCTTTTCACGGCGCCGATTGTGCCGTGGATTTCGAAGTACCGATGGCCGCGAGGGGTGCTCGCCCCAGATTTTCACTTTGCCGATTGTGCCGTGGATTTCGAAGTACCGATGACCTCGGGGGCGCTCGCCTCCGCCTTTCACTTTGCCGATAGTGTCGTGGATTTCGAAGTACCGATGACCGCGGGGGATGCTCGCCCCCGTTTTTCACTTTCCCGAGAGTGTCGTGGATTTCGAAGTACTGATGGCCGCGGGGGGGTGCTCGCCCTCGCTTTTCACTGTGCCAATTGTGCCGTGGATTTCGAAGTACCGATGACCGCGGGGGGTGCTTGCCCCCGTTTTTCACTTTCCCGAGAGTGCCGTGGATTTCGAAGTACTGATAGCCGCGGGGGGTGCTCGCCCCCGCATTTCACTTTCCCGAGAGTGTCGTGGATTTCGAAGTACCGATGACCGCGGGGAGTGCTCGCTCCCGCATTTCACTTTCCCGAGAGTGTCGTGGATTTCGAAGTACCGATAGCCGCGGGGGTGCCCACCCCCGCCTTTCACTTACCCGATGGTGTCGTGGATTTCGAAGAGGAAGCGGATGGAAAGCGTGTTGAATATCATCACCCCCGCCGAATTCAGTGCCTTGATGCAGGTGATCGTGGTCGATTTGGTGTTGGCCGGCGACAATGCGATCGTCATCGGCTTGGTGGCCGCCGGGCTGCCCAAGGAGATTCGCGCCCGCGTCATCTTTTTCGGCATCGCCGCCGCGACCGTGATGAGGATCGCATTCGCGGCGGTGACGGTGCAACTCCTTCAGATCATCGGCTTGCTCTTGGCCGGGGGGCTTTTATTGCTCTGGGTCTCATGGAAATTATGGCGTGAACTGCGCAGCCAGAGCAGCCCCGCTTCGAACCCCGATCCGGCTTCGGCCGAGCGGATCGAGGCCGCGCCGTCGAAAGATCAGCCGAAGCGGGTGCGCGATGCGATTCTCAACATCATCATCGCCGATGTCTCCATGTCTTTGGACAATGTTTTGGCGGTGGCGGGGATCGCCCGCGACAGCACTTGGATTTTGGTGACCGGGCTTGCACTTTCGATCGCCCTGATGGGCCTTGCCGCCACTTGGATCGCAAGACTCTTGGAGCGCCATCGCTGGATCGCCTACGTCGGGTTGGCGATCATCCTCTACGTGGCATTGGTAATGATCGTCGACGGCGGGCGGGATGTCCTGTGCGCTCTTGACTACATCGAATGCGAAGCCCCAATCGAAGCCCCAATCGAAGCCCCGCTCGAAGTCCCTCCCGCGACGGAAGAATCCCCGGCCTGACCCTTCGAATTTCGCGCCGACCGAGTAGAACGAGCGGCCGGAATCCTTCGAATCCTTCGAGATCAGTCCGGGATCGGAATCTCCCCGATGCGTTTCGGCACGTGGTAGCCCCGCTCTACCGCCGGCCGCCGGGCGATTTCGAGATACCAGCGTTTGACGCAAGGGAATTCCGCGAAATCGATCTCCTGCCATTCGTAGCGTGAAACCCAAGGCCAAGCCGCCATGTCGGCGACGGTGTACTCCTCTCCGGCGATATAGGGATTGTTCGCGAGCCGATCTTCGAGCACACCGTAGAGCCGCTCGGCTTCGGTGCGAAAGCGCCGCTCGCCGTATTCGCTCTTGCCGGGATTGAACTTCACGAAGTGGTGCACCTGCCCCAACATCGGACCCAATCCCCCCATCTGCCACATCAACCATTCCACCGTCGGCCATCGTTGCTCTCCCGCCGGCAGGAATCGACCGGTCTTCTCGGCGAGATAGAGCAAGATCGCGCCGGATTCCATCAGGGTCCGGCCGCTATCGCGATCGACGATGGCGGGGATCTTGTTGTTGGGGGAAATCGCCAGAAAATCGGGGTGGAATTGTTCGTCTTTGGTGATATCGATCGGATGCGCTTCGTATTCCAAGCCGCACTCCTCGAGCGCGATGGAGACCTTGCGGCCGTTGGGGGTGGTCCAAGTGTAAAGATCGATCACGGTATTTCCTCGAAAAAGGGTTGCAAAGCGAGCGAACTTCGTGCCCCAAGAGGCGGCGACGGGACGAAGCGAGGGCCGAACGAATGCCGACCTTCGCTCGCCCGTTCGCTTGCATCGATGGCTCGCATCGAGGGCTCGCATCGAGGGCTCGGCTCGCGAAAAAGCGAAGCGAGCGCTCGCTTTCGATGAACATCGGGCATCCGTCGGACATCCATCGGACACTCATCGGACATCCGTCGAACGTTCATCGGATATCGTCGGAAAGGGCGTTGCCCGCCAAAGAATACCAAACCCCGCTCCTCCGAGTCTCGTTCGCGCCGGATCGAGGGCGTCGAAAGAGGTTTTTCCGGGATTCGCTGCGGACGATCACCCGATACCGTCGCCTCTTCGCGGCACGAGAGATCCCCGATAGAGATCCCCGATAGAAATTCCCGATAAGAATCACATTGCAAGATAAGATCGAGATCATGGACCCCAAAGCCGACAACTTCGTCGCCGCCCCGACCCTCCCCTCGCCTCGCCGACCGCGCTGGCTCTACCTGCTGCCCGCGCTCCTGTTCGCGTTGATCGCGGTCTCGCTCTATTTGGGTCTGCAGCGTGATCCCACCTTGGTGCCCTCGCCCTTGGTCGGCAAGGCCGTGCCCGAGTTCGCCCTGGCTCCGGTGCCCGGCCGCGATCTCGGCTTGTCCTCCGACGATCTCGAAGGCACGACCTCGCTGGTCAATATCTTCGCCTCGTGGTGCGTGGCTTGCAAAGACGAACACGCCTTGCTCTTCGATCTCGCTCGCAGCGGGGAGGTGCCGGTCCACGGCATCAACTACAAAGACGATCCGGCGGCCGCCGAGAAATGGCTCGACGATCTGGGCGACCCCTATACCCGCACCGGCGTGGACAGAGAGGGTCGTGTCGGCTTGGAATGGGGGGTCTACGGCGTACCCGAAACCTTCGTGATCGACGCCAAAGGTCATATCGCCTACAAACATGTGGGACCGCTGACGCCGCGGGATATCGACGAGACCCTCCTGCCGTTGATCCGCTCGCTCGACACCCCGGCCGACGGCTGAAAAAAGCCGGCCGATCCCTCTTCTCGTACCATATCGCCGCTCTCATGCCTCCTCGTCGGGTCAAAAGAAGACGCTTCGTCGGGCTCTGCGGCCGAGCGGCGCTGACGACGATCGCCAACCCCGCATGGCTGGCAACAGCGGCCGCAGCCGACGGGGCGAAGCTCCGCTTTTACGAACCGAGCCGTCTCGTCGATGCCAAAGGAGCGCCGATCGACGAAGATCGACTCGAGCGCGGACGGAGCTATATCTTCCATTACCCCTACGCCGGCACCCCTTGTTTTTTGCTCAAACTGGATCGCCCGGCACCCGGACCGATCGATCTCCTCACCGAGGACGGAACCGGCTATCGTTGGCCGGGCGGGGTCGGCGAAGAACGCTCGGTGGTGGCGTTCGCGGCGATCTGCACCCATCGGATGAGCCATCCCGCGCGCGATGTCAGTTTCATCGACTATCGCCCCGAGGCTCTGCGCTTCGTCGACCGCGGCGGAGACCTACGCGAAGAAAAGGGATTGATCTTCTGCTGCTCCGAGCGCAGCGTCTACGACCCCGCCGACGGCGCCCGGGTGCTCGCAGGCCCCGCTCGCCAGCCGCTGGCGGCCATCGTGCTGGCGGTCGATCCCGAAAGCGGAAGCCTCGAAGCCCAAGGCACGATCGGCGGCGAGATCTACGATACCTTCTTCGAGCGCTTCGGCTTCCGATTGGCGATGGAGCACGCCGGGAAAGACATCCGCCGACCGGCGGGCGCGACCTCGACGGTGGTCGATATCGAGGAATACTCGAGAGTCCGGATGCGATGTTGAGTCGAGCGCCGAGCCCATCGCCGAGCCGATCGACAAGCCCATGAAAAACAACAAACTATCCGGCGCGAACGACAACCCCTTACGCATCGCAGGCCTCGATCACATCGTTCTCAGATGCACTCGCTTGGAAACCACCATGGCCTTCTATATCGATGTCTTGGGCTGCACCCTCGAAAGAAGCCTCCCCGATGCCGGGCTTTGGCAGCTTCGAGCCGGCGACGCGTTGATCGATCTCGTCCCCGTCGGCAGCCCCCTTGCCGGGCCGGAAAACCCCGACCCTGAGCGCGCCAACCTCGCCCATTTCTGCCTGAGGATAGAAGAACCCGACTGGGATTCGCTGACGACCCGACTAGAATCACTGGGCGTTGCACCCTCGGGCCCGCCCGAAATCCGCTACGGCGCCCGAGGCTTCGGTCGCTCCGTCTATCTTGCGGACCCCGAAGGAAATATCGTCGAACTCAAAGGCGATCGGATCGAAGCCCCGGTGGCCAAGCCCCGGTGATGAAACCCCAAGCGACGAAACCTTAAGATAAATTCCACGACGCCCAAGGCCTCGCAGCCCTTTGACTCTACCAGCCACTTTTCCGCCCTATATCGCTGAACAGGTTGGGCACGCCTTTCTGCCTAGGCAGGCAGCGCACAGCCCTGGGCCCTAGCATCATCGTCATCATCCATCATCGCCTGAATCATCCCTTCAGCCGTGCCCCCCGCCTTCCTTAACCCTTTGACCATGCGGTCAACGATGGCACGGGATTCGTTTGGTGAGTGCCCGACATCCCTGCACCTGTCATAGCACATCGCCCGCAACTGTGCCCACCTGTCCAGCCTGATGGCGTATCCGTGGCCATCGGGCACCGATACCACTGGCACCGCGATCAGCGTCAGCACGGCCTGATCGTCATCACCGATGATCATCGATACATCATCCTTCATCGTATCCATACCCATGCACCCCTGTCTGGGGTGGCCCGATGTACCCGTGCGCATACCAGCCCACCGATATGGGGTGCCCTGTGCAGGTGGTACCCCATCACCCCCGCCTATCCATACATGCAGGCGGGGCAGACCTTGCCATCGCCTGCGCCCATCCTGCGGGGCTACCAAGTGGGGGCATCATCGCCCATCTCGAATAGGGCACGGGCACCTGCACCAACATCCGCAGCGCCTAGTGCAGCAGCATATAGGGCAGACCTCAGTATGGATGGAGTCATACCCCGCACGCTGCGCAGCCCATCCACCACCACTGTCAGCAAAGTCTTGGCGCACCATCGCTTCTTGACCGGCTGATCGAAATAAAGTTCCGATCATTATCCAAAAGCCTTATCAATCGGTCATAATATCGCTATCCTGCGGATGACTTCGACACGGTGTCATCCAACTGCTCGCATCGCCTCGAGGACGGCGGCTCGAAACGATTTCGATCCCTTTTTGCCTCGCCGAGCCGATAGAAAAAGTTCTCTGAGCAAGAGATCCGAGATCGCGGTGGCATCGACAAAGCAAGCCCTCGAAGTCATAAGGAGAATTCAACCATGAAGCCGATCACCCCTAAATCGACTACCCCCCCCCCCCCCCAGAAAACGCTTTGCTGCTGAACTCGTCGCTTTATGCTCTTTGTCGTTATTGACGTTTATTCCTCTATTGCCTCATTCCGTAGCCGCACAAACCCGTCTGGCATCAACCTGTATCACCCACAATATCAGTGCCGGATTACTAAATCCCTGCCCCAATGCAATAAGGTTTAAGGGCAAACACACCAGTACCGACGGCTGCGTAGATTTCTCGCGGATTGATGGGCGCGATTTCATCAATGCAAATAAACCCAATGGTGATCAGGTTAATCCCGGCAGACCGGCCAAGCTTTGCCTTGAATATCAGAGTGCCACGAAGCAGCGGCAAGCCGGACGACTAAGTTGCGATACCGTCACCATCAGCGATTGCGGGACCGGGAACACCGTCACCTTTGTCGACCCGGATGCCATCCCCTCGGGCAATATCGAACTCAGCGACACCGACACGTTGGCCATCAACGAAGGCAACACCGGCACCTTCACCGTCAAGCTCGACACCGCCCCCGCCGCCGATGTCACCGTGGCGATAACGAGCGCCGATACCGGCGCCGTGACGGTTTCTCCCGCATCGCTGACATTCACCACCACGAACTATTCCACCGCGCGGACGGTCACCGTCACCGGGGTCGAGGACGCCGACGACGATGCCGAGTCGGTCGTCCTCACCTTGAGCGCCACCGGCGGCATCATCGCCTCCAATGTGACCAAAACGGTCACCGTCAGCGAAACCCCCGAAGGCAATATCGAACTGAGCGCCGAGACGCTGACCGTCGACGAGGACGGAACCGCCACCTTCACCGTCAAGCTCGACACCGAGCCGAGCGAAGACGTCACCGTGGCGATAACGAGCGACGATACCGGCGCCGCCACGGTCTCTCCCGCCTCGCTGACATTCACCGACGAAGACCACGACACCCCGCAGACGGTCACCGTCACCGGGGTCGACGACGCCGACAACGACGACGAATCGGTCGACATCGACCTCACCGCCACCGGAGGCATCGTCGCCGACCCCGTCGACGTGGACGTCACCGTCGACGACAAAGAGCCGCCCTCGGCTCTCGTCGTGAACCCAAAAACTCTGAATGTCGACGAGGGAGGTACCGCCACCTTCACCGTCAAAATAGAACCGGCCTCGTCGAAGGCCGTCGCGGTCGGCGTGACAAGCAGCGATACCGCCAAAGCCACCGTTTCCCCGGCGAGCTTGACCTTCCTCGCCGGCGACGCGGCGGCCCAAATGGTCACCGTCAACGGCCCCCAAGACGACGACAGCATCGACGAGAACGCCACCCTCACCGTCGAAGCCACCGCCGGCATCGACTCGGAGGTCGAAATCCCCGTCGTCGTCGCCGACGACGACGGCACCATCGTCGCCCCGGCGACGCTGAACATCCCCGAGGGCGAGATGCGGACCTTCGACGTCAGCATCAGCGCCGCCCCGAGAGCCGCCGTGACGGTCAGCCTGTCCAAGACCGATGCGAATTTCACCCTGTCGCCGACCTCGCTCGTCTTCACCGTCGACAACTACGCCGCCGCGCAGAGAGTCACCGTTTCCGCGCCGACCGACGACGACGCCGTCGACGAGACCGCCACCATCACCCTGTCCGCCGTCGGCGGCATCAACGCCCCCGACTGGACGATAGCGGTCAGGGTCGACGACGCCCAACGCCCCGGCTTCGACCTGAGCGTCGCCGCATTGGACCTCGAAGAAGGCGGACAAGGCAGTTTCCGGGTGCGTCCGGCGACACGGCCGACGGCGGATATCATCCTCGACCTCGTTCCCTCGGATGCCTCCCTCACCGTCGACGCCGACCCGAACCGAGCGGGCAACCAAGACACGCTCGCTTTCACCCGCAGCGGCGGTGCGAACGCTTGGAACCGCTATCGAGACGTCAGCGTGTTCGTGGCCCACGACGGCGATGCGAAGGACGAATCCTTCGACATTCTTCTTCTGGGCAACGGCGGGGATTACACGGGCAAGGGCACGCGCCTTGCCGTCAGCGTCGCCGACGACGACACCCCGCCGCCTTCCGCCTACACCGGGGGTCTAGTCATCTCCCCTTCGGGGGCCTTCGAAATCGACGAAGGCGGGCGAGCGTTCATCTCCCTTCGACTCGACTCCGAGCCGAGCGAGTCCGTGACCGTCGGTCTGTCGACGACCAATCCCGACCTCTCCCTCTCCCCGACTTCCTTGACCTTCACCCCCGAGAGTTGGAAGGTGCCCAGACGGGTCGAACTCGTCGCCGGGGAAGACGCCCGCTCGTCGGACGACAGCGACACCGTCGTCTTTTCGATACCGGGCCGGGTCGTGCATTCGCGGGCGCTCGTCATCTTGGACAACGACGCCAAACTCGTCCGCCGTCCTGCGGGCAATATCGAGCTTCCCGAAGGCGGGCTGCAAACGCTCCACATCAGGCTGTCCCAAGAGCCGCCGGAAGCCGTCCTCGTCACCTTGTCGAGCCGCAACGCTCTGGTTTCCCTCTCTCCGAGCACATTGACCTTCTCCCCTTCGGCGTGGGAGACGGAGATGGCGGTGCAAATCGTCGCCGGGGAAGACCCCGACACCCTCGACGATTACGACTCCGTCGTCATCGAAGCCACGGGCGGTACGAGCGAGCGGATGTCGATAACCACCACCATCGTCGACAACGACGACGCGCCCGGAGGCGTTCCGAATTGGGAAGTGAAATCGCAAGCCTTGGCGATACCCTCGATGAGCGCCCGAGACGCCGCCACCGTCAGGGTCAGGTGCAAGCAAGACACTCCGTGCGCGGTCTTCCTCGATTGCTCCACGCAGGCCGGAAGAGTCTTGCAGGGGCATTTCCCCGCGATACGGGCGTGGGCGACGACGACCCTGGTTCCCGGCCATATCCAACGCTTGATAGGAGCGGGCTCGTCGTGGGAGGGAAGACTCGGCTGCGTGCTTAGAAGCCAAGCGAATATCGGCTCGCAGGTGTGGACCCGCTCGGGAGACCGAGTGCTGGTCAACAACGGCGCGTTGATTCGAAGCGCGCAAGAAGGCGGGCTGCACCGAGCGGATATCGAGTCGATACCCTCGCCGGACGCCTTCGACGAATCGAATATCCGCATTCGCTGCAACGCAGGCGAGAACTGCCGCGAGACCTCGCTCGTGTGCTACACCGACGAGGGGTCGAGATACGAGGCGAACTTGGGAAACATCGCCCGAGCGAGCACGAGACACCTGCAATCCGAGGAGTTGGCAGAGCGTTTGGGTCACAGATGGCAGGGCTTGGGCTTGGCCTGCGAGATACGCTCGCAGTCGGGCTTCACCGCACAGGTGCTGACACGCACGGGAGGCGGCGGTGCGTTGGTCAACAACAGCGCCACCGGGTCGGTGGGGAATTAACTCCAGACTCGCATCTTGACTTGGGGGGCGGCTTCTCCGACGAGGGGAAGCCGCCCTTTTTGTCGGAAATCGCGCCGGTTGCATCTCGATATGCGTTCGGGGTAGACTTCCGCCGACTTGCAGAGCCGAAGAGCCCTTTGTCAATCCCGAGAGAACGCGACGACGATGAATCCCATGACCCACGAAAGCCTTGATTCGAAGCGCCGACCGAAATCGACGCCCGTGGTGCTTGCTGTGCCTATGGTGCCTGAATTCATTACCCCCCCCCCCCGCTCAGAAATCGCTTCGCTGCTGAATCCCTAGCATCACCCCTTCTTCGTTCGTTATCGACGCTAGCGGCATCGCCTTCGGCGCAGGCCCGAAAGCCCGACGCCGCGCGGGAATATGTATCTATAACCGACGTCAGTGAAAAGACGTCTGCATTCAATCGTCGCCGCCACCGAACAAGCGATTCCCGTAGAAGAATAAACAGCGAAGAGGCTTCGGCCTCTTCCGCAGCACCCCTTGGCGTTCCCGTCTCCCTCGCTTTGCCGACCTTCGCCGCCGACAACCGCGTCGAAGCGCAAACCCTCGCCGTCGCCTCGCTCCGAAACACCGATATCACTGCCGCCGCCGCTTCGTCGGCGCTCGCTCGCATCGACATCCACCGAGACGCATCGAGAAGATGCGCCTCGGTTTTTTCGTCCCCGACGGCATGCCGTCAGGGCTCTCCGGTGGCTCGCCACCTTGTTTTCAAGAGGACTTTCAGCATGAAAAGGATTCGCTTCTTGGTTTTGACTTTGCTCGCCGCTTTCCCCTTTGCCGGTAGCAACGCACAGACTTGCGATCTGCACAAAAAGGTGAAGGAGGGCGACATCACGGCCGTGCGCAATATGCTCGATGCGGGCTGCGCGGTCGATGTGAAGAAGGGCTGGGAGGGGACATCCCTGCATATAGCGGCACTATACTATCGGGCCGAAATTGCTCAGATACTGATTGATGCGGGTGCGAACGTCGACATACAGGACAGCGGCGGATATGCCCCATTGCATTGGGCGTCGTATGGGTCTAGGGTAAGCATATCAACTCGGCAGCAGCGTGAGGATACTGTCCGCGTTCTGCTTGACGCGAATGCGAACGTAAAATTACGGACCGCCATCAGGGGAGAGACACCCTTGCACATGGCGGCCCGGACTTCTGTGTCAGACGAGACCTCCGAGTTGTGGCACGATGCTTTTGGCGTAGTCATCCGAATGCTTATCGATGCTGGAGCGGATGTCGATGCGAAAGACAATAATGGATCGACCCCTTTGCACAAGGTATCGGATTCCAACAGGCCCGTCGATGCCGTTCGTGCACTTATCAAGGCTGGAGCGAATGTCAATGCGAAAAACAAACGGGGAACAACCCCTTTGCACAAGGTATCGAATCCCAACAGGCCCATTGATGACGTTCGTGCGCTTGTCAAAGCCGGAGCGGTGCTTGTCAAAGCCGGAGCGGATGTCAATGCGAAAGACATTAATGGACAGACCCCTTTGCACAGTGCAGCTGGAGCCGGCGTCGTGCTTGTTGGAGGAGGGAACGTTCTGAACGTTCTTCTAAGGAGCGTTGATGCCATTCCTGCACTTGTCGAGCTCGGAGCGGATGTCAATGCGAAAGACAATAGTGGAAATACACCCTTACATATCGCTTTGATGTTTGGCGGGGGAGGTGCCGACGCGATTCGTGTACTTGTCAAGGCCGGAGCGGATGTCAACGCGCAAAACAATGATGGAAATACACCCTTGCATATCGCTTCAATGACAGGAGTGTATCCCTATCCCTCTTTTGTGACCAATCCCTCTATGTTGGAACTCTACGTTGAAACCATCCGCGTACTCCTCTCGCTCGGAGCGGACGATCAGATCAAGAACAACGTGAAGTTGAAACCCAAGGCCGTCGGCACGACCAAAGAGATTCGCAAGTTGCTCAAAACCCCAGGGCTCTATTGGCCGATCAAGGCTTATGCGATGGGGAACGCGTCCTCCGATCTGATCGAGACGAGCGCTCGGGTCGGGTGTGCCGACAAGAAAGATTGCCGGGTGTTTCTTGAGTGTACCGACAAGGACGGCGACGAGTTCAAAGGGTCGCTCGATAGCGCTTCGAAAGAGGCGACCGCCGAGGATTCGATTGACAGAGGGGCGACGGTCTCGTTGTCGGCGAGCGAGATAAAGACGATCACCGGAGCGACGGGCGACGAGGCGCTCGATTGCGCGTTGCGCAGTCAGCAGCGGATCACGGCGCAGGTTTGGTCATCGACGGACTCGGTGAATGCCAATACCACCGCCTATCGGTTGAGCGAAGACAACGAGGCTCGTATTCAGTTCAAGGTCGGGGAAAGCAACACTCCCTTCGTCAACATCAGGTGCCTCGCCGCAAAGGGCAAGCAATGCACCAAGACCAAGCTCGTATGCACCGATGACAGAGGTCGGGATTGGCCGAAGATCAAGGCGGGAACGATCGATCGTTTGAATGTGTACACCGTCTCCACCGTCCAAGGCGCCGATCATCGGATCAACAAAAACGACAAAGGCTGGTATTCCTGCGATATCGAGTCTGAGAATCCCTTCATGGTCTATGCGACCCACTTTTCGACCAAGGGAGATTCGCGGTCGTTGATCAACACCACCGCGGTCAGCATGGAGTAGAAATAGGCGTCGATGACGAGGTCGGGGCACGGGCATCTCGTGCCCCGACTCTCTTGGATTTCGGCAAGACCGCAGACGCCTTCGACAGGGATTCGCAAAGCGTGCCGCGAGACATCGTTCGTCTGCCACTGGAGAAGCCGCCCTTTTTATCGGGGTGTCTCGAGGGCGTTTGTCGAGAACCCCCTTTGCGATGA
Organism: Gammaproteobacteria bacterium; assembly: GCA_965220535.1. Classification (GTDB taxonomy): domain Bacteria; phylum Pseudomonadota; class Gammaproteobacteria; order HK1; family HK1; genus HK1. Next base: position 1,883,109 of record OZ244833.1, on the reverse strand, counting down.
GCGGTGTCGGAACCCGGAGCCTTGGCCCTCGGGCGATTGACCGTGCCCCGACTCTCTTGGATTTCGGCAAGACCACAGACGCATTCGACAGCGAAGCGAATGCCCGGGAACTGCGGTAGTTGCGGCTCGGTATGCGTTTAGGGTAGACTTGCGTCAGCGTACCGAGATGAGGAACGCTTTGCCAAGCCCAAAAGCATCAGGCCGACGAGCGTCGGCTCCGATTCCATTCCGGCTTCTATACGATTACGCATCAGCGACAACGAACACACGACGACGATGAACCCCTTGACAGACAAAAGTCCTGATTCGAAGCGCCGGCAGAAATCGGTGCCCATGATGCTTGCTGTGCCTGTGGCTCCTGAATTAATTACCCCCCCCCCCCCCCCCGATAAGAAAGCGCTTCGCTGCTGAATCTCTCGCATCACCCCTTCTTCGTTCGTTATCGACGCTAGCAGCTTCGCCTTCGGCGCAGGCCCGAAAGCCCGACGCCGCGCAGGAATATGTATATATAGCCGACGGCAGTGAAAAGACGTCGGCATTCAATCGTTGTAGCCACCGAACAAGCGATTCCGATAGAAGAATAAATAGCGGAGAGGTTTCAGCCTCTTCCGCAGCGCCCCTTGGCGTTGCCGTCAGCGAATGCGGAGCGAGCGGAACCGAGGGCATCAGCCCGAAGAGCAGTCATCCGTCGGGCAATATCGAGATTGACAGCGCCGATAGATTGACCGTCGAGCTCGATACCGCACCCCAAGCCGATATTACCGTCTCGGTTTCGAACCCCGACACCGGGGTCGTTTCAGTTGACCTTGCCTCCCGAGTCTTCACCGCCAACAACGAGGACGAGGCGCAAACCCTCGCCGTCGCCTCGCCCAGAAACACCGATATAACCGCCGCCGACGCTTCGTCGGCGCTTGCCCGCATCCACCGAGGCGCATCAAGAAGATGCGCCTCGGTTTTTTCGTCCCCGACGGCATCCCGTCAGGGCTCTCCGGTGGCTCGCCACCTTGTTCTCAAGAGGACTTTCAGCATGAAACCGATTCGTATCTTGGTTTTGACTTTGCTCGTCGCTTTCCCCTTTGCCGGTAGCAACGCACAGACTTGCGACCTGCACAAAAAGGTGAAGGAGGGCGACATCATGGCCGTGCGCGATATGCTCGAAGCGGGCTGCGCGGTTGATGTGAAGAAGGGCTGGGAGGGGACACCCCTGCATATAGCGGCACTATACTATCGGGCCGAAATTGCTCAGATACTGATTGATGCGGGTGCGAACGTCGACTTACAGAGCAGCGGCCAATATGCCCCATTGCATTGGGCGTCGTATGGGTCTAGGGTAAGCATATCAAATCGGCAGCGGCGTGAGGATACTGTCCGCGTTCTGCTTGGCGCGAATGCAAATGCGAAATTACAGGGCCAAAGGGGAGAGACACCCTTGCACATGGCGGCCCGTACTTTGGTGTCAGATGAAACTTCTGAGTTGTGGCACGATGCTTTTGGCGTAGTCATCCGAATGCTTGTCGATGCCGGAGCGGATGTCAATGCGAAAGACAATGATGGACAGACCCCTTTGCACCGGACAAGGGATTCCAACAGGCCCGCCGATGCCATTCGTGCGCTTGTCAAGGCCGGAGCGGATGTCAATGCGAAAAACAATGGTGGAGTGACCCCTTTGCACTCCGCAGTCAGCATTTCCGGTGTTGGTGCCAGCAGGAGCGGTGATGCCGTTCGTGCACTAGTCAATGCCGGAGCGGATGTCGATGCGAAAGACAATAATGGATCGACACCTTTGTACTCCGCAGCTTTAGCAGCCGGAAATGTCGTGTTCGATGGAAAAGGGAACATTGTAAGGAGCGTTGATGGCATTCGTGCACTTGTCGAGCTCGGAGCGGATGTCAATGCGAACAGCAATGGCTGGACTCCTCTGCATTCCGCAGCCTTCAGTGGCCATGCCGATGCGGTTCGTGTACTTGTCAAGGCTGGAGCGGATGTCAACGCACAAACCAAATATGATGGGAATACACCCTTGCATTCCGCTTCAATGACAGGTCTATATACCTATCCCGTTCTTGTGGACTTTCCCTCTTTGGCGGAACTCTATGTTGAAACCATCCGCGTACTTCTCGAATTCGGAGCGGACGATCAGATCAAGAACAACGCCAAGTTGAAACCCAAGGCCGTCGGTACGACCAAAGAGATTCGCAAATTGCTCAAAACCCCGGGGCTCTATTGGCCGATCAAGGCTTATGCGATGGGGAACGCTTCGTCCGATCTGATCGAGACGAGCGCTCGGATCGGGTGTGCCGACAAGAAAAAGTGCCGGGTGTTTCTTGAATGCACCGACAAGGACGGCGACGAGTTCAAGGGCTCGCTCGACAGCGCCTCGAAGGTGGCGACCGACGAGGATTCGATTGACAGAGGGGCGACGGTTTCGTTGTCGGCGAGCGAGATAAAGACGATCACCGGGGCGACGGGCGACGAGGCGCTCGATTGTGCGTTGCGTAGTCAGCAGCGGGTCACGGCGCAGGTTTGGTCTTCGACGGATTCGGTGAACGCCAATACCACCGCCTACCGGATGAGCGAAGACAACGAGGCTCGCATTCAGTTCAAGGTCGGGGAAGGCAACACCCCCTTCGTCAACATCAGGTGCCTCGCCGCAAAGGGCGAACGATGCACCAAGACCAAACTCGTATGCACCGACGACAGGGGTCGGGGTTGGCCGAAGATCAAGGCGGGGACGATCGATCGTTTGAATGTGTACACCGTCTCCACCGTCCAAGGCGCCGATCATCGGATCAACAAAAACGACAAAGGCTGGTATTCCTGCGATATCGAGTCGGAGAATCCCTTCATGGTCTATGCGACCCACTTCTCGACCAAGGGTGATTCACGGTCGTTGGTCAGCACCACCGCGGTCAGCATGGAGTAGAAGTAGGCGCTGAGAGCGAGGTCGGGGCACGGGTGGTCGCCCGTGCCCCGATTCTCTTGGATTTCGACAAGATCACGGACCTGTTCGGCAGCGACTCGCAAAGCGTGCCGCGAGACATCGTTCGTCTGCCACTGGAGAAGCCGCCCTTTTTATCGGGGTGTCTCAAGGGCGTTTGTCGAGAACCCCCTTTGCGATGAGCGGTGTCGGAACTCGGAGCCTTGACCTTCGGGCGATTGGCCGTGCCCCGACTCTCTTGGTTTTCGGCAAGACCACAGACGCATTCGACAGCGAATCGAAGGTCCGGGAACGGCGGTGGTTGCGGCTCGGTATGCGTTTAGGGTAGACTTGTTTCAGCGTACCGAGATGAGGAACGCTTTGCCAAGCCCGAAAGCATCAGGGCGACGAGCGTCGGCTCCGATTCCATTCCGACTTCTATACGATTACGCATCAGCGACAACGAACACACGACGACGATGAACCCCTTGACAGACAAAAGTCCTGATTCGAAGCGCCGGCAGAAATCGGTGCCCATGATGCTTGGTGTGCCTGTGGCGCCTGAATTAATTACCCCCCCCCCCCCCCCCCCCGATAAAAAATCGCTTCGCTGCTGAATCCCTCGCATCACCCCTTCTTCGTTCGACATCGACGCTAGCAGCATCGCCTTCGGCGCAGGCCCCAAAGCCCGACGCCGCACAGGAATATGTATCTATAGCCGACGGCAGCGAAAAGACGTCGGCATTCAATCGTTGCCGCCACCGAACAAGCGATTCCCGTAGAAGAATAAACAGCGGAGAGGGCTCGGCCTCTTCCGCAGCGCCCCTTGGCGTTCCAGTCTCCCTCGCTTTGCTGACCTTCGCCGCCGACAACCGCGTCGAAGCGCAAACCCTCGCCGTCGCCTCGCCCCGAAACACCGATATCACCGCCGCCGACGCTTCGTCGGCGCTTGCCCGCATCGACATCCACCGAGGCGCATCGAGAAGATGCGCCTCGGTTTTTTGTCCCCGACGGCATCCCGTCAGGGCTCTCCGGTGGCTCGCCACCTTGTTCTCAAGAGGACTTCAACATGAAAACGATTCGTATCTTGGTTTTGACTTTGCTCGCCGTCGTCCCCTTTGCCGGTAGCAACGCACAGACTTGCAACCTGCGCCAAAAGGTGGAGGCGGACGACATCACGGCCGTGCGCAATATGCTCGAAGCGGGCTGCGATGTCGATGTGAAGAGTTCATGGGGAAGGACACCCCTGCATACAGCGGCGGTCTACAATCGGGTCAAAATTGCCCAGATGCTGATTGATGCCGGTGCGAACGTCGATTCACAGGACAATTACGACGGAGAGGGCCCCTTGCATAAAGCGGCGGGCTACAATCGGGTCAAAATTGCCCAGATGCTGATTGATGCCGGTGCGAACGTCGATTCACAGGACAATTACGGAGAGGCCCCCTTGCATAAAGCGGCAGATACCGATCGGGCCGAAATGGCCCAACTACTGATTGATGCTGGTGCGAACGTCGACATACAGGACAACGGCGACGGACGGGCTCCCTTGCATTTAGCGTCGATGGGTAGTGTAAGCATATCAAATCGGCAGCGGCGTGAGGATACTGTTCGCGTACTGCTTGGTGCGAATGCGAACGTGAAATTACGGACCAAAGGGGGATTGACACCCTTGCACCAGGCGGCCGCAGCTTCTGTGTCAGATGAGACCTCTGATTTGTGGCGCGATGCTTTTGGCGTAGTCATCCGAATGCTTGTCGATGCCGGAGCGGATGTCGATGCGAAAGAAGACGGTAATGGATGGACCCCTTTGCACTGGGCATTTCTTTCCAACAGGCCCGTCGATGCCATTCGTGCACTTGTCGATCTCGGAGCGGATGTCAACGCGCAAGGCTATTTGGGAAATACAGCCTTGCATCTCGCTTCGAAGTGGGGCAAGGCCGATGTCATCCGCGTACTTCTTGAACTCGGAGCGGACGACCAGATCAAGAACAACGCCAAGTTCAAGCCCAAGGCCATCGGCAAGACCAAAGAGATTCGCAAGTTGCTCAAAACACCGGGGGTCTATTGGCCGATCAAGGCTTATGCGATGGGGAATGCGTCTTCCGATCTGATCGAGACGAGCGCTCGGGTCGGGTGTGCCGACAAGAAAGATTGCCGGGTCTTCCTTGAGTGCACCGACAAGGACGGCGACGAGTTCAAAGGGTCGCTCGATAGCGCCTCGAAGGAGGCGACCGCCGAGGATTCGATTGACGAAGGGGCGACGGTCTCGTTGTCGGCGAGCGAGATAAAGACGATTACCGGGGCGACGGGCGACGGGGCGCTCGATTGTGCGTTGCGTAGTCAACAGCGGATCACGGCGCAGGTTTGGTCCTCGACGGATTCGGTGAACGCCAATACCACCGCCTACCGGATGAGCGAAGACAACGAGGCTCGTATTCAGTTCAAGGTCGGTGAAAGCAACACTCCCTTCGTCAACATCAGGTGCCTCGCCGCAAAGGGCGAACGATGCACCAAGACCAAACTCGTATGTACCGACGACAGGGGCCGGGACTGGCCGAAGATCAAGGCGGGAACGATCGATCGTTTGAATGTGTACACCGTCTCCACCGTCCAAGGTGCCGACCATCGGATCAACAAAAACGACAAAGGCTGGTATTCCTGCGATATCGAGTCTGAGAATCCCTTCATGGTCTATGCGACCCACTTCTCGACCAAGGGCGATTCGCGGTCGTTGGTCAGCACCACCGCGGTCAGCATGGAGTAGGCATCAATAGCGAGGTCGGGGCACGGGCGATCGTCCGTGCCCCGATTCTTTTGGGCTTCGGCAAGATTACGGACTCGTCCGGCAGCGACTCGCAAAGCGTGCCGCGACATCTCGTTCGTCTGCTACTGGAGAAGCCGCCCTTTTTGTCGGAGTGTCTCGAAGGGCGTTTGTCGAGAACCCCCTTTGCGGCGAGCGGTGTCGAAACTCGGAGCCTTGACCTTCGGGCGATTGACCGTGCCCCGACTCTCTTGGTTTTTGGCAAGACCACAGACGCATTCGACAGCGAAGCGAAGGCTCGGGAACTGCGGTGGTTGCGGCTCGGTATGCGTTTAGGGTAGACTTGTTTCAGCGTACCGAGATGAGGAACGCTTTGCCAAGCCCAAAAGCATCAGGGTGACGAGCGTCGGCTCCGATTCCATTCCGGCTTCTACACGACTACGCATCAGTGACAACGAGCACACGACGACGATGAACCCCTTGACAGAAAAAAGCCCGGATTTGAAGTGCCGACCGAAATCGGCGCCCGTGGCGTTCGGCGTGCCTGAATTCATTACCCCCCCCCCCCCCGATAAAAAAGCGCTTCGCTGCTGAACCCCTCGCATCACCCCTTCTTCGTTCGTTATCGACGCTAGCAGCATCGCCTTCGGCACAGGCCCGAAATCCCGACGCCGCGCGGGAATATGTATCTATAGCAGACGGCAGTGAAAAGACGTCGGCATTCAATCGTCGCCGCCACCGAACAAGCGATTCCGGTAGAAAAATAAATAGCGGAGAGGTTGCAGCCTCTTCCGCAGCGCCCCTTGGCGTTACCGTCAGCGAATGCGGAGCGAGCGGAACCGAGGTCGTCAGCCCGAAGAGCACTCATCCTTCGGGCAATATCGATATTGACAGCGCCGATAGATTGACCGTCGTCGAACTCGATACCGCACCCCAAGCCGATATCACCGTCTCGGTTTCGAACCCCGACACTGGGGTCGTTTCAGTTGACCTTGCCTCCCGAGTCTTCACCGCCAACAACGACGACGAGGCGCAAACCCTCGCCGTCGCCTCGCCCCGAAACACCGATATCACTGCCGCCGACGCTTCGTCGGCGCTCGCCCGCATCCGCATCCACCGAGACGCATCGAGAAGATGCGCCTCGGTTTTTTCGTCCCCGACGGCATGCCGTCAGGGATCTCCGGTGGCTCGCCACCTTGTTCTCAAGAGGACTTTCAGAATGAAACCCATTCGTATCTTGGTTTTGACTTTGCTCGCCGTCGTCCCCTTTGCCGGTAGCAACGCACTGACTTGCGACCTGCACAAAAAGGTGAAGGAGGGCGACATCACGGCCGTGCGCAATATGCTCGATGCGGGCTGCGATGTCGATGCGAGGGCTCGGTGGGGAGAAACACCCTTGCATGAAGCGGCAAAATACTATCGGGCCGAAATCGCCCAGATACTGATTGATGCCGGTGCGAAAGTCGACTTTCAGAACCGCGGATATGCCCCCTTGCATTATGTGTCGTATAGGTCTGGGGTAAGCATATCTGACCGGCAGCGACGTGAGGATACTGTCCGCGTGCTGCTTGGTGCGAATGCGAACGTAAAATTACGAACCTCCTCGGGACTGACACCCTTGCACATGGCGGCTGGACTTAACGTGTCAGAAGAGACCTCCGAGTTGTGGCACGATGCTTTTGGCGTAGTCATCCGAATGCTTGTCGATGCCGGAGCGGATGTCGATGCGAAAGACAATTATGGAAAAACCCCTTTGCACGAGGTATCGGATTCCAACAGGCCCGCCGATGCGATTCGTGCACTTGTCAAGGCTGGAGCGGATGTCAATGCGAAAAGCAATAACGGAAATACCCCTTTGCACACCGCGGTCAGCATTTCGCGCCACACAGCCAGCGGCGTTGATGCCAGCAGCAACGTTGATGCCGTTCGTGCACTTGTCAAAGCCGGAGCGAATGTGAATGCGAAAAACAATAGTGGATCCACCCCTTTGCACAATGCAACTTTTGTAGCCGGAAGCATGGCGTTCGATGAAGGAGGGAACGTTTTTCCGAGGAGCGTTGATGTCATCCGTGCACTTGTCGATCTCGGAGCGGATGTCAATGCGAAAAGCAATGATGGACGGACACCTTTGCACCTCGCAGCCTCCTGGGGCCATGCCGATGCGATTCGTGTACTTGTCAAAGCTGGAGCGGATATCAACGTGAAACGCAATGACGGAAATACGCCCTTGCATATCGCTTCAATGACAGAGAACTTTCCCTTTCCTGCTTTAGTGGCCTTTCCTCCCTCTTTGGTGGAACTCTACGTCGAAACCATCCGCGTACTTCTCGAGTTCGGAGCCGACGATCAGATCAAAAACAACGCCAAGCTGAAACCCAAGGCCGTCGGCACGACCAAAGAGATTCGCAAGTTGCTCAAAACCCCGGGGCTCTATTGGCCGATCAAGGCTTATGCGATGGGAAATGCATCGTCCGATCTCGTCGAGACGAGCGCTCGGATCGGGTGTGCCGACAAGAAAGATTGCCGTGTGTTTCTTGAGTGCACCGACAAGGATGGCGACGAGTTCAAAGGATCGCTTGACAGCGCATCGAAAGAAGCGACCGCCGAGGATTCGATTGGCCGCGGGGCGACGGTCTCGTTGTCGGCGAGCGAGATAAAGACGATCACCGGGGCGACGGGCGACGAGGCGCTCGATTGCGCGTTGCGTAGTCAGCAGCGGATCACGGCGCAGGTTTGGTCCTCGACGGACTCGGTGAACGCCAATACCACCGCCTACCGGTTGAGCGAAGACAACGAGGCTCGCATTCAGTTCAAGGTCGGGGAAAGCAACACTCCCTTCGTCAACATCAGGTGCCTCGCCGCAAAGGGCGAACGATGCACCAAGACCAAACTCGTATGCACCGATGACAGGGGTCGGGACTGGCCGAAGATCAAGGCGGGGACGATCGATCGTTTGAATGTCTACACCGTCTCCACCGTCCAAGGTGCCGACCATCGGATCAACAAAAACGACAAAGGCTGGTATTCCTGCGATATCGAGTCTGAGAATCCCTTCATGGTCTATGCGACCCACTTCTCGACCAAGGGGGATTCGCGGTCGTTGGTCAGCACCACCGCGGTCAGCATGGAGTAGAAGTAGGCATTAAGAGTGAGGTCGGGGCACGGGCGGTTGCCCGTGCCCCGACTTTCAAGGACGGTTTCATGAAGACCAATCAACAACAAGGAGAGCAATACGATGAATCATCCAAGACATCCTAACGGACCGAGCCGCGAGTACACGTTGCTAACTGAGCTGGATGAGAACGGATGGAATGCTCTGCATTATGCCTGTTTTCATGACAACCACCCTAATCTGATAAGGACGCTAATAAAGTGCTGTGAGAATGTGAATACTCCAACAAAGGAGGAAGATCGGACGCCTATTCATATTGTCTTGAGGGGTGATATTGGAGAATATCATCTGGGGAGAATGAACGCTTTAATAGAGGCTGGAGCAGATGTGGATTATGTCTCGAAGACTCGCGATGGAGAAGTTACGCCTTTGCATGTTGCCGCAATCTGTGGGGCTAGGGATATGATAGCTGCCTTAGGTTCGGAGAGGAAGGAGATTATCGATAAATATGGTGATCAATATGTTGAGATAGCAAAGATACTAGTGGACGCGGATGCCGATATTGAAAAGGAGGATGATAAGGGAGACACCCCGATAGACTACGCAAATAAGAGCGGCTTCTTGGCGATGGAAGATCTCCTGAGAGAGAAGTTGAAGTCAAAAACCACGAAATGAGTCTGAAATGACTGGCACTAGCGACTAGATCAAAGTTACTTGGACGACAACGAAGATCGTGCCGGCTTGTGTCGGGAAAGTGCTCGGGCAATATCGAATGAGTTTTGACCTAAGGGCGGCTTCTCCGGCAAGGGGAAGCCGCCCTCTTTATGGGCGCCAACGCCTTCGAATCGATGATTTTGGTGTAAGTGTTCGCTCCGACAGGCACGGAAGTCGCGATCTTGGGATAACGAAACCGTCTCGACCGGTTTGAGCGGAGGGCTTCGGGTGGTATAGTTCTCAAAGAAAAGCAGTCGGCAAGGCTAGGAGATCGCCATGAAATTCATTTTGGTTGTGTTTATCGTGGTCGAGTTGGTCTTTTTCAGTCTGATAGCGATTGCCACGGTGGAAAATGCATCGGCGGCGTGCGATGAAATCGAAGAGGCGTCGGGATTCGAGGTGAATCGTTGCGAATATCGCATCATCAAAGCGGTGTTTTTGGATAGCGAAGAAGTTTTTGCCGCTGTTTTGAAAACCACGGCGATCGAATGGAACTGCCAAGATATACGGCAACTTGCCGACATAAAGGGATTTCAACTTCCCAAACGTTGCAAATAACGGCGCAGAGTCTAGGACGATGACCGATCGAGGACTTCTCGCTTGGCTCGACGAAGCGGCTTTGGAGCATGAAGTCGGTGCCCGTTTGCGGGGACAAGGCTTCGACGAGTTGAAACCGACTGGCCGAGGGCACTCGAAAAAAACTCTTTCGAATGCCTTGGCTCGTGGCTTCTTCGATAGCGGGTTCGGTGGTTCTCGGCGGTGCCGTCGTCGGGGCTCTTTCTTTTTTCTTTGGAGGGGGATTCGAGTCGATAGCACTCCTTCGAAGGAGGTTTCGGGTCAAGAGGGTTTTATATATCCCGGCTTTTGCGATGCTCGGCCGGGCAATGAGAATCGATAAAAAGTCGATTGGTATTTCAAGGCTATCCGGTCGATAAAGGAATCTCTCGTCGCGGTCATGCGCCGGGACTTTTATAAGATTCGCGATCAATCATGTCGACGAACTTATCGCGAAGGATTCCATAGCGCAGTTTCGAGTGGCGCTTAGGCATCGTCTCGGCGCAAAGATCTCGGCAGACGGGAAAACCGCAATCTCTCGGCGCGCATCCCTTCGTCAATAGCGACGGACGCAAATTCAATATCACAGCTGCGCTCGTCGACTCATCCGACTGGAGGACTGACCGGTGAACGATACCGACACCATCATCGAAGAGCGCACCGGGGTCGTCATCGAAATATGGCAAGGCTCGTCCGCCGCCACTGCGCAGTTCGTCGGTTGCGCATGGAGCAGCGACGGGTTGCGCATTCTCCGGTCCGAAGCGTGCGACTGCGAAGGCAAGGAAGCCGGGAACCCTCTTCGACCTTCGATCGGGCGTGCCTTTTCCCAGCGAATAAAATAAAGACCCGATAACCGGCATCGACGGGGCGGGTGGTCGGCGAAATCGACCTCCGGATGGAGCGACCCCGATAGAGGATGCCTTTTCAGATAGCGGATGCCGGATCGATTCTTCGTATCGCATCCTCGTATCGTATCCCCGTATTACACATCAAGGAGAGTGATAGATGTCTGCCAAACACGTATTTCGTATCGCGGTGATGCCCGGAGACGGTATCGGCCCCGAGGTGATGAAAGCGGGGATCGCGGTTTTGGAAGCGGCCGCCGGAGACGACTTCGTATTCGACTACCGGTGGCTCGAAGCGGGAGCCGGCGCTTTTTTGCGGACCGGGAATGCGATGTCGGAGGAGGTTTTCGAGCAGGCGCGTTCGGCGGATGCGATCCTTCTCGGGGCGATGGGCTTGCCCGATGTGCGCTATGCCGACGGTACCGAGATCGCCCCGCAGTTGGATTTGCGTTTTCGTTTGGGGCTCTATGCCGGGGTGCGTCCGGTCAAGGCCCTGCCGGGGGGAGCGGAGATCCTGCGCGATGTGCGCAGCGCGAGGATCGATTTGGTGATCGTGCGCGAATCCACCGAGGGTCTTTTCGCCTCGCGGGGCAAGGGGAGGGTGGAAGACGATGCGATCGCTCAAGATACGATGGTGATCACTCGCGGGGTTTGCGAGCGTCTTTTCGACAGCGCTTTCCAGCTGGCGCAGCGGCGGCGGGAGAAGGGTGGCAAGGGCAAGGTCACTTGCGTGGACAAGGCGAATATCTTCAGTTCGATGGCTTTTTTTCGCAAGATCTTCGACGAGCGGGCCGCTCTGTTCCCGACGGTCGAGTCCGGTCATTCTTATGTCGATGCCGCCGCTTTGGATCTCGTGCGAAAACCCTGGGAGTTCGATGTGATGGTCATGGAGAATATGTACGGGGATATTCTCTCCGACCTTACCAGCGCTCTGATCGGAGGCATGGGGATGGCGCCCTCGGCGGATATCGGGGATGATCACGGGGTGTTCCAGCCCGCCCATGGCAGTGCGCCGGATATCGCCGGTCAAGGTATCGCCAATCCGGTGGCGATGATCCAATCGGCAGCGATGATGCTCGATTGGTTGGGGGAGCGGCAAGAACTGCCCGAATGTGCGAATATCGCTCGTCGTATCGACGATGCGGTGGCTTCGATGCTGGCCGCCGGTCGGGTGCGACCGGTCGATCTCGGGGGTCGGGACGGCACCGATGCCGTGACTCGGGCGATCATCGACGCTTTGCCATAAGCAATTTGGACGAGCCCCGGCTTTTCATCGGCTAGGGCATCAGTTTTTTTCGGTTTTTCGGATCGCCCGTTTTCGATCCGATCACCATCGACAAGGAGCGAACCATGTACTACGTTGAAACTCGACTCGGAGACGAGGGATGGCAGCATGTTCCCGGCAGCCACGAGACGGAAGAGGATGCGGTTGCCGAGGCCACTTTGTTGCAAGCATCGAACCCGAAGTTGGCGGTGCGCGTCATCGACAGCGAAGCCGGATTCCAAACCCATCAGTTCGATCCGCTCGAGTGAGATATCGAGCGAGGGCTTCGGGGCGACGAGCTAGGCGTCGCTCCTCGTCGAAGGATTGCCGATGAAATGATTCTATGAAGTGATTTTATGCAGCAATCGAATTGCTGCGTATGTATTCATCGTTTCGCCGGCAGGGGTGGGGCGAGGGGCGATGATATTCGGCGATTTTTGCCGATTTTTCGTTCTTTATGTATTGAATTCCGTGATGGGCGTCCATATAATTAGCACCCGAAAGGGGCGAGTGCTAATAATGGAACGAGATTTCACCGATGGAATTCTCTTCGCTCGACACGCTTGTTCCCTTGAACCACCCATTCATTCAACTGACCGATCACGGATTCAGAATCAGGAGAGAAACTCCATGAAAATCAGGCCACTGCACGATCGGGTGATCGTCGAACGCGAGGAAGAGGAGCGCACCTCGGCCGGGGGAATCGTCATTCCCGATTCCGCGACGGAAAAACCGATTCGCGGCAAGGTCAAGGCTGTCGGCAAGGGCAAGATCCTTGAAAGCGGCGATATCCGTCCGCTGGACGTGAAGGTCGGCGACCTGGTGCTCTTCGGAAAATATTCGGGCACCGAGATCAAGGTCGACGGCAAAGAACTCCTCGTGATGCGCGAGGAAGACATCATGGGCGTCGTGGGCTAAATTCCCCCGACCAAAACCCCCAGTTTGCGAGGAGAATACGAGCAATGGCAGCGAAAGACGTTCGATTCAGCGAGGACTCACGCACCCGGATGGCGAACGGTGTCAACGTCCTTGCCAATGCGGTCAAAGTTACCCTAGGTCCGAAAGGGCGCAACGTGGTGCTGGAGAAGAGTTTCGGCGCCCCCACGGTGACCAAAGACGGTGTCTCGGTAGCCAAGGAGATCGAACTCGAGGACAAGTTCGAGAATATGGGTGCCCAGATGGTCAAGGAAGTGGCGTCCAAGACTTCCGATGTGGCCGGCGACGGAACCACCACCGCCACGGTGCTGGCGCAGTCGATGGTGCGCGAGGGTCTGAAAAGGGTCGCCGCGGGAGCCAATCCGATGGATCTCAAACGCGGCATCGACAAGGCGGTGGCGAAGGCGGTGGAAGGCCTGCGCTCGCTTTCGAAGCCCACCAAGGACAGCATGGCGATCTCCCAAGTCGGCACCATTTCCGCCAACGGTGACGAGGCGATCGGCTCGATCATCGCCGATGCGATGGAAAAGGTCGGCAAAGAGGGCGTGATCACCGTCGAGGAAGGCAAGATCCTCGAAAACGAGCTTGATGTGGTCGAGGGAATGCAGTTCGATCGCGGCTATCTCTCGCCCTATTTCATCAACGATCAAGATGCGATGGCGGTGGATCTGGACAGCCCCTACATCCTCCTGCACGACAAGAAAATTTCCAATATTCGCGAACTCATTCCGGTACTCGAGGGCGTGGCCAAGGCGGGCAAACCCTTGTTGGTGATTGCCGAGGATGTCGAGGGCGAAGCCCTGGCGACCATGGTGGTCAACAATATCCGCGGCATCGTCAAGGTGGCGGCGGTCAAAGCCCCCGGCTTCGGCGACCGGCGCAAAGCGATGTTGGAGGATATGGCGATCCTCACCGGCGGTCGGGTGATCAGCGAGGAAGTGGGTCTTTCCTTGGAAAAGGCGGGTCTCGATGATTTGGGTCGGGCCAAGCGTATCCAGGTGGGCAAGGAGAACACCACGATCATCGACGGCGCCGGCAAGAGCGGTGATATCAAGGCTCGGGTTTCTCAGATCCAGCAGCAGATCGAGGAAACCACCTCCGATTACGACCGCGAGAAGTTGCAAGAGCGGGTCGCCAAACTCGCCGGTGGCGTGGCGGTGATCAAAGTCGGTGCCGCCACCGAGGTGGAGATGAAGGAGAAGAAGGCTCGGGTCGAGGATGCGTTGCATTCGACGCGGGCGGCGGTCGAAGAGGGCGTGGTTCCCGGAGGCGGTGTCGCTCTGATTCGGGCGGTGAAAGGTCTCGACGGTCTTTCCGGAGAGAACGAGGACCAGGATTCGGGTATCGATATCGCCCGTCGTTCGATGCACGAGCCGCTTCGTCAGATCGTCAGCAACGCCGGGGGTGAACCCTCCGTCGTCCAGAACCGGGTCTCCGAGGGCAAGGGCAACTACGGTTTCAATGCCCAGACCGAGGAGTACGGCGATATGGTGAAGATGGGGATTTTGGATCCGACCAAAGTGGTGCGCACCGCGATCCAGAACGCCGGCTCCATCGCCGGGTTGTTGATCACCACCGAGGCCACCGTGGCCGAGCGTCCGAAGAAGGACGATCCGATGCCCGCCGCTCCCGGCGGCATGGGAGGGATGGACGGCATGATGTGAGGAATTATCCTCCTCGGCCGACGGGCGCTTTTCACGAAGCCCCACGAAGCCCTCGGTGCCGTTCTTCGGCAAAAGCCCCGCATCTTGCGGGGCTTTTGCTTGGGATGAGCCAAGAGCAGATTTTCGATAAGGAAATAGAAGATATCCGAAAGGAAGTCTTCGATCGGGTTTCTGAATCAATACACCGCCCATGAGGGGGAATATCCGCCGCAGCCCAAGACAGAGCGGATGGAATTTGCAGTGGGGCAGCCATTCATAAGTAGTCTCGGCTCGCTCGATGATATTCGGCGTCGGTTGACCCCGTGCTTTTAGCCACCTATCACAACACCGTGCTGCAGTGCGAAATCATTCGTCTGCTTCGGTCAGCCGCCCGGTCGCGGGCATTCGACAATCGTAGGAAGACCGGCGCGATCATTCGCTCACCGCCCATGCCGCTTCGCTCGCACGCTTGGCGATGATCAGCGCGTCGGCGCGGTCTTTCGCTTGGTTCAGTTCATGTTCGAGTTCCGCGTAGTCGATAAAGGCATCGAGCGAGTCGTTGCTGGATTGCCGCGCGTCGGCGACGGCTCGCTCGTCTCCGACCCCGGCGCGGAATAAGTCGCCGCCGATTGTCGTGAGCATGAGCTCGGCTAGGGTCGTTTCGACGTCGCCGTGAAGGTCCAAAGCGAGTTTCGCTCGTTCGTCGCCCACGGCGGCTTGCCGCTCCACGAAGTCGCGGACATAAGCGGCCGCGCGTTCGTCGCCGTGGATGGCTCGCAAGATCGTATCGGCGACCGCGCCGCCGTATTCAGCGCGAACGAGTCGGTCAAGGTTTCGCCGATGATCGGCGCGGGCTTGTCTGTGTTCTTCGCGAGCGAGTCCGAGCGCGTCGCGAATCCTTGCGACTTCGGCGACCGCTTCGGCGTGGGCTTGCGCCGGGTCTTTCAATCGTTCGAGCACGGCGGGTGTGAAGGCGACGGCAAGGAATAAAAGAACGAAGACGGACAAGGCAATCGCGGCGTGGATGCGCTCGCGTCTCGACGATCTCGACACGGGATCCCACCCGTCGTTATCGGCAGCCATGCGTTCGCTCCGTTCGGTCGCCGACCGGCTCGGCGTGATCGCTCGATTCGATGCCGCCGAGTGTGAGCGCGAGAAAGCCGAGCACCGCGAGCGCGTAGCGGATGGCGTCGGTCATGGCGCGTCGCCCGGTCGTCCGCCGGTGAACTGCGCGAGCACGTGGATGATGGCGGCGTTTCTGGCTTCGGTCGCGTAGTCCAGCGCGGTGGGCTCGGCGCGAAGGACGCGCAGCAGGTGCACGATGTCTTCGGACATCGCGGCATCGTGAAGGTCGGTCAGGTTGCGGTCGGTCATGCGAGTTTCCGAATCTTGGAAAGGAGAAGCAAAGATGAGAGCGCTGAAAAGTACGAATGGCCTTTGGCAAAAGTGAATCTCGATGGTGTTTTCAAATGGGTATCCGAGTTTGATAGTGAAACGATAAAAACGGCGGGGATATTACCGAATAGGGAACTCGCTCTTCTTTGTCTCAGGGCAGTCCAAAGAGAGAGAGGCGGAGGGAGAAAGATCGACAAGACAAGAAATAATACCGATCCGCCTTCGGGCAGTTCAGGGCTGAATTCTGCCGATAATCCATACGAAAAAAGATCGCAAGTGAAGCCGAAGGGAAAGAATGGCGCTTGATCCTACGTACCGACACCATCTTGAAAAGAGCAGAGCGATCAGCCCTGGATTGATAGTCATCGACAGGGCGGAAATCGGGGACGGCAAGGGCGAAGACGGAATTCGAAGACGGTGTTCGAAGACGGCAAAGAGCCGTCGCTTTGCCCTCGCCGCCTTTGTTTCCCGCCGACCGAGGCGGCAAAGGATCCCGCCCCCGATGGCGCATGGCGCGAAGGGTCGCGCTTCAAGGTCTGATATAGGCGTAGCCCCGCTCTTGCAGTGCGATCAACTGCACCACGCCCGAGGGCACGATATCGACCCCTTCCAAGAGTTCGACCTCTTTTCCCGCGGCTCTTGTCATGGCGGCGTGGGTGTTGCCGCAAGCGGAGAAGGTCAGGTTGTCGATCTCCATCGACATCGCCGCGATGCGATCCTTCACCGGCGACGTATCCTCGCGAAACAGATGCAAGCCCGGGCCGTAAGCCACCAGCTCTATTTCGACCCTTTCGCCCTTCGAGTCATAGTATTTGCGAATATTGGCCACGTTGTTCAATGCCATATTCATGCGTTTCGGATCGTTGTCGTCGAGATGGATGGCGACTTTGTGGACCTTGTGATCGCTTGCGAATGTCGATATTACGGACAGGGAAGAAAAGAGTGCGATCAGCAAAAGAGTCGGTATAGTCAGTCTCAGTGCTCGATGTCTCATTGGATATCCCCTTGAATGGTTGCGTCGGGTTGTCAGATGGCGTCAAGGCCTTTCGGAGTCGATCGCTTGCCGATCGTGCGCAAAGCCTTGCGGATCTTTTCGCGGACGATGGCTATCATACCGTTTGCGTCGGCGACGCCGGCGTTTTTCAAGATGCCATCATGATGCGATGCCCTTATTGTCGGCTAATCGCGTCGGCTATTCGCATCGGCTTCGACGGGGTGGACGGGAGACGGACGGCGACAAGCGGTCGCTTGCGGATATCGCTCGTCTCGCCCGAAAAGATCATCGACCGCCGAAAATCCCGCTGCCGATCTTCGTGCCATCCCCGAGCCGACGAGCGCTCGATTCGAGCGCAGCTTCGAGAATCATGTCGTCGGGCTCGTCGCTTGACGCAATCTCCCTTGTCGGGAGCGCTTGCCGAGGCCTTCGATCTCGATCGAGTCCGAGCCTCGGGCGATGCGGAGAGCTTCGCAACTCGATGAGCCTGCACCAAACGGGCGGGCGGATCGATATCGTCTTTCGAAATATCATCGCGCACCCCTTGCGCACTTCTTGCGCGTTTGGCTTCGGCGGTCGATCGTCTCGTTGCCCTCGATCTCGAAAAAGCGTTGACCGCGACAAGGCGAATCGATAGTCTGACGATGCGCTCGACGATACCTTCGCTATCGATGGGCTCGGCGGCATCGGGCAAAGGCCGGTCGAAGGCCGGGATCCCTCGGTGCGCGGGGACTTCGAGCGCCTCGAAAGCGATCGTTCGCATAAGGAGATCGAGACGCTTGGATCGGATCTCTGCGATCCCTCCATCGATGCCATCGAAGCGGCGTATTCGTTTTCCTATTCGAAAAGCGCCGTCGATAGCCGATACGGCGTCGTATGTTTTCGCGCGAAAAAAGGATATTCGACTCGAAGATGAACGATTGGCCCGAGATCAGAAGGTCGGTGGAGGCCCTTTGTCGGACTTTCCCCGGCGAATACTGGAGAGCGCTGGATCGCGAGCGCGCCTACCCCACCGACTTCGTGCAGGCGTTGACCGAAGCGGGTTTTCTCGGCGCTTTGATTCCCGAGGCATACGGCGGCAGCGGGCTTCCGGTGTCGGCCGCCACCGCGATTTTGGAGGAAATCCAACGCTCGGGTTGCAACGGAGCCGCTTGTCACGCCCAGATGTATACGATGGGCACCCTTTTGCGTCATGGCAGCGAGGAGCAAAAGCGACGATTTCTTCCCGGTATCGCCGCCGGTTCGCTGCGGCTGCAAGCCTTCGGGGTCACCGAACCGAGCAGCGGCAGCAATACCCTTGCCCTTCGCACCCTTGCCGTCAAGCAAGACGACGGCGGTTATATCGTCGATGGCCAGAAGATATGGACCTCTCGCGCCGAACACTCGGATCTGATGCTGTTGTTGGCGCGGACCACCCCGCTTGCCGAAGTCGAAAAACGCACCGAGGGCTTGTCCGTCTTTTTGGTCGATATGCGAGAAGTCATCGGCAAGGGAATGACGATCCGTCCCATACGAACCATGATCAACCACGCCACGACCGAGGTTTTTTTCGAGAATATGAAGATCCCTGCCGATAGTCTGGTCGGCGAGGAAGGGAAGGGTTTTCGCTACATCATCGACGGCATGAATGTCGAGCGCATCTTGATCGCCGCCGAATGCATCGGCGATGCCCGGTGGTTCATCGGCAAGGCGAGCGAGTATGCCAAGGAGCGCGAGGTTTTCGGTCGCCCCATCGGATGCAACCAAGGGATCGCCTTTCCGATCGCCCGCGCCTATGCCGCCACCGAAGCCGCCGCTTTGATGTGCCGACAAGCCGCGGATCGATTCGATGCCGGGCAGGATTGCGGGGCGCAGGCCAATACCGCCAAACTATTGGCTTCGGAGGCCTCGTGGCAAGCGGCGGATATGTGCATGCAAACCTACGGCGGATTCGCCTTCGCCGAGGAATACGATATCGAGCGCAAGTTCCGCGAAAATCGTCTGTATCGCATCGCCCCCGTTTCCAATAACCTCGTGCTGAGTTATATCGCCGAGCACGTGCTCGGCTTGCCGCGCTCCTATTGAAGCCTCCGATTTGCGTATCGCCCCGCTCGTCTTTCGCAAGAGAACGACAAAAGGGGAAAACGAGCGCGAGCGCCGGGCCGGCGCAGGTACGCTGACACTCGGGCGGGGATCGCTCGCAAGCAAGGTATGGGCGTCATCGAAGGTCGGCGATGCCGGCTCGAAGCGATCGAGAGCGCAGGCCCGATAACTTAGTAAGGGGTCATCGTCTTCGAGGGCGTAAAAGAGGAGGCACCCCTGCTTGGCATCGGCAGGGATGCCTCGGTGATGGTGCTACTGACTTAGGGATCGTTCTGTCGATGAAAAAGGACGACAAAGATGGCAAGGGTCCTTACAGGAAAGTGCCGTTGACGAAACCGGACAACAAAGGATACTCCTAAGAGTACAAGGGGCATCTTCTGAATTCGAACGGATGGAGTTATCCCCTGTCCACGATGGAGCGGTATGGCAGAGAAGGGGTTCACATATCCTCCAAGAAAGCGGGTGGGCGATTGATGAGGAAGCCATATTTCTATCAATCTCAAGGGACTCCAGTCGATGATATTGGGACAGATATCAATATGTTGACCTATTCGAAATTAGAGCGTTGCGGCTGGCCAACTCGGAAGCCGGTGGTTCTTTATGATATAATGGTCAAAGAGAGTTCAAGCGGAGGTGACGAATCAACTTTTGGTTCGCGATGGATTGAAATGCTAAAGGTGTGATTGGGTTCCGCACGATGAGAAGTATTTAACGATCTATCGCAAGATGCTGAAGAAGAACGGCGGAGATCAAGAGCTGAAAAACCTTTCTCTATTGTGTAGTCTTTTTAATGGGAAGAAGGAAGCTGACTTCGCCCCCAATGGATTGAGGAAAGTGAACAAGAAAGAGAGTTTCACGGTGAACCAAAAATCAAAGGAGAAACCGATATGAGAATCAATGAAAAAGGCGAGCGAGAGCATTTGTACGCAAACAACAAAGAGCATATGGAGTATGTATTGAACTATCAGTTTATGATGGCGATAATAAGGAGCGACCTTGAAATAATGAAGTCCATGATAAGGGATGGGTATGATATAAACGAAATGAAGAATTCTTATAATCACGGGGCTCTTCACTTGGCGGTGATGATAAGGAGGCTTGATGTAATCGAATTCGTGATAAACAACGGGGCTGATATGAATCGAAAGTCCGTTGGGGGAATAACTCCGATGCATATTGCCACTATGCCAGACGCTATTCTCCGTTATTCAGGATTTCCTACTGGACCTATGCGAAACCCTAACGCATTAGGATGGGGAACAACGAGTCAGGTCATAGAACTTCTCCATGAAAACGGAGCCGACATCAACGCAAAAACTGTATACAACGACACACCGCTTCATTTCGCGGTTGCCGGGTGCTCAAATGAGGCAAAAGAAAAACTTATGGATCTTGGGGCGGATAGATATTGCAAGAATGTCGATGGGACTCTTCCTCTTGACATGAAACCAGAGGTGATAGATTTTGAGGGAAACATGAAAGTCGGGGATGGTCATGAAGCAAAGAAAGAGTCTGATGAGTCGAGAAATGAACCTCGTAGAGTTGTCTTGGCTGCTGAAAATTTTAATATACGTAATTCTCAGATAACGATAATCAAGGGCTCTCCAAATGCGTCAGTCAATATCGATCAGTCAAGTAAAGGGAAGGGTCGAAACCTGATATGTGCGTTCTTTTCGTTTATCATCAAAAAATTCTTCAATTTATGGAGTGCAGCACCCTAGGGCTATTGAAATACCTGTGAATCTTATGCGATGGCTGGGATCTCGTCCACCGCCCTCCCTCGGACTGGCTCGGGGAGCGGTGTCCGTGGCGTTCGATCAACAAGCATTGGTTGTAGCAATTCTTGAACTCTCGTAGTGCCTGTTGCAACTCTTCGATGGTCTGGAAGGTTCCGAGCCAGAGCAGGTTCTTCTTCAAGGTGCGGATGAAGTGCTTGACACAACCATTGCCTTCGGGGGAACGGACAAAGGACGGCGACGAAGGCGTTCCCAACTAGGCAATCTCCTTTTGGAAGTCAAGGCTGATGTACCGCGGCCCGTTGTCATGACGGATGATCAACTCTGTCGCTACCATCTCGCCGATGGCTCCGAAGCATTTCCGCACGCCATGGTGGATCGGTTGCAACGCTCTGAGGCGCGTGCCTCGCGTGGTAGTGTGCAGACACGCACGCTCCACATCTCGGGCGTCGCGAGCCCGAGATTACAATCTACTGATGCTCGCCGTCATCACCATCTCTCGCCAGCCACTGACATCGGCTGCCGACACCCCGAAACTCCGGGCGACGAGTTCCACTTCCTCACGGTGAATCACCCGCCGCGCAGCCAACTGCTTAAGCGATGCCGTCATTCGTTGCTTCCGGGTCGAAGGCCGACCCTCCCTAGGCGAACTCTCAGCGGCTTTGGCTCCTGCGTGCTTGGCATGTTGTTTTTTCATCGTGAAGTCATTCCGTTATCCCCTATGATCAGGTCTTAGGAAGTGTCTCAAAAAACCCTAGGGTGGGGTAAGGAGCCCTCGGACAGGAAAGTGAAGTAGACTTTCATCGATATTTTTTCGGCTTTTCTTCTTTCGGGCTTCGAAAATTTCGGGTCTCGAAAGCCGAAAGCCGCTTCCTCGTTTTCGATGCCTTCGAGAGCCGATATTGTCGAGGCTCGTCCGGAAAAACGTCGAAAGTGCCGGATCGATCGTTCTTTCGGTCGCCCCTTCGCGAAGATATCGCCCGATCATGACCTCTACCGACACCCGAAATATCATCGGTCTTTTACGCAAGATGGTGATCGAGCCGGGAGAGGGCGAGGGTGCCCCGGCTCGTTGTCATCTGCGTTTCGGCGACAGTCTCGTCGCCCTCAATCCTTTGATCGGCAAGCGTATCCGGCTTGAATTCAGCGGTGCCATCCGCTGTATCGCGTGCGATCGCGCAACCCGCAAGAGTTTCAACCAGGGCTATTGCTATCCCTGTTTTCGCTCGCTTGCCGCCTGCGATCTATGCATCGTGCGCCCTGAGCTCTGTCATTATCACGAGGGCACTTGCCGCGAGCCGCAATGGGGGCGGAGCCATTGCATGCAGCCGCATATCGTTTACCTTGCTGCCACCAGCGCCACTAAGGTCGGGATCACGCGCAAGTCGCAGGTGCCCACGCGTTGGCTCGATCAAGGAGCGATGCAGGCGATGCCGCTTTTCGAGGTGCCGAGCCGGCGGGATGCCGGTCTCGTCGAGTCGGCGCTGAAAGCGCATATCTCGGATCGCACCGATTGGCGGGCGATGCTCAAAGGCGCCGCCCCGCCGGTCGATCTCGAATCGGCGGCGAGCGACCTTTTGGAGCGCGCCGAGGGCTCGTTGGAGAATCTGTCGCTGACGGAATCGGAGCGCGCAGGCGACGGTCATCGCCGCCGAGCGGAGGAGATCGCGGCGATGCTGCATCCGCTCGCCGCCGATACCGACGAATTCTCCTACCCCCTCGATCGCCCCCCGCCGAGCCTGCGCTCGATTTCCCTCGACAAATCCCCGCTGATCGAGGATGTGCTCGTCGGGATCAAGGGGCAATATCTCGTCTTCGAATCCGGGGTCTTCAATGTCCGCAGGCACGGCGGTTATGAAGTTTCCCTCGATATTCTTTGATATCTCCTGATACCCCCTGATATATCTTGACGAAGCGATGATCGAAGGATGCGAACGATGCCTTTCGAAACCCGACCCCTTGATTTGATCGAGTCGAGGATTCGTACGATTCCGGATTTCCCTTCCCCCGGCATCCTTTTTCGCGATATCACCCCCTTGGTGGGGGATTGGCAAGCGCTTGCGCATTGCACTCGGCTGCTCGCCGAGCCCTTTCACGCCGAGTCGATCGATGCGGTGGCCGGTATCGAAGCGCGGGGCTTCATCTTCGGCTCCTTGGTTGCGCAAGCCTTGGACAGACCTTTCGTGCCCCTGCGCAAGCCCGGCAAACTCCCGGGCGAGGTGCGCTCGGTTCTTTATCGGCTCGAATACGGCGAGGGCGCCTTGGAAGCGCATGTCGACGCCCTGCGGCGGCCGGGTAGTCGGGTGCTTTTAGTCGATGACGTGTTGGCAACCGGCGGCAGTGCGGCCGCGGCTTGCGAGTTGATCGAGGGGATCGGGGGCGAGGTCGCGGCCTGTGCCTTCGTGGCGGAGTTGAAAGGACTCGACGGGCGAAAGCGGCTCGACGGCCATCGGCTGCATTCGCTGACGCTCCTTTGACGCTTCTTCGACGCTTCTATTGGCAAGGGGGAGGGGGGATCGACCGATGACGCAAAGAGAAGGGATATTGGCGGGCAAAGTCGCTTTGGTTAGCGGCGCCGGGCGGGGTATCGGGGCGCAAAGCGCGATGATGCTGGCGGCTTACGGGGCGAAGGTGGTGGTCAACGATCCCGGGGGCAGCGCTTCCGGCGAGGGGGGAGACCGCGCTCCGGCCACCGAGGTGGTGGACTCGATTCGCCGAGAGGGAGGCGAGGCGGAGGCGAATTTCGACAGCGTCGCCGACTTCGCCGCCGCCTCGAGGATGGTGGAGCAGGCGATCGACCGCTTCGGCGGCATCGATATCGTGGTCGCCAATGCCGGCATCCTGCGCGATTCGATCTTCCACAAAATGCGCGAGGAGGATTTCGATGCGGTCATCGGCGTTCATCTCAAAGGCGCTTTCAATATCTCCCGCGCCGCCGCCCCCCGTTTCCGGGCGCAGCAGTCCGGCCGCTTCGTGTTCATGACCTCGACCTCGGGGCTGATCGGCAACCTCGGCCAAGCGAACTATGCGGCGGCGAAGATGGGCATCGTCGGGCTTTCCAAATCCATCGCCTTGGACATGGAGCGATTCAACGTACGCTCCAACTGCATCTCCCCCTTCGCTTGGAGTCGGATGATCGGCACCATTCCGGTCGAGGACGAGGCGCAGCGCGCACGGGTCGAGAAACTGCGGCAGATGCGCCCGGAAAAAGTCGCGGCGATGGTGGTTGCGCTTTGCTCGGACCGGGCGTCGACGGTCAACGGCCAGATCTTCGCGGTTCGCGGCAACGAAATTTTCCTGATGAGCCAATCGCGCCCCCGTCGCGGCATCCACGAAGCCCAAGGCTGGACGCCGGAGTCGATCGTCGACCATGCTTTCCCCGCTTTGGCGGCGGATTTCCACTCCCTCGATCGCAGTGCGGACGTATTCAGTTGGGATCCCCTTTGAAGGCGGCCCGTGAAACAGGCCCGTGAAGCCAGCCCGTGAAACCGGTTCGTGAAGCCGGCCTGTGAAGCTGGTCCGTGAAACCGAGTTCGCTCTTCGCGGGCTGCCTTGCGCTCGGGATATTCTTTGCAATCGCGCACAGGATATTCCGCGGGTTTGGACAGCAAGCCCCCTAAAGTCTCCGACGCGAGCGATTGCCGGTGACGCCGGCGGGGCGCTTGCCCGCCGAGCGGCGACGATTCGAATCCGCCGAGCCTGCCCGGATGTGCGGGCTCGGCGACTAGGGCGCGGACTCACGGCGGCAGCTATTCCGCCGCCGCCCCCGATTTGCTAAAATCGACGAGCGATAGAGAGTTGTGCGGGTTCCGCCTACGATCCGAAAGAACGATCCGGGACTCTATCGCCGGGTCTCGTCGGCCCTTGGTGCCCTCCCGCTCGTTCAAGTAGGCACTAATAAAAAAGAAAGCCGGAGCCTATCGCAAGGCTCCGGCTCTTTTTTATGCCGGCGCGAATCGAAGCGGAAGGAGCCCCGGCCGCCGCCGCTTCGATTCTCGCGGGCAGTCGGCGTACCCGTCTCTCTTCTCCGGCCGCGTTACTCGACTCGCTGGGCTGCCCAAGCCTTCGCCGAGCCGTCCGCGTAGCCTGCCCCCGGCAGCGTCGGCCGGACTTTCAGCCACGCCGTGCTGATCGACAATTCCGTCATGCCGGTCAACTTGTCATGCCCCGTTTGCGGCAGCCAGTCAGCGAGCGCGAAGAGCGCGCCGATCTGCGTTATCCGGACGTTAGCCCCGACTTGCACGCACGCTTCCCATCATATCGGCTCGGCCGCCGTCGGCAAGAGCGTCCGCGCGATAAGCGGGGCCGGCGTCCGCCGCCGGCGGCCACCGTGCGAGCCAAGTTCCAGCAGCCGTCGGTTGCACGAAATGATCGACTGCCCCCGCGCCCCTAGGCGGGGGCGGCGACGCGTCGGCCGAAGCCGAGCGATCCGGAATGATCGCCCGGTTCGTGCCCGTGCGCTGCGTCCCCGTCTTTCGAGAACGGGCCGTCGTTATCGCGCCGAAAGATTATCGACGTGTGGAAGCGCGGCATCGCCGGACGCCGGCGTCTGTTCATGGCTTCGCCCCCTTCACTGAGTGCGCGAATCAAGCCGCCCTTGCTCTTTCGCTCCGCGTGCGGGTACCGAAGGGGGCATGTACGAAGGGGCTGTAGGGGGGTAGAATTCCCGGCCGAGCGCCACCGGATTTCAGCCTCGCGAAGGGGTGAGTCGAGGAGTCAGCGGTGGTTCTAAGATGATCTCGAGGCCAACGCCATGCACTTTGCAGTGAGGGGACAAGCACCGGATGCCGGGAAAAGGGCCAGAGGCGCTTATTACACCTTGCATAACCCCTTCGATCATCCGGCGTTCATCGATTGGGCGAAAGCCGCCGATCTGTCCCGAACCCGGGTATTGGAGCCTTTTGCCGGTGAAAACAGCCTGATCGACCATTTGCATGGTATGGAATTCGCCAAGAAATTCTCCGCCTTCGATATTGCCCCGGCCGCCGAAAAGGTCGTCAAGCGCGATACGCTGGCCGATTTCCCCCGAGGCTATGACATATGCATCACGAATCCGCCGTGGCTGGCGAAAAACAGCGCGACGGTGCGCGGCCTTCCCTTTCCCGATTGCCCTTATGACGATCTCTATAAATGGTCCTTGGATATATGCCTGCGGCATTGCCGATGGGTCGCGGCATTGATCCCCGAGAGCTTCATCCGCTCCGGCTTGTTTCACCGTCGGCTGACCGATTTCATCTCGATCCGCAAGCGCCTGTTCGTCGAGACAGCACATCCGGTGGGACTGGCGCTGTTCGCCCCGCAAGAGCGGGCGGGGGGCGATGATTTCAAGGTTTGGTCAGACTCGGATTCTTTGGGTCACTGGCAAGCGTTGCGCTGCCGATGGCTGCCGCCACTCAAGACCCTTGGCCGACGGCTGGTTTTCAACGACCCGAAAGGCAATCTGGGCTTCATCGCCTTCGATAACGTGCGCGAAGCCTCCATTCGCTTTTGCGAAGCGGAAGAGATCGCGGATTACGAGATCAAACAAACCAGCCGCTTCATCACCCGTATCCGGGCTCCTGCGGCTCCGCCGATCCCCGAACTGAATGCGCGGCTGAAGGAGTTCCGTCATAAGACAGGCGATATTTTCCTTTCTGCCTACCGAGGTTTGCGACATGACGGCCACTATCGTCGTCGCATGGACTGGAAGACGGTGAGGACGGTGGTCGAGCAGGCCTAGTCGATTTTGTCGCATCGAGAGAGGACAGATGAGATCGGATCGACCGGTTTGACGGGATAATCTGCAGAAAATACTCGAAGAACTCGCCGGGAAAGGTGCGAGATCCAAACCCCATCGATATGCCGATCGACAGCCCTTCGAATATCGCGATTCATATCGATGAGCGGTTCGGGCTTTTGGTCGGGACTTTCGAAACGAAAACTTCATCTAGCCCCGAAAGAGTCTCGAACATGACTTGGCTATGGTCTAAACCAAGTTGCAGGAAGTGGTCAGGCGTGTCGATGCCATCGCCATCATGTCGAAGTACCACCACGAAGAAGGAGACACACGATGAGCGACCTAACCCCCGAAGTGCAAGCACGGGTGCGATAGCTACGCCTGCGCGATGACCTATCAGATCAGGGTATCGTATACGCATGGCCAGCGATGCGATGGATGCCATCGTATGCGAGGGTGCACGCCTAGGGTGCGATGTCGAGACCCTAGCCCAAGTGAAAGGCACCTTTGCCCTGTGTGTCGATGCGATGCTGACTGCAGGAGCAGTCATTGCGTCCACCTCGAAGGGAGATAGCGACCTTGCCACCATCATGGCAGCCTACGATGACCATGCCCAAGAGGCGGACGATGAGAAATAGCAACCAGCTAGGGCGATGGCTCGCTGGCGTGTGCCTCGCGATGGTCGCTATCGGGGCGCAAGCTTTGGGTGATCTGCTGTTCTACGCTGTCGCGAGGGGTGATATTCAAGAGATTCAGGATTTAGTAGCCCGCGGGGCTGATGTCAATGTGAGGAATGAGGAAGGCCGTACACCCTTGCACTACGCAGCGGCCAGAGGAGAAATAGATGCAATAAAGGCTTTGGTAGCCCGCGGGGCTGATGTCAATGTGAAGGATAAGAAAAATGGCAGTATGCCCTTGCACTACGCAGCAATCAAAAATCAAATAGAGGCAATAAAGGCTTTGGCAGCCTACGGGGGTGATGTCAATGCGACCAATACCGATGGCAGTACGCCCTTGCACTACGCAGCAGCCAGAGAGCGAATAGAGGCAATGAAGGCTTTGGCAGCCCACGGGGGCGATGTCAATGCGAAGGATAATCAGGACTGGACGCCCCTGCACTACGCAGCGTTATCTGAACAAATAGAGGCAATGAATGTTTTGGTAGCCCTTGGGGCTGATGTCAATGCGACCGCTATCGATGGCAATACGCCCAGTGAAGTATGGGGCAAATATAAGGAGAGCGAGTAATGACTGATACCTGCGCGGTATGCGGGGCATCGTATGACCCCGAAGGGGTGGTATTGCGGGTGCTCGCAGACATCGCAGTGCCTACCCCAGACAATACCTGCCTCGCTTGCATTCAGGCGGGGGCACAGGAGGGCGACCCGTCCACCCCCGCACCCCCTCGCGATGAGGCCACCCGCAGGGCAGACGATCTGATAGGCCAGTTCGCTGTCGCTGTCAGCAAGTACACCGGCGACACGCTGGACGATGATAGGCAATCGAACATGAGAAAATCCCGAAGAATCATCGAAACGCACCGGATACCCACGAGAACATGAGTCAAAGCACACCATCGACGGATGCAGGCGTCGGAATCCACGCTTTCGGGGGTTATATCCCCAAGCGGCGGTTGCAAAAAAGCGTTGTCGCTGCGGCCCATGCGTGGTTCAACCCCGCTCTTGCCGCCCTCGGCAAGGGGGAGCGGGCCATCGCCGATTGGGACGAGGATGTCATCACGATGGCGGTGGAGGCGGCACGGGACTGTCTTGGCGGGAGCCATCGCTCGTCGCCTTGGCCGCCGGAGCCCGCCGACGAGGACGCAGGCGATGTCATGGCTCCCGAGATCGCCCCCGGGATCGCGCAAGTGATCCTCGCTTCGACCACCTTTCCTTTTCAGGATCGCCAAAATGCCGGGGTCGTGGCCGAGGCCTTGCGTTTGGGTCGCCGGATCTCCACCCTGGATATCGCGGGCTCGCAGCGGGCCGGGAGTTCCGCCTTGATCGCCGCTTTCAAAATCGCCGCCGGCGGGAGCCCGCCGGTGCTGGTGCTCGGCAGCGAAAAGCGTCGCACGCGGGCGGCGAGCCCTTTGGAACTCACCACCGGGGATGCCGCTGCCGCCTTTCTCGTGGGTGCGGGCGAGGGGGTCGCGCGGCTGCTGGCCCACGCGAGCGTCGCCGTCGATTTCGTCGATCACTATCGAGGGCAGGACGAATCCTTCGATTACGTCTGGGAGGAGCGCTGGATTCGCGACGAGGGGTTGATGAAGATCGTCCCCGAAGCCATCGCCGAAGCCCTGTCGAGGGCCGGGCTCGGCGCCGAAGAGATCGATCATTTTTGCCTGCCCTCGGCTTTGCGCGGGGCGGGTGCGGGGATCGTCAAGGCGGTCGGGTTGCGCGCCGAAAGCCTGCGCGACAATCTGCAGCGAGTCTGCGGAGAAGCGGGCGCGGCCCATCCTTTGGTCATGCTCTCGCACGCTTTGGAATCCGCGAAACCCGATCAAACGATTTTGGCGGTCGGGTTCGGGCAAGGATGCGATGCCATCGTCTTGCGCACGACATCGGCATTGACGAGCGTTGATGAAAAGGGGGTCGAGCCCGGCCCTCGGCTGGGGATCGAAGGGCATCTCAAAAGGCGTTTCGAGGATACGAACTACCAGCGCTATCTCGGCACCAACGATCTCGTCGAGATGGAGCAGGGGCTGCGGGCGGAGGCGGATCGACAAACCGGATTGACGACCCTGTACCGCAACCGGGAGATGATCCACGGCTTTGTCGGCGGACGTTGCACGCGCTGCGGCACCCTCCAATTTCCCAAGAGCGGGATTTGCGTCAACCCGAATTGTCATGCCACCGATACCCAGGTCGATTACCCATTCAGCGAGATTCCGGCACGCATTCGTTCCTATACCGCGGATCGCCTCACGTGGTCGAAGGCTCCGCCCGCCTATTACGGGATGGTGCAATTCGAAGGCGGCGGGCAAGCGATGATCGATTTCGCGGATATCGATCCCGAAAACGAATCGAGTTTGGAACCGGAGGCTCCGATGCGAATGGTCTTTCGCATCAAGGATATCGATCCCCGCCGCGGGTTTCGCCGCTACTTCTGGAAGGCGGCGCCTGCCGGCGCAAGCGTTGTCGAGGAGGGTTGAGGGAGGGCGAAAGCGCGCGGTGCCCGTGCGCTGCAAGAGGAGCGACAAGATCGCCGAAGGCGTCGAGCGCTTCGAGGGACGAAGGTCGGGTCGACCGCGGATTCGGTGGTCATGGGCAGCATCGGTGCGCTTTCGAGGAAGGCTTCGAGGAAGGCTTCGCGACACTCGCCGAGCCTTGCGGGTTTCGAGCGTTAGGATATCGACACAAGATATCGACACCGGTGAACCGGATATTCTCCGATCACTCGATATTTTCCGATCACCGATATTTTCCGATCAATCAAGGGTGCGAGGGATCAAGCGCCCGGCAACAGGAGTTGGGATCATGGCCAAAGGAATTCGAGACAAGATCGCGATCGTCGGCATGGGCTGCTCGAAATTCGGCGAGCGCTGGAACGACAATGCCGAGGATCTGATGCGCGAGGCCTTCGCCGAAGCCCTCGCCGATGCCGCCATCGAAAAAGATCGGATCGACGCCGCTTGGTTCGCCACCGCGATCGAGGAGCAACATACCGGCAAATCCGGGATCCCCTTGGCGGTGGCACTTCGTTTGCCTTTGATTCCGGTGACCCGAGTCGAGAATTTTTGCGCCAGCGGCTCCGAGGCCTTTCGGGGCGCGGCTTATGCGGTCGCCTCCGGGGCTTGCGATATCGCCCTCGCCCTCGGGGTGGAAAAGCTGAAAGACACCGGCTACGGGGGGTTGCCGCAGCGCAGCCGCGGTTCGGTGAACGACCTTTATTGGGCCAACTTTTCCGCCCCCGGCGCTTTTGCCCAGCTCGCCTCCGCCTATCGCGCTCGGCACGGCATCGAGCGCGAGGATCTCAAGCGGGCGATGGCCCATGTCTCGGTCAAAAGCCATGCCAACGGCGCCAAGAACCCGAAGGCCCATCTGCGCAATCGAATCGACGAGGATCGGGTGTTGAACGCACCGATGGTCGCCGAGCCCTTGGGCCTGTTCGACTGCTGCGGGGTCTCGGACGGTGCCGCCTGCGCCATCGTCACCACCCCCGAGATCGCTCGTTCTCTCGGCAAGTCCCGGCCTATCACCGTCAAGGCCCTGCAGCTATCGGTTTCCAACGGAGCCGAGGCGCAGCATAACGCTTGGGACGGCAGCCATCTGATGACCACCCGCAAGGCATCGCAGCGGGCCTACGAGGAAGCGGGAATCCGCAATCCTCGCGACGAGTTGGATCTTCTCGAAGTGCACGATTGCTTCTCGATCACCGAACTGGTCACGATGGAGGATCTCCATATCTCCCCCGAAGGCGGCGCGGTGAAGGATGTGATGGAGGGCTTTTTCGATGCCGACGGAAGCCTTCCTTGCCAGATCGACGGCGGTCTGAAATGTTTCGGCCATCCGATCGGCGCTTCCGGTTTGCGCATGCTGTACGAGCTCTACCTGCAAATGACGGAGCGCGCCGGCGAGCGTCAAAGACAAAAGGAACCGGCGCTCGGATTGACCCATAACTTGGGTGGATTCCCCCATCAGAACGTATGTTCGATCGTGATCGTGGGGCAAAGCGGGGCATGACGATCGCGTCGTTGCCGCGCTAACGAAGAGCGGTCAAGGCGAAGATAACGACTACGAAGCGATGGTTCGGATCGCATGAACCTCGAACCATCCACGATTTTCACCGGGGACAACCTGCCGATTTTGCGTCGGATCGATTCGAATAGCATCGATCTGATCTATCTCGATCCGCCTTTCAATTCCAATACCGACTATGCCGCCCCCATCGGCTCCCCGGCGGAGGGCGCCGAGTTCAAAGATACTTGGACGCTAAGCGATATCGACGAGCAGTGGGTCGATCTTTTGGAAGGAAGCCATCCTCGACTGATGGGGTATTTACGATACGCCCCGCCGACGGATAGCGATAAATCCTATCTTATCTATATGGCTCCGCGCCTGATGGAGATGCGTCGAATATTGAAAGCGAAGGGATCCATCTACCTGCATTGCGATCCGACGATGAGTCATTACCTCAAAGGAATGATGGATTGCATATTCGGGCGAAAAAGTTTTCAAAACGAAGTGATATGGTCCTACGGATTGGGGGGGTCGTCGAATAAAAAATTCTCTAAAAAACACGATGTGATTTTGTTTTATACAAAAAGCCATGACGATACGCACTATTTTATAAAGCCCAAGGTTCCGGCGACATCGCAACGACTCAAAGGGATGATGAAGGGCGCCACCGATGTGATCGACATTCCGACCATCAATAATATGGCGAAGGAACGTACCGGCTACCCGACGCAAAAACCGATCGATTTATTGCGTCTTATCGTCGAGGCGTCGTGTCCTGTGGACGGTATCGTATTGGATCCATTTTGCGGGTGCGCGACAACGTGCATTGCGGCGGAAGGGCTATATCGCCGGTGGGTCGGCATCGATATCAGTGCCAAGTCTGCCGAATGGGTTACGCGGAGAATGCGAGAAGAACTAGGCTTGCTCGACCCGGAGATCATCCATCGGCGAGATCTTCCCCGACGCACCGATCTGGACAGACTGCCGCCGCCGAAAACGTATGCAAAGCAGCTATATGGGATGCAGGAGGGTCATTGTGTCGAATGCAAGCATCGTTTCCCGCCGACCGGGCTTCATGTCGATCATATCGTCGCCGAGTCGAAAGGGGGAAGCGATCATTTGGATAATTTGCAATTGCTCTGCGCCGGGTGCAATTCTCGCAAAGGCAATCGCGGTATGGCCTATTTGAAAGAAAAACTCAAACTCGATATCCCGCTGCCGTCATGATCCTGATCAATCGATAAAAAGAGGCTGCGGGCATGAAGGGCGTCCCCCGCCCCGGCCGATTGTCGCCCTCTGAGGCATTCGAGCTTCCGGGTTGAAAGGGGACCGTCTTTTTCGATAGACGGAACAAAGCACCGAGCCGGATCTCGCCCCTTCGGGCGCAGAGCCGAGGACGGCGGCGAAAGTCGCTTGGGTCCTGAGCGACCTCGCCGACGGTCCCGAAGCACTCCCGCATCTGGCCGTTTTCGAATTCAAAGCCTTTCGTTTTCGACCGGTTCCGGCGGGGTGGTTGCGTCCTGCCTATTTCGAAAGGGCGATGAGCGCCTTTTCGCAGGCTCGCGCGAAAGGAGACGAAAGATGCGGGGCTTTTGCCCTCCCTTATCGCACCCCCGTCGCGCTGTTGTTGACCAAGGCCCCGCCGCCGCCGGTGCGGGTCAGCACCTGTGCCGTGAAATGCCTGCTCGAACGAACTTCGCAAGTCAGACCCAAACCATCCCACCGATAGCCGATACCCCTTGCCAGTTCCTCCGATTGCAAATGCCTCGTGTTCAGGCGCTCGATGCGCCCCAAACTCCACTCGTACCTGCTCCCGTCGTCCGTGTAGCACACGAAGGAGGTCTCGAAGCAATCCCCCTCTTGCGAGTTGCAGCGAATCCGGATATTCGATTCATCCGACGAATCCGGCGAGGGAATCGATTCGATATCCGCCCGATGGACTCCGCCTTCGGCAACGCTTCGAATCATCGCGCTGTTGTTGACCAGCACCCCGTTGCCCGAGCGTGTCCACACCTGCGAGCCGATCGTCGCGCTGCTCCTCAAGGCGCATCCCAAACGACCCTTGCCCGACCAAGACTTTCCTCCGGTATAGGCTTGGATATCCTGCACCGAAAGAGAGGCCGTTCCCCAAGCAGGGATGGGCTCGGGGAGCCTTCCTTGGAAGACTTCCCCGTCCGCTTGGGCGGAGCAATCCAAAGCGACGGCGCAAGGAGAATCCTGCAGGCATCGAATCCGAAGGGTCGCGCTGTCGCCCGAGGTCGGGGGCGGGAGGGCGAGGGCTTGGCTTCGAAGCGACTCTTTGTCGTTATCCCTGACGACGACGCTTCGAAGGATTCTTTTGCCGGCGAACTCGAAGGAGACGAAGTGGCTATCGTCGCTCTTGTCGGAATCCTTGTGGGCGATGATATCGATGGATTGATAGCGGTCCCAATTCGTCGGGGTGAAAACCATCCCTTCGCGGGAAAAACCGATTCCGAAAGTGTTCGAGGTCTTCGAAATCAGCACCGACACGGTATCCGTCGGTCGTTTGCTGAGTTTGACGGAGACGGTCTGCCTGTCCTCCTCGTCGATGGTGATATTGCCTGCGGGCAAGAAGACAAGGGTGCCGTCGTAGGGGTTCGTCGGGGGTGGCCTAGGAGAATCGTTATCACGAACGGAAACCGACTTTCTCACCTGCGGAGCGCTGATTCCGCCCGAAGCGGTGAGGGTGATGGTGTCGGCATCGTTCGTGGTATCGGCGTCCTCGGCGGCGTTGACGGTGACCCGCTGCCCGGTTCCATAGTTCGAGGTGGTGAAAGTCAGCGATGACGGGGAAAGGGTGATATCCGAGTTCGTCTTCGTCAGAGAAACCCTTACGTTCGCGTTCGGGGCGGCGCTGAGGCTGACGTCGAAGCTCCCCGAGCTGCCCTCGGCTATCGTCAGCGTTCTCGAAGGGGTGACCTGAATCGTTCCCGACGGAGTGGAAGAGCCATCGTTATCGGTAACGGTGACCGCCTTCGTCACGTTCGGCGCGGTGATGCCGCCCGACGCGGACAAGGTGATGGTGTCGGAGTCGTTCGTGGTATCGGCGTCCTCGTCGGCGGAGACGCTGACCTCTTGCTCGGTTGCGAAGTTCGAGGTGGAGAAGGTCAGCGAAGATGGGGAAAGGGTGATATCCGAGTTCGTCTTAGAAAGAGAGATCGTGACGTTCGCATTCGGCGCGGTCGAGAGTCTGACGCGGAAAGTCCCCGAGCCGCCTTCGGCGATGGTCAGCGTGTCCGACGGGGTGACCTGAATCGTGCCCGTCGGCGGAGTCGTATCGGTGACGGAGACCGCCTTCGTCACGTTCGGCGCGGTGATGCCGCCCGACGCGGACAAGGTGATGGTGTCGGAGTCGTTCGTGGTATCGGCGTCCTCGTCGGCGGAGACGCTGACCTCTTGCTCGGTTGCGAAGTTCGAGGTGGAGAAGGTCAGCGAAGATGGGGAAAGGGTGATATCCGAGTTCGTCTTAGAAAGAGAGATCGTGACGTTCGCATTCGGCGCGACCGAGAGTCTGACGCGGAAAGTCCCCGAGCCGCCTTCGGCGATGGTCAGCGTGTCCGACGGGGTGACCTGAATCGTGCCCGTCGGCGGAGTCGTATCGGTGACGGAGACCGCCTTCGTCACGTTCGGCGCGGTGATGCCGCCCGACGCGGACAAGGTGATGGTGTCGGAGTCGTTCGTGGTATCGGCGTCCTCGTCGGCGGAGACGCTGACCTCTTGCTCGGTTGCGAAGTTCGAGGTGGAGAAGGTCAGCGAAGATGGGGAAAGGGTGATATCCGAGTTCGTCTTAGAAAGAGAGATCGTGACGTTCGCATTCGGCGCGGTCGAGAGTCTGACGCGGAAAGTCCCCGAGCCGCCTTCGGCGATGGTCAGCGTGTCCGACGGGGTGACCTGAATCGTGCCCGTCGGCGGAGTCGTATCGGTGACGGAGACCGCCTTCGTCACGTTCGGCGCGGTGATGCCGCCCGACGCGGACAAGGTGATGGTGTCGGAGTCGTTCGTGGTATCGGCGTCCTCGTCGGCGGAGACGCTGACCTCTTGCTCGGTTGCGAAGTTCGAGGTGGAGAAGGTCAGCGAAGATGGGGAAAGGGTGATATCCGAGTTCGTCTTAGAAAGAGAGATCGTGACGTTCGCATTCGGCGCGACCGAGAGTCTGACGCGGAAAGTCCCCGAGCCGCCTTCGGCGATGGTCAGCGTGTCCGACGGGGTGACCTGAATCGTGCCCGATGGTGGTGGTCCGTCGTCGTCAATGATGGTGGCGGCAACCGCTGCAGTAATTAATCGATACTCCTCAGCTGGCGCAGTAAGAGAGCCACTAGCAGATATAGTGACAGACTCATTATCCGTATCATTGTCATGAGTTGCAGAAACGGTCACTGTTTGGTATGCATCCCAAGCGACGACATTCGTACTTGAGGTGGGCCCAAAGTTCTTGGAGCTTTGACTACCGACAGTATTCGGGTCGAAATCGAAGCCTAAAAGTGATGCGTCCGAGGCACTAATGAAGACACGGACAACCCCCGAGGGTTGTGTCGCCAGTTTCACTTGGAAGGTGGTTTGCCCGCCTTCGGCGATGGTCAAGGAGGGGGGGTTCACGTCGATGGCCGCGGTATCGTTATCGTCGATGTCGACCGATTTCGTCACAGGCGTATATCCCGTGGCGGAAAGGGTAATCGTGTCGGTATCGTCGACGGCGTCGTCATCCTCGGCGGCGTTGACGGTGACCGATTTCGCGCCAAACTCCGTCGTGGTGAAGGGCAGCGAGGTTGGGGAAAGGGTGATATCCGAGTTCGTCTTCGTAAGAGAGACCGTCACGTCGGCGTTCGGCGCGGCGCTGAGACTGACACTGAAAGTCCCCGAGCCGCCCTCGTCGATGCTCAGCGTCTGTGTATCGGAGAGAACGATGGTCGGTTTGTCGTCGTCGGTGATGGTGACGGTCACTGCCGCAACCCTTTCGTGATAATCCCCGCCCACGCCTTCAATAAGAACGCGTGCAGTTTCGTCATCCGTATCACCGTCATGCAGGGCGGAAACGGTCACCATCTGATATACATTCCAAGAGTTTGCTGGGAACGCCAAGGTGGTCTGAGTGCCTGCCGTGTTCGGGTCGGTATCGGAGGTGATACCCGCCGACGCAACGGTCTCGACCGTGATATCCGTCGAAGGTCGTGTCGTCAGACGCACTTCGAAGGTGGCTTGTCCGCCTTCGGCTATGGTCAAGGATGGGGGGTTAAGGTCGAACCCCGGGGTCGTCTGCGCAGAGACGTAAGGGGTATAGAGAATCGATAGTGTTGCAAGAATAGGAAAGACTGCACGAACAAACCGACTCTTCTTTGAAATGGAGAGGTCTTCGCACTCTTTGCGAAAGACTGAAGTTTTTATAAATACGAACGGGGATTCAACTCCCGCGAAGATAGAGGAGATTCTCTTGATAGGCGCTAAAACGCCTTTTATAAAAACACTTAAGAATAAGGACCGACCAGAAAGACGAGTCCATCGTTCAACTGCTAATTTTCGGGGGGGGGGGGGTAGTGATCATGAGAGTCGATCCCTTGTAAATCGTCGGGGCTTCAAGCGGATTTCTCCACTCGGCCAAAGTGTTCTGTTTTCCTACCGCTAGTCGCTATGGTAGTGTTTTATCTTCGATTTTTCAACGCCTGCCGCAGCCGAAGAGAGGCAATATCGATATCTTCTTCGACTTCCCTCTCGATGTTCGCTATCGTCTCTCGTTTCGGACCGGCTCGGCGAGCGGTATTCATGGCATTCGATCTGCCGGCGTCGGTTGCGACGATCCTTGCGCTCCTGCCGTGCCCGGGGCAACTCGTCGACGGTGCGGAGGCTTTCGAGCCTGAAGCGGATTCCCCTTCGATGCCCGGTTTGGCGGGTGAACCCTCGCGCATCGGTCGTAAAACCTGCGTCTTCGACGTGTTAATCCTCTTGTATTGCAAGCGTATCCATCCCTATGATTCTTGATGAGGTTGCCGCTCTTTGCCGTCGTTCGAGGCGATGAAGGAAATCGGGCAAGCCGCCATTGCAGTTGCCATCGGTGCAAGTCAAGGCGGTTCGAACTTGTGTGCCGCTGCCGCTCGAGTCAAGGTTTTGGGTCCTACGCGGTGCCCTTCGTCGATCTCGAAACGAAAGATCGGCCTTCCGGTCGGCACTCGTTTTTCAACATCAACGGGGAAGTCGTGGGACTTGCAGCCGGTGCCGCAAAGCCAAGGCCGGATGTCGTCGCGGTCCGCCGGGTACCGTCCCCGCCCCGCCTTGGCGGTACCGGCGAGGAAGGGCGGCGAAACGCTAGGCGATGCGGTGCGTGGCGATTTTGTGCGCCGCCGCTTGCAGCGCCGGGAGGAATTTGCGCAGCATCGTCGTTCGGTCCACCGAAGTGGCATGGCTGCTGACGTTGAGCGCGGCGAAGGCGCCCCCGGCGCTCGAGCGGATCGGAACGGCGATCGAGCGCAAGCCCTCCTCGAGTTCCTGATCGACGAGGGCATAGCCCTTTTCGCGCACCGTCTTGAGGCGTCGGCGTAGCCCCTCGGCGTCGGTGATGGTGCGCCGGGTATGGCGTTCGAGGTCGGCGCGGTCGAAGTAGGCGTCGAGGCGATCCGGCTCGAGCGCGGCGAGCAGCACTTGGCCCATCGAGGTCGCGTGCGCCGGCAGGCGGGTGCCGACATGGAGGGCGATCGACATGATCCGATGCTGCGCGGCGGAGCGGGCGACATAGACCACCATGGATTCGTCGAGCACCGCGGCGGAGCACGATTGGTCGATCCGCTCGGTGACCTCCTCGATGAAGGGCCGGACCGCCTCCCAGAAGTCGAGCGAGGCGAGGTAGGCGTAGCCGAGGCTCAAGATCCGCGGGGTGAGTTCGAATCGCTTGCCCTCGCTGCGGGCGAAACCGAGTTCGCACAAGGTGAGCAACAAGCGGCGGGCGGCGGCGCGCGAAAGTTCGGTGCGCTCGGCCACCTCCGAGAGGGTCATCGATCGCGCCTGCGGTCCGAAGGCTTCGATTACCGCCAGACCGCGGGCGAAGGAAGTGACGAAATCCCGGCTTTTATCGGATTTTTCCATGGGTCTGGACGGGTGGACTCGGGCAAGGAGGGGTACGGGGCGAGTGTGCGGATGGCGAACGTTCATACGATAGACGAACAAAGGGTTTGACTCAACCGGAACTCTTTGGTATAGATAGGATCCTAGTATTCGCACAATCGTGCGTATAGCGCACAAATCGAGATACGAATCGAAGCACGCATCGAGGAGTCGAGCCGATGAACAACCCCGCGCAGGCGACGCCCCAAGTGGCACCGGCGATGGCCACGGTCTTCGGGTCTTTGGCCGATTACACCAAAGGCGGCGTCCAGATCATCGACGATGATCCCAAGAACTACGTCTTCTCCAATATCTTCGAGGTCGCGGCGAAGAGTGCGCCCTACGAGCGGATCGCGGTCGCGAAGAACTTCGAATACGTGATCGAGGCCCTTCGTGCCGAGGGGGAGTCGCCGTGGTACGCCTGCGCCCACGACGAGTTCGCGCTGTGCATGGACGGGGAGATCGAAATTACCTTCGTGAAACTCGACGATCCCGACGCCGCCGTCGAACCCGGCAGCGAGGGCGCCCGTTTGGTTGCCGACCCCAAGGGGCGGCGCATGGGCCGCGTGGTCATCCGTCGCGGCCATCTGGCGCTGCTGCCGGTCGGGGCCGCCTATCGCTTCTCGGCGGCCGCCCCCTCGGCGATGATGATTCAAACCATCGAGGGTCCGCTGACCCTCGAACGCTGGTCCGAGATCTGTCAGCAGGGCTAAAGCCCCGCTCGGCATCTGCAAGACACCGAATATCAGGAGGACGAACGACATGGCCATGAAAGACGACGCGGCGGTGGCAAGCGACATCTCCAATCCCCGGGGCCTGCCGCTCACCACCGGCACCGAAATCCACCCGCCGGCGAACGAGGACGGTTATCGACGCTTCGATGCCGGCGATTTTTCCTTCCGCCGCGATGCCTATTTCGTGCATATCACTTGGCCCGGCGGTCGCCATCAGATGGCGATCGACGTCTTTCTGCGGGCGCTGATGCGCGATGTCGCGTGGGGCTTTTTCTACGGCACGGTCAACTTCGACGATGTCTTCGGCACCACCAACTACTACGGCGAGGTCGAGATGTTCGCGGGGGCCATGAACGATGCATACGTCCGTTCCGGCCGCGACTTCGTCCAACGCTTCGAGTCGGAGGAGTTGATGGGCGTGTTCCGGCAGATGATCTCCGATTGGACCAATAGCGGCTACGACCCCTTCGCCGCTCCGATGGAGACGGGCACGCCTTGGGGGGCGAAAAACGGGGCCAACGACGCCGCCGTCACCCGCAATCGCGTCACCGCGAAACGCATGGTGGGACTCCCCGGCGACACCCCGCTGCGCCGCGACGAGACCCACCCGGTCAATCGGATGTTCGAAGACGTCGATCAGGATCAGCCCGAGGTCCATCCCGAGCCCGGCTTCGAGCACGAGGTCTCGGCCTTCAACCTCTTCGGATATCTGTCGCGCTCGGATGTCACTTGGAATCCATCGGTTTGCTCGGTGGTCAAGGACAGCCTGTTTTGCCCCACGACCGAGGAGTTCATCCTCCCCGTCGAGCACGGCAACGATCGCTGCGAGTGGTTCATCCAGCTCTCCGACGAGATCATCTGGAACGTCAAGGACGGCAAGACCGGCCGTCCTCGCGCCGTGGTCACGATGCGCGCCGGCGATGTCTCTTGCATGCCTGCGGATATCCGTCATCAGGGCTACTCCAGCAAGCGCTCGATGCTCTTGGTGTGGGAGAACGGCTCGCCGAGCATCCCCGATCTCGTGCGTTCCGGCCGGGCGCCGGTGGTCTCGGTGACTTGGTGATCAAGGCGGGACTCGAAGCGGGATATCGTTCGATGCAGACCGGACTTTTTATCGGCGGAGAGTTCGTCGACGCCCTCGACGGCGGCAAGATCGAGGTCCTCGACCCCTTCGACAACTCCCTTCTCGCCACCGTCGAGGAGGCCCGGGCGAAGGACGTCGATCGAGCGGTCGAGGCGGCGCAAGCGGCATTCCCGGCTTGGAGTCGGATGGATCCTTCGGACCGCGGCAGCCTGCTGCTGCGGCTCGCCGACCTCATCGAAGCCCGTGCCGAGGAGTTGATCGAACTCGAAGCGCGCGATACCGGTCATCCGGTGCGCGACGCCCGCAAACTCGATCTGCCGCGAACCGCGCGCTGCTTTCGCTATTTCGGGGGTATGGCGGATAAGTTCGAGGGCTTTTTGCCGCCGGTCTATCCGGGCTTCGTCAACTACGTGCAGCGCGAGCCGGTCGGCGTCGTGGGTCAGATCGTGCCGTGGAACTTCCCGCTGATGTTCACGAGCTGGAAGATGGCGCCGGCATTGGCGGCGGGCAACTGCATCGTCATCAAGCCCTCGGAGTTGACCCCGCTGAGCACCCTGCGTATCGCCGAGATGATGCGCGAGGTCGGCTTTCCGCCCGGGGTCGTCAACGTGGTGCCGGGCTACGGCCACAGCGCGGGGCAGCGGATCGCCGAGCATCCGGATATCGCCAAGGTCGCGTTCACCGGTTCGACGCAGACCGGGCGGCGTATCGTCGAAGCATCGGCGGGCAATCTCAAGAAAATCCAGCTCGAACTCGGCGGCAAGGGCCCGAATATCGTCTTCGCCGATGCCGGTCTGCGAGCGGCGGTCGGGGGCTCGGCGTGGGCGATCTTCCACAACCAAGGCCAGGCGTGCATCGCCGGTTCGCGCTTGGTGCTGCACGAGAGCGTCGCCGACGCCTTCCTCGAGCGCTTCGTGGCCCTCGCGCAGTCGATCCGGCTCGGCAATCCCCTCGATCCGAGTACCGAGATGGGGCCTTTGACCTCCAAGCAGCACCAAGAGCGGGTGCTGCACTTCGTCGCTCGCGCCCGCGAGGAGGGCGGCGAGGTGATCACCGGCGGCGGTGCGCCGCAAGCCCCCGAACTCGCTCGCGGCTGTTTCGTCGAGCCGACCGTCGTGCGGGCGGATCCGAGCAGTGCCATCAGCCGGGAGGAGGTCTTCGGGCCGGTGGTGAGCGTGGCGACCTTCGCCGACGACGACGAAGCGTTGGCCATCGCCAACGGCGGGCGCTACGGACTCGGCGCCGGGCTGTGGACCCGGGATCTGGCGCGGGCGCATCGCTGCGCTCGCGAGATCCGCGCCGGCATGGTGTGGATCAACGCCTACAAGGTGGTGCACCCGGGCTCGCCTTTCGGCGGGGTCGGCGAGTCCGGCTACGGGCGCGAGATGGGCTTCGAGGCGATGCGCGAATACACCTCGCCGAAATCGGTTTGGGTCAATGTCGACGCGCAAGTGCCGCCGCACTATGAGCGCCAGACATGAGCGCCAGGCACGAGCGCCAAGCATGAGCGCCAAACGAGCGCCAAGCATGAGCGCCAAGCACGAGCGCTAGACAGCCGATGGCACGCTTTTGCTCCCTTTCCGATGCCATCGCCGATCATATCGACGACGGCGCCACCCTCGCTTTGGAGGGCTTTACGCATCTGATCCCCCACGCCGCGGCCCACGAGCTGATTCGCCAGGGCCAACGCGATCTCGTCTTGATCCGGATGACCCCGGATCTGATCTACGACCAACTCATCGGCATGGGGCGAGTGAAAAAACTGGTCTTTTCGTACGCGGGCAATCCCGGGGTCGGTTTGCTGCGACGGCTGCGCGATGCGGTGGAGAACGATTGGCCGCAGCCGCTCGAGATCGAGGAGCATTCCCACTCCGCGCTCGCTCAGGCCTACGAGGCCGGGGCCGCAGGGCTGCCCTGCGCGATCCTGCGCGGCTATGTCGGGGCCGAGTTGCGCAAGGTGAATCCCAATATCCGCTCGATCGACTGCCCCTTCACCGGCGAGCGGCTGACCGCGGTGCCCGCGCTGCGGCCGGACGTGACGATGATCCATGCCCAGCGCGCCAATCGCGCCGGCGACGTTCTGATCGAGGGGATCATCGGCGTCCAGAAGGAGGCGGCGCTGGCGGCGCGCCGGGTGTTGGTCAGCGTCGAGGAGGTCGTCGATCGCTTCGAGGGATTGCATCCGAACGCCTGCGTGCTGCCCCACTGGACCGTCGATGCCATCGCCCTCGCCCCCGGGGGCGCCCATCCCTCCTACGCGCACGGCTACTACGCCCGCGACAACGCCGC
The DNA here is from genome assembly GCA_965220535.1 of Gammaproteobacteria bacterium. Classification (GTDB taxonomy): domain Bacteria; phylum Pseudomonadota; class Gammaproteobacteria; order HK1; family HK1; genus HK1. The sequence continues at coordinate 1,840,540 of OZ244833.1, read as the reverse complement.
CTATCGCGCTTGGGATGCGATCTCCGCCGACCGCGACGCCTTCGGCGCTTGGATGCAAACGAACGTGCTCGACGCCGCCCCCGAGGATTTCGCCGCGCGGGTGGCGGCATTGCGAAGCGAGGAGGTCGGATGAGCGATTTCACCCCCGACGAGATGATGACCATCGCCGCCGCGCGTGCGCTTTGCAGCGAGGATGTCTGCTTCGTCGGCATCGGGGCGCCGTCGGCGGCGTGCAACTTGGCGCGCCTTGGCCATGCCCCGGGGATCACCTTGATCTACGAAAGCGGCACGATCGGCACCGCGCCGAGCGTGCTGCCGCTCTCGATCGGCGACGGCGAGCTCTGCGAGACGGCGGTGACCACCGTCTCGGTGCCCGAGATGTTCCGCTATTGGCTGCAAGGCGGACGGATCACGGTCGGCTTTCTCGGGGCGGCGCAGATCGATCGCTTCGGCAATATCAATACCACGGTGATCGGTGATTACCGGCGGCCGCGGGTGCGTTTGCCCGGCGGCGGCGGGGCGCCGGAGATCGCCGCGTGTTGCCGGCAGATCTACATCACCGCCAAGCAGTCGCGGCGCTGCTTCGTCGAGCGCATCGATTTCGTCACCTCGTTCGGGCACGGTGCCGGGCACGACGATCGGGCGCGTCATGGCTTGGCGACCGCGGGGCCGACCCTGCTGATCACCGATCTCGCGCTTTGGACCCCCGACGAAAAGACTCGCGAGCTCACGGTGCGCTCGCTCCACCCCGGCGTTACCCGCGCCGCGGTGCAAGACAGCTGCGCTTGGCCGGTGCTTTTCGCGCCCGATCTGGTCGAAACCGATCCCCCGCGGCCCGAGGAGTTGAAGGCGCTGCGCGATCTGCAGGCGCGCACCCGCGCCGCCCACGCTCGAAGCGATACGAGGGCCGCCTAGATGGAGCCCTTCGTCTACACCGCCCCGGCCGCCCGCGTCGTATTCGGTGCCGGCACGCTGGAGACGCTCGCCGAGGAGGCCGCCGCTCTCGGGATCGAGCGCGCCTTGGTGCTGGCGACCCCGAGCCGGAACGAAACGGCCGAGAGAGCGCACGAGATTCTCGGACCGCGCTTTGCCGGCCGGCATAGCGAAATCGCGATGCACACTCCGGTGGCCCTGACCGAGCGCACGATGGTGCGCGTGCAGGCCGATGCCATCGACGGAGTCGTCGCCATCGGCGGCGGCTCGACGATCGGCCTCGGCAAGGCGATCGCCTTGCGCACCGATCTGCCCCAGATCGCGGTCCCGACGACCTACGCCGGTTCGGAGATGACCCCGATCCTCGGCGAGACGGCGCAAGGCGCGAAGACGACGCAGCGCACGCTCAAGGTGCTCCCTGAAACCGTCATCTACGACGTCGATCTCACGCTCTCGTTGCCCGTCGCCCTGTCGGGGACGAGCGGGATCAACGCCATCGCCCACGCCGTCGAGGCCCTTTACGCCCGGGATCGCAACCCCGTCGCCTCGCTGATGGCCGAGGAGGGGATCCGCGCCTTCGGCGAGGCTCTGCCGCGGATCGTCGACGAACCGCTCGGCGCAGCTCCGCGGGCCCGGGCCCTTTACGGGGCGTGGTTATGCGGCGCTTGCTTGGGGCAAGTCTCGATGGCGCTGCACCACAAGCTTTGCCATACCCTGGGCGGGCGTTTCGATCTGCCCCACTCCGAAACCCATACCGTGATCTTGCCGCACGCGGCGGCCTATAACGCCGCGGCGGCCCCGAGGGCGATGGCCGCGGTGGCGCGGGCTTTAGCGGCCGAGGATGCGCCGCGGGCGCTCTTCGATCTCGCCGCTCGCCTCGGGGCGCCGCCATCGCTCGCCGCCTTGGGCATGCCGCAAGAGGGGGTCGCGATCGCCGCCGCCCTCGCGCTCGAGAAGCCCTATTGGAATCCGCGGGCCATCGACGAAGACGGGCTTTCGGATTTGCTCGCCCGCGCTTGGTCGGGGGCGCCGCCGGGATCTTGATGGCCGGCGAAGCCTCCTGTCGAAGCCCCGTATCGAAGCCCTCTGTCGAAGCCCTTTCGCCTCGAATCGCCACCGAATCGCCTCGAGTCACCATCGACAATCGACCATCACCATCGACCATCACCATCGAGAAGGAGAGAACGATGAAAGTCCATCCCGAGATCGACCGCCGCCGCTTCCTCGGCACCTCGGCCGGTGCCCTAGGCGCCGCCGCTTTGGGCGCGGCCCTCCCGATGCCGGCGATCGGCGCCGTGCGCCCGATCAAGCTCGGCTACGTCTCGCCCCAAACCGGCCCCCTCGCTCCCTTCGGGGAAGCCGATGCCTTCGTCATCGACAGCCTGCGCCGGACCTTCGAGCAAGGATTGCGGATCGACGGCAAGCGCCATCCGATCGAAGTGATCGTCAAAGACAGCCAGTCCAATCCGAATCGGGCGGCGGAGGTCGCCAACGAACTCATCCTTTCCGACGAGATCGACATGATGCTCGTGGCATCGACGCCGGAGACCACCAATCCGGTTTCGGATCAGTGCGAGGTCAACGAGATCCCTTGCGTGTCCACGGTGGCGCCGTGGCAGCCCTGGTTCTTCACCCGCGGCGGCGACCCCGGCGAGGGTTTCGACTACACCTATCATTTCTTCTGGGGGCTCGAAGACATCATCGCGGTCTTCACCGGGATGTGGAACAAGATCGAGACCAACAAGAGGGTCGGCGGGCTCTTCCCCAACGACGGCGACGGCAACGCTTGGGGCGACAAGGAGCTCGGCTTTCCCAAGCCCCTTGCGCACCATGGCTATTCGCTGAACGATCCGGGGCGCTACCAGAACCTCAACGACGATTTCTCCTCCTATATCGCCGAGTTCAAATCGCTGGACTGCGAGATCGTCACCGGGGTGATGATCCCCCCGGACTTCACCACCTTTTGGACCCAAGCGCAGCAGCAGGGCTTCGTGCCGAAGATCGCCTCGATCGGCAAGGCCACCTTGTTCCCGGTGGCTCTCGAGGCCTTGGGCGATAGCGGCAACAACCTCTCCTCGGAGGTTTGGTGGTCGCCGAATCACCCCTTCGCCTCCTCGCTCACCGAGACGAGCGCCAAGGGTCTTGCCGATGCCTACGAGGCGTCCACCGGCAAGCAGTGGACGCAGCCGATCGGGTTTGTCCACGCGCTCTTCGAGGTGGCGGCGAGGGCTTTCGTCGACGCCGGCGGCCCGGGCGATGCGAATGCGCTGATCGAGGCTTTGGGCCGCATGAGGCTCGATACCGTCGTCGGCCCTGTCGACTGGGGAGCGGGTCCGGTGAAGAACGTCGCGAAGACGCCCTTGGTCGGGGGGCAGTGGCGGCTCGGCGGCGAGGGCGCGAAGCGCAAATACGATATCGTCATCACCGCCAACGAGACCGCGCCTTCGATCCCCGTCGGCGGCGAGATGGAGGCGATCGGCTGACGCCCCGCTTCAGGCCTCGCTTCAGGCCCCGCCGCCGGATTCGCGGTTGCCATCGTCATCGGCCGACTCGCGCCGACCCGCCCCGACTCGCGCCCCCGGTCGAAAACATCATGCCCCGACCCGACCTCCTCGAGATCGACGGCGTTTCCAAGCGTTTCGGGGCGCTCAAGGTGACCGATAACCTGAGCTTCGCGCTCGCCGAGCGCGAGGCCCTCGGGGTGCTCGGTCCCAACGGTGCCGGCAAGAGCACGCTCTTCGACCTCATCACCGGCGATCTGCGCCCCGATGCCGGTCGGGTGCGCTTCGCCGGCGCCGACATCACCGGGCTCGCCCCTCACTCCCGTTGTCGGCGCGGGATCGGCAGGAGCTATCAGGTCCCCCATCCCTTCGCGAAGATGACCGTCTTCGAAAATCTCCTCGTCGGCGCGGCCTTCGGCGCCGGCGAACGCGAACCCGAAATCCACCGCCGATGTGCTTCGGTGCTCGAGCGCACCGGCCTTGTCGACAAGGCGAACGTGCTCGCCGGATCCCTCACGCTGCTCGAGCGCAAACGCCTCGAGCTCGCTCGCGCCCTCGCCACCCGCCCCCGCTTGCTCTTGCTCGACGAGATCGCCGGCGGCCTCACCGAGGTGGAATGCCACGCTCTCGTCGAGACCATCCGTCAGGTGCGCGAAGAAGGGGTGTCGATCATCTGGATCGAACATATCGTGCACGCCCTGATCTCGGTCGTCGATCGCTTGATCGTCATCGACTTCGGCGCACTGCTCGCAAAAGGCGATCCCGAGCGGGTGATGGCGGACCCCAAGGTGCGCGAGGTCTATATGGGGATCCCCGCCGCATGAGTCCGGTGCTTGAGAGCCCTTTGCTCGAGACCCCTTTGCTCGAAACCAGGAGCCTCGAAGCCTTCTACGGCGATACCGAGGCGGAATGCCACGCTCTCGTCGAGACCATCCGTCAGGTGCGCGAAGAAGGGGTGTCGATCATCTGGATCGAACATATCGTGCACGCGCTGATCTCGGTCGTCGATCGCTTGATCGTCATCGACTTCGGCGCGCTGCTCGCGGAGGGCGATCCCGAGCGGGTGATGGCGGACCCCAAGGTGCGCGAGGTCTATATGGGGATCCCCGCCGCATGAGTTCTGTGCTCGAGAGCCCGTCGCTCGAGACTCCGTCGCTCGAGACTCCGTTGCTAGAGATCCGGGGCCTCGAAGCCTTCTACGGCGATTTCCAAGCCCTTTTCGGCATCGACCTTGCCGTCGCCGAGGGCGAAACGATCGCCGTCATCGGGGCCAACGGCGCCGGCAAGAGCGCCTTCTTGCGCTCGGTGACCGGCATGCTCATCGCTGCGCGCGACGCCGTTCGTTTCGCGGGCCGTCCCATCGGCGGGATGAGGGTCGACGCCATCGCTCGCGCCGGGATCGCGATGGTCCCCGAGGGGCGAAGGCTTTTTCCCTCCCTGACGGTCGAGGAGAATCTGCTGATGGGGGCAAGTGTCGGTCGCCCGGGATATTGGGGGCTCGATCGCGTCTATGCCCTGTTCCCGGCGCTCGCCGAACGGCGACGCTCGTCGGGCACGGCGCTTTCGGGTGGTCAGCAGCAGATGGTGGCCATCGGTCGCGCCTTGATGGCCAATCCGCGCTTGCTGCTTTGCGACGAGATCAGCCTCGGGCTCGCGCCGGTCGTGATCAAGGATATCTATGCGGCGTTGCCGGCGATCCTCGCCCAAGGCACCAGCCTCGTGATCGTCGAGCAGGATATCAGGCAGGCCTTGGCGGTCGCCGACCGCGCTTATTGCTTCCAAGAAGGACGGATTTCGCTTTCCGGGCGTCCGCAGGAGTTGACGCACGAGCGGATCACGCAGGCCTATTTCGGGATGTGATGCGATGGAGTGGCTCAACGCCATCGTCCAAGGGGTGCTGCTCGGCGGACTGTTCGCGCTTTTCGCGACCGGCCTCTCGCTGATTTTCGGCGTGATGCGCTTGGTCAACTTGGCGCACGGCGACCTCATCGTCCTCGCCGCCTTTCTCGCCATCGCCGTGGTCGACGGCCTCGGGGTGCATCCGCTGACCGCCCTCGTCGCGGTCGTGCCCCTGATGTTCGCCTTGGGTTTCGTCTTGCAGCGGTGGCTGCTCGAATTCACCTTGGGCGAGGATATCCTGCCGCCGCTGCTGGTGACCTTCGGGCTTTCGATCATCATCCAAAACGTGCTGCTCGAAAGTTTTTCCGCAGATACCCGGCGCCTGCAGGCCGCGGGACTCGAGACCGCGAGCATCGATCTCGCGGGGGGCATCGCCATCGGCGTTTATCCGATGCTCGTTTTCGTCGTCGCGGTTGCGGTGATCGCCTCGTTGCAGGCGCTGTTTTACCGCACCCATCTGGGAAGGGTATTTCGGGCGACCTCCGACGACCCGAGCACGGTGCGTTTGATGGGCGTGGACAACCGCCGGATCTATGCGCTGGCGATGGCTCTTGCGCTCGGGGTATGCGCCTTGGCCGGGGTGTTGATGGCGATCCGCACCAACGTCACCCCGACGGTGGGCCCGGCGCGTCTGCTCTTCGCCTTCGAGGCGGTGATCATCGGCGGTCTCGGCAATCTGTGGGGCACGCTGGCGGGCGGGATCATCTTGGGCGTCGCGCAGTCCTTGGGGGCGAAGATCCACCCCGGCTTTCAGATCCTCGCAGGTCACATCGCCTTTCTTGCGGTCCTCGTGGTGCGCCCGCAGGGTCTTTTCCCCAAGATCAAGGACTGACGACGATGGCCGAGCGCTACGAGGTGGCAACCATGACCGATGCGAGCCGCGTGGCCCTCGTGCTCGTCCTCGTGGCGGTCGTGGTTCTTGCCGCCGGTCCCTATTGGCTCGATCGCGCGCAGATGCGATTGGGGGTCGAGATCTCCGCCTATCTCGCCCTGGCCACGATGTGGAATCTCCTCGCCGGATACGCCGGATTGGTCTCCGTCGGTCAGCAGGCTTTCGTCGGCATCGGCGGTTATACGCTCTTCGCTCTCGCGGCATTCGCCGGCATGCATCCGATGCTCGCGCTGGTAGCGGCGGGCGCGGTGGCGGCCTTTCTTGCGCTGCCGACGGCGGCGATCGCCTTTCGGCTCAAGGGCGCCTATTTCGCCATCGGGACTTGGGTCATCGCCGAGGTCTATATGCTCTCGATCGCTCAGATCCAAGCGCTCGGCGGGGGCTCGGGGATGAGCCTGCCGGTCAGGGTGGTCAAGGAGATCGCCCAGAAGAAGGAGATGCGCGAGTCGATCGTCTATTGGATCGCCTTGGCCCTTGCCGTCGGCTCGGTGGCGCTGGTCTACTGGCTGCTGCGCTCGCGCCACGGCCTTGCGCTCACCGCCATCCGCGACTCCGAGACCGCCGCCGAGAGCGTCGGGGTCGACAATATGCGCACCAAATATCTCGTCTATGTCGCGGCGGCCTTCATCACCGGCCTCGCCGGGGCGTTGATCTTCCTCGCCAAGTTGCGCATCTCGCCCGAAGCCGCATTCGATGTCGTCGACTGGACGGCTTATGTCATCTTCATCGTCGTCATCGGCGGGGTCGGCCGTATCGAGGGTCCGATCGTCGGCACCCTCGTCTTCTTCGCCCTGCGCGGCTTCCTCGCCGACCTCGGGTCGATCTACCTCATCATCCTCGGCGCCCTTGCCGTCGTCGTGATGCTCAAAGCCCCGACGGGGCTGTGGGGGCTTTGCTTTGCGCGCACCGGCTTCGAACTCTTCCCGGTGCAGCGTCGCTTGCTCCGCCGCCCGCCCCGCCGCCCGCAAGGAGGGCGGTAATTTCGCGTCGCTTCTTAAGGGGGTGGAAGGGGCGGGTGGTCGATCGCCTCGGCGCGATGGTTTTATGCGATCCCGGGTTCTTTCATCGTCGTCATCGGCGGGACGGGGCGCATCGAGGCTTCGATCGACGGCGCCCTCGTCTTCTTCGATCTGCACGGCTTTTTCGCCGACCTCGGGTCGATCGATCTCGTCGCGCTCGGTGCGCTCGCCGTCGTCGTGATGCTCAAGGCCCCGACGGAGTCGAGGGCTCGTGCCTGTGCGCACCGTCTTCGAACTCTTTTCCGGGGCAGCGCCGGCTGCTCGGCCGCTTGCTTCGAAGCCCGTGATTTCGTGCCGCGATCGGGGGTGAAAGATCGATCGTTGCGTGGCGATGGTTTTGCACCGGCCTCGGCTTCTTCGCTCCTGCTCGATGATTCGCGGCTTCGATCGGAAGCGCTCGCTCAGCCCCGTGTGATGGTTTCGTGGATCGGCAAGGGCTCGCAGGGGCGATGCGGTTTTCGATCTTCGCTTCGTCGTCCGTGCAGGCGGTGCGGCTTTGCGGGTCTTTTGTCCTTGCCGCACCGATGTTTTTCCCTAGGTTTTTCCCTAGGGCTTTTCCCTTTCGATCGACCCTTTCGATCGACCATCAAGACGGCTTCGATCGATTCGCATCGAGATCTCGCTTCGAAGCGCAGCGCGTTGGCCCGCGCTCGGCGATCTCGGCTCGCCGCATCGGCATGGTGTCGATGAGGGTGAAAAAATCCGTGAGCGCGTTCGGGTTTCGGCTTCGGGCCTTGATGCCTCCGTCCTTGCCGATCAGCACCATCTCGAAGCGTGTGTCGTCCACGGCGTAGACCGAGCGCAGATCGTCGGGCGACTCGCCTGCAAGGGAGGGTGCGTTCGAAGAGAGCGCGTCGATCGCATCCGCTCGAATCACGAAGATATCGAGGTCGCGCTCTTCGACGAAACAGCCTTTGTCGGAGACGATCGCCCGCAGGGCGTCGAGCTCCGAAGCGGTGGGCGGGACGAAGGCGAGGACCGTTCGCCTGGACCACAGCGAATCGTCGAGGGTATTGCCGAGCGCTCGCGTCGATGCCGCCGGGATTGCGGCGCCAAGGGCGAGGATGAGGACGAGAATCGTCGCAATCGCTGTCATCGGTCGGCAGCCTTTCGCACGAGCGTCATGGTCAGCGGCGGCGAGCGCCGACAAGCGCCCCGCCGCGGCGGTGTCGGGGCTGAAATGGATCGCGATAGATCGCAACATATCGCGACATATCGTGACATGGAGAAAGGAAGCGGTGTCGGCAGGGTGTTCGCGGACACGATCGCTTCGCCGCCGGCCAAGACGAACGGCAGCGGTGCGAACCGAAGAACCCTTGTCGATCGACGGCATAGGCTTCCCGGCGATCAAACCACCCTCACCCTCGCCTCGGATCCCTCTTCCTTTGCCCGCGTTCGCCCGATGACGACGGCATCCTCGTAGCCCGCCTCGCGCAGGTGCGCAACGCAGCGCTCGGCGTTCGCCTCGGGGAGCGAGGCCAGCAGTCCGCCGGCGGTTTGGGGGTCGAAAAGCAAGGGCCAACGGGGATCGTGGCGGCGGGCCTCGTCGATATCGCCGGCGGCGATCGCGCTGCGCCGATTCTGCGGATGTAAGGAGCTCGTGATTCCGGCGGCGAAGCATTCGAGCGCCCCGGGCAGCGCCGGGAGCGTAGCCGATTCCACTTCGGCATCCATATCCGATGCCCGCACCATTTCCCCCAAATGCCCCAAGAGTCCGAATCCGCTGATATCGGTACAGGCGCTCGCCCCGCATTCGCGCAGCACGTGCATCGCCTGCCGATTCGACCGCTGCATCCCCCGGATCGCCTCGGCCATCCAGACCCCTTTTGCCTGCGCCCGCATATCGGCGGCGAGAAGGACCCCGGTGCCGAGGGCTTTGGTCAGAACCAGTCGCTCCTCGGCGCGCATCGAGCCTTTGCGCAGAATCCCGCCCTCGGGAACGAGCCCGTCGATCGCGAAACCCAAGGCGATCTCCGCCCCCTCGCCGGTATGTCCGCCCACCAAGCTCGCCCCCGCTTCCCGCAACACCTCGCCCGCGCCGATCATCATCTGAGCCAGGGTGTCCTCGATCCTCGCCTCGGGGCCGTAAGGCAAGGTGGCGATCGCCAGCGCGGTTTGCGCTTCGGCCCCCATCGCATGGATATCGCTTAGAGAGTGATTGGCGGCGATGCGTCCGAAGAGATAGGGGTCGTCGATCATCGCCCGGAAGAAGTCGACGCTGCGCACGCCGAGCATCCCGGGCGGGATCCTCACCACCGCCGCATCGTCGGGGGCGGAAAGACCGATCAATACATCGAGGCGATCCGGGCTTTCGATGCCTTCGAGCGCCCGCACGAGAGAATCTCGACCCACTTTCGCGGCGCAGCCGCCGCAGCGCATCGCATCCGTAGGCTCGGCGGCCCCGTCTTCCTCGTTCGCGAAGGGTATCGATCTCGCGGGAAGCGGCGCCGGGGATATTCGCGTCATCGGCGGGAGGCGGGAAAAGCGCCGCATGAACTTCCGATCGATCCGATCTTTCCACTTCCAGACCCATGCCCCTTTCAGGGTCGGCAATCCGCCCCGACTTGCGACCGCTCGTTTGTCTCCGGTGCTGATCAGGCTCAGATAATTCCGTTGCGGGACGAAACCTTTCGGGCTTTGTCCGTATAAGACTCGGCGTAGGTTGCGTTCGAGGACCGGCCCTTGACGGACGGCGAACACCCCGGCCTTTTCCCGCGGATATTCCAGCACCGAGGCGCAATCCCCGGCGGCGAAGATGCCGGGGTGCGAGATCGATTCCAGGCTCGGATGCACCGCAACGAAGCCGCGCTCGTCGGTGGCTAAGCCTGAGCCGGCGAGCCAGTTTCGGGAATCGGCTTGCGTGATCCAAAGCGCCTCGTCCAAGACGTGCTCCTCGCCCGAGGCGAGGTGCAGCACGCAAGAGGGGGAGCCTTCGGGCGATGTCTTCTTTCCCTCGGATTCGCTAAGTGAGTGTTCACTCACATCGCCGACCTCGCCCGAATCGTCGATGCCGACAAGGTGAGAGGGTCTATCGGGGGCAGGCTCCCCCTTGGGTTTGGAGGCTTCTAAGCCCGCAGAATCCTCGCCGATAGCATCGATCTTCGTCGAATCGATCTTCCCCGAATCCATCGCGGAGTGAGCGCTCACATACCGACTGACCCGCTCGACCCGATGACCGCTGCGCAAGCGCACTCCTCGTTCTTCGAGTACCTCGGCAAAGATGGCCCGCACCTTGGGCGAAGCGCGGGGCAGGAGGCCGGATTCACCGGCGAAGAGTTCGAATCGCAACCGCTTCGGATCGTCGCCGACGGCTTCGAGGCGCCGGGCGAGCCCATGACGCATCGCCAGCACCATCTCCACGCCGCCGACCCCGGCGCCGACCACCCCGATCCGCATCGGTCCTCGACGGCCAAGCGTTCGCTCCGCGAGGGCCTCCCATCGCGAGACGAAATCCCCGATCGGTTTGACCGGTATCACGGTCGGCTCTTGTCCGGCGGCGGGCATGGCCCCGGGCGTATCGCGCAGCCGAGGGGCGGAGCCGATGTCGATCGAAAGCAGGTCGAAGCGCACCGGCGGACGATGCCGACACCGCACGAGGCGGCGTTCGAGATCGAATCCGACGGCCTCGTCCAAGAAGAAGCGGGTATCGGCGAAGCGGGTCAGCGGGCGCAGGTCGATATGAATCTCGTCATGTTCGTAATGCCCGGCGACGAAGCCCGGGAGCATGCCGGAATAGGGAGTTTGCGAATCGGGGCTGATCAGGGTGATCCGAAGCCCCGGTATCGGCTTCATGCCCAATCGCTTGAGAACGATGACATGACTGTGCCCGCCGCCGATCAACACCAGATCCTTGAAGACTTGGGGTCGACTCATGAGGCGACTCATGAGGCGGTTCACAAGATGATTCATAAAACGAGATTCCGATACACGATCGCTTTTCCGCAACGACGCGACGAGACGGGACGAGACGGGACGAGACGGACAAAGGGCTCGATGAAGATCTTCCCGAAGGATACCGCCTTGCAGCGCACCCGAACCCGAAAGGACGCCGATCGCATCGCTTATTTAGAGGCGCGATCGGCTCGGTTATGCCAAGTTCAATAAATCCCTGACGGATTCTTCGAACCGATCGATCGGCAGAAGATGGTGTTTTCTTTTCGTGAGTTTGAACGTAGCCGAAGAACCCTTGTCCATACTGACGAGCGTTCCGGCTTTATTGGTCGAGATATCCGCTTTGCTCCATAGACCGAGATAAATATCATCGGGGGAAATTCCGATGCAGGCGAGCGCATCGTAGTCTCGATGATACCGGATGTGATTGAATTGGAAAGTGCCTCTTACGTCCTCGGTCGCGGTTTTGATCTCGAGCGTCGTTCCGTCTATTTTTATATCCCACGAGTTGATACGAGTCCTTCGCCCGTGGATATTTTGCGGGAATTCATCATGAAATCCCGCGCATTTGCCAAGATTTTTGCAAAGGCGTTCGATGGGTTCTTGTCCGATCTCGCCGACTTTCGAGTTGGAAAGACGTTTGATCTTCTCGAAGCCTCCACCGATCCATTGATCGGCATCCGCATGACGGCCGAGAATATCATCGAGGATCGAGCGGGCGTCATTCATCGATGAATCCATGATCCGTCAGAGCTCGCCTGATGTGATACATGCCGATGTGGCGACAGTTATGGGTTGCGAGATTCGAATAGTCCCTCCAGTCGATCCCCTTAAGGCATTTCGTAACCGCGTCTCGATTTTTTCGAATGACGATGCCGTAGCCGCAAACATATTTCACATCGGAGAAATCCCTCACCAAGCTCGGGGACTCGTTATAGAAAGTGCGTTGCAAGAACCAATGAGCCTCTCCTATCCGATTCGTCCCGCAAAGACGTTCTTTTCGCAAATCCACGGTGAAGAGATCGACCCATCGATGACAGGTCGGAACGGGACGTTGGTTATTCACCCCTCTTTTCCATATTTGCCAGACGGCATTGACACTGACGGCTTGCCCCGTTTCGCTGACGAAGGAATCGGCGGGTAGCGGCCAAGAGCGAATCAGCTCCGCCCCGCGAACCCTGAATTTCGGGCTGCCCTTGCCGTCGCTTTCGAATGCCATCGGCAGGATGAAGCCGATATAGTCGGCAAATCTCGCGGATTGGTTGACAAAGGCCAAGGCGAGCCATGCACGATATCCAAAAGGAGGGTTGCCGATGACGACATAATGGCTTCCATCGAGAGGGGGCTCCCATCCGCAATAGTCTTCGTATACGAAATCGCGACGCCCGGGCACGATCTCGACCCCGATACGCCGACCCTCGGGAAGCAGATCGTAGAAAGCGCCCTTCCCCGCGGAGGGGTCGATAAATATGTAGCGGGAGGCATCCGCATGATCCTCGGTCATCGCCCCTAAAAAGTCCGTGTGGCATCGCCGCGCGATATCGGGGCGGGTGAAGAAGCGATCCAGCCCGGTGTCCTCCGGACGGACCCAAGACGGGATCGTCGGATTCGAGCGCCACGAGGCATCGCGGCGATCCATCGCCTGCCGGATCGCATCCTTTTCGACGGGCCGAGTGTCGACCGGGAGCCGGTCGGCGAAGAGATCGCCGTTGCTTGAATCGAGAGACTCTATCGACATCTTTTTCGCGCTCGGGTCGAGACGTGATCGGGAATTCGCGGGCGTGCTTCTTCGATGATAGTGCGTTCGCCGGCGATTGACGAGAGCGACGAGAGCGACGAGAGTCTACGGGACAAAAGGCGATGGAGTCCGGCGGTTCGTCGGGTTTTCTTCGTCATCGCGCTTGGTCCCGGCTCCTGATTTCCTTCATCGCGTTATGGATGAACTCCTGCGCCTCGAGGGTGATGTCCTCGGGTTTGCGATCCCGGGTATCGATCGCCTTGCCGATGACGACGCGGATCGTGCCGGGGTATTTGAAGAAACTGTTGCGGGGCCAGCAGTCGCCGGCGTTATGGGCGACCGGGATCACCGGTTTTCCGGCGTGGATCGCGAGTTTTGCGCCGCCGGAGCCGAAGCGCTTCCTCGCCTGCGGCGCCATGCGGGTTCCCTCGGGGTAGATCACGACCCAGCAGCCGTCGCGGAGCCTTAGGCTGCCTTCTTCGATCACCTTTCGAAGGGCCCGACGGCGATTGTTGCGATTGATGGCGATCGGTTTCAGGGTCGCCAAGCCCCAGCCGAATACCGGAATCCACAGCAGTTCGCGTTTCAGTACCCAGGCTTGAGGCGCGAAGCAGCGTTGCAGGGCGAGCGTCTCCCATGCCGATTCGTGCCGGGCGAGGACGACCGCGGGCTCCGAGGGGAGATTGGAAAGCCCCTCGAACTCGTATCGCACCTTGCAAGTCAGCGAGAGCCAACGGATATTGAAATGACACCATTGGGTGATCACCCGCCAGCGCAAGCGGTAGGGGAGGGCCATGGCCACCGGTACGAGCAGCGCGAAAAAGAGGGTGGAAGCCACCAGCCCGAGCGCGAAGGCGCACGAGCCGACGACCACCCCCAAGGTGATCGCTCGCTTCGGTCCGGTCGAGCGAGATCGCCCGGTTGACCTCGATCGCCCCGTCGAGCTCGATCGATCGTGATCGAGGGATCGCTCGGTCGCGTAATTTGCCTGTGGGGTTTGCGAGGACATGGATGGATGTATAGATGGATGCAAGGGCTCTTATCTACAGTCGGGATCGACCCTCGGGGCCGATGGAAAGGGTCGGTTCGACCCGTCCGCATTGTTTCATGGTCATGGCCGATGTCTCGAAGGGGCGATCGATATGCCCGGCGTTTTCGAAGACCCTCGCCGAGAAGCAGGACCCAAGAAGGAGACCCTCGAGTCGGCGGCGTGGAGTGTGCGCTCGGGAAGGCAATCGAAAGCCCGAAGAATTTTCGATCTCGAATCGCCTTCGGCACCGATACCGCTTAGGGGCTCCGAAAGCCCGTTCCTCCGGGTCGTAGATGGCGGGCGCCTCGAGGCTCCGGTCGGTGTGAAGCGTCGATCAGGGGATCATGCCACGCAGGATGTTGCAAGGGGGCGGCAAGCCGCGGTGATAGCAAGATCGCCAAGCGGGGCGATCGGGGATAAACCCTTTCTTTCGAGGCGGTTGGCATATCCGAAAGCCTTGGAAGCGGCGACCGGCCCTTCGCATTGGCCGGTCATGCGCCGGTCGATTGCAGCAAGGAGATATCCGCCGTTTCCATGAACAAGGCGGCGATGCGCTTGAGCAGGGCCAGCCGGTTGATGCGCAGGGCTTCGTCCTCGTCCATCACTTTGACCTTGTCGAAAAAGGCGTCGACGCTATCGCGCAACGAAGCCAGCAGTCGAAGAGCCTCGCCGTAATCGCCCTTTTCGATCCGCTCCTTGGCGAGGTCTTCGATCTCGTCGAGGGCCGTGGCCAGCGCCCGCTCCGAGTCTTCGCGAAAAAGGGATTCGTCCGGCTTGTCGGGCAGGGTCAGGTCGGCTCGCTCGGTTTGGCGCAGGATATTGCGGATGCGCTTGTTGGCGGCGGCGAGCGCGGCGGCTTCCGGTCGGCGCCGGAAGGCCTCGACCGCATAGACCCGAGCGGCGAAATCGAAGGGTCGCCCCGGCTCGTCGGGCTTCTCCTCAAAACGCGCGTGCACGGCATTGAAGACATCGGCGGGGATCCCTTGCTGGTCCGAGAACCAAGACCGCAGGCGGTCGAAGATGAATTTCCGCAGCGGCGGCAAGGGATCCTCGGGCTCGGCTTTGCCTTTGCCGCTCTTGGCCGGCTTTCGAGGGGATGCGTTTTCGTTCTCGCCTGCGGCCGGTTTTCCTTCGGTTCCTTCGTCTCCGGCGGCATCCCTTTTCGCCGCGCTCTTTTTCGCGGCATCGTCTTTGGCGGCAGGAAGGCGCGAGATCTCATCCGGATAACCCTGCCTAGCGGCGACCAAAAGGGGTTCGATCTCGATATCGATCTCCCCCTCGATCAGGATGCGCAACACCCCGAGCGCGGCGCGGCGAAGGGCGTAAGGGTCTTTGTCGGCGGTCGGGGCCTGCCCGATGGCGAAGATGCCGACCAGGCTGTCGAGTTTGTCGGCGAGCGCCAAGGCTCTTCCGGCCGGGGTTTCGGGGATGGCGTCCTTGGCAAAGCGCGGCCGATAGGATTCGCGAATCGCCATCGCCACCTCTTCCGTTTCCGGCTCGATCTCGGGCGCTTCGTCGATCAGCGCGTACTCGCCGCCCATCTCTCCTTGGAGTTCGGGAAACTCCCCGACCATCTCGGTCAGGAGATCGCATTTCGCAAGTCGTCCGGCCCGCCGGGCGGCGTCGATCGTTCGCAGATCCGCCGCGTCGAGATCCTCGTGATCCTCGCCGCCCTCGCCAGCGCCGAGCATCCTCGTCGCACAGATTCCCGCCAGCCTCTCCAAGCGCATCGATTTGTCGTACAAGCTGCCCAAGCGCGCGTGGAAGACGACGTCTTGGAGATCCTCCAGCCGCGATGCGAGGGAACGACCCCGATCGTTGTTCGAAAAGAACACGGCATCCTCGAGCCGGGGACGGATCACCCGTAGGTTCCCTTCGCGCACCTTTTCCGGGTGCGGGCTGTCGATATTGCTGACCGCGATGAAGCAGGGCATCAGCGGACCGGCTTTGCCATCGACGTCGGCGGCCGCCTCCACCACCGGAAAATAGCGTTGGTGCCCTTGCATGCTCGCGATGATCACCGCATCGGGGAGGTTGCGAAACGAGGGCAAGTCGCCGATATCGCAGCCGATCGCGACCGGCCACTCGACGAGGGCGGTATTTTCCTCGATCAGTTCGGGATCGATCAGCGCTTTCCCCCCGGCTTCCCGCGCCCGCTTTTCCACCTGCTCGCGGATCATCTCCATGCGCTTGTCGAAGTCGACGACGACCCTTCCTTCGCGCAGCAGGGTTTCTTCGTAAGCATCCGCATCCGCGATCACCGGACCTTTGGGGCATAAAAAACGATGGCCGCGGGTTTCGTCGGTGCCGGGGATGCCGAAAAGCGAGCCCTCGATCCGATCGCTGCCGTGCATCGCGACGATCCAGCGAATCGGGCGCATGAATTCGAATCCATGATCGTCCCATCGCATGCGCCTTGCTGCCGGCAAGCGCCCGAGCGTCCGTTCGACCATCCCGAAGATCGATCGGTCGAGCCTCGCCCCGGGCTCTTCGCTGCGATATCCGAGCCAACTCCCTTTTTCGCCGTCGATCCGGATCAGCCGCTCGATATCCACTCCCGAGGATTTTGCGAAGCCCGTAGCGGCTCGGCTCGGATTGCCGTCCTCGTCGAAGGCGCGCTCGTAAGGGGGCCCCCGGTGTTCGATCGTTCGATCCGGCAGCACCGCCGGGACTTCGAGGACCCGCACCGCAAGGCGACGCGGAGTGGCATACATCGTCGCCGGGCCGTGGTCGAATCCGGCGGCGTCGAGCTCCGCCACGACCCCGGCGGCGAAGGTTTCGCCGGCGAAACGCAAGGATTCGGGGGGGAGTTCCTCGGTTCCGATTTCCACCAACAAGGTCCGGGCGTTCATCGATCGTCGTTCCGCGCGTTTTTCGGGCTATCTATTTCCGGGCGATCCGTCGCCCCGCTCCCTTCGCGCTCGTCTTGCGAGTGCGAAAGGCAGTAGCACTTCGCAACCCGCTCGGCTAAGGTGCGCAACCTGAGGATATGGCTTTGGCGTTCGGTCACCGAAATCGCCCCGCGGGCATCCAAAAGATTGAATGTATGCGATGCCAACAGCAGTTGTTCGTAGGCGGGATAGGGGTAGAGCCTGGTCGTATCGACGGGCTCCTCGTTCTTTTCGGCTGTCAGGTGCGATTCTTCGGATAAAGGGACGGAGACGGCGGACAGCATTTCGCATTCGCGCTCGTAAGATGCGAATCTTTTGCGTAGATCGTCTATATCCGCAAGATCGAAGTTATAACAAGAAAGCTGATACTCGCTCGCATGAAAGACATCTCGATAACTCACCGGCTTGTCGCCTTGGGCTTTGGTCCATACGAGATCGAAGACATTGTCGACCCCTTGCAAATACATCGCAAGACGTTCCAAACCATAAGCGATCTCCGCCATCACCGGCTGACACCGAACCCCGCCCATTTGTTGGAAATAGGTGAATTGGGTGATTTCCATCCCGTTGAGCCAGACCTCCCAGCCGAGCCCCCAAGCCGCCAAAGACGGCGATTCCCAGTTGTCTTCGACGAAGCGGATATCGTGCACCAGCGGGTCGATCCCGATCGCGACGAGAGAGCCGGTATATAACTCCTGCACATTATCCGGCGCCGGTTTCAACACCACTTGGAATTGATAATAATGCTGCAGGCGATTCGGATTGTCGCCGAAGCGCCCGTCGGCAGGGCGGCGCGAGGGTTGCACATAAGCCGCCCGCCAAGGATCGGGGCCGAGGGCGCGCAGAAAGGTCGCGGGATGAAAGGTGCCGGCCCCCACTTGCATATCGAAGGGTTGCAGCAAAATGCAACCTTGTTCCGCCCAATAGTCTTGTAGGCTCAAGATCAGACCCTGAAAAGTATCAAGGCCTCTCGCTTTTTCGGTGGATGCCATCGATGCGCTCTTGCAGTGGTTCGGGGTATTCGATATCGGGCGATCACGCCTAATCCGGGCTTCGCTTCGCCCTTGCGATTCTATCATATCGTCATGACGACGCACTACCGGCCTCGATGGACCCCCTCGTCGCCCTCGGGATACTCGCCGAAAGTCATCGAAAGTCATCGAGAGCCATCGAGAGCCATCGAAACCCTAAGCCCAAGCCCTCATCGGAGGATGGATATCATCACTCGGAGAGCCGCTCGCGGGTCGATATCCTGCCAAGAGCGTTATCGAGCGCGGCCGACTCGATCGCTTGTCCAAAACGCTTTTGTCATCGGACATTCGGTAGAAGAGGCGATGGGCGGAAAGCGACAAGACGATAGCCCGAAGACGATAGCCCGCTTCGTTCGGGTTCGAAAAAACGAAGAGTCGATCCTGATACACCGAAGAATAAAACTATCATTTCACAACTTGCAAAGACAATTCTGACGCCGATCATCCATGTCCGGATTGGGGCTTTGTCCAGCAGATTGAACTGTCTCATATCGTCCCGATTGAAAAGATACTGAAGACGATGTATAAAATGATTGCGAGGCCGACAACAGGCACTGCAAAAATGATGAAGATGAAGAGGTAAGTCCAGATGGTTGCGGCAAAGGAAATAACCTGAATTGCCAAGTTTTCGAAAAACTTTCTCATATCGATCCTCCTTGGATCTGCTGTCGATAAACAGATAATAACAGATGTTCACGCTGTTGTAAAGAAATTATCGTCGATCGATCATTATTTTCGGGATGAATCGATATTTTTCCCGTCCTCCGTCTTTCGATATCCGGTTTTTGATCGCCGCGTCGATGAGCGACAGAATACATATTCGGCGTCGAAGTAATCGATATTATCGATGATGTTGACGAATAAAAAATATCGGCATTATCGTTCGATCGTCGATGATCATCGATGACCACCGACTATAAACCAAGGATCATTTTTCTATCAAGCCTCGCCCCGGATAGACCGACGACGATCCATCCGGGGCGAGGAGACGGGAATATCCAAGACGGTCAATCCAAGAGGGTCAATCAAAGAGTTTATAAAGCCCGAAAGCCGCCAAACCGATAGCCGCTCCCACGGCGACCGGCGGGAGCGCCACCGCGGTTCCGCCAAGAGCCAAACCCATACCGCCCATGGTTTTCGCAAAGGCCGCACCGGCCAAAGCCCCACCTCCGGTCATCGCCGCTCCGGTGACCGTATCGTTCCCTTTTTCCTCGTTTCCTTCGTTCATGTTATTTCGCTCCTTGGAGATCGATCGACACCATGCCGATCGGCGCTATATAGATGGGATCCCGGCAGTGAAAATTCAACCCATCGACAAGATCGTTCGAAATCCCGTCGATGCGAGAGGGTGTTGCAAGGATAAAAATCGAACCCCGATGAAGGGACGGCATAGGAAATCTTTCTGTCTCGCTCCTTTGAATGATCGTGACCATCCCGAGAGCATCGACAAGATCGAACGATATTTCCTTTGCGACCCGTCTTTTGCCGTTTTTTTGCGAACGGGATATCCCCGCACGATACGAAAAGGGGGGAGCGATAGCGAAAAGCGTCCTCGCACCGAAAAACCTACCGAAAAAGATAGGCGCCGAACGCCCCGCAACCCTCGTCGGATCGAGGCCCGACGATTTTTTGTAAAATAGGACGACTATCAGGACGAGCATCGCTTTTTTCCTGCGCGAAGCGCTTTGCGAGGCTCGGCCTTTCCAAAAAAACCCTCTACAAGCGAAGAATATAAAGACCTGAACCATGCACTACGACCGGAGATTCGACGTCATCGTCGTCGGCGGCGGCCATGCCGGTACCGAGGCGGCCCTTGCATCGGCTCGCGCCGGTGCGAATACCCTGCTGTTGACGCAAAATATCGAGACCTTGGGGCAGATGAGCTGCAACCCCGCCATCGGCGGGATCGGCAAGGGGCATCTTGTACGCGAAATCGACGCCCTCGGAGGGGCGATGGCGGTCGCCGCCGACCGTTGCGGCATTCACTTTCGCACCCTCAACGCCCGCAAGGGTCCGGCGGTGCGCGCCACCCGCGCTCAGATCGACCGTGCGCTCTATCGTCGCCATATCCGCTCCTTGCTCGAAAGAACCGAAAATCTCTCGATCCTCCAGCAATCGGTGGTCGATCTGGAGATCGAAAACGATCGGGTTTGCGCCGTGGAAACCGGCATCGGAGTAAAGATCCGGGCGCAGTGCGTGGTGATGACCGTCGGCACCTTTCTCGGCGGAAGGATCCATGTCGGCTTGGAAAACCACGCCGGCGGGCGGGCGGGCGACCCCCCTTCCAATGCATTGGCAAAGAATCTGCGCGAACGCGGTTTCGAGGTCGGGCGTTTGAAAACCGGAACACCGCCGCGTATCGACCGGCGAAGCGTCGATTTTTCCGGCCTCGATACGCAGCCGGGAGACGAGCCGCGCCCGATATTCTCTTTTATGGGCGATCGTTCTTGGCACCCGGCGCAACTGTCCTGCCATATCACCCACACTTGCGAGCGCACCCACGCCCTGATCCGCGAAGCCTTGGATCGCTCCCCGATCTATACCGGAGCGATCGACGGCACCGGGCCGAGATATTGCCCTTCGATCGAAGACAAGGTGATGCGTTTTGCCGAGCGCAGCTCCCATCAAATCTTCATCGAGCCGGAAGGGCTCGATGTCGCCGAGGTCTACCCCAACGGCATTTCCACCAGCCTGCCTTTCGATGTACAGATCGAATTCGTGCGCACGATCCCCGGCTTCGAGCGCGCTCATATCACTCGACCGGGCTACGCCATCGAATACGACTATTTCGACCCCCGCGGTTTGCGCCCGTGGCTGGAAACGAAGCGGGTATCGAATCTGTTTTTCGCCGGACAAATCAACGGCACCACCGGCTACGAAGAGGCCGCGGCGCAAGGCTTGGTGGCGGGGGTGAACGCGGCCCGGCGCGCCCGCGAACTCGATCACTGGTACCCGCGTCGGGACGAGGCCTATATCGGCGTTTTGGTGGACGATCTGATCACCCGCGGAACCCGCGAACCCTATCGCATGTTCACGAGTCGGGCCGAGTATCGGCTGCTCCTGCGAGAGGACAATGCGGATTTGCGCCTCACCCCTGCCGGGCGTGAACTCGGTCTTGTCGACGATCGAAGGTGGCGGGGGTTCGAAGCGAAAAGGCTAAGTCTAACGAGCGAGCGCGAGCGCCTGCGGGGGTTGCGGGTCGGTCCCGCTTCCGCTTGCGCCGAGGCTTTGGAAAGGGTCTTGGAAGCCCCGCTCACCCGCGACTGCTCGGTATTCGATCTGCTGAAAAGGCCGCAAATCACCTATCGCTCGCTGGCGACGGTGGCGGGGATCGGTCCCGGAGTCGAGGACGAGTCCGTCGTGGCACAACTGGAAATCCAAGCGCGCTACGACGGATATATCGAGCGGCAGCGAGAGGAAGTCGAACGCAGCCGGGCCCATCAGGATCGCGTCCTTCCCGACGATCTGGACTACCGCTCGGTGCGCGGACTCTCCGCCGAGGTGCGCGAAAAACTGGAGCGCCATCGTCCGGCATCGGTGGGGCAGGCGTCGCGGATATCCGGAGTCACTCCGGCGGCGATCTCCTTGTTGCTCGTTCATCTCAAAAAACGGGAGTGGGCGGGCCGCATCCTCGAATCGGCGAGGGAGGAAGCCTAAGGGAGGCGAATTCCATTGCCTTTGGCGGTGCCGCTGATAGGGTGGCGGCCGCCGATAGGAATCGAGCGCGATCTCACCTTGTTTCAATGTCGAAGGGCGAGGGCTCCATAACCCCTCGGGCGACAACGCGGCAAAGGATCTTCGAGCTGTCTTTTTCCGAGCGACTCCCGCTTGGGAAGATCGCTATCTCGATGATCGCAGCGCCCATCGCCCGACCCTCGCCTTTTTGCCGCCAAGCAAGGCGTCGGCTATCGCCTTTCTCCCGTCGATTCCCCGACAGCCGCGCTGCGCCGGGAGGGCATCGACATCGAAAGCCCTTCGCGCAAGCGAGTCCCCGCTATCCCCGTCGCCGGCGTGGGACAGCGCTTCGCATACACCCCGAGAGAGGGAGGGTACTTCCGGTACACTCTTTCGAAAAAGCGGACCTTCGGAATCGACTGAAGCCGAAAAGGAGGAATCGACGATGTCTCCGGCGATAACGATAGGAGTGATCCTGTTTCTCTTACTGGGAACGATCAACAATACCGTATCCCTTCCTGACGACACTCCGACTGCCCAGGTCGTTGTTTATTACCTGTGGGGCGAAGTTTTCCTGCTCCTGTTTTTCTTCGGAATATCGACGCTGATCAAACTCGGATTGAACAAGGCATTTTCTTCCCCTCGGGAGTTGCCGTGGGATGCCTTCTTCCGCATCATGCTCTTTCTCTACATCGCGCTTCGCATAAACGGCCACTTCGAAATCGAACGAACCGACCTGATCGTCCCCATCGGATTTTGTGCGACCGCGATGGGGATCATGTATCGCCTGAATCGGGACAAAGAGAACAAGATATTCGACTGGAACGACCTGATCGTCGGGGTCGGCTCGTATTCTTCCGCCGCCGTCCTGATAGCGACCCAATCGATCATCTATTAGAGGGTTCATTCCTCGAGGGGGCTTCGGTTCTCGGGAAGGCTCGCTCTCGGCCCCTTTCGTCGATTCATCCGACAACGAGCGACCCCCGACCTCTTCGATCTCTCCGACGGTACGCGCCCCCTGTCCGAGGCCGCAAAGACGAAAGCATCGGCTCCGCGACGATCATAAGGAGCGCAAAAACAAGCCGATCCCGCCCGCTTCGAGGCGGGTAGAAGGACGACAAAAGACGAAATCCCTCGAATACCAAGACCGGATACGACCGAAATCAAGGCATCGCATCGAGATTTCGGTCTCGGGAGTCGGCAAAGGGCGCAATATTCGCGAAAGCAGTGTTCACGAAAGAAAAGGGCGAAGATACCATTGTCGCCGGGATTCCCTCATACTATAATGAAAGCATCTAGGTGCAGCCGGTGCGGCACCTCGCCTTGCCAGTCCGACAATCAGGAGATCCGCCATGCGCTTCCTTTACAACCTGATGACGATCATGCGCTTTTTTCGCTTGCTTTTCCCTCGTAAGAGGCGTTGAATTTCCCCCGTCGACGAACGACTCGCCATCGAGTCAGGGATTCGCCCTGCCGTCGAAGGGATTTGCCGGCCGAGACTGATAGACGAGCCGCTTTCGAAAAGACGATCTCGATCCCGAAAGCGCTCATAACGATTCCCCGTCGGAGCCCCCTTTCGAGCACCATTGATAAGGATAGCCAACGATGATGAACACTCCAATCCACGATCACCTTGTTTCGAGGCTCCAGCCGGAATCGGTACCCCAAGTGCCGGCGGCGCCTGAATTGACTACCCCCCCCCCCCCCCAGAAAGCTCTTTGCTGCTGAACCGCTCGCTTGGCTCGCTCTTTGTTCGTTATTGATTTTCGGTTCCCTTGGCTTTGGCTCACCGAAGGTTTATGCCCAAGGCTTCCAAATAACTCCCCCCGGGAATATCACGCTAAACGAAGGCGAAAGCACAGAAGTTACAGTAGTAGGGACAGGATCGGGGCTCGAGATTAGCGTAGAGATAGAGCCTAAGACTAGTAGCAGCAGCGAGATCACGGTTTCGTCAGATACCGACTTCAACACAGGAGATAATAATAAAGTCACTTTGCGATTCACCTCGGCTACTTTCAATACGGCGCAAAAATTTACGATTACTGCAGAGCGAGATACCGATGGAACCACTGAAACCCATGACCTTAAGATTAGGGCCAGCAACAT
The DNA here is from genome assembly GCA_965220535.1 of Gammaproteobacteria bacterium. GTDB lineage: Bacteria > Pseudomonadota > Gammaproteobacteria > HK1 > HK1 > HK1. The sequence goes on along the minus strand of OZ244833.1, from coordinate 1,816,934 downwards.
AGAGTTTGACAAACGGATTACGGTGACCGACACAACCCCCTCGGGCAATATCGAACTGAACAATACCAATACGCTGGCCATCAACGAAGGCAGCACCGGCACTTTCACCGTCAAGCTCGACGCCGCGCCCGTCGCCGATGTCACCGTGACGGCTTCAAGCGCCGATACCGGTGCTGTGACGGTTTCCCCCGCCTCGCGGACCTTCACCACCGCGAACTACAGCACCCCGCAAAGTTTCACCGTCACCGCGGTCGAGGACAACGACGATGACGACGAGTCGGTCGTCCTCACCGTGAGCGCCACCGGCGGCATCGACGCCGACGATGTGACCAAAACGGTCACCGTCAGCGAAACCCCCGAAGGCAATATCGAACTGAGCGCCGAGAGGCTGACCGTCGACGAGGACGGAACCGGCACCTTCACCGTCAAGCTCGACACCGAGCCCAGCGAAGACGTCACCGTGGCGATAACGAGCGACGATACCGGCGCCGCCACGGTCTCTCCCGCCTCGCTGACCTTCACCACCGACAATTACTCCAACACGCAAGAAGTCACCGTCACCGGGGTCGCCGACGCCGACAACGACGACGAATCGGTCGACATCGACCTCACCGCCACCGGCGGCATCGTCGCCGACCCCGTCGACGTGGACGTCACCGTCGACGACAAAGAGCCGCCCTCGGCTCTCGTCGTGAGCCCGAGAACTCTGAATGTCGACGAGGGAGGTACCGCCACCTTCACCGTCAAGATAGAGCCGGCGTCGTCGAAGGCCGTCTCGGTCAACGTGACAAGCAGCGATACCGCCAAAGCCACCGTTTCCCCGGCGAGCTTGACCTTCCTCGCCGGCGACGCTGCGGCGAAGACGGTCACCGTCAACGGGCGCCAAGACGACGACAGCCTCGACGAGAACGCCACCCTCACCATCGAAGCCACCGCCGGCATCGACTCGGAGGTCGAAATCCCCGTCGTCGTCGCCGACGACGACGGCACCATCGTCGCCCCGGGGACGCTGAACATCCCCGAGGGCGAGATGCGGACCTTCGGCGTCAGCATCAGCGCCGCCCCGAGAGCCGCCGTGACGGTCAGCCTGTCCAAGACCGATGCGAATTTCACCCTGTCGCCGACCTCGCTCGTCTTCACCGTCGACAACTACGCCGCCGCGCAGAGAGTCACCGTTTCCGCGCCGACCGACGACGACGCCGTCGACGAGACCGCCACCCTCACCCTGTCCGCCGTCGGCGGTATCAACGCCCCCGACTGGACGATAGCGGTCAGGGTCGACGACGCCCAACGCCCCGGCTTCGACCTGAGCGTCGCCGCATTGGACCTCGAAGAAGGCGGGCAAGGCAGTTTCCGGGTGCGCCCGGCGACACGGCCGACGGCGGATATCGTCCTCGACCTCGTTCCCTCGGATGCCTCCCTCACCGTCGACACCGACCCGAACCGAGCGGGCAACCAAGACACGCTCGCTTTCACCCGAAGCGGCGGTGCGAACGCTTGGAACCGCTATCGAGACGTCAGCGTGTTCGTGGCCCACGACGGCGATGCGAACGACGAATCCTTCGACATTCTTCTTGTGGGCAACGGCGGGGATTACACGGGCAAGGGCACGCGCCTTCCCGTCAGCGTCGCCGACGACGACACCCCGCCGCCTTCCGCCTACACCGGGGGTCTGGTCATCTCCCCTTCCGGGGCATTCGAAATCGACGAAGGCGGGCGAGCGTTCATCTCCCTTCGACTCGATTCCGAGCCGAGCGAATCCGTGACCGTCGGTCTGTCGACGACCAATCCCGACCTCTCCCTCTCCCCGACTTCCTTGACCTTCACCCCCGAGAGTTGGAAGGTGCCGAGACGGGTCGAACTCGTCGCCGGTGAAGACGCCCGCTCGTCGGACGACAGCGACACCGTCGTCTTTTCGATACCGGGGCGGGTGGTGCATTCGCGGGCGCTCGTCATCCTGGACAACGACGCCAAACTCGTCCGCCGTCCTGCGGGCAACCTCGAAGTCCCCGAAGGCGGGCTGCAAACGCTCCACATCAGGCTGTCCCAAGAGCCGCCGGAAGCCGTTATCGTCACTTTGTCGAGCCGCAACGCTCTGGTTTCCCTCTCACCGAGCACATTGACCTTCTCCCCTTCGGCGTGGGAGACGGAGATGGCGGTGCAAATCGTCGCCGGGGAAGACCCCGACACCTTCGACGACTACGACTCCGTCGTCATCGAAGCCACGGGCGGGACGAGCGAGCGGATGTCGATAACGACGACCATCATCGACAACGACGACGCGCCCCGGGGCGTACCGAATTGGGAAGTGAAATCGCAAGCCTTGGCGATACCCTCGATGAGCGCCCGAGACGCCGCCACCGTCAGGGTCAGGTGCAAGCAAGACACCCCGTGCGCGGTCTTCCTCGATTGCTCCACGCAAGCCGGAAGAGTCTTGCAGGGCCATTTCCCCGCGATACGGGCATGGGCGACGACGACTCTGGTTCCCGGTCATATCCAACGCTTGATAGGAGCGGGCTCGTCGTGGGAGGGAAGACTCGGCTGCGTGCTGAGAAGCCAAGCGAATATCGGCTCGCAGGTATGGACCCGCTCGGGAGACCGAGTGCTGGTCAACAACGGCGCGTTGATTCGAAGCGCGCAAGAAGGCGGGCTGCACCGAGCGGATATCGAATCGATACCCTCTCCGGACGCCTTCGACGAATCGAATATCCGCATCCGTTGCAACGCGGGCGAGAACTGCCGAGAGACATCGCTCGTGTGCTACACCGACGAGGGGTCGAGATACGAGGCGAACTTGGGGAACATCGCCCGAGCGAGCACCAGACACCTGCAATCCGAGGAGTTGGCAGAGCGTTTGGGTCACAGATGGCAGGGCTTGGGCTTGGCCTGCGAGATACGCTCGCAGTCGGGCTTCACGGCACAGGTGCTGACGCGCACGGGTGGCGGCGGAGCGTTGGTCAACAACAGCGCCACCGGTGCGGTGGGGAACTAGCCTCGGACTCGCATCTTGATTTGGGGGCGGCTTCTCCGACGAGGGGAAGCCGCCCTTCTTGTCGGAGGCCAAAGGCCGGTTGCATCTCGATATGCATTCGGGGTAGACTTCCGCCAACCTGCCGCCTTGTCAATCCCGAGAACGCGACGACGATGAACCCGTCTACAGACAAAAACCACGATTCGAAGCGCCGACCGAAATCGGCGCCAGTGATGCTTGCTGTGCCTGTGGTGCCTGAATTCATTACCCCCCCCCCCCCCCCCCCCCCCGCTCAGAGATCGCTTCGCTGCTGAATCCCTCGCATCACCCCTTCTTCGTTCGTTATCGACGCTAGCAGCATCGCCTTCGGCGCAGGCCCCAAAGCCCGCCGCCGCACAGGAATATGTATCTATAGCCGACGGCAGTCAAAAGACGTCGGCATTCAATCGTTGTAGCCACCGAACAAGCGATTCCCGTAGAAGAATAAATAGCGGAGAGGTTTCAGCCTCTACCGCAGTGCCCCTTGGCGTTCTCGTCGCCCCCGCCTTGCTGACCTTCGCCGCCGACAACCGCGACGAAGCGCAAACCCTCGCCGTCGCCTCGCCCCGAAACACCGATATCACTGCCGCCGACGCTTCGTCGGCGCTCTCCCGCATCGACATCCACCGAGGCGCATCGAGAAGATGCGCCTCGGTTTTTTCGTCCCCGACGGCAACGCCGTCAGGGCTCTCCGGTGGCTCGCCACCTTGTTCTCAAGAGGATTGCAAAATGAAAAGGATTCGTATCTTGGTTTTGACTTTGCTCGTCGCTTTCCCCTTTGCCGGTAGCAACGCACAGACTTGCGACCTGCACAAAAAGGTGGAGGCGGGCGACATCACGGCCGTGCGCAATATGCTTGAAGCGGGCTGCGATGTCGATGCGAAGAACTGGTGGGGAGACACACCCCTATATCGAGCGGCATATTACTATCAACCCGAAATAGCCCAGATGCTGCTTGATGCGGGTGCGAATGTCGACTTTCAGAGCAGCCTCGGATGGACCCCCTTGCATCGGGCGGCGGTTGGCAGCGTGAGCATATCAAATCGGCAGCGGCGTGAGGATACTGTTCGCGTGCTGCTTGATGCGAATGCGAATGTGAAATTACGGACCAACTTTGGAAAGACACCCTTGCACATGGCAAACATGACTGATCCAGCATCTGTGTTCCAAATGCTTATTGATGCCGGAGCGGATGTCAATGCGAAAGACCACGGGGGATGGACCCCTTTGTACAGTGCAGCACTTGAAGGCTCGGGGGATGCTATACGCGCAATGGTCAAGGTCGGAGCGGATGTCAATGCGAAAGACAACGATGGAAATACACCCTTGCATATCGCTTCAGTAGTAGACAACGCCGATGTCATTCGCGTACTTTTTGAGGTCGGAGCGGATGTCAACGCGAAAGACAATGATGGAAATACACCCTTGCATGTCGCTTCAATGGTAAGGCTAACTGGGGGGAGGGTAACAACCTACGGATACTTGAAAGGCAACGCCGATGCCATTCGCGTACTTCTCGAACTCGGAGCCGACGACCAGATCAAGAACAACGCCAAGTTCAAACCCAAGGCCGTCGGCAAGACCAAAGAGATTCGCAAGTTGCTCAAAACCCCGGGGCTCTATTGGCCGATCAAGGCTTATGCGATGGGGAACGCGTCTTCCGACCTGATCGAGACGAGCGCTCGGGTCGGGTGTGCCGACAAGAAAAAGTGCCGTGTGTTTCTTGAGTGCACCGACAAGGACGGCGACGAGTTCAAGGGCTCGCTCGATAGCGCCTCGAAGGTGGCGACCGACGAGGATTCGATTGACCGAGGGGCGACGGTCTCGTTGTCGGCGAGTGAGATAAAGACGATCACCGGGGCGACGGGCGACGATGCGCTCGATTGTGCGTTGCGTAGCCATCAGCGAATCACGGCGCAGGTTTGGTCCTCGACGGATTCGGTGAACGCCAATACCACCGCCTACCGGTTGAGCGAAAACAACGAGGCTCGTATTCAGTTCAAGGTCGGGGAAAGCAACACTCCCTTCGTCAACATCAGGTGCCTTGCGGCGACGGGCAAACAATGCACCAAGACCAAACTCGTATGCACCGACGACAGGGGTCGGGACTGGCCGAAGATCAAGGCGGGAACGATCGATCGTTTGAATGTCTACACCGTTTCCACCGTCCAAGGCGCCGACCATCGGATCAACAAAAACGACAAAGGCTGGTATTCCTGCGCTATCGAGTCTGAGAATCCCTTCATGGTCTATGCGACCCACTTCTCGACCAAGGGGGATTCGCGGTCGTTGGTCAGCACCACCGCGGTCAGCATGGAGTAGAAGTAGGCGTCGATGGTTAGGTCGGGGCACGGGCAATCGTCCGTGCCCCGATTTTCTTGGTCCTTACCGAGATCACGAACTCGTTCGGCAGCGACTCGCAAAAGTGTGCTGCGAGACCTCGTTCGTCTGCATCTCGATGACGGGGCGAGATGCGAAGCGAGCTTGGGGAATATCGCGTGGGCGAGCATGAGGCACCTGCAATCGGAGGAGTCGGCAAGCTGTTTGGGTGCCAGATGGCCGAGATCCGATCTTCCCTGCGAGGCTCGGCTTGCGGGTTTCACCGCGCAGGTGCCGGCCCGCATTGATGACGGGGAGAGCGGTCAACGACAGTGCCACGGGAGTGGTCGAGGCCGGTAGTCGATGATCGGGCTCGAATACCCATCGAGGATTGCATCGAAGACTGGTGCTTGAGTATCGAACGGACCTTTACCTAAGGGCGGTTTTTCCGACAAGGAGAAGCCGCCCTTTTTCTATCGGTGTCAAAGCCATCGAGTCGACGATCCTTGCTCGGACAGAACCGGGAATCGCGAACTTGAGATAGCGAAAGCGCTTCGAGCGGGGATTCAGGCGGTCTATCAGGTATATATTTCGTAAAAGAGGCGAAGAAGGGTGCGGAGGACAAAACGATGACCGATCAAGAACTTCTCTCTCGACTCGAAGAAGTGGCTTTGGAGCATGAAGTCGATGCCCGACTGCGGGAAAAAGGCTTCGACGAGTTTAAGCAACTGGCCGAGGACACTCGAAAAGAACTCTCTCGAATGCCTTGGGTCGTGGTTTCTCTGACAGCGGCTTTGGTGGTCATCGGTGGTGCCGGCATCGGAGCTTTTTCGTTTTTCTTTGGAGGGTAATTTTCAGGTTTTGGCCCTTAGGACGAGATGCTGCGGAAAATATCTTATCCACCTATCGGCTATCCGCCCATCAGGAATCGTCGGCATCGATTTTATGAAAACGGTAGGCTGTGTTTCGAAGTGCTTATTAGGGTAGGTAGGTGCTTGTCGACGGCTCCGTCCGCAGTGATTTCGGCGCTGGAGCTTGGGGTCTTTGACCTCGGGCGATGGTCGAAGCCGTCGATCCCGTCGATCCTTTCGAGGAGGCCGAAGGAAGGGGTGCCGGTCATCGCGTCGCGCTCGGTTGCGCTATTCGATGACAAGTGCCCTAGCGATTTGTCGGGACGGTAAGAGCCGGCGGGATGAATCCACGATCTTGCCGATAATCGGAAGGGGCTTTATTTATAAGGCGACGGGAGTGACGGCAATGATATCGATCCGCTTCTCGCGGATCGGTCAATCGCGGCGAATCGTGACGGTCGGTCTTCCGAAAGCCTTCAATCCTCTGGGTTCGCCTCGATGCCGTCCAAGTCGAATTCGCCGTGCAGCGTGCGTACTCCGAGTTCGAGATATTTTTCTTCGACCACGACCGAGACTTTGATCTCCGAGGTCGAGATCATCAGGATATTGATGCTCTCCGCCGCCAGCGCTTTGAACATTCGGCTGGCGATTCCGGCGTGGGAGCGCATTCCGACCCCGACCAGGGAAATCTTGGCGATCCGGTTATCGCCGATGATCTCGCTCGCGCCCCACTGGATTTTGCTTTCGCGGGCGATCTCCAGGGTTCTTTCGAAGTCGTTGCGATTGACGGTGAAGGTGAAGTCGGTGGTCCCGTCGACGCCGGTGTTTTGCACGATCATATCCACTTCGATATTTTCGTCGGCGATGGGGCCCAAGATCGAGAAGGCGACGCCCGGTTTGTCCTGTACGCCCATGACGGTGATCTTGGCGGCGTCGCGCTCGAAGGCGATGCCCGAAATCATCGGTTGCTCCATATCACTATCCTCGGATTCAGGGCCAATCAAAGTGCCCGGTCCCTCCTCGAAAGAAGAGAGCACTCGCAGGACCACGCCGTATTTGCGGGCGAACTCGACCGAGCGAATTTGCAGCACCTTCGCTCCGAGGCTGGCCAACTCCAGCATTTCCTCGAAGGTGAGAAAGCCGAGCCTTCGCGCCTGCGGTTCCACGCGCGGGTCGGTGGTGTAGACCCCGTCCACATCGGTGTAGATGCGGCATTCGTCGGCTTCCAAGGCGGCGGCGAGGGCCACGGCGGTGGTATCCGAGCCGCCGCGTCCCAAGGTGGTGATATTGCCGCTCTCGTCGATGCCCTGAAAGCCGGCGACCACGACGACCCGTCCCGCTTCCAGATCCGCCCGGATGCGCCGATCTTCGATGCTGACGATGCGCGCTTTGGTATGGGCGCTGTCGGTACGGATATGCACTTGCGAACCGGTATAGGAGCGGGCGGGGCAGCCGATGGCGTGCAGGCGCATGGCCAGCAGGGCGATGGTGACTTGCTCCCCGGTCGAGAGAAGAACGTCGAGTTCGCGCGGATGGGGCGAGTTTTGGATGCCGCGGGCGAGTCCGAGCAGTCTGTCGGTCTCTCCCCCCATCGCGGAGACCACGACCACGACCTTCGCTCCGCTCTCGCTCAGTTGCCGGATCCTTTCGGCGACGTGGACGATGCGCTCGATATCGGCAAGGGAACTGCCCCCGAATTTCTGGACGATCAACGGCATCGGCGAGTCTCGCGGGTTGCCGGGGGGTGATCGGTGATGGCGATGCCGATGCCGACTTCGGGCGGTGCCGGATCGACGGCTTCGTCGATGGTCTCGTCGAGGGACGCCTGCCGGCGGCCGCAAGACTTCAGGCTCACGCTCATGCGCTGCGCTCGCGCACCCATTCCCCGACGGAACCGAGCGCCTGATCCAATCGAGAGGGGTCGTTGCCGCCCGCTTGGGCGAGATCCGCGCGTCCGCCGCCGCGCCCGCCGACTTGGGATGCGACATGATTGGCGAGTTCCCCGGCCTTGATGCGGTCCGTGCAGTTCCGGGTCACCCCGGCGACGAGAGAGACTTTGTCGTCCTTGATGGTGGCCACCACCACCGCGGCGGTGCCGAGGCGATCCTTGAGCCGATCGACGACCTGGCGCAAAGCGCCGATATCGGTGTCGTCGATGCGGGTGGCAAGAACTTTGATCCCTTCGATATCGACCGATTGGGCGGCCAGCTCGTCGCCTTGCGTCCCGGCGGCTTTGCTCTGCCACTGCGATATCTCGCGCTCGAGTTCGCGGTTGCGAGCGAGCAGGGCTTCGAGTCGCTCCGCCGCCGCTTCGGGGGTGGCTTGGATGGTGTCGGCGATCCGATCGAGCCGATCCGACATCGTTTGCACCCAAGCAAGGGCCTTCTCGCCGCTCAGGGCGACGATCCGGCGCACTCCGGCCGAGACCCCGCCCTCGGAGACGATTTTGAACAGGCCGATATCCCCGGCTCTCAAGACGTGGGTCCCGCCGCAAAGCTCGGTGGAGTGATCGCCGATCGAGAGAACCCGCACCGGGTCGTCGTATTTTTCGCCGAAGAGGGCGATGGCGCCGCTTTGTCGGGCTTGGTCGAGGGGCATGATGTCGGTGCGGGCTTCGGAGTTTTGCAAAATCCAGCCCGATACCAAGGACTCGATCTCATGCCGCTCGTCTCGGCTCAGCGGATTGGGGTGGGAGAAATCGAAGCGCAGGCGATCCGACGCCACCAAGGAACCTTTTTGTTGGACGTGCTCGCCCAAGACGCGATGCAAGGCGGCGTGCAGAAGATGGGTGGCGGAATGGTTGCGCGCGGTGGCGAGGCGGGCGCTTTCGTCGACCCGGGCGATGACCTTGTCCCCGAGGGCGATACGACCCTTGCGCATGACGCCGATATGCACCGCGGTATCGCCTTCCTTCCAAGTGGTTAGTACCTCGAAGCCGAAACCGGGCTCGTTCGCTTGCATCAAGGTCATGATCATCCCGCGATCGCCGACTTGACCGCCGGCTTGGGCATAAAAAGGAGTCCGTTCGAGGATGATTTTCCCTTCTTCGCCCTCCTCCAAAGCCTCCCTCGTTTCGCCTTTTCGCAGTAGCGCCACCACTAGGCTTTCGTCCTCGAGCCGCTCGTAGCCGCAAAACTCGGTGGCGATGTCGAGGGATTCCTCCTCCTGCGCCTTGAATCGACTGGCGGCGCGGGCGCGGGTACGTTGCCCTTCCATCTCCCGCTCGAACCCTTCCAAGTCGACTCCCAAGTCTCGCTCGCGGGCGATATCGGCGGTCAGATCGGCGGGGAATCCGTAGGTGTCGTAAAGGCGAAAGACGGTCTCGCCGGGGATGGTATTGCCCTCCAATCCCTCGATGCTCTCCTCGAGGATGCGCATCCCCTGATCCAGGGTGCGGGAGAACTGCTCCTCTTCTTGTCGCAGGGCTTGTTCGATATGACCGCGGCGGCGGCCGAGGACGGGATAGGCGGCGCCCATTTCTCCTTCGAGGGCCGAGACCATCTGCCAGAAAAAAGGCTCGGAGGTTCCCAAGCGATGGCCGTGCCGGATGGCGCGCCGGATGATCCGGCGTAGGACATAACCGCGTCCCTCGTTGGCGGGGACCACGCCGTCGGTGATCAAGAAGGCGCAAGAGCGGATGTGATCCGCGATCACCCGCAGGGATTTGTCTTCGCGGTCGCCGGCTCCGGTGATCTCGGCGGCGGCATCGATCAGATGAACGAAGAGATCCGTCTCGTAGTTGCTGCGCACGCCTTGCAGGACCGCGGCCATGCGTTCGAGGCCCATGCCGGTATCCACCGAGGGTCGGGGCAGGGGCTCCATCGCCCCCGAGGCATCCCGGTTGAATTGCATGAAGACGAGATTCCAAATCTCGGTATAGCGGTCGCCCTCCTCGTCTGGGCTGCCCGGCGGTCCGCCCGGGACATCGGGGCCATGGTCGTAATAGACCTCGGAGCAAGGTCCGCAGGGCCCGGTATCGCCCATCGCCCAGAAGTTGTCCTTTTCCCCGCAGCGGGTGAAGCGGGTGGGGTCGATGCCTATCTCGTCGATCCAGATCTGCGCCGCCTCGTCGTCGTCTTTGTAGACCGTCACCCAGAGTTTTTCCGGCGGCAGGCCCAAGACCTCGGTCATCAGCCCCCAGCAGTAGCCGATGGCTTCGCGCTTGAAGTAGTCGCCGAAGCTGAAGTTGCCGAGCATCTCGAAGAAGGTGTGGTGTCGCGCGGTGTAGCCGACATTATCGAGATCGTTATGCTTGCCGCCGGCGCGGACGCAGGGTTGGGCGGTGGTGGCTCGGGAGTAGTTGCGTTTTTCGGCGCCGAGGAAGACATCTTTGAATTGCACCATCCCCGAGTTGGTGAAGAGCAAGGTGGGGTCGTTGCCGGGCACCAAGGGGCTGCCGGCAACGACTTCATGACCGCGCGTGCGAAAATAATCCAAGAAGATGCGCCGAAGTTCGTTGCTGGTCATCGGGGTTCTCGCGGATGGATTCGATGGGGATTTCGAAATGCCCGTCGGTGCCTGACGGTCGCTCGGTCGTGGTCGGCTTTCGGCGGGGTTCGGCTGGATTGACTGGATCGACCTCAAGGATACGTGCGCAAAAGGGCTCCGGGGCGGGTTTCGATCCTCGCAGCGACGAGCGAGGAGTTCGGTCGGCGTCGTTCGAGACGATCCTTATGTTTTCAGGCCGCCGTTTTCAAGCCCTGTCGAACGACGAGCCCAAAGCCGCGCGGATATGATCCAAGGCGAAACCGCGTCGTTCCAAAAACCGGGCTTGGCGGGCCCATTCGGGATAGTTATCGGGGCGCTCGTCGCCGAAACGACGGCGCCGGGCTTTGGCCGCCAGATCGAACCAGTCCTCGGCCTTCGGGTTCACGGCTTTTTCGGACAGTCCCTCGTCGATTCCGCGCTCTCGCAGTTCATCGAGGATGCGTATCGGGCCGTGTCCGCGCTCCTTCCTTGACGCCGCATAACGCTCCGCGAAACGCTCCTCGCTCAGCAGTCCTTGGCTTTCGAGCCGATCGAGCACTTCGCGGACCGTATCGAGCGGGCTTCCCTTGGCGACCAACTTGCGCTCGAGTTCGATGCGGGCGTGCTCGCGCCTAGCCAGCAAAGTCAACGCTCGTTGCCGGGTCGAGGCCCTATCCGGGTCGTCGGGCAGCGTATCGGGCGATCCAATGCCCGATCCAATGCCAAGGGAGGGATCGGCTTTCGCTTTTTTCGCCGACATCTTCGCGAGGGCGTTGCGGACCGCATCGAGGGACCCGAGCGATCCAAGCGAATCATCGCCGGGCGGCTTCCCGTCGCTGTCCAAACGCTGCCCGTCCTTGCGCGGGACCGCAGTCCCCGACAAAGCCCGCTGCCGCACGAGGATATCCCGCTTGGCAAGCGGCGCTTCGCCGTCTCGGGGCTCAGGCTTCAACCTTTTCCCCGACATTTTTCTTTCCCGCTCCCGACGGCGGCGTATCCGAGGCGTTTGTCGCTTCCGCATCGGCTTCGGGATTCGACGGGCGTTCCGGCATGAGGATCGCTCGTATCCCGCTTTCGATATCCTGCGCCACCGGCGTGTTTTCCCGGAGAAATTCGCGGGCGTTGTCTCGACCCTGACCCAAACGGCTGCCTCCGTAGCTGTAATAAGCGCCGGATTTTTCGATGATCTCGTGCTTGACCCCGAGGTCGATCAGCTCGCCTTCGCGTGAAATTCCCTGCCCGTAGAGGATATCGAACTCCACTTGGCGGAAGGGCGGGGCGACCTTGTTCTTGACCACCTTGACCCGGGTTTCGTTGCCGACGACCTCGTCGCGTTTTTTGATCGCTCCGATGCGGCGAATGTCGAGGCGTACCGAGGCGTAGAATTTGAGCGCGTTTCCGCCGGTGGTGGTTTCGGGGCTGCCGAACATCACCCCGATCTTCATGCGGATTTGGTTGATGAAGATGACGAGGGTGTTGGAGCGCTTGATATTGGCGGTGAGTTTGCGCAAGGCTTGGCTCATCAAGCGGGCATGCAGGCCGACATGCGAATCCCCCATCTCTCCTTCGATTTCCGCCTTGGGGGTCAAAGCGGCGACGGAATCGACGACCACCAAGTCGACCGCTCCCGAGCGCACGATCATGTCCACGATTTCGAGAGCCTGCTCGCCGGTATCGGGTTGCGAGACGAGCAGCTCGTCGACATCCACCCCGATCTTGCGCGCGTATTGCGGATCGAGGGCGTGTTCGGCGTCGATGAACGCCGCCGTCCCCCCGGCTTTTTGCGCCCGCGCGATGGCTTCCAAGGTCAACGTGGTTTTGCCCGAGGACTCGGGTCCGTAGATCTCGACCACCCGCCCGCGGGGCAGTCCTCCCACGCCGAGGGCCATATCCAAGCCGATCGATCCGGTGGAAACGACTTCGATATCGCGCTCGATACTCTCGTCTCCCATGCGCATGATCGCGCCTTTGCCGAACTGCCGCTCGATCTGCGAAAGAGCCGAGCCGAGAGCCTGTTTCCTGCTGTCATTCATGCCGGGAGTCTCCTTGTGGACTGATATGTTCGGTGGTGGCGGCGGGAAAGCCGAGTGATAGAGAAGGTCGACGAGATTCGCCGGCAGAGGGATTCGAAATGCCGATGGTTGCGCAAAAGAGGGTGCGCAAAGAGCGCCGCTCGAAAGCGAAATCGAAGGGAGTGGCGCTCGAAAATCCAAGGCTCGAAACAACGGGGGCAATGATACCCGCAATGCACCGGGTTCGGGGGTGCGTTTTGTCGGCGAAAGGCTCTTCGATGCGGTTTTTTTTCGTCCCTCGCCTGCGGTTTGTGCGGCGGATTCGGATTTTTTGCGGGCTCAGCCGGGCTCTTTGCCGCGCCCGCGGCGATCTCGGAAAAAATCGAGAAGCATCCGCGCCGACTCGTCGGCCAGCACCCCGCCTTCGACCACCGGACGGTGGTTGAGTCGCTCACTGCCGAGCACGTCGAAAACGCTTCCCGCCCCGCCCCAGCGTTCGTCGGGGGCGGCGAAGACCACGCGGGCGATGCGGGCATGGACGATCGCCCCGGCGCACATCACGCAGGGTTCCATCGTCGCGTAGAGAACCGCCCCCGGCAGGCGGTAGTTGCCCACGGCTGCCGCCGCCTCTCGCAAGGCGACGATTTCGGCATGGGCCGTGGGGTCGCAAGTGCCGATGGGAGCGTTGGCCCCGCTGCCGATCATCCGTCCGTCTTGCACCACGATCGCCCCCACCGGCACCTCGCCCGCCGTCGCGGCGCGAGATGCCAAGTCGAGCGCTCGGCGCATCCAGATATCGTCGTTCATGCCGCCGATTCGATCACTTGCCATCATAGTGAGGTTCCGTCGGGGTCGACAAGCGAAGTTTTTCGTCTTTATCCGCGCCGGATCGGGCTCGTCTTTTTGCGATACCTCCGATCCGCCGCGAACAAGCCATCTCTTCGCTTCGGCATCGGGTTTTGCTTTGCCTCGATACGCACCGGGCTAGGCTTCGAAGCCTTGAAAACCGCGATATCCCCCGCTTCTTTGCCCAGGGCATTTTGGCATAAAGCCGCGAATTCGCTTTTTCGTCTTATCGCTGCCCGGCAAGGCGAGTCCTTCGCAAGAATCGGCTCGAAAGAGCGAAGCGTCGGCTGCATCCTAAGAGTCTTAGGGCGATCGTATCGCCACCGACATCGCTTCGAACCCCTTTTCAGTCATCGGGCGATCGATCTTCCTCCTCTTCCTCTTCCAAGATAGCCTTGATATCCAAAAGATGCGTTTCCACGAAGCGGATGGAGCCCGATTCATTGCCGAAATCCAAGCCCACGAGTAGATCTTTCGAGTTCACGATATCATCCCGCAGGCGTTCACATTGTTCTTTGTCCGTTTTGACCAGCACTTGGAATTTTGCCGAGCATAAGGGACAAAGCGCGATCGATGCCGCGACATACTCTTTATCGAGATCATCGAGGATCTGCACCGTTTCGAAGTAGTAATTGCCGTCTCGACGCCTGAACGGCATTTCCTCCTTGCAGATTTGACAGATAAGTTGATCCTCATCGTTGGTATAGCTTTGTTCAAGATATGCGGTGCTCTCGCCGTCAGGCCTCGATACCCGGACGCTTCGGCTTCGTTTTTCGTATTCCTTCGTCGCCTCGGTGCCGGCTCGTACCTTTGCTTTTCGGGTGCGCCTTTTCGGGTCCCTCGATGGGCGTTCGGGAAATTTTTTGGACATGCTTTTTTCGTCCATTTCTCTTTTTATTTTTTTATAGAACTCCGGGTCTTCTTTGGCACGTTTGACAAATTCGACATCCTCAAGCGTGATTTCCAGTTGTTTTGCACTTTCGCTGCGGGCACGGTATTCCTCCGTTTCCTTATGCTCTTCCTCGCCGAATCCGATGGCCGTCAACCATCCGTTTCTGTCGTCATAATCGAAGTCGTCTCTGAGCGAATTTCGGGACATTTCCCGAGGGGAGTGGAATAGACCGTCTTTCCCGGGGATCCATTCCTTACTCTGCAGAATCTGCACTAGGCTCGATGGCACGCATCGCTCGTTATACTGCCGATTTGGCCGATATTTCGCTTTCAATACGCGAGGATCCGCTGCGGCGAGAGCGTTCCATAAGAGTCTTGCAATCTCCACGCTTTTTTCTTCCAATATCTCATCGAGAGATTCTATGAAATAGTCCTCGTCGATTCCGGTAGAAGAAACCCATCGTGCATTTGAGGTATGTTCATAGAGTTCGCTTTTTCTTGGATTATTGAATGTGGTTATTCGATCGATCTCTATTGAGATTCGAACGCCGCATGCTCTCGCAAACGAGACGAAGTTTTTTACTTTGGCATAGCCCGACCAGAGTGCGAGGCGGGACTCATCCTTTCCGGCTCCGTCGGAATAGATGGCGCGAAGCCCCGTCTCTTCCAAAGGCTTGTCGATATAACAATTCTTGCCTCGAAGAAAGTATTCATCGGCGGAATCCAGAAAAATATAATAGCCTTGGAAAATATCCATCTCATTTTTTCCGTCATTCCAGTCGACAAATCGCTTGATATGATCCAAGTGTCTCTTTTTCCCCGGTGGCTTTGAATCCCGGGTATAAAAACGATCGAGTATTTGTTGAATTTCCTCTACCTCCCCGATCTCCTTCACCCCTGCGGCTTTCAAAAATCGATGCAATCGATCGCCTCTCTCTCTTTTCAACCCGTCGAAAATTCCGGCAGATACCGTCTGCAGACCGGAAGTGGAGTTTCCTTCGATCGGAAAATAAACTTCGTCTCCGGTAGAAAATTCCCCATTCTGGAGCTTTATTATTTCCCATCGATCGATCTCGTTTGTTCTCTCCTCTCGGTCGGTTACCCTAAACAGAAGTAGATAGAATGATTGCAGCCATCGATCATGCCGATCGACCAACCAGTTAAGAGCATGATGATCGGGGCTCCAGTATCGACTATATCCATATTTCTTCTCGACGGCATCGATCAGTTCATTATAGCCATAATAGGGTATATCCAAGGATATAAGCAGCTTATCGGATCTGCTGTTTCGCATCACCCCGGCCGCCCATCTTCTTTTATGATCGTCGAACAGCACCACCAATGCTTTTTCGTCGATAACATCGCTTACTTCTTTCGGACCGCGGGCCAGTTCTACCGCATCGCCATATCCACCGCCCAAACATGGTATCAGCGCTTTGTTACGAAGGGCGTCATAGACAATTTCTTTCAGGATCGCATAAAAATCCGACAATTCATCGTCGTTATTCGGCAACACTTCCAAGAATTCCGAGGTCAGCAATCCGATCCCCTTCAAACGCTCCATCGCTTCGACAAGGAGCCCGGCGCTCGCTTCCATTATCTTGCGGTTATCCTCATGATCATGCTTGATGCTTGCACGATCGATTGTCGCAGCGTATGGTCCGTTGATATAGAATTTCAACTTGGTCGTTTCCTTCTCCGCAGGAAAAAATACGCAGAGCCGGCCGTCTGCCGGAACGACCTTCATTTGCTTGGCAAGCCCTTTACGAGGCTCGAGATTCGTTTGACCCTCCTTGCGAAAGCCCAATTTCAGGGCAATCGAACACTTCAAATCCCCATGTTCTTCGAGCGCCTTTTGAAATCTGAGGAACCAAGCGTCTTCCCGCAGATCATCGCCCGACGATCCCGCTATGGAAACCTTGATTAATTCCTCGTCCGTATCGGCGATATGCTTTCGCATGGCCAGACCGCTTCCTTCCCCGTTCAGCTCCCATTCGATCAATTCGATATTGTTGAGAAAAAGCAAAATGGTATGATCCAGAGATTCGAATACGCTTTTGATTTCACGAAAACACGACTCCTTCGTCTTCGACGGATTGTCGAACGGAAATACGAAGATCGTTCCTTGATCGATCTTTCGAATGCCGGATATCTCCGAAGGACATACCAAATCCCTGATCTCGAAGTTATATTCCCCGGAATGCACCCGAGGCGTTTTGGAGTAAGCGAAAACGGCTTTGAAACCGATACCGAATTTACCGATCTTGTTGACATCGTCCTTTTTCGTGCTCTCACCGATACTGGTAATCGATTCGACATCCTTGGAACTGAACAATCTACTCCCGTTATGCTGCACAACGAGTTTATCGTCGGTCAGTTCAAACCGAACGGTCGTCGCGTACGCATCCTCGGCATTTTGCAACAGTTCAAAAATAAAATGCGCCTGATCCGGATAAAGGTCCGACAAAAGACTCAAAATACCGCCTTCGAAGTTATTTTCCCGGGTTACTTTGACCCAATCACTCCGTGCTCGATTGAGCTCTTGCAAAACCTCGGTGGGTTTTTCTTTCATGTCCCTCGCTCCGATTGCAGACCGTTGGGATACCATCGATGTCAGATCGTTGCCCGAGAGAATCATATCTGTCGGGCAATGGGAGTTGTCCGCGAATTTCGGCTCGAAAAAGCGAAGCATTCGCTGTCGAGGTCAGCCTGAACTCCTTCAGACATCGGGTGACTTATCTTCTGCATCCAAGAGTTCCTTGATATCAATGAGATGCGTTTCTACGAAGCGGATGGAACCCGATTCATTGCCAAGTCTGATGTTTATCCGAAAATCCTTTGAATTGGCAATATCCAATTGCACGAGATCATGACGCAGGCGTCGATGTTGTTTTTCATCCTTTTTAACGAGTTCTGTGAACTTTGCAGCGCATAGTGGGCAAAGTGCAAGATGCTTCGCTTCATGTTCTATATCGATGTCATCGAGTACCTGCACCGATTCCAAATAATACTCGTTATCCCTTCCGCGAAAGGGCATCACATCCTCGCATATCTGACAAAACAATTTCCTTTCGCGGGTGTAGCTTTCTCGTAGATATACATCTTTGCTACCGGCGGAATTCGAAGTCTTGACACTCCTAGGACGCACCTCGTATTTCCTCTTCGGAGCCTCGTCGGCGCGCACCCTTGCGCGATGCGCACGGCGTTTAGGATCAGATGACATTCGCTCCGGGAAAGCCGGCTTTGCCTTCTTTTCCGTGAGGAGTTCTTTGATGCGTTTGAATTCCTCCGGCATGCTGCTTTTCAGTTCGCGAAGCAAATCGAGTTCTCCGACATCGAAACCCGCCTTTTGGGCGAGATCGCTCAGCTCGCTTCCTATCATCCTCAGATGACTTGCCAGATCTTCGTATCGCTCGAATTCACTCGGCAAAGCATCGAGGGAAAGTTCCCCTGGTTTGTGAAATTCACCTTCTTTATCGGGTAGCCAAGCATTGGATAACAGGGCAACTCCGATTTTTGAAAGAGTATCCTCGACTTCACTGCCTTCGTAGGTCTTTTTTCTCGATTTTTCAACGGATCCTCGAAATTGTCTCTGCAATGGATGTGCGATATTTTCCCATATAAAGAGACTGCGCTGTATATTCGGATTACGGACGGCAAAATTAAGATCGTCCACCCGGCAGCCCGGATCGAATCCATCGAGCCCACGCTCATGACATCCATGAATTGCGGTCACGGTGACATAGCCTTTTCGATCAGGTTCTCTTTTGTAAATAGCGATTTCGTCATGAACCCCCAAGGTCAAGAACGCGTCGACTTCTTTTTCGGAATACCTTTCATCCAAGAACCAAGCATCGGGATTGTCTTTCAGATATACTTCCAGATCCGGATTATTTGAATAGACCTTGCCAGGTTTGATGCATGCTTCTTCGCCGGTCGCACTTCGTGCGTATAGAAAGTAACTATCCTTCAGTTTGTCAATCAAAATTCGTCGACGTTCCATTGAATCGACTTTGAGAGCCTGAAGAATCAAAGAGATATGATCTGCATGCTCCTCGTCGGATATTATTATTTCGTCAGGCTCATAGAGCGGGAGCACACGTTCGATTACCTCGCTGGTAATATCCGGCTCTTTTACCCCCAATCGTATGAAAAATTCCCGTGCTTCGTTATCCTCGATCAGGCTTTTCTTTATGCAGGGCAGTCCTTTGGCTGATTTTTGGGGCAGATAAACCGCAATATCCCCGTTGTTCTCGAAAGCCTTTACTTGACGATTGTTTTCCAGACGAACGAATGGCTTGCGCCGCATGTATCCACCGACATTCCACTGGCCAGAACCAAGCGCTCGCCATAGAGATTCTTGATGAAGGAGAAATTTATATAAACCGACAAACCATTCATCCGGTTGTTTTTCAAAAAATTCATCGGTAACATGCAATGCAAACTTCTCCGGAGTGATTTCTTCGATATTCAGATGTTCGATAAGATATTTTCTCAATTCCGGTGTGCGCTCATGGGTGATTTCCCCGCTCAGCCATTGTGGCTTGAGGGGCTTGCCGATGCGGATGAAATTCATCTCCCTTGAGAACTCGGCAAGTTGATTCGATGAAAGCAACCTCCTGATATCTTCCCCGCGCCCGATCTTCGCATCGGCAGCGCTGATATAACCCCCGGTCTCGGTCGGTAGAAATTCCTCCTCTATCAGCCTCCGCGAAACGACATCGTATATTTTACGGAACATATTGTCGTGAGGAAAGTCATCCTCTACAATCGGCATCGCTTCGAGTACCGATACGCCGAGGAGTTTCATGGATTTGAGGTGGCGCAAAGAATCGACGACAAGTTCGGCCGATTCTTCCAAAAGACTGGTATTCCACGGATCGTCTTTCGGAATATTATCCCTTGCCGGGGTTGTTTTGTAGGGTCCTTGGAGCAGAAATCCCAGCCTTGTGTCTTTTTCCGTTGCAAAAAAGACGAATAGGGGAGATTCGTTCAAGCGCACAATCTTCTCTGCTTTCCTAATCTTGCCTTTTCCTTTGCCCTTGCCTTTTCTTTTCCGTTCTTCGATCCGGTAAGCGATTTCGACCGGTTTGACCGGGTTGCCGTCAGGATCGTCAACCGGCCTTTCGAAGACGAGCCAAGTTTCTTCTATATCCTTTTCGTTTTGATGTTGCCCGACAATGGTCACTTGACGAGCCGCTTTTCTCCGTTTGGTACTACGAAGATAAAGACCTGATTCTCCCTCGTCGGTTTTCCATTCGATTTCGTTGATACTCCGGAGGAATAATAGCGTGCGAACATTAAGATCGGTCAAACGCTTGGCGATCTCATCGAATGCCGCATCAGCCGAAATTGTCTGAGAATTGAAAAGAAAAACGAATTTCGTCGTCCACGGGGCGGAAACTTGAACGGTTTCTTCCTGATAAGACCTGACGTAATTCTCGATGCGGAAATTCTCGTCCCCGCAGTGGACCCTCGGCGATGAGGTGTAAGCATAGACGGATTTGAAGCCGATTCCGAATTTCCCGATCTTGGTGAGATCTTCTGATTTCGTGCCCTCCCCGACGCCGCAGATGCCGCGGATATCCGCCTCGTCGAAGGGTGTTCCGTCATGCAAGAATTCGAGCCGGTCTTTGTACAGATTCAATCGGACTTTCTTGGCGTTTTTGTCCTCTGCATTTTGCAGCAGTTCGTAAACGAAATGCGTGCGATCGCTATATAGCCGGCCGAGAAATTCAAGGTGTCGGGTGCCTTCGCCGTATTGTTTGATATTCTCTTCGCGAATCGCATCGTAGTCGCTAGCCATCGATTTGCTCCTGCGTCAGAATCAAAACTCCGTAAGCCACGGGTTCGGCGTTCAGGTCCGCTTTTTTTACCGCATCGTCGAAACTCGCGATCCGTCTTTGGTAGTCCGTTTCGGCGTTTTCCAGTTGTGTTTGTCGCATGCGTTGGATCTTGTCGTTCGTTGCTTTGGCCAGAATATCCGATAGCATCGCCGTTCTTCGCCGGTGGCTGTTCTTCAGGCTCTCGCGTCGATGGTCGGCGATTCGTCGGTTTCGTTCTTTGTGCTCCGAGCGCGTATCCCTCCAATGCTCGTAATGTTGGGCTTCCAGTTTTTCGAAAACCGTCGGTTCCGGCATGTGATCTTCTGGAAGATTCCCCGTTCTTCCGTGCTCCAATAGGCTCGGTAGCCGTTTCGTTACTTCCGGTGATTCGGCGATCGGGTAGAGCTTCAGGTTTTCCCGGACACCGACGTATCGCCATTCGTAGATGACGAATGGATAGTGTCCGGGGGGGATTTCGTCGTCGATGGCGTGTACGATGCAGATCGGTTTCTTCCCGTCGGATTCGATGGCGCCAGCTGCTTGGCGTACCAACGGGTGAAGGGGGGTGATGAAGGTCGCGCTCCGGTTTTCGACCGCCTCTGGGGTATCGAAGGTAATGCTCAAGTGCGATTTGGCTCCCTTCAGCCAACTCTCCCATTCTTTGTAGAACGCCGAGGCGCTTCGCGGCAGCGCTTGGTAGTCTTTCAACATCTTGGTTCTGACTTCTTGCGAGATGCGAAGGGTTTTCGTCGCCTTTTCGCCGAGGATGAAGTCCTGTGTTTTTCCGGCGATGTCCTGCAAGTAGTTTTCGACGAGGTTTTTCACGGCGACCGGTGATAGCCAGTAGCTCGAGGCGCCTTCGATATCCCGTCGCGTTTGGTCCGCCGGCAGTTGAATGCCGAAGAGATCCGCCTCCTTGTCTTCCAGCGCCTGTTTTTCCTGGGCCAGCCGGATCTCGTTGTCGGCGATTTGCTGAAGTTTTTCTCGGCGATCGGATTCGGTGAGTCGAATATTTTCTCCGACGCTTCGAATCTCCTTCGCGACCTCGCCCAATATTTCCTCGCCCGCACCGATCGCTTTGTTGAAGACCCCGATTCGCATCAAACAGCGCTCGTAAATATCGGCGTCCACGGTATGGGGGGTGATGAGGTTATAGATCAACGCTTTTTCGCTTTTTTGTCCTCGGCGGTCGATCCGACCGATCCGTTGTTCGATGCGCATCGGATTCCACGGGAGATCGTAGTTGACGATGCAATCGCAGAACTGATAGTCCAGTCCTTCGCATCCGACTTCGGAGAAGAGCAGCACGTCGATCGTTTCGGTCTCTTCGCGGGATTGTTTGAATCGCTCGCGCAGGGCGATTCGCTCGTCATCGGACGTTCCGCCGTGCACCATGCCCACTCGGATGCCGGTTACGAGGAGTTTGGGAAAAAGATAGTCCAGGGTATGGCGGAAACTGCTGAAAACCATCAGTTTGTTGTTTTCCAACTTTTGCTTGTCGTCGATGATCTTTTTCAAAGCCCTCAATTTCGGATCGTCGGTGCCGTCGATCATCGTTGCGCGATTGGCCACCGCCTTGATCTCGGGCAGAATCTCGCCTGCCGCTGCCGGGTCGAGATATTCGTATTCGTCGCTCGACTCTTGGGCGCCGATACCTTCGATGCGGCGATTCAAAATATCCTCGATAAAAGGCGCCAAGCCGTAAAGACAGCTCGCCGCCTGACGGCGAAGGGTGCTCATCAAGAATTTGATGATCGGTGTCGAGTGTATCTTCGACAGGATCCGCGCTTGAACCTCGAGCAGGGTATCGTGGAGTTCTCGCTGCTGCGAGGTGAAGTCCACCTCGACGGTCAGCGGCTCTCGAATGGTGAATTCGCCGATATCGCGTCGGCGGGTGCGGTTGATGATGCCGGAAAATGTATGCAAAGCCTCCAATCGATGAATCATCCCCACCCGGTCTTCGAGTGAAAGCGTCTTTTTTGTGAGATCATCCTTGACACCGATGAATTCAGGGTCCTTTGCCATGATACTTTCGCCCCAATCCGTGCGTAGGGCGTCTTTCAGTGCCGATAACGCTTTTTGCTGCCAGCGATCGGAGGCGCCACGGGCGATATCGACGGCGCGATTGATATGGGGATTGGGAGCCGCCATATGATAAAAACTCTCTTGGTCGAAGATCGTGTCGGGGCGCAATAGGTTGAGCAAGACGAATAAATCATCGCTCCCTAACATCAAGGGCGTTGCGGTGAGGAATACGACGGCCTCGGCGTGCTCGCAAAAGAAGCGGACGGCGTCGTGGGTATGCGTCGCGGGATTTCGCGCATGATGCGCTTCGTCGACGATCACCAGATCGAAGCGGGGAGGCGGGTCGAGATCCAATAGCCCGATTTGTTTTTTCTTTCGGCGAGAGGAGGCGTTTGCTTGGGATCCGTGGAGCAGGCCGTCGTCGAAAAGGGAATAAGGCATGATCGTTTTGGCGTGCTGTTCGGGCCACTCGCCTTCGAGATCGGTTTCGCTGATGCAGTGGCGCAGGGTCTTTCCGTCCAGCTGGGTGAAACGCTCCTCGAAGCGCTTCATTTCCATCTCCCACTTCCGCTCGGCGACCAAAGGGCGGGGGCAGATGATCAATACCGAACGCACCTCGCGACGAGCCTGGAGTTCCCTCAATATCAACCCCGCTTCGATGGTTTTGCCGACCCCGACTCCGTCGGCGATCAGCAATCTCGGTCTTTCGGCGTGAATGAATTTAAGTACGGGGCGAAATTGATAGGGGATGAAGTCGACGCGGGCGGCGTTCAGCGAGTAGAGAGTCGAGGGATTCGGGTGCTGGATATGCAATGCCGTCAGGTGGGCGTGAAATCGATTCAAAGAGACCGATACTTGACCCTCTTCTTCCGGCGGCTCCTCTTCCAACTGGGATTCATAGAACCATTTTTGCGTCCCGTCGATGAAAATTCTGTATCTGTTCTCGGTTTCCAGTTCTTGGACTTCCAAAACCGGGCCTCTTTTTTCCGCATTCGCTTTGAGTCGAACCATCTGCGGGGGCTGAAAAGCCGCACCCTCGCTCTTTTTTTCGACGGGTGCCGGATCCGGTTCCGTCTCGATCTTTTCTTTCGATTCGATCGGCTTGATCGTAATGATCTTTTCCCGCTCGGATCGCACGGTTTCTTGCAAAGTTTCGGGGGCGTCGAACAGGGCGAGGAAGCGCTGCAGGGTATCGAGGTCTCTATAGATATCGTCTCGGGGATATTCCTCGACGGTTGCATGGGCCCAGCGATTCCTGACCGTTTGCATTTCCTTGACGAAATGCCGCGCATCCGGCGGGAAGGGTTCTTTTTGGCCTAGTTCATACCAATTCCGGTCGAGGATGCGTATCAGCGCGGCAAGATCCAGCTTTGCGAGTTCGCGGATGCCTCGATTCTCGATATGGCGTTGCTGTTGAAAGGTCAGGTTGTCGACGACCCGCGTACCCCACCAGTTTTCATCGCCGAGCGCCGGTAGTTTTTTCTCGAGGAATCGATGGAGTTCCGCGGCGGTTTGGTTCAGCAAATCCACCATCTTGGTATTCATGCGCTTTTTCCTTCCATCGTCTTATGCTTCGCTTCAGTCGCTTTCCGAGACGGCGTCTTCGAGTCGGATAAGATTGCCGCCGGCGTCTCGATACTCTTTTTCATGACAAGTCAGTACCAGTATCTGATAGCGTTTGGCGGCTCGATACAGGATATTTTTCATTCGATCGCGGCGTTCGTCGTCGGAGTTGACCAAGGCATCGTCGAGGATCACGGTGACCGGCACGTCCTTTTCGCTCAGCAAATCGGCATAAGCCAAGCGGATCAGGATCGCCAGTTGCTCTCGCGTACCGATGCTAAGCCCCTCGAACTCTTCGTTTGCGCCGGCGCGTTCGATTCCGGTGAACACGAGGTCCTCGTCGATCGACGGGGCGGCATCGGGGAGCAGCAGGCGTAAGTGGGGGGCGATTTTGGAAACGATCGGCTTTGCGACCCTTTCCTTGGCATTGCTCAGAGCATCGGTCAAGGTGCGGTGCAGCAGAGCGAGCGCGTTTGCTCGGCGATCCGTATTGTTCAGTTGCAGCGCCGCCGATGCGTGTTTTTCTTCGAGCTCGGCCACCTCTTCGGCCAGTCCTTTTTGGCCGAGGGTTGCGAGTTCGACTTTCAGATCGCGAATATCGCGTTCGAGATTCTCGCCGCGGCGCTGGCTGCTTTCTAACGAGCGCATCGCTCGTTCGAGTTCGGCTTCGACGGCATCCGGATTTTCCGCATCGAGCGCTTGCTTCGCTTTGTTCAGGCGTTCGCCGCTGGTTTCGAATTCGCGTTCTTTGACCGAAAGCATTTTTTCCAGCGTCTCGTCGGCGATTTCGTCGCGCGCTTTGACGAGTTCTGAATCTTTGTTGTTTGCGTTCCGCTCGGCGGATGTTTTATCCGCGCGCAAGGCGGCGAGCGCTTCTTTGATCTTTTGCACCACCCCTTCTTCGTTCCGGACATTGCTGTCTTCGGTTTCGACCTCTTTTTGGAGCGTACGCACCTCGCGCTCCAGATCGTCGACTTTGATATTCAGGTCGGCGTCATCGCCAAGTCTTTCGCGAAGATCGTCCCGCTTCGCTTCGATGGCGGCGAGTTCGTCCTCCAAGGCTTGTATTCCCTCGGGAGCAAGTCCATCACGAGTCGCTTTGTGCACCGATGCTTGTTTTTCGAGTTCGCTTTTTCGATTCAAACTCGCCTCCGCTTCGGCGACGTTTTTGGCGTTCACCTTGGCGAGTTCTTGTTCGAGTCGGCGAGTCTTTTCTTCCGCCTCGCGGCGGCGTTCGTCCAAATCATCGCCGCCGGGGATGATCGCTATCTCTCCTATTCCCTTTATCCGAAGGTCGGCTCTCTCGGTCAGCAGATCGGTGCCGGAGCCTGCGAGGGATCGCCCTTCGAGTTCGACCTTCGCCCCGGATTGCAGTCGATATTCGATGCGCGTCGCTGCCGCCTTCAATCGCTCCTCGGCAAGGTCGCGTTCGTTCTCGATCTTTTTCAGGCGGGTCACTGTTTTCTTCGTTACGAGGATCGCCTTGCTATCTGACAGGCATTGACGTCTTTTCTTGTCCGCATCCATCGCTTTCTTGAGGGTCGCCTTCAGGTCTTTATGCTTTGATACCAGTTCGTTCAGTTTTTCGGCGTCTCGCGCCGAAAGAAGTTTGGATTCTTTTTCCTTCAGCAGGGCCTTCGAAGCGGCGAGATCGTTTCGAAGTTTGTCGAGGCCTTCGTTCAAAGGTGCCAGTTGCTTGTCTTTTTCTTCGACCGCTTCATAGGCTTTTTGCTTGGCGTCGAAGGCTTTTTTGCGTTCTTCGATGAGTTTGGTGCGAGCGTCCCGACTTTGTTTTTTCGAATCTCGCTCGGCTTTCGCCCGGTCGTGGCGGTCGGTTCCGGCTTTGACTTCCGCTTGTAGTGTTTTGAGTCGTTCGACCGCTTCGGTCGCCGTCTTGACGCGGGCTTCGGCTTTTTCCGATTCCCTGTCTTTTTGATACTCGTCGAGCTCTGCCTGTCGCTTTTCCAATCGATCCACTTTGTCCTCGTATTCCTTCATCTCCTCGCGTTTGTCTTCCAACGCTTGTTGCAGGTCGGCTTCCTCCTCTTGAACGCGTCGGTAGCCGATGCGCGGCTTTCCCCGGCTATCGAAATATTCGTCGTACCGCTCCGCGATGCGTCGATGGAGCGACTCGCCCTGTTCGCCCCCGAGCATTTCTTGCATTTCGTTTTCGAAAACGCCATGGATTTGCCCGCGGGATCGATCGTTAAGAGCGACGGCTTCGTAGGCTTTTGCCTGTTCCACCCATAGCAATCCGGCCAAGCCTTGTTGTTCCGGCTTGCTGCCGCCTCGCGGGGGATGGGAAAATCCCAACATTTCCTCGAGGCGATCCTCCGCCTCCGAGTCGTCCCAGCGATAGTTGTTATCCCCTTCCAAGATCGTTTTGCCATCTTTTCCCGAGGAAAAGACTTTCGTGAGTGTGTATTCCACACCGTTCAAAACGAAGACCAACCGAACCCTCGGGCTGACGGCGGAGTGATAGGGTCGGAAACTTTTGCCGATGCTGCTTTTATGCCGATCGAAGAGCGCGGCGCGAAGGGCTTTCAAGAGCGTGGATTTTCCGGCTTCGTTGTTGCCGGCGATGATATTCAGCCCGGTATCGAGATCATCGATCTTGGTCGCCTTTCGAAACTGGAGAAAGCGTTCCACCTCGATGGATTTGAAATGGAGATGGCTCATTTTTGCAATCCTTTTTGTTCGCGATAGAGGATTTGCAATGCCATCCCCGCCGCTTCGTGGTCGGAATGATTCGGATTATTTCCGATGCTCACCAACTCGTCGATCGCGTTGCGTATAAAACCGGTCGCTCCCAATTCGGCGATATCGTCCTCGCTGGGTTCGGCGATCACCGCATCGTCATCGACATCGAGGAAATGAAAGCGCGCCTTCCAGTTTTCGAGCAGATCGTCGAGCCTTTGCCTCGTTGCCAAGTCCACCGCGCCTTCGAGTTTCAATCGCATGAGGATCCGCTCGCTTTCTTCAAGGGCGGATAATTTTTGATCCAAGAGCGGCAAGTCCTGCTCGCTCATGATCTCGAAACCCTCCTGCTCCCATCGGTAGCGACCGACGGGGATTTTTTCGATCTCGGGCGCGGCGCCGACTTTTTTTAGCGTTACCGA
Source organism: Gammaproteobacteria bacterium (assembly GCA_965220535.1). GTDB lineage: Bacteria > Pseudomonadota > Gammaproteobacteria > HK1 > HK1 > HK1. The sequence continues at coordinate 1,790,006 of OZ244833.1, read as the reverse complement.
CAGGATATTGCCGGGTTCGTTGGCCTTGAAGCGATCCGGCTCGGGGGTGCCGGCGTACCAAGTGCGCGCCGCCACTTCGAGCGTGCCATGCCAATCGCCTAAGGCGAGATAGTCCAGTTTCGCGCTTTCGGCTCTGTCGTTCGCGATGGCGTTGTTGAGCGTGGCTTCCTCGGGCAAGCGCTCGGTGATGGATCCATGCGCGAGCCCGACGCGAAAAACGCCGGGTTCGGTCTTGAAATCGTCGTACCAATCGGTGATGTCTCGAACCTCGTGTCGGCGCTGCAAAGGGGCGGGCAGTACGACCAGCCGTCCTTGGCAAAGTTCGATCGGCTCGGGGTTATCCGCAAGGAGGATATTTTCCGGCACCACCTCCAGTTTGCGCAGGCGACTCCATGCGCTTTGCGTCAGGCCGGCATCGTGGTTGCCCGGCAGCAGTACCCACGGTCCTTTGTAGGGAGCCATGGCGTTGATGGTCCGTCTTAGGGTGTCGTTCGAGACGGCATTGTCATCGAAGACGTCGCCGGCGACCAATACCGCATCGACTTGCCGCTTCTGCGCCTCTTCGGCGATGGCCTTGACGGTGTCGATTCGCTGCGAGCGCAGCGCCGCTCCCGGATCGCCCGGGATATTCGCGAACGGTTTGCCGATCTGCCAATCCGCGCTGTGGATGAAGGTGATGCTCATGGCCTTGTTCCCTCCGGGAGTCGGGTGCTTTCGTCCTACGAGAACGCTCCGCTAGCGTCGATTTCAGGTAGGCGGTCGAAAATATCGCCGATATCGGGGATCGTGCGGCTTGATGCAAAGCCTTTTCATCGGCGAGTCTATCGCCTAGACCCGTCGCCGGGGATGTCTTTGTCCGCTCGATTTCGTGGACGAGCGCTTCGGTGACGGGTTTCGATCACGACCGGGCTGCCATCGAAGTCTATACGATAGAATTTCGGCGAATAAGCCGGAGGGCGGCGATATGGCGATATCGAAGAACGAATTGTAAGGGGTTTGCTACTGCCGGCGGATGCGATTATCGGGGGTGTCGCCCAGCCAAATCAGGCTACTGAAAAAAGCAAGGTGGGGAGGCGGGCGTTGTCAACCCCTAGGGCTTTTTATGGAGGATGGCACGCTTCACCGGACGGGCCAGCCTCGTTCGCAGGCTATCGATGCCGACGGATCGCTTTGGGGTACGCCTGCCTATTCAGTCGCCCGGGGGCAAATCGTGCAACGGTATTCCTGAGGCAGGCCTGACGCATGCCTGACCCTGAAGATGCCTAAGCATCCCTTCTTGGCAAAGCCATTCAGATCGGCAGATCGCGATGGTCTTTCTGTCCAGGTATCGCACCACGCCCTGGAGGGTGGCAATCCTCGCCGACACCCTCTTGCATCGGGCGAGACGCGCAGGCAATCCGGGCATGGCTCGCAAAATGACGGCAGCTCTGCCCAAGGCGGATCTTTGCGCAGTCGATCACATCGATCACGCCCCCTACGAACGAGCCGGCGTTTTCGGCTTGGTAGAGGCTGCCTGTCTGCGGGAGGTGGGGGGAGGGGGTTATCGGTAGGGCATGAAGGGGGTCGCGATGGTTCATCTATAATGCAAAACACCGCGGATACGCAGGGCTTGCGTACTGCTCCCTAGGGCCTCGATGCCCTTCGCCGCCCTTCGATGCAATTGGAGATAGTCGTTATGGAAACGGATATTGCTGCCTTCGATGCAATGCGGTTTGTTATGTACGCGCTATATATCATCGCCGGTATCTTCGTGTACCTGTGTTTTCAATGTCTCTTTTTAGCCATCGCCTATTTGCGAGCGAACGTACCCCCCGGGGATGCAGATTATGCCAAGGGTATGGCTATCGGGATATTCGCCCTTATCATGGTATTGGTCGGTGTTTTTATCTATACCGTCGAAAGTGTTTTACCTTGGTTGTTCCTCGCCACCTGAGCGTAATTTGTCGGGGAGGTTAAGCCAAACCCTATGCAGGTCAAGACTATCGTATGCACAGACTGACCGGATGGCTTTATCGCGCTTCCCCCCCTGCCTGCAAGGATCGACCCCGACGCACGAACAGCCGGCGGGCTCGCTCGATACGATCCGAAAGGCTTCTCTCGGGCAGGGGAGCAAGGAGGGAGGTGGCTTTTTCGGATATCCGCGGCGGCCGCGACTCGATCTCGGTCGAGCCGAAAGCGCTATGCGGCGATGCCATTACGGGGGAGCTATGCGGTCGACGATGGCGGGAGCGTTCGTTGCCGACGCTCCTGACCGAACGCTTCAAGCCTTGAGAAGGGGTGCTAGGGGTGCTTCGAGCAGAGTTGTCCGATCCCGACCGCCGACTGGGAGGCGGCAAGGCTCATCCTCCTTCCCGGGCGAGGCGCAGCGAACGATCTCGGAGTCGAAGCGATGCCAAGAGGGAAGCGATGGAATTCCAAGCGATATCCGAAGGTTTCGGGTCTTCGCCGAAGGCCTTAGCGGCCCAGTTTGGGAGTGTGCACACCGCCGCTTTGGCTTGCATACCACGCGGCGAGATCTTCCATATCCTTCTCGCTCATCGTCGCGACGAAACCGGCCATGATCGGATTGTTTCTCGCTCCGCTTTTGTAGTCTTTGAGGCTTTGCACGAGATAGTCGGCATGCTGTCCGCCGAGTTTGGGGAACTGCGGGGTCGGGCTATTGCCGTCCGGCCCGTGGCAAGACTGGCAAAGAGCCTGCGCTTTTTCCCTTCCGGCATCCGCATCACCGGCGGCCGATACGGTGGCGGCCGATAGGAGGCTTGCAGTGGCGATTAATACTATGCGGAGCATCGACGCGTTCTCCTGATCGATCTTGGAATCGGTTATCGAATCCCGTAAAAAGCGAGGACGGTTGGACTTTTGGCGAGAAGACGGGTTTTTCGAAGCCCTGTCGGTTCGAAAAGGGCTATCGGCGTTTGGCCGAGGCGAAGTACTCGGCGATGTCTTGCATGTCTTCCGTGCTCAAAGAAGCGGCCTGCGCCTGCATGGTCTTGTGGGAGCGTTGACCGTTCTTGTAGGCCTCGAGCGCGGCGACGATATACTGCGCATGCTGGCCACCTAGCCGAGGCACCGTATAACTCGGATAAACATTTTGGTAGCCGGGAATTCCGTGACAGCCCATACAGGTGGCGGCCTTGGCGCGACCCCGATCGGGATCGCCCTGAGCGCTCGCTTGAGCGGTAGCGGCTGGGGCGGTGATGATGCCGATGGCCGCGATCGACATGGCGATGAATGTTTTGTAGCGCATCCGGCTCTCGTTTCCTTGGGAGTCAGGGCTGAAAATTCGTTGGATATCGCCGATCCCGCCCCGTAAAGCGCAAGAGCGCACAGCGGGGAAAATACCGAACGATATTGCTTGCGAGCGAAGTATAACCGCTTGCCGCCGGATCGTTATCCGGATCGTTGTCGATTCACGCAGAATTCCGTGCGATTTTCCGATGGGATTGTCGGGTCGTCGCTTGGCTTCGGGCTCGGCTCCGGGCTCGGCTCCGGCGGGCGTGGAATCGTTGCAAGGCCGGATCGCGGGCAAAATCGCGGGCAAAGCCGGATCGGGCGGTCGAAGATGCCAAGGCGGTATCGATAACCCCTCTTGCGCTTGGCACGCTCGTCATCGACTAAAAAAGCGAAACCCCAAGAACGAAGGAGCGAATGTTGGCGAGAACGATCATATTCGGGCTCATCGCGCTGTCGGTCGCCCTTGCGATATTCGGCTGGAACGCTTTTTCCCGTCACCATTCGCAGGCGCATGCGGATCGTATTTTCCGCATCGGCTCGATTTCGGTCGAGTCCCCGTGGGCTCCCGAGCTGCCGCCGATATTGGCCAACCAAGTGGTGTTCATGACCATCGTCAACGAGGGGGAGCGGCCGGATCGTTTGGTCGGGGCGACCAGCGAAGTCTCGTCGAGGGTCGAGATCCATGACCATATCAAGGACGAAGCGGGTATGCTTTCGATGCGCCAAGTGGAGTCCATCGAACTCTTGCCCGGGAAGCCGGTGAGACTCGAGCCCGGGGGCTTGCATTTGATGCTGATGGGGCTTGCACGTCCGATCGAGAAAGACACGCAGTTCAAGGCGAGGCTGGAGTTCGCCTCGGGTGCATCGTTGGAGATCGATGTGCCGGTCGGCAAAGCGCATGAGGGCGACCCTTCTCATTCCCGACACTGAATTGTCGCTCGATGCTTGTCCGCCCGCCGGCAGACTTGGCCTTTCGAATCCCCTTGGATCCCGAATGCGCGTTCGAGAGTTGCGGCAGTTGCGGCAGCGGGAGCGGGTCGAAACGCCGAAGAAGCATCGCGAATACTCCCTCGATCATCGAAAACGAGAAACGTATCGAACCATGAACAAACGGGTCGTCGTTATCCAAGGAGTCGAAAGCCTCGCCGAGGTGCCCGGGATCGATGCCATCGCCGACGAGGCGGAATTTCGCCTGGTCAACGATTCGCAAGGTATCCGCAAGGCCTTGCCCGGGGCGGAAGTGCTGCTCGGATGGGACGCCGACGCTCGCAACCTGAAAGCCTCCTTCGAGGCATCGGATCGGCTGCGTTGGGTCCAGTGGGGCGCTGCCGGGGTGGACGCCGCGCTCTTTCCGGCGTTGGTCGAAAGCGAGGTGATCCTGACCAACGCTCGGGGCATCTTCGATCGGGCGATGGCCGAATACACGCTGGGGATGATCCTCTTCTTCGCCAAGGATTTTCGCCGGACGACCGCCCGGCAAGGCGAAAGAAAATGGCTCCACCGCCATACCGAGCGGGTGGCGGGGACGCGGGCGTTGGTGATCGGAACCGGCAGCATCGGGCGGGAGATCGCGCGTTTGTTGCGCAAGACGGGGATCGAGGTCGAAGGGGTGGGGCGTCGGGCGCGCGCGGGCGATTCAGATTTCGATCGGGTGCACGGGGCGGACGATTTCGACGCCCCGCTAGGAAAAGCGGATTGGGTGGTGCTGGTGCCCCCGCTGACGGAAAAAAACCGAGGCTTTTTCGATGCCGCGCGCTTTGCCGCGATGAAGCCGAGCGCCCGCCTTTTCAACTTGGGACGCGGAGCCTTGGTGGATGAAAAAGCGATGGTGGAGGCGTTGGCCCAAGGAAGGATCGCCGGAGCGGGCTTGGATGTCTTCGCGACCGAGCCCTTGGAGCCGGAAAGCCCTCTTTGGACGATGGATAACGTGCTCGTCTCTCCTCACATGTCCGGCGAATACCACGGCTTCGAAAAGACTCTGGTCGATCTTTTCGTCGATAATTTCCGGCGCTACGTTCGGGGCGAGACTCTTGTCAATCTGGTCGACAAGGGGCTTGGCTTCGTGTCGAAATAGATCGGCTCGTTGCCGAGCGGTATGCGCAGGCGCAAGATAGGAAGGGCGAACGATCGGAGGCAATAGAAGAGAGGATCGATGCCCTGACCCGGGAAGAGTTGGAACTTCACAAGCAGACAGCAGTCGACAATGCGAATCTCGATAAGATCGACGAGAATTTCAAGCGATTGGAGAGAATTGTGCTTTGGGGCACGGGCATCATCATCACGACGATTATTATATCGACCATTTCCATAATGACCGTCGCCGTTAATATCTTCGGTGCCATCTCGGCCGGCTCGTGACCACCCGCCACTTGCAAGTGGAGAAACCCTTTTTCCGAGGGACACTCCATGAAATAAATCATCGCCGGTTATCGCTCTTGGGCCGGCGGGTACGATGATGCCTTGAGAGACGAAATAACGGGCCTGAACGTCAGTTGCAATCGGGTGCGAGAAGTTTTGGCCAATAGGGGTTTTTTGACGAGAGAGCGAAGTTGCAGGTTTTATATTCGATGCGATGACGATTTTATGAAGATTTAGATGACCGTTATGGGATGCCTTTGTGTTTGACATCTCCGATGGTTGCGAGGTAGCCAGCGGAAGCGGCGCAGACACAGTAGAAAAACAAGGCCTCTGGCAAGTCGACATTCGCATCGTTTTGGTCGATAAGGGAGTGACGGATACCCGGTTCGTCGCTGGTATACCCATAGAGTTTATCGAGGGCACCTTTGAAAGCGGGGTGTTTGATGACGTTGTGATTATCGAGTTTTTTGAGAGCATCGGCAAGCGTTTTGGCATTGGGTTCTATAGATCGGGCGACGGATTCTACGGCGTTGATGCTCTGATGAATAGATGCGGCGAATTTCTGTTGATTTATAAATTCAGCAGCGTCTCGTAAATGTGATAACGCGCCTTCAAATCCGCCGGCATTCTTGATTGCTTCGAGTGACTTCGCCGTTGCCTCGGCTTCTTCTTTGCTCGTTTGTTGGAAAATTCGAATGGAATCTTCTCTTCGACCGAACCAATAGGGAGCGGTATGCTTTCTAAACAGATAGATCAAGTTTTCCAGATCTTCTGGTGAATATGACTGCGAAACAACAGGATCTGGAAAAAACGATCTTGAAACTAATTCGTCATTGATCAGAATTTCAATAAACTGGAGAGTGTTTTCGGCGGATTCTTTCATTATAATATTCTTGACCTCATCGAACGGTCGACGACCTCTTGTATCGATTTCGTCAACAGGTCTTTTCTGATACTCTCCGAGTACACGACTAAAAAATAGTTGTTGACTCGAATCGTCAGGACTCGTATTGTATCCGATAAATCGCAATATCAAATTCCACATCTCACGCCGTAAATCTTTGGATAATTCCCCGATCCTCATCACTTGCGGCAGATCCTCGAAGCCATATCGTTGTTTATAAGTCAGGTGGAGGTTTTCGCTCATCTCGATTCCTCGCAATTCTTTATGGCCCTTAAGGCACCGAAAAAAGGCTCGCCCAACTCCCTCGCTCGTTCGACCGCTCGCTCGATATCCTCTTCGAGCATCAGTCGTTCGTTGACTAGGTGGCGGGCGGCGGCTTCGATCGCTTCTAGATAGTCTTGGATGCTTTCATAGCGTTCCGAAATCGAGCGGCGGGGGTCGCCGCTCCAAGCGGCTTCTTCCTCGCTGTTCGCAAAGGGGATGGCGCTGCCGCTGAGAACATGCATCGCTCCGGTGCCGAAACCCTTTCGTCGCAGATTCCAGCCGGTGTAGGTGCAAAGCGGGGCCGCCACCATCGGGGCTCTTGCTCCCGCTATATCGTTGCCGTCGGCATCGACCGCCGGGACCAAGATGGCATAGCCCTCGTCCTTGGCATCGTCGGGGGCGGCTTGCGGGGGTTCGCGCAGCAATCCTTTCGAAAAATCCGGGCCGAAGTCGAGGTGCGGCAGCAGATTCGGTTCCCGGGGTTTGTCGACGCCGGGGATCTGCGGGAATTGCGCGGTCCATTCCTCGAAGGTGACCAGGCTGCCGTCTTTGCGCCGGGGGATGCGGCTGCTCGGCGGGGGCGTGCCGTCGACGACCCAAGCATCGAGGGCGTCGAGCATCGCCCGCAGGAATATCGATGTCTGCACGATATTTTCCGGTTGTCGGCAGGCTCCGCGCGCCGGATGGGCAATGGCATTGGGGTCCGCGAAATGCTGCGAACTCGACCAAAAATAGATGCGAACGTTCGCGGGCGGTTCCAGATCGTTGCCTCGGGTGTCGGTATGGACCAACGATCCCCGACGCTGCCAGTATTCGCTCGCGCTTTGGGTGTGAATGATCAAGGGGTCGGTCGCGGGTCGTTTGCAGATCGCATCCTCGCGAGCGCTCAAGTGATCGGTGGAGGGGCCGTAAGCGAAGGGGAAGCGGTCGGCGCAGTTGTCATGGTCTTCGTACTGCTGTCCCGCGGGGCTGACCACCCGCGCGAAACGGTGGTTCATCCACATCAATCCCGCACCCGAAACATGGGGCATCACCCCGTCGAATACGCGGCCTTCGAGCGCGGAGGCGTTATATCCCTGATGAACGAAATCCCGGATGCAACGACCGGTTTGGGAGCGCCCCCATGCATAGGCCCGATCGATGGATCCGGCCAGGGGATTGCGAGCGGCATCCTTCTCTCGCCGCAAGAAATCGACCAGATCTCGCACCACCGCATGCCCGGCTCCGTAGGGGCGCGGGTCGCAGGCGGTATAGAGGAATTCGTAGATCCAGCCCGGTTCGAAGCCCTCGTAGAGATGGAGATGACAGTCGGATTCGACCAAGGCGCTCTCGCTTCCTTGGGCGTCCATGCCGCTTGCGCTGCGTTCGATGCGGGCGAAGGCGAAGCGGTCGCTTTTGATCCTCGTGCGTGGGGAGTCGGGATATCGGCGTTTGGTCAGTACGCAGCGCTCGGGGTCGAGGTCAAGGGTCGGATAGCTTCGGGTCGAGGCCTGCCCGCTCAAAGGCAGGGTCGAGATATCAAGGCGGTCGGCGATGAACTCTCGGCGGACGAGGCCGGTGATGCGACTGCCGTCGGGGTTGTAGGCAACGGGGAGATCGAGGCATAGCCGACCGTCCCCGGGCAGCAGATCGCCCTCCCAAGCCGCCCAAACCACCGTATAGCCGCGCCGCATCAGGAATCCGTTTCCGGCGTCGGCAAGGCTGCGGGGGCGGTTGGTCGCCGGGGCGTCGTTGAAGAACTGCAACTCGCGTTTGTTGCCGCGATTGCCGTAGGCGAAAAAAAGACGGCGAGCGCCCGCGCCGCTCGCGGGTTTCAAGATGCAAAAGTCGCTCGCATATTCGACGAGGCCTTTTGGATTGCGCGCCACTTTGTCCAGATCGACGATATCCGCCCATGCCGGATCTCGCGGGTCGACCGTGAAATGCGCTTTCCCCTCCAAACGTTCGAAGGGACCGCTCGCGCCGAAGGAATGGCCGTCGGCGAAGGGCTCGCGTTCGTCGATTTCCAAGCGCACGATATCGGGCATCGCTCGTTCTCCTTGGTGGCTGTTCCTGCCGCCGCTTTCAGGCAGGGTCGAAGATCGAGGATTGAATCATAAAAATCGAATCATAAAAAAAGAGGCGCTCCGTCAACGAAGCGCCTCTTCGGGCGGTCTTGCGAAAAAAAGCGAGAGCGGGCAACCCTTGGAGCGATATCAGCCCTCGTCGGGTCGCCGCCGAGCAAAGCGGATCGTTATTTCTCGACCCATTTACCCTCGTTGTCGATCACGCTCAAGGAGTAGGTTCCCGCGACATCGCCGTTGGCATCGAACTCGATGGAGCCGGAAGCGCCTTGGTAGTTGATATCCCGGCCGGCCTTGATGGCGGCTTTGGCTTTTTCCCATTCCCCGGGCAAGATGACTTCGCCGGGAGCGTTGGCGACATCCATCAAAGCGCCGGCGATGGCGTCACGATCGGCCGCGCCCGCTTTTTCGATCGCCAAAGCGATCAAGAAGGCGGCATCGTAACTGCCGGGGGTGTAGACCGAGCTCGGATCCCCGCCGGCGCCGGAGAATTCCTCGGCGAACATCTTGAAGCTCTTCGCTTCGGTATCGGAGGACGGAGCGGAGACCATGACCTTGCCGCGCAGATTGTCCGCACCGATATCCTCGATGAGTTTTTCGTTCCGCATACCGTCGGCGCCGAAGAACATATCGAAAAGGCCGTTCTCGAGGCTGTTGCGGATGATGGTGGTGCCGCTCGAACCGTAGTAGGCGAAGACCATCAAGGCCTCGGCGCCGCTGCCGGAAAGGGTGGATATCTCCGAGGTATAGGAGGCTTTTTCCGGCTCGTGCTCTTGGTTTGCGGTGATCGTACCGCCGGCCTCTTCGAACGCGTTCACGAAGACCTCGGCGATGCCCTTGTTGTAGTCGTCGTTCGCGTAGGTGACCGCCACCTTGTTATAGCCGCTTTCCATCACCATCGAGGCCAGAGCGCGACCCTGATAGGCATCGGAAGGGGCGTTGCGGAAGACGAGGCCTTTGTCGTCGAGTTCGCTGATCGAGGGCGCGGTCGCCGACTCCGAGAGGATCACGACCCCGGCGGGGACGGTAACGGCTTCGGCCATGCCGATGGTCGCCCCGGAGCAGTTGGGACCGATGATCGCGACGACTCGCTCGACATTGATCAGTTTCTGGCCGGTATCCACCGCACCCTTGGCATCGCACCTCGAATCGCCTTTGACCAGCATGTAGTTGTCGCCGTCGAGCAGACCGCCTTGCATGTTGATATGTTTGGCCGCGAGATCGCGGGCGGCCATCATCGGGGCGACCAGATCGGGGATGGGGCCGGTGATCCCGCCGGCCGATCCCACTTTGATATCGGCGGCGAAAACGGAGGAAAGACCGGTGGCCAAAGCCGCCGCCCCGGCGATCAAAAAGGATTTTTTCATGGGAAGATTCTCCACGTCATAAGGAGGATTTCGGTGCGAGGAATCAACGAAGACCCCACCGATTCGGGCTCTTATTATAGATGATGCATGGCAATCGCCGGAGAAAATTCGAGGCTTCGGGCTTGCAAAAGCGAGCGCTCACTCGGCTGCCGGCCGGCGTTCTTTCAATATCCCCGCCGGGTATTTCTGCAAGATGATCTGCAGGGCGAGCCCGACCAAAAAGAAGCGTAAATAGGCGGATTTGAGGGCCCATTCGGCGGGGAGCCGGGTGGTCAGGATTTCCGAAGCGGACCAGATGATCCAGACTAAAAAAGCGCCGATGATCGCGCCTTTGTTGTTGCCGCTGCCGCCGATCACCAGCATCACCCAGACGATGAAGGTCGCCGACAGCGGCTCGGCCATATTCGGGTCGATGAATTTGATGTGGTGTGCCATCAGCGCCCCGCCCAGACCCATCAGCGCTCCCCCGAGAACGAAGGCTTCGATCCGAAATCGTTCGACATTCTTGCCCGCGGCCCGGGCCGCGGCTTCGTTTTCGCGGATGGCGGTCATCACCCGCCCCCACGGCGCTTTGCGGGCGCTTTCCAGCATCAGGTAGAGAAGGAGAAGGATCGCCAATACCAGCATCAGCATCGAGAGTTGATTCCAAGGTTCGGGCAGGTGCTCGAAGGGTTTGGGGATGCGGGATATCCCGCGAGCGCCGTTGGTGGCCCAGTCCTCGTTTTTGAGAACGAGCCGCAGGATTTCCGCGATGCCCAAGGTGGCGATGGCGAGGTAGTCGCTGCGCAAGCGAATGCAAATCAGGGCCACGAGCCAAGCGATCAGCGCGCTGGCGAGCATCGCGGCCGGCGGCGAGGCCCAAATAGGAAGCGCAAAGCCCCCGAGATGGCGGCTCGAAGAGGCGGTGGAGACGATGGCGCCGGTATAGGCTCCGACCGCGAAGAATCCCGCGATGCCGGCATTGAAAAGGCCGGTGAATCCCCATTGGATATTGAGCCCCATCACGAGCACCGCGTAGATGCCCCCCATCGTCAGCAGGACGATCGCGTACAGGAAAATGCCGTAGAGGGAATCCATATCCGAATCGAGGCTCTCTTTTGCAAAGGGCGCGGCTTTTCGCAGGATGCGGCGGATAGTGCCGGGGCCATGAAAATACCGCTATGTTCGACAAAAACTCTCGCTCGGGAAAGCGCTTTAGAAAACGCGTCCCCGGAAAAGTCCGCTCGGACGAAAAATCAACAAGACGATCATGATCGCGAAGGCGACCCCCGATTTGTATCCGGGCGATACCAAAGCCTCCTTGCCGATCCAGGAGTAGGTCGAAAGTTCCTCGGCCACTCCGATGACCAGCCCTCCGGCCATCGCGCCGTAGGGTCGGCCCAGACCCCCGAGCAGGGCGGCGGCGAAGACCGGCAAGAGGATGCGAAAACCCATCCGAGAATCGAGGTGGGTATCGTAGGCGAGCAGCACTCCGGCGGCGGCGGCCAGTGCGGCGCCGGTGATCCAAGTCGCCATCACCACGCGTTCGGTATCGATACCGCTCATGCGCGCCAGTTCCGGCGAATCGGACATCGCCCGCATCGCCTTGCCGATGGCGGTATAGCGCAGCAGGCAATGGACCGCCAGCATCAGCAGCAAAGCGGCGCCGACGATCAACAAATGCTTCGGAAAAATGCGCAGGGCGTCGAATAATACCCAGGGGATCGCCAGACCCTTTCTGAGCGTTTCGAGCTCCACCCCCCAGACGATCTGAATCGCCGAGCGCATCATCAGCATCAACCCGAAGGATGCGATCAACAGGATGACGGTGGGCCCGGTGCGCAAGGGGCGGAAAAAGAGACGATCCATCGCCAAAACCACCAGCACGGTGAGCAGCATCGAAAGCGGCAGCGTTGCCAGTACCGGCCAGCCGGTCAGATTGACCGCGAACAGAGCGATGAAGGCTCCCAAGGTCATCGTTTCGCCGTGGGCGAAGTTGGCGAAGCGCAGGATCCCGAAAGTGAGCGTCAGCCCGATGGCACCGAGGGCGTAGATGCTGCCGAGGACGATGCCCGGGATCAGGTGGAAGTTGACGAAGCCGACGAGTTCGTTCATTGCCGAGCGGATCCCGCAGTTTTTGATTCGGCGGTCTCGGTCGGCGAGGCGGATGCCGCGGGCATGAGGGTGGCGGCGGCCGGATCTCCGGCAGCCGCCCGTTGGCCCAAGAACATCGCCCCCACTTCCGGGTTGGCCAGCAGTTCCTTTCCGCTTCCCTCCATCCGGCAATATCCGTCCACCAGCACGTAGCCGCGGTCGGCGATTCCCAAGGCTTGTCGGGCGTTTTGTTCGACCATCAAAATCGGGACGCCGCGAGCGTTGACCGTGCGCACCACGGTGAAGATCTCCGCCCGGTATTTCGGCGACAGCCCCGCGGTGGGTTCGTCGAGAAGCAGGATCGTCGGATCCACCATCAGGGCCTTGGCCATGGCCGCCATTTGCCGTTGTCCCCCGGAAAGGGCTCCGGCCGGGATTCGGCGGCGCTCGGCCAGGGGCGGGAAGAGCGCGAACATCTCCGCCATTCGCGGGCGCATGTCGTCGCGGCGCGTCCAGGCCCCGATTTCCAGATTTTCCTGTACCGTGAGGTTGGGGAAGACATTGGAGACTTGGGGGACGTAAGAGATCCCCCGGCGTACCGCGCGTTCGGGCGCGGTTCCGGTGATCTCATCTCCTTTCAAGAGGATCCTTCCGCCGTTGATTTGCAATCGACCGAGGGCGGCGTTCATCACGCTCGATTTGCCGGCGCCGTTGGGTCCGATCAGGGTCACGATTTCACCGGCGCCGACATGGATCGAGATATCGTGAATGATTTCGCTGCTGCCGTAGCCGCCCGAAACCCTTTCGAACTCGAGCGCGGCGCCGGTGCCGGCGGCGTTCATTGCCGCGGGCTTCCCGTCGATCCCGGCGCTTTTACCTGCGCTTCGAGATCCTCCTCGCCCCCTCCGAGGTAGGCGTCGATGACTCGGGGATCTCGGCGCACCTCGTCCATCGAGCCTTCGGTCAGCACCGTGCCCTCGGCGAGAACGATCACCCGATCGCAAAGGGAAGCGATCAGATCCATATCGTGCTCGATGATCACGAAGGTGTAGTTGCGCTCGCGGTTGAGGGTGCGGATCATGTCCGCGAGGCGGACGAGCAAAGTCGGATTGACTCCCGCCCCCGGTTCGTCGAGCAGTATCAGCCGAGGCTCGCTCATCATCGCCCGCCCGAGCTCCAAGAGTTTTTTTTGCCCCCCGGAGAGGTTCATCGCGAGTTCGTCTTTCAGGCCCGAAAGATTGAGGAATTCCAAAGTTCGCTCCGCCTTTTCCCGCACCTTGCGTTCGTGGGCCCGGATCGTCCACGGCATTCCCCAGACCCGCCACAGGCTTTCCCCGGGTTGGGCGGAAGGGACGGTCATCAGGTTCTCGAGCGTTGTCAGGCGGCCGAATTCATGCGGGATCTGGAAGGTGCGCACGATGCCGCGATGGAACATCTTATGCGTCGGGATGCCGGTGATATCCCCGCCTTCGAAGAAGACGCGTCCGGAGCTCGGGGGCAAGGCTCCGGCGACCATGCGAAAGATAGTCGTTTTGCCGGCGCCGTTCGGTCCGATCACCCCGGTGATCCGACCGCTTTCGATCGAAAAAGAGCAGTTGTTCACCGCCACCACGCCCCCGAAGCGGCGGGTCAGATCTTGCACTTCGAGGATCGGCGAGGCTCGCTCGGCATCGGACAGCGAAGCCGGGCCGTTAGCCGGGGAGTGACGAGGGCCCGTGTTCATGGCGGGGATTCTATTCTTTATTGCCGATCGTCATTGCCCGAAGCCGAGGTAAAAAGCGCCGAGGAAAAAGCGCTGCGGAAAGCGCGAGCCGTCCATTTCCTGCGATCTTTCTCGAAGTCCTTAGGCCTTGCGCGGTACGCCGTACGACGGCTATTTCAGCGAGCACGCGGGGATCGTCCAAGACCCCGCCCGAGCGACCCGCTACGACGCCGCAGACGCCGACGACATAATCGACGGGCTATCGTGGCTTCACTGCTCGCCCGCGTACTGCTTCGCCGCTACGCCCGCGCTCGACGGCCGCATGACGCTCGCTCGCTTGCTTGTGCGAATCTTCGAAGCCGAGCCCGCCGGCGGGGATCGGGGAGCGATCGTTTGACCGCCCCCGCCGCCCCTCGAGCCCTTGCTTGCATCGCGGACTTTCTTGCGCTCACGCTCGGCGGCTACTCGCTTGCGCAAGACCCAGCCGGGGATCGGCCGCAAGCCACGCCACGCTCGACGCCGATTGCTCGCCCGCATAGCCGCCAAGCCCATGCGCCCCGCTTGCCCGCTCGACGCATGCACGATCCCCGTCTTCGTAATCGAGCGCAGCGCGGGACGCGGCTGCTGGACACGCGCTTCGAAGCTCTTCGAAGACGAGCGCGAAGCCCTGATCGCAATCGCCCAACCACGCCGCGACGCCCGCGAGCGCGGCCTGCTCGTCGACCCCTATCGGCTCACGCGCCTGCGCTGCGCACGCTCGCTGAATACCAGTCAATGAAAACGCCGCCCCAAGAACTCGCCCGCCTTCGAGCCCGTCGCGCCGAGCGTCTGGCTCGCGGCCGCTGCCCGCGCTGTGAGCCCCCCTTGCCCCCTACGCGCCGCCTGTGCGCTCGCGGTCTTGCCGCCCAGCGCGAAGCCACCCGCCGCTGGCGAATCGCCCACGGCGCAACCGCTCGGCCGCGCAAGCCCGCTCCCGACCCCGCCGAAGCCGAGCGCCGGTCGCTCTTGGATATCCTTCCTACGGGCCAAAATAAGATAGGCCAGACGTCAATAAGTCATCGACCCGCGCGGGGCTTTCAATAGGAGATTCGAATGACCATGATCGGGTTGCTCACTGCATTCGCTGCGGCATTCCCGGGCTTTTTTATCGGTTGGCTCTGCGCCGGTCGCTGCGACCGGGGCGCGTCCTTCGGCGGCGCTATGGGGGCTGCCTTCAGCGTTTCGTTCGGCATCTTCGGCGGGATCATCGCCGGTGTGCTCGCGGGGAGCGTCATTGGCAGTTACGAGCGTTGGCGCGGGGGGCGCGGGGCTTTCAGTAGGGGACTTGAATGAACATAATCGCGCTGATCGCTGCGGGTCTTGCTGGCTCGCTTATCGGCACGCTCTTCGCCGGTCGCTATGCCATCGGCGCGTTTGTCGGGATGGTTATCGGGATGGCAACCGCCATGACGTTCGGCATTTACGCGGGGGTCGCCGCCGGGTCTCTTGTCGGGGGCATCATCGGGATCATCGAACGTTGGCGCGGGGGCGGCATCGGAATCTTCGAGCGCGAGTAGTTGCGGGCGCGGCGGTTTCGCGCCGATTGCCGCCGCGCCCGCTTACAGCGAAGCCGAGCCTGTCACGCCGATAGGCTCGGCTTTCGTTTGCGCGGGGCTCGCTGATTCGCTGTATTCCCGGCATATCGAGGCTCGTTCGTGTCGGGGGCTTCGGGCTGCTTTCGGGCTGCCTTCGGGTCGCCGATCGGCGTCGCCGAAACCACCCTCTCTTCTTTGGGGGGGCGGCTGCGAAGGGTCTTGGAGGCGATAGCGAGACATCGCGCGAAGACGAAGACGATGCCCCTTGCTCCCCGAGCGCAAACTCGTCGAAGCCGTCGACGAAGACGATTCCGGCGTCGATGTCCTTGCCGCGCTCGCGCTTCGTTTTTCGAAAAGCGATCCCTGTCTACTCCCGGATGGGTTTTTTCACCGCTGCAGTCCTTTCGATTCGAAGACCGGCAACATCCCAAGACGAAGGCTTGAGGGTGTTTCGATCTCGTTTTCGGGAATCGTTCTTCGAGGAAGCCGGAGGCTTGGGAGTGAGGGCTCCGGTTTTCGCGTTTCGAGGCGCAATCTCGATATCGAACTTGATCTCGAACTCGGTCTCGAACTCAATCAAAATGCGCCATCGGGCGAGCGGCCGCTTCGTTGCCGGATCGTATACTTCATCTCGGCGGTGGACGGCGTCGGCGGGCGCTGCCGTTTTTGCATCTTTTGCATCGCCGTCGTCGGGTCGGAGTTTTTTCGAATCTTAGGCTTTTCGAATGCCGCTTTTCGCAAGCCCGAGGGATATCACGATGAGAAGAGTATCGATCGCCGGTGTCGGATCGACGCGATTCGGGCGCCACGAGGGAGTTCCCGTCGACGAACTGGCGGCCGCCGCCGGTCGTGCGGCGCTTGCCGATGCCGGTATCGAGCCTGCGCGCATCGGGGCGCTTTATCTCGGCAATTTCGTCGGCGGCATGCTCACCGGACAGGAAGTGTTGGCCGGTTTGGCGGGCGAGGCCATGGGGCTCGAAGGCGTTCCTTGCACCAAGGTCGAGGGGGCGTGCGCTTCTGGGGGCATCGCTTTTCGGCACGCCGTCTTGGCGGTGGCGGCGGGGCTGACCGACGCCGCGCTCGCCCTCGGGGTGGAGAAAATGACCCACGCCTCGAATCCGCGAATCACCGAAGCCCTCAACAGCGCGATGGACAACCGGGCCGACGCGCCGAGCGGATTGACCTTTCCCGGGGTCTTCGGCATGGCTTGGCGAAGGCATGCCGAGCGCTACGGCACCGACCGCGATCAGGTCTCCTCGGTGGTGATCAAAAACAAACGCAACGGGCTGTCCAATCCCTTGGCTCAGATGGGGGCGATCCTGACCGCCGAGGAGGTGCGAAACGCGAAAGCGATCGCCGACCCCTTGCGCCTTTACGACTGCTGCCCGACCAGCGACGGCGCGGCCGCGGCGGTGGTGATGGCCGAAGAGGCGATGCCCTCCGGGGAGGCGGCGAGAGATCGCGCCATCGACATCCTTGCCAGTGTGCAAAGCTCGGGCTCGGCCCGCGTCGCCGGACATCCGGATCTTTGCAGTTTCGATGCCACCGTGCGGGCGGCGCGGCAGGCCTTCGACGAAGCCGGGCTTCGCCCCGAAGACATCGATTTCGTCGAGCTCCACGATTGTTTCTCGATCGCCGAGATCATCGACTCCGAGGATTTGGGCGTCGTTCCGCGGGGCCAGGGCGGGGGCTGGGCCAGCGAGGGTAGAACCGCGGTGGGGGGCGATATGCCCATCAACCCCAGCGGCGGCTTGCTCGCCAAGGGCCATCCGGTCGGGGCGACGGGGCTCGGCCAGGTCTACGAGGCGGTGTCTCAGCTGCGAGGGGAGCATCCCAACCAAGTGCCCGACGCTCGCTTCGGCCTCACCCATAACTTGGGCGGCACCGGGGTCGCGTGCACGGTCAGCATCCTCGCCCGTTCGGATGCTTGATTCGGATGCCTGATTCGGATGCCTGATTCGGATGCCGTGATGCCCGGCAAAGCCTTGTCGATCGTCGTATCGCGCTGCCAAGGCTGCCAGGCGATGGATACCAGCGCTGGCAGTCGCCGCTGTCGTCATTGCGGATGCGAGGATCTCGTGCCGATCGATATCCCCGGCCGCGGAAAGATCGTCTCGTGGACGGTGATCCGGCGCCCGTCCGGCGCCCTTTCCCGACCCGGGCCCTTTGCGGTGGTCTTGGTGGAGCTCGAAGCCGGGCTTCGCATGACCGCAAACCTTGCCGGCTGGGAGAACGAGCCCGCCCCGGGCCGCGATGTCGTCGCCGTGGACGAGATCGACGGCATCCCGATCTTCGCCGCAAGCGATTCCTCGATCTGAGCCGGGCGCCGCGTCGAAACGCGCCGCGCAGTTCGAAGCGCAAACAAAGACAGACCGCCGATGGCGATCCGCATCAAGAACCGATGGCATCGTTCGAAGCGTAACGATGTCAGCCACAAAGATTTCGCCGCCAACGCCGGGGCGCTGGCGTTCATCGTCTGGCGGCTGGCGGTCGAGCACGCTCGCGAACTGCATCGGGAGGGTTATGACTACGCTTCCGATCGGGAGCGGATCGCTGTCATCTGCGAGTATTGCGCCTTCGCTTTGCAGCTGGTCGACCGCCTCGTCCACCACGAGGTCGATGACGAGGCGCGCGCAGAACTCATCACGACCCTCGGGCGGCGTTTGGCGGATCAGATGCACGACAACATGGTCGATATCGCCGGGCCCGGGGACTATCGCGCACCCTTCGTCTTGCTGATCAACGAGCGGATCGAGGAATACGCTCGCTTCGGATTCGACCCCGACGAACCGGATTTTCCGATGCTGCGCTTTTTCGGCAGCCAAGTGATGCAAGCGATGGGGGTCAGCCAAACCAACCGTTGGGTGCTCGACCAAGTGATGGAGATCTCCGCCCCCGAGCTTCACCGCAAGATCGTTTCCAGCGTCGAGAATCTTCTGACCACCGCCGATTGAACGGCCCGATTGATCGAACGCTTTGATCGAACGCTGAAAAGGATGGCGATTATCGAGTATCGATTCGATAGTGAATCGTCACAGTTAAATATCCAATTGCGAGCGATGGCACCCCGGACATCTGCATAGCGTTGCAGGTGGACGATCTTGCGAGGGTGGAGGGCTCGCTTTACTGCTTCACCCCCGTAGCCGATAACAAAGGCAAGCCTCTGATTGCCTACTATGCGATCCTGTACTTTCGCATGGAGGCTGAACACGAAGCATCAAGGTTTGGATCGAAGATGCCCGGATATACCCTCTTGGTAAAGCCATCCAGACCGGCATAGGGCGAACGATACAGATCGCAATGGCAGGTCGCTATCGGTATCGACCTCGCACCCCCGACGGCAGGAGGGCAGCGTCCAAGCAATCCTCGCTCGTTGGCTGGGGGGGTGGTTGCGTTGCTGCCAGGTACCATCACCCTCGCAGTAATATCAGTAATGTCAATGGGTTAATACGGGGCTTTCGGGGCGGGTGCTTCATGACGGGGCAAGGCTAGCGCAAGGCTAGCCTTGCCCCCGCCCCAAAAGCCTAAACGATTACTGGCTCACCCAAAGGCTGAACGGGGCGTGGCTCCAAACTTCGCAAGCGACTTTCGAAGTGTCGTTGAAGTTATAGAACTCGTTATCCCGCCCGCCGCTGCGAGACAAGTCATAACTAGTCTCGTCGATAGCGATGTCGCTCGCATCGATCTCGATGCGTCCGCGAGAGTCGGTTTGACGGGCTGTGCCTATCTCTTCGACGAAATAGCCGCTCCCAGACGCCCCGCAAGACAAAAATCGCTTGCCTTTCCCGTTTTCGTATCCGCCCCCGTCGCGAGATATGAAGTAGGCACGGACGCATTCGCCGGCACGAGCACCGCGACATTCGAAGTCGATGCTCGCTTCGTTCGCTTGCCAATCGTCGTTGGCGAGATTGAACTGCGCCCGATGGTAGCCTCCGCCCTTATGCTCCGACCGATACTCTGCCTCGTTCTTGGCGGGGGCACTGGGGTCGGGGTCGCAAGCGAGCGCGGGCGCGGCGACGACCAGCCCCAACAATGATCCGATGATGTGACTACGCGTCAGTTTCATTATAAAGTTCCTTGTCTTGTGAAAGTGAATCGATAGACGATCTCCGTCCGGCCCTTAGTATAACTAAAAATCTCGGCGGGCAATGCCGCGCCCGCTTTTTATTCGAGCCTGCATATCCGCTTGACCTTCGGCGATCTCGCCGGATTAGCTGCGCCCGCGATACGCACGGCAAGCGGGAATATCTTCCAAGCACGGCGGGTTTGCCGCTGCTAGATCACTGCCCGACTTCGCAGTGCCGGAGGGGGTTGGGGTGGAGGTGTCCATCTTGCCCCCGGCAGGTATCGCCCATACACCCCGCCGGTGCACCATGCCCCTGAAATCTTTGGGTTGAACGGGCACTTAGACCTGCGAGAGATCGCCTAAGCATTACCCCCGATGGCCTCTACCGCATCGACGACGCACTGCCGGCGTGCGCGTTGTTCACCGGAGTTCACCAAGGGGGCAAGGTTGTATGCACCTTAATCTTGGGCGAAAAGCGCAACCGCCACTTTCTTATCGAAGCGAGCGTCGTTCGGGTGGCGACGGTCTCTTCGCAGTCCCTTGGTCCCCGACGAAATGCGGCTTCTTTCGAGACCGCGGTCCTATCGCGGCCCTCGAGCCCGGCGGCGAATATCGAAGTGAAAAGCGCGAAAGAGCGTTCGCCTTGCCAACGCCTTGCCAAGTCGCGATACGAAAAGCGAGGGATCGTCGGGCGTTTCGAACGATGACGGGCGGGATTCGATATAAAGATGAGGCCGCTCAAGATCGGTCGGGCGAATCGATATATCGCAGCCAAAATCATCGTGTTCTCGCTCGCTCGCATGGTCGCGCCGCGCCCTCGCGACGGATCTTCCGTGCCCCCTCATGGCGAGTCCGTTTTGATGCGGCGCTCGTCCAAGCCTCCTCGGATCAGCCCTTGTCGGCAAGCGGCGACGAAATCCTCGGGTCCGGCGAGGTAGGCATCCGCTGCCGCTTCGAGCGAGTCCCGGGTTTGCGGGATATCCCCGAGGGCGGATTCGCAGGCACGCCGGGCGATGGCTTCCCAAGGCTCCTCGTCGTTTTCGGGGTCGACGACGAAGTAGCGAAAATCGTCGAGGGCATCGGCCCACGCCCGGCAATGATCGTGTCGATAGGGCATTCCCGGCGCTTTCTTTTGCACCCTCACCAATCGAATCGGCACCTCGAATTCGCGATTGATCACGTGTTCGATCAATCCCTCGATCGGGGCGAAGGCGCTATCGAAGGCGATGAAGATCAACGCCCGCCCGGCGGGCTCTTCCAGAACGAAACGACCGATCGGCCCTTCGATTTCCACTCTCGAGCCTTGCGCCTTGTCTTCGAAAAAGAATGCATGGGCGGGGTCGTCGTCGCCGCGAAGATGAATCCTCAAGTTCACCGTCTCGCACGGGCAGCTCGCAAGCCAGGTTTCGAAGGAAAGATCGCTCTTGATATGCAGGCGTACCCGCTGGCCGGAAAGATAACGAAGCACCCGCGCTCGTTGCAGTTTGAAGTGCACCAGCGCCACGAGGGGATCTTCCTTCGTCCTTTCGATGCGCGTGATGCGGGCGCGCACCCTTTGCTGCGCGATATCGTCCACCCCTTGCGCTTCGGTGGATTCGATCACGACATCGCCGACGGGAGCGACCGAGCAAAGGAGCGCGACGCCGCCGAGTTTTTCGGCTTCGGAAAGCGAGTAGTCGTGAAAGCGGATCCGCTCGGTTTCCCCGCTCACGATACGCGCCCGGCATTCGCCGCAGCTGCCGTTGGCGCAGCCGAAAGAAAGCGATCTGCCGGCGCGCAGGGCGGCCTCGAGAACGCTTTGCCCGGGTTCGGCGTCGAATCGGTGTCCCGAAGGGGAGAGCGTGACCGTGCCGAAGTTTCTATTCGAAGGAGGGCTCATCGATCAAGGCATGTCTTTTCGCATCGTGGTCCTTCGAAGGGTTAAGAAGCGCGAGCCCTCGCGAATCTTCGAAGAAGCGAGAGAAGCGACAAGGCTTTCATATCGCCGCTTCTTGCGCCTTGGCGCTTGCGCGGGTCGGGGCGGGCGCCCCGGGGTTTTTCTCTGCGAGACGATCCCGCCCTTTCGATCCTTCCTTTGCGGATGTCGCCTCCGGACGGCGGATCGGCCGGGCGGCCTCACATAGCGGCCTCACATAAAAGGGCAACTGCCGTCGACGGTGTAGTCGTGCACCTTGATATCTCCGGCGACGATCCCCGCCTTCGCTTCATCGACGGCGGCCAGCATCCTTGGGGTGACCAAGCCCTCGTTATGCTCGTCGACGGCGATATCGAGGCCCTCGTTCTCGAGGGTCATGATGACCGTATCTCCCGTCGTGATCCCGGCGCCGGCATCGAAAGCCCGCTCCACGACGTTATCCATCCGCTTGAGCATGGATGTCAAAACCGCCCCGGAATGCAGATGGTTCTGATTGCTGTCGACCCCGATGGAAAGAATTCCCTCGTCGGCCGCCGCCTGCATGATGCCGATATTGGTGCCCCCGGCGACGCCGTAGATCACATCGGCTCGCCGGGCGACCTGGGCTCGGGCGAGTTCGGCGCCCTTGATCGGATCGTTCCAAGCCGCAAGGGTCACTCCGGTCATATTCTCCAAGGTCTCGATATCGGGTCGTACCGCTTTCGCCCCTTGGAAATATCCGCAGGTCATTTTGCGGATCAGCGGGATATCCATGCCCCCGATCGCTCCGATCACTCCGCTTTCGCTGGCCATGGCCGCCATCAATCCGACCAGATACGAACCCTCTTGTTCGTTGAACAGCACCGAGCGCACATTCGGGGCTTTCACTTCGCTGTCGATGATGACGAATTTCGTATCGGGATAATCGGGGGCGATTTCTCCGAGCATGGTGGCGAAGGAAAAGCCCACCATGACCACGGGGTTGAATCCGCGTTCGGCGAATCGGCGCATGGCTTGTTCGCGCTGCGCTTCCGTTTGCAGTTCGACCTCTTGAAATTCGAGCCCCGTTCTTTCGCTCCAGCGTTTCGCCCCGGTATATGCCATCTCGTTGAAGGATTTGTCGAACTTGGTTCCCACGTTGTAGATGATGGCGGGTTCTGCCGATGCCGTCCCGGCGGCGAGGGCCATCGCCACCGCCATCGCCATCGCCATCGCCAAGAAAAAGGCGAGTGTTCCGATCGGTTTTTTCATGAGATCCCTCATGAGCGCTCTCCTTGATGAATGCGAAACAAAGGAAACAAAGAAGACCAAAGGATTTTTCTTTTTGCGCGTTCTCGGTGGACCCGAAAGGCGAGTTTGGAATTCGGATCGACTCTCGCGAGCGCTTTTCGAAGATCGCTTGCGGGCGGTCGCCCCGGTCGACACGAGCGCTTTCGACAAACGAGCGATCGTGCCGCTTGCAACGCTGTCGAAAGGCGATCGAGCCTTGCGATCCGCTTCAATGGCTTGCGGGTCGAAAGCCTAAGGCAGGCTCGATCGAAAAGGCTCGATCGAAAATCCCGAGGATATTTTACCGAGCCTCTCTCGATTCTTTTTCCTGTATTCAGGGTATCCCGTATATCCCCTATATTCCCTATATCCCGATGGGCATATTGCCTTCGCCCGCCTTCCCCGTCCTATAATCAAAAGGATAGGGCTTCGAAGCGACCTACTCGGAGGGTAAGCATCATGGATCGCCGTTTTTATCACGATACCGTCAAGCGGATGGAGGATGCTTCGGTCGAGTCGGAATATATACAAGGATGGGTCGGCGGATATATCGGCAATCCGATGCGCGAGGAGCAAAGGCTGACCGAGGCCTACAAAGCCGGATATGCCGCCGGAGAGGAGGGCAAGGCGGATTCCTTCGATCCTTGGCGGGCCGATGCCAAGGGGCGATCGGGGGAGTCGGATGCCGCCTCCGCTTCGTCGGGAGAAGCATCATGAGCGAGTGCCAAGCGAAGACCGTCGAGGCCGCGACATCGTGGACCTCCGCCGAGCGGGCCGCTTGCGCCGACCTGCTCGGCGAGCTCGTGCGACGCATCGAGGAGGCTATCGGGATATGGGAGGATGCCCTGCAATCACCCGATCGCCAGGAAGTGCCGTTCACCGCGATCGTTCATTTCGGAGCGGAGCGAGCGCGGGAACTGCAGCGGCTGCACTTCGAGCAAAAAGAGTTGGCGGCACGATTGACGGGGCAAACCGGCATCGCCTATCGAGATTCGCTGGGAATGGACGACTCGATCGATGTGGTGCAACCCTTCGCGCAATTCGAGAAGGACGAATCGCTGCATGGCCGGGCGCGAAAAGCCATCGAAACGCTGCGCCGACGGGCCGGTCGATTGGCCGATACCATCGATGCCATCGAAAAGCGGGGTTTGTAAAAGCGCAGGGCGTCGAAAGCGCCGAAAGCGCGATCGTTCGCTCGACGAAGCCGACCGAGGATTCCGGCGATGGACGAAATTCCCCTGATAGACGATTTGGCGGGTTTCGCCGGCAAGGCTCAAGAGCGTCGGCTGCCTATCGTCCTGCTCGTCTCCCGCTCCGATTGCTCCTATTGCATGCAGCTCAAAGCGCAAGTGCTCGATCCGATCGCGAAGAGCGGCGAGTACGAGAACGAGGCCCTGCTAGGCGAGTTGATGCTCGATTCCCCGAACGATCTGATCGGCTTCGACGGCGCCGTCGTCGACGATCGCGATGCCTTGGCCCGTCGATTCGATGCCCTTTTCACCCCGACCTTGCTCTTCCTCGCCCCCGACGGCACCGAACTGACAGAACGTTTGCGCGGGATCAGCACCTTGGAGTTCTTCGCTTTCTATCTCGGCCGCTCGGTCCGCGAAGCCGGGCGCACGCTTCGGCTTCGAGGGATCCCGCCCCGAAGGGATCTTCGAGGCTGAAAAGGGGACCGAGGAGTTTCGCAGCGATGACAACCGAGATCCGAGATCGCGGACAGAACGAGCGTTATCGAACTTGCGTGTCTTTGTCTTCGACACATTCCCGGTCGTTTGCGGCTATCATCAAGGGCACGATTCCCAACGGCGGCGGAGCGCCTGAGATTTCCCGCAGGCCTTTCCGTCAAGAAGAAGCCGTGCGGGCGCACCCGATTCGCGTCGGATATGCAACTCCCCAAGGAGACGAATCGCGATGACCAGACACTCCTTTCTCGCTCTCGTGGCCGCCTTCGCGCTCTTGTCGGGTGGTGGCGCGACGCTCCTTTCGCCTCCCGCCCTCGCCGCTTCCGTCGTCGAGGAGGGTCGGGCGATCGCCCTCGATCGGCGCAAGGGCAACTGCATGTCGTGTCACGTCATCCCCGGGGTTCCCTTGGCCGGCAATCCCGGGCCGCCCCTGATCGCGATGAAGGCGCGGTGGCCGGACAAGGAAAAACTTCGCGTCCAGATTTACGATGCGAGAAAGCTCAATCCTCTGTCGCTCATGCCCCCCTTCGGAGCGCATGAGATTCTTACCGAAGAGGAGATCGACAAAGTCGTGGAATTCGTCCACTCCCTTTGATGTCGACCTTATAGGGCCCTTCGAAATAGGGTCGTTCGCAACGCACAGCGATGAAGCCCGCCGCATCCGAAGCGGGCGAGCACCGACTTGGAAAGCGAGGTGAGCAATCATGAACAGAAGATTCTTCGTCAAATACGCGGCGGCGGCGATGGGCTTTGTGCTCTTGCCGCTACGAGCCTTCGGGGCTCGACCCGAAACCGCCTTCGAGTCGGAGTCCACCGACGACGCGCTGAAAAAACTCTTCGGGAACTCCGATCTCACCGAAACGGATCGGATCAAAATCAAGGCCCCGGAGATCGCGGAAAACGGTGCCGTCGTTCCGATCACGGTCAACTTCGATATCGAGAATGCCGAGTCCGTCAGCATCATCGCCGAGCATAATCCGGCACCTTTAGCCGCGTCTTTCGATCTGACACCGAACTCCGCAGGACTCGTTTCCACCCGCATCAAGATGGGTAAAACCTCTCCGATCCACGCGGTGATCAAGGCCGGCGACACGATCTACCACGCCAGCCGGGAGGTCAAGGTCACGATCGGCGGTTGCGGAGGCTGAACAAAGCCTCTTTCGCTACCGTAAATCACGAGGAGAGTTCGACATGGCAAGCATCAAGATCCGCGCTCGCGAGAAGAACGGGGTCACCACGATTCAGTCGTTGATGAAGCACCCCATGGAAACCGGTCTGCGCAAGGATGCCAAGACCGGCGAAACCATCCCGGCGCATTTCATCAGCGACGTTACGATTTCGCTCAACGGCGAGAAGGTGGTGACCGCCTATCTCGGCCCGGCGGTGTCCAAGAACCCTTATGTTTCCACCAGCATCAAGGGCGCCCAAAAGGGCGATACCGTCACCTTGTCGTGGGTGGATAATATGGGCGAGAACGACAGCGCGGAAGCGGTGGTCAAGTAGATCCCCGGGTTTTTCGAGCGAGTCTTTTCGATCGAGAGACGACTTTGAAAGACCGATCCGCGCCCGAGCCGAGCCTTTCGCATTCGGCGCTTCGAGGATCGACGGCGCCTTCGCTTTCGATCCGGGCGGCTTTCGAGAGCGCTTGCAAGACGCAAAGCCCGAAAACGGAAAACGGAAACGACCGACACTCGGATTTCGCGCCAAGGGGCAAGTCGTTTTCCGCTTGTTCGCAAATCGAAAGCCGTCTTCGATCATCGAACGAAAACTCCGAACGAAAATTCCGATCGAGTCGCCGAGCCGATCGATCTCCTGACGGGAAATCGTCGGCCGAGAAATCAAACGAGGTGAAGATATCATGAGAACCGTGCGCATCGTCGTGGGAGCATTGCTGTCCTCGTGTCTTGCTCTCGGCTTGATCCCCAACAGCCTCGCCGGCACCCCGGAAGAGGACAAAAAAGCCTTCCAGAATTTCTACAAAGAGCGCTTCCCCAACACCCCCTTCGACGATTTCGCCAACGGCATCTATTCGATCGACTCCGATCGCCGGGCGGAATGGGAGCAGATGGAAGAATTTCCCCAATACGAGCTGGATATCGCCGCCGGGGAGGCTCTGTTTCACCGGAAGTTCGCCAACGGCAAGACTTTCGCGGATTGTTTTCCGGATTACGAATCGGGGGTGCGGCAGAACTACCCGCATTGGGATCCCGAGCGGGGTGAAGTGGTTACGATGGAATGGGCCATCAACCTTTGCCTCGAGGCGAACGGCGAGAAAGCGCTCAAATACAACAAGGGTCCGCTGGCCGAAATATCCGCCTATCTCGCCTATCTTTCCCGCGGACAGCTGATCGATGTCAAGGTGCCCGAGGACGATCCCCGGGCCTTGGCCGCTTACGAGGACGGCAAGCGTTTTTACTATACCCGGCGGGGGCAGCTCAACTTCTCCTGTGCATCGTGCCATGTTCATACATCGGGGCTGAAATTGCGGGCGAATCTGCTCAGTCCCGCCTTGGGCCAAGTAAGCCATTTTCCCGTCTATCGCAAGAAATGGAGCGCGGTCGGGACTTTGCATCGCCGCTATGGCGGGTGCAACCGTCAGGTTCGCGCCGCGTCTTTCAAGCCCCAAAGTCGCCAGTATCGCAATCTTGAATACTTTCACACCTACATGAGCAACGGCATTCGGCTCAATGGCCCCGGCGGCCGGCAGTGAAAGACTCGCGTCTTTCGCGCAAAGATATCAAGCGTCGATACAAGGGCATCAAGGAAGGGCACCAAGGAGTCAAGGACAATGCAACGAATCTCGAATCGCTCTCGGCGAGCCATCGCCGCCTGCCTTTTTGCATGTGCGCTCGGACAAGCCCTCCCCGCTCTTGCGAATGACGAGGCCGCTTTCAAAGCCGCCTACGAGGCCGGGGATGCGGCCCGCAAAGCCGCCGCCGCGGTGGGTTTCGAATGGCGCGATACGAAGAAGATGCTGCGCCAAGCGAAGAGCCTGGCCGAAAAAGGCGAATACCAAAAGGCGATCGACCTTGCGAATCGGGCGAAAAGGCAAGGGGAGAACGGTTTGATCCAAGCCGAACTCGAAGAAAAAGTTTGGATGGATGCGGTATTGAAATAGCGAAGACGCCGAAGGGAAGGTATTTTTCCGCTCTGTCGGGCACTCCATAGTCCAGGGGCATCTCCGCATGGCACCGCTGCCTGCCATGACTCACCTATCCTGCACGGCTTGGCCCGTGTGAAAGCCCTGGCTGGCCCCGAATCCACTACGGGGCAAAGGATAGAGGGCAGCGCCCATCGCCGCCCCGGGCAGGCCTTTACGCACTGCCGGGCATTAGCGCACGAGACCCAAGATCATGTATCGGATAAGCATGATCGGCGGTGCCGGCAAAGGGCCGGTGCCAGACCGGGCCTCGCCATGATGAAGTCGCGGCCCCCGGCTTGGTACGAAGCGGCCGAGCGGTCGCATTCGAAAGACCTCGTTATCGCGGTCGATTCTTTGCTGCCCCTCTCGGAGAAAAAGCGGCGGCGGGTTTTTCGTCGAGGATTCTTTTTTTCGAAGACAAGCGGCTATCACCATAAGGCGTGACTTTGAAATCGAACGAAAGAGCAAAGAAAGAGCAAGGCCGTGAACAAGAACGCTCGATCCTGACGAGCGCCTCCGGTTCGACCGGAGGAAGACGATTCATGCCCCCCTTTGTTCGTTCCGCCTCATAGAAGAAGAACTCCGATCGCTTGCCATCGAGCGATCGATTTAGCGTTTTTCCTGCCCTTTCCTTTGATCTCGTTGTAAAATAGATCGGATAACTAGTATTTGCTTCATCGACAAAGAAAAATTCGGTGATAACAACGGTGATGACAAGGAGAATTCGCCAATGACGTTCCCTTCGAGATTTTGCACCCTCGTCCTGTGTGCTATGTCGTTTTTGGCGATTTTCGCTCTCCCCCATACCGCTGCTGCCCAGGGCACTATCGTCATCGACGACGATGACAATATGCTCGATATCACGGAGGGTGGTGATACGGTCGTGTTCAAAGTCCAGCTCAGTGAAGCGCCGGACGCTACCGTCACGGTGACGGTAACGGCCGGCACCGGCGTGACCGTGTCCCCGGGTTCGCTGACCTTCGAGACCGACGACTGGAATGAAGACCAAGATGTGACCGTAACCGCGACCGAAGACGACGACGTCGGGGATGAGAGTGTGACCATCACTCTTAGCGCTGAAGACGGTGGCTACGACGACGTGAGCAGCACGGTGACCGTCGATGTGACGGATGACGACGAAGGAAGCTTGGACCTCCCGTCTGATGACGTGGAGGTCGACGAGGGTGGCACCGCCACCTTCGATGTGGAGCTGGACAAGCAACCGGGCGCGGATGTGACTGTGACGCTGACGGCCGGCACCGGCGTGACCGTGTCCCCGGCTTCGCTGACCTTCACGACCGGCAACTGGGATGACGACCAAGAAGTGACCGTAAGCGCGACCGAAGACGACGATGTCGGGGATGAGAGTGTGACCATCACTCTTAGCGCTGCCGACGGTGGCTATGACGGCGTGAGCGGCACGGTGGACGTCGATGTGACGGACGACGACGAAGGAAGCTTGGACCTCCCGTCGTCGGCCGTGGCTATCGACGAGGGTGGCACCGCCACCTTCGAGGTGAAGTTGGGAGCGAAACCGGGCGCGGATGTGACGGTGACGCTGACCCAGCCGACCACTAACACCGACATCACGGTGGACACCGATACATCCACGAACGGCAACCAGACTACGTTGACCTTCACCAGCGCCAACTGGGATATGGCCCAAATGGTGACCGTAACCGCGGCCGAGGACAACGATATCACGAATGATACGGCGAGCATCGCCATCAGCACTACCAGCACATCCGGCAGTGGCTACGAGACATCCGACAGCGTGAGTGGCACGGTAACCGTCAACGAGACGGATAACGACGAGATAGAACTGGTCCTCCCGTCTGATGACGTGGAGGTCGCCGAGGGTGGCACCAAGACTTTCAATGTGAAGTTGGGGGCGCATCCGAGCGGTGACGTGACGGTGACGCTGACCCAGCCGAGCAACACCGATGTGACGGTGGATACCGATACCACCACGAACGGCAACCAGACTACGCTGACCTTCACCAACGCCAACTGGAATACGGATCAGACGGTGACCGTAAGCGCGGCCCAAGACGACAATGCCGGGGATGAGGATGTGAGCATCTCCATCAGCGCTGACGGCGGTGTCTACGACGACGTGAGCGGCACGGTCAGCGTCGATGTGAAGGACGACGAAGACGGAAACCTGACCATATCGTCGACCGATGTGGCTATCACCGAGGGTGGCACCGCCACCTTCGATGTGGAGCTGGACAAGCAACCGGGCGCGAATGTGACGGTGAGCTTGGCCCAGCCGAGCAACGCCGATGTGACGGTGGATACCGACTCCTCCACGAACGGCAACCAGAATACATTGACCTTCACCGACGCCAACTGGAATACGGCGCAAAGGGTGACCGTGAGCGCGGCCCAAGATACCGATGTCGGGGATGAGTCCACGAGTATCGCCGTCAGCGCTACCGGCATTGCCGGCAGCGGCTACGACAATGTGAGTGATGTGACGGTGAACGTCGAGTTGACGGACGACGACGAAGGAAGCCTTGTCATATCGTCGGATGAGTTGGATTTCAACGAGGGTGGCACCGAGACTTTCGATGTGAAGCTGGGAGCGCAACCGGGCGCGAACGTGACGGTGACGCTGGCCCAGCCGAGCAACTCCGATGTGAGGGTGGATACCGATACCACCACGACCGGCAACCAGCATACGTTGACCTTCACCAGAGCCAACTGGGATACGAATCAGACGGTGACCGTAAGCGCGGCCGATGACAACGATCTTACGGACGATACGGCGAGCATCGCCATCAGCACTTCCGGCGCATCCGGCAGTGGCTACGCAACTTCCGACGGCTTGAGCGCTACGGTGAGCGTCGATGTGGAGGATAACGACGAGGTGAAACTGGTCCTCTCGTCGGCCGCCGTGAGTGTCAACGAGGGTAGCACCGCGACTTTCAATGTGAAGTTGGGGGCATATCCGACAGCGGATGTAACGGTGACCCTGACGCAGCCGAGAAATACCGATGTGACAGTGGATGCCGACTCCTCCACGACCGGCGACCAGAATACGCTGACCTTTACCAACGCCAACTGGGATACGAATCGGACGGTGACCGTGAGCGCGGCCGCGGACGACGATATATTGTCCGAGATCGCGTCTATCTCCATCTCGGCTACCGGCGGGCTTTATGACAAAGTGCCCGGCATCGTGAATGTCGACGTGAAGGATGACGACGCGGTAGTTCTGGCACCGAAGGTCTTGACGATCAATGAGGGTAGCACCAGAACCTTCGATGTGAAGTTGGGGGCGTATCCGGGTGTGGAAGTGACGGTGACCGTGACGACCCAGCCGAACTATACCAACGTGACCTTGGATACCGATACCGCCACGCCCGGCGACCAGAATACGTTGACCTTCACCAACGCCAACTGGAATACGAATCAGAGGGTGACCGTGAGCGTGGCCGAAGACCGGGATGTCGGCGACGAGACTATGCATATCGTCCTTTCGGCCCCCGGTACCGGGGTTTACGACAGAGTAAGAGTCAATGTGAGGGATAACGACAACGGGACTTTGATCCTCCCGTCGGCAGCCGTGAGTGTCCCCGAGGGTGGCAGCGCCACCTTCGATGTGATATTGGGGCACCCACCGCTTTTCAATGTGACGGTGACGCTGACCCAGCCGAGCAATACCGACGTCAAGGTCGACACCGTCCCCGATGTCGACACCGACCCCGATACGGCGGGCAACCAGAACACGCTGACTTTCACGGCCGACAACTGGAATATCGCCCAATCGGTGACGGTGAAGGCGATGGAGGACGGCGACGATACGGACGATAGCGCGACCATCTCTTTGTCGGCATCGGGCGGCGGCTACAACGAGACCGGCACTGTCACCGTCAGCGTGGTCGATAACGATGAGAAAGAGCTCATCATCGAACCCGCATCGTTGACCGTGCACGAAGAAGGCGCAGCAGGCAGTTTCGGTGTGAGACTGGGGGCCAAACCATCAGCGAACGTAACGGTAACCCTGACGGCGCAGGGGGTGCCGAGTGAAGTCTCGATCGACGCCGACCCGAATACGACTGGCAACCAGAACACCTTGACCTTCACCACCGCCAATTGGGATACGGAGCAAAGGGTGAGTGTGAGTGCGGCCGCCGACCGATATGCCGATGACCACTCGTTCGATATTTCGCTGACGGGTGCGGGCGGAGGCTACGCGGGCAAGACGGGGAGCATCGCCGTTAAAGTCGACGATGACGAAGAGGCGGAATTTTTGTTAAGCACCGAGAATTTGACGGTGTACAAGGGCGGCAGCGGCATGTTCGGGCTGCGGCTTGCGGCGCGACCGACCTCGACTATGACGGTGACCCTAACCGCTCCCTCTAACAGCGGCATCGTCATCGATACCGAACCCGATACGGCGGGCAATCAGAATACGGTGACATTCGCACAATGGGGCCGAGTACCTGCTGCTTGGAATTATCCCGAGAATGTGATGGTTTCCGTGCCCGAAGACGATGATCCGGAACCCCGGACGGTAACGATTTCTCTCTCGGCCGACGGGCGCGCCCCGGAATACAGCGAGACAACCGCGAGCGTGCAGATCGAAGTGTCCAAAATGCCCCCGTCGGGTCATATCGTCTTGGATCCTTTAGGTACTCTCGCGCTCGTCGAGGGCAATTCCCAAACCCTCGCCATCAGTCTCGACACCGCGCCGTCTTCGCCTGTCGAAGTCAGCATCGAGCAGAGCGGATACTTGGAACTCGAAATGTTGCCGAAGTCGTTGACCTTCGACTCCGAGAATTACGCCGAGCCGCAGACCGTGACCCTTATTCCGCGGCAAGACGCATTCGATGCGCAAAGAAGCGGCACCATTACCGTTGAGGCCAAAGGCGGCATCTTAGCCCCGATGATCACCGTCGAAGCCACCGTAGCGAATGCCTCGCCACGGCCCGCTATTATGTTGAGCAAAACCGACCGGCTGGTGATCGCCGAGGGCGAAATCGATACCTTCGAAGTCAATCTCGATCGTCTACCGAACGCGAACGTTGCCGTGACACTGAAAAGCGACTCCCCCGATCTCTCGGTCTACCCGCCGTCGCTGACATTCACCAAGAACAACTACACCAAGGCGCAAACGGTGGTCGTCACTTCGGAGTCGGATATCGATCGATCGGACGAGAACGTCATCATCACCTTGACTTCCGCCGAAGCCGTCGATACGGCTATCGAAGTCGTGGTGGTGGATGACGACAATACTAGGTCCGATTGGCCGGTGAAGTCCCACGCCCTCGCCCTGCCTCCGGCTACCGCGCAAGACGACTTCACCTTGAGGGTGCACTGCAAAGAGGAGACTGCCTGTGCCGTGCACCTTGAATGCGCCACCCAATCCGACGGGTCGCTGTTCGAAGGCTCGATCCCCTCGATCCGGGCCGGCGGTGCGCGGACGCTGAGCGCGGCGGATATCGAGCAGATCATCGTCGGCACGTCGTATTCGGACAGGGGGCGTTTTGCGAACAAGGGACGCTTGGGTTGCACTTTGCGCAGCGAACAAGCCATCAGTTCCCAAGTATGGACACGCTCCGGGGAGGGGGTGTTGGTCAACAACAGCGCGTTTATCCGCAGCGTCAGGGAAAAAGAGATGTATCGAGCGGATATCGAATCGATCCCTTCGCCCGATGGGATGGAGCAATCGAATATACGCATTCGTTGTGTCTCCGCGATCCCCGCCCCGCACTGTAACGTCACGCTCGCCTGCTACGACGATGCGGGGATGCGATACGATGGCGATTTGGGCATGATCGAACGCTTGCAGGTGCGCCATATACAGCGAGAGGAATTGGCGGATCTGATCGACCACCGATGGACGGGCTTGGGCCTTTCGTGCGAAATCCTCTCGGATCGCTTCTTTACGGCACAAGTGATGACCCGCACCGGCGGAGGCGGGGCCTTGGTCAATAACAGTGCGACCGGAGAAATCGGATCGGCGGGGAACTGACGAAGGCAGAGGAATCGATCGGATCGGCATCGAAAAATCGCGGAAAAATACGCGGCTATCGGCGATGCCCGTCGATGCCCGCGGCGATGAGAACTTGCTCGATGGAATTGTTGGAAAGGAGAAAACGAGCGCTTTCGATCCGAACGCCGATCTCGATCGAATGCCGCTCGCGGGCCGGGCGGGTCAGCCGAGGGGCTTTCTTTGCCGCTTAAGGCGATATAGGCCGGCTCACTCGCCCTTTACAGCGTCTTGCCGGACGGATGGATTCGCGGGGGAGCCGCTATATTGCACCCGCGGCGATTCGACGCGGGGATAAAGACGAAGCGCGAGACCTGATATCGGACATGACGCATGCCGAATCGTGCGAGAAAAACGCGCTCGGCCAAACGCCCTCGGCTAAACGCTCTATGCGCTCGCCGAAATTCGCGGCTGGATAAATATCCCTTACCTGCCGAATCTCGTGCTCGACGCGGGAACGTATGATTGCCCGTGAGCCGGACGGGATAAAGCCATGACGCTCGAAGAAATCGCGAACGCCGCGATGAAGAGCACGACCGCAATCAGCAATTGCTATTGAGGGCGTGCTACGAAGCGAGCGTGCCCGACGGACGGAGGGATCGTCATCGGGATAGCCTGCGGGGGATTCGTCGGGGGCTAGGACAGCAAGCCCCCCGAAACCGCCCCGGCGGGTAGCGAGTGCAAGTTCTACGCCGGCATCGAATAACGCCGACGCGACGCTTTGCTATAATCGATAATGCGATAGAGAAGAGTGACGGGTTCCGCCTACGATCCGCAAGAACGATCGGGGCTCTATCGCCGGAGCCTAGTCATCTCCATTCCTTTCCTCGATCCTTCAAGTAGGCACTAAAAAAAGAAAGCCGGAGCCTACCCTTGCGTAGGCTCCGGCTCTTGTTTATGCAGGCTCGGTCGCAGCGGGTAGGAGTGTCGGCGACGGGCCCCGCTCCGGCCTTGCCGAAAGCGAAGCGTGCAGTGCACACGCTGCAGCCGACGATATTGCAAAGCCCGGCAAGACGATGGCCGCGACAAGCGAAGCGGCCGTTATCGGCGCTCGTTCGATGCCGGTCGATAGCCTCGGCTTTGCGCCGAATCGATATTGCCTTCCACCATACTAGCCCGCCGACGGATAACGAGAGCCGGGGAAAGCCCTTGGTTTTTGCGTCTACTATCCAAGCCTGTCGGGGCTTTGCTTGGCCGTGGCGTGGCCGCTTCCAAACAATATTCAAACCGCGCCCGCCGCGGCTTTCAGTTGAAGCGAGGCGGCCGACCTTTTTCGCTTCTGGCCATGAATTCCTTGAGATCGGGGGATTTCTTGACATGCCTCGGGCTACGAGTGAAACACAGCCAAAGCCCGAAAAGCGCAAAGCCTACGAAGACCAGAAAAGTCCATTGGGGAATCGACAGCGAGAGGAAGTTCCATTGCACCTCGGCGCATTCGCCGGAGCCGCTGAGAACCATCGCCAGCGTATCCGCCAGCGGGAAGGTATCGATCATATAGCTCAGATCCGGCCCGCATTCCGGCACATCCTCCGGTGGCAGACCCTGCAGCCATACGTGGCGGCCGGCGATACTTCCCCCGATAAGGGCGAAGACGAGGGTGCCCGCCCCGTAGATGCGACGCCCCGTCGTCTTGGGGTTGTGCAGTGCCGCCAACAATAACCACACCCCGATGACGATGACCGCGACGCGCTGGAAAACGCATAGAGGACAAGGTGCGAGTCCGTCGACATGCTCCAAATAAAGAGCGAATCCGATCAGAGCGGCGCTGAACAAGAAGCCGAGCAGAAAAAGTGTCCTTTGCGACATCGTTTCGATCTCTCCCTTCCGATGACATGAGATCGACCCCGCGAAAAAACGCCGGTGGCCGGCGGCTCCCTATCCCTTCGAGAGCAGGCCCTTCCCCTTCGCGGAGCGAAATAAAGCGGTCCTTTGCTATCCCCTTGCTTCCTTCTTGCGAAAGCCCCCCGTATCGAACCCCTCGTATCGAAGCGATGTCCGAAGGGCGCTCCCCGCCGAAATCGAAGCCTGCCGACTCCTTGGACCCTCGCCCCTGACTATATTAACGCATCGTTGCTTGATGATTCGATGAATTCGCTTGCAATATCCACCGAGCGACGACGATTTCGAAGCCCCGATCGAAGGTGCATCCGAACCCGATAGAGCTTCGCAGAGACTTTCACACCCTTGCCCCCGTCTTGCGCTTCCTAGCGACCGACGCCCGGAAAAATACCGAACCCGCCCCATCGTTGCGGATATCGAAAAGGAGGCTCGCCTCGCCGCCGGTTTCGCCGGACCTAAGACGACTTCTCGCAAACGCTCGAGCGGTGCGTTTGCAATATCCACCGAGCGGCGACGATTTCGAAGCCCCGATCGAAGATGCATCCGAGCCCCGATAGGGTTTCGCATAGGGTTTCGCATAGAGCTTCGCATCCTTGCCCCCGTCCTTGCGCTTCCTAGCGACCGACGCCCGAAAAAATACCGAACCCGCCCCATCGTTGCGGATATCGAAAAGGAGGCTCGCCTCGCCGCCGGTTTCGCCGGACTTAAGACGACTTCTCGCAAACCCTCGAGCAGTGCGTCTGCAATATCCACCGAGCGGCGACGATTTCGAAGCCCCGATCGAAGGTGCGTCCGAACCCCGATAGGGCTTCGCAGAGGGCTTCGCACCCTTGCCCCCGTCCTTGCGCTTCCTAGCGACCGCCGCCCGGAAAAATACCGAACCCGCCCCATCGTTGCGGATATCGAAAAGGAGGCTCGCCTCGCCGCCGGTTTCGCCGGACCTAAGACGACTTCTCGCAAACCCTCGAGCCGTGCGTCGCCGTGCCTCGTATACGATGACGGGCGACGCCCCGGATATCCTTCGCTCAATCACCGACCGAAGACGAGTCCTCGAATCCCTCGCCGCTCTCGTCCTCGATGCATCCTGCGGGCAACAAGGGGAGTCATGCCCTTTCGATGCCCTCGATCTTCGTCGGGTGCCGGCCGTCTTCAAGCCCTCGTATCACTCCATCGAGTGCTGCCCCTCGGGGCTCGATGATTCCATCGTATTTTCCCAAGTGGCCCCTATCGACGAGGTCGGCAAAAAGAGACATCCATCTCGGGCGATTCGAGCGTCTCGCGCTTCGCTCATTGTCGGTCGCTCATTGCCGGTCGCTCATGCCTTGCCCCCGTAAACGCCTTTGTCATCGCTTCGTCATCGATAGGCTCGTAGCCGAGTTGCCGGGCACACTCGCCGAGATTGCGATTGACCGCTTCGATATCCAGCATCGTTCGGATTCTTCCTAATGCCACCGCGGTGCCGGAAACCCCGGACCGGGTCCACCCGATCGACGGCTTTGCAGTTCTCTTCGATGACGATCCGGCGCATCTCTTCGCCGGTCGATTCTCTCCTCATGCCTTGCCCCCTTCGCCCGCTTGGCGTCGTCCTTGTCCTTCGCGGCTTGCAAGATATCAATCACCGCTTACCTAGAAGCCGTGCTTCGGCCGACGGCTGGGTGCCGAAGCCACCGGTGCAACTCTTCGGTGCTATGAACGAACGGGATCGACTTGGTCTGCTTCGACCGATCCATTGCCGGAAGCGCGGGAAATCCCGAAAATATCGCCATCGCAAGCCCCCGGCCCGCAACATCGTCGCCCCCGCCGCGCCGCCATCGGAGATCGCCCGACAAGACATTTTTTGTACAATCACCGAACAATCCCGCAATCCCTTACGCTTCCGACCCCCAAGGCCCCGTCATGTTCTTGCAGCATTCCACTTGGCAGGATGTGGCTGCCTACCTCGAAAGATCCCGTGGCATCATCATCCCCATCGGCTCGACCGAGCAGCATGGCCCCAACGGTCTTGTCGGCACCGACGCCCTTTGTCCCGAAATCGTCAGCCGCGGCATCGCCGAAAAGATCGACGTATTGATCGCCCCCACCATCAGCATCGGCATGGCCCAGCATCACCTCGGATTCCCCGGCACCATCACCTTGAGACCCGCCACCCTCTTGGCGGTGGTGCGCGACGTGGTGCAGTCCCTGGTGCGACACGGCTTCGAGCACTGCTATTTTCTCAACGGTCACGGCGGCAATATCGCGACCGTCAACGCCGCCTTTT
Organism: Gammaproteobacteria bacterium; assembly: GCA_965220535.1. GTDB lineage: Bacteria > Pseudomonadota > Gammaproteobacteria > HK1 > HK1 > HK1. The sequence continues at coordinate 1,752,311 of OZ244833.1, read as the reverse complement.
CCGAAATCTACGCCGACACCAGCCTCGACCCCGGATCGGCAAACCGCCCCGGAGTCCGCTGTCGGCTAGGCAACTGGTTCGACGGCCGCCGGGTGCGCACCCTTTCCAGAGAACTATACGGAGCGGCGGAGGGCAGCCACGCAACCCCTTCCGAGATATCCCTGACTTGGTATGCCTACCCCGAAGCCGTTCGACAGCCGTCGATGACCCCGCGCATCGCCCCTCAAGGACCGATCCGCGACGCCCTCGACTACCGCCAGCGTTTCCCCGACGGTCGCATCGGCTCCGACCCCTCGCTCTCCACCCCCGAAGCCGGGGAAAGGCTATGCGCCGCCGCCGTCGATGACGTCATCGATGACTACCGACGCTTCCTCGCCCCCTGATGAAGTTTGCCGACCGAAGGGGCCGAGGAAAGCCCTTCGGCCGTATCGGCAGAAGAAGCCGAGCGCCGAGAGAAGCCCGCAAGGGCTTTTTTTCGGTGCGAGGCAAGGTCAGATGCGGGTTTTACCGAGGGCACCCGATTTCGGATTCCTTTTCCGTCGTTCTTCCGAGGGCTCGTCGGGGTGTTCAGACGCCCTCGTCATCGGGCAAAGAGGCCAAGACTTCGCTGATTTCTCGGTGCAGGGTCAGGTCGGCGATGGTGTCGAGGGGGGTGGGTTCGCGGTTCAAGATGGCCAATAAGGCGCCGTGGTATTTGGCGAAGGCGGGGAAGCCGGCGGCCGGTTGTACGACCAAGGAGGAGCCGATCGCGATGAAGAGGTCGCATTCTCGCGTTTCGTTTTCCGCGCGTGCCATTTCATCTGCCGGCATTGGTTGGCCGAAAGAAATGGTGGCGGTTTTTATATATCCCCCGCACTGGCAAACCGGGGCTCGGGCGCTTTTTTCGAAGGCTTCCCGGATCGGATCGAGTTCGTAGCGAGTTCCGCAGCGAAGGCATTTGGCGTAGGTCGTATTGCCGTGCAACTCGATCACCCGATCGGAGGGCACCCCGGATGCTTGGTGCAGGCCGTCGATATTTTGCGTGATCACGCAAGACGCTTTTTTCTTGTCGATCAGATCGGCGATGACGGTGTGGGCGATATTCGGTTTGGCTCGGCGAATGCTTTTGTCGGTTTCGAACTTGCGGCGCCACGCCTCCGAGCGGGCCTCTTCCGATGCCATGAAATCGGCGAAGTCGATGGGCTTGAAGCGATCCCACACCCCGCCCGGGCTGCGAAAGTCGGGGATCCCCGAATCGGTGCTGATCCCGGCACCGGTGAAAAAAACGATACGACGGGCGGCGGCGACGAGTTCGCGAAAGCGTCGGATCTCGGGGTCGATCATCGACCGGTTCCTCTTGTTCGATCAAGGATGCCGCTTCGCTCAGACGAGTCGAGGGGGCGGATCGGCGGTGGCCATAGCGGGTTCGGGTCTTGTCGTCGCCCGCCGGGGGTGCCCTTCGGCGATATCGACGAACCGGGCAGGGTCGGGGGAGGTTTTCTTTTTTCGGCGGAGTTCTCGGGCGAAAAGGTCGATCTTGCCGAGCGCTTTGGCCGCTTTGGCCGCTCTCGGGGTGCGAGACAAGAGTCAATCAATCAGTCGAAATATCAGCGAGTCGCCCGCGCTTCGAATCGAGCGAGAGCGGCTCATATAACCACGCCCGTCCACGCGCCGAAGCATCCGATTGCCCCGCCGATAATCGCAAGATTCGATTTTTTACCGAGCGCGCCCGCGATCGCTTTCTCTTTGAGCGCGTCGTTGACGATCCCGACGAGCGAGCCCGCGAGTGCGCCGAATCCCGTATAGAAAACGATCAGCATCATCTTTGACGCCCTATCGACGATTTTTTCGATCCCGCCCTGACTGGCGATGGTGGAATCAAAAGTAAACCACCAGACCAAGAAGAAGCCGATCGCCGCGCCGATGATCGCAAAGCGAGCCCGCCGCCGATATGCGATCCCGACGACCGCGCCGACGAACGCCAAGAGTGCCGTTACGTGCGCGATGGGAATCATATTGCCGAGTATCGAAGCCGCTGTTTCTATCGATTCAATCATCGCTTCGCTTCCTTCGGGGGCTCGCCGCTCGCTCGGCGGGCTTACCCGCGCTTGCGCTGGGTTCGCCTGTAAGCGTCCAGTATCACGGCCGTAAAGTCGGCTGAATAGGGCGACGGGGGCGGGCTTGAGTCCTTGCCGGAGGATAGGGCGTCGCCGGTGCCGAAGAAGTCCGGCGACTTGGGTTTGCGACCGGGCTTGCGACCGGGCTCGCCTTCGTGCGTCGCTCGCTAGCCTTTGTCGAGCACCTTGGCCACGGACCGATCCCAGCCCGCCAGCAGCGTATCGCGTTCGCTCGATGCCATCCGGGGTGTGAAGGTGCGTTCGTGTCGCCATTGGCTCGCGATTTCGTCGAGGCCCTCGTAGACCCCGGCGTGCAGGCCTGCGAGGTAGGCCGCGCCGAGCGCGGTGGTTTCGGTGATCACCGGGCGTTCTACCGGGGCGTCGACCATGTCGGCCAGGAATTGCAGCAGCCAATCGTTGGCTGTCATCCCGCCGTCGACCCGCACGTTCCCTAACGCCTCGCCGGTATCGCCGCTCATCGCCCTCGCGAGATCGCGCGTTTGGTAGCACACGGACTCCAAGGCGGCGCGGGCCAGATGGGCCGGACCGCTGTCGCGGGTCAATCCGAAGACGGCACCGCGGGCGTCGGGGTCCCAATGCGGAGCGCCGAGACCGGTGAACGCCGGTACCAAGTACACGCCGCGATTATCCGGAAGCGAGCGAGCATGCGCTTCGGTTTCGGCGGCGGAGGCGATGACGCCGAGTTCGTCGCGCAACCACTGCACCGCGGCGCCGGCGATGAAGATCGAACCCTCGAGGGCGTAGGTCGGTCGCCCGTTCAACCGGTAGGCCAAAGTGGTCAGCAGACGGTTGGTCGAGCGGGCCGCTTTGTCCCCGGTATTCAACAAAGCGAAGCACCCGGTCCCGTAGGTGCTCTTGATCATGCCCGGTTCGAAGCACGCTTGGCCGATGGTCGCGGCGTGCTGATCGCCGGCGACCCCGGCGATGCGATATTGCGCGGGTAGGACACCGGGTGCGGTCTCGCCGTAATCGGCGGCGCTGTCGCGCACTTCGGGCAAGATGCTTTGCGGCACATCGAAAAGGGCGAGCAGTTCCTCGTCCCATCGTTGGGTGTGGATATCGAAGAGCGAGGTGCGCGCCGCGTTGGTCGCATCCGTGGCATGGACGGCGCCGCCGGTGAGTCGCCAGATCAAGAAGGAATCGATGGTGCCGAAGGCGAGTTTTCCGGCCTCGGCGGCGGCGCGCGCACCGGCGACCTTATCGAGGATCCACGCCACCTTGGTGCCGGAAAAATAAGGGTCCAGCAGCAGCCCGGTCTTCGCGGTGACGCTTCGCTCGTGCCCCGCTTTTCGCAGTTCGGCGCAGCGTCCGGCCGTGCGCCGGTCTTGCCAGACGATGGCCCGGTGCACCGGTTTTCCGCTGTCGCGATCCCATACCACCGCGGTTTCGCGTTGATTGGTGATTCCGATCGCCGCGATCTTGCCCCCGGCGGCGGCGATGGCCTCGTTGCTGACCGCAAGCGTGGTCTCCCAGATCTCCTCGGCGTCGTGTTCGACCGAGCCGCTATCGGGGTAGTGCTGGGTGAACTCGCGCTGGGCGATCGCGCGGATGGCGCCGCCGGCCTCGAAGACGATGGCGCGGCTGCTGGTGGTTCCTTGGTCGATGGCCAATAAAAGGGCGTCGGCATCCACGGTGTCGTTTCTCCCTCGAGGGTCTTTTTGCGTCGATTTTCGCGTCAAGCCAAGCGAAAGACAAAGAGCGTCCACAAGGCGCCGATCGCCAGCGCTCCGTATGGCGGGCTGCCGATGAGCCCGAGCCACCCGAGGGTGATGAAGCCCGCGCCGAGGAGGCTGATGAAGAGTCGATCGCCGCGGGTGGTATCCAATCCGAAGATCCCCCGGCGCGGGTCGCCGCCCGGGCGTTTGTATTCCCACAACCCCATGCCCGCCAGCACGATCGCGAGGAGGACGAAGAAGGTCGCCGTCTGCCAAGTCCATGCCATCCACGAGAGGTTCATGCCCGGTTCTCCATACTCACCTCCATACTTTTCTCCGTGCTCTTCTCCATCGTCTTTTCAGACCCGCCCGAGGGCGAAGCCCTTGGCGATGTAGTTGCGCACGAAATAGATCACGAAGGCCCCGGGGACGATCGTGAGCGTTCCCGCAGCGGCAAGGAGACCGAGCTCGTAGCCGCTGGTGCTGGCGGTGCGGGTCATGGTCGCGGCGATGGGTTTGGCCTCCACCGAAGTCAGCGTCTTCGCCAGCAGCAGTTCGACCCACGAGAACATGAAACAAAAGAACGCGGCGACCCCGATGCCGGCGGTGATCGTGGGGATGAAGATCTTGACGAAGAATCTCGGGAAGGAATAGCCGTCGATATAGGCGGTTTCGTCGAGTTCTTTGGGAACGCCGGACATGAAGCCCTCCAAGATCCACACCGCCAAGGGGATATTGAACAGGCAATGGGCCAGCGCCACCGCGATATGGGTGTCGAAGAGTTCGATCGCCGAGTAGAGCTGGAAAAAGGGCAGCGCGAAAACCGCCGGCGGAGCCATGCGGTTGGTGAGCAGCCAGAAGAAGAGGTGTTTGTCGCCGAGGAAGCGGTAGCGGGAGAAGGCATAAGCCGCCGGCAGCGCGGCGGCGACCGAGATGAGGGTATTGATCACCACGTAGGTGAGCGAGTTCAAATAGCCGTTGTACCAAGTGGGGTCGGTGAATATCTTCTTGTAGTTCTCCAAGGTGAAATCCTGGGGGAAGAGCGAGAACCCCCCCAAGATCTCGTTGGTCGTTTTGAACGACATATTGAGCAGCCAGTAGATCGGCAGCATCAAGAAGACGATGTAGAGGGTCGGCACAAGCCATCCGAAGCGTCTCACTTCATCGCTCCTCGTTGCGCATCATCAGCGAATAGAAAACCCAAGACAGCAGCAGCACGATCAGGAAATAGATCAGGGACATCGCCGCTGCCGGTCCCAAATCGAATTGCCCCAAGGCGATCTTCACCAGATCGATCGATAAAAAGGTGGTCGTGTTTCCCGGGCCGCCGCCGGTGAGCACGAAGGGCTCGGTATAGATCATGAAACTGTCCATGAAGCGCAGCAAGACCGCGATGGTGAGCACGCGTTTCATCTTCGGCAGCTGGATGTGGCGAAAGACCGCCCAGGCGCTCGCCCCGTCGATCTTGGCCGCTTGGTAGTAGGCCTCGGGGATCGAGCGAAGCCCGGCGTAGGCCAGCAGCACCACCAACGAGGTCCAATGCCATACGTCCATGACGATGGTGGTCAGCCACGCCGATGTCGGGTCTTGGGTGAAGTCGTAGGCGAAGCCCAAGCCGTTCAACGCCCGCCCGAGAAGGCCGATATCCGGAAGGGCGAAGATATTCCACATCGCCCCCACGACATTCCACGGGATCAGCAGCGGGAGCGCCATCAGCACCAGGCAGACCGAAACCGCAAAGCCCGAGCGCGGCATCGCCAATGCCACCGCCACCCCGAGAGGGATCTCGATGATCAAGATGGTGAAGGTGAAGGCGAGCTGACGACCGAGCGCGGCATGGAAGCGCTCGGAGCCGAGCACCTGCTCGTACCATTTGAAGCCTTCGAAAAAGAAGACGTTGTCGCCGAAGGTTTCTTGAAAGGAGTAGTTGACGACGGTCATCATCGGGATGAGCGCGTTGAACGCGACCAGCGCCACCACCGGTGCCACCAGCCACCAAGCCCTTTGATTGGCCGTTTTCATGGCCGGTTTCCGCTCCCTTGACGAAGGAGCCGACCGTCGGCGTAGACCCGGGTGTGGTCGGGGTCGAAGCGGACGCGAGGGCTTTTCGAGGGGATCGGATCGTCCTCTCCCGCGAGCATCTTGATCAGGTGGTCGCCGCGCCGCAAGTCCACGATCTTGTGCCTGCCGATATCGTCGACGTTGACGATCTCCACCGCCAGCCCCTCCTCGGCGAAGGCGATGAACTCCGGTCGCACGCCGATCTCGAGCGATGCCGCTATCGAGCCGTGGGCCTTCTCGGCGATGGGGATCGTTTCGCCGTCGAATATCGCATTGCCCTCGGCCAGCGAGCAGGGCAGGACGTTCATGCCCGGCGAGCCGATGAAATAGCCGACGAAGGTATGCTGCGGACGCTCGAAGAGCTCCACCGGGGTGCCGATCTGCACGACCTCGCCCTCGGTCATCACCATCACCTTGTCGGCGAAGGTCAACGCTTCGATCTGGTCATGGGTCACGTAGATCATGGTGGTGCCGAAGCGTTGGTGCACTTCTTTCAACTTCGAGCGCAGCATCCACTTTTTATGCGGGTCGATCACCGTCAGCGGCTCGTCGAACATGATCACGTTCACGTCCGAGCGCACGAGCCCGCGGCCGAGCGAGATCTTCTGCTTCCCGTCGGCGCCGAGGCCCAAAGCCCGTTGCATCAGCATGTCTTGGAGATCGAGCATCTCGGCGATCTCGCGTACGCGAGCATCCACCGCCGGTCCCTTCATGCCCCGGTTGCGCAGCGGAAAAGCCAAGTTTTCGTAGACGGTCATCGTGTCGTAGATGACGGGAAACTGGAATACCTGCGCCACGTGTCGGTCGACGGGGTCGAGCGCGGTGACGTCCTTGCCGTCGAAGAGGACGCGTCCTTCGCTTGGTTGCAGCAAGCCGGAGACGATATTGAGCAGGGTCGACTTGCCGCATCCGGAAGGCCCGAGCAAGGCGTAGGCACCGCCGTCGGCCCATTGCACATCGACGTTCTTGAGCGCGTAGTCCGCCTCGCCGGAGGGGGAATCCGAGTAGCTGTGGCGCATCTTTTCGAGCGTGATTTCCGCCATCTTCCGATCCTTGTCGCCGACGGTCGAGCGCTTTAGGTCGCCACCGGCGAGCCGTCGTTTTCGAAGTACATGAAGCGCTGCGTTTGGATATACATCTTCTCGTGTGCGCCGACGGCGATGGCATGCACCCCGTGGGACTGCGAGATCCAGACCTGGCCGCCAACATCGATATGGACGATGCTCTCGGAGCCGGTCAGCTCGGTGACCAGCACCCGCGCCATGACCTCGATGGAATTCTCCCCCATCGGGGTCGGCGTGATGTGGTACGGGCGCAGTCCGACCCGATATTCCCCGTCGGCAAGGCCTCGGGCGGTTTCGTCGGCGGGCCATTTCACGGCTTCGTCGAGGTGGAAGGTATCGCCGCGTTTGGTGACGCGGGCGGTATTGATGGGGGGGTCGGCGAATACCTGCGCCGTGCGCAAGTCCACCGGGTTCCGATAGACCTGCGCCGTGGGTCCGAACTGCGCGACGCGTCCTTCGTGCAGCGCGGCGGTGAAGCCGCCCAAGAGCAGGGCCTCGTGAGGCTCGCTGGTGGCGTAGACCACGATGGCGCCTTTCTCGGCGAGGATGGAGGGGAGTTCTTCGCGCAACTCCTCGCGGAGTTTGTAGTCGAGATTCGCCAAGGGTTCGTCGAGGAGCACCAAGTCGGAGTCCTTCACGAGCGCACGGGCGAGGGCGGTGCGTTGTTGTTGTCCGCCCGAGAGTTCGGTCGGAAGCCGGTCGAGCATCGCTTCGAGCCGCAACAAAGCCGCCGCTTCGGCGACCCGCTTGTCTATCTCGGCATTGGGCATCTTCGCCACCCGCAGCGGCGAGGCGATATTTTCGCGAACGCTCAAGTTGGGGTAGTTGATGAACTGCTGGTAGACCATCGAGACATTGCGTTTTTGCACGGCGACGCCGGTGACGTCCCGGCCGTCGAACAATACCCGGCCCGAGGTCGGTTTCTCCAAGCCCGCCATCAGCCGCATCAGCGTGGTCTTCCCCGAAAGCGTGGTCCCCAAGAGGATATTGAAGGCGTTTTTTTCCAATACGAGGTCGGTCTCGTGGATATGGGTCCGGGCGCCTTCGGTTTTGACCACGCTTCGAAGTTCGATAGCCATCGAAACCCCCTCTTCGCTTCGGTCCACCGCACCGGCGGCATCGCGACGTCTCGTGCGCCCGATGCCATATTCGGGCTGCCCATCGTATCGCCGGCGAGTTTTCATGCGCCTTTTCGGATGGTTCGCTTTAACCCGCGCTCGTTCGAGCCCGGCAAAGGGCTCGGCGGCATCCTGAGGCAAGACTCGTTCTCGTTTTCTCGTCGTGAACCTTATCAAGCGCCGAAGGCATCGTCGATCTTGGCCATTACCGCCGCATCGATGGCTTCGGTATATCAGCTTGGAACGACGAGACGGCGACTTTCGAGTTATCGGCAAGAGGTGTCGGGCGCGACGACTCGCGATCATGCGCAGGTCGTACGCGGACCTTTCAGCGGGCCTTGCCGATAGTCACCGACGCAAGAGGACAAGATTCAAGACGAACCGAGCGCGATTCGTCGCCCGAAGCTTTATCGCGCACCTATCATGCCGGCTGCAGAGAGACGGGATCTCGCCACAAGCGAAAACCCCATTCCTAATTGACACAGACCACTAGGCTCGGGATCAATTTCTCAGCATTGATCACGACGTGTATCTGAGTTGCAGTTGTACGCAAAAGTACCTAGTTTACAGAGAAAACGTCGCACAGTGCTAGGGCAGCATTGTAGGAGTATAGGGCTTATGTCGTCAATTCTGCCTCCGTTTTTCCACGTTGATAGATGGTGGTGGGAGGTGGCATCGTCGATTTGCCTCTGTCGGAGCCGCCCATCGGGATGCCTACACTGCTGTGCCCCACGAGTGGTTGGGATGAAAGCAGAGGGATATGGTTCGATGCACCTGTTTTCCATATCAGAGCGCCAAATCTGCCTGCGGGCATGCTCGCAGATGCGAACTACGGGTTATAGACTTCTTTTCCGGGATCACGAAAGCGACTCGGCACAACTCATCCAAGGCGGCTTTCCTCGGAGCCGCGTCATCGGGCTTCGATGACGGGGTGAAGGTGACAAGCAATCGCTTTTTCTCGGTGGGCTCGGACGGATGACCGAAAAGTGGCCATTTACATTCTCAAATTGGCAGTATCCCTCATGCTCCCGTTCTGCTCGAAGGTCCAGTCGCTATGTCGCTGATGCGTGATTTGGTAAGATACAAGATTTTTGCGGGCCAAAATCAGGGCGGACTTAGGCCACTGGGCTGGACGGGGGGGCTGGACGGGCGAAGGAAACTGCTAAGGAGAGAGACGAGTGATCGAGGAACACTTTGACGTTGCTTTTGTGTCGCAAATGGCTCTACGAGAAAAGCAGGTCCAACAGAGCTACCGCCCCATAATTGCCGTCCACAAATGGTTTGCCCGACGCCCGGGTACGCTGTTTCGTGGTTTGCTACTGGCGGAGTTTGGGAGTAAACCGGTTTCGGAAGCCTTTTGCGACTCAAACCAATTCGCGGGAATTAGAATTGCCGACCCATTCATAGGTGGTGGGACACCATTGATCGAGGCTAACCGCCTAGGATGCGATGTGGTTGGTTTCGATATCAACCCGATGGCGTATTGGGTTGTTCGGCAGGAGTTGGAGCATCTTCATCTCGGCCACTACAGAGCCGAAGCCCAACGAGTCACTGCTGCCCTTCGCAGAGAACTCGGTCACCTTTATATGACGCGCTGTCTTCTTTGCGGCGGCGCTGCCCAAGTTAAGTATTTTCTATGGGTCAAACAGCAGACATGCCCTCGATGTACGACCGTTTTTGATCTGTGGCCAAGCCTCTTACTGGCAAAGAACACTCGACATACCTCATACATGGTGGTCTGCAGAGAATGCGGTCACCTCAATTCGCGTACCGACTGCCAAAACCTCGGCAACTGCGAGCAGTGCTGTCGACCGCTGTCTCTCAACGGAAATGCAAGCCGGGGCAGAGCGGTTTGCCCTGTCTGTCGGCATGTTTCGGCGTATCCGGGCGATGCGGTTCCAGAACATCGCCTATTTGCACTGGAGTATCACTGTAATTCGTGCCGCTCGACTCATAAAGGGAGGTTTTTCAAAGCACCGGATCACCACGATATTGAAAATGTCAAAGAAGCGGAACATCGAGCACGAAAGATGCGATTTCGCTTCGTTCCTGATGATGTCATTCCAGCAGGGGACGAAACCAACCGCCTCATTCGATGGGGTTATCGCAAGTATCGGGATATGTTCAATGCACGGCAATTAGTCGGTCTGGAGCTGAGTTGTCGCCAGATTCTACGTGTTCGCGAGGAGAGGGTGCGGAATGCGCTTGCGACAAACCTATCGGACCTGCTCCGGTATCAGAACATGCTCTGTCGCTATGACACGATGGCACTTAAATCGCTTGATGTGTTTTCAGTGCATGGATTTCCGGTTTCTCTGATTCAATGCGAATCAAATCTACTTGGGATGCAGGGGCCAAAGGGAACGAGCATCGGAAGCGGGGGATGGGACAACGTTATATCAAAGTACTCCAAAGCGAAAGAGTATTGTGATAACCCGTTTGAGACGGTCAGAGACGGTAAGCGAAAGAGAGTTGTATTCACTCCGGGAGAGTGGATCGGCGACAGTAGAAACGGAGTTGTCGAGAGAGACATTGATATCCGATGTGCAGATTCGGCGATTGAATCAATAGGGAAAAACAGCTTGGATGCGGCAATCACTGATCCACCATACTTCGGAAATGTCCAATACGCGGAGCTGATGGATTTTTGTTACGTCTGGCTACGACAACTGGTAAGCGATGACACAGGAGCTTTTCGGCAACTCCTCACCCGTAGATTGAATGAGCTGACCGGCAACGTTACTGAAGGAAGGGGGTTGGCTCACTTTACAGCCGGGCTTTCAGACGTCTTTCGGTCCACGGCAAAGGCCTTGAAGCCAAAGGCTCCGTTGGTATTCACTTTCCATCATAACTCGTTGGATGCTTATGCACCTGTCGGAGTCGCCATTCTTGATTCGGCATTGACTTGCACAGCGTCTCTTCCCTGTCCAGCTGAGATGAGTGGCTCAATCCATATTAACGGCACAAAGTCGTCGATCGTTGACACCGTATTTGTGTGCAGAAAGCAAGTTAGCCCAAGAATGTTCGCTGATCCCGAGTCGCATCTTGTGGAAGCGCTCAATCAAGACATTAGACACTTGAAGGAGGCAGGGCATCTGGCAACGGATGGCGATGTGAAGTGCCTCTTGAATGGGCACCTGATACGCCTGTGTATTCATGCGATGCAGCCGGGCTGGAATCCAAAGCTGCAAGCGGAGGAGAAGCTTGGGCTGGTGATGCAACGGATGATGACCATCGCTTCTGCTGAGGCAGTAAGAGAAGCAATCACGAGAAATCCCGGAATATAACAGGTATCCCGGCAACGATCTTTGTTCGAAATTGCGAGGTAGTCATGGCTGGATCTCCGATATTTCCGTTCGACCGACCTTATGATGAGGTGGAGGCGAATCTCGACGAATTTGTCGAGACAGTCATCGTTTCGTTGGAATCGGGCTTTCTTGCGATGCCCAAAGGAAAGGGATTCGTGGACTATCCCCGATTTGAAAGTGGCTATGAATCTCTAAAGAAGTGCACAAGGTCATTCACTGACTTCACACCGGCGTCAGTGGGCGCTGCAGTAGAGCAAAATCCAGTATCGTTCATCGTTGTTCGATCTGTATTGGGCTTTACCCCGCCAGAGTGGGCATACGTGGCGTCGAAGCGGTCTGCTTCTTCCATCAGCCAAGGCTACGCACGTATGATCGACCGAAACATCCGGTTGTCGCCAGAGAAACCACTGAAGCTCGACGACAAGATCGAATCGATGATTACAACGGCGTGTGAGTTGCTCGATGAAGGAGCCAAGGATGTTGGTCAGCACATGATCCACCGACTTGACAAAGCGGACACGAAGACCGGTCTGCCTAGTATCGAGTCTGCCGGCAAGCTGGGAGTGCCGTACGCAATGCTTCTATACGAACGGCTGTTGGGTCGCCCGTTTGCATCACACCGTGACTCGATCAGCGAACTCGTTGGGGATTACATGGAGTCACCGGTCGAAAATATACTGTCGGGTGCCGGGATCAGCTTTCGGAAAACGAAGCGGGTAGAACGGATCGATGGGTTCGAGCAAGCGCCGGACTTCATAGTCCCAGACGAGTTCAACCCCAAAGTTGTCATCGAGGCGAAGATTACAGAGGACGATGGAACGGCACGTGATAAAGCAACCCGAATACAACATCTGTCGACGCTGAGTCGAAATCGTGTTGAATCCGGCCAAGAGGGTTTTCAGGTCATTGCTTGCATCGACGGTCGCGGCTTCGGGACTCGACGAGAGGACATGAAGAAGATCATCCGGGCAACAGAGGGTCGAGTGTTCACGCTCGCAACGTTATATCGTTTAGTAGATGGTACGGGCCTTGCCGATTTCGCGACCAAGTAGTCGGCGTTGGCAAAGAGGAGGTAACAAATGAGATCGCTTACCGGTGAAAAATTCACATTGATGCATCTAGATGACAGCGCTGAGCCAGAACGTTACGATGCAGAGAACAGTAAGAAATACATTACTGGCGAAGTGCGAATTATAACCGAGGTCGCCCGTTATTCAGAATTCCTCAGATAATCGATGGTGATAATTACGAGTCGAATTCGGAGTTTCAACGAAGACACCGGTGGTCCTGGAAGCGGCAGTTCCGCCCTATCGAATCGTTCATTATGAACGTACCAATTTCACCAATGTTCTTGTAAGAGGGCAAGCCTCCCATCGGTTCCCGCTTTTGCATCGTCGCAGGTTCGGGCAAGAATCTCCGACTCGCAAATCCAAGTCAATCCAATTCAAGCCAAGGCCTGAAAGCCCGCGTCCCCGATGTCCGTGGCATGGGCCTAAGCGCCCTCGCTCGCTGCTTACCTACGTTTATTCAAGAGCGCTTCCGCTCGGAAGAAAAAAACGAGAGATTTTGGAGCCCTTCGACCCTTCATCATGCCCGGTGGTCGGCCAAGGGCGAGGCGCCACTTGGCCGACCGGACGAAGGCTTCGGATATTTCCCTGACTTAAGGTTTCGTCAACCGGCCTGCCAGCGCTTGACGAGATCGTGGTAATCGACCGTCTTGCCCTTCGGCTTTTCGTTGCGCTTGTTCTTCGGCGATTCGTCGTCGCTCAGCCACTTCGAGGGACCTTCCTCGGGGTTGAGGCGCGGACCGCAGCCGCCGTAGACATTCGCCCGCTTGTCGGCGGCTTCCATGCGCGCCATGACCTGATCCATCTCGGCCGCGAGACGGTCCATGGCCTGCTGCGGGGTGAACGCCCCGGAGTTGACGTCGCCGATCTGCTGCCACCACAGCTGTGCGAGTTTCGGGTAATCGGGCACGTTGATACCCGTCGGGCTCCAGCGCACTCGATCCGGCGAGCGGTAGAACTCGACTAGCCCGCCCAGCTTGGGGGCCCGTTCGGTGAACGAGGCATGGCGGATATCGCTGTCGCGGATCGGCGTCAGCCCCACATGGGTCTTCTTCAGCGAGACGGTTTTCGATACCGTGAATTGGGCATAGAGCCACGCGGCCTTGCGCCGGTCGACCGGCGTGGACTTGAACAGCGTCCACGAGCCCGCATCCTGATAGCCGAGCTTTTGTCCCTCGTCCCAATAGGGGCCGTGGGGGGAGGGGGCCATGCGCCACAGAGGATTGCCTTGGTCGTCGACGGTGTTGTTGCCCTCGCTCTTGGGCGCCACCATCGAGGCGGTGAAGGCCGTATACCAGAAGATCTGCTGTGCGACGTTCCCCTGCGAGAGGGCCGGCAGCGATTGGTAGAAGTCGTAGCTCGCAGCGCCCGGCGGGGCGTATTTGCGCAACCACTCATCCCATTTGCGGATGGCGTAGACCGCCGCCGGTCCGTTGGTCGCTCCGCCGCGCGAGACCGATGCCCCGACCGGGTTGCACGAACCCTTCTCCATGCGGATCCCCCACTCGTCGACGGGGACTCCGTTGGGCAGGCCCTTGCTGCCCGCTCCGGCCATGGAAAGCCAAGCGTCGGTCATGCGCCAGCCGAGGTCGGGAGCGCGCTTGCCGTAGTCCATGTGGCCGTAGACGCGCACGCCGTCGATCTCCTTGACATGCACGGAGAAGAACTCGGCGATATCCTCGTAGGCCGACCAGTTCACCGGCACCCCCAGCTCGTAGCCGTACATCTCCTCGAAGCGCTTTTTCAGATCGGGGCGTTCGAACCAGTCCAAGCGGAACCAGTAGAGATTCGCGAATTGCTGATCCGGCAGTTGGTAGAGCTTGCCGTCGGGACCGGTGGTGAAGGATTTGCCCATGAAATCGTCGACATCGAGCGTCGGCAGGGTCACGTCCTTGCCTTGACCGTCCATCCAGTCCGAAAGGTTCACCGCAAGTTGCAGTCGGGAATGCGTCCCGATCAGGTCCGAATCGTTGATATAGGCGTCGTAGAGGTTGCGCTTGGTCTGCATCTGGGTTTGCACCGCCTGCACGACCTCGCCCTCGCCGAGGAGCTGATGATTCACCTTGATGCCGGTGATCTCCTCGAAGGCCTCGGTGAGGGTTTTGGATTCGTATTCGTGGGTGGGGATGGTCTCGGAGAGAACGTTGATTTCCATCCCTTTGAAGGGCTCGGCGGCTTCGATGAACCACTGCATTTCGCTCATCTGCTCGTCTTGCGACAGGGTCGATGGCTGAAACTCGTTTTCCACCCACTTCTTGGCTGCAGCCATATCCGCTTGGGCGCCGGGTGCGAGCCCAAACGCTGCGACCGTCAGCGCGATAGCCAACTTTTGTTTCATGGGATCTTTCCTCCGCAGGATATTTTTCGAATGAAGCGCGATACCGCGATAGGCAAAAGGCTCGTATCCGCAACCGAATGACGAACCCTCGGAAAAACGAAACGACAGCGAAACTCGGTGCCATAAAACCGCAACATATTAACCTATCGGCCGCCGATACGATTTTCTGTCGCCCCCGGGAGCGACACGCCCCCCCTAAGAGCGCAATAAGAGCGCAAGTTAAGAGTGCCGGCCGAATCGACGCTCGGCTTCTTGCCCTAAGATCGCAGACTTGAAATCACAGGCATGGCGAAAAGGCTCCGAAGGAAGGCTCCGAAAGCCTTCGAAACGAAGGGCGATCGAGCGGGAGTATCCGCCTCGAGCCCCGATCACGCGAAAAAAGAGAAATGGAGACGAGAAAGACGAATCTTGCGAGCCTTGCCGATCGGTGCTTCGATGCCTTGATCGTCGGGGGCGGTATCAACGGCGCCGTCGCCGCTGCGGCCTTGGCTTCGAAAGGGGCCTCGATCGCGTTGATCGATCGCGGCGATTTCGCGGGATTCACCTCTCAGCAGACCTCGAATCTCGCTTGGGGCGGGATCAAATACATGGAGAACTACGAGTTTCCTCTCGTGCGCGATCTATGTCTGTCCCGCAACGCGCTGATCCGCTCCTATCCGTCGACGGTGCACGAGATCCGTTTTTTGACCACCGTCCCGCGCGCTTTCCGCCATCGTCCCTCGACGATGTGGCTCGGGGCGTGGGCCTATTGGTTCATCGGCAACTGCTTTACCCGCACCCCCCGCCGGCTTTCCCGGCGTGCCGTCGAGCGAGAGGAGCCGCTGATCGAGGCGGCATCGGGAGCCGGGTTCATCGAGTATTCGGACGCCTATCTCTACGACAACGACGCCCGCTTCGTTTTCAACTTCGTCCGCACCGCGGTCGATCGCGGGGCGAGGGCGATCAACTATGTCGAATCCTTGGGCTCCCGATACTCCGGTCGACGCTGGCAAACCACGGCCCGGGATGTCGAAAGCGGGCGCGAGTTGAAGATAGAGTCCGATATCCTGATCAACGCCGCCGGGGCCTTCGCCGACGAGCATAACGACCACGCCGGCGTTCGAAGTGCCCACCGTCACGTCTACTCGAAGGGCGTTCACCTGCTGGTCGAGCGGCTCGGCAGCGAGCGCCGCGTGCTCGCTTTTTTCGCCGACGACGGCCGGCTCTTTTTCGTCATCCCGATGGGTCGTCGGACCTGTTTGGGCACGACCGATACCCGAGTCGACTCGCCTTGGAGCGAGGTCACGCCGGAAGATCGACGCTTCGTCCTCGACAATATCAACCGGCGTTTGCGCTTGGATCGACCCTTGACCGAAGCCGACGTCATCGCCGAGCGCTGCGGTGTCCGGCCGCTTGCGGTCGCCAAGGGCGAGGAGAACTCGGCCGATTTCCTGCAGATGTCCCGCAAGCACGCCATCGACATCGACCCCGGGCGGCGGCATCTGACCGTCTACGGCGGCAAACTGACCGACTGCATCAACGTCGGCGAAGAGCTTTGCGAACATGTGCAATCGCTCGGGACGGCATTGCCCTACGCGCGCTATCGGTGGTACGGAGAGCCCGAGGGGACGGTGCGCAAGGAGTATTTCCGCCGCGCCGAACGCATGAATCTCGACGCCCTGACCCCGGCGACCTCCTCCGAAGGGCTCGGCACCCGCTATTGGCGCCGCTACGGCGCCGCCGCGACGGAGTTATTGGATCGCATCGAGACCGACCCCCGCCAAGCGGAATTGCTCATCGCCGGAACCGAGTACACCCGTTGCGAGATCGCCTACGCCCGCCGCCGCGAGATGATCGTCAAACTGGAGGATTTCCTGCGCAGACGCTCGAAGATCGCGCTGATGATGCGTCGCGAAGAGATCCGCAACGCCGACGGCCTGCAAGAAGCGTGCGAAATCTTGTTCGGAAGCGAAGCCCGAGAACGCTTCGATGAATACTTCGCCCCCGATGCATGATCCATCGGAAGATCACCGCCTACACACGATCGAGATAAGCGCTACCGCGTCAAATATCCGGCTTTTCCCCGGACCCGGCTTCGACAAACCGCTCGGTCGACAAGGGATGGAGATTTCCGAAATTCCTGTCATCGAGCAGCGAGATGGATAGATAAAAACCCGTCGAAGACCGCCTGAAACCTGCGTCGAAATCTGCGCCGGCATCTATGCCAGATCCACCCATGCGGCGTTGTGCTTGGCGGAGCGAACGCAGGCGTCGACGAATTGCATGCCGCGCAATCCGTCGTCGATATCGGGAAAGTGCACCTCATCGTCCAAGGGTTGACCGCTTCGTTTGGCGACGATCGCCTTTGCCGCTTCGGAGTAGATATTGGCGAAGGCTTCGAGATAGCCCTCGGGATGGCCCGGGGGAATGCGGCTGATCCGGGTGCCGGCTTCCATGGCCCCGGCACCGTTGCGGGTGAGCAGGCGTTTCGCTTCGGCAAAGGGCGTATGCCAAAGATAATTGGGATCCTCTTGTGCCCATTCGAGCCCGCCCCGCTCGCCGTAGACTCGGATACGCAAGGCATTTTCGTTGCCGGGTGCGACTTGGCTGGACCACAGCATGCCGCGGGTGCCGCCTTCGAATCTGAGCAGGACATGGGCATTGTCATCGAGCCGGCGGCCGGCGACGAAGGATTGCAAATCGGCGGCCAAACTCTCCACTTCGAGGCCGGTCATGAAGCACGCCAAGTTGAAGGCGTGGGTGCCGATATCACCGGTCGATCCGCCCGCCCCGGCTTGTGCCGGATCGGTGCGCCATTTCGCCTGCTTGATATCGGGCTCGACGGTCAGCCAATCCTGTGGATATTCCACTTGCACCACCCGAAGGGC
The DNA here is from genome assembly GCA_965220535.1 of Gammaproteobacteria bacterium. Taxonomy (GTDB): domain Bacteria; phylum Pseudomonadota; class Gammaproteobacteria; order HK1; family HK1; genus HK1. Next base: position 1,734,716 of record OZ244833.1, on the reverse strand, counting down.
GCCGAGTTCGCCGGCCGCGATCATCGCCCGCGCCTGACGCACCATGGGGTAGCCGGTGTAGTTATGCGTCAGGACGAACAGGGCGTCCGATTGCCGGGCGATCGCGACGAGCTCTTTGGCGTCATCGAGCGTGGAGGTCAGCGGTTTGTCGCAGATCACGTGAATCCCGGCCTTTAAAAACTCCCTCGCGACCGGGTAGTGCATAACGTTGGGCGTGACGATGGAGACCGCCTCGATGCCATCGTCCAAGGCCGTCTCGGCTTCGACCATGGCCATGAAATCGTCGTAGATTCGCGTCGGTGCCAGACCCAAATCGGCACCGGAGGCTTGCGATTTTTCCGGCGTCGACGACAACGCCCCGGCGACGAGTTCGTAGTGATCGTCGATACGCGAGGCGATACGGTGCACGGTGCCGATAAATGCATCCCTCCCGCCCCCGACCATGCCGAGTCGAATGCGTGCTTGCGGCGTTGTGCCGGATTCTTTGCTCGCCATCAGGCTATCCCGAGCATTTTGCGGTTGGCGGCCTCGTCGCTGCCGGCATCGGCAAAGTCGTCGAAAGCCCGTTCCGTCACCCGGATAATATGATCGCCGACGAAAGCGGCGCCTTCTCGGGCGCCGTCTTCGGGATGTTTGAGGCAGCACTCCCATTCGACCACCGCCCAGCCCGAAAAATCATTGGCCGCCATTTTTGCGAAGATGGCGGAGAAATCGACTTGGCCATCGCCGAGCGAGCGGAAGCGTCCGGCTCGATCGACCCACGGTTGATAGCCGGAATAGACGCCTTGTCTGCCGGTGGGATTGAACTCGGCGTCCTTGACATGGAACATCTTGATTCGATCTGCGTAGATATCGATATTGTCGAGATAGTCGAGGCATTGCAGCACATAGTGGGATGGGTCGTAGAGCATATTGCAGCGGGGGTGGTCGTTCAGGCGTTCAAGGAACATCTCGAAGGTGATGCCATCGTGCAGATCTTCGCCCGGATGAATTTCGTAGCAGATATTCACCCCGCTTTGCTCGGCATGATCCAGTATCGGTCGCCAACGCGCGGCCAGTTCGTCGAAAGCCGTTTCGATCAAACCGGCGGGGCGCTGCGGCCAGGGATAGATATAGGGCCAAGCCAGTGCGCCGGAAAAGGTGGCGTGATCGCCGATACCCATATTGTGCGAGGCATCCAACGCTTTTTTCACCTGCTCGACGGCCCACGCCTGACGCGCCTTCGGGTCGCCGCGCACCGAGGGATCGGCAAAGCCGTCGAACGCGCTGTCGTAGGCGGGATGAACCGCCACCAACTGACCCTGCAAATGGGTGGAAAGTTCGGTGACTTCGACCCCGTTTTGTTTTGCGATTCCTTCGAACTCGTCGCAGTAGTCTTTCGATGTCGCCGCCAGATCCAGATCGATCAATCGCGTGTCCCAGCTGGGAACTTGCACGCCTTTGTAGCCGCAGTCCGCCGCCCAGCGGGTGATATTCTCCCAGTTGTCGAAAGGCGCTTCGTCCCCGGCGAACTGGGCGAGAAACAAGGCCGGTCCTTTGATGGTTTTCATATTCCCCTCCCGTTATCGATAGTCATTGTGTCCGCTGCGCTGCGCTTTATCGAAACGCGGCGATGAACGGCATGGCGAAAAAGTCCGTCGTCGGCGGTTTTTTTCCGCAGGTGGATATCGATGCGCTTTTCGAATCGTATCGAATCGACAGGCGTTCGAAGCGCCGTGTCGCGCAAGCGCTCTCTCTCGTCGTTGCGAACGAGCGACGGCTTTGCGGCAAGTATGCGGCGTTTGGCGGTGGCAAGGCTTGCCCCGGTCGGTCCGCCGGATCGTCGACCGGCGGCTTCGGAATCGAAGCCCAGCTTTCGACCAAGGCGAGATCCTCGATCGAAGAGCGCTTTCAACCCGCAAGCCGAGCGAAAACCCGGGCCACGGCCTCGGCCCCGGGATCGTTGTTCCCGAGCAGATTCTCTTCCGGCAAATATGCGGCGCGACCCGCTTTGGCGCGGCCGATGCGCGCGGTGGCATCCGCTCCCTCGCGAGCGGCCCTCGCGGCGGCGGCAAAGCCTGCAGGCAAAGCGGCGAGAGCCGGTTGCAGCGCATCGATCATCGTTCGATCGCCGAGTTTGGCGCCGCCGACCTCGCCGACCCTTTCCAGCCCTTCGGCGAGGGCTTGGTTCACCGCAACGCCGCGGGAGCAGGCATCCCCGGCGGCGTTGAAAAAGATTGCGAGGATCACCCCGAAAGAGCCGCCCATCGTCTGGCTCAACTCGTTGCCGAGGGCCGGCATCAGTTGCGTCGGATCCGCCAGCGGCATGCGATCCACGCCGTCTTTGAGGGTGCGAGCCGCGGCGGCCAGCGTGCTCCCGGTATCGCCGTCGCCGGATTTCGTATCGAGCCGATTCAACTCCGCCTCGGATTCCAGCAACAAATCGCAGATATCGACCAGCAAGGCGCGAACCCCCGGATTGGCCGAGGGGGTCGCCTTGGCCAAAGACAGGCCATCGGGCAAGGCCTCGATCACCGGCTCGACGATCTCGTCGATGCCGGGCCAGGCGGCCAAATCGACCGCGGAGCGAAGGGCCTGCATATCGGCGGCATCCGCCGGCAGGATCGACACCGAAAACCCGTGCATATCCAACGAGGTCATCAAAGGGGCGGGGCCGATCAGGTATTCGATCCCGCCTCTGAGGGGCGATCGAATCAGTTCGTTGGCCAGCACCGACATCTCCAGCGGTGTGGTGGAGCCCAAGTTGTTCAGCAAAGCCACCGTCGATTGATCGCCGATATGCGGTGCAAGCCTTTCCAAGACCGTCTGCATGGCCGTCTTGGCGTCGATGAAATCGATCTGCTGAACCCCGGCTTCCCCATGGATCCCGAGCCCGAGTTCGGCCTTGCCGGCGGCGATGCGATCTTCTTTGGCGGCGCCGGGGAGGGTGCAGCTATCCAAGGACATCCCGATGGATGCGATCCTCGCGATCGTTCCGCGGGCGATCTCGGCGACCTCTTCGAGCGACTTGCCCGCCTCGGCGGCATGCCCGGCGATCTTGTGCACGAAGAGGGTGCCGGCGACGCCCCGCGCTTGCGGCAGATCCGGCAAGGCGATATCGTCGCCCACCACGACCATCTCCACCTTGAGACCCGATGCCCGCGCCCGCTCGGCGGCGAGCCCGTAGTTGAGACGGTCCCCGGTGTAGTTTTTGACGATCAGCAAACAGCCGGCATCGCCGCTGACCGCCAATATCCCCGCCAGTACGGCCTCGACCGAAGGCGAGGCGAATACCTCGCCGCAAACCGCGGCGGTCAACATGCCACGACCGACGAAGCCCGCATGCGCCGGCTCATGACCGCTGCCCCCGCCGGAGATCAACGCCACTTTGGATCGATCGCGGTCGGCGCGGTAAACGACCTTGATATGCGGATAGCCATCGAGCCTTTTCAATGCCCCGCCGGATCCGGCGAGCATGCCATCGATCGCTTGGGTAACCGAATGCTCTTTTTCATTGATAAAGCGCTTCATCGAATCTCCCCTCGGCTATGTCGTTCGATTGCCGTTTTCGTCGAAAAACAAGGGATCGACCGGCTGCACCGCGACCCGGTCGCCGGCTTGCAACGACAATGTGCTCGGTTGCAAGCACACCAACGCATGGTCGTCGATATCCAAATGCACGCGGATTTGATCCCCCAAGTGTTCGATACGTTCGACCGATGCCTGTCGTCCATCGCCGAATCGAATATGTTCGGGCCTAAGTCCGATGCGATGGCCCTTGCCCCGGGTGGCGGCGAACAAATCCGCGGGCAGGATATTGATGCGCGGCAAGCCGAGGCGACCGGCTATATAAATGCTTCGGGGTCGCTCGTAGATCTCGCGCGGGCTGCCGAACTGCACGAGCCTGCCCTCTTGCAGCACGCCGACGTGGGTGGCCATGGTCATCGCCTCGATCTGATCGTGCGTGACGTATAACAAAGTCGCCCCGAGATCGGCTTGGATCCGTTTCAGTTCGATACGCAAATCCGCCCGCAAGCGCGCGTCCAGCGAGCTCAACGGCTCGTCCATCAAATAGATCGCCGGATTGCGAACCAGCGCCCGGCCGATGGAAACCCGCTGCATTTCGCCACCGGACAATTCGGTTGCCCGGTTATCCAACTTGGCCGTTATCTGCAGGGTTCGGGCGATCTCGGCGACCTTTCGTTCGATCTCCGCTTCCGGGGTTTTCAGTATCGGCGAGCGCAAGGGGAAAGCCAAGTTGTCGCGAACCGTCAGATGGGGGTAGAGAGAATATTGCTGAAAAACCATGGCGACGTCGCGCATGGCCGGCGTTTCGTCGTCGACGATGCGTCCGCCGATGGAAACGCTGCCGGAATCCGCTTTCTCCAAGCCGGATATCAAGCGCAGCGTCGTGGTTTTGCCCGCACCGGTGGGGCCGAGCAAAACGACGAAACTGCCGTCGTCGATCCGCAGGTCGATATCGGCAACGGCGATTTGATTGCCGAAGGATTTGCTCAAACGAGAAAGGACCACCTCAGCCATCGGCAGGCTTTCCGTGCAAAGCCGAGCGCAGCGCCTTGCCCGAGGCCGAAGAAAACAGCGAGATGCGCTCGGATTCGAACTCCAAGCCGATGCGCTCGCCGGGGCGGATCGTCGGCGATGAATCGACTCGGGCCTTGATGGGCCCGGCCTCGCTTTCGAGCGTTACCACCTGCGTTGTCCCGAGGTATTCGGTGGCCAGGACCTGCGCTTTCAAACTTGCGCGATCCGAAAAGCGGATATGTTCGGGGCGAACCCCCAAGAGCGCACCGCCTTCCACCGATTGATGTTGCTGCGGGACGGCGATCGATATCCCTTTCACCGATACCTCGCTTTGGCCTTCGCCGATCGCGCCGTCGATCGCCAGAAAATTCATCGAAGGGGAGCCGATGAAATCCGCAACGAACACACTCGCGGGTTTTTCGTAAATTTCCTGCGGCGTGCCGAATTGCTCGACCGCGGCATCGTTCATCACCACGATCTTGTCGCCCATTTGCATCGCCTCGAGTTGATCGTGGGTGACATAGACCGTGGTCGCGCCCATGCGATCGTGCAGCGCGCGCAACTCTAGCGCCATGCGCTCGCGAAACTCCGCATCGAGCGCCCCCAAGGGCTCGTCCATCATAAAAGCCTTCGGCTCGCGAACGATGGCGCGACCCAATGCCACGCGTTGACGATCGCCGCCGGACAGACCGCTCACCGCTTTGTCGAGAATATCCTCGATCCCGAGAATCTTGGCGACCTCCGCGACTTTGGCCGCGCGTTCACGGCGTTTCATGCCTTGACTCGCCAAGGGATAAGCGATGTTTTTGCGCACGTTCAGATGCGGGTAGAGTGCGAACATCTGAAAGACGAAGGCGATATCGCGCTGGGATGGCGGGTGCCGGCTGATCTCTTCGCCGTCGAGATGGATTTCGCCGCTGCTAGGCATTTCCAAACCGGCGATCATCCGCAAAGTGGTGGTCTTGCCGCAGCCGGAGGGTCCGAGCAGCATGAAAAATTCACCGTCCGCGATCGTAAAAGAAGATTCTTTGACCGCGGTGAAATCACCGAATCGCTTGCACAGATTCTTGATGACGATTTCGGCCATTCTTAATTGTCCGGAAAATGACTGACGACGATGAACATCACCGTTCCGATCAAAGTGACGATGAACGAATAGGTATAGGCCCACATCGAAAAGGGTTGCATCGACATGAAGACTCCGAGGGCGATCGCCAGCGTTGCCAGCAGCTCCCACGGACCGCGTCGAAGTCGGTAGAGATCTCGGAAAAAACCGATCATTTGCGTACCGCTCCGAAGGTGATCCCCCGCAATAAATGCTTGCGCAACATCACGGTGAAAAACATCACCGGCAGCAGGAAGAGGGTTGCGCCGGCGGCCACCGCGGGCCAGTCCAGTCCCCCGACGCCGATGATGGTCGGGATAAAAGGCGGCGCGGTTTGCGCGGTACCGGAGGTCAGCAAGACCGCGAAAGCGTATTCGTTCCAAGCGAATATCAAACAGAAAATCGCGGTGGATGCGATTCCGGTCGCGGCCTGCGGCAATACGACCTTATAAAACGCCTGAAAACGAGTGTAGCCGTCGATCAGCGCGGCCTCTTCGTATTCGCGGGGGATCTCGTCGATAAAACCCTTCAACAGCCAGACGGCAAGCGAGATATTGACTGCCGTATAGAGCAAAATCATGCCTAGATGGGTATCGCTCAATCCGAGTTGCCGGTACATCAGAAAGATCGGTATCGCCACGGCGACCGGCGGCATCATGCGTGTGGACAAGATAAAAAACAACAGATCGTCGGCCAGCGGTATTTTGAAGCGCGAAAAAGCGTAAGCCGCCAAGGTCCCGAGGAATATGCTGAGAAAAGTCGATCCGAAACCGATGACGATCGAGTTCAAAAAGCGCTCGCCGAATTTGGAAGGGCCGGCAATGACCATCCCCCGGTTGCGCACGATCTCCTCGGCAAAATTCCCCGGCGGCGGCAAACTCGCCAGTTTTTCCGGGCTGACCCGGGTCCGGGTCGTGAACAGATTGACATAGCCCTCCAGCGATGGCTGATAGACGATCTTCGGGGGATAACTGATACTGTCCGGCGGCGTTTTGAAGCCGGTCATGAATATCCAAAGCAGCGGAACCATCGTGATCGACGCATAGAGGATCACCAGCGTACCGGCAATGGTTTTCTGCCGCGGAGAGGCATCGGTCAGGGAATGACTCATCGCTCTTTCACTTTGTTGAGCGCTTTGACATAAATCGACGCAAGCCCGAAGACCGTGACAAACAAGATGATGGCGAAGGCGCTCGAATACCCGGTGCGCCATTTTTCGAAGGCCTCGCGCTTTAGGTTGATCGATGCAAGTTCGGTTGTCGATCCGGGGCCGCCGCCGGTCAACTGCACCACGAGATCGAACATCTTGAAATTCTCGATGCCCCGGAACAATATCGCCAGCATCAAAAACGGCAATACCATCGGGATGGTGATGGTAAAGAACTGCCGGAGCTTCGACGCCCGATCGATCTCCGCCGCCTCGTAAATATAATTCGGAATGCTCCGCAAACCGGCCAAGCAAATCAGCATCACGAAGGGAGTCCACATCCAAGTATCGACGATGATGATCGCCCAAGGCGCCAAATTGACCGAGCCCAGCATTTCGAAGCTCGAGGGGTCGGCGCCGGTAAAAAACGCGATGACATAGTTGAAAAGGCCGATTTGCGGTTGATAGAGAAATGTCCAGAAATTACCGACGACCGCCGGCGACAGCATCATCGGCAATACGATGATCGTGGTCCAAAGATCGTTGCCGCGAAATTTTCGATTGATCAGCCACGCCAGCGCGAAACCGATGAGAACCTGAAGAAAGAGCGTCCAGAACAAAAAGTGCGCCGTGGCTTGCATCGACAGCCAGATATCGCTGTCGCCGAGGATACGCTCATAGTTGCGCAAGCCGATATATTTAACTTCTCTCCCGATACGATTGGCTTTGAAATTGGTGAAACTTAGATGAATCGTCCAGATCAGCGGGAAAATATTGATCGCCAACAACAAGAATACGGTCGGCCCGATAAAGAGCCAAGCGATGGCTCGATCCGACAAGCCCTTCACCCGGCGGGCGATATGCGCCGGGGTGGCTCGGGCCAGACGATTGATCGGTTTTTCGACCATCGAACGCGTTCAAAAAAGATGCCGAGAAACGAAGCGCAAAGCAGGCTTGAAAAGACGTTTCGCAAAAGCGCGTTTCGCAAGAACCGGCGGCGGAGTCCGCCGCCGGCTCGGCATCGCATGAACGGTTTATAGTTTGCCTTCGTCCTCGAAGACCTCCGTCCAGTCCTCGATCAACTTGTCCAAGGCCTCCTTTGCCGTGCCTTGGTCGGCGACGACATAGTCGTGTATACGCTTTTGCATCGCCAGCAGCAATTCGGCGTAGGCGGGCTCTTGCCAGAAATCCTTGACGTTCTCCATCGCCACCAGAAAATCCCCGGCGAAGGGCGCACTGTCTTCGAAGGTATCGCTGTTCAAGACTGAATTATGTGCCGAATAACCGCCCATGCTCCACCATTTGGCTTGCACATCCGGATCGGCGAACCACTTGATATATTCCAGCGAAGTCTCTTTTTTGTCGGAGTAGGAGACCACCGAAATACCCTGACCGCCCAGCGTCGAGCCCGGTACGTTTTGCGGCGGATTGACGAAGAAGTCGATCTTGTCGCCGCCGGTATCGGGATCGGCATAGAGCCCGGGGAAGAACGCAAACCAGTTCATCGCCATGGCGACCTGACCCGATTTGAAGGCATCCAGACTTTCGCCCATATAGGAATTGGTATAGCCCGGCGGAGTCGCCGTTTTGTAAAACTCCTTGTAGAATTCCAACGCTTCCACCGCCTCCGGCGAGTTCACGGCTCCTTCCATATCGTATTTCCCCGGGGTGTTTTCGTATTTGAATCCCCAAGGATAAAGAGCCGAGGTCACCCCCATCGTGATGCCTTCGGAGCCACGCTCGGTAAAAATCGCCGCGCCGTAAATCTTCTTCCCGTCGATCTCTCGACCCTGGAAAAACTGCGCGATCTGCAACATCTCTTTTTGGGTTTTGGGCTCCCCCAACTCTTGCCCCGTGGCTTGTTTATAGGCCGTGCGAATATCGTCGCGGGAAAACCAATCCTTGCGATAGAACCAACCATTGGCATCGCCCATCGCCGGCAGCGCATAGTAATTCGGCGAGCCCTTGGGCCAAGTGGAATAGGCATAGACCGTCGCCGGAGCGAAATCGTCCATGCTGATGCCTTCTTTGTCGAAGAAATCGTTCAGCTTGACGTAGTGACCGTTTTCCGCCCCGCCCCCGATCCACTGACTATCGCCGATCAGCAGATCGCATAATTTGCCCCCGGAATTGAGTTCGTTGAGCATCCGATCCGCAAAATTCGGCCAGGGGACGAATTCGAAATGCATGGTATGACCGCTTTGCGCCTCGAACTCCTTGCTCAACTCGACAAGCGCATTGGCCGGATCCCATGCAGCCCAGCATAAAGTCAGATCCTCGGCTTGCGCCGCACCGGTGAAACCGGCAGCGGCTGCGGATACCAACCCGACAGACGTCAACTTTCGAAGATTCATGCTTTTTCTCCTCGCTCGATTCAGCGGTGATATTTTTCCAAGGGGTGTTGCGACACCATCTTAAAGTCAAGGGGAACGAGTTTAGATGATATGCCTACATCGATCAATAGGCACTCATCGAGCGATGGGGGCGATCCGGCGGGCGATGTACAGGGATTAAGGGCCCGACCGGAAGATCCGGGCCGAGAAAAGCGCCATGATCGGTCGGTGCCGGTTTGGAAAGAGATCAGACGATCGCTCTCATTTCATCGAGAAAGCGCGAGGTTTTTTTCTTCCGACCCCGATAGCGTCGGGCATAGCTCAACACCAAACGGCTCTCGGCACGGGTAATCGCGACGAAACAATTTCTGCGTTCTTCTTCCAGTTCAGGGCTGTGATTGCCTTTTTTGATGCTTTGCCAAGACGGTAGTACCTCTTCTGCGAGTCCTAGCAAAAATACGGTATGAAATTCGTTACCCTTTGCCGCATGGATGGTCATCAACTCGACCGCATGCTCTTTTCGCGGCGGTTCTTTCGACCGAAGTTCGAGTTCTTGCAAGAACATATCAAGAGGAGGGTTCTTGCCGACGCTATCTTCAATATCTCGTTCGATCGCTTCCCAAGCCTTCTTGTCTTCTTCGTACCCCGAAAGGGTGTCATCCGCATAGTCAAAGCCTGAGGCTTCGAAGAATTCCATCGCTTTGTTCACGAAAGTCGGATAGTCGTTGCCGTCGATCAGCGTCGATTTGAGGCATTGCGCGAGATTTTTGACTTCCTCCGATAAGGGCTGACGCATCGTCTCTTCGAACCAGGCTCGAAGATAATCCCTGTGGTCGATTTCCGCTGCCGCCAGCACGTTCTCCAGTTTCAACGTCATTTCGGGATCGACCGACGCCGAGAAAGCTCCCACGAGATCCTCGACGAACCTCGCATCCCCCCGGGATACGCTCTGATGGAGCGCGGCGTTGATGAATCGAAAGGCAACGCTTTCGAATTCGTCCCGCCGCTGCGCAATGAACGAAGGAATATCTTTACGGTCCAGTTCTTCTTTGACCCTTTCGAGCAATGCTCGGGTTCGTCCCAAAACCGCAATGGATTCCGTGGATGATTGTCGGATTTCAGCGATTTCATTCGCGATACCCTCGAATTCTTCCTTGTCCGAGTCGAAATCAAGCACTTCATACGAATCGGCGGCCTCGTCTTCGCTCTCGGTCTTCATCGCGATCAACGCTTCTTTGCCCGAAGAGCGAAGCGAATTGTTGGTGATCAAATTATTGGCGAGTCGAACGACTCCGCCAGGGCATCGATAGTTGGTGGGCAGTTGGATTCGAACTGCCGAGAAATCCTTTTGAAACTGTTCAAGGCGTCGATAATCGGCGCCGTTCCACTGATAGATAATTTGATCGTCATCCGAGACGGCAAGGATATTATTAAAACATCCAGCCGCCATCCGAGTGATCAATCGATACTGCGCCTCGTTCGTATCCTGGAACTCGTCCACACACCAATAGTAATATACCCGATGGTATATTTTGGCAATCTGAGGGTAGATGCGAAAGAGTTCATGCACGAAGAAGATGAGCGACGGAAAATCGAGGGCATTCTCGTTTTTCATTGCACGATGATATGCCTCGTATGCATGAGCGATGGCTTCACTCTCGTCCTCTCGTATTTCTTTTCGGGCGAGGAACTCACGGGCATTTTCCGGAGGAATAAGGTGCTCATATAATTGATCGATAAGACGAAGAACATTATAGTGTCGCAGCAGTTGACGTTCGGCATTCGACAGATCCGATTCAAGACACCGTCGGAGAAGATGCTCTCGATCTCGGTCGAGAGAGTAGATATTGAATTTACTTTTGATCCCGATATGCGAGCCGTCTACCCGTAGTACATCGGCACAAAACGAGTGAAAAGTTCCGACGGACAACCTGTCTTTCACTTTTGGAGCCAGCATCAGCAATCGCCGCCTCATTTCTTCGGCAGCCCGATTCGTAAAGGTCAGTGCCAGCACGAGAAAATTGCTATCGGGACTATCGAGAAGCAAGCGAGCGATACGAACGGTGAGCGCTCGCGTCTTCCCGGAGCCCGGACCGGCAAGAACGAGCAATGCGCCGTCTTGCCACTCCACGGCATATTTTTGGCTTTCCGACAGGGTCTCAAGAGCCGTTTTCATTTCGGTTGTCAGCATCGGAGATCTCTCGATTCTTTCGGCGAATCACTTCGAAGATGTCAGCGAAAAATTCCGGCAAATCGGATTTTTCGATCAATCCTTTATGCGCTCTTTCAGCTATTTTAGTAGCAAATGCGCTTTTGTTGTTGCTCATCTTATCCGCTAGATCATTATCGTCAATACCCGCGTCAATTTCAAGATTCAATTCTCCGGCGATTTCGACGATGGAGGATCGAAGAGGAGAGCGAATCAGCGCTTTTTCCAGGCCATCATACGGATTTCGGATGACGTTTTTGCCGATATCTTCGTCAGTGAATTCTCGCTTTTTCAAAGAAGAAACAAACCCGTCTCCTGCCGGATCGCCATCGCATGTCATGATCCACGGGAAGCCGAGAGCACGCGCCAAAGCGGCAAATGTACTAGCCGGTTTCCCACTGTTCTGGAAGTCGATGACACTGACGCCGTTAACATCAAGCGGGTAGTCGAAGATCGTCGAGAAGGCATGAAGCAACAGGTATTCGGTCATACCCTCGCAGAGTATCCAAATACGGGCGAAAAAGATCTCTCCTCGAATTCTCCTCACCGGATCCTCCAAGGCGAGAATTTCATCGTCCGAGATATAGTCTTGACTCTCCCGGTATAATTCTTCCAAGGCACTGAGAGTGCTCGCATCGATGGATTTTCCACCGAAACAGCCTCTCAATCTCTGAAAATCACCTCTTATAACTCGCCCCTTGGCGACAAGGATGTTTTTGGAGTCGTCGAAGGAATACTTCTCGGGATGTTGCTTCACGAAACCCGAGAGAGCGGCGCACGCGGGCAATTCGGCACGAAATTCGCTTCGTAGATGATATACCTCGGTTCCGGACTCGCCTCTTCTTAGTATCCTGAGCGCTCGAATCGCCATCTTTTCAACGAAATGCGGGGAGTGAGAGGCGACAATCTTGATTCCCGTTATCTTCGCTATTTCTTGGCCGAGACTCCGGGCGGCTTGGGGATGCAGATGGCTTTCCGGCTCTTCCAAAAGCAACACCGGGGTAGTATCCGATTTGTTCGTCGCTCCAAGGAGATGGTCGACAAAGGCCTGAAAGAGGTAGATCACGGCCAGGCTTTGAATCCCTTGTCCGTGGTTGGAAAGGGGCAACCACGGTGCGTTGTTCGATGAACGAAGTATGACCTCGGCCCGGGAAATCAGATCCCACTCGTTGAGGGGCATGGCGCGAAGATCGAGCGATTCGGCGCTCGTGCTCGACACGATATTTCGAATTTCGGATAGTTTGTCGGTGATGGATTCGAGTCTTGGATCCGCGTCGAGGACTCGTTTGTTTATCTCCTCGATCTGATCCGAGATCGAAGACCATTCATCCTCGGGCACCTTTATGGAGCGCAAGAGATTGCGCCAAAAGAGAGCTCTTGGTTGGAACTCTTTCTGTGAGTCTCGTAGCGCATCGAGCGAGAAGGCGGGCACGTAGTCGAAGAATCGATTCATGTTCGCATTCCGAGTGACTGCCCTGCTCAATTCCTCTCCGTCTTGTCCGATGAATCCAAACGTGGTTCTAAGATCGCCGGCAGCCTCGTTGAACTCGCACTCGACGCGTAAACAGACAGCGTTAAGGCTGGATTGGGAGTCGTATTGTCGATATACCCTTGTGCTTGCAAGGACCTCATCAGACCACTCGTTGGGCTCGCTTTCCGTGAATTCCAGATCGACACAGACAGGCTCGCTGGGTCGGGATTCGGTTGCCGGGCCTGTCGTAAAGAAGTCCTTTTCGCTAAAGCCAGTGCCCCGTTGCCCCCAGCGTCGGCTCAGAGCGATTCGTACCGCCTCAAGGATGGAGGTCTTGCCGACGTTGTTTTCCCCGATAAGTACCGTAGTCGGGTCAACGGGGAGCTCGATATCCCGCAGGCATCGAAAATTCTTGATATGTATCCGTGTGAGTCTCATCGGTTTCCGTCTCGCAGGCGACTTGGATGTAGGACCTACTCTACATTCGCTACGCTCGGGGCGATGGTGTGCTCGCCCCCCCCCCTTTCCTATTTTAGATATTTGCGAGAAATCGTGCAGCGTTCTTTTCGATGGAATCGAGAGCGCTGACGATTTGCCCGGCGTCGAAAGGGATTTGGTTGCAAGAACGACCTCGCCTGCCGGCCGAATCTCGGAAAAAGGGACTTTTTGCAAAAAGCGCCCGCGGCCGAGAAGGCCGCGAATGCTCGTAGGGGATTGTTTGTTGGAGGGTTTTGGTGGGCCGTGCAGGATTCGAACCTGCGACCACCTGATTAAAAGTCAGATGCTCTACCAACTGAGCTAACGGCCCCGGTAGGAGGGTCGGCGATGATGATTGGAAGCCAATTGTCTGATTCGGACGGAAACAGCCCAGATTCAGCTCCTAATGATAGCACGAATCACTCTCTTTCAGGCCTTTTTGGCGTCGCTCACCCCGCCTGTTTTGGCGATTCCGGTCATGGATCGGCCGATTTTGCGATTTTCGGGAGGCGTGAAGGAAGATATCCGGTCGGAGTGGGGGCGAATTCCATCGGATCGGGTACGATTTCAAGGCGAGCCGAGTGCTCCGTGAGCCAACCCTTTGGTAGATAGCGGGCGAGAGTGATACATCATGCGGATCGAGCCGATAGCCATTGAAACCGCTAGGGGTACATATTCGGAGGTCATGTCAAGCAACAAGAGGTATCTCGTGCCGAAGTTTCAGCGGGATTATTCTTGGGATTTCGAGCAATGGGAAGAGCTTTGGCAGGATATTCAGGCTATCGCCGATAGCCGGATGCAACACTTCATGGGCTATCTCGTCTTGCAAGACGATCGTGAGGATATTAATGTTTTCAGTATCATCGATGGGCAGCAGCGGTTGACGACATTATCCATCATTATTTTGGCGGCGCTGAATCGTCTGCGGCACTTCATTGAGTCGGGCAATGATCGAGAAGGGAACGAGGCTCGTGTGGACATGTTTCATCAGAAGTATTTCGGTGTCAAAAATCCGATTACCCTGAGGACATCTCCCAAACTCGAACTGAATCGGATAAATAATGAATTTTTCCAGGATATCTCGAACGATCTGGAAACCGGTATCCGAAGGAATATGACAGATTCGAACAGAAAAATCGAGAGAGCGTTCAAGTATTTCAAACAGCGATTCGACTCAATGGAAAGCGGAGAGGAAGTCGCGCAGGTTCTCGAATATATATCCGGTGGGTTGGTATTCACCTTGGTCAAGGTCAGAGATAGCATGAATGCCTATACGGTATTCGAAACGCTCAACGCGCGAGGGCTGCGCCTTTCGGTTTCCGATCTGCTGAGAAATTATCTTTTATCCACTTTGGATGGCGACGGTGTTGGATCGGAAGAGGCATTCGATCGCTTCGATAATTTATGGGAAGGAATACTCGAAGAGCTGGGGCAGACGGATTTCTCGGAATTTATCAGACGCCATCGATCCATGACGAAGAAAATCGTGAGAATGAAGAGTCTGTTTCAACATCTACGCATCGATATCGACCGGAGAGATAAAGTCTTTCCTTATCTTGATAATCTCAAGCGGCATGCTCCGATATTCGCGGCATTGCATAGCCATAATGACGATTTATGGGGAAGAGAGGGCATGGAGAAAGAGCCGGAGCTGAGGGATTTGATTAAATCGATCAATTTATTCAATATAAAAGTGCCTTTCGGTTTGATGATGGCCGGGTTCGAGCGAATGGGTATCGGGGAATTTGTCGAGTTGTTGAAGAAGATCATCGATTTCACTATGAGATATACTGTGATATGCGGAAAATCCCCGAGTCCTTTGGAGGATTTATATAATAAAATGGCGATGAATATCGGAAATGAGGGTGTCGATTTGAGGCATTCGATCCTCTCCCTAAAAGATATTTATCCGACAGACGAGGAATTCAAACACAACTTTTCCAGTAAAACCTATCCTCGAAAATCTCGCTCTCGAGCATCGTTCTTCTTGAGAAAAATCGAAAAACATATCGGCGTTTCCGAGCCCCCGGAAGATATCACCTTGGAGCATGTGCTCCCTTATTCTCCGAGCCTGGAGTGGCAGGAATACTTCGGAGTCTCGGATTATTCGAATGCGATCGATCGATTAGGTAATCTCGCGCTGTTACCGGCGAATCAAAATCTCGCTCAGGAGTCCTTCGAGCAAAAGAGGGTAGCGCTTGCAGCGAGTCCTTATGAGATCAACCGGAAGATCGCTTCTTATCCGCGGTGGGATATGGATACGTTGGTGAAGCATCAAAAATGGCTTGCTGATCAGGCCAAGACTGTGTGGAGGATTTCGCAGCTGGATTGACGGTTTTTTCGGTATCGGTATGAGCATGCGGATGTTTCGATACGACCGGATCTAGGACACCCGCACGATCGATCCCATTCCTGCGGCATGGTGTTCCAAGACGTGGCAGTGGAATAGCCATTTGCCGGGGTTGTCGGCGACGAATGCGAATTGCATTTTTTGTTGCGGCATGACCAAGGGGCTGTCTACCCAATGGGGTTGGGGGACGGGTCGGTCGTCGATCGAGAGCAGTTTCAGGTGGTGGCCGTGTAGATGCATCGGGTGGGGGAAGGCGGTTCGGTTGTCGATGGTCAGGTTGATGTCGGTGCCTCGGGGTACGTCGATCAGCGGGTCGATATCGAGATCGTTGCCGACGATATCGTTCAATGCCCATACATAGCCTTGTCGGGCGATATCGCGCAGGCTCATCCATTTGCCGTCCATCATTGCGCGTTGCAGGCCGCCCATCGCTCCGCCGGCTAGGATGACGTTATAGTCTTTGGCGTGGGATGGGTCCGGCTCCGGTAGATGGGCGCGGTTCAAGGCGATCTCCGCTTCCAAGGGCGATGATCGCAGGGGGGTGTCGCCGATCGCGAATTTGAACAGGTCGAAGGGTCGGCGGTAAAAAGTGTCGCTTACCGCCAGTATGGATCCCGGCTCGGCGGTTATATCGACGATCAGGTCGACTCTGCCGGCGGTGGGGACGATGATTTCTTCGTCGGCTCGGTAAGGGGGCAGCGGTTGGCCGTCGATGGCGATGATGCGAGGCTGCAAGGGTGCGAAATCGAGGGCGAAGTTGCGGGCGTTCGAGGCGTTGATCAGGCGCAGCCGGAGGCGTTCGCCCTTGCGCACTTCGAGGACGTCGCGAAAGCGTCCGTTGACGGTGGGAACGTTGCCGATACGACCGGCGTGCGAGCGATCGTGACCCGATGCGAAATCCTCGCGTATCGAGGCGTCGTCGAGCAAGCGCCAATCGTCGATCATCAAGACCAGATCGCGATCGACTTCGGGTGGATCTTTTTCCTCGATCACCAAGGGGCCGTAGAGTCCTCGCCCGATCTGTTCGTGGGCGTTGGTATGCGAGTGGTACCAGAAGGTGCCGGCATCGGGCGGGGTGAAGCGGTAGTCGAAGGATTCCCCGGGGGCGATGGCGGGCTGGGTCAAACCGGCGACGCCGTCCATCGCGTTGGGGAGTCTGATGCCGTGCCAATGCACCGTGGTCGGCATGTCGAGTTCGTTGTGAACGGTCGCGGCGAGGGTTTGCCCGTGCACGAGCCGAATCGGGGTGCCGGGGACTTGGCCGTCGTAGCCCCATACGGCGGTGGCGGGAAAATCGGGTCCGACGATATGGGCGCGACCGGGCTTGGCGCGGATCGCTATCTCTCGTATCGGTCGGGCGACGGTGTCGGCGACGGTGTCGGCGGCCAACGGGGGGCACGAAATCGCCGCCGCGCCGGTGCCGGTGATTCGAAGGAACTCTCGTCTATGCATGGTCGTCTCGTGATAGCCGTCGTTGCGATGAGGTGACGGCAAGCGCGGATGAACGATGTGTCGCTGTACGCTCGGGCGGATGAAAGAAGTATGCAGTTTAATGGCGTGTTCGATGTCGATATGCCTCGATGCTCGTTGTGTGCATGGTAACTGACAGCGATCGGGCGCTCGCGAGGCTTTTTGGAAAATCGGAGGTGGTAAGTCATGCCCGAAGTCATGCCCGAAGAGAAGCGAAAACTCATCATCAACAAGCCCTTCGAGGCCCCGCAGCGGCACTGGGTCCTCGACGAGAGCGGCGATCGATTGAACTTGGTCGGGGGTCGACGCCCGGCCGGCTATTACGTCTCCGATCCCACGGCGCCGGCGCAACGAGATCGCGGGCGTTTCATCGAGTTGGAGTCGGTGAATCTGATCCGCAAGCGCGTCGACGCTTGGCGGGAGAAGGGTTATCCCGGCATCACCGCCACCACCAAGAAACTGCTCGACCACTGGCGCGACGAGGAGCGCGAGCCGCGCTTTTTCTTTTGCCAGTTGGAGGCGATCGAGACGCTGATTTGGCTCATCGAAACCCGCGAGGCCGAGGAGGGCGGCATTCGTATCGAAGGCGACGGCGGCCCCTTCCGGCGGCTTTGTTCCAAGCTGGCCACCGGCACCGGCAAGACCGTGGTCATGGCCATGCTGATTGCCTGGCAGTTATGCAACAAGGTGGCCGGCGGGCAAGACCCTCGCTTCGCCAAGCGCTTTTTGATCGTCGCCCCCAACCTGACCGTGCGCCGCAGGCTGGGGGTGTTGGATCCGAGGACCAAGGGGAATTACTACCGCGAGTTCGATATCCTGCCGCGCGGCTGGGAAGACGAACTCGGCAGTGCCCAGGTGGTGATTCACAACTGGCATGCCCTCAACTGGGAGAGCGGCGAAGCGATGGCTCGCAAGGTCGGCGTCGACAAGCGCGGGGCCATGAGCGACCGGGCGTATGTGCGCGAGGTGCTGCGCGGGATGTCCGGCACCTCCAAAATCGTGGTGATCAACGACGAGGCGCATCATGCCTGGCGCGTACCTGCCGGAGGGCGTCTTCCGGGGATCGAAAAGGCGCAGATCGAGGAAGCCACCAAGTGGGTCGGCGGTCTGGATCGCATCCACAAGATCCGCGGCGTCTTGAACTGCTTCGATTTTTCCGCCACGCCCTTCGCCCCGAGCGGCAAGCAAACCACCGAGGAGGCTCTTTTCCCTTGGATTGTCAGCGATTTCGGCCTGACCGACGCCATCGAAACCGGATTGGTCAAGACCCCGCGCGTCGTGGTGCGCGACGATTCCAAGGCGGATCCCTCGCCCTTCAAATCGAGGATCTATCACATCTACGCGAACGACGAGGTGAAAAACGATCTCAAAACCGGGCGACCGGCTCATACCCCCTTGCCCGATTTGGTTGCCCAAGCGTACGCGCTGCTGTCAGAGGACTGGCTGGAAGCCAAAAAGGCTTGGAAGCACGGCGATACCCCGCCGGTGATGATCACCGTTTGCAACAGCACCGAGACCGCCGCCCGTATCGAATACGCTTTCAAGCACGGTGGTTTGGCGGTCGATGACGCGCTTTGCCGGGCCGCCGGCATGCTGCATATCGACTCCAAGGTGCTCAAAGAGGCCGAGGAGCGCAAGGTCGAGGAAGCGGGCGATCTCGAGGGCCCGCAAGCGGAGCCCAAGAGCAAGAAGCAGCGGGCGGAATACCTGCGGCAGCGGATCAACACGGTGGGGCGCGTCGGCGAGCCGGGGGAGAAGATCCAGAACGTGATCTCGGTCAATATGCTCTCCGAGGGCTGGGATGCCAAGACCGTTACCCACATCATGGGTTTGCGGGCTTTTACCAGCCAGTTGCTTTGCGAGCAGGTGGTCGGTCGCGGGTTGCGGCGCGCTTCTTACGATGTCAACGAGGAGACCGGCCTGTACGAGCCGGAATACGTCAATGTCTTCGGCGTGCCCTTTTCCTTCTTGCCGCACGAGGACGACGGGGTTTCCCCGCCGCCTCCCGATCCCAAATATTGGGTCGAGCCCGTCAAATCGAGGCAGCGGGAATTCGGCATCGAATGGCCCAATGTGCTGCGCATCGAATACACGCAAAAGAACCGATTGGAGGTCGATTGGGATCGTGCCGACCCCATCGCTATCGATACCCTCGATACCGTGACCGCCGTCGATTTGGCCAAGACTTTGGGGGCGAGATTGGAGGACGGGCAGGGCTTGCTCGAGATCGACCTCAAGCGGATGTTCGCCGACAAGACGCGCCTGCAGACCCTGACCTACAAGGCGGCGATCGAGGCCTACAAGGAATTCGGCGAAAAATGGCGCGGCGGCCAAGGGCATCTGATCGGCCGGCTGGTCTTGTTGGCGGAGGATTTCATGCGCTCGGACAAGATCCGTTTCGAACCCGAGCCGGACGAGCCCGAGCGCAAGCGGCTTTTCGTCGCCTTGTATATGAGCCGGATCGTCGGCCATTTCATCGAGGTCATCCGCCAGAGCAATATCGAGCGTCGGGAGTTGGTTCTGGATCGCAAGCGCCCGATATGCCGCACCGGCGATATGCTGCCTTGGGGAACGGCCAAACCCAATGCCTTGACCTCGAAAAGCCATATCAATCGCTGCGTCTTCGACAGCCGTTGGGAGGCCTCGGAGGCTTATACCTTGGATGAAAGTCGGCTGGTTCGGGCTTGGGTCAAGAACGATCATTTGGGTTTCGAGATCTTCTATGCCCATAAGGGGGTGGTGCGCCGCTATCGCCCCGATTTCCTGATTCGGCTAAGCGGCGACACGATGCTGGTTTTGGAGGTCAAGGGGGTGATGCGCCCTGCCGACAGCGCCAAACACCGAGCGATGAACGAGTGGGTCGAGGCGGTCAACGAGGACGGAAGGTATGGTCGTTGGGCTTTTGACGTTTCGAGGGATCCCGAAGACCTCAAGGGCATCCTCGAGCGCTACGCCGCGCCCGAAGCCGTGGCCGCTTGATGCGGCGAAGCTTGGCCGTCGGCTCGAGGGCCTCGATGATCTTGAGGCTATCCTCGAGGGGCACGCCGTGCGCGAAGTCCTAAGGTAGATACCGGCAAGGCGCCGAGGCGATGCGGCCTCGCAGTTTCGATGACGATGGCGATACTCGCACCCTCGCATGCATTCGATTTCGCGGGATTCGAAAAGGCGATCCGGCGAGTGCGGAACCGCTGCGGGAAGCGATCCCGCTTCGCTTTTAAATAATAGAGAGTTCGGTGATCGAGAGCGACGTCGATTTTCGCTGCCGCCGTCGGTCGGGATCTCGATTTCGGCGTGCTTCGGTATGCCAAGCACTTTGGCGGATAAAACCGAGAGTTCGATCATGAACGATCCTGACCGGCCGTCTGATCGAACCCCGACGATTCCAAACGCCTCTCAATCACCGGTGGCCCGAGACGCCGCTCAAGCCCCGGTGCCCGAAGGTGCTGCCCAATCTCCGGCGATCGAAGACGCCGTCCAAGCCCCGGCGGCCCAAGACGCTGCCCAAACTCCGGCGATCGAAGACGTCGCCCAATCTCCGGCGCCCGAAGGCGCCGTCCAAGCCCCGGCGGCCGAAGACGCCACCCAAGCCCCGGCGACCGAAGACGCTGTTCAATCTCCGGTGGCCGAAGACGCCACTCAAGCCCCGGCGACCGAAGGCGCCGTCCAATCTCCGGCGGCCCAAGACGCCACTCAAGCCCCGGCGGCCCAAGACGCTGTTCAATCTCCGGCGGCCCAAGACGCCACTCAAGCCCCGGCGACCCAAGACGCTGTTCAATCTCCGGCGGCCCAAGACGCCACCCAAGCCCCGGCGACCGAAGACCCCGCTCAATCTCCGGCGGCCCAAGACGCCACTCAAGCCCCGGCGACCGAAGGCGCCGTCCAATCACCGGCGGCCCAAGGCGCCACCCAAGCCCCGGCGACCGAAGACGCCGCCCAATCTCCGGCGGCCCAAAACGCCGCCCAAGCCTCGGCGACCGAAGACCCCGCCCAATCACCGGCGGCCCAAGACGCCACTCAAGCCCCGGCGGCCCAAGGCGCCATCTCCGCCCCGGCCGATCCGAACCTCATCCCGATCACTTTCGGCGGCACGACCCGGCAGTATTTCAAAATCTACACCGTCAACATGTTGCTGACGATCCTCACCCTCGGTATCTACAGCGCTTGGGCGCGGGTGCGCACCCGGCGCTTTTTCATGGGGCATACCTATATAGGCAAGCACAACTTGGATTTCGACGCCCGGCCTTTGAGCATCTTGGTCTCTCGTCTCTTGGTCGTTGCCATTTTGGGGGGCTTGCTCTATGCCGAGATCACCTTCGATCTGATATGGTCGGGCGTCGGGGTTTTCTTGGTCGGGACCCTGCTCCTGCTGCCGGTCGCGTTGGTTCGCGGGCGCTCTTTCATTGCGCGGCATACCCTTCACCGCACGCTTCGTTTCCGTTATCGCCTCGAATACCGGCGGGCGGCGATCCTCTATCTCGGCTACGCCTCGTTCTACGTCCTCTTCACCTACATCTCGGCTCAGTCGGTCGGATCCGAGAGCATGAGACCCTTGGCTTGGCTCGTCGCCGTTCTCCTCGGCTTCATCGTCATCCTCCCCTTGCTGCTGCGCTTCGGTCACCGCATTCAGATCGATCAGTTGCAATTCGGTAGGCTCCGCTTTTTTCACGAAAGCGATGTCAAGACCTACTACCTAGGAGGGAACGAGGTCTTTTGGGTGTCCATCTTCGTGACCATCGTCTTTTTCTCCTGTTTCTTCATTGTCGCCGCTGTCATCGAATCCCTCTCCGGGCTATTGATAGCGAGATACGATATTTCGCCTTTGGTGATCGGTTCCATCCTCGGCGTGGCCCTCGGGATGGCGATCTGGGTATATCTGGCATGGAACTTCGCCCTCTACCGCGCCGTTTTCACCTGTTTGTACTGGCAATCCTTTCGTATCGGCAAGGACTCCCGCATCGAATCCAGTCTCAGGTGGCAGGGCTACGCGTGGTTGCTGGCCGTCAACTACACGCTGATTATCTTGAGTCTGGGCTTTATGTATCCGTGGGCTCGGGTGCGGGACTATCGCTATGTCGCCGAGCGCTTGCAGATCCGGCTCGGACCGGAAGCGGCGGCTGCGTATTCCTCCGCCGGCGACGATCTCAGCCCGATGGCCGGCGAGTTCGCCGACGTCACCGGCTGGGACTTCGACTTCGGCGCGATATAGGCGAGGTGTTTTGTCGGCGGCGGGAGGGGGCGATGCCTGTCGATCGGGGCAGCGGGCGAATATGACTGTCGCGATTATCTTGACCCATACGCCTCCACCCCATCTGGCCCCAACTCCAACTCATCCAATATCCGGGGTTCAAACCCTTACGCCGCAAAGCGGAACGATCCCGATTTTAGGTGGTCGATGGAAGATTATTGGATACCGACAACTGATTGGTGGTAAGATAGGCTAGGTTAACGGTTGCGGTATAGCGATATAGATATCCCCGAGTATCTATACCGCAATTATAAATCTCGGAAAATAGACTAAAAGAGAGTCGATAATGAACCAGTCGAAAGCGGAAGAGATATCTTTTCTTTCCTTCAAGAAGCAAGATGTGCTCAATCGCATAGTAAAAGGTTTTTTCATGGGAGGGGGGTTTTTAGGGTTCCTGATGTTAGCCCTTGACACGACCAATATCGAATCGGTAGTTTCTCTTTTGATATTCGCTTTTTTCTATAATTTGTCGCCGAGGCTGAGAAAAACACTCCATAAGCCATCTTGGATGGCAACATCGAAGGCATCGTTCATTTTTATCTATTATCCTAGTAGAGATTTGTTACTAGGTATAATCAACGCTCCCTTAGAGACGCTTGGATCGTCTCGACGATAGGTGCGAAGAAAAAGGTGATGATTTGCCGTTTATCCGTCGTAATGTCGAGGGTCGTAACGTCAAGGCTTGCCGTCATACCAAATCGGAGCGAGAATACGTGCTCACCTTTTTGCAATATCGCTTCGTCGGGAGCGATGGGGTTTTCGAAAGCCCAAGCCCCCGCGGTCACCTCGGTCGAGTCCGCCGCGACTTGGGTCACGACTTCCTTGATGAATCCGAATCGATTCGAGGGGTAGGCAGTGAGAAAGAGAGTTCGCCGCCGCCGTCGGTCGGGATCTCGATTTCGGCGCACGTTGGTATGCCAAGCGCTTTTGCGGATAAAACCATTCAAGCCCGATCATGAACGATCCTGACCGACCATCTGATCGAACCCCGACGATTCCAGGTGCCGCCCAAGCATCGGCGGTCGAAGACGTCGCCCAAGCCTCGGCGGTCGAAGACGTTGCCCAAGTCCCGGCGGTCGAAGACGTCGCCCAAGCCCCGGCAACCGAAGACGTTGCCCAAGCCCCGGCGACCGAAGGCGTCGCCCAAGCCCCGGCGACCGAAGGCGCCGCTCAAGCCCCGGCGACCCGAGACGCTGCCCAAGCCCTCGCCGCTCCGAATTTCATCCCGATCACTTTCGGCGGCACGACCCGGCAGTACTTCAAAATCTACATCGTCAACATGTTGCTGACGATCCTCACCCTCGGTATCTACAGCGCTTGGGCGCGGGTGCGCACCCGGCGCTTTTTCATGGGGCATACCTATATAGGCAAGCACAACTTGGATTTCGACGCCCGGCCTTTGAGCATCTTGGTCTCTCGTCTTATCGTCGTTGCCATTTTGGGGGGCTTGCTTTATGCCGAGATCACCTTCGATCTTGTCTGGTCGGGCGTCGGTATCTTCTTGGTCGGGACCCTGCTCCTGCTGCCGGTCGCGTTGGTTCGCGGGCGCTCTTTCATTGCGCGGCATACTCTTCACCGCACGCTTCGTTTCCGTTATCGCCTCGAATACCGGCGGGCGGTGATCCTCTACTTCGGCTACGCCTCGTTCTCCGTTCTCTACATCTACCTTTTGACCCAGTTGGCCGAATCCGAGAGTTTGAGACCCTTGGCTTGGCTCGTCGCTGTTTTCCTCGGCTTCATCGTCATCCTCCCCTTGCTGCTGCGCTTCGGTCACCGCATCCAGATCGACCAGTTGCAATTCGGTGGGCTCCGCGTTTTTCACGAAAGCGACGTCAAGTCCTACTACCGAGAAGGGAACAAGGCCTTTTGGATGTCCATCCTCGTGACCATCGTCTTTTTCCTTTGTTCTGCCATTGTCTTCGGTGTCCTCGGAGCCATCGGAGCCCTCCTCGGGCCATCGATGGCGGGGTTCGATATTTCGCCCGTCATCATCGGTTTCATCGCCGGCATGGTCGGCGCGATGGTGGGCCTGTTGCCTATGGCATGGTGCTTCGCCCTCTACCGCGCTGTCTTCACCTGCTTGTACTGGCGTTCCTTTCGCATCGGCAAGGATTCCCGCTTCGAATCCAGTTTCAGGTGGCAATCCTACGCGTGGCTGCTGCTGGTCAACTACACGCTGATCATCTTGAGTCTGGGCTTTATGTATCCGTGGGCTCGGGTGCGGGACTATCGCTATGTCGCCGAGCACCTGGAGATCCGGCTCGGACCGGAAACGGCGGCCGCGTATTCCTCCGCCGGCGACGATCTCAGCCCGATGGCCGGCGAGTTCGCCGACGTCACCGGCTGGGACTTCGATTTCGGCGCGATATAGGCGAGGTGTTTTGTCGGCGGCGGGAGGGGGCGATGCCTGTCGATCGGGGCATCGGGCGCGGGGTATCGGGCGAAACCGAGCCTTGCGGTAAACGAGCGGCGGCATCGCTCGATCGGTCGGCCAAGGCCCGAGGCAGGATCACGATGGCCTTTTGCGATAGGGGCACCGGGCATATCGAAGCCCCCTCGGATAGCCTGCCACCGACGAATATCGCTTCGGCTCTCCGCCGCGCTGCGGGCGGTTTTCCTCGGCCCTATCGATTCGGGCCGATACGACTTGGATTTCGACCCCGCCTCTTGACGAATCCCCCGATGTCGCGCTCAAGTTGCGCCCAATCGGCCTTTGACATCTCGGTGTCGATCGCCGACCGGAACCCGTCGACCCGCCACGGACAACGCGCATGAAAGAAGACTTTTGTCGTGCCGATTGGTTTCCCGAAGGGAAGATCGATTCGGTCGATGTCGCCGTGAGCATGGACGATCCGCAGCAGCTACGGATCGTCTTCGCCGACGGCAGATTTCGGCACTTGCCGCTCGAACAGGTCAGCGTGAGCGACTATATCGAGGGCGTTCCTTTGAAGGTCGCGGCGGCGGGCAGCGGCATGCTGTCGATCCCCGACGGCCCGGTGGCGCAGGGGATCGCGCGGCGGCATCTCTCGGTGGGGGCGCGCGTCGAGCGACGCTTCTTCTTGTGGTTGCCGGGGCTGTTGCTCGGCGGGGCGCTGGTATTCGCGTTGCTGATCCTCGTCGTGGTTCCGCGCACCGCCGAGCACTTGGCGCCCTTGCTGCCGTCGGAATGGGTCCACGGCTTGGGCGAGCTCGTCTACAAGCAGGTCGAGCGGTGGACCGATGTCGAGCCCGTGGGTCAAGAAGAGATCCTCGCGGCGGCGGAGATCGACCGCATCGGCCAAGAGTTGATCGCCCCGCTGGACGACGACTACCCCTTCCGCTTTTTGCTGGACCGGACCGAGGGTCGTCTCAACGCCTTCGCACTGCCGGACGGGACGATCCTTTTCACTTACGCCCTCTATACCGAACTGGACGAGGACGAAGTGGCGGGTATTTTGGCGCACGAGATCGCCCACGTCACCGAGCGCCACGGTGTCGAGGCGTTGCTGGCGTCGTCGGCATGGTTCGTGCTCGCGGCTTTTTTATTCCCCGATCCCTCGCTCTTCGCCTATATCCCGACCCTGGCGGAGTTGTCCTATTCGCGGGAGGCGGAGCTCGAGGCCGATTGCGTCGCCGCCGAGATCCTCACGCGGGCGGGCTATCCTGCCATCGCGATCGCGAGCGCCCTCGAACGTTTCGAAGAAGCGTTGTCGAAGAAGGGAGGCGGCAAGGCGGATTCGGACAAAGACGCGGACGAAGGGTCGGATGGCATCGATATTCGAGTGCCGTGGGAACTGCTGAGCACCCATCCCGCTTTCCCCGAGCGCAGCGCGTACGCGCGGCGGTGCGCGGCCCTCGAAGGCTGAAGTTTCGCACCCGGCCCGAAGCGTTTCGCCCATCGATGACCGCAGAGATGACGGCCTGCGTTGCCGCCGCCCTCTTGGCGCGGGTGGGCTATCGCGCGATCGTGAACGCTCTCGAGCGTATCGAGGAAGCGGTGTCGACGAGGGAAGAAGGCGATACGGGCTCGAGAAAGGGCCGGATGAAAGGAGGATTCGAGTGCCGTGGAATCTCCTGAACCCCCATCTTGGGTTTCCCGCACTGCGTACGTGCGGCCCTCGAAGGCTGGAGTTTCGCACCCGGCCCGAAGCGGCCTGCCGATGGACGAGCGTTGAAAGCGAAGACGATCGTTGCCGTCGTCGGACGGGACTTCGACTCGCTTCGGCCGGCGATGCGCTTTTGCGGATAAAACCGGGAATCCGACCATGAAAGATCCTGATCCGCCGTCTGCCCGAGCCCCGGCCGCCCGAGACGCTGCCCAAGCCCCGGCCGCCCCGAATTTCATCCCGATCACTTTCGGCGGCACGACCCGGCAGTACTTCAAAATCTACACCGTCAACATGTTGCTGACGATCCTCACCCTCGGTATCTACAGCGCTTGGGCGCGGGTGCGCACCCGGCGCTTTTTCATGGGGCATACCTATATAGGCAAGCACAACTTGGATTTCGACGCCCGGCCTTTGAGCATCTTGGTCTCTCGTCTTATCGTCGTTGCCATTTTGGGGGGCTTGCTTTATGCCGAGATCACCTTCGATCTGATATGGTCGGGCGTCGGGGTTTTCTTGGTCGGGACCCTGCTCCTGCTGCCGGTCGCGTTGGTTCGCGGGCGCTCCTTCATCGCGCGGCATACCCTTCACCGCACGGTGCGCTTTCGTTATCGCCTCGAATACCGGCGGGCGGCGATCCTCTATCTCGGCTACGCCTCGTTCTCCATCCTCTTCGCCTACACCTCGGCTCAAGCAGTCGGATCCGAGAATATGAGAATCTTGATTTGGCCCGGCGCCGTTCTCCTCGGCTTCATCATCCTCCTTCCCTTGCTGCTGCACTTCGATCACCGAGTTCAAGTCGATCAGTTGCAATTCGGCAGGCTCCGCTTTTTTCACGAAAGCGATGTCAAGACCTACTACTTAGGAGGGAACAAGGTCTTTTGGGTGTCCCTCTTCGTGACCATCGTTTTCTACCTCGGTCACCTCATCGTCCTCGATGTCCTTAGAGCCCTCCTCGGGTCATTGATGCCCGATGCTTCGCCCCTAACAATCGGTTCCATCGGCGGCATGGCCGGCGTGATGTTGGGCCTGTTGTATATGACGTGGCTCTTCGCTCTCTACCGCGCCGTCTTCACCTGCTTGTACTGGCAATCATTTTGTATCGGCAAGGATTCTCGTATCGTATCTTGGCTCGAGTGGCAGTCTTATGCGTGGCTGCTGATTGTCAACTACACGCTGATCATCCTGAGCTTGGGCTTTATGTATCCGTGGGCCCGGGTGCGAGCTTATCGCTACGTCGCCGAACGCTTGGAGATCCGGCTCGGGCCGGAAACGGCGGCCGCGTATTCCTCCGCCGGCGACGATCTCAGCCCGCTGGCCGGCGAGTTCGCCGACGTTAGCGGCTGGGACTTCGATTTCGGAGCGATATAGGCGAGATGTTTTGTCGGCGCAGCGGGAGGGGTCGATGGTTGTCGATCGGGATATATCGGGGCTCAAGCGAAAACAAGCCCCGCCGCCGACGATCATCGCCTCGGCTATCCACAGCGCTCGGGCGCGGGCGGACAATCCGACTTCCGCTTTTGCGACCGTGGGCGCCCTAAGCGCCATCGCCTCGAAACGAGCGCACGGCGGGCTGAAAAGATCCGAGTCTCGAGCGAGTCCTTGCGCTCGTGCAAGCGAAATATTCCCGAAACGCTCCTTGCGTCCGCGGCCGGTTTCGGCATTCGAAAGCGCATCGCGAGCCTTGGAAAGGGGTGGCGGGTATTGACAAACAGTTCGCTTTCGTTTAATGGTGGAGTCAAGCACAAGATCTTGGATTTTTCTTTCCGATATTTCATTTCGACAGGGGACAAGCGATGAAAAAAGCACTGGCCACGATTCTTTTGACAGCCGGTTGTTTCCTCGGAGGGGCTATTTCGCAAACCGCCGCAGAAGCGGCGGCAGCCAAGGCGACCTGCGTCAAAATCGACGAAACCCCTTTTATAACCTGTCGGGACGAGAACGGGAAAAAGGTGTCGCTGAGAACCGTGTTGGTGGCATTGGGCTTCGAGCCGGATGCCGAGGAGGAGTTGAATTTCGCGGCGGTGCTCGAAGGGTTGGGTTTGGAGCCGGATGCCGAGGAGGAGTTGAACTTCGCGTTGTTGCTCGAGGTGTTGGGCCATGAGCCGGCAGCGGAAGAGGAGTTGGATTTCGCGTTGTTGCTCGATGCGTTGGGCTATGAGCCGGAAGCGGAGGAGGAGTTGGATTTCGCGTTGTTGCTCGATGCGTTGGGCTATGAGCCGGAAGCGGAGGAGGAGTTGGACTTTGCGTTGTTGCTCGATGCGTTGGGTTATGAGCCGGAAGCGGAAGAGGAGTTGGATTTCGCGTTGTTGCTCGAGGCGTTGGGCTATGAGCCGGATGCGGAAGAAGAGTTGAACTTTGCGTTGTCGCTCGAAGCGTTGAGCCCGGAGCCGGCAGCGGAAGAGGAGTTGGATTTCGCGTTGTTGCTCGAGGCCTTGGGTTATGAGCCGGCAGCGGAGGAGGAATTGGATTTCGCATTGCTGCTCGATGCCTTGGGTTATGAGCCGGATGCCGAGGAGGAGTTGGATTTCGCGTTGTTGCTCGAGGCCTTGGGTCATGAGCCGGATGCCGAGGAGGAGTTGGACTTCGCGGCGTTGCTCGAGGCGTTGAGCCCGCAGCCGGATGCGGAGGAGGACTTGAACCTCGCGGCGGTGCTCGAAGCGTTGAGCTTGGAGCCCGAAGCGGAGGAAGAGTTGAATTTCGCGACCTTGTTCGAAGCATTGAGCCCGGAGCCGGATGCCGAGGAGGAGTTGAACTTCGCCGCGGCCCTCGAGGCATTGAGTTTGGAGCCGGATCCCGAAGAGGATTTGGATTTTTCGTCGCTGCGAATCGGCCCTCCTCGCAATCAATGCGGAACGGATCCTTTCTCCTGCTTCTACCTGCCGAATCGGGACAATACGAAAACGATGGTGGCAGGCTGCGTATACGTGGACGGTGCCATGATCGGTTGCTACTGAAAAAACGCATCGTTCCCGACGAGGCCTTCGGTTTTTCGATGAGTTCGAAGGGCGTTGTTCGCTCGAAAAGGAGGTGGCTTCGGCCACCTCCTTTTTTCTTGGGATCGATGAATCGCTTTGACATAAGATCGTAGATGTCTTAGTGGAACGAGACCCCTCCTTGACCCTCCACCGACTCCGCGGTTCCCACCGCCGCTCGTCGATCTTTGCCCGTCCGGCGCTCGTCCGGCGGTGACCCTCATGGATCTCCATCGATGCCCGGAAAAAAGAAAAAAGAGATCGAATCCTACGATCATCATCGGGAAAAGCGGGCCAACAACCCGCCGGTCGGCTTGGTCAATCCCTTGAGCGATCCCGACTCGGGCGAGAAAACCGAGTACCGTCACGACCCCCATATCGACCCCGAACTCGCTTGGGACGAAGGGGCGCTGGGCAACCGCGTCGATAACCTTTTCGCCGGGGTCTTCGAGGCGGATTCGCTCGAGCGAGCCAAGTCGGCGGTGCGGGAGTTGCCCGCTTTGTACGGCTCCCATCTGAACTGGGCGGGCAAGGCCGAACGCTCGGAATTCGACGTGCCTGAGGTTTCGCTGCATCGCCACGAGCGTATCGACCCTCGTTCGATTTTGGCCGCGGTGCGCAAAAAATTCGGGGGGGGGGGGGGGGGGGGCGAACTGGTAGTCCGACCCAGCTCGGCTTCTTCGAGGCCGAACGCAGCACCCCGCTGCGAGAGGCGGTCGAGTTCTACCGGCATCGAGATAACTGGAGCAACCGTCTGATCGCCGGCGACAGTCTGCTGGTGATGAACTCTCTTTTGCAAAAGGAATCGATGGCGGGCAAGGTTCAGTGTGTTTATATGGACCCGCCTTATGGCGTCAAATTCGGCAGCAACTTCCAAGCCTTCGTCAGCAAAAAAGAAGTGACCGACGGCAAGGCCGAGGATATCCCCCGCGAGCCCGAAATGCTCAAGGCCTTCCGCGATACGTGGGAGTTGGGGATTCATTCCTATTTGACCTATATGCGCCACCGCCTGTTGTTGATCCGGGAGTTGTTGAGCGAAAGCGGCAGCGTCTTCGTTCAGATCGGCGACGAGAACGTGCATCGGCTCGGGCTGGTGATGGACGAGATCTTCGGCGCCGACAATCGGGTGACGACGATTACCTACGCTTCCACCGGCGGCAGTTCGGCCAAAACCTTGCCTGATGTTTCGAACTATTTGTTGTGGTATGCCAAGGACAAGGGGCGGGTTAAATTTCGGCAGCCTTATCAGCGGTTGAGTCGCCGGGAGATCGTCGATTTTTTTACTAGCTACGCCATGGTCGAATTGGAAAACGGGGAGTGTAGAAAACTCAGAAAAGACGAAAAGCAAGATCCGGGTAAATATCTTCCTAAAAACTCCCGACTTTATAAGCGAGAGAGAATGAGTTCCATGGGACATTCCACTACAGGGCGATCGGAATCCTATTTCTGGAATGGCAGAGAGTTTCCTTGTCCTCCAAATAACCATTGGAGTGTGTCAAAGGAAGGGATGGACTATTTGGCTGCATTAAATAGACTGGATGCAGCAGAACAAGAGAATACACATTTGAGTTGGAAGCGGTACGAGGAAGAAGTGCCGGGCCGGCGTCTACACAATATATGGCATACACAAATGTCAGTCAGCGACAAACGCTACGTAGTCCAAACCGCCGACAGCACGATACAACGCTGCATATTGATGACCACCGACCCGGGCGACTTGGTATTGGACCCGACCTGCGGCAGCGGCACCACGGCATCCGTCGCCGAGCAATGGGGACGGCGCTGGATCACCTGCGATACCTCGCGCGTCGCCTTGGCCGTTGCCCGCCAACGGTTGATGACCGCGATCTACGACTACTACCGACTGGCCGATCCCGATCAAGGGGTCGCCGGCGGCTTCGTCTACGAGGAAGTGCCCAAGGTCAGCGCCGCCATCTTGGCCTATGACCAAAAAGCCGCGCCGATCAAACTCTACGATCAGCCCCATAAGGATACGTCGAAGGCCCGGATCACCGGCCCCTTCACCGTCGAGGCCGTTCCCGCCCCGACCGTGCTCTCGGTCGACGACGCCTTGGCCGAGAAGAAAGCCGGCGACGCTCCCTTAGATCCCGATATCTCCGATGTGCGCAGCGGACAAACCCGGCGTCTGCACGAATGGTGCGAGGAGTTGCAAAAAACCGGCATTCGCGGCAAGGACGGCGGGCGCATGGCCTTCACCCGGGTCGAGACGGAGCCCGTGCGCACCTTTCGCTATCTGCACGCCGTGGCCGAGACCGTGCCCGACGGCGACGGCGATCCCCGCCGGGTGCTGCTTTCCTTCGGCCCCGAACACGCCCCCTTGGAGCCCCGTCAGGTCGAGGCCGCGCTGAAGGAGGCCGAGACTTTTCGCCCGAAGGCGGATCGAATCGTCTTCGCCGCCTTCAAATTCGATCCCGAGGCGGCCAAGGATATCGACGAGACGAACTGGCCTTCGGTCACGATCCTCAAAGCCGAAATCAACGGCGACCTGCATACCGAGGATCTGAAGAAAAAACGTTCCAGTAACGAGAGTTTCTGGCTGATCGGCCAGCCCGATATCGAGATCGCGCAGGCCGGGTCCGAAGGCGATCTCTGGCAGGTGAAGGTGAGCGGTTTCGACTATTTCGATCTGCGCTTGGAGGAGCTACGCTCGGGCGGCGCCGACCAAGTTGCGGTGTGGATGCTCGATACCGACTACGACGGCCGCTGCCTCTACCCCCGTCAGGTCTTCTTCCCGATGGCGGGCAAAAAATGCGGCTGGGCCAAACTGGCCAACGCTTTGAAAGCCGAGGTCGATTTAGAGCGTATCGAAGCCTATCGGGGCGCCGTCTCGCTGCCCTTCGCCCTCGGGGAGCATCGGCGGGTCGCCGTCAAAATCGTCGACGATCGGGGTATCGAAAGCCTCAGGGTGCTCGAGATTCCCTAAGACTTAGGAACCAAGGCGATGGCCGGCCTCGTGATATGCAGGTCTCGGCGCGTCGTTTCTGGCATCCAAGTCGCGGTGGGGGTATTTCGATAGCGATACCGACGGCTGCTGTCCACCCGACGGCGGGCAAAAAACGCGGACGCAGCCGAACCGGCAAAAGCCCTTGAAAGCCGAGATCGATTCGCAGCGTATCGAGCTCCGTCTCGCCCCCCCCCCCCCCCCCCCCCCCCCCCCGTCGCTCCCCGTCGCCGCCCGTCGCCCTTAGGGGAGCATCGACGGGTTGCCGGTAAAATCGACCGCCGACCGAATCGTCGCCTTGCGACTTTGCGGTGCGCCCCCGATTCAGGCGATGAATCCCGTCGATGGAGCCATGCGCCTTTGTCGGTCGATCATCGATGGAAGGATCGGCGCCCGCGCCGCCTCCGGCAATCGTTCTTGTTCTTATCAGGATCGCCGCGTCAGGATCGCCGCCGATGCCCCGAACGAGCGAAAAAAAGACCTCGTCCGACGATCGTTTTCGATCGCGGGACCGCGCCCGCTCGCAAGAAAACCAAGTCAACGCATCGGGTCAACCCGTCGGCCCCGATATCGAGGATCGCTTTCCGCGCCCGCTCCCGAACGACGAGCCGCTACGGGGTCGCCGTTGCACCCTGGCAAGGCTCGATCCGAATAGCCACGCCCCCGGGCTCTTCGAAGCCTTCGCAAAAGACCGAAGCGGGCGCAACTGGACCTATCTTCCCTACGGTCCTTTCGATACGCCGGATGCTTTTTCCGCGTGGTTGCGAAGCGTCGCTTCGGGGCGCGACCCGCTCTTTTATGCCCTTGTCGACCGCGCCGGAAAGCCTCGAGGGATGGCGAGTTATCTGCGGATCGATCCGCATCAAGCCACGATCGAGGTCGGGCATATCCATTTTTCTTTGTCGATGCAAGGCACGGCCATGGCGAGCGAAGCCATGTACCTGATGATGCGAAACGCTTTCGAGGGATTGGGCTATCGGCGCTACGAGTGGAAATGCGACGCCCTGAACGCCCCGTCGAGAGCCGCGGCGGAGCGCTTGGGTTTCACCTTCGAGGGTATTTTCCGCAAGGCGAGCCACTACAAGGGTCGCAACCGGGATACCGCTTGGTTTTCGATCGTCGACGATGAATGGCGGGCACGAAAAGACGCTTTCGAAGCCTGGCTTGCTCCCGAGAATTTCGATTCCGGGGGAAAGCAGATCGAAAGCCTCGAAGGAGTGTTTTCGCGACTTCGATCCGGAGTCTGAAAAGGGAGTCTGAAAAGGGTTTTTTCGCCCCTCGAAGTGCTTCGCGGTCTTTCGATCCGAAAGGCGAAGACCGAAGTGCGAAGAAACGACCGCTAGCGGCCGGCGGCGAGAAGCGTTTTCGGCAGGCGAAGCATCGGAGCCTATGTGTGGAAAAGCCCGGCTTCGAGAACGCCGAGCCAAGTTTCGGACCATCGAAGGACAAGGAATATGTTTACGAAAAAAGAACGAGCGAGGCGGGCGACTTTTCGGGATACAGGAGTCGGGCGATGAGCCTCCTCGTCTTTTTATCTCCGCTTCGAGGGATTTTGCGGTGTCTTGCGAAGGATGCCGGCGCGGACCGGGGAGCCAACCAAAAGGATTTTCGCATCGGGACTCCCCGACCCTCTCGGATAGCCGGCGATACCCGCATTTTTCCCCGATGCGCGAAATAGCATAGCACCTCCCGATCGTGGAAAGAGGATATCTTCCACGCTATCGCTGCAAGGGCCGCGGTGCGCCTTTCGTGTTTTTGTCGTCGATTCCCTAATCCGAATTCCTTATCCGAATCCCTTTTCGCGCGGCGGTAAGCGGTGCTCGGTCGGTCTCGGTGCTATCGCGCTCACCGTTCGCCCTCCATCGACCGCGACTTTGCTTCGGCGAGATCGATCGACCGGCCGATCGCATGCACGGATATCGTTCGCAAAAACCGCTCGGGCGTTTGTTCTTGACAAAACCGGATGGCTGTATAAATTCGACAAGCATTTTGATAATCCCGGAGTGCCGCTACCGCCTATGCGGGATAAACCCGAGATTATTTGCCGCCGATTGCGGGACTTTCCCGAACCGAAGCGGTGATGAACCCTTTCGCGGCGGTTTTGGATTGCACCCCGACGGGTATAAGCAGCCTTGAACGACAAGGGAGATCCGTCGAATGAAAAAAACGATCGGTGTCGCGGTATTTTTGATGACAAGCGTTTTCGTGATGGCATCGGAGATCGTCGATCCGGAACCCTACGATGAAGATCCGCTCGTGGAATATTATTACCTCACGTTTGATTTTCCCTACCACGAGGGACTTAGCCATTATGGCCCTTCCACTTTGAGATTCGAGATAACCTGTCTTTCCGAACTATGCACGGACTTTCAAGTCATCGAGCCATTGATGACCGATGCGGAAAAGGATTACCATGATTCCCAGACGCGTATCTATAACGATATTCGTTCCGAACCCCGATTTATGTCGTATCGCCTAGACGCCGGACGGTGTGCCAGACCGAGGCTCATCGATGAGATGCGCAATGGGCAATCGATATTTTTCCGGGGCAAAGACGCCATCGCAACCAGGAGGGAGCTCGATGGTTTTTATTATCACTCGGACGGGACACGGAGGTTGTCGGGGAGGCGTTGCACGATTGTGATGGAGGGTGAATTCATGCTGACGGTTCATCATGTCCCACCCATCGACAGGTTCTATTTCAAAGATCCAGATAAGTTCTTTTCCCCGCCGCTCGATTTTTCGGAACTGAATAAATATGTTCATTATGTCTCTCCCTTTCAGAAAATTCTGCAATCTTTGAGATCTCGATCCAACGATAAATAACGACCGTGCAGTGGGGGGCTCGGATAATTCGGTTATAGGGTCTTGCGTATTCGGTATCGCCCTTGTCGATATCCGACCGCTTCGAGCGCCGGGCTCCTCGTTTTGTATATGCAGGGGTTTACGAGTTCGAAGCGTGGTCCCGTTCCGTTTTTTTCATCGGATCGTCATGACGAGCCGAAGGGCGAGAAGCGAGGGTATCGGTGATCGAGAGCGCTTTTCCCGATCGTTCTTTTTGATCTTTTCGATCTTCTTGATCTTCGAGGTGGTCCGAGCGATTCGTCTCGGCCTAAGAAGGGGCGTCGAAAGTCTTGCCCTTCGGGCCAAGGCGCACACCTTTGCGCAGTTTGCGAAAGGCCTGTTTTTCCGGTTCGCACGAAAATAATCCGGGGGAGGCGACGTTCAAGACCGCCCGCGCCCCCGCTTCGAAATCCGCCCGGAAATGAACCGTGCTCTTGACGCAAACGATGTCGAAGTCCGAAGGGTCGACGCCGAAATGGGTGAAAAGGGCCCGATCCAAGCACTGCGTGCGCTTCGAACTGACAACGACGAGGACCTCGCCCTCGATCTTCTTCTCGATCTCCTTCTCGATGTCCTTGGCAAAGCGCTCGACCGCGAGCAGGCAACTCGGGCCGATGTCGGCGATGCCGCCGCGATACATCTCGCCGGTATAGGGGATCCTCCCATCGCTCAAGGCGCGCACCTCGAAGCGACCGGTGAAAGGGCTATCGCCCTCGACCCCGGATTTGCCGCCGAGATCGCCTTGGATGATTCCGCCCCTTCCCGCTGCATGGGCTCGGGCGGCGATGCCTGCATCTCGCATCGTTCCGAGCAGCGATCGGAGGGCGCCTTTGTTCGCCGATATTTCGCACATCGATATTTCGGACACCAGGGCCTTGAGAAGCCCGGTGGTGTCGGAGCCGGCCCCGGCCCCGGGGTTGTCCTGCACATCGGCGATGACGACCGGCCCTTCGCCCGCCATCGACATCGCGGTGCGCACGGCGGTATCGGCGCTTGAAAGCGCGGTGTCGAAATCCCCCTCGCGGGCGCAAAAGCGATCGTAGAGCTCGTCGGCGATGGCGTCGGCGCGGGCTTTGGTGCCCGCATAAGCCACAAGAGACGGGCCGCAATCCGGCACGTCGGCGGCGGTGAAGCCCATGGCGAGGTCGGCGTATTCCTCCGGCGCGGCGGGCAGCTCGTCCAAAGCCCGATAAAGCGACCGGCAGGGCTCGGCGCCGGTGTTCTGGGCGTGCAGCGGAACCAAGAAGGGCAGTTGCCGGAAAGCGACGAAGCGCTTGCCCCCGGCCGGCGTTGCGAGGATTTCGGCCATGCAGCGCGCGCCGGTCTTGGCCATATCGAGATGGGGGTAGGTGCGAAAAATCGTGATCGGATTTGCGCTTTCGACGAAGCGCCGCGATAGATTGGCGTGCAGGTCGAGGCTGACTCCGATCGGCAGATCCCATCCGACGACCTGCCGGATACGAGCGAGCAACTCCGCCTCGCCGTCGTCGAAGCGAGGCGTCGCCATCGCGCCGTGCAAATCCAAATAGATGGCGTCGAGCGCACCGGCGGCGGCGATGCCATCGACGATCATGTGCGCAATCCGTTCGAAGGCCTCATCGCTCACCGGGCCTCCGGGTTCCGCGGCACACCACAGGATCGGGATCAACTCGATGCTCGGCGCGGGCGCGGCCTCGGCCGCCGCCACCGCCCCGGCGATCGGCAAGTTCATCCCGCGGGTCTTGTCGATCACCTCCGCCCCTTGCAGCAATCCCGGCCAGCTGTCGGCCATGCGGAATTCCGCCAACCCCGTCGGGGTCGGGGCGAAAGTGTTGGTTTCGTGTTGAAAACCGGCGACGGCGATTCGGTGTTTGGTCATCGGCTCGGTAGGGTGTCCAGGATTTCTCGCAGTTTGGCGGCGACCGCGTCGGGTCGATGTCGGGCCATCGATACATGACCCAAACCCGGGATTTCGTGGAAGACGCCTTCGGGTGCCAGATCGGAAACGATCTTGCATAACGCCGGTGCGGTTTGGATGTCTTCGGAAAAGGCGATCACGTGCATCGGTACCCGGCAGGTTTTCAGCCCCTCGCGGCAATCGAAATCGAGGCAGGCCTGCCATTGGTCGATCAGATCCTCGGGATCGCGATTCGCGAAGCGTTCGGTATAGGCCGGTTTGATTTCGCCCCAAAGAGCCGCATCGTGCAGGGCCTTGGCGGGAAAGGCGAAGGCCGCGTAATGGGGGGCCAAAAAGGAGTCGGGCAAGACGATGCCCTTCCGGCGCAGGTCGATCTCCGCCTGCATCCAATCGCGGGTGAAGCCGTCGATATACGCCGCCGTCCCCATCGGGATGGCGAGCCGCACCTTGTCGGGGAAGTCGATCGCCACTTGCTGCGTTATGAGCCCGCCGAGGGACAGGCCGCAGACGACGGCGGAGCCTTCGCAGAAGGCGTCGATCACCGCGGCGCAGTCGCGGGCATAGTCGGCCATGGTCCACGGGGCCGGCGGCGAGCGGGTTTGGCCCGCGCCGCGCGGATCGTAGGCAAGGCAGCGGAAGCGATCGCTCAAGCGGGCGAAGAGTTGGGAATAGGCTTCCGCCGTCTGATCGCCGCCGGGGATGAAGAGCACATCGGGGCCTTGGCCCTCGATCACCGTGCGCATGGTGATCTCGCCGGTGCTCAGGATATGCGTTTCGGCGGCGGCGGAGAATTCCACGAATGCCCCCATATCCGCTTCTCCGCTGTTTCGGTCGACGATTTCGACGAGTTGTACGTTTGCGAGCCGAGCGACGAGGATCGAGCGACGAGGATCGAGGCGCCGGCTCGGCGATGATATATCCGGCAAGCGCAGTCAAGCGCAGTCAAGGAGCCTCGTCTTGCGAGGCGAGGGCGGATTCTCGTCGGCCGGAAGAGCGGCGCCACCGGCGGGCATCGCCGGATCGAAAGCCTTGCCTTCGCCGCCGAAAAAGCGCTCGATCTCGCTGCCTTCGACGATCCCCCCGACGATCTACCCGACGATCCCGCCGCCCTTTGCCGGGGCTAGAAGGCCCCGCTTTGCCTTCGGCGTGCGCGCCTCGCCCGCTTTTTGCAGTGTCGGCGCCTCGATTTTGCCCGAGTGGATGTCGAATCCGGGGGGCTCGTTTTCGAGATCCCCGCTTCGATCTCGAAGCCCTGATCTCGAAGCCCCAATCCCGAAGCCCCAATCCCTCTCGGATCGCCGCCCCCTTCAGACCAGATCGCGCTCGATATCCTCGCTCCAGCGGCGCATCGCCACGATCCCGTCTTGATCCCTCGCTTCGAGGCTCGCCTCGATCCGCCAGACATCGGCCAGCGCCCGCACGCAGACCATGGTCTTCACCTGCGCCTGCCAATCGCCGCGGGAATAGGATTTGGTCCAATGCTGCGTCGCTGCGGCCGAGTTCGGATCGTCGGGGTGGATGCGATAGCTCTCGCGATTGGTGTATCGCACCGTGGTTCCGGTGGACAGATGGGTCGTCGCGCCGGTATCGCTGACCCTTTCCATCGTCTCGAACCCGGTGATATGGTCGATGATGCGTCGGCGCCGATAGTGGCCTTCGCTTTCGCTTTCGCATGCCAAAGGCGGCGCGCTCTGTGGCGGCGGGAAGGCTTTCAGGGATCGATCGATATCGCGCTCGGGGCGCAAGGGCAGATCGAGGCGGGCGTTTTCGAGGATCAAGCCGACGCGGGTCCGAGCGGGCCATACGATCGGCCAATAAGCCGTCGCCAGCGACAGGCGCAGCCGCTGCCCTTTGGCCACGCGCTGACCGCAAGCTTTCAGCCGAACGACGGCCGCGGCGGGCTGCCCTTCGACCATCGCCTCCGGTGCCGCGTGGCCATTGCGATGGGTCAGGTTCGATACCCCGAAACTGACAAGCGTCGCGCTCGAGTCCTCGTCGACGGCCGAGAGCGCCGCCGCGATATTCGCCTGCGGGGCATCGGCGGTGAAATCGGCGTGCAGCGTCGGAAAACCCAGCAACTCGATATCCTCTTCGAGCGGCGGCGTTTCGAAAGAGCGCATCAGCCCCGCTTCGCCGTTTTGATCGAGCGGCCCGTCGGGGACCGTCCCGTAGGCACACCATGTCCCGGAAGCGGCCCCCGCCGTTTGCGGCGAGGCGATGGTCAACGCCGCCCCGACGGGCTTCTCCGACAAGCCGCCCGATTCCCCGGGATAAAGGGATCGCACGGCCACCGCGTTTCCGGCCCAAGCGGGCTCCGCCACCCAGCGGCCGGGGCGCTGTTCCCGTGCGGGCGCAGGCTTGGCCGGCTCTTGCATCCAAGCGCGGAGCGAGGGCTCGTCCATGATGCCGGTTTCGATCCCTTTGAGGTGCTGATCCCACCAGCGCAGGCATTCTTGCAAGAAGCCGATCCGAGGCCCCGGTGCGGCGAAATGGGGATATCGATGGGCCCAGGGTCCGATCAAGCCCTTCTTGGGTCCGGGCAAGCGCTCGAGGCTGCGGAAAACGGCGTTGACGTAGCCGTCCATCCAGCCGCCGACCATATAGACCGGCACCTCGATATCGGCGTAGTTCTCGCAGACCGAGCCATGGGCATAGAAGGCATCTCGCCTTTGGTGGCGGAACCAGTCGAGCATCCACAGGCCGTTGTTGTCGATCCGCTCTTTCCACATCGCTCGCCATCGCTCTTCGCCGACGATCGCCGGATCGGGGGGCGTGTTGACGATGGAAAATGCCGTCGCTCCCCAGTTCAACTTGTCGCCGAGGATGCAGCCGCCCATGAAGTGGATATCGTCGGCGTAGCGGTCGTCGGTCGAGCAAAGGGAAATCACCGCTCCCAATGCCGGCGGGCGGCGGGCGGCGATCTGCAATCCGTTGAATCCGCCCCAGCTGATCCCGATGATGCCGACCTTGCCCGAGCACCAATCCCGTTCGGCGAGCCATTCGATGATGGCCAGGGCGTCGTCTTGCTCTTGGAGCAGGTATTCGCCGAGGCAGACCCCTTCGCTGTCGCCGGTGCCGCGCATATCGACCCGCACCCCGGCGTAGCCGTGACCCGCGAAGTAGGGGTGCGTCAGGGCGTCGCGCTCGACCGTGCCGTCGCGTTTGCGGTAGGGCAGGTACTCCAAAATCGCCGGCACCGGATCTTCCTCGGCGTCTTTCGGGAGCCAGATCCGCGCCGCCAGCCGCGTGCCGTCGGGCATCGGGATCCATACGTTCTCGATCTCGCGCACTTCGCGCGCAAAGTCGGTCTTTACAAAGATATCGTCCATGGCTTCATACGCCCTTGCGGGGGATCTCGTGATCCCAATCGACATGGTGGAATATTTCGTCGCCGTCGAAGCAAGTTACCGATGCCTTCAGACGGAAAGCGGTTTCGGTGGCCGTCATTTCGGCGGAGGTCGTGATCTTGACGCGCCAGTCGTCGCGCTCGAAGAGGCTTTCCTGATCCATCGTCGCGCGGCACGACAAGGGATCGTCGGGGTGGATGCGGTAAATCCGATCCGAGATATCGCCCATTTCGGTGCCGGTATCGTCGAGCCGTATCCGGCCGACGGGGCCGAAGACGCCGCCGTCGAGGAAAAAGCGGGCACAGAGCTCTCCCGTGGTCAGGTCGGTATGCAGCGAGCGCTCCATCGAGCCCTTGCGCACTTCGGTTGCCGGGGGTTTGCCCGCTCGGCCTTCGGGTTCGGCCAAGGGGCGGGGGGTATCGTCGACCGCTCGGCGCACGGGAAGGGCCAAGCGCGAGGTGCCGGGTTCGAGCGTCAGTCTCACCGCTTTCGGCGAAGGCCAGAGGATCGGCCAATAAGCGGATGCGATCTGCACCGTCAATCGATGCCCGGCGGCGAGTCGGTAGCCGATGCCGTGCAAGGGCAGGGCGACCTCCATGACTTCGCCGGGCACGACGGCTGCGGGCGTCCGGTCGGATCTCAGGTGCATCAGGTTGGCAAAACCGCGGGTGATGAGGCCTTGCGCCCCGTCGGGGGCTTCGTCGATCAACAAGGCGGCGACGAAGGCTTGGGGTCGGTCGGCCGCGATCCGCAGCGTCAGCGTCGGCTGACCCAAGATATCCAAGGCCTCGGGCGCAGGCTCGGCGCGAAAACACATCGCCCCGGCGGCGTCGATCCGGCAATCCGCCGGCATATCCCCGGGGATGGCGAAGGAGCACATATCCCCGCCGGCGGAGCCGAAGGTCTGGGGGGAGCGAATCGTCAGGGCGGGGCCCGCTTCCGGTTCGCTTCCCAAAGTCGCGGCGTTGAGCCACAGGGTTCGGGGAGTCACGTCGGGCGAGGGCCAGCATGACTCCTCGACCCAACGCCCCGGACGAGTCTCGTGGTATCCCGCGGGGGGCACGAAGTCCTGGATATAAAAGCGCAGCCGGGGCTCGTCCATCAAGCCGGTGTCGATCCCTTTGAGGGTATGGTCCCAAAAGCGGATCAGCTCGCCCAGAAAGTCGATCGCCGGCCCCGGAATCCCTTGATGCGGATAAAGATGCGCCCACGGGCCCATCATCACCTTGAGGGGGCCTTCGAGTTTTTCGGCGATGCGAAAGGGGGTGTCGCGGAAGAGATCGGCCCAGCCGCCGAAGAAATAGACGGGGATCTCCACGTCGTCGTAGTTTTCCGAGATCGAGCCCCGCCGCCACATCTCGTCGTGCGTTTGGTGTTCGAGCCATTGCGCGGGCCAGTAGCTCATCGCTTCGAGCCGCTCTTTCCACATCGACCGCCAGCGATCCGCGCCGACGACGGCGGGGTCCGGAGGCATGGCGTTGTAGATCTGCATGATCGAGCCCCACCAGAAGTTGTCGCTCGCCAACACCCCGCCGTAGAAATGGATGTCCTCCAGCCAGCGGTCGTCGGTGCCCATGACGGGAGCGATGGCTTCGAGCGCCGGTGGCCGCTTCGCCGCCACTTGGAAGGAGTTGTAGGCGCCCCAGGACTTTCCGAACATGCCGACCTTGCCGTCGCACCATGCTTGGGCGGCGATCCAGGCGATGACGTCGACCCCGTCGCGGGTTTCGATATCAGCGTATTCGTCGAGCATCACGCCCTCGCTGTCCCCGCTGCCGCGCTGGTCGACCCGGATCGAGGCATAACCGGCCTCGGCGAAGACCGGGTGCGCCGCCTCGTCGCGCAGGCGCGTGCGGTCGCGGCGGCGATAGGGGATGTACTCCAAGATGCACGGCACCGGTTTTTCCCGCGCCCCTTGCGGCAGCCAAAGCCGCGCCGCCAGCCGGGTTTCGTCGGGCATCGGGATCCACAGGGTTTCGATGACTTCGATCATTTCGCATGCGCTCCGGGCGGGGGCTCGGCTCCTTCGGCAAGCGGGAAGTGGCAGGCGATGCGGCGTTGCCCGCCGCTAGCCACCGCCGGGGCCTTGCGGCGGCAGTCTTCTTGCACCCAAGGGCAGCGGGTGTGGAACTCGCATCCGCTCGGGCGCATCAGCAAAGAGGGGACCTCGGCGGGCAGGGCGATGCGCTCCTTGGCTTTGTCCGGATCCGGCTCGGGG
Source organism: Gammaproteobacteria bacterium (assembly GCA_965220535.1). Taxonomy (GTDB): domain Bacteria; phylum Pseudomonadota; class Gammaproteobacteria; order HK1; family HK1; genus HK1. The sequence goes on along the minus strand of OZ244833.1, from coordinate 1,692,060 downwards.
TTGGCGCAAAGCAGGGCTTTGGTATAGGGATGCGCCGGAGCGGAAAAAATATCCTCCGCCGGGCCGATCTCGACGAAGCGACCGAGATACATCACCGCCATCCGGTCGGCGATATGCCGCACCACGTGCAAGTTGTGGGTGATGATGATCATCGACAGTCCCAACTCCTCGCGCAGATCGTTCAGCAGGTTCAGGATCTCGCCTTGAATCGATACATCCAAACCGGCGGTCGGTTCGTCGGCGATGACCAATGCGGGCTTCGAAGCGATGGCGCGGGCCACCCCGACCCGCCGCGCCTGACCGCCGGAGAGCTGATGCGGAAAACGCTCCGCGAAATCCGGGCTCAGCCCGACGAGCGATAAGAGCCTTGCGGTCTCGGCGCGCAGATCGGCGTCGATCCGGTGAATGCGGAAGGCCTCGACGATCAGATCCCCGACCCTCATCCGCGGCGAGAGCGAGCCGACGGGATCTTGAAAAATCATCGCCATGCGAAGGCGCAGCGCCTTCATCCCCCGCTTCGAAAGACGGTCGATCCGTTGACCGTCGAAGACGATTTCCCCCGCCGAAATCGCCTGCAATCCGTTGACGGCGCGGGCCAAGGTGGTTTTCCCCGACCCGCTTTCGCCGACGATCGCCAGGGTTTCCCCGGGGCGCAAGTCGAAAGCGACACCGGCAACGGCAAGCAACTTCTTGCGTCGCATCACCGGGCCGACATCGAATGCGACCTCAAGCGCTTCGACTTCGAGAATTTTCGTCATGATGCCCGGCGTGGATGCAGCGCGCGAAATGGCCAGGGTCCAACTCCCTTTCCCGCGGCGGGGTCTGGCAGGCCGGGGCTCGGTGCACGCACCGAGCCGCGAAGATGCAGCCCGGCGGGCGCCGCCGCAAATCGGGGATTTCGCCGGGGATGGTGGGCAGCCGTCGCGTGCGTTTCGACTGCCGCGCCGGGTCGCATTCGAGCAAGCGCGCCGTATAGGGATGGCCCGGCTCGTTGAATACCTGCCGCATGGCGCCGCGTTCGACGACCTCGCCCGCATACATCACCACGACCTCGTCGCATAACTCGGCGATCACCCCCAAATGGTGGGAGATGAACAGCACCGAACAGCCGTATTCCTCTTGCAGCCCTTTCAGCAGATCGATGGTCGCGAGTTCGAGCGTCGCATCGAGCGCCGTCGTCGGCTCGTCGGCGATCAACAGCGCCGGTTCCATCATCAGGGCCATGGCGATGGCGATCCGTTGTTTCATCCCGCCGGAAAATTCGTGGGGGAACCGGCGCAGCGCCTGCTCGGCATCGGGGATGCGCACTTGGCGGAGCATCGCGACCGAGCGCGCATCCTTTTCCCGCTTGCGAAGGCGCAGACGGTACTGAATATTTCGCATCTGTCGACCCACCGAGATCACCGGGTTCAGCGCCCCCATCGGGTCTTGGAAGACGGTGGCTATCCGGGGTCCGCGCAGATCTTGCATGGTCTTGGAATCCAAGCGCGTCAGGTCGTATCCGTCGAAGAGGATCCGGCCGCCGTCGATCCGGCCGTTGTCGGCCAGCAGCCCGAGGATGGCGTTGATCAGGGTCGATTTTCCGCAGCCCGACTCGCCCACGATGCCGACGATACGCCCTTTCGGGATAGCGAAACTCACCTCGCGCAGGGCGTGGAGCTCGCCGCGCTCGGTGGAGAAGCTCACGCTCAAGTCGTCGATCGTCAATACGCTCATACGCGCCGGCTCAGCCTCGGGTCGAAAACATCGCGCAGGGTTTCGCCGAGGAAGGTGAAGCCCAAGGTGGTGATGACGATGGGCAGGCCGCCGGCGACGGCGATCCACGGGGTGTTGCGGATCGCGGCGAAGCCGTCGTTGAGAATGGCTCCCCAGCTGGGGGTCGGGGGGCGCACGCCGAGTCCGAGGAAACTCATCCCGGCCTCGATCGCGATCACCACCGGGATATCCATCGAGGCCAAGATCAGCAGCGGGCCGATGATATTGGGCATGATATGCACCCGCAGGATGCGCGCCGTCCCCGCCCCCATGCTGCGGGCGGCGTCGATGAACTCCGAATCCCTCAACGCCAGCGTTTGGGTGCGCACGATCCTCGCATAGCCCGGCATATTGACCAGCACGACGACCACCACCACCGCCGTCAGAGAGGGGCCGAACAAAGTGACCAGCGCCAAGGCCAGCATCACGGTCGGGAAGCTCTTGATCGAGTCGAATAAAAGCAGCATCAGGTTGTCGAGTCGGCGCGGTCCGTAGCCCGCGATCAAACCGAGAAGGATCCCCAGACCCAACGAGACGAGGGTCGAGAACAAAGCGACGGTCAGCGCGATGCGCCCGCCATGGAGAACGCGGGCGAAGAGATCCCGGCCCAGCTGATCGGTACCCAAGGGATGCTCTATCGACGGCCCGGCAAAGCGGTCGCGGGGGGAGATCTTGTCCGGTTCGTAGGCGCTCAAGGCCTCCGCGAAGATCGCCCCGAAGACCATCGACACGACGAGGACGACGCCCAAAGCCCCCAGCGGCTCGCGCAGGATCCGCCCGATGGCCGAGCCGCGGACGCTTTTGCGATCAGAAGCGGCCGCGAACACGGGGATCCAACGACCCGACGATCAGATCGGCGACGAGATTGAGCAGGACGAACAAGACCGTCGTTACCAAAACGGTCCCGGTGACCAGCGGATAGTTGCGGGTCAAGATCGCGTCGTAAACGAGTTTTCCGACCCCGGGGCGGGCGAAGACGATCTCGGCGAAGACCGCCGACGAGAGCATCTGGCCGATGCCGACCCCCAAGAGGGTGACGGTCGGCAAGATGGCGATGCCGAGGGCGTAGCGATAAGCGATCATGCGCGGCGGCAGGCCGAAAGCGCGGGCGGTGCGGATATGCGCCGCCTCGAGCACTTCCAGCATCGAGGCCCGTATCATGCGGGCGATATAGCCGACCCACCCCAAGCCGACGGCGAGGGAGGGCAAGATCAGGTGCATCGCTTGGTCGGCGAGGTTGTCGGGCTCCCCGGCGCCGATGGCCGGCAGCCAGCGCAAGGAAACCGCGAAAACGAGCAGCGCGTAGATTGCGATCACGAAGGAGGGAATGGCGATCACCGCCACCGAGGCGATGCCGACGATCCGATCCGCCAGGCTGCCTCGTTTCAACGCCGCCCACACTCCCAGCGGGATCCCCAGCGCCACCGACCAGCCGATACCGCCGGCGATCAAAGCGAGGGTATAGGGCAGCTGCTCCATCACGACTTCGGCCACCGGTCGATCGGAGAGGACCTCGCGACCCAAATCCCCGCTCCACGCCGCGCTGAAGAAGTTCCAAAACTGCATCCATAGGGGTTGGTCCAATCCCATCTTGATGCGCAGCGCCTCGCGCATGGCCTCGGTGGCCCGCGGCCCCAAGGCAACGGCCGCCGGATCGCCGGGGATCAGATAGATCATGCAAAACAGCATCGACATGGCCACCGAAACGATGGCCACCGCCAGCCCCAGCCGTTTGCAGGTGTAGTTCAGGATATGGATTCAAGCGGCCCCCTTCGAGCAAGGAGGCCGCTCCTTTTCGTCAGGCGGGTTCGAACTCGGAGTACAGGGATTCCCCGTTCGGTTTCAGCCCCGGCCGGATGGTGTCGCGATGGATCGCCCCCACCACCTCGTGGGTGAGGAAGACATAGCAGCCGCTTTCGTCCATCAGCCCCTGCATCTTCTTGTAGATCTCGTCGCGCTTGGCGAAATCGGCCTCTTCGAGCCCCTGATCGTGCAAGGCCTTGTATTCGGCGCTGTCGAAACGCTCCCAATTCCACACGCCGATCTGCTCCGGCGTGAACCAAACGGTGGCCCAACTCGGATCGGGCTGCATCGAGAAGCGCTGCAGGATCAGTTGCAGATCCTGAAAATAGTCGCCGTCCTTGGAGCCCAAGGTCCAAAACGTGCCCGAATCGTTTTGCTTGATCTCGCAAGCGATGCCGACATCGGCCAGGTTCGCTTGGATGACTTGGGCCGCGGTCAAGCGTTCCGACTGATTCAAGATATCCAGCGTGAGCTTCAAGTCGGAGGCCCCGGCCTCGGCCAGCAGGGCTCGCGACTTATCCGGATCGTAGTCGTAGCTCACGCGGCTGCGCGATCCCGGCAGGCCCGGCGCGATGATGCCGTTCCCGACCTCGGCGGCGCCGAAATAGGCGCCGTCGACGACGGTTGCGCGGTCGATGGCGTGCTGGATGGCGCGGCGGATGCGCAGATCTTTCAGGGCCTCGTTGTCGCGGTTCATCCCCAGCCAGACATAGGCGAGCGAGGGTTTTTCCAAAACGACCGCGCCCGCCGGCGGGTTTTCCCTAAGGCGCGGCAGCGACGAAACCGAGGTCCATGTGTAGTCGAGATCGCCGGCTTCGAAACCGCGTTCCGCCGTGGCCGGGTCCTCGATGGGGATGATGTGGATCTCGTCGAAGCCGCCCGGCTCGTGGGCCCAAGCGGGGTTGCGCTTCAAGATCGTTTTCTGCTTGGGCTGCCAGTCGGCCAGCAAGTACTGGCCCGATTGCGCCACCGGCTTGGTGGTGATCTTGTCGCCGAGTTCCTCCATCGCTTTTTTGGACAGGATGCACGAAGCCGGGGTCGGCAAGGTGGTCGACCAAAGGGGGACGAACTTGTTCTTCAGGTGGATAAGACCCGATAGCCTGTCTTTGACCTCGACCTCTTTGAGCGCGTCCCAATCGCCGGCATAAGGGCTTTCGTTGGCGGGGTCGGCGATGCGTTCGATCGAGAATTTCACGTCCTCGGCGCTCATCTGACCGTAGCCGTCGGTGAAGCCGATATCGTCTTTGAGGGTGAAGGCCACGGTCAGGTCGTCGAGCTGCTCGATGCTTTCGACCGCGACGGCTTTCCACCCCCAGGTATCGCTCGCTTGCGGGATGACCATCGGGGCGAAAATCGAGCGGATGATATCGTCCTCGGGCAAGGACAGCCGATAAGCGGGGTCGAGGATCTGAAGGTCGGAATAGGAGCGAAGGGTCAGAACCTTCCCCTCGGCCCCGAAGGCGATGCGCGGTCCGACCATCGTCGCCGCCCCGAAGGCCCCGACAGAGGCCAAAAACGAGCGTCGCGAAGGGTTGTAAAGTTTCGAGAAAGGGTTTTTCATCTGCAATCTCCCTTTGACGGGTCCGATGATAGATGGCGGCAAGCCTTGTTGTTTTCGGCGTGTTTTCGAGGCTATCGCCGGCGGCGAGAACGATCGTCTGCGACGGCGGCGCGATCCCCTAAGCGCCTTGTATGACTCGAGGGACGACTCGAGGATTTCTTGAAGGACTTCTTGCAGCGAATGCTGCCATAAAATTCCTTCATGAAAAAATTTTTTTCGTCGAACTCCTTGTCCGTCGGCTCGATCGGCGAGGCCTTTTGAGCTGTGGAAACGATTCGCGAAATCGAGCATTGCCCGATAACGATGCCCGACGGTATCAGGCTGTCGGCGCGAATCTGGTTGCCCGAGGGCGGACCGAGCCCGGCGATTTTCGAATATATCCCTTATCGCAAGCGCGACATGGTGCGGGCGCGGGACGAGCGAAACCACCCCTATTTCGCATCGCATGGTTACGCCTGTTTGCGGGTCGATATGCGCGGATCCGGCGACAGCGAAGGCGTCATGCCCGATATGTACGACCCCCGCGAGTTGGATGACGTGCGCTGCGTGATCGACTGGATCGCCGCGCAGCCATGGTGCGACGGGCGCGTCGGAATGTTCGGCACTTCTTGGGGCGGGACCGCCGCCTTGCAAGCGGCGATCGACGCTCCCCGGCCCTTGCAGGCGGTCATCGCCAACTGCGCCACCATCGACCGCTTCGAGGACGATATTCACTGGATGGGCGGTTGCCTGTTGACCGATAGCCTCGAATGGGGAGCCACCCTTGCGGCCATTTTGGCCTGTCCCCCGGATAGGGCGACCCTCGGCGATGCCTGGATGGATCTTTGGAAATCCCGTCTCGAAAACCTTTCCTTTCCCTTCGAGCGTTGGGCGAGAAACGATACGCGGGGGCAGTATTGGCGCCACGGCTCGGTGCGCTTCGATAGGGATCGCTTGGCCTGTCCGATCTTGGCGATCGGGGGCTGGTCCGACCCTTATTCGAATTCGGTCATGCGTTTGGTCCGGGCTCGCCCGGATCTGTGTCGGGGCATCGTCGGTCCTTGGGGGCATCACTATCCCGATCAGGGCGAACCCGGCCCGGCCATCGGCTTTCAGGATGTGGCGCTGAAATGGTGGGATCGTTGGTTGAAGTCGCAAGACCGAAGCGGTGCCGACAGTCCTTCCTTGCAACTTTGGCGCCGCGAATTCGATCCGCCGCAAAAGCGCCTGAGCGCGCGAAAGGGAGAATGGGTCGCGCCGGATATCTCGGCCGAAGCGATCGAGCGCCGCTTTTATCTCGCCGGGCGGACGCTATCGACTTCGCCGCCGACGGATTTTGCGACGATCGCCATCCCTTTCGATCTCCGCCACGGTGAATGCGCCGGCGATACCGGTTATTTCGGGCGCATCGGAGGACTCGCTCCGGATCAGGCCCCCGACGATGCGCGCGCATTATGTTTCGAGACCGGGCCGTTGACGAAGGATGTCGATTTGGTCGGTCATGCCCTTTTCGAAGTCGAGCTCGAAGTCGACGAACTGCCGGCGCAGATCGTCTGCCGCATCTGCGAAGTCGCTCCGGACGGACGCTCGAATCTCGTTGTCCGCACCCTTCGTTCGCTGGCCTTGGACGACGATCTCGAGGGCCTGCGCGATCGGCGGCCGGGGGAAGCGAACCGCTATCGCATCGTCTTTCCGACGATGGCATATCGCTTTCGCGCCGACAACCGCATCCGGCTCGCCCTCGGCGCATCCTATTGGCCTTTGGTCTGGCCGGCGCCCCGAGCGACCGGGGCGAGGGTGCGCACGAAGTGGGCGTTTTTGTCGTTGCCGACACTGCCGGCGGCGGCCATGCTCCCGCCATCCCCCTTGCCCTCGCCGAGAGATCTTCCCGAGAAAAAGCGTTGCGAATTCGTCTACGAGGGCGAGTTGCAGCGCACGCGATCCGCGAATGCCGAGGGCAGCCTCCGCGCACGGTGGCATCAACCCCGCCTATCGATGAGATTTCGCGATCTCGGTCTCGATTTCGCCTTCGAAACAACCGCCGACTATGTGGTCGGCAACGAGGATCCGAGCACCGCGGACTGTCGGATAAAGCATCGATGCGAGATTCGGCGCCCCGACGGCGTCGCGCTCGTCGAAAGCCGGATAAGGATGAAGGCGCAAGCGAAGGGCTATCAGGTGCAGCTCGATCTGTCGGTCGCTTGGAAGGGGGAATCGATTTCGAATCGACGCTTCTCGTTTCAGCGCACCTTCGACGAGCGCTGAACCGCTTTGCGCTTTATAAAGCGACGAAGGGAAAGGGCGGGTCTTCGTTTAAAATCGGCGACGATCCGATGATCGAGGGCTTTTCAAGCGCCCGCTTTTCGAAGACCCGATCTCCGAAGACACAAGTTTCAAAGACCGGAGCGAAGGATGTATATCAGCCGGATAAGGCTCAAAAACTGGCGGAATTTCGTCGAGGTCGACGTACCGCTCAGTCGGCGGCAATTCCTCGTCGGACCCAATGCCTCGGGAAAATCCAATTTTCTCGATGTCTTTCGTTTTCTGCGCGATATCGCCAAACCCGATGGCGGCGGACTGCAAAGAGCGGTCAATAAACGAGGGGGTCTATCGAAAATACGCTGTTTGAATACTCGTAGCAAAGCGGCATCCGAGGTCTTCGTCGGGGTGGAACTTTCGGAAAACGATCGGGAATCCGCCGCCCGGCCTAAATGGGTCTACGAAATCGGCATCGAACAAGAAAAATCAGGGTCGAGAGCGGTATCGATATCGAGCGAAAAAGTGATCAAAGACGATCTCCTGCTCTTCGAAAGACCGAATAGACAGGATAAAGACGACCGAGAACGATTGAAGCAAACGTATATGGAGCAAGTCAACAACAACAAGGATTTCAGGGATATCCCGGATTTTCTCAGCCGGATTTCCTATATGCATTTGGTGCCCCAACTGCTGCGCCATTTCGATGAAATTCAAGGCAATATCATGGAGGGCGATCCCTTCGGGCAGGGCTTGCTCCACCGCATGCAAGGAGCCAATAAAAAAACCCGGGACGCCCGTTTGCGTCGGATCAGCAAAGTGATCAAGATCGCCGTTCCCGATTTGGAAGAGATTCGCTTCGATCAAGACCCTTACGGCAGATACCATATCGTCGGTAGCTATGCCAACTGGCGGCCGAGAAACGCCAAGCAATACGAGGATCAGCTATCCGACGGCACGCTGCGGCTGATCGGTTTGTTGTGGTCGTTGTTGGAAAACAACTCGGTACTCTTGTTAGAGGAACCCGAACTTTCGCTGCATTCCGGGATCGTCGGCAATTTGGCGGGGCTTTTATACAAAGCGCAAAGAGAGAAAAAAAAGGCGCGTCATCAGGTTTTTATCAGCACCCACAGCGCGGAACTGCTATCGGATTCGGGTATCGACGGCGGGGAAATTCTGGTATTGCAACCCTCTCTCGAATCGGGCAAGGGAACGAGAATTCTTCCGAGCGCGGATCTGAAAGGGGTCGAAGAGATGTTGGAAATCGGAGAGCCCTTGGGTTCGATCGTCATCCAACAGACCAGACCCAAAAACGATCTGCAACTTTCTTTATCCTTTTGAGAGTCGATATCGATGGGGATCGATACCTTTTTATATGTCGAAGATCGATTGACCGAAGCGGTCGTTATGAAAATCCTTCGACGGATCGATCGAGATTTTTCGGTATGTCAACGTTATCTTTGGAACAAAGATATAATTCGAAAAAGGATAAAAGAATTGAATCGCGCGGCCAAGGGCGATTCGTTGTATTCGGTGATCACCGATCAAGATACGCCGGATAATTGTCCGGCAAGCGCGATTGAGAATTTGGGGGCTGCGCTTTCTTCCAACTTGCTCTATCGCTTTGCGACGATGGAAATCGAGTCTTGGATCATGGCGGATCGAGGCAATATCGCCCGATTTCTTTCGATCGACAAATCCAAAATGCCGCGAAAGCCCGATGAGGTCCCAAAGCCGAAAGAGCGGATGGTCTCGATGGCGAGGCGATCCCGATCCAAGAGGATTCGCGAGGATATGGTTCCAAGTCCATCGGCGAAAACCGCCAAGGTGGGTCGCGGCTATCACCCGTCTTTGATCGAGTTCGTTGTCGATCAGTGGGATGTCATCGAGGCGCAGGGATATTCCCCGAGTCTCGAGCGCAGTTATCGACGCTTGCAAACATTTCGATTGCCGGAGGCGTGAAGCGTGTCCGAGGATAGGCGGGTATTCGATCGACTGCTGGCGGCTTTGCGAGAGAGGGTGCACGAAAGCGTCCGCGATCCGAACGATTGCACCGAGGAGATCGCGCTTTTGCACGATCTGCTGCAACGACCGCTCGCCGAGAAATCCGTCGAAGCCGCCGCCACTCCGGCGACGAAAAAATGGCTGGAGAAGTCGGTATCCGATGCCGCAAGGAGCGACCCCGATCGGAATCTGGTCGATGCCCTGCTCGAGGCCTCGCCTCGCCTTCGTTGGATCACCCCTTATGCGACCGGCGACGGGGCGGACGAGTTGTTTTTCGGATATACGGCGACGCAGTTGATCGGTCCCGATATCAAGATGCGCGATTACCAAGCCCCTTTCCGACACCCCGGTGACTTGGCGCTTTGGTTTTCCCTGCAGGCTCCTCGTATCCTCTATCCTTCGCATCGCCATCGCGCTCCGGAGGTCTATCTCGTTCTTGCGGGGAATGCGATGTGGCAACAAGGCGATCGAATCTGGCGAAGCCGCCGCCCCGGCGAATGGATATTCCACGCAAGCCAAGAAGGGCATGCGATGCAAACGAGAGCCGAGCCACTGCTTTCGATGGCGGCATGGACCGACCACCTTCACGCCCCGATGTCGGTGCTCGACGGCTCGCCGAAGGCGGATCGAGCCGCCGGCCGAGGCCCGGCGATCGACGGGTGCCGGGAATGAATCCCGGCGCGCTTCGAGGCGAAGCGAGCCTGTCCGGAGCGAAATCGGTGCCACGGGCCCCTTGTCGCGACCCTCGGCGAGCCCCTTGACGAGCCTCTTGACGAGCTCCTTGGCGAGTTCTTTGAAAAGCGGCGGCGACGGCGCCGACTCGAAAGAGGCGCCCTCGTCGGGGCTCGCCCTCGATCTTTTGGTGCCGGGTCTGCTCGGACCGGTGGGGCGTATCGTCGAGGGAGGAATCGGCGGACAGAAGGGCGATGCCGACGAGGCTCGAAGCGCGATCGAGGCTTTTTGCGCCACGTTGGATACAAACGCTCTCGATCGACTGCTCGATCGTTGTCGATACGCCAAAGACGAGGAGAAAGGCGAGTCGCAGCAGCCCTCCTTCGAGGGGTCGATCTTCCGCCTCTTCGGTTGGGCCGACCCGCCTGCCGATCACGATTGGCCGGTGGCGGCCCTGACGGCCACGATCGATCGCCCGCAGCCCTCGCAAAGCCCCGAGGCGCAGGCAACGAGCGCCGGAGACGCCGCGGCCTCGCCCCTGTCCGAGGCCCCGCCCGAGGCCCCACTCGAGGCCCCACCCGATGTCGATAGGGCGCAGGTGGCATGGCTTCGTGCCGACCCGGTGCACCTGCTTGCGGATATCGCCGATCTGGTCCTGAGCGACCCCCTTTCCTTGGCGGCCCTCGATGCCTCCTCGACGGATTCGCCTTCCGCTCATGCGCCTCACGCGCTTTATCAAGTCGAGGCCGACGCCTTTGCGCAAGCGATCAACGATGCGCTCGAACCTCAAGGACCCTTCGTCGTCGCCGCGCATCCTTCGCGCTGGTATGTCGCGCTGCCTTCGCCGCCTCGCCTGAAGACCGTGCCGCCGTCGACGCTCGTCGCAAAGGCGGTTTCCCGCCATCTGCCCGAGGGCGAGGATGCCGCCTTTTGGCGCCGATGGAGCAATCTGGTGCAGATGGCCTTGCACGAATGCCCGGCCAATATCGAGCGCAGCCGGCGCGGGGCGATGCCGATCAACAGCCTGTGGCTATGGGGCGGTGGCCGCTTGCCGGGGGCAACCGAAGATGCTCCTCGGGCTTTCGAATGCGTATGGAGCGACGACCCCTTGGTCCGCGCCCTTGCCCGCCGCCCGCAGGCGCGGGGGATCGACTCGGGCGATTCGGAGGCCTCGCATCGCCCGCAGCCTTGGGGCGATGCGAAAGGGGCGAAGCCGGATGGCCGCGCGGCTTTCTTCCCCGCTCTTTTCCCCGCTCTAAGGGGAGCGGCCGAGTGGATGGCGCGAACCCCAAGCGAGCGTTCACTCTCGGACTCGCCTTCGGCAAGGCATCTCGTCGTGCACGACGCCCTTCGCCGGTGCGCGAAGCGCTCGGATCCGCAGGGATGGCGAGAGGGAATCGAGGATTTCAGTGCGTCTTGGGCCGAGCCTTTGCTCGAGGCATTGCGGGCGGGAAGGCTCGCGCGGCTGTCGATCCTCGACGAATACGGCCACCGTTTCACCGCCTCGGCGGCCTCGGCCAAGCGCCGGTGGTGGCCGCTGCGAAAACGCGGATTGGCGGGGGCGATGTCCGCTGCGATGTCCGCTGCTTTGGACCGTTGACCGGGATCGAGCCGGGCTTATCCGCCGATAAAGGGGGCTACGAAATGGACGATCGAAAACGGAGCGATCGATGAAACGCAAAAGACGCATCTCCCGGCGCCAAGTGCGCGAGCCGATGCCTAGCTTCCTCGAGGGCCACCACCCCGTATTGCGTCGGGTGCTCTCGGCGCGCGCGGTGCAATCGGAAAGCGAGTTGGATCATTCCTTGGAGCACCTGCTCGAGCCGGATTCCTTGCTCGATATCGAATGCGCCGCGGCGCTGCTGGACGAGGCCATCGACGCCGGTCGGCGTATCGTCATCGTCGGCGATTACGACGCCGATGGCGCCACCGGCTGCGCCCTGGGGGTGCGGGCGCTGCGGCTCTTCGGCGCCGAGGATGTCCGCTTCGAGGTCCCCGATCGCATGCGCCACGGCTACGGTCTTTCCCCGCAGATCGTCGAGCGGGTGCATCGTCGCCACGATCCCGATCTCATCGTTACCGTCGATAACGGCATCTCGAGTCTGGAAGGGGCGGCGCGGGCCAAGTCCTTGGGCATCCCCTTGTTGATCACCGACCATCATTTGCCGGGCGAGGAGTTGCCCGAGGCCCGAGCCATCGTCAATCCGAATCGAGAAGGCGATCCCTTCGAGAGCAAATATCTCGCCGGGGTCGGGGTGATGTTCTATGTGATGTGCGCCCTTCGCGCCTACCGTCGCCGCCGGCGCAAGCGGGCGGCGGCGCCGCGGCTCGACGGCCTGCTCGACCTCGTGGCTCTGGGCACGGTGGCCGACCTCGTGCCTTTGGACCATAACAACCGGATCTTGGTCGAGCAGGGGCTAAGAAGGATTCGCAAGGGAAAAGGAAGCGCGGGGATCCGCGCCTTGTTGCGGGTGAGCCGGCGTTCGATCGAGCATGCCCTGACCTCGGATTTGGGCTTCGCCGTCGGTCCGCGGCTGAACGCCGCCGGCCGCCTCGAGGATATGAGCATCGGAATCGAATGCCTATTGAGCGACGACGATGGCGAAGCCGACGGGATCGCGGCTCGGCTCGATGCGATCAACCGGCAGCGACGGGAGATGGACGCCTCGATGCAAGAAGAAGCCATCGACGAACTCCTTGCCCGGTACGGCGACGCCCCCGTTCCCGAGGCGGCGATCTCCTTGTTCAAGGACGATTGGCATTCGGGGCTGATCGGTCTGCTCGCCTCGCGGCTGAAAGAGCGGATCCATCGTCCGGTGGCCGCGTTCGCCCCCGATAACGACCCCGATAACCTGCGCGGCTCGGTGCGCTCGATCCCCGGGGTGCATATACGAGACCTGCTGGCCGAGATCGACGTGCGCAACCCCGGTCTGATCATGCGCTTCGGAGGGCATGCGATGGCCGCGGGGTTGACCATCGTCCGCTCGGGGCTGGAGCGTTTCCGCGAGGAGTTTGCCGACCGTGCGGGCCGGGTGATGACGGCGGCGATGCGCGAGGCGGTCGTCGACAGCGACGGGGAGATCGCCGCCGCCGACTTGGGCCTCGATCTGGCGCGCATGATCCGGGATATCGCCCCTTGGGGACAAAGATTCCCCGAGCCGGTCTTCGACGGCGTTTTCAAGATGGCGGACCAAAGGCCGGTCGGCGAGCGGCATACGCGGCTTCGCCTGTTGCCGCCGGGCTCCGATCAAGCCCTAGACGCCATCGCCTTCGACCGACCGGCGCCGATCGCGACCGACTCCGAGGGCATGATCCGCATCGCCTATCGCTTGGCGGTCAATCGTTTCCGGGGCATGGAGCGGGCCGAGTTGACCGTCGAGGAGATCGAAGAGCCCTACACCCCTTGAAAAAACTCCGCCGCTTATCGGGATGAACTCCTCGGGACGAAAGCCCCCGAGCGCTTCGGCGGATCGGCAGCGCTCGGCGCTCGGCCCTGTCGCCGGGCTTTAGGCGCCGGCATCCCGGCGGCGCAAGGAGCGACCGCCCTCGGCTTCGAATAGATGCACCGACTCCGAACTCGGCGCTGCCCTCAATCGCTCGCCGGCCCTGACCGCGACTTGACCGGGCAGCTGCAGGGTCAAGGGGCCGTCGCCCGGGACCCTCCCGTAAACGAAAGTCTCGCCGCCGAGCTGTTCGACGCTGCCGACTTCGAGCCCGAGATCCCCTTCGTCCTTGTCGAGGCGCAGATGGTGGGCCCGAATGCCGAGTTCAACGGCCCGATTCGGCGACAGATCGAAGCGATCCGAAGGCAAGTCCACGCGAGCGCCGCCGGCGGAAAGGAAAAAAGCGTCCTTGCCCTCGCCCTCGATCTTGCCGGGGATGAAGTTCATCCGCGGCGAGCCGATGAAACCGGCGACGAAGCGATTGGCGGGGTCGTTGTACAAATCCAGCGGGAGGCCGAACTGCTCCAACCGCCCGGCGCGCAAGACCGCGATCTTGTCCGCCATCGTCATCGCCTCGATCTGATCGTGGGTCACATAGACCATCGTATTGCCGAGCCGGCGGTGCAGCGCGGAGATCTCGCCGCGCATCGCCACCCGCAGCTCGGCATCCAAATTGGAAAGCGGCTCGTCGAAGAGGAAGATCCTCGGTTCGCGCACCACGGCGCGGCCGATCGCCACCCGTTGACGTTGCCCGCCCGAGAGCTGACCCGGTTTGCGCGCCAGATAGTCCTCGATCTGCAGCATCTTGGCGGCGTCGACGACCCGACGGTCGATTTCCGGGCGCGGCAGGTTCAGATTCTCGAGCCCGAAGGAGAGATTGCTGCGCACCGACATGTGGGGGTAAAGCGCATAAGACTGGAAGACCATGGCGAGCCCCCGGCGCGCCGCCGGAACCCGGTTGACCACATCTCCGGCGATGGCGATCTCGCCGCCGCTGACGCCTTCGAGCCCCGCGATCATGCGCAGCAGAGTCGATTTGCCGCAACCCGAGGGTCCGACGAAGACGCAGAATTCCCCGGCCTGCACATTCAGGTCGATGCCGTGGATGATCTCCACCGGACCGAAGTTCTTGCGCACCTTGCGCAATTCGAGGCTGGCCACTTCGAGCGCTCCCGATCGGCGAATCATTTCATGCCGGTATTGGCGATACCGGTGGTGATATAGCGTTGCAAGAAGACGAAGACCAGCGTGGTGGGGATCAGGCTGATCACGGTCATCGCCAAGCGATAGTGTTCTTGGCTGATATGCTCGCCCCGGAATTCGAGCAGGCATAGTTGGATGGTGTAGGCCTCCTTGGTCGTCGAAATGGCGACCATGGGGATGATCAAATCGTTCCAGCGCCAGATGATCGACAAGATCGCCAGCGCCGCGATCGCCGGCATCGCCAAGGGCAATACGATGCGCCAGTAGATATTCCACTCGCTCGCGGCGTCCATGCGCGCGGCCTCGATCAGCTCGTCGGGGATCGTCAGCATATATTGACGCAGCATGAACACCCCGGCGGGGGTGGCCGCCCCGGGGATGATCACCCCCCAGATGCTGCCCGACAACCCGGTGGCGTGGATGGCCTTGAAGACCCCGACCAGCGTGATGGTCGCCGGGATCATCAAGGTGGCGAGGATGACCGCGAGGAAAAATATCTGCCCCCGAAAGCGGTATTTGGACAGGGCGAAGGCCGCCATCGAGTTGATCAACAAGGTGATCAGCGTGGCGATGATCGTCACCAGCACCGAGTTGGTAAGGCAGGTCGTGAAATCGACGTTGACGTTATAGGCGGTGCCTCGCAGAGGGTCGAGATAGTTTTCCCAAGCGGGTTGCACGCGCCTTTCGGCGACGACCGAATCCGCCGGCAGGCGAATCACCTTGGAGCCCTCTCCTTGCACCGCTCGCGCGGGCAGGAACGCTTGCCGCGTCGACAGATTCGGGACCGCCCAACGCTGCATCTCCCCGGTCTCGGGATGGGGTGCGCGCACCAGGACTTGCGAGACCAAGCGGTTCGCCCGATAGGGTTCGACCCCGATATATTCTTTCAACAAACGCTCTTGCTCTCGATCGAGCCCGTGCAAGGCGGCGTCGAGATCGTGGGCGTCGCGGGCGCTTTCGGTCATCGCGCCGTATCGATTGAGCCAGTCAGGCAGGTCGAGTTCGGCGATCAAGGCCCGGGCCTCGATGACCACTCGGTCGAGGTGCGATCTCAAGGCGTATCGCTCGCGTCCTTCGAAGGCGGCGAGGAAGCCCTCGACATCGGCTTCCTTGCGCTGTTCTTCATCGAGCGCGCGCCAGTTCAGCACCCAATCGGGCAGATCGGGGATCACGAAAATCTCGCGTCCTGAGGGGCCGTTGACCGTCGCTCGACCGACGCGCTGAAAATCGCCGGGGATCAACGAGGTATCTTGTTTTTCGATCTGAAAGGCGGTTTTCAGCGAGTTCAACGCAATCCAGCTGACCGGAAGGAAGATGATCGCAAAGCCCAAGGCGAGGTAGGCGTAGGCCACCAAATCCGCCGCGCTAGGCCCGGCAAAGCCTTGGCGACGCGTGAAAAAATCCATCGCTCCGTTCATTGCCGGCTGCCGCGTCCCGACAACGCGATTTGCACCAAGGAAAGCGAGGCGAGGACAACGGCGACCGCCAAGGACGCCGTGGCCGCGATGCCGAGCCCGTGCGTCGTCGGCTGCCCGCGCAAGCCCGAGGTTTCGAAGATATAGGAGACGATGGAGATCCAGCCGACCTGCATCGCATAGAGCTCCTCGAAGGCTTGGAAGGCTTTGATCAGCGAGAGCACCGTTACCACCAGCAGCGTCGGCATCAGCAGCGGCAGCGTGATTCGCCACAGCATCCGCCAATCCGAGGTGCCGTCCATCTGTGCCGCTTCGTAGAGATCCCTCGGGATGGCTTGGAGTCCGGCCAGCAAGATCAGCATATAAAAGCCCAAGTGAGCCCAGGTGTAGACGAAGACCGACCAGAACATGGTCCAAGCGGGGTCGGTCAACCATTGGACGGGTTCGTCGATCCAACCCCATTCGATCAGGGTCAAGGACAGCACGCCTTGGCGTTTCAAGATCAGCGTCCACAGGAAGCCGACCACCACCGGGCTTAGCATGACCGGGTAGAAGAAAACCGAGCGCCAAAAGCCGCGGCCGAGGATTTCGCGATTGAGGACCAGCGCCGTCGACAAGGCGAAGAAGACCATGATCGGCACTTGGAAAACGACGAAGACCGCGGTGTCCATGACCGAGCGGTAGAACTTGTCGTCCTCGAGATTGGCCCTGCCGGTATCGGGTTGGATATCCGAAAGCAGTCGCGCCCAGTTGTCGCCGCCGGCGAAGTTTCGCTCGGGGAAGAGGATGCTGCTGCCCTCGGTGGCGGAAAAGCCGATATTGATGAAAAAAGGGGCGAAGGTGTAGATGCCGAAGACGAGCAGATTCGGCAACAGAAAAAGATAGGGAAGCGGCCCGTGACCTGCGAGTTTTTGTGCCAGATCGACCGGCCATCCCAGCACCGCCATGACGCGGCCGGCAAAAGAACCGCGCGGTCGGGAGACGATGATCCCGACCGCGCAGTAGGCGGCGGCCATCAAAGGCCAGCCGGTTCCGGCGAAAGCCGCTTCGATGGCGGCGAACACCTGATCGAGTGCCGCTTACTCGGCGATCTTGGCGGCGACGTCGGCGTCGATCGCGCTCAAGGCCTCGTCCAGCGAGATCTCGCCGTTGATGACCTGCGTGATGTAATCCGGAATCACGCCGTAGATCACGAAGTTCTTGTGGTAGCCCTGAAAGGTGAAGGCTTGGGGCGTGGTTTCGGCGGCTTTGCCGATGGACGAGGCGTAGGTCGACAAGGCGGCGGCGACGGCCGGGGAGGCGTCTTCGTAGTCGACCCCCGAATCCTGCAGCCCTTGGTGAGCGGTGATGGACTTGGTTTTTGCCGCGTAATGCTCGGCGTTCTCGGCCCGCGACAGATATTCGATGAAGCCCGCGGCGGCCTCCGGCGACTTGCTCGATTTGAACGCGACCATCGCGGCTCCGCCCGGCATCGCCCCGCAGCCACCCTTGCCGCAAGGCGCCGGGACCGTACGCCACTCGAAATCCTTGATATTCTCCGAGTAGTTGCCGATCATCCACGAGCCCGACATATGCATGGCGACTTTGCCCGCCAAGAAGAGCGGGGCGGCATTGCGGTATTGGGTGCCCGAGCCTGCAGGCCAGCCCTCGGTCGGCATCAGGCCGAGTTCGTGCCAATCGACGAATTTGGCCGCGAATTCGCGAAAGCCCTTGTCGACCAAGATCGGATTGCCCTCGTCATCGAAGAACTTCGCATTATGCGAAAACGCCGGTCCCGCCCAGCGGTGCGCGGTACGGTCCATCGCCAGACCGGCATCGAGGCCCAACGCCTCCTTGACTTCGAGCAAGGCGGCCGCCCAATCGTCCCAAGTCGCATCGTCGCCCGGCAGATCGACACCGGCATCGTCGAACATCGAGACATTGACATAAGGACCGGTGACGGTGAGCTCGGTCATCCATCCGTAAACACCCGTATCATCGCCGCCGGGCGCCCGGAACCAAGGCAGCGTGGCGCTGTACTGCCTTTCCATCTCATCGGTCTCGAAATAGGGGCGTAGATCGAGGTAGTACTTGTTGAGGCCGCCCAAGTTGGTGACGCGGGCGATATCCGGGGCGGCGTCGGTTTGCAGTTGGTTTTCGAGCTGGTCGCGAATGATCTCGTAGCCGACTCGCTCGGTGACCACGCTATGACCCGATTCTTTTTCGTAGCCCTTGGCGAGTTCGGCGAGGACATCGCATTCGTTCCCGTTTTGGTAACACAGGAATTTGATCCGATCGGCGGCCGCATGGCCGGTGAAGACAAGGCTCAAAGCCGCGAGAGCGGCGTGCCACTTGGTAGCGGATTTCATCGAGTTCCTCCCGGATTTTGGTGATCGAGGGGCGAGGGCCGAAAGCGCCGGTCGCCGACAGGCTTGATTCGCGACGTCGGACAAGGATCGAAAATTCCAGTCTTGGATGAATTTTGCGATGCCGATAGAAAAAAGATAGTATCATTTATGAATCAGTCCATGTCATATCACGGTCATATCACGGGACTCGCGTACAGTGAAGCAAGACGATTCTCGCCGACTCGGCAGCGGTGAGGAAGTACTCGGCCGGTTGCCGCGGCATTTGCAGATCAGCGAAATGCTGATACGCGATATCAGGGCCGGTCGACTGCTCGACGGTGAAAAACTCCATCCTGAGCGTCAGCTCGCCGACGATCTCGGCATCTCGGTGGGAACCCTGCGGCGCTCCTTGGCCGACTTGGAGGAAAAGGGCTTTTTACGCCGTATCCAAGGCTCGGGAAACTATATCGTTCGCGATGTCGACGGCGAGAATATCTACTCGTTTTTCCATCTCGAGTTGTTGCGCGGAGGCGGATTGCCCACCGCCCGGGCGTTGAGCGTGACGCAGATGCCCAAGCCGAACGATCTGCCGCCTTTCGGCAACGCCGCCGAAGCCTTTCGTATCCGGCGCCTGCGCTATTTGGACGGCGCCGACGCCGCGATCGAGGAAGTGTGGCTCGATGGCGAGTGCGCCTCCTCGCTGGCGCTTCGGGATCTCGACGACGCACTTTATCAATACTACCGTCGCCGACTCGGATTCGTGATCGGCCGCGTCACCGACGTGGTCGGCCTCGGCCTGCCGCCGGTGTGGGCGCCGCCGGATTTCGGTCATTTGCGCGAGCGGAACTGGGGCTATATCGAGCGGCGTGGCGTCGATCAGCACGGCCGCGAAATGGAATTCTCCCGCACTTGGTTCGATCCCGGAACGGCCCGCTACGTGGCTCGCTGGCGCTGAATATATCGAGCTGATGCTTCGATACGCGATCGTCGGCAGTGGCATGATGGGCCACGAGCATATCCGTAATCTGCAGCTCGTCGAAGGCTGCGAAACGGTCGCGCTTTTCGATACCGATGCGACGATGCTGGCCTCGGCGCAGCGTTTGGCGCCGGCGGCTCGCTTGGCCGCCTCGCTCGATGATTTGCTGGCGCTGGACGATTTGGATGCCATCGTTCTGGCCACCCCGAATTTTCGTCATGCCGAGCACATCCGATATATCGTCGCGCGCCGGACGATTCCTTTGCTGGTCGAAAAACCGCTCGTTACCGACCCTCGCGATCGCGAGCTGATCGACGCCCTCGAACGGGATTACAAAGCCCCGATCCAGGTGGCCATGGAATACCGTTATATGCCGCCCTTGCAGCGCTTTTTGGCCGAAGTTCAAGCCGCCACCGGCGGCATTCGCCACCTGTCGATTCGCGAACACCGCTTTCCTTTTTTGGAAAAAGTCGATCACTGGAATCGCTTCAACGAGCGTTCCGGCGGCACGCTGGTGGAAAAATGCTGCCACTATTTCGATCTGATGCGGCTGATGACCGGGGCCGAAGCCCGTCGGGTCATGGCCTCCGGTCGGCAGGCCGTCAACCATGTCGACGAAATCCACGACGGCCGCGCCAGCGATATCTGGGATGCCGCCTTCGCCATCGTCGAATTCGACGACGAAGTGCGGGCGATGCTCGATCTGTGCATGTTCGCCGAGGGTGCGGACTACCAAGAGGAGATCACCGCCGTCGGGCCTGCGGGGCGTATCGATTGCCTCGTTCCTTTCGCCCCGAGCCATTGGCCGGCCGAATCGGGCGAGCGTCCGAAACCGCGGATCGTCATCCGTTCCCGCGATCGCCGCCGGCGCGAGGATATCCTCGTGCCGGTCGAGTCCCGCTTGGACGCCGCCGGCTCGCACCACGGCTCGACCTACTTCCAACATCTGAAGTTCCGCGATGTCCTGCTCGGCAAGCAAGCGCCCGAGGTCACCTTGCGCGACGGCTGGCGCGCCGTCGCCCTCGGCATGGCGGCGCAGGAATCCGCGGCCACCGGGATGGCCGTGGAACCGCGGCCATGACTTCGCGGCCATGAGCCCGCCGCCGAGGGTTCTGTGCGTCGGGATCGCCGTGCTCGACTTGATCCATGGGGTCGAGACGATGCCGCGGCGGGCGGATAAATACCGCGCCCGCGACGCTGCGCTCGTCGGCGGGGGTTGCGCCGCCAACGCCGCGGTCGCCATCGCCCGACTCCGGGGGGATGCGCATTTTGCGGGAGGCGTCGGCGACGACGGGTCGATGGGCGAGAGCGCCGAGCGATTGGGGACGTGCGACGGCGGGCGCGCCCTCGCCCTCGGCATGGCGGCGCCGGAATCCGCGGCCACCGGGATGGCCGTGGAACCGCGGCCATGACTTCGCGGCCATGAGCCCGCCGCCGAGGGTTCTGTGCGTCGGGATCGCCGTGCTCGACTTGATCATGCGGGTCGAGACGATGCCGCGGCGGGCGGATAAATACCGCGCCCGCGACGCTGCGCTCGTCGGCGGGGGTTGCGCCGCCAACGCCGCGGTCGCCATCGCCCGACTCGGAGGGGATGCGCATTTTGCGGGATGCGTCGGCGACGACGGGATCGCCGATACGATCGAGCGCGGTCTGGTCGCCGAAGGGGTGGACTGCACCCGCTTGTATCGCTGCGAGGGTTATCGCTCGTCGTTTTCCGGTATCTATATCGACGATCGGGGCGAGCGTCAGATCGTCAATTTTCGCGAGGAGGGGTCGATGGGCGAGACCGCCGAACTGGGCACCTTCGATGACTTCGACGCCGTTCTCGCCGATACCCGATGGCCCGCCGGAGCCGATTTCGCCATGCGCGAGGCTCGTCGCTGCGCCATCCCCGGCATCCTCGATGCGGAGTCCCCCTTCGACGAATGTCGGGGGGCGCTGGCCGCTGCCGACCATGTTTTCTTCTCCCTCGAAGGGCTGCGCGAATACAGCGGCATCGACGATCCCGACCGCGCCCTGGCCTTCGCCGCCGAAGGCCTTCGCGCCGTGGTCGGGGTCACCGCCGGTGCGGATGCCGTGCGCTGGATCGATGCCGAGGGCGCTCATACGCTCGATAGCTACCCGGTCGATGCCGTCGATACCCTCGGCGCCGGCGATGCTTGGCACGGCGCCCTCGCCTTGGCGTTGGCGGAGCGATCCCCGCCGGCCGACGCCATCGCTTTCGCCAATGCCACGGCCGCGATCAAATGCACCCGACCCGGCGGTCGCCGAGGACTGCCCGAGCGCGTCGATGTCGAACGATTCATGCACAACCCCTCGGGCGCTCGTTGACGACGCCCCCCTTTGACCGGCAATCGGAAAATCGAACGATGACCCGCACCATCGGTGTTCTCGCCCTTGCCCGCTCCACCTTCGATGTCGATTTCGCCACGATGCAGACGGACTTGGCCTTTCGGCGGCTTGCGGCCACCGGCGATCGAATCTTGGGTCCCAAATCACTGCTCTTCGACGCCGAAGCCACGGCGGCCGCGCTGGCATCGTTGCCGGTGGCCGAACTCGATCGCTTGCTCATCTTGCAAGTTACGTTCACCGATGCCTCGATGACCGCCAAGATCGCCGCCGAGGTCCCCGCACCGCTTGCGATCTGGGCCTTGCCCGAGCCTCGTATCGGCGGGCGTTTGCGCCTCAATGCCTATTGCGGTCTCAACTTGGCGGCCCACGCGCTGCGCTTGGCCGACGCCGAGTTCTCCTACCTCTATGCCGATCCGGCGAGCGAGACCTGCGCCGACGATCTCGAGGCCTTGTTGGCGGGCCGGCGCCGGCGCCGGCCGGTCGTGAGCGCAAAACCGAGCGTCGATGCCGCCGCGAGAGCCGTCGCCGAGCGGGTCGTCGACAAACTGTCCTCGATGCGCATCGCCCGCATCGGCGAGCACCCCGAGGGCTTCCACACTTGCGCCTACGACGCCGACGCCTTGCGCGGCCTGACCGGTATCGAGGTCGACGGCTTCGCCTTGGACGATCTCTTCGCTCGGGCGGTGCGGGTTCGCGATGACGATCTCGCCGAAACCCGCGCCCGCGTCGCCTCCGAGACGACCGGTATCGATGCCCTCGAGCAAGGGGAACTCGACAAATCCTTGCGCTTGAAGAACGCCCTCGACGGCCTGCGCACCGAGGGCGGCTACGACGCGTTCGCCATCCGCTGCTGGCCGGAGACCTTCACCGAATACGGCGGCGCGGTTTGCGGTCCGGTGGCGATGATGGGCGAGCAGCGCGTGCCCTGCGCTTGCGAAGCGGACGTCTTCGGGGCCTTGACCGGTTTGGTGCTGCAAGAGATCGCCGGCGCCCCGACCTTCTCCGTCGATTTGGTCGATGTCGATCGCGTCGACGGCACGGCGGTGGTCTGGCATTGCGGCCAAGCGCCGATTTCGATGGCGGATAGGCAAAGCGAGCCGCTCGCGACCGTCCACACCAATCGCCGCATGCCCTTGCTCTACGAATTCCCCTTGAGACCCGGGCGCGTGACCTTCGCCCGCTTTTCCCAATCCGAGGGTCGGATCCGCCTGATGATCGCCGGCGGCGAGATGCTCAGACGTCCCAAAGCCTTCACCGGCACCTCGGGAACGGTGGTTTACGATGCCCCCGTCGATCGACTCGAATCCACCGTCATGGGCGCCGGTCTCGAGCATCATTCCTGCTTGGTCTACGGGGACTATCGAAGCGAACTGCGGGCGATCGCCGAACGACTTTCGATCGAGACGATCGAAATCGTCTGAAGGCCGAGGAACGCCAAAAGACACTTCGGGGATTCAAGGGTTTCGATAGGGCTTCGATAGGGCTTCGATGACGAATCGAAGGTCGCCCCGGTCGTCTACGGACCCCCTCGGACGCCCTTGGACGCGATGCGATCGACTGAAATCCCGGCAGGCGTTCAAACATCGGCTTCGATGCAAACCCAAACCCTTCGATCGCAACCAAGGGCGATACGACGATGATTGCCCCTCTTTAAGAATTCAGGCTTGTAAACGACGGACTCGTCCCACCTGAGCATCGCTTCCATAAGGCATCGACAAGAGGCGATTCGACGCTTGCTCGTCGCATCGGTGCAATTCATCGGGGCAAAATCCCCCTTCGTCTTATATAAAAACCCCAAACATCGCAAAGAGCGTGCGATCGTTTCGCTCTTTGCAAAACCGATAGAGCGACTCGTTCGTGGAATCGTCGCGACCGGCGCCTCGGGGTCGCCGGTTGCCGATGCCGATGCCGATTTGCAAAGACTCGACAAAAGATCGATAAAAATCGAGATGAGGAATCGTCGGGCGCATCTTCGGATCCTCGATACCCCGGGGATATGGGGAAGGGGTTTCGATATCGATCGCGACCGCTCGGCAAGGACACTGTCATGAATATCGAACCGAAACAAAAAGCGCTTTTTCGTCGTCGGGGGTACCTCGTATTGCCCGACGCCGTCGAGGCCTCGAGCTTGGCGATGCTGCAAGGGGTCTGCGAGACGCTGCTTAAGGAGCCTGCGGACGACGATCTGCGGGGTACCGCCCACGATATCGGCCGTGGCGAAGATCGCCGTTTTTTGCGCCATCGTCATCGCGAATTTCCGGCGCTGACCGAATTCGTCCTCGGCCCGGCGATGAAAGCCCTTGCCACTACCTTGGTCGCAGACCGACCCTTTTTGTTCAACGAGCAGTTCGTCGTCAAAGGAGCGCATACCGGCGCCGCTTTCGGTTGGCACCAAGACAGCGGCTATGTCGGATTCGATCACCCGCCCTATCTCACGGTTTGGATCGCCCTCGATGGCTGCGACGAATCGAACGGCACGCTCTACCTCTTGCCGCGCGACCTCGATCGCGAAACCGCCGTCGAGCCCCACCGGTGGGATCGGGGGGCGAAGGAGCAAGTGGGTTATCACGGCGACGAGCCCGGCATTCCGGTCATCACGGATGCGGGCGGCATGGTGGTCTTTTCCTCGCTCACCATGCATCGCTCCGGACGCAATACCACCGATCGCCGTCGCCGCGCCTATCTCGCCCAATACAGCGACGGCCCGCTCATCGACCCGAATACCGGCGCTGCGAAACGCTTTGCCACGCCCTTGTAGACGGGCCGATTCCCCGAAGGCATCTCGATGTCAGGAGTTTTTTCCTTCTAACCGAGTCTATGACTTAAAGGCGCAGCGCCGACGGGATTCGATACAAGCCCCAAGGCCTGCTTTCGCCGCGCCGAAGACCGGGAACAAAAGCCCCCTCGTCGCCTTGCCGACGCTTTTTTCGGAGACATCCCAATGAACATCACGCTCAAGATCTTTGCTGTCTGCATCGTCATCATCGTGGTCCTCTTAGCCATGGTCGTCAGCCTCGATCGATACCGGGAATCGGCCATCGATAAGGATCTCGGCACGCCCGAGCAGCTCGATATCGAGATGGAGCGAATCGTCGATAGCGTGATTGCATACCACTGCGCTTATCGGCTTCGAACGGATGCCCGTCTTCGCAACAATACGAATCGATCCCTTAGGTGTGCGCGACTTTGGCTCATGTACGAAGAGAGGAAGGCGAGGCTTGCGAAGGAGGCGTCGGATTTTTGACCGACCCTTATCGCGCTCGGAGTCGCTTGGAGGCGTTCGGAGGAATCGAGGCTCGCCTTGGGCCTCGATCGATGCCCGGAAGCGACGACATATCCAGCATCGGCGCCGCCTTCGAATCGCACGTATCGCTTTGCGGCGGCTTTGCGGCGATTGCAGCCTCGACGACACGGCCCGTGCGCGACCGAAGTGACGACGCCCCCGCTGCGGGAGGCGATCCGGCGCGGCCGATAGGGTGCCCGAAAGGAGCCTTCCAAGACGGATCGGATCCCTCGTATTGCCGCCGTCTCGTCTTCGATATCTCGTCGAAGCCCGCTCGAAGCCCGCTCGAAACCACCCCTAGGCGTTATCATTCCCGACTCGAAGGCATTCGCGATATAGCGCAGGGCATGGGCGCACCCTTTCGATCCGCCCTTGAAGGCTGCCTTCGTTCACCCGTCACGACCGATATTCATAAGGATCCTTCCCGTGGAAGAGAGCAACCCGATCCGTGCCCGGATCAAGGATATGCAAGGGCGAATCGAAACCCTGAGGGGGTATCTTTGACGTAGAGACTCGGCGCGAAAAACTCGAAGAGACGCGGCGCGAACTCGAATCCCCTAAGATTTGGAGCGACCCCGAAAAGGCCCGAGCGCTCGGTCGCGAGCGCGCCGATCACGAGCGGGTCGTCGATACCTTCGACCGCCTCGATCGGGGATTGGACGATGCCTCGATGCTGCTCGATCTTGCCGATGAGGAGTCCGATACCCGGGCGATCGCCGATATCGATGCCGATATCGCGACGCTGGAAAAGCATCTCGAGGCTTTGGAGTTTCGCCGGATGTTCGCCGGGGAAATGGATGCATCGAACGCCTTCGTCGATATCCAGGCCGGTTCCGGCGGCACCGAAGCCCAGGACTGGGCGGAAATGCTGTTGAGGATGTACCTGCGCTGGGGCGAGCGCCGCGGCTTCGGCACCGAAATCATCGAAGCCTCCGCCGGCGAGGTCGCGGGGATCAAAAGCGCTTCCGTGCGCTTCGACGGCGACCATGCCTACGGCTGGCTGCGCACCGAAAGCGGCGTTCATCGCTTGGTCAGAAAATCCCCCTTCGACTCTGGCAATCGTCGCCACACCTCCTTCGCCTCGGTCTATGTCTCGCCGGAGGTGGACGACGATATCGATATCGATATCGACCCCGGCGATCTGCGCATCGACGTCTATAGAGCGAGCGGCGCCGGCGGTCAGCACGTCAACCGCACCGAATCGGCGGTGCGCATCACCCATTTGCCGACCAATGTGGTGGTGCAGTGCCAAAGCGATCGCTCCCAGCACAAGAACAAGGCCACCGCCATGAAGCAACTTCGAGCCCGACTCTACGAGCGGGAGATGCAAAGGCGGCGCGAATCCCAACAAGCGGTGGAGGATGACAAGGCGGATATCGGCTGGGGAAGCCAGATACGCTCTTATGTTCTCGATCAGTCGAGGATCAAGGATCTTCGCACCGGGGTGGAGGTCGGAAATACCGGAGCCGTGCTCGACGGCGATATCGATCGTTTTATCGAGGCCGGCCTCAAAGCGGGAGCGTAAAGATGAGCGGTCAGGAGAGTGACGAGCAATCCGCGCAGCGTCGGGAAAAGTTGGCGAGATGGCGCGAGGAAACCAAGGCCTACCCGAACGATTTCAGACCCGATGCCAAGTTCGGCGAATTGCAAAAGCGCTTTGTCGATGTCGATGCCGCGGCCCTGGAGGAGATAGGACAGAGCGTCGCCGTCGCCGGCCGCATGATGACCCGTCGAGTGATGGGAAAGGCGAGTTTCGCGAATCTGCGCGACGGCACCGAAGCCATGCAGATCTATATTCGTCGGGACGATCTGCCGCAGGGTCGATACGCCGAATTCAAGTCCTTCGATATCGGGGATATCATCGCGGTCGAAGGCACGGTTTTTCGCACCCGCACCGGCGAACTTTCCATCAAGGCCAGCGAACTGCGCCTGCTGGTCAAATCGCTGCGTCCCTTGCCGGAAAAATATCACGGGCTCTCCGATGTCGAGACCCGCTATCGTCAGCGCTACATCGACCTCATCATCAACGAACGCAGTCGGGATGTTTTTCGCGCCCGCTCGAAGATCGTTTCTTGGATCCGCCGATACTTCCTCGAGCGCGATTTTCTCGAAGTCGAAACCCCGATGATGCATCCGATCCAAGGCGGTGCGGTGGCCCGTCCTTTTATCACCCACCATAACGCGCTGGATATGGATCTTTTTTTGCGCGTCGCGCCGGAGTTGTATCTCAAGCGATTGACGGTCGGCGGATTCGAGCGGGTATTCGAGATCAATCGCAATTTTCGCAACGAGGGGATTTCCACCCAGCACAACCCGGAATTCACGATGCTGGAGTTTTATCAGGCCTATATCGGCTACGAGGAAATCATGATCATCACCGAGGAGATCGTCGGCGGCGTTGCCAAGGCCGTTTGCGGCAGCGGCCCGATCTCCTACCAAGACGAGGCCCTGGAATTCGAACCCCCCTACCGTCGGATATCGATGGCCGAGGCGATCTTGGATCGAAACCCCGAGTTGAGCGCCGCCGATCTCGATGACGAGGCAAGCCTGCGCACCTTTGCCGACTCGAAGGGGATCCGCACCGAGAGCCATTACGGGCGCGGAAAGCTATGGCAGGAGATCTTCGAAAAAACCGTCGAGCATACCCTGCGCCAACCGACCTTCATCACCGCCCACCCCATGGAAGTCTCCCCTTTATCGCGGGCCAACGACAAAGACCCCTTCCTCACCGACCGCTTCGAACTTTTCATCGCCGGGCGCGAGATCGCCAACGGATTCTCCGAACTCAACGACCCCGAAGACCAAGCGAATCGCTTTCGCCACCAAGTCGAAACCAAGGAATCGGGCGATGAAGAGGCGATGGCCTTCGACGACGACTACATAAGAGCCCTGGAATACGGCCTCCCCCCGACCGGCGGCCAAGGCCTCGGCATCGATCGATTGGTGATGCTGCTGACCGACTCCGCCTCCATCAGAGACGTGCTGCTCTTCCCCTGCCTGCGCCCCGAGAGCGGGGGCAAGGACACCGCAGACGATTGACCCTCCAAGCGACAACCGGCAAAGCAAGACGAGAATCCCCGCCTTCACCCGGCCTTGAAAAAGAAGTACCATTCCAAGCCGAAAGGAATCCGTCAAAACCCGTCGAATCGAAATCATCGAAGATCATGAGGTGGACCACCCACCGGGAGAGCCAGAAAATGAGCCTGCTTACCGACCCCTCGCATCCGGGCGAAGTGCTGAAAGACCTCTATCTCGAGCCGCTCGATATGAAAGCCACCGCCCTCGCCACTCGCATCGGCGTACCAAGAACCCGTATCAAGCGATTGCTCGAAGGCCAAACCGCCCTTCGCGCCGACACCGCCATCAGATTGGCAAAATGCTTCGGAACCACCCCGGAATACTGGCTGAACCTCCAACGCAACTGGGACATCGCCCGTGCTCGCAAAACGACCGATATTTCGTTCATCAAGCACTATCAAGCGGCATGACGGGGAGTGCCCTTAATATTCGGTAAATAAGGTAGATGTCTTTATTGACATATAGCGGCAGATTATACGGTCGATAAAAACTCCTGCTCGATGATTGGCTTCAATTCACGCACAGGAAATACCCCGAGTTCTTGCCATGCTGCCCGAACGCCAATTTGTCGCGATATTTTTTTGATCGTCGCTCCTTGAAAATATTTTTTGTTATCGCCATTATCCCTTCCATCACTTACCAATTCCGACAACGCCCATATAAGAGCGGTTCTGACATTAGTATCTCCAAGTACCGAATTACGAGAGACGATCAAAACGATCAGCTGTTCCCAATATTCCTGCGAATGCCTGAGGGTTTCAATTACCTTATCCGGATCGGCATCGGTCTCCTCGCATACTTGTTTGGCAACATAGCCACGCCACCACGCCCGAGCGAAAGGGCAATTAACGTAGACACTCTTCGAACCCCGGGCCTCCGGCAGCCCCCCTAGACGCCGCAAGATTGATCGTACGACAGAGTCAATAGTGCTTTTATCTCTCCCGGTCAGCGCGTTGTCGATGCGCCCCAATCCATTTAAAAGGCCATTATTATCAGCCGCTAGATGGGTCGCTTCTACAATGCCTTGCTTGATGTGCTGGAGCGTTACATATCCCCAGAAAGTCTCTTGGCTGGCTTGTGCAGGTGTAATAGATTTCCAAGCATCGAACAGTTGCCGTTCAATTGATGTAGGCAGATCCCTATAATCAGAATCGGAAATAGGAGTGGCCCATAAAACCAACGGGTTGCCTTTATCCTCAATACCAATTTTCGTCTCTATCCAATTGACAAAGGAAAGGCTGTTACGAGCCTCTTTAATAAATTCCAACTGCAACGAGCTACCCTTCTCCTTTATCAGATTCTTACGAAAGGTAGTGTAGTCATCGTCTCTGAATTCAATAAAAATCATTGCTATTCCCCTTCGTCCGTTTCCGAAGATATTGGTACATTAATCGGATAAATCTTTGTTGCCGCCTCAACCGCATCAAAATTTTCATCATCCCAAGATGGTATATCTTTCGCTTCAAGCCATCTTGCTAAATGTACTAGATTTCTATATCGACTCCAATGGTCTTCGCTGTCATCGTCGCCGTTGGATCGGCCATATACGTGGTTCAGAATATTGAAACATTGACTGACGGCATGGACAAGTATGCTATGTCTTAGGTTAGTATGCTTCTGAGGATTTTGAAGAAGTCTAAAAATATCGGGTGCAGCATTAAGGATAAAATAAAAACCGCTATTTGTTGAGTGTGTGACGGTAAATCCTCCATCTCTTATTTTTTCGTTGCATCGCACACTGAGTAAGTTTCTGATGGATGTAGCAGGTCTCAAATAAGGGGCTCGCGCTAATCTTAGTCCTTTCGTCAAATCGATGATCCGCTCTTGCCATATAGGGGCGACATCGTCTTTGTTTGACAGACTCCGCTTTTGATCTCTTCCTACATAAAGAACTAATGGTCCGAGCATAGGCGGCTCACCAACAACATCTAGATCCCACTTGATTGTTTGCTCGCTGCTATCGGAGAAATGCAATTTGCGATAGCCGGTTTTTGGCACCGAAACGAGACAGGCATACGTGGCATCGCCTTTTTCAATCAATTCCTCGACAAGAGAAGCTCCCTGAATTCGATGATGCAATATGACATTATTACCTTCTTTCCCGGGCGACCTCGGGATCACCTCATAATTCCCTCTAGGGAAAGAATAATTTCCATGCTCGATTGCCGGATAGGGTAGGGAGCGAGCTGTTGAATTTGCAACGGCCATGATTATTCCTCCGTTTTCGCACGACGGCAAACAATTTCAGCCCGTAGAACACATGGTCTCTGATCATGGATGCCGATATCGTCAGGCAGTTGATAATCGAAATTCAAAATATACTCATCGCCAGGGTCGAATCGATTGAGACATATCCCCAGTACTTTTCCGTCCTTCTCGATCAAGTCACTTTTGGGAACATTATTTTTGTTCAATCGAACATTATGGAGATGAACGAACTGTTCGTCATTTGTCAGATCGCATGTTTCGTCGATTCCCTCGTCAAGGACGAAACGTATTTCAGCGACATCGTCGCTTGCTATTTTCTTTTGTGGATAAAATAAGAAATCGCAGGAACGCACACTGGATTGCACAGATGTCGCGCCAAATAGAATTGAATCGCCACTCTCTCGGAAACCACCGATTCCCGATCTATTTTTTCTCCCATTACCCTTTTTCTTCGATTCGCTATTTCCAGCATCAGACTCGATATTTTTTCTTTTCTTGGAACTTATCGTATAGCGCGGTGGAACGGGTTCGAATTTGCCAACACGCATTCCTCTCGTTCCACCAGCTGAGATACCTGTTTCATCTAAGGTCAAAAAATCCTCCACCTCGAATACCTCATCCTGTAAATCGTCGATTTTGTTCATGAGAAAATCGGCAGTGATTTTCATAGCGGTTGTCAGTTTCTGTCGCTCTTTTTCATTAAGCCATTTTTTTGCTTCAATATGATTATGCAAAGGCCCCTCGGACTTACGTATCAGCTGATGAATTTCACCATCATCGGCCTTTACTTTGATAAGGCAATGAAATGGCTTTTTGTCGGTGAATTTATAAGACCCAAGATGAGGAAGGCGGTCAGTGATCCACATTCCATTACGGCAAAGATCAATGCGGGTGTTTCCTCCGATAAGATTGCGTATGACAATTTTAATTTCCCCGCATCCTACATCAATCAAGTGGGCTTGTCCTTCGGTCGCTGTTTTATAAGCCTC
This sequence comes from Gammaproteobacteria bacterium, assembly GCA_965220535.1. Classification (GTDB taxonomy): domain Bacteria; phylum Pseudomonadota; class Gammaproteobacteria; order HK1; family HK1; genus HK1. The sequence continues at coordinate 1,660,756 of OZ244833.1, read as the reverse complement.
ATACGCCCTATTTCCGGAAATAAATCCGCGGATGTCGGCTTGCTTTTTTTCTTTCAGCTCGTCATTAAAAATCTTTAAGATATTGGTATTATTGAGATTTTTTTCATTTTTTCCTTCACTATAAATGACTTCCAAATCCCCATCGGCGATAGCTGTGAAGAAACTGCAAGAAGCCGCTTTAAAAATAGTACTACATAGATCGTTTGATGATTCACGAAATCGATTGAATCCTGGAATGATGACAGCGGTACCCTTTTTTGAATGAAAATTATTCTTGATCCAGTCAATCTTTCGAGAAATAAGCGGTGAGAAATTCTCAGTCGGAAAATTGTAGAGGTTTTTAGATGAGCTATTAATCTCCAGAGTGTAGTAGCCGTTTGCCCCCATCATTATATCATTTGAATCATCGAATGATGCCAAAATTGCCTGTCCCGAGGCTATATTGCCTTCTTGACTGATTCCGCCATACAGCACATAGCGCAAGTCCGATGCCGGAATCGCAGTCAAATGTCCGTTACCCACTGCCCCAGATCCGGCACTCGTTTTGGCACTGACGCCATCGGCCAAGAGACCGGTCATACGTTTTTTATCTAGCCCATGTCCGTTATCCAAAACCGAAAGTACATCAATCTTTTCCTTTTCAAGACAGCTCTGCATGACATTAACGACCATTGCTGCCGGATCCGGTAATTCTCCTTCGCATAAATTGGTCTGAGAACGGATGGCGCACTTCAAAGATTTGCGGTAGGCTTCTATTCCGGGAACATCATTAATTTCCACTTCGTCGAGCTCAAAACGAACAATCGCTTTTGAGCGGCCGTCTTCTCGTACCGCATCCAGTGAATTTTGAATAAGCTCGCGAACAATCGCCGATGGGTTCAGATCGTTGAATCCTTGTATGCCCGCAGATGTGAATCCCATAAGCGATTTGCTTTCGCTGAAGCGAAGATCCGGCGTCTCTTCGTTGTTCCTAGACATTGAAACCTCCTTATAGGCGAGTGATTGCTTGATTATGTATCAGATGACTTGAATTTGACTGTTATCGGGGAGGGCTAACCTATCCGCTATCCCTTATGCTAGATGGATCAGCCACGCCTCGTCCGCCGGCGCAGTTTTTCGATGGTGTCTTCGGTCCAAATTTGGAATCTCCAGTCTCGTTCGCGGCAGTATTGTCGGGCGGCGGCCCATTTGCAGATATTTTGTGTCGATGGGCGGTCTCGTTCTTTCTTCGGTTTGATTTCGACCATGACGGTTTCTTTGTCGGCAAAGTGGATCACCAGGTCGGGGAAGTAGGAGTACTGTAGTCTCTTTCCTCTTAGGAAGTAGGGTACGACGACCTCTTCGGATGCCCAAGCGATGACCTTCGGGTTGCTGTCGCACCACCTGAAAGCGGTTTTTTCCCAACCGGATCGGTAGATCACTTCATCGGGGTCGCCACGGTATTTATGCGGGTTTCGGAGCTCGTAATATCCTTGATGATAGGGAGTTTCCCTTGCGTACGGTGGGATTTCATCCGGTGTCGACTCCGGCAGATGGATCCATTTCCCGACCAGCGATAACGCCAATGAAACGAGTGAACGTAGCGACCTCATTCTCATTGCCTTCCTAGGTTATGAGTGTAATCGAGTGAAATAATCTACCGCCGATAAGTCGCGAGATCAAGGGTATTTCAGTGAAGGGTGTTTTTCGCGATGACCGGCTGCCGTGTCGGTGCACGAGAAAGGGCGAGTCGATGCAGCGCGAATATCTGTATCGATCAGGGGTCTTGGTTTGTAGGGATTTCTACACCGCGAGGGGTCTTAGGTGGAATTGGGCGATGCTTCCGGCGCTCAAGCCTTCTTTGCGGCGGATTTGGGCTTTGATCGGTAGGAGGTATGAGCCGGATTTGCTGTCGGGAAAAACCGAGCTTTTCCAGATGCTGTCGCCGAGGGTGATCTCGACTCTTACCGAGCCGAATCCTCGTCTTGGAGGGCCCAAAGACCGGATCTGGCTCGCTGCTTCGTCGGGCAGGGTGATGAAATGCCAAGCGGACGGTCCCGGCCATATCCAGATTTCGGCGCTGAATTCGATTTCGATCGGATGCATGGTTCGCTCGTCGATGGCTTATGGAGGGGAGATCAGGGCAAGCGGGGCTTGAGATTGATCGGCGGGCAGCGGAAGGGGTAGCGGTCGGGAATATCATCGGGGCGATGCTCCTCAATCGATTGAATTATCTAGATTTTTTCCATAAATAGGGGGGTTGTGGCTTGATTTTACGTAGTTTATTTTTGTCGATCAGCCCTGTTTTCTCGTAAATCGCTGTTATTCAAGCACAATTTTCCGATGGTCGATTTCCGACATATCCCCCTATTTATACTCCGAGGAGCTCGTTGGAATCTATTCGTTTCGATAGAGTTCGGTGATTTTAGCGAAGATTAGGAGGTATTTCCATCGTATTTCTCTATTTTAGCGTCACTTCGAGACTTGATCGCCTCGCGCGGACGCTTTCTTTCCGGTTGTTTGAGGGAGTGTTGCGTCTTTTTCTAACATATCGGGGTGGACGTGTTAGGAAAATCGCGTTTTTCTAACATATCGAGGTGGATGTGTTAGGAAAATCGTTTTTTTCTAACATATCGGGGTGGATGTGTTAGGAAAATCGTTTTTTTCTAACATATCGAGGTGGACATGTTAGGAAAATCGCGTTTTTCTAACATATCGGGGTGGATGTGTTAGAAAAATCGCGTTTTTCTAACATATCGGGGTGGATATGTTAGGAAAATCGTTTTTTTCTAACATATCAGGGTGGATATGTCAGCGAATTTACCTTATGGCATGTCGAGCGGGATGGATAGGGGGAGGTTTGCGTCGCCACCCTCCGTTTGCGGGGTTCGGATTTCGCCCGATATCGAGGCGGTAGTTTCTTAGAAGCCGACCGCGAGGTCTTTTTTGCCGAGCGTTCATCGCTGCGTATCCGCAGATGGCGATTTTTCGAGGTCGCGGATGAAGGAACCGCTTTCGTTGATTTAGTCTTGCGCTGATCGCCATTTGTCGATCGTTCGCTTCATCTTTCGCTCCGCCGATGGGGGGGCGACGGGCTATGCCCTTTCGATCGTTTGTGCCCCGGAATGATCCGGCGCGATTCCTCTGACTCCGTGAGAGATGATCCAACCGGCAACGAGTGCCGTTCCGATCACTTTGGCGGCTCCTTTTATCGTTTTCCCCCTTGTCGGTATCGAAGGGTCGCGAGATTCGCCGAGCGTATTTACAGATCGAGCGGCATCGTTTTTCTTATCGAACGGCGCCGCTGCTTTGGCTGTTGTTGACGAGGGCTCCCCCGCCGCCGGTGCGGGTCAGCACCTGCACGGTGAATTGCGCCGCCGAACTTATCTCGCATGAGAGCCCCAAACCCTCCCAGCGATGGCCGATCAGGGAGGCGAGTTCTTCCGCTTGCAGGTGCCGGGTCGCGCCTCGTAAGATCGCTCTCAAAATCGCTTCGTATTTCGTTCCCGTGTCGTCGTAGCATCGGATTTTCGTGTCGCGGCAATCCGAGACGAGAGAGCTGCACCGAAGGCGCAAGTTCGATTCGTCGGAAGAGTCGGGCGAGGGGATCGTCTCGATATCCGCTCGGTGCACTCCCTCCGCGTCGGGGGCGCTTCGCACCAAGGCGCTGTTGTTGACCAAAACGCCGTCCCCCGAGCGCGTCCAAACTTGCGAACTGATATTCCCGTCGCTGAGCAAAGAGCAGCCCAAGCGACCCTTGCCGGACCACGAGCCTCCGATATATTTTTCGACCTCCGCCGCCGTGAATGTCCAGGTGCTCATCGCCGGGATCATGTCGGGGAGTCTTCCTCGCAACCCCGAGCCGTAGTTCTGGGTGGAGCAATCGAAAGCCAACGCGCAAGGAGAATCTTGGTTGCATCGCACGCGCAAGGTCGCGGAGTCTTTCGAGCCCGATGGAGGCAGGGCCAAGGCCAAGGTCCTGACCCTTCCGGCACTACCGCCCACGATGACCTTTCGGGTAACGAGCGGAGCGTCGCCGGCGGAAAAGGTGATGGAGTAGGGGGTATCGAAAGGCTCGTCATTCTTCCCGGCGGTGACGATGACGAAACGGGGTCTGTCGTAGTTATCGACGGTGAAGGTCAACGAGGAGGGGGAAAGGGTGATATCGAAAGGATTCTTCGAAACCCTCACCGATACGTTCGCGACCGGGCGTTCGTCGAGCGCCACGGAGAAAGTTCCCGGACTTCCTTGGGCGATGACGAGTTCTCTCGTCGGGAAGACCGAGATGGTTCCCTCGTAGGGAGGTCCCTCTTCCGTTTCTGGTTCGGGCCGGGTGATGGAGGTGATATCGAAATCGCTCACCAATACCGATTTCCTCACCGGGGAGACGAGGCTATTGCCGGGGGGAGCCAGGGTGATCGTGGCGGTTTCGTAATCCTCGTCCTCGTCTTTGGCCGCGCCGATGGATACCCTCTGCGGGGAATCGAAGTTCGTCTGCGAGAACTCGAGGACGGTGGGGAGGACGGTCACATCGGGGTGGTCGCTCGCAAGGGCGATCGATATGTCCGCGGGCGGAGCGTTGTCGAGCGCGACATCGAAGGAGCCCGAGCCGCCTTCGACGATCCGCAAAGGCCTCGACGGACTCAAAACGATCTTCCAATCGTCATCGACCACCCTCACCGCTATCGTCTGATCTCGGGCGTCGATTCCGCCGGAGGGGACGAGGGTGATCGAGGTGGACTCGTCGTTCGTATCGTCGTCGTCGACGGCGTTGACGCTGACCGTTTGCGCGATGTTGTAGTTCGAAGAAGTGAAGGTCAGCCGAGCCGGAGAGACCTTCACCGCTCCGGCGTCGCCGCTCGACAGAGCGATCACGGCATCCTCTTTCGGTTCGGCGGAAAGGGCGACGGTAAAGGTGTCGCTTTGGCCTTGACTTTGGCTGCCCTCGCCGAGGGTGAGCGGACCGGTCGGAGCCATGGTGAGGCTGCCCGAAGGAATATCGTCATCGCTCACGGTGACTTGCTTGGTCAGGTTGGAAGCGGCGATGCCGCCGGTGGCGGACAAGGTGATATCGACATCCTCGTCCGCGTGGTCGGCATCTTGCACCGCGGTGACGGTCACCCTCTGCGCGGTGTTGTAGTTCGAAGGGGTGAAGGTCAGCCGCGTCGGCGAGACCCTCACTCCATCGTCGTTACCGGCCACCGATACGATGACATTCTCGCTCGGTGCGGTACCAAGGCCCAAAGAGATGTCGAAAGTGCCGGAGCCGCCCTCTTCGAGGGCGAGCGGACCGGATGGACGGATGACGATAATCCCCGAGGGGTTTTCGTCATCGTCCACCGAGACCGTCACGGTGGCATTCGCGGTGAAGCCGCCGGAGGCGGACACGGCGATGGCGACCTCTTCATGCGAGTAGTCGCTGTCCTGCACCGCGGTGACGGTCACCGTCTGCGCTGTGGAGTAGTTGTCGGAGGTGAAGTTCAGCGATGCCGGCGAGACCGTTGCCGCCCCGGTATCGTCGCTCGACACCGATACGACGATGAGTCTGCTCGGACGGGTATCAAGTTTGACGGTAAAGGTGCCGGTTGCCCCCTCGTCGATATCGAGGGCGAGCGGAGTCACGGTCAGGTTGCCCGAGGGCACTTCGTCATCCTCCACGGCGACGGCCACCGTAAGGTCATTCGCGTCGATGCCGCCGGTGGCGGATAAGGTGATGGTGACGTCCTCATGGTCGGTATCGGCATCTTGCACCGAGGTGATGATCACCGGCCGCCCCGTGTTGTAGTTCGAGGAGTTGAACCTCAGCGAGCTCGGCGTAATCGTCGCCGCCCCGGTATCGTCGCTGACGATCGATACCAGGACATCCCGATTCGGCATGGTATCGAGGGCGACGGTAAAGATGTCGTCGCTGCCCTCGTAGAGGTCGATGCTCGATGGAGTCGCTTCGATATTGCCGGGAGGGGTGTCGTCATCGTTCACGGTGACTCTTTTGGTCACATTGGACGCGTCGATGCCGCCGGTGGCGGACAAGGTGATGGTGACGTTCTCATGCGCATAATCGTTGTTTTCCTGCACCGCGGTGACGGTCACCGTCCGCTCCATGCCGTAGTTCGAGGAGTTGAAACTCAGCGAGCTCGGCGAGACCGACACCGCTCCGGTATCGGCGCTGGTGATCGATACCGTGACATCCCGATTCGGCATGGTATCGAGTTTGACGGTAAAGGTGCCGGTGCTGCCTTCGTCAAGGGCGAGCGTTCCGGATGGGCTGATGGTGATATTGCCGGGGGGAGAGTCGTCGTCGCTGACGGTGACGCGCTTGGTCACGGCGGGCGCAACGAGACCGCCGTTGGCGATGGCAACGGTGATATCGACAGTCTCGTCAGCATAATCGCTATTTTCTTGCACCGCGGTGACGGTCACACTCTCCGCTGTGGACCAGTTCGTGCCCGTGTTGTAAAAGACCAGCTCAGTCGGTGAAACCGACACCGCACCGCTATCGCCGCTCGTGATCGACACCGTGGTTGCGCGCCGGTTCGGTCGGCGGCTGAGGGCGACGGTAAATGTGCTGTTATTGCCCTCGTCGAGGGCGAGCGCCCCGGACGGGGTCACGTTGATAGTGCCTTGAGGGTGATCGAAGGCGTTGACGGTCAAGTTCCGCTCGAATTCGACGATGCCGCCGGTGGCGGAAAAGGTGACCGTATCGCTATGGTTCGAGCCATCGTCGTCCGCAGGCGCGGAGATCTTGATCGTCTGCCAAGTCGACCAGTTCGAAGTGGTGAAGGTCAAAGTGGTCTTGTCGTAAGCGATTGAATTCAAGTCGGTATCATGGTCAAGAGTAACCGTCACGTTCGAACTCGGCTGTACGGTGAGGCGGATCCTGAAGTCGACCGACCGTCCCTCGCCGACGTTGATGACGCTATGGGAGAACTCGAATGATCCCGAAGGCAACGCCGGGGGTGAAAAGAGGGTGATGCCGTCCGTTTTCGTGCCGCAATCGGTGGGGTGATTGGCGCAAGTGTCATAACCGGACGAGCGTTGTCTATCCCCATCTTCCCATTCGATACAAATTTTGGTGGGGAAACCGGATTGCGAGTCGGTGGGCACTATCTTGAAAAAGAGATTGGTACCGTCGCTCGATTTGCCGGTACCGACAATCGCGGGTTGGCAGCTAGTTGGGTTGGATTGCCCGCCGATGGTCTGGCGCCTGTAGATGCGCACGGTCTCTTCGCAGAGAATCTGATGGAAGTGCCAAACGCTGTTTGTCGAGTTAGGCACGGTACTCATACACATAAGCGCATGACCCGGATGAGAGCTGGCGCGAACGCCGGCGATCTGACAGAGCATCGACAAGAACAGGGCCAAGGAGAGAAGAAGTCGTCTTTTTCCCGGCGCCCGTAGCGAGGGAAGGGGGATCCGAGCGAAGAGGTAAGAAGGCTTCATTCGTTTTTTCTCGCGAGCGACAGGTGGTTCCAAGTCGGCATGATTACGAGGACAAGCGCAGCCGATTCCGCTACGGGGCCTGTCGGTGCGATGTCACCGCAGACCCGACACGCCTTGGCAAGACACCGAAGGCCTTTCTAAGCGAAGACCGAGACGAGAGTGCCGGTCGCTTCGACCACAGGCACCTTGCGGGACAAAGCCCGCCTTCGTCCTCGGGCTCTTCGCGTCGATGGCTCGTCGGCTTCAAGAGTACCAAAACCCGCTTGGCCCCGCAGTCGGTGGATATCCTCGTATCGAGATCGATGCGCGAAACGGTCGAGCCTTTTCAGTCTACGATTCGCCTTCGAAAAAAGACATTTCTCCGAGGGCCGATATCGTCTGCCTTTGCGCCGGGACTTCGAGGCGGCCCGCCTTTTTACGTCCTTGCCCCGGCGATCCCGCAGCGCTTGTTTGCGCAACGCGGCGCGGATCGTCGCCTTTCGGGGTCGAAAGCCGTTTTTCGGTGCGCAAGGTCTTTTCGCAGCCTCGCTTTTGGCTCTTCGGGTATGATTGTGAAATACCGCCATCGTTCCCTTCGACGATGCTATGGGCGGAGTGCGAAAACCAAGGGAATGTGAAGTATAATGCCCGACGGCAAAACGCCTGACCGTTCAAGGAACGCCGAAAGACGGCCGGCGGATTTCATTCCACGGAAGAACCGATCCCGACGAATATCTGTACCCGAGGAGCGCCGACGATTATGAGTGCACCGATAAGTGATCGTACCGATTCGAGACTTCGCTCGAGCTCAAGTTCACGGCTATCCGATGCGTTCGCGGGCCTGTCCGCCACCGGAAGGCCGCTTCGCTCGTTGTTCATGGCCATGTTCGCGCTGGGCTCGTTGTCGGCGCTTGCCGTCTTCCCCGGCACCGCGAGCGCTCAGACGCCGACGTTGGCAGAGGTCTCCACCTGCGTGGCAGTGTCAGACATTACCGGTGGAAAACGATATACAAACAACTGCAATCAGGATGTCATACTCCAAGGTGCGGACTCCTCAGGCGGCGGCACTTGTTTCAGTAAAACATATAATCTCAAAAAAGGCGATAGCGGTACAGACAAATATCACGATGTACTGACTACTCAAGGTAGTGATGACGATGACGGCCACCTCCCTTTGCAGCTCTGCATGGTGTACGAAGATAAAGACCACCAGTATGAATCGGGCCGTAAGGAGTGCCATACGCTATCGGCTGGATTCCCCAACAACAACACGTTCGCTGATTGTGGCCAAGGCTCTAGAAATTATATTGCGTCCCCGGGTGCGCTCCCGACAGGCACCATCACCACGAGTGCGCCCTCTATATCGCTTAACGAAGGCAGCGGCACGTTTGGCGTCACCGTTTCGCTCTCGGCGGCCCCCGCCTCGGAAGTCAGGCTCACGATATCGAGCGACAACTCGGACGTAACGGCCACTCCCTCTTCGTTGACCTTTTCCACCAGCAACTGGAACACCGGTCAGGACGTCACTTTCCGCGCGGTAGATGACGACGATTTAACCGACGATTCCGCCACGATCACCATCGCCCCCACCACTTGGACAACAGGTAACCAAGCCGATGGTCGCCGGGGCTCCGGCCTCTATGTCCCGAACAGGACGCTGACGGCCACCGTGACCGACGACGACCAAAGGATCAATGTCGACGGCAATGATACCGTCGAGCTCGGCGAGCCCAATACCAACAAGCCCCGTACCCACTCTTTCAACGTTACGCTCGGCAAGAATCCGGGCGCCTCCGGTGCCAACGTGACGGTTGCGACCAGCGATGTGGGTGCGGTGACGATCTCGTCGTCCTCGTTGAGCTTGACCGGCGGCACCGGCAACACCAGCAACTGGAATACTGGCGTTGCGGTGACCGTCACTGCGGTGGACGACCCCGACGGCACGGCCGAATCCGTCACCATCACCTTTTCCACGGCCACCGCCGCCAATGTGACGAAAACGGTGACGGTATCGGACAACGACGGGAGCATCGTGACGACCCCCTCGTCGGTGACGGCGATCGAAGGGGGCACCGCCGGCACCTTCTCCGTCAAGTTGGGCGCCCCGCCGGCCTCGAGCGCCACCATCTCGGTCGTCAGCGGCGCTACGAACGCGGCCACGGTCTCGCCGGCGACGCTGACCTTCACCCCTTCGAACTACAACATGAACCAGACGGTGACGGTCACCGGGGCTCAAGACGCCAACGGCACGGACGCTTCCGCCACCGTTACCGTATCCGCCACCAGCGGCTATACGGCCGCCGAACAGACGGTCTCGGTTGACGTGGAAGACGACGACGGGGAGATCGAGCTGAGCCCCTCGTCGGTGACCGTGACCGAGGGCGGCAACGGCACCTTCACCGTCAAACTCGGCGCTCCACCGATTTCGAATATCACCCTCCAGGTGACAAGCAGCGATACGAGCGTGATGACGGTCTCGCCGGCGACGCTGACGTTCGGCGCTTCGAACTACGGCATGCCGAAGACGGTGACGGTTACCGGAACGGAAGATACTGACGGCACGGACGACAGCGGCACCGTCACCCTGTCGGTCTCCGGCGGCGGCTACCGGGCGGACAACGAGACGGTTTCGATCACCGTGGAAGACGACGACGGGGCGATCGAGTTGAGCGAGGATTCGGGTGATGATTCGGATGATTCGAAGATCATGTTGGACGACGAGAGCGATGCCGACACCTTCACCGTCAAGCTCGAGGCTCCGCCGGCATCGAGCGCCACCCTCTCGGTGACAAGCGACGATACGAGCGTGGCGACGGTCTCGCCGGCGACGCTGACCTTCAGTTCTTCGAACTACAACACGGCCCAGATGGTGACGGTCACTGCGGTGGAGGATGCGGACGGCACGGACGATACCGGGGGCGGCGTTACCGTGTCGGTTACCGGCGGCTACCGTGCCGACGACCAGGATCTCGATGTCGAAGTGCTCGATGACGACGGGGAGATCATCGTGAGCGCCGCTGCGGTGAGCGCCGCCGAGGGCGACGCCGACGGCGCCAGCTTCGATGTCACCTTGGGCGCACCCCCGGCGGTGAGCACCACGGTGACGGTAACGAACGGAAACACGGGTGTGGTGACGGTCTCGCCGGCGACGCTGACCTTCACCGCCGCGAACTACGCCACGGCACAGGAGGTGAAGGTCGTCGCCGAGGATGATTTCAACTACAAAAACGAGAGCGCCGACATCACCTTGGGCAACCTCAACACCGATACGAGCTACCGTGCCGACCCCGAAACGGTGACGAAATCGGTATCCGTGGTCGACGACGACGAGGAGCCGTCGGGCACCGTCATGGTCAGAAGTCCGACGACGACCCTTGTCGAGGGTGGCGGCGGCAGCGTTTGGGGCGTTTCGCTCGTCGCGGACGACGAGGACGATCCGATCATTTTCGAAGCCACGGTGTCGTTGACGTTCACCGGAGCCACCGACGCCGACGACGATGCGATCACGATCACGCCGACGACGCTGACCTTCTTGCCGAACAGTCCGAACAAGGAGCAGTTGGTCACCATCGCCGCGAAGGAAGATGACGACTACGCAGACCAAAGCGTCCGGGTGAAGTTGACCGCCGCGGGCAAGGAGGAAAACGGCGGTGCGGTGGACGCTCCGGTGAAAGAGGTCGAGGTACTCGTGAAGGACGACGACACCCCGCCGCCGGGCAGTATCGTTTTGGACGACGCCGGACCGTTGACGCTGACCGAGGGCACGCAGGGCGCGTTCACCGTCAAGCTCGGGGGGACGGTTCCGCGCTTCGACGTCAACGTGGAGTTGAGGAGTTCCGACCCGGGCGCGGTGTCGGTTTTTCCGACTCGGATGACCTTCGATTCCTCGAACTCGACGAGGGCGCAGACGGCGAGAGTCACGGCGGTGAGCGACAGCAACTACGCTAACGAGAGCGCGACGGTATTCATCAGCGTCGTCGCCGGCGGCGGGATCACCGCAACGGGCGTGCCGAAACTGGTCGAGGTGGTCGATGACGACAAGGTTGCAGGTGTCATGCTTTCCAATGAACGATTGTCGTTGGGAGAAAACCAATCGACCACCATCGATTTCCGTTTGAACCAAGAACCCGGGTATCCGGTGAATGTCTCGCTGACGACGAGCAACTCCGATCTCATGGCGGAGCCGAGCGCATTTACCGTCGAGCCCTCGCAGTGGAACACCCCCCGCCCGATATCCATTTTTGTCGCTGCGGATGGCAATCAGCAGGATGATTCGGGCATCGTCACCTTCACCGCCACGACGGGGATAGTGGGTAGCGTCTACGAAAGTGTGACGCAAGAGCTCCTGATCAAGATGACCGAAGTGAGATTGCCGCCGGGAAGCGGCAGCAGGCCGCCTCCGGAGCCGACGCTGACGGTGCAAACGCACGCCTTGGCGATTCCGCCACCCTCGGCGCGCGACCAAGCGACCTTGCGGATCTGGTGTCGCCATGGTCTGCCGTGCACCGTATCGTTCGAATGCAGCGCCCAAGAAGACGGGACCTTCCTGTCAGGCCGGATGTCCGAGTCGATCCCCTCGATGGGAACCGTGTCGTTGTCCGCCGAAGAGATCGCCGAGATCATCGGCGGTTCGTGGGAGGGCAAGGGGCGTTTGGGCTGCGCTCTGCTCAGCGAAGGGGATCTGTTGGCCCAAGTCTGGACGCGTTCGGGCGACGGGGTGTTGATCAACAACAGCGCGGCGCTTCGAAGCGTCGACAATCGGGTGGACATTCACGATATTCCATCCTCCGAGTCGGCCGATGTTTCGAATATCCGGATTCGCTGTCCGACGGAGGTCGCGGGGGATTGCCAAGACGTAAGCCTGAAGTGTCACGGCAACGACGGGATGGCTTATAACGGCTTCTTGGGGACGATCGAACGCGGCGCGACGATGCATCTGCAAACCGCCGATTTGTCGGAGATCATCGAACACCGGTGGAGCGGTTCGGAGTTGTTCTGTCAAGTATCGGCGTCGCGAGCGTTCACGGTGCAGGTGCTGACGCGCACCGGCGGTGGCGGGGCGTTGGTCAACAACAGCGCCAAGGGCGGGGTTTGACGCGAAGGCGGTCTTTTCTCCTTTGACCTCCCCTTCGGTGGCAGGCCAGATTTCGACAGCCGGCCGGTCTTGACGCCGGGTATGAGGAGCGACGCAAAGAAGCACATCATCGGCGAGCGAGGGATCGCTCGCCGATGGACGCGCGACGGACAGGTCGCGATGGATGAGACAAAAAACACGGCGGAAATATGGCGCATGGTCGGCGTCGAAGCGATCATCGCCGCGACCGTGGTGCCCGCCCGATGGCCGATAAAGGGGGCGCAGCGCGGGCAAGCGGGGCCGATTCGATGAATACCAAACTCACCGAAGCAGAGAAACGCCGGATCGTGATCGATTGCGCCTTGTTGAAAACCCGGGCTTGGGAAATCGAAGCCGCTTAACTCTTATCCCATGCGAAGAGCCTTCGAAGCGCGGGCGATATGGATGAAGAAGAAGCCAATGCCTTCGGCCGATCGGACAGGCATTTTTCGAGCAGGCCCGATGTCAACGACATCTTGCACGAAGCGTCGCGGACGATAGCGACCGTCGAACCCGCGCTCATCCATGCATCCGAGCGCATCGACGAAGTGATAGACGACTACGCCTGAAAAGCACCGGGAGGAAGCATCGTGAGCTTGCAACGCAGAGATCGAGATTCTGCCGGAGCGCTTTGCTGACAACGCCGACTCCTGTGCAAGCATCTCGCCGGGAGATCATTGTCTTGGTAGCCGTCCCGGCCGGACTCGTCGGCGAGGCTTTTGAAAACGATGATCTGTCGGCGCAATCACCCCTGATTCGGCCGTCGGGTGCATGATGCCCCCGACGGCGATTTTTTTGCCGGCGAATCTTCGCCTCGATGGCGTGATCCATGAGCCTCGGTACTTGTCCTCGGCACTTGTCCTAGGTACTCGGGCACCCAAGCGTCGGCAAAGCCCTTGAGATTCAAGGTCGTGGCTTTCCCATACTCTTTCCCCCGGCGTCGGAGCCTGATTCCGGTCAGCCCTTTTTCATTCGCCGGTCTCAAAGCGCGAAAGTCCGACCGGGAGCGCTTATATCGCCGTTCGCTATTTTCAGGCTCGGTGCCGCTTGCGCGAAATCGGCATATCGGCATGAGCGCGGCGAGCTGTATACGCCCTCCGGCAGAGCCAAGCGAAGATATCGCATCGTCCGGCGGTCGAAACCGTCGACCCCCGCGCCCGCCGAAGCGAGCCGTGATTAGTGAACTCGCCTCGGCGTCGACAAGGCAAGGCCTTCGAGGCCGTGAAACGAGGGTCGCGCCGAAGAAAATCGGGAGATAAACGATGGATGTCGCCTTGCACGAGGATGCCCTCGCGATCGACGGCTTGGCGATAATCTTATGGAATGGAGCGCATCCCTTTTCGAACGCGCCGTCCATCGCAGCCTCGGGCTAGGACAGCGAAAAAAACGAAATCGTGAGCGATTCCATGCGCCCTCCGGCGGGTGCGGCTTCATCACCGCATTCGTCGCGGCTGTCGTCGCGGCTGTTTGGAGTCGATATCTCTCGTTCGCCACCGGCTTGCCGGCGCCCGACGAATATCGATTTCGATATCGCTTTCACATAAAGGCGTGATTCGAAACGCCGCAACCCCGCAACCGAACCACGACCGCTCGAAACCGGTTTGCAAAAACAATCGACTATGCGAAAAAGGGCTCCGTCGAGCGCCAAGGAATCCCCTTCTGGCCACCATCCATCCCGTGGCTCGTCGGGTGTCACCGGAAGCGCTGCGAAAAAAGCCGTGCTGCTCGATGCCGCGGGGACCTTGATCGACGTGGCGCGACCGGTGGGCGAAACCTACGCGGAGATCGCCTCGCGCTTCGGTTCGACGGCCGACGAGGAGGCTCTTTCACGCGCTTTTCGGGGTGCGTGGGACACCATGCCGCCCTTGGCCTTTCCCGATCTGGCGGCTTTCGAACTCGAAGCCGCCGAATACCGCTGGTGGAAAGAGTTGGTCGAGCGCACTTTCGCGCCGGTCGAGAGGCTCGTCCGCTTCGACAGCTGCTTCGAGAGCCTGTATCGACACTACGCCGACCCTCGGGCTTGGCGGGTCTTTCCCGAAGTGCGGGAAACGCTGCGAATGCTGCGCGAGCGCGGTATCGCTTTGGCGGTGGTCTCGAATTTCGATTCGCGCTTGCCGGGGCTGCTCGATGCTTTGGGGTTGGCGCCCTTTTTTCAGGGGATCGTCCATTCGTCGGCCGCCGGAGCGGCAAAGCCCGCGCGGGAGATATTCGACCTCGCCCTTTCGCTCGTAGGCGTCGAAGCCGAGCGGGCATTGCACGTGGGAGACAGCCTGACGGCCGACTTCGAAGGAGCGCGGGCCGCAGGTGTCGATGCCTTGTTGATCGAACGCGATACCCCATCGCCTCATCGACACGGGATCAATCGACACGAGATCATCGGGGATCTGCGCATGATCGAAGGCTTTCTCGATGGCAGTCCTCGACAGTGAAGTCGCGGAAAACGATCCGAGAGCCCGATATACCGGCTTTGGCTACCTGCGCCGACGCTCGCGCCGATATTCGCGCCGTCGCGCTAATCGATATTCGCGCCAACCGAGAGCATAACGGCATCGAAAACGATATCCCTGAGGAGACTTGGCCTTCCTCCAAGGCATTTCGGCGGGGGTGAAGCGTTTTTTCCGAGAAACCGCGATCCCGAAGACATCGAGTCGATCCGCCGAAGACCGAATCGGCATCGGACCCTCGAGCCGTGAGAACGAAGGCTCGGATAATGGATATTTCCCCTTTCGCCCTTCGAATTCGGTGCTCGCCGAATCCGTGTTTATAGGCGATCAAGAAGTATAATAGCCTGATCGAAAAGTGCCCGTTTGCCTTGGAGCACCGAAAAACGATGGCGGTGGCGACGGATTTTAGAAAAACCCATACCGAAGAGCGGTCTTGACGGAGTGTAGACGATGATGAATATACCGATGATCGATCGCGCCGATTCGAGCCTTTGCCCAAGGTCGATCTTGCGCTCGTTCAGGATCGGAAAGCCGCTTCGCTCGGCGTTCTTGTCCGCCCTTGTTCTGGGCTCGTCGTCGATAGCTGCCGTCCTTTCCGGCACCGCGAGCGCTCAGACGCCGACGTTGACGGCAATATCCAGCTGCGTGGGACGGATACTCGATGAGTCTGGGACAGGGGCAGTTGTCCCCGGTGACGGAGAACAATTTACAAACAACTGCGGAAAGGAGGTCATACTCACAGGCGTACGAACACACCAGAGCGTTTGTTCCCCTAGGACCTACGAACTCAAAACCAGCGGCGACGAGAAGACGCAAAATATAGTATATGGTGTGAGACCTCTGCGCCTGTGCCTTGTGTACAAAGATAAAAGAGACCAGTATAATTCAGGCCATAAAGAGTGCCATACGCTTAGTAAAGACTTCACATCGTGTAACGGTAGCGTCAACGCTCAAAACTTTGAAATTCTATCCCCGAGCGCGCTCCCGACAGGCACCATCAACACGAGTGCGGACAACACTACTATATCGCTCAACGAAGGCTCCGGCTCGCTCAGCGTCAGCGTTTCGCTCTCGGCGCAACCCGACTCGGATGTTACTCTCAATATATCGAGCAGCAACTCGGACGTAACGTCCTCTCCCTCTTCGTTGACCTTTACCTCAAGCAACTATAACCAAAATCAGAACGTCACCTTCAGAGCGGCACATGACGACGATTTGACCGACGATACCGCCACCATCACCCTCACACCCGCCGTCAGCGGCGATAACACGGCCAATGGGCGCCGCGGGCCCGGCCTCTATGTCCCGAACAGGACGCTGACGGCCTCCGTGACCGACGACGACCAAAGAATCAATGTCGACGGCAATGATACCGTCGAGCTCGGCGAGCCCAATACCAACAAGCCCCGTACCCACTCTTTCAACGTCACGCTCGGCAAGAACCCGGGCGCCTCCGGTGCCAACGTGACGGTTGCGACCAGCGATGTGGGTGCGGTGACGATCTCGTCGTCCTCGTTGAGCTTGACCGGCGGCACCGGCAACACCAGCAACTGGAATACTGGCGTTGCGGTGACCGTCGAAGCGGTGGACGACCCCGACGGCACGGCCGAATCCGTCACCATCACCTTTCGCACGGCCAGCGCCGCCGATGTGACGAAAACGGTGACGGTATTGGACAACGACGGGAGCATCGCGACGAACAAATCGTCGGTGACGGCGATCGAAGGGGGCACCGCCGGCACCTTCTCCGTCACCTTGGGCGCCCCGCCGGCCTCGAGCGCCACCATCTCGGTTGTCAGCGGCGCTACGAACGCGGCCACGGTCTCGCCGGCGACGCTGACCTTCACCCCTTCGAACGCCGCCACGCCGCAGACGGTGACGGTCACCGGGGCTCAAGACGCCAACGGCACGGACGCTTCCGCCACCATCACCCTATCCGCCACCAGCGGCTATACGGCAAGCCAACAGACGGTTTCGGTTGACGTGCAAGACGACGACGGGGAGATCGAGCTGAGCGCCTCGTCGGTGACCGTGACCGAGGGCGGCAACGACACCTTCACCGTCAAACTCGGCGCTCCGCCGATTTCGGATATCACCCTCCAGGTGACAAGCGGCGATTCGAGCGTGATGACGGTCTCGCCGTCGACGCTGACGTTCGGCGCTTCGAACTACGGCACGCCGCAGACGGTGACGGTTACCGGAACGGAAGATACCGACGGCACGGACGACAGCGGCACCGTCACCCTGTCGGTCTCCGGCGGCGGCTACCGGGCGGACAACGAGACGGTTTCGATCACCGTGGAAGACAACGACGGGGCGATCGAGTTGAGCGAGGATTCGGGTGATGATTCGGATGATTCGAAGATCATCTTGGACGACGAGAGCGATACTGACACCTTCACCGTCAAACTCGAGGCTCCGCCAGCATCGAGCGCCACCCTCTCGGTGACAAGCGACGATACGAGCGTGGCGACGGTCTCGCCGGCGACGCTGACGTTCAGTTCTTCGAACTACAACACGGCCCAGACGGTGACGGTCGCTGCGGTGGAGGATGCGGACGGCACGGACGATACCGGGGGCGGCGTTACCGTGTCGGTTACCGGCGGCTACCGGGCGGACAACGCGACGGCTTCGATCACCGTGGAAGACGACGACGGGGAGATCATCGTGAGCGCCGCTGCGGTGAGCGCCGCCGAGGGCGACGCCGACGGTGAAACCTTCGATGTCACCTTGGGCGCACCCCCGGCGGTGAGCACCACGGTGACGGTGACGAACGGAAACACCGGCGTGGTGACGGTCTCGCCGGCGACGCTGACCTTCACCGCCGCGAACTACGACGAGGCGCAGGAGGTGACGGTCGTCGCCGAGGATGATTTCAACTACAAAAACGAGAGTGCCGACATCACCTTGGGCAACGACGAGAACGATACGAGCTATCGTGCCGACCCCGCAACGGTGACGAAATCGGTATCCGTGGTCGACGACGACGAGGAGCCGTCGGGCACCGTCATGGTCAGAAGTCCGACGACGACCCTTGTCGAGGGCGGCGGCGGCAGCGTTTGGGGCGTTTCGCTCGTCGCGGACGACGAGGACGATCCGATCATTTTCGAAGCCACGGTGTCGTTGACGTTCACCGGGGTCACCGACGCCGACGACGATGCGATCACGATCACGCCGACGACGCTGACCTTCTTGCCGAACAGTCCGAACAAGGAGCAGTTGGTCACCATCGCCGCGAAGGAAGATGACGACTATGCAGACCAAAGCGTCCGGGTGAAGTTGACCGCCGCGGGCAAGGAGGAAAACGGCGGTGCGGTGGACGCTCCGGTGAAAGAAGTCGAGGTACTCGTGAAGGACGACGACACCCCGCCGACGGGCAGCATCGTTTTGGACGACGCCGGGCCGTTGACGCTGACCGAGGGCACGCAGGGCGCGTTCACCGTCAAACTCGGGGGGACGGTTCCGCGCTTCGACGTCAACGTGGAGTTGAGGAGTTCCGACCCGGGCGCGGTGTCGGTTTTTCCGACTCGGATGACCTTCGACTCCTCGAACTCGACGAGGGCGCAGACGGCGAGGGTCACGGCGGTGAGCGATAGCAACTACGCTAACGAGAGCGCGACGATATTCATCAGCGTCGTCGCCGGCGGTGGGATCACCGCAACGGGCGTGCCGAAACTCATCGAGGTGGTCGATGACGACAAGGCCGCAGGTGTCATGCTTTCCGAAGAACGGCTGTCGTTGGGAGAAAACCAATCGACCACCGTCGAGTTCCGTTTGAACCAAGAAAGCGGGTATCCGGTGAATGTCTCGCTGACGACGAGCAACCCCGACATCGTGGCGGAGCCGAGCGCATTTGTCGTCGAGCCCTCGCAGTGGAACACCCCTCGCCCGATATCCGTTTATGTGCTCGAAGACAGCAACCGGCATGACGATTCGGGCATTCTCACCTTCACCGCGACGACGGGGATAGTGGGCAGCGCCTTCGAAAGGGCGACGCACGAGCTCCCGATCAAGATGACCGAAGCGAGTCTGCCGGTGGAAGAGGGCGGCGAGCCGCCTCCGGCGCCGACGCTGACGGTTCAATCGCATGCCTTGGCGATCCCGCCGCCCTCGGCGCGCGACCAAGCGACCTTGCGGATCTGGTGTCGCCATGGTCTGCCGTGCACCGTATCGTTCGAATGCAGCGCACAGCAAGACGGGACTTTCCTGTCAGGCCGGATGTCCGAGTCCATCCCCTCGATGGGAACCGTGTCATTGTCCGCCGAAGAGATCGCCGAGATCATCGGCGGTTCGTGGGAGGGCAAGGGGCGTTTGGGCTGCGCTCTGCTCAGCGAAGGGGATCTGTTGGCCCAAGTCTGGACGCGTTCGGGCGACGGGGTGTTGATCAACAACAGCGCGGCCCTTGCAAGCGTCGAGAATCGGGTGGACATTCACGATATTCCCTCTCCCGAGTCAGCCGATCTATCGAATATCCGGATTCGCTGCCCGACAGAAGTCGAGGGCGATTGCCAAGCCGTCCACCTCAAATGCCACGATAACGAGGGCTATTCGTATCAGGGCTTTTTGGGGACGATCGAACGCGGTGCGACGATGCATCTGCAAACCTCCGATTTGTCGGAGATCATCGACCACCGTTGGAGCGGTTCGGAGTTGTTCTGTCAAGTCAGGGCGTCGCGAGCGTTCACGGTGCAGGTGCTGACGCGCACCGGCGGTGGCGGGGCGTTGGTCAACAACAGTGCCCGGGGCGGGGTTTGACGCGAGGGCGGTCTTTTCTCCTTCGACTCCCCTTCGGCGGCAGGCCAGATCCTGCGCGGCCGACCGGGTCGCAAGAGATAGGGACGGGGTAGGGACGACGGGATCGGGGCAAGGCACAACATCCGCTCCCGTGAAAGCGCATCGTCGACAACGCCGACTCCTGCGCCGATCCCCTCGTCGGGAGATCTTCGATATCAAGCCGATGAGGGTGGCGACCATCGACACGCGATGATCTCGGCCGGAGTATCGATAAGCCAATTATTTATGCGCTCGAATCCTCCGAGCGACCGATATCGAAAGCCGATATCGAAAGCCGATATCGAAAGCGATATGCTCGCGAGCAAGCCCCCGAGGAACGAGTCATCGACGAATAAGAGATCGAACGACCGCTCGATCGCCGGCCGGCCGTCGAGCGAGCGAAGAGCCGGCGTCGGCTTGGCCGGGTCGGGTTGGTGCTCGTCGGTGTGATGTGCATCTGGCTCGGATACGGGTTGTATCGGTCTTCGTATATTTGCGATGTTCTTCGATTCAACTCGGTGTCGTACGACGATTGCGAGAAGGATATCTTTTGGGATGCGATGTGGTTTCGGACGACGGATTTTCGGTGGGTTCGCAAGTTCGGTCGCGGATTCAACATCCGGGACTTGGATCGCGTCATCGATTGAACGTTAGTTTGACGGCTTCGGATTCGGGCCGGGTATCGGGGTTTGGGGTGATAGTTGCTTCATAAATCGGGGCGACCACCGACGAGGGCGTCGGCGAGTCTTTCGAAGACGATTGACCCTCGGTGCCACCACCCTCGATTCGGCCTTCAGGTGTGCGGATGCCCCCCGCCGGCGATTTTTCCGTCGGAACCGAGAATCGCCGATCGCTGACTTCGAAGCGCGCTCTCCGGCAGCGTGCCGCTCCCGTTTCGTTCGCTCGGCTGCGAGAATCGAAACCGGCAAAACACCCCGCTCGATAGCCTCTTGTCTCCAAACGCGTAACGCGTCGATCCGGCCGAAACCGCGTCTATCGCCGGCCGCTCTATTGCGTGAAAACGAGCCTATCGAGCCTCCGCCGAAAGATGCGCCGCACGCGATGGCTGACTGGACGATACAGGACTGGGACGGATTCATACCGCGAGCGTTGTTTCAGCCTCCGCTCGCTCTCGCATAAAAAGAGACCCGCCATTTTCAAATAGCGGGTCTCGTGTCCGGCCGGGATGGCGATTGCGGAGTTTATTCTCCCTAGGCGGCAGCGAGTATCGCCGGATTCACGTTGCGAATCACGGGGCTAGGGTCGTCATAGCCGAAACACTCCCGCTCGGTCTGGCAGCCCGAATCGATGGGGTCTTTCGAGCCTAAGGCTCGCGTGCATCGTCGGGGACGCGCTCGCCGTGTCGGCGTCGATGTCGCGGCAGCCGCTCGAATCGCACACGTAACAGAGTCCGCCGCCCGATCCACCCTCGCAGTGAATCACCTCCCCGCTTGCCATCATCGTCCGCTCCTCGCGGTTCGATTGCATGTGGTCAGGCAACTTGGTGCACTGGTGCGGCTTGTGTGAGGGTGCGCTTGGCAGACATAAGCGCCCGTCCTCGCGCTCCTTCCGTGTACTGCTCATATCCGTTGCCCGCCGTCATGGTCGGCGGCTCGGCGTTGCCGTCCGCGCCGGCTTGATAGCAACCTCCATCCGGCTCCATGCGGGTCGCAGTAGTAACACACGCCGCTTTCGAACCCCCCCCCCCCCCCCCCCCCCCTTCGTCATGCCCGCGATCTGTGTCGGGGTTTCGGTCGATGCAGTGTTCGGATTCGGGTATTTCCAGCACTCGCCCGTGTATGTGTGACACGCCGTGCACTTGTCCTGACCTTCCTCGCAGTAGTGAACCACTTTGCCCTTGCTGGGGTCCATGGCCGCCATCATCGTGTCGCTGCGCTCGATCCACTTGCCAGCGTTCGCGTTGTCGTCCGTGCAGCCGAAATACGGGTGGCACGTCCGCTCCGCTGTTTGTATCGGGGCTTCGGTCGATGCGGTGTTTCCAAGCAGTGCCGTCTTTTCTGTCGATGATCTGCGTGCACTGCTTCTCGTCCATGACGTCATACACGCAAGCGAACACGCCCTCCTCGCCGCGATCCTCCATGACGAGCGCGGCTTGCGCCTCCGCCTACGCTCGCTCGCAATTGTCGTCCGTCATCCACGGCGGACATTCGTAGGCGAACGCGGTGCCGGCGAATCCAAACACGATGCCTGCGATGATTCCGATTGTCGTTTTCGTGATCGAGTTTCCTTATGTGCCTTTTTCATTCGGCGTCGGCAGCGGCAGGCTCTTCCAAAAAGTCGGCGATAGCCTTCAAGAACCGGTCGGCGTATAGATGGGCTTTGTGCTCGCCCACTCCATGAACGTTCAAAAACTCGTCGCGACTCCTCGGTCGGCGTGCCGCCATATCCTCCAAACTGGCATTGCTGAACACCACATAAGCCGGTTTCCCGATTCGATTCGCAATCTCGGTGCGCAAGGTGCGCAAGCACTCGTAGAGCGGCTCGTCGGCCGGGCTCGCGGTCGCTCTTTCCACGCTCACCTTGGCTTCCCGTTGTTGTTTTTGCCGCTCGCGAACGGTATCGATGCTCACCAAATCGACCTTTCGGCCTTCGAAGAGCACCGGTCGACTCAGCGGAGTGAGTTTCAGGGTGTGGCCGTCTTTGTAGTCGAGTTCGAGCAGGCCGGTCTGGATCAACTGCTGTAAAAACAGTTGCCAAGCAAAGGCCGTGATGCGACTGCCGACCCCGAAGGTTTTGATCTTGTCGAAGCCCTGCTCGGTGACACCGGCGCTGTAAGTCCCCTTCAATATATCGACGAGAACGGTGATGCTGCATCGCTCTTTGGTGCGGATAACCGCCGAAAGCGCCATTTGGGCCACCGTCGTGCCGTCGATATAACTCGGCGGGTTCCGGCATACATCGCAATTGCCGCAAGTTTCCTCCTGCACTTCGCTGAAATAACCCAAGAGGATTTTTCGTCGGCACACTTGGGCTTCGGCAAACTCCTGGATGCGCCGGAGCTTGGCCTGTTGAATACCGCGATAGGTCTCGTCGAGGATCTCTTCCAAAAAGCCCAACTGAGTTTGGACATCGCGATAGCTATAAAACAGCACCGTTTCCGCCGGGAGACCATCGCGTCCGGCGCGACCGATTTCTTGGTAATAGCCTTCGAGGTTGCCGGGCATATTCCAGTGCACCACAAAGCGCACATCGGCTTTGTCGATGCCCATGCCGAAGGCGACGGTGGCGCATACGATAGGGCAATCGCCTTGGATAAAGGCGCTTTGCACCCGGTTGCGAGTCTCGGCATCGAGCCCGGCGTGATAGGCCTGAGCCTCGAAGCCCTGCCCTTTGAGTTTTTCCGCCAAGGCTTCGGTGTTGTTGCGGCTTTGGCAATAGATGATGCCGCCTTGGCCGGGATAGCGCTTGACCAAGGGCAGCAGCTGCTCCCATTTCTTGCGACCGGGCAGCACCGTCATCGACAGGTTGGGCCGGTCGAAAGAGGCCACGAACAGCTCGGGCTCGACAAGCCCCAGCGATTCGCCGATATCGCTACGCACCGCTTTGTCGGCGGTGGCGGTCAGCGCCATCACCGGCGTTTCGGGAAAGCGTTCTTTGATGGCATCGAGGCGCTGGTATTCCGGCCGGAAATGGTGCCCCCAGTTGCTCACGCAATGCGCCTCGTCCACCGCGAACAAAGCGATATCGAGCGTGGCGAGGTAGTTCAGGAAATCGCCGGAAAAGAGCCGCTCGGGCGATAGATAGAGCAGGTCGATCTCACCCTTGGCCAGCTCTTCCGCCACCGTATCGAATTCCTCGCGGCCAAGACTCGAGTTGAGACAGGATGCGGCGATACCGTTGGCGCGCAGCGCATCCACCTGATCCTTCATGAGCGCGATGAGGGGCGAGATGACCACCGTGAGCCCCGGCAGCATCACCGCGGGCAATTGGTAGCAGATGGATTTACCGCCGCCGGTAGGCATCAGCACCACGGCATCCCGACCGCTCAAGACATGCCGAATGATCTCGATCTGCCGAGGCCGAAAAGAGTCATAGCCGAAACGCTGCCGCAAGACATGGAGCAAGTCGGCTTCGCTATGAGATGGTTGCATGATGATCGCTTCGACAGCCAAAAGGAGTGCGTTTCGAGGACCGCTCCGAGGACCGCTCTCTCATCCCCCGACGTGTAATGCCGCGCCTATCCGATTTCCCCGTCCGATTTCGATACATCCCCCTGCGGCGAGGCACCGACAAAGGATATCTCATCTATTTGGACAATCGATCGGCGTATTTGTTCGCCGACCCCATCGAAAAAGCGGCAAAACGCATCGAAAAACGACCCCTTAAGGAGTGCGTTTCGAGGACCGCTCCGAGGACCGCTCCGAGGACCGCTCTCTCGTCCCCCGACGTGTAATGCCGCGCCCGTCCGATTTCCCCGTCCGATTTCGATACATCCCCCTGCGGCGAGGCACCGACAAAGGATATCTCATCTATTTGGACAATTGATCGGCGTATTTGTTCACCGATCCCATCGAAAAAGCGGCAAAACGCATCGAAAAACGACCCCTTCGCTCGACCCCTTCGCTACCAGGGCTCGTGGCCCGTCGTCTCGATATCGCCGAAAGGAGCGCAGCGCAACGAAGACCGACTCCGACCAATCTCGAATTCCGGCACCGAATTCGATTTTTATGACATCGAACGCATGATCCGCTCGCCGATCGTTCGAGCAAGAAAAACGGCACGGTGAAGGGGGCACAAGATAGCCAGAATCGACCGATTCTTGGACGATCGGCATATAGCGAGCACTCACTTCCCGATCGATATCCCCCGCCGCGACTCATCTTGGCGGGAACGGCGCGAAGCCCCCAATCGACTGCTCCCCCGTTTCCATCCATTAATAGGGTAATTGTCGCCGTATTTTACGCACTTTATTTTTCCCAATTATTCGTATTTTCTCTTAAGTCTCTGATATTCATAAATAATTCCCCGATATTCGGTTTTCGACATATCCCCCTATTAAAACCCGGGAGGTTGATCTTGCGGGGACTGCGGGAGCGATTTAGCCGTCCTGCGCCACTTTGCCCCACGCCCGAGGACCCGATACCTCGATATCTCCCTCTTACCTCTCAATACCCCTCGCCGCGATATCGTCGCGGGCAGCGAGCGATGCAAAGGCCGGCAATCGCTCGTCTCCCCATTTTCATCCATTAATAGGGTAATTGTTGCCGTATTTTACGTACTTTATTTTTGTCGATAATTCGTATTTTCTCGTAAGCCTCTGATATCGATAAATAATTTCCGAATGGTCGTTTTCCAACATATCCCCCTATTAAAGCCCGGGAAGTCGATCTCGAGGTGGCTGCGGGAGCGATTTAGCCGTCCTGCGCCACTTTGCCCCACGCCCGAGGACCCGATACCTCGATATGTCCCTCTTACCTCTCAATACCCCTCACCGCGATATCGTCGCGGGCATCGAGCGGAGCAAAGACCAACAATCGCTCGTCTCCCCGTTTTCAACCATTAATAGGGTAATTGTCGCCGTATTTTACGTACTTTATTTTTGCCGATAATTCGTATTTTCTCCTAAGCCTCTGATATCGAAAAATAATTTCCGAATGGTCGTTTTCCGACATATCCCCCTATTAAAGCTCAGGAGGTTGATCTTGCGGGGGACTGCGGGAGCGATTTAGCCGTCTTGCGCCACTTTGCCCCACGCCCGAAACCCGATACTTCAAGGTATCCCTCTTGCTTCAAGTTGCGCAACGTCGCCCGAATCGTATCGCGCCCGACGCTAGGACACCTCCTCCCGAGTTCGGATATCGAGAACGATCCGATCATCTCGTCGATGGCTGCAATCACCAAGGCCTTTTTCATGCCGTATGCCGAGGAAACCGATTCGACCTTCTCGGTGAATTCGCGGCCGGCACTCACCAGCACGCCGAGGAAATATTCCACCCAAGGCGCGAGGTCGTGACGGCCTTCGTCATGCCATCCCTGATCCGATTTGTGCAGCGTCTCGTAATAACTGCCCTTGGATTGCTCGATGATCCGTTCGAGCGAGATATAGCCGACCATCCGGTATTTTTGGTGATAGAGCAATAGCACGGTCAGCAGCCTTGACATCCGCCCGTTCCCGTCGCTGAAAGGGTGAATGCACAGGAAGTCCAATACAAACAGAGCGATCAGTATCAGCGGGTCGATTTTTCCTCTCTCCGCATGGTCGTCGAAGCGCTCGATCAATCCATCGATATGGACATCGACGAGAAAAGGCTCGGTCGTTCTCGCTCGCGGCTCCTGCGTGCCGTCCGGTAGGTTGATCGTGATGCTGTTCGGCGCTCTTTTCCACTCCCCGCCCCCTTCAGCGGTGAATTGCATCAAATCCCGATGAAATTGGCGAATTACCCCGGAAGTAAGGGGGATATTTTCGGCATTGTCGTGAATTTGCCCTAAAACCTGCCGATAGCCGGCAACCTCGGCCTCGGATCGATCCGAGGAATTCAACGGCCGGCCCGATTCGATGATTCGATCCATCGCCGCTTGCGGTACGACGATTCCCTCGAGCCGATTCGAGGATTCGGTGCTTTCGATCATGGCGACCTTCTTTAATTGATCGAGCACCTCGGGCTTTCGTTGCCCATACAGATCCTATTTTCCACGAGTCTCATGGATGAAGCCGATGGAACGGTTTATCTCGTGGCTTATAAGCCTATCGAGAATATCGAGTTTGAATGAATGCATCATCGGTCCTTTTCTATTCGCTGCCGTTTCGGATCCCAAGGCGATTCAATCAGCGAAGGCGCTCGAGACGGTATTCGAATTATCCTCTCACCATGCGCCGATATACCCCGATGGCGGGACCTTTTTTGCCGCCACATCGCGCCCTCGACTGAAACAGCCTTATCCTCGCTCGTGATGATACTCTCGACACCGAAACGACCGGCGCTTTTTCAAACAAGGAGCGTCGATCGCAGTGGCCGTCTTGGGATCACCCTTATTTATCAAGGTACTAGCGAATTGAAGCGTACATACCTTCCGCATAGATTGGAAAGGGATTAGCACTACCCATACTCATAGTGCAGGCATCGGCTAAGGTGCCATAGACGAAAGCCTCGGAAAAAGCCGATCTCCGCGGCAAATCACGCCTTTGGCATTGACGTTCCTACACCGCCCACGCTATTCGATATCGAAGATTTTCAGAACTTCGTCGCCGAAGATGCATCCCCCTGCGGCGAGGCACCGACAAAGGATATCTCATCTACTTGGACAACCGATCTGCATATATGTTCAACGATTCCATCGGCAAAGCGACAACAAGCATCGAAAAGCGGCTCCTTCGCTACCCGGGCTCGTGATCCGTCGCCTCGGTATCGCCGAAAGGAGCCTAGCGCAAGTCCTGCGATGGCAGTGTAAGTGAAAATTTCGGATCAAGGAATGCGGTTTAGCTATAGTTGTTTTGTGCTCCGAGGAATCTGATAAATATATCGTAAACTAAGATAGTCAGGGTTATAAAATCGAAATTACTCATAATTTTATAATAATTCATATACATCTAGACTTTTCTCTCAATCGGTAATTCGTTGCGATGAAATCCTCTTATCTACCTCTCACTTTTCTTGATTTTATATACTAAAATCAGTCAATTACATCTCATTGAGCTGTTTGCGTATTTTGTTATTGTGGACAAATCTTGAGAGTAGTCGATAATTACCGGTCTCCTTGCGGATGCGACCGGCGACGATTGCAGGATGCACCTCTGCTTCTTGCGCTAGGCTGATAACTCTTTCTGCTTGAATTTTTTGATTTATGTCTACATCAGCCCATATATCTTCAGGAATCAGAGCATTCTGTGCTAATTTATCGGCCTCATCTTCTTTTTTCCATTCTTCGCTATGACCTGTCTTATCAAGACTGAGATCATCAATGAAGTAATCAGTCTTGTCCTGTAAATGCCATCCGAGATGCGCTAATTCATGGAGTAGACAGAACCAGAAGTTATCGATTCTGTCATGGCGGACGGTCACTCCAACGACCGGTACACCTTCTATGGTACGCATGGCGGCACCGTCAAGATAAGTTCGGGGAAGATGCTGTGCATAAACAAACGCAACACCATGTCTCGCGAGAAAATCGCCCGCGATTCGAGGACCGTTGTCATTAGTGCTGAGACGTGCAACCTCCCGAAGGAAACTCTCATCAATTGTTCCGTCTACATATTTCCCTTCAAGACCTCGGCTTCTTGCTTGCCCCAGCACATAGAGGCACCAAGCTTGTAGCGCATTGGTATTCATCTGCGCATTACAGCGGACGGAGTTGTTTTTTCGATAAAACACCATCGATGAGGTATTTTCCCCTCCTGCCTTCCAGATCATCTCTCTTATAGATTCCTCGGCGCGATCTTTTAGATCAGGGCCATCTTCAATCCAATTCCATTTCGCCATCTGGGTGATCGGAAAGCGATCCCACTGTACATCCTTGAGATCGTCAGGAAGGGATGCAGCAGGGTCGCCGATCAATACATCTGCCGGTATACCAAGATGTGCATTAAGTGCACGGATCATCTTCAGTGTAAGAGGACGCTTTCTGGATAGCACCTCAGAAACTTTCGCGCTACTTCCGATATATGGTTTGAGATCAGCGCGAGTTATGTTTTGCTGCTCCATGCGAAACAATATCGCATCCACAGGATCGGGCAGAGGAATTGGATAATGATCTTGCTCATAAGCATCGACCAACGTTGCGAGAACGTCCAATTCGTCAGCAGTAGCCGCTTCATGATCATCCAGCTCCATCAAAGAAGAGATGCGCTCAAGTGCCCGATCATAGTCAGCTTCTGTTTTGATGGGCCTGATGTGTGTCATGTCAAATCTCCTCTGCGTTTATCCGATCATACTTCGCGTGCGTGCCGATGAATCTGATCAAAACAATTCCCGATTCGTAGTCCACACAGGTAACGAGTCGATACTTGTTACCTGCTATGTTGAACACAACGCGCCCCCTCTTCAGAATACTGGCATTGCGATATTTATTTTTGATGTCCGTGGGCATTTTCCATTCCGCTGCCTTGGCCTCGTGATACCATGAAAGCAGAGATGCTAACGCTTTTGGCTCACGCTTGCCATATTCGGTCAACGTTTTCTTTGCGATGACACGCATTGAATTTAGCGTATGATGTTATCAGCGGCGTGTCAAGGCACAAACGAGTGATGGCGGGGCAGCATCTCCAATTATTTGTTTGAAGGGCTCCCATCAGCCAGCATCCGGGAAAGTTTGAAGGACTGCGGCTTTGCGCAAAGCCATGGATCGGTGTTGTTATCGAGTGATCGGCGCGATCCTTCCCGAACTCAAACCTGACTTTACCCTATTATATTCGTTCCTACAAGGTAGGATAGATCTTTTCCAGTGGTTCCGGTGTGGCAATCAGGGCGAAGGTCAGTCAATCTGTCGTTTCCCAAAGGAATTGCAACCAAGGATAATTTGCAGATTTTTCCCGAGAATCGGAGGGCCAAGGGTCACGTCGTCTGCGCCAAACTTAGGTATATCGTCCATTGCACGACATTGAGATTGAGTCTCTTTCTTTTGTCAAGCCAACGTAATCCCGAATTCATCGCAGATGGCTTGGCCGTGGGCGTCGAGTTCGGGGGCTTTGGGGTGTACGGGTGGTTTTTGGCCGTCCAAGCGGATTGGCGTGCTTGGATGGCGAAGGGAGGGGTTTGGGTTTTCGGGGGTCGGGAGCAGGGTTGCCAGGCTTTGTCCGGTGGTTGTTTGCAGCATTTCTTTCCAGTTCAAGATGCGGGCGCACCAGATGTTTTGTTTGATCAGCAAGCGCTCCCATTCTTGGGCGCTTTTGCTTTGGAAGGCTTTTGCGAGGGTTTCGTGGATTTCGTTTCGATGGGTAAATCCTGTCTGTGGTCCGGTGGTGAAGTGCGGCTCGTTTTGCAATCCGAGGATTTCGGCTAGCCGGTCCAATGGGCTCATGGCGAGGGCGATAAATCCTTCGGCGGTTTCGAAAACGCCGTAGGGTGCGGGGAGGTATCCGTGCGCCGAGCCGCGCTCGGTGCGCTCGGGGGAGATCTCTTCGTTATTGAGGTAAGTGGTGAGGAATTCGAACTGGAGATCGATCAGTGATTCCAAAAGGCTGGTTTCCACGAGGCCGCCTTGTCCGGTGCGTTCGCGGCGAAAGAGTGCGCCTAAAAGGCCTTGTGCAAGGTTCGCTCCGGCGCTGATATCGGCGATGGGCAGGCCGATGGGAACCGGGCCTTGGTCGGCATTGCCGCTGAGCCACATGATCCCCGATCGGGCTTGGGCCAGGAGGTCTTGTCCGGGAAGATCGGCCCATTGCCCGCTATCGCCGTAGCCGGAGATCGAGCCATAGACGATATCCGGTTTGATGTCCTTGGCTTGTTTGTAACCGAGTCCGAGTCGGTCGATGACACCCGGTCTGAAATTCTGGATCACGAGGTCGGCGCCGGCTACCAAGGTGCGCGCGGCGGCAAGGCCTTCGGGTGATTTGAGGTCCAGCGCGATGCTTTCCTTGCCTCGGTTGATCGCGTGAAACAAGGTCGATTCGCCATTGATTTTCGTGTCCGACAGGTAGATGTGCCGGCACAAATCCCCTCCCTTAGGGCTTTCGACCTTGATGACCCGCGCTCCCATATCGAGCAGTTTGAGCGAGGCGTAGGGACCGGCCAAGAACTGGCTGAAATCGACGATCCGAATGCCCTCGAGCGGCGGTGTCATGTCTCGGGTGTCTTTAGGCGTCGGCGGTGAAGGCTTGCAAGATGGTTCGGGTGTGCGAGCCGAGTGTCGGGGCGCTATCGCCGTTTTTCGAAAGAGCGCCGTCGATGCGGATCGGGCAACGGGTGGTATAGGCCTCGTCTCCGGATGCGGTACGGATGGTTTGCACGGCATCGAGGGCCTTGAAACCCTCGCTGAGGATGAAGTCCGGCCAGTCGAGCACGGGGGCGCACCATACGCCCGCGGGTTCGAGTATCCCCAGCCAGTCCTGTGCGGGTCGGGTGGCGAGGATGCGAGCGACGATGGCTTTGATATCGTCTTTGTCGCGGTAGGCTCTTTCTTGGCCGCAAGCGGCGATTTCGGGCGCTTGGAGAAGATCGGCCAAGGTGGTCAAAGGGGTCATGGCAAGGGCGAGATATCCGCTCGCCGTTTTGTAGATGCCATAAGGGGCCGGCTGATAGGGATTGGCGTTGCCTATCTTATGCCGTTGCGGCGGGCGGTTCTCGTCGTTGAGAAAGCAGGTGAACTGCTCGAAGGTCAGATCGAGCGCCGTCGCCAACAGGCTGACTTCGACGAGCGCACCTTTGCCGGTGATGCCCCGGCGCAAAAGGCAGGCCAAGATCCCCTGCACGAGGTTTCCCGCGGTGGCCACGTCGAGCATGGCGAAGCCGGTGGGGGTCGGGCCGTCATCGGCATTGCCGTTCAGCCAAGCGATTCCGGACAGCGCTTGAACCAGCAGATCCTGTCCCGGTTTGTTACGCCACGGTCCTTCGTTTCCGTAGCCCGAAACCGTTCCGTAGACGAGACGGGGGTTGATCTTGCGCACCGCATCGTAGCCGAGCCCGATCCGCTCCATCACCCCGGGACGGAAATTGTGGATCATCACATCGGCGGTTGCGATCAGCCCTCGGATCGTTTCCAGTTCGGCGGGCTCTTTCAAATCCGCGCTCACGCTTTTCTTGCCGCGGTTGAAAGTGTGAAATACCAAGCTGTCGCCATCCAAAACCTGCTCGTTGACCACCATGGACCGGCAAGCATCGCCCCCTTGCGGGCGTTCGATCTTGATGACCTCGGCTCCGAGGTCGGCCAAGCGCAAGGCCGCGACCGGCCCCGCCAAAAATTGCGCGAAATCGAGTACCCGCAATCCGGTGAGCGGAAGGGGATCGGCGGTATCCGTCATGCATCGAGGCTCCTGCCGGATCAAGGTGAAAGAACCGCTTGGAAGGGACTTTTTTCGAGGTTGAATCCCAAGGCTCGGGACAGTTCGATCCCGCCTAAGCGAATGGTCGCCAAGCATTCTTCGCAGGTGACGGTCGCATCGATCCGGGCGATGAAGCCCGAGGTGATCGCCGCGCAAATCCCCCGGCTGTCGAATACGGGAACGCAAAGGTTCCGCACCCCTTCGATCATCGTGCTTTGCGTATCCTCATAGCCATCGGCACGGATGCGGGCCAAGCGTTTGCGCAGTCGCTTGCCCTCGAGGGGGGCGCGCCTTGCCAGGTAATGCTCTTGTTTGTCGGCTTGGGAGAACGCCAAGATCACATGCCCGGAGCTGGTCTGCTCGATCGGGAAAAGGGCGCCGGTACGCACCGAATATCCCGCCGGTCGGGGGCTTTGAATCGAGGTGAGCACGAGGATGTTTTCCCGATTCAAGGCGCCGAGGTGGCAAGATTGCTCGGTGCGCGCGGCGATATGCTCGAGGATCGGCAAGGCGGCGTGGATCAGGCGTTCGGTGGGATCATGCCGGTGGGAGAGTTCGAATAATCGTAAGGTCAGGGCGTAGCGGTTGGTGTCGGGGTCCTGACGCAGATATTCGCGTTCGGCAAGGTAGACGACGATACGGTAGATTTCGCCGATCGTTCGGTCAAGGGCATCGCCGATTTCGTTGATCGTCAATCCGCTCGGCGAATCCGCGAGCAATTCCAGTATGTCGAGGGCTTTTTCCGCGGCCGGAACCGAGGCTTTGCTTTTTTTCGAATCGTAAGCCGCAGGTTTTTCGGGCTTGGGCATCAATCCTTTCCTTCCGGCGCGGATTTGAGTCGGGCTTGCTCGATTTTGGCCAGGCAAAGCGACATCAACTCGTTTTCGTTGCGTAGCCCTTGGCGGGTGTCGAGATCCATCGCGCCGCGGACGGCGGCTTTCACCGCTTGCGTGGCAACGCCGGAATAGGCGGCGATTTTGGCCGCCGTGCTCCGGGCCACGGCGAGCTCCTCCCCCTCGTCCACAAGCCACTCGATCATGCCGAAGCGCTCCGCTTCATCGGCCGAGAATCTCTCGCCGGTCAATAAAATTTTCATCGCCTGCCCGTAGCCGCACATCCGTGTCAGGTGTTGGGCGGCGCCACCGGCTCCGTTCCAGCCGAGCTGGACCTCGGGGGCGGCGAAGACGGCGGATCTCGCAGCCACTCGGAGATCGCAGGCCAAGGCGATTTCCAGTCCGCCGCCCAATGCCCAGCCCTTGATCGCGGCGATCACCGGTTGGCGCAGGGCGAGGATCGGGGGGATGTAGTCGTAGCGATTCCGCCAAGCCCAGAAGTCCTCGTAGTCCTCGAGCGCCGCGAGATCGGAGCCGGCGCAGAAAGCCCGTTCTCCCGCCCCGCGAACGATCACCGCGTGGCAGGCGGCGGTCTCGTTCGCCTCGGCGCAGCAGGCGCCGATTTCGCGGTACATCCGAGGGGTCAGCGCATTGTGCTTGGCGGGGCGGTCGAGCACGATTTCGCCCACATTGCCCTCGATCTCGAAGCGAACCCGGCCGTCGGTATCGTCGTTCACGCCGGATTCACTCGAACTGCAGGTCGGGCAGCCAAAGCGATAGCTGCGGGATATAGGTCAGGACGAGGAGCATGCCGAAGAGCACGATGTAGAAGGGTACGCAGGCTTTGATGAATCGGGCTATCGATACCCCGGTGATCGAGCAGGCCGTGAACATGAGCGTGCCGAGCGGTGGCGTGATGCCGGCGATGGTCAGGTTGAAGACCATCACGATGCCGAAATGAACCGGATCGATTCCCACCTCGCCGATCACCGGGACGAGGATCGGGGTCAACAGGATAAGCGCCGCCGTGCCCTCGAGGAACATTCCGACGAGGATCAAGAGCACGTTGATCGAGAAGAGCAGCAGATAGGGGTTCGTGGTGAGGGCCAGCATCTCCTGCGCGACGAGGGCCGGGATGCGCTCCCAGGTCATGTAGAAGCCGAAAGCGCCGGCGGCGCAAATCACGAGCAGGATCACCGCGGTGGCCTGCACGGTCTGTTCCAAAATCGGCCGGATATGTTCGAACTTCAGTTCGCCGTAGACGAGGCCGACGATGAGGGCGAACAGGACAGCCATCGCCCCGGCCTCGGTGGGGGTGAAGAAGCCCAAGCGGATCCCCAAGACGATCCCCACCGGCACGAGCAGGGCCAAAAACGCACCGACGAAAGCCCGCCCGCGATCGGCCCAAGGCATCGGCTTTTCGAAGACGGCTTCGAGCCCCGCGCGGCGCGCTTGAATCGCGACGCTTGCCATCATCGCCATGCAGATGATCACCCCGGGGACGATACCGGCCAAGAACAGTTTGCCGATCGAAACATTCCCCATGAAGCCGTAGAGAATCAGCCCGATCCCCGGCGGGATGATCACCGAGATGATCGAGGAAGAAGCGGTCACGGCGGTCGAGAAGGCCGGATCGTAGCCCCGCCGGGTCATCTCGGGGACCAGTATTTTGGATTGCATGGCGGTGTCGGCGTTTGCCGATCCCGATACGCCGCCGAGCAGGGTCGAAAGGAGGATATTGACCTGCGCCAGCCCCCCTCTCCAATGCCCGGTCATCGCTTGGGCGAAGGACATCATTCGCGAGGTGATGCCGGCATGGTTCATCACCACGCCGGTCATGACGAAAAGCGGTATCGCAAGCAGCGGAAAGGAATGGGTGACGGCCACCATGCGTTGCACGAAAATCTCGGCCGGCACCGCCCCGGAAATCAAGAAAAAAGACAGGGCGGCGATCCCGATGGCCAGCGCCACGGGGATTCCGATGCCGATGCAAAGCAACAGGATGAAAACGGGGGCCAAGGTCATAGGGCTTCATCCGAGGCTTCGCTTTTCGCCCGCTCGGCAAAGCCCGGCAAATCCAGCAGCCGAAGGAGCGCGGTTATCGACATGCCGGTAAAACAGACGAGGGTGGCGAGGTAGACATAAGAAAAGGGAATATCGAGGACGGGCGATGGACGGCTCGCCCCTTTCAGCATCATCAGATAGCTCAGGTAGGCAACGGAAGCCAAAAAGGCGAATACGATCCCGTCGCCGATTTTCGAGACGATCTTGCGCGTAGCTCCCGGAAGGATATCGATGAGCAAGGTGACCCGAATATGGCGATGATTGCGCCATGCCGTCATCGCGCCGATGAAGACCGTCCAAGTGAACAAGATCCCCGACAGTTCGGTGGTCCAAACCGCCGGACGTTCGGTGATATAGCGGGTGAGCACACCCCATAGCACCGATCCGGTGAGCAGGGTCAGGGCGGAAAACGAGACGAAATTCTCCGCTCGGCGCACCCAGATTCCGATTGTGGCCATGATCGCCCTTTTCGGCCCGAATCCTTGGTCGCGGATTCGGGCCGAATCTCGGGCCGAATCTCAGGTCGAATCGCCGGGGTCTTAGTTATCGAGAATCGAGCGTACTTGCTCGTAAAGCCCTTTCGACCAATCGGGGAATTTGGTGTAGACATCGGCGGTCGCGGCCTGAAACGCCGCCACATCGACATCGCGATTGAAGGTTACGCCCTCGGCTTGGAGTTTGGCAATCCAGTCTTCTTGGCTGTTAAGCATCAAGTCGGTCATGAAGGCCCCGGTCGCGACCGCTTCTTCGGCCATGATCGATTGAATATCGCTCGGCATCGAGGCGAAGACATCGGCGTTCATCATGAGCCCGGTGAAGCCCTTGAAATGACCGGTGAGCGAGATGAGCTTTTTGGTCTCGTGCAGTTTGGCACCGTAAATCGAGGGTAGCGGGGCTTCGGCGCCGTCGACCACTCCGGTCGACAAGGCCGAATAGACCTCGGCCCAGGCGACTTGGGTCGGGCGCGCGCCCATCGCTTGGAAGGTTTCGACCCACATGATATTCGGCGGAGTGCGGAAGGTCATGCCGGCGGTGTCGGCGGGACTCGAAATCGGCTTGTCCGAGAGCATGTGGCGCGATCCGAAGAGCCAGTTGAGCGATAGCAACTCGATACTCGACTCGCTGCGCAGGCGATTCTTGAGATTGGCATAGAGGTCGGAATCGACGATCTTTTGGAAATCGCGCGGGTCGTCCATCAGATAAGGACCGCCGAGCACGCCGAAGTCCGGCACGAAGTCGCTGAGGTAGCCGGGATCGGAGATGGTGATGATCGGTGCCCCGGCGCGTACCTGCTCGAAGACTTCGGGGTTCGAGCCGAGTTGGGCGTTCGGGAAGATCTCGATGTCGACGCGACCCTCGGTGCGGGCCTCGACATTCTTCACGAATTCCTCCATCGCGGCTTGAAGCGGCTCTTTGTCCGACGTTACATGCGCCAACCGGAAGGTGAAGTCGGCGGCGCTTGCCATCGGCGGCAGGAGGGTCAGGGCGATCATCGCCACGATCAGGCGACCGGTCTGGCCAAGTTGAAAGAGCATTTCCTTTCTCCTCGTTCTCGTTGCGTTCTTTGCAGGCGGCGTAGCCGGGAATCGACTACGAATCTAAGGTGACAATGTGTATCATAGAACTTTCATATTTCAAAGTTATTTTTATACTTGAAAGTTCATCCCGAAATCGCGAAACTGATCGTGAACCGCTCAAGAGTAGCGATCGGGGCAGCGATCGGGGCAGCGTTCGAAAAGGGAAAGGGTGCCATGAGACTCAAAGGCATGACTTGGGATCATCCGCGCGGATACGACCCTGTCGTTGCCGCATCCGATGTCTATCTGGCCCGGACCGGGGTCGAGATTTCATGGGATCGGCGCTCGCTGCAGGCTTTCGCCGACGAGCCGATTTCAGGGCTTGCCGAGGGCTACGATTTCATCGTGCTCGACCATCCGCATGTCGGTCAGATCGCCGACAGCGGTGCGCTTTTGCCGCTCCCGGCGCCTGCCGATCTCGCCGATTCGATGGGCGGCTCGATACAGAGTTATTTGTGGAATGGCGCGTACTGGGCCTATGCGATCGACGCCACCTGTCAGATGGCCGCCTTTCGGCCGGACCTCGGCGTATCGCTGCCTCGGTTCTGGGAGGATTTTCTGGCATCGGATGCCGCTCGATTCCGACCGCTCACGCCGCTGCTGCCGGTCGATGCCTTCGATATGATGATGACGCTGGTCGCCGGTCGCGGCGACGAGATCATGCCGCACGATCCCGAGCGTTTTTTCTCCGACGCAAGCGGGCTTTATGCCTTGGGTGTATTGCGCGCGCTCTATCGGCTCGGTCCCGACGAGCAGGTGGATATGAATCCGATCCGGGTGCTCGAGGCGATATCATCGACCGACGAGTTCGCCTGCTCGCCGTGTCTGTTCGGCTATGTGAACTACGTGCGTTCAGGGTTTCGGTCCCACCGGGTGTCCTATTTCGATCTGCCGCTTTGCCGAGGCGCTGCGAGGCCTCGCGCGATTTTGGGCGGAGCCGGTATCGGCGTCTCGGCTCGCACCGGCGACCCCGACAAAGCCATCTCCTTCGCCCGCTGGCTGGCATCGCCAAGGGTCCAAGGCGGTGTCTATCTTGCCAATAACGGTCAGCCGGCGAGCCGCCATGTCTGGTTGGAGCAAGCCACGAGCCTCGATACCTCGGGTTTCTTCGAAGGCGGCTTTTATACGATGGACAACGCTTGGACACGCCCGCGAGACGTATGGTTTTTGGATTTCGTCGACGAGATTTGCGAGATCATGCCGGATTTTTTCCGCAAAGAGATTCCGGCCGAAGCGTTCCTTCTTCGGATCAACGCGCTCTACCGCCATCATCGAAAAGGGGGATAGGACATGCCTGTCGCCGTCATTACCGGAGGGAACAAGGGCTTGGGTCTTGGCCAATCGCGCCGTTTTCTCGACGCGGGGTACGAAGTCTTCGTCGTGGCTCGTAGCCGCTCGGACTTCGACGCCTTAGGTCTTGGCGCGACCTTCGTCGAATGCGATATCGCCGCCGACCCCGGCGCGGATTGGTTGGCCGATATTCACGCCAAGGCCGGCCCGCTTGCGGTCCTGGTCAACAATGCCGGGGTTCATCTGAAAAAACCCGTTTGGGAAGTCGCCCCCGAGGAGCTGGATCGAGTCTTGAGCGTCAATGTGCGGGCGATGTTCCTCGCCTGCGGGCGTTATGTGAGGCTGCATGAAAAAACCGGCGGGGCCATCGTCAATATCGCTTCGATGGGGGGGATGATGGCGCTGCCTTCGGCCGCGGCTTATGTCACGGCCAAAACCGCCGTGGTCGGGTTGACCCGCTCCGTCGCCGTGGACGCCGCCGAGTTCGGAATCCGCTGCAACGCGGTGAGCCCAGGTTTCATCGATACAGATATGACCCGCGCCGTATTGGCCAAGGATCCCGCTCGTCGCGAAAGGATCGAACGCCGCATTCCCGCCCGCGCTTTCGGGACCGCCGAAGATGTGGCGAACGCGGTTTTCTATCTCGCATCGGATCAAGCCGCTTATGTGAACGGCGTCAATCTGCCGGTCGATGGTGGCTATGTCATCGGATTTTGAAAGGGACTTTGAAAGGGGATTGAGACCATGGCATATATCGCAACCAAGCTGACGGCAGCGGGCAGCGTAACGATCGGCGATCAAGTCGTTCCGAGCGCCATCCCTCGAGGTTTTGCCCGCCTGCGCCTTGCCGCTGCGAGTCTTTGCGGCACCGACCTTCACTATTACTCGCATTTCGCCAATGCTGGTTTCGTGCTGCGCAATCCGGTGACTTTGGGGCACGAAGCTTGTGCTCGGGTGATCGACCCCAACGGCTCGTCGCTGAAAGAGGGTCAGCTCGTCGCCCTCAATCCGGTCATGAACTGTCAGCGATGCGAGGCTTGCAAGCGCGGCGAGGAAAATCTGTGCAGCAACAAGAACTTCCCCGGTTCGGCGACCACGGTGCCGCATCTCGATGGATTTTTTCGCGAGATCATCGATCATCCATCGAGGTGCTGTCGCCCCGTCGCCGAAACGGTGAACCCGCGCCATCTGACTTTTGCCGAGCCGATGGCATGCGCCCTCCATGCCCTCAACAAAGCGGGCGTGGTGGCCGGTCAAAGGGTGCTGGTGATGGGTTGCGGGCCGATGGGACTGCTCAGCGTCGCCGGAGCCGCCGCTCGCGGAGCGCATGTCAGCGCTGCCGACTTGCGTTCGAATGCGGTTGACGTGGCGCGACGAGCCGGGGCCGAAGAAGGATTGGTGATCGGCGAGGTCGACGAGACCGGTCTCGATGCGCGCTTCGATGTGGTTATCGAAGCCAGCGGGGCGATTTCGGCGTTCAACACCGCGCTCCAAGCCGTCAAGCGAAAAGGGCGCGTGGCGATTCTCAGCGTTATCCAGCTCGCCAAGGCGGAGGTGATGCTGCGGCTGATCATGCTAAAGGAGATCGAGGTCGTCGGCTCTTTCCAGTTCAACAAGGAGTTCGAAGAGGCGGTTCGACTGATCGAATCCGAAAGAGTCGATTTCGATACGCTGACCGCCGATCTCTTTCCGCTGAAAGAAACCGCACAGGCTCTACGCGAGATGGCCGACGGCAAAGCCTTGGGAAAAATCGTGCTGTTGGGACCCGACGAGCGTTGAGCCCTTTGCCGCCGAAACGATTGCGGGCGCGGCAGACGGCTTTCTTCGAAAAGGTGTCCGATTGGCTATCGATATCATGTTTCAGTTGAGTGTCGAAGAGTGATATC
Organism: Gammaproteobacteria bacterium; assembly: GCA_965220535.1. Classification (GTDB taxonomy): domain Bacteria; phylum Pseudomonadota; class Gammaproteobacteria; order HK1; family HK1; genus HK1. Next base: position 1,621,443 of record OZ244833.1, on the reverse strand, counting down.
GTCATCTCTTAAGAGGGTCTTCCGCCCAGAAGATTCTTTTTCCAAAGTTCGCCAAGGCTATATTCCTCCAGCCAATCCTGTAATGGATCGCCCTCTAGACGTCTGAATACAGATCGATTGTTCTCGTGGTTCGCGACGATGACATCTTCCGGCGAGAACTCGGAAAGCAGGTCAGCGCACTGCGTGGAAACGATGATCTGTTTGCGTTGGGAAACGGACTCCAACAACCCGGCCAATACGGTGATGGCGTAAGGATGAAGCCCGAGTTCCGGCTCGTCGATGATGATGACTTCCGCTTGCCTCTGGTGAGGCTGCAACAAAAGCGTTGCAAGACATACGAAGCGTAGCGTGCCGTCCGACAGGTGATGGGCCTTGCAGGGCGTGTCTTCACCGTCTGCGAACCATTCGAGTTCGATCATCTCCGGGTTATCAGGCGACGGACGCAAAGCGAACTTTCCGAAAAAGGGTGCGGCGAGGTTAATCATTTTCTCGATTATCCGAAAATAATCGGGAAAGCGTTGTTGAAGATCATAGAGATAGGCTGCCAAGTTTCCGGCGTCAGGCCTGAGACAGTCGTTATCGTTGATCGGATGCAGTCGCTTCATCGGCGACGATTCGCCGGTATCATGAAAATGATAGACCTGCCACTTTCTCATGGTCGATATCGTGTAGTCGTAGGTATCGGCTATTTCTCTTAGCGTGTCGGCGCCCGATTCGAAATGTCCGGTTCCGAGGGGATAATATTTCGGGCTCTCGGGTCGGCTTGGCTTCCCATTCCAACAAAGCCTCTCGTCGGCATACATCATACGGTTATCTGCGGTCGGCTCCAATGTGAAGGAATAGCCGTTGTCGCCGAAACAAATCTTTGCCTGCAAAGAAGCAGTTTTCTTGCGCCCGAAGTGCAACAACGCATCGGGTCCGCCGGCTTTGCTCACGGTCTTTTGCAAATTCCCTGAAAGCATTTGCCGGATCAGCGGGAAAAAGCCGATGAAATTGGATTTGCCGGCACCGTTGGCCCCGATCAATATGTTCAAACGGCGCATCTCGAGATCGCAATTCGCGATCGACTTGTAGCCTTCGAGTCTTATTTGGGATAGCGGGTGGTGGAGCATGGGTGATCACTCGACTTTTTCGGTTGCTATTGAGACGATGGGATTTTATTCAAAAGTCTCGCTATTTCAATAGTATTCATCAGAATTGATCTTTGGACGATAAAAAGGATATTCCTTTTTGGGATCACGAGGCTCAGAATGCTGAGATTCAGTTGATTTTATTTAATCTCATGCTCTCTTCCTTGTCCATTCGTGAACAAGCATTGTATTTTACGATCTCGGTTATGGATTTGCTAAAAAGATTGGTGATCTTATCATCATCGCTCGACCGATTGAACATTGCCGATGCTCGATGTTTATCGTAAAGTATTTTTTATCGACGCGCTTGGTAATCGAGGCGATATTCTTGCTTATCCGGTCTAGTTCTTATTGATTGCGTTGTAGATCAAGGTATTGTCTCCGTAGAGAGCCTCGCTGACGGCATCGTAATCCGAATCGTAAAGCCCGGTTTCCCGATCCAATGCCATCTCTTCCACGACAGAGCCTTTCGGGCTTCGTTTCTGCTTGAACAACCATATTCCGACTTGATCTTGATTCAGTGCGATATTGGCAATGGGAATTTTGGAACGCTCTTTTTCCGTCAGGGCGGATGCGCATACGATATTGGCGAGGGTTTGTAAAACCCATTCGCTATGTGTGGTCAGGATGACTCTGACGCCGGATTGAACGAGAGTGGCTATCTGTTGAGTGAATTCGACTTGCATTTGGGGATGCAAGCGCGCTTCCGGTTCTTCGATGATCAGGGTATTTCCCTGCATGACTTTATGACGCAGGAAAAGTACGATCGGAGCGAGTTCCGATACCATGGAAGAGGCATTGATCAGGGATAGCGGCACTTTCCAACCCTTCGGCTGGTAGGTGAATTCCGGATAACCGATCAGCTGACTTCGCTCGATACCGATATCACCGCCGACGATATTTTTTTCTATTTCGATACCATGGCGTTCCATGGTATGGGTATGGTGGGGTCTCCCGTTGTGATATGGGGGTGAATCGATGTCGATAAGATGCTGAAGAAAATCGGCTATCACTCCGGAAAGCTGTGCGGTAGGTGCCCTCGGTCGAAGATCGGCGGAAACGGCGTTGCCGACGATTGCGCGGACGATGGTTCGATGGATACGCATCATCTCGGCTCGATCCGCGGGAAAATAAAATGCCGACTTGCTCAGCGGATGGAGCCATGAGAAGACATATTTATTAGTTATATCGGCGAGTAACTCGCCGAGTATCGATGATAAGTCATTCGGGTCATGATTTTTTCTCATCTCAGTAATTGGAAGTACGGATTTCAAATCACCAATATCGATGAGTGCCATTTTTGAAAATTCGGCTATCGATTTTTTAAATTCATCGCCTTTCAATATAGATCGTTGATGCAATAACCTCCGATCATTGATATTTTTAATGATCGAAATGGATGTATGATGATGTTTCGTCGAATTGCGAATCAGATGTTTTCTGTTCTCAACCCCGAGAGCGCGACAGACATGATCGATAATTTTCTCATTCGACTCATCAAAATACTCGGAGATATTTCTCATGATAAAGTCAGGTAAATCAATTATTTTCTCGTTATCTATTTTATTATTCTTTCTCTTCGAGAATATTTCTGAATTCGCCCAATCGACAAGAGCGTCGATTTCTTTTGCCGATACATTTCTCCCCATTGATCTTCTAATGAAAAATGTTGGATGCGCACGGCATAAACTTTCAAAATGTCTATGCAGCGCATAAATCAAGGTCGCCAGCCAAGACTTTCCCGTATTGCCGGGCCCGGTGAATACGGTCAGAGGGCGAAGTTCGATCTTTGCTTCTACGATCGGTCCGAAGTTCTCGACTTCGAGTGTCAAATTATCCGACGAAGGTGCAGCGCTCATGCCCTTGCTCTCCTTGGATCTTCCAATATCGCGACGTGTCGCGAAGCTACCCCATCCGACTAGGGTAGTGACAAGGAGATGCGGAGCGAGGGTGATCGATAGGCTCTCGCTCCGTTCTCGTTGCCCGTGGCAGGCATAGTAAGGCTATCTCTTTCGTAGGTTGTTTCTCGGTATTCGTTTCGGGCTTCCTCTCGATAGCCCGCAAAAGCCTTTTCAAAACCCGCGCCCCCGTTTGGCGGAGATGCGAAGGCGCAAGGAGTTGATGCGGATGAAGCCCTCGGCGTCTTTTTGGTCGTAGGCGCCGCGGTCGTCTTCGAAGGTGGCGATTTCGGGGTCGAAGAGGTCGTCGGTATCGGATGTTCTGCCGACTACTTGGACATTGCCCTTGTAGAGTTTGAGGCGCACGCTTCCGTTGACGTATTTTTGGGATTCGTCGACCAAGGCTTGCAGCATCAAACGCTCCGGGCTCCACCAATAGCCGTTGTAGACCAGATGGGCGTAGCGCGGGGTCAGTTCGTCCTTGAGGTGGGCCGCCTCGCGATCGAGGGTGATGGATTCGATCGCGCGGTGGGCTTTCAGCATGATGGTGCCGCCCGGGGTTTCATAACAACCGCGGGATTTCATGCCGACATAGCGGTTTTCGACGATATCCAGCCGACCGATGCCGTTTTCGCCGCCGATCCGGTTGAGGGTCTCGATCACCGTGGCGGGGCTCATCTCTTGGCCGTCGATGCCGGTGATATCCCCGTGTCGATAGTTCAGCTCCACATAGCGGGCGGCGTCGGGGGCGTCCTCGGGTGAGCGGGTCCAGCGCCACATTCCGTCGTCGGGTTCGGTTGCCGGGGATTCGAGCTCGTTTCCTTCGTAGGAGATATGGAGGAGGTTGGCGTCCATCGAATAGGGGGAGGTGTTGCCGCCCTCGTGCGCGCTGCGCTTTTCGACCGAGATGCCATGTTTTTGCGCGTATGCGAGCAGTTGTTCGCGAGAGTTCAGGTCCCATTCACGCCATGGGGCGATGATGCGGATGGCGGGGGCGAGCGCATAAGCTCCTAGTTCGAAGCGCACTTGGTCGTTGCCCTTGCCGGTTGCGCCGTGGGAAATGGCGTCGGCCCCGGTTTGGTGGGCGATTTCGACCAAGCGTTTGGCGATCAGCGGTCGCGCGATGGATGTGCCCAGCAGGTATTCTCCCTCGTAGAGGGCGTTGGCACGAAACATCGGGAATACGAAGTCGCGGGCGAATTCCTCGCGCAGATCGTCGATGAAGATCTCTTTGACTCCGAGGGATTCGGCCTTGATGCGCGCAGGCTCCACTTCTTCTCGTTGTCCGAGGTCGGCGGTGAAGGTCACCACTTCGCAATCGTAGATTTCCTGCAACCAACGCAAGATGATCGAGGTATCCAGCCCGCCGGAGTAGGCGAGGACCACTTTTTTGATGTCGCCCATGATTCGGTCTCCTTCGATAGATCAGTGAAAAAGGGTTTTTCGGCCCTTCGAAAGCCTCTCTTCGTGCACTTTTCGGGAAAACGGAAGCGATTCAATCATCGGATTTCAATCATCGACACTCGCTGCGGGCCGGGGTAGGCAGGGGATGGTGCGAAAGCAGCGTTCGGCCGGCGATAAGGGCGGCTCGCGGGTGATTCCCGAGTCTTCATGCGGCATTCTATCTTTGCTGCCTTTGCCGCTTGTCGTTGCCGCCCGTTGGCATCGCATCGCCGAAGGCGTTTTTTTCGCACCCGGATCCTTGTGTTCGAGAATCGTTCGTTCGGAGGCTTTCGCTCGATAGGGGATCGAGGTCGGCCGGAACGAGGTCGGCCGGAAGAAGAAGCGGTCGCGACCGTGCTCGATCCCTCCTTGCTACGCCCCCACCTCATGCCATGTTCGCCTCTTCGCCGGCGGTCGCAGAAAAGAAGGGAAATCCGACTTCTCCGAAGAGCCCGAGCCGAAAATGTCGTTTCGTCCATCGCAAGATCGATCGGCGGTGGCACTCGGCGGCGAGGCCGGGAACGCCGTCCTTCGAAGGGGCGGTGGGACGCCGGCAAGAGCCAGGTGCTCTCGTCCGCCCCTTCTACCCCCGCTCCCCCGAAGGAAGGGAGGCCGGCGAGGCATCGACCGCCGGGAGATTCGATTCCGCGACCATCCGATTGAAGGCGGCCAAGTCCTCCTGTCGCAAGCGCTCGAAGCGAGCCAAGCGCTGATCGATCGCCTCCATGTACTCGTGCGCAAGCGCGAGGGCTTGGGCGGTCGGTCGGGCATCGGCGCTATCGATGATGCTGATGACGGAGGCCAAAGCGGCGCTCAGGCGTACCCGGTGGTGCAGACCGAAGGTATCGGTGTGCTCGCCCGGATGGATCAGATCCGATTCCACCTCGTCCAGCGCCTCGCATAAGGATCGGGCGAGCGAAATCGCTTCGATTGCTTGCGATTCATCCGGTCTCCGAGCGCCGAGCCGCTCTTGCCACCGACCGACTTCCTGCCGAATCTCGCGGATACGCTGCACGGTCGCGTAGGCGGCGGATATCTTGTCGCGGATCGCAAGCAGGCTTTCTTGCTGCTCGCGCAGTTCGTCGAGATCGGCGGGCGAGCGAGGGTCGTTGGCGATCTCGAAAGTCTGATCGAGCGTGTGTTCGCCAACCCGAAGCCGCACTTTGTAGACCCCCGGCAGCGCCAAGGGTCCGCGGACGGCTTCTAGGCCCATCTTGTTGCCGCGCAGGCGAAGCGCCCCGCAATGGCGCAAATCCCAGACGAAGCGGTTGGTTCCGATTCGGATCGGCATCCACGGCCCGGGATCGAGGGCTTTGTCTTCGTCGTCGAGTTCGTCATACCCCGCAGGCCGGGGAAAGAACTCGCGGATCAGATTGTCATCGGCATCGAAGAAGGCCAACGATGCGCAGGCGGCATCCGAGCGGGCACCGGGCTTCGAACCGCCCCCCTCGTCTCCTTCGTTGCCCGAACGAGCGGCGGTCAAGGCCGATACCGCCGACTCGGGCAGGCGGTAGTAGACGATGGCTCCGTCGGGGGCGCTTTCTCCGGCATCGAGGAACTCGCGTCGGATTTGCCCGCTTTCGTCGCGCCGGCCGATGAAGGTTGCCGCCTGTCCGAGGCCGACGCTGTAGCCCTTGCCCTCGCCCTCGGTGATGAAGTCCAACAACCCCGGCAGGATTCGCCATGTACGGCGGGGGGCGAAAAGCCGCAGGGAATCGTCGCCGCGGCCCTTGTCCTCGCCGCCGCCCGCCAGTTGGTACAAGGGGGTCAGATCGTCGAGGATCCAAAACGATCGGCCATGGGTGGCGATGACCAGATCGCTGCCTTCGATCTTGAGATCGTAGACCGGGGTCACCGGGAAGTTGGATCGCCAACGCCGCCAACTTTTGCCGTCGTCGCAAGAGAGATAAAGGCCGCTCTCGGTGCCGAGATAAAGGATTCCCGGGCAATGCGGGTCGGCGCGGATGACGCGGGCGAAATCGTCCGTCGGGAGCGAGCGCTCCTCGTCTTCTGCGCTCGTTTCGTCCCTATCGCTCCCGATTTTGCGATCCCCGACGATCGATACCCAACTGCGTCCGTGATCTTCGGTTTTGAACAGCAGCGGCGAGGGGTCGTCCAGTTTGTATCTCGTGGCCGCGAGATAGGCCTTCCCCGCTTGATGCGAGGAGGGCTCGAGGGTGCGGATAAAAGACCATTCCGGCAATTCGGGCGGGGTCACATCTCGCCAACTTGCGCCCGCATCCTGGCTGATATGAACCAGCCCGTCGTCGGAGCCGGCCCAGAGCGTCCCCGGCTCGAGAGGGGATTCGGCGAGGGCGTAGAGGGTGCAGTAGTGCTCGGCTCCGCTGGTATCCAAGGTGATCGGTCCGCCCGAGGGGCCCAAACGATCGGGGCTGGCCCGGGTCAGGTCGGGGCTGATCGGCTCCCAGCGCTGTCCTTGGTCGAGGCTGCGAAAGACGCGGTTGCCGGCGGTGTAGAGAAGATTCGGATCGTGCGGCGAGAACAGAATCGGGAAAGTCCAGCCGAAGCGGTAGCGAAGCTCCCCGGCCCCCATTCCGCCATGATGCTCCGGCCAAACATTGACGAGCCGGATCTGGCGGCTGCGGTGGTCGTAGCGTTGCAGCGCCCCGCCGCCGCCGGGCGAACTGCCGATGGCCCCGACATAGACCACTTCGGGTTGCACAGGGTCCACCGCCACATAGCCGCTTTCTCCGGTGCCGGCGATGCGGCAATCCGCCCAGGTGATGGCCCCGCCGACGCATCCCGAGGGCACCCCGATGCTGGAGTTGTCCTGCTGCGTGCCGTAAACGCGATAGAAGGGCTGTTGGCCATCGGTGTCCACGGTATAGAGCTGGGCCGTCAGCTGGTTGTGGATCGAACTCCATGAAGCCCCGGCGTTGAAGGAGATATTGGCTCCGCCGTCGTTGCTTTGGATCATGCGGCGGTTGTCCTTCGGGTCGATCCACAGATCGTGGTTATCGCCGTGGGGGGTCGCTATCTTCGTGAAACCGACCCCGCCGTCGGTGGATTTCCACATCCGCAGGTTGTTGACGTAGACGGTGTCCTCGTCGATCGGGTCGGCGAAGACGTGCATGTAGTACCAAGGGCGATAGCGCAGGTCTTGCCGCTCGCTGACCCGCTCCCAGTGATCGCCGAAATCGTCGGAGCGATAAAGACCGGGGCCGATATCCGATTCCACCAGCGCGAAGACTCGGCCGTTGCGGGCGGCGGAGGCGCTGATCCCGATCTTGCCGAAGACGGTCGAGGCCGGAAGACCCAGCGAGGCGGTGATTTCGTTCCAAGTGGCTCCGCCGTCTTCGGAGCGCCACAGGCCGCTGCCGGGGCCGCCGCTCGAGAGTTCCCAGAAATTGCGATGAGCCCGCCACAGGCTCGCATAGAGGATCGAGGGGTTCGAAGGGTCGAGAGCCAGATCCGCCGCGCCGGTGCGCTCGTCGAGATAGAGCGTTCGTTCCCAGCGCTTGCCGCCGTCGAGGCTGCGGTAGACGCCGCGCGCCGGATGGGGGCCGAAGGCGTGCCCCAAAGCCGCTACGTAAATTCGATCCGGGTCGTGCGGGTGGATGCGCACTTCGCTGATATGCCGGGTATCGGCAAGGCCCGCATGCCTCCAGCACCGCCCGTGGTCGGTGGATATCCAAACCCCGTCCCCGTGCGAGACGTCGGTGCGGATGGCGCTTTCCCCCATCCCGGCGACGATCACCGAGGGGTCGGCCTCGCAGACCGCGAGCGCCCCGACGGACGAGCTTTCGAACCAGCCGTCGCTGATATTGAACCAGCTGACCCCGGCGTCGGTCGTCTTGAAGACCCCGCCGGCGACGGCCCCGAAATAAAAGACCGCGGGCTCGACCGGATCTCCCGCCACCGCCACCACGCGCCCGCCCCGGGGCGGGCCGATGCAGCGAAAGCGCATCGCCTCGGTCAAGGGGATGCGAGGGGATGTCGGAGTCGTCGGGGATGGGGAGTCGGTCATGATACGAAGTCCTTGGGGATTTCTCGGGGGACGGGGGAGTGAGGATGCGACGATTCCGGCCGATCGGTTTTTTGCCTCGAAGCCGCGATGTCCACAAGATTCCGATCAAGGCGCCGACCGCCGCCATGACGGCTCGCCTTTCCCGAACGAAGCATCGAGGCCCTCGGCTCGGCAACCGAGACCTGCGAGAAGACCTTGCGAGGATCGCCTTCGAAAAAGGGCTGCCGGCGGCGGCGTCGTCGTCGATGAAAACGATGCGGGTTCTCCGATGCCGGTCCTCGGCTCGAGCGATCTTCGCAACTCAGCCGATCCGCCCGCAGCCCGGCGGGGCTCGGAGGGTCATTCTTTCAAGTCGATCTCTTTCGTCGCTGGGATCCGCCCGCCGCTCGCGAAATACCCGATCAGGAAGAACACAGCGTCGACCACCCACCAAGTGGCGAGAAAGGCGATGCATTCCAAGGCGAAACTGCCGAATTTATAGAAACGTTCGGCGACGACGAAAGCGATCAGAAAAGCCGGCATCTGCCGGATCATGAAATGACGCAAAGAGCTCGATTGCAGTAGTTCGTACATGGCTTCGATACCTTTTTCGGTTGATCGTTCACGCAGGCCAAAGACGCTTCGAGGGTCGAAGGCTCTATCCGAGGCGCGGAAGACGGCGGAGATCGAGCACGACCGAGACGGCGATCGTCGCGCCCCCTGCCGGATGACGGATATTATGGCTTTACGACCCTCGTATCGCATGAGAGCGATATGGCATTCTCCTTTCTCGGAACAGGTCAGGCGGCGGGGTTTTCGCGGCCGGCGATCAGGTCGAAAGCCGAATCCCTTCGCTTTGGCGGGGAGGGTGTGATCGCTGCTTCGGGCGAAGCCTTTATCGGTTGCGAGCGCGACGAGGGCGCTTGCGGAATCATCCTTGGAATCGCTGCTCGAATCGCCTTGGCGCTTTCCTCGCCCGAAGTCGTCGTGGCGGGGCGAGATTGCGATATCCTTGGTATAAGTTGCGGGGCAGCGACGTGATCGCTACGAGACGAGATCGCTACGAGACGAGATCGCTACGAGACGAGATCGCTACGAGACGAGATCGAGCGTCGCATTCGCTCGCTCCTCGCTTCGAGCGCCGTCGATGCCATCGAGATCGATCGAAGCGACGCTTCCCGAGCGACGTTGGGCCCATCGTGCCCCCTTCGAGTTCGACTCGAGTGTCTTGAATCGAAGAGGTCATCATCACCCTCATGAGCGATGCCGACAAAGAGCGCTGGAATGCGCGTTATGCATCGGGGGAATATGTCGCCCGAACGCATCCGAGCGAGCTGCTCGCAAGGTGGATCGATCGTTTGCCGCGCGGGCGGGCGCTCGATGTCGCCTGCGGCGCCGGTAGAAACGCGCTCTTCCTCGCCTCCAAGGGCTATCGGGTCGAAGCGATGGATATCTCCTCTGTCGCTTTGGAGCGCGCCGCGAACAGGGCGCAACGAGAAGGCCTCGAGGTGCGTTGGATCGAGGCCGATCTCGAGCGCCTCGCCCGCCGTCGCAAAGGGCCTTCGCCGGCAGCGCAACCAAGCCGGGAAGACGAGAGCGCTTTCGCCTCCGCCACCGCTATCCCCCGCGGCGTATACCGACTCGTGGTCGTCTCCCGGTTTTTGGATCGCCCGCTGATACCGCATCTGATCGAGGCCTTGGCTCCCGGCGGCTACTTGCTCTACGACCATCACTACATCGTGCCCGCCGTTGCCGGAGGGCTCGCAAGGGTCGGTGGCCCGCCGAGCATTCGTTTTCGCGCCCGTCCCAACGAGCTGCTCGATCGCTTCCGGGATTTGCGCATCATCCATTACGAGGAAGGGATCGTCGAAGACCCCGACAAAAGAGCCATGGCCCTCGCCCATCTCGTGGCTTGCCGAGGCGACCCGGGTTTTTGAAAAGAAAAGGCTTTCAAGGAATAATTCAGGGTTCGAAGGGCACCAAGACCCGAGATTCAAGATTCAAGATTCAAGATTCGAGACATATCGCATCGATCGTCCGGCCCTCGCCCGTCTCGGCTTCGACGGCCCTTCGCCTTGTGCTTGCCCCTTGCTTAGCCCTTGCACCCGACGATCTCGACATAGCCGATCAGCGCCTTCGAATAACTGCCCTCGCGTTCGCCGCTCCCCTCAGTTCTTTGCCGGTAGCGCTCGCGACCTGCGCTCCACCCTCGCCACCCCCGGATTCGTTTCCCCCGCCGGCAATCGGCTCTCATCCGAGCCGAAACGCCAAGCGAGCGACGATGACGAAACCGGAACGAAGAGGGGCGATCGGATAGGACATTTCCGTTTGAAAGACGAGGATGAAAAGCCCTTCGAAGCCTCGGATAGCCGGTCGGCCTCGTCGATCCCGGGTGGATTCGGGGTCGATTCCGACGCCGGCCATTCCCTCGAAGTCGAAAAGGAGGGGCTCGCTCGACCCTCGTGGAAGATCGAGCGGGCCGAGGGTGTTCGATGCACCGATCAAGCCTCAAGTGGTACCCTTTTGTCGTTTGCCGGCGTCGGCGCTCTTCGACGAGGCGCTTCGAAGGAGGGGGCGCGAGCGAGATGGCCCAGTGACGGCCAAGTGAGACGGCGAGTGGAGCGCGAGCGTCGTTCGTGCAAGACGGCGCGTCGTTTTGCGCAGGTCGCTCGGGCTTTTCGGCCTAGGATTTCGGTGTGATTCGTTTCGTTTTTCCCGCGTATGGTGCGGTCGACCCCGAGGAGGTGGTGAGCGATGAAGACGATCCTGCTTCCGTTCTATGACGATGATTCGGCTTCGGCCACCTTCGAGGCGGGGGTGCAGATCGCTTCGCGTTTCGGTGCGTACCTCGAGGGTCTTTTCGTCCTGCGTCCGCCTCAGATCATCGACGGGGAGGGTATCGTCCTCGCCGATTCCTACCTCAGCCAGCTCAAAGAGGAGGGTCGCAGGCTCGGGGACCGGGCCAAGGCTCGCTTCGATGATTTGGGGGCGAAAAAAGGGATCGACTTCGGAACGCTCGATGCCCCGGCGACCGGCGCGGTATTCGGCTGGTGCGAGATCGAGGGTTTGGAAGGGCAGGTCATCGGGGATTACGGGCGTATTTTCGATCTCATTCTGATCGGGCGTGAATTCGGGCATCCGTGGGTCGATTGGCATGTGATGGCCGAAGGGGCGTTGTTCGAAAGCGGACGCCCGATGATCCTGACGCCCGGCACGCCCCATACGACCTTGGGCGAGCACGTGGTGATCGCTTGGAACAACAGCGCGGAGACGGCGCGCACCGTGGCCTTTTCGATGCCCTTGCTGACGATGGCAAAAAGGGTGAGCGTGGTGGGGGTCGAGGGTTGGGGGGTGCCCGGCCCCACCGTGGAGCAGCTCGGCGCTCATCTTGCGCGAAACGGGATCCGAGTGGATACGCGCATGATCGATGCCGGCGATCATGCCCCGGGAGAAACCCTGCTCGAAGAATGCAGCGCTCTTGGCGCCGACCTTTTGGTCAAGGGCGCCTATACCCGCAGTCGATTGCGACAGATGATCTTCGGCGGAGCGACGCGTCATATCATGGCGCACTCGGAGATTCCGGTGATCATGTCCCGATGAGGGCGAAAAGCGCGCTCGACGATCGGATGACGATCGCCGAAACGAAAGGGCGAGGAATATGAAAACGAGCGTCGATGCTTTCCTCGCCCGCGAAAACAAGGCGATCACCTTGCTCGGCATGTCCGGGGTCGGCAAGACCACCCTCGCCAATCGCTTGCCGAAGCGTTCTTGGTTTCATTATTCGGCGGATTATCGGATCGGCACTCGCTATATGGGCGAGGCGATCATGGACAATGCGAAGAAAGAAGCGATGAGGGTTCGATTTCTGCGCGATCTTCTTTGCAGCGATTCGATTTATATCGCAAGCAATATCACGGTCGATAACTTGGAGCCGCTTTCCTCCTTTCTCGGCAAGTTGGGGGATCCGGCCAAGGGCGGGCTTTCCTACGAGGAGTTCATCGCTCGCCAGCGATTGCACCGGGAAGGGGAGATCGGAGCCCTGCGCGATGTCGCGGCCTTCATCCGCAAGGCCAAGGATATCTACGGCTACGATCATTTCATCAACGATGCCGGGGGGAGCGCTTGCGAAATCGACCACGAGGAAACGATCCGGGACCTCGCCGACCAGACGCTTGTTCTTTATATTCGGGCCGGGAGGGAGATGGAGGACGAACTGATCCGGCGTCAAAAAGAAAGCCCCAAGCCTTTGTATTATCAGGAGGAATTTTTAACGAGGGCGCTGGCGGAATATTTCGAGGAGCGCGGTATCGAATCCACCGAGGCGATGGATCCGGATCATTTCACGCGTTGGATTTTTCCGCGTTTGGTCGAGCACCGAAAGCCGCTTTATCAAGAGATCGCCGATCGCTACGGTTATACCCTTGCCGCTTCCGATGCTGAGAAGGTGCGGGACGAAGGGGATTTTCTCGATCTCGTTGCCCAGACGGTGGGCGGTGCGTGAAGAAGCCGCAGCGAGGGATCGCAAGAAGGATCGCAAAAGCGGATCTTTCGCTTGTATCTTGATTTCCCGTCGCTTGATTTTCCGTCGCGTTTTCGGCTCCGGTTGAAAAAAGATGCCTCTTATCGCCCATAACGATCATCCGAGTTTCCGACGCTTGAAAGACGAGGGGCAAGAGGTCCTCTCGCTCGATCGGGCGCATAGTCAGGATATTCGCGAGCTCCATGTCGGCTTGCTCAATATGATGCCGGATGCGGCGCTGGAGGCGACGGATCGGCAGTTCATGCGTCTGATCGGAAACTGCAATCGCATCGCCCAGATCCACGTGCATCATTTCAGTGTGGAGTGCGGGTCGCGGGGGGCGGCGGCGAGGGCATATATCGAACGCCATTACCGGAGCTTCGACGACCTTCGCCGAAGCGGTCTCGATGCGCTGATCATCACCGGGGCGAATCCCGCTTGCCAAGCGCTCCAAGACGAGCCTTTTTGGGAGCCCTTGGTGGAAGTGATGGAGTGGTCGAAGCGGCATGTCTGTTCGGTGGTGTGCTCGTGTCTTGCTACCCACGCCTATCTGCAGCACTTCCACGGGATAGGGCGCCGGCCATGCCGGCCGCAGAAACGTTGGGGGATTTACGAGCACCGCCGGGATCGTGCCCGCCACCCGCTGCTGGTCGATTTGAATACGCGATTCGACGCTCCCCATTCGCATGTCTATGAAATCACCCGCGAGGGCTTCGAGGAAGCGGGATTGCGGGTCTTGAGCGAGAGCCCGCAGGCCGGGGTGCATCTGGCGGTGAGCGCCGACGGCCTTCGCTTCGTGTTTTTCCAAGGCCATCCGGAATACGATCTGATCAGCCTTGCCAAGGAATACAAGCGCGAAGTCGGCCGTTTTTTCACCGGAGCGCGCGAGGATTGGCCTTCGCCCCCCGAGAACTATTTCCCGCCCGAGGCGCTTCGTATCCTCGAGGGCTATCGAGAGGAAACGAGGCGCGCGCAAGCCGGCCGGCCGCCGCCGGACTTTCCGGAAAAAGCGATCGAGCCCTTGTTGGATAACACCTGGGCGGATACCGGCAAGGCGATGTTCAATAACTGGTTGGGGCTGGTCTATCAGTTGACCGGCAGCGACCGACACCAGCCTTTTATGGCGGAGGTCGATCCGTCGGATCCGCTGGGCCTGCTGGCGGCGGCGAAGCGGGAGGAAAAGCGGGAGGAAAAGCGGGAGGAAAAGCGGGAGGAAAAGCAGGAGGAAAAGTCGCTCGGGTAAGCGGCCTAAGGCGCAGCGAGAAACGCGATCCGAAAGGGTCGAGTATAGGCTCGTCGATATGTAGCGGCCTAGGGTTATTGAGACACTTTTGAAGCTTATGCGACCGCCCGGGTTTCGTCCATCGCCCCTCGCCTGAACTGGCTCGGAGTGTGTTGTCCGTGGCGTTTGATCAGCCAAGCTTGGTTGTAGATATCCTTGAACTTCCGCAGTGCCTGCTGCAACTCTTCGATGGTCCAGCAAGGTGTCTTAGCCACAGCAGGCTCTCCTTCAAGGAGCGGATGAAGCGCTCGGCACGTCCATTGCCTTCTTCGGGAACGGACAAAGGACGGCGACGAGGCGATCCTTGCCCCAGAGATCTCGCCAAAAGGAAGTCGCGACCGATGTACTGCGAGCCGTTGTCATGGCGGATGGTCAACCCCGTCGCCACCCCCTTGCCGATGGCTCCGAAGCACTCCCGAACCCCTTGGCGGACCGGCTCCAACGCTTCAAAAAGCGTGCATCGCATGGCCGCGTGAGACCCACGCAACTCGCCGAACGATGGTCGACCGCCACGAAGACGCAGACCTGCTGCCCGGTGCCCAGAATCATTGTTGTCATGTCCGTGCCCCACATCTCATTGACCCTCGAAGACACGATGATTCCATCATGAGCCCGAAGGCCACGCTGTGGCCTTCGGCATCGCTTGGCGAGCAAACCCTTCTCACGTATGAGTCGCGATACCCGTACTTTGCGATAGCCCTCGCCATAGAACCCGCTGGCCGTGATCACCTTCCTGATCTCTTCGACCAGTTCCGCATCGGGCATCTGCCCATGCGGGCCGGGTCGACGGCGCGGAACCTGTTTGTCCGACTGCGCTCCCAGACCGCGGTACACACCGGAGAGACTCATCCTCCAAACCCGGCAGACCCGCGAGACACCGTAGAGTTTTCTCATGGAGATCGAAAGCGCGGTGCTCATCGCTTTGACCTGCGTGGCGCAAAAGGGCGGCCGGCTTCCAACCTCTCGATCTTCTCGTCAAGAAGCTCTTTGACCATGGTGAGTTCGCCCACCTTGGCTCGCAGACGGTTGTTCTCTACATATCGGGCGTCGCGAGACTGAGACAGCAAGCCATACAGCATCGCTTCATAAGCCTTCTCTCGCCGGCGGCTGACATCGGCTGCCGACACCTAAGAAACTCCGGGCGATGAGTTCCATGTCCTCACCCTTCATCAATCGCAGCACAGCCTCATGCTTACGATTGGCCGTCATTCGTTGCTTCCCGGTCGAAGTCCGACCCCCACTAGGCGACGGCTTCACGGCTTTGGTTCCTGCGTGCTTGGCATGCTCTTTTTTCATCGTGAGGTTCCTCCGTTATCCCCTATGATCAGGTCTTAATGATTGTCTCAAATAACTCTAGGGCGGGGGAATAGCCATGACGGGCTTCGTCATCGAATATTGGAAAAGCGAGACCCGCGAGTTTGTCGATTGCGACAGATCTTGCGGCAATATTCGCCGGCATCAATCTGAAGCCATCGATGCGAACGGGGTGCCGGTGCCTGTCGTGCCGGCGTCGGTCTTCGAAACTCGCGAACAAGCCGGGATTGAACTCGTGGAAGCCTTGGAAGTGATGAAAATACCGGCACCTTGGCCTTTGCGAAGTCGCTTCGATTTGGCGGTCGTCTTGCCCCTATCGTCCGGCGGCGCCGGTTCATTCGTCGCCGCACCTTCCCGAGGCACGGCAGCCCGCTTTCCGCTATCGCGCACCATCGAAGCGACCAAGCCCTTCGATGGAAGGAGCCTGGGGGACAAGCGCCGCCGGGATCGAGGCTATCGATTCGATATCGTCGTTCGGTTGTCGAATGGATCGGCTCGAGCGATTGGCTCGAGCGAGGGGGTCGACAAACGAGATTGCAGTTGCGTCCCGGCGGCGAAGCCTCGAGCGCGGGCGACGATCGCTTCGAATTCCTCGGCGGACATGAAGCCGACCACCCTCAGTTCTCGTCGTTCGCGTCCCTCGGGGTCGAAAAACAGGATCGCCGGCGGGCCGAAGAGTTCGAAGCGCTTGAGCAGTTTTTGATCCTGCGCATCGTTGGCGGTCACATCCGTTTGCAGCATTCGCATCCCGTCGAGCGCCGCTTGCACCCTCGGATCGCTGAAGGTGAAACGCTCCATTTCCTTGCAGCTGACGCACCAGTCGGCATAGAAATCCAGCATCGTCGTTTGTCTTTGCGCCGCCGCTTGTCCCAGCTCGGTATCGAGCCCCGGGCTTCCCTTGACCGCCCGAAAAGGAAGGGCGTGATCTGCGGACTCGCCCTCGGCGAGGGCCAATCCCTTCAAGGGCTCGAAGAGATCGCCCTTGCCGGTTGCGACCCCCACCATCAGCAAGATGCCGTAGACCAACGAGATCAGCCCCGCTCCTTTCCAAAGCCGCCTCCAACCCCCGGCATCGGAGGCGAGGGAATCGAGCGCGCCCATGTAGATCGAGGAGGTGATCAGCAGCGCCGCCCACAGCAGCAGAATCATCGCCTCGGGAAGCACGCGATCGAGGAGATAAATCGCCACCGCCAAGAGCATGACCCCGAAGACGGCATTGATCCTTTTCATCCACGGCCCGACGGCGGGCAAGATCTTCCCCGCCGAGGTGCCGGCGATCAGCAGCGGGGTTCCCATGCCGAGGCTCAAGGCGAACAGGGCCAGGCCCCCGAGCAGGGGGTCGCCGGTGCGGCCGATATAGAGCAGCACGCCGGCCAAGGGGGCGGCCACGCAAGGACCGACGATCAAGGCGGAGAGCACGCCCATCACTCCCACCCCGATAAAACTGCCGCCGCGTTGGCGCCGGCTCAGCGAGTTCAAGCGACTTTGCAAGGCAGCGGGAACTTGCAGTTCGTAGAAGCCGAACATCGCCAGCGACAAGAGCACGAATAGCGTTGCGAAGGGGATCAAGACCCAAGGACTTTGAAAGGCGATCGCGAAGTTGGCGCCCGCCATCCCCGCCAATACCCCGGCGGCGGTGTAGGTCAAGGACATCGCCAGCACATAGATCGCCGAGAGGGTGAATGCGCGGCGCATGCCGACCTCTTCGCCTTGGCCGACGATGATGCTCGACAGGATCGGCACCATCGGCAGCACGCAAGGGGTGAAGGCCAGCAGGAGTCCGGCGGCGAAGAGCGAGAGCATCACCAGCCAAGGGCTGTCCGAGAGCAGGGCCGAGGCGATGCGGTCTTGCTCCGACATCTCCCCTTGCGGCAGGCTATCGATCTCGGTCGGGATATCGATGCCGCCGCTCGATGAGAGTCCGGGCCCGGCGCCGCTTCCCGCAACCGGTATCAGGACCGGCAGGCTGCGGGTGATCGGCGGGTAGCAAAGCCCGGCATCGGCGCAGCCTTGGTAGGTGATATCGAGATCGACAAGGCCGGGTTCGCCGGCGAAGGGAAAGTCCACCTGCACGGAGTCGTAGTAGACCTCCATGCGCCCGAAATACTCGTCGTCCTTGATCTCTCCGCTCGGGAAACGAGGCGAGCCCAAGGTGAAGTCCGGCGTTCGATCGCTTCCCCGGGGGGCGGAAATACCGAAGCCCATTTTGTCGCGATAGAGGTAATAGCCTTGGGCGATTTCCCAGTGCACCTCGATCCGATCCGGGGTCGGGGCGGTGATCGTGGGGACGAAGGCGATATCGGGATCCAAGAACTCCGGCTCGTCCTCGTCGGGAATGGTGTCGCCTTCGAGGAGGTCGAGCAGCCCCGGGGAGATCCGATCGAGGGCGTTTTGCCCCGGCACGGGGCTTTGGGCGGGGCTGTTTTCCGACTCCGACTCCTGCCACGGGAGGGTTTGCGCCTGCGCTTGCAGCGCCCCCGAAGACAAAAGAAGCGCCGCCGTCAGCGCTTTGGCGGCGATCGACAAGCCGATGAGAGGAGTTCGGTGCATGATGGCTGGCGTTCGGGCGGTCGATGGTGGCGCCGGGGGCGTGAAGGGGCTTCGAGCGCTTCGATGGTTTTTCGGGCGCTTCGAGTTCTCCGAAGCGAGCGCTTGCTCTTGTATCCGGATCCCTTGTGTTCGGAACTCTTGAATCCGGAACTCTTGAATTCGGGACTCTTGCATCCGGAACTCTTGTATCCGGATCATCGGTGCCGGATCTCCACCCGCCGGCCGATGCGAAAGGCGGTGTTTTCGTCGCCGAAGCCCGCAAAGGGAACGAACTCCACCTCGACCGGGTAGAAAGCGCCGGTGGAATCGGGCTCGATCCCGATATGCCGGACTTTGCCGACAACGCTCTGTCCGCCGCTTTCTATGATGACCTCGAGTCCTTTTTTCCATCGCGAAAGCGCCGTCGCCGGCAGCGACAGGCGCGCGGCGAGCAAAGAGCTATCGCCGATCTCGACCGGCGCCGGGGCGGGCAGCTGCGTGTTGAAGAATTCCCCGACTTCCGCCGCTCGGCGAATCACGATCCCGGCGAAAGGAGCGCGCAGGACGCTCCGCTCGCGTCGGATCTCCGCCAAGCGCAGCAACGCTTTCGCTCGCGCCTGCTGCGCTTTCAGGCGAGCCAAGGCGATGCGAGAGAGATGGAGCTCGTGATCCGAAATGAGGGTGCGATCGAAAAGATCCTGCGCCCGCTCGAGTTCGCGTTCGCCTTCTTCGAGATCGGGATCGAGGCGAGTCAACTCGGCTCCGGCGGCGTCGATATCGGCATCGAAAGGAGCGGAGTCCAGCGCAAGAAGAATCTGCCCCGGGCTTACCCGGTCGCCGGCGTCGACCGCCACCTGCGTAATGATACCGCTTTGGGAAAAGCGAAGACTCGCTCGCCGGAGCCAATCGACCCGGCCTTCGATCGCGGTGGCTCCCGAGCCCTCGGATTCTTGGGCGAAAAGGGAGCCCGGCCAATAAATCGGCAGCGCCGCCAGCGCGAAGACGCCGAGCCTTAGCGGGGCGTGTCGAAGGCTCGGCGCCAAGAGAAAAGAAAAGACGATCTTCGCCGTCGAAAGGAAAGGAGGGCGGCCGTCGAGTGCAAGAAGGGTTCGTTTCATTTTTCGAAGGTCCCGGGCATTTCGGTGCGAGACGGTGAAGTGTCGGCTTGCCGCGATCTTGGCCGCTGCCGGGCGTGCGGGGTCTGGAAGAACCCCGTCGTTCGCTAGGTGCCGAAAAGCCACCCGAAGAGATCGTCGGGGTCGCGGCCGAGCAAGGCGTGGATTCGGGCCAGGGCCATGATCCGCGCAAAGTCCGTGCGCGCGATACGCAGGGTCGATTCCGAGCTTTGTACCATCGCATCGCCGATATCGGCGCGCACGTCCTGCTCGTAAAGGGCGCGGCTGCGGTCGAGGTAGAGATCGCGCCAAGCGGCGAAAGCATCGGCGGATTCCCGCTCCGCTTGCAGATTGCCGACCGAGAGCCAATCCTCCAAGAGGGCTTGGCGGATATCCATCCGCATCCTTCGAAGGCTCGCTTCGGCTTGCGCGAGTTCGGCCTGTCGGCGCGCGATCTCCGAGGCCCGACCCCCACCGTCGAAAAGCGGGATATGCAGCGATATGCCGGCGCGAAAGACATCGCTGCCGCTTGCGGGACGGCTACCGATTCCGGTTTCGATTTCCCCTTCGATCCTCGCTCCTTGCGACGCTCGTGCCTCTTCGATGCGCTTTTCGTGCATTTCCACGCGCGCTTGTGCCGCCCGGAGCGCGGCGTTGGCGGCGAGCGCTTCGCTTTCGAGTTCCTCGAGTTCCGGCAGCGTCGGGGTCGGCGAGGGCACCGGGGCCAGGCGTGGCGAGAGTTCCCCCGGGCGATCGAGCAGATTCGCCAGGCGAGAGCGGCTCGAGCGCCGGCGGGTGTCGGCGGCAAAGCGGATGCTTCGCTGCCGTTGGTATGCGCTCTCGCGTTCGAAGACCTCGATATCGGATACCCGGCCTTGGGCGTTGCGCTCGCGGGCCCGGTTGGCGACGATGAAAGCGATCGCCATCGCCTCGTTCTCGCGCGCGAATTCGAGATCCGCCAGCATCACCTCGAAATAGCCTTGCAAGATCGAGAGCCGGCGGCGGTGGCGCAAATCCGTCAGCAGCCGGCGCTCGCTTTCGACCGTGGCGCGGGCGGCGTCGAGGGCGGCGGGCAAGCGCCCGGCGTCCCATAGCGGTTTGCGGAGCACGAGGCGCAGGCTATGGTCGTCGTTTTCTTGGTAGGAGGCGGTGGACTTCGGCTCGACCCACCGGGCCCGGGCCAAGATGCCGGCGCGCAAGCCCCGGCGCGCCGATAGCCCTTCGACCTGCGCTTCGGCGGCTTCGAGGGCGGCTTGGCGTTCGGCGATATCCGGATGGGGCTCGTCGGCGAGCGACAGCGCGAATTCGAGGGTCAGCGGATCGGGGAGGGGCTGGGCGGCGGATTGGGCGCTCGCCCTCGCCGAGCAAAGGGCGAGCGCGAGGGCGAGGGCAAGGGCAAGAGGAGGTACGAAAAACGCGATCGACGGGCAAAGTCGCAGGCAGAGCAGATCGATCGGCGATCGCTCTTCGCGCAGCGATGCCAAGGATCCGCGATATCGTTTGCGAGCGCTTTTCATCGCTCAGGGCTCTCGAAAAGGCGGCTTTTCCTTCGCATGTCGAGTTCGGATCGCTTCGCTCGGTTGCGCATTGCGCTACCTACTGCGCCGCTTGAAGGGCTTTCCAAGCCCGTTTGAAACGCGTGAAATTCGTGTTCTTGTAGTGTCCTTCCACCGCGAATCGTCCTAGCAACATGAACTCCTCGGGGTTGCGCACCGCCCCGGTGAAGCGCACCGTGCGCGTTCCCTCCAAGTCGAAAAAGGCGATCACCGGAGTGGCCCGCACCTTGTGCCGTTTGAAAGAGAAATCCTTGGCGAGCATTTCCTCCCCCGAAAAATCCACGACATCGGTATCCCCTTCGATATCGACCATGAAAATGCGGAAGTGTTCGCGATAATAATCCTGCACCGGCGCCCGATTGAGGACGGTTTCTCGCATGCGGGCGCAGAAGGGGCATTCGTCCATCTCGAAGAAAATGACGATTCCCTTTTTTCCCTCTTCGCGGGCGATTTCGACTTCCTCGGTGAAATCGCCGAAGGTGTCTTGGAAGAAGTGTTGGTAGGGATCGCGAATTTCAAGCGCGAGGCTCGTCGTCGAAAGCGCGTAAAGTAGCCATGCCGCGGCCGCGATCGCGCCCGAGATCGATATGCGGCCGAGTCCTCGGGGACGAGGGTCTCGGCGCGGAGGCACGGCCGAGAATCGAAGGGCGGGGGAATCATGCGCGGTGCCGGTGCTCATGGCGGTCTCCTCGATGTCTTGCAAGGCTTCGGAGGATTCTCGACAAGAGCGCTTTCCTTCGAAGCCCGGGCTCTATGCGGGTTTTTATCACTTTTTTCTATCGAGAGTCGAAAGGATATGCGAACAAGCGAGTCGAGATCGATGCAAGCGCTCGAGGCGGCGAGGCTCGTCGTCGGATCGGTCTTGGTCGGGGCGGTATCGCTCGTCGTCGTCGATGTCAAGGCTCAGGATATCGAACGCGAGCGAAGACTCGAAGCGGAGATCGTCGACATGATCTTCGACGGGGAGCCCTTGCACCTCGAAGGGGCGGACGGTCATCGCTTCCTCGCCATCCACAGCGAGGCGATGGTCGAGCCCGTGCGGGGGGCGGTGATCGTCATGCATGGTCGCGGCTTTCATCCCGATTGGGAGGAAGTGGCATCGCCGCTGCGCACCCGGTTGCCGGAGGCGGGTTGGGAAACTCTCTCGCTGCAAATGCCGGTTTTGGCCAAAGACGCCAAATACTACGATTACGTGCCGATCCTCCCCGCCTCTTTCCCGCGCATCCGGGCGGGGATCGAGTTTTTGCGCGAGCGCGGCATCGATCATATCGTGCTGGCGGCGCATAGTTGCAGCGTGCATTCGGTGATGGCGTTCACGCGGCGCTACGGCGACCGGGAGTTCGACGCTTTCATCGGTATCGGCATGGGAGCGACCGATTACCGCCAGCCGATGCGCGAGCCTTTCCCGCTGGATTCGATGAGGGTCCCGGTGCTCGATCTTTTCGGCAGCGAGGAATTCCCCGGGGTGCTACGCGCCGCTCCCGAGCGCTTGGCCGCGATTCGCTCGGCCGCCAACCCCCTTTCCGCTCAGCACATGATTCCCGATGCCGGACATTTTTTCCGGGATCGGGAGGAGGCCCTCGTCGATGCGGTGAGCGAGTGGCTAAAGACCCTTCGCCCCGGACCATAAGTCCCGCTCTTCGCCCCCCTGCTAGAACGAAGCGCCGCGCGGTCGCTCTCGATGGCCGCTTTCGCCATCGCTCGTCTCGCCATCGCGATCCCCGTCTCGGTCCCCGTCTCGCTCCCCGTCTCGCTCCCCCTCGCGATCCCCTTCGAGATCCGATGGACCGGAGCGGATTTCTTTCCACAGCCCTTCGGCTTGTGCGACGGATTCTCCCCGATCCCACAGATCCATATAGGCCCGGCATATCTTCAAAAATCGCTTTTTTTCCTGCGCTTGCCAAATATCGAAAGACCATTTTTCGAAAGCGCCGTCGACGATCGCCGCGTCCTTGAAATACATCGCTTGCACCGGCTCGCCGTCTTCGCGCTCGACGATACATTCGCTCAGCAGGTATTCATCCCCCTCGAAGTAGACGATGCGCTCCAAGGCCCGGCGGTCGAGGCCGTGGATCAGCTCGCCGCGGACCCGTCCTCCGGGCCGCGGGCAAAGATAGGGATAGCACTCGTCGGGGACCCGGGCAAGGGCGACATCGGGCATCGAGGCCTCTTCGAAGGACAGGTCCCGCCGGGCATCGCCGAACACCAAGGCCTGCACGTCTTCGTCGCGTATCGAGCCGTAGATGAACAAAGGCGATGCGTTCATGGCTTTCGCGCGAAAGGAGAGATCGAATATCGGGTGGCCCTCTCGGCGTCCCCGTCGCTCGAAGCGGGTTTCGCAGCGCAAAGGCGAGCGCGGCGCGAAACGCTCGGCCCCGGCGCAGTTCGAAAAACCCGGATGGGCGCCCAGCGTTTCCAGTATCTGCTCGGCGTAGGGCTCCCAGTCCGTCGCGATCTTCAAAACCCCTTCGTCGCGCAGGCTTCGATGGACGAGGTCCAAGAATTCCCGGCGAATCAGGCGGCGTTTGCGGTGTCGCTTCTTGGGCCAAGGATCCGGGAACCAGACCAGCACTTCGTCCACGCTCGCGCGGGGCAAGCGGCGGTCGAAGACATCGAGCGCATCGCTCATCGCCACCTTGAGATTGTCGAGGCCCGCGGCATGGGCGCGAGCCAACAGGCGTCCGACCCCGGGAGGGTAGACCTCGATGCCGAGGAAATCCCGCTCGCGATGCGCAGCGGCCAGCGCGAGCAGGGCGTCCCCGGAGCCGAAACCGACCTCCACCGTGCGCGGCGCGGCGCGGCGAAAAAGCGCGTCGAGATCGAGCGTTCGATCCCCGCAAGGGATCAGATAACGATCGGCGTGTTTTTCGAGGGCGCGTTTTTGGGCATCGCTCATGCGTCCGGCGCGGACCACGAAACTGCGCACGGGACGTCGAAAGGGGGATCCGATCCCTTTGCCCCCATCCTCGTTTTTTTCGGCTTCGAGTCCCTTCACGAGCCGTGCTCCTCGTCGGGCTTTTTCATCCGCGGTCTTGCCGCTGAAAGGGCGATCCGTCGCCGGCCTTCGAGCCGAGATCGTGGGGGCATCGATGCCCCTTGCCGGCTTTTTCGAATCCGCGATTCGCTTCGCGGGGTCAAGCCTGCGCCGGCGCTGATATTCGCGCTGGGGGCGTTGTGCGCTTCGCGGATCGCGGGGGCTTGCCTTCGTCGGCGCTGATATTCCCGCCGGCGGGCTTTGCGCTCGGCGGCGGCTTTCTTTCGAGAGCGATCCCGCCATTGCTCGTCTTGGGCGTATCGTTCGCCTGCCCCGCCGCGAGCGAGAGCCCGCCAAGCGGCGATGCGCTTGCGCTCGGCGGCGGGGTCTGCGGCTTGGGCAATGGCGGGCAAGCCCGTCGCTCCGCTCACGGCTTCGGCGGTGCGCCGAGCGATACGCCGAGCGCGGTCGATGCGGCTATCGCTTCGGCGTGATCCTTCCCCGTTGCGATCAACATCGGGGTCATCCAGTTCCCGACGCGGGCGTTGATATCCGCGCCGAGCTCGGCCGGCGTCTTTATCGCTTCGGCATGGCCTTCGCCCGCCGCGATGATCATCGGGGTTAGTCCACGGCCGTCGGGCGCGTCGGGCGATGCGCCGAGCGCGGCCAAAGTCCTGATCGCTTCGACCTTGCAGCCATACGCCGCGGCCGTCATCGGCGTCCAGCCTTCGCCGGCGGGGGCGTCAAGCAAGGCGAATCTCTCGTTGCCGGTGCGTCGTGAAAGGCCGAAGCGGATTTGCGCTGACGATTTTGCGCTCATCGAAGGCTCGCCTCGCCCTTCGAAGAGCGAGTATCAAGGCGAAAGGCGAAAGGCGAAAGGGGGGATGGGGTCGGCCAAGCGCCAAGGAGTCCTTGTCGTCTTTCGCTAGCGCCCAAGCGTTATGGTCCTTGCCTTCGATTCGCTTATCGATCCTGTCGATTCCATTTGTTCCGGGGCCGGGGCCGAGGGTGGGCGCACACTGCCGGTCGCGCTGTTGTTGACCAAGGCTCCGCCCCCGCCGGTGCGGGTCAGGACTTGCACGGTGAAGGGTTGGCGTGATCGCAGCTCGCACGAAAGGCCGATGCCCTCCCATCGGTGGTCGATGATCTCGGCGAGCGTTTGCGCTTGCAGATGCCTCGTGTTCAGGCGCCCGATGGTGCCGAGTTCGCCGGCGTATTCGGTCCCGCGGTCATCGAAGCAGAAGAAGCGGGTGTCGAAACAATGCGTATCGACCGGGGCGAGGCAGCGAATACGGATATTCGACTCGTCCGAGGCGTCGGGTGAGGGGATCGATTCGATATCCGCCCGATATCTTTCGTCCTCGAGGACGCTGCGAAGGGCGGCGCTGTTGTTGACCAGCACGCCGTCTCCCGAACGCGTCCAGATTTGGGCGCTGATGGCTTGTTCGCTGCGCAGGGCGCAACCCAAGCGTCCCTTGCCGGACCATGAGCCGCCGGTGTGACGCACGATATCCGCGGCCACGAACCGGCGCGCTCCCCAAGCCGGGATCGGTTCGGGGATCCAGCCGTCGAAGACCGTGCCGTCGTCTTGCGAGCTGCAATCGAGATAGACGGCGCAGGCGGTGTCCTGTTTGCATCGGATGCGCATTTGGGAGCGGTCGGTTGCGGTATCGGGGGGGATGGCCAAGGCGTAGGCTTTCACACCGCCGGGAAATCCGTTGCCGAGTTCTTCCTCGTCGTCGTTGTCCTCGATCGACACCGTGATCGAGCCGGTCGTGCGGTCGTAGTTTCCGCCGACGGCGGTCAAGGTGACGGCGTCTCCCTCATCGTCTTCGTTGGTGTCCTCGGCGGCCTCGATCTGCACCCGTTGCGGCGTGCGCCATTCGTTCTTCGCGAACACCAAGGAGGAAGGGAAGAGCGTGATATCGGTGTTGGTATAAGACATCGATATGACGACGATATCGGTATCGACCGGTTCGACCTCGAGGCCGACTTCGAAGGATACCGCCGCCTCTCCCTCCACCACCTCGATGATCTCGGGGGAGATGGCGAGCTCGCCGGGGGTATCGATGGTGATGACGGATAGATCGGCGCTCAGCCCCTCGTAGTTTCCGCCTCCGGAAGCGGTCAGGGTGATGGTGTCGGAGCCGTCGTTCGCATCGTCGTCCTTCTGCGCCCGCACGCTGACGCTTTGGCGCGTAAACCAATCGGAATCGGTGAAGGTCAACGAACTCGGCAAGAGCGTCACCCCGGGGTTGACATTCGTCAGCGTCACGGTGATCTCGGGCACGCTCGGCATCGCCCCGAGTTCGATGCCCAAGCTCTCTTCTTGTCCTTCCACCACGAAGAGACGGTCGGCGGGGGCGAGCGAGAAGGAGCCGAGCCGATCGTCGTCGATCACGCTGACGCCCTTCGTCGTATTCGGGGTGTCGATGCCGGCGGCGGTCAAGACGATGGTATCGGAATCGTTCGCCGTATCGCCGTCCTGGGCCGCGAGGATGGTGATGCGTCGCTCTTCTTGCCAGTTCGAGGGGGTGAAGGTCAAAGAGCTATCGGAGAGGGTGATATCGGGATTGCTCTTCGAAAGCGTGATGATGATATCCGCGCTCGGCTGCACCCCGACTCCGAGTCTGACGTCGATCGATGTCGAACCGCCCTCGTTGACGGTGACGATCCCGGCGGGGGCGACGAGGATCGCCCCTGCCGGGATATCGCTGACTTGGACCCTAAGCCGGGTATTCGGCGCGCTGATGCCACCGTCGGCGACCAAGGTGATGGTGTCGAAATCGTCCGTCGTATCGCTGTCCTGATCCGCGTTGACGAGCACATTTTGCGCCGTGTTCCAGTTCGAGGGGGTGAAGGTCAGCGAAGTATCGGAGAGGGTGATATCGGGGTTGGTCTTCGAAAGCGTCACGGTGACATTCGATTGCGGCTGCACCCCGAGACGAACGCCGAAGGTCCCCGCCCCGCCTTCGTTGACCGAGAAGAGGTCGGTGGGGCTCGTGATGATCCTCCCCGTCGGGGTGGTGTCGTCGACGACGATCGCCAGGGTCGTATCCGGGGCGACGATGCCGCCGGTGGCGGACAGGGTCACGGTATCCGAATCGTTGTCGGTGTCGTTGTCCGAAACCGTGACGACGCTGATGTTTTGCGCCCGGCTCCAGTTCGCATCGGTGAAGGTCAGCGAACTCCTCGAAAGCGTGATTCGGGGGTTGGTCTTCGCAAGCGTGATGCTTACGTTCGTTTGCGGTTTCACCCCGAGGCGAACGCCGAATCTCCCGGTTTCGCCCTCCTTGATGGTCAGCCTCCCCGACGGGCTCGTCACGATCCTCCCCGTCGGGGTGGTGTCGTCGACGACGATCGCCAGGGTCGTATCCGGGGCGATGATGCCGCCGGTGGCGGACAAGGTCACGGTATCCGAGTCGTCGTCGGTGTCGTTGTCCGAAACCGTGCGGACGCTGATATTTTGCGCCCGGTTCCAGTTCGTATCGTTGAAGGCCAGCGAGGTCTTCGACAAAGTGATCTCGGCGTTGGTCTTGGTGAGCGTTACGCTTACGTTCCTTTGCGGCTTGACCTCGAGGGTGACGCCGAAGATTCCGGTTTCGCCCTCTTCGATGGTCAGCGTTCCCGCGGGGCTCGTCAAGATCCTCCCCGTCGGGGTGGTGTCATCGATGACGATCGCCAGGGTCGTATCCGAGGCGATGATGCCGCCGGTGGCGGACAAGGTCACGGTATCCGAATCGTCGTCGGTATCGCCGTCCAATACCGTGCCGACGCTGACGTTTTGCGCCTCATTCCAGTTCTTGTCGGTGAAGGTCAGCGAGGTCTTCGAAAGGGTGACCTCGGCGTTGGTCTTGGCGAGCGTCACGGTGACGTCCGATTGCGGCTTGACCTCGAGGGTGACGCCGAAGGTTCCGGTTTCGCCCTCTTCGATGGTCAGGGTTCCCGCGGGGCTCGTCAAGATCTTCCCCGTCGGGGTGGTGTCATCGATGACGATCGCCAAGGTCGTATCCGAGGCGATGATGCCGCCGGTGGCGGACAAGGTCACGGTATCCGAATCGTCGTCGGTATCGAGGTCCGAAACCGTGCCGACGCTTACGTTTTGCGCCTCATTCCAGTTCGAATCGGTGAAGGTCAGCGAGGTCTTCGACAAAGTGACCTCGGCGTTGGTCTTGGCGAGCGTCACGGTGACGTCCGATTGCGGCTTGACCTCGAGGGTGACGCCGAAGGTTCCGGTTTCGCCCTCTTCGATGGTCAGGGTTCCCGCCGGGCTCGTGATGATCCTCCCCGTCGGGGTGGTGTCATCGATGACGATCGCCAAGGTCGTATTCGGGGCGATGAGGCCGCCGGTGGCGGATAAAGTGACGGTATCCGAATCGTCGTCGGTATCGAGGTCCGAAACCGTGCCGACGCTTACGTTTTGCGCCTCATTCCAGTTCGTATCGGTGAAGGTCAGCGAAGTCTTCGAAAGGGTGACCTCGGCGTTGGTCTTGGCGAGCGTCACGGTGACGTCCGATTGCGGCTTGACCTCGAGGGTGACGCCGAAGGTTTCGGTTTCTCCCTCTTCGATGGTAAGCGTCCCCGCGGGGTTTGTCACGATCTTCCCCGTCGGGGTGGTGTCGTCGACGACGATCGCCAAGGTCGTATTCGGGGCGATGAGGCCGCCGGTGGCGGACAAAGTGACGGTATCCGAATCGTCGTCGGTATCGAGGTCCGAAACCGTGCCGACGCTTACGTTTTGCGCCTCATTCCAGTTCGTATCGGTGAAGGTCAGCGAAGTCTTCGAAAGGGTGACTTCGGCGTTGGTCTTGGCGAGCGTCACGGTGACGTCCGATTGCGGCTTGACCTCGAGGGTGACGCCGAAGGTTTCGGTTTCTCCCTCTTCGATGGTAAGCGTCCCCGCGGGGTTTGTCACGATCTTCCCCGTCGGGGTGGTGTCGTCGACGACGATCGCCAAGGTCGTATTCGGGGCGATGAGGCCGCCGGTGGCGGATAAAGTGACGGTATCCGAATCGTCGTCGGTGTCGTTGTCCGAAACCGTGGTGACGCTGATATTTTGCGCCATATTCCAGTTCGAATCGGTGAAGGTCAGCGAAGTCTTCGACAAAGTGACCTCGTCGTTGGTCTTGGCGAGCGTCACGGTGACGTCCGATTGCGGCTTCACCCCGAGGGTGACGCCGAAGGTTTCGGTTTCGCCCTCGTCGATGGTCAGGGTTCCCGCGGGGTCCGTCACGATCGTCCCCGTCGGGGTGGTGTCGTTGACGACGATCGCCAAGGTCGTATCCGAGGCGACGATGCCGCCGGTGGCGGATAAAGTGACGGTATCCGAATCGTCGTCGGTGTCGTTGTCCGAAACCGTGGTGACGCTGATATTTTGCGCCCGGTTCCAGTTCGCATCGGTGAAGGTCAGCGAGCTCTTCGAAAGGGTGACTTCGTCGTTGGTCTTGGCGAGCGTCACGGTGACGTCCGATTGCGGCTCGACCCCGAGAGTAACGCCGAAGGTTTCGGTTTTGCCCTCGTCGATGGTCAGCGTTCCCGCAGGGTTCGTCACGATCGTCCCCGCCTTCGGCGTGGTGTCGTTGACGGTGACCGCCAAGGTCGCATTCGGTGCGGAGATCCCGCTGCTGGCAACCAAGGTGATGGTGTCCGAAGCGTCGCTCGTATCGTTGTCTCGCACCGTGGTGACGGTGACGTTTTGTACCGTTTTCCAGTTCGAGTTGGTGAAGGTCAACGAGCTCTTGGAAAGGGTGATATCGGAGTTGGTATTCGACAGCGTGACAGTGATATCCCCGATCTTTTCATTATCATTTCCGAGTCTGACTCCGAGCGGTTCAACCCCGAGTCTGACTCCGAGCGTGCCGGTATCCCCTTCGTTGATGGTGAGCGTTCCGGTGAGACTCAACACGAGCGTGCCACGCGGAAGCGGTTTGACGATATCAAAACCATTGCCGCAATCCGTGATCGACACGGAATCGCAACCTCGATAACCGATGGCGGTCTGTGTCAGGTCGTCTTTGTCTTCGACGCATACCTTCGAAGGGAGGTCAAACGTGTAGTAAAGGCCGGGTTCCAAGCTGTCAATATTGAAGGGGGCACAGCTTCTCTGGTTACGGATGTATCTGGTTCTATAGCCGGATGCTTTCAATTGTCGGTGGCGGCCGCATGGATATATCGTATTCCCATTTTCGAGGCCAGTATTGCCGATGTATCTGCCGCTGCCGACTGTAAGTGTATTGATACAGACATGTGCCGCTTTGGTGTTCGTATTGTCGTCCTCGATGCTGACGGCGATCGTCGCATTCGGCGCCACGATCCCGCCGGAGGCGGCCAAGGTGATGGTTCCGCTTTCGTCGGCGCTGTCGGCATCCGGCCTTGCGCCGACGTTGACGGTTTGATCTTGCATCCAGTTCGAGGTGGTGAAAGTCAGCTTCGAGGGAAGGATGATCTTGAAGTTGGTGCTCGACAGCGCCACGAAGACATTCGCATCCGGTCGGGTATCGAGACGGATGGTGAAGTTTTGCGAGCGATCCTCGACAAGGGCGAGCGACGTGGCGGACACAACCATATTGCCGGTGGGGGTGATATCGAGATCGTCTACGTCGACCGCTACCGTCACGAAGGGAATGAAGCCGTCGGCGGTGGACAAGGTGATGGTATCGCTATCGTCCACCGAGTCCTCGTCCCTGATGGCGCTGACGCTGACGTTTTGTTGCGTGCTCCAGTTCGAGGTGGTGAAGGTCAGCGTCGTCGGGGAGAGCGTGATATCGGGATTGGTCTTCGCAAGCGTAACGGCGGTATCGGCAAAGGGCTGGCTATCGAGTTTGACTTTGAAGATTTTCGATCCGCCTTCGTCGAACTCGAGCGGGACGTCGGAAAGGACGAATCTGGTTTGCGCCAGCGCCAGCGGGACGACGACGATGATGCCGCTTTTATTCGTCCCGCAATCCATGAGGCTGTCGGAGATGGAGCTGCAGGCTTGGTAGCCCGCTTTGTTTTGCCGTGATAATCGGGAGTATTCGATGCAGATTTTCGCGGGCAGCGCGTCGGCATTCGTACTCCAATCCTCTCCGACGGCAAGGGATTCACTCACATCGGTGCAGTCATCGCCATCGGTTCGACGGCCGACCAAATCCACCTCATAGTCGCAGTCATCGTTGCTGAGCTTGATGATCCCTCCGACGGCGCGTTCTTGGGCGACGCAGGTATGAGCCGGAGTCGTTTGCGCCATCGACGCTCTTGGGAGGACGAGCGCCGATAACGAGCAGCCAAGGAGGATGCCGTAAGCGGCCAAGCCGAGTACCGAGGGATGGAAGCGCATCATTGCAAAATTCTCCCGATGGGCTATCGATTTTATCCGAGACGGGTATTTTCGGATAAAGATGCGATGATCGATCCGGCGCCGAGATATTCCCCTCGTTTCGGTCTGTCGTTTTCGCAAGAGTGTCGTCGCTCTTTTTTCGAAGCCCGCTTCGTCGCTCCTCGCGATGGTCGACCGCTGCCCTCGCTTCCCGGCGCTCGAGTTTCGAGGGTGTCTTTGCCCATGCGTCGACGGCTCGGCGCTTTTGCGCCGCCCCCGGCATTCGGCGGCATCGTCTTCTTCGACGATCGTCTCGAGGGATCGTCACGAGGAATCGAAAGCGCGGCGGCGAAAGCGACGCATCGACGGGCATCGTGTCAAAATCGCCCGCCGGACCCCGATCCCGGCGGCCGCGGGCAAGCGGCAAGTCGAGTCGAGTCAAGTCGAGTCAAGGCTCTCGAATACGATCATGGCATGTCGATCCGATGGCCACATCGGGCCCGCGTTGCCATTTCATTTCCATCTTCCGAGGCAAAGGCAAGGAACAATGCAAGGAATCATGCAAGAATCGACGCAAGAAACGACACTGTCGGACCAAACCCGGATGCTTCTCGACGGGCAGCGAAGCGAGAGCGCAAGCGGTCGGACCATCGCGGTTTCGAGCCCCGCCAATCGTCGCGTCATCGCGCATGTCCCGCAGGCCGAGGCCGAGGATGTGGACCGGGCGGTCGAGGCCGCCACCCGGGCCTTTGCCGGTTGGCGCGATACGCCGCCTCGGCAACGGGGCCGCATGCTGCTCAAGATCGCCGAGCGCATCGAGGAATGCACCGAGAGTCTTGCCCGTACGATCGCCTCGGAAACCGGTAACGCGCTTCGTACCCAAGCCCGAGGGGAGGCGGCATTGACCGCCGACGTCTTTCGCTATTTCGGCGGTTTGGCCTGCGAGCTCAAGGGGGAAACCCTGCCCCTGAGCGAGAGTCTTTTGAGCTATTCGCGGCGCGAAGCGATCGGGGTGGTCGGAGCGATCGTTCCTTGGAACGCCCCGGTGATGTTGGCGGCGCTCAAGATCGCCCCCGCTTTGTGTGCCGGGAATACGGTGGTCTTGAAGGCCGCCGAGGACGCGCCTTTGGGGGTGTTGATGCTCGCCGGTTTATGCGCCGAGGAACTGCCGCCGGGGACGCTCAATATCCTGACCGGCTACGGCCATGATTGCGGAGCCGCCTTGGTTGCCCATCCGGGGATTGCGAAGATATCGTTCACCGGCTCCACCGAGGTGGGCAAGAGTATCATGCAGCAGGCCGGTCGCCGCATCGTTCCGGTTTCGCTCGAGCTCGGCGGCAAGAGTCCTTCGATCGTTTTTCCCGATGCCAACGAGGACTGGGCGGTGGAGGGTATCGTTCACGCGATGCGTTTTACCCGTCAGAGCCAATCGTGCACCGCCGGTTCGCGCTTGTTCTTGCATGCCGACATTTTCGACGCTTTTTTGGAAAGGCTCGTGGAGCTGACCTCGGCTTTGAAGATCGGGGACCCCCTCGACGAGACGACCGATATGGGGGCGATCATCAACGAGAAGCAGTTCAAACGCGTTTGCGGCTATATCGAGGAGGGGCTTTCCCGTCCCCAAGCGCGGACGATCACCGGCGGCTTGCCCCCGAGCAGCGGTCCTTTGAGCGAGGGATTTTTCGCCCTCCCGACCATTTTCGCCGACGCCTCCAACGACTGGCGTTTGGCGAGGGAGGAGATTTTCGGTCCGGTGCTCGTCGCCATCCGCTGGGAGAACGTGGACGATGTCGTGCGCATGGCCAACGATAGCCATTACGGTTTGGCGGCCTTCGTATGGTCGCGGGATATCGGGCAGGCTCTGCGCACCGCCCATCGGGTGGAAGCGGGTTGGGTGCAGGTCAACCAAGGAGCGGGTCAGTTGCTGGGGCAATCCTACGGCGGCATCAAGCAAAGCGGCATCGGCCGCGAGTTCTCGCTGGAGGGGATGCTCGAGAGCTTCACCCGGAAAAAGAGCGTAACCGTCAACTTGGCGATCCCTGCGGCATAGACCCTTCCGAGTCCTCCGGTGCCTTTCGAACTTGCGATCCCGCGTGATATCGCCAAGCGCGCGATCCTCGCCGAAGCGCCGGCATCGCGGCCGGGAGGGCCCGAGGAGGCGGCTCGATGATCGAAGCGTCGGCGATCGACGGGCGGCTATTGGCGGTCTCCGGGCTCGGCGCTTTTTGTACGGCGTTGGTCGTGGCGGCATCGATCGCCCGCTACTGGAACCGTTTGTTGCCGGATCATCCGAATTCGCGCTCGCTCCACGACCGCCCGATCTCGCGCGCCGGCGGGCTTGCGATCCTCGCCGGAGCGGGAGTCGGGATTTCGTTGACGCTGCTGGGCCTCGAGGGAGGCGATGGAGGCGCAGGAGGCGCCGCGCCGGGCTCTTCCTGGTTGGCGCCGCTTGCCGCCGGCGCCGGGGTTCTATGCCTCGTCTCGCTCGTCGACGATGCGCGCGGAGCGCCGATCTGGCTTCGCCTGACGGTGCAAACGGCGGTGGCCGCCGCTTTGGTCGCCGCCGGCTTTCGGATCGACGATTTCGTCTTGCCGGGCATCGAAGCGGGGACGAGCCTTGTCGTCGGCGGGCTTTTCAGCGCCCTGCTGATCGTCTGGTTCGTCAATCTCTATAACTTCATGGACGGGATGGACGGTATCGCCGCCGGGATGGCCGTTTTCGGTTTCGGAGCCTTCGCTTGGTTGTCGTTGCCCTTCGAAGACCCGGCCTTCATCGGATTGGCGTTGGCGATGGCATGTGCGGCGGCGGGTTTCCTTCCCTTCAATTTTCCCCCCGCCCGCATATTCATGGGCGATAATGGCGCCACCTTGCTTGGCTTGGTAGCAGGGGCGATGGCGCTTCGTGCCGATCGTGCCGGATATTTTCCGCTTTGGATATCGATATTGGTCTTTTCCCCCTTCGTGGTGGATGCGACCATCACCCTGGTGCGGCGGATCCTCCGTAGCGAGCGGATCTGGGAAGCGCATTTGACGCATTATTATCAGCGGGCGACCGTTTCGGGATTCGGGCGGCGGCGGGTGGTCTTGACGGAATACGCCTTGATGCTCGGCTGCGCCGCCTCGGCTTGGTTGGCTTTGGCTTATCCGACGATGCAGTGGTCATTGATAGCGGCGTGGGCGATTGCCTATACCCTCGTTGCCCGCACGATCGACCGACAGGAGCGAAGGAGAAGGTGATTCCGATTCTCGAACGATTGCCGGTGCGCTTCAAAAGCCGCGCGACCTTGGTATTCGTGCACGATCTGGCGATGATCGCGCTTGCTTGGATCGGCGCTTGGTGGATTCGTTTCGATCTTTCGATTCCACCGGAGTATATGAACCAAGCGCTGTCGGCGTTGCCGGCGATGGCCCTGTTGCAAGGGGTCGCCTTCCTCCATGTCGGTCTTTATCGGGGGATGTGGCGCTTTATTTCCCTGTCCGATTTGAGTCGTATTTTCAAGGCGACGCTCTTTGGCGTTTTCGCGGGCGTGGCCGCCCTTTTTCTGATCAATCGCATGAATTTGGTGCCGCGCTCGATTTTCCCCCTCTACGGCTTGCTCTTGATCTTGATGATCAGCGGCCCGCGCCTGCTCTACCGTTGGATCAAGGAGCACTACCTGCAAGAGATCGATTCTCGCAAGGCCTTGGTGGTCGGCGCCGGGGCCGCGGGCGAGATGCTGGTTCAAGATCTGCTGCGCGACCCCTCCTACGGCTGCTTTCCCGTCGGCATCGTGGATGACAATCCGGGCAAGCGGGGGCGCGAGATCCACGGCGTGCGGGTGCTCGGCGGGGGCGATCGGATTCCGGAATTCGCGGATCGCACCGGCGCCGAGATCGTGTTGCTGGCCTTGCCCTCGGCCACCACCGCGCAGATCCGGCGGATAGTCGGTTTTTGCGAGAAAGCGGGCGTTGCCATTCGCACCCTGCCGCGGATGCACGATATGCCCGGCAGCGGGGTGGCGGTTTCGGGGCTGCGCTCGATATCGATCGAGGATCTGCTCAGCCGGCCCCCGATATCGCTGGATCGAGGCTCGATCGAACGCGGCATTTCCGGGCGGGTCATCGCGGTTACCGGCGGCGGCGGCTCGATCGGATCCGAACTTTGTCGGCAGATCGCCGGCTTCGGACCGCGCCGCCTGATGGTCCTCGATCACAGCGAATACAACCTCTATACGATCGAGCGCGACTTGCGCGAGCGCTTCCCGCGCTTGGACCTCGAT
The DNA here is from genome assembly GCA_965220535.1 of Gammaproteobacteria bacterium. Classification (GTDB taxonomy): domain Bacteria; phylum Pseudomonadota; class Gammaproteobacteria; order HK1; family HK1; genus HK1. The sequence goes on along the minus strand of OZ244833.1, from coordinate 1,586,160 downwards.
ATCATCTTGGGGGATATCTGCGACGAAAGGGCGGTGCGACACACCTTCACCGAGCGCAGCCCGGATATCGTTTTTCATGCCGCGGCCTACAAGCATGTGCCGATGCTCGAACGCGAGGTGCGCGAGGCGATCCGCGTCAATGTCTTCGGCACCGAATGCGTCGCCAAGGCGGCGGCGGCGGCGCGGGTGGGAAAATTCGTGTTGATCTCGACCGACAAAGCGGTCAACCCCGCCAATATCATGGGTGCGAGCAAATACGTCGCGGAGCGGATCTGCGCCGATCTGGCGCGCACGACCGGCTCGCCCACACGCTTCATCACCATTCGTTTCGGCAACGTGCTCGGCTCCGCCGGCAGCGTGGTATCGCTTTTTCGCAGTCAGATCGAACAAGGGGGGCCGGTCACCGTCACCCACCCCGAGATCGAGCGCTACTTCATGACCATCGCGGAGGCCTGTCAGCTGGTGATGGAAGCGGGCTCGGTCGGGGAAGGCGGCGAGGTCTTCGTGCTCGATATGGGCGAGCCGGTGAAGATTCGTTATTTGGCGGAGCAGATGATCTGGCTTTCGGGGAAGGTGCCGGGCGAGGGGGTGCCGATCGAGTTCATCGGACTGCGGGCGGGAGAGAAGTTGATCGAGGAACTCTTCCATCCCGAAGAGAACCCCATGCAAACGCAGCACGACAAACTTCTGCTGGCGCGCCTTCGACCCTGCGATGTCGCCCTCTTCGAAAAAGGGATCGATGATTTGCGTTTCGCTTGGCAAAAACTCGATGAATCGGAGATGCGCCGCCTGCTGGCCCTGTTGGCCTCGGATTTCAGCGACGGCGCCAAGGATGCGCGGGTCCTCCCCTTCGATTTCCTGCGGCGTCCGAGCGGTCAGGTCAGGAGGTGAGGGGGTGCCCGAGGGCACCCGAGATTCAAGTCGGCGATGCGGCGTCCGAGCGGTCAGGTCAGGAGGTGAGGGGTGCCCGAAGGCACCCGAGATTCAAGTCGGCGATCCGGCGTCCGAGCGGTCAGGTCAGGAGGTGAGGGGTGCCCGGGGGCACCTGAGATTCAAGTCGGCGATCCGGCGTCCGAGCGGTCAGGTCAGGAGGTGAGGGGTGCCCGAAGGCACCCGAGATTCAAGTCGGCGATGCGGCGTCCGAGCGGTCAGGTCAGGAGGTGAGGGGTGCCTGAGGGTGCCCGAAGGCACCCGAGATTCAAGTCGGATCGATCCGGCGCAGGGCATCGGGGAGCCCCGAACTGCGTCCGGTTTCGCGCCCCACCGCGGCTACGATCGCCTCTTCTTGCGCATACAAAACCGCGCGCCTCTTGGCGCGGGTAACCGCGGTATATAAAAGCTGGCGGGTGGCGAGCGGGGAATCCGCGGGGCCGAGCACGATAGCCACCTCGTCGTATTCCGACCCTTGCGATCGGTGTACGGTCAACGCGAAAAAACTTCGATGCTCCGGCAGGCGTTGCGGCGATACCGAACGGAGCGCATCCCCCTCGCCGCCGGCATCGGGAAACCAAACGCGTTTTTCGCCCTTGGCATTGCGGACCACGATGCCGGTATCGCCGTTGGCGAGTCCGGTGTGGGGGTCGTTGCGATCGACGATGATCGGTCGGCCGAGATAGAACTCCTCGCCGTAGGGGGCGAGATTTTTCTCGCGCAGGAACTCCTCCACCCGCTTGTTGAATCGCTCGGAGCCGAAGGCCCCTCGGCGATGCGCGCATAGCACCCGAAAACTGTTGAAGCGTTCGCGGATGCGTTCGATGACTTCTTTGTCCGGCCTTTCGCCGGAGACGGGGAAATCGACCTCGGACACTTCTTGCACCATCGGCAAGAAGTGCTTCGTCGTGCATTCGTCGGCGAGCCGGTCGAAGGCCGAAGGGTCTTCGAGCGCTTGCCGATCGACGCGACTCTCCTTCGCCTCGTCGGGCTTTCGCAGGCAGGAAATCGCTCCTTCCGCGTCGCCTTCGACGATGGCATTGGCGAGCCGCCCGATCCCGGTGTCGGGGGGGAAGCGCCAGTTATGCTCGAGGCGGACAACGCAAGGAGAAAGGGCCGAGCCGAGAGCGGCGTTCGGACACAGGTCGGCGAAAACGCTGCCCGGCTGGACCGATGCGAGCTGATCGGCGTCGCCCAAGAGGATGAGTCTGGCATCCGGCGGCAGGCTCGAGAGCGTTCGCGCCATCAGCGAGATATCGACCATCGAGCACTCGTCGATGATCAGCGCTTGCAAGGGAAGGTAGCCTCGGGACTGTAAAAGCAATTTGTGCAAGGTGGTGGCGGAATCGAGGCTGGCGAGAGCGGGGATCTTCGGCTGCAGCCTCGCGCAACGCTCGATCACCGCAGCGCTCAAGCGGGAAGCCGCCTTTCCCGTGGGGGCGGCCAAGCGAATGCGCTCGGGTTGCGCCAGGCCGTATTCGACCAGCAGGGCGATGATATTGGCCACGGTCGTGGTTTTGCCGGTGCCGGGACCGCCGGTGATCACGCAAAATCGGTGTCGGAGCGCCACCTGCGCCGCTTTTCGCTGATATTCGTCGCCCGGGGTCGGATCGAGTGTCGGCTCGACGGGCGTCGGATCGCCGCCGAAGATCTCGTCGATCCCTTCCTTCACGGCGGCATCGAGCGATATTCCTTTTTCGCCTTGTTCGCCTTTTTCGCCGCCGTCCAACAGCCCTTCGATCCCGAGCGCGATTTTTTTCTGCGCTTCCCACATGCGGTGCAGGTAGAGGCGGGCACTCGGGCCGTGCTCCCCTTCGAATCTTTCGAGGACCAAGGGGCGTATTTCTCGATCGTCGGGGTCCATGACCGCCCGACTCTTTCCGAGGGCTTCGATCCACCGGCCGGGCCGCGGCAAAGTTCTCGTTTCGCCCTCCGCTCCGCCCTCCGCTCCCTCGGGCGCTCCGTCGTGCGCTCCCTCAGACGCTCTTCGAGCAAAACGCCCCGAAAAGAACAACTCGCTTCCCCCCTCGGCCCCGATATCCAGACAGACATGCCCTTCGCGGTTTCGATGGCAGGTCAGCGCCGCCGCCGTCCATAGCTCGTCGTCGATGCCGTGACCGGCGTCGATCTCTCGAATCAGCCCCGCGAAATGGCGCTCGATATCGCCTAGCTCGATCACCGGCGGCGATCCCGAAGACCCCGACGATCCCGCCCTCATCGCGGCGTCCCTCCTTCGAAGCAGGCATCGAGCGCGAGCAGGCATTCGGTGGCGGGGCGGTCGTGAAAAATGCCCTCGTTCGTCCCCTTTTCGGGATCGATACCGCGCAGGAAAAGGTAGAAGGCGCCGCCGATATGGCGGTCGGGGTCGTAGCCCTCGAGCCGAAAAGCCAAATAGCGGTGCAAGGCGACCAAGTAGATCAGATATTGCAGGTGATAGTCGTGCCCTTGCATTTCCGCCTCCATCGACCCCTTGTCGTAATCGTGAAGACGGTTCGATTTGTAGTCGAGCACGTACCACCGCTCTCGATGCTCCACCACGAGATCGATGAAGCCGCGCATATAGCCCCGGATGGGTCCCGCCTTTTCTTCGCCGAAGCCTTTTTTCCCGCCGAGGGCGTTTTTCAATGTGCCGGGGTATCCATGATCGACCAAGCACCGGCCGAGCAGATCGATACGCGTATCCTCCAAGGGGAAATGGAATTCCATCTCGACCGCCCGCCGCACCGGATCGCAAAGACGAAAGCCATCGCTTTCGGGCTCTTGGATGAGCGCCGTCCGCGTGCGCTCGACCATGGTGCGCACTGCGGTCTGCCATTTCGCGTCCAAGCCGGAATTGACGGTCTCCTGGCGGCAGATGACATCGATCTCCGCCTCGTCTTCGAGATCCAAACGCTCGAATATCCGGTGCAGACAGCGTCCGGTCATCGCCCCTTTGGGGAGCTCGGCGATCTCGATATCGACAGGATCGATCGTATCGGCCGAATCGGCCGAGAGGGTCGGCATCGCCGGGGCTTCGTCTTCGCCCGGGCTCTCGCTGTCGAGAGCGTCATGATCCGGCCGCTCGCTTTCCAAGTCCGCTGCTGCCTTCGTATCGCGAGACTTGATCAGCGCCGAGTAGCTGGTGATCTGTCGTAGAGGTCGGATCGGGCGCTTGAATTCGCGCTCGGCGAGCGTGTCGGGGTTTTCGGTGGTTTTTTTGGCGGGGGCTTCGGTGGCGGCGGCGTCCCCTTCGAAGATATCGGTGACGGCGACGCCCTTCGGGCAACGGCGCTGCAGATCATCGACCTCCTCCCGCCATCTTCCGAGATCGAGCGCTTCGAAGCGCTCCGCCGCTTTTTTGACGCCCTCTCGCATCGATCGGGTGATGACGGGCTCGCCGCTCCTTGCGACCTCCTCCGGGCGACCTCGATCCGCTTCGTCGTCTTGTTCGTCCTCGGCTTCGATCTCGCAGGCATCGCCGTCGCCCCGGTGCAACAGCCATGCGAGGGGCGTGTTTTTCGCGCCTTTGACCTTGCCCCAAGTCACGACGCAGCGGTATTGCGCCCGCGTCAGCGCGACATAGAGAAGGCGCAGTTCCTCGGAGAATTCCTCGATCCGATCGCAGCCCAAGGTGTCCTCGTCGGGATCGAGGTCGAGGGCTTCCGAGTATCGCTTGCCGCCTGCTGGCCGGTCTTGCAGATGACAGACGGCCCCTTCGTTTTTCTTGGCCCTTTCTTTTTTCGTATCGTCCGAGCCGTCCCAGGCGAAGGGGTAGAAGACGATCGGGAATTCAAGACCCTTGCTGCCGTGCACCGTCAGGATTCGAACCAGATCGTCGTCGCTCGGAAGGCGCAACTGGATTTCGTCGCCGCCGGCATCGTTGTCCTCGAGGCGATCGCTCAGCCATTTGGCGAGCAGCGAGGGGGTGAGGCGAAATCGCGTTTGCGCATCCTGCAGGAGGTCGGCGAGGTGAAGCAGATTGGTCAGACGGCGCGGTCCGTTTTGCGATTGCAAAAGCGTCATCGCCCCTTGTTGTTGCTTGATCAGCGTGCGCAGCATCACCCCGACGCCATCGTATTCCCAGATCCTTTTCCAAGAGCGAAGGCTATCCGACCACTCGTTCCACCGATCTTCCTCCCTCTCGAAGCGTTGTAGCTCGTGAGTGCCCAAGCCGAAAAGATCACCGGCCAGCGCCCCGCGCACCCGGGACTCGTAGGCCGGTTCGATCAGAGCCCAGAGCAGGCGCTCGAGCTGCTCCGCCTCGCGGGTTGCGAAGACGCTGTCGTCTCCGATCTCGATGCAATCGATAGCGTTTTTTCGCATTTCCTCGGCCACCAGACGGCCTTGGTGTTTTTTGCGCACCAACACCGTGATATCCGACCCGCGAAGCCGCCTCGCTTCCTTTCCTTTTTCTTGCAGCGTCGTGTTTTCGCCGCCGAGCAGAGCGGCGATTTCCCGCACGACCCCCGCCGCCGCTTCTTTGCCCGCGGCCTCCTTGCTCTTTTCCTTTCCGTCTTCCGCCGGCGGCAAAAGGCGAAGGCAAAAGGGGGCTTCGTTCGCTTTCGCGTCGATCGTCATCGGACGATCCTTCTTCCCCGCCTTGATCTTCGGATAGCCGATCAGGTCGCCGGGGAGAGCGAAGGCGCAAGGACGATCGAATAAGGCGTTGATCGCCTCGACCAGATCCGGTGTCGAACGCCAGTTCTCGTCGAGCGAGACCTTGACCCGCGCCTTTTCCTTCGCCTCGAGATAGGCGAAAACATCCGCTCCCCGAAAACGATAGATCGATTGTTTGGGATCGCCGACGATGAACAGGGGATCGAGCGAAGGGCGATCGCCCTTGTCGGAGGCTTGACCGAAAATCCGCTCGAAGATCCGGGCCTGAATGCGGTCGGTATCCTGGTATTCGTCGATCAACGCGACTTCGTATCGCTCGCGAAGACGCTGCGATATTCGATCCCCGTCCTTGGCGTTGAGCGCACCGTCGAGCTCGATCAGAAGATCGTCGTAAGAGGCTTTTTTCACCTCCCGGATCTTCTCGTGGATGACTCGGCGGATTTCGTTGAGCAGATCCCTTCTCAAGAATCGCAGCCATCCTTCGAGCGCGTCGCGAAGAGCGTCGCAGGCCTCGTTGACGGCATCGAAGGACTGCGCCATTTTCGTAAACGCAGGCTCGTCCGGCGGCGATTCGTCTTTCTTGCTTTTGGCGGCGAGTCTTGCAAGCCCGAGGAATGCGAACAATTCGACTTTATCTTTCGACGCTTTTTTCGGCAGGAGCATCAAACCCTCGCCGAGATATTTTTCTTTCAACTCCGCAAGCCGGTTGTCGATCGTATTTATGTTGTATGAAACTTTGCTCAACCATCCCCCCTCTTTCAATTCCCGTTCGTACTCATCCCCGCAGCCTTCCCAAGCCCCTCGCATCTCTTGCGTCGTTGAATTCCAACCATCGATCGCCGCTTGCAGTGTCTCGGGCGAGAAGTCTTTTTCTTCGGGCACGATGTCGATAGCCTTGCCCCGCCACCGATCCACCCACTTCGCCAAAGGAGCGGGAAAGAACTTTTTATCGCCGATAAAAGCGGCCTGCACGGGGTCGATATCGCGAAGGCGCCGGCGCCAAAAATCCCGTACCGCCTCTTGAACCATCGAGTCTTCCTGCCCGATGATTTCCATATCGAAAGGGAAGTCGCATTCGAAAGCGAAATCCGAAAGCGTTCGTTGGCAAAATCCGTGAATCGTATGAACCGGAGCGAGATCGATATCGTCGATCGCGCGCTTGATTGTTTTGCGCGCACGTTCCGGATCGAAATCCTCGAGTCTTTCTTTCCACGAGGCGATGATTTCCTCGGCCTGTTCTTGTTTCGATTCTCCGGGGATGCCGTCCCCGTCGTCCAGGGAGATATGGATACTCTGTAGCAAGCGGCGGATCCGATCGCGCAGTTCGGCGGTCGCGGCGCGGGTGAAAGTGACCACCAAGATATTCTCGATGCGAAGGGGCGTTTCCACCAGCAAGCGGGCGATCAATGTCGTGATCGCCCGGGTTTTCCCGGAACCGGCGCTCGCCTCGATCAATACCCTTTCGCCTTCGTTCAAAGGCAAATCCAAGGGGGATCGATATTTTTTCGAGGGCTTTGCGCTCATTTCTTTTTGCCCTTGCCCTTGCCCTTGCCTTTGTCCTTGTCGCTTGTCGCAACGACCAAGGGCAAAAGAAGATCGCGGGCGTTGGCGGCGAAATCTTGCTGCTCATCGTCCCCGGCAAAGATATCGATCTTTTCGAAGACCAAGGAAAAAAAGGGATCGGATTCCTCCCCGCCGATCTCCGAGAACTCGCTGCCCTTCCATTTGCGGTGCGCATCCCTCCAAGGGTCGGAATCCCTCTTTCCTCCCTCGACGCTCGCGAAAGCCATCGATGTCTCGGGAAAAAACACCAAGGGGCGGCTTTGTCCTTGCCGCCAGGCTTTTAACCATGAAAGCAAGATCTTTTGCGGATCATCCGGGGGATCGATGCACTCGATCTTCCATTGCTCGCTTTTATTGTCGTAATGAACGATATCGACGGGATAGCGCCGGCCCTCGGAAAGACTCCATGCCAACTGGCGAAGATAGATCTCCAATCGATCTTTTGCCCGCAAGGAACCGAGCCGCCAAAAAACCATTTTTTCCGAGTCGGCGTTTCCGATCAGATCTTTCGCTCGTTCGCTCGCCCGTTCGCTTCCGAGGGCGCCGAGGATGCGAACGCCGTCGATGTCGATATCGATCGCTTGCGGCGCCTGGTCCAAGACGGTTCGATAGGGCGAAAGTTTTTCCTCCAACCCTTGGATCATCCTTCGCTGACGCTCCAAATCGACCTCGCCGAAAACGCCGTGCGGAATCCTTCCGGCGCTTTGCAAGATCGCCAGGGAACGGGCAATCCCTCCATCGTCTTTGCGGTGGCGAAAGAGGGTGCGACGAGCGCCGTATCTCGATAAGGGATCGAGGGAAAATATCTCTTCGCTTTCGAGGTTGTCCTCCGGTTTGCGCAACGCGATGCGAAGGCTTTTATCGAGAAAGCCCTTCGTCGGGTTGATAAAAAAGGAGATCAGATCGTCGAGGGTCATCGATTTCGCAAGACCCTCGCTTTTTTCGACATCGGCGGCGCTTGCCGGCTTCTCGGATTTTGCGTCGTCCGGCTTCGAATCGTCCGGCAAGGGGTTCAGCAATCTTCGATCGAGAGGCGCTTCTTTTTGCCGATCGCTTTGCAGGGCTTGCGCCGCCGCTCGCATCTCCTTCGAATAGCTGAACAAGGGCGATCGCTTTTTATCGCCTCGTTGTTCGAAATAACGCGGATTGAAGGGCTGCAAAGGATGGCGACAAAGAATGCGCTCGTCGTTGTTATCGTCGCCGCTATCGTCGAGGCTATCGTCGCCGCTATCGTCGTCGACCAATCCGAATCTCTTTCGCAGATAGTCAAGCCACTCTCCGACGAGTACCGAAGGGGGGATCTCCTCGTCGTTTCTGATATTGCGCCCGGTATAGCTGACGATGAAGCAATCCCGCGCTGCCAGCAGGGCTTCGAGGAATGCGAAACGATCCTCCAAACGAGCGTCCTGATCGCCCGGTTCGGGTTTCGCGGCCACGAGATCGAAGGTCGGGATCGACGGGTTGCGCGGGAAAACGCCGTCGTTCATGCCGACGACACACACCACCTTAGCGGGAAATATCCGACCTTGGGCGAGGCTCATGACCGTCGCCGCATCGGCCAGGCGCGCCGATTCCACCGACAGACCCTCGGCCATCGTCTCGATCGCATCTCGGACCACGGCGAAGTCGATCGACATCGATCCCTTGGCCGGGGTGTTCTCGGCCGATGGAGAGGGGCTCGCCTCCTTCGAAAATTGTTCGATCAGCCTTCGTATTCCTTCGATATCGTCCAATAGATCGAGATCGCTTTGTCGCCCGTGCGCCGGGGCGCCGAAAAAACGATCGACGATCCGATGCAGTTCAGCCGCCCAATCCTTCGCCGGGCGATCCTTTCCTCGATCGATCGAATCATCGAGGGCGAAGATCCCTTCGCAGTAGGAAACGAGGCCCCCGAGTCGTTCGTAGTCGGCGGTTCCGGGATCCAACCCCCCGACCCCCCGGATGGGACAAGGCACGAGATCGCAGACGCTATCGTCATCGTCGGCGACCGCATAGCCGATCAAAAGTCGCTTCAAACCCTGCCGCCAAGTGTTTTCCTCCCGCTTCGGCAACCCCCGGGCGGCGCGGTGTTCGGCATCGATGCCCCAACGGATGCCGGCGTCGCGGATCCACTGTCGGATGAGGGGCAGGCTTTCCTCTTCGATACCGAAGCGGGCGCGCACCGCGGCGGCGTCCAAAGGCGCGAGCACCCGCGGCGCCTCGTAACGCGAGGCGGGCAAAGCCAAGAGCTCGACGAAGGCCCGTATCGCGGAGGAATCCGCCTCTTTCGGACGGGAAAGCCGTACCGGGATTTTCCCCTCGGATTCGAAAACCGCTTTGATGGCCGGGCCGTAGACGGAGGGACTCGGGGTCAGCACCGAGATATCGGCAGGGGAGATTTCAGGGTCGCGACGCATGATATCGAGCAGGCGATCGTGCAGGACTTCCGCCTCTCGAAGGGCGAAATGGCAGACATGAATCTGTAGGGAATCATCCTCGTCGGATATCTCTTCCGCCGCGCTCGCGCCTTCGGCGGCCGAGCGCAGTTCGAGGATATCCCGCTGCACCCTCGCCAGCCGGGAGTTCCCTTCGGGGATCTCGTAGCAATCGATTTCCTCTTCGTTCTCCCCCACCAGTCGGTCGAAACTCGAGCGGGCGATGCGAGCCCAACCGGTGACCAATTCGTTGCCGAAATCGAAATGTCGGTCTTCTTCGTCGATATTAGGATCGCTGCCGCGATCGGCTTCTCGGGGCGAACGAAGGGCGCTCCAATATTCCGAAGAGGGGCTCAAGATGAACAGGTTCAGTTCGTGCGTCGCTTGTCGATCCGCCTTGCGCAGGGTCTCGATGAATTCGAGATAGGAGGGAGAAAAGGAGGAGATACCGAAGAAGAAGGTGCGTTTCGGCCAGGCCTCGGGGACGGATTCAGGAAGCAGCGTCTGTCGAAAGGCGACGAGGGCGTTGGCCCAATGGGGGGCCTTGGGGTCTTCGTCGAGGGGGTGGCGAAGGCTTTTCGGATCCTCCTCGATCAATCGTTGCCACAGGCGGATCTGCCAGTCTCGTTTGCGATCGGAGGGTGAATCGCTTTTTTCCCATTCCCGCACTTGCTGCGGGCGGTAGAGCAAGCAGCGGTCATAGACGATCGCCAGGCTATTGGCCAGATCGAAGGTTCTGCGGGGGTCGCCGCCGGCGAGCCAGGGCTTCGGGATATCCTCGGCAAGATCGTCGAGACGGGGGAGGAGATCGTATAAACGCCAGCGCAAGCGATTGGGGGCGTAAGGATGATCGGCGGGCAGATCGCGGATCGCCTCTCGCATCATCGACCAAGCGAAGGTCGCCGGCAATTCGAATTTCAAGTTGGCAGCGATACCCGTCGCGCGGGCGATTTCGAGGCGTAACCAGCGCTCGATGGTTCGATGGGGGACGACGATGCGCTCCGGTGCCAAGGGATCGCCGCTGAGGGGGCGGCGCAGGAGAGAAATCAAGCGCTCGGCGAGGATTTCAAGGCGGTTGGAATGAAAGGCTTTCATCGCTCGGCGTCGGGAGGGGATGGCTCGCACCGTTGACGTAAAAGGGCTTTTGCAAGCGCGATAGCGGCAAGGTCCACGATCATACCGGAGGCCCCTTTCCGCCGAGCCCCGGCCGAACCCCCAGCCGAACCCCAAAAGTCGGCGCCGGCGCGGCTCGACGACGATATCTAATACCCGAATGGAATGCCCGCCCTTGGCCGATCGTTCGAAGCCTCGCTCTTCGAAGCCTCGCTCTTCGAGTCTTCGGTCTTCGAAGATTTGCGAGCGGGATTGTCTGTCGCCGACGGGGAAGCCCCGGGAGCCGGACGCTATCGAGCGATAACATAGCTTATAGCCCTTTATCGATAGCCCGTTGTCGATACCCCGTTGTCGATACCCCTATGTCGGAACTCGTCGAGAGATATTCGTCGCCTCGCTCTTCTTTACCTTGTTCTTGTTGGCATTCTCGGTGCTTTCCCCTCGCCCCCTCGCCTTGTCTCGCAGGGTTTCGAAGGGGAATCATATACATGTGCAACCTCCTATCGCATCATCGTCATAGACCGTCGGATATCTGCCTTGCGATCGGAGCCGAGGGCTTTATAAGACCCCGACGCAGACCCCGACGCGGGGACAACTCGTCGGCGAGCGGTCGACCGAGATCTTTTCCCGCCGCCGCTTCGAGGGTTTTGCGTCGCTTCGCGTTCGTATCCGACGCCGATATCCGACAAAGTCGACAAAGCCGACAAAGCGAGCCCGCGGGCGTCGATTTCAGTCGTAGCGTTTATGGTCGCGTCTTCTCGGGCCGGTGCGCTGCACGATCACCCCGCGCAGACAATCGGGGCGGTGCTTGATATCGATTTCGCGCTGATCGGGGTCGAGGGCGACAAGGCTCGAGACCTTGCCGGCATCGTCGCAGCGCAATCGACGGAAGATATATTCTCCGTCGATTTCGGCCAGCACGAAGGAGCCGTGTTTTGCCCTTTCGCCGGGGTCGACGACGATGATGCAGCCGAGGCTGAATTCGGGGGCCATGCTCTCGTCGATCACCTGCAAGGCGAAGGGTTCGGCTTCGATGCAGGTCGAAGGCTCCGCAGGCATCGCGGCCTCGGTGTCGCCGGCATCGGCGGAGCGGGTCGTTTGCGAAGGCGAGGCTTTCATCGGTCTTGCGTGGATCTCGCGACCGGATCGATCGACTTGTGAGGGATGAACAAGCCGCAGCCGAGCAGGGTGTTCTCCTCGAAGCCGTGCCCTCGGATCGCGATCGAGGTCGCGGCGTCGAGATCGGCGATCAGCAGGCTGCGGGTGGCAAGCGCCCCCGCCGGGGTCTCGATCCGGTGTCGCCGGCCGCAGATCAACCGCGCCGATGCCCCGGCGAAAGCCTCGATCGACGAGCGAAAGCGGGCGATGAACTCCGCCTCGTCGTCGGCGTCGCTTGCTTCGGAGCCCGGGCGATCGTCGGCGGCGAGATGGCGAGCGAAGAGGGTCGGGCAGGGGGCGAGGGGACGAACCCGCGCCTTGCCGATATCGAGTGCGCTCGCCCCCAAGTCGAGACGGCGCCCGCAAAGCGCCTTCGCTTCGAGAACGCGCCGCGCCGGGATCCTCAACGTCAACGAGGTGCGGCGCGAGAGGAACAGCCACTGCCCCGGGGCATCCTCGGGTCGTTCCCAGCCGTTGCCGGAGGCCGCGCCGTGGATCGGATGAATCCCGGCGGCGGTCTCGCTTTCCATCCAAGGAAGCGCTTGCACCACGGCGGTGCGCAAAGCCCAGGCATGATCCGTCGGCAGACGACCGCCCTCGATCCGAAAGGCGATTTCCACGATCTCCGAGGGCGGGCGATCCATGGCGATATCGGGGCGCGGGCGGCTTTGCACTTCAGTTCTTTCCCTTGTCCTTGGCGGAGGGTTTTTCCCCGGCGGTGTTTTCGAAGGGGAGGGGTTCGGCGGCTGCGAGCGGGGAAACGAAGGCGCTTTCGAGCGGATCTTCCCAATTCTCCGGGGTGTCGGCGAAAGGCGGTTTGACATCGATGCGCAAAAAGCGTTCGCTGCGGGCGCGTTTTTTCACCGCCTGCACGAGATCGTCGAAGGATTCGAGATCGAATTCCTCGATCAGGATGTCGCTGATGCGCAGCGTGTCTTTTTCGTTCATCGTCGCTTGCCTTGGTTGTCTCAAGAGACTTCCGCGGCGGTTTCGGTGCATCCTACCGGGTCGAAGCCGCGGATGCGAAGGATCGTCCGCGGACGCTCCGCTTCGTCGACAAAGGCGCTGCGGCGATGCAGGACATTGTTGCAGATGACTCCCTCGCCGGCTTCGAAGCGGATCTGCAGGCAATCGCGGGAAAGGCTTTCGATGATTTCTCCGAGGGCGATGCGGGCGGCGGCGAGAGAGTCTTCTCGCCGCCACCGAATCGAGCGGGTGCGCAGGGTGTAGCGCATCGACAAGCGGGGTCCGAAAGCCGATCCGCAAGCATCGGAAAAAAAGAAGACCGGCCCGCTTCGAGCGGGGCGAAGGCATCGACCCTCGCGGTCGAAGACCGCCGGAAGGCTCATCGCCTGCGGATGCGAAAGGGCCTCGACAAAGGCCGGTTCGCGATCGTGGAGCGCGATGAGGAGACGATCGGGATCGATGAATCCGTTTTCGCCGCCCTCGGATGCCGGCCGGACGCAATGCATCACGATCGAGCGGATGCCGCGATCGAAAGGGTGGTAGTAGCCGTCGCTATGCCAGTTCAAAGCGCGGTCGGTGAAGGGGATCATCTCGCCGCCGGGGCCGGCGACCGGGCTATTTCGAACGCTGACGATCCCGAGAGGATCCGCATCCAAACTGAAGTCGCGGCGGACGAGTCCCAAATCCGAGGCGAAGCGGTCGAGGGCTTTTCGATCCCCGGCGAGGGCCGCAGGAAAACGATACAAGGCCAAGTTGAAGCGCTCGCATCGGTGCAAGATCGCCTCGCGCTCGGCGGCGGTGAGCCTTGCGGGGTCGGCGATATCGACGAGCGCTCGAGGATCGTCCCCGGCGCCGGCTTCTCGGCGCGCATCGATCCAGCGAGAAAGGGTATCGGGGTGCATGGCGTCGTCGAAGGCAGGCAAAAAGATGGGCCGAAAAAGATCGAGCCGAGCGAAAAAATCCCGGCAAAATCCCTGAAAGGGTATCGTTTTTGCCCCCGATGCTCAAAGGGAATCAAAGGGGATCAAGGGAGATCGCGGGAGATCGAGAGCGATCGATGCCTCGCCCGCGAAAACGATCCGAGGGCTCGGACAAGGGCTAACGGTATCATCATCATCTTGATTTTTCGGGATTCTTCGTCAGATTCCCATCGTTGCGCGAGGCGCTTCGCTCCCCGAGGATTCGCAGACCCATGCTCGCACCCCCCTCCGGCGGCCGTGAAACCGTTCTGATCATCGAAGATCACCGCGACATCGCCGAGATGCTGTGCGCCTTTTTGGAGGGACGCGGCTATGAAGTGGACTATGCCGCGAACGGCATCGCCGGCTTGAATCTCTCCCGCAAAGAGGATGTGGATGTCATCGTGCTGGATCTGATGCTGCCCGGCCTCGACGGCATCGATCTTTGTCGGCGACTGCGAGAGGATGCCAGAAGCGACGTTCCGATTTTGATGCTGACCGCCCGCGACACCCTCGAGGACAAAATCGCGGGTTTGGATGCCGGAGCCGACGATTATCTCGTCAAGCCCTTCGAGATCGATGAGCTCGAAGCCCGATTGCGGGCATTGCTGCGGCGGCGAAAGGGGCTTATCGCCCCGCAGGTACTCGAAGTGGGTGATTTGACGCTCGATCCCTCCACGCTTCGGGTCGAGCGCGCCGGGGTCGTGATTCCGGTCACTCCGATCGGATTCAAGATCCTTTCCCGGCTGATGCGCGCCTCGCCCAAGGTGGTCGCTCGCCGCGAGATCGAAAGCGAGATCTGGGGCGATTTTCCGCCGGACAGCGACGCTTTGCGAAGCCACCTTTATATCCTGCGCCAAGCGGTGGACCGCCCTTTCGCTCGCCCTTTGATCCATACCCGTCCCGGGGCGGGCTATTGCCTTTCAAGCGAACGATGACGGTTTTTTCGGTTGTTCGCGAGCCTCGGGCGGATTCGACGGTGCCGGCAAGGGGAAAATCACTGAAAATTACGCGTTAAATCGCGTCTATGCGTATTGATATTTCCGGCGATAGCGATATTCTTCGACTCATGGCGGGGGAGAAGCGATCTGTCATGCTCTCAAGGAAGAATCATGGAAATCACCGACTGGATTGTCGCGATGTCGGCACTTGTCACCTCTTTAGGTGTCGTTGTCGGTATCATCTTCTATCTCCAGCGCTGGATTCGTCGGATGGTCAGGGACGAGTCCGAACCGATCGAGGAGATGGTCATACTTGAACTCAAGCGTATCGGTTCCGAATGCCAAGCCATCTTGGCGGAAGTGAAATCCGATATCGCAGCCGAGCTTGCCAAGCAACGAAAAGAGGCGGAGACCCGAGCGGCGGCCCAGCAAGCGGAGTTTGCGAGGCAACAAAAAGAGGCGGAGACCCGAGCGGCGGCCCAACAAGCGGAGTTCGCGAGGCAACAAAAAGAGGCGGCGGATCGAGTGGCGGCCCAACAAGCGGAGTTCGCGAGGCTAGCAAAAGAAGCGGCGGCCGAAGTGGCGACCCAAGCGGCGACCCAAGCGGCGGCCCAAGCGGCGGAGGAAGTCTTGCGGAAATATACGAGTCGCGACGACGCTTCGAAATGATATCCGCCGGTATCGTCGCCGATGTCCGTTGGGCTGTATCGAGATGATGTTCTTATCGCCTCCGCGATAGGGCTCATGCGCTCGCCGCCGCTTGAGTGCGTCGTTGTCACTTTTTATTTCCCCAGGACTCGTCGGGCGATCGAGAAGGACGAGTGTGAATCGACGAAGGAGTAGGGTCATGCTCGAAGTCGAGCGTATCGTTTCCGAATTCCGAGCCATTGCGGCGGAAGTGGAATCCGAAATCGCAGCCGAGATTGCCAAGCAACTAAAAGAGGTGGAGACCCGAGCGGCGGAGCGGATGGCGGCCCAACAAGCGGACTTCGCAAGGCAACGAAAAGAGGCGGAGACCCGAGCGGCGGAGCGGATGGCGGCCCAACAAGCGGAGTTCGCAAGGCAACGAAAAGAGGCGGAGACCCGAGCGGCGGAGCGGATGGCGGCCCAACAAGCGGAGTTCGCAAGGCAACGAAAAGAGGCGGAGACCCGAGCGGCGGAGCGGGTGGCGGCCCAGCAAGCGGAGTTCGCGAGGCAACAAAAAGAGGCGGAGACTCGAGCGGCGGAGCGGGTGGCGGCCCAACAAGCGGAGTTCGCGAGGCAACAAAAAGAGGTGGAGACCCGAGCTGCGGAGCGGGCGGCGGCCCAACAAGCGGAGTTCGCGAGGCTAGCAAAAGAAGTGGTGACCCAAGCGGCGGAGGAAGTCTTGCGGAAATATATGAGTCGCGACGACGCTTCGAAATGATATCCGCCGGTATCGTCGCCGATGTCCGTTGGGCTGTATCGAGATGATGTTCTTATCGCCTCCGCGATAGGGCTCATGCGCTCGCCGCCGCTTGAGTGCGTCGTTGTCACTTTTTATTTCCCCAGGACTCGTCGGGCGATCGAGAAGGACGAGTGTGAATCGACGAAGGAGTAGGGTCATGCTCGAAGTCGAGCGTATCGTTTCCGAATTCCGAGCCATTGCGGCGGAAGTGGAATCCGAAATCGCAGCCGAGATTGCCAAGCAACTAAAAGAGGTGGAGACCCGAGCGGCGGAGCGGATGGCGGCCCAACAAGCGGAGTTCGCAAGGCAACAAAAAGAGGCGGCCACCCGAGCGGCGGCCCTACAAGCGGAGTTCGCAAGGCAACGAAAAGAGGCGGAGACCCGAGCGGCGGTCCAGCAAGCGGAGTTCGCGAGGCAACTAAAAGAGGCGGCGACCCAAGCGGCGGCCCAGCAAGCGGAGTTCGCGAGGCTAGCAAAAGAAGCGGCGACCCAAGCGGTGACCCAAGCGGCGACCCAAGCGGCGACCCAAGCGGCGGAGGAAGTCTTGCGGAAATATACGAGTCGCGACGACGCTTCGAAATGATATCCGCCGGTATCGTCGCCGATGTCCGTCGGTCGGTGCCGAGATGACGATCCTGTCGTCTCGCGCCGAGATCCCCGGGCAATGAAAGCTAGCGATGAACGCAAGCCTTCGATCGTCTCGCAGCGTCGTCGGGCGCGCTTCGAGACCGCGATTTCGATAGCCGTTTTTTCGAAGGACCCGAGACGAAGGCCGAGGCCCTTTCATCGCGCTCGATAAAGAGGTCGGCGGCAGGCAAAGCGTCGCTGCCGAAGCGCGAAGGGAGTCGGGAAAGCATCGTCGAGCCCGCTTTGCGATTTGCCCCGCGACGAGATCGCGACGAGATTCTCGTCGTTTCCACCACCCTCCCCGTCGGTGCGCGGACGAGGCGAGACGCTCTCTCCTCCGCTCGCGCTCGGATGCGTCCTCGAGAGCCATCGATGTCCTTCGAAGTCGAGCGTCATGAACCCCGCTCGGGGGAAAGCGCGAGCCCGGCCGGAGGTCGAAGGTCGGCGCGGAGGATGAACGGCGGTCTCGGGCGGCGTATCGGCTTCGTCTTCTTGCTGCAGGCGGTATTCATCAGTTTGGCCGCGATGATCGGGGTCTACGCCGCCGCATTCACCATCGAGGAGGTGTTGATCCGGCGCGCGCTCGAGGAAGAGGCGGTTTGGTTCTGGGAGCGCTTTGCGCGTTCGAGCGAATTCCCTCTGCCCGATACATTGAACCTCACCGGCTATATGAGCGATGCCGGCATCGATCCCGCGCCGGGCGAGTCGACGGGCGAGGCGATGGGCGAGGCTTCGGGCGAGGCCTCGGGCGAGGCTTCGGTACCGGAGTCGATCGCGGATTTGCCGCCCGGCTTTCACGATTTGCCGGCGGCGGCGGGATTTTCCGTGGTTTATGTCTCGCAGCGCGAAGACCGCACTCTTTTCTTGGTCTTCGACGGCGAGCGGGCCAGCGATCTCGCCTTGTGGTTCGGCTTGGTTCCTTTGGCGGGCACGCTGGCGCTGCTCTATCTCTTCACTTGGCTCGGCTACCGCCAAGCTCGACGGGCGATCTCTCCGATCTTCTGGCTGGCGCGGCAGGTCAGGCGCCTCGATCCGATGGCCCCCGAGCCCTCGACCCTCGATCCCGAGAGCCTGCCTGCGAATGCCGATCCCGAGATCCGGGATCTGGCGGCCGCCTTGGCTCGGCTCTCGGATCGGATCAACGAGCATATCAGGCGAGAGCGGGATTTCACGCGCAACGCCAGCCACGAGCTGCGCACGCCGCTGACGGTGGTGCGCCTCGCCGCCGGCGCCCTGCGAGAGCGTATCGCATCGTCCGCGCTCGCCCGCGACGCCGCCGCGCACGAGGCGTTGGCGCGGATCGGCCGGGCGGCGCATGAAATGGAGGAGACGACCGGAGCCTTGCTGCTGCTCGCCCGGGCTTCGGACCGAAGCCTCTCCTCGATGCCGGTGGATCTGAACGAGATCGTCGACCGGGAATGCGAGCGAGCGCAGGCGCTCGTCGCCGACAAGCCGATCCGTATCGAACGACACCTAAGCGTGCCCTTGACGGTCGCCGCCGACCCGAGGGTGCTTTCCGTTCTCGTCGGCAATCTGCTGCGCAATGCCGTGCAGTACACCGCGAAGGGCCGCATCGAAGTGCGGATCGAGGGCGAGACATTGAGCATCTCGGATACCGGTATCGGTATCGCGCCCGACAAAATCGACTCGGTCTTCGAGCCCTTCGTGCGCGCCGGGGAGATCGCCTCGGCCGCCGAGGGTGCGCCTGGGGATGCGACCCGGGATGCGCCCGGGGATACGAACGGGGATGCGAAGAAACCCGAGGAGAACGGGCAGGGGCACGGGGTGGGGCTGTCGATCGTCGAACGACTTTGCGATCGCTTCGGATGGCAGGTGGGGCTCGAAAGTCGGCTCGGGGAAGGGACCTGCGTGCGGGTGGACTTCTCGTCGCCGCTTTCGCAATGAGCCCCGATGCGAGACTCGATACGAGACCCGATACGAGACCCTTTCGCCGGATCGATCGAGCGAACGCCCCGGGGGAAAGGCACCGGGGTTGCGAAAGCGAGGGGCTGCAAAGTCGGCTCGGGGAAGGGACCTGCGTGCGGGTGGATTTCTCGTCGCCGCTTTCGCAATGAGCCCCGATGCGAGACTCGATACGAGACTCGATACGAGACCCTTTCGCCGGATCGATCGAGCGAAGTCCCCGGGGGAAAGGCACCGGGGTTGCGAAAGCGAGGGGCTGCAAAGTCGGCTCGGGGAAGGGACTTGCGTGCGGGTGGATTTCTCGTCGCCGCTTTCGCAATGAGACTCGATACGAGACCCGATACGAGACCCTTTCGCCGCTTCGATCGAGCGAAGGCCCCGAGCGAAGGTAAGGGAGCTGGAAAAGCGGGGCTGCGAAAGCGGGGGCGGCGAAAGCACTTCCGACTCCCTCGTTCCTCCCGTCGAGAAGAGCGGGCGCGAAGCCATCGCCCTATCCGAAAAAACTCGCTTTTCTTCACGCAATCTTCACGCGAAGACCATCAAACTCTCGGTCATGAACAAAGAGCGAAAAACCGGCGGCACCGGCGACCTCGGTGACAACGAAACCTCGGCGGCGACGGGCAAGCCCTCGCCGTGGCAGCGAGCATGGCGTTGGTTGATCAACGATCCCGCCACCTTCGAGCCCCAAGGGGCAGCGAACTCGGCCAAGGAGGGTTCCAACAACGCCCGCGCAGGCAAGGTCGATCCCTTGCGCGCTTCCTTCTTCGTCGCTTTGCATCTCGTCTGCCTGGCGGTGGTGGTGGTCGGGGTCTCGAAGGCGGCGTTGGCGCTCTGCGCGACCTTGTATTTCCTGCGCATGTTTTTCATCACCGGCTTCTATCACCGCTATTTTTCGCATCGCGCTTTTCGTGCCGGTCGGTGGATGACGTTGACGATGGCCGCGCTCGGATGCACCGCCGGTCAGCGCGGCCCTTTGTGGTGGGCCGGACATCATCGCATCCACCATCGCTTCGCCGATACCCCCGACGACCCGCATTCCCCCCGCCATCGCGGGCGCTGGTTCAGCCACTGCCTTTGGTTTCTCGACGCGCAGAGCTTCGCGGTGCCGACGCGGCAGGTGCAAGACTGGATGCGCTTTCGCGAACTGCGCATCTTGGAACGCGTCGATTCGCTCCCCTTCGTCTTGTCGGGCATCGGCTGCGCGGCGTTGGGCGGGTGGCTCGACAAGGCCTATCCCGCCCTCGAAACCGGCGCCGCGCAGATGTTCGTCTGGTTCTCGATATCGACCGTGCTCCTCTATCACGCCACATACACCATCAACTCCTTGGCTCACGGCTTCGGCAGTCGACGCTACGACACCCCCGACGACAGCCGCAACAACGCGTGGTTGGCGTTGATCACCTTGGGCGAGGGGTGGCATAACAACCACCATCGCTATCCGATCTCCGCGCGCCAGGGCTTTCGTCGCTGGGAGATCGATCTCACTTGGTGGGGCTTGCGAGCGATGGCGGCGCTCGGCCTGATCTCGGATTTGAGACCGGTTCCCGAGCGATTGCTCGAAGACGAGCGCGAGACAGGCTCTTCGGAGCCCGGCGCTCGTTCGCACAGCGCCGGCGCCGGCGGCGGCGCTGCAAAATCCGCGTCGATCGTGCGAGCGGAGCGCTAAGGATGCGCATCGCGGTGATCGGAGCCGGGATTTCCGGCATGACCGCGGCTTGGATCCTTTCGCGGCGCCATGAGGTGAGTCTCTTCGAGGCCGCCTCGCGGGCCGGCGGTCATACCTCGACGGTGTCGGTGAGGGAGGGAGATCGCACGATCGGGATCGATACCGGCTTCATCGTCTTCAACGAGCCCAACTACCCCAATCTCTGCCGCCTCTTCGAGGTCTTGGATATCGCCTCGCATCCCTCGGATATGAGTTTCAGCGTGCGCTGCGAGGCGAGCGACTTCGAATACAACCCGAGCACCCTTTCTTCCCTGCTGGCGGGGTGGCGTCATTTCCTGCGCGCCGGTTATCGGCGCATGTTGATCGATATCCTGCGCTTTCATCGCACCGCCCTTGCGGAACTCGACGCCCCGCCGGATGCGGGCGGTCTCGACGATCGATTGAGCGTCGACGATTATCTGCAGGCATCCGCCTACGGCAAGGATTTCGCCCGTTTCTATTTCCTGCCCTTGGGGGCATCGCTTTGGTCTTGTCCGGCGGAGAAATTCGGGGAGTTTCCGGCGCGCTTCGTGCTCGAATTTCTGCGCAACCACGCGATGTTGCAACTGCGCGCCCGCCCGCGGTGGCGTTGCGTTACCGGCGGCGCGGCGCGCTATATCCCCCGTCTGACCGCTCCCTACAAGGAGCGATTGCACCTTCGCTCGCAGGTCGCCCGCGTGCGTCGTACGGCCCGCGGGGTGCGCTTGGAACTCGCGGATCGGCGGGCGCAAGAATTCGACGAGGCGGTCATCGCGGTGCATGCAGATCAGGCGCTGGCGATGCTCGATGCCCCCGAGGAGGAGGAATCCTCGGTGCTGCGCCGCTTCCCCTATCAACGAAACGAGGCGGTCTTGCATACCGACACCCGTTTTCTCCCGCAGCGCCGCCGGCTGCGGGCCGCCTGGAACTACCGCATCCCCGCCACCTTCGAAGGCAAGGTCACGATCAGCTACTGGATGAATCGTCTGCAGCGTTTCGAGGCGAAGAAGGATTATTGCGTCACCCTCAATCCGAACGCCGCGCTCGATCCCGATCGGGTGATCCGGCGTTTCGATTATTCGCATCCCCTTTTCGGTCCGGGCAGAAGCGAAGCCCAAAGGGCTCGGCGGCGTTTCGTGCGCCGCCGCCGCCTTTCTTTTTGCGGGGCTTGGTGGGGTTCGGGCTTTCACGAAGACGGGGTCAACAGCGCCCTCGAGGTGGCGGCGGGCTTCGGGATGGATCTCGAGCGATGAACAGCCGTCTTTATCTCGGAGCCGTGCGTCATCGGCGAAACCTCGCCCCGGCTCATGTTTTTCGCTATCGCCTCTTCATGCCCTATCTCGACCTCGACGAGTTGCCCGAGATCCTCGACCCCTTGTGGTTCTTCTCGGCGCGCAAATCCGCCCCCATCCGCTTTCGGCGAGAGGATTATCTCGGCTCGGGCTCGGGCTCGGGCTCGGCCTCGAAATCCTCGTTATCCGAAGCGGTGCGCGATCGGGTCGAAGAATGCCTTTCGGATCGCCCGCCGGGCCCGATCCGGCTCTTGGCCCATCTGCGCTATTTCGGCCTTTGTTTCAATCCCGTCGCTTTTTATTATTGTTTCGAGCGCCCCCGGCCGGGCGCGGCCGCAGGCACCGAGCGATTGCACTCGATCGTCGCCGAGATCACCAACACCCCGTGGCTCGAACGGCACGCATACGTTCTCGATTGCCGTTCGTCGACCGGCGATGTGCATCGTTTCTCTTTCGACAAAGCCTTCCATATATCGCCCTTCATGCCGATGGACCATCGTTATCGTTGGCGGTTGACGACCCCGGCAAAGAGCCTGAGGGTGTCGATGCGCAGCCAGTCGACAGATAAAGCGGCAGATAAAGCGGCAGGCGGCGCGGCAGCCGGCACGCTTTTCTCGGCGACGCTCGATATGCGCGCCCGCCCTTTCGAAAGCCGGGTGTTGGCCGGCGCCCTCCTTCGTCATCCATGGATGAGCGCGACGGTCATCGGCGGGATTTACTGGCAGGCGCTGCGGTTGGCGATCAAAGGCGCTCGTTTCCACGCCCACCCCAAACACGCCCTCTCTGCGGGCGGGTCTGCGGGCGGGCCTTCGGCGACGCCTTCGCCGGACGCTTCGCCGCCGCCGCGGATCGAAGCCCTTGTCGATGGCCCTCCGGTCGATGGCCCTCCGGTCGATGGCCCTCCGGATTCGTCGGGGAAGGAAGGATGAGCCTCGGCGCCGATTTTTCGATGCGCCTGTCGCGCCGCTTGATCCACGGGCGCTTGCGCGCTTTGGAAAGGGCTTCGCCGCCTGAATCCCTGCGTATCGTCGACCCTTTGGGGGAAGTCGTGATCGGGGATCCGCAAGCGGGGCGGGAAACGCCGTCGATCGAGGTCCGCCATCCGCGTTTCTATCGACGGGTGCTGACCGGCGGCAGCCTCGCCGTGGCCGATTCGTGGATGGACGGCGATTGGGAGACGCCGGATCTCACCGCGGTGATTCGCCTGTTCACGCGCAACCTCGCCACCGCCGACGCCATGGAGGCCGGTCCGGCGCGCCTAGCCGCTATCGCCGCCCGGCTGCTCGCGTGGACGCGGCGCAATAGCCGCAGCGGGGCGAAGCGCAATATCCGCGCTCATTACGATCTCGGCGACGAGTTCTTCGCCCTTTTTCTCGACCGAACCCGCACCTATTCGGCAGGCATCTTCGAGCACCCGCAAGCGACCATGCAAGAGGCGTCGATCGCCAAACTGGATCGTATATGCCGCAAACTCGCGCTTTCCCCGGATCATCGAGTGATCGAGATCGGTTCGGGCTGGGGCAGTTTCGCGGTCCACGCCGCCGAGCGTTACGGCTGCCATATCACCACCACCACGATCTCGGCCAAGCAATACGCCTTCGTGCGCCGCTTGATCGAGGAGCGGGGATTGGGGGATCGAATCCGCCTGCTGCAGCGGGATTACCGCGATCTCGAGGGCGAGTTCGACAAGTTGGTGTCCATCGAAATGATCGAGGCGGTGGGTCATGAGCGCTTGCCCGAATATTTTCGCGTCTGCGATGCCCTGCTGAACCCGCAGGGCGAGGCGTTGATCCAAGCGATCACCATGCCCTCGCGACGCTATGCCGCCTATCGGCGCAGCAGCGACTTCATTCGCCATTACATCTTCCCCGGCAGTTGCGTTCCCTCGCTGTCGGCGATGCTCGAAGCGGCGACCGATACCGCTTTGAACCCGGTGCACTTGGAAGATATCGGGCTTCATTACGCGCACACCCTGCGTTGCTGGCGCGAAGCCCTCGACGAGCGCGAAGCCGAAGCCCTCGCCTTGGGTTTCGATCGCCGCTTCCTGCGGCTGTGGCGCTTTTATTTTTGTTATTGCGAGGCGGGATTCGCCGAGCGCTATCTCGGCGACGTGCAACTCTTGCTGCGCAAGCCGGGCAATCGAAACGCGGCGATCCTCCCCGAGATCGACCCCCAAGAGATTTCCTTCGGGGCCCTCGCATGAACGCGAACGCAGGCGACGGCTTTTCCTCCGGCGGCGAGTCCCGGAGGCGCTTGGCGCGGCTCGGCGTGAATTTCCTGGGCTTCCAATCGCTATGGTTCGCCTGCGTCGTCGGGGCCGGCTACGGCCTTCCCGGACTCGGCCCGGCGGCCGCGGCGCTGTGGGCGGGCTTGCATCTGTCGCTTTTATCCCGCACCGCCGGCGGCGGCGGGGGCGGCTCGGGCGAGGGGTCTGCACTCGGCGGCGTCGGCGACGGGCAACTCTTGCTGCGCAAGCCGGGCAATCGAAACGCGGCGATCCTCCCCGAGATCGACCCCCAAGAGATTTCCTTCGGGGCCCTCGCATGAACGCGAACGCAGGCGACGGCTTTTCCTCCGGCGGCGAGTCCTCCCGGGGGCGCTTGGTGCGGCTCGGCGTGAATTTTCTGGGCTTCCAATCGCTATGGTTCGCCTGCGTCGTCGGGGCCGGCTACGGCCTTCCCGGACTCGGCCCGGCGGCCGCGGCGCTGTGGGCGGGCTTGCATCTGTCGCTTTTATCCCGCGCCGCCGGAAGCGGCGGGGGCGGCTCGGGCGAGGGGTCTGCACTCAGCGGCGTCGGCGACGGGCAACGCTTGCTGCGC
Source organism: Gammaproteobacteria bacterium (assembly GCA_965220535.1). Taxonomy (GTDB): domain Bacteria; phylum Pseudomonadota; class Gammaproteobacteria; order HK1; family HK1; genus HK1. Next base: position 1,561,749 of record OZ244833.1, on the reverse strand, counting down.
AAGCCGGGCAATCGAAACGCGGCGATCCTCCCCGAGATCGACCCCCAAGAGATTTCCTTCGGGGCCCTCGCATGAACGCGAACGCAGGCGATAACTGTTCGTCCGGCGGCGAGTCCTCCCGGGGACGCTTGGTGCGGCTCGGCGTGAATTTCCTGGGCTTCCAATCGCTATGGTTCGCCTGCGTCGTCGGGGCCGGCTACGGCCTTCCCGGACTCGGCCCGGCGGCCGCGGCGCTGTGGGCGGGCTTGCATCTGTCGCTTTTATCCCGCACCGCCGGAAGCGGCGGGGGCGGCTCGGGCGAGGGGTCTTCGGTCGGTGGGGTCGGCGGTGTCGGCGTCGAGATCCGACTGCTTTTGGCCGCCGCTCTCGTCGGCGCGGCGCTCGACAGCGCCCTTGTCAACGCCGGATTGATCGCCTTCCCGGCCGCAGCCCGTTTCGATATCGCACCGGATTTTCTAAGCCCGGCGTGGATGATCGCGCTTTGGGTCGCTTTCGCCACCACCTTGCGTCATAGCCTGGATTGGATGCGCGGGCGCTACTGGCCGGCCCTTTTTGCCGGGGCGATCTTCGGTCCCTTGGCATACCTCGCCGGGGAGCGTTTCGGTGCCATCGTCTTGGCGCCCGACAAAATCGGGCTCATCGTCTTGGCGCCCGATTTTGTCGGGCTCCTCGCGGTGGCAATCGAATGGGCGTTGGCGATGCCCTTGTTGCTCTGGCTGCGCGAGCGTTTCGAGGAGGGTTCCTATCCGATGCGGTCGTTGGCCGAGGAAAGACGATGAGCGCGTGGGCGAGCGCTGCGATGCCCTTGCTCGATATCGCCCTCGTCGCTTGGGCGGCGATGGCGGCGGTGATGGCGGGGTTGTGGCTGGTGCAACTTCGCAGCCGGGACGCGAGCGTCGTGGACGTCGCTTGGGCCTTGGGCACCGGGGCGATCGCGACGGCTCTCGTGCTCGGGGTCGGCGAGGGCGACGATTTCAGGCGCGGGCTGATAGCGATCATGGCCCTTGCGTGGAGTTTGCGCCTCGGCGTCTTTTTATGGCGGCGCATCCGCGCCGGAGGGGTGGAGGAGGGTCGTTATCGCTATCTGCGCGAGGCCTTCGGGGAGCGGGCGGGGATCGGCTTTTTCCTCTTCTTTCAAATCCAAGCGCTGTGGGCGCTGATGTTCGCGCTGCCGATGTGGGCCGCGAGCGAAGCCTCGCGTCCGCTCGATGGATGGGATGCGCTCGGGCTCGCCCTCTGGCTGGTCGCGTTGGCCGGCGAATCGATCGCCGATTCCCAGCTGGCGCGTTTTCGCTCGGACCCCTCCAAGCGAGCGGGGGTTTGCGACAGCGGTCTATGGGGTCGCTGCCGCCATCCCAACTACTTCTTCGAGTGGTTGGGATGGTGGGCTTTCGCGCTGTTGGGGCTGGGCTCCCCGTGGTGGTGGATCACCCTCGTCGGGGTCGCGCTGATGTACATCTTCATCAACCACATCACCGGCATCCCCTATACCGAGCGACAAGCCCGGCGTAGCCGGGGCGACGCCTATCGTCGCTACCAAGCCCGGGTGCCCGCTTTCTTTCCTCGGTTGTTGCCGGGATCGTCGCCGGGATCGTCGCCGAGATCGTCGCCGAGGCCGAAACCATGAGCAAGCGCGCTTTTTCTCTCACCGCGCTTGCGATTCGCGCGGCGGAGCGGGGCCGGCTTCCGGATATCGCAGTGCGCACCGGGATTCGTCGTCTCGTCCGCGAGCGCTTGGCCGGGCTCGAAGCCGGGGGATGCGAGGCGATGTCTGCCCGCATGCAATCCTTCATCGAGGAGATGGATGTATCGGAGATCGCCGAGCAGCCCGAAGCGGCGAACCGACAGCATTACGAGCTGCCCGCCGCCTTTTTCGGCGAAGTGTTGGGGCCGCAGCGTAAATACTCGAGCGCCTGGTGGGGCGACGGAATTTCGGATCTGGCGGCGGCGGAAGAGGCGGCGCTGGCGATCACCGCGAAACGCGCCGGACTCGCAGACGGGATGAGGATTTTGGAACTCGGTTGCGGTTGGGGCTCGTTGAGCCTATGGATGGCGAGCCGTTATCCGAAGGCGCAGATCACCGCTCTTTCCAACTCGAATTCCCAGCGGCTTTATATCGAGGAGCGGGCGGCGCAGCGCGGGCTCGGCAATCTCGAGATCCTCACCCGGGATATCAACGATTTCGATACCGAGAAGCGTTTCGATCGCGTGGTGTCGGTCGAGATGTTCGAGCACGTTCGCAACTACCGCCGGGCCTTCGAACGACTCGCCCGATGGCTCGCTCCCGAAGGCTGCTTTTTCATGCATATCTTTTGCCACCGGGCAGTCCCTTACCCCTTCGTTCCGATGACCGAGGGGGACTGGATGAGTCGCCATTTTTTCTCCGGCGGCATGATGCCCGCCGACTCCCTTCCTCTTCGCATCCCCCAAAGTCCTTTGCGTCCGATGGCGCAGTGGCGGTGGTCGGGGCTGCACTATCAGCGCACCGCCGACGCTTGGCTCGCCAATATGGATCGTCGGCGAGCGCACATCATGCCGATCTTCGAATCCGTCTACGGCGAAGACCAAGCGCCGATCTGGTGGCATCGCTGGAGGATTTTCTGGATGTCCTGCGCGGAACTCTTCGGCTATGCCCGAGGTCAGCAGTGGTGGGTATCGCATTATCTTTTCGGCCGCGACTGAAATCGGCGGCCGGCGGCTATTCCGGCGGCTATCCCATCGGCAATTCCGGCGGCTATCCCATCGGCTATTCCAAAGGAGCGACGATCGATGCTGTCAGCCACCCCGACGCCGACCGACCCCCCTTCTTCGGCTTCCTCCTTGCGCCCCGTCATGCTCTTCGGGGCGGTCGTCGCCGCTTCGATGGGGGTCGCCCTCGTCCTCGCTTTCATGCACGGGAGGTTTTTCGCCGACGCCGGAGCGATGCTCGATCTGGTTTGGGGGCGTTTCTCTCTTTTCGAGCTCTATATCGGCTTCACGCCGGTGGCGGCGTGGATCCTCGCCCGGGAATCGCATCGGGGGCGGGCGTTGCTCTGGATCGCATCGCTGATGCTCTTCGGCCACGTCATCTCGGGGCTCTATATAGCGTGGGCGGCTTATCGCTCCGGCGGCGACAAGCGCAAGTTCTGGCTCGGCGTTTAGACGATCGCATCGAAAACCATCGCGCGGCCGTCGTCGATCCTGCGCATTCGTTTTTTCCATCCTCGGCGAGGGAGTCGTGATGATCCGGGCAGCTACGTTTTCCTCCTTCCTCCTCCTTCGCCCCCGCAGCCGACCCTTGCCCATGGACCCCAAGACGCAACAACAGGAGCGGGCGCAAATCGGTGCGCTTCGCCGCGCGAGAGCCAAGGGATTCAAAATGCGAAAGCATCCGTTTGCGTCGCGCAAGGAAAAAGGTCTTTTGTACAAAGGATCCCCCCGGCGGTCGTCGCCGGCGATCGCCGCACTTTTATTCGCGGCGGGAGCCATCGCAGCCACCGTATCGGAGCCGGCATCGGCGCTCGATCCGCAGGGCAGTCAGATACGAATCCGTGCCGGTTTCGCTTGCGATCGTCCAAGCGGGGAGTTTCTCTACCTGGAGGTTCACGAAGAAAAGTGGGAGCAAGAAGGGCTGGTGGAGGATCGCGTCGGCTATCGATCACCCGCCGGAAGGGAGTTCGCCTTCAAGCGGGTCGATTACCGGGCGAGCCCCCTCGCCCCCGATTTCGCGCTCGAGGATCGAAAGACCGGCCATCGCGAATCGGCGCGTCGAGTACCGCAAAGCGGCGATCTCGAAGTGACATATCGAGCGCCCCAAGATACCCCCGAGAATGCCCCCCAAAAAAACCCCCCAAAAAAAACCGAGAATGCTCTCGTGCAATCCGCCCTCGTGGCTAAGCAAGGCGCTCCGATCATCGATGCCGGCTTCGATCGGCTGGTCGTGCAGTCTTGGGATCGGTTATTGGCCGGGGAGACGATCTCCCGGCCTTTTTTGATTCCGAGCCTTCTCGGCTTCGTCGACATGCGCCTTCGGCTTCTGCCCCATCAGTCCGACCATCAGTCCGACGCTATGCCCGAAGAGAAGGGGGAAGGATCGACCGCGCCGATACCCTCGTCATCGTCCCTCGTCGCCTTCGAATTGGCGATCGATTCGTTTTGGGCCAGGCTCTTCGTTCCCGCCATCCGGGTGTATTACGAATCGACGAGCCGCGAGTTGGTGCGCTATGAAGGACCATCCAACCTGCGCGACGCCAAGGGCGATAATTTCGACGTGACGATCGACTTCACGCCACGGATGGCAAGGGATGCGAAGACGGGAGAGTCGGCCACCGAGCCCGACTTCGAACTTCGCTCTCGATCGGAGTGTGCATCGGGACGCACGTTTTCTTTCGATGGCTACCCTCGATAGAACGACGCTTCGCCCTTTCGCGCCGGATCATCGACAGAAGGAACGAACCATAGCCAAAATCAGCGTGATTTATCGGCAGGATATCCCGTCCGTAGTCGAGGCTAGGGGTCGGCACGGCGGTCAAATCCATGGCAAAGAAAAAGCGAGGCGATCTGATGATCGCCCCGCTTTCGGGTCGGTGTAGGAGGAGGGGTGTATTTATCCGCCGTCGGGGGTATCGGTGGTCTCCGATACGGACTGGCTCAGTTGGCTGGCGATCAACATATCTATGCTTGACCGCAAGCCTGACATTTGAACTGCGAGCCCATCGATTTTCGCTGAATTCTCTCTCACCATATCCACGCTTGACTGCAAGCCTGACATTTGAGTCGCGAGCCCATCGATTTTCGCTGAATTCGCACTCACCATATCCACGCTTGACCGCAACTCTGACACGATTGCCCGCAACTCTGACACGCTTGCCCGCAAGTCTGATACTTGAGTCGCGAGCGCATCGATTTTCGCTGAATTCGCGCTCACCTCCGCCCGAATCTCGTACATTTGGATCGAAAGGTAGATGCCCAACGCGAGAGCGATACTCGAAGCGACCTTCGGGTACCCATCAATAAGTTTGTTCGTTCCCACGGTGATTCTCTGATCGATGATGGATGGTGTCCGCCTACTTTACCACGCCAGTGTGTCCAAGGAGTGTGCAAAGAAAGGCGGGTGACCTGCGAGAGTCGCCCGCCGAGGAAGTGCTTTCGATGAGAACGGGGGTTGCATTCGTTGCCCCGGATCGCCGCCGCGGTGCTGCGTAGACTGCGGCATGAGATCTGCCCGTTATCATCGGGCTCGCAGTGCCGGCATCGGCCACCGAGCCCGGCTTCGAACTTCGCTTTCGATGGCTACCCTCGATAGAAGCGTACGCTTCGCTCGCTTGCGGCTTCGCCCTTTCGCGCCGGATCATCGACAGAAGGAACGAATCATGGCCAAACTCAGCGTGATTTATCGGCAGGATATCCCGTCCGTGGTCGAGGCCCGGGATCGGCACGGCTGTCAAATCCATGGCAAAGAAAAAGCGAGGCAATCAGATGATCGCCCCGCTTTCGGGCCGGCGTAGGGGGAGGAAGGGTGTATTTATCCGCCGTCTGGGGTGGCGGTGGTCTCCGATGTGGACCGGCTCAGTTGGCTGGCGATCAACATATCCATGCTTGACCGCAACTCTGACATGCTTAACCGCAAGTCTGACATTTGAGTCGCGAGCGCATCGATTTTCGCTGAGTTCTCTCTCACCATATCCACGCTTGACTGCAAGCCCAACATTTGAACTGCGAGCGCATCGATTTTCGCTGAATTCGCGCTCACCTCCGCCCGAATCTCGTACATTTGGATCGAAAGGTAGATGCCCAACGCGAGAGCGATACTCGAAGCGACCTTCGGGTACCCATCAATAAGTTTGTTCGTTTCCATGGTGATTCTCTGATCGATGAGGGATGGTGTTCGATTACTTTACCACACCCGTGTGTCCAAGGAGTGTGCAAAAAAGGCGGGTGACCTGCGAGAGTCGCCCGCCGAGGGAGTGTCTTCGATGAGAACGGGGGTTGCATTCGTCGCCCCGGATCGCCGCCGCGGTGCGTAGACTGCGGCATGATATCTGCCCGCTATCATCGGGCTCGCAGTGCCGGCATCGGCACCGAGCCCGACTCCGAATTTCGTTCTCGATCAGGGTGAGCTTTCGCTTTCGATGGCAACCCTCGATAGAAGCGTACGCTTCGCCCTTTCGCGCCGGATCATCGACAGAAGGAACGAATCATGGCCAAACTCAGCGTGATTTATTGGCAGGATATCCCGTCCGTGGTCGAGGCCCGGGATCGAAGCGGACGCCATAAGGTCGAACTCGATCAGAGGTTTCAGGAGTTGATCGATCTGGTGGCGATGAAAAAGCGATTGGCGGGCACCGACGCCTATCTCGAACAGTGGCATAAAACCCCGCTTGAAGATCGCGCCGGAAGCCCGCCGAGGGTGGCACGGGAGGCGGCGGATGAAATCGAATCCCGATTCGATACGATCCGAGCCGAGGTACTGGCACAAATCGCGGCCGATGAATGATCGAACCGAGCGTCGGGTCGAGGGGTCGGGGTCAGGAGATTTTCGACAAAGCCGAAGGCTCCCGGTAAATCCCCTAGCGAAGCCCCGCAGTGGAGCCTTGGTCAACAACAGTGCTATGGGGGGATAAGGCGATGTAGAGTGCGCGAGGAAATGGGTAGAATGCGTAAGCAGACGGGGGAGAACGAGCGAACAGCGAAACATGGAGAGAACGAGATGAGCGATGAGAAAAGAATCGACCGGATCGAAAGGCTTGTCGAGGAAAACGCCAAGGGGATTGTGGAACTTCGTCGGATGGTGACGGAGAGATTTTCCAAGTCTCTCGTCGACAATGCCAAGGCTCGGGAAGACGATGCCAAGGCCTGGGAAAAGATGCTCATCGACAATGCCAAGGCTCGAGAAAAGATGCTCATCGATAACGCGGAAGCACGGGAAGCCCTACACAAAGTTTCTTCCAAGATATCTCAGGACAATGCCGTTTTGCCGCGCCGGATGCTCGCCGCAGCCCTCGCCGGAGGTGCGCTCCCGGGGCTTGTCATGATGGGAGCCATGCTCTTCCAAAAAATCTTCGGAGGAGGCTGAATCTCCCCTTCAGGTTTTTTTCAAGGGCGGCTTTCACGGTGCAGATGCCGGCCCGCACCGGCGGCGGAGCCTCGGTCAACAACAGTGCCATGGGGGGATAAGGCGATGTAGAGTGCGCGAGGAAATGGGTAGAATGCGTAAGCAGACGGGGGACGAGCGAACAGCGAAACATGGAGAGAATGAGATGAGCGAGGAGAAAAGGATCGACCGGATCGAAAGGCTTGTCGAGGAAAATGCCAAGGGGATTGTGGAACTTCGTCTGACGGTGGCGGAGAACTTTTCCAAGGCACTCGCCGACAATGCCGAGGCTCGAGAAAAGATGCTCGTCGACAATGCCGAGACTCGAGAAAGGATCCGTGTTGATAACGCGGAAGCACGGGAAGCCATACACAAAGTTCTTTCCAAGATATCTCAGGACAATGCCGTTTTGACGCGTTGGATGATCGCCGTCTCTGCCGTCGGAGGTACGTTCGGAGGACTGATTGTGGTGGGAACTCTGCTCTTCCCGAAAATCTTCGGGGGAGGCTGAATCTCCCCCTCAGGTTTTTTTCGAGGGCGGCTTTCACGGGTGCAGATGCCGGCCCGCACCGGCGGCGGAGCCTTGGTCAATAACAGTGCCATGGGGGATAAGACGATGTAGAGCGCATAAAAATTGAGTAGAATGCTAAGCAGACGGGGGAGATCGAGTGAACAGCGAAACATGGAGAGAATGAGATGAGCGATGAGAAAAGGATCGACCGGATCGAAAGGCTTGTCGAGGAAAATGCCAAGGGGATTGTGGAACTTCGTCTGACGGTGGCGGAGAACTTTTCCAAGGCACTCGTCGACAATGCCAAGGATCGGGAAGACAATGCCAAGGCTCGGAAAGACAATGCCGAGGCTCGAGAAAAGATGCTCGTCGACAATGCCGAGACTCGAGAAAGGATGCTCGTCGACAATGCCGAGACTCGAGAAAGGATCCGTGTCGATAACGCGGAAACACGGGAAGCCCTCCATCGAGGGTTCGCCGGTTTGACGCGTTGGATGGTCGCCGTCTCCGCCGTCGGAGGTACATTCGGAGGACTGGTTGTGGTGGGAACTCTGCTCTTCCCGAAAATCTTCGGGGTAGGCTGAATCTCCCCTGCCGGGTTTTTTTCTACCGGTGTAGTGCCCTTACTTAGGTTATCGGGATACTCGTGAACTGATGCCGCCGCCGCGGGGATTGCTTCGTCGCTTATCGCTTCGAAGCGATCCGCCGGGTGGTGTCGGTGTTCTCCGCACCGGTTGATATCCACTGTCGTCCTTGACGGTATTCGAGGCTCCGGGTCGAAAGCGGATCGTCTTCCCCGGGGCGTAGGAAGTCCTTGAAATCAGAACCGGTACGTCGAGACGAGCGGTGGAGATGGTTATATTCCCCGACTCGTCGGGGGTGATATCGCCTTCGGGGGAAAAGGCAAGGGTTTTATCGGAAGGGTTCGGCGGAGGAGGGAGAGTCGTCTTCGATCCGGGCCCGAAAGGCGACGACGATAGGCATCGTGTGAGCGATCTTTTCAGCGCGTTTTTTGGCGTTTTTTGGAGGAGGGCGCAAGAAGAAGCCAGCCGAGATATTCGACTGGCTTCTGTGGTTTTAGGTCCGAGCCTCTTTCAGTGGGTGCCAGAGGCTCGCGCGAGTTCTCTGTTGAAAAAGCCCCTTTTTGATGGGAGCCAAGCCCTCATCGGGGATATTCTCGGGTTATTTCAAGACCGATGAGACAAGGCCTCAGACGGCTCCACCGATTGCCCCAACAATCGGAGTCCATCGATAAATGCCCGTCACATTCTTACTTGTTCTCTTGGTGCATATCCCCTCGCATTTTTTCGGTCTCGGCCCGTGTCTTTCCCCAGACCCTCTCGAGTTCGGTATGCATCTCCGTTCGCATCATCTCGAACTCGGCTTGTGTCTTCTCCCATACTCTCTCGGACTCGGCCTTGGCTTCCGCAATAGCCGTTCGAGATTCTTCTTGCATTTTCTCGCAGACATCCGGAGTCTTCGCGCAGACTTCTAAGGTTTTCGCGTTATTTTCCAGAGTTTTCTCGCAGGCCTCCCGCGTTTTCGCGTTGTCCTAGAGAAGCCGGGACAACATATCGGAAATGCCGGAAACCATCTGCAGCAGCCGCTCGTGCTCGATTTTTCGAGCCTCGTTCTCCGTTCATCACATCGCATCCTGTTTCGTTCGGTCGAAACGGCTTACCACTCTACGCGTTCTACCTATTCTCCTGCTTCTCCTTCGTCTTCTTCATTACGCGGTCTATCCCCTCTCATCACCCCCGTCGCGCTGTTGTTGACCAAGGCCCCGCCGCCCCCGGTGCGGGTTAGCACCTGTACCGTGAAGGGGGTGCTCGAGCGCATCTCGCAGGTGAGGCCCATTCCCTGCCATCGGTGGTCGATGCGCTCGGCTATCTCCATCGTTTGGATGTGGCGCACGCTCAGGCGTTCGATCGTGCCGATCTCGCCGTCGTGGCGCATCCCCTCGTCGTCGTAGCAGGCGAAGCGAACGGCGGTGCAATCGCTGCCCTCGGGGGCAAGGCATCGGATGCGCAGGTTCGTTTTCTCCGCGCTGTCGGGTGCGGGGATCGATTCGATATCCGCGCGGTGTTCTCTTCCCTCGGGCGCGCTGGGGAGGAATGCGGAGTTGTTGACCAAGACGCCGTCGCCGGAGCGCGTCCAGACTTGCGAGCCGATCGTCGCATGGCTGCGTAAGGCGCAACCCAAGCGCCCCTTGCCTGCCCACGAGGCACCGGTATAGCTCTCGATATCCTCCGCCGTCAGGCTCGACGTGCCCCACGCGGGGATCGCCTCGGGGAGATTGCCTTGGAAGGTCGAGCCGTCGTTTTGGGCATGGCAATCGAGGACCACCTCGCAAGGCGAGCTCTGTTTGCAGCGCAGCCGCATGGTGGCGCTGTCTTGAGCGCCGGTCGGCGGGAAGGCCAGGGCTTGGCTCTTGACCGGCGGCAGCGCGGTCGATTCGTCGTCATCGTCTTCCACCAGCGCCATCGTCGTTTGTTGCACGCTGCGGTAGTTGCCGCCGACGGCCGTGGCGGTGATCGTCGTTCTCTCGTCGGAGCTATTGAAATCGTCGACGGCGCGCACGGCGACGCTGCGGGGAGCGTTCCAGCGGTCGGCGGGGAAGATGAGAACCGAAGGCGAAATATCGAGCCCCGAGCGGTCGGCGGCGAAGCTCACCGTCACGATCGAGGTGCCGACCGGTCGGGTATCGAGCCGGACTTGCAGGTCGAGCGAATCCCCGCCCTCGGTCAAGTTCAACTCCCTCGAGGAAAGGGTGAACTCCCCCGGGGAATCGAGGATGCGCACCGACGCGCTTTGGTCGGCGACCGAAGCGTAGTTGCCGCCGCCGCTGACACTCAAGGTGATGGTATCCAAGTCGTCTTCGATATCGCCGTCCTCGGCGGCGACGAGGGTAACGGATTGCGTCTCGCTCCAGTTCGCCGGGGTGAAGGTCAAGGAGGCAGGGCTGAGGGTCAGATCGGGGTTGGTATTGGACAGCGAAACGCTGACGCTCTCCACGCTCGGGCTCGTCGTCAGGGAAACGCCCAAGACGGCGCGGCGGCCCTCGATCACTTCCAGCGTTCCCGACGGGGCCAGGGAAAGACCGCCGGGGAGGTCGTCGTCTTCTATCGACACCTCTAGGCTGGCATCGGGGGCGTCGATGCCGCCGGTGGCGGTCAGGGTGATGGTATCGCTGCCGTCGGTGATATCGGGGTCTTGGGCGGCGGTGACGATGAGGGCTTGGTCGGTGAACCAGTTCGAAGGGGTGAAAGTGAGCGAAGTTTTGTCGAAGGAGAGGGCATCGCCGGTGGTCGAATGCGTGACGGTGACATCGGCGTTCGGTTGGGTCGAGAGTCGGACCGTGAAACTCTGCGTGGTGCCCTCGGTTATGTTCAGGGCGGCGGGGTTCGTCGTTATCGTGCCTTCGGGGGCTTCGTCGTCGGCGATCCTGACGCTTTTTGTGAGACTGGGGGCGATGATGCCGCCGGTAGCGGTCAGCGTGATGGTGTCGCTCTCGCTCGCGGCGTCGTCGTCTTGGGCGGCGGAGACGGTGACGGTTTGAGGATTTTGATAGTTCGAAGCATCGAAGGTCAGCGAAGTCTTGTCGAGGCCGATATCGTCATTGGTCTTCGAAAGGCTGACGGTGGCGCTGCCCTTCGGTGCCGCCGAGAGCCTGACGGTGAAGGTCCCGGAGCCACCCTCGTCGACGGTCAGCGTCGCCGTGGAATCCAAGACGATGGTTCCGGCGACTTCGTCGTCATCCACCGAGACCGCTTTGGTCACATCGGAAGCGATGAAGCCGCCTCCGTCAACGGACAGGGTGATGGTGTCGGAGTCGTTCGTGGCATCGTCATCCTCGCCGGCGGTGACATTGACGGTCTGGGGGGCGTTGAAATTCGACGTGGTGAAGGTCAGCGAAGTCTTGTCGAGGGTGATATCCGCGTTCGTCTTCGCAAGAGAGACCGTCACGTCGCTGTTCGGGGCCGCCGAGAGTCTGACGGTGAAGGGCTTGGACTCGCCCTCGCCGATTTCCAGCGTCGCCGTGGAATCCAAGACGATGGTTCCGGCGACTTCGTCGTCATCCACCGAGACCGCTTTCGTCACATCGGCGGCATCGATGCCGCCCGTGGCGGATAGGGTGATGGTGTCGGAATCGTCGGTGGCGTCGTCGTCTTCGGCGGCGGAGACGGTGACGGTTTGCGCGTCTGCGAAGTTCGAGACGGTGAAGGTCAGCGAAGTCGGGGAAAGGGTGATATCCGAGTTCGTCTTCTTAAGAGAAACCGTCACGTCGGCGTTCGGGGCGGCGCTGAGTTTGACGGACAAGTCTCCCGAGCCGCCTTCGTCGATGCTCAGCGGGCCTGTCGGGGTGACCTGAATCGTTCCCGAGGGTTTGTCGTTATCGGCGACGGTGAACGACTTCGTCACCGGCGGAGCGGTTATCCCGCCCGAAGCGGTGAGGTTGATGGTGCCGGAATCGTCGGTGGCATCGGCGTCTTCGGCGGCGGAGACGGTGACCGTCTGCGTGTTTCCGAAGTTCGAGACGGTGAAAGTCAACGAGGTCGGGGAAAGGGTGATATCCGAGTTCGCGTTTGCAAGCGCAAGAGAAACCCTCACGTCGGCATTCGGTGCGGAGCTGAGTTTGACGGACAGGGTTCCCGAGCCGCCCTCGTCGATGCTCAGCGGCTCCGAAGGTGTGACTTGAATCGTTCCCGAAGGGGTGTCGTTGTCGGTAACGGAGACCGCTTTGGTCACATCGTCGGCATCGATGCCGCCCGTGGCAGAAAGGGTGATGGTGTTGGATTCGTGCGCGGTATCGGCGTCCTCGGCGGCGGAAACGGTGATGGTCTGCATTTGGTTCCAAGTGGAGGTGGTGAAAGTCAGCGAAGTCTTGTCGAGGCTGATATCCGAGTTCGCGTTTGCAAGCGCAAGAGAGACCGTCACGTCGGCATTCGGTGCGGCGCTGAGGCGGACGTTGAAACTCCTCGAGCCGCCCTCGTCGATGCTCAGCGTGCCTGCCGGGGTGACCTGAATCGTTCCCGATGGCTTGTCGTTATCGGTGACGGAGACCGCCTTCGTTACGTTCGGAGCATCGAATCCTCCTCCCGAAGCGGAAAGGGTGATCGTGTCGGAGTCGTTCGCGGTGTCGGCGTCTTCGCCGGCGTTGACGGTCACCGTCTGCGCGTCCCCGAAGGTCGAAGAGGTGAATGTCAGCGGCGACGGGGAAAGGGTGATATCCGAGTTCGTGTCCGCAAGCGTAAGAGAGACCGTCACGTCCGAACTCGGTGCGGTGCTGAGGCTGACGTCGAAAGTCCCCGAGCCGCCCTCGTCGATGCTCAGCGTCTCTGTATCGGAAAGAACGATGGTTTCCGAGGGTTTGTCGTCGTCGGTGATGGTGAGATTTACGGTCGCTGTCACACCGACATAATTCCCGCCGACAGGCACGGAAAGGGAAATAGTGAAAGATTCGTCATCCCTGTCAGCGTCATGCGCCGCTGAAACGGTCACCGTATGGTATTCACTCCAAGCGGTTGCATTGTTTGTCGACTGGCCAGATGATCGGAATATTATCGTATCTTGGTTGTTCGCTTGATTCGGTAAGGTATCGATGGTGATAGATGAGTCCGAGGCAGAGAATAAGACTGTGGGATTCGCCGAAGGCTGTGTCGCCAGACGCACTTGGAAGGTGGCTTGTCCGCCTTCGGCCACGGTCAACGAGGTGGTGGGTTTTATGTCGAACCTCGGGCCTTCGTCATCGTCGATGGCGACCGATTTCGTCACAGACGTATATCCCGAAGCGGAGAGGGTGATGGTGTCGGTGTCGTCGGTGTCGTCGGCATCCTGGGCGGCGTTGACGGTGACCGTCTGCCCGTTTCCGTAGTTCTGCGGGGTGAAGGTCAGCGAGGTCGGGGAAAGGGTCACGTCCGTATTCGTCTTCGTAAGGTTGACCGTCACGTTCGAAGTCGGGGCGGTGCCGCCGAGGCTGACGTCGAAAGTCCCCGAGCCGCCTTCGGCGACGGTCAACGTGCTCGAAGGGGTGACCTGAATCGTTCCCGACGGAGTGTCGTCGTCAGTGACGGTGAGATCTATGGTTCCCCTCACGCTAGCGTACCCCCCTCCCGATGCAAAAAAGTTCATAACGAAAGATTCGTCATCACTATCATCGTCGTGGGCTGCAAAAACGGTCACCGTCTTGTATACATTCCAATCCCCTGTTCTGAACGATGGGAGGGTGTCCTGATTACCCGATATGTTCGGGTTGGCATCGATGGTGATAGATGAGTCCGGGGAAGTTGCGGCGACAACGACACTCGCCGATGGTTGTGTCGCCAGACGCAATTGGAAGGTGGCTTGTCCTCCTTCGGCCACGGGCAAGGATGGGGGCTTTATGTCGAACCTCGGGACGTCATCGTCGGTGACGGTGATTTGAACTGTCTCAATCAGGCCGTCATAATCTGCGTTTTTGCCGGTCAGTGTGACGCTGGTCGATTCGTCATCTCCATCGGCATCTTGGGCAGCGGTAACGGTCACCGTTTTGTATCCGTTCCAAGCGTTTCCGTGATCCGAGCCCCATCGATGGAAGTCTAGCCTGATCGGACTGACAGTGATAGATGCGTCGGCACTAGTCGGTGCGATATACATATTCGCCGAGGGTCGTGTATTCGGTCGCACCACGAAGGTGACCGATCCGCCTTCGGTCACGGTCAACGAGGTCAACGGGTCGGTCGACGATTCGTTGAGGCGCACGTAGAACCCTTTGGTGGTGATATCGGTGACGGTAAAGGCCCTCGTCACGTTCGGATATCCCGTGGCGGACAGGGTGATGGTGCCGGAGTCGTCGGTGGCGTTCTCATCCTCTGTCGCCGTGGCGGTGACGGTCTGCGCCCTTTTGTAGTTCTGCGGGGTGAAGGTCAGCGAGGTCGGTGAGAGGGTAAACGCCCGAAAAGCGCCCGTGGTGAGAGAGACGGTTACGTTCGAAGTCGGGGTGGGGCCGCCGAGGCTGACCGAGAAATCCTTCGATGCACCCCCTTCGGTTAGCGTCAGCGTCTCGGTGTCGGAGAGAACGATGGTTGCAGGTAGTCTTAGCGGGTTGACTTTGGTTAAACCGGTTTGCCCGCAAAGGCTAATGGTGACGGAGTCGCAACCTTGAAAACCGGCAGCGGTTTGCAGCGTATCGGAACTATATTCAATACAAACTGTAGCAGGATTTCCTATGCCAATAAGATCGTCAGGTATCTTATCAGAAGCATTTATCGGGTCGCATGATAGATTGGAATTATGCATTCCTTTTACATCAATGTTGTTTTCGCAGGTATTCTCTAAGAAAATTGAGTTACCCGTTAGATCGTCTCTTTCTACTACACACACATGTGCAGGCGTCGTCTGCGCAGAGACGGAAGAGGTATAGAGAATCGATAGTGCTGCGAAAACAGGAAAGATTGCACGAACGCTTCTAGCGAGGGACAAGGAAAGAGGGGCTTGGCACTCGACGCCTGATGTTTCGGTGGTGACGGACTTCATCGGTTTCATCCTTTTTCTGAATGGTTCGCGGGTATTCGTCGAGTTCAGTTCGCAAAGGCGCATCGACTGACGGGCAGGGGATTCGCGACAAGTGCCCGAGCGCCTCTTGCAAAGCCTCCGGGAAATGTTCGGTCGGAAAGACGAGTTCGTCGTTCGGAGCCTAATTTTCGGGGGGGGGGGGGGTATGGCTACTCATCTTTTCGACTCCAAAAAGGGCATCGCCCAAGTCGGTTCAGGGGGCATATCGCATCAAAGGGACATTTGAATCGGAGGCAAAACCGAAGCCCGCTTTGCCGGATTCGAAGATCGTTTTTCGGAGCCGGTCCGAAATCGTCCACGACAAGGGTAATATGCATTTTCCGGGTTCTAAAATCAAGCCCCGAAGGATGCGAGCGGGGGCGGCATCCTCACGCGAAAAAGGTTTGGACGGATCCTCGGTTCGGTTCGGAGCGAGATGATTGCCGCAGCATCGAAGCCCGATGCCCCGATATAGGCGAAATCGCCGACAGAGCATGCCAAAAAACGAGGGCGGGGTTTGCCGAAGAGCCGTCGTCGGCGCTGCCGGAAAGAGGCGCATGGCCCACCCTCCTTCGAGCGTCGCGAAAAACCCGAATGACCATGCGGCGGTAGGGCCAAGACGGTTGCCAGCGATTCTGTAGAGGCACCGCCCGAAGCGCCGCCGGATCAATCGCCCGCGCCGTCTTCGACCAAAGTCCCCCCGACGGTCAGCCCGTCGATGCGCATCGTGGGTTGGCCCACCCCGACCGGCACCCATTGTCCGGCCTTGCCGCAATTGCCGATTCCGTCGTCGAGTCGCAGATCGTTGCCGACCATGCTGACCCGAGTCAGCACCTCCGGGCCGTTGCCGATCAATGTCGCCCCCTTGACCGGGCGGGTGATCCTTCCGCCTTCGATCAAATAGGCCTCGGTGGCGGCGAAAACGAACTTGCCGGAGGTGATATCCACCTGCCCGCCGCCGAACTGCACCGCGTAAAGCCCTTTGTCCACCGATTCGATGATCTCCCCCGGTTCGCGATCCCCGGCCAGCATATAGGTATTGGTCATCCGCGGCATCGGTTGATGGGCGTAGGACTCGCGGCGTCCGTTGCCGGTGGCGGCGGTACCGGTCAAACGGGCATTGAGTTTGTCTTGCATATAGCCCTTGAGGATGCCGTTTTCGATCAGGACGGTGCGAGCGGTCGGGGTGCCCTCGTCGTCGACGCTCAAAGAGCCGCGACGACCGGGAAGGCTGCCGTCATCGACGATCGTGCATTGATCGCTAGCCACCCGCTCCCCGATCCGGTCGGAAAAAGCGGAACTGCCCTTGCGGTTGAAATCCCCTTCGAGACCGTGCCCGACCGCCTCGTGCAGCAGAACCCCGGGCCAGCCCGGTCCTAAAACCGTCACCATCGTCCCTGCGGGGGCGGGGGCGGCATCCAAGTTCACCAAGGCCTGACGCACGGCTTCGCGAGCGTATTCTTGCACCCGTCCCTGTTCGAGAAACCAGCGATAGTCAAAGCGCCCGCCACCGCCGCAGGTTGCTTGTTCGCGGCGTCCGTTGCGCTCCACGATCACCCTCACCCCTACCCGCACCAGCGGTCGGACGTCGGCGGCGAGGGTGCCGTCGCTCGATACCACGAGCATGCAAGCATGCTCTCCGGCAAGGTTGACGAGCACCTCGCAGACGCAAGGGTCGAGGCGCCGGGCCTCGGCATCGATCCGCTCGAGCAGTTCGATGCGGGCGTGTTCGTCGAAGGATTCGATCGGGTCGATTGCCGGATAGAGGGCCGCGCGATCGCGCAGGTCGTTCGCTCCGCGCCGTACCTGCAATCCCCCGTCGCCGCCGCTGCGGGCGATTTCGCGTGCCGCATCCGCCGCCGCCGCCAGCGCTTGCGGCGAGATCTCGTCGGCGTAGGCGAAACCGGCTTTTTCGTCGCTGATCGCTCGCACCCCGAAACCCTGATCGATACTATGGGTGCCGTTCTTGACGATCCCCCCCTCGAGCATCCAGGACTCGGATCGAGTCGATTGAAAATAGATCTCCGCCTCGTCGAGACGGTGTTCGAACAAGCGGCCCAAGGTCGCTTCGAGATGGCGATCTTCGACCCCTGCGGATGCGAGTATTTCGTTGCGTACGATATCGAGAGATTCACTCATGTCGTAGTTTTCCTGTCATGGCCTTCTTGTCATGGCGTTCTTAGCCAAGGGATGCCTGCGAATGTCGGTGTTCATCGGAACGACTGGGGATAACGATTCACGCTTTTCAGGTTCACGCCTTTCATCTCACGCCCTTTAGCGACGAGCATAACCCGAGGCTTCGATGCGACTTTGATACGATCAGCCTAAGGATAGCACTTCGGCGGACGAGCGCCGCCGAAGTGCTCTGCAAAGGGCCCGGCGAACGACGAGCGTTCGCACCCGATCGACAGCGATCTTGAGAACACGGCTTCACGACTTCACGACTTCATAGGGGATGGATTCGAATCATGCAACCGGTCCGCATAGGCTTGCTCGGTTTGGGAACGGTCGGCGGGGGCACCGTCAATGTACTTGCGCGCAATGCCGAGGAAATTGCCCGCCGCGCGGGTCGCGCCATCGTGGTCGAACAGGCCGCGGTGCGCTCGACGAATCGACGGCGGATCTGCTCGACCGAGGGCATCGCGTTGACCACCGACCCCGAAGAGGTCGTGCGCAACCCCGATATCGACGTGATCGTCGAACTCATCGGGGGCACCGAACCCGCCCGCAGTCTGGTCCTGACGGCTATCGACCACGGCAAGCATGTGGTGAGCGCCAACAAGGCTTTGATCGCCACCCACGGCAATGCCATCTTCGGCGCCGCTCGCGAGCGCGGAGTGATGGTCGCCTTCGAAGCGGCGGTGGCCGGGGGGATTCCGATCATCAAAAGCCTGCGCGAGGGGCTGTCCGGCAATCGCATCGAATGGCTGGCGGGGATCATCAACGGGACGAGCAATTTCATCTTGACCCGGATGCGCGAAAAAGGAGCCTCCTTCGCCGAGGCCCTGAAAGAAGCGCAAGAACTGGGCTATGCGGAGGCGGATCCGAGTTTCGATATCAAGGGTGTCGATGCCGCTCATAAACTCTCGATCTTGGCGGCGATCGCCTTCGGCATGCCGATCGATCTGGCGCGCGTTCATACCGAGGGCATCGATGAAATCACCTCCGAGGATATCGGCTATGCCGAGCAACTCGGCTATCGCATCAAGCATCTGGGCATCGCCCGTCGCAGCGAGGCGGGGGTCGAAATGCGGGTGCATCCGACCTTGGTGCCGGAGCGCGACTTGCTCGCCAATGTCAACGACGTGATGAATGCGGTGCTGATCAAGGGGGATGCCGTCGGGCGCACGCTGCTCTACGGAGCCGGAGCCGGTGCCGAACCGACCGCCTCGGCGGTGGTGGCGGATTTGGTGGACGTGGTGCGCACCCTGACCACGGACCCGAATCACCGCGTTCCCCACCTCGCATTCCAACCCGATGCGCTGGCATCGATGCCCCTGCTCCCCGTCGAGGAAGCCCGCACCGCCTTCTACCTGAAGATGCTGGCTTCGGATCGCCCCGGGGTATTGGCGGATATCGCGAAGATCCTCGGCGAGTCGGGGATCAGCATCGAAGCGGTGGTGCAACCGGAGCCGCCCAAGGGGGCGTCCCTTGCAAAACTCGTGATGCTCACCCACCGCGTCCACGAGGGACGAATGCGTGCGGCGGTGGCAAAAGTGGAAGCCTTGCCGGTGATCGAAGGGAATTTGACCTCCATCCGTATGGAGCGCTTGGACGATTGACGAGGGCGTTTAGCGCACGAGTCCTTCGATACCGAGGGTGCGCGAGGGGTATGCGAGTCGATGTGCACCCTCGTCGTCTCGAAAACGAATGCAACCTTAAGCGCTCCCTCCTGCCGGCGAAAACGGGCCGCGGCGAAGGAAATGATTTTCGAGTGATCGTCGTGTCCGCCTCCGGCGTTCGGAAGCGATATGCACCCTCTTGCGCAATGGCTCGGATTTTGATATAGTCGAAGCGATCATAAACTTCCGAAAAGATCAGGGGGAGGCCGGTCAAGGAAATTCGTCCGAGGTGGCCGGTATCGTGCTTGAAGGGCACGGGAAGAGGATCTCTTGATACGCAAGTCGATATCGATATTTCCTCGCCTTGGTGGCAAGGCAATGTTGAAAAAGAGAAGAAAAACACCATCTATCGCAGGGGAGGAATCAGGCTACACCTTGGCCGAAGGGAGGCAACTCGCTTCGACCCTCGACGATCTGTAAAGGAGTGACGACAATGATTACCTTCCCCCGAAAAATCAGGCGCCGAACGACTGGCTCGTCTTTCCGATCGAGCGTTTCCCGGGACACTTGCAAGACGCCTTCGGGCACTTGTCGAGAGTCCCCCTCCCGTCAGTCAAAGTGCTTTAGCGAACCGGTCTTGACGAATACTCGTGAACCATTCAGAAAAAGGATGAAACCGATGAAATCCATCTCCCCCGAAACGAAACATCAGGTGTCGAGCGCCAAACTCCTCAGAAGCGTTTGTGCAATCTTTCCTGTTTTCGCAGCACTATCGATTCTCTATACCTCTTCCGTCTCTGCGCAGACGACGCCTGCACATGTGTGTGTAGTAGAAAGAGACGATCTAACGGGTAGCTCAATTTTCTTAGAGAATACCTGCGAAAACAACATTGATGTAAAAGGAATGCATAATTCCAATATATCATGCGACCCGATAAATGCTTCTGATAAGATACCTGACGATCTTATTGGCATAGGAAATCCTGCTACAGTTTGTATTGAATATAGTTCCGATACGCTGCAAACCGCTGCCGGTTTTCAAGGTTGCGACTCCGTCACCATTAGCCGTTGCGGGCAAACCGGTTTAACCAAAGTCAACCCGCTAAGACTACCTGCAACCATCGTTCTCTCCGACACCGAGACGCTGAACATAACAGAGGGCGATTCGGGGAATTTCTCGGTCAGTCTCGGCAGAGCCCCGAGTGGAAACGTGACGGTCTCTCTTGCGAGTACGAATGCGGACGTGACCCTTACCCCGACCCCGCTGAGATTCAACACGTCGAACTATAGAATCGAACAAAGGGTCACCGTCAACGTCGCCGATGACGACGACGCCGTCAACGACTCCGCCACCATCACCCTGTCCGCCACGGGATATACCAATGCGACGAAATCGGTCACCATCACCGATAACGATTCCCCGGCGCTCGACGTGACCCCCGTCTCCTTGTCCCTGACCGAAGGCGGACAAGCCCTCACCTTCCGAGTGAAACTGCAGTACCAGCCATCGGCGAATGTCACGATCAACATGACCGGAGGGACGGACTCGCGTATTTCCCTCGATACCGACCCGAACACGGCGGGCAACCAGAACTCGCTGACTTTCAATCGATCCGGCCAGACGAAGGCATGGGATGCGTATCAGACGGTGAGCGTTTCCGCGACCCATGACGCTGATACGGACGACGAATCCTTCACCATCACCGCAGTCGGCGCAGGCGGGGATTATCAGGGTGTGTCCAAGAGTATCAGTATCTCCATCGCCGACGACGACAATCCGTCGGGAACGATTCAGGTCGCCCCTTCGGGCACGCTGTCGGTCAACGAAGGGAGCTCGGGGACTTTCGACGTCAGCCTCAGCGCCGCACCGAAAGCCGACGTGAGGGTCTCTCTGTCGAAGACGAACGACGATATCACCCTTTCCCCGACCTCGCTGACTTTCACTGCCGGCAGCGGCGGCAACTGGAACCGGCCACAAAGGGTGACGGTCAACGCCGCCGTGGACGCCGACACCACGAACGATTCCGACACCATCACCCTTTCTGCCACGGGCGGCATCGATGCCGACGATGTGACGAAATCGGTCTCCGTTACCGACAACGGCACTCCTTCGGGAACCATCGTCTTGGATTCCACGGCAATACTGACCGTCGACGAGGGCGGCTCGGAGACCTTCACTGTCAGGCTCTCGGCGGCCCCGAGCGGAACGACCACCCTGCGCCTTTCGAGTTCCAATAGCGATATCAGCCTCGACGAACCCTCGCTGACCTTCGATGCCGAAAACTATCGAAACCCTCGAACCGTCACCGTCCTCGCCGCCCACGACGATGACGCCAACGACGAGGTCGGCGTCATCACGATCGCAGCCTCGGGCGGGATCATCGCTCCGAACGTGACGAGGTCGGTCTCGGTGAACGACGACGAAGTTGCCGGGACCATCGTCTTGGATCCTGCAGGAACGCTGGAAATCGACGAGGGCGGCTCGAAGACTTTCTCGGTCAGCCTTAGCGCCGCGCCGAACGCGGCTGTGACGGTTTCTCTTTCGAAGTTGAATGCGGATGTCACCCTTACTCCGGCATCGCTGAGTTTTGACACGTCGGACTATGGAACCGGAAAAACGGTCACCGTCGCAGTCGCCCAAGATGACGACAGCGCGCACGAATCCGACACGATTACCCTCACCGCTTCGGGCGGGATCGTCGCTCCTTCGTTGACGAAGGCGGTCTCCATTGCCGACGACGACACCCCTTCGGGAACGATTCAAGTCACCCCTGCGGGCACGCAGTCGATCAACGAAGGGCGCTCGGGGACTTTCGACGTCAGCCTCAGCGCCGCACCGAATGCCGACGTGAGGGTCTTGCTTGCGGTGACGGGCAACTCGGATATCACCGTTTCCGAGACTTCGCTGACCTTTACCACGCAGAACTGGAGGACCCGACGAACAGTTAGCGTCATCTCTGCTTATGACGCCGATGCGCAGGACGACTCCGGTACGATCACCCTCACCGCTACGGGCGGGATCATCGCCCCCATCGTGACGAAACAGATTTCCGTCATCGATTCCGACGAGGCTTCCCCGGGAAGCATCGTTCTTTCCCCTGCGGTAGCGCTCTCGGTCTTCAAAGGCGGTTCGGATAGTTTCGAGGTCAACCTCAGCTCCGCCCCGAGTTCGGACGTGACCGTCACTCTTGAGAATACGAACAAGTATGTGACCCTCTCGCCGACATCGCTGACCTTTACCTCCACGACTTATGCAACCGGGCAGGATGTCAGCGTCACCGTCGACGCGAATGCCGGTGTGCTGGACGACACCGACACGATCACCCTGACCGCTGCGGGCGGGATCGAAGCGCCCTCGGTGACGTACTATGTCTACATCATCGACAGCGGCAATGTTTCCGCCCCTCCGGGGAGGATTCAGGTTTCCCCGACGGGCAGGCTGAGCATCGACGAGGGCGGTTCCGGGCGCCTCGATATCAGTCTCAGTGTCGCCCCGATTTCGGATGTGACGGTCTCTCTTTCGAAGTCGAATGCCGATATCACTCTTTCGCCGGCCTCTTTGACCTTCACTTCGTCGAACTATTCCAACGCGCAAGCGGTCACCGTGTCGGCGCGACACGATGGCGATACGACGAACGACTCCGATAGGATCACGTTTGCCGCCTCGGGCGGGATCGACGCTCCGAATGCCTCGAAGTCGGTTTCCGTCATCGACGACGAGGGCAGCGCGCCGGCGGGGAGCATCGTTCTTTCCCCGGCGGGGCCGTTGACGATCGACGAAGGGAGTTCGCGGGGCTTCGGTGTCAGTCTCTCGGCTGTACCGGGTGCGGATGTGACGCTTTCCCTGTCGAGCGACAACCCCGATGTGTCCATCTCCCCGCCTTTCTTGATCTTCACCCCCTCCGACCATTCGGACGTGCGATTGCTCGTTTTGTCCGTGGCTCAAGATGACGACGAGACCGACGAAAGCGCTGTCGTCACGCTTAGAGCCTCGGGAGGGATCGATGCGCCGGCGGCGATGAAGGAAGTCCGCATCGTCGACAACGACAAACCCTCGCCCCCGCCGCCCGGTTATGTCTATGACGGAGCGCTTGTCATCACCCCTGCAGGCGGGCTCGTTGTTGCCGAGGGAGGGGAAGGGAGCATCGACGTTCGCTTAGGCTCCCAACCGGATGAGAATGTATCGGTTTTTATCGAGAAGACTTCGCAAACCCTCGGAATCGGCTTCTCTCCCGAATCGATGGTTTTCACCCCGACGAACTGGAACGAGGGTCAATCCATTAAGGTCGTGGCCCACGAAGACGCCGACAAGAATGATAGCGTCCACACCATTTCCTTCGAGTTCGCGGGCAGAAGACTCCTCCGAACGGTCATCGTCAGAGACGACGACAAGGAGACGCTCAAAACCTACGCCCTCGCCATTCCGCCGGCGATTTCGGGGGATGCAGTGAGCGTTCGGATTTCGTGCAGGCAGGATTCCCCGTGCACCGTGGCATTGGATTGCACCGCCCAAACGGACGGGGAAGTCTTCGAAGGCTATCTGCCCGCGCCTATCCCCGCTTGGGGGGATGTTTCTCTTTCTTCGAGGGATATCCAAGACTATACCGGCGGGAAGTCTTGGTCGGGCAAGGGTCGGTTGGGATGCGCCCTTCGCAGCAGCCAAACGATCAGTTCGCAGGTGTGGACGCGTTCGGGGGACGGGGTGCTGGTCAACAACAGCGCACTGATTCGAAGCGCCCCCGAAGGGGAGGAAGGAATGGTCTACCGAGCGGATATCGAATCGATTCCCTCGCCCGATGCCTCCGACGAATCGAATATCCGGATTCGCTGCAATTCGGGGATCCAAGATTGCCTCGAGACTTCCTTCGTGTGCTATTCGGACGAGGGCCGGAGATACGATTGGGAGTTGGGAAGCATCGAGCGCCTGACGACGAGGCATCTGCAATCGGAAGAGCTCGCAAGCGGCATCGGCTATCGCTGGGAGGGTTTGGGTCTGGCGTGCGAGATTCGCTCGAAGGGTCGTTTCACGGCGCAGGTGTTGACCCGCACCGGCGGTGGCGGGGCTTTGGTCAACAACAGCGCGACGGGTGTGCGATAAGGGAATAAGAAGGATGGCATCGATGTCGCCGGCGAATGCGTTTGTTGCCGGGGCTAACGGGACAGCCGGGACAGCGGGAAAAAGCGCCTGACGGCAAGCCCGCTGCCATCGGAAGCGTTGGCCGAGGGCTCGCCAAAGAAAGGGCTCGCCAAAGGAATAGGGCATCGGGGGCAAGGCTTTGGGTCTTGCCCCCGATATTCGTTTAAAACCCCGGCTCGCCACTCGATTGCCCGCCAGATTGGCCACCGCGGATAGCGACCCGCACCGGTGACGGAACCGGTCAACGACGACTCGATGTCTTGACGAGGACTTGACGATGACTCGACGACGAACAAGGTGATCGTTTGCGATGATCCGAAGCAGACGCTTTGCCCGTGTATGAATCGGTAATGAATCGGTAATGAATCGGTAATGAATCGATGCGGGTACCGTTCGGCGAGCCACCGCCGGCCGCCGCATCCCCGACCCCGAAGCCATCGGATCCGATCGATGCACGGATTGGCAGCACGATGCAAGACAAACTCAATGCCCGTTTGACCGGTACCGCCGCGACCGGCAACGGACGCCGCGAGTCCTACGCCCATCAGCCGATGCCGCGGATGACCAATACCTATATGCTGGCCGGGGATCGCGAACCGGGGGAGATCATCGAATCGGTGGACAAAGGGCTTTACGCGGTGCAGTTCGGCGGCGGGCAGGTGGATATCACCTCCGGCAAGTTCGTTTTCGCCGCCACCGAGGCCTATTTGATCGAGGGCGGAAGGATTACCCGCCCGGTCAAGGGGGCGACATTGATCGGCAACGGCCCGGAGGTGCTGACTCGGGTCAGCATGGTCGGCAACGATCTACGACTCGACGACGGAATCGGCAATTGCGGCAAGGCAGGGCAGTGGGTGCCGGTCGGGGTGGGCCAACCCACGATGCGCATCGATGGGCTGACCGTCGGGGGCACTTTGGTCGAAGGCGGTGCTTAGCGATTGATCCGGCGGCGCTTCGGGCAGTGCCTCCATAGAATTGCCGGCAACCGTCTTGGCCCTGCTGCCGCATGGCCATTCGGGTTTTTCGCGACGCGAGAAAGAGGGTGGGCCACGCGCCTTTCCGGCATCGCCGACGACTCTTCGGCAGACCCCGCCCTCGTTTTTTGGCATGCTCTGTCGGCGATTTCGCCGATATCGGGACATCGGGCTTCAATGCTGCGGCAATCATCTCGATCCGAACCGAACCGAGGGTCCGTCCAAGCCTTTTTCGCGTTAGGATGCCGCCCCCCGCTCGCATCCTTCGGGGCTTGATTTTAGAACCCGGAAAGTCTATATTATCCTTGTCATGGAGGATGTCGGAGCGGCTCCGAAAAACGATCTTCGAATCCGGCAAGGCGGGCTTCGGTTTTGCCTCCGATTCGAATGCCCCCTTGATGCGAATATGCTCCCGGAACCGACTTCGGCGATGCCCTTTTTGGAGTCGAAAAGATGAGTAGCCATACCCCCCCCCCCCCCCCCGAAAATTAGGCACCGAACGACGAACTCGTCTTTCCGACCGAACATTTCCCGGAGCCTTTGCAAAGGGCGCTCGGGCGTTTGTCGCGAGTCCCCTGCACCTCAGTCGAAGCGCTTTTGCGAACCGAACTCGACGAATACTCGTGAACCATTCAGAAAAAGGATGAAACCGATGAAGTCCGTCACCACCGAAACATCAGGCGTCGAGCGCCAAATCCCTCTTTATGAGTCCCTCGCTAGAAGCGTTGGGGCAATCTTGCCTATTTTCGCAGCGCTATCGATTCTCTATACCCCTTCCGTCTCTGCGCAGACGACGCCTGCACATGTGTGTGTAGTAGAAAGAGACGATCTAACGGGTAACTCAATTTTCTTAGAGAATACCTGCGAAAACAACATTGATGTAAAAGGAATGCATAATTCCAATCTATCATGCGACCCGATAAATGCTTCTGATAAGATACCTGACGATCTTATTGGCATAGGAAATCCTGCTACAGTTTGTATTGAATATAGTTCCGATACGCTGCAAACCGCTGCCGGTTTTCAAGGTTGCGACTCCGTCACCATTAGCCGTTGCGGGCAAACCGGTTTAACCAAAGTCAACCCGCTAAGACTACCTGCAACCATCGTTCTCTCCGACACCGAGACGCTGAACATAACAGAGGGCGATTCGAAGAATTTCTCGGTCAGCCTCAGCAGAGCCCCGAGTGCCGACGTGACGGTCTCTCTCACGGAGACAAGCCACGATATCACCCTTGACAAGACTTCGCTGACCTTCACTGCCGGCAGCAACGGCGACTGGAGCACCCCCCAAACCATCACCGTCAACACCGTCGAGGACGACGACGCCGTCGACGAGACCGCCACCATCACCCTGTCCGCTTCGGGATATTCGAACGTGACCAAATCCGTCGCCATCGACGATGACGATGACCCGGCGATCGAAGTGAACCCCGCCTCGTTGACCATCACCGAAGGCGGACAAGCCACCTTCCAAGTGAAACTGGCGACAGAACCATCGGCGAATATCCGGGTCACCTTTGGTTCCTCGGACGAATCACTTGTCGACTACGATACCGACCCGAATTCGGCAGGCGATCAGGACTTTCTGGTCTTCGGGGCTAGCCAGAAAGCTTGGGATCAATACCAGACAGTGACCATTTCTGCAGTTCATGACAATGATACGGATCATGAATCTGTCACTATCCGAGCTACTGGTAATCCCTTTTCGTCAGCCGAGGAGTATCGATCAAAGACTGCATCGGTTGCCGTCACAATTACCGACGACGACAAACCATCAGGAACGATTCAGGTCACCCCGGCGGGCACGCTACCGGTCAACGAAGGGAGCTCGGCGAACCTATCCGTCAGTCTCAGCACCGCACCGAACGCCGACGTGACCGTCTCTCTTGCGAAGACGAACTCCGATATCACCCTCGACAAGACTTCGCTGACCTTCACCACATCCAACTGGAACCGAACGCAGACCATCACCGTCAACGCCGCCCAAGACGCCGATACTACGAACGATTCCGGCACCATCACCCTCACCGCTTCGGGCGGGATAAACGCTCCGCAGGTGACGAAGGCGGTCTCCGTCACCGATACGACTTCCCCGCCGGGAACGATTCAGGTCACTCCTTCTGACACGCTGTCGGTCAACGAAGGCGGCTCGGCGAACCTATCCGTCAGTCTCAGCACCGCACCGAGCGCCGACGTGACGGTCTCTCTTGCGAAGACGAACGACGATATAAGACTTGACAAGACTTCGCTGACCTTCACCACCGCGAACTTCGGAGACGCGCAAACGGTCAGCGTCTCCGCCGTCGAAGACGACGATACCGCGGACGACTCCGACACCATCACCTTATCCGCGTCGGGCGGCATTGACGCTCCCGACGTGACGAAGGCGGTCGCCGTCACCGATAACGACGTTGTCCCTTTGGGCACGATTCAAGTCATCCAGTCGGGCCCGCTGAATATCGCCGAAGGCGGCTCGGGGACTTTCCGCGTCAGACTTTCGACCGCGCCGAATGCGGACGTCACGATCTCTCTTTCGAAGACGAACGACGATATAAGCCTTAACCCGACTTCGCTGACCTTCACCACCGCGAACTTCGGAGACGCGCAATCGGTCAGCGTCACCGCCGCCGAAGACGACGATACCGCGAACGACTCCGACACCATCACCTTGTCCGCGTCGGGCGGCATTGCCGCTCCCTACGTGACGAAGGCGGTCGTCGTCGCTGATAACGATGCCCCGTCGGGCACGATTCAAGTCACTCCGTCGGGTGCGCTGAATATCGCCGAAGGCGGATCGGCGAAGCTATCCGTCAGACTCTCGACCGCGCCGAATGCGAACGTGACGATCTCTCTTTCGAAGACGAACGACGATATAAGACTTGACAAGACTTCGCTGACCTTCACCGCTTCGGACTACTCCGCGCAATCGGTCAGCGTCACCGCCGCCGAAGACGACGATGCCACGGACGACTCCGACACCATCACCTTCACCGCATCGGGCGGCATTACCGCGCCGAGCGTGACGAAGGCGGTCGCCGTCGTCGATAACGATACGTCGCTGCCCCCGCCCCCGACGAATCCTTACGACGGAACCCTTACGATTACCCCCGATGGCGACATCACACTCGACGAGGCGGGGGATATGACCATCGCCATCGCACTCAGCAAACGACCGATCGTCGACGTACCGGTTCTGATTTCGAAGACTTCCTACGCCCCGAACATCGGATTCTCTCGCGCATCGATGGTGTTCACCCCCGAGGACTGGAACGAAGCGCAAACCCTGAGAGTCTCGGCCCACGAAGACGCCGACAAGGACGACAGCGTCCACACCATCGCCTTCGACTTCGCCGGCAAGAGGATCCTGCGCAAAGCCATCGTGAGGGACAACGACAAAGAAACGCTCAAGACCCAAGCCCTCGCCCTGCCGCCGCCGAGTTCGGGGGACAGCGTCAACATTCGGGTTCAGTGCAAGCAGCAGACCCCGTGCGCCGTCGCCTTGGATTGCACCGCCCAAACGACCGGGGAAGTCTTCGAAGGAAGGCTGCCGGAGCCCGTTCCTGCTTGGGGGGCGGTGTCTTTGTCGTCGAGGGATATCCAAGCCTATACCGGAGGAGAGTCTTGGGCAGGCAAGGGGCGGCTGGGATGCGCCCTTCGAAGCAGCGCAAATATCGGCTCGCAGGTGTGGACGCGCTCGGGCAACGGGGTATTGGTCAACAACAGCGCGATGATTCGAAGCGTTCCTGAGGGAGATATCCACCGAGCGGATATCGAATCGATTCCCTCGCCCGATGCGTCGGACGAATCGAATATCAGGATTCGCTGCAACTCGAATATCGAGGATTGCCTCGAGACTTCGTTCGTATGCTACTCGGACGAGGGCCGGAGATACGCTTGGGAGTTGGGAAGCATCGAGCGCCTGAGGACGAGGCATCTGCAATCGGAGGAACTGGCAAGCGGCATCGGCTATCGCTGGGAGGGTTTGGGATTGGCGTGCGAGATTCGCTCGGGTGCTCGTTTCACGGCGCAGGTGTTGACCCGCACCGGTGGCGGCGGGGCTTTGGTCAACAACAGCGCGACGGGGGTGCGATAAGGGAATAAGGAGGATGGCCTCGATGTCGCCGGCGAATGCGTTTGTTGCCGGGGCTACCGGGACTGCCGGGACTACCGAGACAGCGGGAAAAAGTGCCTGACGGCAAGCCCGCTGCCATCGGAAGTGCTCGCCGAGGCGCTCGCCAAAGGAATAGGGCATCGGGGGCAAGGCTTTGGGTCTTGCCCCCGATATTCGTTTAAAAGCCCGGCTCGCCATCCGATGGGCCACCCGATTGACCACCGCGGATAGCGACCCGCACTGGCGACGGAACCGGTCAACGAGGACTCGACGTCGGCCTATGGGCTTGGCTGGGCCTTGGCGGTGGGCCTTGGCTGCGGGCTCGGCTTGGGGCTCGGCTTGGGGCACGCTCGCTGCCCTCGCTCGGCTGTGGGTGGGTTTGGCAAGCCTTCGAAGGGATCGCCGCCCGCGTGCCGAGATCCCCGCCGAGCGAGCGGGGATCGGTCTATGCGAGTTTCAGCGAGCAGAGTAGGGCGCAATATCGGCATTCAGTAGGCCCGCGAGCGCACAGGCTCGCTCGTTATCGAAGCTCGTCGCTTTGGCGCGATCTTTGGTATGGAGCCAGACGCGATGAGTCCGCAAGGCTGTAGACGAGGTACTTGCGCTCGCCCCGCCGGTAGGTATCGATGAGGTAGCGTGGCCGGCGGTCGCGGTTGAAGCGGGGGTGGCGGCAGCATCGATAAGGTAGGCGTCATCGTCGGGGTTCGCCCGTGCGAGGTCGGCCGGCCGCGCTCCGGTGCGGGCGGGGGTAAAGAGGGCCGCGCGGCCGGGGTCGATCGTCGTCGAAGCGACGCGGCCGGTGGCGTCGTCGATGACTTCGACGAAGACTCGTCCGTCGACGTTCTTTCGATAGAGGACGATATGAAATACGGTAAGGCTCCCGCAGCCGAAGGGCTTGCATAGCCCGCGTCGTCTATGCGAGTTTCAGCGAGCGCGCGGGGCGCAGGCGTCGGCGTTCAGGTCGGCCGCAAGCGTGTCGGCTCGCTTGTACCCGAAGGTCGATGCCCGCTCGCGATCTTCGGTATGCCGGACGCGCTCGCGGGCGCGGGCGCGGGTTTCGAAGATGACGCACTTGCGCTTGCCGTTGCGCTCGGCGTAGAGCACGTAGCACTCGCTGCGGGGGCGGCTCGCTCGTCCGACGGCTCGACGACTCGACGACTCGACAAGAGAGGGGGCGATCGTTTGCGATGATCCGAAGTAGACGCTTTGCCCGTGTATGAATCGGTAATTAATCGGTAATGCATCGTTAATTAATTAGGTGTGGATTCCGCTCGGCGAGCCACCGCTGGCCACCGTATTTTCGACCCCGGAGCCATCGGATCCGAGCGAAGTATGGATCGGCAGAATGGATTGGCAGCACGAATCTGCAATCAGGGGAAGGACGATTCAGGTTTTCTCCGAGCCGGGGTCGGCGGCCGGTACTTCCGCCGGTACTGCCGCTGGCACTACGGGAGCGCTCGGCACGACATCCGCGTTTTGTCCGCGATGGCGCAGGAAATGATCCATCAGGACGATCGCGGTCATCGCCTCGGCGATCGGGGTGGCGCGGATGCCGACGCAAGGGTCGTGGCGGCCGTGGGTGACCACTTCCACCGCTTGGCCCTCGATATCGATGCTGCGCCCGGGCAGGCGCAGGCTCGAAGTCGGCTTCAAAGCGATGCTCGCGCGAATATCCTGACCGGATGAAATCCCCCCCAAAATCCCGCCGGCGTGATTGGAAAGAAAACCCTGCGGGGTGATCTCGTCCCGGTTTTCGCTGCCGCGCATCCCCACCACCTCGAAGCCCGCGCCGATTTCGACTCCCTTGACGGCGTTGATGCTCATCAAGGCGCGGGCGAGGTCGGCATCGAGGCGGGCGAATACCGGCTCCCCGAGCCCCGGGGGGACGCCGCTTGCCACTACGTCGACGCGGGCGCCGATGGAATCGCCGGATTTTCGCAGCGAGTCCATGAAGCGTTCCATCTCCTTGGCCACTTCCGCGTCCGGACAGAAGAAGGGGTTTTTCTCCACCTCCTCCCAATCGAAGGCGAGCGGGCGCAAAGGGCCGAGGGAGGCCAAGTAGCCGCGCACCGAAATTCCCGCTCGCTCGTACAGATATTTTTTCGCCACCGCCCCCGCCGCGACGCGGGCGGCGGTTTCTCTCGCCGAGGAACGTCCGCCGCCGCGGTGGTCGCGGATCCCGTATTTATGGTGGTAGCCGTAATCGGCATGGGCGGGGCGGAAGGTTTTTTCCAAAAGGCGGTAATCCTTCGAGCGGGCGTCTTCGTTCTCGATCTGCAAATGGATCGGGGTGCCGGTGGTGCGGCCTTCGAAGACCCCGGAGAGGATGCGGACCCGGTCTTTTTCCCGCCGTTGGGTGGTGTGGCGGGATTTGCCCGGGCGGCGGCGCTCGAGATCGTGTTGGATATCGTTCGTATCGAGGGCCAAGGCGGGGGGGCAGCCGTCGATCACGCAGCCGATCGCCGCCCCGTGGCTTTCGCCGTAGGTGGTGACGCGAAAGGCTTCGCCGATGCTGTTGCCGCCGGACATGATGGCTTGATTTTACGGCTTGGGCGCCGGTTTGTGCGCCGGGTTGTGCGCCGCTAGGGGGGCATCGGAGGCGGACGCGCTTTCGGGGGGTGCGCTTTCGCAAGGCGAAGGCCGCGAGGGGTCGGTGTCGTGGACGCGATCGGGGATCTCGAACTCGGGCAACGAGAAAAAATCCCGCGCATTGCAAGCGGTGGCGCGGGCGACTTCGGCCGCCGGTCGTTGCCGCGCTTTCGCCACCTGCCGCAGGATATGGGGGAGGTACATCGGCTCGTTGCGCCGCGAATCGGGCGCCGGATCGAGGTCGCGGGGGAGAAGATAGGGGGCGTCGGTTTCGACCATCAAACGATTCGACGGCACCCGATCGATGATCTCGCGCAGATGCGTGCCGCGTCTTTCGTCGCAGATCCAGCCGGTGATGCCGACATGGAGGTCGAGGTCGAGGCAGGCATCGAGCTCGCGGGCGGTGCCGGTGAAGCAGTGGATCACCGCTCGCGACAGATCCTTTCGCCGGCGCGAGAGGATCGCGATGAATCGATCGAAAGCGTCTCGGGCGTGCAAGAAGACGGGAAGTCCGAGGCTTGCCGCCAACTCGAGTTGGGCCTCGAAGGCGTATTCCTGCTTGCGCCTCGGGGAAAAGTCGCGATTGAAATCTAAGCCGGTTTCCCCGATGGCGACCGTTTCTTTCGCCGCGGCCATCTCCTCGATCGCCTGATCGCTGCGGGAGTGCCATTCGTCGGCATGGTGGGGGTGCACTCCGGCGGTCGAGAAAAGGCGTTGCGGGTCGCGGTGCGCGATGGCAGCGGCTTCGGCGCTCGAAGTCTCGCAGGCTCCGGTGATGACGATCCGGTGGACCTGCGCTTCGAGGGCGCGGGCCAGCACGGCGTTCAGATCCTTCGCGAAGGACTCGTGGGCGAGGTTCGCCCCGATATCGACTAGAGGCTCGTCGGCGAGGGCATCGGTCGAAAGCCCTTGTCGATCTGCTGCGCTCGGATCGGATCGTTTCATCGGTCGATCTCTATCGGTCGGGGGAAAAAGCGGGAAAGACCGGGCGTTGTGATCCCTGCCTGCTTGCGGGGTTCGATCTTCTCATCGGGTTCGTGATCATCGGGCTCGCTATCATGCCGGTCGCTCGAAGTTTCCTTCTCTTTCGATTTCCTTTTCGAGGCTTTGCCTTGGTTCGCTGTGTCATGCGCTGTCTTTTCGAGCCCGTCCGTTTAGGTGGCGTTTCGAGTCTTCGGCGGGTTTTTTTGCCGCTGCGAATGGCCGGGGGTTTTTACGAGCGCAGAGGCGATTTCTTTCGGGATTTCTATCGGTCGGGGGGGCTAGTCCAGGAGGTTTCGCCCGTGGGCGTCTTTGGGGTCGACGGGGGTCATCTTCGAACACTCCAACAAGCCCTCGAGGTGCGCGCTCGCCGAGAGCAGGGCGGCCTCGGCCCGTGCCGGTGCCATGATCTGCAGGCCGACGGGCAGTCCCGTTGCCGTCATGCCGACGGGAAGGGAAAGGGCGGGGCAGCCGGTGAGGGTGATGGCGAAGGTCAATGCCAACCAATGCACGTAGTTGTCGAAGCGGTGGCCTTGGACTTCCTCGACATAGCGCACGTCGACATCGAAGGGCGGGACCAAGACGGTGGGGCAAAGCAGCAGATCGAAGTCTTCGAAGAATCGCGCGACCTTGCCGACCAAGCGAGCGCGAGCGACTTCCGCTTGCCCGATCTGCGCGGCGTCGATCGCCAGGCCCTTTTCGATATTCCAGACCACTTCGGGTTTGAGGCGGTCCCGGTATTTTTCCAAATGAAGGGCGTGGCTCGCCGCGAAATATGCCGCGCGCAGGGTCTGGAAACTCTCGATCGACTCGGAAAAATCCGGTTGCGCCTCCTCGACTTCGACGCCCTCTTGCGACCAACGCTTGACCGCCGCGGCGCAGATATCGGCCACCTCGGGGTCGACGGGGACGATGCCGAGGTCGCGGCTGAAACCGATCCGGCGCGGGGCTTCGAAGCCTCGCGCCGCGTCAAGAAAAGGGGTGGCGGGGGGTGGAAGGGAGAGGGGATCTTCGTCGTGGACGCCGCACAGGCTATCGAGAAACAAGGCGCAGTCGGCGACCGTGCGCGCCATCGGGCCGTCCACCGCGAGGGTATCGAAGATCGAACCCCCGTAGGGGTTGCGCAAGCCGCGCGCCACCCGGCCGGGGGAAGGCCGCAAGCCGACGACGCCGTTGAAGGAACCGGGGATGCGTAGGCTGCCGCCGAGATCGGATCCTTGGGCGAGCCAGACTTCCCCCGCCGCCAAAGCCGCCGCCGATCCCCCCGAGGAGCCGGCGACGGAGCGGCTCGTATTCCAAGGGTTGCGGGTCTTGCCGTGAACCTCGTTGAAGGTGCTGGCCCCGGCCCCGAATTCCGGGGTGTTGGATTTGGCGATGACGATTCCGCCGTCGGCTTCCGCTCGCTCCACCAAGACATCCGACCTTTTCGGGATATGGTCGGCGTAGATGGGAGAGCCGTAAGTGGTACGCACCCCGGCGACCGGGTTCAGGTCCTTGATGGCGATCGGCAATCCGCCGAGGCGTCCTTTGGGGGCTTCGCCCTTTTCGATGCGCCGGGCGTGGTCGAGGGCGCGTTCGATACAGGTGGTGATAAGGGCGTTGGTATGCGGCTCCACCGCTTCGATCCGAGCGGCGGCGGCTTCCACCATTTCACGCGGGGTGATATCCCCGGCGCCGAGCATCCGGGCGGCTTCGCAGGCGTCGAGTCGGTATAGTGCGCTTCGATCGGAGTTCATGGTGCTCTTTTTCGTTCTTTTGCGGCGATGCCTGCGGCGGGGCGAATTCTTATGCCGGAGTCTTTTGTCGGAATCGTTGCCGGATTCGGCATTCGACACTCGGCATTCGGCATTCGGCATTCGGCATCGCATTTTATCCGAGCGATCCGTGCGATCTGAACGATCCGAACGATCCGATCACGAAAGGGTACGCTTTTGCCCGCGCTCGGTTGCGACGAAGATCGCGCTTTCGTTCTTTGCGGGCTTTTTCTCGGCCGCTTTTTTCTCAGCCGCTTTTTTCTCAGACTCTTTGTTTCTCAACCCCCTAGGAAAAGGAACTCCCCCTCATGCAAGCCGATTGGTATTTCGATGTCGTTTCCCCCTTCGCCTATTTGCAGATAGCGGGTTTCGACCGCCTCCCCGAGGATTTGGATATTCGCTGTCGCCCGGTTCTTTTCGCCGGTTTGCTGAATCATTACGGGCATAAGGGGCCGGTCGAGATCGATGCCAAACGCCTGCATACCTACCGTTATTCGCAATGGTGCGCCGACCGGCGGGGGATCCCGATGCGTTTTCCCCCGGCCCATCCTTTCAATCCCTTGCCCGCCTTGCGGCTTTGCATCGCCCGCGGCAACGATCGAAAGACGGTGCAGGCGGTTTTCGAACATATCTGGCGAGAGGGTATCGGGATCGACAGCCAAGGGGGTTGGCAGGCCTTGGTCGAGCGTTTGGGGATCGGCGAGGCCGAGGCGAAGGAGATGATCTCGACGCCCGAGGTCAAAGAGGCTTTGCATCGCTCGACGAACGAGGCGATCGCTTGCGGGGTTTTCGGGGTGCCCACGTTTCGCTTGGACGAAGAACTTTTTTGGGGCGAGGATGCAACGGGGATGATGCTCGACTATATCGCCTCTCCGGATCTTTTTTCGAGCCCGACGATGCGGCGCTTGGGCGATCTGCCGGCCGGGGCACGCCGCAAGGGGGCGTAGGCAAGAGGCGGCGCGGATCGAAGGGATATTCGAAGGGATATCGGATCCCGCGATCGAAGGATCAGCCAAGCGACCGGTATCGAACGGACGCGCGGCTCTTCGGCGGCGAACGCCAAGGTCGGCGGAAGGAAGTCGGCGAGAAGAAGTCGGCGGAAGGACATCCCCGAGCGCTTGTTTTTCGAAAAGAGGCTCGGGGCTCCGAAGGGGATCCGAATTGGCTGGGGAACCAGGATTCGAACCTGGACCGGCGGAGTCAGAGTCCGCTGTCCTACCGTTAGACGATTCCCCAAATCGAAAGCGGATGCGAGTCAGTTTCGGTGTTTTCGGGAACGGGCAGATGCAGGCTTGGAAAAGGGCCCTCGACAAGATGTCTTGAGAAGGCCCCGATCCCGTATCGACGACGACATCGATCCGGGCCAACGTGCGCTTTTTTCGGATGCTCTGCGGTTTTCCTATCCCTCGAGCATCCGCCGGATCATCTCTTCGAATATTGGGGCCGCTTGCGCGCCTTGTGCAGACCGATCTTCTTGCGTTCGACCTCGCGGGCGTCGCGGGTGACGAAACCGGCTCGACGAAGGGAGGGACGCAGACTTTCATCGCGACGAATCAGCGCCCGGGTGATGCCGTGCCGAATCGCTCCGGCTTGACCGCTGCTGCCGCCACCGCGCACCGTTACTTCGATATCGAAGTGGTCCATCATCCCGACCGTTTCCAAGGGTTGGCGTACCACCATCCGGGAGGTCTCTCTCCCGAAATAACTGTCCAAAGGCCGACGATTGATGGTGATGCGACCGCTTCCCGGGGAAATGAAAACCCGGGCGGTGGATGTTTTGCGGCGGCCTGTGCCATAACTCTCGTTCGTTCGCATGATTTACGGATTCCGTCGGTTCGCGCTTCGCTTCGCGCTGATGAATGGGGCTGGTGAATGGGGCGGCGTCTTCTTCGTATCGTCTCGCGCTCGTTAGCGTCGCACTCGCTAGCGTCGCGCTCGTTAGCGGCCGGGAAGCGAGAGAACTTCGGGCTGCTGCGCTTCGTGGCGATGTTCGGAGCCTTTGTAGACCCGCAGTTTGCGGAACATCGTTCGTCCGAGCGGACCTTTGGGCAGCATGCCTTTGACCGCGCTTTCGATCACCCGCTCGGGTTTTTCGGCGATCATCTTTTCGAAGCCGACACTGCGGATGCCCCCGGGATAACCGGTATGGCGGTAGTAGGTCTTTTGGCTTGCCTTGTTTCCCGTCAGTCGCACTTTGGCGGCGTTGATGACGATGATGCAATCGCCGGTATCGACATGCGGGGTGTATTCAGGTTTGTGTTTGCCGCGAAGCCTTTTGGCGATCTCGCTGGCAAGACGACCCAAGGGACGTTCCGTCGCATCCACGACGAACCATTTGCGCTCCACTTCATGGGGCTTGGCGCTGAAAGTATTGACGCTGAAAACAGACATGGGAGGCAAGGTCCTTCGCTTTAAGGCAGTCGAGTCGTAGTCGAGTCGATACAAAATGGTATCGGGACGGGTCGTTCATCCATCGGCAAGGCGACAAGGGCTTTTCGGCTTGCCCGGTTTCTCTTCCAAGCCCTTTCGCTTCGAGGCTCTTGGCTTGTCTTCCTCGATCGAGTCGCCGCCGGTGGAAGCGATATCGTTTCGAAAAGACCGCGTTTCGAAAAGACCGCGCTTCGAAAGGGATATCAAGGCCGCTATTGTATTCATCGAAAAGAGCATGTCAATGATCGAGGCTTGCTTGATGCTCATTCGCTGCCCCTTCGACGTCCGACGAGACTTTGCCGTGCCCGCGGGGAAGCCCTAGGTCCGGCGAAAGGGCGGCACTTGGACAGAGGGCGTGGATTAGGGTATGCTAAGCACCCGAATAAGCGAGCGTCATCCCTCCCGCACTGCCTTATCGAGATATTTTTTACCAAGGGTGCGGGGTTTTCGCCTCGGGCGAAAGTCGCGTCGATTCGTTTGCCCTCGTTCGTTTGTATGGC
Source organism: Gammaproteobacteria bacterium (assembly GCA_965220535.1). GTDB lineage: Bacteria > Pseudomonadota > Gammaproteobacteria > HK1 > HK1 > HK1. The sequence continues at coordinate 1,524,372 of OZ244833.1, read as the reverse complement.
AGGCGGACGCGGCGGATTTTCGAAGCGATAGATCTTTCGGATGTCGCCCGCATCGCCTTGCGCCGTCGATTCTCGTCGACCGAGGCGCAAGTACGAGAACGGGTATCGCGATGGGTGGAATATCGCGAACTCGAAAACATCGAGATCAAGATCAAGGAGAGAAAAAATGCCGACGAGACTCTTGAATTTCCTTGCCGCCGGGGCGTTGGGTGTCATGCTGGCCCTGCCGGCTTCGCTTTCGGCGAACGACGACGTCATGTCTTTGACCGCCAACCCCAACAACTGGGCGATGTGGGGCAGAACCTACGACGGAAGTCGTTATAGCCCGCTGGCGCAGATCAACAAGGAGAATGTCGGCGATCTGCAGGTCGCGTGGACTTTCTCCACCGGTGTCCTGCGCGGTCACGAGGGTGGCCCGCTGGTTATCGGGGATACCATGTGGATCCACACGCCCTTCCCCAACAAGGTTTTCTCGATCAGCCTTGCCGATCAGAGCATCAACTGGGTATACGAGCCGAAGCAGGATGCGGCCGCCACCATTCCGGTGATGTGCTGTGACACGGTCAGTCGCGGACTCGCTTACGCCGAGGGCAAGATCTTTCTCCAGCAAGCCGATACCACCTTGGTCGCGCTCGATGCCGCGACCGGCAAGAAACTCTGGTCCGTGGTCAACGGCGATCCCAAGAAGGGCGAGACCAATACCAACGCCCCGATCGTCGTCGGCGACAAGGTCTATACCGGGATCAGCGGCGGCGAATACGGGGTGCGCGGCTTCCTCGTCGCTTATAACATCGACGACGGAAGCTTGGCTTGGAAGGCCTACAGCACCGGTCCGGACGAAGATATGTTGGTCGATCCGGAGAAGACCACCCAAATGCTAAAGCCGATCGGCAAGGATTCCAGCCTGAAGTCCTGGAAGGGCGATCAGTGGAGGATCGGCGGCGGCACGACTTGGGGTTGGTTCACCTACGATCCGGATCTGAACCTCGTCTATTACGGCACCGGCAATCCCAGCACTTGGAATCCGGTGGTGCGTCCGGGCGACAATCGCTGGTCGATGACCATCTTCGCTCGTGACGCCGATACCGGGATGGCGCGTTGGGTCTACCAGATGACGCCGCACGACGAATGGGATTACGACGGAGTCAACGAAAGCATCCTCGTCGATATGGAAGTCAAAGGCCTGATGCGCAAGGTGCTGGTGCACTTCGACCGCAACGGCTTTGCCTACACCATCGATCGCGTCAACGGCGAGTTGTTGGTCGCCGAGAAATACGATCCGGCGGTCAACTGGGCGACCCACGTCGATATGAAAACCGGCCGGCCGCAGGTGGTGGCTCAGTACAGCACCGACCAGCAAGGAGCGGATGTCAACACCGCCGATATTTGCCCGGCGGCGCTCGGTACGAAAGATCAGCAGCCCTCCGCCTATTCGCCGCGCACCGGATTGTTTTATGTTCCCACCAACCACGTGTGCATGGATTACGAGCCTTTCGAGGTGGATTACGTTGCCGGTCAGCCCTACGTCGGCGCGACGTTGAGCATGTTTCCTGCGGGCAAGGTGATGAAGAACGGCACCGACAACCTCGGCAACTTCATCGCTTGGGATGCGGACAAGGGCGAGATCGTCTGGTCGCTGCCCGAGGACTTCTCGGTGTGGAGCGGGGCTTTGGCCACCGGGGGCGATGTCGTGTTCTACGGCACCTTGGACGGTCGTTTGAAAGCGGTCGATGCCCATACCGGAGAGCAGCTCTACAGCTTCAAGACTCCTTCGGGGATCATCGGCAACGTCAACACTTGGACCTTCGAGGGCAAGCAGTACATCGGCATCCTTTCCGGCATCGGCGGTTGGGCCGGTATCGGCATGGCCGCCGGGCTCGAAGGGGATAGCGAGGGTCTCGGGGCCGTGGGTGCCTATCGGGGTTTGAGCAAACACACCCAGTTGGGCGGGGTGCTGACGGTCTTCGCATTGCCGGGCTGATCCGGCAGGTGTCGGCAAGCCCTTTTCGATCGTGCGGCTCTTCGAAAGCGAGGAGCCGCATGATCGCTTTTGTCGAATTCGGCGCTCGTTTTCGGCGCTGCCGATTTCGCTCCTGACGCCAAGGCGTCGAAAAGAAAGCCTCGCGGTTCGTTCGCGCCTTGCCGGCGTTTTTCCGAAACGCTCGGCTTCCGGGATCGAAGGGAGCGTTGCCGGCGAGCCGATCTTCCCCGCCTCGTTCTCGACGCATTCGCCCTGACGGGATCCCCGACGGGATCGATGCATCGACTCGAGTCCTTCGGGCTCGCGATGGATGCCCTTTTTTCGAGGCCTTTCGGGTTTTCCTTCGATCGCTCGGCGTTGATCGCACCTGCCTCAAGCACAAGGATGCGGGCGGTTTGAAGTCCGGCGTACCCTCGAAAAAGCGCGGATTTCGAAGACGGTTCGATGAAGCGTCATAAAGAAGCGTCATGAGGAATCGTCGGGGGTGTTTTCGGGATTCGTAGATTCAAGGATCTCTTCTTATGCAAATCAATCTCGTATTTTCGCCTTCGCCCGAGCGACGGTCTTCGGGTACTTCCTTTTCGCCGCTCCTCTTCTGGCCGCACGTAGTCGCTTCGACGCTCTTCGGCAAAGGACTCGTCGAACGCTCGGTCGGGGGGCTCGTCGCTCTGTTCTTCTTCGCTATCTTTTTCTTAGCTCTGGCGCCGGCGGCGTTCGCCGAGGAGGCCGCCGTGCCTTCCTACGAAGAGCATATCCAGTGCGCGGAGGGAAAATGCAAAGTGGATCTGTGGCTCGTTCGGGGCTATCGCGCGTTCTCTCAATGTCAGGTTTGCCACGGTCTCGACGGGACCGGCAGCACCATCGCCCCGAGCCTGCTCGACAAAATGCGGGAGATCGATCACGCGCGTTATGTCGAGGTCGTTACCAACGGTTACCAAGGGCAGGTCGGGGTGATGCCGCCGTGGAAGGACAACCCCAACGTCATGAAATATATCGATCAGCTCTACGCCTATTTGATGGCGCGGGCCGACGGAACCCTGCCCGCCGGTCGCTTGGAGCGCTACGACCGATGAACGCTCTTTTGTCGTTTTTTCGACCCTCGTCGAAGGACTCGCCCCTGCCTCTTTCGCCCGTGACTCGTTCGTATCGCGAAAGCGACGAAGGCGACAAAGGTGGCTCTCGCCGGCTCGTTCTTTGTCTCGCCTTCTTTTTGGCGGCGGCGGGTGCGGCAAGCCATGCAAGCGAGCATCTCGAGCGCAAAGCATTTCGCGTTTGCGCCGACCCTCATTATCTTCCTTGGTCCGATGAGCGCGGCCAAGGCTTCGAAAACGAGATCGCCGCTTTGTTGGCGAAGAGTCTGGATTTGCCCTTGGAATACACGTGGTTCCCGCAGCGGATGGGTTTTATCCGCAATACCTTGCGCGCTCAGGACGAGGGCGGGGATTATCGATGCGATGTGGTGATGGGACTTCCTGCGGGCTACGAGTTGGCGGTGACCACTCGCCCCTATTACCGTTCCACCTACGCATTGGTCTATATCGAGGGTCGCGGGCAAGACGATATTCGCACCTCGGGGGATCTGCTCGCTCTTTCTCCTGAACGTCGCGAGAGCCTTCGCTTCGGCGTCGCCGAGCGCAATCCGGGCACGCTGTGGTTGCGCCGACACGGCTTGCTGGATCGCATCGCGATCGCCTACGCCTCGCAAAGCGGCGATCCGAATCAGCGGCCCGGTCAGCAAGAGCAAGAGGATTTGCTTGCGGGCAAGATCGATTTCACCTTTTTGTGGGGACCGATCGCTGGGCATTTCGAGCGCGCCAACCCCGAAACGCCGATCGTCGTGATCCCGATGCGCTCGGAGCCGGATGTGCGGATGCACTTCGGGATTTCCGCCGGGGTTCGTTTCGGGGACAAGGAGCGCAAAGAGGAGTTGCAGGGCTTGTTGGATCGGCATGCCGGGGAAATCGATGCCATCTTGCGCAAGCACGGGGTGCCTTTGGTGAACGAAGAAGGCGGGGCTTTGGATTCTTAAGTTCGTGCTCCGGTTCGAAGACCGCCTGCACCTGCAAAAGCGACTCCCTGATTTTTGACGCCCTTTTCCCTTTGGCCTATCCGCTTTCAGGTCAAGACGAAGAAGGGACATCCGCCGACGGTGCGCAAGAGTGCGCACGTCGCGATGTCGTGCGCGATGTTGCGATGCCCTGCAAGAAGGGATTTTGACGGCATTTCGCTACCGGTGCTTTTTCGGGACGCCGAGGAGCCCATCGCCGGCGGTTGAGGCATCGTCGTTCGATTCGGGCGGCGATGTCGATGTCGAGGATAAGGCCGGGTGTTTTTTCAAGAGGATGCGCGATGCCGACAGAGCCTTCCTCACTTTCGCTTTCCCGCTATCGATCGCCGATCGAAGCGGTGGTCGCGATCGTCGTTTCGATCAGCGTCTCGATCGGCTTATCGATTTTCTGGGCGCTGCCGGCCCACGCTCTGAGCGATAGACCCCCGCCGGGAGATCTGGTCGATATCGGGGGCCATCGCTTGCACCTTCATTGCGAGGGGCAAGGCGAAGGGACGGTGATCTTGGAATCCGGTCTCGGGGGCAGTTCGCTGGACTGGGCTCTCGTCCAACCCTCGGTCGCCGCCTTCGCTCGCACTTGCACCTACGATCGAGCGGGTTATGGCTGGAGCGATATCGGACCCGAACCCCGCGACGCCGCTCGCATCGCCGAAGAGCTCCACGCCTTGCTGATGCGGGCGCAAGTTCCGGCGCCGTATTTGCTGGTCGGTCATTCCTTCGGCGGTTTTTCGATCCGCCTCTTCGCCGCTCGTTGGCCCCGAATCGTCGCGGGCTTGGTGCTGGTGGATGCCGCCCACGAAGAGCAATTCCGAGCCCGGAGCCGGGCGGGGCTACACACCCCGGCGGCTCCGACCGGCCGCAAATTCATCATCGCCAATCATCAGCGCATCCCCGACTCCCTTCCCGGTTCGCTCAAGTCGCTGGCGCGACGATTCGCGCTCGAACCGAAAAGCGTCAGCGCTCTTTATTCCGAACTCGGAAGCCTGCGCCGAAGCGCATCGCAAGTCGCTTTTTCGGCACGGCCACCGACGGTGCCGGTGGTGGTGCTGGTCCGCGACATGATCCTGCAAGAGGATCCGGCCGCGGGGTCGAAGACCGGCTGCGGCTCGGCTCGAAAAGGGCCAAGAGGAGGCGAGGCGCTTTGGCTGGACCTGCAACGCCGACTCTCCCGGACGATGCCCGCCGGAAGTTTGCAGGTGGTTTCCGGCAGCGGTCATCATATCCATCTCGATCGTCCGGAGGCGGTCGTCGATGCCATATCGAGGGTGCTTGCGCTTTCGAGGGGCGGTCCACCCTCGACGCCGCCCTCCTCGACGCCACCCTAGACGCCGAAAAGCGTCAGCGCGGCGGGGTCGCCGTGAAGCAAAGGATGCGCGATTGCGCCGAAAGAGAGGGATCTTCTACCAGGCGAGCGTAGGGAGCCGCCCCGATAGCCTTGACTGCGTCTTCCCCTTCGATGAGATAAAGGGCGATGAAGGCGTTGTAGGCTTCGTCGCAGCCGTGTACCTGCCGGGCTGCGACCCACGGCTTGCCGGTCGCTTTGCGATCGCTGAACGAAGAGGAAAAGACGGCGAACTCCGCATGGCGGGTGTCGGGGCTGCCGCCGTCGATGAATCGACGGGCGCCGATCAGGCCGTGCCGAGAGATGCGCGTGATCTCGTATTCGGATTGCGCGAAGCGGATATGCCCTCCGACCGGGTCTTGCCGGCTCTTCGCGCTGATGCGAAAGTCGATGGCTTCGTTGTCTTCGCCGAAGGCGGTGCCGGTCAGCAGAACCCTCTCTTCGGTGGTGGCGGCGGCACCCGCGGCGGAAAGGGAAAGAGGGGCGTAAAGCCCGGCGAAGAGCGAACAAAGCGCGGGCAAGGAGCGAAGGGCAGCGCCGCGAAGGAATCGGGGCAAGGGCGAAGACCGGCTGCGGCCGCTAGGGCGCATCGCTCGGCTGTCTGCGCCTTCGCCGGGTTCGAAGGGCTCGACAGGCTCGACGGGAGATCCCGCGCTTGGATCGAGTTTTCTCCGGTTCATGATGGCCTCTTTGGACTCTTATGGAGCCATGGTCGCTCGCGCTTTTTCGCGTTATCGGGAAGCGTTGTCGGGAAGCGGGGTATCATCATCGACGATCTCGAAAGCGATAACGACGATTCGCGACCCTTTCGGCGCGATTCTTTCGGCGCGATCTTTTCGCGATCCTTTCTAGAGGGCGTTCTGTCGAAAAACCGTCCTTTATCGCCCTCGATGCCGATTCGAGCGTCGAAGACGGCCCCCGACCAAAGGGCGCTTTCGAAAGCCGCGCTTGGCAAGAACTAGGGTGTTACACGACGACGGGTCGGTCATTCGCGACCGGCCCTTGGCCCTAACCCGGACGATTTGTCCTTCGAAACAAAGGAGGCTCGAAGATGGCGACTCAAGATAGCTGTTGCACGATCGCCCCTTATTTTTCCGTGCAAGCGGACAAAATGGATGAGTTCAAAGCGTTGTGCGAAAGATTCGTGGCGAAGACGCAAGAAGAGGAGGGGTGCCTCTATTACGGTTTTTCCTTCGACGGCAATACCGCTTTTTGCCGCGAAGGATATGTCGATGCCGAGGCTCTCAAGGCCCATATCAACAATGTCGGATCGCTGATCGAGGAGGCCTCGAAGATATCCTCCTTCACTCGCATCGAGATCCATGGCCCCGAGGCCGAGATCGCCAAGTTGCGGGAGCCTCTTGCGGCTCTGAACGCGACGTTTTTCGTATTGGAATACGGCTTTCGCCGATGATGCCGCGCTCGCATCGCTTCGATCGACGCCGGCGGCAACCGCCCTTAAAAGGCGCTCGGCCGGTCGGGTGAGTCGGGCGAAGGGGGCGGGCTTTTCGATCCCCGGATCGTTTTCGCTGGTCTTAAAGGGCTTCGGTTATCCGCCGAAGCCCTTTCTCAAGATCCTCAGGCCCCTTCGTTGGCCGCTCGATAGGCGTTCAAGGCTTTTTGCACCGAGTTCTCGAAGACCGCGAGGATGTCGTCGACATCGCCGCTGCCGAAGCTCCCGAAGGGCCAGCCGATCAGCGCCGGCGCCGGCAGGACGCCTCGATCCTGCTGCAACCACCCGAACATCGCCCCGATCCGGTAGACCAAGCGATCAGCGTCGTCGAAGCAATCGATGGCCATCAGCAGGTAGATGCGATCGTCGGCGAGCGTTTTCTGCACCGGCTCGATCCCGCCGGCGGCGAAAAGCCCTTCCGTGATCTTGCGCGCTTCGTCGATATCGATCGCACAGCGGTCTTTGACATAAAGGCGGTAATTCAGCTGCTGCGGATCCTTGGTCTTGGCGTGGATCGATTCGAGGATATAGCCCGGAACCTCCTCGCCGCGCACGGACCCGGAAAGGAACAGCAAAGCGAAACAAAGAAGCGGCAGGATATTTTTGAGGGTCTTGGTCATGGGGCTCGTATCGCTCGCAAGGAATGAAAGAGAAAGAGAAAAAGAAAGAGAAAAAGAAAGAGTGGAAGAGGCGGTCGACGCCGGCTCGGACTTCTAAGCCCCGAGCCCCCGAGCGTGGTGCTCGAGATGGTCGCCGATAAGGCTTTGGATGAAATAGTAGCCGTGGTCGTATCCCGGATGACGGCGCAGTTGCAGATCGAGCCCGGCCTTGTCGCAGGCCTCTTGCAGCAGATGCGGGTGCAGCTGGGATGCCAAGAAGGGGTCGTCCTCGCCTTGATCGACGAGGATCTTTCCTTCGAAGCGCGCCCCTTTGGATATCAGGGAAACGGCGTCGTATTCCTCTCGGGCCGATAGCTCGTCCCCGAGATAGGATGCGAAAGCTTTCTCCCCCCAAGGGCATTGCATCGGAGCGCAAATCGGGGCGAAAGCCGAGAGCGTGCGGTAGGCGTCGGGATTGCGAAGGGCGATGATCAACGCCCCGTGCCCCCCCATCGAATGCCCGCAGATCCCGGTGGCATCGTCGAGCACGGGAAAGCGCGATGCCACCAAGGAGCGCAGTTCATCGGTGATATAGGAGTACATCCGGTAGTTCTTTGCCCACGGCTGCGATAGCGCATCGAGATAGAAGCCGGCGCCGGTGCCGAAATCCCAATCCTCGTCCTCCCCCGCAAGACCTGCGCCCCGCGGGCTGGTATCGGGCATCACCAGAGCCAAGCCGAGGCGGGCGGCATGCGCTTGCGCCCCGGCCTTGATGGTGGCGGTTTCCTCGGTGCAGGTCAGCCCCGCCAAGTAGTAGACCACCGGTACCGGTCGATCCCTCGCCGCCGGCGGAAGGTAGACGGCGAAGCGCATCGGGGTCGCGGTGCTCGAAGCGTCGTGCCGATAAAAGCCCTGCACGCCGTCATGGCAGCGGTGTTCGGCGAGGGTTTCCATGATCCGCACCCCTTCTTAGTAGACGACGACGCTGCGGATCGATTCGCCCGAATGCATCAGGTCGAAAGCCCGATTGATATCGTCGAGCGGCATGGTATGGGTGATCAGATCGTCGATATTGATCTTTCCCTCCATATACCAGTCCACGAACTTCGGGACATCGGTGCGCCCCTTCGCGCCGCCGAAAGCGGTGCCGCGCCAGACGCGCCCGGTGACCAGCTGGAAAGGACGGGTCGATATCTCCTGTCCCGCCCCGGCCACGCCGATGATGATGCTCTCCCCCCAACCCTTATGGCAGCATTCGAGGGCTTGGCGCATGATGTCGACGTTGCCGATGCATTCGAAGGAATAGTCCGCTCCGCCTTTGGTGATATCGACGAGAAAGGGCACCAGATCGCCCTCCACTTCCTTCGGATTGACGAAATGGGTCATCCCGAATTTCTCGGCGAGGGGACGCTTGGCGGGATTGGTATCGACCCCGACGATGATATCCGCCCCTGCCAGCCGCAGCCCTTGGACGACGTTGAGGCCGATCCCCCCGAGCCCGAAGACCACGCAATTCGCTCCCGGTTCGACCTTGGCGGTATTGATCACCGCTCCGATGCCGGTCGTGACCCCGCATCCGATATAGCAGATTTTGTCGAAGGGGGCGTCCTTGCGCACCTTTGCCAGCGCGATTTCCGGCACCACGGTGTAGTTGGAGAAGGTGGATGTTCCCATATAGTGATAGATCGGATCGCCTCCGATGCGGAAGCGGCTGCTGCCGTCGGGCATCAGGCCCTGTCCTTGGGTGATCCGAATCGCTTGGCAAAGATTGGTCTTGCCGCTGACGCAGTATTCGCATTGACGGCATTCGGGGGTGTAGAGGGGGATGACATGATCCCCGACTTCGAGGCTGCTCACCCCCTTGCCGATATCGACGACCACGCCTGCGCCCTCGTGCCCCAAGATGGCGGGGAAGACGCCTTCCGGATCCGCTCCGGAGCGCGTGAATTCGTCGGTGTGACAGATCCCGGTGGCTTTGATTTCCACGACGACCTCGCCGGCTTTGGGGCCTTCGAGTTCGACGGTTTCGATCGAAAGCGGTTTGCCCGCTTCCAAGGCGATGGCGGCTCTGGTTTGCATGCTTCGATTCCTCCTTGCGTCAAAGGGTGCTCAAGGGGTACTCAAATGGTACGTCGGAGTCGGCAGTCGAAACGCCAAGGGCGATCTTCGATCCTCATTCGGGCAATTGCGCGCTGACGGAGATCGAGGCATACCAAGCCGCGAGGTCGGCGATATCCTCGTCGGAAAGGCTCTTGGCGACCAACGACATCATCTCGTGTTCAAGAGTGCCGGATCGATAGGCTTGGAGTTTGGATCGCAGGTAGATCTCGCTCTCCCCGGCGATATGCGGGGCCAGCGGGATCTTGGCGATGCCGTCCAAGCCATGACAGGTTCGGCACTGACCGGCTTTGGCGCGACCGGCATCGGCGTCGCCGGCATAGGCGACCTCGACCCCGGCGGCGCCCCAGACCGCCGCCGCGACGAGCGCGGCGGCAAGGGGCGAGGCCGAAGCGACTTGCCGGGCTCGGGCTTCGAAGCCCGCTCGTTTCGGATCGGCGAACAAGTCGGCGAACAAGGATGTCATCCCCGGTAGGCGATCCGATAGAGAGCGCCGGTGAAATCGTCGGAGACCAAGATGGAGCCGTCGAGGAGTTGGTCGACATCCACCGGCCGTCCGAGGTATTCGCCGTTGTCGCCGATCCAGCCGTCGGCGAAGACGATCGTCTCGCCCGCCGAACCGTCGGCGTTGACGGGGGTGAACATGACGCGAGCCCCGATCGGGGTGGTGCGGTTCCAAGAGCCGTGCTGCGCCGAGAAGATCCCGCCGCGATATTTCGCGGGAAACATCTTGCCGGTATAGAAGCGCATGCCGAGGTCGGCGGCGTGGGCATCCAATTCCGCCACCGGCATGACGGCCCCTTCCGGCGGGGTATCGTCCATATACTCGTTGGTACGCACCGCGCCGCCCCCGTACCAAGGGAAGCCGAAGTGCTGCCCCATTTCGGTTTGTCGATTGAGCTCTCCGGGGGGGGTATCGTCGCCCATTCCGTCCACTTGGTTGTCGGTGAACCACAGTTCTCCGTTCGCGGGGTTGAAATCGTGCCCCACCGAGTTGCGGATGCCGTAGGTATAGACCTCGCGCTCGGTGCCGTCGCGGTTCATGCGAATCATGCCGCCGATGCCGAGTTCGTCGTAAAGGGCGAGTTTCTCAGGCGGAGGGACGTTATAGGGTTGCCCCAGTGAAATATAGAGTTTGTTGTCGGGGCCGACTCGACACACGCGAGCGCTGTGGTTGTAGCTTTCCTCGTCGACCGGGATCAGCTCTCCTTGGGGCACGACATTGAAGGCCGCGACATCGGGGCTTTCATAAAAGAACTCGGCCGCCGGATAGACGAGAACGCGATTTCGCTCGGCGATATAGAGAAAACCGTCTTTCGAAAAGCAAGGGCCGTTGGGGATGGTGAAATCGATCGAGGGGGCGAAGCGTTTGACCTCGTCCGCGACTCGGTCTTTGTCGCGATCGGTCACCGCCCAAACATCGGTCTTGCGAGTGCCGACGAAAGTGACCACCCCTTGGGGGCCGACGGCGATATGACGGGCATCGGGGACGATGGCGTAGAGATCGATTTCGAAACCCTCGGGCAAGCGGATGCGCTTCAAGGTTTCGCGGATGGCTTCGGCGAATTCGGTGTCTTGCTCGACCGTTTCGAAATCCATGACGCCGGTGGTTTTGAACTGACTGAGTTTGTCGAGATTGGATTGGGCTTGGGCGCCGCCTGCGCCCAAGGCGGCTAAGAGGGCGAAGGAAAGCCATCCCGATCGAGGAGCGAAGCCGAGAATTTTCATGTTCATGATCGTAAGACCTCTTGCAAATAATGCGCTGGAACGAAGCGCTTTTTCGAAGCGCCGCGCGAGAAAACGAGTATTCGCCCGCCGGAAGCGGCATCACCGGCGTTGACGATAGGGATTTTGCAACGTCCGGCGCTGCTTTGCGACGAATTTCGTCGGTGAATTCGCGGGCGATAACGATGACGAAGGGAGTCTTCGCCTGATTTTGATGCGACAAGACTTGGTGCGAAAAGACTGGTGCGACAAGACCCGATGCGAAAGAAGGGCCTAGGCCAAGCACCCCCAAAACCCGTGGTTGCGGGCCTTTTCGCGGTTCATGACACTACCACACTTGTTTTTGCACACTCGTTCTTGCCGATCCGGCTTGTTACGAAGCCGGCTTTTACGGAAATCTCGACTTTGCGAGTCGGCAAGCCTTGTATGATAAGAGCCCGTGATACGCATCGCCCAAGGTCATCGCCCAAGGTCATCGGCGAGAGCCACAAAGGCGATACGAGACGATAACCGCGATCGTCGGCGCCCCGCATCGTCCGCGATATGCATTTTAAGGCTGCGGATATCGAGCGTCGGATTTTTTCGAGGCGCTTTCGTTCGTCGCCGAACGCGATATGCGATATCGGATCGGATACTTGATCGGGTATTCCATCGAATATTCGATCCTTCGAACCAAGATCAGGAGGATTTTCCCATGGTGCTAAGACTCGCTCGCTTTTCCCTTTCCTCGCCTCGCTTCGCGATGGTCGCGGCCGCCGCTTTTTGTTTGGCGCTGTCGGCTATCGGCGCGTCTTTCGCGCACGCCGACGATCCGCAGATCCGAGTGGGGGTGCTCAAATTCGGCACCGTGATGTGGGAACTCGATGTCATCGAAACCCACGGACTCGACCGCAAAGAGGGCGTCGATCTCGAGGTGGTGGAACTCGGCTCGAAGCAGGCGACCTCGGTGGCCCTCCAAGGCGACGGCACCGACGTGATCGTCACCGATTGGATCTGGGTTTCGCGTCAGCGGGCCGAGGGCAGGGATTATGCCTTCGTGCCCTATTCGCTCGCCGTCGGCGGATTGATGGTCAACCCCGAGGCCGGGATCGGCGACCTTGCCGACTTGGCGGGCAAGAAAGTCGGGGTCGCGGGCGGCCCGGTCGACAAGAGCTGGCTTTTGGTCCAGGCCTTGGCGAAAACCCGGGGGCTCGATCTCGCCGCCGCCGTCGAACCGACCTTCGGCGCTCCGCCCCTGCTCAACAAACTGGCGAGCAAAGGCGATCTCCCGGCGGTGCTCAATTTTTGGCACTACAACGCCAGGTTGCGCGCCAAGGGTTTCGAGGAACTGGTCTCGGTCGGCGAAATCCTGCCGGCGCTGGGTATCGATCGCCCGGTTCCCTTGCTGGGCTGGGTTTTCTCCCGCCGCTTCGCCGAGGAGCACACCGATTCCCTGACCGCGTTTTTGCGCGCTTCCTACGCTGCCAAGCGATTGATGCTCGAATCCGATGCCGAATGGGAGCGCCTCGCCCCCAAGATGAAGGCTCCGGATGCCGCCACCGCCCGCACGCTACGCGATGCCTGGCGTGCCGGGGTGCCGCACAGCTTCGACGCGCAGGATAAAAAGGCCGCCGCCCGCACCTTCGAGGTGCTCGCGCGCGAGGGGGGCGAAAAACTGGTCGGAGCCGATAACGCTTTGAGCCCCGGCACGTTCTGGGAGGGCTTCGAACTGCCGCGCCGGGTGAACTGAAATCCCCGGCTCTGACCGCTCCCGTCGTGGCATTTCCGTGGTTGCGCGCGCTATCCCTCCTCGTTCTCGTTGCGGGGTGGCAGTTCATCGCTTGGCTGTTGGCCGACGATCTGCTGCCCCCGCCGGGCGCGGTGGCTCGGCGTTTGTGGGAACACGGCGCGAGCGGCGAACTCGCTCACCATCTCTCGATCACCCTAGGCAGGGTCGCGGCGAGTTTCGCTATCGCGATGGCGGTGGGGACCGCCATCGGCATGGTCATGGGAAATTCCTTGCGTATCGACCGGGCCCTCGACAGCCTGCTGATCTTGGGCCTCAACATCCCCGCCTTGGTCACCATCATCTTGTGCTACGTCTGGTTCGGGCTCAACGAGGTGGCGGCGGTGATGGCCGTGGCTCTCAACAAGATCCCGACGGTGGTGGTCACCGTGCGCGAGGGGGCCAAGGCGGTGGACCGGGGGTTGATGGAGGTGGCGCAGGTTTATCGGATCGGTCCTTGGCGGACCTTTTCGAGGGTTTATTTGCCGCAGCTGGCACCTTATATGATGGCGGCGGCGAGATCGGGGTTGGCGCTGATCTGGAAGATCGTGTTGGTGGTCGAACTCTTGGGTCGCAGCGACGGGGTCGGCTTTCAATTCGGCACGTTCTTCCAGTTCTTCGATATCGAGGGCATCCTCGCCTATACCATCGCCTTCGCGGCCCTGATCCTGCTTCTTGAATCCTTGGTGATGCGGCCGCTCGATCGACGCTTCGGCGGGTGGCGACGATGAGCGCCGACGCTTTTGCTCCCTCGCCTTCGCAAGAGCCTTCGCAAGAGCCCGATCCGAAGCGTCCCGGGCACCGGGCCGCCCTCGAACCGGCCGCCGGGAGCGCCATCCGGTTGGTCGTCGAGCGCAAGCGTTTTCGCAATCCGCCGGTCCTCGCCCTCGAGGGGGTCGAGTTCGCCGTCGATGCCGGGGAGTTCGTGGCCATCGTCGGTCCCTCCGGCGCCGGCAAGACCACGTTGCTGAATATTTTGGGAGGGCTGGATCGGGATTTCGCAGGTCGTCTCGATTCGGGGCTCGCATCGAGGGGGCAGCCCCTCGAGGACTCGAAAGGGCAAGAGCGGATCGGCTATGTTTTCCAAAGCCCGCGGCTGATGCCCTGGCTCGATGCCCTCGATAACGTGCAGCTGGTGCGTGGGCGGGGCGAAGCCGATCGCGCCGGCGCTTTGGCTTTGCTCGAGGAAGTGGGGCTTGCCGGTTTCGAGGATGCTTTGCCCGCCAAACTCTCGGGGGGGATGCAACGCCGGGTGGCCATCGCCCGCGCTTTCCATGCCCGCCCGACCCTGCTGTTGATGGACGAGCCCTTCGCCTCGCTCGACGAGCCCCTCGCTTGGCGCTTGCGTCGATGTCTGCACGATCTGTGGCAGCGATACCGAACGACCGTCCTTTTCGTGACCCACGATCTGACGGAAGCGCTTTCGCTTGCGGATCGGGTTTTCTTTCTCGCCCCGCGCCCGGGGAGGATCGTCCACGAGCAGGCGGTGGATTTGCCGCGCCCCCGGGACGCCGGGGATGCGGCGGTCGCCGGGCTTCGGGCGAGGCTTTTGAGCGATCATCCGCGGCTGCTCGCCGGGGAACGGGGCTGAGGATTCGGGTTGCTCGCCGGTCGCCGGAAGGCGCAGGCGAAGGCGCAGGCGAGGGCGAAGGTATCAGGAGATCGATGTCGCGCCCGCAAGGGGAGATCCTCTCGATCCTCGTCCTCGATACGAGCGAGAGATCGACTCGAAGCACCGGACTCGAAGCCCCGGAATCGAAGCCCCGGATTCGCGGCGCCGAAGGCCTTGGAGCGTCCGGCGTTCACCTCCGGCGTTGAGGCTTCGAAGCGATTCGATGGATCCTTAGCCCGCCTTTTCCGGCCCGAAGGGTCGCAAAAGGAGGAGCAGCGCCGGCAAGAGGGTCAATGTCGCGATCAGAGCGATGCTCATCGCCAAGCCGGTCAGCAAGCCGAAGTGGATCGTCGGCAGGAAATTCGACAAGACGAGGATCGAAAAACCGAAGACGACGGCGGCGGAGTTGTAGAACACCGCGCGCCCGATATTCTGGTGGGAGATGGACAAAGCCTCGGCGTAGTTGCCACAGCGGGCGAACTCCTCGCGGAAGCGATAGAGGTAGTGGATGGCATTGTCCACGGCGATGCCGATGGTGATGGCGGCCACGGTGATGGTCATCAGATTCAAGGGGATCGACAAAAAGCCCATCGCCCCGAGTACCGCGCTTGCGGCCAGCAAGTTGGGCAGGAGCCCGAGCAGGGCGATCGTCGGCGAGCGAAAGAGGGCAAGGAGCATCAGCCCGACGCCGAGCAAAACCGCCCCGAGACTCGCGATCTGCGAGGTGAGCAGGCTTTGCAGCATATTGTTGTAAAGCACCAGCAGTCCGCTGACGGTGACATCCTCGCTGCCGAGTTCGAACTTCGAGGCGAGGCCGCTTCGGATCCGCTCCACCAACTCCCGCCGCCTCAGATCGGGCGTGGTGTCGCGAATCCGCAGCACGATTCGGGCCTCGTCCTTTCCGATATCGACGTAGTCGTCGATCAATCCTTTGATCTCCTCCGGCGCCATCTTGTAGATCAGCGCCAGTTCGAAGTCGCCGAAGGGACGCCCGGCGTTGACCCTTTCCAGCACCCGGATCAGCGAGGCCAGCGAATGCACCTTGCCGACCCCTTCTTGTCGCGCCAGCCAGTCGTGCACCTCTTTGATGCGTTCGACCTTGAAGCCGGTGAACCAATAGGTCGCTTTTTCGGCGACGGCCTCGGCGGTCTGCGCTTCGGGCGTCGGTTCGTCGTCGAAGATGCGTCCCTCGTCGAGATCGAGCAGGATTTCCAGCGGAGTGGTTCCGCCGAGTTCGCGATCGATCAGAGAAAGTCCGCGGTGGATATCGGTGTTCTTGCCGAAATAATCGACGAAGCTGTTTTCCACATCCAGCCTCGAGGCTCCCGTGATCGCGAGGGCGAACAAACCGCCGGCGATCAGAATCGTTGTCCCTCGATATTTCTTCGCGCCCAAGGCGAGGCCGCGGGTGAAGCGAGAGCCGACGGTTGCCGCCGGGGAGGGAAGGGGGCTTTTGCCGATCCACAGCAAGAGGGCGGGAAAGGCGGTGAAGGCGACGACGAAACTCACCAAGAGTCCGGCGCTCATCATCAAGCCGAAATCGATCACCGGTTTGATATCGCTCGATACCAGCGAAGCGAAGCCGATGATAGTGGTCAAGGCGGCGTAGAGGCAGGGCCGGGCCATGCGTCGGACGGTTTCCTCGACCAGATCCCGGTGGGAGGCGTCGGGTCGGTCGCGGTGCAGTTGGCGGTAACGAACCGCGAGATGGATATGCATCGACAGGGCGATGATCAGCATCAGCGCGAGGAAGTTCGACGAGATCACCGTCACCTTCAAGCCCGCGAAGCCCAAGGCTCCGATCATGACGAGTCCGCTGAGAATGCAACCCGAGAGCGGGAGGACGATCCAGCGCCAAGAGCGGAAGATCAGCCCGAGCATCGAGGCGATGAACAGGGCAACGCCGATCCCGAAGACCACGAGATCCTTGCGGATGAAGGTGATCATGTCGTCGACGATCATCGGCACGCCGCCGAGGTGGATCTCCCCGGCATTCTCGAATTCCGAAAGCGCTTCCCGAATGGCGGCGATGCGGACTCGGCGCTCCTTCGTCAGGCGGCGATTCCCTTGATCGACGATGTCTTCAAGGAGGGCAAGCGCGGTGCGATCGAATTCCGAGAGACCTCCTTCGCGGGCGGCAAGGCGCAATCGATCGCGTTCTTTGATGGCATCGTCGTGGGCTCTATCCGGCTCCATTTCGAGGCTGATGGCGGTGGTACGGGCATCGAGGCTGACCACGTACTCGCTGAAATAGGGGCTTTCGAGGACTTCTTGGCGGGCATCGGCGCGGTCGAGCTCGGGATCGTCGAGGGTGCGCGGACCCTTGGCGGCGAGCAGCGCAAGAGCCGCAAGGCCGGGGAGGGCTTGCGCGGACCCCACCAAAGGCACGTCGAGCAGGCAGAACACCGAAGCGACGCCCGGGATCCCCTGCAGCCGCTCGCGCAAGGAGCGCAAGTCGGCGAGGGCGGATTCATCGAAAACATCCCCGCTTTTCGGGGTGAAGGTGACGATCAGCGGGCTTTGTCCGGCATAGCGCGTTTGGATATCCGAAAAGGTCCGGTAGTCGGGGTCCGATTCGAGGAGCAGGGAGTCGGCGGAGGCATCGAGGGTGAAATGTCGCGCTTGCCAGGCGAAAAAAACGAGCGCCAGCGAGAGCAGCGCCAGCGTCCGGCCGGGGTGCATCAGCACGAGGCGTCGGTAAAGGCGGAAGAGGGTGGTGGTCAAGGCATCAATCCGTAAACGATCCGCGAAGGAGCCGCAAACGATGGCGGAAAAAGCGGCTCGATCTCTTCATCGCGGGGGTCGGGAGGGGTTAGGGCATCGGGTGAGGGGATCGATCACCTCAAGGTCGATTTCGCCGGGGATGTCACCGGGGATATCGCCGGGGATATCAACGAGTGTCGGACTTCGAGGCGAAAGCCCTCGCTTTCGGTCTATTCTCTATTCTCTATTCTCTTTTCGCCTTTCTTCCGATGGTAAAAGCGTGAGATTCTTGCGAAGTTCGCTCGAACTCTCGGCGCTCCGCGGCCGCCGGATTTCGGCTCGCTATCTCGACGTCTCGAGCCTTGGAATTTCGAAAGGCAAAGCCGGAACCCTCTTTTTCGAAGGCTCCGGCTTTTTTCATGTCGGCTTGACCCGAAGAGCGCACTCGCATCACGCACTCGCATCAGGAGATCGATGCGACTAGGAGGCTCCTGCGCTCTTGGGGATAGCCGGTCTACCCGCCATTTCACTTCCCGTCGCAAGCAGCAGGATAGCACTTCGCGAAAAGCGTCACCAAAGCGCATCGATCGCCGGCGATTCGCCGCCTTCGACTCTACTTGGAGCCTCGGGGGTCATTATCCGACTTCTCCCGGGCATCGAAGGGGTCCGAGCGATTTTGCGAAACGATTGCGAAAACGATCCTTTGCCAGCCCTCGATATTGCCTCCGGTCGGGCCGGGGGATCATTCGTCGAGCGTGGGCCCGGCTCCGCACACCCGGGTTTGGCGCATTCGCCGTCGCCAACGGTCGGCATCGTAGCCCGCTCCCCGATGCAACAAACAGCGATTGTCCCAGATCACGGTATCCCCGGCTCTCCAAAGATGCGTGTAGACGTGTTCGCTCGAAGTCGCCCGGGCCAGCAGATCGTCGAGCAGCGCCCGGCTTTTCGCGCCCGAGCTCCAACCGACGACGGATCGGGCATGCGATCCGACATAGTAGTTCTTGCGCCCGTTGGCCGGGTTGCGCCTCACCAACTTGTGCACCACCGGAGGGAGGGAGGCGGCATGAGCGGGATTGACCGGTGCGACCTGCGTGCGGGAAAAAACATAATCGTGGATCGCCCGTAGCGGCTCGATTTCCTCTTGCATCGCCGTCCCTAGCCGATCCCAAGCGGTGCGCATGCTGGCGAAGCAGGTTCCGCCGCCTTCGTCCGGGACTTCGTAGGCGTGGTTGATGGAGTAAAGGGTCGGCACCTCGCGGAAGGAGGAATCCGAATGCCACAGTTCGTTGCCCGTCTGGTAGCGGGTGCGGGGATGCCCGGCATCTTGCTTGCTGCCGTCGTCGGCCACGTTGCCGACGGTGCCGAAATACACCCTTTTGCCGGTGGTCCCCAAGGTGACATGCTCGGCTTCCGGTTCGCCGAGCCGACGGGTGAGGGCGAGATGGGCATCGTCGTCCATCGCCTGGTCGGGAAAACAAAGCAAGGACCAAGTATCGAGGGCTTCGCGGATGGATTGCACGATCGAAGGTCGAAGCCCGGAAACGAGATCCACCCCGAGGACGCGGGCGGCGAACTCATCGTGCAGCGGCTCGAAGACGATTTCGCTCATATTCTTTTCGCGAGAGGGCGGAAGAAGAATCCGGCCGAGATCATCGGCCGGCTCGCAATTCCTCTCTCAGTCATCTTCTCGGATTATTTCGTCAAAACCGATGTGAGAAAGACTCCGACGGCCGTACCGATCCCCGTCAGCATCGGAAGCCATCGATAAGGGTTCTTCGCATTCTTCCGGTTCTCTCGGTGTATATCCCCACGCACTTTCTCGGTACGCATATCCCATCGCATCCTCTCGAGTTCGGGATATATTTCCCTTCGCATCTTCTCGAACTCGGTGTGCATTTCCCCTCGCATTTTCTCGCAGGTCTCCCGCGTTCTCGCGTTCTCCACCTGCATCTTCATGTTGCCCGCCTGCATTTTCTCGCAGGCCACTAGCGTTGTCTCGCAGGTCTCCTGCGTTTTCGCGTTGTCCGCCTGCATTTTTTCGCAGGCCACTAGCGTTGTCTCGCAGACCTCCAGCGTTTTCGCGTTGTCCGCCTGCATTTTCTCGCAGGCCACTAGCGTTGTCTCGCAGACCGCTTGCGTTTTCTCGCAGATCTCCAGCGTTTTCGCGTTGTCCGCCTGCATTTTCTCGCAGGCTACTAGCGTTGTCTCGCAAACCGCTTGCGTTTTCTCGCAGACCTCCAGCGTTTTCGCGTTGTCCGCCTGCATTTTCTCGCAGGCCACTAGCGTTGTCTCGCAGACCGCTTGCGTTGTCTCGCAGGTCTCCAGCGTTTTCGCGTTGTCCGCCTGCATTTTCTCGCAGGCCACTAGCGTTTTCGCGCTGTCTTGGAGGATTCGGGACAACGTATCGGGAATACCGGAAAGTATCTGCTCCATCCACTCGTTTTTTTGCTCTAGCCACTCGATTCTTTGCTCCAGCCACTCGATTCTTTGGGCATCCATCGCATCATCTCCTGTTTCGTTCGATACCGGACTCTCTACTGCCTTATGCATTCTACCCATTCTTCTTGACTCGATCTACCCCCTTTCATCCCCCCGTCGCGCTGTTGTTGACCAAGGCTGTGCCGCCGGTTCGGGTCGACACCGACTACAGCGCTAAAAGAGACGCCCGAGGGCATCTTGCAAACGAGCCTTGGCTTTCTGCTGGGCTCTTCCTCGCCCCGCTCGAGAGGACCACCGCCTTGAACCGAGCCTTTTTCGGGAGTGGCGCGAGGGGAGGGACGGAAGAGGCGGGGCTTTTGCCGTCCCTTATCGCACTCCCGTCGCGCTGTTGTTAACCAAGGCTGTGCCGCCGGTTCGGGTCGACACCTACTACAGCGCGAAAGAGACGCCCGAGGGCATCTTGCAAACGAGCCTTGGCTTTCTGCTTGGCTCTTCCTCGCCCCGCTCGAGAGGGCCACCGCCTTGAACCGAGCGCTTTTTCGGGAGTGGCGCGAGGGGAGGGACGGAAGAGGCGGGGCTTTTGCCGTCCCTTATCGCACTCCCGTCGCGCTGTTGTTGACCAAAGCCCCGCCGCCGCCGGTTCGAGTCAGCACTTGGGCGGTGAAACTGCCGCGCGAGCGAACTTCGCAAGTCAAGCCCAAGCCTTGCCAGCGATAGCCGATGCCGCTTGCGAGTTCTTCGGATTGCAGATGCCTCGTCGTCAAGCGTTCGATGCTTCCCGACTCCCAAGCGTATCTCCGGCCCTCGTCCGAATAGCACACGAACGAAGTCTCGAGGCAATCCTCGATATTCGAGTTGCAGCGAATCCTGATATTCGATTCGTCCGACGCATCGGGCGAAGGAATCGATTCGATATCCGCTCGGTGGATATCTCCCTCGGGAACGCTTCGAATCATCGCGCTGTTGTTGACCAACACTCCGTTGCCCGAGCGCGTCCACACCTGCGAGCCGATATTTGCGCTGCTTCTCAGGGCGCATCCCAAACGACCCTTGCCGGCCCAAGACTCTCCTCCGGTATAGGCTTGGATATCTCTCGATGACAAAGACACCGCCCCCCAAGCGGGGATGGGTTCCGGCAGACTTCCTTCGAAGGCTTCCCCGGTCGCTTGGGCGGTGCAATCCAAGGCGACGGCGCACGGGGTCTGCTGCTTGCACTGAATCCGAAGGTTGACGCTGTCCCCCGAACTCGGCGGCGGCAGGGCGAGGGCTTGGGTTTTCAGCGTTTCCTTGTCGTTATCCCTCACGATGGCTTTGCGCAGGATTCTTTTGTCGGCGAAGTCGAAGGCGATGGTGTGGACGCTGTCGTCCTTGTCGGCGTCCTCGTGGGCCGAGACCCGCAAGGGTTGGGCTTCGTTCCAGTCCTCGGGGGTGAACACCATCGATGCGCGGGAGAATCCGATTCCCGGGGCGAAGGAAGTCTTCGAAATCAGAACCGGTAGGTTGACTATCGGTCGTTTGCTGAGTGCGATGGCGATGGTTATATCCCCCGCCTCGTCAATGGTGATGTTGCCTTCGGGGGAGAAGACAAGGGTTCCGTCGTAGGGGTTCGTCGGAGGCGGGACAATCGGAGGGGCGTCGTCGTCGAGAACCAAGATCGACAGCCTCGCATCGTCGGCGTTGATCCCGCCCGACGCTTCGAAGGTGATGGTGTCGGAGTCGTTCGCTCGGTCGTTGTCCTCGGCGGCGGACAGGGTCACCGATTGCGTGGTTCTGTAGTTCGAAGCGGTGAAGGTCAGCGAAGACGGAGAAAGGGTGATATCGGCGTTCGTCTTCGAAAGAGAAATCCTCACGTCGGCGTTCGGGGCGGTATCGAGGCTGATATCGACGCTCCCCGATCTCCCTTCGCCGATCGTCAGCCGCTGTCGAGAGAGAACGATGCTTCCCGAAGGGAGGGAAGGGTCATCGTCGTCGACGACCAAGACCGATTTCATCTTGTCGCCGGCATCGAGTCCCCCCGAAGCGGACAGGACGATGGTGTCGGAATCGTTCGTGGCATCGGCATCCTCGGCGGCGGAAACGGTGACCCGTTGCGCTCTTGAGAAATTCAAGACGGTGAAGGTCAGCGAAGACGGGGAAAGGGTGATATCCGTATTCGTCTTCGACAGAGAGACCCTCACGTCGGCATTCGGCGCGGCGCTGAGGCTGACGTGGAAAAACCCCGATTCGCCTTCGTCGATGCGCAGCGTATTCGAAGGGGTGACCTGAATCGCCCCCGAGGGGGTGGTGGAAGAATCATCGTCGTCGACAACGGAGACCGCCTTCGTCACCGGCGGAGCGGTAATCCCGCCCGAAGCGGTGAGGGTGATGGTGCCGGAATCGTTCGTAGTATCGGCGTCTTGGGCGGCGTTGACGGTGATGGTCTGCGCTCGGTTCCAGTTGGATGTGGAGAAGGTCAGCGAAGTCTTGTCGAGGGTGATATCGGAGTTCGTCTTCGCAAGAGAGACCGTCACGTTCGCGTTCGGGGCGGTGCTGAGACGGACGGACAGGGTCGCCGAGCTCCCTTCGTTGACCGACAGCGGGCTCGAAGGGGTGACCTGAATCGTCCCCGATGGAGTGTCGTTGTCGGTGACGGAGACCGCCTTCGTCACTTCGGGTGCGTCAATGCCGCCTGTGGCAGAAAGGGTGATGGTGTCGGAATCGTTCGTCGTATCGTCGTCCTCGGCGGCGTTGACCGTCACCGCTTGGCTTGTCCTCCAGTTGCCGTCGCTGCCGGCAGTGAAAGTCAGCGATGTCGGGGAAAGGGTGATATCGGAGTTGGTCTTCGCAAGAGAGACCCTCACGTTCGCGTTCGGTGCGATGCTGAGGCTGACGGACAGGGTCGCCGAGCTCCCTTCGTTGATCGACAGCGCGCGCGCCGGGGTGACCTGAATCGTCCCCGACGGAGTGTCGTCGTCGGTGACGGAGACGGCGACCGTTTCGGTCTTCGAGCCATACACGCCACCGCTGCCCGGTGCGACAGAGAGTCGGATACTGGCAGATTCATTATCCGTATCGTCGTCTTGGGCTGCGGAAACGGTCAATGTGTAGTATTGATTCCAATCGTGCCCGACGGCGGATCCGAAGAGTAGAGCATCGTTAGTTTGTGTGGGATTCGGGGTGATATTGGTGATGGAAAGCGAGCTATCCGAGAGAACCAAATCTACTTGGACATTCGTCGATGGATCTGTCGCCAGTTTCACTTGGAAGGTGGCTTGCCCGCCTTCGGTGATGGTCAATGAGGTGGGTGTGACGTCCAGCTCCGCGGTGTCGTCGTCGGTGACGGAGACCGCCTTCGTCACGTCGGGAGCGGTTATCCCGCCCGAAGCGGACAAGGTGATGGTGTCGGAATCGTTCGTAGTATCGTCGTCCTCGGCGGCGTTGACGGTGACCCTTTGTCCGTTTCGATAGTTCTCCGTGGTGAAGGTAAGCGAAGTCTTGTCGAGAGTGATATCCGAGTTGGTCTTCGCAAGAGAGACGGTCACGTCGGCGTTCGGTGCGGCGCTGAGACTGACGGATAGGTTCGCCGAGCTCCCTTCGTTGACCGACAGCGGGCCCGGCGGGGTGACCTGAATCGTTCCCGAGGGAGTGTCGTCGTCGGTGATGGTGAGGTTCAGCGTCGTGGTAATCGGGGAGTTGCTGTATCCGCCGCCGGTGAGGGTGAAGGTCAGCGTGGCGGTGTCGTCGGTGGTGTCGTCGTCCTCGGCGGCGGTAACCCTGAATACATTCCTTATATCCCCATCGCCCGACGTAAGAGCAATAGATGTGCTCGGACATTGATTTTGGAAAAAACTCAAACATGGTGTGATATCCGAGTTGTTGCTTATAACTGTCAGTGTTGCGCTCGCCGTCAGTATGGGTGAAAAAGTCAGTATGGTATTCAAAGAGTTAAAATTGCTGCCCTCGTCAATGGTGAAGGTGGTGTTGTTGAAGGACATCGTTCCCGACGGCGTATCGTCGTCGGTGATGGGTATCGTGACATTGGTAGATATGGTTGAATCGATATTGTTGGTCACTCTGATAACGACTCTCTCGTCATCGGTGTCGCTATCTTCTACAGCGGTAGCAGTAAAAGGGAAGAGCGAGGAAACCCACAGCGATGCGGCGGCGATATATCTCCATTCGGATCGTGAAACTGTTAGGCTTCCCGTTGCAACTGTAAGTGCCTGTGTATCCTGACTCGTAAGCGTAAAAACAACCGTTTCCGCGGGGGGATTATTTTGATCTCCAGTGAAGGAAAAATTAATTTGAAAAGAAGAAGATGTATCTCCTTCGGCAATTGGAGTGTTAGAACCTGCTGGGATGGTATTAGTATTTGTCCCGCTTGAATAATTTTGCGCGATCGCCGATCCTGGAAGAACGAATATTGCAGCTGCCCCGCAGAGCGAGAGGAGTATAGAAGCCGACCGGTTTTTCTTTAATATCAATTCATCGTGTTGTTTACGAGAAATTGAAGATTCATAAGAAACGAAAAGGGAGGTCGATCCCGCGAAAATAAAACGGATGAAATTGATAAGTAGCCAAGTACCTCTTGTAAGGGATTCGAAGAACGATCGTTTAGAAAGAAGATATTTCCGTTCGGTTCCTAATTCTCGGGGGGGGGGGGGGGGTAGTTATCACGATTATCAACTCCTTAAAGATTGTCGGGAACGGAAGCGATTTTTATTCCGCTTTTTATTTCACTGGGCAAAGCGGCCTGTTTTCCTGCCGCTAGGATAGCGTTTCGTCTTCGCTTTTTCAATTCGGCATCGACGCCGAAAAGAGGCGGATTCGATATCGATCGCGATATCGGCGGTCGGCGGCGCGGCCGGCTCGGGAGACGATGGTCGCTTCGATATTCTCGAAGGCGGCACCATCGCGCAAGGCGGCGTGTTTTATCCATATCGGGCGGAGCGTCCACGACGATCGTTCGTGATTTGTCGGGCGATCGGAAAAAGAGGGAGAGGATCGCCGAAAAAGGGGTTGGAAGACGATTTCTTGGACTCGTCGCCGAGCCGACTCCCCGAGTTCGCGGCGTAGCCTCGCTCGTGCCCTAGATCAATCCGCAGTCGACCACCAGGGTTTGGCCGCTGATGGCCGGGTGGAGCGCCAAGAAGAGCATCGCGTCGGCGATCTCCTCGGGCTTTACGATGCGCTTTAGCATCGTTCTTTCGACTAGGGATCGTTTGCGCTCGCTCGGCCAGGGTTGCGTCCATGGGGTGTCGACGAGGCCGGGGGCGACGGCGTTGACTCGCACCTCGGGTCCGAGGGCCGCGGCGAGGCTGCGGGTCAGGTTGATAAGGGCCGCTTTGCTCGCGCCGTAGGCGAGGCTCGATCCGCGAAACCCCAAGCCCGCCACCGACGCGGTATTGACGATGGCGCCTTTCGTGCGCGCAAGATGCGGCGCGGCGCGGTGGGCGCATCGGAAAGGACCCAAGAGGTTGGTGGAGAGGATCGTTTGCCAGAAGGCTTCGTCCATCGCATCGAGATCCTCGAAAGGCACGGGTTCGACGGCATTGGCGGTGCCGGCGTTGTTGATCAGGATGTCGAGGCGACCCAAGGAATCGATCGCTTCGTTGACCATCGCCTGTGCCCTTTGCGCCACCGAGACATCGCCGGGGGCGGCGACGATATCGAAGCCCTCCTCGCATAGTTCGCGCACCCGATCGGGGCCGCGCGGATCGTCGGGAGGGTGGTTGAGCGCGACTTTGGCGCCGCAGGCGGCAAAGGTCCTGACCGCCGCCAAGCCGATGCCGGAGGAGGCGCCGGTGATGAGAACCGCCTTGCCTTCGAGATTCGTATCGATCATCTCTTTCGCTCCTTTTTTTGCATTCGAAGAGATTGCGTTCCGAGACAGGGTCGGATTATCTTCGCCCTCGTTGAGGGATACGAATTCGCGGCGAATCGCGGGCTTTTCTTTTCGGCCCTCGATTTTCGCCTCTCTTTTAGCCTCTCGTTTCGCCCATCGGGTCCCCATTGTCGGCGGATCGTTCTTCGGTGTCGCCGGTGTAGCATCGTGATCGCCGTGCGGGATCGCCGAGAATCCTTTGCCGGATCATCGCCGAGGTTTCGAGCCCGAGCCGCTTTTTTCAAGCCCGGCGTATGATTCGATCGCGGATTGCAGTCCGATCATTGCAATCCGATCGGCGCAATGCGATCAGCGCCAGGGTCGCCGCCGCCGGCGGCTTCGAAGTTTCGACACGAGAAGTTTAGGCACGAGAAGTCTCGACATAAGGAGCGTCGATGCCATGCGTTGCGAGATCATCGCGGTGGGAACCGAACTTTTGCTCGGCCAGATCGTGGATACCAATTCGTCATGGATCGGCTCGAAACTCGCCTTGGCCGGTATCGATTCGCATTTTCAGGTCAAGGTGGGGGATAACTTGGAGCGGATCGTTGCGACGATCGAGCATGCGCTTTCGCGCAGCGATGCGGTCATTCTTTGCGGGGGGCTCGGTCCGACCCAAGACGATATCACGCGCGAAGCGATCGCCGAGACGATGGGGGTGGGGTTGCTGCGGGACGAGGCGATGGGCGAGCGGATCCGCAAGGGATTCGAAGTGCGCGGGCGCCGTTTCCCCAAGAACAATCTGCGGCAGGCCGAATACCCCGAGGGCGCATCCTTTATCCGGCAAATGCCGGGCACCGCCCCCGGCCTTGTCTGCCCCTTCGAAGATCAGGTGATCTATGCGGTGCCGGGGGTGCCCTCGGAGATGCGCGAGATGGTCGAGGGCACGATCCTTCCCGATCTGAAACGCCGGGCCGGAGTCCGCGCCGCCATCCGCAGCCGGGTTCTCAAGACTTGGGGGGAAAGCGAATCGCGTTTGGCGGAGATGCTCGAAGGGCGCATCGACAGCCTCGAGGGCGCCGGCAACCCCACCTTGGCTTTTCAGGCGAGCGGCATCGAGGGGTTGAAAGTGCGCATCACCGCCAAGGCCGCCGATACTTCGAGCGCCGATGCCCTGATCGCCGCCGAGGAAGCGCGTATCAGGGAGATCGTCGGGGATGCGATTTTCGGGGTCGACGAGCAGACCATGGAGTCGGTGGCGCTCGATATGCTGCGCGAGCGCGGGCTTTCCCTGGCGGTGGCCGAATCCTTGACCGGCGGGCTCGTCGGCGCCCGGCTGACGGCGATCCCCGGAGCCGGCGATGTTTTCAAAGGAGCGGTGGTCGCTTACGCCGGCGAGATCAAGTTCGACCTTCTCGGTCTGCCGCGCGGGCCGGTGATTTCGATCGATGCCGCCACGGCGATGGCTCGCGGGGTGCGCCGGGCGCTGGATGCGGATATCGGCCTTGCGACCACCGGCGTCGCCGGCCCCGAGGAACAGGAAGGACATCCCCCGGGCACCGTGTTTTTGGGGCTGGCCATCGGCGATCGCGCCGAAGCCGTGGGGGTTCGGCTGCCCGGCGATCGCCGACATGTGCGCGAGTTCTCGGTGATCAGCCTGCTCAATCTGCTGCGCTTGCGTCTTTCGGGTTCGTCGAGGAGCCCGGAGTTGCGCTAGCCACACCGGGGCCGCCCCGGGGCTTCCCCGGGAGGTCGGTCGCCGGGGCTTCGCGAGCTCGAGGCACTGTCGAGGCGCTGTCGAGGCGCTTCGAAAACGCGCCCTCGAGCCGGCAAAGCCCCTCGTTTATCTCTCGCTATCCCTCCTTACCCCTCATATTTATGCGCCTCATAGCCAAGATGCGGCTTCGAGCGCGTGGTAGCTGATGATCAGATCCGCACCGGCGCGTTTGATGGCGGTCAGGCTCTCCAAGACGGTCTCCTTCTCGTCGAGCCATCCGCGCTCGCTTGCGGCTTTTAACATCGCATATTCGCCGCTCGTGTTGTAGGCGACCATCGGCAGTTCCGGGTAGCGGGCCTGCACGCGATGGATGATATCGAGATATGCCAAAGCCGGTTTGACCATCAAGAAATCCGCTCCCTCGGCGACATCGATGGCCGCCTCTTTGAGCGCTTCGCGGGCATTGGCGGGGTCCATCTGCTGGGTGCGGCGGTCGCCGCATTTCGGGGCGCCTTGGGCGGCGTCTCGGAAAGGACCGTAAAAAGCCGAGGCGTATTTCACCGCGTAGGACATGATCGGGATATGGTGAAAGGATCCCCCGTCCAGGGCTTTGCGCATGCCGGCGACCATGCCGTCGAGCATCGCGCTCGGGGCGAGGATATCGGCTCCGGCGCGGGCGTGGCTCAGCGAAACGCGAGCGAGGATCTCGACGCTCTCGTCGTTGAGCACATAGCCATCGGGAAGGCGCGGATTCGTGTGGTTCAAAAGCCCGCAATGGCCATGGTCGGTGTATTCGCAAAGACAGACATCGGTGATGACGAGGAGTTCGGGGCAGGCGTCCTTGATGGCCCGGATCGCCTGTTGGATGATGCCGTCGTCGGCGAAGTTTTCGTATCCGACGGGATCTTTCGTCGCCGGAATGCCGAAGAGCAGTATCGCCGGGATACCGGCGTCCATCGCTCGTTTGGCCTCGACGGTCGCCTCGTCGACCGAGAGTTGGCAAATCCCCGGCATCGAGGGGATGGGTTCGCGTATCGCCTTTCCATGCACGATAAAAAGGGGGTAGACGAAATCCGCCGGAGACAGGCGGGTTTCGCGCACCGCGGCCCGCAGGGTCGCGGTGTGTCGCAGGCGGCGCGGGCGAGCGATATCGCCCTTCGGTGCGAAGGCGGTGTCGATTCGCTTGTTCGTATCGGTCATGTCGGAGACTCCTTCGTCTGGCTTGTCTGTCCGAAAGCGTATTGTGCGACACCGCTCGAAAAAACCGCTATCGCTTTCGACGGTTTTCGAAGATCGAGGCTCGCGGGGCGTTGCCGCGCTTTTTCCCCGGTCGAGGATGCGAAGGGCGATTCGATCGGCTTCGGGCCGCGACAGGATTGGGGAACGATCGGGGAGTGATCGAGGGTTTTCAAGATCGACGATTGTGCCGAGTTCACGCACCTTTGCCCCCGATGCCCGCCCCCGATGCATTATCCTTAAGCCGTGCCTTAAGCCATGCTTGAGCCGTGTCGGCATCGAGGCCGTGCCAGGGCAAAAGCGGCAAAGAATACCGGATCGATCCCATGCGCTTTTCGAAGGCGCATTTCGCCAAGAACGCGAAGCGACATAGGATGACCGGCGGGATATTCGCTCGTCCCGTCGAAGCGTCGTCGTCGCCTTTTCGTCCCGAGGCTTGTCGAGATGAGCGTTGTCGAAATGAGTGTTGTCGAAATACCGAGGGCCATGCCATGACCAGGCTAAAGACCGAAGACGTCGACTACTTCGCGGGCGAGGCTCGCTGTCGAGGCCATCTCGCTTTCGACGAAGCCCTCGCCGGCCCTCGCCCCGGGGTGATGGTGGTGCACGAATGGTGGGGGCTCGACGATCACATCCGCCGGCGGGCGCGCATGCTGGCGGAACTCGGCTATGTGGCGTTGGCGGTAGATATGTACACCGAAGGTCGCACCGCCGACGATCCCGAGAATGCGGGAGCGATGATGAACGCGGTGCTCGAGGATATGCAAAGCGCGACCGCCCGCTTGGAAGCGGCTCGGCAAACGCTGGCAAGTCACACGCTGTGCGACTCCTCCCGTTTGGCCGCCATCGGCTATTGCTTCGGCGGGGCGATGGCGTTGCATTGCGCCCGGATCGGCATGGACATCGGAGCCGCGGTCGCTTTTCACGGCTCTTTGGGCTCGTTCCATCGCCCTTCGCCCGGCGGGATTCGGGCGAAGATCCTCGTATGCCACGGAGCGAAGGACGCTCTCGTCCCCGAAAGCGATTTGGCGGCATTCACCGAGGAGATGCGCCAAGCGGAGGCGGATTTTCGCGTCGTCGCCTACGAGAACGCGATGCACGGCTTCACCAATCCGCAGGCGACGGCCCGGGGCGAGAAATACGGTCTGCCTTTGGCTTATGATGCCGACGCCGATCGCGAATCGTGGGAGGCCATGCTCGCCCATTTCCGGCAAGCGTGGGCGTGAACGAGCGCTCGTTTTCGATCGTCGACGTCCATCGTCCACCGCCTAGTCCATCGTCGAAATCAGAGGGTACGAGCGAATGACGTCCATCATTCCGAAATGCGAGGCTTGTCGTGCGGATGCGAAGGCGCTGAGTCCGCAGGAGATCGCCGACTTCGCCGCGGCCCTGCCGACATGGCAGGTGGTCGAGGTCGAGGGGATCGATCAGCTGCATCGCAGTTATCGATTCCGCAATTTCGCCGAGGCGTTGGCGCTGACCAATCGAATCGGGGCGCTGGCCGAGCGTTTCGACCATCACCCGGAGATCGTCACCGAATGGGGAAGAGTGACGGTCAAATGGTGGAGCCACAAGATCAAGGGATTGCACGAGTTGGATTTCGCGCTGGCTCGGCACTGCGACGAGCTGGCTTCCGATCCGGACGGCGAAAAATAAAGACGAGGAACAAGAGGAACGAGAAGCGAGACAAAGGCTCTTTCCTCGCCGTCGTCGCCGTCGCTTCCTTGCGATGGATGCCTGTCGTCGCTCGCCGACGCTCGCGATCCGCATCGATGCTTCCCGATCTCGACCGCACCATTTCCAAGACGCTTTCCAAGACGCTTTCCAAGACGCTTTTCAACACCCTTTCCAAGACCCTCTTCGATACCCTTCCCAAGATTTTTTCGAACCCTCGCCAAGGAGACCCTCGCGGTGAAAACAAGGTTGCAAGATAACTGGAAGGCCGGTCGTCCCGGCATCAATTCCTGGCTGTCCTCGGCCGCCCCGGTGGTCGCCGAATTCACCGGCAAAGCCGGATTCGATTCCATCACCGTCGATATGCAGCACGGCCTCAACGATTACCAAGTCACCGTGAGCATGCTGCAAGCCCTGTCGATGAGCGACGCGACCCCGATGGTGCGAGTGCCTTGGCTGGAGCCGGGCATCATCATGAAAAGCCTCGATGCCGGGGCGCTGGGGATCATTTGCCCGATGGTCAATACCCGCGAAGAGGCCGAGCGGCTGGTGGCTTGGGCGAAATACGCCCCCGCCGGCAGCCGCAGTTTCGGCCCCACCCGGGCGCAGTTCGTCTACGGAGCGGATTACCCGACCAAAGCCAACGATACCGTCGTCTTGCTGGCGATGGCGGAGACCGCCCAAGCGCTCGAGAATATCGAGGCGATCGTTTCCACCCCGGGGCTGACCGGCATCTATATCGGACCGAGCGACCTCGCGTTGTCGATGGGCTACCCCCCCAAACTCGACCAGGAAGAGCCGGCGGTGGTCGATGCCATCGGGCATATCCTCGCAAGTTGTCGCAAGGCTCAAGTGCGTTGCGGTATCCACTGCCTCGAACCGGCTTATGCCCGCCGGATGCTGGATCAGGGTTTCGATTTGGTGACCTTGGGCAGCGATCTCAGGCTTTATGCCGCCGCCTGCGCCGACGCGGTTTCGAAGACCCGAGGCGAGCGTTGATCGATGGGGGTCGCTCGGCGCCGCGAGGGAGACGAGATCCTCGTCGATGCGAGGGCCATGGAAAGCCTCGTCGGGGCGATCTTCGCGCGCGCCGGGTGCAAGGACGAAGAGGCTCGCCGAATCGCCCGCCGATTGACCGGGGCCAGCCTGCGCGGGCACGATTCCCACGGCGTCCTGCGGACCCACCGCTATATCTCTTGGGTGCAGGCGGGCAAGGTACTCCCCGGCCGCCGCGTTGTCATCGAGCGTGAAACCGAATCCCTTGCGGTCATCGACGGCGCTTACGGCTTCGGCCAGACCGTGGGCGAGCAGGCCGTCGATATCGGGGTGGCAAAGGCGAAAAAACACGGGGTCTCGCTGACGGCCCTCAAGCACTCGGGTCATTTGGGTCGTATCGGGGATTGGGCCGAGCGGGCCGCGGATTCCGGCTGCGCCTCGATCCATGCGGTCAATGTCCGCGGGAGTCTGCTGGTCGCTCCTTACGGCGCCGGTGAGCGTCGCGGCGGGACCTCCCCGCTTTGTTTCGGGCT
The DNA here is from genome assembly GCA_965220535.1 of Gammaproteobacteria bacterium. Classification (GTDB taxonomy): domain Bacteria; phylum Pseudomonadota; class Gammaproteobacteria; order HK1; family HK1; genus HK1. The sequence continues at coordinate 1,492,608 of OZ244833.1, read as the reverse complement.
GCCGCGCGCCGACGCCGCGCCGATCATCCACGACTTCGCCACCTCGACGGTGGCCGAGGGCAAGGCGATGGTGGCTTTGCACGGCGGCAAGACCCTGCCTGCGGACGCGATCGTGGATGCCGAGGGCTTCGAGACCTCCGATCCCCGCCCGCTTTACGGCGACAGCGCCGACTCTCCGGTGCCGGATCCGAACGCCGGCCCCGGAGCGCTGAGCGTTTTCGGCTTGCATAAAGGATCGGGGATCAATTTCTTCATGGAGATGTTCGCCGGGGCCTTGACCGGATCCGGCACCGCCGGCGCTTCGAACGAGAGCGAAAGGCGTTCGCTTTGCAACGGCATGCTCTCGGTCTATATCGATTTGCCGAGTCTCGGGACCTCGGATTTCTTCGTGCGCGAAATCGAGAGCTATATCGAATACTTCAAAAGCGCCCGACCGGCGAAGGCGGGGGGCGAAGTGCTGATCCCGGGCGAGAAGGAAGAGCGGATCTTGCGGCAAAGAAGCCAAGGGGGGCTGCCTCTTTCGCAAGGGGCGTGGGAGGATATTCTTGCCGGTGCCCATCGGGTGGGGATGAGCGACGAAGACGTAGAAGCCGCGCTTCTCGCCGGTCTTTGAAGCCTTTCGAATTCGAAGCCTTCGAAAAGGGACAAACGCCTTCGAAAGCGGTGTGGGCTAAAGCCGGATCGCGGACAGGGAGCGGATGCGGATTTTGCGAGTCCTATCCGTGGAGTCGTATCGGCCAAGGGTGTCGCGCTCGTCTTCGAGTCTCGCTTCGAATCTCGCTTCGAATCTAGCTTCGAATCTAGATTCGAACCGCGGAAGACGGGTTTTCGAACTCGAAGATGGACGCCTTTCGGGCAAGCCGATCGACGCTCGAATGCCGACTCGATGCGAGTAAGCAGTAGAGAGTGTCTGCGCTCGTCGTTGCCTGTCGTTTTCGATGAACCGATAGCATTCGAACTTGCTATCATGCACGCTTGCCGGATGCTCGTGTCGGATGCTCTTGCCGGATGCTCGAAAGCGCAAAACCATCGGAGTGAATCGAAGGATGCTGCCCGTACGTGATTTGGATTCGATGATCGCGCACTTGAGCGTTTCGGTGCGCCCGGGAAAATACACGGTCGTTTCCCTCGATGCCGGCGCCGCTCCTTCGATCGGCGACGGGGTCGAGGCGGTGGTGCACGAACGGCAGGGGGATACGGTCGTGGCCACGACGAGGCGGGCCGAGCGCGAGAACTGGAGCGGCGATTTCATCGCCTCGTGGCTGACCATCGACGTGCATTCGGCGCTCGATTCGGTCGGCCTCACGGCGGCGATCTCGGCGGCTCTGGCCGAGGAAAATATTCCTTGCAACGTGCTCGCCGCTTTCTATCACGACCATCTGTTGGTACCGGCGGAATGCGAGGATCGAGCCGTCGCCATTTTGGACGGTTTGCGCGAGCAGGCCGCGCACGCCTCCAAGGATGCCAATCGCTCGCTTTGGGAGGGGGACCTCCTTCCCGATATTTGATGCCGATACTTGAGCCCTCGGGAGGGAACGGGCAATGAACGAAGAGACCTTCAACCTTCAAACCCGCAAGTTTCTCAAGAAAGTCGGGGTCGGTTCGCAGCGCGAAATCGAGCAGGCGGTGCGCAAGGCCGTCGCCGACGGAAGCCTTGCGGAAAACGCCAAGGTCCGGGCGCGGGTGATTTTGCAGTTGCCGGAGTTGGGAGTCGAGATCGAGATCGAGGACGATATCGCTTTGGAGTGAGTCGCAGCAAGAGTCGCCGCAAGGCGGCTTTTATCGACGCAAACGCTTTCGCGCACAAAGGGCATCCCCCGAAGGCAGCGGGGCATCCCCCGAAGGAGGACGAAGATGGATGCGATCAGGGCAATCCCCGGCAGTCGTTTTTCGCAAGCGGAGTGGGAGGTACGCTGCAATCTCGCCGCCTGCTACCGCGTTTTCGTCAAATTCGGGTGGACGGATCTGATCTACACCCATATCTCCGCTCGCCACCCGACGATCGAAGACCGTTATTTCATCAACCCTTACGGTCTGCTCTTCGAGGAGATCACTGCCTCGAATCTGATCGAGGTGGATTTCGCCGGCAATGTGGTCAACGGCGACTATCCCTGCAACGATGCCGGGCATGCGATTCATAGCGTCATCTTGCAGCATCGCCCCGACATCCACTGGATATTGCATAGCCATACCCGGGCCGGGATGGCTGTTTCCTGCATGCGCGAAGGCTTGTTGCCGATCACCCAGCAGGCGATGCTTTTCGACGGTCGTCTTGCCTATCACGAATACGACTTGCAGACATCCGGAACCGAAGAGTGCGAACGCCTGGTGGCGGATTTGGGGGATCGTGAGCTGATGATCCTGCATAACCACGGCCTGCTCAGTTGCGCCGCGGATATTGCTCGCGCCTTCACCATGCTCTACAACCTCGAAAATGCCTGCAAGGTGCAGGTGGACGTGCTCTCGTCGAGGGCCGAGATCATTCATCCTCGACCCGAGGTGGTGGCGAGGGTCGCCGAGTACGAAGCGCCGCCCGGATGCGAGCCCTGCAAGTTGGAGTGGGAGGCGATGCTTCGAATGCTTGATCGCAGTGATCCCTCCTATCGGGATTGATCTCGAGAGATCAATCTTGAGAATCGATATCGAGAATCGATCTCGCCGCCGCGCAGGCGCAGACGACGAATCGAACGACGAACCGAACGAGGCTCTCGAAGTGGGATATGGCCTGGAAGAGTTGATAGCCGACTGTCGGCAGGCGTTGCGCGAACGCGACACCGCTGCCGCCCGCGAGGCGATCCGTCTCTCTTGCATTCGGGCCTGTACCGACGACGCTTTCGTCGCCCGGTGGTTCAGCCCCGAGGAGAACACCCCGCGCCGGATCCTTTACGAGGATCCGGATCTCGGTTTTTGCGTGCTCTCCCATGTGCGCAACACACCGGGGGCGTCCGTGCCCCACGATCACGGCTCGAGCTGGGCCATCTACGCCCAAGTCGAGGGCCATACCGATATGACGGGTTGGCGCGTGGTCGACTCTTCAGGCGAGTCTTCGGGCGACGGCCTTGCGGCATCGCGAAAACGGGTCGAAGTCGCCTCCCGTCGCATCTTGCGGCGCGGGGACGCCTTCGTCTACGACGAGGGCGATATTCATTCCCCGCGCTTCGACGGACCGGCGAAATTTCTCCGGATCGAAGGGCGCAATCTCCAGGGTTTGCCGCGCAACGAGTTCGATCCGGTCGAGCCCGAACCCGAACCCGATCCCTCGAGCGAGCGATCTTGACAATGCCGCCGGCGGGTATCGTCGGCGCTGGCCGATGTGGCCGATGAGGAGGAGCGATGGAATCCGATGTCATGACGACCCCTTCGCCGGTGAGCGCACCGGGCGATAGGCATAAAACGCAATCCGCTGCCGCATCCGCCGCCGCTTTCGACTGGAGCGATCCTTTGCGCCTCGCCGACGCCCTCACCGACGAGGAGCGGATGGTGCAAAACAGCGCTCATGAATACGCGCAAAAAGCCTTGGCCCCTCGCATCCTCGAAGCCCACCGCAACGAATATTTCGACCCCGCGATCTTGCGCGAGATGGGAGAGCGAGGGCTGCTCGGATCCACCATCGACGGCTATGGCTGCGCCGGAATAGGCTATGTCGGCTACGGTCTTGTCGCGAGGGAGATCGAGCGCGTCGACTCCGGCTATCGCTCGGCGATGAGCGTGCAATCGAGCCTGGTCATGCATCCGATCCACGCCTTCGGCAGCGAGGAGCAGCGCGAGAACTATTTGCCGCGTCTTGCGCGCGGCGAGGCGGTCGGTTGTTTCGGGCTGACCGAGCCCGATGCGGGTTCGGATCCGGGTTCGATGCGCACGCGGGCTAAAAGGGTCGACGGGGGATTCAAGATATCGGGGGGCAAGACTTGGATCAGCCTCGCCCCGATCGCCGATATCATGGTGGTGTGGGCGAAAAACGACGAGGAGGAGATTCGCGGTTTCGTTCTCGAGCGCGGTATGAAGGGTCTCGAAACGCCGACGATCGAAGGCAAGTTCTCTTTGCGCTCGTCGATCACCGGTCAGATTCTGCTCGACGATGTTTTCGTTCCCGCGTCCGCCGAACTGCCGGGGGTTCGCGGCCTCAAAGGACCGTTCAGCTGCTTGACCCGCGCCCGCTACGGCATCGCTTGGGGGGCGTTGGGGGCCGCGGAGTTTTGTTGGCACGCGGCTCGCAGCTATACCCTCGAGCGGCGGCAGTTCGGCCGTCCCTTGGCCGCCAATCAACTGATCCAGAAAAAACTTGCGGATATGCAAACCGAAATCGCGCTCGGTCTCGCCGCAAGTTTGCGTTTGGGGCGTCTTTTCGACGAGGGCCGCGCCCCGCACGAGGCGGTTTCGATGCTCAAGCGCAACAGCGCGGGCAAGGCCTTGGAGATTGCCCGCATGGCCCGCGATATGCACGGCGGCAACGGCATCGCCGACGAATACCACGTCATCCGTCATCTGATGAACTTGGAAACGGTGAACACCTACGAGGGGACGCACGATATCCACGCTTTGGTCTTGGGTCGGGCGCAGACGGGGATCGCGGCGTTTTGAAGACCTCGTCCCGCAGCGCACATCGGGGGCAGGATGGTGGCGATGGTGGTGCGTTCATCGGTTGCACGGGTAATCATTCAAACGCCGATCCGATGCGTACCATCACCTGCGCTGCGGGTGGTGGCCGACACATCATCCGCGCTGCCGTGCTGATCAGTGGGTTTAGCCATCGGTATCGCTCCTCTGTGTTTTGGCTACGATGTCAAACGCATTGATCTGCCGGACGATTTTTTCGGCTTCGTTATTGCACATCACTGCCCCGCCCCATAGACCCTGCCACCTGCCAAAGATATAGGCCATCTCAGTGTTTGCTACGCGGGGATCCCCGACATCTTTGAACAGGCCTTTGGCCATCACTGATATAGCCTTTGACAGGGTGCCTGCGATGCGGGCATGGTGATAGGCATTGATCCGTGGATCATCGTCCTGCGTTTCTTCCAAGTAGTGCCCCACCGCCTGCGCAATATCGTCTATCACCTGATCTGCCCGAATGGTGGCAGCATCGGGGGGCGGGGCATCATCCGCAGGCGCATCCGCCCCCGCCTGAATGCAGGCCAGGCAAGTATGGTCAGGCACCCCATCGGGGCACAGATCATTTATCACCCGCAGCACGACATCCTGCGGATCGAATGCGCATCCGCAGGCCACGCAGAAATCGTATTCAGGGCTGATGATCAGGTCATCGCTCATCGCCCACCCCCTTTGTCTGTTCAGCCTTTTCCAGATTGGCGATGGTGCTATGGATATTGAATAGCACCAATTCGCAGGCTGCTATCCACCGATGCATTCCAGCAGGCGGATCGCTTTGGTAGAGGGATTTGGCCAGCTCTTCCAGATCACCCGTGGCTTCCGTCATGATCCGCCTGGCTGCTACCAATCCTTCCATTATGTAATCCTTCACCGCGGCACCCTCTGCCCGCTTCGCAGGTTTTGCCTTCGCAGGTGGGGTGGCATCCGCCATCATCCTGTCCACCATGTCATTGATGATTTTGCGGATGGACGTGTCGTTATCGATGGCGTATTTTTTTAGCCACTTGATTTTGGATTGGCGCACCCTGATAAATAGAGGCTGAATCGGATCGCTATCGGTCATGTTCGGTATCCCTTATCGGTATCCTGCGATATTGCAGGCTATGCATGATAGTAAAATAGGCAGGCTTGCATAGATGCCCTGCATCAGCGCGGATGGCCACGGGCATCGATGCCCTGCACGATGCCCTATCGGATGCGCTGCGATGCCTCTGCGGTGGCCATCAGCGCAGGCCTGCGAATGCCCCCGATCATCCGCCCGATCCCGATGATGATCGGGCGGATATACAGAAACATCGGAAAACATAGGCCCGCCCGCCATCTGCTGATCGCTATTCCTGTCCATCGGATAGGTCTCCATGCTGCTTTTGCCAGGCTTCGAAATCCTTGCGTGATTTGAATCGCCCCCAGCCTTTGAAATCGTCCACATTGACGATTGCGATGCTATTATCGAGGACGAAAAAGCGAAGCGTGATTCGCTTTGACAAGGGCAAATCGGCGTGAAGAAAACCGAGTTCCCTCGTTGATGACAGGTGCTTGATCCCGGGCTAGGGGAGACTCCGGCATGGTTGCCCTCATGCTTTGATCATTGAGTATGAGGAAGGAGAATTCGGTGTGAAATTGGCTTTCGTCAGTCCACCGGGAACGTCTCGGTATCAATGCCAACGATGCGGACTTCAACGCGATCTCGATACCGATATGCTCAACGCCATGGCTATGCAATGGGTAAATAATCCGCAAGCATTCATGGAAGCGGATCGCAAAGCGCAGCGTCTCGCCGAAAAATTGTGATAACGAGCCGATCCGAAACCCCTTCGAAGGGGTCGTAACAAGGATTCGTAACAAGGAGGAATCGCAGGTGGAGCGCGAATCGATGGAGTTCGATATCGTGATCGTGGGGGCCGGTCCTTCGGGCCTTGCCACCGCGATCAAGTTGCGCCGACTCTGCGCGGAGCACGGGAAAGATCTCTCGGTCTGCGTGGTCGAGAAGGGTTCCGAGGTCGGGGCCCATATCCTTTCCGGGGCGGTGATCGAGCCGCGCTCGTTGGCCGAACTCTTCCCCGATTGGAAAGAGCGCGGAGCCCCGCTGCACACCCCGGCAAGCGAGGATCGCTTTCTTTATCTGACCCGAAAACACGCCCTGCGCCTGCCCCTTCCGCCGCAGATGCATAACACCGGCAACTATATCGTTAGCCTGGGCAACCTTTGTCGCTGGCTCGGCGAGCAGGCGGAGGCTTTGGGTGCGGATATCTTTCCCAACTTCCCCGCCGCGGAAGTCCTCTATCACGAAGACGGTGCGGTCAAGGGAATCGCCACTAGGGATCGGGGCATCGGGCGCGACGGTCGGCCGAAGGATAATTTCGAGGCCGGGGTGGAACTGCACGCGAAGATCACCGTTTTTGCCGAAGGTTGCCGCGGCCACCTCACCAAGGGCCTTTTCGAACGCTTCGATTTGCGTCAGGGGGTCGATCCCCAGACCTACGGCATCGGGATCAAGGAGTTATGGGAAGTCGATCCCTCGCGGCATCGTCTCGGACGGGTCGTCCACAGCGTCGGCTGGCCCCTCGATCGCGGAACCTACGGCGGCTCCTTCCTCTACCACTTGGAGAATCATCAAGTCTCGGTCGGTTTCGTGATCGGCCTCGATTATCGCAATCCCTATTTGAGCCCCTTCGACGAGTTCCAACGCTTCAAGACCCATCCGAAGATCCGCCCCGTTTTCGAAGGGGGAAGGCGTATCGCTTACGGGGCGCGGGCCATCAGCGAAGGCGGTATCCAATCGCTCCCCAAACTCGAATTCCCCGGCGGCTTGTTGGTCGGGGACGCCGCCGGATTCCTCAACGTTCCGAAAATCAAGGGCACCCATACCGCGATGAAGTCGGGGATCACCGCCGCCGAGGCGATTTTCGAGCGTCTCGTCCAAGACGAAAGCCCCAACGAAAGCGCGAGCGAAAGCCCGAACGAAAGCGCAAAGCAAGCCCCGCCGACCCTCACCGGCTATCGCTCGCGACTCGAGAAGAGCTGGCTATGGGACGAACTCGGGCGCGTACGCAACTTGCGCCCCTCTTTCCGCTGGGGGCTGTGGGGCGGGATGCTCTATTCCGGGCTCGATACCTGGCTGCTGCGCGGCAAGGCCCCGTGGACCTTGCACCATCCCCATTCCGACCACGAAGCGCTGGGGAAGGCGGCGGATCATCGACGTATCGACTATCCGAAGCCGGACGGCGTGATCAGTTTCGATCGCAATTCATCGGTTTTTCTTTCGAATACCAACCATGAGGAGGATCAACCGGTCCACCTCGTTCTCCAAGACGATGCGGTGCCGATCACCGTCAACCTCGCCGATTACGACGCCCCCGAGCAACGTTATTGTCCGGCTGGAGTCTATGAGATCGAGCACGGTCCTCAAGGGGGAGCGAAGCTCCGGATCAACGCCCAGAACTGCGTTCACTGCAAGACCTGCGATATCAAGGATCCGACGGGGAATATCCATTGGACGGTCCCCGAGGGAGGCGGCGGTCCGAACTATCCCGGTATGTGAATGGCTCTGCCGTCTCGGAAAAGAAACACCGGCTGGCGGAAAACAGACCCCGGCCGGCCGGTGAGCCCCCGATCGCAGCGTCGAGGCCTTCGATGCCGGCGGGTCGACTCGAAAGGACAAGACACGGCACCCGTGTTTCAGAGGAAAGAAGATGACGACGAAGGACGAGACCGAAGCCCGCCGCCAGCCGGGCGCGGACGATCTACGGAAATCCGTCGATCAAGGAACGGCGCTTGCGACGATTCAGGAGTTTGCGGCCAAGATCATGGAATGGCGCCAGTGCTTGCGTCATCTTCGATCGACGATGAGGGACAACGATTTCGTCGACGAAGACCGAACCCTCGTAGCATGCGACGCGATCATGTTCTTGGCGATATCGGCGATGCGATTCGATGTGGAAGCGATCAAAAAGGCCGGGGGCGTCCTTGCCTGTCCTCGGATTGTGGAAGAGACGAAATCGATAGCGCGGGCGCGGGCTACGATGCAGGCGCCGGATGCGAAGACGGCCAAGCGCATGTGCTCGGAGGCGCTGCAAGATTTGGCCGACGAAATTCACGACACGGTCGAAGGCGCCGGCGCGGCCCCCGGGACGAGGTCTTTCGTTCTTGCGATCGAGGAGACGGTTATCGGAACCCCCGGGAAAGACACCGAAGGGAGCGACGACATCATCAACACGCTGGCCTCGCTCGATGCGATGGAGGCGTGCGAGGATTTGATCTACGCATCCGGCCGTCTCCTCGAAGAAGACGACCCCGCCGATCGATGACGGACCGAAAGGGCGGAACGGGAGGAGGAGCGATGAGCGACGACGACGAAAAAAGCGACAGGCCCGCCGGGGCCGCCGTATCCGACCCTTCGCAAATGGCGCGGTCAAGGGTGAGTCAAGGCTAAGCCCGGGAGTCTTTTAGCGCCGCCGAACGATGTCTTCGAGTTTTTGTCGGCGGGGCCGCGGCGCAAGCCTTTTTCGCTGCCGAGAGCGTTTTTTTCATGCCGAAGATCGGAAAGATCGGATATGCAAAAGCGATATCCTCGATGGATACGCCCTTGCGATAGTCAGTCAGCGCCGGACGAAGATATCCACATCCGGATCGGCCATATCACCCCCTATCGAAAATCGCCGGACGATGGAAACCCACAGGAAAAGCAGCTTGGGGTCGGGCTGCGGTGAACAGCAGGATCGCCTGATTCAAGTAACCTGTTCACCTGTCTGCCCGTGGGGTGGGATACCCCTGCCTGCACCCTGCCCTGCACCCTGTCCTGCCCCATCGATGCAGACACGATACGACAGGCTGCGATACGGGGCACACTCGCTGCACACACTCGCTGCGTACACCCGGGGCCACCCGGCCTTCACCATCACCGACCACGTTACCGCCCGACATCGCTAAATATGGTGGGTACGCCCACCTGCCCCGGCAGGCAGTGCGCAGCAGCCACAATCTTGCCATCCAAAACAGCGTCCTGTATCTCCTGAATCACCTCTTCAGGCTTTTGCCCTTCCTTCCTGAATTGCTCGATTGAGTGGTCAGCGATGGCACGGGATTCGTTTGGCGTGCGCCCGACATTCCTGCACCTTTCATAGAGCATCGCCCGCAGCCTTGCCCACATGTCCAGCCTGATGGCGTACCCATCGCCATCGGGCACCGATACCCGTGGCAGCGCGGTCAGCGTCAGCACGGGCTGATCGTCATCGGATGCGTCATCCTTCATCGTGTCCATACCCATGCCCCTCATCACTCCACCACTTCACCCGCCCGCAGTGCACGCTGCCAGGGCTTGCCTGCGGTCAAGGTGGCGATATCGATGCCCAAGTGTTCAGCGATGCCCCGTGCATCCACCATCAGGCCTGCATCATCACGCTGGCCGGCAGCGTCCACGATGGCCTGATAGGTAGGCTGGGCAGGTGGTGGGGTGCCATCGATGTGCCATCGATGCGCCATGCGGGTATCGCCTGCCATGCATCGCTGCCTGTCAGGGTATCGACATCGCAGGCCGGCATATTGGTCACGCTGCCCGCATCCGCAGGGTTGCCTGCACCGCGCCGGGCATCGATAGCCCAGGCTATCGATTTTATACTTCCGATATCATCGACCGAAGACGATTCGGCAGGCTCTTCTCGGCAGGCTCGTCGTTATCATCGACGATCTTTTTTATAGATCATTGATCGCGATTTCCTTTCCCGTGCATCCGCTTCCATGCATCCGCTTCGAGCGATGCCGCCCTTCGTGATTTTGCATTCTCGGCGGCCGAAGTGTCGGGGGAATTCTTTCGTATTATTCTCGTCGTCGCTTTTTTATGTTTTCGTTTTTTATCGACTCCGGGCAAAGAGGTTTCTCGCTGCGATTTTCGTATGATTTTCGTATATAGATAGATAGATAGTCTCTATGGGGAATAAACTTCGAAGACCCTTGTCGATCCCCGGCATGATCGATGATTTTCCTGGAAAAAATATAAAAAAATATATCGACGGATCGCCTTTTTATATGCCTCTTCGAAGATGTGGACGAGCCGATATGTCGGCGATGCCTGTCGCAGTGCGGCGTATGCAATCGAAGTCCCGAAAAAGGGGGGCGGCCAAAGCGATCGGAGGGTGTTTTCCGTTATACTTCGGCCATCGAAAAATACACCCGTCGAAAAACAGGCGAGGGATCGATAAGAGACTCGCCTTCGAAGGAGGACAGCGAAGATGATGACCAGCTACCAAGCCCCTCTAAGGGATATCCGTTTCGTGCTCCACGAGCTCTTGGATGCGCAAGGCTCCTTGGCCTCGCTGCCCGGCTACGAAGAGACCGATCGCGAGGTGATCGATCCGGTGTTGGACGGGGCGGCGAAGTTCTGCGAAAACGTGCTCGCTCCGCTCAACCGCAGCGGAGATCAGGAGGGTTGCCGCTTCGAAAACGGCGAAGTGCGCACCCCCCGCGGCTTCGTCGATGCCTATCGCTCTTTCGTCGACGGGGGCTGGAACGGCCTTGCCGCCAATCCGGAATTCGGGGGGCGGGGATTGCCGCAGACCGTCGGCGTCTTCGTCGAGGAAATGCTGCAGTCTTCGAATATGGCTTTCGCCATCTATGTCGGCTTGACCCACGGGGCTTGTGTGGCGTTGGAGCGCCATGCCGACGAGGATTTGCGGCGACGTTATCTCCCGAAGTTGGTCGAGGGCCGTTGGACGGGGGTGATGTGTCTGACGGAGTCGCATTGCGGCACCGATTTGGGGTTGTTGCGCACCCGCGCCGAGCCGAGCGCCGACGGCGCTTATCGGGTGCACGGCACCAAGATCTTCATCACCGGCGGCGAGCATGATCTGAGCGAAAACATCGTCCATTTCGTCCTCGCCCGGCTGCCGGACGCCCCGCCCGGAGTCAAGGGCATCAGCATGTTCTTGGTGCCGAAATATATCGCCGGCGACGAAGGCGAACGGGGCGAGCGCAACGCCGTGCACTGCTCGTCGATCGAGCACAAGATGGGCATTCATGCCGCCAGCACTTGCGTGATGCAGTACGAGGGGGCCACGGGTTATCTGATCGGCGAGCCCCACCGCGGCTTGCGGGCGATGTTCTCGATGATGAATTACGAGCGGCTGTTGATCGGGCAGCAGGGATTGGCACAGGCCGAACTCGCCTACCAAAATGCCGTTGCCTACGCCCGCGATCGCCGGCAAGGGCGCAGCCTCAAAGGGGCGGTCGCCCCCGACTCCCCCGCCGACCCGATCATCGTCCATCCCGATATTCGGCGTATGCTGCTGACCGCCCGGGCTTGGAACGAGGGATCGAGGGCGCTGCTCGGTTGGCTCACGCTGCAATCGGATCGCGCATCGCACCATCCGGATCCGCAGGTGCGCGAGACCGCGCAAGACAGCGTGGATCTGCTGACGCCGGTGCTCAAGGCTTTTATCACCGACTGCGGCTTCGAGAGCTGCAATCTTTGCCTGCAGGTTTTCGGCGGGCACGGTTATATCGCCGAGTGGGGGATGGAGCAGTTGGTACGCGATTCCCGCATCGCGCAGATCTACGAGGGAGCCAACGGAATCCAAGCCCTCGATCTGGTCGGACGCAAACTTCAGATGCACGGGGGGCGGCCGATCCGCTCCTATATCGAATCGGTATCGGATTTCATCGGCGAACGCGGCGGGCGGCCCGAGTTGGAGGAGTTTTTGGATCCCTTGGCCGCCGCTCTTTCCCGGCTCGAAGAGGCCACCCTTTGGCTGCAGGAGGCCGCCGCCGCCGATGCCGACGAGATAGGCAGCGCATCCTACGACTACCTGCGCCTGCTCGGACATGTCGCCTTCGCGAGGATGTGGGTGGAAAGCGCGGAGATCGCTTTGGCGCGCGAGGAAGGGGATAACACCGGCTTTTATCGCACCAAAATCGCCACCGCCCGCTTTTTCGTGCGGCGCTTGCTGCCGACGACCGCCTCGTTGTTGGCGAGCATTCGCTCCGGGGCCGATACCCTGATGTCTTTGGAGGCGGAGGCTTTTTGATCGTTGTCCCAAGGTTCTCGAAACAGGGCTGTCGAAGCAGGGCCTAACGGCCCTCCGAAACGACCCTTCGACATGCCCGCGTTCCGAGGCTGCAGCGCAGCGCTTAGCGCTCCTTCCCCGAGAGATCCTTCCCCGAGAAGATGTCTCGAGAAGATGACCCGATAAGGGGTGATCGAAATCCGCTGTCCGAGCCCCTGTCGGCACTCCTGTCAGCACTCATGTCGGCACCCAAGCTCGTTGCCGAGCATGCCCTTGCCGGAGGCTTGTCGCTGATGGCGCTCAGGGCTTGAAAGGGGACTTGGGCGTCACTTAGGCGTCACTTGGGCGTCGGTGGGGCTTTCGATCCACGGCACTCCCTCTTCTTCGTTGTATCCGGCGCAAGCCTCGCCCCGATCCTCGTCGATGCCGGAGATCGCCTCCACCTTATACGACCGACCTGCTCGGCGATGGCCTCTCCGAGCGGCCCTCCGCGCCCGCCCGTGACGCCCGAATGGGACGTCTTTGCCGTCCGCGCCCGCACTGAGTTAGAACGCCAAGTAGACGCGGCCGCTGAGCGCGACCGTCTAGAGCGAGAGGCGACGGAAATACGACGCGGATCGCCGCGCTCGCTTCGGGGACTCGCTATCGCACGACGCGATCCCTCGCGGCGATACGGAAGGCGCGAAGACTGATCGCTACGATGACGCAGGAAGAGTCGTGCGCTGAAAACCGCTTTGGACAGACGCCTTCGAACTCGCCGGCATTCTCGACCGGTCCGGCATCGCCGAGACGCTTTCCGCGCACCGGCACGCCGGACACCGGTGCCGACGATAACCACCGCCGCCGCGAATTATCTTTGAACCAAGGACAAAAAAAGGAACACCCCAGCGAGCGCGGCGGGCACGATCAGCGCGAGCAAGAATGCGGTCATCTCTATCTTCCTTTACCCATCGCCTTCTTGATCCCCCGCCGAAGCATGGCTCGTCGGCTCCGACGAAAGGACGCGCAGCACACCATCGAACCGATCCCCCAACCGCTCCTCCATGCGTCCGAGTCTGTCGCTCCACCTTTTGTCGGCGCGGTCGAAGCGCTCGTTGATCCGTGATTCCAGCGAGCCCAAGTCTTCGCTCACACCATCGAATCCTTTGTCTACGCTCGCTTCTAATCCATCGATGCGCTCGGCGATAACCGCCACGTCGGTGGTGTCGGTCTGTGTGTCGTCTCGCGTCGCGCTGATCTCCCGGCCTCCCCACACGACCACTATTACAAGTACAAGCAGCGTCCAGCGCACTCCCACGGGCGTGGCGGCGAAAGTGCGTCCGAGCCAACCCGCTTCCTTGTTTGTCGTTTCGGCGTCCATGATGGATTCCTCCCCTTTCCCCCGACCTAGAGTTATTTGAGACAGTCATTAAGACCTGATCTTATGGGATAACGGAGGAAGCTCACGATGAAAAAAGAGCATGCCAAGCACGCAGGAACCAAAGCCGCGAAGACCTCGCCTAGAGGGGATCGGACTTCGACCGGGAAGCTACGAATGACAGCCTCGCGTAAGCGGGAGGCTGTGATGCAGTCGATGAAGGGTGAGGACATGGAACTATCGCCCGCAGTTTCTTAGGTGTCGGCAGCCGATGTCAGCCTCTGGCGAGAGAAGGCTTACGAAGCGATGCTCTATGGCTTGCTTTATCGGGCTCGCGACGCCCGAGATGTGAAGATCGGCCGGCTGCAAGCCAAGGTGGGCGAACAGGCCATGACGATCGAGCTTCTTGACGAGAAGATCGAGAGGTTGGAAGCCGGCCGCCCTTTTGCGCCGCGCAGGTCAAAGCGATGAGCACCGCGCTGTCGATCTCCGTGAGAAAGGTCTACGGTGTCTCGCGGGTCTGCCGGGTTTGGAGGATGAGTCGCTCCGGTGTGTACCGCGGTCTGAAAGAGGGGTCGGACAATCAGGTTCCGCGCCGCCGACCCGGCCCGCATGGGCAGATGCCCGATGCGGAACCGGTCGAAGAGATCAGGAAGGTGATCACGGCCAGTGGGTTCTATGGCGAGGGCTATCGCAAAGTGCGGGCGCGCTTGCAACACGAGGAGATTGACACCTCCAAAGCGCGGGTATCGCGACTGATGCGTGAGAAGGGTTTGCTCGCCAAGCGATGCCGAGGGCCGCGGCGTGGCCCTCGGGCTCATGATGGAATAATCGGGCCTTCGCAGGCGAGGGGCGGCGGACGAAACCCGGGCGGTCGCATAAGCTTCAAAAGTGTCTCAATAACCCTAGGCCGCTACACAGGTGGGCTTGCCGTCCCGAACCGACTGCTCGACGAGGAGGGGGCGCAAGGCTTCGTCGGGAAATCGATCGAGGAACGGCAACGCGCTCGAAGTCACACGGCCTGTTGCTTCGCTTTTTCTTGCATGGCTTTCTCTCGAGGCGCTCGACAATCAGAGAGTCATGCGACAGGAGGATGCGCATAGATATAATTTCTTTCATGAAACGAGAGCCATCGACACCGCCATCCCCCTTCGGATCGATCGCCGCCTCTGAGCGTCGGCAGGATATCGAAGGGATCCTCCTTGCGAAAAAAGATCGAAGAAGGAAACCATGAACCGCAAGTACAACTTCTGCGCCGGCCCCTCCACCTTGCCGCTCGAAGTCTTGGAAGAGATGCAAAGCGAGATGCTCGATTATCGAGGGGCGGGACTTTCGCTGATCGAGATGAGCCACCGCTCCCCCCGGTACGAAGCGGTGCACCGGCAAGCCAAAGAACTGGCGCTCGAGGTGTGGGAGGTGCCATCCGATTTCGACCTGCTCTTCATCCAAGGCGGGGCGAGCCTGCAGTTCGCGATGGTCCCGCTGAATCTTTTGGGGCCGGGTCAGTGTGCGGGCTATGTCGATACCGGGGCGTGGGCCAAAGGAGCGATGGCCGATGCCCGCGTCTGCGGCGATATCTACAGCGCTTGGGAGCAGCCGGCGCAAGGCGAGCGCCGCGTTCCGAAGCCCGAGGAGATCGCGCTGCGCCAAGGGACTCGCTACTTGCATATCACTTCCAACGAAACCATCGACGGGCTCCGCTTCCCCGAATTCCCGGCGGTGGGGGTTCCCTTGGTCGCCGATATGTCATCGGAGTTGATGGCCCGTCGCATTCCGTGGGAGAGATTCGATCTCGTCTATGGCGGGGTGCAGAAAAACTTGGGTCCGGCGGGGATGGCGATGGTGTTCATCCGCAAGGAGATCGCCCGCGCACCGGCGCACCCGCCGGCCCGTTATCTGCGCTATGACGTGCATTCGGACAAGGAATCCCTTTTCAATACCCCGCCGATGTTCGCGATCGCGATGGTCGGCAAGGTGTTGAAGTGGATGCGCTCGCAAGGCGGGATAGGGGCCATCGAGCGCAAGGCCGAGGAGAAGGCCGGGCTTTTGTACAAGGAGATCGACGAAAGCGAGGGTTTTTATTCGTGCCCCGTCGCCCCGTCTTGTCGCTCGACGATGAACGTCGTTTTTCGGCTGCCGGATCAAGAGGCCGAGGGGCGTTTTCTCGCAGCGGCCGAGGAGCGGGGGTTGATCAACCTCAAGGGGCACCGCAGCGTGGGCGGTTGCCGCGCCAGCATCTACAACGCGATGCCGCGCGCCGGGGTTGCCGAGCTGGCGGAGTTGATGCGCGAATTCCGTCGCCGGCCTTCGAGCCCCGGTTGAAATATCGAGCGCGAAAAAAGGGGGAGGGGATATCGTTTTTTCCCTTCCTTTCGCATCCCGTTTTTGATCTCGGCAAATGATTTCGACAACTAGGCGCGTGTCTTTTCTGCGACCCTTCGAGGGCTATTTGGTGAATCGGGCGAGCGTGGCCGAGATGGTGGCTCCGCCGACCGATACGATGAGCTTTCACGAGCGCCGCCGCTGCGCCGATGAGAATCCGCGCAGCTACCTCAATGCGATGCGCGATGCCTCCGACGATCCCGACGACGAAGCCGCCCCCGATCTCGCTCTGCAAGCCGAGAGACTCGAAGGCAATCGACGCTTCGTGCAAGGATGTATCGAGCGCGGGGATTTTCTCCCCCAGCCGCCTTGCGTTTTCGTCTATCGCCTCCGGCGCGGGGACCATGTACAGCACGGGGTGGTGGCGGAGATCGCTCTCGAATCGTTGAGACAAGGGCGCATCAAGCACCATGAGCATACGCGTTTCCCCCGCGAAGCGGCCCTTGCCACCTATATCGAAAGAGTGCGCGTCGCTTCGAGTCCGGTTTGCCTCGCCTATCGTTCGCATAACGAGCATGGATCCGCGATCCGGGCGATGACAAAGGCCGCGACCTTGCGGGAGCCGGAGATTTCCCATACCGAAGCCGACGGGGTCTCGCACACTATCTGGCGGATCGAGAACGAGGCGGCGCAGGATTTGATCCGCACCTTCGATCGGGTGCCCGAGGCCTATATCACCGACGGCCACCATCGCTGCGCCGCCTTGGAGCGGGCCGCCGGCCGGTCGCCGGCGTCGAAGGAGGCGCGGCAGCTGGCGGTTTTCTTCCCCGCCGAGGAGTTGCGCATCCTTCCCTACCATCGGCTGTTGCGGGATTTGGGCCCTCGCTTCGACACCCGACCCGACGAACTCCTTGCGCGCTTGGCCGCACTCGGCGCCGACTCCGCCTCCCCGATCGAGGGGAGACCGCCGGCGTTGTCGGCAGCGCAAGCGCGGCCCCGAAAGCGCAAGGAGTACGCCTTGTTTCTCGATGGATGCTGGTATCGCTTTCGCTTTCCGCCCCTGTCCGAGGGGGCGGCGGAGCAAAGCGATGGAGTCGATGCGATCGAAGACCCCTCCCTGGCGCTCGATGTATCGATCTTGCAGCGGCGGATTCTCGGCCCGATCTTCGAGTTGGAGGATCCGCGCCGGGATCCGCGTTTGGGCTATATCGCGGCCGAGCCTTCGGAAAAGCGGGGCGAGGAAATGGCCAATATGGTCGCTGCCTGTCGCTCGGATTGGCGGGCGGCGATCGCCCTTTATCCGGTCGCGATGGACGAGCTGATCCGGGTGGCCGATGCCGGGGCGGTGATGCCCCCGAAGTCGACGTGGTTCGATCCCAAACCGCGCTCGGGCTTCTTTCTCCACCATCCGATGCGGAAGCTGAGGAAATTGATGAAGTGATGCACTTCATCGGTGATACAGGCTAAGAAAGCTGATGAAGTGATGCACTTCATCGGTGATACGGGCTGCGGAAGTTGATGAAGTGATGCACTTCATCGGTGATACGGGGTTGCGAAAGTTGATGAATTGATGAAGTGATGCACTTCATCGGTGATACAGGCTAAGAAAGCTGATGAAGTGATGCACTTCATCGGTGATACAGGCTAAGAAAGCTGATGAAGTGATGCATTTCATCGGTGATACAGGCTGAGAAAGTTGATGAAGTGATGCACTTCATCGGCGATAGAGGCTGAGAAAGTTGATGAAGTGATGCACTTCATCGGTGATACGGGCTGCGGAAGTTGATGAAGTGATGCACTTCATCGGTAATACGGGCTGCGGAAATTGATGAAGTGATGCACTTCATCGGTAATACGGGTTGAGGAAATCGACGAATGTCGGATCGGGGTAGGGGAAGCGAGCGGCGGGTTCGGCCTTCGGCGAGCGGGGGATTCTCCTTGGCATCGCGGTCGATAAGGCGAGGGGCTTTCGAGCGAGGACCGATGAGGCGCGCAGGCGATCATCTCGCCCATCGTTGGCGATCGGATCGTCGAAAAGCGCTTTTTCGAGCCTGCGGACCGGCGGCGACAGGCGAGAAAGCCCCCCGGCGAGCGCCGACCCGATGAGCGCCTCGTTGACGAGCTCGCTGGCCATCGCCGTCGGAGGGGCGGCGGGGGCGTTGTTGCGTTTTTGGGCGGGGCAGGGAGCGGCGATCTTGCTGGGCAAGGATTTTCCCTTCGGCACCTTGGTCGTCAATATCGTCGGCTGTTTTGCCGCGGGATTCGTATGGGGTCTTTTTTTCGAGCGCTACGAGATCTCGCCGGCGCTGCGAGCGGGGCTGATGGTGGGCTTGCTCGGGGGATTCACCACCTTTTCCGCTTTTTCCGTCGAGACTCTGTTGCTGATCGAACAAGGCGGATACGCCAAAGCGGCGGCCAATCTGCTGTCGAATATGGTTTTATGCATCGCCGCCGCGGGGCTCGCACTGGGCCTCGCCCGCAGTCTTTGAGGCCCCCCTCGAAGGGGACGCGGTCTTTGCCTTGGCAGCAACGGCAATACCCTGGCGATCTGCACCTTGAATTCAGCCTCGGGGAAACTGGCCCGAAGCCCCATCCAAAAGGCGTCTGCTCCCTCGAAGCCGAGGGCGCGCGGGTGCCGCCAGGGTAGATGCGCGGCAGTATCGTATTCGTCTCGAATTGCATTGAATTCCGCCGCCATGATCCGCCGAAGCATATTGGCCGGCCCTTCGCCCCAAGGGCTGTCGTTAGCGCTGCCGGAGTAAGGGCCGACCACGTCATCGGCGGGCGTATAGGGTTGCACACAAGCCTTTCGGCCGCCTTCTCGTGCAATCAGATCGGGCGGGCATAGTCTTTGGGTTCTAGCCCTGACTGCCGCACGATAGCGTCTTGATCACGGATGAGCCATTCATCGTCGATCCGATTATTTTTGGCATGGCACTCGGCGATGATCTTAGTACTGCAACTTTTTTCCCGTCGCTTCGCCGTAAAGCCCGGGATTCGTATGCGTGGCTGTCGAAAGAAGTCGGGGCGACGACAGCATTCCGTCTTGGGGCGTTGTGCACCAGATAACATCCTCGCCCAGCGACCGACGATCAGGGAATTCGGAAAGCGTCGCCATCGTCGCGGCGATGACATCGTTGTTTCCAACGACCACGGAAGCGGGAGAGCGAACGACGATATCCGGCGCGTAGTGGTCGTGAAGTTTGGAAACGCAGCGGTCTTCCCCCAGCGTTTTCGTGATCCCGATGATGTAGTCCGGAAAGTCAACAAACTGACGATCGAAGCCTTCGATAGTTATATGTTTTCCGCTTCACTCTTCTCCGATCGGGAAAGGCAGCCGACCGTGCACGCGCGCCTTGTTGAATTCCCGCAAACGCGCAAATACATCGACCCCCAATTGTTTATAGGCGTCGAGCAGATCGACCATCACCCAGTTTTCGCGGATCTTTCCCTTTTCCATCCGCCAGAAATCCAACGATTTCATCGTGATGCGCTTGCCTGAGGGCGCGATCCCCATCCAGCCGTCGTGGGTCAGGGTCTGGATCATATTCGGCCAACCGGTCACGGCCGCGTAATCACCGTCGCCAAAGAAGTGATAGGTGATCTCGTCTATATATTTTCCGCGATCCGGCATGGCGTTGATGAACGGGATTTGGTGCCAGTTGCGAAAACCGGCAATCCCGCGGGCGGTGCCGATCCCGGCAGGGCCATACCAATTGACACGTTCGTCCCAAAAACGCGGCATTTCCATCACCTCCGGGCCGCCCTGGCTGGGATGTTTTTTCATGTATTGCAGCATGGTGACGACGTGATCGCAAGAGGCGCCCGCCCGCGCTGCATCCCAAGGCCCCGGTACGAGACCGTCATTGGTGGCCGGACCGGGTATGCAGAATTCCAACCCCAAGGACGGAGCCATAGGCCAAGCACGCGCTTGCATCATCACTTCGGGGATATCCCAAAGCGTTTGGATTTCCACCACCTGGCCTTGTTCGAAACGATAGAACTCGTGAAAGCGCATGTGGGTCAGATGCCCGGTCGGCGGGATATCCAGCCAGGGCGCTACGAAGGTACCCATATAATGCCCGCCGCAGCCGATCCAATTATCTCCGCGCTCGGTCACGCCCCCCACAACGATCCAATCGCGCCGCTCAAGATCAGGCATAGCTTCGAATAACGGGGCATAGCAGGTATCGTAAAGATCATCTGGCCCGATCAGATCCCCGAAGGGATGGGGCATGTGAACCACGGCATCGCTAGATAGCACGTCGGACAAAGCCGCACGCACCGCGCTTTCGTCGAAGCTGACCATCGCTGCCCTCAACCGGGCGATGGTGGCTTTGTTCGATGTATGGACGTCCGAGAATGCCGCGGTGTCGGGCATGTGGTTAGCCTTTGACGGCGCCGGCGGTCAGGCCGCTGACGATCTGGCGTTGGAAAAAAAGGATAAGTACAAACAAAGGCGCGGTCGCAGAAACCACGGCGGCTACCGCATACATCACCCGGCCTTCGATTTGAGTCGTTCCGAGAAAGCTGTTGATCGCGGGGATGATGGTCTCGTTTTCTTCGCTGAGCAGCATCGCGGTGACCGTGAAGTCGTTATACGCCAGCAAGAAGCTGAAAAGACCTGTGGTGATCACCCCGGGCCACATGACCGGCACGATCACATGGCGGAAGGCCTGAAAGCGTGTGCAGCCATCGACGATTGCACTTTCATCGAGATCCTTCGGGATGTTCAAAAAGAACGAATGCAACATCCAAAGGGTAAAGGGTTGGTTGATGGCGACCAACACGATGATCGTGGTCGGCAAATACCCCCAGATATTCCATTCGAAGAATGGCAAGAGATAACCGGAAACCAGTGTGATATGAGGCATCGCACGAAACACCAAAGCCGCTATCAACAACCAGAATGCATAGCGAAACCCGGATCGGGCCAGAGCGTACCCCCCCAAGGTGCCGAAGGTCAATGAAATCAAAACCGTAAAGAATACGACGATCCCGGTATTGATCGCATTTTTCCAAAATTCAGAAATTACCCAAGCCCCGTAATAGCCTTGCTCGGTAAACGATCCGCCGGTTTCTTCGGCGGTTTTCACCCCCCAAAGCGCATTCGTCCAATCGGCCTTGGAAAAGAAATCGGCCTGAACTTTAAAACTGCCCCAAAACGTCCAAAGGAAGGGGAAAACTGCGATCACCAACCAAAGCCCGACCAAGGAAAAGGCGATAATTTTACCGGGGGTCAGTCGGGAATCTCTTCGTGTTGTCATGATTTCTTTCTCAATGCGCTTTACGATTGAAGGCACGCCAAGTGCGGATCAGCACCGGCGTCAACAAAATGACAACGCCGATGATCGTCAGCATCGAGGTTGCGCCTGCAGATCCATAAAGCGGGTTCCCGCTTTCGCGCAGGTCGTTGTAGATGATCCAGCTGAGCGACCTTGCGTGTGCTTCGGCGGAAAAGCTGATGATCGGCTCGAAAACCCGGAAGTTGTCCATCAATAGCATCAGCGTTACAAAAGACACCAATGGCATTAAATGGGGCACGACGACGTGCAGCAGGCTTTGCCATTTATTGGCGCCATCCACCTTGGCGGCTTCGACCACATCCCCCGGCACCGTTTGCAGACCGGCATAGAAGGTAATGAAACTGAAAGGCAGTGTATGCCAAACGCCATAAACGATAAGCATTGTCCAAGTCAGCGTTGCCGAGGCTTTGAGGCTTAAGTTCGGATCGTCGAAAATAAGTTGGATGGTGGCCCCGATCACGCCGTCGCCGTCGACCATCCAGAAAAGGACCAACGAACCCACCAAGGGAGTAACAAGAAATGGAAGCAGCGACACGAAGATCGAAGGTCCTTTCAGCAGCCTTGGCAAGGCATTCACCCCCAAAGCGATGGCAAGGCCGAACAGAATGACAAGCGGCGTCACGACCGCCGTATAAGTCAAGGTAAAGGCCAGTGCGCGATAGAAGGGCAAGTCACCCACGACGCTGAATAATTCAGAAAAAGTCTCCGTTTCCGCCCAAGCGACACCGATTTCGGCGAAGGCGAGATGGGAACGGTTGATATATGTGCCGATGCCGTTGAATTGGCCCAAAGGCGCGGCCTCGTTCAGCGCCTTCGTCGCCTCTAAATCCACCTTTGTCGATTGCTTGCAGCCGAAGGGTCCGCAGTTTTCCGAAACGACCAAGACCTGTTCATGGCCGACGAACAACGATTGCACGAATACCGAAACGATCGGCAAAGCGATGAACAAAACCATCGCGGATAATGTCGGAAGGATGAACCAAAAGAACGTGCGGTGTTTCATGCGTTGCTGCCTGCAGGCAATGAAAAAACGGGGGGGCTTGCAAGTCCCCCCCGTAGGCTTCTCTTCGAGGGGCTTATTTGAGGAAACCCGCTTCTTTCGCGGCGGTCACGTAAGCCGCTTCGACGTCTGCCAGCGCTTTCTCGGCGCTTTCGTTGCCTTGCAAGAAGTCGGAGAGCTCGGCCCCCAACGCGTTGTGCAACAACCCGATTTGCGGCAGCATCGGGTATGGTGCCGCCCCTCCTTGTGCCGTGGCGGAAACACCGGCGGCGGCCGCGCCGGGAATAAACCCGTCCAGCAACCAAACAGCGTCATCATTATTGGCGGCCACCATTTCGGGTGTCAGCGCGCTGGCCAAAGCGGCAAAAGTCGCCTCGGCTTCGGCATCCGAAATATTGGTCGAAATGGTGAAACCATCCCACCAAAGGGTCGCTCCGGGAATGCCGCCTTCGCTCACCGAGGGCGCGGCCGACAGGACCGTGTTGGAGGTCACTTCGGCGCTTGATCCTTCGTCATCGAGAACTGCAGAGCCGCGAGACCCCCACATAATGCCAAGGGCGGCTTCGCCTGCTTCCCAAAGCGCCTGAGTTTCATTCGAGGCTTGCGTCAGGTGGTCGGGATGCGCGTATTCCACCATGGCCTTTAGGGTATTCAATGCAGCGATACCGGCTTCGGAATTGACGGTCGGCTCGGCCGTGCCCGGTTTGAAAAACTCGCCGCCATGGGCCAAGAAAGCCAGATTGAAGGATTCACCGACGTTCCAGCCGGTTTTCATATTCATGACGATCGGGTATTCCATGATCCCGGCTTCACGGATTGCTTTGGCGGCGGCGATCACCTCGTCATAAGTGGCGGGGACGCCGGCCACGCCGGCCTTGGCGAGGATGTCCGTGCGTGAGAACAGGTGCTGCGAGTTGGCCATGAAGGCAATCGCCATGACATTGCCGTCGATGGTGATCTTCAGGTTGTCGGGAATGTTGTCGCCGTATTTCGCAACCAAATCGTTCAATGGCCGCACGAGACCGTCGTTCATCAGTTGTGTGAGAGTGGAGTTCGCCACGATGACGCTGGTGTATTCCGCGGGGTTCGGCGTCAGGGCGGCGTTCATGATCTGGCGCGCCTCGGTCGTGTGGTTGCGGGTGAATTCCGCAGCCGCCCCGGCGCAGTTCGCTTCGGCGGTGCTCGCCACTGCGTGAATGGCCGGGAAATCACTCGCCAAAATGCGGATGGATTGGCCGTCGGGGCCGCAATCCGCGGCAAAGGATGTTGTGCTCATCAAAGCCGCAAAAGCGCCGGCGAAGGCAATTGTCTTTAGGTACATCGTTTTCTCCCTTGTGGTGGGTGCATCTTCGAAGGCTGCACCCGGTTGATCCCCGCGTATACGGGTTTTGTGGTCGCATGAGTTATCGATGCGAATACTTGTTGTCGAGAACGCTTGTTGTCGAGAAGAAAGGGCACGTTTCGGCTGGAATGTCGATCGATATATTGTCCCCGATATCCGCCCGATAAGTCTTGTCCGCTTCGACCGAGATCAGCACACCCTTTCCCCGCCCTAGAGTTATTCGAGGCACTCCTCAAAACCTGATTTTATGGGATAACAACGGAGGAGGCTCACGATGAAAAGAGAGCATGCCGAGCGCGCCGCAACCGAAGCCGCGACGGACAAGAAAAACCCCGACGAGCGCCAATCAGGTGAGCGCCTCGTTGACGAGATCGCTTGCCATCGCCGTCGGAGGGGCGGCGGGGGCGTTGTTGCGCTTTTGGGCGGGGCCAAAGAGCGGTGATTTTGCCGGGCAAGGCTTTTCTCTTCGGCACCTCGGTCGTCAATATCGTCGGCTGTTTGGCCGCGGGATTTGTATGGGGTCTTTTTTTCGAGCGTGGCGAGCGGGGCTGATGGCGGGCTTGCTCGGGGCCTTCACCACCTTTTCCGCTTTTTCCGTCGAGACCCGGTTGCCGATCGAACAAGGCGGATACGCCAAAGCGGCGGGAAATTTGCTGTCGAATGCGGGTTTGTGCATCGCCGCCGCGGGGCTCGCACTGGGTCTTGCCCGCAGTCTTCGAGGGCGACTCGAAGGGGACGGGTCTTTGCCCTTGGCTTGGCTTGTCTTCGGTTCGCCTTGGCTGCCGAGGACTGAATATCGAATAGAGGATAGCGAAGCCGGTTTTTGGATCACTTCGCCGCGCGTTCCTCGATCTCTTTTTCGAGGGCATCCAACACCGACTCGTAGGCGGGGAGGATCCAATCCGAATCCCAAAACCACAGCCAGATCCCCCGATCCACTTCGTACTGAGAAACGGAAGTGCCGCCGTCGACCGCTTCGAGAAGCCACCGATGATCGAAAGTCAGCAACCCCGGCGTCCCGCCGCGCTGCCGGATCTCTTTTTCGACGATCACGGTGAGAACATCGTTTTCGATGTCGACGATCGAATCATCGGGGAAGCGCACCGAGTTCGTGATCCTCGCTCCCTCCTCGTAATATCCGTCGACCGCCACGAAGACGGGATTCCAGTCTCGATAGGCCTCGGTATCCATCAAAACATCCCAAACCATTTCCGGCGGGGCTTCGATCCTTCGTTCGACGTGGAAGGTCTTCTCGGTGAAGATCGCCGCCGCGCCGAGCCCGATCGATACGATCGACAAGATCGCCAAAAGTCGTTTCGCTATCCTTTTCGAAGACATGATTAGGGTCTCGGTCGGGGGTTCGGTCGGGGGCTAGGTCGAATCGTTGCGAGGGCGGCATGCGCTCGCATCATCGAAGTCCCGTGGATTCGAGCAGGGCGCTCGCATCGAGTTTTTCGCGCAGTTCGCAGCGAATCTCTTCCCATCGGAATCGTACCGAGTTGCGCACGATCTCCTCGTCGAGGAGCATCAGCTCCGGGATGATCGGGGCGTGAAGAACCAACGCTTGCGGGCTTTCGACGAAGGCATCCTCGTCGTCGCCGACCGCAGTCCAAGTGCAAGCATCGAGCCTTCGCCGCAGATCCTGGGCGCTATCGGCGAAAAGGGGGCCGGAGTCCGCCGGGATCCCCTTGCGCTCCAAAACGAAAAAAGCGGCTTTGCGGGCGATGCCGCCGGCGATCTCCGGCTCGGCATTCGCGACGCTGCGCCGCGCGATCAATCCCCCGGCGAATACCGAGAGATCCGAAAGACAGGCGAGCCACATCTGCCACTTGGCGTGGTTGATGGACTCCACATAGGCATCGTTTTCGAAAAGGACGGGGTAGCGCATCCCGGCGCGGGTGCGCAGATAACCGTAAAGGGTGGTCTGGGCCACCAGGCTTGCGCGGGAATCGAGGAAATCCTCCAAGGCGGCCATCTCGGCGACCCTTTTCCGGCGTCGCTTTCGTCCCGCTCCCAAATAGTCGGTCAGGGTCGAAAGCCAGTACCGGAGTTTTTCGACTCCCGCTTGCGCTTGCATCGTCGCGCACTCCCTAAGATTTGCAGGATCAATCTTTGCAGGCTCGATTGATGGCTTCGAGGATTTGCCGGCGCTTCGCCTTCGATGCGTCGGTCGGGTCGATCGTCGAGGGCCAATAGTCAAGGGGCGACGGTCGCCGGGAGAGGGTCGAGGATTGCGCCGCCGAACGATCCTCGCCCCCTTTTTTGCCCGAATCATCGAGGCCAAAGCCTCGGGATTCGAAAAAGACGATGATACTTCATGGGCTTTTCCCCCAAGACGAATCGCTTCTCCGAGAGGCCGACGATGCCGGATCGGGTAATATTGCCGGTCGAATTCGAAAGTCGAACTTGAAAAAGGAGTCTGCCGGTGCCCGATGCCTGCCTCCCGATCGCGCATCGCGGCGCGGCGCGGAGTCGGCATCGCGAAGCGAAAAGCCTAAGGCTTTCGGCGAACAAGGCCGATCGGCAAAAGTTACAAGAAGCGACCAGAAGGGAGCGAGAGCGACGAGATGAGGGGTCGAGGATGACGATCCCTTTTTTCATCCCTTTTTTTCATCAATTCGTCATAATTCGCCCGTTCTTCTTTGCGCGAACGATAAAAACCCCAAAGGGAGACGATTCTCATGAGCAACGGAAGTGATCAAAACACCCATTGGCGGCGGACTCGCAATTTGATGTGGACCACCCTCGCCATCTGGTTCGTATTCTCGTTCGTGGTGCATTGGTTTGCCAACGCACTCAACGGGAGTACGTTTTTAGATTTCCCGCTCGGCTTTTATATGGCCGCTCAGGGCTCTTTGTTCGTGTTCGTGGTGTTGATCTTCTGGTTCGCAAGGACCCAAGACAAGATCGATCGCGAATGCGGCGTCGCCGAAGAAGACGAGTGAGAGGGGAACGCCGACCATGAAACAATCAGGAAACTTCATCGACAACCTGCCGAAGATTTACGGGATGTACACCGGCGGGTTCATCGTCTTCATTTTGTTGATGGCGGTATTGGAGCAGTTGGGCGTCAGCGCCAAAGCCATCGGCATCCTCTTCGTCTGCTTCACCGTCTTCATCTATGCCGCGATCGGTTGGCTTTCGCGCACGATGGAGGTGGGGGCTTATTACGTTGCCGGGCGCGAAGTGCCACCGGTTTTCAACGGCATGGCGACGGCGGCGGATTGGATGTCCGGCGCCTCCTTCGTGGCGATGGCCGGCGGTATTTATATGGGCGGCCATGCCTATCTCGCCTTCGTCGTCGGCTGGACCGGAGGCTACGTATTGGTGGCATCGCTGATGGCGCCCTATTTGCGCAAATTCGGCTGCTATACCGTGCCCGATTTCATCGGCACTCGCTACGGCGGCAACTTGGCGCGTTTTTGCGCGGTCTTGGTCTTGGTCCTGGCCTCCTTCACCTACGTAACCGCCCAGATCAACGCCACCGGCACCATCGCCTCGAGAGCGCTGGGCATCCCCTTCGAGCTCGGAGTGTGGTTCGGCTTGCTCGGCATCTTGCTGTGCTCGATGCTCGGCGGGATGCGAGCGGTTACCTGGACCCAAGTCGCCCAGTACATCGTGCTGATCATCGCCTACCTCGTGCCGGTGATTTGGATGTCCAACAAGCAGGGCTTCGGCGTCTTCCCGCAGTTGGTCTACGGGGAAGCGGTCATGCGTTTGGGCGAACTCGAGACCCTGCATCAAGTCGGCGAGTTGAAACCGACCGAGAGTTTCGCAGGCCTTCGGGCTCTGACCGTCCCCCATGCGGCAGCCGGCACCACTGCCTTGGATAGTTGGAAATTCGTCACGTTGACGCTGTGCATGATGGCCGGAACCGCTTCGTTGCCGCATATCCTGATGCGCTATTTCACGACCCCCTCGGTCAAGGCGGCGCGGCAGTCGGTGGCGTGGTCTTTGCTGTTCATTTTCCTGCTCTACTTCACCGCCCCGGCGCTTGCCACCTTCACGAAACTGCAGGTGCTCGATCCGAATCTCGCGACCGGCATCATCGGCAAGAGCATCGCCGAGGTGAACGCCTTGGAGTGGATCAAGAACTGGAGCAGCGTCGGCTTCCTCAAGGTGGTGGATTCGAACGGCGACGGGATACTGCAGATCAACGAGTTCTTCATGCGCGGCGATATCGTCGTGCTGGCGACTCCGGAAATCGCAGGCCTGCCCTATGTCATCTCGGGTCTGGTCGCGGCCGGTGGAATGGCGGCGGCGATGTCCACGGCCGACGGGCTGCTTTTGGCGATCGCCAACGCTCTTTCGCACGATCTCTACTACAAGATCATCGATCCCAAGGCGGAGACGAAAACCCGCTTGGTCGTGGCTCGCGTCTTGTTGATCGTGATCGGGGCCGCCGCCGCGCTGGTTGCGAGTCTCAAACTCACGAGCATCCTCGGGGCCGTGGCTTGGGCCTTCGACTTCGCCTGCTCCGGTCTTTTCTTCCCGCTGGTGCTCGGCGTATGGTGGAAGCGCGCGAATCGCCAAGGGGCCATCGCGGGGATGCTGGCCGGTCTGATCGCCGGTACTTGGTACCTCTATATGGTGCGTTTCGCCGGGATGGAGCCTTGGCTCGGCATCGACCACCTGCGCTTCGGCATCATCGGGATGCCGGTCAGTTTGGTGGCGATGGTCGCGGTCAGCCTGATGACCCCGGCGCCGAGTGCCGAAGTCCAGAAAATGGTCGACGACACCCGGGTTCCGAAGGGAGAGACGATCCTCTCTTCGTCGCACTGATCGTCGGACCGATCGTCGTACCGATCGAATCGCGACGGCGGTGGATGTCGGATATGGTCGGGGGCGGGATTCTTTCTCGCCCCCGGCTTTTTTTGCCGGGATCCTTAATGACAAGCGCCGATCAGAGGCGAAAGAGCGAGGGTTCCGAAACTTCGGGGATCGAAATCCTTTTTCGAATCGGGGGGCTCTGCGACGCTCGAGGATACGAGCGGATATCCGGCGGGCGAACTGTGCCTCGCCGGCGCTTCTTTGAAACGAGGCCGCGACTCCCGCTCGCATCTTGCGCGCTTTCCAAGGCTTTATAAGATGGCGCTTCGCGTTTTCCACCCCTTCGGATCCGAGCGATCAGATCGATAGCGAACCGATGCCCGACGCTTTTCCTCTTTGGGTGCTGGCCCTCGATTATGTGCTGGGGGCGATCATGTGGACGCTGATCGGGCGTTTCGGAATGGGCCTTTTCCTGCCCGAGGACAGCCGCTTTTTCTTCATGCGTTTTTTCGTGCGAGCGACCGACCCCCTGCTTCGCTTGTTCGCGCCCGTGACCCCCTCTTTTCTGATCTGGCCGCTGGTTCCTCTCTATGTCGCTTGGTTTTTCTACCTCTTTCGCTTCTATGCGATGCCTTGGCTGCTCGGCTATTCGGTGATGGGCATGCTCTCGTTTCCCTTGGAGAGCGAGATCGCTCGGGGTATCGCGCAGACGCTCGGCTTGTTGTTGAACTGACTTGTTTTCGAACGGCAATGTCCGG
This sequence comes from Gammaproteobacteria bacterium, assembly GCA_965220535.1. Lineage (GTDB taxonomy): Bacteria > Pseudomonadota > Gammaproteobacteria > HK1 > HK1 > HK1. Next base: position 1,463,145 of record OZ244833.1, on the reverse strand, counting down.
CGGAAACCGTCTGCCCGACGAAGGGATCGCCGCGCTTTGCGAGGGCTCATCGGCTTCGGGCGTTCTCGATCCATCGCGCTCGTTCTTGCGCGATCGATCCTTGCGTTCGCGCTCGCTCAAGCCGGCTCGAAAGCGGCTTTTTTTCGCTTCTCGATGCGCAAACTCGGCGGCGATCGAATATTCTTGCGAAAGCGACGACGCTCGGCTTTTCGCCTTAGAGATGCGCTTTCGTTTTTTCCTCGGGACTTGTCGTCACAGAACAGAATCGTCGCCACAGAGTTGTCGCCCAGAATTGTCACCACCGGGACTTTGACTTTTAGGAGGGCCTAAGATGGCTTTTTCCTCGAAACTCCTCGATCGCATCCAATCCTCTCCCTCTATCGCGATCTCCAACAAAGCGATGGAGATGAAACGCGCCGGGCGCGATGTCATCGCTCTTTCCGCCGGAGAGCCCGATTTCGACACCCCCGACAATATCAAGATGGCGGCGATGCGCGCGATCGTCGACGGGCATACGAAATACCCGCCGTTGACCGGCCTGCCGGAACTGCGTGAGGCGATCTGCCGAAAATTCTCGAGGGATAACGGCCTCGACTACCACCCGGATCAGGTGATCGTCTCGACCGGCGGCAAGCAGGTGATCAGCAACGCTTTGGTTTCGACTCTGGATCCGAAAGACGAAGTGATCATCCCCGCCCCCTATTGGGTCAGCTATCCCGATATGACGCTCCTCTCCGGGGGCGAACCGGTGGTGGTCGAGACCCTCGCCGAGGACGAGTTCCGGCTGACCCCCGCAAAGCTCGAAGCGGCGATCACCGAGCGCACGAGATGGCTGATCCTCAATAGCCCGGGGAATCCCTCGGGCAGCGTTTATTCGGCGCAGGATCTGCAAGGACTGGCCGAAGTCCTGCGCCGCCATCCGCGCATTCTCGTCCTCACCGACGATATCTACGAGCATATCGTCTACGACGGGGCGGTCTTTTCGACCATGGCGGCGGCGGCCCCCGATCTTGCGGATCGCACCTTGACGATGAACGGCTTGTCCAAATCCTATTGCATGACCGGCTGGCGATTGGGCTACGCCGCGGGGCCGAAAGAGCTGATTCGAACGATGGCGAAGGTGCAATCCCAGACCACGAGCGGGGCTTGCAGTATCAGTCAGTGGGCCGGGGTCGAGGCCTTGAACGGCGATCAGTCCTTTATCGCGCGCAACGTCGCGACCTTCGAAGAGCGGCGCGATCTCGGGATCTCGATCCTCGACAGCAGCGAGGGTCTTTCCTGCCGCCCGCCGAAGGGTGCGTTCTATCTTTATGTCGATTGTCGCCAAGCGATCGGCAAGCGCACCCCCGAGGGGGAGACCATCGGCAACGACGGCGATTTCGCGCAATACCTGCTAAAGAGCGAGGAGGTCGCCGCCGTCCATGGCGAGGCCTTCGGTTTGTCCGACTATTTTCGGATTTCCTACGCCTTGGCGACCCCGAGGTTGGAGGAGGCTTGCACTCGGATCCAGCGCGCTTGTTCTCGGCTCGAGGCTTGATAAACCCGTCCCGGCTTTTATCGGGTCGAAAGCCGCAGCACCATCGTCGCCCTTTCGTTTCGGGGCGACGGGTCTTGGCGTGGACGGGTTGGCGTAGATAAAAGGCGCGATGCAAAGCGCTATCGATGCCGCTTCGTCGCGCCCGTCGCCGCCGCTGTCGGGGTATTTCGAGATCGGCTTTTTTCGGCTGCGGGGGCTCATCCAAAGATCGTGCGCCGCCCGTCGGCGGGGATTCGATCCCCTTATGCGATCCCCTTATGCGATCCCCTTCGCCGCCGCGATCTCCCGATGACGAAAGCAGCAGGTCAAATGATCGTTGACCATCCCCGCCGCTTGCATCAGGGCGTAGCAAATCGTCGGCCCGCAGAAGCGAAATCCATCTCGCTTCAATGCCCGGCTCATGGCGAGGGAAGCGTCGCTTTGCGAGGGCACATCCTCGATATGCTTGCGGGCGGGGCTCGAGGCCGGGGCGAAGGACCAAAGGTATTCACCGAAGGATATCCCTTTTGCTTTGAGATCGAGGATCGCCTGCGCGTTCGTGATCGTCGATTCGATCTTGAGGCGATGGCGCACGATCGCCGAATTCGCCGACAGCCTGCGGCGCTCGTGCGAGCCGAAACGGGCGACGCGATCGATATCGAAATGCGCGAAGGCCTCGCGATACCCCTCGCGTTTGCGCAAGATCGTGAGCCAGGAAAGGCCGGCTTGCGCACCTTCCAAGCTCAGCATCTCGAAAAGGCGGCGGTCGTCTTGCTGCACCACCCCCCATTCCTCGTCGTGGTAGGCGATATTGAGGGGATGGTTCATCGCCCAAGGGCATCGATTTCCTGGCGTTGTCGTCATCAGGGTCGTCCTCATGGTCGTACTCGCGGTCGTCCTCGTGGTCGTCGTATTCCGTCGAAAGCCCGGTTCGCCTTGCCGCACCAAGCGAAATGATGGCCCTTTTTTCGTACCCTTCGAACACCCCCCGTTGCCGGAAGCCCTAAGTCATGACCATCCCTTGCCAGCGTCATCTTTTCGATATCCCCAAGGATCTGGCATGGTTCAACTGCGCCTATATGGGGCCGCTGATGCACGAGGTGATGGAAGCGGGGGTGCGCGGCGTTCGCATCAAGGGCCATCCGTGGCGGATCAAGGCACCGGATTTTTTCATCGACCCCGATCGAGCGCGGGCACTTTTCGCCCGCTTGGTCGGGGTCGAGGCCCGGGACGTGGCGATCGTCCCCGCGGCGAGCTACGGGATGTCGCTCGCCGCCCGCAACCTCCCCCTGCGAGCGGGGCAAAATATCGTTCTCCTCGCCCATCAGTTCCCTTCCAATGTCTATCCTTGGCAGGCGGCGGCACAGCGGGCGCAGGCGCAGGTGGTGGCGGTCAATGCCGCGCCCGGCGAGGATCTCGGGGCCAAGCTCGTCGAGACGATCGATGAACGCACGGCCATCGTCGCCTTGCCCCATTGCCGCTGGACGGACGGCGCGGCGATCGATCTCGAAGCGGTCGCCGGGCGCACGCGCGAAGCGGGAGCGGCGTTGGCCCTCGATCTCAGCCAATCGGCCGGCGCCCTGCCGGTGGATCTGGCAAGGGTCGCGCCGGATTTCGCGGTGAGCGCCTGCTATAAATGGCTTTTGGGTCCCTATAGTTTCGCTTTTCTTTACGTGCGGGCGGATCGACACGAGGGCGAGCCCTTGGAATATGGCTGGGGGGGCCGCGCCGGGGCGGAGGATTTCGCCCGTTTGGTCGACTATCGCGCCGAGTTCGCGCCCGGAGCCAAGCGTTTCGATATGGGCGAGACCGCGAATTTCCATCTCGTCCCCATGGCCATCGCCGCCTTGGAGCGGATCCTGAAATGGGGGGTGGAGGCGATCGCGAAGACTCTGAGCGAGCGCACCTTGAGCATCGCCGCCGGCGCCCGCGCCCTCGGTTTCGAATCCTTGCCCGAGGGGCGGCGGGCGGGTCATTTTCTCGGCCTGCGCTCGCCGCCGGGCATCGATCCCCTCGTTCTTTCCAAGGCCTTGGCCAAGGAGAATGTCCATGTCGGCGTGCGCGGTGATTCCCTGCGGATCACCGGGCATCTTCATAACAACCAAGCGGACGAGGAGCGGCTCTTGGCGGCATTGGAAGGCGCGCTTCGTCGATCCTCTGGTCGATCCTCCTGTCGATCCTCTCGTCGATCCCCTCGTCGATCCCCAGGATCCCCCGAGCGATGAGCCCGGCTCGGATCGAAGCGCAAGAGCGATCGGCGCTTTTGCCCCCGGGCTTCGAGCGGAGCGTGTTCGAGCGGAGCGCCCTCGAAGGACAGATCCCGACGATCGCCGAGGCGGTGCGCCGAGCCGGGGGACGAGCGGTGGTCGTCGGGGGATGGGTGCGAGATCGTCTTTTGGGGATCGAATCCAAAGATATCGATATCGAAATCTTCGGCTTGGCCCCGGATCGGCTCGAATCCCTGTTGGGCGAGTTCGGGCGGGTGGATATGGTGGGCAGCGCCTTCGCCGTTTATCGGGTGGCGGGGATCGATGCGGATTTTTCCTTGCCCCGCAGCGAACGCAAGCGCGGCCGCGGACATCGCGACTTCGAGATCGAACCCGACCCTTCGCTGGATTTCGCGCGCGCTTCGAAGCGCCGCGATTTCACCGTCAACAGCATCGGCTTGGATCCCCTGACCGGCGAAGTGCTGGATCCGCACCGCGGTATCGACGATCTTCGCCTCGGGGTCTTGCGCGCGACCGACCCCGAACGCTTCGCCGAGGATCCCTTGCGCGGTCTGCGCATGGTCGGCTTTGCCGCTCGCTTGGAGATGCAGCCGGACGAGGATCTGATCGCCCTTTGCCGGGCTTTGGATCTCGAAGCCCTTTCCGGCGAGAGGATCTTCGACGAGTTCAAGAAGTTGTTGCTGCGTTCGCGCCGCCCGTCGTCGGGATTGCGGCTATTGGAAAAGACCGGGATGCTGGCCTTTTTCCCCGAACTTGACGCCCTGCGCGGCGTTCCCCAAGATCCGCGATGGCATCCGGAAGGGGATGTTTGGGTGCATACCCTGATGGCGGTCGACGCCGCCGCCACGCTGCGGCATCGAGAGGATGAATCGCCGGATGAATCGCCGGACGAATCGGGGAACGGATCCGCGCTCGACGGCGATGACGCCCTGACCTTGATGTTCTCGACGCTATGCCACGACTTCGGCAAACCCGCCACCACCGCTCGTATCGACGGCCGCATTCGTTCGCCGGATCATGCCAAGCGGGGAATGGCCCCGGCGCGTGAATTCCTGATGCGGATGCGAGCCCCGGGATGGCTCGTCGAGCGTATCGAGGTCTTGGTGGAGCACCATCTGGCACCCGCCTTTTATGTTCGCGACGGGACCGGTGCCGGCGCTTATCGGCGTCTTTCGCGCCGCCTGCAAGCGAAAGGGGCGAATATCGAGATGCTCGAGCGCTTGGCGCGGGCGGATCATTTGGGGCGCACGACCCCCGAGGCCTTGGCCGGGGATTTCGCCGCCGGGGAGATATTCCGGCGCGAGGCCCGCAAATACGGTGTCGAACGCTCGGCTCCCGGCGATGCGGTGTCGGGGCGACACCTGATCGAGCGGGGTCGTTCTCCGGGTCGGGAGTTCGCTTCGATCCTCGCTCGTTGTCGGGAAATCCAGGACGATACCGGCTGGACCGACCCCGATCGGATCATCGATCGGGTGGATGCCGAACTCGCTCTTCTCGATACCCCGGAGGCGGAATCGGGAAATGGCGATCGTGCGCCTGGCTAGAGCGCCCGAATAGAGCGTCCGGCGAGCGCCCGGCGGGCACCCGAGGGCGAGCGCTCAAGGAAGAATGCATCGATCCCCCCTTCGGGTGGATAATTGCGCGGAGATAAATGCGCGGATCGGGCGCGTTATTCGCCAAGCGCGGATCGCCAAGCGCCCCGACTGACGATCGGAAGACTTCACTCGGAGGGAAAACGATGATTTTGCATTGGAACCGCAAGGAGATTCCGGCGGCGGACGAGGCTCTGCCCGGAAGAGCGCATCCGATCGCCGGGGCGCAAACCCATTTCGTCAACGGCCGCAGCCTGCATCCCCCCTCGCCCGAGGGTTGGCCGGGGCTCGAAAGCGCGATATTCGGTCTCGGCTGTTTTTGGGGGCCGGAGCGGCTGTTTTGGACCCTGCCGGGGATGCATATCACCGCCGTCGGCTACAGCGGCGGCCATACCCCGAATCCGACCTACGAGGAGGTGTGCAGCGGCCGCACCGGCCATAACGAGGTCGTCCTCGCGGTTTTCGATCCGCAGCGCATCGCTTACGAGGATCTGCTCGAACTGTTCTGGGAATCCCACGACCCCACCCAAGGAATGCGTCAAGGGGTGGATATCGGCACGCAATATCGCTCAGGGATCTATACCGCTTCGGATCGGCAGATGGAGCGGGCCCTCGACTCTTGCGATATCTACCAGCGGGCTTTGCACGAGGCGGGATACGGGCGGATCACTACCGAAATTGCGAAAGCCGGTCCTTTCTACTACGCCGAGGAATACCACCAACAATATCTGGCGAAAAACACCGCCCGGCAATGCGGCTCGATGGGCACCGGCATCGCCTTTCCCGAACTCGTCGGTTAGAAAGCCTCGAGCGAAAGCCCTCGTTTTTCGATGAAGCCTCGCCTCGATATCCCATGATCTTGCGGCTTCGAGCTCGAACGGAGCCGTCGGCGTTCTCCTTGGCGCCGATATTCGCTCGCATCGCTTTTGCCCTGTCCCTGTCGGGCGGGCTGCGGCACTCTTTCTCAGGGCGCTTTTCGCAGCGGGAGCGTTTTTCGAACGATCCGGCTTCGAACGATCCGGCCGAGTGCCGAAGGAACGCGGGAGAGGGCAAATATTCGAGCCACCTCCCTCGCCTTCGGAGCTTCTTGGCCGGATTCGTGCTTTGTCTTTGCGCGCTGCCGTCGATCGAGGCGACGGTCGCCGCCGATAACGTCGATACCGCCGCCGATACCGAGACTCGTTTGCCCGAACCGATACGAAAGATCTTCGCGCAAGAGGATATCGATCCCGACGGCATCAGCCTTTGGATACAAGCGATGGGGGAGGAAAGCCCGCTCGTCGCCTATCGCCCGGACGCGGCGCGGGTGCCGGCGTCGGTGATCAAGGTGCTGACGACCTTTGCCGCGCTTGATATCTTGGGTCCCGATTTTCGTTTCGAGACCAAGGTGTTGCGCCGAGGCTCGGTCGCCGACGGGCGGCTCGAAGGCGATATCCATATCGAAGGCGGCGGTGATCCGCATTTGTTGGGGGAGTCTTTGTGGCGGATTTTGCAGAGCCTTCGGGCCCGCGGTATCCGTCATATCACGGGCGATGTGGTCTTCGATGAAAGCCTCTTTTCCTTGTCCCCGGAAGATCCCGGCAGTTTCGACGATCGACCCTATCGCAGCTATAACGCCCTGCCGCGATCGCTGCTCTTCAATTTCAGTTCCACCCGTTTCTCTTTCCATCCCGATTCGGGCGCCGAAAAGGTGGTGATCACCACCGACCCCCCGCTCCCCGAGACCGCGATCGACAATCGCCTGCGATTGACGAGGGGCGCTTGCGGCGGACGTCATTTTCGCATCAGGATGCGCATCGACGGCGATGGTCCCGATCGCCGGGTGCGCTTTTCCGGCGCCTACCCCCTTTCTTGCGGCGCGCACGCTTTTTGGCGCTCGACCTTCGATTCGCGAACCCTGCTCCAAGGCGCTTTTCGCAGCCTTTGGGCGGGTTTGGGGGCATCCTTGGACGGGGATTTTCGCACCGGACCGGTGCCGGATTCGGCGAAGAGAGTGATCGTCGAGGAATCGCCGCCTCTGGTCGATCTCCTGCGCCCGATCAACAAGTTCAGCAACAACGTCATGACGCGGCAGCTCCTGCTGACCATCGGCGCGCACGAGGGCGAAGCGCCGGGCACGGTGGAAAAAGGACGCGAAGCGATATCGAGATGGCTGGCGACCGAGGAGATCGAATCCGCCGGGTTTTTCCTCGACAACGGTTCGGGCCTGTCCCGCCAAACCCGAGTTACCGCCCGCACCTTGGGGGAGATCCTCGGCACGGCCTACGAAAGCCCGCTGCGGGCGGAGTTCGTTTCCTCCTTGCCGCTGATCGGGATCGACGGCACCTTGCGGCGGCGGCTGAAAAAAACTCCCTTGGTCGGGCGAGTGCATGCCAAAACCGGATTGATCGACGATGTTCGTTCGCTGGCCGGTTATTTGCACGGCGCCGACGGGCGAGATTTTGTCGTGGTGGTGCTGCACAACCAGCGCGGGGCGCATTATGGCCAAGGAACGCGCTTGCAAGATGCCCTGCTGCGGTGGCTGTGGAAGCAGACTTGAAGTTCGCTCTTCGAAAGAACTCTTCGAAAGAACGTGCGCCCGGGCGCCGAAGCCCTCCTCGGGCTTTCGGCGCACGTTTCGGCGCACGTCTTCCGGCTTTCGATATTCGTTTCAGCTAGGCTCAGCTAGGCTCACTAGGCTCAGATATCCTTGCAAAGCCGCAGCGAATCCAAGATCGCGGCATGGATATTGCGGCCGGCGACGGCGTCTCCGACGCGAAAGAGCATGAACCCGCCTTCGGGGCCGCCGTCGATCGCTTGCGGCCGACCGCCGAGCAAGGCATCGATATCGAGCGATCCCTCGTTGCGGGCCATCGGCGCGAGATCGTGAAAGATCTCGTCCATCGGCAAGGTGCCGTGTTCGGCCACCACTTGATCCACAAGGCGGATTTCTTCCTCGTCGCTGTATTCGTTGCGCAGCGTCGCCCGCAGACGATTGCCTTGGCCTTCTCGTTCTACCGCGTGCAAGCGGTTGTCGGGGGTGATCCGCACCCCCGCGCGATAGAATCGTTGCAGGTAAACCGGGTAGTTCGTCGCGCCGATCTCCTGGGCGCTCATTCGATCCGGGGTGACCAACTCCACCTTCGACCCGCGCTCGCTCAGAAAATCGACCACGCTCGGACCTTGGTGATCGCCATGATCGTCGAAGACCAGCACCTCGGCCCCCGGCTCGCTTTGCCCGCCGAGAATATCCCAGACGCTGACGATATGCTCGGCGCCTTCGCAGACATCGACATTCGGCAACCCCCCGGTGGCCACGACGACGATATCCGGCGAAAGCGCGAGGACATCCTCTTTCTCCGCGTAGTGATTGAGCCGTAGTTGCACCCCCAAGCGTTCGACTTCCGCAACCAGCCATTGGGCGATACCGATCAAATCCTTGCGCCAAGTGGCGCGGGCCGCGATCAGGATCTGACCGCCGGCTTCGTTCCCGGCCTCGAAGAGCGTCACCTCGTGCCCGCGAAGAGCGAGAACCCGGGCCGCTTCCAAGCCCGCCGGACCCGCTCCGACCACCACCGCCTTGTATTGGGGGCCGGCGCTGCGTTCGACGCTATGCGGCAGGCTTCCCTCGCGCCCCGTGGCCGGGTTGTGCAGGCAAAGGGCGTCGCCGCCGACGTAGATGCGATCCAAGCAATAGCCGGCCCCGACACAGGGGCGGATGCGATCTTCCTCGCCCCGTTGCATCTTGGCGACGATATGGGGATCCGCGATATGGGCGCGAGTCATCGCCACCATATCGATCGACCCCTCGCGGATGCAATGCTCGGCGGTGGGGAGATCCGCGATGCGGGTGGCGTGAAAAACGGCGAGCCCGGTTTCGCGTTTCATCCGCGCCGCGATATCGACGAAGGGGGCTCTCGGTCCCGCCATCCCGGGAATCGAGATCGACAGACCGCGCTCGTTGCCGACCTGCCCGGCGATGACGTTCAGGAAGTCGCACATTCCGCTCTCGGCGTAGATCTTCGCGATGGCCAGACAATCGTCCTGCGTCAAGCCGCCTTCTTTGAGTTCGTCCCCCATCATTCGAAAGCCCACCGCGAAATCGTCCCCGACCCGCCGGCGCACCTCTTCGAGCACTTCCATCCCGAAGCGGGCTCGATTGGCGAGGCTGCCGCCGTAGCCGTCGGTGCGGCGATTGACCAAAGGGGTCCAGAACTGATGGATCAGGTGCCCGTGGGCCAACAGTTCGACGCCATCGAGCCCCCCTTCCTTGCAGCGCAGCGCAGCGTCCCCGAAGGCTCGCACCACGCGTTCGATATCGTGGCGGTCCATCTCCTTGGGGAAGGATCGATGGGCGTGCTCGCGCACCACCGAGGGCGCCAGCGTCGGCAACCAATCCTCGACGCTCCACGAAGTGCGGTGCCCCATGTGGGTGATCTGGCACATGATCGCGCAGCCGTGTCGATGGATCCGTTCCGAGAACTCCTGCAAGACGGGGATGATCGAATCGTCTCCGATGTAGATCTGACCGAAGGCGGAAGGGGAGTCCGGGGCGATATTCGACGAGCCCCCGAACATCGTCAGCGCCAGTCCTCCTTTGGCTTTTTCCTCGTGATAGAGCTGGTAACGGCGTTTCGGATGCCGATCCTCGACATAGCCCGGAGCGTGGCTCGTGCTCATCACGCGGTTTTTGAAAACGAGATGACGCAGACGAAAAGGGGTCAGCAGATGGGGGTACTGGCTCATGGTCGGATCCCCGGTCGGGTGAAAGGACGGGAGGGTGTCTAGGTATCTGAATCGAGATCGACATCGAGATCGAGATCGCTCGCGGGATCGTTCGCGAGATCGCTCACGGGATCGTGCGCGAAATCATGCGCGGAATCGCTCGCGAAAAACGCCGCCGATCGCTCGTCGCCCTTCTTATCGAGGGCTTGCGCTTCGCTTGCTCGTCGAAGCCCATCGTCGATGCTCTTCGTCGAGGCGCGCCGAAGGGGCGTCGACCGCCGGCGGTTTTTGCTATCGCATGGCGTACCATTATGGCCGCACTACGACGTGCGCCGCATCGAGCGCAAAAGCGCAGGGGGGTCTTATATGCTTCACTATGATTTGCAAGATGGTATCGCTCTTCTTCGTCTCGATCACGGCAAGGCGAATACGATCGATCCGGAGCTATGCGAGGAGCTCACCGAGACCTTCGATCGCGCCCGGGAGGCGAAGGCCACGGTATTGACCGGCAGCGGCGCTTTTTTCAGCGCCGGGGTCGATCTCTTTCGCATGATGAGCGAGGGCTTGGATTTCATCGACACTTTCTTGCCGGCGATGAACGGAATCTTCGAGCGCATTTTCACCCATCCGTCTCCGGTGGTGGCGGCGATCAACGGCCATGCGATCGCCGGCGGCTGTTTGTTGGCGGCGGGAGCGGATCGGCGTTTAATGGCCGAGGGGAAGGGGCGCATCGGCACCCCGGAGCTGCGCTTGGGGGTTCCCTTTCCCCCGGGGGCCCTCGAGATCATGCGATCCATCACCTCACCGCAGCATTTTCGAAGCATCGTCCTCGGCGCCGATACCCACTTGCCGGCGGCGGCCCTCTCCTTGGGCTTGGTGGACGAGGTGGTGGCGCCCGAGAGTCTTGTCGATCGCTCCCTTACGCTTGCCGAAGCGATGATTTTCGGCGACGGACGCGCCTTCGCCGTGGTCAAGCGCGAAATTCGTCGCCCGGTGATCGACGCCATCCGTCGTCGGGAAGGGGAGGTCGGGGCGGAGATCCGGGCGATGTGGCGAAGCGAAGAAACCAGGGCATCGATCCAGGCCTATCTCGATATGACGCTGGCCAAGTCTTGAAAAGAGGGATCGGGGGAAGGGCGAGGGCGATGCTCGTCGAAGCCCCGCTCGCTCGCTTTCGCCCGAGCGAACGGCGGCGCCCGCAGGTCGACCGCCGAAAAAAAAGAGAAGATCTTCCACAAGGCGCTTTGCCTTGCGCCCCGGCATTCGTACCGGGCCGAGGGCCAAGGTCGCCCGCGACCCTTTTTCGAAGATCGAAACAATCCGATGCCAGGAGGCTGCCGATGGCGACGATTCTGTCCGAGGGCAAGCCGGTGCAAGGAGCGAGCATCGGCATCTTGATGCTGAAAACACGTTTCCCCCGCATCCCGGGCGATGGCGGCAATCTGGCGACTTGGCCTTTTCCCGTGCTTTGCCGGGTGATCGAGGGCGCAAGCCCCGGCAAAGTGGTGCGCGATCACGCCCGGGGGCTGGTGGAGAAGTTCGCCGCCGCCGCTTGCGAGTTGGTCGCCGACGGCGCCGACGGGATCGTGACCAACTGCGGCTTCCTGATCTTGCATCAGCGAGATATCGCCGAGGCTTGCAAGGTGCCGGTGGCGAGCTCCGCCTTGTTGCAGCTGCCGTGGCTTGCGCGGATATTGCCGCCCGGACGCCGGGCGGGGGTGGTGACGGTCGATGCCGCCAGTTTGGGGCCAAGGCATCTCGAATGCGCCGGGGCGTCTGCAGATACCCCGATCGAGGGGATCGCAAGCGACGGGGAACTCGCGCAGGTCTTGCTCGAAAACGAAGCCCGGCTCGATGTCGATCGCGCCCGGGAGGAAACGGTCGATGCCGCCCGCCGGCTGCACGAGCGCTGCCCGGATCTCGGGGCGATCGTGCTCGAATGCACCAATATGCCCCCTTATGCGGCGGATATCGCCCGCGCGACCGGCTTGCCGGTTTACGACTTCCACAGCCTCGTCGTCTGGTTCGCCACCGGATTGCAACCCCGGCGCTTTTAGCCGCAGCGTTTAGTCGCAGGATTTAGCCGCATATCGGGCCGCATATCGGGCGAAGGGATCGCCTAAGGGAATCGCCTAAGGGATCGTCGAATGCGCGACGATTCCGCTCGCAGCCCCCGCTCGCAGCCCCCCTCGACGCGGGCGATCGTCCAGTCCTCGTCCAGTCCTCGTCTATCCCTCGGCAATCCCGGGATTCCCGCTGACATTGACCAGCCTCGGAGTATTCATCCGCTCGATACGAGCGCTTTTTCGATCCCGCAAATAAGCGGCGACCGTCTCCCAGATCGGGGGTCCGGGGGAGGGGTTGACGGTGGCCCAGCCCGCGACCTTATAGGACTTCTCCGCCGAGATCGCCTCGCCGTTGTCGAGCGTCATTTCGGAAATACGCCGACCGATCGGTTGCGAGGGGTCGCAAACATAGTCGAGGCCGCCGGTGCGCACCATGTCGCCGCCTTGCTGATAATAAGGATCGGGGTTGAAGAGGTTGTCGGCGACATCCTCGAGGATCGCTTTCAGATCCGAGCCCTTCATCTCGCGCATATAGGTTTCCGGGTAGGTCGTCGCGGTCTGGGCCAGAACATCCTCCATCCTCACCGTCTGGCCGGGAAGGATCGTCGTCCCCCAGCGAAACCCGGGCGAAAGGGCGATTTGCGCATCGTCGACCGTGCGCAAGGCATCGCAGATCAGCTGATCGAAGGTGCCGCTGAAGTTGCCCCGTCGGTAAAGCAGCCGATCCGCGACCGCCAGCTCTTCGCCCAAGCGATCGACGAAGGGGGCGCGCACCCGCTCGATCAAATCGCTCATTCGCCGGTCGGCATCCAAGAGATCGGAAAAGACCGGCAGCAAGCGGTAGCGATAATCCCGCACCCGCCCCTCGCCGATATCGAGATCGAGCACCGCGAGGAATTTGCCGTTCGAGCCGGCATTGGTAACGAGGGTTTTTCCTCCCCGATTCTCGACCAAGACCGGGGCCGGTACCGCATCGTGGGTATGGCCGCCGAGGATGGCATCGATCCCTTGGACTTTGGATGCCATTTTCAGATCCACGTCCATGCCGTTATGGGATAACAAAACCAAGGCGTCGGGTTTTTCGTCCTCGCGGACGGCATCCACCAAGGCTTGCATCTCGTCATCGCGGATGCCGAAACTCCAATCGGGAATGAAACGCGCGGGGTTGGCGATAGGGGTATAGGGAAAAGCCTGTCCGACGATGGCGATACGTCTTTCGCCGACCTCCTTGATCGTATAAGGAGGGAAAGCGTGCCCACTGTCCTCGTCGAAGGCCGGGACGCCCTCGAAGAGGGCTTCCTCTCTCACGCGCACATTCTGCGCGACGAAATCCGCTTGCAAGCGATCGATATTGGCTTGCACCCTTTGCGCGGGGTAGGTGAACTCCCAGTGACCGGTCATCACGTCCACCCCGAGGAGGTTGGCGGCTTCGACCATATCCTCGCCTTGGGTCCACAGCGCGCTTCCCGATCCCTGCCAGGTGTCGCCGCCGTCGAGCAGCAGGCTGCGCTGCGGGCCGACCTCTTCGCGCAAGCGTTTAACGAGGCTCATCAAGTGGGCGAAACCGCCCACCTTGCCGTAGCGCCGCGCCGCCTCGACGAAATCGAGGTGGGTGAAGGCATGGGCTTCGAGACCCTCGGGGGGGATTTGAAAATGCGCCAGCAGCGCTTCGCCGACCAAGTGGGGAGGCTTTCCGTACGCCGTCCCGAGGCCGATATTGAGGTGGGGTTCGCGAAAATGAACCGGCAGGAGTTGGGCGTGACAGTCGGTGATATGCAGCAGGCGAAGGTTGCCGAAGGCCGGGATCCGATAGGGGTCTTGCGCCTCCCGAGCGCGGGCCCCCAAGGGCATTCCGGCGGCGGCGGCACAGGCGAGAATGCCGAGAAATTCGCGACGATGCAGATTCATCGAAGGGTACCGGGGTTATCGATCCGCGGGTTTATCGATCCGCGGCGCGCCAAGGCATCAGGCTGTCTTCGAGCGCCATCCGCAGGGAGACGAGCAAGGAACGCTCGTCGAGCATGTAGTATTCCGTGCGCATGGTCATCGCGCTGCCGATGAAAATCGCAGGAACGGTGATCAGCGATCCGAGGGCGAGGGTGGAAAGCCCGGTCACGCCTTGTCCGATGGTACAGCCCAAGGCGAGGACGCCGCCGAAGCCCATCAGCGCCGCTCCGATCAGGTGGCGCACCATCTCCGAGCGGTTGCTGAAGCTTTCGATGCGAAAGCCTCCCGAGAGCAAGGCGTAAGCGAGGGAACCGCCGATCATCCCCAGCACCGCCGCGATTCCGAAGTTGATGGTCGATCCGGTGAAGGTCATCAGGTAGTTGATCGTATTGCCCGTCGGCGCAACGAAGGTCATGGACTCCAAGGGGACGGGGTTGAAATCGTCGTTGCCGATATAACCGGTCAAATACCAGCCGCCGACGACGACCCCCCCGACCGTGAATCCCGCCAGCAAATGCTCGGCGTTGCGACGAAAGGCGGGGCGCGAAAGAGCGAAGACGACCAACCCCCCGCCAAAAATCAGCGCCAGCACGAGGCGCAGGCTATCGACGGAGCCCCCGTCCGCTCCCGCGAGCGCCGCCAGCAATGTCGCCACGCTTTGATCTTCGATTCCGTGCCGCGCGAGGTCGTTGTCGGGGGCTTGGAAAACGCCGATGCGCAGCAGCCCCAGCAGCCCGCGCAAGGTGGTGTAGGCGGTGATCCCGAGTACCAGCAAGACCACCAGGGCTTTGAGAGAGCCGCTGCCCAAGCGCACGAGATTGCGCTGCCCGCAGCCGGCGGCGAGGGTCATGCCGATACCGAAGGCCAAGCCGCCGACGATATGCCCGAGCCAGCCGAGCCTCGGGCCTAAGTAGATCGCCTCGTCGAGATCGATCGTCCCCGAAAGCGACAGGAGTTGGGTGCCGATCACCGCGAACCCCGCCGCGAAGAGCCATGCCCCCAAACGACCGCTCGAGCCGATATGCAGCAAGTCGCTGATCGCCCCCATCACGCAAAAGTTGGTTTTGTTGGCGACGAAGCCGAAGAGCGCCGCGAGAACGAAGGCCCAAAGAGCCACGATATGCACGACTTCGAATTCGAATCCATCCATGACTCGATCCGCTTTTTGTGGATGTTTTGATTTGTGGATGTCTTGAGACGATCGACCGATTTCCGGCCGGTTTTTTTCCGAAAATCGACCCTCGCGCAGACCCCCGCGCAATCATAATCGAAAGATCGACGATCAAAGAGCCCTTGGGGTTTCGGCACGCCGCCGGCGGGCGTTATCGACCGCAAAAGGCGACAATCGACGCAAGACCCTACCCATCGGATTCCTTTTCGGAGTATGAACGATGCCTCCCTTTGATCGCCCCTTGGAGAACACGGATCGTCTCGACGACTCGTCGCCCGCAAGAAAAAAGCGCAACGAGGCTTTCGCCATCGAAGCGGCGAAGGGGGCTTTGAGCGATCGAGAGCGTATCGATCGAATCGCCGCGTGGATACTCGCGGAGTTCGACGACTATTACATCGAGGCCCGCGGTATCCCGGCGCGGGCCAAGGCGGCCTTCGAGGCTCGCGATCCGGCGCGTTCCCTCGCATTGAGCCGCCGCCGACTGGCGATCTACAACACCAGCGCCCGCGCCGCCTCCCGAGATCTGCGCCGGATCCTGCCGCAGGAGATCGAGGACGAGGACTTCTGGGCTCGAGTGGAGGCGGCTTATCTGGCGAATATCCAAGGAAGATACGAATCGGATATCGCTTTCGCCTGGATCAATTCCGTTCGCCGAATGATCTGCGAGGGGATGTGGTCTCCGGTGGATTATGCCTTCTTGCATCACTTCGATCCCGAGAGCGACCGCGGAGCGGCGGTGCGCATCGATTTTCCCCTGCCCCCGAGCGGGGATCTTGAATCCGTGGTGGAGCGCATCCTTCGCATCCCCGATTTTCGAGGCTCGTGGAGGGATTTCGCGGGCGACGTGCAGCGGGTGAGCGCAAGGCTCGAGGAGATCGTTGGCGAGGGCCCAAGCCCGGTGCCGGACGAGCCCGGGGCATGCAGCCCGAGGGCCCTCGAGATCCAGATGGCCGCCGCCGGATTTTTCCGCAATCGCGGAGCCTATCTCGTCGGGCGCATCGTTTTCGACGACGCCGCTTCGACGCCCTTGATCCTCGCCTTGCTCAATCACGAAGCGGGTATCTATGTCGAGGCGGTGCTCCACGGACGGGCGCAGGCGCATAATCTTTTCAGCTCGACGCTTGCCAATTTCCATGTTACCAGCCCCCTCTACCACGAAATGGCGGCCTTTCTCTATGCGGTGATGCCCACCCGCCGCTTGGGCTTGCACTATTCGACCATCGGCTTCAACCATGTCGGCAAGGTCGCGGTGATGAGCGAGCTGCGAGAGGAAGTGATCGCGCGGGGAGAGCGATTCACCACCGCGATAGGATTTCGAGGCTCGGTGGCCATCGGCTTTGCCGCCACCTCGTCGGATTACAACCTCAAGGTGATTCGCGATACCCCGACGGATCAGTACAAATGGGGCGAATTCCCCGGTATCGATGCGGTACTCGATAAATACCGTCGGGTGCACGAGATCGACCGCACCGGTTCCATGCTCGACAACATCATCTACCACAACTTGGAGCTCGATTCCTCGTGGTTCGATCCGGCGCTGCTTGCGGAGTTGCTGCGCGATGCGTCGAGGAGCGTTTCCAAGCACGGGGATGCGGTGATCTTGCGGCATTTGATCGTCCAAAGACGGGTTCGCCCCTTGCCGGTCTTTCTCGGCGAGGCTTCTCCGGCCGAAGCCGCCGAGGCCATCGTCAACTTGGGTCACTGCATCAAGAACAACGCCGCGGCCAATGTTTTCAACAAAGATCTGGATGCCCGCAACTACGGGGTCAGTCGCTACCGAAAGGTCTATCTGTTCGATTACGACGCTTTGGAGCCCTTGACCGCGGTCAAGATTCGCTCCAATCTCGATCGAGAGGAGGGGGAGGATGGCGTCCCCGATTGGTTCTACGAAGAGGGAACCGTTTTCCTCCCCGAGGAAATCGAGGCCGGTTTTCGGCTCATGGATCGTCGGTTGCGAAGACTCTTTCGCGCAACCCACGGGGATCTCATGAGCCCTTCTTATTGGGAGGGGATGCAGCGCGATCTCGAGCGGGGCGATGTGCCGGGGATTCGACTCTATCCCGAGCGTTGCCGGATCGAGCACCCGAACTGGCCCTCGGCGCCGGCGGGGGAGTGAAAAACGCGAAGGCCTTTTTCGAGCCGAGCGGGCAACCTCGATCTTCCCGAAGGCGGGCTGCAAACGCTCCGCATCAGGCTGTCCCAAGAGCCGCCGGAAGCCGTCCTCGTCACCTTAGTCGAGCTGCAACGCTCTGGTTTCCCTCTCTTCCGAGCTCCTTGACCTTCTCCCCTTCGGCGTGAGAGACGGAGATGTCGGTGCAAATCGTCCCGTGCGCGGTCTTCCTCGATTGCTCCACGCAGGCCGGAAGAGTCTTGCAGGGCCATTTCCCCGCGATAAGGGTATGGGCGACGACGACCCTGGTTCCCGGTCATATCCAACGCTTGATAGGAGCGGGCTCGTCATGGGAGGGAAGACTCGGCTGCGTGCTTAGAAGCCAAGCGAACATCGGCTCGCAGGTGTGGACCCGCTCGGGCGACCGAGTGCTGGTCAACAACGGCGCCACCGGTGTGGTGGGGAACTAGCCTCGGACTCGCATCTTGACTTGGGGGCGGCTTCTCCGACGAGGGTGAAGCCGCCCTTTTCGTCGGAGCCTGCGCCGGTTGCATCTCGATATGCGTTCGGGGTAGACTTCCGCCAACTTTCCGAGCCGAAGAGCGCTTTGTCAATCCCGAAAGCACGCGACGACGATGAACCCGTCTACAGACAAAACCCCGGATTCGAAGCGCCGACCGAAATCGGCGCCCGTGGCGTTCGGCGTGCCTGAATTCATTATCCCCCCCCCTATAAAAAATCGCTTCGCTGCTGAACCCCTGTCGCTCCTTCTTCGCTTCGTCAGCGCTTGCCCGCATCAACATCCACCGAGGCGCATCAAGAAGATGCGACTCGGCTTTTTCGTCCCAGACGGCAACGCCGTCAGGACTCTCCGGTGGCTTGCCACCTTGTTTTCAAGAGGATCTCAGAATGAAAAGGATTCGCTTCTTGGCTTTGACTTTGCTCGCCGTTGTCCCCTTTGTCGGTAGCAACGCACAGACTTGCGACCTGTACAAAAAGGTGAAGGAGGGCGACATCACGGCCGTGCGCAATATGCTCGATGCGGGCTGCGCAGTCGATGCGAAGAATTCGTCGGGGGGATGGATACCCCTGCATGGAGCGGCATACTACAACCGAGTCGAAATTGCCAAGTTGCTGATTGATGCCGGTGCGAACGTCGACATACAAGACAACGACAGATACGGATACGGAGCCGCTTTGCATCTAGCGGCAGCATACTATCGGGCCGAAATCGCCCAGCTGCTTCTTGATGCCGATGCGAACGTCGACTTACAGAACTCTTGGGGAGCGACACCCCTGTATCGAGCGTCGTTTGGCGAAACGTTAAGCATATCGGCATCTAAGCGGCGTGAGGATACTGTCCGCGTGCTACTTGATGCGAATGCGAATGCGAAATTACGGGACCCTTTGGGAATGACACCCTTGCACTGGGCAGTTTGGGTTAATGTGTTAGATGAGACTTCTGTGTTGTGGCAGGATGCTTATGGCGTGGTCATCCGAATGCTTGTCGATGCCGGAGCGGATGTCGATGCGAAAGACAATGATGGAAAGACCCCTTTGCACTGGGCATCGCATTCCAAAAGGCCCGTCGATGTCGTTCGTGCACTTGTCGAGGCCGGAGCGGATATCAATGCGAAAGACAATGATGGACAGACCCCTTTGCACTCCGCAGCCAACAAGAGCGATATCTACGGTAGGAGCAGCGTCGATGTCGTTCGTGCACTTGTCGATTTCGGAGCGGATGTCAATGCGAAAGACAATAATGGACAGACCCCTTTGCACTTCGCAGCCAACAAGAGCGATCTCTACGGTAGGAGCAGCGTCGATGCCGTTCGTGCACTTGTCGAGTTCGGAGCGGATATCAACGCGCAAAACGATGATGGAAATACACCCTTGCATGTCGCTTCGATGGGAGGCAAAGCCGACGCCATCCGCGTACTTCTCGAACTCGGAGCCGACGATCGGATCAAGAACAACGCCAAGTTGAAACCCAAGGCCGTCGGCAGCACCAAAGAGGTTCGCAAGTTGCTCAAAACCCCGGGGCTCTATTGGCCGATCAAGGCTTATGCGATAGGGAATGCATCGTCCAATCTCGTCGAGACGAGCGCTCGGGTCGGGTGTGCCGACAAGAAAGATTGCCGGGTCTTTCTTGAGTGCACCGACAAGGACGGCGACGAGTTCAAAGGCTCGCTCGACAGCGCTTCGAAAGAGGCGACCGACGAGGATTCGATTAGCCGCGGGGTGACGGTCTCGTTGTCGGCGAGCGAGATAAAGACGATCACCGGGGTGACGGGCGACGGGGCGCTCGATTGTGCGTTGCGCAGCCATCAGCGGATCACGGCGCAGGTTTGGTCTTCGACGGACTCGGTGAACGCCAATACCACCGCCTACTGGTTGAGCGAAGACAACGAGGCTCGTATTCAGTTCAAGGTCGGGGAAAGCAACACCCCCTTCGTCAATATCAGGTGCCTCGCCGCAAAGGGTGAACGATGCACCAAGACCAAACTCGTATGCACCGACGACAGCGGGCGGGATTGGCCGAAGATCAAGGCGGGGACGATCGATCGCCTGAATGTGTATACCGTTTCCACCGTCAAAGGCGCCGACCATCGGATCGACGATGACGACACGGGCTGGTATTCCTGCGATGTCTCGTCTGAGAATCCCTTCATGGTCTATGCGACCCACTTCTCGATCAAGGGGGATTCGCGGTCGTTGATCAACACCACCGCGGTCAGCACGGAGTAGGAAGTAGGCGCTGAGAGCGAGGTCGGGGCATGGGCAATCGCCCGTGCCCCGACTCTGTTGGATCCTTGCCCAGATGACGGACTCCTTAGACAGCGAAGCGAAGGTTCGGGAACCGCGGTGTTTGCGGGCCAGTATGCGATTGGGGTAGATTTAGGGAATTATATATGTGCATCCTCCTGTCGCACCTTCTTCGCTTCGTCAGCGCTTGCCCGCATCAACAGGCGCATCGAGAAAATGCGCCTCTATTTTTTCGTCCCCGACGGCAACGCCGTCAGGGCTCTCCGGTGGCTTGCCACCTTGTTTTCAAGAGGATTGCAGAATGAAAAGGATTCGCTTCTTGGTTTTGGCTTTGCTTGTCGCTTTCCCCTTTGCCGGTAGCAACGCATGGACTTGTGACCTGCACAAAAAGGTGATGGAGGGCGACATCACGGCCGTGCGCAATATGCTCGATGCGGGCTGCGATGTCGATGTGAGGGATTCACGGGGACGGACACCCCTGTATATAGCGGTATATGAAAATAGAGTCGAAATTGCCAAGCTGCTGATTGATGCCGGTGCGAACGTCGACATACAGGACAGCGACAGATACGGATACGGAGCCCCCTTGCATATAGCGGCAATGTACTATCGGGCCGAAATCGCCCAGATGCTTCTTGATGCCGATGCGAACGTCGACTTAAAGGACAATAGGGGAATGACACCCTTGGATCGAGCGTCGTTTGGCGAAGCGTTAAGCATATCGGCATTTAAGCGGCGTGAGGATACTGTCCGCGTGCTGCTTGATGCGAATGCGAATGTGAAATTAAGGGGCATTCATGGACTGACACCCTTGCACTGGGCAGCTTGGACTGATGTGTCAGATGAGACTTCTGTGTTGTGGCACGATGCTTTTGGTGTGGTCATCCGAATGCTTGTCGATGCCGGAGCGGATGTCGATGCGAAAGACGATGATGGACAGACCCCTTTGCACTGGGCATCGCGTTCCAACAGGCCCGTCGATGTCGTTCGTGAACTTTTCAAGGCAGGAGCGGATGTCAATGCGAAAGATAATAATGGACAGACCCCTTTGCACTCCGCAGCCAACAGGAGCGGTCTCTACGGGAACGGCGTTGATGCCGTTCGTGCACTTGTCGAGCGAGGAGCGGATGTCAATGCGAAAAACAATAAGGGAAATACACCCTTGCATATCGCCTCCATTGAAGGCTACGCCGATGCCATCCGCGTACTTCTCGAACTCGGAGCCGACGACCAGATCAAGAACAACGCCAAGTTGAAACCCAAGGCCGTCGGCAAGACCAGAGAGATTCGCAAACTGCTCAAAACCCCGGGGCTCTATTGGCCGATCAAGGCTTATGCGATGGGGAATGCGTCTTCAGATCTGATCGAGACGAGCGCTCGGGTCGGGTGTGCCGACAAGAAAAAGTGCCGGGTCTTTCTTGAGTGCACCGACAAGGACGGCGACGAGTTCAAAGGCTCGCTCGATAGCGCCTCGAAGGTGGCGACCGACGAGGATTCGATTGACAGAGGGGCGACGGTCTCGTTGTCGGCGAGTGAGATAAAGACGATTACCGGGGCGACGGGCGACGGGGCGCTCGATTGTGCGTTGCGTAGCCATCAGCGGATCACGGCGCAGGTTTGGTCCTCGACGGACTCGGTGAACGCCAATACCACCGCCTACCGGATGAGCGAAGACAACGCGGCTCGTATTCATTTCAAGGTCGGGGAAGGCAATACCCCCTTCGTCAACATCAGGTGCCTCGCCGCAAAGGGCGAGCAATGCACCAAGACCAAACTCGTATGCATCGACGACAGGGGTCGGGATTGGCCGAAGATCAAGGCGGGGACGATCGATCGTTTGAACGTGTACACCGTTTCCACCGTCAAAGGCGCCGACCATCGGATCGACGATGACGACACGGGTTGGTATTCCTGCGATGTTGAGTCGGAGAATCCCTTCATGGTCTATGCGACCCACTTCTCGACCAAGGGGGATTCGCGGTCGTTGGTCAGCGCCACCGCGGTCAGCATGGAGTAGGAAGTAGGCGCTGAGAGCGAGGTCGGGGCATGGGCAATCGCCCGTGCCCCGACTCTGTTGGATCCTTGCCCAGATGACGGACTCCTTAGACAGCGAAGCGAAGGCTCGGGAACCGCGGTGTTTGCGGGCCAGTATGCGATTGGGGTAGATTTAGGGAATTATATATGTGCATCCTCCTGTCGCTCCTTCTTCGCTTCGTCGGCGCTTGCCAGCATCAACAGGCGCATCGAGAAAATGCGCCTCTGTTTTTTCGTCCCCGACGGCCTGTCGTCGGGGCTCTCCGGTGGCTTGCCACCTTGTTTTCAAGAGGATTGCAGAATGAAAAGGATTCGCTTCTTGGTTTTGGCTTTGCTTGTCGCTTTCCCCTTTGCCGGTAGCAACGCATGGACTTGTGACCTTCACAAAAAGGTGAAGAAGGGCGACATCACGGCCGTGCGCAATATGCTCGAAGCGGGCTGCGCGGTTGATGTGAAGAATCAGTATGGAGAGACACCTCTGCATCAAGCGGCAGTCTACAATCGGGTCAAAATTGCCCAGATGCTGATTGATGCCGGTGCGAACGTTGACATACAGGACAGAGACGGACATGCCCCCTTGCATACAGCGGTAGGATATGATCGACCCGAAATCGTCAAGCTGCTGCTCGATGCGGGCGGCGCGGTTGATGCGCAGGAACTCTTGGTTCCAGCGGCAGAAAGTTATCAATCCGAAATTGCCCAGCTGCTACTTGATGCCGGTGCGAACGTAAACGGCGCTCACCGCAGCGGCGGAGCGACCCCTTTGCATATGGCGTCGTATGGCTACTATATAAACATAGCTCATCGGCAGTGGCGTGAGGATACTATCCGCGTGCTGCTTGATGCGGGTGCGAACCCTAGAATTACATCGGACGGTGGATGGACACCCTTGCACTTTGCGGCCCGGTTGCATGTGCTAGATGAGACATCTGTGTTGTGGCACGATGCTTCTGCCGTAGCTATCCGAATGCTTGCCGATGCCGGGGCGGATGTCGATGCGAAAGACGATGCGGGCGATACCCCTTTGCATCACGCGCTTTATTCCAACAGAGAAGTTGATGCCATTCGTGCACTTGTCGAGCTCGGAGCGGATGTCGACGCGCAAAACAATGATGGAAATACACCCTTGCATATCGCTTCGATAGAAGGCAAGGCCGCTGCTATCCGCGTACTTCTCGAGCTCGGAGCCGACGATCAGATCAAGAACAACGCCAAGTTGAAACCCAAGGCCGTCGGCAAGACCAGAGAGATTCGCAAACTGCTCAAAACCCCGGGGCTCTATTGGCCGATCAAGGCTTATGCGATGGGGAACGCGTCTTCCGATCTGATCGAGACGAGCGCTCGGGTCGGGTGTGCCGACAAGAAAAAGTGCCGGGTCTTTCTTGAGTGCACCGACAAGGACGGCGACGAGTTCAAAGGCTCGCTCGATAGCGCCTCGAAGGTGGCGACCGACGAGGATTCGATTGACAGAGGGGCGACGGTCTCGTTGTCGGCGAGCAAGATAAAGACGATTACCGGGGCGACGGGCGACGGGGTGCTCGACTGTGCGTTGCGTAGCCATCAGCGGATCACGGCGCAGGTTTGGTCCTCGACGGACTCGGTGAACGCCAATACCACCGCCTACCGGTTGAGCGAAGACAACGAGGCTCGTATTCATTTCAAGGTCGGGGAAAGCAACACTCCCTTCGTCAACATCAGGTGCCTCGCCGCGAAGGGCGAACGATGCACCAAGACCAAACTCGTATGCACCGACGACAGCGGGCGGGATTGGCCGAAGATCAAGGCGGGGACGATCGATCGTTTGAATGTGTACACCGTCTCCACCGTCAGAGGCGCCGACCATCGGATCGACGATGACGACACGGGCTGGTATTCCTGCGATGTCGAGTCTGAGAATCCCTTCATGGTCTATGCGACCCACTTTTCGACCAAGGGGGATTCGCGGTCGTTGGTCAGCGCCACCGCGGTCAGCATGGAGTAGAAGTAGGCACTGAGAGTGAAGTCGGGGCACGGGCGGCTGTCCGTGCCCCGATTCTCTTGGATTTCGGCAAGATTACGGACTCGTTCGGTAGCGACTCGCAAAGCAAGCCGCGAGTTATCGTTCGTCTGCTACTGGAAAGCCGCCCTTTTTATCGGAGTGTCCCAAAGGCGTTTTCGAGAATCCCCTTTGCGGCGAGCGGTGTCGAAACTCGGAGCTTTGACGAGGGGAGGAAGGGCGATCGGCATATCCTCATTCATCGATGGATGCACTGATATGTAATTCCCAAAAAAAAAGGGATGCCTTCTCGAAAACAAGAAGGCATCCCTGAGTCGCTGACGTGCGACATTGGTTCGTCGGTGTTTGGTTCTCGTCTCGGGTCTCTCGTGAGGGACTTTCCTCCCGAATTCGCCGATCTTCGAATCTTCGCTCCTTAGTTGCCGGAGGCGCTGTTGTTGACCAAGGCTCCGCCGCCGCCGGTGCGTGTCAGCACCTGCACGGTGAAGGGCTGATCCGAGGCGACTTCGCATGAAAGGCCCATTCCCTGCCAGCGATGGTCGATGATATCGGAGAGTTCCGAGGTCTTCAAATGCCGTACGGAGGAGCGACGGATGGTGCCGATAGTGCCCTCGTGCATCGTACCGTCGTCCCCGTAGCAAGCGAAGGTCGTGCCGGTGCAATGCTCTCCGAGCCCGGCGGCGCAGCGGATGCGGAAGTTGGTATCGTCTTGGCTTCCCGGGGCCGGGATCGACTCGATATCGGCGCGGTTGCTCCCGTCTATCCGAGCGCTTCTGATCGCATCGCTGTTGTTGACGAGCACGCCTTCGCCCGAACGGGTCCAGATCTGCGAGCTGATTTTTCCTTGGCTGCGCAAGGCACAGGCGAGGCGGCCCCTTCCTTCCCATGATCTGCCGGTGATGGAGACGATATCCTCGGCATCGAGGGTTCTCGCTCCCCAAGCGCGGATGGTCGCAACCGGCTGACCTCGAGCGCTGAGGATTCCCCGGTAGTAAGAGCCGTTCGTTTGGTCCGAGCAATCGAGGTAGACGATGCAAGGGGATTCCTGCCGACACCGAATACGAACGGTGGCTTGGTCTTGTGCGGTGACCGGCGGGATGGCGAAGGCGTGGGTTTTCACCGGCCAGTACAGGGGATCGTTCGGATCGGGGGCGACGGTGCTTTCGCTGTCGATCACTTTGAGCGGGAACGATAGGCTGAGCTCATGGTAGTTGCCGCCCACGGCCACCAAAGAGATTTGGCCTTCATGGTCGTCGCTGTCTCTGTCGCCTTCCGAGGTGACGGTCACCGTCTGGTCGTTGAACCAATCGCCGCGATTGAAAAAGAGCGATCTCGGAGCGAGAGAGACACTGGGATCCGAACTCGTGAGATAGATGGTCACCGGCAAGGTGGGATCGCTCCGGAGCCGGACATCGAAATCCCTTCTTTCCAGTTCGTCCATTTCGATGCTGTCGACCGAGACCTCGATGCCGCGGGCTTCGATCTCCGACCCGATTTCCCGGGCAAGTCCGGAGTCGTCCGTGCCCGGGCAGGCGAGGGTTCGGCAGGCTTCGAAGCCCGATTGACGCTGGGTCTCGGAGTTCGAATATTCGGCGCACCAGTTGATGGCGGAGGATTGCACGGAGAACTCGTGTCCGCCATCGGCGCCGGGGCCGATTTCCTGGGACTGCGGAGTGCATGAACCGCTGACTTGGTAATTCACATGAACCCGGACATTCCCCGCGGTGCATGTAAATCTCGATCGGCCGTCCCGGTCATGCCCGCCGAAGCCGATCCCGCCGTTGTTGGAGAGTGCGTAGTATCCGACGCAAAGATGCGCCGGATCCGGGGGGAGTTCGTCGTCGTAGATATTGAACACCATGATCAAATTCGGTGCCCGGATACCGCCGGTGGCAGCGAAGACGAGGGTGTTGGTGTCACTGTCCGAATCCGAGTCCTGCGCGGCGCTGACGGTGACGGTCTGTGCCGTGCGATAGTCCGCAGGGGTGAAAGTCAACGAGGAGTGAGAAAGCGTGACCCCCGAGTGGATCTTGTTCAGCGTCATGTCGACGATGACGTCCCGGCTCGGCCTCCGATTGAGCGTGACGTTGAAGCTGCCCGAAAAGCCCTCGTGGACCGCGAAGTTCGAAGGCGTCACCACGATCGTTCCTGAAGGAACGTTGGTGTCGATCAGCTCGACATCCAAGGTCGTCTCGGTCGTGTTGAAGCCGGGTTTTCTCTCGACTCGGAAGGAGAGCGTCTCTTCGCTCCCTTGGCTGTTGTTTAGATGACCTCTTGCGGTGATGACGACCGGCTGCACGACGTTGTAGTTCTCGACGGTGAAGGTCAATGTGTCCTGGTTGCCGTTCTCGTCGGCTTTGGTGTCGATATCGAGATCGCTGCCGTGCTTCTTATGGATCTTTATGGTGACATCCGTATTCGGAGCGGTGCTGAGTTTGACTCCGATGGTTTTCGACGAGCCTTCATCGATCTTCAACTCCGTCGAAGGGTTGACGACGATCGAGCCCGCCGGAGGCTCGGTGATCGTCGCCGGTACCGTCAGGTCCGGGAGGTTGAGACCGCCGGTGAACTCGAAGGAGAGGGTGTCGCGATCGTTATGGTGATCGTCGTCTCGCCCCACGATGACTTTGACGCTTTGGTCGACATCGTAGTTGTCGCGGGTGAAGGTCAGCGTATCTTGGTTGCCACCTCTATCAGGATCGGTGTCGATGGTGAGGTCGTTGTTGGTCTTCGTAATCCTGACGGTGCTGGTGCTCGAGGTCGGTTGTTCACTGAGGCGAACGGTGACGGTCTCGTCGAAGCCCTCTCTGAAGGTGAAGGTAGGCTGGGGGAGCACGATCATCCTGCCCGCAGGGGGTTCGGCGACGGTCCCCGTCTTGGTCACGTCTTGAAGCACGACAGCCCCTTTGATGGCGCTTAAGGTGAGGGTGAAGTTTTCGTCGCTCGTGTCATCGTCCAATCCCGCGAAGACGGAGACGGTCTGCGGGGTTTGGTAGTTGGCAGAGGTGAAGGTCAGGATATTTTGGTTCTCCGAGGTGTCGGGGTCGGTATCGATCATGACGACGGAGTTGTCGACAGTGATCATCACCGGGGTGTCACCATCCGGCGCACTGGCGCTGGTGAGGTGGACATCGAAAGTTTCCACCGTCGGAGACCCTTCCGTGAGCGAGATCGTCGTACCGCCGGTGACGACCATGCTGCCCGTGGGCCTTTCGTCATCGTTGACGATGACCTCGATTTTTCGCTCGGGGGCAACGAAAGAATCGGGCCCGGTGACTTTGACGGTCAAAACGCCGACATCGTTTGTTCCATCGGCGTCTGCGGTCGAGGTGATTTTGACGCGTTGATTGATTTTGCGGGTTGCCGGGGCGAAGGCCAAAACGCTCTGGTTGCCGGCTTCGTCGGGGTCGGTATCGATCATCAACTCCGAGTTGTCGATCGATACCGATACCATGATATCTCCATCGGCTGTATCCGGTACCCGCAGGGAATCAAGTCTGATATTGATATTCGCAGTGGTGCCCTCGGTGATGAAGAAGGGGTCACCACTGAGGTGTATCGAGCCGTCATGACGGTCCGGGAATGTACCTATATGGTTTCTACCGCTACCGCAAGGGATTTGATCCGGGTGAGGGCATCCTAGATAGCCCGTAGCTTTTTGTTTGGCTCTGTCATGATATTGGTAGCAGAACGTTGCAGGTGATGTCCGGTTCGTAGATCCCGGACTCACCTGTATTTCGTCTTGATGGGACCAAATATTTCTTTGAATCTTGTCTGAGCCTTGGATCTTGCAAGCGAAATTGGAAGTAGTAGTACTGCCTCTTATCCAGAACGCGTCCTTCAAGCACCCTGCGGTGTCTGTACGCTTGATATAGAAGTAGTCGCCCCTCCTTTCGGTCCTGAGACACATGGATGCCGGAATCTGCAGCGCCTCGTCGTCGTCCACGGTAACGGCAACGCTCGCCGTCTTGCCGGCGTAGTCGTAATTTCCCCCCGCAGCCGTAATGGTCACGGTGATGGATTCGTCGTTGTAATCGGCGTCATGGGCCGCCGAGACGGTGACGGTCCTGTATTGATTCCAAGGGTAGGTTTGGCCGGATGCATCGAAGCGGATGGTATCTTGAGTGCCCGCCATGTCGGGATCGGTATCGATGCTAAGGGTGGAGTCCGAGGAAGTCACCCGCAGGGTGAAATCCTGCGAAGGCGGGGTCGCCGGGCGCACCCCGAAGGTATTCGAACGCCCTTCGACCACGGTCAATGTGGTGTCGGTCAGGTTGAACTCTATCTCTTCGTCATCGTCGATGGCGATGGTTTTTGTCACGTCGGGAGCGTCGTCGTAACCGCTGGTGGCGGATAGGGTGATGTCGACGCTTTCGTCCCGGCCGTCGTCATCCTCCTCCGCGACGACGGTTACCGTCTGCGGCGTATCGTGATTCGATGACGTGAAGTTCAGCGTCGTCGGCGCGACCGTCATCGCTCCGGGATCGCCGTTGGTCACCGACACAGTGACAGCGCCCCCGGGGTCGCTGCCGAGTTTGACGGTGAAAGAGCCGGTATTGCCGCCCTCGTTGATGTTGACCGCGGCGCTGCTCACTTCGATGGCCGGGGTATCGTCATCGTCCACGGTGCCCGTTTGCGTTGTTTCCAAGACGAAAACACCGCTGTCGTTGTCGGGTTTGGCGGTGATGGTGAAGCTGTCGTCGTCTATATCGTTATCTTGCGCGGCGGTGAGGGTGACGCTCTGAACAGAGGACCAGTTGTCTTGGGTAAAGGTCCTCGAGCTCGGAGAGATGGTCACGTCCGAGTTGCTGCTCGTGAATCTGACGACGACATCGTCGATGGTCGCTTGGGTATCGTCCAAGTTAAGAGAGACCGACATCGTGGCCGTCCCGCCTTCGTCGAACGGGTCGTCGTCAGTGCTAAAAGCGCCAAGGGTGAGGGTGCCGGTTGGCAGCGGCTGGGCGTAGATCTCCTCCGTCGTGTCCGCTTCCAGGCAACCGTTGATGGCTTCACAGGACTTATAACCCGAATCATAGCGGTCCTGCTCGTCCTTGTACTGGATGCAGTATTTTTCTCGTGCGGAATTTAAAACGCTCTGGGGTGAGCTGCTAGCGAAATCAGTCTTCCTTTCTCCGCAGGTATTCGCTGCACCGGTGATTCTTCTGCCGAAAATCTGGACTTCTTTGTTGCAGCCGTTTGTATAGGTAACACCCGTCGACGAAGCATCGCCGACGCCCACGCACAAATGGGCCGATTTCCTCACATCGTCGTTATCGTCGTCATCGTCGGCGACGAGGACCAATGCCGTTACGGTCCCCAAATCAGCGCCGCTGGTGGCGGTGGGTGTGAGGGTGATGATGGCAAAATCATCGATGAGATCAGCGTCCGACGCCGCCGAGACGGTGACGTTCTGAGAGGAGGACTTGTTGGCGTTGGTAAAGGTCAAAGGGGATCCGGAGAAGGTCACGTCCGAGTTGTCGCTCGAAAGATTGATGACGACATCATCGTCGATGGTCGCTTGGCTGTCATCCAAGCTAAGAGAGACCGATAAGGTTTTACTGCCGCCTCCTTCTTCGAGATCCGCTATGCCGCCGACGTTGATTTTGCCGGGCGGCAGATCGTCGTCTTCCACGGTGATCGAGACCGTTTCGTTGCCGGCCCTATAGCCGCTGGTGGCGGATAGGGTGACGGTGGCAGAGGTGTCCGTGCGGTTGGCGTCTTGAGCCCCGGTGACCGTCACCGTCTGCGGCATGGCGGAGTTCGTAGAGCTGAAGGTCAGCGTCGCCGGCGAGACCGTGGCCGCGCTCGTATCGCTGCTCGTCACCGAGATGGTGGCGCTCGAGGCCGGCGGGGCGCCCAACTTGACGGTGAAGGTACCGTTGCTCCCTTCGGTCACCGTCAGCGACGAGAAGCTCGGCTCGATCTCCCCGTCGTCGTCTTCCACGTCAACCGAGACCATCTTGTTGCTGCCGGTCCCATAGCCGCTGGTGGCGGCTACGGTGACGGTGACGGAAGCGTCCGTGCCGTTGGCGTCTTGAGCCCCGGTGACCGTCACCATCTGGTCCTCGTTGTAGTTCAAAGTGTCGAAGGTCAGCGTCGCATGCGAGACCGTGGCCGCGCTCGTGTCGCTGCTCGTCACCGAGATGGTGGCGCTCGATGCCGGCGGGGTGCCCAACTTGACGCCGAAGGTACCGTTGCTCCCTTCGGTCACCGTCAACGTCGAGGGGGTCGTCACGATGCTTTCGTCGTCATCCGATACCGTCACCGTTATCGTCGTATTGTCGATGCCGGACGCGGAAAGGGTGATGGTGACGGATTCGTCCGTGCCGTCGGCGTCGTCCGCCGCAGTGACGGTCACAGCGGTGCCAGTATTCCAGCTGCCGCCGTTGCCGCCGTTCAATGTCAACTGGGAACCCGAGAGCGACGCCGCACCCGAATCGCTGGTCGCAACCGTCACGATGACGCTGTTGCCCTGGCCCGGATCCTTGTTGAGCTTGACATTGAAAGAGCTGCTTTTGGGATCGTTGATACCGGGGCCGGGGGTCCGACCGCCCTCGTAGATGGTGATGGCATTGACGACTTCACCGGAGACATCGGTGCTCTCTGCATTGATTTTTTGCCGCTTTGTCACGAGGAACTCTGCAGCTCTGCCGTTGGCGGAGAGGCACGTGGTGAACGTCCCAAGGGGGTGACTATCTTCGCAGGTATCGTAGCCCGAGTCATGTTGGTGAGTTAGGGGATTGTTGGCGTTACCGGGGTCGTACTCGATGCAATATTGCGAACGGCTGGTGTCTTCAATATTTACACTGCCCCCATCTGTTGGGGGATTTTTTGCAGCCAACGTGATCTTGGAAGCCGCAGAATTGCAGCTAGTATTCCCATAACTGCTTCTTATGACCCTGACTGGGAGGGTGCAGTCATTTACGATACTCATACTAGTTGCAGAACGTTGTACTGTCACGCAGTCGTCATCGTTGCTCATACCCAAGTATGCCGGCGGTACTGCTTGCGCGTTCGCCGCGCCCGAGAAAGCGGTGACCATCGACAGCGAGCAAAGCGCAAGGACGCCGAACAACGCCGAGCGAAGCGGTTTTCCGGTGGCGGTGGAGCCGTCGAGCGGCGCCGGCTCGGGGCGAGAGTTCGAACCGGTGCAATCAATCCTCGGCGTGTTCATCATCGTCGGCACTCCTTGTCAGCACTGCTCGTTGTATCGGGTTCGCTATGAAAGCCGCCGATGCGGCCATCCGTCGGAGACGATGGCGCATCGATACGGCGGGGCGTTTTTTCGCCAAGGCATTATATCCCTAATCCGCTTTGAAAACACCGGCTTTGCAAACACCGCTTTCGAAAAATCGAAAAGGGGAATCTTGCGGGCCGACGAGGCTCGAGCGAGGCGAGATATCCGGCCAAGGTTTTCGGGTTTCCGTATTTTCCCGTATTTCTCTTGCATCGAACGCCTGCGTTTTTTACCGTCGGCGAAGGACGAGCCGAAAGTGGACGGCGGATTGCGAACAGCGCAAGGTAAATCACCGACGAAAACGACAGGAGCGAAAATGACGGAACTGACTCAATTCAAGCACATCTCGGGCATAGCCCTCAAGTACCCTTGCTCATTTTGGGCACGGGAGCGGGGCTGACTCGGTGGGCAACGCAACGCATCGACGAAGGCATCCAAAGGAGGGAGGAACAAATGGACAGATTGCAATCGATCGAGATGAGCATGGTCGGCATGGCCAAGCAGGAGGACCTGGCTCGTTTGCAGGAGAACCTGATTCGTGTGCAGGAGAACCTAACCCATATGGCCACGAAGGAGGACATGGCCACTTTGAAGGCCGAGTTGCTCGAAGCCATCAATCGCAGAAACGGCGACGGCAACAAGTGATCCTCTTTCCTGTCGAGCCTTCGACGAAGGCTCGACGACGAGGAATCGACTTTCCCCACCCTCCCGCTTTGTCCTGATCGCCGCGCCTTTGCGCACCGAGCGACGCTCGATATCCGGCGCCGGCAAAGCGATGAAAATCCCTTCCGGGATGATGTGGGCGATGTCGTCCCCTTCCGTTTTTCCCGCTCCGAGCGTTTTCCAAGCCCTTCGCCCTTTCGAATTCCCCGTATTTCCCCCGATTTTTCCCGTATTCCGCTTGCATTTGTCGCCGACGTTTTTTACTATCTGCGCAGGATAGGCCGAGAGTGAACGGCCGATTCCGAACACCGTGGGATCACCAACCGACGAAACCGACAGGAGTGAAAATGGAGGAGCTGATTCAATACGGGCCCACCTTGGAGATAATCCTCAACGCCCTGCTCATTTTGGGCACGGGAGCGGGGCTGACTTGGTGGATAACGCAACGCATCGAAGAACGCATCCAGAGGTCGACAGAACAGATGAACAGATTGCAATCGATCGAGATGAACATGGTCGGCATGGCCAAGCAGAAGGACTTGGCTCGTCTGCAGAAGAATATGGCCACGAAGGAGGACCTAGCCACCGCTATGGCCGCTTTGAAGGCCGAGTTGCTTGAAGCCATCAATCGCAGGAACGGCAACGGCGACGGCGACGACGACGACGACGACGGGAACAAGTGATTCTCTTTCTTAGTCGAGACTTCAACGAAGGCTTGACGACGAGGAATCGACTTTCCTTTCACTCTCCCGCCTTGCCTGGATCACTTGCGCATTGGCGCAGATCGAGCCGACCGGGGCAAGGCGGGAGTCGCTCGGTGGATAACGCAACGCATCGAAGAACGCATCCAAAGGTCGACAGAACAGATGAACAGATTGCAATCGATCGAGATGAAAATGGTCGGCATGGCCAAGCAGAAGGAACTGGCTCGTCTGCAGAAGAACCTGATTCGTGTGCAGGAGAGCATGGCCACGAAGGAGGACATGGCTACCGCTATGGCCACTTTGAAGGCCGAGTTGCTCGAAGCCATCAATCGCAGGAACGGCAACGGCGACGACGGAGGCGACGGCGACAAGTGATCCTCTTTTCTGTCGATGACTCGACGAAGGCTTGACGACGAGGAATCGACTTTCCTTTCACTCTCCCGCCTTGCCTTGATCACTTGCGCCTTGGCGCAGATCGAGCCGACCGGGGCAAGGCGGGATTCGCTCGGTGGGTAATGCAACGCATCGAAGAACGCATCCAAAGGGCGACAGAACAGATGAACAGATTGCAATCGATCGAGATGAAAATGGTCGGCATGGCCAAGCAGGAGGACCTGGCTCGTATGCAGGAGAACCTGATTCGTGTGCAGGAGAACCTAACCCATATGGCCACGAAGGAGGATCTGGCTCGTTTGCAGGAGGACATGGCCACTTTGAAGTCCTTGTTGCTCGAAGCCATCAATCGCAAGAACGGCGACGGGGACAAGTGATCCTCTTTCTTAGTCGATGACTCGACGAAGGCTTGACGACGAGGAATCGACTTCCCTTTCACTCTCCCGCCTTGCCTTGATCACTTGCGCCTTGGCGCAGATCGAGCCGACCGGGGCAAGGCGGGATTCGCTCGGTGGGTAATGCAACGCATCGAAGAACGCATCCAGAGGTCGACAGAACAAATGAACAGATTGCAATCGATCGAGATGAACATGGCCAGCATGATGGCCAAGCAGGAGGACCTGACTCGTGTGCAGGCGGGTATGGCCACGAAGGAGGATCTGACTCGTACAGCCACGAAGGAGGATCTGGCCACCGCTATGGCCACTTTGAAGGCCGAGTTGCTCGAAGCCATCAATCGCAGGAACGGCAACGGCGACGGCGACGGCGACGACAACAAGTGATCCTCTTTCTTAGTCGAGACTTCAACGAAGGCTTGACGACGAGGAATCGACTTTCCTTTCACTCTCCCGCCTTGCCTTGATCGCTTGCGCCTCGGCGCAGGTCGAAGCGATCGGGGCAAGGCGGGAGTCACTCGGCGGGCAATGGCGCTCGAATCCAATATCCCCTAGGCTGTCCCCGAGACTTTTTATCGCGTTTTCGCAAGGAGTCTGTTAAAAGGCGATACGAAGATGACTCCCACGCTCGAGCCGAATCCGAGAGCCTTGCCATGAACGCCCGCGCTTTGTCCGACGACGAGCATGAAGACCTCTCCGATCTGCTGCGAGAACGCTTCGGCGAGACCCCCGATATCCCCGCTTCGCTTCGGCGCCATCCTGAGATGGAGGGTCTTGCGGGGCACCGCAGTCATCGCCTTTTCACCACCGAACCGGTGCCGCCGGCGTTGCTGCGCACCGTGCTCGCCGCCGCTTTTTCCGCCCCTTCCAAATCCGACCTGCAGCAGTCCTGCGCGGTGCACGTGATCGATCCCGGGATCAAGGCGCGGATAGCGGCATTGATCCCGTCGATGCCGTGGGTCGCCGCCGCCCCGGAACTCTTGGTATTTTGCGCGGACAATCGGCGGATTCGGCGGATTTGCGAGCTGCGCGGGATCCCTTTCGGCAACGACCATTTCGACAGTGTTTTCAACGCCACCGTCGATGCCGCGCTCGTCATCGCCGGCTTCGTTCGCGCGGCGGGGGCCGCCGGTCTCGGTTGCTGTCCTTTGAGCGTGATCCGAAATCATGCGTCCGAGGTGGCGGAATCGCTCGCGCTGCCGGATCATGTCTTTCCCGTTGCCGGGTTGGTGGCGGGCTGGCCGGCGCAGGAGCGAAAAATCGTCCCCCGCCTGCCGCTTTCGGTTTTCGTGCACGAAGATCGCTACGACGATGGGGACCTCGCAGCGCAGATAGAGCGATACGACGCCCGCCGCCACGAGCGCTTGCCCATCGCCCCGGATCGTCGGCGCGACCCCGAGCGTTTCGCGCCGGTGGAGTTCTACGGCTGGTCCGAGGACAAAGCGCGTCAGGTGGCGGTGGCGGAGCGCGAGGGCTTCGGCGATTTTTTGCGCTCCAAGGGATTTCGTCTCGATTAGAAACGCCGCGCTTCGATTGTTCACTCTCTTTCCCGGGCTCGCTTTTCCCGGGGTCGGCGGTTTTTGCAGCCGAGCGTCGAGGGGCCGGGGATGATTTCGAGCCGCTGGCTTGGCCCGAGGCGGGATCGCCGGCAGTGGCCCCGGCGAAGGCGACCTTCTCGAAAGCCGCCGAAAAAACGCGCTGGAAAAAACACGCCGAAAAAAAACACGAAGGCGCCGGTCAAGCCTATCGAGTTCGTGGAATTCATGGCGGGAGCCGAGGCGAATCATGCGCAAGCAGCCTCTCGCCCTTGTCGGCGGGCTGTCGAGCCCCGAGACGGATATTTGTCCTCTTGCGCCCGCGATCTTCGATTTTCGGCGGACCGATCTTCGGCGGACTTTCCAAAGGAAGGCTTCGTGGGGTGGCTTCGAGGATTCGCTCGCCCCCTTGTCTTTCGAAGGCGGGATCGATCAAGGGGCTGTCGTTTCGAGGATTCGGCTTTCGTCGCTATCGCACCGATCCCGGCGTGGCCGAAAGCGCAGGTGTTTTGCACTTGCCCGATCGGATGGATATCGATAGCGGGCCTTGCCCCCCGGACTCCTTCGGCGCGGCTTCGACGACCCCTTCGACGACCCCCTTCGATCATCAGTTACCCGCGTTTTTCGATGGGGATATAGTCGCGGGCTTCGGGGCCGGTATAGAGCAGGCGGGGGCGGATCAGGATATTGTTTTCCAGTTGCTCCATGACTTGCACGGTCCAGCCGGGGATGCGACCGATGGCGAAGATCGGCACGAAGAGATCGTCGGGGATCCCGTGCAGGTGGTAGATCACCCCGGCGTAGAAATCCACGTTGACATTCACCCCGTGGCGGGAATAGGGGCGCATCGCTTCCACCAAGGCTTCCAATATCTCGTACCAGTGCGGTTGCCCCATTTCCTCGGAAAGCCTTTTGACCCCTTCGCGCAGATGGCGGGCTCTTGGATCTTCGGCGCGATAGACGCGGTGCCCGAATCCCATGATCGCCTCGCGGGCCTTGCGTTTTTCCTTGACGTAGTCGGCGGCCTTTGCCGGATCGCCGATGGCCTTTGCCATCAGCATCACGTTTTCCGCCGCCCCGCCGTGAGCCGGACCCGAGAGGGCTCCGATCGCCGCGACCATAGCGGCATGCAAATTCGCCTCGGTTCCGGCGACGACCCGGGCGGCGAAGGAGGAGGCGTTCGATCCGTGCTCGGCGTGGAGCACCATATCCTTGTCGGTCAGGGCGGCGGCATCGGGGCTCGGCATTTCCCCTTTCAGCATATAAAGGAAGTTCGCGGCGTGGCCGAGATCGGGATGCGCCGGGATCGGCTCGAGTCCTTGGCGGATGCGGTGGTGGGCGCAGATGATGACCGGGATTTGGGCGTTCAGTCGAATTCCCTTGCGCCTTGTGGCATCGACGGAGTTATCGGCGGTTTCGGGGTCGGTGGCGGCCAAGGCCGAAACCGCGGTGCGCAGCACGTCCATCGGATGCGCGTTTTTGACGAGGCGGATGATGTCGAGGATCGCTTCCGGCAGTCGGCGGGCGTTTTTGAGCGCGCGATCGAAATCGACCGCTTCGCTGCGGGTGGGGAGCTCGCCGAAGAGCAAAAGAAAGGCGGTTTCTTCGAAGGAGGATTCGGCGGCGAGATCATGGATGGAATATCCGCGATAGCGCAGTTCTCCGGCACGACCGTCGATGAGGGTGGTGGGGGATCGGTCGAAGCAGATATCCATCAGCCCCCGGTGCACTTCGATCTGGGTTTCCTGACTCATTTTTCCAAAGGCCTCCTGTTGGGGTCGATATTCTCGCAAAGGTCGAATGACGAGGAAAGTTCCCTATGGCAAAGATCAAGGGTCGAGATCGTTTTCGGGCCGCCTTGGCGTCGTCGTCGCTCGATGTCGAGATCGTCACCTTGCCCGGTTCGGTGCGCACCGCGGCCGAGGCGGCGAAGGCGGTGGGTTGTCCTTTGGGCCGCATCGCCAAATCGCTGGTATTCAGGCTCGGCGAGCGGGCGGTGATGGCGGTGATGAGCGGGGATAACCGACTCGATATCGACAAACTGCGAGCGGCCCTCGCAAGCGGGGGCATGGCAGCGGCGGACGATCTCGATCTTTGCGCTTTGGTTCGCGCCGATGCCGATTTCGTGCGCGCGAAAACCGGATACGCCATCGGCGGAGTGCCGCCTTTGGGGCATATCACCGCCGTCGAACGCTTCATGGATGCGGATCTTTTTCGCTTCGATCGGATTTGGGCGGCGGCGGGGGATCCTTTCAGTTTGTTCGCGATCGAACCGGCGGCGTTGCAAAAGGCGAGCGCTGCGCTCATAGCCGATCTTAAGGAGGAATGAGGGGGCTATCGCCTTTCGATTCGATTCGATCGCTTATGGTCGATCACTGATGGTCGGTGCTCTTTGGCTGATCCCTTCGGCCGATCGCTTCGGTCGATCCCTTATGGCCGATCCCTTCGGCCGATCCCTTCGGCCGATCCCTTATGGCCGATCCCGTTGGTCGATCGCCTCGCGCATCGCCGTGCCGATATCGGAAGGGGAGTCGATCACCCGCGCTCCCGCCGCTTCCAAGGCCGTGCGTTTGGATGCATGGCTACCCCGATTCCCGATCACGATGGCCCCGGCATGACCCATTTTCTTCCCCGGCGGGGAAGCGCCGCCGGCGATGAACGCGACCACCGGCTTTTTCATTCCCGCCAGATATTCGGCGGCATCCTCTTCCATCGTGCCGCCGATTTCACCGACCAGCGCCACCGCCTGCGTGCGCGGGTCGGCGTCGAGGTTCCGCAGCGCATCGAGGGTGGTGGTGCCGATGATCGGATCGCCGCCGATGCCGATAAAAGCGGATTCCCCGAAGCCCGCTCGGACGAGCTCGAGGCAGATCAAGGTGCCGAGGCTGCCGCTGCGCGAGATGACTCCGATGGAGCCGGGGCGAAAGATATCGCGCTCGAAGGCGGGCATGAAGCCGGTGAAGCATTCCCCGGGGGTGACCAATCCGGCGGTGTTGGGGCCGACCACGCGGGCATCGTTGGCGCGGGCGGCGGCGAGCGACTCCATTACGTCATGCACCGGAACGTGCTCGGTCAGGATGACCAAGCGTTTGCCGCCGGCCTCGATCGCGTCCACCGCCGCCGCCTTGACTCCAAGAGGCGGGATGAAGAGGACCGAGACATCGAAACCGATCTCGCGCATCGCCTC
The DNA here is from genome assembly GCA_965220535.1 of Gammaproteobacteria bacterium. Taxonomy (GTDB): domain Bacteria; phylum Pseudomonadota; class Gammaproteobacteria; order HK1; family HK1; genus HK1. Next base: position 1,424,901 of record OZ244833.1, on the reverse strand, counting down.
TTTGGCGTCGGCGTATACCGGCACGTCGCAGTGGACGGTGCCCGCCTTTTTAGGATTGACCCCGGCGACGATGCGGGTTCCGTATTCTTGCATGCGCTCGGTCCAGAATGTGCCCTGCCGACCGGTGATGCCTTGGATCAGAACCCGCTCATGTCCGTTGACGATCATGGTTTCGCTCCCGCGGGGGCGGCGTTCGCCTCCCGGGCCCCGGCGATCGCGGCGACGATCGCCTCGTCCATGGTGGCGAAGGACTCGATCCCCAAACGCTCGCGCAGCATCTTGCGGGCTTGCTGCGAGCCGGTTCCGTGCACGCTGAAGAAAATCGGCAAGGTGGGGGCGAGGGACTCCCAAGCGTCGAGGATCCCCCCGGTCATCACGTCGGTGCGGGCGAAAGCCCCGCAGAAGTTGACCACCAAGGATCGCACGCGAGGGTTGTCGAGCAGCAGCTCGAGCGCGGGCCGGGCGTGGATATAGGAATCGCCGCCGATTTCGAGAAAGTTGGCGGGTCGCCCGCCATGACGGGCGATCACGTCCATGGTGGTCATGGTCAGCCCCGCGCCGTTGGCGATGACCCCGATATCCCCGCCGAGCTCGATATATTTGAGCCCCGACTCGCGGGCGCGGGCTTCGAGGCCGGTGAATTTCTCGGGGCAGCCGCGGGCAGCGAGATCTTCGCGGCGGACGATGGCGGAGTCGTCGAGGACGAATTTGCAGTCGAGGGCCGCCAGCCGACCGTCATCGAGGCGGGCCAAAGGGTTGATCTCCAGCAGCTCGGCATCGTTGTCGCGAAAGGCGTCGTAAAGGCGGGCGAGGGTATCGGCGATCGTGTCGTCGATTGTGTCGTCGTCGGCAGGTCCCTCGCTTGCCGTTTCGGTTTCTTGCAAGCCCTCGTGCAAGCCCTCGAGCAGCGCCTGCGCTTCTTTTTTTCCGAAGCCGCGGCGGATATCGACGGCGACCCGGCGCAGGCGATCCGGCATCGAGGCCGCGACTTCCTCGATATCCATGCCGCCTTCGAAAGAGAAGATCACCATCGGCGAGCCCGAAGGGGCGTCGTTCAGGACCGCGGCGTAGAACTCCGCCGTCGATGCCAAGCGTTCCTCCACCAATACCGATGCCACCTCGTATCCGGCGATCTCCATCCCGAGGATCGCTTGCGCGGCTTCGAAGGCCTCCTCGGGGGTGTCGGCGCTGCGGATGCCACCGGCCTTACCGCGTTTCCCGGCGGGGACTTGGGCTTTGATCACCACTTTTCCCAGATCCGCGGCGGCTTCGCGGGCGGCGGCCGCGCTTTCGGCGAGACGCCCTTTCGGGGTCGGGATTCCCGCGTTGCGCAAAAGCGGCTTGGCCGCGTGCTCTTCGAAGTTCATGGTCGGATGGTCGTCTCGTGGTCGGGGGGCTTGTGGTCTGGAGGCTCGTGGTCTGGAGTCTCGGGAGCGATACGATAGCCGACGAGGGCGGGAGGCGGATCGTCGAGCGATCTGGCATGTCGGCGCTTGATGTTCTCCGCTCGGTTTGTCGATGACGAACGATATTCCGATACGGATATTCCAATACAAATGTCCGATACAGGAATTGTCGAATGCAGGAGTTGCCGCATCGACCGGATCATTTACCGTATTTTTGCCAGTGGGCGGCGAAGAGATCCTCTTCGCTCGGTCGATCTTCGGGGATCGGCATCGCCACCCAAGTGGTGTTGAGGAAGTGGCGATAACTCAGATTCTCGCTGATGCTGTTGCCTTGCCAAGTCCCGCAGCCCATCGAGAGGGTGAAATTGAGGCCGCTTTCGAAGCCGCCGCCGTTGCCGAAGGTATGCGCCATGTTGACGAGGACGCGGGCGGTATCGAGGGACTCGGCGAGGCGATGGGCGAGTTCGGGTCGTTGCGTATGAATGCCGACCGAATGTCCTCGACCTTTGAACGCCATGATCGCGCGCACCTTGTCGATGGCTCCGGCGAAATCCGGCACCCGATAGAGGGTCAGCACGAGGGAGAGTTTCTCGTCGGAAAAAGGGTATTCCGCTCCCGCCCCGCTTTCCTCGACCATCAAGAAGCGGGCGTTGCGCGCCTTTTCGCCGAGGCCGCATTCCTCGGCAAGGATATCGATATCCCTTGCGATCACCTTGCGGTTGAGGCGCCCGTCGATCCACAGGGTTTTTCGGATCGCTTCTTTTTCCCCGGTATCCGCCAGATAACCGCCGGCCCTTTCCAAGGCCGAGATGGCGGCATCGTAGACCTCGTCCAAGACGACGAGCGCGTTTTCCGACGAGCACGAGGTCGCGTTGTCGAAGCATTTGGAGTCGCGGATCCTCTCGGCGGCGAGGGCGAGATCCGCGCTCGAGTCGATGATCACCGGTACATTGCCGGCCCCGACCCCGATCGCCGGGGTGCCGCTGCGATAGGCGCTGCGCACGTTATTTTGCGAGCCGGTGACCACGACCAAGTCGCAAGCCTCCATCAACGCTCGAGTCAGGGCTTTGTCTACCGGCGCCGGCAGGACTTGGATCAGATCTTCGGGGGCGCCGATTCGCCCCAAGGCTTCGCGCATCAGGTCGACGGTGCGGGTGGTGGTCGCCAGCCCCGCCGGGGAGGGGGCGACGACGATCGCGTTGCGTCCTTTGAGGGCCATCATCGCCTTGTTGACGGGGGTCGCCGAAGGATTGGTGGAGGGGGTGACCGCACCGACCACCCCGACCGGCTTGGCGTATTTCACGAGACCGAGATCCGGGGCTTCCTCGACGATGCCGACGCTTTTCACCCGCATCAGATCCCGCAAGGTGCCGAAGGTCTTGCGCTGATTCTTGGTGATCTTGTCCGTTTCGTTGCCCAAGCCGGTATCCATGACCGCCATTTTGGCCAGGGCTTTTGCGTTTTCGGGTTTGTAAAGCGACCACGCGACGGCGGTGACGGCTTCGTCGACGCGGGACTGATCCGCATCGGCGAAGGCCTTCATCGCCTCCCGCCCGCGGTGGATCAGGGCATCGACGATCGCTTGCGGATCCCTTTCCCGGCTCGCAGGCTCTTCGCTTGCGATCGATTCGGCGGCTCGGTTCATCGCTTTCGTCCTTGTCGGCATGCATCATCCGAAAACGCGGATGTCGTCGAAGTCGAGAGGCTCGTCGGGCGCGGCTCTTCGGGTGCGGCTCGTCGGGCGCACTCGTCGGGTGCAACTCGTCGGGTGCGCACGAGAAATATTCTCTCGACGATGGCTTCTCGACGGCGGATTCTCGACGAGGGATGGTTTTTCGATTCCCGTCGAAGGGGCAAGTGTCGCATAATCGGCCATGATTCCCAAAGACGATGCCCAAGATCCGCAAGCGAGAGACTGCCGAGCGAGGGCTTGCCGAGCGAAGGAATCGAAAAGGGGTGTCGTTCGCGGAAAGTCGGTTATCGTTGACGCCAAGGGTTTTCGAATCGGGCTTTTCGAATCGTCACGGCCTTGGAGTGTTTGGCTTCGGGGTCTTTGCGGGATTCGCGTCGAGGGTGTTTCGCCGAGGAGTCGATCCTTTGTCCAAACTGCTTGAAGTTCGAGACCTACGCACCTGCTTCCACACCGCCGAGGGGACCGTGAGGGCGGTCGACGGCATCGACTACGATGTCAGCGAGGGGGAGACCGTCGCCATCGTCGGCGAATCCGGTTGCGGCAAATCGGTCGGAGCGATGTCGATCCTGCGCCTGATCCCGAGCCCGCCGGGGGAGATCGCCCGATCCTCGTCCATCCTCTTCGGGGGCGAGGATTTGCTGCGGATGGACGACGATCGGATCCGCCATATCCGCGGCGGTCAAATCTCGATGGTCTTTCAAGAGCCGATGACTTCGCTCAACCCGGTGCTGACCATCGGCCTGCAGCTGACGGAGACGATGATGCTGCACTTGGGGCTCAATCAAGCGGCGGCGAATCGCCGGGCGATCGAGCTGCTCGAGATGGTGGGGATCGGCGAACCCGCGCGGCGCTTGCGGCAATATCCGCATCACTTCAGCGGGGGCATGCGCCAGCGCGTGATGATCGCCTTGGCCCTTTCTTGCAAGCCGCGCTTGATCATCGCCGACGAACCCACCACCGCTCTCGATGTCACCATCCAAGCCCAGATCCTCGAATTGATGCGTACACTGACGCGTCAGATGGGAGTGGCTTTAATCATCATCACCCACAATCTCGGGGTGGTGGCACGCTACGCCGAGCGGGTGATCGTGATGTACGCGGGGAAGATAGTGGAGATGGGCAGCGCGGAACAGATCTACCATCGCCCGCGCCATCCCTATACCGTCGGCTTGTTGAATTCCGTGCCCCGGATGGACATGATGCGCGGGGCGCGGTTGCAACCGATCGAGGGTCAGCCCCCGGATCTGACCCGTCTCGGCGCCGGCTGTTCCTACCTCCCGCGCTGCGCTCGGGCGAGCGAGCATTGCGCGCAATCGATTCCCGCGCTCGAAGATATCGGCGAGGGACAAGTTGCCGCTTGCTTCAACCACCGTGCTTCGGACCGAAAGGAGATCTCCGCGGTATGAACGCTGCCATCGATTCCTCCTCCATCGACCCGGCGTCCGCAGATTCGACGGCGGGCGAGGCGCTGCTCGAAGTCAAGAATTTGAAGAAGCATTTTCCGGTTATCGAGGGTCTTGTCTTTCAGCGCGCCGTCGGTCAAGTCAAGGCGGTCGACGGGGTCAGCTTCAGCATCCGCAAGGGGGAAACCTTGGGCTTGGTCGGCGAGTCGGGTTGCGGCAAGACCACGACCGGGCGCTGCGTGCTGCAGCTGGAGCGACCCTCTTCGGGGGAGATCGTTTTCGACGGGGTCAATCTCGAAGAGCTGCCGGATCACGAGTTGATCTCTTGGCGGCGAAAAATTCAGGTCATCTTCCAAGATCCCTACAGCTCTTTGAACCCCCGTATGAAGATCGGGGCGATGCTCGACGAGCCGATGCGCATCCACGGCATCGAGCCGAATCCGTCCCGCCGCCGGCGGCGGATCGCCGAACTGTTGGAGATCTGCGGCCTGCCGGAAAAATTCGCCGACCGCTATCCGCACGAGATGAGCGGCGGCCAGCGGCAACGGGTGGGGATCGCCCGCGCCTTGTCTCTCAACCCCGAATTCATCGTTTGCGACGAAGCGGTCTCCGCGCTCGATGTCTCGATCCAAGCCCAGGTCATCAATTTGCTCGAGGATCTGCGCCATGAATTCGATCTCACCTATCTTTTCATCGCCCACGATCTCAGCGTGGTTCATCATCTATGCAATCGGGTGGCGGTGATGTATCTGGGCAAGATCGTCGAGCTCGCGGAGTCGAACGAACTCTTCGGCAATCCGACTCACCCCTATACCCGGGCATTGCTCTCGGCGGTGCCGATTCCGGATCCCTTGGTCGAGGCCGAGAGGGCCCATCAGACCCTCAAAGGCGAGGTGCCGAGCCCGATGAATCCGCCGCCGGGTTGCGTTTTTCATCCGCGCTGTCAGCTGGCGGTGGAGGGCTGCTCGCAGAGCGAGCCGGAATTGCGCGAAATCCGCCCCGGTCATTGGGTGGCGTGCACCGAGGTTTGATGAGCTCTGACAAGGACTGACAAAGTCTGACAAAAAGATCTGCAGGAGCCTTTGCGCGAATCCCTTGTCGGATTCGTATCGAGGCTTCGAAAGCAGGCGGTGGTCGATGCGCTTCGATGCGCTTTGAATATTTCGCCGATTCTTTTGCGAAAGCCTGATTTTTGCGAAAGCCTGATGTTTTGCGAAAGTTCGACGTCGAAGGTGGATAAAAACGAGAAGAACGATGCGAAGATGTCGGTGCACGACACGACAACAAAATCATTCACCCGCTTTTCGAGGAGGAGAAGCAGATGAAATTCAAGATATCGAAGTCAGGCGAAGGTCGTGCGCAAGGACTTTCGTCCCGCGCCGCGCCTTGGTTGCTCGGGGTGGCGCTCGGGGCCGGTCTCGGTCAAGCCGCGTCGGCGCAGGAGATCCAGCGCGGCGGCAATCTCGACTTCGTGGTCGCCGGGGAGGCGCCATCGAAAGACGGCCATAAAGAGACCAGCTATTCCGTCGTCCATCCTTACGCTCCCTTTTACAGCCTGTTGATCCGGGTCGATCCCGATAATCCCCAGTCCACGGATTTCGTTTGCGACCTCTGCGTCGGGGAGGTTCCGGCGCCGACGAACGGCGGCAAGACCTATACCTTCAAGATCCGCGAAGGGGTGACATTCCACGACGGGACGCCGCTGACCGCCCACGATGTCAAGGCCACTTACGACAAGATCATCAATCCCCCCGAAGGGGTGCCGAGCGCGCGCAAATCCTTCTTCAGCATGGTCGAATCCTTCGAGGCCACCGACGATACCACCCTCGTTTTCAACCTGAAATTCGCCTCGGGGGCTTTTCTGCCCTCTCTGGCCACGCCCTTCAACTGGATCTACAGCAAGAAAGATCTGGAAGAGCACGGCTATGCCTGGCATGAGAAGAATATCAACGGCAGCGGGCCTTTCCGCTTCGTTCAGCACCAGCCGGGGGCCTTCGTCGACGGGGTGCGCAACGACGATTATTTCCACGAGGGGCAGCCCTACCTCGACGGCTTCAAGGCCATCATCGCCAAGAAGATGTCGGTTCGTATCCAGGCGATCCGCGGCAATCGGGCGGGGATCGAATTTCGCGGCTTTCCGCCCAAGGCCCGAGACGATCTGGTCGCGGCGTTGGGGGACAAGCTGACGGTGCAAGAGAGCGATTGGAACTGCGTGCTCTTGTTCACCCCCAACCACAAGCGCAAGTTCATCGAGGATCCGCGGGTAAGGCGGGCGTTGACCCTCGCCGTGGACCGTTGGGGCGGGTCGAAATACCTCTCTCGGATCGCGATCGTCAAGACGGTGGGAGGCGTGGCTTTCCCCGGTCATCCGCTGGCCGCCAGCCGCGCCGAACTGGAGGAACTCGCCGGCTATCGTTCCGATCTGGAGGCCTCCCGCGCCGAGGCGAGGAAACTGCTGGAGGATGCGGGGGCTACGGATCTGGTCATCGATCTCAACAATCGCGATGTCGACCAGCCCTACAAAGTGGTCGGCACTTGGTTGATCGACCAATGGGCGAAGGTGGGGATCAAGACCGAGCAGAGGGTGCGCCCGACCCCGCAGTTCTACGCCGCATTGCGCAACTCCTACGATTTCGATGTTTCCATCGACTTCAACTGCCAATCGGTGATCAACCCGATCGCCGATGTCACCAAATTCCTCGGCAGCTCCGGCAGCAACTACGGTCAGTACGACGATCCGGTGCTGGAAAAGATCTACGCCGATTTGGAGCGCGCCGGGGACGAGGCGGAGCAGCGCAGATTGATGCGTCTTTACGAAAAGCGGGCGCTCGACGAGATGGCGCATCTCGGGGTCACGCTGTGGTGGTACAAGATCAATCCCCATCGCTCCTACGTCAAGGGATGGAAGATCGCCCCGAGCCATTACATCAATCAGCAACTCGATAATGTCTGGATAGACAAATCGCTGCTGTAATCGTTGCTGTCATGGTCGAAACGGCATCGACCCTCGCGCGCTTGCCTTTTTCGTTCGGCAAAGCGCGAGGGTCGATCCCTCTTCTCGTCCTCGGCGATTGTTCGAAGGGCCGCGTGAATCGCGCCGGCCCCTTCGAGTGTCGCCGGTGCAAGCACCCCGAGGCGCTTTAGGATGTATCAATATATTCTCAAGCGAATTCTGTTGATGATTCCGACGCTGATCGGAGCGGCGGTGCTCGTCTTTTTTCTCCTGCGGTTGCTCCCCGGCGATGTCTGCGAGGTGCGCTTGGCCGGTAGCGGTCTTTACGCTTCGCAAGAAGATATCGATATTTGCCGCAAGAATCTCGGGCTCGACGATCCCCTCTACGAGCAGTTCGTCGACTTCGTCGGCGGCTATTTCACCGGCGATCTCGGCACTTCGATGTGGACCGGCCAGCCGGTGGTGGACGAGATCCGGGTGCGTTTCAAACTCACCTTGCAGTTGGCGATCATGTCGACTCTGGTGGCGGTGCTGATCGCCTTGCCCCTGGGCATCCTGTCGGCGATCAAGCAGAACACGTGGGTCGATTATCTGGTGCGGGCTTTCAGTATCGTCGGGATCGGCATTCCTTCTTTTTGGCTCGGCATCATGGTCATTTTGGGGCTGCTGGTGGTCAGCCAAGCCTGGTTCGGGGTCGGGTGGATGCCCCCGATCAACTATGTCTCCCCCTTCGAGGATCTTTGGGGGAATCTCGCTCAGCTGATTTGGCCGGCGCTGGCGACCGGCTATCGCTACTCGGCGGTGGCGACCCGCATGACCCGCTCGGCGATGCTCGAGGTATTGCGGGAGGATTACGTGCGTACGGCTCGGGCCAAGGGTTTGAAGGAGCGCGTGGTCGTCAACCGGCACGCTTTCAAGAACGCCCTCTTGCCGGTGGTGACGATCATCGCCATCGAGTTCGCTTTCCTGATGGGGGGGCTCGTGGTGACCGAGCAGGTATTCAACCTCAACGGACTGGGCAAGCTCTTCGTGGATGCGATCGGGAATCAGGATTTCGCTTTGACCCAGCACCTCGTGATGCTGGTGGTGCTGATTTTCGTGGTGACGAATCTGGTCGTGGATCTTCTCTATGCGTGGATGGATCCGCGCATTCGCTACAGTTGAAGAACGACGAGGTGAAGCGATCATGACCAGCCAATCGGCCATCGCCGCGAACGAAGCGGGGGATACCTTCGATCAGCCGCCGCTCTCGGTGCGGATTCGGAGCCTGTGTCGGCGCCAGCCCTTGGGGGCCGCCGGGGCCATCGTGGTCGTCGTCATGTGCTTCGCCGCCGCTTTCGCCGGCTTTTTGACCCCCTACGATCCGGTGGCCAATTCCCTGGAGAATATGCTCGCCTCTCCCGATGGTTCCCATCCGATGGGCACCGACGAATTCGGTCGCGATATCCTGACTCGGGTGCTCTACGGGGCTCGTACCGCGCTCTTCATCGGCTTGGTCGCCGCGAGCTTGGGGGCTACGCTCGGTCTTCTTCTCGGAGTGGCGAGCGCGTATTTCGGCGGGATATTCGATCTCGTGGTGCAGCGGATCGTCGATATTTTTCTCGCCTTTCCCTTGGTCATCATGGCCTTGGCGGTGGTCGCGACCTTGGGTCCGGGGGTGCAAAACGTGATCATCGCGATCACCGTGCCCTTCATTCCCCAATGCGCGCGGGTGGTGCGTTCGAGCGCCTTGGCTCTGCGCGAAATTCCTTATGTCGATGCGGCTCGGGCCCTCGGATTCAGCCACGCCCGCATCATCTTGCGCCACATGGCCCCCAACGTCATGGCCCCTTTCCTGATCATGCTCACCTACTTCGTGGGGCAGGCGATCTTGCTCGAAGCGGTGCTTTCCTATCTCGGCATGGGCGTGCAGGATCCGACCCCGGCGTGGGGTTTGATGCTCAAGGGCGGGGCCGAGGAGTTCTTGGAAAGCGCCCCTTGGCTTTCGATCTTCCCCGGCTTGGCGATCACCGTCGCGGTCTTCGGCTTCAACCTTTTCGGGGATGCATTGCGCGATCTTCTGGATCCGAAATTGCGCTCGCGGTGAGTTTTCTCTCGCGGTGTGTCGTTCGTGCGACATGCCCGGGAACGAGGGTGTTTTTTCTTCGGCGGCGTTTTCGGGCGCAGATCAGATCGGCGATGGGCCCGTCGCGATTCGTTTTCGGGATCTCTCGTTTTCGGAAGATCTCGTTTTCAAAAATCGCTCGTTTTCGAAAATCTCTTGTTTTCGAAAATCGTCAGGGGATAGCGGAGCATGAGCCTTTCGATACCGATTCGCGCTTTGGTCTTCGATGTTTTCGGCACCGTGGTCGACTGGCGATCCGGTGTCGTGCGCGAAGGAAGGGCATTGGGGGAGCGGCTCGGCATCGAAGCGGATTGGGAGGCCTTCGCCGATGCTTGGCGCTCGATGTACCAGCCGGCGATGGAGCGCGTGCGTCGGGGCGAGCGACAGTGGACCCCCCTCGATGTTTTGCATCGGGAGAGTCTTTGCGTTCTTCTCGAACGCTTCGGCATCCGCGATCTCGACGATCGGGAGATCGATTATTTCAATCGCGCTTGGCATCGCCTCGATCCTTGGCCCGATAGCGTCGCCGGGCTGCGGGCGATGCGCGAGCGTCATATCGTCGCCACTTGCTCCAACGGCAATATCGCGCTGCTGGTGAATATGGCGAAACGGGCGGGGTTGCCGTGGGATGCGATCTTGGGGGCGGAGGTCTCCCGCGCCTACAAACCCATGCCTCAAGCCTATCTATACACTTGTGCATGCCTTGATCTCTTGCCGCGAGAAACGGTGATGGTCGCGGCGCATAACGATGATCTCGTTCACGCCGCGGCCCATGGAATGCGCACCGCATTCGTCCCGCGCCGCCGCGAATACGGACCCGACCAATCCAAGGATATCGAGCCCGAGCACGACTTCGATTTCGTCGCCGAGGATTTCATCGAACTTGCAGAAAAAATCGATAAGGCGCACACTTCGCCATCAAAGTGAATCTTTCGGAAAAATTCCAACAGGAGGTCGATCATGGCCGGAAAATTCGAAATCTACAAAGACAAAGCGAACGAGTTCCGCTTTCGGCTCAAGGCGCCCAACGGGCAGATCATCTTGTCCAGCGAGGGGTATAAAACAAGATCGAGCGCGGTCAAGGGTGTCGAGTCGGTCAGAAAAAACTCGCAGGATCAGATTCGCTTCGAAAGCAATGTATCGCGCTCGGGGAAGAGGACGTTCAAACTGATGTCGAAGAACAAACAGGTGATCGGAGTGAGTCAGTCCTACGCTTCGGAATCCGGTTGCAAGAACGGCATGAAAAGCGTGGCCAAATACGCCCCCGATGCCGGTCTCGAGGACAAAACCAAATAAGTCGACGGGTATCGAACGAGCGTTGAGGCTCGAACGCTCGCGATGCGAGCGAGGAAGAGCCGGATCGTTCGCCTTTTACCGACACTCTCACCGACACTTTTACCGACACTTCGACTTGGCGATCGGGCTTGACGATCCGGATCGCCAAGCGGGCATCGCCGGGCTTTTTGTCTTCGGCGCTTGCGGTTTTTTGTAACTCGGGCGTATACGAGGCCGAAGCCGAGTGCTCGGGAGCGGCGGTTTCGCTTGCAAGGTGCAGGCAACGAGGGGTGGTCTTGCGGCATCGAGCGATATCGGCCCGATCTCTTGGACGGCGAGGGGCGATCAAGCGAAGGGCGCGCAAGGGCGCCGCGGCTTTCGGATCTTCGAAGACGACCGGATCTTCGAAGACGACCGGATCTTCGAAAACGGCCATATCCACGCTCAGCGTTCATCTTTGGCCTTGCGTTAGGAAAAGACGAGTCGGTCATGCAATTGTTCACCGTTGATTACACGGCGCCCGATGCCTTCGAGCGACTGGTCGATTCGTTGATCGATACCGGATTCGGGGTGTTGAAAAATCACCCGATCCCGAAGGAATTGGTCGAGTCCATCTATAAGAACTGGCAAGCCTTTTTCGATAGCGGGGAAAAGCACGACTATTTCTACGACAAAAAGAACCAAGACGGTTTTTTCCCCGCTTCCATCGCCGAAACCGCCAAAGGCCATACGAAAAAAGATATCAAGGAGTACTACCATATCTATCCTTGGGGTCGTATCCCGGAGGGGCTGAAAGAAGAGGCCATGGATTATTATCGTCGGGCCAACGCTTTCGCCGCCCGCTTGCTGAGCGGCATTCAGCAGTGCACCCCCAAGGAGGTCTTTGCCGATCTATCCATGCCGCTATCGGAAATGATCGAAGGGAGCACGAGCACGTTATTGCGGGTGCTCCACTATCCCCCGGTGACGGGGAAGGAAGAGCCGGGGGCGATCCGGGCGGCGGCCCATAGCGATATCAACCTCCTGACCGTACTTCCGGCCTCCAATCGGCCGGGCTTGCAGGTGATGCGTCGAGACGGTGAATGGATCGACGTTCCCTGCGACTTCGGTTATCTGATCGTCAATACCGGCGATATGTTGCAAGAGGCGACCGCCGGCTATTTCCCGTCCACGATTCATCGGGTGGTCAACCCGACCGGCCAGATGGCCGAGCGTTCCCGTATTTCCTTGCCCACTTTCCTCCATCCGCGGGCGGATGTGGTATTGTCCGAACGCTATACCGCCGGGGATTATTTAGAGGAGCGCTTGCGCGAATTGGGCGTGAAATGAATGGCGGAGCCGGCCTTGGTTGCCGGGGATTTCGAAAAAAAGATCGTTTTGTTCAAGGGATCGAAAATAAGAGAAAGCGGAAAGGGGCGAGAAAAACGATTGGCGGCCGGAGCAGGAAAAGACGAGGATCTTGCCCGATCGAGGATGCGAAAAAACGAGATGCCCTCGGCTTCGAAAGGCAATCTGTTTCGAAAGGCGAGCGGTTTCGGAAAGCGAGCGACGAAAGAGGATCTCGATATCCCGGTTTGGAAAAAGCGATCTTCGCGTTCTCGTCGGATGTCGGATATCGATGCGTTCGTCGCCGCCGGGAATATCGTTTTTATGCATCGATCTTTTCGACGCCCGGAAAAAAGGGGTCGTATAGGCAAGAGGAATCGCGAGAAGAACGATGCGCTTCGCGCTCCGCGTTATTCGAGATTTCCGCCTTTCGAGAATTCGAACGAAAAGCGATGATTCGCACGATGATTCGCATAATGAGAATTCGAGCCTTTCATCACCGGCAAGAAAACTCGTTCGGGGGAATTTTCAACAGAATTCCCGACAGAATTCCCCACGGAATCTCTCCCGGCATTCCCCCGGAACTTCCCTAAGACTATCGCAACGGAGAATCGATCATGACCCGGCGTCCGACGATGTACCGCTTTCATAACGGCGACAAAGTCCCCTTGCCTTTTTCCAACGACGAATACGATGCGCGTCTTTCGAAGCTGCGACGTATGATGAGCGAGTCGTCGATCGATGCCGCGCTTTTCACCTCGATGCATTCGGTGGCCTATTACTCCGGTTTTCTCTATTGCTCTTTCGGGCGCACTTACGGCTTGGTGGTGAGTGCTGACGAATGCGTGACGATTTCCGCCGGGGTCGATGCCGGCCAGCCCTGGCGACGCTCGTACGGGGACAACATCACCTATACCGATTGGCAAAGGGATAATTTTTGGCGCGCGGTCGAATCGGTGGCCGGTCGAGGAAAGACGATCGGCTACGAAGGGGATCACCTGACCCTTGTCAATCTCGACAAGTTGCAGCATTTCCTCGAGCCCGCTCGGACCGTCGATATTTGCCACGAGATCATGCAGCAGCGCATCTATAAATCCGAGGCGGAGATCGCTTTGATTCGAGCCGGAGCGCGGGTTGCCGATATCGGCGGCTATGCGATGCGCGAAGCAATCCGGGAGGGGCAAAGGGAAATCGATATCGCGATGGTCGGTCGGGACGCGATGGAAGTCGAGATCGCCAAATCCTTTCCCGACGCCGAATACCGCGACACTTGGACTTGGCTCCAGTCGGGTATCAATACCGACGGCGCCCATAACCCGGTGACCGGTCGTTCGCTCGAGCGCGGCGATCTCATCTCGATGAACGCCTTTCCGATGATCTCGGGCTATTACACCGCACTCGAACGCACCCTTATCTTGGGCGAGCCGGACCCCGCCTGCATGAAAATATGGCAGGCCAATGTCGAGAGCCATGAATACGGCATCGGCCTGCTAAAGCCGGGGGCGGTCTGCTCCGAAGTGACCGAAGCCATCAACGCTTTTTTGGAAGAGCGCGATCTTTTGCAATATCGCACCTTCGGCTACGGCCATTCCTTCGGGGTGCTCTCGCATTATTACGGACGGGAAGCAGGGCTCGAACTGCGCGAGGATATCGATACCGTCCTCGAACCCGGAATGGTGATTTCGATGGAACCGATGCTGACCATCCCGCAAGGCCAACCGGGAGCCGGGGGCTATCGAGAACACGATATTTTGGTGATCGAAGAAGCCGGAGCGGACAATATCACCGCTTACCCCTACGGCCCCGAGTTCAACCTGCTGAAGGCTTGAACGAGAGGGCTGAACGAGAGGGCCGACAAAAGCCCCGCCGCCTTTTTCGCAAAACTTCGCAAAGCAAAAGGAATAGGCCGCAGCCTTCGCGGCCTTTCGACCCTCGTCGACACGGTCGCCACGCGACCGGCGGCGGAAAAGCGAAGGACGAAATTTCTCCGGCGGTCGTATGGGTTTCACGAGGGTCTCGATAGCCCCAAGGCGCTTCGACATCGTTCCCTTCGCTCTCGAAGCGTCGCTGTCATCCTCTTCGCGCAGGCTCGGCGCGGCGGGGTGTTTGGAAAAACCGAAGGGCGGGATCGATCGCCGGGATATCCCTTTTCGTCGGTTATCGAAGGTCGTCGCTTCGAAAAAGGGGTTGTCGATATTCGTCGAGGGCAAGTGAACGCGATGTCCGAGGATTGCCTTGATTCCTCCGTTGTCGAACTGGCGGTGATCGGTGCCGGTCCGGCGGGGATGTCTGCCGCCGTCGAAGCGCGGGGGCACGGGATCGAGACTCTGGTTCTCGATGAGCAAAGCGCTCCCGGGGGGCAGGTCTACCGCAATATCGAGCGGCTTTGTGCGCATGCCGAGGGTCCGGATGCTTCGGATGCCGGTCCGGCGGGCTTGCTCGGCAAGGATTATCGTCGGGGGATGAGTCTCGTTCGCGCCTTTTCGGGGTGCGGGGCGGGCTATTTGCCGGGCGCTTCGATATGGGATATGGCGTTCGATCGCTGCGCTTTCGATGGCGATGGAGCGGGCGCTGCCCGAAGCGCTCGCTCTTCGGCTCCGGGAGTCCAAGGCGAGGGCGTCGTCGAACTGGGGCTTCTTCGCGGCGGTCGGGCGCGCTTGCTGCGAGCGCGTACGGTTATCGTCGCCACCGGCTCTCGCGAGCGCCCGGTACCGGTGCCGGGGGCGACCCTACCCGGGGTGATGGGTTTGGGGGGCGTGCAGTCTTTGCTCAAGAGTTCGGGCTTGGTGCCGGATGTTCCGGTGGTGATCGCCGGGGCCGGTCCCTTGGTTTATTTGAGCGCTCGGCAGTTGCTCGAAGCCGGGGTGTCGGTGCGCGCTTTGCTGCTTACTTCTCCGCCGGATCGGCTGCGGCGCGCTTTTTTCGCGCTGCCCGATGCGCTTTCGAGGCCCGGGGAATTGCGCAAGGGTCTTCGCTGGCGGCGGGAGATCGTGCGCCGGGGGGTGCCGGTGCTGCGCGGCACGAGCGCTCTTGAGATCGAGGGCGAGGAGAAGGCCGAGGCGGTGCGTTTCGAGCATCGCGGTCGCAAACGACGCATCCCCGCGGGTCTTGTTTTGCTGCATGAAGGGGTGATCGCGAATACGCATCTCACGCTCGCGGCGGCGTTGGCGCATCGGTGGGATCGGCAGCAACACGCGCTTTGCCCGATGACGGATGATTGGGGGCGGGCGCAATACCCTGAGGGTTCACCGGCACCGGTATGGGTGGCCGGGGATTGTGGGGGTATTTCGGGAGCGTCGGCGGCGGTGGAATCGGCTCGGATCGCGGCCCTTTCGGTGGCGTATCGTCTTGGTCGCATCGACCGCGCTCGTCGCGACGCCTTGGCCCGCCCGGCGCGAAAGGCTTTGGCGCTCGAACGGCGCTTTCGACGCTTTTTGGATCGCGTTTTCGAGCCCGCTCCCGAAATGCTGCGCCCCCGCGACCCTCGAGTGACGGTTTGCCGCTGCGAAGAGGTGTCGGTGGCGGATATCGAGCATGCCATCGCTCGCGGTTGCTCCGGACCGAATCAGATCAAGGCCTTTTTGCGCTGCGGGATGGGGCCCTGTCAGGGGCGGATGTGTGCCGGAATCGTGAGCGCGATCTTCGCCGACTTAGGTGTCGCGAGGGGTGTCGCGAGGGGCGGTGCGAGGGGCGATGGAGTCGATGAGCGGGATCTTCGAAAGGGCGATGCGCCGGATGTGAATCCCGGGCATTTTCGTATCCGCCCGCCGATCCGCCCCCTTCGGTTGGGGCAGTTGGCGGCGCTCGACACGGGCGATGACGAAGGGGAGAGTGCCCTCGAGGAAACGAGGGTCGAGGCGACCTCGGGCGGTGGCGCGGCGGGCGAAACGCGATAGGAAAAAGCGCTCGTCGCTCGTTCGGCTTTGCGTTGCCCCTTCGAAAAGGGCATCGAGGACGGGCATCGAAGACGGCATCATGCGGGCTTGGGCGGCGGAAAATCATATCGTCGGGGAAGGAGGGATCGCGAAAGCGATCGAAGGAGATTTCTTTTCGAAGTCTTTTCGAGTCGATCGCTTTTTTTATTTTGCGCCATTATCTTGCGCCCTCGTTTTTCATTTCCCTGACCCGATCCGATCGTGAGGCGGAAAAAGGCTTTCACCCCGGCGGCGCGCCGAGCGGCGGGACAAAGGGCTCTCTTTCGATCCGTCTATCGAGGCTTTCAAGGGCTATCGCCCTTCGATGCGGAGTCGGCTTCCCCGCCTAAATAGAGCCAGGTATCCACGACCGAATCCGGATTGAGGGAGATGCTCGAAATTCCCTCGTCGACCAGCCAGTGCGCGAAATCGGGGTAATCCGATGGTCCTTGGCCGCAGATGCCGACGTACTTTCCTCGATCGCGGCAAGCCTTGATCGCTCGCCGAAGCAAGGCCTTGACCGCCGGATCGCGTTCGTCGAAATGGGTGGCGACGAGGGCGGAGTTGCGGTCGAGCCCCAAGGTCATCTGGGTCAGGTCGTTCGAGCCGATCGACAAGCCGTCGAAATACTCCAAGAACTCGTCGGCGAGGATGGCGTTGGAGGGAACCTCGCACATCATGATCACCCGCAGGGAATCGCGACCCCGCTCGAGACCGTTGCGGCGGAGCAGGCTTTGGATATCGCGAGCCTCGCTCAAGGTGCGCACGAAGGGCACCATCAGATCGAGATTGCGCAGCCCCATCTCGTTGCGCACCCGACGAAGGGCTTGGCACTCCAGTTCGAAGCAGGCTTGGAAGGCTTCCGAGACATAGCGCGAAGCGCCGCGAAAGCCGAGCATCGGATTCGCCTCGTCGGGTTCGTAGATATCGCCGCCGAGGAGGTTGGCGTATTCGTCGGATTTGAAATCCGAAAGGCGAACGATCACCGGCTTGGGGTGGAAAGCGGCGGCGATGGTCGAAACTCCCTCCACCAGTTTTTCGATGAAAAAAGATCGCGGGCTGCCGTATCCGGCAATCCGCTCTTCCACCTGTTCTTTGATCGGCAGGGGCAAGCGCTCGAAATCCAGCAGCGCTTGCGGGTGTACGCCGATCGAGTTGCCGATGATGAATTCGAGGCGGGCCAAGCCGACCCCGGCGTTGGGCAGGGTGCGAAAAGCGAAGGCGCGGTCCGGGTTGCCGATATTCATCGCGATTTTGACGGGGATCGGGGGCATCGTATCGACATCGATCCGGCGGCATTCGAAATCGAGTCGTCCGGCATAGACGTAGCCGGTTTCTCCCTCGGCGCAGGAGACGGTGATTTCGCTCCCCGGCTCGACTTTGCGGGTGGCGTCGCCGGTGCCGACCACCGCCGGAATCCCGAGTTCGCGGGCGATGATCGCGGCGTGGCAGGTGCGCCCGCCTCGATTGGTGACGATCGCCGAGGCCCGCTTCATCACCGGTTCCCAGTCGGGGTCGGTCATATCGGTGATCAGCACATCGCCTTTTTCCACTTCGTTCATCTGCCCGACATCGAGGACCCGGCGCGCTTTTCCCGCCCCGATCCTTTGGCCGATGCTGCGTCCGGCGGCCAGCACCGGCCCCCGTTCGCGCAAGGAGAAACGTTCGATGGCTTGTTTGGATTGGCCCTCGCCCGTCCTGCTTTGCACGGTCTCCGGGCGCGCCTGCAGGATATGAATCTCGCCGTCGATACCGTCTTTCGCCCATTCGATATCCATCGCCCGACCGTAGTGGTTTTCGATGGCCAAGGCGTAACGCGCCAGTACGATCACATCCTCGTCGTCGAGCGAGAAGCGCAATTTCTCCTCGTGGGGGACGTCGACGATTTCGACCCTTTGCGCCGGATCTCGGTGGTAGATCATCTTCAAGGCTTTGCTGCCCCGCTCGCGGCGCAAAATCGCCGGTCTATCGGCGGCAAGGGCCGGTTTGTAGACGCAGAATTCGTCGGGGTTGACTTGCCCTTGCACCACCATTTCGCCCAAACCCCAGGCCGAGGTGATCAGGATCACGTCGTCGAAACCCGATTCGGTATCGATGGTGAAAGCGACCCCGCTGGCGCCGATATCGCTCCTCACCATGCGCTGGATGCCCGCCGAGAGGGAGACCTCCTCGTGCACGAAGCCCCGGTGTTCGCGATAGGAGATCGCGCGGTCGTTGAACAAAGAGGAAAACACTTCGCGCACCGCATCCACCACCGCATCCGCTCCGCGCACATTGAGCAAGGTTTCTTGCTGGCCCGCGAAGGAGGCGTCGGGGAGGTCCTCGGCGGTGGCCGAGGAGCGCACCGCCACCGCGATCTCATGGTCGGAGTTTTCGCACAGGGCGGTGTAGCCGGCGCGGATCTCTTTTTCGAGTTCGGCGGGCAGGGGGGCGTTTCGGATCAGGCCCCGGATTTCGCTGCCGGCCTCGGCGAGCGCCCCGATGTCGCCGGTATCGAGGGCGGCGAGCCGCTGCCGGATCTGCGGTGTCAGGCGGTTGCTGTCCAGGAATTCCCGGAAAGCGTCGGCGGTGGTGGCAAAGCCCCCGGGTACGCGCACCCCGGCCGCGCCGAGGGATTGGATCATTTCCCCGAGCGATGCGTTTTTCCCGCCGACTCGCGGTAGATCCGCCATGCTCGTTCGATTCAGGGGAAGGGTGCGCTCCATGGCTGACTCTCCTTGTTGCGAAGCGTGTTAAGAAGCGTGTGACGAAGCGTTGCAAAGACCGTTTCGATCAGCGCCGGGATGGCTCGCAAGTGCATGGCGGGATCGCCGAACTTCGGCTTCGGCAAGGATACCCCCCTTCATGCCGCGATCTCGCTCGCCGCTCTTTCGTTTCCTGCGGGATTCGCATTTTTTCGCTTCGCGCTTTCGAGGTGACAGGCAAGGGGGGAAGGGTGTACGGGCGGCGAAAACGCCCGCTCAGCGATAGAGGCCTTCGACTCGGGCGATGATCAGCGAGACGGAGACGATGCCGATGACGGTCGAGAGCAGAATCGAGGCCGAAACCCGTTGGGGCGCGACTTTGTAGTGCTGGGCGATGATATAGACGTTTCCCGCGACGGGTAAGGAGGCCAAGGCGATCATCACCGCCGCCGGGAAGGCTTCGACGGAAAAGATCGCGAGGGCGAAAAATGCCACCGCCGCCGGATGCAGGATCAGTTTGCAAAAGGACAGCCAACCGGCGACCTCGATCCTTTCGGTCGATTTCGAGGCCAACGAAGCCCCGATGGCGAAAAGCGCCCCGGGGGTGGCGGCCGCTCCCAGCAAAATCATGAACTCGTCGATCGGTTCGGGGATCGGGAGTTGCCATGCCGACCATGCGAGGCCGACCGCGAGGGACATGATCATCGGATGTCGGAGCAGACCCGATGCCAAGACTCGGACCAGCGCCAGGCTCATTCTTCCGTCGCGCCGAGCGATGATCACCGATACCGCCAGGGTTCCGAATACCAGCAGATCCACCGTCAGGACGACCATGATATGGCCGACCGCCGCTTCGCCCATCAGCAAGGAAAGCATGGGGATGCCGAGGAAGCCTACATTCCCGACCACCGAGCATTGGGCTTCGATCACCGCTTCCTCGATGCGTACCCGGCGCAAAAGGGCGACGATCAAGGCGAGGCCGTAGACCGCAACCGAGGCGCAGAGATAGGCGGCGACGAAATCCCATTGCAGCAAATCCGCAAGCGAAAGATTCGAGGAGAAGCGGAAAATCATCGCCGAGAGGGCGAAATAGAAAACGAAACGGGTGAGGCAATCGGTCGCCTCTTCGCTGAAGAACCCGCTGCGGCCCGATAGATAACCGAGCCCGATGATCGCGAAGAAGGGCAGGGTCTTCAAGAATATTTCGTACATTGGGGATATCGATTCCCGGCGATGATCGTCGAAGGCTTCGGGTGGTCGCGCTTAGGGGCTAGGGGCTTGCCGGGATCCGCGATCGAGGACGATCGGCGAAGGGATCGATCGGAGCGACAGGGCCATCGGCTTTGGGGATATGGCCGGGGAACGCCACTTCGTGGACAAGATCCGAAAACGATATATCGACCTCGCCCCTTCGCTTATCGCCTCTCGCCTCTCGTCGCCGCTTCGGCGGGTGCGCGGTTTTATCGGGGCTCGAAGCGATCCCGATCGCGTTTTCGCTTGTGCGCCATTGTCTTGAAAGATCGCTTCTTGAAAAGATCGCTTTTTGAAAGATCGTGTCGGGCAAGATCAGGCGTCGGATCTTCGGGCCATGCTTCTTAGCCGAGCCAAGCGCGCGTTTTTCTCTCGCGCCCCGAGATAGCCGGGCACGATGCTTTCGATGCTGCGAGGATGGATGCCGAGGGCTTCGAAGCCTGCGTCTTTGCAAACGCTCGGCACCGTTGTCGAGAGGTAGTTGTCCAAGGTGAAGAGCTTCCCCGGCAGATTTTGCATCACGATTCCCTGCAGGCGAGAGAGTCTGTGGCCGATATCGACGATCCGCCGCTTGCGACCGGTGATGGCGGCGGTGAATTCCACCAGCTCGTAAAGGCTTCGCACCTGCGGACCGCAAAGTTCGTATTTTTCTCCGCCGGTCGTATCGTCGTCGAGGATGCGAAGGATCGCCTCGATGACGTCTCCGACCCAAACCGGGGCGAAGCGGGCGTCGGCGCAGGCCAAAGGAAAGACCAAGGGGGAAAGGGCGAGCAGATTCGCGAAGCGATTGAAGAAACTGTCGCCGGGGCCGAAGATGACGCTCGGGCGGATGCTCGTTACCTCGATAGCGTCTCCGGCGGCGTGGACCGCTTCCTCTCCTTCGAACTTCGAGCGCAGGTATTCGCTAGGAGCGTCTTTCGCAACCCCCAAGGCGCTGATATGCACGATGCGGCCGACACTCAAGGAGCGGGCGGCGGCGGCGATATTCGCCGGCAGTCGGGCGTGGACATCTGCGAAGCGGGCGCTTCGATTCTGGTTGAGGATGCCGACGAGGTTGACGATCGCATCGCAGCCGCTCAAATGCCGTTGTAGATCGTTGGGCTCGAAGGGATTCGCCTCGACCAATTCGCAGTTCGGGATGACCAACAGGTGGCGGTTGCGGTTGCGCCTTCGGGTGAGGACGCGAGTGGATATCCCTTGCCCGGCCAAGGCGGCGACGAGATGTCGGCCGACGAAGCCCGAGCCGCCCAAGATCGCGACTTTTTTCTTTTTCATTCGATCGAAATCCTTTTCGAAGGCCGGCGTCATCGCATTGATCGCTTCGATGGTCGGTCGTTCTTCGACGAGACCGCCGGTGAAATTATAAGACTTCGTTCTTGTCGAGGATCGGCGGCGATCGTCGATCCGACACTCGCATCGTCGCTCGCGTATTGACGAGGATCGGTGAGCCTTGTCAATGGCTCGTATCGATGACTCGTGTCGATAGCCGTGATGAATCCGAGATCGAAAAAGGGCGGGAGCGAAGAGAAAAGGGTGGTATCCGCCTTGTTTTCTCTTGGTCTTGTCGTCTTGTTATTTTGGCATCTTGGCATCGCCTTCGCTTCGGCTTTGCGCTTTGTGCTTGATATCCGCTTTTTCCCGAGACGGATTCTGCCGATCGGGGTAGTCCGAGATGGCATTCGAAGCGATGGAGAGGGCTTTTTCCCCTTGTCCACTTCAAGCCGACAGCGACCTGTTTTACACTTGCGGCCGTCGCCGTCGCCGGCGGATTGCCTTTTCGTTGCCGGACGCTCGTCTGGCCCTTGCCTGAGAATCGGCGCTTTTTCGGATAGGCGATGCCTTCGGTTTTCGGGCATGGCTTTGCCGAGCCTCGGCGCTTTTGATGCTTGATGTCGATATTCGATGTCGATGCTCGGCGAAGCGTCGTTTCCTTCGCCCGACGACCCGCTCGGTGCGGATGGTTGCGCACTTCGAATCGATGAATCACAGCGGCCAATGAGGGGAGATAGAAGATGTCGGGCCAGGCCAAGGGCGAGATGTTTTCGATTTTTCCCGCGATGCCGTCGACGAAATACGAGGTGATCTACGCCGACCCGCCGTGGGACTACAAGGGACAGCTGCAGCATTGCGGGGCGGGCGGCGGCGATTCCGGCGGAGCGACGAGGCACTATCCGACGGTCACGCTCGCCGATTTGAAGACCCTGGCGGTGGATCGGATCGCCGCCGACAACTCCTTGCTTTTTTTATGGGCGACCTCGCCGCATCTGGATCAGGCGATCGATTTGGGCAAGGCGTGGGGGTTTGCTTGGGCGACCGTCGCCTTCGTTTGGGATAAATGCAAGACCAATCCCGGCTACTACACCCTCTCGCAATGCGAGTTGTGCTTGGCCTTCAAGAAGGGAAAGATCCCGACTCCTCGAGGGGCGAGGAATATTCGCCAGATGGTTTGCGAGCAACGGCAGGGGCATTCGCGCAAACCGGACGAAGTGCGACGCCGGATCGAATCGATGTTTCCCGCGCAATCGAAAATCGAGCTCTTCGCGCGGGAACCGGCTGCGGGTTGGAGGGCATGGGGGTTGGAAGTGCAATGGGGTGCCGATCGTTCGAAGCGAAGCGGAAAGGGCAAGAGGGCATCGGCGCGAGGGGCGAAAAAAAGATAAGGAAAGATAAGGGATATGCCATGGGCTCGACGGCATGAGGTCGACGGCGCTCGCCGTCGACTTTCAAGCGAAAAAAGGCCACCGCTCGGCGTGATTTTGAAACTCCCCTTTATAATCCCGCCGATGTCAAGGCGATTGTCGGCGGGGACCGAGCGATAGATAAAAGAACCGTGGGAACCGAAGCGGGGAATGATCGACGAGGGACGAAACTTCGGGTTGCCGGACGGGGGCGAAGAGGGCAGTGGCATCGTCAAGCGTTTCGACGAGCATTTCGACAACCATATCGCCCGTTTTTTGCGATGACTCTCACGATGTCATTGGCGATGTTATCGAACGGGCATCGAAAGGCATCATGCCCGATGAACCGAGTCGGATAGCGAAGGGTATGAGAAGCGAGGGCTTCGATCCGATGCCGGATCGAGCCTTGTTTCTATCGTCCCCCAGGGAATGAATATCGCATCTTAATTTCCATCGACCCATCGACCCATCGACGGGGAAAAACGGGGATGGCGCAGTCTCTCGCAATCGCAATCGCAATCGAAAACGGAGCCGGATAAGTGAGCGCGTGGTTGGAAGAGGTGTGCTGGAACGAGCGCGGTCTCGTGCCTTGCATCGCGCAGGCTCGCGAGAGCGGGCGGCTGTTGATGCTGGCATGGATGAATCGCGAGGCCTTGGCCGCGACCGCTGCCGAGGGGCGGGCGGTCTACTGGTCGCGTTCGCGTTCGCGCTTGTGGCGCAAAGGCGAGCAGTCCGGCTTCGGGCAACGGGTGAGCGAGATACGGCTTGACTGCGACGGCGATACGGTGGTGTTGATCGTCGATCAGGTCGGCGGAATCGCCTGCCATACCGGTCGCGAGCATTGTTTTTTTCGTCGCTTGGATGGGGATCGCTGGGTGGAGGTCGAGCCGGTGCTTATGTCGCCGGAGCGGATCTACGGGGACGAGTCTTCCGCATCGGCGCCCGAAGACGACCGAAGCCCGGCGCCGATGTCGCCGCCGAGCGGGGATATCCTCGCCGATCTGGCCAAGACCATCGAGGCGCGCAAGGAGGCATCGCCCGAGGAGTCTTATGTCGCTTCTTTGCACGCCCAAGGGCTCGATGCCATATTGAAAAAGGTGGGCGAGGAAGCGGCGGAGACGATTATCGCGGGCAAAGGAAGCGACCCGAGCGCGGTGGTGCACGAGATCGCGGATCTATGGTTTCACAGCATGGTGCTGCTTTCGGCGCGGGGGCTTTCGCCGGCGGAGGTGATCGACGAACTCTCCCGCCGCTTCGGGCGTTCCGGCCACGAGGAAAAGGCCGCTCGCTGATCGCTTTTTATTTGCTTATTGCGTTAAAGTTTCAAGCATCGAGATTGCCGACGTATCTTTTCGCGCTTTGTCGAAAACTCCAAGGAGAGGGATATGGGGATCAGTGTCTGGCAGCTTCTGATCGTGTTGCTGATCGTGCTGTTGCTTTTCGGCACGAAAAAGCTGCGCAATATGGGCGGCGACCTCGGGGCCGCGATCCGTAATTTCCGGGGGGCGGTGAAGGAAGGGGAAAGCGAGGCGCGAGAGGAAGCGGCCCTCGACGCCGAGGAAACACCCTCCAAGGAGGCGGAAACCGCAGCCCGCGCCGCTTCTCTTTCGCCCGAATCTCCGGCCGAAAAACAGCGCGGCGGCGATTGATCGCAATCGACAAGGGCTTCGTCCAAGCGGTGCGGATCCCTTTCGTCCCTTTGTCGGGCGGGGGCCGCGTCGGGCCGCCTGTCGTCGCTTTCGCAAGTCTTTTACGAGCCTTGTTCGCGTATGGATTGCGGGCGCTTTCGACTCCCTCTTCTCCGTACTCCTTCGGTTTCTTCGGGTTCTCGTGCTCTTTTGGAGAGTGTGATGCCGGATCTTGGCCATGTTTGATATCGGCTTCCTCGAGATCGCCCTGATCAGCATCATCGCCTTGCTCGTGGTCGGTCCCGAGCGATTGCCGAAGATGATACGAACCATCGGTTTGTGGGCGGGTCGGATTCGGCGCTATATCAATCAGGCCAAGAGCGATATCGATCGCGAGGTGCGTCTCCAAGAGTGGAAGGAGGAGCTGGCCAAGCCCGCTTCGGAGTTCGCGCAGATTCACGAAGCGGCCAAGGAAACGAAGGGGATCTTCGAAGAGGCGAAAAGCGCGATCGAATCCGTCGATTCCGCTTCGAAGTCGGCGTTTGCGTCCGCCTCCGCGCTCGGATCGAAGACCCCCGACGCGAAGAAGGAAGCGGTCGATCCCGCGCCCGAGGGATCGGGATCGGCGACGAGCGAGGCTGCGGACGATCCGGATGGCTTCGACGAGACCCCCGATACGAGCGCGTCTTCGCCTGCGGAGGGTGAGCGAGCGGCTGCGGCCGAAGAGCGAGCGCCGGCGGCCGAAGACCCAGCGCCGGCGGCCGAAGATAGAGAGAAGCGGGCAAACCCGGCTCGGCAAGCGGGGGGCGAAGACGCCTTCGGGGCTTCGAGGGAGACGTCGAGCGGGACTTCGAGCGGGGTTTCGAACGGGGCTTCGAACGGCACTTCGAGCGGGGCTTCGAACGGCACGCCGAGCGGCACGGACAGAACCATCGCCTCCGGGGACGAGTCGAGCGAGCGTTCACTCCCGGGAGCGGATCCCGTCGCCTGCGCCGAGGAAGCGGCGGCTTCGTCGAGCCGACCGGGCCCGGATGCTTCTCGATGAGCGAGGAAGCCCCGAAGGAGAGCGCCGCCTCGACCGGCACCGCTGCCGGTTCGCAAACCGGGCCGCAAGGGGAAATGACCTTTGTCGAGCACTTGGTGGAGTTGCGCAACCGCTTGGTGCGGGTGGTGCTTGCGGTGGCGGTGGTGCTGTTGTGCCTGATGCCCTTCGCCAACACTCTTTATAAGTGGCTTTCCTCCCCTTTGCTGTCGGCGATGCCGGAAGGGGCGAGCATGATCGCGACCCAAGTCGCATCGCCTTTTCTCGCCCCCTTCAAACTCGCTCTCGCCTGCTCCGTTCTGATCGCGCTTCCCCTCATCCTCTACCAGTTTTGGGCTTTCGTGGCTCCGGGACTTTATCGGCACGAAAAGCGTCTCGTCTTCCCCTTGATGGTGACCAGTTCCTTCCTTTTCTATTTGGGGATGGCTTTTGCCTATTACGTGGTATTTCCCCTGATGTTCAAGTTCTTCCATGCGGTGGCCCCCCAAGGCGTGGAGGTGATGACCGATATCAGCAGCTATTTGGATTTCGTGCTCAAGATTTTCTTCGCCTTCGGCTTGGCCTTCGAAGTTCCGATCGCGACGGTGGTGCTGGTTTGGACCGGCTTCACCACCCCCGAATCGTTGGCGAAAAAACGCCCCTATATCATCGTCGGGGCCTTCGTGGTCGGGATGCTTTTGACGCCCCCGGACGTGATTTCGCAAACCCTGCTTGCGCTGCCGGTCTGGGCGCTTTTCGAACTCGGAGTGATCTTCTCCCGTCTTTATGTGCGTCGGGAAAAAGAGGAAGAAGCGACCGGCTGAAAAGACCGAAAGGAAAGCGGCGAACGAGCGGCGAACTCGCAGCGAAGGCGTTAGGAGGCCACCGCCTCGCGGCTTTGCACCCGCTCGCGGTGGATGATATAAAGCCCGCAGCCGATGACCACCGCCATCCCCGCCAGCGCCATCTCGTTCGGGGTGTCGGCGAAGACCAAATAGCCCAAGGCCGCGGCGCTGACGAGCTCGAGGTAATGCAAAGGGGCCAATACGGTGGCCGGGGCATAGCTCAAAGCCAGGCTCATCAGCAGGTGAGAAAGGGACGAGGCCACGCCGACCCCGATCAGGAAATACCAAAATATCCCTTGGGGCATGACCGGATCCAAGGACTCGATTCCGCTGCCCTCGGCGAGCAGCAGGATCGGCAAGCAGATCAGGGTGCCGATCCACGCCGAGTGGAATTGCATCGGCACGGCTTGGAGGCGGCGGCTCAAAGAACGGGTGATCAGCATATAAAGGGCGAAGAAAAGCGCGGTGCCCAAAGGGAAAAAAGCGACCGCGCCGAAGGCCTCGAAGCTGGGTTGGATGACCAGCAACACGCCGCTGAATCCGACGGCGCAGGCGATCAATCGACGCGGCCCCACTTTTTCCCCCAGCGCGTATTTTCCGATCAGCAAGAGCAAAAAGGGTTCGACGAAAGCGATGGCGAGCGCGTCGGCGATCGGCATCGAAGCGACCGCGGCGACGAAGCAGAAGGTCGAAAGAACCAGCATCGAGGCGCGGGCGAACAAGATGGGCAGCAAAGAGGGATCGAAGCGCAGCGGATAGCGCCAAAGGACGAGCGCCGGCAGCATGGTCAGGGATTGCACCAAAAAGCGGGCCCCGGTGATCTGACCGACAGGGATGGCGGCGGCCGCCAGCTTCGCACAGACGTCCAGCAGCGGGGCGGTCAGGCAAAAACCCAGCATCAGCATCGTGCCGAGGACGATGCGATCGTGGGCGAAAGGCGCTTGGGGCGGCATCGCGGCGGTTATGGGATCAACAGACGCTTGCCTTTTCGGGGCAAGAGGCGAGGGTCGCAAGCGAGCCGAATCTTGAGCCGAATCTTGAGCCGAATCTTGAGCCGAACCCCCTTGTATAGGAGGGTCGCGGCGGTCGGCGTCGATCGGTTTTTTATCGCCATGGCTGTATCTTGCGGGGATGCGCTTTTTTATCTTCGTTGCCGAAGCTGTCCGCTCGAATCATGTTTCGATGCTCGTTGCCGACGATCTTCGTCGATGGCTCAGTCGAGGCCGAAAAGACGGGCGGGCAAAGATGGGCGGGCAAAGATTGGCGGGCTTGGCGCCGTCTTTCGATCGCGCTCGTTTTGCGGGATTTTCCACAGGCTTTCGGGGTATTCACGGTCCTTATAGGGTATCGGTCGACAAGAATATCGCTCGGGCTTTCCCCGTCGACGACCCCTTCGCACTTGTTTCCGTCGCCTATTTGGCCGCATCGCTTGCCCGAACGCCCCCGATATCATCGATAGAGCCTCGTGGTCGGGATGCTTTTTGCCTTGCCCGGTCGATGCGGATTTTCCTGCGATATCGTCGGCGCTTTTCGGCGGCGTTTTTCGAGTCGGGGGATTTTCAAGGCAGCGTGCGCCGACCGACCGCGGTGGCCGCGAGCAGGATGATCGATCCGATCAACACCGCGGCCGCCGGGTGCAAAAGCGCGGCCATGCCGCCGCTGAACACGCCGCCGAGCATGATCAGGGTGAAACCGATGCCGTGCAATCCCATCACCCGCCCGCGTAGTTCCCCCGGCACGTTTTGCTGCAGCACGATCATCGTCATCACGTAGAAGATCGATGCGCAAGTATGGGTTGCGATCATGATGCCGACGGCGAGATACCAAGCGCCGGGCAAGCGCTCGGCGTTCCAGCAGACGAGGGCGAACGATGCCAGCCCGCAGCCGGCTCCCGAAAGCGCCAGCAGCAGAAAACGCCGCGGATTTCGGATATAGGGACGGCGCACCATCAACAGCGCGGTCCCCGCGAGCGATCCGACCCCCGAGGCCGAGACCATCGCCCCGAAACCGCGGCTGCCGGCACCGAGGAGATCGGCCAATGCCGGCATGATCTGCATATAGGAGATGCCGAAGAAGGACAAGGCCCAGGTGAGTCCGATCAAGGTGAAAAAGAGCGGTCGGGCGAGGATGAAACGAATGCCGGCGAGGATCTCCGGGGACGCTTCCCGCGCTTTTTTCGCCGCCGGCGGCAGTTTGTAGAGCACCGCGCACATCACCAAGGAGCCGAGGGCGCCGAGGGCGAAAACCCCGGCGGTGCCCCCGACGGCGATCAGCGTTCCGCCGATGGCCGGTATCGTCATGCGCCCGCCTTGCCACAGCATCGACATCAAGGTTACCGCGCTTGGCAGCTTCGAAGCCGGGAGCAGGGTCGGAAAGAAGGATTGGCGGGTCGGCCAATCGAAACCGGCGATGATGCCGTAAGCGGCGGCGGCGATCAGTACGTGCCAGGCCTGAACCACTTCGAGCCGGTCGGCGACGGCGAGGGTCAGCAAGACGATCGCCAACGCAAGATTGGTCGCAAAGAGGATGCGGCGGGGATCGAAGGCGTCGGCGAGCCCTCCGCCGAGGAAGCTGAAGGCGATGGCGGGCAGCGCCAAGCACAGCCCCACGAGGCCGAGATCGAAAGGCGAGCCGGTCAGTTGGAATACGAGCCAACCCATGCCGATGAAGAGGAGTTGGGTGGAGCCGATGGTTCCGATCGAGCCGAGCCAGTAGCGTCGGAAGGCGGGCTCGGTCAGGGCGGCAAAGCGCGAGCCGGCCCGCTTGGCGGCGCTTTCGCTCGCATCCGCGCTTTGGCTTTCGCCGCCGGACTCGTTCGTATCGGGCTTTGGGCTTTTCTCGGGATTCTTCTCGGGATTCATGGGGTGAAAGGCCGGCTCGCGTTGCGGTCGATGCCAAGGAGGCGCCGGTCGGCGGTATCGGGCTTGTTTCGCCCGCCGCCGGATTGTTCGGTGCCCCGTCTTTAAGAGTCGGGATTAAGGGTCGGGATAAAAACCGAGCGAAAAAAACCGCTCCTCTCGGCTCGCGGCCAAGGCTTGCGAGATCCCGAAACAAGCGCCGATCGCTCGGCGCCGTCGTAAGATCTCCGGGTACGCCCTTGGCCTGGCCCGTGATGTTGCGCTCTTGTTCGTCCGCGGCGGCGAGTGTCGATCGATAGCGATATCCGCCCGAGGGCTTTTGCCGGGCGACGGGGCTCGCTTGGGGTGTCGGCTTTCGAATCTCATTTGAATCTCATCGACGAGGAGGATCCGATGTCGAGTCGGGAAGATATGCGAGATCGGTCGTCGCCGGATCGGCGCCGGATCGATCCCGATCCGGGCGATCGTTTGGTCGGCATCCTCGATCGCGCCCTTAGGACCTTGGCCGGGGTCGAGTCGGGGACGGGGGTTCCGAGCCCGGCGGCGAGGGTCGAGGACGAGCCTTTGAGCGCAGCCCAGCGTCGTCATGCGGCGGGGCTGATGCGGGTGAATCATGCCGGAGAAATCGCGGCGCAGGCGCTTTATCACGGACAGGCTTTAGGGGCGCGCGATCCGGCGGTGAGGGAGGCGATGGCCGAAGCCGCCGCCGAAGAGGGCGATCACCTCGCTTGGTGCCGGGAGCGGCTTGGGGAACTCGATGCCGCCCCGAGCCGTCTCGATCCTTTTTGGTATGCCGCTTCTTTCGTCATCGGTGCGCTGGCCGCAAGAGCGGGCGATCGATTCAGCCTAGGCTTCGTTGCCGAAACCGAGCGTCAGGTCGTCGAGCATCTCGATCGGCATTTGGAGCGGCTGCCGCCCGGGGATCGTCGTAGCCGCCGCATCCTCGAAAGGATTCGCGCCGACGAGCAAGGGCATGCCACCAAGGCCACCGCCGCCGGCGGCCTTCCCTTGCCCCGGCTCGTTCGTCGGGCGATGCGTCAGGCATCGAAAACGATGACTCGCAGCGCCTATTATTTTTGAGGCGGGCTTTCTTCTCGCGCGGCTTCTTTGAGCGGGATCAGCAAGGCGATCCCGATCAGCAGCGGTATCAGCACCGCGAGGATCCCGTCTCGAACGCTGCCGGTCCAAAGCCCGACGATTCCCACCAAACTCGGGCCGATGATCGCCGCGAACCTTCCCAGCATATTGAAATACCCGAAGAATTCTCCGCTGCGGCCGACGGGGACGAAGCGGGCGAAAAGCGATCTCGATACCGCTTGCACCCCTCCTTGCACCAATCCCACGGTGATCGCGAGGATATAGAACTCCGACTCCGACGACAGGAAGCGGGCGTAGACGGTAACCCCGATATAGACCGCCAAGCCGATATAGAGTGCGGGTTTGGGGCCGAAGCGGCGGGCGATCGATCCGAAGGCCAAGGCCGCGGGAAAGCCGACGAACTGGGTGATCAGCAAGGCGGTGATCAGGCTCTCCGAGGGAAGTCCGATCGACAGGCCGTAATCCACCGCCATCCGAATGATGGTATGCACCCCGTCGATATAGAAGAAATAGGCGAGCAGGAAAAGCCCGGCCATGCGGTAGTCGGGATTGCGCAGCGTTTCGATGATTTTTCCCCATCCCTTGGCTTCGAGCAGGCCGATCTCGATAAAACTGCGCTCAAAGTTGCGCGGCGGCTCCGGGACATGGCGAAAAAGAGGGAGGGAGAAGAGCAACCACCAGATCCCGACGAGCACGAAGGAAAAACGCACCGCTTCCGCATTGTCGGCGAAGCCGAAGGGTTCGGGCATGAGAACGGTGGCGACATTGAAGGCGAAGAGCACGCCGCCGCCGAGATAGCCGAGCGAGAAGCCCAAAGCGGAGATTTCGTGGTAATGCCGCGGCGAACCGACCGCCGGCAGCAGGGAATCGTAGAGAACGAGGGCTCCGGAAAATCCGGTCGCGGCAACGACATAGATAGCGGCGGCGTGGCTCCATTGACCCTTGCCGACGAACCATAGCGCCGCCGTCGCCGAGGCCCCGACCAAGGTGAAAAGAAAAAGGTATCGTTTGCGCTGCCCTCGTCGATCCGCGAGGGTGCCGATCAGCGGGGCGGCGACTAAGATGACGATGCCGGAAAGGGAGCTGATGAATCCGAGCCGGGCGGTGCTGACCACCGCCTCGGTGCCCGCGTTCCAGTATTCCTTGAAGAACACGGGAAAGAAGCCGGCGATGACGGTGGTCGCGAAAACCGAATTCGCCCAATCGTAAAGCGCCCACGAGCGGGTCGGCCGATCTTGGAGCAGACGTTTGATTCTGTTCAATTGAAAAAGACCCGGGTCGGCATTATTCGGTATTGAATCCGCAAAGAACACTCCTTATCGGCTTTTCGCCCTCGTCCGTCTCTTCTCGTCGTCGACGATCGAGCATCGTTCTCTTGCGCGCTCGAAGTCGTTTCCCTCTTTCGAAGCGTCGAGAGCCGACTCTTCGGGCGATTTCGGATCGTCGCCGAAAAATCCGGCTTCCTTCGAATCGACCGGCGCTTCGACTCCCTTTCCCTTTTTCCTCTTTAGGGCCATTTTGAAGGAAAAGGCGCCGCTTTGTCGGCCGACTTCGATATCGCCCCTTCTCGCTCAGGCATTCGAAAGCCGTGGAACGACGGTTTTCGAATGCGCATCGGGCATGACGTGATGACGTGTCCTCCCGCAGGACGGGCGTCGTTCGGCCTTGCTTGCCGGCGGGATCAGCCGTCTTTGTAGTAATAGCTGTAACCGTTGAGCGCCGGCGCCCCGCCGAGATGGGCGTAGAGAACTTTGGAGCCCTTCGGGAAGAAGCCCTTCTTGGCGAGAGCGATCATGCCCTGCATGGATTTGCCCTCGTAAACGGGGTCCGTCATCATCGCCTCGGTTCTTGCCGCCAGTCGGATGGCGTCATTGGTTTCCTCGGAGGGAACGCCATAGGCGGGATAGGCATAGTCCGGGTCGATATGAATTTCATCCTCTCGAATCTTGCGACCGAGGCCGACCAGATCGGCGGCGTTGTCTACGATCTCGCGCACCTGTGCCCGGGTTCGATCGAGCGTACCCGACGCATCGATCCCGATCACGCGATCCGCACGGTCCTGGGCCGCGAAACCGACGATCATCCCGCCTTGGGTGGATCCGGTCACGACACAAACGACGATATAGTCGAATTGGAAACCCAGTTCCGCTTCTTGTTCGGCGAGCTCTTCGGCAAAGCCGATATAGCCAAGCGCGCCGTATCGATGAACCGACGCACCTGCCGGAATCGGATAGGGCTTGCCGCCCGAATCTTTCACCGACTGAATCGCCTCTTCCCAGCTTTTGCGGATACCGATGTCGAAGCCGTCGTCCACGAGGCGCGAGTCCGCCCCCATCAGCCGGGTCATCATGATATTGCCGACGCGGTCATAAACGGCATCGTAGTGCGGCACCCACTTCTCTTGGATCACGACGCATTTCATGCCGATCTTGGCGGCGGTCGCGGCGACCATGCGGGTATGGTTGGACTGAACTCCGCCGATGGAAACCAGCGTGTCGGCCCCGCTCGCGATGGCATCGGGCACGATATATTCCAGCTTGCGCAGTTTGTTGCCGCCGAAAGCCAAGCCGGAATTGCAGTCTTCCCGCTTCGCATGGAATTCGACATCCGCGCCTACAGCCTCGGTCAAGCGCGGCAAGCGCTCGATGGCAGTTTTTCCGAAGGTGAGCGGGTAGCGTTCGAATTTGTCGAGCAGCGACATCGGCAATCTCCTGTTTTGCGTTGTTCTCGAAGATGGCGAAGGCGAAGGGAAGGCGAAGGGATCGAAAAAAGGCGCTTTTTATATCTCCTTTCCTTAGGCTTATCGAGACGCTATTTGAATCTTATGCGCTTGCCCCGATCCCGGAAATACTCGTCCATCGTCCATCGCCCCCTCGCCCCTCGCTCGAACCGGCTCGGCGAAGGGTATCCGTGTGGCCTTCGAGCGGTCGGCGTCGCTCGTAGCGATCTTCGAACTCCTGCAGTGCCTGTTGCAACTCCTCGACGGTCCGGAAGGTGTCGAGTCAGAGGATCTTCTCCTTCGATGTGCGGACGAAGCGCTCGGCACGACCATCGCCTTTTTCGGGAAGGGACAAAGGGCGGCGGCGAGGCGATCCTTGCCCCGGAGATCTTGCCCCGGAGATCTCGTCCCGGAGATCTCGTCCCGGAGATATCACCCAAGCGATCTCGCCGAAGGAAGTCGCGACCGACGGGCTGCGAGCCCTTGTCGTGGCGGCGGGTTAACCTCGTCGCCACCCCCTTCGCCGATGGCTCCGAAGTGCTCTCCTACCCCTTGGCGGATCGGCTCCAACGCTTCGAAGCGCACTCCTCGCGTGGTCGCGTGCTTCACCTGCGCAACTCGCCGAGCTCGCCGAACGACGGGCGACCGCCACGAAGACGCAGACCCGCTGCCCGGTACCCGGAACCATCGTTGTCATGTCGGTGCCCCATATCTCGTCGACCCTCGAAGGCACGATGATTCCATCATGAGTCCGAGGCCCCCCCTGCGACCCTCGGCATGGCTTGGCGAGCGAATCGTTCTTGCGCATCCGTTGCAAAACCCGCGCCTTCGATGTGTGAATCTTCTCGTGCTGCAAGCGCGCCCATACCCTGCGATAGCCCTCGCCATCGAAGGGATTGTCCGCGATCACCTGCCTGATCTCTTCGACCGCTTCCGGATCGGGCATCGACCCGCATCGGCCGGGTCGGCGGCGCGGGGCTTGGTTGACCGCCTGCGCTTTCAGACCGCGTCCCCGCCGGAGCGACTCGTCTTCCAGATCCGGCTTCACCCGCGAGACACCCTAAGGTTTTTCCTGTGGAGGAAAGAGATGAGGGTGCTCATCGCTTCGACCACCACAGACCCGAAGGACGATCGGCTTGCATCCTTTCTCGATCTTCTTGTCGAGAACTCGTTGGCCATCGTCAGCCGCACGTCTTGGCGTGCCGCCGGTCGATCTTCGCATCGCGGGCGTTGTGAGATTGGAGAAATTCAATCCATCATACAGCCCCGCTTCGACAAGCCTCTCTCATGCCTGCGGCTGATATCGGCTGTCCTTCGCCTAAGAAGCTCCGGGCGATGAGTTCCATATCCTCACCCTCGATCACCCGCAGCAATCACCCGCAGCGCAGTCTCTTCGCTTAAGCAAGGCCGTCATTCCTCGTTTCCCGGTCGAAGGCCGATTCTCTTCGAACGAAGCCTTCGCATCTTTGGCTTCTGCGCGGGTCCGCATGCTGTTTTTTCATCGTGAAGGCACTCCTTATATCCGCTATGACCAAATCTTGAGAAGTGTCTCGAATAACTCCCCGGCGGGGGAATCCGAACCAATCCTTCGCTTTTTCGATCCTTCGTTTTTACGAAGCGCAGGCGGTGCCGGATCCGCTCGTTGTCGCTCCCTCGCCGCCGACTAGGGGTGACTAGGGGCACCGGGGCGAAGGCTGTTTCGAGCCCGCCATCGAAAAACGGTTTCGATCGCCGGCGTTTTTTCGAAGGCTCCCTTCTCCGCTCGATCCCCTTGTCGTTCTCGCATCGCTTTGCCTCTTTGCCCAAGAGGCCGGGCCTTGCGCGATTTTTCTTTCGAGAACAAAGACTCGCCGACGAACCCGGCGCATTTCGGCGCGTTCTCGTGGCCGCCTCGTGACCGCCTCGTGGTCGCTGTGGGGGTGCGAAAAAACCTTTGGATCTTAAGAATCTTCCCTTTATTCGCCGCTGAGACGGGACTTTCGCTTACACGACAGGGGAATGACGGAACACCCTATCCCTTCTTTTTCGTTTGATGATGCGGATGCAAGCCTAGCGACGACGAGAAGGCGAACCATGTGCATCGAGAATACGAATCCTCCATCGCCCCCGAGGCTTCCGTGGACCGCGGAGCGAAGGGAAACGATCGGAGCGCCGAGCGGATCCCCTGCCGAGAGGCATTCCCCCGGAAAAACGACGCTCGCCGATCGCGTTCGGGCTCGCAAGCGGGTTCAAGGCGCCGTCGAAAGGGGCAAAGGAGCGTTCGGCGTCTTTTGCCAGGCCGGAATTCCCTCGGGGCGAAGGGTCTTTTCGACGGCGGGCATGTTATTCCTGTCCTTGTTGTCGGTCGGGCTGATGAGCGCTTGTACCGGAGTGAATCGAGCGCCCTTGCCGGTGGCGGAATCGGTGACCGAGACTTTAGCGGGGGTAGCGAAAGCCCCGACCTCGGATCGCGAGCCCGTCGCTTCGACGCCCGATGCTTCGACGCCCGATGCTTCGACGCCCGATGCTTCGACGCCCGATGCCGCAAGTTCCCTCGCAGCGCTCGCCCTCGCGCAAGCGCTTTTCGAGCGGGCCGAGAGCGGGGTCGAGAGCGATGCTATCCCGGCGCCGGTTTCGATGCCTCCGCCCTTGCCCTTGCCCTCGCCCTCGAGGGCGGCGAAGGAGGCGTTCGACACTTGGTCGGTGGCGGTGGAGGATGTGCCGGTGGGCGAGTTGCTCTTCGCCTTGGCGAGGGATTCCGGGCTCGATATCGATATTTCCCTCGGCGAGGAGGAGCGCAAGAAGAAGATCACGATCAACGCCGTCGACGCTCCTTTGGACGCCTTGCTCGATCGTATCGCGCGCCGGGCATCGCTGCGTATCGATCGTCTCGAAAGGGGCTTTTCGGTTTATACGGATAAGCCCCTTTTACGCAGCTATCCGATCGATTACGTCCCGTTGAATCTCGATGTGGAGATCGTCAACGAGGCGGGCACGAGGGTCGAAAGCGATATCGGCTCGCCCGCCGGTCGCGAGAACAGCTCCTCGGCCAGCATCGTCACCCGTACCGAGCATCGTTTTTGGGAGCGCTTGGAAGAATCGGTGCAGGCGATGGTCGGCGAGCCCCTCGACGGCGAAACCAACGTCATCGTCAACCGCGAGGCGGGAACCCTCGCGGTGCGGGCGCGTTCCGCCGTGCATGGCGAGATCGAGAGTTTTTTGCAGCAGGCGATCGGCAGCGCCAAGCGCCAGGTGTTGATCGAGGCGACGATCGTCGAGGTCGATCTCGACGATCGCTTTCGCGGCGGGGTGGATTTCAATCGTCTTTTCAGTCGTATCGGCATCGAATCGCGGCTGATCGGCGGCCGTTTGGGTTCCGCCCCCTTCACCGGCATCGCATTGCCCGACCTCGGGGTCTCGATCCGCCTCCTCGAGGAATTCGGGGAGGTGCGGGTTCTTTCGACCCCGGTGGTCATGGCTTTGAACAACCACACCGCCATCGTCAAGATCGCGAAAAACCGCGCCTTTTTCACTTCCGATGTCGATGTTTCGACCACCGACAAGGTCGTCGAACGTTATGTCCGTACGAATCTGCACACGATCCCCGTCGGCTTGATCCTGCTGGTAACTCCCACGGTCTCCTCGTCGGATGAGGTGATCCTCAAGATCCGTCCCACCCTCACCCGGGAAGTCGGCTTCGTCGTCGATCCGAATCCGGAACTCGCATTGGCCGGGGTGACGAGCCGTATCCCGGAAATCGCGGTGCGCGAGATCGAGTCGGTGCTGCGGCTGAAAAGCGGGGAGATCGCCGTGCTCGGGGGGCTGATGCAGGATAAGTATCAAGACGAGCGCGAAGGGGTTCCTCTGATTTCCCGTTTGCCCCTTGTGGGGCCCGCATTTCGCTATCGGGATCGAAGCGAGATCAAGACCGAATTGTTGGTTTTTCTGCGCCCGATCGTCGTCGGGGATTCGAATGCTCGATCCGACGACGCTCAATCGGACAAAACGCGATCGTCGGATGAGGGATTCGAAAGGGCATCGCTTTTCTCGCTCGGCGATCCCTTCGCCGCGAGCTTGGGCGGCAAGTCCCCTTCCAAGAGGGCGGGGAAGGAGGGCCGGGCCGGTGATCTTCCGTGGCATCGATCGCCGCGTCATTTCTCGATCGACGAGCGGATTCGCTTCGCCCGCAAGGCGCTAAGGCGAGCGGATCTCCCGAGCGCGGAAAGCGCTTACCGGGATATCTCGAAGCAGCGGCCGGCGGCGGCTCTTGCCGGTCTCGGGGTCGTGGCTTTGCGAGCCGGAAGGCCGGATCTGGCTTATCGCAGGTATCGGCGCTTGCTCGATATCGACCCCGATCACGAAGTCGCTCGCCTCATGAGCACGGTTTTGGACGAAGAGCGGGATATTGCGGAGCGCGAGCGGGATTTGAGGCAGTTCCTGCGCCTCTCGGGATCGAGGCTTCCTTCGTTGCCGGATACCGATTCGGATGCCGATTCGGGAGGTCTCGAGCATTCCGGCGATTCCTCTCGCGCGACGCCGGCGCAAAGCGCTTGGTTGCGGGTCGCGCTGGGCAATCTCCTCGCCCGTCGGGAGCGCTGGGAAGAGGCGGCGTTCGAATATGCGCTCGCTCGTCGCGCGGCGCCGGGCAGCCCCGATCCTCTGTTCAATCTGGCGGTCGCCGCCGAGCATCGCGGCGATCCCGCCGAGGCCCTCGCCTTCTATCGCAAGGCGCTGGCGCACTCTTGGATATCGCCACCCGCTTTCGATCCGCAGCGCGCCGAGGCGAGGGTGAGGGCGCTTGCGGCCTCCCCGGCGATGGAGGCTCGCTCGCCATGATGGCCTCGAATCGTCCGGAAGAGTCCGAAGTCGGCCCCGGGGCTTTCATCCCCGAGGGCTCCGGCGCCGGACGGACAAGGGCGAGGGGGTCGCGGGGATCGAAAGATGCGCTTGCGCTCGGATCGTCGCCCGCCAAAGACAAAGGAGAAATCCCCGCCGCTTTCGGGTCGAAAGCGGCTTTCTCGCCTTGTCCCTCGCCTCGGAGACGGGAGCGAGGAAGGCGTGGGCGAGGCTTGCCGGATCGTTCCTCTGCCGTCGAATCCCTGCTGGTCGAATCGGGGGCGGTCAGCGAGGATCAGATCGCCATCGCCCTCACCGAGCAACGGCAGCAGGGGGGCAGCCTCGAGGACATTCTGATTCGCCTAGGCTTCGTCACCGGATCCATTTTGCGCGATGTTCTGGGCGGGGCTTTGGGTGTCGAAAGCGTCGATCTCGCGCGAACGATCGCCGATGCCCGGGCGGCCCAGACGATCCCCGTGCAGGTGGCGCGGCGCTTCCTCGCCGTCGGCCTGACCCTCGACGAAAAGAGAACCCCGGCCCTTTTGCGGGTGGCGATGGCCGACCCCTTCGACGTGATCGCGTTGGACCATATCCGCTCCCTGATCGGGGAGGGGGTGGAGATCGCTCCGCTATTGGCCAGTCGTGCGGATATCGAGGAGTTCATCGATCGCAATTGCGATCAGGATTTGTCGATCACCGGGATTTTGGACGAGCTGGAGCAAGATGGCTCCACCGGGATCGGCAGCGAAGCCGAGGGCGTCGAATACACCCGGCCGATCGTGCGCTTGGTGGACGGGCTGCTTTTCGATGCGGTGCGGCTAGAAGCCTCCGATGTGCATTTCGAGCCGGAGGCGGGATTCTTGCGGGTGCGCTATCGCATCGACGGGGTTTTGCGCCAAGTGCGCAGCCTGCATCGTGAATATTGGCCGTCGATCGCCGTGCGTCTCAAGGTGATGTCGGGTATGAATATCGCCGAGACGCGGGCTCCGCAAGACGGGCGGATGAGCCTCTCGGTCGGGGGGCGGGAAATCGATTGTCGGGTTTCCTCCCTTCCCGTTACCTACGGAGAGAATATCGTCCTTCGAGTGCTCGATCGCAGCCGCGGCATCGTCTCGTTGGACGCTTTGGATATGTCCGCCGAATCCTTGGCGGAAATTCGGCGCATGATGGAACGCCCCAGCGGGGTGATCTTGGTCACCGGTCCGACCGGCAGCGGCAAAACCACGACGCTCTACTCGATGCTGGTTCATCTCGATCACGAGGGAGTCAATATCATGACTCTCGAGGATCCGGTCGAATATCCGATGAGCCGGATCCGCCAGACATCGATCA
Source organism: Gammaproteobacteria bacterium (assembly GCA_965220535.1). Taxonomy (GTDB): domain Bacteria; phylum Pseudomonadota; class Gammaproteobacteria; order HK1; family HK1; genus HK1. The sequence continues at coordinate 1,385,898 of OZ244833.1, read as the reverse complement.
ACGAATCGATCAAATTCGGTTTCGCCGACGGGGTGCGAAGCCTGATGCGCCAAGATCCCGACATCATTCTCGTCGGGGAGATTCGCGATACCGATACCGCGACGATGGCCTTTCGGGCGGCGATGACCGGCCATCAAGTCTATTCGACCCTCCATAGTTCGAGTGCGCTCGCCGCGATCCCGCGGCTGCGAGATATCGGGGTATCCGCCGGAGCCATGGCGGGAAATATCATCGGCATCGTGGCCCAACGACTCGTGCGGCGTCTATGCCCCTCCTGTCGGGTGCCGGCGGATGAAGTCGAGGCTCCCCCACCACCTTGCGCCGTGGACGCTCCCCTCTCGTTGTCTGTCGACCTTGCCGCCGAGGCCGGCTCCCGCTCTTCTTTCGACGCCCTTCGTTATGCCGCCCCGGTGTACTCGGACACGAAGCGAAACGTCGTGCGGGGGCAGCGGAATTATCGGGCCGTCGGCTGCCCCGAATGCGACTACCAAGGCTTCCGGGGGCGCATGGCGCTGACCGAGGTATTGCGCTTCGACGACGAGATCGGCGATCTCGTGGCCCGCGGGGCGACTCCTCGCGAGCTCCTCGAAGCGGCGGCCCGCAAGGGCTTCATCCCTCTCGCCGACGATGCGAGAAGGAGGATCGCCGATGGCTCCTCGACCATCGAGGAGGTCTCGCGGATGGTCGATCCGGGGTCGAAAGGCTCTTTCTCGAAAGAGCCTGCGGATCGATCGCCTTCGACGACGAACCCCGAAAGGCCGGATCGATGCCCCTGATGCGCTATCGGGCGATGGACGCGCAAGGCGCGATCCGCCGCGGCCGGATGGACGTGGCCAACGCCAAGGATTTGGAAGCGCGCCTGGCGCGGATGGAACTGGATCTGATCGAGTGTCGCAGCATCGATCGCTTCGCCAAGAGCTTTCGCTTCGCCCCGCGCCGTATTCCTCGCAGCCAGCTGATCCACTTCTGTTTCCACTTGGAGCAGCTGCTGTCGATTTCGGTGCCGGTGCCCGCAGCCCTCGCGGAGCTGCGCGACAGCGTGCGCGGCTTTCGCCTGCGCGAGGTTTTGGCCGACATGATCGAGGCCATCCACGCCGGGGCCGGGCTCTCGCAGTCGATGGAACGCCATCCCGCGGTCTTCGATTCGATGACCGTCAGTCTCGTGCGGGCCGGGGAATCGAGCGGCGATCTGCCGGCGATCCTGCGGCGGATCACCGAAAACCTGCGTTGGCAGGACGAGCAGACGCGGCAATTTCGCAAATTGCTGCTCCCCCCGCTCTTCGTGGCGGTGGTGGTGGGCGCGGTGCTCCTCTTTTTGATGGTCTATCTCGTGCCTCGACTCGTCGGGTTCATCGAGACCATGGGGCAGGAACTGCCGCTGCATACCCGGCTGCTGATCGCCTTGTCCGCCTTCGTCGAGCGATGGTGGCGATTTACGCCGCTGCTCGCTTTGCCCGCTTTGTCGGTCGGCATCGCGGCGCGTCTTTCCCCGGCCTTCCACGAGCGTCTCGATGCCCTGCGCTTGCGCCTATGGCCTTTCGGGCCTTTGCGCCGCAAGTTCGTTCTCGCGCGCTTTGCCAACTGCTTCGCCTTGATGTACTCCGCCGGCATTCCGGTTCTCGAAAGTATCCGCCTCAGCGAGGCTTTGCTCGATAACCGGGCCTTGGAGGGTGCGGCGCGAGAGGCGGCTCGACAAATATCCGAAGGCGCGAGCATCAGCGAGGGTTTTGCCCACACCGGCTTTTTTCCCTCGTTGGTGTTGCGCATGTTGCGGGTCGGCGAGAGCACCGGCGGGCTCGACACCGCCCTTTCGAATATCGCCTATTTCTACGAGCGGGATGTGCGCGAGGCGGTGGAACGGGTACAGGCGCTCATCGCTCCGCTATGCACGCTTTTTCTCGGGGGGCTGTTGCTGTGGGTGGTGTTGTCGGTGATGGGCCCGATCTACGACATGGTGGCCGGAATTGCTTTTTAACCGCCCCTTTCGACCTCGCCTTTCTCGGCGCGAAAAAGCGCGGGTGCTGATCGTGCGCGCCCAAGGCGCCTGTCTATACGGATCGGGGGATCCGAAGGGCCGAGACGGGAGATCGATATCGAAGGGGCAAGCGCTTTTCTTTGCGAATACCGAGAAGGGTTTGGCCGCTTTCCAAAGCCACCTTCGCCTTGATGGAGGGCGGACTGACCCCAAACCCCCGGTCCATGTATTGGTCGATCTCGTCGAGGAGGATTTTCGTATCGACACCGCCCCTCATGTCGTCGGACGCGCCCGCCGCTCGGTGCTGGATCGGCGCGCTCGGCGGCTTTTCCCCGACGCTTCCCATGTCCACGCTTGTCGTCGGGGGCGGGCGGATCCGACCGGCTCCGATGCGGCCCGAGGCGCCCCCGGCCGCCGCGACGATATCGTGCTGTTCTCGGCCATCGTGCGTCCGGAATACCTCGACCCTTGGCTCGAAAGGCTCCGCGAATGCGAGGTGCCGCTGATCGGGGTGTCGTCGTTGCCTTTGGCGAGCGAGGCCTTGCTTCGCTTGCCCGGATTGACCGATCTCTTGGTGTCGATCAAGCGCAGGTTTTCCGGTATCGATGCGGACAAGGCTCTCTCGGGGGCGGTCGCCGACAGGATGCTTTTGGTCAGCGAAAGCGGGGGTTTCGCCCTGCGCCAGAGTTTTTTCAAAAAAGGGCGTTTGGCGATGAGCCGTTTGGCGGCCCTGCCCGAAGGCGATGCCTCGCTGCGGGGGCAGCGGGCGATGGAGGAAATCGAACGCTTCGCTCGACACCTTCGACGATCGGATCCGATCGATTCGGGGGCGCAAGGCAGCGATATCGAGATCGTGGTGTTGGTCGGCAGAGCGCTGGCCGATGCGTTGCGCTCGCAGCCTCGGGCCGACGATCTTGCGTCCCCGGAAAACCCTCTGATTTTGGATGCCCAAGAGTCGGGCCCTCGTATTTCAAGCTTCTACCCGGAGCCCAAGCGGGGCTCGGGCCGAGAAAGGGCGCTTTCCGGGAAAGACGGCGATGCGCTTTCGATATCGCCGGTCAGCGGTGTCGAGGCCGGCGAGGTCGAGAGCGGCGAAACGGACGCTCTTTTTGCGCATCTCGCCGCTCGCGGCGCTTTCCCCAATCACTATGCATCGCCGGGGATGCTGGGTCTGTGGCGCGGTATTCGCTTGGCTCGCGCCTTGCGGCTGGCGGGGGCCGCCGTCCTCGTCGCCGGGATGGCCTGGAGCGGACTCGCTTGGCAGCGGGCGGGCGAGATCGACGCCGAGATCGCCGCTGTCGACCACCGCATCCGAAGCCTCGGGGTGCGCATCCGCGCCGAAGATCGAACGCCCTCTCGTATTTCCTTGCCCGATCTTCGGCGCGCGGTCGCCGCCGCCGAGGCGATCGAACTCGGCAGCGTTCGAGCGGAGTCGCTCTTCGTCGCTCTTGCCGCCGCGCTGAACGATTTCCCCGATCTGCATCCCTCGAGCATCGAGTGGTTCGACCCCGCCGCGCGAGGGGAAGGTGATTCCTTCGACGAGTGGTCGGGTTTCGAGGAGCCCCCCGTCGGGGTCATGGCCGAGGAAGGGGAGGCGTTCGAGCGCATCCCTTTCGCGCAAACGATCGGCGAGTCCCGGCGAATCGTGAATCTGCGGGCGAGCCTGCGACCTATCGGCGGCCATATTCGTCCGGCGGCCGATGAGATCCGGCGTTTTTCTCGCGCCCTGGCGCAAGACGATCGTTTCCGCGGCGTCGAGGCGATCGATATCCCTTCGAGCTCTCGGGAAGGCTACGGCTCTTCGTCCGCGCCGCACGAGGTCGATTTTTCGATGAGGATGGTTTTCGATGCTCCCTCGAAGTGAATGGCGCCGACCCTTTCTGCGCCGGTCATCGGTATTGGCCTCGCTATGCCTGTCGGTGGCGCTCGCGCTGGCCTTGGGCGCCGCTTGGCATGTCCATCGCCGGAGCCAGTCGCTGTCGACGGTACAGGTGCGGCTTGCCGATCTGCGCAAAGAGCATGCCGCGCTCGTCGCTCGCGCGGCCGAGGAGGATCGCCTCGCGTCGGCATTTCACAGGCTCGAGGCCGCAGGGGTGATCCAATCGCAAGGCGAAGGGGAGTGGCTCGAAGGGATGCGTCGCGCCTTGGTATCGGAGCCCTTGATCCTTTCGCCGGTGGTGATCGGGGACGAGGGATCGGGCGAGGGATCGGGCGAGGCGGAGGAAGGGGCGACGGATCGCCGACCGGATCGCCAAGGAGTGAGGGTCGAGCGAATCGATGCCGGGATGGAGCATGGCTTTCTCCACGAGGAAGATCTGATCGCCTTTTTCCGTCGGCTTCGGTTGTCGGTCGGTCTTCCGGTGAGCGTCACGCGCTGCAAGGTGGCGCGCCCGGCGCTTTCGGATTCGACCCCGGCGCCGGCAGGCGATAGCGACCGGCAAGGGCAGCCCGTCGCCCCCGATCCTTTATTGGAAGTCGCCTGTCGCTTGCGCTGGACAAAGGTCGTGATTCCGACCCCGGATCTTGCATTGCGCCCGCCCGGAGTGCGGCAAGCGGCATTCGAAGCCGGTTCTTTTTCGCTTCCGACCATCGTTGCCGAGGGTATCGATCCCGCTGCCGATCCGATTTTGCCGCCGAGCGTTTTCGATCGGCTGCTGACGAGCCCCGAGGAGCGCAAGCGCTTGGATCGGATACGCCTTTTTGCGGGCTTGGCCGCGATCCGAAAGGTCGATCCGGTCGCTGCCGAGCCGGTGGAAGAAAGCACGGCATCGAGCGATCCCCCGCCCGATCCCCCCGATCCTCCTGAACCGGAAGCGGCGCCGGTCGCCGAGCCCCCGGTCGAAGCGGAGGCTCTTCCGCCCCTGCATTTCGGCGGAATCATCGCCCGCTCCGGCGTTCCCCGCTGGATTTGGGTTGACGGGCAGCGGTTGGAAGTCGATCTCCTGCCATCGGATTCCATCGCGATCCCCGATCCGCATCCGGCGATTCGAGTGCGTATCGGGGATCGATGGGTGGAGCTATTGCCCGGTCAGGATGTCGATCCGAATACCGGGGAGATATCCGCTCCTCTCCACCCCCTTGCCCCCGATTAGCGATACCCGGCCGCGCAGGCGAGCAAGGGTTGTCCGATGAGCGGGTGGAAAAACCCAGCCCTCGGTGCCTGGACATCCACTCCCCCATGGATGTCTCGAGCGTTGCTCCCCTTCGCTTGCGCGGCCGCTTCTTCGTTCGGTTTTTTCGAAGGAGATCCGAGGATGAAGGGCCGAGAAAATGAAAAGCGCGAGGGATAAAGAAACGACGGAAGCGCAAGCTGCGTGGCCATGGCCCGAGGGGCTCCATTGCGGGCCTCGTTTGCGACCGGGCTCGGCGGCGGCGCCCCGGTCGGCCGGCAAGGCTCGGGGTTTTCGATCCGCACACCGGACGCAAGGCTTGCGGTCGCGATCCGCATATCCGCCCCTCGTGGCATCTCAGCGGGGAGCGGCGTTGATCGCGATGATGCTCGTCGGCGTGCTCGGAGCGGGTCTCGTATCGGTGGCGTGGCTCGAATCCCTCGCTCGCGACCGTCATGTCCTCCGCGCCGACGAATATTCCCTGGCGCTGGCCAAAGACGCCTTGATCGGCTATTCGGTCTCCTATCCCGAAGTTCGCAACATGAATAGAGGCCCGGGCTTTCTCCCTTGTCCCGATACCAACGCGAGTGGCTCCGCGAATCCCGTTCCCACAGACTGCCAATCCGATACCACCGCCCGACTTCCTTGGCGTCAACTCGGCCTCATGCCGCCGGGCGGTGTCAACCCCAATCGACTCGGGCATTTTTGGTATGCGGCGGATGAGAAATTTCGCGCGATAGCCAGCTACTCAAGTGCCGAAACGTCGAAAAAGGTGAATAGCGCGACGAGGTCCGATTTGAAGGTCGATGATCTCGATAACGTCGCCGCCGTGATCATCGCCCCCGGCTCTCCGCTCGATTTGCAAGATCCATCTCGGGGTCTCAATGCCCCCGAAGAATATCTCGAAGGGGATAACGCGACATCGGGCGATAACGAATTCACCTTCGGGGGTAAGGAGGATCCCGAGCGCTTCGACGATCGGGTGGTGGCGCTGACCGGAGACGAGTTGGTGGATGCCGTCGCCCGACGAGTCTTTCCCGCTTTGCGCGAGACCCTCTCTCGATATCGAGAGGCAGATTGGAATAAAGAAAGGGTATTGCCTTGGCTGAAGCCCGAGGACGATATGGATCCGAAATCGGTCGCGACCGCCGGTACGCGCCAAGGATGGCTGCCGATATTCAACATCGACGCGAAGTTCAAAAGCGATTTTTCCCTTCGGGGTTCGCTCGAGGACGGAGAAATTTCATCCAAGGGAAGCGTGGAACCCGAGTCCCTCGTTCTTCCGGAGAACGGGCTCGACGTGGAGGATGGGGAATGCGTTTGGCGGTCGCCGAAACAAGTCAAGTGCGAGGGGAAGGCGCATACGAGTCTTCCCGACGATGGGGTCCGGGTTTACGAGTTCGATATCTCGTTGGAAGGGGATCCGGAAGTGATCGCTCCTACCGCGAGCGATATACGCAGGCGGCGAGTGGTCGGTGAGAAATGGACCGACAAGTCGACCGTCGAGATCTCCGAGCATACAGACGAACCGCCGACGCAAGACAATCGAACGAGGCAGGGAAGCATCTCTTTTTCCAAGGACGCTCTCATCGCTGAACAAGGGGCGGGCTCGCTCGCGGTGGAGGATATCGCTTTTCCTCTTTCGGTCGGCGCCGACTCCGACCCCGACCTGCCCGCTTGGCTGCCGAGAAACGACTGGCATCTCCTTTTATGGGTGGATATCGCATCCCCCTTCGCCATCGCCGGGAGCGGGGATTGCTCCGGAGAAGGCGGTTGCCTCTCGGTCAGTCGGGTGCTTTTGGATGGCCGGCGCACCTCTTTCGATCCGGCGGCCGTGGTGTTCTTGTTGGCCGGAAGCAAGATCGACGCCGTCGAGACTCGCAATACCGACAATTTCATCCGCAGCGAGTGGTTCGAAGGAAGAAACGCCGTCGATGACGGGCGATATGAAATGCGCCCTCGCGCCCCGGATTTCAACGACCGCATCGGCATGATTTATCCGGTTTCTTTCCGAGATTAACGATGAATACCGGAAAAGCCGATAGCTTCGCCAAGAGCGCTTCGCGCTCGCGCCGAGTCCGCTGCCGATCTCGGGCTTTCCCGCCTCGAAAGCCCAGGCGAGCGTTTTTCTTCGACAGCCCTTTTCCCCCGCTTCCTTCGCGACGCCCGCAGAGCCTGCCGACGATCGCACCCGAGCCTCGCCGCCGCCCCCAAAGAGGTTTTTCGCTGATCGAGCTGGCCATCGTCCTTGCGGCCGCTGCCTTGCTGATCGGCGGTTTGATGGTCCCGCTTTCCGCCCAAATCGAACGTTATCGGATGCGGCAGACCGAAGTGGCTCTTGCCGAGGCGACGGAGGCGTTGCTCGGCTATGCGGTGGTGCATACAAGGTTGCCTTGCCCCGATACCGACGGTGATGGAGCGGAGGATCGATCGGCATCGACATCCAAATCGCATCCTTGCCGCAGGGCCGAAGGGGCTCTTCCCTCGGTGACCCTCGGGGTGAGGGGCCTCGATGGCTGGAACCGTCGGATTCGCTATCGCGGCAACGATGCCTATACCAAGGAGATATCCAATCATCGTACCACCGGTGACTTGGAAATCACGGACAGGGTGAATAACACGAATTTGGTCAACAGAGAAGACAACGGCCCGGCGGCGATTCTCTTTTCCTGCGGCTCGAACGGCGTTCCCGACGGAGAAAACGACGGTCGAAATAGACAGTTGGCCGATAACCCGCCGAACTGCAGCAATCCCTCTTCCCCGGCCAATGCCCTATACGAGCACGGGCCGCAGGCGCGATCGGGCAGCGGCGGCTTCGACGACGTGCTGGTTTGGCTTTCGAAATATGTCCTGCTCGACCGCCTCGTTCGCGCCGGAGTCTGGCCATGAAGACGAACGATGCGCTCTTCTTTCCCCTTTCGCTCCCGCCTCCGATTTTTCTTTCGGGTCGGTGGCGGAATTCTCGAGATCCCGAAGATCGAGCGCCGATCCGCTCGGTCCGAGGCTCTCGTTTTCATGGCCCTTCGAATCGCCGGCGATCGGATCGTCGGTGCCGACGAGGGTCGAGAAATCTGCAGGCAGGCACCAAGGAGAATGACATGAATACAAATCGCAGCGGAGGTTTTACCATCGTCGAGATCGCCATCGTGTTGGTCGTGGTCGGTCTTCTGCTCGGAGCGGTGATGAAAGGACAAGAGCTGATCAACAGCGCTCGCGTGCGCAATATCGCGGACAGCGTTTCCGGGATCCAGGCCGCCTATTTCGGCTTTATGGATCGTTATCGGCAGGTGCCCGGGGATTGGGGCGAGGCAGCGGCGAAGGATGCGATCGGGGTTGACATCAATGGCGGCGGCAACGATAACGGTCGCATCGACAACGGAACCGGCGATAAGTGGAAGGAGCCCAATGCCCTTTGGGAGCAGTTGGCCAAGGCGGGTTTCTTGCAGGGAGAATACAAAGGAGACGCCACCGAGCCCGACAGCACCAACAAGCTGGCGCCGCTTAATCCGTACAATCAGGCCATGGTGCTCGGTCGTACCGACGATTACATCGCCACCGGCACGGCGACGGTGCGCTTGAATCTCGTATTGGGTCGGGGGATACCGGTGGATATCGCCCGCGAGGTGGATGTCAAACTCGACGACGGGGTCCCCGATACCGGCGCGGTGCGTCTTGCCGTTACCAGAGGTGCGACCTTCGGGAGACTGGCCCAAAGTGCAAATGGATGTGTTAAAGACACCGATGGAGTCAAGATTTACGACGTTGCCGCCGACAACCAAGACTGCAATCTCGTCTATCTCTACTGACGATCCGGGATAGGCGCGAGGGCGGGGCATTCGCGGACCACCGAGATGCCGACGGTTTCGATCCTCGACGAGGGCCAAACGACATGAGCGCTATCGATCACCGAACGACCGACCATCGGCAGGATCGGGAAAGCGGTTCGGGGCCGGTACGGGTATTCATCGACGGACAGGCCGGGACCACCGGCCTTCGTATCCGCGAGATGATCGCTTCGCATGCGAATCTCCAAGCGGTCGAAATCCCGCCCGAATCGCGCAAGGATCCGGCTACCCGCCGGCGCTTTCTCAACGAAGCGGATATCGTGATCCTCTGTTTGCCCGACGATGCCGCTCGCGAGGCGGTATCCATGATCGACAACGAAGCGGTGCGGGTGCTCGATGCGAGCAGCGCCCATCGTACCGCCCCGGGATGGGTCTACGGCCTGCCGGAGTTGGCGCCGGAACAGCGCGATCGAATCCGAGAGAGCTCCAAGGTCAGCAATCCCGGTTGTTATCCGACCGGCTTCATCCTCATGGTCCGCCCCTTGGTCGACGCCGGCTTTTTGTCTCCCGCGGCGGATCTTTCCTGCCATGCGATTTCCGGCTTCAGCGGCGGCGGCCGCCAACTGATCGAGCGCTACGAGGAAAGAAGCGCTCAGGCCCTCGATCCGGCAGCGCCGTCGAATCGCCTCGATCGCTTATGGCCGATCCGACCTTATGCCTTGCATCTCGATCATAAGCATCTGCCGGAAATGGCGATCCATGCCGGGCTGGAATCGCCGCCGATCTTCTCGCCGATGGTGGGGCATTTCGCCCAAGGGATGTTGACGATGATTCCCTTGCCCGCCGGATCTCTGGCGGGGGAAGCCAAAAACGAAGGCGCGATCGCGGTGCACGCCTGTTTGGAGGCTCGTTATCGCAACGAGCCGGGCATCCGACTGCGCCCGCTCGGCGGCGAGGGGTATTTGCAAGACGGCTTTCTCGATCCCCGGATCGAGGAGGACGGCAAGGACGGAAATTCGATCGAGCTCTTCGTATTCGGGCACGAAACCCGGATCATGCTCGTCGCTCGTCTCGACAATCTCGGCAAGGGCGCCGCGGGAGCCGCGGTACAAAATCTCAATCTGATGACCGGGGTGGGTGAATTCGATGGGCTCGATATCTGAAGTCGGTGTCGAGGATTTTTCGCGTCGGATGTCGATGCCGAGGGTCGGGTGGCATCGCCGCGAAAAAATCGGAGGGCATCGACTCAAGGGGTATCGACTCAATGGGCATCGACCAAAGAGGCGTCGCGATTCGGCGATTTTTTCCTCGGAAGCGCTCGCAGCCTTGGCGATCCTTGTCGTTTCGTCGCTCTCGTCGTTTTCGCGATCCTTTCCTCGCGGTAGCCACCTTGATAACGATGCAGCGATAGGGGGGATTCGGCATTGACCTTCGATCGCTTGGATTCGAATCGATCTCCGATCCGAATCGATCTCCGCCCATTTTGCCGAATTTCTTCGGTCCTTCGTTCGGCATTCGGGCCTACGCGGAGCGACGAGGCGCCGGATGGAATTCACTCGATCATCAGGCTCGAAAACCGAGGGACGGGCCTAAGTTCAGGGCTCTTTCGAAGGAAAGCGAAGTTTTTTCGCATCGAATCGTTGACGAAGACAGCGTATTCGCACCCTTCCGCGCGCTTTTTTCGATGCCGTGCGCAAAAACCGACGGATAAATTTCCATGAACGATTCGATACGCACTCGCCGCGAAGGCGGGGTATTGGAAGTCGTCATCGATCGCCCCAAAGCCAACGCCATCGACTTGGCCACGAGCCGAAAGATGGGCGAGGTATTCAAGGCATTCCGTGACGATCCGGCGCTGCGGGTGGCCATCGTCACCGGCGCCGGGGAGAAATTCTTCAGCGCCGGTTGGGATTTGAAAGCGGCGGCGCAAGGGGATGCGGTCGACGGCGACTACGGGGTCGGCGGCTTCGGGGGATTGCAGGAACTGCCGGGGCTCGACAAGCCGGTCATCGCGGCGGTCAACGGCATGGCGGTGGGGGGCGGCTTCGAGATCGCTTTGTCTTGCGATCTGATCCTCGCGGCGAACGAGGCATCCTTCGCCCTGCCGGAGATCCGGGCGGGAACGCTGGCCGACGCCGCCACCGTCAAGTTGCCCCGACGCATGCCTTGGCATATCGCGATGGAACTCCTTCTCACCGGTCGGTGGATGGATGCGGCCGAGGCCCACCGCTGGGGTTTGGTCAACGAGGTCTTGGAGGCCGGGGATCTGCTCCCTCGGGCTCGGGAGTTGGCGCACCTGCTCGAGAGCGGCCCGCCGCTGGTCTTCGCCGCGATCAAAGAAGTGCTGCGCGGGGTGGAGAACTTGAGCGCCCACGATGCCCTGAGCCGGATAGGCAAACGACAGTTTCCGAGCGTCGATCGCCTCTACGACAGCGAGGATCAGATGGAGGGCTTTCGCGCCTTCGCCGAAAAACGCGACCCGGTTTGGAAGGGTCGTTAGAGCCGAGCGCGTTTTCGTGTCATCTGACTTTTCGAAAATCCCGATCGATTGTCGAAGGATCGACCGCCCGATCGGCATCGAGCCCGGCGGCCTTGTGCTCGCTCGGCGAGGAGTTTCGCGCATCTCACCGAAAGCGAAAAGCGCCGCCGGTCTTCGCAGCGATCGAAAAAACGCCGGGTCGGGAGGCCCTGATCGGGAGATTCCGAGAGTCTTCGATGCAGGCTTGGTGGATATGCAGCGAGGATCGGATGGATGAGCGTCGCGGCTTTCGCCGAAAAAACGCGACCCGCTTTGAAAATGTCGCGACCGGTCATCGATCCTTTCTCCTCGCCGGGCACTCTCCGAGCTCTTGCCGAGTTCTTTGCGATCCCGCGAAGGAGGGCGATGTCGGCGGTCGCCCGTCCGCGAAAATAACACCCGAGCTGCGGTAGGCTCGGTATCATCCATTTGGTACGATGGAGTCGTTTCGAAGAGACGAAAAGGAGAGGCGAAGAAGATGAGCGTCATATCGGAAGAAACTGCGATGAAGTTGTTGGCATCGACCGAACGAGTCATATCGGAATCCGAGACGATTTGTTCGGAGAGCGAGACGATTCGCCGCTCCAACGAGGCGAATCGCCGCTCCAACGAGGCGAATATCCGCTCCAACGAGGCGAATATCCGCTCCAACGAGGCGAATATCCGCTCCAACGAGGCGAATCGCTTGGAGAACGAGGCGACCCGCCGCTCCCACGAGGCGACCCGCCAAGCCAGCGAGGCGACCCGCCAAGCCAACGAAATAACTCGCCAAGACAACGAGAGGACTCGCGATTTGATCCGCGAGACGCAAGTCAGGTTTGCGGAAAAGGTAGAATCGTTGGCGTGGAAAATGCTGGGATGCGCCGCGATAGGGGGGCTGGTCGGCGGTTTGATCAGTCTGCTTCGATAGGCGATCCGAAGACACGCAGCGCATAGCGCGCTCGGGGCAAGTATCGGATCGAGCGCGGCTCGCTCTTGCCCGGATTTTCCGCTTTCGACGAGCGGCAGCGGTCCTGATCGAATCCAAGGCCCTTCCTTGGTTCTTCGAAGAATCCGCGCTCATCAAATCTATCCAATCGGGACTGCCGGTCGGCCGCTTTCGAGTTCATAAAATCCAAAAACCCTCGAAAGCTGGCAAGATAATCATACGAGCGATGCATCCGAAGGGCTTCATGCATCGATCGATGCCGCTATTCGAAGCCCGATCGAATGGCTCGAACGATTCCGTTTCGCTCGAAAAGATCGATCCCACGCGGGTTTTTTCTTATATATCGAGGGGTCGTTTCCGATTCCCTCGTGTAGCGGCCTAGGGTTATTGAGACACTTTTGAAGCTTATGCGGCCGCCCGGGTTTCGTCCATCGCCCCTCGTCCACCGCCCCTCGCCTGAACTGGCTCGACAGAGCGTTGTCCGGGGCCTCCGATCAGTCAGTGTTGGTTGTTAGATATCCTTGAACTCAGACAGTGCTTGCTGCAACTCTTCGATGGTCCAGCAAGGTGTCTTAGCCACAGCAGGCTCACCCTCAATGTGCGGATGAATCGCTCGGCACATCCATTGCCTTCTTCGGGGGAACGGACAAAGGACGGCGACGAGGCGATCTTTGCCCCGGAGATCTCACCCAAGCGATCTCACCAAAGGAAGTCGCGGCTGATGTACTGCGAGCCGTTGTCATGGTGGATGGTCAACCCCGTCGCCACCCCCTCGCCGATGGCTCCGAAGCACTCCCGTACCCCTTGGCGGACCGGTTCCAACGCTTCAAAAAGCGTGTCTTTCGTAGCCGCGTGCTTCACCCACGCAACTCGCCGAACAATGCTCGACCGCCACGAGCACGCAGACCTGCTGCCCAGTGCCGAGAAGGATCGTTGTCATGTCAGTGCCCCACATCTCATCGACCCTCGAAGGCACGATGATTCCATCATGAGCCCGAGGCCCACGCTGTGGCCCTCGGCATCGCTTGGCGAGCAAACCCTTCTCGCGCATCAGTCGCGATACCCGCACTTTGCGATAGCCCTCGCCATAGAACCCACTGGCCGTGATCACCTTCCTGATCTCTTCGACCAGTTCCGCATCGGGCATCTGCCCATGCGGGCCGGGTCGGTGGCGCGGAAGCTGTTTGTCCGACTCCGCTTCCAGACCGAGGTACACACCGGAGCGACTCATCCTCCAAACCCGGCAGACCCGCGAGACACCGTAGACCTTTTTCGTGGAGATCGAAAGCGCGGCGCTCATCGCTTTGACCTGCGCGGCGCAAAAGGGCGGCCGGCTTCCAACCTCTCGATCTTCTCGTCAAGAAGCTCGATCGTCATGGCCTGTTCGCCCACCTTGGCTTGCAGCCGGCCGATCTTCACATATCGGGCCTCGCGAGACTGAGACAGCAAGCCATACAGCATCGCTTCGTAAGCTTTCTCTCGCCGGCGGCTGATATCGGCTGCCGACACCTAAGGAACTCCGGGCGATGAGTTCCATGTCCTCACCCGTCATCAACTGCATCACAGCCTCCCGCTTACGCGAGGCTGTCTCGTAGCTTCCCGGTCGAAGACCGACCCTCTCCAAGCGACGTCTTCGCGGCTTTGGTTCCTGCGTGCTTGGCATGCTCTTTTTTTCATCGTGAGGTTCCTCCGTTATCCCATAAGATCAGGTCTTAATGACTGTCTCAAATAACTCTAGGGCGGGGGACTCGATATAAAACCACCGTCCCGCTAGCGAAAGATATCGGTGAGCGCTTTCGCCAAGCGATGCATATTTTTCATCGCAGACGCCCGGCTCGTGGATATCGACCGAGCCTTCTGTCGCCGTTATTTTGCGAAGACCTGCGAGAGTCCATCGAACGAGGGCGATGGTCTATAAAAAACGAGCCGATTTTCGCTCGGGCTATAGCGGATCCGAAGAACACGAATCCTCGATCCGCTTTCCGACATCGATAGAGCGAAGGGATGACTCCTTCGATACGCGCACTCGATCGATGGCCTCGAAGTCAGGCTTTCGGATCGAGGGCTCGGCTTTTAAGACTCTCAGTCTTTGAAAAGATCCTTGATCGCTTTCAAAAAGCGCGGACCGATGCCGAGGATAAGAGGAAAAAGGGCAACGAGGTTCTCTTGCCAAAATAACAGCCCGGCGATGCCCAAAGTCACGATGGGCAAGATCAACGTCGCTATACCGATATAGTGTTGACGGATGACATGCGATTTGGCGTAGGAAGTCTGCGCCTCGTTGCGAGCATCGGCGCTTTTTTCGGCCATCGTCAGGATGCGTTCGGGGGCGTTTTCAAGGACTTCCCCGTAAGCTGCGAAATCCTCGGGAGTCGGCAGGGGACCGGAAGAATATTTCGTCGAAATGGCGACGATGCCCTTCCGACCATCGCTCGGATCGAGGATTTCTTGCCTCGGGACGGGGTCCGCCGAGGAAGTCTCCGGGGGTATTTCAGGAGGCATCGCTCAGATTTTCTTTTTGCGAGCCTTGCGAGATTCGGGCGACCTCTTCATCCATCACTCCCATCGCGGCGCGTAGATCGTCGCCGACTTGCTGCCAAGCGCGAGTGAAACTGTCGTCTTCGATCTCGATGATTTCCGAATTATCGGACTCGCAGAGCATATCGTCGAGATAATCGGAAAAATGCTTGTTCTTGATCTCTTCGATATATTCGTCCAGCGAGACTTTGCGCGTGGTGGGCATCGTTTTCTCCTTCGATCATTCTTCGATCATCCTTCGATCGACAAGTCTGTCCCGATATCGACAAGTCTACCCCAATATCGCTACCCCCCATGGGATAGGAGTTTGCTATCGGCTCCGGCGGGCGGTGTGCGCTACGCACTCGATTCCCTCGGCGATTCCCTCGGCGATCCCGTGGATCCGAGGGCGCCCTTCCCGAAATAGGCGTTCACAAGCCGCTCGTCTTGCGCCAGATCTTCGCTTCGGCCGCGGGCGCGGATATGACCGGATTCCAAGATGAACAGCCGCTCGGCGAGGTGGATCGCGAAGTTCGCGTTCTGTTCGGCGATCAAGACCGTCAATCCCATCTCGTCCCGCATGCGTTGCAGGGCTTGGGCGATCTCCGCGCAAACCCTCGGCGCCAATCCGATCGTCGGCTCGTCCACCAACAACAACACCGGTGCGCTCATCAAAGCCCGTCCGAGCGAAATCATTTGACGCTCCCCTCCGGAGCAGGTGGCGGTTTCTTGGCCCTCGCGTTCCAAAAGCCGGGGAAAAAGGGTATGCACTCGCAGGAGATTCTCCGCGATGGACTCGCGAGCGGTCCACGCCCCGGTCAGCAGGTTGTCGCGCACGCTCATATAGGGAAAGAGGTTGAAGCGTTCGGTTGCATAGCCGATCCCGGCGCGGACCGCATGCGTGGGTCCCTTGCCGGCGATCGATTCCCCGGCGAGCCGAATATCGCCTCGGGTGGGCACCAATCCCATCACGCCGTCGAATAAGGTGGATTTGCCGGCGCCGTTGGCGCCGACGATGGCGACGATCTCGCCTTCGTCGATCTCGAGGGAGATATCGACGAGGGCCCGGGCCTTGCCATGAAAAGCGCTAACTCCCTCCATGGCGAAGAAACTCATGCCGGACTTCCCAAATAGGAGGCGCGGACGTCTCGATGGTCGAGGATATCGTCGAGCGGACCCTCGGCGATCACCCGGCCGCGATCGATGGCAACGGCGCGATCGACGAGAGGGGCGAGGGCCGGCAAGTCGTGGCTGACGATCAAAAAGGTGATGCCCTTCGACCTGAGATCTTGAATCACCGATGCGATATGGGCGATTTCGCCGACCGTCAGACCGGCGAAGACCTCGTCGAGCAACAGAACCCGGGCTCCGGCAGCCAGGGTGCGAGCCATCTCCAGTTTGCGCAAATCGCCCATTGCCAGATCCGACGCTTTTCGCTCGAGGCTGTGCCTTGCCAAGCCGACGCTCATGGCCAGATCGCGCTCTCGCATCGGATCCGAGCGTTCGAAGATCATCGAGCGCAGGGAGTCGGGCATCGATCCGACACGAATATTCTCGATCACCGAGAGATTCGCGAAGGGCCGGGGGATTTGCCAGGTGCGGCTGATCCCGCGCCGAACCCGCCGGGCAACGCCGAGCGACGAAATATCCTCGCCGAAGAGTATCACCCGACCCGAATCGGGACGCTTTTCGCCCATCGCCAAACTGAAAATCGTGGTCTTGCCGGCGCCGTTGGGGCCGATCAACCCGACCGATTCCCCCTCCTCGAGGGTCAAGGAGAGGCGATCGATCGCGACGAGCCCGCCGAAACGCTTGGTGAGATCGACGATGCCCAAGGCGACCGTCATCGATCCTCCCCCGAGCGTGGCGCGCTTTGCAAAGAAGCCCGTAGATTGTCGAAGATCGCGACGATTCCCGCCGGTTGGTACATATAGAGCAAAAGGGCGACGAGGCCGTAAACGAAATAGCGCTCGGCCCCGGGCAACACCGGGCGCAGCCATTCCAGCAAGAAGGTCAAAAAGAAGGCGCCGAAGATCGGTCCGATCACGGTGCCCGATCCCCCGATCAGAGCGGCGGCGAGGATGGTGAAAAGAAAGGTGATATCGAAGAGGGCTCGCGGGGCGATCGAACCTAAATAGTGGGTGTAGAAAGCCCCTCCGAGTCCCGCGATGAAGGCGCCGGCGAGGAAGGCGAAACTTTTCAGACGAGTCGGCGAAAGCCCCGCTCCTTGCACCGCGCTTTCGTCCATCCCGATGGCCGAAAGCGCGAGCCCCAATCGCGTTCGCATCAGCGACCAGGCCGTCAGGGCGACCGCCAGCATCAGCCCGGTGGAGAGGTAATAGCCGTTCACCGCCCCGCGGGTCAGAGTCGGCAAACCGGACATGCCGCGGGTGCCGCCGGTGAGATCGGGTCGGATCACCTGCACCAGTTGGTAGCACAACTCCATCAAAGCCAAGGTCACCAAGGCGAAATAGCTGCCGCGGATGCGCAGCGCCGGCAGGAGTACGAGCAGTCCGCCGACCATCGTCGCCAGCACCGCAAGGGGGATCGATATCTCCATGGGTACGCCGAATCGCTTGGTCAAGATGGCCGTGGTATAGGCCCCGATGCCGATAAGAAAGGGTTGTCCGAAACTGATATAGCCGGTACGGCCCGAGAGCACATCCCAGCTGATGGCGAAGATGGCGAGGTAGTTGGCGAAAATCAGCGTGCGCAGGACGCTGCTGCCGACCAGATAGGGGAGCAGGAGCAAGCCTGCGGCCAAAAGCGCCCACGAAACGAGATGGTGTCGCCGAATATCCATCCCCCTTCAAATCTCTTCCCGGCCGAACAACCCTTGCGGGCGCAGCAGCAGCGTTGCGATGATCAGCCCCATGGTGAAGACCCCGCGCAATTCCGGGGCGATCAACGTGGTAACGATCACCTCCATGAAGCCGACGATATGGGCCACCGCCAAGGTGCCGAGGATCGATCCGATGCCGCCGACGATGACCACCGCAACGGAAATGATCAGCGGCGCCACCCACATCGAGGGCGAGAGCTGGGTATAGCCGGCGAAGAAGACCCCGGCGAGCGCTCCGAGCCCGCCGGAGATGCTCCAAGTGACGAGGTTGATGCGAGCGATGTCGATGCCGCAGATCGCCGCCCCCTTCGGATCCATCGACACCGCCTGCATCGCGCGGCCGGTATGCGATATGCGGACGAAGGCGTAGAGGGAAAGCAAGGTGATCCAGCCGACGCCGGCCGCGATCAGAATGCTCCAAGCGACCGGGGTATCCGCGATGCGCACCACCCCGGGCACGATCGGATGCGGGATCTTCGAGCTGCTGCCGAAGAAGAGCACGATGGCGGCCTGCAAGATGACGGCCAGGATCAGGCTCGCGATCTCGACCGCGATCCGATCCCCTTTGAGGGGTCGGACCAAGAAGCGGTAGATCGCGATACCCATGCCCGCACCCAAAAAGACGGCCAGGACGACCCCTAGGATTTTGGGCAGGCCGATGATTTGTCCGATCCAGAAGAAGGCATAGCCCCCGGCCATCAGATAGCTGCCGTGGGCCAAATTCAGGATCCGGCCGATACTGAAGATCAAGGTGAAGCCGACCGCGATCAGGGCGTAAAGGCCGCTGAGCAGAAGGCCTTGGATCAGGATTTGGAGGAGCATGCCCCAAAGGTCGGTGCAAGGCTCCCGAGGGCCGCGGCGGCCCTCGGAGGCGGGGTTTCGCTTATTTCACCCGGCCGCTTATTTCACCCAGCTCGGCAAGGTGAACTCGCCGGTCGCGTATTTCTCGGGATAGATCACCGCGGTGGAGCCATCCTCGTACCATTGGATCACGACCATCGAAGGGGAGGCGTCATCGTAAGGCTCGGTGATATCGAAGCGGGTGTTATGCGGGTATTTGCGCTGCGTTCTCGGCTCCACCTCGTCGTCGCCCCAAAATGCGTAGCGCAGCCAGAGCCGACCGTCGAGTTCGAGCACGAGATCCTGCTTTTTCATCTCGCGCGCCCAAGCCTCGACATCGCCGAAGCCCCCGGCGTCTTCGGCCGCGGCCATCGCTTGTTTCACCCCGTGATAGGCGTTGAAGCCGTTGAAATGCGGCATGACCGGTCGGTCCTTGTATCTCTCCTGATAGGTATCGACGAAGGCTTGGCTGACCGGATCGAGCCTGAATCCGACCGAGGGGACGGGCGAGAGGGTCGACATTCCGCCGCCGGCACCCCCGGTATCCTCCCAGTAGTCGGCGCCCATCGCCGATACATTGACCCCGGTCATCGCCATCGGCACTTGCAGTTTGACGTATTGCGAGGAAACCACCTGCGAGTTGACGGAGCTGACGAGGTAGATGAAGTCGGCGCCGGAGTTTTGCGCCTTGGAAAAAATCGGGGCGAAGTCGACGGTGGCGATATCGTATTGGATGATCTCCGCAACTTCGATCCCCGCATGAGGCGCCAAGGCCTCGGTCACCAAGCCGGTGATCGCCCCGCCGAAGGCGGTGTCCTCGGCGAGGATCACCACGCTGTCCCAGCCCATGCGGTCTTTCAGCACATCCTTGCCGAAGTCGATATAGAGGGTGGCCAAGGCCTCGTCGGAAGCGATATTCATGAAATAGGGCATCATCGCCTCGGGATCTTCGATCACCATATCGATGATGCCGATATAGGATGTCCAAGTGTCCAGGGTCGGGATGCGATATTCGCGCATCCGCGGGAGCCAGCCCAAAGAGACATCGTCGATCGAACCGGAAACGATGAAATCGACCTCTTCGCTTTCGGCGAGGTATTCATAAGCCTTGATGCCCTCGGTGACATCCTCGCCGGTGTCGGCGGTGACCAAGACGATCTTTTGTCCGCCGAGCACCCCGCCGGCGGCATTGAGCTCGTCGACGGCGATCTCGGCGCCGCGCAGGGTCGACCTGCCGGTATCCGACGAAAGCGAGCCGATGAAGCCCACTTTGACGTCGGCGGCGGCCGGGTGGGCGGCGAGGGTGGCGGCCAGTGCGGCGGCCAGAAGAATCGCCGGGAAAAAACGGATATCGAGTTCTATCGCTCCTTTCATGATTTCTCCCCCTCTTTTTTATCGGGATTGTTATTCGGGATATGCAGCGTCGTTATCGGACCGAGGGAAAAGCCCGGCCTCGGTCTGCGGGTATGGCTTTTGATGCGAGAACTTCCGATCGATCTCCTCGCTGCCGAGACTTTGCGGACTTGGAAGATCGAACGAACGCATCCTCGATGCGGGTCATGTCGAATCATTTCGAAGGGCGGGCTTCGTGGATCATCGCATCGACATCGATCTCGACCACCAGCTCCGGTTGCGAGAGCCCGGCGGCGACCGCCGTCAGCACGGGATCGATGCCGCGAAAAACCTCCCCGTGGGCGCGGATGAATTCCGCAGCGTGCGCCATGTCGGCAAGGTAACAGCGGACGCGGACGACATGAGACAGCTCCGCCCCGACGGCCTCGAGCGCCCCTTCGATGCGGCGCAGGGCATAGCGGGTCTGGGCGTAGCAATCCCCGGGGGCGTGAATGCGTCCCGAGGGCTCGATCGCCGTGGTGCCCGCCACCCAGATATGAGGGCCGATGCGTTTGGCGCGGCTGTAGGCTCCGATCTCCTCGAAGCGACCGCCGGATTTGATGCTCTCGACCCTCATGTTTTCTGCCGTCACGACGGCACCGGCGGCGGTCGAGATCGGGCTTCGCAGCGCTCCCGAATTGCGGCGGCCGCGGTCTGCAATCGTTCCCGCTCGTGATCCTCAAGCGGCAGCTCGACGATATCGACCACTCCCTTGCGTCCGAGATATGCCGGTACGCCGACCGTCACTCCGGTGATCCCGTATTCGCCCTCGAGCATGACCGATACCGGCACCGCCCCGTGTCGCGCTTTGCGCAGGTGGTCCAAGATCTCGATCGTCGCATGGGCGGGAGCGACGGTCGCGGAGCCGGTTTTCTTGAGGGCCACGATTTCCCCGCCGCCGTTGACCGCCTTGTCCATCGCGGACTCGATCTCCGCCGGGGAAAGGAAGGCATCGAGGCTTTGTCCGCGAATCCGGGCGAGGCTGACGATCGGGATCATTTCCCGGCCATGACTGCCAAGGGCGATGGCGTCGATATCGGCGGCATCGACATTCGCCGCCCGCGCCAGCGCAAAACGCAGCCTTGCCGAGTCCAAAGTGCCGGACATGCCGAGCACCCGCCCGCGCTCGAAACCCGTGGCGTAGAGCATCTCCAGGGTCATCTCGTCGAGCGGGTTGGTGATGACGATCACGACCGCTTCGGGAGCCTGCGTGCGGATCGCTTCGGCCACTTGCCGGATCACCCGGGCATTGACCGCCGCCAGCTCCGAGCGCTCCATACCCGGTCGCCGACTGCGACCGGCGCTCGTGATCACCACATCCGCCCCGTCGAGAAGATCGAGGGATTCGCCGCCGACAAGCGAGGTGGAACTGCGGCCCATGCCGCCGGCGTGTTCGATATCCAATGCCAACGCCGCGGCCAGCCCCGGCGTGATATCGATCAGCGCCATTTCCTCGGCCATCGATCGCCGGGCCGCGATCTGCGCGATATTGGCCCCGACTCCGCCGGCCCCGACGATCGCGAGTTTGGCGAATCGGCTTGCGCTTTCCCCGTCGGCCTTTCGATGCGCCGCCTCGCCGAGAGGAGCACCGCTTTGCGCGTCGTTTGCCCGCCGCGGCCATTTCGCGGAGCGTCGCCAAAGCGCCCGCTTCAAGACGAGGTGCCCTTCGGATTTGGGCGGCGGCGCCCGCTCGATCGGCCCCGAAACGAGGCGAATCCCCATTCGCTCGGCGCTCTCTCGGCCCAAAGCGGTGACGATATCGCCGCGCCGGATCTCGATCGTTCGCCGCCCGCGTCGCCTCGCATCCTCGACGCTTTCGACCCCGATGACCCGCGCGCTTCCCATCAGGCGCTTTTCCCTTGAACCGCTTCGACCGCCCGCACCGCGCCTTCGACCCCGGCCTTGACGGAATTCTCCGACCCCGAAATGAAAAGCCTTCCGTAGCGGCCGACGGCGCGCACTTCCACGATATCGATCTCCGCCGCTTTCTCGGCCTCGTTGGCGGCGATCGAAATATAGGCCGCGGGGGCGCATTCGACGATCCCCAGACTTCGTCCGGGCACGAGCAGCGCGCCCTGACGCCATTTATTGATGAGTTGCGCTTGGTAGGGTTCGACGCCGGTGATGATCCGGGTCGAGCTGATGGCCGGCTTCACCCGATCGTGGAGCGAAGCCTCGAGGGAATCGAGCATCGCATCCCGCGCGGCGCCGACTTCGGCATTCGAAGGCGAGCGCAAGATGAAAAAGCCGAATTCCCGCTCCACCAGCTGGGAGGTGGCTTCGACCGCCGAGGCTTTGAGGGCGCGGTCGATCAGATGGAAGACCTCGTTTCCCGGAGCCATCTCCCCGATAAGGACGGTATCGCCCGCCAAGGGCACCGAGCCTTGTACGGTGGCCCCGATATAGGCGGCGAAAGTCGGCTGCAGATTGTCGATTTGCAGCAAGGCGCGGATTTCGATCACGTGCCGTATTCCTCGATGATATCGCGCCAAGGACGCGATTGGTAGGCGACCCGCTTGATGTTGATCAGGTGCAAGGCTGACGTTAGTCGGATCGTCGAATCTCTCGGATGCGCCAAGAGTGAGTTCGCTAAAAATTCCAGCGACTTGATCATCCAGTCGCAGCATTTCTGATTTCAAAGAGGGCTCGTAGATTGTCGTAGATGCGCTCGCGTTCGACGCTTATGTCGAATACCTCCAAGATGGTATCGTCAAACGCAATTCGATCGCTTCGATCCAGCTCGTCGGCGATATCGAATATCCGCCTTCGAGCAACTGGTTGGAACGCCTCCATGATTCGCTCCTTTCCCGCATCGTCTATCCTAGCAGGATCGAGAACATGCAGGGATTTTTCGATACGACTTTTGTTGAGGTCGAGTGCGCTTTTGCCACGCCCGAAACCGATAGCCTCGATCATCGAAAGTCCGATAGCGCTGTTCATCAAAAGATGTACGAGATCGGCGTCTACGCCCGGTTTCGCATTCAGGGCAATCAGTCGTTGATCCACGAATGCCGGAGGATCGACGCGGCCGACGTAAAGGCGCGAGCCGGGGTTTATCGGAATTACCAACTCGGCAAGGCGATCGGCTTTTAGTTCGTACCAATATCCCCCGGTCGGAGCCGAACGAGCGAGCACATCCGGGAGCCTCTTGTTTTTACGGTTTCGCTCTTTCTCGAAGTGTCGAATCCATGCAAGTGCACCGAGATCCTCTCTCTTTTCCATCTCCGCGATCGTTCGTGAGCAACTGAACGCTTCCTTGGAGGCACTTGTGATCAGCCTTTCGATATCGGATGAAGAGCGTAGCACCGGTCTAATATACTCTGGTTCGATTCCATGTTCTGGATCGGGATAAAAAAACGGATTCCATCCCCGCCGCTCTCCGCGCCGGATGTCCAGCAATTCGCGAACGGGTACCATCGGTAGGTCGAGAGCCCAGTTCATGTCGACAAACGGTGCACTGACTGCAAGTCCGAGCGGACGCAGTCGCGCGATATCGAGACGAGTCGATCGGTGGATGGTCAGCGCATCGTCTTGTGGAATTCCGAGGTCAATCATGGCAGCGATATTATTTGAATGCTCGTCATCGTCCAAGACTTCGAGTGGCTGCTTCAATACCACGAAGTCAGTCGGGTGATTTTTCTTGACGCCGTCTACAGGTTTTTCCAGTATCAGAATATTCGTGACTACCTTGCTATTCGAAAACCATCGACCCGCGCCCGAGGTGATAACGATACGTAATTCGAAGAATTCTTTAAGGCGTTCGTAGAAAACCTCACCCCAATCGGTGCCGAGCCATGCGTTCGTCATGATAATTCCCATACGCCCTCCGGGTTCCAGTAGATCATAGAGGGCGAATGGTAGGTAGGCTGCCACATCCGCTTTTTTCGGCAATGGATCTCCCGTTTTAGTCAGAATGGCATTTACGGCCTGTATCGCGTCGGAGTAGGTTTTCCTCCCTTCTTGGGAGTGGGAGACAAAGGGTAGGTTGGTTGTAATAGCGCGAAACTTTCCCAGAGTCTCGGTGTGCTCGGTCCCGTCGCTCGGATTGCGGTAGCTGACCTCCAGATCCGGCTTGAGTGTGAATGCATCGTAGGGGAATATCCGCAATGGCTGTTGCATCAGCAGTGGAGAAGCCAGCGAGAATGTAGCGAGTTGAACCGCCGGCGTATCAAGATCATTGCCACATAGCTGATCTGCGGCATCGGTCGGGGGTATGCCTCCCTTGAGTTTAATATCAAGGGCCGATCGCAAGATAGTGCCACTGCCGCAACAGGGATCCAAAATACGGTCGTTCAGGTCATCGATACAAATCTTCACCAAGAGATTCGCCAGCGACGAGGGTGTTGTGTATTGCCCTTTGATCTTGCGATCGGATACCGCTACCGAAGCTTCGAGCAAGCTCGATATCTGTGCTTGATCGATCGCCCCGATGCGGAGATCGCCTAGCAGACGATTGAACTCGCAAAGATGTCGCCACGATTCTTTGGGAACGATACAAAGAGCCAGGGCATTGCAGAAAACCGTCCAGAAATTACATTCCCGGGTAATGCAATCGAATTTCGCAAGCGCGTTCACCGGACCCGTCGCTTCATCGATCTGCGTGACAATGGCAGCGCGATCGTCGTGCTCCCTTAGCACATGCGCAAATAGAAATTTGCCCATCCAGTTGATCAGATTCGTGCGAGCCAAGACGAGAAGATGCTTCTTGTCGTTGTAATCCCGTTTGCTTCGGTTGTAATCCCGTTCGCTTCGATTCCACCACAGATCGATTTGCGACCGGAGATCCCGGCTCTTTTTTGCTTCGTCTTCGATCGCGTCGGCGACCGATCGAGCATTTTGCAGGACAAGTTCGGTCAATCCGCCGCTGCGGTAGCTTTCTATGAACCCTCGCCCCTCCAAATCATCGGATGCAAGCAGATCATTCACCCTTCGAAGTATATCGGCACCGACCGCTTCCCATCGGGTACGATGACGGGAGACCTCCGAGCGAGATGTGATATCATGAAGCTGATCCCACTCGGTATGAAGGACAAATATATTGTCAATATGATTGAGTTTATAGAGCCGGGCATAGCGCACATTCCATAATACGAAGCTGTCCAAGCCAAGATAACGTGCTTTTTCTTCCGCATTATCGAAGAATTTCGCATCGTCTATCGGTGTGTCGGGGAATTTCAACTCCCAACCCTGGAGTATCCTGGCCGCATCGCGATCTCCGAACAAGAGAATATCCGGAAACAGATTGCCACCATCAGCAGCAATGGTCTGCTCGCCACTGACATGGCGGACAGGGCGATGCTTGGAGTGGGCGATAGTCCGGAGATATCCGATCAGATCGATCGCCCACGATCGTTCGTTATATGACACCCTTGCCATTATCGAACGACCTCAAGATTCAATCACCCGATGATTTCATCGACATCGATGAGACCCCGGTGCTTCGAGCGGGAAGCTATCATAGCGGTATCGATGCTTGAGAACAAAGACGGATAATCTCTTGGTTTCATATTCTTGACTTCGAGCAAGCGCCGGTGGGCGACGTCGATATAATCGATCGGCTTGTTCTTGAATTGGCAGGACTCCTCGTTCTTCTCGATTCCGATATAGCGGCGACCCTCGAGGGCAGCGGCTACGAGAAAGCTGCCACTACCGAATGCATTATCAAGAACGATACCATCGGGATCGGTGAACATTCGAATCAGATATCGACCCAACGCAACCGGTTTTTGCGTTGGATGCCATACGCGACCACCGCTTTCGCTTTCCGCTGTCTTGCAATAGAGTGTATCGGTCGGAAACCGGGCGCCATTGCTCTTGACCTGTACCGGTTTGAAGTCCCCGTAGCTTCCGGTGTATTGATCTTTCCGGCATCCCTTGTCATAAGGATCAGCGTACCAGATGACAGGATGATAATCAGGTTGTTGTCGATAGAATATACAGATATCCTCATGCTGTCTAAGAGGCTGGCGACGAGCATTGAGGAAGTTCGTCGGCTTGCTCTTTACCCAGATGAATTTATATTTGAACCACGATTCGGCGCTCATGATAAGCCGGGCCGTAAATAATCCTTGCGATGTCAATGCAATCACGCCGCGGGGTTTGATGATTCTTTTGTAGTGCTTCCATAGCCGATCCAACGGAATGATGCTATCCCACTTGTTCCGGGTTGTTCCGTAGGGAAGATCGCAAAGAATCATATCCACAGAACGACTATCCAATGAATCGAGCAGATCGAGGCAGTCTCCTTCATATAAGTTATTTGGCGTCAGATTCACGGTCAACCTCCGGCATGGGTGTCGTTATCTTCTTCAAGGTAGAGGTGCAGTACCCTTCCGGCGATCGACGCTACGGGGGCCTTGTTATTCTTTTGACTTGCCTTCGAGGATTTTGTTTCGCGATTCGGCGGATAAATCATCAAGCAAAAAATAACCCCCGACATCGGGTGATCGATTGTCATGCACTTAACGATAAAAAGCCGAATTCCCGCTCCACCAGCTAGAAGGTGGCTTCGATCGCCGAGGCTTCGATGGCGCGGATTTCGATCACGTGCCGTATTCCTCGATGATATCGCGCCAAGGACGCGATTGGTAGGCGACCCGCTTGATGTTGATCAGGTGCAAGGCGGTGACGTTGTCGGAGGTGATCGAGCCCGACCAAGTGCCGGTGCCGAGCATGAAGGAGGGGTCCAAGTCGGTCGAGTATCCCATGGCCCCGAAGAGGGCCGGGGTGTTGACGAGCACGCGTCCCACGGGGAGGTCGGCGGCGAAGCGAGCGGCGATCGAGGCCTCGTCGGTATGCACCGCCGCGCTATGTCCCAAGCCGCCGAATTCGACGATGCCGCGCGCAAGTTCGAGGCCGTGGTCGGCATCCCGGGCTTCGTAGAAGGCCAGCACCGGGTTGAGTTTTTCCGCGCTGAGCGGTCGTTCCCCGCCGATCCCGCTTTCTTCGACGATCAGGCATCGGGTCCCCGGGGGAAGGGAGAAATCGGCGGCTTTGGCCAAAGCGGCGGCGCTTTGCCCGACGTATTCGGGGTCGATTCGTCCCGAGGGGTGGAAAATGACTCGGCCGAGGCGATCCGCCTCGGCGGCGGTGCAAAAATACGCCCCTTCGAGTTTGAGGGCATGGCGCAGGTCGCGGGCGATCTCCGAATCGGCGATCACCGCTTGTTCCGCCACGCAGGCCGTTCCGTAGTCGAAGCTTTTCGAGCGGACGATCATCTCCGCGCTTTCGTCGATTCGATCCCCTTTCGAACGGTGGACATAACAAGGCACGTTGCCGGCGCCGACGGCGAGCGTCGGTTTGCCGCTGGAGTAGGCGGCTTTGACCATCCCCGCTCCCCCGGTGGCCATCACCACCGAGGTGCGTCGATGGGACATCAGTTCGGCGGTGCCTTCGAAGGTGATCCGTTCGAGGCAGCCGATCAATCCTTTCGGGGCCCCGGCTTGTACCGCGGCCCGGGCCAAGACGGCGACGGTTTCGATCCCGCAGCGTCGCCCGCGTCCGCTCGGAGCGCAAACGATGGCATTGCCCGCTTTCACCGCGCTCAAGACCTTGAAGATGATGGTCGAGGTGGGGCTGGTGACCGGGATCAACGCGGCCACGACCCCCATCGGCTCGCCGAAGGCGGCGACGCCGGTTCGGTCATCGCGCCACAGCAGGCCCAGCGCGGTGATCTTGCGGAGCCACTCGGCGACCGCGACGGTGTTGAAAAGATTCTTGATTTTTTTGTCGGGGAGATTGCCGTAACCGGTTTCCTCGACCGCCAACGACGCGAGCCTTTCCGCCTCCGGCTCGACGGCGCGGGCCATCGCCTCGACGATCGCATCGATCCGCTCGGGCGGGGTGCCGAGAAAAGCCCGCCAAG
Organism: Gammaproteobacteria bacterium; assembly: GCA_965220535.1. GTDB lineage: Bacteria > Pseudomonadota > Gammaproteobacteria > HK1 > HK1 > HK1. The sequence continues at coordinate 1,358,127 of OZ244833.1, read as the reverse complement.
CGTCGAAGGCCTCTTCCGCCGCTCGCCTCGCTTCGGCGATCGATTCGAGATCCGCAGGGAGCGACATCAGATTGCCCCGGTGAGCAGGTTATCGAGAGATCGGCGAATCTCGTCGACCGATCCCGAGCGGGCGCCGATCATGTCGAGGCGCCGCCCGGCGACGGCGACATTCGCTTCGAGCATCGCTTCGGTCATGGCGATCAGCGCTCGGGTGAGGGGGACTTCGATATTCGTATGCTCGGCGGCCGAGACCAGCGGCGAGAGCGAGGCGATCACCCCGTCTCGCATCAGCCGCCGGGCGCTCGCCGGTTCCGGCACCGGACGGCGGCCCTCGCCGGCGCCGGCGCCGGCGAAAAGCCCTTGCCAGGGACCGTCGTCGGGGAGGCTGCGGATGCCGAAAGCCCGGGCCACGCGGCGACGCTCGGCCTTGAGTCGGTCGATCAGCGTTTGCTGGTCGCTCCCGATCAGATTGGCAAAGCTGCGGTTTTCCGGCAACGCTTCCGCGCCCGGCGGGATCTCGGGGCCGCCGGGGGAAAGGCCGACTCCGGCAAGGCATAGCGCGGGGATCTCGAGCGCGGCCGATAGATCGGCGAAACTCGAAGCCAAGGCGCAATCCATCACGCTCGAGGCGCCGATGAAAGGCTCCAGATCGGAGATGATTCCCTCTCGTCCTCGCGGCAGGCAGCCGGCGGGCATTGCCCCGGTTTGCGTTAAGAAGAGCGTCGATCCTTGCGCCCGATACCACCAAGCGGGCCCTTGCCGCTCGACGATGGTGATATCCGCGCGGCATCCCCCCAAACGCAGCAGCCAGGCGCATTCGATGGCGCCGAAGGTCCGGCCGGGAAGCAAAACCAGAATCTGTCCGTCTTTCAGATGCTCCGCCAGCACCATCGCGAAGGTGCGTTGTTTATGGACCGGACCGGTGATGAAGACGACCTGCGCATCTCGTACGGCGCTATCGATCTCGGCGCTCAGTTCGATACAAGGGGATCCCCGCTCGCGCTTGCGGGACGCTCGATAGTGCCCGACGGGGCCGGCCCCGCGCAGGGAGATCCCGCCCCGATCGAGGATCGGGTCGAGCTCGGCTCCATAAGCGGAAAAGAGGGTGACTTCGGCCTCGTTCGCCAACCCGAGAGCGGCCGACAGCAGACCCTCGGCCCCGCCGCCGAGCACCGCCAAACGCTCGAGCGGCGGCGCTTTTCGGGGCGTCGGGGCGGCGGCGCGAGCGGCGGCGCGGGTGAATTCCTCGAAACCCGCAGGCATGATCGTTGCGCCTTTCAGTCGGCCTGCGGGCTGCGGCCCAGACTTTCGATGATCGCTTCGAGATCGTCATGAGGGCGGGCGATGACATGCACCGAAATCACTTCGCCGACCTTGTTGGCCGCGGTGGCTCCGGCATCGGTCGCGGCCTTCACCGCCCCGACTTCGCCTCGCACCAAGGTGGCAACGAGACCGCCACCGGCCCGCGCCTGACCGACGAGATGCACGCTCGCCGCTTTGACCATTGCATCGGCGGCCTCGATCGCGCCCACGAAGCCGCGGGTCTCGATCATGCCGAGAGCCATTTGTCCGGCGGGTGGTTTTGCCATGGGTTTTTCTCCGTTGACGGGTTGGTGTTTTTTCGGCTTTTCAGCGATGGTCGATGCCGTCGACGATGGCGATCGTGGCCAGATCGACGGGCAGGCTCGCATGCCCCGAGGATATGCGCGCCGCCGATCCCGCGCTCAAAATGACCTTGTCGCCGATCCCGGCTCCGAGGCTATCGATCGCGATTTGTCCCGACGAGAGCGGCCGGCCCTCGGCATCGATGATATCGGCGATCAGCAGGCGGTGGCCGACCAAGCGCTCGTCCTTGACGGTGGCGGTGATCGTCCCGGTGATTTTCCCAAGCAGCACTGTTCACCTCGCCCTCGTTCAAAGGCTTCTCAAATAACGCTCGATCTCGACCGGGGTCACTTGTTGGCCGAAGAATTCGAGCTCCCGCTCGGCTTGTTGCACTATCAAATCCCACATCGAATCGCCCAGCGTCTCGCGCAGCCAAGTCGAATCGCGAGCGAGGGAGATCGCCGTCGGCAGATCGCCGGGGATGGGCTCGCCGTGCGCTTCCTCGTAGGCGTTGCCCAAGGTCGCCTCGCCGGGTTCCATTTTTTGCTCGATCCCGTCGAGACCGGCGGCGATATCCGCCGCCAAGAGGGAATAGGGATTGGCGTCGGCGCCGGCGTCGCGCTTTTCGATCCGCACCGCATGGTCGCGGCCCTCGATCACCCGCAGCCCGACGGTGCGGTTATCGTAGCCCCAACTGGTATTGACGGGGCAGAAGGAATAGGGCTGGCGGCGTCGAAAACCGTTGACCGTGCCGCTGCCGCAAATCGCGCTTTCCGACATCCGTTTTTGCAACCCGGCGATGAAATGCATGCCGACGCGGCCGAGTTTGCCTTGCTCGGCGAAGATATTCGCCCCTTCTTTCCACAGCGAGTAGTGGGTGTGAAAGCCGCTGCCCGATTGATCGAAAAAGGGTTTGGGCATGAAGGTCGCCAGGTAATCGTTGGCGATCGCCAGCTGGCGGATCAGGGATTTGAATTTGATCACCCGATCCGCGGTTTCGAGGGCTTCGCCGTAGCGGATATTGACCTCGATTTGACCGGGAGCGTATTCGGGATTGGATTGCTCGATGGGAATTCCGCATTCGTTCAATTGGCGGCGGATCGGCCCCACGATATGTTCCAAGCGGGCCGCCCGACTCAATCCGTAGACTTGGATTCCTCGATCCTTGGGTTGCCCGGTTTCGGGGTCCAAGAGGTAGAACTCGAGCTCCGCGCCGACCTGGGCCTCGAAACCCATCGACCGCCCCCGCTCGACCTGCCGGATCAGAGCTTGGCGGGGATCGATCGGGATCGGCCGGTGGTCCATGCCCTCGGCGCGGGCCAAGGCGATCGCGACCCCGGGCTCCCACGGCAAGGCGCGGGGGGATTCCATCGGGAAGATATGCATATCAGGGTAGCCGTTGGCGAAACTGACATAAGGCGTATCCCAGACATCGGAATTCATGTCGATGGCGAAAAGCGCGATCGATATCGCATTGCCCTCCTCGCAGACCGTTTTCCAACGGTCGGCGGGGATGCGCTTGCCGCGCATGATTCCGTTGAGGTCGCCGAGCCCCAAAACCACCGTATGCGTGTCATCGGGCAACGCGAGAAAATCCTCGTTCGCGGACATCCTCCCCTCCTTGTTCTTGTCGAAGACGAATCGAAGACGGCTCGAAGACGACAGTAGTGTAATTTATCGTGCGCTTTGCAAGATCCCGGCGCTTGGTCGCCGAGCCTTTCAGGCCGCAAGATCCGGCGAGGCGCTGCCGCCTCGGGACTTCGCATCGTACGAGGCGCTGCCGACGAGATGCCTTGACCGATCGTCGCTTCGTCGCGCCTTGGAAGATTTTCGTGGTTTTCGGTGCGCATTCGAAGGCGAAAAAGAGGAATCATGAGCAAGAGATCGATCATCGTGGTCGGCGGCGGCATCACCGGGCTGATGACCGCGCTGTATTTGCAGCGCAGCGGGGAGCGGGTGCGCTTGATCGATCGCTGGGAGCCCGGTCATCCCCGGGCCTCCTCGAGCGATTGGAATCGCTTGATCCGCGCCATCTCCGGGGCCGACGAGTTCTACACCCGATGGGCTCGCGAGAGCCGTTCGTATTGGCTTGAACTGCAAGCCGAGAGCGGACAGATATTGATGTACGAGTGCGGGGCGCTGATCCTCGCCACCGCCGGTCGCTGCGATTGGGAGGATGCGACCCTCGCGACTTTCGATCGGGTGGGCGTGCCCTGGCATCGTCTCGATCGCGAGGAAATCGAGGCGCGTTTTCCCCAGTTCCGCGTGCCCGATATCGCCTACGGGATCTACGAGCCCGAGGCGGGGATGCTGATGGCCTATCGCTGCATCTTCGCCGCGCTTGCCCTTTTTCGGCGCCTCGGCGGGGTGGTCGAACGCGGGCGTGTCCGCACCGATCCCGACGAGCGAGTGAGCCTCGACGGCAAAGCCCTCGAGGCGGATCTCGTGGTGATCGCGACCGGTCCGTGGATGGCGAAGATGTTTCCGCGCACGATCCGACCGATCGCGAGCGTCGTCGGCATCAACGTGCTCTACACCTCGACCCCCGATGGCTCCGAAGCCTTCGATCACGCTCGGATGCCGTGTTGGATCGATCACGGGCAGGGCTCTTTCGGCTTGCCCTCGGCCGAGGGTTCGGGGGTCAAGGCCACGGTGGTGATCCCCGATCGGATCGACCTCGACCACGACGAGCGTTTGATTCGTCGCCAGACCCTGTGGCGAACCCGCAGCTATATCCGCCACCGATTGCCGGATTTGGCAAACGAGCGGGTGGTCGATTCCAAGTTCAATCAGATCATCTTGACGCCGGATACGCATTTCATCCTCGACTGGCACCCGGAGCACGAGAATATGCTGTTGGCCGGCGGTTGTTCCGGTCATCTGTTCAAGCACGCTCCGGTTTTCGCTCGCTACGCCGCCGGGGTGGGCTTGCGGCAATTCGCCGCCCCCGCCAGATTCAAGATAGCGGGTCGGCGCAAACTCGGGCCGAAGGAAAGCCCGAGCGGGCGTTAGCCCCGGCGCTGTATCGATCCCTCGAATCCCCTCGAAATTCCCCTTCACCAACCGAAGGCGCGATCGATCCCCGCCATTTTGACCCCGGTGAACGCCGAGGCCTCGAAGCTGAGGGCGCGCAGATCCTCGGTTTCGAGGTTATGCACCGAGGATTTGCCGCAGGCTTTGGCCAAGGAGGTGATCTCCATCGTCATCGCGGTGAGGAAGCGGGCGATCCGCTCGGCCCCGGCGCGCGGATCCATGCGCGCTTCCAATTCCGGATCTTGGGTGGCGACGCCGACCGGACACAGGCCGGTATGGCAGTGATGGCAGGCGCCGGGAGCCGTTCCCAGCTTCTTGTAGTCCTCGATATAGCGCGGCGAATTGCAGCCCAAGGCGATCATCGCGGCGTTGCCGATCATCACCGCATCGGCTCCGAGGGCGAGGCATTTCGCGGCATCGACCCCGGATCGAATGCCGCCGGCGGCCACCAGATCGACCTTGCCGCTCATGCCGCATTCATCCAAGGCCTCCCGCGCGGCGCGAATCGCCGAGATCGTGGGGATGCCGGTATGGTCGAGCAGCAACTCCGGAGAGGCTCCGGTGCCGCCTTCGGCGCCGTCCACCACCACCACGTCGGCCCCGGCCTTGGCCGCGATCGCCACGTCGAAGCGCGGACGGGTGGCCCCCATCTTGATGAAGATCGGGACTCGATAGTTCGTGGCCAGGCGCAGCTCCTCGATTTTGATCGCCAGATCGTCGGCCCCGAGGAAATCCGGGTGGCGGATGGTCGAACGCTGATCCACCCCCTCGGGCAGGGTGCGCATCCGGCTCACCCGGGGGCTCACTTTCATGCCCAGCAACAACCCCCCGGTTCCGGGCTTGGCTCCTTGGCCGACCACGATCTCGATGCCGTCGGCGCGGCGCAGGTGATCCAGATCCACTCCATAACGAGCCGGCGACATCTGGTAGACCAACGTGGCGGAGGCCGCGCGCTCCTCTTCGAGCATCCCGCCTTCGCCGGTGCAGGTCATGGTGCCGACCCTCGAGGCCCCGTAACCCAAAGAGGCCTTGGCCGAGGCCGAAAGGGCCCCGAAGGACATGGACGCGATATAGATCGGGATCTGCAACGAGATCGGTTTTTCCACCAGTTGGCGACCGCCCCCGAGCACGGTGGCGGCGGTGCAGTTCTCGCGGTATCCCTCGAGGGGCAGGCGGGTCATCGTCGCCGGGACGAAGGTCAGATCGTCGAAGGTCGGCAGTCGGCGGTTGAAGCTGTTGTAGCCGCGCACTTGATAGCGGCCCAACTGGGCCAAGGCGTGCACTTCGGCGATCGCTTCCGGGGTCCAGCGAGCCGACCCGCCTTTTTGGTAGGAGTCGGGGATTCCCGCCGGTCGATCTTTCGTCGCGCCGGCATCGCCGAAGCGTATTTCCTCTTCCGGTGGGAGATCGAAGGGAAATTCCCGGCCCGGTTTCAGATCATCAGCCATGCGCTCGCATCCCTGCTCTCGAAATGCCAAAGACGGCGCGCGGAAACCATCTTGCGCCACGAACGGGATCGGTCGGCGAGTCCCAAGGGTTCCAAGATCGCATCCACGGCGGCGATTTCCTCCGCGCTCGGCCTTATCACGTCGACATCCACGCCCAAACTCTCGATCTCCCCCGCCACCCAGACCTCGCCGGCCCACAGGGCGTCGGCGCAGGAGGCCCCGGCCCCGCCCAAGGCGATGATCCGCCCGCTATGGGCCATGAAGCCCGATTGGTAGCCGATCTTGCCCTCGACCACGATCGTGCCGCCCTTCATCGCCACCCCGACGCGGGGGCCGGCATCGCCCCGGACATGGATGGTCCCGCCGATCATCGCCGCCCCGCAAGACATGCCGGCGTAGCCGCCGACGGTGATATGGCCTTTCGCCATGCCCTCGCCGACGGCCCAGCCGCAGTTGCGCTCGATGGTGACGGTCGCCCCGGTATTGAGTCCGGCGCAGTAATAGCCGACCGAGCCTGCGAAATCGACCTCGGCTCCTGGGGGCAAGCCGATCCCTAGGTTGTGTCGCGAGAGGGTATCGACCACCCGCACTCGGTGGCCTTTGTCGCAGGCCTCGAGGATATCGTCGTTGATCGCGCGAATCGGGCGTTGCCCGACCTCGATGACGACCTCGCTCATGCCGCCACGCTCCGCTTGCCGACCGGCCACAGACCGGTGATGCCGGGCCCGTCGATATTGACGACCTCGCATTCGTCGCCATGGATGCGGCGCAGGGCTTGCTCTTCGGTGGCGGCGGCAAGGCAGCCGTCGCGATCGATCACCGTCAGGGGTTTCATCGCGAAGCGATCCTTGGCAAAACCGATCCCCTCGCCGGTGGCGATCATGAAGGTGAAGACCCCGTCGATCGAGGTGACGGATTTCGCCAAGGCGCTTGCGAGGTCGAGTCCTTTTTTCATCTGATCCGAGATCCACACCGCGATCAGCTCGCTGTCGTTCTCGGTCATGAAGCGGTATCCCTCGCGTATCAGTCGATCCCGTCGGCGGTAATAGTCGGTGATCTGACCGTTATGAACGATCGCGATATCGGGAAAGGGGCGCGCCCAGAAGGGGTGGCCGGCATCGGGCCTGACCGAACTCTCGGTGGCGAGGCGGGCGTGTCCCAATCCGTGGGTGCCGATCGATTCGCGAATGCCGTGTTTTTCCGCCACTTCCTCGGCGTTGCCCACATCCTTGATGATTTCCAGCGAGCGGCCGCAGGATTGGATTTCGATATCGCCGCTCAAACTGTCGGCATCGTTCACCCAAGCCGCCAAATCGTCGGGCTCGCCGATCTCGATCCGGAAGCAGTAGTGGCTTCCTTTCCCCTCGACGATGCGGGGGTCGGCGGAAAAATCCGTGCCGTGGCTTTTGAGGGTTTGGGCCAACGATGCGATATCGGAGTCGATGCGGGATCGATCGAAACCCATCCCCCGCAGAACGAAACCGCTTTCGCGCGGGATCCCGTAGATGGCGAAACCCGTGCTGTCGGAGCCCCGATGGGCTTGGGCGTCCATCAGCTCGACCAAGTCGTTGCCGACCGCCCCGGGGGCGTTCAGGATGCGTCCGGCGATGCCGCACATAACAAGGCTCCTTATCCGGTGCTTCGACGGGGATTGGCGGACGATGCTTCGAAATCGCAAGAAGATATTTCGAAATCGCAAGAGGATCGATACTACCAAAGCCGAGTGGCTTGCGGGCGGCAAAGGGGGGATATCGAGCGGCGATGTCGACTTCGAAGAGGAGCCGCCAAGGCTCGTTTCGACATGCCCGCAAGCGTCGATCGCGATCGTGCGCAACGCCGGCGCCGGGCAATTGCCCTATCATGCCGGATCGTCGTGCGCCGGCGGCTCGGGCTCGATCGTCGGATCGATCCTCGGCTCGATCCTCGAAGCGAAGCGAAGGCCGCGAGGCCCTCGCCTTCTTGTCGGTTTACGAAGTCGCGCGCTCCGTCGACAATCATCGATCCCATTCGATGACCATTCGATGACCATATCCCAAACAGGAGGAAACGAACGGTGTCCAAAACTCGACATTTTTTGATGGGGACGCTTTTTTCATTCGTCGCCGCCGGCTTTGCCCTGCCGGCGCAGGCGGCTACCGAATGCATCGCTCCCGCCAACCCCGGCGGCGGCTGGGATTTCACTTGTCGCCAGATCGGAAAGATCCTTCACGATATCGCTCAGGTCGACGAGCCGGTGCAGGTAACCAATATGGCGGGCGGCGGCGGGGGGCTGGCGTTCAGCCATGTCGTCAACGAGCGCAAAGACGATAACGACCTGATCGTCGCCGCCTCTCAGGCCACCGCCACCCGTCTCGCTCAGAACGCCTACGCTGGCATGACCGCCGACCAAGTGCGCTTCGTGGGGGCCATCGGGGCCGATCCCGGGGTGATCATCGTGGGCAAGAACAGCCCCTTCGAATCGCTGAACGATATGGTTGCGGCCATCAAATCCGATCCCGGCTCCGTGGCTTTCGCCGGCGGTTCGGCGGCCGGTGGCTTCGACCATCTCAAGGTGCTGATGATCCTCAAAGAAGCCGGCTTCACCGATATCGGGAAGATCAAATATATTGGGGTCGACGGCGGCGGGGATGCCATCACCCAGACCATCGGCGGCTTCACCCAAGCGATGACCGGCGATATCTCGGAGGCGGTGGGCTTCTTGAAATCCGGCGATGTGCGGGCCTTGGCGGTTCTGACCGAGGAGCGTATCGCCGGCTTCGAGGATATCCCGACCGCCCGCGAGCAAGGCATCGACGTGGTCGCCGTCAACTGGCGCGGCCTGTACGTGCCCAAAGGGATCTCCGATGCGGATTTCGAGGCTTGGGGCCGGCGCCTGCAGGCGGTCGCCGACAGCATGGAGTGGAAGGAGGCGATGAAGGCCAACGGGCTCGCCCCCTTCACCAAGGTCGGCGGTGATTTCCAGACTTGGGTCGACGGGGTGATCGCCGATACCCAGACTCTAAGTCGCGAGATCGGCGTCATCCAGTGAAGCCGATCGCTCGACTCGGGGATCGCCTCTTCGGCCTGATCGTCTGCGCGGGAGCGCTCGCCTACGCGGTGAGCGCTCTCGATATACAGGTCGGCTTCATGAGCGATCCCGTCGGATCGAAAACCTTTCCCTTGCTGGTGGCGGCGGTCGCGGCTTTATGCGGTCTGGTCATGATCGTGCGCCCCGACGACGATCCCGCCTGGCCCTCGGGCCCCTCGCTGCTCTCGCTGACGATTTGTTGCGCAACCCTTTTGGGCTATGCCTTCGCCTTGAAGCCCGGCGGATTTTTGTTGCCGACGGCCATCGCCGCCGGGATATTGAGCCGACAAATCCGACCCGATCCCCGTTTTGCCGTCGTCGTCGGAACGTCGCTCTCGCTGACCCTCTTCTTGATTTTCAAATATATCTTGGGCCTGAGTCTTTTCGCTTGGCCGAGATGGATTGTCGGTTGAGGCGCCCCGAAGCCGATGGAAATCATCGACAACCTCGCTTTGGGTTTTGCCGTCGCCTTGAGCCCCTACACGCTCATGCTGGCGGTGATCGGCTGTTTTTTGGGCACGATGATCGGAGCCCTGCCCGGTTTGGGACCCGCCAACGGCGTGGCGATTTTGATCCCCATCACCTTTTCGCTGGGATTGGACGCCACCGCGGCCTTGGTGTTGTTGGCCTCGGTCTATTACGGTGCGATGTACGGCGGCCGCATCAGTTCGATCCTGCTCAATATCCCCGGCGACGAGCCGGCGATGATGACGACCCTGGACGGCTATCCGATGGCGAAGGGCGGACGGGCGGGCGATGCCTTGGTGATTTCCGGTTTCGCCAGTTTCGCCGGCACTTTTTTCGCCACCTGCGCCTTGGCGCTGATCGCCCCGATGCTCGCTCGGATCGCCTATCTTTTCGGCCCCGCGGAATATTTCGCTTTGTACCTGCTCGCCTTCGCCACCTTGGGGGGGCTGGCTTCGAAAAACCAAGCCAAAGCGGCCTTCGCTTCGATGACCGGCCTTGGCATCGCGATGATCGGACTCGATAACGCCACCGGCTTGCCGCGCTTCACCGGCGGCAATCTCCACCTTTACGACGGCATCGATTTTTTGGTCGCGATCGTCGGTTTGTTCGCGCTCTCCGAGGTTTTTCTCTTCATCGAAAGCGGCGGTCGCAACACCGCCATCGGCATCAAGTTGGGGAAGATCGCGATCCCTTGGCGCGATATCGTCGCCACGAGGTGGACGCTGCTGCGCTCCTCGGTCGTGGGCTTCGTCGCCGGGGTTCTGCCCGGCGCCGGGGCTTCGCTCGGCTCTTTCTTGACCTATATGATGGAAAAATCCATCGCGGGAAAAAAAGGCGGCTTCGGCAGCGGCGTCGCCAAGGGGGTGGCGGCCCCGGAGGCGGGCAACAACTCCGCCGCCGGGGGAGCGTTGGTTCCCATGCTGACCTTGGGGGTGCCCGGATCCGGTACCACCGCGGTCTTGTTGGCGCTGTTGATGACCCTCAATATCACCCCCGGGCCCACTCTTTTCACCGACCGTCCGGAAGTCGTCTGGGGGCTGATCGCCTCGCTGATGATCGCCAATTTCGTCCTCTTGGCGATGAACGTTCCGATGGTACGCATCTTCGTGCGCGTCCTTTCCGTCCCCCCGGCAGTGCTCTTGCCGGGGGTAACGATGATCTCCTTCGTCGGTATCTACTCCCTTTCCGGCAGCTATTTCGACCTCGTGTTGATGATCGCTTTCGGGGTCATGGGCTATGTTTTTCGGAAACTTTCGATCCCCACCGTTCCCGTCATCCTCGGCATTCTTTTGGGGAACCAGATGGAGGACAACCTGCGGCGCGCGATGATCCTTTCCGACGGCGACTGGACCTTCCTGTTTTCGACCCCGATCGCCGTCGGCTTGTGGCTCTTCGCGGTGGCGGGATTCACCGCCCCCTTCTTTTTGCGGCGCCTGATTCGCGATCCTAAGAGGGCCTCGTGAGCGGCACGAGCGAGCGCCGGTCGCCGCCGACCAGGATTTTGGTTCCCAGCGGCGCCCTCGGCTTGGGTTATGACCGCGCGGCCTTGGCGCGGGGGGTGGCCGAGGCTCCGGATATCATCGCCATCGACGGCGGTTCGACCGATAGCGGTCCGGCCTATCTCGGCGGCGGCCGCTCGAAATATTCTCGCGCCTCCACCGCCGCCGAATGGGCGGAGTTGTTGGCCGCGAGAGAGCGGGCGCAATGCCCCTTGGTGATCGGGAGCGCCGGGACTTGCGGCACCGACGGCATGGTCGACCGGCTTTTCGATATCACTTGCGAGATCTTGAAAGAAAGAGGGCAAGGAGCCCGTATCGCGAGGTTGTATTGCAGCCAAAGCGCGGAAAGGGTGGTCGAAGCCCTCGCCGCCGGCCGTCTTCTTCCTTTGGAACCGGCCCCGGCGATCGACGAGGGGATTGTCGAGTCTTGCGAGAATATCGTCGCTCTTGCGGGGGTCGAGCAGGTGGGAGCGGCGCTGGCCGCCGGCGCCGATATCGTGATCGCGGGCCGGACCACCGACACCGCGATCATCGCCGCTTGGCCGCTGATGCGCTTGGATGATCCGGGGGCTTGTTGGCACGCCGCCAAGATCGCGGAGTGCGGGGCTTTGTGTTCGACCCATCCCCAAAGCGGGGTGATCATGGTCGAAACCGACGCGCACGGCTTTACCGTGCGTCCGATGGCCGCCGAGGCCCGCTGCACCCCGCGCACGGTTTGGGCGCATACCCTCTACGAGAACGCCGATCCTTGGCGATTGGTCGAACCCGGCGGGGTCTTGGATGTCAGCGCCGCCGACTACCGGGCGATCGACGAGGGTGCGGTGCGGGTCGAGGGGGCGATCTGGAGGCCGAGTTCGCCTTATACCGTCAAGCTGGAAGGTGCCCGGATCGTCGGCTTTCAAACGATCTCTTTGGTCATCGTCCGCGATCCCCGCTATGTCGAGGGGATCGATCGGTGGTGTGCGGCGATCATCGAAAAACACAGGCGCGAGGTATCGGCTCGTACGCAGGCGGGGCCCGAGGATTTCGATGTGCAACTGCGCCGGATCGGCAAGGATGCGGCGTTGGGAGAACTCGAGATCGGGCTCGATGATGCGACCGGCGAAAAGAATCCGGCGCGCGAGATAGGCGTGATGGCGATCGTCACCGCCGCCACTCAGGCCCTCGCCACCGATATCGCCCGCATGCTCAATCCCTTGCTTTTGCACCATCCGTTGAGCGCGCACGAGGAGATGCCGACCTTCTCTTTCCCCTTTTCCCCGGCGGAGATCGAGCGCGGGGCGGCATTCGAATTCGTATTCAACCACGCGCTGGCGCTCGACGATCCCATGGAAGCCTTTCGCTTGGAGGTGGACGATGTCGAGGCTCGGTGACAGGGCGCGGGTTCGTTCGAAGAACGCCGGACCTTTTTGGATCACCGTGGATATTTTCGCCGAGGATGCCAAGACCTACGCATCGCTTCGCCGGCATTTGCGCACCGAAGCCATGGCTCGCCTTCTGCGCCGCTCGCCCGAGGAGATCCGACGCTTCGAGATCGAGGGATTGCGCGTGATCAAACTCGCTTTTGCGCGTCACGCGGTACAAGGGGCGATCGACGATCGGGATATGCACGGCGCGGCCTGCGCGTCGCTCTTGGCGGAACTGGAACTCGACGAAAGCCAAGTGCACGAGAGCGATGCGCCCGAAAGCCAGGTGCCCGAAAGCCAGGCGCGAAGCGGAGATTAGGGTTTCGGAGCGTCCTTCCGGGCTTGTCGGCTATCGCTTCGGTCGTCGAAGCCGCAAGCCGTCGAAGCCGCAAAGCGAGCAGGCGCGAAGAGGGGAAGAGGGATCGAAAAGGACGAAGCGATCGGATATTGCGGAGCGATCGCTTCGTTGCCGTCAATTCAGCAAGCCGACTTTGCGCATCGCGCTTTCGATACGCTCTTTGGTCGAGGGCGACGGTTCGACCAAAGGCAAGCGGATATCGGGCGCGCATTTATCGAGCAGGCCGGCGGCGTATTTGACCGGTCCGGGGCTCGTTTCCGTGAAAAGCGCCTCGTGCAGAGGCATCAGGCGCTGCTGCACCGCAAGAGTCGCCGCCGCATCCCCGGCGGCCCACGACTCGTGCATCTGCGCACAAAGGCGGGGGGCGATATTGGCGCTGACCGAGATACAGCCATGACCGCCTTCGACCAGCAATGCGAGCACCGCGGCATCCTCGCCCGAGAGCTGCACGAAGTCCTCGCCGCAAGCGATGCGCGTTTCCAAGGGTCGAGTGGCGCTGTTCGATGCATCCTTGACGCCGACGATATTCGCCAATTGCGCGCATCGCCGCATGGTCTCGACGCTCATATCGACCACCGAGCGCCCGGGGATGTTGTAGATCAGCAAGGGGATGTCGACGGCATCGTTGATCGCTTTGAAATGACGATAAAGCCCTTCTTGGGTCGGTTTGTTGTAATAGGGAGTGACCACCAGCGCCCCGTCGGCTCCGCATTTCTTTGCATGGCGAGTCAGGCTGATGGCCTCGAGGGTCGAGTTGGAGCCGGTTCCGGCGATCACCGGCACCCTCCCGGCGGCGACCTCGACGCAAAGACGGGTGATGCGCTCGTGCTCCGGGTGGCTCAGGGTGGGGGATTCGCCGGTGGTGCCGCAAGGGACGAGGCCGTGGGTCCCTTCGGCGATCTGCCATTCGATCAGATCGCCGAAAGCGCGCTCGTCGATCTCGCCCCTCTCGAAGGGGGTGATCAGGGCGACGAAAGAGCCTTTGAACATCGTCGTGGTCTCCGCTGTCGATCGACCGTTGTCGATCCGGTCCGATTGCTGTGCGAATGATGCCAGAGATCGAGCCGGGATTCATCGGCTTTGCGAAAGAGGCGCTTTTCGATCGAGAACGCTTTTCGATGCCGCCGTCGAAGACGGATTTTGCCTCGAAGACGGATTTTGCAAGGAGGGTCGATGCCGGGGAAGGAATACAAGGAATACGATGCCGTGGTGATCGGGGCCGGATTGGTCGGGGCAGCGATCGGCTACGGCCTTGCGCGAGCCGGCCTGCGCTTGGCGGTATTGGACGAGGGCGATGGCGTCCATCGCCCCAGCCACGGCAATTTCGGCTTGATCTGGGTGCAAGGCAAAGGGCTCGGGTGTCCCGAGTACGCGCGTTGGTCGCGGGAATCATCCGCGCGGTGGTTCGATCTCGATGCCGCCTTGGCTGCGGATTGCGGGCTCTGTCCGGGTTATAAACGCCCGGGCGGGATCGCCCCGGCGCTGTCGGAGGACGAGATCGAGGCCTTGGAGGCGATGCACGAGCGGGTGCGGCGCGAATCCGGCGCCGCCGATTACGATTTCGAGATCCTCGACGGAGCGCGCATTCGTACCCTCCTCCCCGCTTGCGGCCCCGAGGTGGTCGGCGGTGCATGGACTCCTTATGACGGTCACGTCGATCCCTTGCGTTCGTTGCGCGCCTTGCACGCATCGCTCGATCGATACCGGGCGCAGGTGCGCTCCTTCGCCAAGGTGCAGGCCATCGTCCCCCTCCCTGGCGGCGGCTTCGAGATCCGCTTGGCGAGCCCTTTCGAAGGGTCGAACGCGGGATCGAAGGAGGGATCGAACGAAGGCATCGCCGGCGGCGGCAAGACATCGACCCTCGAGCGAGGCGAGTCCCGAGAGAGGCTGCAAACGGAAAGGGTCGTGATCGCCGCCGGGCATGCTTCGCAGGCATTGGGATCGATGGTCGGGATCGAAGTGCCGGTCTTCCCCGAGCACGGGCAGATCCTCGTAACCGAACGCACGGCGCCGATGCTCGCATACCCCACGTTGTCGGTGCGCCAAAGCGACGAGGGTTCCGTGCTCTTGGGGGGATCGAAAGAGGATCGCGGCTTCGATATATCGGCTCCGGTGCGTACCGGGCGCGAGATCGCTCGCCGTTCGGTACGCATCTTTCCCGCTCTTGCCAAGTTGCGCATCGTGCGCAGTTGGGGGGCGTTGCGGGTCATGACTCCGGACGGATTTCCGATCTACGCCGCATCCGAGCGATACCCCGGCGCTTTCGCTTTCGC
This sequence comes from Gammaproteobacteria bacterium, assembly GCA_965220535.1. Lineage (GTDB taxonomy): Bacteria > Pseudomonadota > Gammaproteobacteria > HK1 > HK1 > HK1. The sequence goes on along the minus strand of OZ244833.1, from coordinate 1,342,970 downwards.
CTGCCATAGCGGAGTCACCCTGGCGGCGAAGCATGTTTTCGAAACGAGTCGGTGGATCGTGCAAGGGAATATCCCCCGCGAAATGGCTTGTTTTTCTCCGCACCGATTCGAGGCCTCGGGCCGCGATGTTTCGAAGATTGCCTGATTTCCCCCAGGGGGCCTCGCTGACCATCGATTTCGAGGGCGAGGCCTTGAACGCTTGCGCCGGAGAGAGCGTGGCCGCGGCCCTGCTTGCGGGAAAAACGGCGGTTTTTCGCACCGCGCCGGTCGGGGGCGCGGCGCGCGGTCCTTGGTGTTTGATCGGCGAATGCCACGAATGCCTGCTCGAAATCGACGGCGAGCCGAATCGGCGGGCCTGCATGGTCCAAGTGCGCGAGGGGATGCGGGTGCGCCGTCAACGGGGGCCATGAGATCGGCCACAGGGCAAGCGTCGTTTTATCCGCTTTCGATCACGCTTCTCGACGGCTTCGATCGAATATTCGTTTCTGTTGCCGAAGGAGCCTTGTCGAAGACGAAGCGCCGAGACGAAGCCCTCGAGTTTCGCGTTCTCGGCGACGCCTCGGATCGGATATCGAGCGCCGGGCCCAAGCCCTCGATCCGGCGCCATGGACAGCCCTCGCCGAAGCGGCTCGCGACGCGATCGGTCAAAAACCCCGCCGAGCGCACGATCGGCCGATGCCGCGGGGTAGCCATCGACGCGCCGTCGGCAGGCAAAGGCGAGGAGGACCGAGGATGCCCGAGGATCCCCAAGGATCCCCGGCCTCTCGGAGACTGAAAGCGGCGATGCCCGAAGAACGGAATCGAAGGCCTCGATCGGCAGAGCGTCGAAAGCGAAAGAGCCGGGCTTTTTAAAAGGAGATCATCGCTTTTCGAAACGCTCGGCGCGAAAGGGCGAGACGTCGATATTGAGCGCGGAGCCGGTGATCATCCCGGCGATGATCGCTCCGGTCATCGGGGCGGCGATCAACCCGGTATGACCGTGCCCGAAGGCGAGCCAGAGATTCTCGTGGCCCGGCGAAGGGCCGATGACCGGCAACCCGTCCGGCGTGCTCGGCCGTCGCCCCCGCCAGTGATGCGAGCCTGCGAGCGAGAGATCGGGGTACATCCGCTTTGCCAAGCGAGCGATGACCGCGACCCGGCGCGGATTGTCCGGCGAATCCGCCCCCGAGAACTCGGCCATGCCGGCAAAGCGCAAGCCCGAATCCATCGGATTGGCGACGAATTTGTACTCCCCGTCCGCTACCGTATGCGAGACGCGAACCCCGGGTTCGGGGCAAACGACGTGGTAGCCGTTTTCGCTTTCCAAAGGGAGCGACAGGCCGATCCCGAGACCGATCTTCTTGGAAAAGACCCCCGCCGAGAGTATGAATCCATCCCCGGCAACGAGTCGATCCTCGCCCCCGACCAAGACGGCTCGCACGCGCCTCGAATCTGACTCGATGGCCTTTACCTCGGCGTGGACGAATCGACCGCCGATGTCGACGAATCGACGGGCGAGGGCTTGCACGAGGCGACCGGGGTCGGTGGTTCGTCCTTGGCCTCGAATCAGCATCGCCTGCGTATAGCGCGAGGAGAGATCGGGTTCCAGTTCGCGCAGGGTTTTTCGATCGATGCGCTCGAAATCGATGCCATGCATCCGGCGTAGCGCCCATTCTTTCGCATCGGCATCGAGGCTTTTTTTCGAAGTGTGGACTTGCAAGTGCTCGACCGGGACGACCAGTTCCGGCACTCCGGCTTCGTGCGCCAGCTGCGCGTGTCGCTCGAGGGTGCAGGCGTGGAGGGCGGTCAACGCGGCGGCGCCCGTGCGCCGACGATATTCGTTGCCGGCGCGGACGAAGCGGATCAGCCAAGGCAAGAGGGTCGGCAGATACGACGGAGGGATAGCGAGCGGCCCGTCCCGGTCGAGCAGCCAACCCGGCACTTTTTTCAACATCCCGGGCGCCGGGAGCGGGATCATCGAAGCCGAAGAGAGCATCCCCGCGTTGCCGAAAGAAGCGGCTCCTCGGCTCCCGGGCTCCAAGCGGTCGATCAGCACCGTTCGCACCCCGCGTTTTTGCAGTTCGAGGGCACAGCAGACGCCGACGATTCCGGCGCCGATCACCACGACTTTTTCCAAGCGAGATCCGCTCATGGCCGATTCCATCGAAGACGAGATTTTCCGGTCGAAGGGGCGTTCTTCGAAGAGTCGCGAAGGAGGGGAGGAAAAGCCCCTTCCGATCCCGATCTTCGTTTCCGACCCTTCTTGACTTGGCCCCAAGGCACCGGCCTTTTTTCATTTCGAAATCGCGAGGGATCGAAGCCGGCGAAGAGCGAAGAGCGTTTTGCGAAAAAGGGCGGCCGGTCTTGCGATTCCTCTTCGAGATCCCTTCGTTTCCCGCGCCCTTGCCGGTGCGGAGGATTTGCGATGGAAGACGAGCTTTTTCGTCCGCATCATCGCCGTGTTTTCGGGCCGGATCGCTTTTTTCGAAGGATATTCGAATCTCGCGATCGAAAAAATGCGCTCTTCGGGTATTCGAAGGGTATCGCCTCGCCGCCTCGAGAAGCGGCGAGAGGACGCCCAAGGCCCGGCTCGCCGCCTTTTTCGATGATCCACCTAATTTAAAGGTACAAGCCCCCGTGGTGACGCCTATCGATTCGGCGACGAGAAAGCGTCGTCGACGCTCGAAGCGGGGGTCGAGTCCTTAGCGCCCGCGATCGTCTCGTCGAAGACCGCGAAAGGCGAGGCGAGCAAAAAAGACGAAGGGAGTTTTTTTCGGATTCCCCTCGGACGACGAGGTCGCCGCTCGCCGAGCGGGGCTTGCCGCAGCCGGGCGATCGTTTTCGAATTCCCTTCGTTCTAGGGGACGACCACGATATTCCCGACGTGGTTTTTTTCGGTGAACGCCGCTTGCGCCGCGTGAATATCGGCAAGCGCGAAAGTCGCGGCAAGAAGCGGACGCACATCCCCGTTCTCGATATGACGCACGACTTCGGCGAAATGCTCCGGCGGCGGAACGGTCGCCCCGACGAAATCGAGATCGCGCAGATAAAGAGTGCGCAGATCGAGCTCCACGACGGGACCGGCGATGGCCCCGGAACAAACATAGCGTCCGCCCGGGGCCAGCGCATCGACGAGCGCGGGAAAACCCGGTCCTCCCACTACATCGGCTACGACGGATACCGATGATTCGCCGATGGCCGCGTGCAGTGCGCGCCCGAGATCGCAAGGCTCACGCGCCAAAGTCGCCTCGGCTCCGATGGCTGCGACTTGCGATCGCTTGGCTTCGCTGCACATCGCGATCGCCGTGGCCCCGCGACGATTGACCAGCTGGATCAATGCCGAGCCGACCCCGCCGGACGCTCCGGTGATCAGTACCCTGTCGCCCCGGCCCACGCGCGCCCGCTCGAGCATATTCTCGGCGGTCGTGCATACGGTGGGGAAGGTGGCGAGCTCGGCATCCGTCAAATCCGATTGCACCGGATGTGCGTTGCGATGGTCGACGACCACGAACTGCGCATAGCCACCGTCGCGCTCGCTCCCGAGATAGCCGCAGCCGGAGCGCCGGTGCGGTTGCGACCAGTCTCGCAGCCAAGGGTCGATCAGCACTCGTTGTCCGCGCAAGGCGGGGTCGACACCCTCCCCGACCGCATCGACCCTTCCGGCGACATCCCCGCCTTGGATACGAGGAAAGACGACCGCTCCGCCCCAAGCGCCATCCGTCGGCTCATCGTCCGTCACCCGACTCGAATCTGACATGGTCGGTCCTCTCGTCGATTTCGAATACCAGCCCGAGCGAGTGTTGATATCCGTATTGTTGAGTCCGCAGGCCCCCACCTGCACCCTCAGTTCACCGCGGGAAGGGAGGGGTTTTGGCCAGTCCTCGCGCACTCGAAGCTTTTCGGGGCCGCCGTGTCCCGTCAAAATCACCGCTCGCATGGTCGTTGGGCTCATACCGGGAGTCTCCCTCTTGCCGTCGAAAAAATAGTCGCTGAAAAGAATCGCCCTTCGAAATATCGACCCGATGCGACGAGCGGAGCGCCGCAAACCCTCGCATCGACGATCGATGCCGCCGACGCTCGGTCTTCGGAGCCGGCAAAGGAGGTTTTTTTCGGGTGGTTCGGGTTCGGATAGCCGACGATCGCCGAGACGCCGAACGCTTGTCTTCGAATATCGAGGTCGTGCGCATCGAGGCGCAGGCAAGCGTTCGCTCGTTTTTTCGATCCCAATCGCTTTTTGCCGGATCGATACGATCCGACACATCCGCATCGTCTTCGCATCGTCGTCGGGCATCGTCGTCGGATGATATCATCGTCTTCGGGCTTTCGTTTTGTCCATGTTTTGGGCTATCATTGGGGGATGGCGAGTGTATTGCCGAGCGTGCCGACGACGATCCGAAGCATCGAATCGGCCGCTTTCGCCTCTCGGCTCGCTTGGCGTTGCGCGAGATGCCGCTTCGAGCTCGGGGCATTGCGCGAAGGATCGACGGAGCCTGCCAAGTCGCTCTCGATCGGATATCGCAAGGCATTCTTTATCGCGTTATCGCGCTCGGGGAAGCGAAAACCTGCCGACACCGGCGGGAGGATTTGCCGGCATCGAGGATCTTTTTCGGATTCGAATATCCAAGACAGCGGACGTTGCATCGACGGAAAAAACAAGCAAATCGACGGGAAAGCAAAGCCCTCGGCGAAGGGGGGCAATCAATGCGATGCTTCGCCATCTCGCCGGTGTCCTGTGGTATGATCACCGGCGTCTTGCGCATATCACACGCCGCGCCCGGGCCGGATGATCCCCCCGGGTTCGTGCTCGCTTGATTTTCGCTTCGGATTAAGGGACGGGACCCATGCTCATCATGAAATTGCCCATAGCCATCCGCGTTCATCTCGCTTCGTACGGGAAGGCTGCTCTCGCAATCTCTTCGGGCTTGCTGCGGAAATGCCGCAAGACAGTTCTTTTCGGTGCCGGACGGAAAAATCCCCTCCCGATACAAGCGAGGCAAGCGGGTGGGATGCGCCGGGCATCCGGTATGCGTGGCGTCGGCGGCGGGGTGATGTATGCGGCGGCATTGCTGACGGGATGCTTGTTCCTGTCTGTCGCTCTTGCTCATGATCCAGGTAGAAGAGGAAACTTCAAGGAAGGCGAACAGCGCAATCGCTTGGCGCCAAGCCTCCACTACAACATAACCGGCACCATTACCACGGGGAACAACGGAGTGGGAACGAATATGTATGTACGGGATATTTTCTATGACGGCCACTCACCTTACCCCGATCAGAGGCTTCCCCATGAAAGATGCGAGGTCACCATCCACAACAATCCTGACGATACCAGGCTCGACGGTATCAAGCACTTCTATATCGCCGATTTTCGTCGTGATGGCAATAACGAATTGCGGGGCGTGAGATACGTGCGCTTAGCGGACGTGGAACCGAACGGGGATCATAAGAGGAGCGTCTTCACAGGATGGTCCGACCGGGATAATAGACGGATCTGGGGAATGTCGACCTACAAAAGCCATATCGTCATCCGGCTGGAGGACGATCACAACATCCCGTTTCATAGTAGCAATCACGGAACTTCCGGGTTGAGAATCAAGTGCTACGACAAAAACGACGACCTTCGAGTCGAATACGAGATCAGATATATTGTGAGGCTTCATTATGATGGATTCGGGGATAGCAAGGAGATCACATGGCGGATGGTAAAAGGCCAAAGCGTAGGGCCAAGATCGAGGCACAGTAAATTGTGGCCGGGTGTTCGTCGAGATTGGCAGGGTCATCGGATAAGAGCGAGTGTCATCGGCGGTCCTAACGGTGTCACCTATACCCAAGGAGGCACGGGCGGAACGGACCTTCGCACTCAATCTTTGTTCTATAACTTGTCCGGCGAACCCCGTCATACGATGGTCTCCTATGGCATTTTGACCGTCGAAGACGAAAATGTCCAAGCCTTCACGCATCGACAACAAACGAGGGCGCTTATCCAAGGCGCGACCGAAAGCATGAACGTCGATGGCGGAAGGGGCGGAGATCCCGGGCTCGACAATCCGGATTTCAGCTTCGATAACGAAAGGCCGTCGAGCTTTGTAGTCGGCAGCAATGTACGTGCCACCGATGGTAGTACATACAACGATAATAGTTTCGGGCATCATCAAGGTCAATTCCGCTATCGGGTTCGCATCGAAGTCAGGCCGCCGCGCGAGCCCCTCGTCGAGAGGGTCGTGCTCAATAGCAGCGCAAAACCCAATCGATCGGACGAAGAACTGACGGTGTTTATGGTCAAGGGGAGGGAGTATTTCGTTCAAGTTCGAAAAGAGGGCTGGGACACTTACTATCCCGACGGTAGGGCCAGATTCAACCTTGCGATCGAGCGAGGAGCGACAAGCGCAAGCGGCATAGCCGGTCGTGCGGCGACATCGAGCGACGGGAGCGCTGTCGTGTCGTCTTCGGCGGAGTTTTTGGGCTCGCCCGTCATTCCTCAAGAAGCCGGGACCGTCGCTCAAAATAATGATCCAAATGCGCGAACGGACCTGATGGTATTTCCCAGTGATAGCGATAGGATACAGTTCACCTCCCGGCACTTCCGAGGCATCAGCAGTGCGTGGGCCAGGTATATTCCTTCGGAGACCGGCACATACCGTGTAAGCCTCCGTATAGATAACAAAGGCTACTTCAGAGAATACGACGTGTATGTTTGGGGTGTCTCCTCGCTGAGTCTTGCCAATTGCCCCGGAAATGCGAACGATAATTTCGATCTGGGTGTGGCTCCGGAAAAGTTCGCCTTCGATCAGCGCTTGGAAAATCGACTTTTCTATGCCCGGGAAGTATTTCCCTCCGACGGAGAGGGTGTCGTTTTGCAGCCTCCTTTGGAATCCCGGCCGAGCTATATCCTGACCGCTCGCAAATATATCGGGAACGACGAAAGGATAACGGCCGATATCACCTTGTCGCTCGGAGGCGCTCGTTTTCACCGGCCGATGAGAAGCGAAGGCAGCATATCGATCCGACACCCTGACGGCCGTACCGTCGAGGATATCAGCGTCACGCAGGTTTCCGGCGGTAACGTCGGCGATAAAGAGGTGACTTTTCGTATCGACAACGATCTCAAAGGTCGTATGTGGCCGGGGGATCGTATCGAGTTCATTTTCCCGCCTCTCGAGGGGGTGAATCTTGCCCGGGAGAGAGATCGCGTTACGATCACGCCCCGAGAAATATCCGTATTGCGCGGGGCTTTCCCCGAAGGCGGGATTTCTACCTGCCTTAGCGAGGTTGCCGGTCAAGGCTGCGTCTACGCTCGCGCTTTAGGGGTCGGGAAGGTGGATCTCGGTCCGGTCGACAGCAGTGGCCGGCAGATGGGAACCGTCGCGATCATCGATCCGAACGACTTTACCCGATTGCTGCCGAGCGAAGCGGGTTCCGGAGGGGCGGTCGTTCCCTTGGATCTCCCGGGTTCTTTGATCGGTAGGAATATCGCCGGCCGAGTGAATGCCATTCGCGTAGGTACGGTCGGAATCGAAGCGGGAATGACCCAAAGCGTTATCAGCAACACCTGTCTTTCCGCTTACCGCATCACTTCCGGAGTTCGTCCGATCGACCGGCTCGGAAGGCCCTTGGAATTCGAGTACGGGGATTCTCTCAATATCGGTCTGTCTCCCGCGGCGGCTGCCGACGAAGGCATGTATTTGATGCGTAAGCTGGCTCAGGACAAAAAGACCGCGATCAGTTCCTTCGAGCGCGTGCCCTCCGATGGTGTGGTCTCCTTCGATATTTCTCGCCCGGAAGACCGCCGAGGGAATTGGGAGTTCTTTTTCGTACCGAGCGGCAATTCGGAGATGGAGTACGGTGATGCTTGGACGCTGAATGCCGGGATTGATTTTCTCTATCCCGCTTACCGAGATATCCTTTCGGAGCCGATATCTCGTTCGATCATTCTTGACCACGAGAGCGATATCGGCCAACCTCAGGCTCGTGCCTATTCCATTCCCCCGCTCGACTCCCCCGATGGCGCTTTCGTCCGCATCCGCTGCGAGGTGAGAGGGGAAGAATGCCAGGTTTCGATGGAATGCTCCAATCAAACCGGTCAGAGCTGGTACGGGAATCTGCGCGAATGGATTCCCGGCGGAAGTACGAGGGTCATCACTCCCCCCGAAATCGCTCAGGCTCTTGCCGGCACGGGATTCGATCCCGATCTTCACTGGGGAGGTTCGACCAACGGTCGCCTGTCTTGTGCCTTCCACGCTCGCCCGGATGACAGTATTTCGATGCAGCTCTTCGTTCGCTCCGCCGGAACGTTGATCAACAATACCGATGTCCACTTTTCCTCGTCCCGTTCCCAATAAGAGCGGCCGCGAGACGGGCAACGATTCGGATTCGGCAAGAGAATGCGCCGAAGAGCGTTGTTCTGCGGCGAGGGTGAAGACGAGGTATTAGGGTAGAGACAAGCATCAAGAAAAAAGGCCGGTCATCCGATGGTGGATGACCGGCCTTTTTGATTTTTCCGGCGCACGGATCGCAAATACGCTCGGCCTTGGAACCCTTTCGAAGCGCCCTTCGAAAGGCGGGTCGATGAGGATCTTTTTTTTCGCCGGATATCGAGTCGATTTTTTCGGGCTCCGGGCTCGGTATGAAAATAGAGGGAAATAGAGGGAATGAGATATCAGTGCATCCATCGATGAACGAGGAGGTGCCGATCGCCCTTCCTCCTCTCGTCAAAGATGCTTAGGTCAGCCGCTTTCCCGATGCGCCTTTCGCACCGGGCACAGATGCGCGGTCGATGATATCGATGCGACGGTTCCCTTCGCTCGAAGGGAAGGTGAACTCGTCGATATACCGGTGGCAGCGCTTGGCCGTCTGGTGACGATACACGCCGTCGAGCTCGCGCTTGATCAGTGCCCACAGGCTTTCGATTCCCTTCGTGTGCGCTATGTCCTTCACGAACGCCTTCATACTATGATTCACGCGTTCGTGCTTAGAAGACGGATTGGAGATTCCCGCATAGGCACGGTGCTCGTTCCGTGTAGACCGTCGTTCCCGCTTCGACCCTGGCGTTCGACCCTAGCGGTCAGCTCGGAACGAACGCACGCCTGGTCTTCGGAGTTGACCGCGCTGTCACCTTTCCGGTGGCGCCGTCCCTCACGCCAAGAACAGCCCGCTTTCCAACGGTACCGCGCCCGGCTCGCCTCTTCTTGTCGGAATGGTTGTCGGTTTCCTTGCCACCGATATAGGTCGCATCCATCTCCACCTCGCCCGACATCCTGAGCGTTTCATCGGCGCACGAGTCCCGGATGCGATGGAGCATGAACCAGGCCGATTTCTGCGTGATGCCCAGTTACCCAGTACTTCGGCCAGTTGCGGCGATGAGATGCCCTTGCGAGCGGTTTGCATCCGGTAGATGGTAGAGCCAGTGGCGCGCAAGGCCAAAGAGCTGTTCTCGAACACGGTGCCGATCCTCACCGAGTAGATTTTCCGGCAGTCCTTGCACCGATAATGGCCTTCTCGTGCGGTCCATAAGCCATGGCGCCGGCTTGCGCACTTCGGGCAGGTGGGCTCGCCCTCCCAAATCGACTGCTCGACGAAGGAGCGCGAGGAGGCTTCATGAAGCGACCTTCGGATGCCGGGGAAAGCATCGGTGTTTTTTGGCGTATCGGTGTCGGGGCTTGTCCATGCCAAGGAGTCGCCGGCGGTCAAGCGGTCATAGCGTTAGCGCAAGGCTCAGCGCTTATCCTTCGTGCGTACCAAGTCCTCCAGTATCGAGATATGGATATCTTGAATTCCGGCATCGCGAAGAGCGGCGCTCAGTCGATAGAGATATTCGCGGTTGGTGCCGCTCGGTCCCCGGGCGCGATGGATATCGGCGGCAATATCGGCAAGGTCGGCAGGACCGAGCCATGCCGGATTGCCGACGGGAGCCAAGTAGACGATACCGCGACAACGCTCGCCGTTTAGAAACTCGAGCGTCAGCGCTTGACGCTCATAGCCGTTTTTCTCGCGCAGATCGAGGTAGGCAAGGGTGTCCTTCGCCCGATCGCCGCTGACGAAGAAGGCCATGCCTTCGCAGGCGCTATCGTCGGGGACCAGGGTTGCGACTCGGCCGGGATCATCCGGTGTTCCCCGGTGGTCCTGCGATCCTTGCCAGAATCTTCTTTTCCATCCCTGAGCCTTGGCGATCCGCCTCTTTTCGAACTCGAAGCCGGGCCGCCATATCAAAGAGCCGTAAGCGAATATCCATAGACCGGGCGGATTTCCCATACCATTTCCCATCCCCCCGGGGTGCCGCCGCTCCTTTCGATCGGAGATCGGGCGGGGGTCGATCGAAGGATCCGGCGCGGGCTTTTCGCTCTTCGGTTGCGTTCTACCCATCGTACCGGCAAGGGTCTTGCGTTGAAGACGAGGAGGGGTTCTTTCGCATCACCCCGCCCCCGATCTTTGCCCGAGCGATCGACGAAAGGAGAAAGGTGAAGGGAGCGAAGGAAGGCGAACGAAGGCGCCTTTGATCAGTTGACGACACCTGATCGAGCGCTTGAGACCCGCTTCAAAAATACAAGGTGAGATCGCGGTGGTGGGCGGTGCACGAAGCCATGAAGAGGGCTTGATCGCGATCCAATCGATCTTGGGAGCGGGCGCCGAGGGTTCCTTGGATCGCATCGTGCCAGTCTTGGATGCCATCGAAGGCCGGGCCGACGGCTTTGGCCCGCCACGTCTTTTGCTCGACAAAAGCCGCGGCGGCCTTGCGGTACTCCTCGAGCGCGGCTTGTCGATCCTGTTTGCGGTCGAGCGCTCGCCGGGCTTTGGCGAGCGCGTTCTTGATCTCCTTGCCCCCGGCAAGGGCTGCGAAATCCCTTTCGGTCTTTCGCAGGGCGTCGATGGCGCTTTCGATCGGTGCCTCCTCGATGGTTTTTCGAATCCCCTCGAGATCGTCTTCGAGCGAAGCGAAGCGCGGCCCCGCTTCGAGTATCGCCAGGGTTTGCGCTACATCGGTATAGGCTCGGTCGGCGAAGCGGCGATAGCCGTTGCGCACCTTGGTTTCCGCGCTCATCAGTCCTTGGAACGATTGTTCGATACTCTCCCAGTTTTCCGGGATCTCTTGCTGCAAGGCATCGATCCTCGCGCTCGTCTCGTCGAGTCGATCCTGCAAGTCTTCCTTCGTTTCGCCGAGCGAATCGCCCGAGAGTCTCTCGATACGAGAGGCGAGCTCCTCGGCCTCGCGCTCGAGGGCGCGAATTCGTTTTTCTATCCGACGCACAACGCCAAGAGAATTCCGGTAGTTTTCTTCTTCCGCATCCACCCTTTTCGTCGCCGCGGTGACTTCGTCCAACGCCGCCAAGGCTTTTTCCGCCCCGTCGATCGAATTCCGCACGGAGCGGGCGAGATCATCGGGGAGGGTGGAAAGATCGAGCGCTCGGGCGGCGACCGCAGCCTTCGAAATCCCGTTATCCGAGGTGGAAAGGGTGCCGATGACATATTCGTCGAGACAGAGCTGGAGGCGCGGATTGCGTGGCGGCGGTGCGGATTCCGAGAGCAGGGATGCCCGGCTCGGTAGATAGTTCACCAGCGGCGGCCACAGCCCCACGATGGCCAAGGCGACGAGCTGCAAGGAGATGAAAGCCACCACTCCCCGGTACATCGAAAGAGTCGAAAGCGTTTTGGGAACCACGCCGCGAAGGTAGAAGAGCGCGAATCCGAAGGGAGGGGTGAGAAAAGAAGTCTGGATATTGAGCCCGATCATCACCCCGAGCCAGACCGCGGTGATATTGGCGGAGGGGTCGGCGAGAAGGATAGGCGCGACGATGGGCACCACCACGACGGCGATCTCGATGAAATCGAGAAAGAAGCCCAAGATGAAGATCACCGCCATCACGATGATGAACTGGGACCAAAAGCCGCCGGGCAGCGAGGTCAGGAAATCGCGTACCAAGACCTCTCCGCCGAAGGCCCGGAAGGCGGCGGTGAGCATCGCGGCCCCCAATAGAATCACGAAGACCAACGTGGTCGTCTTGGCGGTGTCCATCATGACCTTGCCGAGGGTGTTGTCGATCTTGAAGGTACGCACCGCCGACCAGCCGATCCCGGTCATCAGGGCCAGCGAACCGATCGCCCCCAAGGCGAGCCCCGTCATATCCTCGTCGCTGCTCGCGGCCTTGATATTCATCGTGTAGTTGGCCAAGGCGTAGGCGATGACGGCGATCCCGACGAGCGAGATAAGCGCGGGAACGAAAACCAGCCGATCCCCGCTTTTGATGCGGTACCCGGCCATGACCAAGGCGCCGACGGCACCGATGGCTCCGGCTTGGTTGACGGTGGCGACGCCGGTGATGATCGAGCCCAGAACCAGGAAGATCAGGGTCAAGGGCGGGATGAGGATCAAGATGATTCGGAAGAAGAATCGTCGATCCGTAGCGCTTTCGCGTTTTACCGCCGGGGCCGCCGAGGGTTTGATCAGGGCATGCCCCAAGATATAGAGCATATAGAGCCCGACGAGCAAGAGCCCGGGAACCAACGCTCCCAAGAACATCTCTCCGGCGGAAGTCGAACTGACATCGAGGAAGGAGGGCATTTGCAGCTCCCCTGTCGCCTCTTTATGCAGCGCCTTGCGGGCCGTGGATGCCTGGTCGGTGGCGGAGGCCAATTGGTCGGCGAGGATGATCAGCACGATCGAAGGCGGGATGATTTGTCCCAAGGTCCCCGAAGCGGCGATGGCTCCGGTCGCCAAAGACGGCGAATAGCGATTGCGCAGCATCGCCGGCAGCGAAATCAGCCCCATCGCCACCACCGTGGCGCCCACGATCCCCGTGGTGGCCGCCAGCAGCGCCCCGACGAAGACCACCGATATCCCCAAGCCCCCGGGCACCGGCCCGAACAACTGGGCCATGGCCACCAGAAGATCCTCGGCGATCTTCGAGCGCTGCAACATGATGCCCATGAAGATGAACAGGGGGATGGCGATCAGCGTATCCCGCTCGACCTCCCAATAAACCCCGCGTAGATTGAGCACCCCGGCGGAGAGCCATTCGTAGGGTCCGCCGGTATGGAAGAAGGCCGAGGTATCGCCGGCGAATAAATATCCGCTGATGGCGGCCAAGGAGACGGTGATGATGGCCGCGCCCGGGAGGGCGAAAGCCACCGGATAGCCCGAGCCCAAAGCCGCAGCCATGATGCCTAGCAGGAGGATCAGAAATACGAATTCCATTATTCGTTTTTACTCTTTTTTCGTTTTCACTCGGGTTCCGGTGGGGTCCCCGTGGCTCGGGTTGCGCTCTCGTCGGCGTTCTCGCTCAAATCGGCCATCGCCAAGAGGAAATAGCTGACGAATTGGATGAGCATGGTCAGGGCGAACAAGCCGATGAAGGCCGCCAGCTGGTATTTGACGAACATGCCGGCATTCCCGGACTGGGAGACTTCGAAGGTGAGCGCCGGGGCGTTGATCATCGAGTTCTTCCCCGCCAGCCCCACGATCAGGATGGTCCAAGCCGTCGACATGCCGAGCAGGACCGATCCGAGGGCATTGACCAGGCTTTTTCTCCTTTGCGTGAAGCCCGCGAAAAGGACGTCCACGCGCACATGGCCCTCTTCGTGCAGGGTGTAGGCGGAGGAGAATAAAAAGAGGGCGGCGTACCAGTAGCGCACCAAGTCTCCCATAAAAGCCTGTTCGTAGGAGAATACGAAACGGGAGATGACGATTCCGGTTTCGGCGATGACGATCAGCAAAGCGAGCCAGTGAAAACCCAAGGAGCGGGCGACGAGGGCGATGACGAATCCGCTTACGATCAGCGGTATGTGGATCCAAGGGCCGACGAATGCGGATCTCCCCAAGAGCTTGGCGGTGGCTTCTCCTAGCCATGCATCCGCCAAGTCCTCGATGCGGATAAAAGAAATCCCGGCATCGACGATGCCGATCAGGAGCACGCTCCAAAATAGCCCGCGCACCAAATAGAGGTTGAAGCCGTGAATGCGGGCGGCGTCGGCGCGCAGGGTGCGCTGCGGGGATGACAGGACATGGGCCACGGCCAGGGCGATCGCCAAGCCGTAGACTCCGAGGATGGCCAAGGAGTCGACGAGCGTGGTACGCCCCCCGATCGTCGCCGCAAGAGAGGGGATGCCGTAGCCGATCTCGAGGATATTGTCGACCAAGAAAGCGGCGAGCACCGCCAGCATCGACCAAGCGAAGAGGCGCGCCCCGAGGACCGGGGGACTTGCTCTATGGGTCGAAGGTGCCAAGCCCGAGACGGAAGAGGCGAGGTGCATGGTTTTCTGTCTCGAGCCGAAAAGCCCGGTGGTGATTCGAAAAAACGAAGACGGGGGAACCGCTCGGTCGATCTCGCTTGCGGGCTCCCCCGTATCGTTCGGTAGTCGATACCGGATGATCAGCCGATGCCGAGGATCCGGTTTCTCTGGTTGAGGAAGGTGCCCTCGAGCGATGCGATCGAGCCGCCGATCTCGCGCAGTTTCGCCTGGAATTGATCGTCGATCTTCTTCGCCAAGGGCGAATGATCGCGCACTTCCTCGAAGACCTCCTTGGCGGCATCGGCGAAGGCGTCCCAGATATCGTCGTTGAAGGATCGAACCTCGATCCCTTGCTCGTCGATGAGTTTGTTGAGGTATTCACCGTTGTTGGCCATGGCTTCGTCATGGGCCGCGGCGTGCTCTTCATAAGCGGCGGCGGTGATGACATGACGCTCCCACGCGGACAGTTCGCCCCACCAAGAGGCGTTGATCCCCAAAGCCAAGCCGCCGCCGGGCTCGTGCATGCCCCCGGTGTAGTAGTACTTGGCCGCCTCGTAGAATTTCATGAAATAGTCGTTATAAGGACCCACCCACTCCGTCGCTTCGATCGCCCCCGATACCAGATTCTCGTAAATTTGGCTGCCGGGAAGCGAAACCGTCGATCCCCCCATCTTGGTGATCACCTGACCGCCCAAGCCGGGGATACGCATTTTGAGTCCTTTGAAATCGTCGGGGCTCTCGATTTCCTTGTTGAACCATCCGCCGGCTTGGGTGCCGGTGGAGCCCACGGGCAGCTTGATCAGACCGAATTCACCCGAGAGTTCGTTCCAAAGTTCCAGCCCGCCGCTGAATTTGATCCACGCGTTCCATTCCTGGGTGGTCATGCCGAAGGGAACGGAGGTGTAGTAGGCAAAGCCCGGATGCTTGCCGGTCCAGTAATAATCGGCGCCGATATAGGCGTTGGAGTTGCCGGAAGAAACCTCGTCGAAAGAGTCGAAAGCGCCGACTCGTTCGCCCGCGGCATAGTATTCGGTGGTGATCGCCCCGTTCGAAATCTCGTCCACGCGTTTGGCGAAGCGCTGCGCCGAAATTCCGAGGCCCGGGAAATCACGGGGCCAAGTGGATACGATGGTCATCGTGCGCTTGCTTTGCGCGATGGCCGGAGCGGCGATGGCGGTCGCGCCGGCGCCGAGCGCGGTCCCTTTGAGAAATTGACGGCGTTTCATACAAGATTCTCCTTGCGATGATCCGATTGGTTTGGTCTGCGGTCGCTCGCGATTCGATGATATCGGTGCGGGTTGCCGCGCGTTGCCGTAGTTTAAAGCGAAAATGAAATGAAAATGCAAAGAAATTTGCAAAGAATTCGCAAAGAATTTATCGCAAGGCGACGAAAAACCGCGCCGCTTGGGATTTCGGTGCCGGGAATCGATGCCGTCGTCGCGCGGCGGCGCTCCGGCGAGGATTCCGCGCCGGAATCTCTCGTTTTCTTGACTCGTCGCCGCACTCGTTTTTTCGCTTGTTTTTTCAAAGAGCCCGCGGGCGAAGACCGAAAGGAGAGCCTCGAATGAGCCGCAACGTCGATCGAGCCAAGAGCCGTCTTTCACCGATCACATCGCAGACGGCCACGCCGGAGCAGCGGGCGATCATCGATGCCATCGTCGGCGGGGATCGAGCGCGCGACCACGCCGCCCTCGATCTCTTGGACGAGCGCGGCGGCTTGGTCGGGCCCTTCAACGCCTGGGCTCATCGCCCGGACTTGGGGGTGTTCGTCCATCGTTTGGGCGAGCGTTTGCGCTATCACGGTACGCTGCCGCCGGCGGCGCGGGAGATAGCGATTTTGGTCGTCGGGGCGAAGTGGATGGCCGAATTCGAATGGTGGGCCCATGCCCGCATCGCGCGCCGCGAGGGGGTCGACGAAGGGGCGCTCGAGGCGATCCTCGTCGGCGAGCGGCCATCCCTTGCGGATCCCGTCGAGCGGATTGCCTACGATCTCGCGCGCTCTCTTCTCGATAGCGGAAGGATCGAGCAGGCCGCCTACGAAGAGGCTCGGCGGCGAATCGGCGAAAGCGGCTTGGTCGAGCTCGTGATCCTCGTCGGCTTTTACTGTACGGTCTCTTTCGCCCTCAATGCCTTCGAAGTGCCCTTGCCGCCGGGCGCGGAGCCGGTCTTCGAGGATTGAAAAACGATCGATCGCCTGAAACGATCGACGAAGCGGTGCGCGATACGCCCCGGCGGCGAGCGTCGCGGAGCGATATCGCCGATCGAACTCGCCGATCGATCGCCTGAAATGATCGATGCCCGGACCCGAGGGCGTCGTCGCGATCTCGAAGGTCGAAAGGTCAAGGGGCAAGAGGTCAAGGGGCAAGAGCGCTCCGGAGCGAGCGCTTTTACCCCGTGACCCGGCGATGCCGCCTCGCCGCCGACCCTTGGATCCTCAGGCGATCGGCCAAGGAGGGATCGTCGCTTCGCCTCTCGGTTTAAAACTGTTCCTCCTCGGTGGAACCGGCGAGGGCCGTGACCGAAGAGACGCCGCCTTGGATGCAGGTGGTCACGTCGTCGAAATAACCGGCCCCCACCTCCTGCTGATGAGAGACGAAGGTGTAGCCGCGCTCGCGGGCGGCGAACTCCGGCTCCTGCACCTTCTCCACGTAATGCTTCATGCCTTCGCCGCGGGCGTAGTCGTAGGCCAAGTCGAACATGTTGAACCACATATTATGGATGCCGGCCAAGGTGATGAACTGGTATTTGTAGCCCATCGCGGACAGTTCGTCTTGGAACTTGGCGATGGTCGGATCGTCCAAGTTCTTCTTCCAGTTGAACGAAGGCGAACAGTTATAGGCCAGCAGTTTGCCGGGGTTTTTCTCCAATACCGCCTCGGCGAACTCGCGGGCGAAGCCCAAGTCGGGGACGCCGGTCTCGCACCACACCAAATCGGCATAAGGGGCGTAGGCCAAGCCGCGGGCGATGGCCTGCTCCAAACCGTTCTTGACGCGGTAGAAACCCTCGCCGGTGCGCTCGCCGGTGAGGAAGGGGCGGTCGTTGGGGTCCACGTCGTTGGTGAGCAGATTGGCCGCCTCGGCGTCGGTGCGAGCGAGCACCAAAGTGGGAACGCCGCTGATATCGGCGGCCAAGCGCGCGGCGATCAATTTCTCGACGGCCTCTTTCGAGGGGATCAGCACCTTGCCTCCCATGTGGCCGCATTTTTTGACCGCGGCCAGCTGATCCTCGAAATGCACGCCGGCGGCGCCGGCGGCGATCATGTTTTTCATCAGCTCGAAGGCGTTGAGCACGCCGCCGAAGCCCGCTTCCGCATCCGCCACGACCGGCAGGAAATAGTCGATATATCCCTCGTCGCCGGTTTCGACCCCGCGCGACCACTGAATCTCGTCCGCGCGCTTGAAGGCATTATTGATGCGGCGCACCATGGCGGGCACGGAGTCGTAGGCGTAGAGGGATTGATCCGGGTACATGGTTTCGGAGCTATTGCCGTCGGCGGCAACCTGCCAGCCCGAGAGATAGATGGCCTCGATGCCGGCCTTGGCCTGCTGCATGGCCTGTCCCGCGGTGAGGGCGCCCATGCAGTTGACGTAGCCTTTTTTGGCTCCGCCGTGGACCAAATCCCAGAGTTTTTCCGCGCCGTGGCGGGCGTAGGTGAATTCGGGTCGGATGCGGCCGCGAAGGCGAACGACGTCGGCGGCGGAATAACCGCGTTCGACGCCGGCCCAGCGCGGGTTTTCCGCCCAATCCTTCTCCAAAGACTGAATCTGTTCGGTGCGGGTCATCTATCTATCCTCGATCGAGATGCGATGCAAAATGGAAGCCTCGAGCGATCCCGAAAAAGCGGGGCTTTCAGATCTTCCGGTTTCGAGCGTGTCGACTTCGTCGATGCGACGAGAAGCCGGCGACGCCCTTTGAATGTTGCACCGCAACATAAGAAGATGTCAATACCCGAAACGACGATGATCGAGCGCCGGGTTCGTAGGGCGGTGACGAGATCGCGTTCGTTTTTTAACGCGGAGGACCGATTCAGGGTAATATCGTTATCGGGGGGTCGGACGGCCGGACGACTTGATTCTCGGCAATCGAAAAGAGAGCGCGATGGAGAGCATCGATGACGAAACAGGCACGAGGAGGAGTCAGGGGTGGGTACGCCGGGCAACGAGAACCCACGGAAAAGGATGAGACGATGAGCGTGGAGCAAAAAATCGATCGACTCGGGCAGGTCATCTCGGAGAATCACTCTCGGGTTCTTCAGGACAATGCGGGCAATAGGGAAGAGCTCGCGGAAAACCGGAAAGACAACGCGATGTTTCGCGAAGAGCTCGCGGAAAACCGGAAAGACAACGCGATGTTTCGCGAGGAGCTCGCGGAAAACCGGAAAGACAACGCGATGTTTCGCGAGGAGCTCGCGGAAAACCGGAAAGACAACGCGATGTTTCGCGAGGAGCTCGCGGAAAACCGGAAAGACAACGCGATGTTTCGCGAGGAGCTCGCGGAAAACCGGAAAGACAACGCGATGTTTCGCGAGGAGCTCGCGGAAAACCGGAAAGACAGCGCGATGTTTCGCGAGGAGCTCGCGGAAAACCGGAAAGACAGCGCGATGTTTCGCGAGGAGCTCGCGGAAAACCGGAAAGACAGCGCGATGTTTCGCGAAGAGATCGCGAGAAACCGGGAAGACAACGCGATGTTTCGCAAAGAGCTCGCGGAAAACCGGGAAGACAACGCGATGACTCGCGAATTGCTCGAGGGAGTCCGAGAGGAGGTCGTGAAAAATCGAGAGGAGGTCGTGAAAAATCGAGAGGAAGTCTTGAAAAATCGGGAGGAGAACGCGCAAACTCGGGTAGAGAATGCGAAGCACCGGGAGGATATTCGGATCGATCTCGCGAATACGCGAGCCGATATGATCCAACAGATCACGGATAACAAAACCTCCTCGCTGAAAGCGATAACGAGTTTGTATCGATGGGTTCCGATAGCCGCAGCGATCGGAGGGACCATCGGGAGTCTTTTGGCGGTTTTCTTGAAATAGCGATCGAGAAGGCCATCCTCTTTATCCAATCCGCCCTCTCCCGAAGGAGGGGGCGGATTTCTTATATACTCAACAAGAATTCTCCGAGGATCGCCCTTTTCTCCGAGGATCGCTCTTTATCGAAGGGAGTCCTCGTCGGCGCGGGAAGAAAGCGAACGATCCCCTCGACGAGACCCTATATAACGAGACCTTCATAAGAAGCGCCCTTGCAAGAAGGGCGATGCGAAGGGATTTCGAAAACCAAAACAACCCGACCCGTCGGATGAGGAGAACCATGAAAACATTCACTTCGAATATCGTGCGCTCGATGATGATCCTGCCGCTTTCCCTGAGCCTTGCCTTCGTAGCGCCCGGGGTCGCGGCGCAGGAGGATATCCTGTTCGGGATATCGGCCAAGCCCGGCTCGCTGCAGCAGCGAAGCGCGGAGCGCTTTACCGAGCAGGCCAATCGGCGGCTCGGCGACAAGGCGGTGGTGAAACTTTTCGATTCCGCCCAGCTGGGCAAAGACAAGGAGTTGATGCAAAAACTCAAGCTGGGCACCGTCCATATCGCTCTTCCGAGTTCGATCATGTCGTCGGTGGCCGATGAGTTCGGTCTTTTCGACATGCCTTTTTTGGTCAAGGATCGCGATCATCTGGCGCGTATCGAGGAGCAGGTCTTCTGGCCGAAGATCGCCCCGACGGTCGAGGCCAAAGGCTATGGGGTATTGGCGGTGTGGGAAAACGGCATTCGTCATATCACCAACAACGCCAAGGCGATCGACACCCCGGCGGATCTCGAAGGGATCAAGCTGCGCACCCCCAAATCGAAATGGCGCGTCGCGATGTTCAAGGCCTGGGGCGCCAATCCGACGCCGATGTCTTTTTCCGAGGTCTTCGTGGCTCTGCAAACCGGGGTGATCGACGGACAGGAAAATCCCTATACCAATATCTGGGCCGCGAAGTTCCCCGAAGTCCAAAAATACCTCTCGGTGACCGGACATGTCTACAGCCCGGCCTATCCCACCGTGGGCAAGGTCGCTTTCGCGAAGCTGCCCGCCGATGTCCGCAAGGTGATCGAGGATACCGCTCGCGAGACGGCATTATGGGCTCGCGAGCAAGGGGCGATGGGGGATGACGATCTCCGCCAAAAACTCGTCGATGCCGGGATGGAAATGAATATCGCGAACCGGGCGGCATTCGTGGCCGCATCGAAGCCGATCTACGAGCAATTCGCCGCCGAGGTGCCGGTCGGCAAGGAGCTGATCGATCAGGCTCTTTCCTTGGCGAATTGACGATATCCCTTCGCGCTTTCGCTCGCGTTTTTTCGTCGACGAAAACGACCCCCTCGCTCGCTTTTTCGAGTTCGCGCGGGCGGGGGGTGTTTTCTCGAATCGTTCTCGATAAGGAGTGCGCTACGAGATCGAGAGCGAAAAAATCCGATGCTTGATCGGCCTCTTTCGCCCTTGATCCGAGCGTTTCCTCCGCCGGGGCCTTTTTTAAAGCCCTCGCTCGGCGGATTCGCGCTTTCGAATGGGGGCGAACGAGCCCTCTAGGGTTGAAAGCAGGGCATGAAAAAACAAGGGATCGAAAAACAAAGGATCAAAAAACCGAAAACCTTCGCCGCGCTTTTGCCGACCCCTTGGCTTTTCATCGAATAGCCGCAGCGCAGTCGGCGATATTCTCGGAAGGATCCATGCTCCTTGCGGCGGCCTTCCTCGCTCGAGGCACATCGGCATTCTTCGTCTCGGCAAGGCTTTGCGCGCAAGGGTTTTCGTATGAGGGCTTTCGAATCCGAAGAGCCTCGTTGAGTCGTCTCGCCCCCGACCGAGGATCGACGATGGCCGTTTACGTCCGCTTTTTCAATATCGCCTTGCAAGCGATCGCGATCGTCTTGTTGATCGCCCTCGCGTTGGTGGTGGTGGCCGCCGTGGGCTTTCGCTTTGCCGGGAATTCCTTGATCTGGTACGACGAAGTCGCCTCCGTCCTGCTGGCATGGATCACCTATTACGGCGCGGCGCTTGCGGCGCTCAAGCGGCGTCATTTGGGCTTTTCCGGTCTGCTGCTTCGCCTGCGACCCAAATCCCGTCGCATCGTCTTTTGGATCGGCGAGACGGTGGTTTTTCTCACCTTCGCCTCCCTCGCTTGGGCCGGCTGGTATGTCCTGCGGGTGATGGCGGGCGAGACTCTGGTCTCCTTGGAATGGATCCCCTTGCAGC
The DNA here is from genome assembly GCA_965220535.1 of Gammaproteobacteria bacterium. Lineage (GTDB taxonomy): Bacteria > Pseudomonadota > Gammaproteobacteria > HK1 > HK1 > HK1. The sequence continues at coordinate 1,321,548 of OZ244833.1, read as the reverse complement.
TGACGCAATCCGTGGTCCCCATCGGATGCGCCCTTTTCCTTTGCGCCCATGCCTTGAGCCTGCCCGAGGCCCTGGCCCGCCTCGACGCCGGCCGCAGCGAGGAAGAAGAGGAAATCGCCGAAGAGATCTCCCGCGTTCGAGAGATGTCGACTCCGAAAGATGCCGGGCGGCAAAGCGAGCGCGTACCCCGCTCGAAATCATCGCCGAGCGCCGGGGGATAGGGTCCGGTGATATCCCTTCTCGTGATCCTCATCCTCTTCGCGTTGATCATGATCAACGTGCCGATCGGGGTCGCGATATGCGCTGCCGCCCTCGTCGGCATGATCTCGCAAGGCGGGGTGTTCGGTCTTTATAACGCCGCGTTGGCGATGTTCGACGGCGCCACCAGCTTTCCCTTGATCGCCATCCCCCTTTTCGTTCTCGCCGGGGCCTTGATGAATACCGGCGGGATTTCGCGGCGACTGATCGATTTCACATCGGCGTTGATCGGATTCATCCGCGGCGGATTGGCGATGGTCAACGTTACGGTCTCGCTCTTTTTCGCCGAGATTTCAGGTTCGGCGGTCGCGGATGTGGCGGCCATCGGCTCGGTTCTGATCCCGGCGATGAAGCGCAAGCGATATCGCGCCGCCTTCGCCGCCGCGGTGACTTCCTCTTCCGCATCGCTGGCGATCATCATCCCCCCGTCGATCCCGATGATCCTCTACGGGGCCCTTGCCGATACCTCGATCGTCCAGCTCTTCGTCGCCGGAATCGTGCCCGGCCTCCTCGGGGGCTTTGCGATGCTCTGCCTGTGCTGGTGGTTCGCGGTGCGCTTCGATCTGCCGCGGGAGGAGGCCTTCTCGCTGCCGCGTCTGTGGCAGGCCTTCAAGTCCGCGGGACCGGCGCTGTTGTTGCCGTTGATCATTTTGGGCGGCATTTTCGGCGGGGTGGTGACGGCAACCGAGGGCGCGGGGCTGGCGGTGGTAGCGGCTTTGGCCATCTCCCTTTTCGTCTACCGGGAACTGACCCTGGTCGATCTCTACCACGCGCTGCTCGAGGGGATTACCCAAACCGCGGTGGTGATGCTGTTGGTGGCGTCGTCGGCGGTGCTCGGCTTGCACTTGACGGAGATGGAAGTGCCGCAGAATTTGGCGCGCTCGATCACTTCGATCACCACCGATAAATACGCGGTGCTGATGATCCTCAATGTCTTGTTGCTGCTGATGGGGATGCTTTTGCACGGGGCGGCGGCGATCATCCTCGTGGTGCCCATCGTGCTGCCCTTGGTGCAGACGGTCGGTATCGATCCGGTGCATTTCGGGATCATCTTGACCCTCAATCTCGCCATCGGTCAGCAAACCCCGCCGGTGGCGAGCGTGTTGGTGACCTCCTGCTCGATCGCTCGCACCGATATCTGGGAGACGACCCGCGTCAATCTGCCCTTCATCGCGGTTCTCATCGGGCTGTTGATGGCGGTGACCTATATCCCGATCTTGCCGATGTCCTTGGTGGAGTATTTCTATCGTTGAGGCTCGGTGTCGAGCGAAAGAGCCCCGCCCTTCCTTTTTCGATACCCGATAAAGGGCTTTGTCGCGAACGCGAACGACAATGCGAACGACAACGCGAATAGCAAGAGAGGCGTCATGAAACCGTTGATAGCGCTGGTGCAGGGGGATGCCGCAGGCGTCGGTCCCGAGGTGATGAGCAAACTGCTTTCGATCGACGAGGTGCGCAAGAGCGCTCGCATCGTGATCGTCTCCGATGCTCGGGTCTTTCGCGCGGGCAACGAGGTCGGCGCGCTCGATATTCCGGTGCGCGTCGTCGAGCGTATCGAGCAGACGAGTTTCGAAGACGATACCCCGAATTTGCTGGATATCTCGGCGATCGATCCGGCGGCGGCTCCTTTGGGGAGGGTCTCGATCGAGGCGGGCGCGGCGGTGATGCGTTGGTTCGGCGAGGCTTTGGATCTTGCGGCTGCGGGCAAGGTCGACGGGATCTGCTTCATGCCCTTCAACAAGCAGGCGATGCATCGGGCGGGTCTTGGCACCGAGGACGAGCTGCAATGGGCGAAGCAAAGGCTCGGCTCGCGCTCTCGGGCGAGCGAGTTCAACGTGATCGACGGTATGTGGAATGCGCGGGTAACTTCCCATATCCCCTTGCGCGAGGTGGCTAAGCGCTTGGAAACGCAGGAGATAGAAGAGGCGGTGGATCTCGCTCACCGCACTTTGCAAGCCGCAGGCTTTGCCCATCCGCGGATCGCGGTGGCGGCTTTGAACCCGCATGCGGGCGAGGGCGGGACCATCGGCGACGAGGAGATCGAGATCATCGCACCGGCGGTGGAGAGGGCGAAGGCGGCGCGGATCGATGCCCGCGGGCCTTATCCCTCCGATACCCTTTATCCGCGCTTGCGGGACGGCGATTTCGATTGCGTGGTGAGTATGTACCACGACCAAGGGCAGATCGCCATCAAGCTGCTCGGCTTCGATCGCGGGGTGACCGTCTTGGGCGGCTTGCCGGTGCCCATCACCACCCCGGCGCATGGCACCGCTTATGATATTGCGGGCAAGAATATCGCCAATATAGAGCCTGCGCGCCGGGCGTTCATGACGCTTTGCGCCATGTCGTCGGCGGAGCGCTCTTAGGCCTCGCACTGAGCGGAAGAAGGCCTTAGATTCGCCCGCGCGGGTCGCCGCTCGGGCTCGCTTTGTCGGCTTGCTTCGAGCGAATCGATCCCGCTTCTTGCGACTTCGTCGCGACTTGCGCTTCTCGTGGCTTTCGATGCTCGTGGCTTTCGATATCGGAGCGATGTCGGGGCGATATAGGGGGCTCGTCGATTCGGCGGTCGCTTTTGTCGCCGTGTCTTGTCGCTGTCGATCGCGAACTCTAATCTTGCGGCTTGACCATCTCCTTGGGCACCACCCGCCGATCGAATTCCTCGCCGCTCATCAAGCCTTTTTCCAATACCACCTCGCGCAGGGTCTTGCCTTCTTGCCAAGCGCTTTTCGCCACCTGCGCCGCCCGGTCGTAGCCGATATGGGGGTTGAGGGCGGTAACCAGCATCAGCGAACGCGAAAGATTCTCCTCGATCCGCGCAAGGTCGGGCTCGATGCCGACGGCGCAACGCTCGTCGAAGGAATCGGTGGCTCCGGCCAAAAGATCGATCGATTGCAAAATGGCCTGAGCGATGACCGGCAGGTAGACATTCAGTTCGAAGTTGCCGGCGCTGCCGGCGACCGCCACCGTCACGTCGTTGCCGATGACCCGCGTGGCGACCATCGTCAGGGCCTCGGATTGGGTGGGGTTGACCTTGCCGGGCATGATCGACGAACCCGGTTCGTTGGCCGGGATCGTGATCTCGCCGATCCCGCAGCGCGGGCCGCTGGCCAGCCAGCGCACATCGTTGGCAATTTTGTTGAGGGCTCCGGCAAGGGTCCTTAGCGCCCCGGACATCGCCACCAGCCCCTCCTTGCCGCCCATCGAGGCGAAGCGATTGCGCGCCTCGGTGAAGTCGAGCCCGACAAGGCGGGCGAGGGCCGCGACCATCTTCGGGGCATAGCCGCGGCGGCTGTTGATCCCGGTTCCCACCGCGGTGCCGCCGATCGGCAATTCCAAAATCAAAGGCATCACCCCTTGGATCGCGGCTTGACCCAAGCGGATCTGATCCGCGTAGCCGGAGAACTCCTGCCCCAAGGTCAGCGGGGTCGCATCCTGGAGATGGGTGCGCCCGATCTTGACGATATCGTCGAAATCTCGGGCTTTGCCTTCCAAGGTCGCCCGCAAGCGCGTCAGGGCGGGATCGAGACGGGTGTGGATTTCTTCGGCGACCGCGATATGGATCGCGGTGGGGAAGACATCGTTGGTCGATTGGGAGCGGTTGACGTGGTCGTTCGGATGGACCGTCGTCGTGCCGTCGATGCGCCCGCCTTTCGCCTCGCTTTCGAGGCGCATCGATGCCCGATGCGCGATCACCTCGTTGACATTCATATTGCTTTGGGTGCCGCTTCCGGTTTGCCAAACCACCAGCGGGAAATGGTCGTCGAGCTCGCCCTCGATGACCTCCTGCGCCGCTTCGTCGATCGCCGCCGCGATATGGGGCGGCAGATCGCCCGCCTCCCGGTTGGTGATCGCCGCGCATTTTTTGATCATCGCCAGCGAGCGAATCAAGGATCTTGGAAGCCGCTCGGATCCGATCTTGAAATTCTCCAAGGAGCGCTGCGTTTGCGCTCCCCATAGGCGATCCGAGGGGACTTCGATCTCGCCCATGCTGTCGCGTTCGATCCGTGTGTCCATGGCGGTTTTTCGGTATTTCCTTCGACGGGTCGACAAGACCCGAAAGCGAAACGAGATCGTTTCGGCGACCGGCTTTCAGGATTCTACCGCCTCGACCATTTCGCGCATCGTGAAGAAGAGAAAATCGGCTTCGGGTGGTTTTTCGATCTCTTCCGTCGCTCCCCAATCGCCTCCTTCGGAAAGTCTTTGGCGATCGATCCAAGCGTTGGCGAGTCCGAAGCGTCGCGCCGGAACATGATCGTGCCTAAGGCTCTGGGCGGTATGCAAGATATCGCGCTTTGCGAAGCCGAAATCCGATTCCAGTCGCGCCAAGAGGTATTCGAAGTTGGCGTTCGAGGGTTTATAAGAGCCGATATCTTGGGCGGTGTAGATCGCATCGAAGGATACGCCGAGCTTTCGATTGGAGGCGGCGAAGCCCTCTCGATGCACATTCGAAAGAATCACCAAGCGATAACGCTCTTGCAGCGCTCGCAGGGCATCGGCGCTGTCGGGAAAGGCGGGCCAGTATTCCACCGAGTCCCCGAAAGCGGCATCGAGTCCCTCGTCGGTTTCGAGTTCGAAAGCCTCGGCGATGCTGCGATGCACGCGCGCGAGCAATGCGGGGTATGGAAGATCGGGATTTCGATCTTGGTGGCGATGTTCGAGGCTCGCGAAAGAGCGAAGAGCCGCTCGGCGCAAGATATCCCGGCGCCGGTTGCGCATGATCATGGGTTGCAGGGCGTCCCATATCCCCGTTTCCCAGTCGATCAACGTGCCGTAGCAATCGAAGGTCAAAACCCGATAGTCGCTCAATCGAGGCATGGCGGCGATCTCCCGAGGAAGGAATGTCGATGACGAGGGTGTCGATCCGAAGACGGGGACGATCGCTTGTTCGACGGCCTCTTTTTTGCTCTCGATGAATCTATCGCTTCACCGAGCCCGTCGCGCTGTTGTTGATGAGGGCGCCTCCGCCGCCGGTTCGAGTCAGCACCTGCACCGTGAAACTCGCCGCCGCCCGCAGCTCGCAGGCAAGACCCAAGCCCGGCCAGCGAGTCCCGAGCCTTGTCGCCAACGTTTCCGATTGCAGGTGGAGCGTCCTCTTGCGAACCAAGCCCTCGAAGGCCGTTTCGTACCTCGCGCCGTCGTCGGTATAGCAGACGAAGCGAATATCGCCGCAGTGCGTCTCGCTGGAGTTGCATCGAATCCTGATATTCGACTCGTCGAAAGAGTCGGGGGAGGGGATCGATTCGATATCCGCTCGGTATTCCCGGCCGTCGAAGACGCTGCGAACGAAGGCGCTGTTGTTGACGAGCACGTCGGCCCCCGAACGGGTCCAGACTTGCGAGCCGATCGTCTCGGTGGAACGCAAGGCGCATCCCAATCGACCCAGTGTCGCCGAAGGCATCCATCCGGTATAGCGCCGGATATCGTCGGCCGAAAGAGACCTTGCCCCGAAGCCGGGGATCGCCTCGGGCAGGGGGCCTTCGTAGACCGAGCCGTCGACTTGCGTGGAGCAGTCGAGGATGACGGAGCAGGGGGAGTCTTGGTTGCAACGGATGCGCAAGGTCATATCGTCCCCCGAATCCGGCGGGGGAATGGCCAAGGCCTGAGTCTTTATCGGCACGATTTGAGGGGCGCTGTCGTTATCCATCACGAAGACCGCAAGCGAGCGAGCCATCCGGTTTCTGGCGGCCAAACCGATCGGATCGACGAGGGTGAAAGCGATCGTATCGGAATCGCTCGTCGTATCGGTATCCTCGCTCGCGACGACGGCGACATCGACGCTTTTCGACCAACTCGACTCGGTGAAGGTGATGGAGTTCGGGGCAAGGCTCACATCCGGATTCGTATTCGACAGTGCGATCATGACATTCGAGGCCGGAGCGCGGTCGAGAGCGACCGAGAAGTACGCTCGCTCTCCCTCGCCCAAGCTGAGGATCGAAGGAGAGATGACGACATTCCCCGCATAAATGGGCGGGGGAACAAAGGGGCGATCGTCATCGGTGACCGAGACCCGAACGCTCGCCGTCTCGCCCGCGTAATTTCCGTTGGCGCCGCGAAGAGAGATTTCGACCGATTCGTCGATCGAATCATCGTCATGCCTCGCTTCGATGCGCACCGTCCGGTATTCGTGCCAAGCGAAGACTTGTCCTCGATTGAATTGGAGCGCACTCTGGTTGCCATTTTCGAGCGGATCGGTATCGATGACGATCGATGAATCCGAAACGCTTGCGTTCACCGTGATATCCGTCGAAGGCGGGTTCGCCAAGCGGACCTGAAAGCTGCCTTGTGCGCCTTCGTTCAGACTCAACGAGGCGGGGTTCAGGTCGAAGCCGACTTCGGCGTCGCTATCGAACACGCTGACCGATTTCGTGACCGGCGGAGCGCGGAATCCGCCCGATACCACTTTGATGGTGATCTCGTCGGATTCGTTCGTGTCGTCGTCATCCTCGGAAGTCGAGACGGTGATCAATTTCCCGAGGGAATAGTTCGAGGCGTCGAATGTCAAAGAGCTCGGGGAGAGGTTCAACGCGCTGCTCGTCTTCGAAAGAGAAACGATCGCTTCGCCGATCGGGCTTCCCGAGAGTCTGACAGCGAACATCTCCGATGTCCCTTCGAGTATCGTCAGCGTCTGTGGGCCCGAAAGAAGGATGGTTCCCGATGTTCTATCGCCGTCGGTGATGGAAACGGGGACGCTGCCTCTGACGCCTTGGTAATCCCCGCCCGCTCCGACAAAAGAAATCGTTACCGATTCGTTATCCGAATCAGCGTCGCGCAACGCCTTGACGACCACCGGCTTGTATCGATCCCAAGCGCCGTCATTGCCGAATCGAGTGAAGGTGAAACTGCTTTGGTTGCCGCTCGAGAAGGGTTGTGTATCGGCGACGGCGCTGTCGGCGTCCGAGGTCGTGAAGCTGACCGTGACATCGTCGGAGGGTTGGGTCGCCAGTTTTACCCTGAACCTGCCTTCTAATCCCTCCATGACCGTCAGGGATTCGAGATCAAGCAAGAATCCTACAGTCTCGTCGTCCTCGATGCTGACCGAGAGCGAAAGCGAAGAAGTCAGTCCGCCCGATGCCGCCAAGGTGATCGTGCTCGAACCGTCCGTCGCATCGTCGTCCTCGGCGGCTTCGACGGTGATCGATTGCGCCGTCGCATAGTTCTCGACCTCGAAGGTCAAGGATGTCTTCGAAAGGGTGATATTCGTGTTGCTCACCGATAGCGAGACCGCCACGTCGCTTTGCGGACGCGCCGTGAGGCTGACCGAAAAACTCCTCGAAGCCCCCTCGGTTATCGTCAAAACGCCCTGATGGGAAATTCGAAGGGCCGGCGCCGGGGTCGGCCCCGGATTTTGCGCAAAGGCGGGAGCGTAGTGAATCGAGAGCGCGGCGAAGATCGCAAGGGCCCAAGCGAGCGAGCGAGTTCCTTTCGAGCCGGGGGGCTTGACTGACCGACAAGATCGAATCATCGTTTTATGCTCCCTATCGAGGATTGTTCGTTGTTTTTGTTTTTCGGGGGTCTTGCATAGCCGGTAAAAAGTCGATCGGCGAACTCGATGGACTATCGGCGCCTCCTTCGTCGATCGAAAAAGCGTCGATGCTCTTAGTCGATGCTCTTAAAGGATCCGCTGTCGTGAAACACCCCCCGGCTTTCGTTTTTGCCGGGCGGCGTTTTGTCATCGCGATCTCCTTTTTTCTTTCCAGTAGGGCGCAAAGCGGATCGTCCAAGCATAGAACTTCGCCCGCGGAAGGCCGATACCCTGCGCTCGCATTCCCTCGTAGCATTGGCGCTGGAATTCACGCAGGTCGTCGCCGCTATAGCGAAAGACCCCGTCTTGGAAGCAGTGGCTGCAATAGCGATCGGATCCGCTTTCCCCCGGATCTTTTTTCATCGGCATCATGCACATCTCGCAGGATTTTCCCATGGTCTCGCTCCTCGGGAGTTCGATCGAAGGATCGCGATATTCGGTGGCGCCGCTAGCCTTGTGGGGCTTTCGGGACGATCTCGCGTCCGGGCTCTTCGGCTTCGTCGTCGATCATCTCGGCGGGAAAGCCCGGGGCGCGGATCGAAAGGCCGGTGGCGTCCTCCAAGCGTCGGATGATATTGGGCGACCATTCGCGCTCGCCGTAACGCTCGACGGCATCGCGAAAGATATCGACGAGAAGGGGTCCGAGCTCGAGCGGGATATCGTGGCGGTCGGCGATGGCTTGGAAAAGCCCGATATCCTTGCTCACGAGATCCATCGTGAAGGATATATCGCGCGAGCCGTTGAGGATGACTTGGCTTTCGGTCTCGTGCACGAAGGAATTGCCGGAGGAAATCCGAATCGCCTCGTAGGAGGTGGCCAGATCCATGCCCGCGGCCCGCGCGGTGACCAGCGCCTCGCAGCACGATACGAGATTGGCGGTGGCGAGATAGTTGGTGACGACCTTCAAGATCGAAGCGGAGCCCAAAGGGCCGGTATGCAATATCCGCCGCCCCATCGTGGTCAGCAAGGGGAGGATGCGCTCGAAGGTCGGGCGATCGCCGCCGGCGAAAATCGAGATATTTCCCGTACCGGCGCGATGGCAGCCGCCGGAAACGGGGCAGTCCACCGCCGCCCCCCCGAGGGCCGCGACCCTCTCGCCTAGCCGTCGGACTTCGGCTTCGTCGGTGGTGGACATTTCCATCCAGATCTTCGAAGGCCCCATCGCCTCGAGGATCCCGTCTTCGCCTTCCAATATGCGGGCGCTCGCGGCGGGCGAGGGCAGGCAGGTGATGAGGGCATCGCAGGCCTTCGTCATCGACGCCGGGCTTTCGCCCCAGTCGGCTCCGGCCTCCAAAAAGGGACGGGCGACTTCGGGATCGAGATCCCGCACGGTCAGTTTCCAGCCGTTGCGCAGCAGCGAGCCCGCGAGCTTGCTGCCGACGTTGCCCAGTCCGATGAATCCGATACGCATATTCGATCCTTCGCTTCTCGATCGAGTGTTTTCGAAGCCGACCGGCTCGGTCGGCGGGTGTTTTCCCGTGGACGAAAAGCGGCGGCGGCCTTCTCGAAGAGGAGGCGATCGTCTCCGCATTCATCCGCGCATTCATCCGCGCATTCGCGATCCGTTGTGATCGAACAAGGCGGTGCGTTGCATTCGCGCGGAGACGCTCTCGCCCAAGATTTCCACTTCCCAGCCCTCGATTTCCTCGGCGTATTCTTTTTCGATCCACGCCATCGCGACCGAGACATCGGAAGGGTGGGCGTAGCCACCGGAACTGACCCATCCGCAGACCCGCCCTCGACAGGCGATCGGCTCGTCGCCGATGACATCCGCGGTATCGGCGTCGACCACGAATGTACGAAGGCGGTAGCTGCCGCCATGCTCGCGCTCCTCGATCGCTGCCGCTTTGCCGATGAAATCGGCGTCTTTGTCGTAATCGACGAAACGATCGAGCCCCGCCTCCAAGGGACCGTATAAGGGGCGGTACTCCCTTCCCCAACTGCCGAAACCCTTTTCCAGCCGCAAGGCGTCGAGGGCTCGCAATCCGAAAAGGCGGATGCCGTATTCGGCACCGGCATCGATCAGGAGGTCGAAGAGATAGCGCTGATATTCGGCATGGCACCAGATCTCGTAGCCGAGATCCCCGGTATAGCTGATGCGTCCGACGAGGGCGGGGGCCATGCCGATGTCGCAGCCGCGGATCGCCATGAAGCGAAAAGCCTCGGCCGAGACATCCGTGCGCGTCAGGCTTTGCAACAAGGCGCGGGAGTTCGGCCCGGCGATGCTCAGGCCGCACCATCTCGTCCCCAAGGCGCGCAATGAAACGCCGTGCTCCGGAAGGCGCTGCGAAAACCAACGCAGGTGGTATTCCTCGGCGCTGCCGGAGCCGGTGATCAGCCATTCACCTTCGTCGGGATCGGTGCCGATGGAGGCCTGGCGATCGAGGCTGTCCCCCCCGATATCGGCGAGGGTGAAATCGCCGATGATCTTGCCGTCCTCCTTGAGCATCGGGGCCAGGGTCATGCGTCCTCGGGCCGGGAGTCGGCAGGCCAGCAAACGATCCAGCCATCGACGAGCCTCGGGTCCGCCCACGAGATATTTCGCATAGCCGGAGATCTCGCCCAAGCCCACGGCGTTGCGCACCGCCTTGCACTCGCGCCCGACATGCTCGAAATCCGTCGAGCGATGCCAGGAAAAAACCTCTTCCACGCCTTGGGGAGCGAACCAGAGCGGGGTTTCGAGCCCGAAGGATGATCCGAATTGCGCTCCGGCGGCGAGCAGGCGATCGTGGACGGGGGTGGTTTTCAAAGGACGAGCGACCAGGAGCTCTTCGTTCGGATAACGGATCGAAAAACGTCTCGAATAGTTTTCCTTGACTTTTTCGTAGGTATAGGACTTCGTCGCCCACGGGCCGAATCGGGCCACATCCATGGCGAAGTGATCCGTGCCGGGGTCGCCGTTGATCATCCATTGCGCCAGCGAGAGTCCGACCCCGCCGCCTTGCGAGAAGCCCGCCATCACCGCGCACGCCACCCAGTAGCCGTGCAGCCCCCGCACCGGGCCGACCAAGGGATTGCCGTCGGGGGCGAAAGTGAAGGGGCCGTTGATGATTTTCTTGATGCCGGCCTCGGCGAAGGCCGGGAAATGGCGAAAGCCGACTTCCAGCGAAGGGGCGATGCGATCCAGATCCGGCGCCAGCAATTCGTGGCCGAAATCCCAAGGGGTTTCGTGGGGCGACCAGGGGATGCAGGCCCGTTCGTAGGTTCCCATCAGCATGCCGCCGCCTTCCTGGCGCAGATAGAGCTCGCCGTCGAAGTCGACCGCGTGGATCACGTCCTTGCCGGTGGTGCGGTTGATCTCCGCCACCTCCGGCATATCGTCGGTGATCAGATACATATGCTCCATCGCCAGCAAGGGGAGTTCGATGCCGACCATCCGGCCGAGCTCTCGGGCCCACAGCCCGGCGGCATTGACCACGTGCTCGGCGCGGATCTCGCCGCGGTCGGTGAATACCCGCCACAGACCCTCGCGGTCGCGCTCCATCGCTTCGACCTTGGTATGGCGGTGGACGGCGGCGCCCAAGCGACGGGCGGCTTTGGCATAAGCGTGGGTCACGCCGGAAGGGTCGAGATGCCCGTCGGCATGGGAGTGCATGCCGCCGACGAAGCGCTCGGGGTCCAGCAGGGGCATCAGCGCGTGCGCTTGCTCGGGATCGATGATCTCGGATTCGATGCCGAGATAGCGCCCCTTGGCCGCCAGCCCTTTGATCCAATCGAAACGCTCGCGAGTCGTCGCCAGCAGCACCCCGCCGGTGACATGCAATCCCGTCGCTTGGCCCGAAAGGGATTCGATCTCCCGGTAGAGATCGATGGTGTATTTCTGCAGCCGAGCGATATTCGGATCGCCGTTGATGGTGTGCATGCCGCCGGCGGCATGCCAAGTGGAGCCGGAGGTGAGTTCGCTTCGCTCGAGAAGAACGATATCTTTCCAGCCGAATTTGGCGAGGTGATAGAGGACGGAGCAGCCGACGACCCCGCCCCCGACGATCACGACCCGGGCGTGTCGGGGCAGGCCTTCGCCGGTGCTTTCCGGACTCTCGGATCGAGTGGTCAAAGGAGTTCTCCGCGCTTTTCGCGATCGTTTTTCAAGGGATCGTTTTTCAAAGAGCGTCGAGCCTTTCGAAACCCGCTTCGAGATCGGCGATGATGTCGTCGGGATCTTCGAGACCGATATGCAAGCGCAGCAGGAAGGGGGTATCGCTCCAAGGCTGTATCTCGCGCTCGATCGATTGGCTGCGATTGCCGGCGATCAGGCTTTCGTATCCCCCCCACGAAGAGCCGATGCGAAAGAGGGCCAGGCCGTCGACCATCGCGGCGATCGCTTTTTCGTTCTCGGTGTTGAGGGTCAGCCCGAAAAGGCTCGAAGCGCCGGAAAAATCCCGCCGCCACAGATCATGCCCGATATCGGTTTCGAGCGCCGGCCAAAGCACCTGCTTGACTTGAGGGCAAGCGGTGAGCCAGTGCACGACCTTATATGCCGATTCTTGATGACGGGCCAAGCGTATCGCCAGGCTACGCAAGCCCCGCAGGGCGAGGAAGCAGTCGTCGGGGGAGGCGACATCCCCGAAGCTGTGAACATGGGTGCTGATCCTTCCGAAGAGTTCGGGGTCGGCGGCGGTGATCGCCCCGATCACGAGATCCGAATGGCCCGAGATATATTTCGTGCCCGCTTGGATGGATATATCCACACCGTGTTGCAAGGGCCGGAAATAAAGGGGGGTGGCCCAGGTGTTGTCCATCGTCACCAGCGCCCCTTTGGCATGCGCGCTTTCGACGATGGCGGGGATATCTTGCATCTCGAAGGTCAACGAGCCCGGGGCTTCGGTGTGGACGAGGCGGGTATTGGGCTTGATCGAGTCCTTGATCCCGGCGCCGACGGTCGGCTCGTAGAAACTCGTTTCCACCCCGAAACGCCGGAGCGTATCGAGGCAGAAACGGCGCGCCGGTCCGTAGATCGAATCGGGCAGCAGAATATGATCCCCGGCCTCGAGCACGGCGGTGAAGGCCATCGTGATCGCCGACAGTCCGGTCGAGGTGATGACGCTGCCGCAACCCTGTTCGATCGCCGCGATCGCCTCGGCGAGGCTCTGCGAGTTGCGCGAGCCGACGGCCCCGTAAGTGATGCGATCGTCCGCTTCGGGTATTCCCGCCCCGGTATCGGGCATTCCCTTCCCCGCATGGCGCTCGAGGTATCGATTCAGATCCTCGAAAAGGATGGTCGATGCGCGATGGACGGGATAGTTGATCGGCCCCGGCTCGGTGGCCGCAGGTCGACCGAGGGCGACAAGCATGGTGTCTTCTTTCATACGATCCTCTCGGTGCTGTCAGGTCGGTTTCGGCAGGTCGGTTGTCGAGTCGGGATCTCGAAACGAGCGGCTCGGGCGCTTTTCGGTCCGTGGCGATTCCGCGGTTATCTTTCGTTTTTTCGGCGGCGGGAGCTTTTCGCGAAACCAGCGGCTTTGTCGGTATCACGGGAAGGGACGATCGCCGAGACGGGATTTTAATATAAAAGGGCCGAAGAAAAGGACTTCGAGCGCATCGAAAATCGAGAGCCCCCGGAGGATCGGCTAGAGGATCGGCTAGAGGATCGGCTAGAGGATCGAGTCGAGGATCGAGCGAAAAATCCAAGAATATCAGGTGAAATGCCGCCGATATCAAGCAAAATACTGTCGATATGAGGGATTTGCGCTTCATTCTCGCGAAGCGCGATCGTCTATCGAGCGGCGGGGAAGAAGGGGCTTGTCGGGAGGCGAGTCTTCGAGGCTCGACAAAATCCTCCCCGATCTAGCCGCCAAGGCTTCTCTCATCATCGCTTTGTCGGGGGTTTTGCGCCGACCGATATTCACCCGCCGAGGATGGCGATGCGTTTCGATCTTCGATCCGAGTCTTTACTTTCGTATAATTCCGCTTCGTGCCCTCGAGCGCCCGATTTATGAGCGCCCGACTCATGAGCGCTCGACTCGTCCCGGTACCGCTTTCGCGGCCATCGACAAGCGAATAAAGACGGATATCCTCGAAAAGGCGTGCACTTTAAGGCGGGCGGCGTATCCTTTCGGCGACAGGCTCGTCGGATAAAGGGCTTTTTATCGGTTCGATAGCGGACCGCTTCGATCCGGGTGTCGAATCGCCCGGCACGGATGTCTCCGGCGGCTTTTGCAAAAAGCCGAAAAATTCAAGGGCCGGCTCGCGAATCGGCTTCGAAGATCGACAAGGATCATCGCAATGAAAGAGATCGGACGGCGGCAAGAGATCGATCGAAAGACCAGGATCGATCGGCGCAAGTTTTTGGCGACGACGACGGCGGCGGGATTGTCCGCAACCGCCGCCGGCGGGCTTTTATCTGCGGCCGGGGCGGCGGCGCAAACCACCCGCAGAGGCGGGGATATCCGTTATCTCGCCGACCGCCAAGGCCCGAACGATCCGATGGATCCCATTTTGTTCACCTCCAATATCGACGCCGCCCGCGGCCGGGCCACCTACAACGGTCTCGTCCAGATCCTCGAGAATATGAGCCTGTACCCCGAACTGGCCGAGGAGTGGTCGCCCGCTCGCGATGGCTTGGAATTCGTCTTCAAGATCCGAAAAGGCGTCGATTTCCACGACGGCTCCCCGATGACCGCTTATGACGTGGTATGGAGCCTCAATCGCCATCTCGGTCGGAATTCCCCCTCGATGGTCAGAACCTCTTTCTACAGCGTCAAGGAGTGGCAACGGGTCGATGCCTCCACCATCAAGGCGATCATGAATTATCCCGACGCCGATTTGCCGGCCAAACTCGGCGAGAAGAACGTCAAGATCGTCAAGGAAGGGACGAGCGATTTCGCCGCCGGGATCGGGACCGGCCCCTACCGCCTCGAACTCTTCGAGCCCGGGGTGCGCTCCTACCATCTTCGGAACGAGAACTATTGGCGCGAACCCGCGAGTTTCGATAGCGTCGAGATCGGCGCCATCGCCGACGCGAAAGCCCGGGTCGATGCCCTGATCGCCGGGAAGGCGGATCTCGTGAGCGAGGTCCCCATCGATGCCGTCGGTCGGATCCAAAGAGCGGAAGGCGTGCGCGTGAGTTCGATCCCTTCCGGTTACTACACCGGTATTTGCTGCCTCAAAAATACGAGCCCCGGCGAGAGCGACGATTTCGTCAAGGGCATGCAATATATCCAAAATCGCGAGCGGATCGTGCGCTCGATCCTCAAGGGGCACGGGCAGGTCGGCAACGATCACCCGATCTCCCCGGCTTATGGCGCCGACCATTGCGATGCCTTGCCGCAACGGCCCTTCGATCGCGACAAGGCTCGTTTCCACCTGCGAAAATCCGGCCACGACAGCGCCGTTTTGCACGTCGCGGCGATCGACCCCCATATCGAGAAGATCGCCTTGATGATGCGTGCCGACCTGTCGAGGATCGGCTTCGATTTGCGCATCAAGAAGGTTCCGGTCGACGGTTATTGGGGCACGGTGTGGATGAAAGAGCCGATGAATGTCGTGGCTTGGAATATGCGTCCCACGGCCAACTCGATGCTGACGACCCAGTTCCATCCGGACGCGGCATGGAACGATACCTTTTGGAAAGATCGGCGCATGGGAGAACTTCTCGATCTGCATCGGGCGGAAAACGATGTCGCAAAGCGGCGCAAGATGCTCTGCGAGATGCAGGCTTTGGTGCATCACGGCAGCGGCATGGTGATCCCGGTGCATATCAATAATGTCGACGGGGTCAACGAGAGGATTCGCGGTATCCCCGAGGTTCCGCTGGGATCGCTCGGCGCTTTCGAATGGCTTGAATTCGCGTGGATGGAAGCCTAGGAAAAATCCGCCGATCGAAGGATTTGCAAGCGACGGGGACGAGAGGGGGCGATCAAGACCGAGGCGACGCTCCGATCTTCCGAAGCCCCCCGAACTCCCTGACTCCATGAGCGCTTTTGCCCTTCGCTCGAAGGGGGTTTCGAGGCGGCCGGGGTCGACGGTTGCGCAGGGGCGGTCGGAACTTCGCCGGCTAAAGCATCCGGCTCGGGCATCCGGCTCGGCTCGATCCTTCGAGCGCCGTGATCCAAAGCGCACTCCTTAGGCTCGTTCGAGAACGACGGACCCGAAGGGCGCCGCCGATTCCCCTTCGGTCGATCTCGCGATCCGATATTCTCGATTCCTTGGCGGCGCCGACGGATGGCCGACGGGTGGTCAGTGAATGATCGATGAATTCGGTCTTCGATACCGGCCCAAGGCTGAGGGATAAAGTCCCCGAGCCGCGCGCCTTTCGACTTTTCGGAGTTCTTTCGCCATGGCCGACCCCGCTCCTCGTATCCCCCCTTCGTCCCCGGCGGCGCTACGGGCCGAGGCGAACGATTCCTCCGGTGTGCACTCCCTTAGGCGCGCTCGCCAAGACCCTCGCCCGGGCGATTCCTCCGGCGAATCCGAAATCCAAGCGGCCAAGCGGCTTCGTTTCATCACCGCCGCCGGTCTTTTCGACGGACACGATGCCTCGATCAACATCATGCGCCGCATCTTGCAGTCCGCGGGAGCGGAGGTCGTCCATTTGGGCCATAACCGCGCGGTCGACGAGGTCGTCGACGCCGCCCTCGACGAAGACGCCGATGCGGTCGCGGTGAGTTCCTACCAAGGCGGGCATCTCGAATATTTCGGCTATATGGCGAAGATGCTGCAAGAGCGCGGCGGCGGGGATATCAGGATTTTCGGGGGCGGCGGCGGGGTGATCATCCCCGAGGAGATCCGAACGCTGCACGATCGGGGGATCACCCGCATCTATTCCCCGGAAGACGGTCGCGTCCTCGGCCTGCGCGGGATGATCGACGACATGATCGCGCGCTGCGACCACCGGGCGAAGCGGGTATCGCCGGCGACCGTCGAGGCCTTGATGCGAGGCGATAACCTCTCTTCGCGCCGCCTCGCTTTGGCGCGGACGATCACCGCGCTGGAGGACGGGACTTTGGATCCCGCGCTCGAAGGCGCGATCTTGGAAAGGGCCGAAGCCCTGCCGGCGGCGGCGCCGGTGGTCGGCATTACCGGCACCGGCGGCGCCGGCAAATCCTCGTTGACCGACGAGATCCTGCGTCGGTTTCGTCTGGACCGGCGCGATGCCCAGCGCATCGCGGTATTGGCCATCGACCCCTCTCGCCGGCGCTCGGGCGGGGCGTTGCTCGGGGATCGCATCCGGATGAACGCGATCCGCCATCCGAATATCTACATGCGCTCCCTCGCCACGCGGGCTTCGACTCGCGAGATCCCCGACTCCTTGGCGGCGATCATCGCCGCGACCCGCTTGGGGGGCTTCGATCTGGTGCTGGTGGAGACCAGCGGGATCGGCCAAGGCGATGCCGCCATCGTCCCCTTCGTCGATGTGTCGGTGTATGTGATGACCCCGGAATTCGGGGCCGCGAGCCAGCTGGAAAAGATCGACATGCTCGATTTCGCCGATCTGGTGGTCATCAACAAATTCGATCGCAAGGGCGCCGAGGATGCCTTGCGCGACGTTCGCAAGCAGGTCCAACGCAATCGCGAGGGCTTCGATCGTCCGCCGGAGTCGATGCCGGTCTACGGTGTCATCGCCTCGCGTTTCAACGACGACGGCGTCACCGCGCTTTACCACGGCCTCCTCGCCGCGCTCTCGGAGCGTTGCTCGATGCCCCCCGAATCGCCCCCCGAATCGGGGGCGCTGCCGGTGCCCGCGGCGAAGCATTCATCGGCAGCGCAGGCGATCGTGCCCGCTTCTCGCAGCCGCTATTTGGCGGAGATCGCCGAAACCCTGCGCGACTACCGCGCCCGCGTCGAAAGCCAAGCGGAGCACGCTCGCCGCCGCCGGCAACTGCGCGAGGTGATGCAGCTGCTCATCGAGTCCGGCGAGGAGGAAGCCGCCGCCCCCTTGGCCAAGTTGTTGCGCGCAAGCGAAAGCGCGCTCGACCCCCGAGCCCGCGCGTTATTGGACGAATGGCCGGCGATCCGCAAGGGCTACGAGGGCGAAGAGCGCTCGGCGCCGGGGGAGGACCGAGGAAGCATCCGGCTTCGCCGCACCACCCTTTCCGGCACCTCCTTGCCCCGCATCGCCTTGCCGCGCTTTTCCGACGACGGAGATCTGCTCCGCTTTTTGATGAAGGAGCATCTGCCCGGTCACTTCCCCTTCACCGCCGGGGTCTTCCCCTTCAAACGCGAGGGCGAAGATCCCTCGCGCATGTTCGCCGGGGAGGGGGATGCAAAGCGCACCAATCGCCGCTTCCGATTGCTTTGCGAGCATTCCACCGCCAAACGTCTGTCGACCGCCTTCGACTCCGTGACCCTCTACGGATTCGACCCCGCGCACCGTCCCGATATCTACGGCAAGGTGGGCAATTCGGGGGTGTCGATCGCCACCATCGAGGATATGAAGACCCTCTACGAGGGTTTCGATCTTTGCGATCCGGCGACCTCGGTTTCGATGACCATCAACGGTCCGGCGCCGACGATCCTCGCGATGTTCCTCAACACCGCCATCGACCGCGAACGAGAGCGTTTCGAGGCCGACGAGGGTCGTCTTGCCGACGAGGACGAAGCGCGCGAAATACGGGCCAAGGCCTTGGCGCGCGTGCGCGGCACCGTGCAGGCGGATATCCTGAAAGAGGATCAAGGACAAAATACCTGCATCTTTTCGACCGAGTTCTCGCTCCGGCTGATGGGCGATATCCAGCAATGGTTCATAGACCATCGGGTGCGACATTTCTATTCGGTGTCGATCTCCGGCTACCACATCGCCGAAGCGGGGGCCAACCCCGTCTCGCAGCTCGCCTTCACCTTGGCCAACGGATTTTGCTATGTCGAGGCTTGGCTGGCGCGCGGCATGAAGATCGACGACTTCGCGCCGAATCTCTCCTTTTTCTTCTCGAACGGCATGGATCCCGAATATTCGGTGATGGGGCGGGTGGCGCGGCGGATATGGGCGGTGGCGATGCGCGATCGCTACGGCGCCAATGAGCGCAGCCAAAAGCTCAAATACCATATCCAAACCTCCGGGCGTTCCTTGCATGCCCAGGAGATCGACTTCAACGATATCCGCACCACCTTGCAAGCCCTGATCGCCACCTACGATCACTGCAACAGCCTGCATACCAATGCCTACGACGAGGCGATCACCACCCCGACCGACGACTCGGTGCGGCGGGCGCTGGCCATCCAGATGATCATCAACCGCGAGTGGGGGCTTGCGCAGAACGAAAATCCGAACCAAGGATCTTTCGTGATCGAGGAGCTGACGGATCTCGTCGAGGAGGCGGTATTGGCGGAGTTCGAACGGATTTCCGATCGCGGAGGGGTGTTGGGGGCGATGGAGACGGGTTATCAACGCGGTCGGATTCAGGACGAATCGATCGCCTACGAAGAGAAAAAGCACGACGGATCCCTGCCTATCGTCGGCGTCAATACCTTCGTCAATCCGAACCCCGGGTCGCAGGAGACGACCATCGACTTGGCGCGTTCGACGGCGGCGGAAAAAGAAGAGCGGATCGAGTGCTTGCGTTCTTTCCATGAGCGCCACGCCATCGCCGCGCCGGTGGCTTTGGAGCGCTTGCGCCAAGCCGCGCTTGCCGAGGAAAATGTTTTCGAGGCGCTGATGGATGCGGTGCGCTGCTGCTCTTTGGGGCAAATCACCGACGCCCTCTTCGAGGTCGGGGGGCAATACCGGAGGAGCATGTGAGCGGCGAGCGCTCGCCGCGATCGCCTATCCCCACAAAGCCCTCGGATGCTTGCGTCTTCTTCCGTCTTCGTTGTATGTGTCTGATCTATCTCGCTTGGCGAGTCCATCCCCTTTTCGAGTTGGTCGTCGCGGCCAACCGCGACGAATGGCACGCTCGTCCGACGGCGCCCGCCGCTTGGTGGGAGGATGCCCCGGGGGTATTGGCGGGGCGGGATCTCGAAGGAGGCGGGACGTGGATGGGGCTGGCCCGCTCGCCCGACCCCGGCTCGCATCGGCGCTTTCGTTTCGCGGCGATCACCAACTATCGCGAGGCGCCCTTCGCGGCCCCCGCCCTCGATCACGAGCCCGGCGCGGCCCCGGCGGTTTTTCGCTCTCGGGGCGAACTGGTGCGCGGTTTTTTGATCGCCGGGCAATCTGCCGGCGAATATTCGCGGCGAGTCCGTCTCGAGTCCCATCGCTACCGGGGCTTTTCTCTGCTCGCGGGCGACGGCGAGAGCCTGTATTTCGTCTCCAATCGAGGGGGGCCGCCGCGTCCTTTGGATCCCGGCGTTTACGGATTGTCCAACCATCTGCTCGATACCCCCTGGCCCAAGGTGGTGCAGGGCAAGGAGGGGATGCGACGACTCCTTCGATCGCCGCAGCGATCGCCGCATGATTTTTTCTCGCTGCTGACCTCGCGCGAGTCGCCTTGCGACGCCGCGCTGCCCAAGACCGGAGTCGGAATCGAGCGCGAGCGCTTTTTATCGCCGCGTTTCATCGTCGGCGACGCCTACGGCACCCGCGCTTCGACCGTCCTTTGCCTGAAAAGCGATGGCTCGGGCTCGCTGACGGAACGTCGTTTCCGTCCCCGGGGGGAATTTCACGACGAGCGGATATTCGAGATCCGCAGGTGAAAAACGTGATTCGTATGGAGTCGGGTATCGTCCGATAGGCCGGAGATCGCCGGGCTCGAAGCGACGACTCTCGCCGGTGGCAATCGGGATTCGATCGGCAAAAGAGGGATTGAAAGAGGGCTTGCGCCGAGCGGTGCGCCCCCGATCGCCGGCTCTTCCGCGGGCGTATCGAACGATCGATCGAGGCTTGGAAAAGGACCGGGCGATTGCGGCGCTACCGATGCTCTTGGCCGGGGATCGACCGCCGGCAAGGGGATATCGCTTGCGAGCCCGCCTGCAAGCCCGTTTGCGAGCCCCGTTTGCGAGATCCAATGGTCGATGGACCTTGCAAGGCGCCGACATCGCCCGAGGGGTTTACTTACGCAGTCCGCTACGGATCCACTACGGATAGCCGGCTCAAGCCTTGGCCCTTCGCCGAGTTTTTTCGCGCCATATCGAGAGCAGGGTCTCGTCGTTTTCGGGCTCGCGCTCGAAGCCCCCGTCTCGTTCGAGCAACGGCCTCGT
Organism: Gammaproteobacteria bacterium; assembly: GCA_965220535.1. Classification (GTDB taxonomy): domain Bacteria; phylum Pseudomonadota; class Gammaproteobacteria; order HK1; family HK1; genus HK1. The sequence continues at coordinate 1,300,697 of OZ244833.1, read as the reverse complement.
CCATCGTTGGGCGCGTATCGTCCAAAGATGAGAAACCGGCTCGATATCCGATGTTTCGTCGAGCGAGCCGGCTTTGATGGTCAGCGGATCGTTCGGATTCTCCCCGGTATGGTAAAGGCGGGTGCCGCATTCGGCGCAGAATGCGCAGAGCTTGGGGGTGCCCGAATCGCCGGCGGTACGCCATATCCGAGGGCTCGCCCCGCTGAACTCGACGCCCGATCGCTCCATGCGCAACGATAGCCCGAAAGCCCCGGCGGATTGTTTTTGACAGCTGCGACAATGGCAGGCATAAAGGGTCATCGGTTCTTGTCGCAAGCGATAACGGATGGCCCCGCACTGGCAGCCTCCTGCCCTTCCGATCCATCCCGAAGGCTCGCTTTTCGACTCGTCGTCGTTTTTTTCGGGCTCGGTATTTCGCTCGTCGATCATCGCATCTCTCTTCTTATCGAGGACGGGGACTTGGGGCCGGACAGTCGCATCGCCTGCGGAGGCGATCTTGCCTTTCGATGACCTTTCGATGACAAAGAAAGATTAATTCGATTGATCTTCCCGATCGGGGCTATACTTCCCGCCATGAAGGGCATGTCGTTTCATCCCGCTTGCTTTTTTCGCTTTCCCGCCAAGAGTCCCTTCATAACGTCGTTTCCTCGGCACGAATGCGATTCGAAGTCAAGCATTTTGTTTCATTCAGTATATGAGGTATGCATCAATGCCGATCGGTAAAGTGAAGTGGTTCAACGATTCCAAGGGCTATGGCTTCATCGCCCCTCAAGACGGCGGTGAGGACGTATTCGTCCATTTTTCCGCTATCAATGCATCCGGTTTCCGTACTCTTCAGGAGGATCAGACCGTCAATTTCGATATCGAGCAAGGGCCGAAGGGTTTGCAGGCCCGCAATGTCTCGTTAGTCCAGGCCACGTCCGAATCCTGACAGAGGAATCGCAGGCGGGTCGGATCCGCCGAAGGCCGTTTCGACAAAATAATCTTTCGATTTTCTTTTTATCCGCAAGGCCATCGAGGCTTGGATAAGGGTTTTTCAAAGGCCGGGGTGCGTTTCGTATCCCGGCCTATTGTCTGGCAATCGTCGGCAAAGACCCCGGTCCCGAGCCTCATGGCGATCCTCGCTTCCTCAGGATTTCTCGTCGGGTTTTTTCGAAGCCTCTTTCGAAATTCCATCGGAAGCCGTGCGCTCGATCTCCATGCGTCGTCGGTGATCGCGCAAGCCGATCGTCTTGCCATCGTACGACTTCGCGGGAAATGCCAAGCATATCGACTTCGACCGACTCATCGACCGGGCATCGCCGGATGCATCCGGAAATCGCCCGTCGACGTACCTTCGCGATCATCTCCCACCCCGATGCGGGCAAGACCACGCTGACCGAGAAGCTCCTGCTTTTCGGCGGGGCGATCCGGCTCGCGGGAACGGTCAAGGGCCGCAAGGCGGCGCGTCATGCCACCTCGGATTGGATGCAGCTGGAAAAGGAGCGGGGGATATCCGTTACTTCCTCGGTCATGCAGTTTCCTTATGCCGAGCATATCGTCAACCTCCTCGATACCCCGGGCCATGAGGATTTTTCCGAGGATACCTATCGCACCTTGAGCGCCGTCGATTCCGCGTTGATGGTGATCGACGGGGCGCGCGGGGTCGAGGCGCGCACCATCCGGTTGATGGAGGTTTGTCGCCTGCGCGCCACTCCGGTGATGGTCTTCGTCAACAAGATGGATCGCGAAAGCCGCGATCCCCTCGAACTCCTCGACGAGATCGAGCGAGTGCTCGATATCGAGTGCGCGCCGGTGACTTGGCCCATCGGCAGCGGACAGTCCTTTCACGGGGTCTACCACCTGATCGACGATCGGGTCCATTTTTTCAGCCCCCGGCACGATGGGGGGATCGTCGAGGGGGAGATCGCCCAAGGGATCGAGCACCCGGAGATCGACCGCCGTCTCGGCTCGCGTGCCGCCGAACTGCGGGACGAGATCGAATTGGTACGAGGGGCAAGCCATGCCCTCGATACCCCGGCCTATTTGGCCGCCACCCGCGCGCCGGTGTTTTTCGGCTCGGCGATCAACAATTTCGGAATACGAGAACTGCTCGATCATTTCGTTTCGTCGGCGCCCTTACCCGGCTCGCGCGAGGCGGGGCAGCGGCGGGTCGAGCCGAGCGAGGGCGCCTTCAGCGGCTTCGTATTCAAAATTCAGGCCAATATGGATCCGCAGCATCGCGATCGAATCGCCTTCCTGCGCGTCGTCTCCGGCTGTTGGCGCCGGGGGATGCGCTTGCACCATGTGCGCACCGGCAAGGAATTCCAGGCCGCCGGCGCCATCACCTTCATGGCTCGCGATCGAGAGCGGGTCGACGATGCTTGGGCCGGGGATGTGATCGGTCTTCACAGCCACGGGACGGTCAGTATCGGCGACAGCTTCACCGAAGGGGAGTCCCTCGATTTCACCGGCATTCCGAGTTTCGCTCCCGAGCTCTTCCGGCGGGTGGTGCTGCGCGACCCTTTGCGCATGAAGGCCCTGCGCAAGGGCCTCGATCAGTTGGGGGAGGAGGGGGCGGTGCAAGTTTTTCGTCCGCTCGTCGCCAACGATCTGATCCTCGGAGCGATCGGTCCCTTGCAGTTCGATGTCGTCAAATGGCGGCTGCAGAACGAATACGGGGTGCAAAGCGATTACGAGAGGGTGTCGGTGGTCGCCGCCCGCTGGATCGAGGCCGACGATGCTCGGACCATCGACGATTTTCGCCGCCGCAACGAGGCTTATCTCGCCCTCGACGGCGGCGGAAACTTGGCTTGGCTCGCCCCCTCCATGGCCAACCTCACCTTGGCTTGCGAGCGCTGGCCCGCCATCCGCTTTTGCGCCACCTGCGAAATACGAAGCCCTTAAAAGACGTGCCTCTTCCGCGTCTTCATGTCGATATCGACCTCGCCGCCGGCGCCGAGGTCGTCTTGCCGGTCGGTGCGAGTCGGCACGCAACGAGGAGCTTGAGGCTCAAAGAGGGCGATGCGATCGTCGTCTTCGACGGGCGCAGCGATTGCGAATACGAGGCCACCATCATCGCCCTCGGATCGGGGCGCAGCGGTCGCCAAGAGCGCGGATTGAAAGCGCGATTGGGGTCGGCCCGTCCGGTGGCCGGCGAATCCCCTTTGCGCATCGAGTTGGGGCAAGCCCTCGGCAAGGGCGAGCGGATGGATTTCGTGGTGCAAAAGGCGACCGAACTCGGGGTGCACGCGATCCACCCCTTGCTTTGCGAGCGCAGCGTCTCCCGACCGAACGCGGAGCGAGCGAAGCGGCGTATCGAGCACTGGCAGAAAGTGGCGGTTCATGCCGCCGAGCAATCGGGGCGCGTTCGCATCCCCACCGTCTTCGCGTTGCGAGAATACGAGGATTGGGTGGGGACCAAGGGGGATCGCTCGAAGGGGAGGAGTCGGGATCCGAGCCCCGGCGGCTTTTTTCTTCACCCCGAGGCCTGTGAGTCGCTGAGCGATATCGAGCCCCCGGGGACGGGCGAGCTTAGGCCTGAAAAAGCCCTGCGTTTGCTCGTCGGTCCCGAAGGGGGATTTTCCTCGCGGGAGGCGGAGCGGGCGCAGGCGGCGGGTTATCGGGGGCTGCGTTTGGGTCCGAGGGTATTGCGCACCGAGACCGCGGCTTTGGTCGCCATCGCTTTGTTGCAGGGGCGGTGGGGGGATTTGGGCTGATTCGAAGCCTCGATCGTTATCCCCTCGGCGGCTCCTCGCTCGAGGCCGTCGCCGCATCGTCGCCTTCGATGACGCTCATGCTGTCCAGCAGCACCGCCGGCGCTCGGCGGTCGGCGAAGATGACTGCGCTCGAACCGAATTCGCCGACCAGGGGAGGCAAGGCGCAGAGGGTGCATTCATCGGCGCTCTCGATCTCGTCGCAAAGAAGGGCGGCTCGTTTGCCGTCGACGCTTAGTAGCACGAGGCTTCGAGGCGAGGCTTTCGATGCTTCGCCGCCCCTCGCCGCCGGGGGGTCGCCCGGATCGGCCGGCGGCGAGAGATCTCGCAGGGGATAGATATCTCCTTCGTATTCGAAACCCTCGGATCCCGAGGCGTCGAGGATTTTAAGATCCCGCTCTTCCCCTAGAGCGCGACTTTCTCCTCGTCGCTCTCGCCGCCGGTGCGGAAGGATGGCCACCGTATCGCGGGCGAAAAGGGCGAAGCGCTTCCCCTTGATCGACCCCACCACCACCGCTTCGTTCCACCGGGTCAGCGGCAGTTCGATCCTCAAACCGACGAAGCGATCGCGGTGCGAAGGGAAGATCTCCAAGCATCCCCGCGCCTTGTCGATCGCTTCGCGGATCTTCGCCAGCGGACCCTCTTCCAGCGCTCGACCCTCGGTGACGATCGACAGGGCCAAAGAGCCGCGACCGAGTTTGAAATCGAGATCCAGCGTCGCCGGGCGGCTATCCCCGCCACGCAAGCCAAGCGAAGGGGCTTCGATCACTTTGTCGATCACCCTTTCGATCAGGTCCTCGATGATCGGAAAGAGCTGTTCCATCACCGCCGGATCGCAACGCTGATCCTCACCTCGAGCCTCGATCGAAAGCGTTTTGCCGTCGGCCCGCGGGCGAGTCGCGATCGCGCGGATGCGGCGAATGCCGATCTCGAGGGGGAGCGATCGCAATACCGTCAGATTTTTTTCGATGTCGGCGCTTTCGCGCTGCGAGCGTTCTAGCAGCCTCTCGGTATGAGCGGCGATCGCTTCGAGCACCGGGATCAATCGCCGACCCTTTGCCAGGCCATCCGCCTCGCCGCCGGCTTTTGGCGAAGGCTCGCGGCGCTCATCGAACCCCGCCTTCCCCGAGCCCCTCTCCTCCTCGGGTGGGCTATCGACCCCGAGCAAAGCCTCGAGCTGCTCGATCCCCTGCCCGAGTCGGCGCACGCCGCCGGCGATCTCCCGCTGCGTATCGCCGTGGGCGTGGATCCGCTCTAGAAGCATCTCGAGCGCCGGGCCGGTCGTATCGATCTTCGAAGGGGGCTCGTATCGAGAGGCGAAGCCGGCGTCGGCAAGGCTCGTTTCTTCCTCCTCGACTCGCTCGGCGGCGGCCGGATGATCCTTCTGTTCGGCCTCGTCCGCGGCGGACGCACGAGACGGGGGCTCTTTCTCGTCGATATCGTTAGCGAAGCGTCGTTCGCTTGTGGGGGATTCGGCGGGGATCGAGAAAGGCGAGCCCATCGCCGAGCTCGACGACGAATTCGCCGGGGATATCGCCTCGCTCTTTGCGAGGCTCTCGTCTTCGCCAGCCGAAGCGCTCGTTGTCGCGGCTGCCCAGGGCTTTCGGGTGTCGTCGGTCGCTTGGTCCGAAGGAGCGGATTCTCGTTGCCGATCTGCCGCTGCGGCCGGGCTCGAAACCGCCCCAAGGGGATCGCTTTCGTCGGGATCGGGCTCGGCGGCGAAGGCGGCGTCGATCCGATCCATCAATTCCTTGGCGCGCGAGAAGCCCAAAGTCCTCGAAAGATCGGGAGCCGATGCCTCGGGCTCGTCGCCGTCTCGGCGCTCCGCTTTCCTATCGACCGCCTCCGGGGATTGCCGGCGCAGCGCTTCGAGCACCCCGCTTACGATCTCGGCGGCGGCCGGCAGATCCGCTTTTTGCGGATCCCCGAGGCAATCGACGGCGCGATTCGTGCGCCAAGCGATAGCGGGTTCGGCGGCGAGGAACATCGCATCGCGCGCTCGGATCAAATCGCGTCGAATATCCGTGATTTCGGCCCCGGAAAGGGACGATCCTTCGAGCTCCGCCAAGACCCCGAGAATCAGATTCATCGTCTTGCGGTGGGCGGCAGCGGGCCACCCGGCGCCCGCTTCGGGGATTTCGAATACCTGCCCCAAACCGAAATCCTTTCGTGCCCGCCGTGCCCTTTCGCTTTCGCTGCCGGCGTTCTCGATATGGAAAAGCATATTATGCAAAAGGGCTTTCGGGGCGCGCTCGGCTTTGTATCCCTTGGCGCAAGCCCGCCGGATTTGATGGTCGATCTGGCCGACGAGGCGAGTCAAGGCATGGCCCGGGGGGGCGCCCTCCTCGGCCATCAGGGTCGAGAAGCGGGCCGCGATACGCCATAGGGGGTGCTTTCCCGGCGCCGCTTCGTCGATCGCCGCCAGCACGCTCGCAATCCTTTTCAGACCCTCGGGATTTCCGCTCACCCACTCCCACAAGCCCCGCTGGAATTCCCGCTGCCCTTCGGCGATCACACTTTCGATGCGGCCGTGGGTATCGCCGTCGGGCAGGTTTTCCGTCAGCCTTTCGGCAATCGGCGCCAACGTGAAAAACGAGGATTCGGAGAGCATCGGCGTGCTGAGCATGCCGCGCAATTCGTTGACGGTAGCGATGCATTCCTTGCGGTTGTCTTCGCGATCGATCGCCTCCAAGGCCTTTGCGATGCCGCTGCCGGTTCCGGTTCTCGAGGGTTTGCGCCGCGTCGAAACGACGGTTTTCAGAAGGTCGATCAAGGACAGGGCGATCAAGCGATGGGCGCGAAGATCGACCCCGCCGATCCCGTCGGCGCTCGCGTCCAAGCCTTCCATGAAGGCATCGAGGGCGCTTCTCGTGCGGGCCACGAGATCCTCGAAATCATCCGGGGGATTTCGCCATTCCCGGGCCAACGAGGAGATCGGCGGATGCCTATGGCCGCTGCCCCCGGCGCCGCTCGTCGGTGCGGCTTCGGAGGGCTTTTCGAACGGGGACTCCTCGCGCACGGGCTCCTCGCGCTTCGCCCCTCGCTCGTCGATGGATCGATCAGCCATGCCCGGTCGTATCGTGCGAGGGATTCTCGCCAAGGGAATCGTCGTTGGAATCGTCGGCGTCGGATGAAGCGATGTCCGCCGCCGACGATTCCGTCTTCGAAGCGAGATCGCTGAGATTGCGATCCAGATCGATGGCCAGGGCGGCCAAGGAGTTCACCTCGTCGGCGACGAGAGCGGAGTTCTCGCGGGCGTCATCGGCGATATCCTTGGCGGAAACCACCAAGCGTTCCGTGCCGTCGACGTTGTCGCGATGCCGCTGCGCTTGCTCTTTCGCTCCGGCGAGGATCCTGTCCGCCCGGGCGAGCAGTTCGTGCAGGTATTCCGGCGAAGAGCGATCCCCTTCGACCGCTTCGCCGGTGGCGGCCACCGCCGCTTCGATGGCGCGAAACAGGGTGTTGCGATGATCCGCGACCATCCCCGCGGCATCGCGGGCGCGTTCGCAGAGCGCCGATAGAGCCTCGCTTGGCCGATCGCTCCTCGAGTCGATCCCAAAGGCCGCGCTTTCTCCTTTTTCCTCGCCCTTTCGCAAAGCGAGATTGAGCATCAGCAAGTGTCCGGTTTCGGCCACTTCCATCAACTCCGACTCCAACTCCCTAAGCGAGCGCATGCCTTCGTCGGCCAAGGCCATGGGGTCGATCGTTTCGTCGTCGGCGAAAGAATCTCCCTTGACGATCTCCCGCACGGTCGCCGCCGAGGGTCGAAAATTCTCGCCGGATCGCGCTATCGATCCCAAGGCATCGACCATCCCGCGGGCGACTTCCACCGCGGTGGATTCGATGGCCGCGCTGTTTTGGTAAAGGGAGCGAAAGGCCTCGACGGTTTCTTGCAGCGATCGAGTATGTCGTTCGCCGATGTCTTGGGCGAGATCGGTATTTTTCCTGATGGACTCGGCCTTGGCGACGATTTCGCCGGAGGCATCTCGCAGCGCGTGCATACGATGAGACAGGTGATCGATCGATTCCTGGATCGCTTGGATCAGGGGCGCGACCTCGGATGATTCGACACCGTCGATCGCGATATCCTCGCCGCGGGCCAAGAATTCCGTTTTTTTCCGCACTTGGGTCAAAGAGCCCTTGATGCGCAGGATATCCTGATCCCGGGCTTTGAGGGTATCCAGGGTTTTGCGCGAGGTATCGGCATTTCTTTTGGCGACGAGATCTCCTCGGTGCACCAGGCGGTCGATCCTCCCGCCCTGCCGGGTCAGGCTCATCGCCATCGCCAGCAGGACGATGACGGACAGGGCGGCGAGCGCGATGAAAGCCGAATCCGCAGGTATCGGGAGATCGACAAGCGCAGGCGGCGCCTGCGGCTTCGAGCGGCGCAGAATATCGATCCGGTCGATGATGGCGCGCTCCAAGATTCGATGGCGCCGCTCGGATTCATGGCGGCCGAGGACGCGGCCGATCAGATCGTTCATCGTGCGATAAAGATTGGCGTTGTCCTCCAAAATTCCGCGCAGTTCTTGGTTGCCGACGGGGGCGACCCCGACCTCCGGTCGCCCTTCGAGCATCGTCTCGAGGGTGTTGCCGAAGACCGCGAAATCGTGCCCTATCCCCTGCGCGGCGCTCAGGCTCTCGCCGATGCTCAAATCGGGGAGGGCTCGGAGTTTGGCCATGGTCTTGCGCAGCAGATTCGCTTGCCCGACGGCATCGGACATCAGCCTGTTGAAATCGGGTTCGAACCTGCCCACCTCGCCCAACCGCTCCACCAAGTGATCCGAAAGCCGGATCATTCGCGTTCCGATCGTTTCCAGATCTTCGACATCCCGGATCGCCGAAGCGGCGGGAAAATCGATATTGGAGAACTCTCGCAAGGCGGCGCCGAGACCCCTCCAATCGGCGCTGTTTTGCGGCTCGGCCTCGGGCCGGCCCTCGAAGCGCTGCAGCGTATCGGCGATGCGCTGCAAGGACTCGCTATCGTCGATGGAAGCCCGCAGCACATCGATGGCGACGGCGTCGAGCATCGCGTTGCGTTGGGCGAGTTCGATATCGTTTTGGTTGTCGAGGATGCGATTCTCGTGGTGGATAAAACCGATGCCCAAGGTCAGGGCGAAAAGCGATATCGGTAGCCAAAACCACCCGGCCAAGCGACGGGTGATATCGCCGACATCGGGGGCCAAGGGCTCCGGGGGGGTGATATTGGGGTATTGCCCGGATTTCATGCCTCCCGGGGTGTTTTCCGAGCGGGGCTGAGTGCGTAGGCGGGGATCCGGCGCCGGCGTTTGCATCATGCCGCTTCCCGCTGCGTCGTGGAGCACAGAGCATCGATATCGACGAGCCACGCGCTTTTCGAATCGATGCGAAGGGTCATGGAGACGATCGACTCCGAGGGTGTCGGTGCGGGATCGTCGTTCGCCGCCTCCGGCGAGCCGGATCTGATTCCGATGACCTCATCCACGACCAAGCCGAATCGATAGGGGCCGCTGTCGACGACGAGCGTTTTTTTCAAGACCGCGGGCGTTTTGCGTACAAGCGAGCCGCTTCGGTCGAGCAAGGCGGCAGGGTCGAGGAGGGTCAGGACCCGAGCGTCGAGGGTCGAAAGTCCCAGGATCCAAGGCGGTGGCTTCTTTCTCGACATCGGATTTCTCGGCCCCGGGGCGAGACAAGGAAATTCGCCGCAGGCGGGGAGGGCGGGCAATACCCGCTCGATCCGCCGGGCGGGAAAGGCGATCCATCGTTCGGCGACCTCCGCGACGAGGAGATCGGACAGGTCATCGTGGTTCAAGGTTTTCGCTTTCCTCGAGGGATTTCGGGTGGCGGGTGGACGAGACGAAGGCAAGGGCTTTTTCGATTCGCATCGAATCGTATCGATGGACGAGCGAGTCGATGGAGCAGCGCTCGATTTGTCGACGAGACGGCGACGAGATCACGCCGAGAGGGCGAGATCCGGGCGCCGAAAGCCGCTTCGACCATCCCTTGCGAAGGGCTGCCGCGATCGGCGATCGGCGATCGGGAGACATCCCCGAGGCTATCGAGCGATCGGCTCTCGAACGAGACGATGGCGCCGGCAAGATATCCACCGAATCTGCGCCGATGGCGGCCGCTGATCTCTCGATGAAGCCCCTCTTGATCGAGCATCTCTCGGTCGAAGCCAAGCCTTTGCGCGCCATCGATAGGGATATTCGAGATCACGCGATCGTCGTCGAGTGATTCCCCTTCGACCTGCCGTCGACAAGCTCGATTTTTCCTCGCCGCTCGACCCTCTTTCCCGAAGTTTCGTGAATCGAAAGACGATTGGAAAGACAATTGGAAAGACAATTGCGTCGTTCGACGAGGGATCTCGTCCCCTCGCTCCCCCTCCTCGCTCCCCCTCCTCGCTCCCCCAAGGCTCGATTTTCGCGCTTTCGAGCGATAGGAGGCAAGCATGCTCGCAAGCGAGCCTCGCTTGCGAAATCCGGGGCTCGATTCGTCGCCGATCGATGATAGCGGCAAGCCCTTTCGATTGCAGATGAAGATCATATAGGATCCTTGTGGAGATATCGGATGATTCGCATCTCTCGGCGTTTCGCGCACGAATAGAAAAATAGAGCGGAGGTTTCGCAAAAACCGCCCTTGGCTCACCTCGCCTTGACTTCGAACCCCCAACCCGATCCGGAGCGAAGCATGAATCGTCGACACGGGCTTTTCACCCTTTGCCTTTTTTTGCCGGTGCTGTCGGCCTTGACGGCCTGCGGCTCGAAGGCGACGGACCGCCAAATGCTGATCGCCGAGCGATCGGCGATGATCATGCCCTTCGATCTGGAGCGCACGACGCATCTTTTCGAAAAACTGGCCGCCGGCGGCCGGCAGCGAGTCGTCTCCGATGACGGCGACGACGAACAAATTCGGCTGATCCGCGAGCATCTGGCGGAACAGGCGCAGCGCTTCGAAAAAGGCGATTTTCACGACCCGGCGATGATCCATGGCAAGGATATGGCGGGACTGCACGAGTTGATGACGGGTGCGGATCGATTGTCGATCGTTTACAACGAGATCGGCGACGGGGGGCAGATCATCTATTTGGCTGCCGACCCCGCCTTGATCCGAGCCGTGCATGTCTGGTTCGATCAGCAGGTGAGCGACCACGGCTCCCATGCAAAAGGCCATTGACGCAAGCGTTCGGCGATAGGGAACGTCGCTTGCCTTGTCGGATCGCGAAAAAACCGAGCCTTTGCGATCCCGGTCATCCTCCCTCTTCGGCTTTTTCGGTCGTCGGGCTTTTCGAGCCTTCGTCCTCGTCTTGCCATGGACCCTTTCGTCGTGGAGAGCGGTCGAATCATGCGCTCGGCAAGATCGTCGGAAAAGCGGAACTCTTTTATCCGATCGCCAAAAACCCCGAGGAGGTGGACGATGGGCGACGATCCTTCGAGCAAGGAAGCGCAAGGGGCGCACGAACCCCCCGCCGACGGGGCGCCGCCGGGCTCCCCGCCCCCGGCGAAGTTATGGGCCGGACGTTTCACCGAGCCTGCGCACGCACTGGTGGAGCGCTTCACCGAGTCCGTGCGCTTCGATCGAAGGTTGGCGAAGCACGATATCAAGGGCTCGATCGCCCATGCCACGATGCTTTGTTCCACCGGGGTATTGAGCGCCGCCGACCGGGATGCGATCGTCGCCGGTCTCGAGGAGATCTTGCAGGAGATCGAATGCGGTCGTTTCCGCTGGCGCAGCACGCTCGAAGACGTGCACATGAATATCGAATCGGCCCTCACCGAGCGCATCGGCGAGGCGGGAAAGCGCTTGCATACCGCTCGTTCGCGCAACGACCAAGTGGCCACCGATATCCGCCTTTTCCTGCGCGAGGCGATCGACGAAATCATCGCCGCGATCCGACGCTTGCAGGAGGTGATCCTCGATATCGCCGAGCGCGAGGCGCAAACGATCCTCCCGGGCTTCACCCATCTCCAGCCGGCACAGCCGATCACCTTCGGCCATCACGTCATGGCGTGGTTCGAGATGCTGGCCCGCGATGTCGAGCGCCTCCTCGATTGTCGCCGCCGGATCAATCGCCTGCCTTTGGGCAGTGCCGCTTTGGCCGGCACCCCCCATCGGATCGATCGCGAATACAGCGCTCGCCTGCTCGGTTTCGAAGTCGTTTGCGAGAACTCTCTCGATGCGGTGAGCGATCGCGATTTCGCCATCGAGTTCACCTCCGCCGGGGCCTTGATCATGGTGCATCTTTCGCGGATATCGGAGGAGCTGGTGATGTGGATAACCCCTTCCTTCGCTTTCATCGAGCTCGGCGATGCCTGGTGTACCGGCTCGTCGATCATGCCGCAAAAGAAAAACCCTGACATACCGGAACTCGTCCGCGGCAAAAGCGCTCGCCTGATCGGCAACCTCAATGCCCTGCTGGTATTGATGAAGGGGCAGCCCTTGGCCTATAACCGCGACAATCAGGAGGATAAAGAGCCTCTTTTCGACAGCGTGGATACGCTGCGCGACTGTCTCGAGATTTTCGCCGCGATGCTCGGCAGCCTCGAATGCCGCCGTTCGAATATGCGCGAGGCGGCGCGCAAGGGTCATACCACCGCGACCGATCTCGCCGATTATCTGGTGCGCAAGGAAATCCCTTTTCGGGACGCCCACGAGATCACCGGCAAAGCGGTGCGCCTAGCGGTTCGCAGCGGGCGCGATCTCGCCGATCTGAGCCTCGACGAGCTGCGGGCGTTTTCCCCGCTGATCGAAAGCGATATCCTCGAGGTGCTGACCTTGGAGGGTTCGGTCGCGGCCCGGGATCACGTGGGCGGTACCGCCCCCGGGCAAGTATTGGCGGCAATCGCTCGGGCGCGCCGCCGACTCGGCTGAAGGGATCCGGTCATCCGCATCCTCGGGCTTTCGGGATCGTCGGGATCGTCGGGATCGGCAAGGGATCGGCAAGGGATACGAAGCTGCCGCCCGAGACGGGGGTTCGGCGCTCGAAAACCGCGAATCCGGCGGCGCCGATCGATCGAGCCCTTTTTTCAAAGCCTTGCAGGATCCGCATGAGCCCGGCGGAGACTCGACAGTGCGCTTGTTCGATGCGTCGATTTCGGTTGCGCTCGCTCGTATTGCGGATCGAGATGCGGATCGAGAAGAACCACCCCCTCGTTCATCGGGACGATCGTCGATGCTCCGCTTGATCGCGATCCCCTCGTTTGCGACCCCTTGGCCTGCGATCCCTCGGCTTGCGATCCCTTCGCCTGCGATCCTTAGGGGCGGATCCCTTTCGCATTCATCGCCGATGCCTTTTTTTCGGCGAGTCCGCGCTCGACCGGCATCGAAGCGCGTCGTCGGGATCGAGGAACGAATACCCCTTTGCGCTCGATCCGCCCTTGCCGGATCCGCCGTCGATTCGGATAGATCGTCTTCGCTCGGGAGGGCATAGGTGAGCGCCGCCTCGCATCGTCGATCGCCCCTTGCATCGAAGACTTCGCGCTGCCCGTCGCCCTCGGCTTTTTCCCGCAGGCTTCTTGCTTGGTACGCCCGTAACGGTCGCCGGGATCTGCCATGGCAGCGCGAGCCGACACCTTGGCGGGTGTGGGTCTCCGAGATCATGCTGCAGCAGACCCAAGTGAGCGTCGTGCGCGCTTATTTCGATCGCTTCATGGCGCGCTTTCCCGATGTGCGCCTGCTCGCGGATTCCTCGCCCGACGATATCTACGGGCTATGGGCCGGGCTCGGTTATTACTCGCGGGCGCACAACCTTCGTCGCGCCGCGATGGCGGTGCGCGATCTCCACGCGGGGACGGTTCCGCGTTCCTTCGAAGCCCTGCTTCGCCTGCCCGGTATCGGGCCCTCGACCGCCGGGGCGATCCTCGCCCTCGCCCATGGCGATAGACACCCCATCTTGGACGGCAACGTCAAGCGCGTCCTTTGTCGCTATCACGGGATCGAGGGTTGGCCCGGCGAGCGCGCGACCGCTCGCACCCTCTGGCAGCTCGCCGAGCGCCATACCCCATACCGCAAAGTCGCCGCCTATACCCAAGCGATCATGGATTTCGGCGCGACCCTTTGCGTGCGCTCTCGTCCCCGATGCGAGAAATGCCCGATGGCCGAGGATTGCATCGCCCATCGCAAAGGGCTCGTATCCGCTCTGCCGACCCCCAAACCCAAGCGCGTCTTGCCTTCGAAGCGCACGATCTTTCTCGTTTTGCGCAATTCCAAAGGGGCGTTGCTGCTCGAACGGCGCCCGCCCACCGGTCTTTGGGGCGGGCTGTGGTCCTTTCCCGAATGCGCCCCCGACGAGGATCCCGCCCTCGTCGTCCAAGAGCGTTTGGGGCTGCGTTTCGCATCCTCGCGGACGCTGCCTTCGTTCACCTGCACCTTCACCCACTTCCGACTCGAAGCGGGCCCGGTGTTGATGGAATCGCCGAGCGATGCGAAGGATTCGATCGCCGGCGTTGCGGATGCGAACGAGCGGTGTTGGTACGATCCTCGAAGCGGCGAGGAGCTCGGCCTGCCGGCGCCGATCAAGCGTTTGATCGACGAAGTGGCGGACTAGGCCTTTTCGATCCCCGCCCTCGATTTTTGTGCTCGGTCTTGCGCCCGATGCGAAGACCGGCGGAGGCGCAGGCAGCCTTCGAAGGGCGGGTCTCGGGGATCGCTTTTTTCATGAGCCCCGCTCGAAGGCGGGAAAGACCCGATCTCCGGCTCCGATCGGCGACAATATCGTTTTGTTTCGAGAGTGTTTTTCCAGGAGGTTTTTCTAGGAGGTTTTCGTCGACATGGCGCGGATGATCCGATGCATCAAACTCGGCCGCGAAGCCGAGGGGCTCGATTTTCCCCCGCTGCCGGGGGATTTAGGCCAACGTCTTTTCGAAAATATTTCGAAATCGGCGTGGCAGCAGTGGCTCGCCCACCAGACGATGCTGATCAACGAAAATCGTCTCAAAGTGACCGACCCCCAAGCAAGGCGTTTTCTCGAGGGCGAGCTGGAGAAATATTTTTTCGGCGAGGGTTCGAAGGCTCCTACCGGCTTCGTGCCGCCGGCTGCGTCCGATTGAAGGGCCGACGCTCGGCGTCGCTTCGACAGACCCTTTCCGAAGCGGTTTTCGTCGGCGAAAAGCGACGATCCGAAGCCGCATCGCTCATCGAGGATGCGAAGGCACCCGGGTCGATCGATCTTTCGATCCCGGCGGGCGTTCCCCCCGATCCCTTTGTCGCCCCGTCGTTGCCGCGCTTATCGGGAGCCCTCGCGCTCCGCTTGGGCTTCGGCGCGGTCGGTGCGAGCGCTTGCCAACGCGCTTTGTAGATATCGCTCGCGGATCTTTCGCGTCATCGGACCGACCTTGCCGTCGCCGATGACGCTGTCGTCGATACGCACCACGGGCATGACGAAACTCGCCGCGCTGGTCGAAAACGCTTCCTTCGCCGACTTCGCCTCGGCGAGGGAGAAGGGACGCTCTTCGACCTCGATCCCTTCCTCTTGCGCCAAGCGCAACACCACGCTGCGGGTGATCCCCGGCAGGATTTCCGATCCGAGATGACGGGTGATCACTTGGCCTTCGGGGCCGACGATCCAAGCGTTGTTCGAACTCCCTTCGGTGATCCGATCGTTCTCGATCATCCAAACATCGTCGGCTCCGGCATCGAGCGCCGCTTGCTTGGCCATCGACGATGCCAGCAACGCGACCGTTTTGATATCGCGCCGGGCCCAGCGCAGGTCGGCCGCCGTGATGATCGCGATCCCCTTTTCCGCCGCCGGGTTGTCGACGATCTTCTTGTGCTGCACGAACATCACCAAGGTGGGCCGAGGCGATCGGGGGAAAGCGAAATCGCGATCCGCCGCTCCCCGAGTGATTTGCAGGTAGACCAAACCCTCATGCAAGCGGTTGCGAGCGATCAGCTCCCTTTGCCGGTGCACGATCGCTTCCGGCGAGAGCGGCAAGGGCAGGTCGATCTCGCTCGAAGAGCGTCGCAGTCGCGCGAGGTGGGCGGCGTTGTCCACCAGCCCCCCTTCGAGAACCGAGGAGACCTCGTAGATGGCATCGGCAAAAAGAAAGCCGCGATCGAAGATCGAGACCCTCGCTTCGGATGCCGGGAGAAAGCGATCGTCGACATAAGCGATTCGATCGGGGGCGGTATCGGACATGGACGGGATTTCCACGGGATTTCCTTTGTCTGACTCGTTGGCTGACTCGTTGGCTGGCTCGGGTTTCGGCTTTTTCCGGCGAGACCCGCGTTTTTCGGGGATCCCGATTCGCATCGAGCGGGCGAATCGATTCGATGCCCTCGAATCCGCCCTTTTGCGGACAATATCCGCAAAGAGGGGTCGAAATGAAGAGGTCGAAATAATGAAGAGGTCGATATGACGACGACGAGCGCCTTTTTCGTGCCGATATGCCGATCGTGGCGCCCGGCCAACAGAAAAGGCATCGACGAGGATCGAAATCGATGGCATTCCCTCCGGCGATGAAGCCCCCGGCGCGGTTGATCGTCGACTTGGCGGCGCTGAGCGAAAACTATCGCACGATATGCACCCTGGCCGAGGGGGGATCGAAGCCCTCGCAGGTCGCGGCCGTGGTCAAGGCCGATGCCTATGGTTTGGGCATGCCGGCGGTGGCGCGAAGTCTTTTTGCCGCCGGTTGCCGCAGTTTCTTCACCGCATTTTCGCACGAAGGGCTCGCCCTGCGGCAAACTTTGGGGGACGGGGTCGAAATCTTCGTTCTGATACCGACCTTGGGTTTTTCGAAAGCCGCCGGCGAAAGCGCGGCCACGCCTCCGATCGCCTCGGATCCCGCTCGCGGGAGCGACCTCGGGATCGCTCGCGGGATCGACTCCGAGATCGACCGGATGCGACGGCATCGATTGATACCCTGCCTGTTCGATCTTGCCGGGATCGATCGGTGGATCGAGGGAACGAAGGAAGCGAAGGCCCCGGTCGCATTGCATGTCGAAACCGGGATCAATCGGCTGGGTCTTGCGCCCGAGGATTTGGCAAGCCTGCTGCAAGACCCTTTGAGGCGAAACCGTCTAGATATCGTTTTGTCGATGAGCCATCTTGCGAATGCCGACGACCCCGCCGATCCCGCCAATCAGGAGCAAGGGCGACGCTTTCGCGCCCTCTTGCGGGATTTCCCCGGTATCAGGGCGAGCCTTGCCAACTCCGCCGGGGCTTTTCTCGGCCCGGAGTATCATTTCGACCTTCTTCGGCCCGGTATCGCCCTTTACGGCCACGATCCGCATGGTCTTCTCGGGCACGGCCCATCGGGCATCGCCCCGCGGCTGCGGCCGGTGGCGACCTTGCAAGCGCAACTGGGCCAAGTGCGGGAAGTCCCCGCCGGGGGGCGCATCGGCTATGGCGGCAAGGCTCGCTGCCATGGAGCGCGGCGAGTCGGAGTCGTGCTCGCCGGGTATGCGGACGGTATCCCGCGCTCCCTCTATCGAAGCGAGGGGGCAGCCGAAGCGTCGATCGACGGCCATCGCATCCCCTTTTTCGGGGCGGTATCGATGGATATGACCACGCTCGATCTGAGCGATGTCCCCGCATCGTCGGCGCGCCCGGGAGCATGGGTGGATTTTTTCGGCGTCGATCCGCCGATCGAGGAAGTGGCCGAGCGGGCGGGAACGATTCCTTATGAGATCCTCGCGGGCATCGGCCCGAGAGTCGAGCGCGTCTATGTCCGAGGGATGTCCGAGGGCGGCATCGACATGCATCCGGCGGAGCCTATCGATGCATAAAGTCTATGCAAGCGACAACCTCGCGCTGATAGGATATGTGCGCTCGATGCTTTTGGAGCATGGCATCGAATTCATCGTTCGCAACGATTTTCTCGCGGGGGCGGCCGGGGAATTGCCGGTCAACGAGACTTGGCCGGAGATCTGGATCATCGACGAGCGCGATCTCGAACGCGCTCGCGCCCTCGTCGAGACCGTCGTGGCCTCGCCGCCGGCGGCTCCGGATTGGCGATGCCCGAAATGCGGTCGCAAGATCGAGGGGCAGTTTACCGATTGCTGGCATTGCGCCGCTCCTTAGATATCGTTGAAAAGATATCGTTGAAACATCGGGGGCTCGATACGCTTTCGAATAATCGAAGCGCCAAGCGGCGATATCGATTCGATCCGCCAAGGGCTGTCCGCTTTCCAATCGCCGAAGTGTTTTCATGCCCCTTCATCGATACGCTCGCCTCGCATTATTTCTGGTCGGTGCGTTTTCGTGGCTGCCGATCGCTTTGATCCTTCAAAGCCTCGTTCGTTTCGGCCCCGAGTTTTTTCGGCAGCCGATGATCGGCGAAATGCTCTTGTCCGCCCTCTGGCCCGCTCCTTTCGGACTGCCCTTGGCGCTGGCCTGCGCTTGCCTGTGGCGGCACGGATGGCGTTTGACGGCGATGCTGTCCTTTGCCCTTCTCGCCCTTCCGAGCGTGGCCGGCGTGGTCGTCGGCGGCCTCCTCGGTCTGCCGGGGATGGCATCGATCTCGCTCTTGCTGAGCCTTCCGGCATGGGCGATCTTCGCCGGACTGCTTTTTCGATCCCGGCGGCGAGCCCGGGCGCACGAGCGAGAATGACCGACGCCTTTTTCGCCTTGCGCCTTGGCCGAAAGCTCTTGTCTCGTCGATATCGAGACGATGGGCCTCGTCATGGCCTTTGCGAAGGGCGATCGGAATTCCTCGAGGGCGAAGGGCAAGGCGCGGGCCGAGGGTTTTTTCATGGTCATCGGGATATTTGTACTGGGATATTGGCACTAAAATCGCATCGGCGGTCTCGGCTTCGAATCGTTTCGTCGATAAAAATGCCGACGGCAAAAACCCGATAGCCCAAGGCGAGTTCGCCGACGCCGAGACGCCCTTGTTTATCACCCTTTTGCAACCCGAGCGCGTGGATAGTTGCCCATCGACAGTGAAATGCCCCTTTTCGAGGCTCCTTTTTCGGGGTTCCTTTTTGAATGCCGCATCGCCGTTTCCGAAGACGGCTTTCGCGCGTTTTTTTCGCCGCCCCTCGTTTGAGATCGCCACCTGATCGATTCCGATGACCGCCACCTCTTATTACTGCTCGATGGTCGTCGACGATATCGGGCACTACCCGCTGCAAGCGCAAAATCTCTTGCTTTGCTTGGAGCATAAAGGAGCGATTCCACCCTCGCGAATCGTCGTTCATTGCACGCAGCGCGTGGATGACCGGGTGCGTCGCCGTTTGGAGGATTCAGGTTGCGTCGTTCCGGTCATCGCTCCTTATCTCGACGGCGCTTATTGCAACAAGTTGATGCAACTCGATTATTTTTTGCGTCCCGAGGTGCAAGAAAAAGCGGCCGAAGAGGGCGCGAGGGGCGTTTTTCTCCTCGATCTCGATCTTGCGGTGCTAAGCCCGCTGCAGGTGCCCGATCCCGATGTGGTCTGGGGAAAACCGGTCGATGCGCCCAATCCCCCCCTTGCGTGTTTGCGCGGAATTTTCGAAAGCGCGGCGCTCGAAGCGCCTGCGCTTTTCGCCTGCGACTGGAACGGCGAACCGACCTTCGATACCAATTTCAACGGCGGTTTTCTATATATCCCCTTCGCTTGTGCCGACCGCATCGATCGAGCCTGGAAGGGCTGGGCCGAATTCCTTTTCGACCGCCCCGAGCTCTTTGCCGAATACCCCGATTACCGCAAACATATCGATCAGATATCCTTGGCGATGGCTCTTCTCAGCGAGTCTTTGCCTTATCGCCACTTGAACGCCCACGATAACTTCCCTTGTCATATCCCTCACGCCCCGCGCAGTTTTCGTCCCGATCGAGGCATTCGGGTTCTGCATTACCATCATTGCTTGGACGAGTTCGGTTTGATCGCCCCGCTTTTTTCCGATGCCGGCGGCGCTTTCGATACGGCGGTTCAGCAAGCGAATGCCGTTTTCGGTCGGCGGGACGATCCGATGTTTTATGCCATCTATAAAAAATATCTGGCTTCGAAGGCGATCGAGGCGGTCCCTGCGGCTTGCGATCTTTTCTCCGCTTCTTTTGCCGCCGGTGCTCGAAGGGAGAAGGGTCGGCGCCGACTGATTTTGCATGCGGGCACGCCGAAAACGGGCACCTCTTCTTTGCAGTGGCATTTGGGCGAGCGCCGCGAGGCTTTGGCGGAGCAGGGCTTTTGGTATCCCGAAGCGGAGAAGAAGGGCGAGCCGAAGCATCAGCGTCTCGTCGCTCTTTCGATGTGCGAAGACGAACCCGCTTTCATCGAATATTGCGAACGCTCTTTGCAAGGGATGCCGGATCATATCCATAGCATCATCCTCACGACCGAGGGCCTGTTCAATCATTGGCGCGATTTCTCGCCGAAGGCGAAGGCTCGTTTGCGCGCGTTGGCTTCTTTGTTCGATGTCGAGTTATGCGTTTGGTTTCGCGAACCCGAATCCTTCGCCGCCTCTCTTTATATGCAATACATCAAAAATCCCGCCCCGACGGATAGCGATACCCCGCAGGCCGGTGTTTATGGACGAGATATCGCTTTCGAGGAGGCGATGAACGACGAATGGTTCCGTCTCCATTTGGATTACCCGGGTTTTTATTTCGAGGCCGAAGCCCTTTTCGGAAGCGGCAGCGTGCGCCCCTTCCTTTGGTGCGGGGATACCGTGGAAAGCTTCATGCGGCGCTACGGTATCGATTTGCCCGCTTCGAACCCGCCTCGCCGCAACCCCTCCTTGCGCAAGGCGGGGGTCGATCTCATGCGCCTGGCGAATCGCTATCGCAAGGATCTGTCGTGCAGCGATCAAGAACGTATCGCCGAAATGGTCGGCGATATCGATACCCTCATCGGCGAGGAGAGCGAGGGCTTCGAATTGAGCGCGAAAGAGCGAGAACTCGTCGGCCGCTACGCCGCCCGCGGCTGGCATCTGATGCAAGGCATCATCGAGCGCACGTCGAAGGCAAAAAAAGGGCTTTGAGAAAGGGCTTCGAAAAAGGGCTTCGAAAAAGGGCTTCGAGACGGCTTGGGCGATCGGCGCCGCGAAAACCGGCGCCGAAAGCCTTAGGATCCGCGAGCATGAGTCTTGACCGCTTGTCCGTCTCGACAAGCCCGCGAAATATTCCGATCGGACCGAGGGATGAGCGATGAACGCGAAAAACAGCGACCGAAGGATGCTTTTGTATACCGCCGCGCAGCAAGGGCGGACGGCCGAGGTCGAATCCCTGATCGGCAAGGGCGCCGACCCCAACGAGCAGGACGAGAACGGGTGGGCACCCCTGCACATCGCCGCCTTGGAAGGACACGCGGCGGCGGCCAAATCGCTGATCTCCGGCGGCGCCGATCCGAATATGAAGAACGACGCCGAAGAGACCCCCTTGCATATCGCCGCGATCGGAGGCTCGGCAGCCGTCGTGGAAGTGCTGTGCAGGCACGGTGCGGACCCGAACGCGAAAGAGGAGAACGGGGAGTCCCCCTTGGATATGGCGGCGCAGGAAGAGAACGTAGCGGCGGCGAAAGCGCTGCTCGAAGCCGGTGCCGATGCGAACGCGCCGGGCGAGAGTCGCTCGATGTCTTTGTACGAGGCGGCGCGGGAAGGCTACGCCGCCGACGTCCGGACCCTGCTCGAAGCGGGCGCGGATCCGAACGCGAAAGAAGCCGACGGAGAGGTAGCGATGCACGAGGCGGCGCGCTACGGCTACACCGCGGTGATCGATCTCTTGGTCGCCGCTGGCGCCGATCCGAACGCGAAAGAAGAGAAGGGGCGAGTACCGATGCACGAGGCGGCGAGCTATGGCTACGCCGCCGTGATCGATCGCTTGGCCGCCGCCGGTGCGGATCCGAACGCGAAAGAAGCCGACGGGTGGACGCCCTTGCACATCGCCGCCGCCGAAGGACACTCCGATGCGGTGGAGGCATTGGGCAGAGCCGGCGCCGATCCGAATGCGGAGGATAACGAGGTGGGCACGCCCTTGCATTTGGTCGCGCAGACAGGGCAATCCGCCGCGGTCGATGTTTTGGTCAAGATCGGCGCCGACCCGAATGCAAAGGCCGAGGATGGATGGACACCCTTGCACGTCGCGGCGCAGGAAGGACAAGTCGCGGCGGTCGAAGCGCTGATCTCGGCCGGTGCCGACCCGAATGCGAAGGCCCCGGAGACCGGATGGACACCCTTGCACGCCGCCGCGGACGAAGGGCAGCCGGCGACGATAGAGGCGCTGATCTCGGCCGGCGCCGATCCGAATCCAACGGACGATGACGGGTGGACACCTTTGCATCTTGCCGCGCAGGAAGGAAGAGCCGCGGTGATCGACGTTTTGGTCGAGCTCGGCGTCGATCCGAACGCCGCGGGCAAAGATAGACCTACCCCTTTGTCTCTTGCGACGCAGAAGGGTCACGAAGCCGCGGTCGAGGCATTGGTCAAAGCGGGGGCGACCGGCACGGACGATGCTTGACACTCGCCGAGATCGCCGATGCTCGAGCCCCGGCGCTTGCCTTCGGGGCGGAACGAAAGCGATATGTCCGCCTGCCGCTGCCGATTTGCGAGCGATCCAAGAAGCGATAAGCGCTTGATCGCAAACGCTCGCGGGCGATCCCGCGCGACACACCGCGCCGCTTACGATTGCGGCTTTTCGAACCCTTTTTTCGAAGCTTTTTTCGAAGCCTTTTTTTTCGAAAACCAGGAGATCAAAGGACGAGGACAGCGAGGATGAAGGCAAAAAACGGATTTTTTCTTGCGATGACGAAGCGACTGCGGCACCGCGATCGATCGCTTTCGACTTCGACGGCGGATGAAGGCGAGATCGCTTCGCCTCGGGGATATCCTCGGCTCGGGGGGTGTGCGTTTGCGCTCGTGTTGGCACTGCTCGCCGGTTGCGGGCAAAAAGGACCGCTCTATCTTCCCCAATCGGCGCAAATCCGCTCGGCATCGATGGTCGGCGTTTCGGGATCGTCCGCCCACGAAATCCTTGATGCCTCGTCGCTCGTCTTCGAAGAAGGAATCCCCATGCATCTTGCGCTGCTCGGCAAGGCGGCCGGCAAAAGGGCCGGCAAAAGGGCCGGCAAAACAAGGAGCGTCGAGGATCGATGAATCGTCGGCTCGGGGGGTGTGCGTTTGCGCTCGTGTTGGCACTGCTCGCCGGTTGCGGGCAAAAAGGGCCGCTCTATCTTCCCCAATCGGCGCAAATCCGCTCGGCATCGATGGTCGGCGTTTCGGGATCGTCCGCCCACGAAATCCTTGATGCCTCGTCGCTCGTCTTCGAAGAAGGAATCCCCATGCATCTGGCGATGCTCGGCAAGGCGGACGGCAAAAGGGCCGGCAAAACAAGGAGCGTCGAGGATCGATGAATCGTCGGTTCGGGGGGTGTGCGTTTGCGCTCGTGTTGGCACTGCTCGCCGGTTGCGGGCAAAAAGGACCGCTCTATCTTCCCCAATCGGCGCAAATCCGCTCGGCATCGATGGTCGGCGTTTCGGGATCGTCCGCCCACGAAATCCTTGATGCCTCGTCGCTCGTCTTCGAAGAAGGAATCCCCATGCATCTGGCGCTGACCGGCAAGGCGGCCGGCAAAAGGGCCGGCAAAAGGGCCGGCAAAACAAGGAGCGTCGAGGATCGATGAGCGGGCTTGTCGATGCCGGAGGGATCGAAGGGGTGGGGCTCGAGGAGATCGCGGCGAGCGTCGGCACCCCGGTTTTCGTTTATTCGCGCGCCGCGATCGAAAAGGCGTGGTTGGAATACGACCGAGCGCTCGAGGGGGTGGCGCACGAGATCTGCTATGCGGTCAAGGCCAATTCGAATCTTGCGGTGCTCGATATTCTGGCAAGACTCGGTGCGGGATTTGATATCGTATCGGGTGGCGAACTGGCCCGGGTTCTTGCGGTCGGCGCCGCCGCTTCCCGCATCGTTTTTTCCGGGGTCGGGAAGCTCGAGCCCGAGATCCGCGCGGCCCTCGAGGCCGGCATCGCTTGTTTCAATGTGGAATCCGTGCCGGAACTGGAGAAGATCGCCGCCCTCGCCGAGTCCGGGGGGACGAAGGCCCCGATCTCCTTGCGCGTCAACCCCGACGTCGACCCCCGAACCCACCCCTATATCGCCACCGGCTTGGGACAGAGCAAGTTCGGCATCCCCATCGCCGACGCCCCCGCTATCTACGCTCGCGCTGCCGCCATGCCTTCGTTGTCGGTGCACGGGGTCGATTGCCATATCGGCTCGCAGCTTTCGAGCGTCGACCCCTATCTCGATGCGCTGGATCGAGTCCTTGCGCTGATCGACGACTTAGCGCGCAAGGGAGTGAGGATCCGCCATCTCAATCTCGGCGGCGGCCTCGGTATCCGCTATCGCGACGAGAACCCGCCGACGCCCTCGACCCTCGTCGGGGCCATCGCCGAGCGTATCCGAGGGCGGGATATGACCCTCGTTTTGGAGCCGGGGCGATCGATCGTCGGCAACGCCGGACTCTTGCTGACGCGAGTGCATTACATCAAACGCAACGGCGAAAAGCGTTTTGCGATCGTCGATGCCGCGATGAACGACCTCATTCGCCCCGCCCTTTACCGAGCGTGGCAGGAGATCAGCGCGGTCAGCCCTCGCGACCGACCGGGCGAACTCCATGACATCGTCGGACCGGTCTGCGAATCGGGGGATTTTTTAGGTCATGATCGCGATCTCGCGCTGGATCCGGGTGATTTGCTGGCGGTGCATTCCGCCGGGGCCTACGGCTTCGTGATGAGTTCGAACTACAACACGCGAGGGCGCGCCGCGGAAGTGATGGTGGATGGCGATCGTTTCCATATCGTGCGTCCCCGCGAGCGGGCGGAGGCGCTTTTCGCCGACGAATCCTTGTTGCCGCCGGACGGCTCCGCAAAGCCTCGGCGTTGAGGCTCTCCTCGAAGGGCTTTTTCGAATCCGAAAAACGCAGGCCCAAGCAAAGCCCGGTCCAACCGCTACCGCTCTTCGGAAAAAAGACTCCCGGCCGCTCAATTCCTCCGGATTCATCCATATTCATCCATATCGGATTCATCCATAAAGATATCGATATCGGGACGATATCTTCGAATCATCGGACTTGAAAGTCCCCGCGAGATGCGCTTTCGCCGGCGATGAGCGGCGTCGAGACCCGACCGACCCATCGAAGCCCGCCGATACGCAAAATCGACCCCCTCGGCCGACCCCCTCGAAAACCCTGTCCGTCGCAAACAACGCTGCGCGAGCCTTTTCGTCCGCGAAGGGCGAGGGGCGTACAATAAGAAGTTATGAATGGCTCTTCTCGTACCGCGGTTGCCTTGATCTCCGGCGGGCTCGATTCGATGCTCGCGGCGAAGTTGATGCTCGAGCAGGGGATTCGGGTGGAGGGCCTCAATTTCTTCACCGGTTTTTGCGTCGAGGGACATACCCACTCCATCCGATCTCGAAGTCGCCCGCCGCGCAATAATGCCCTGTGGGTTGCCGAGCGGCTCGGCATTCGCCTGCATTTCGTGGATGTGGTGGAGGAATACAAACAGGTAGTGCTCAACCCCCGCCACGGCTACGGGGCGAACCTCAATCCCTGCATCGATTGCAAGAGCTTCATGGTGCGAAGGGCGAACGATTGGCGTATCGAGCGCGGTTATGACTTCATCGTCACCGGGGAAGTCATCGGGCAGCGACCGAAATCCCAACGCCGCGAAACCCTGCCGATCGTGGTACGAGAATCCAAAGCGGGCGACCGTTTGCTGCGCCCCCTATGCGCCAAGCATCTGGAGCCGACCCTGCCGGAGCGCGAGGGATGGGTGGACCGCGAGGGTCTTTGCGATTTTCACGGGCGCTCGCGCAAACCGCAGATATCGATGGCCGCCCGCTTCGGCTTCGACGATTACGCCCAGCCCGCCGGAGGCTGCTGCTTCCTCGCCAACCATCATTATTCCGCCAAACTCGGCGATCTATGGCAAAGCCGGGACAAGCGCGATTACGATCTCGACGATATCATGCTGCTCAAAGTGGGCAGGCATATTCGCCCGCGCCCTCATTACAAGCTGATCGTCGGCCGGGAAGAGGGCGAGAATCGCTATTTGCAGGGCTATCGAAAGCGATTCATCCACATCGACATCATCAGCCATCTCGGGCCCTTGACCTTGGTCGACGGCACCCCCGACGATGAGGATTTGCAGTTTTGCGCCCGCGTGGCGGCCCGTTTCAGCCAGGGGCGGCAGGCGGATCGAGTGCAGGTGGAGATCGTCGATCTCGAGGGCAATCGCCGGGCGACGGAGGTCGTTCCCCTGCCCTCGGAGGATATTCCCTCTCGCTGGCATGTCGGCTAGGCGGGGCGGGCCGCTTCGGCTTCGACATTCTTGCCGGCTATCGCATCCGAAGACGGATCATCGACGAGATGGCGGCGACAAGACTTCGACGACCCGGACTCGACAACAGCGCTTCGACAGGGCTTGGACCATGAGCTCCCGCCACCGCCTCGATGCCCGTCGACTCTTGTGCCCGATGCCGGTCATTCGAGTGCAGCAGAGGATCGAGTCGCTCGCATCGGGGGAGACGCTCGAAGTTCTGTGCACCGACCCCGGAGCCAAGCACGATATCCCCGCGTGGTGCCGCGTACACGATCACGAAGTATTGGCGATCGAAGAGGACGAGCGAGACGGCGAAATTCGTATCCTCCTGAGAGTGAGAGGGCTTTCGGATCGGGATCGCCGAGATCCGGGATGAAGGCTTCGATATCGCCGCTAGGAGCGAAAAGGCCGGTGAGCGAACGAAGAGGAGGAGCGAGACGGCGGGATCCCGATCCTCCTGAGATTGAGAGGGCTTTCGGATCGGGATCGCCAAGATCCGGGATGAAGGCTTCGACATCGCTGCCGGGAGCGAAAAGGCCGGTGAGCGAACGAAGAGGACGAGCGAGCCGGCGGGATCCCTATCCTCTTGAGATTGAGAGGGCTTTCGGATCGGGATCGCCAAGATCCGGGATGAAGGCTTCGACATCGCCGCCGGGAGCGAAAAGGCCGGTGAGCGAACGAAGAGGAGGAGCGAGAGGGCGGGATCCCTATCCTCCTGAGAGTGAGGTGCTTTCGGATCGGGATCGCCAAGATCCGGGATGAAGGCTTCGATATCGCCGCTAGGAGCGAAAAGGCCGGTGAGCGAACGAAGAGGACGAGCGAGACGGCGGGATCCCTATCCTCCCGAGAGTGAGGTGCTTTCGGATCGGGATCGCCAAGATCCGGGATGAAGGCTTCGATATCGCCGCTAGGAGCGAAAAGGCCGGTGAGCGAACGAAGAGGACGAGCGAGCCGGCGGGATCCCTATCCTCCTGAGAGTGAGCTGCTTTCGGATCGGGATCGCCGAGATCCGGGATGAAGGCCTCGACATCGCCGCTAGGAGCGAAAAGGCCGGTGAGCGAACAAGCGAAGGGCGAGCCGTCGACCCGAGGGTCCTCCCCGGCATCGGATCGGCACGATCGCTATGCGATTACCCGGCGCGTGACGTTGGTCGGTGCCGCTTGCGATCTGTTTTTGAGCGTCATCAAGATCGTCGGCGGCATCATAGCCAACTCCCAAGCGTTGATCGCCGACGGTGTGCATTCCCTTTCGGATCTCATAACCGACGGCTTCGTGCTGCTCGCCGCCCGCCACGCCCATGCGGCTCCCGACAGCGACCACCCTTACGGTCACGAGCGGATCGAGACCGTCGCCACCGCCGCCCTCGGCACGATCCTCGTTCTGATCGGGGCGGGGATCGCTTGGGATTCGGTGCGGCGACTGACGAATGCCGAGCAACTGCTCATCCCCGAATGGTGGGCCTTGATCATCGCCGCCGTCTCGGCCCTTTCCAAAGAAGCGATCTTTCGCTATACCCTGCGCGCCGCCCGCCGCATCGACTCTCGCTTGTTGGAAGCCAACGCTTGGCATTCTCGCAGCGACGCCGCCTCTTCTTTGGTGGTGATCGTCGGGGTCGGCGGCACCTTGGCGGGGGTCGTCTATCTCGATGTCATCGCCGCGCTCTTGGTGGCGGTGATGATCGGCAGAACCGGGTTCATGCTGGCATGGCGCGGGGCGGAGGAACTGATCGATACCGCGATCGATCCCGAGGAAGTCGAAGCCATCCGGCGCACATTGCTGGAAATGGACGATGTGCGAGATCTGCATATGCTGCGCACGCGCCGGATGGGGCCGAAATCCCTCGTCGACGTGCATATCCTGGTCAGCGATCCGATGATCAGCGTTTCCGAGGGTCACCAGATCAGCGAAATCGCCCGCGCGACGCTGATCCGGCGCTTTCCCTCGATATCGGATGTCACCGTGCATATCGATCCGGAAAACGACGAGGATATCGTCCCCGGCCGAAATCTGGGGCTGCGCAAGGAAGCGCTGGCGCATTTGCGCACGTCTTGGGCCGATCTCCCCGAGGCGAAGGAGATCCGCCGCATCACCTTGCATTATCTCGACGGATGCATCCACGCGGATGTCGAGTTGCCGCTGGCTTCGATGGTCGCGCGCTCGGCTTCGCCCGCAAGCGGCGAAAGCGGCGCCAATATCGCAACGCACGAGGATCGGCAAGGGGAAGGCCTTGGCGCGGCGACCGATCGCGGCGAGCGCTCGGTGATTCAAGATGCGGATTCGATTTCCGAGCGCTTGCGGGAACTCGCGAACGAGGCCAAGACCGACTCCCCGGTGAAAATCGGCAAGGTGCGGGTATTATTCGTTTGAATCTATCGCAAAGAATCGAAACATGATTCCCTTGCCGATGCCGAATTTTTTGCCGAAAAGCGGCGAAAGCACTATCATCATGCCGTGGAAAGCCCTTTTTCGGATCATCTTCGGTATCGATCCCGAAGAGCGTCCCTTTTTCATCGAGAATCCCTTCGAGAATCTCTTGCGGTTTCCATTTCGAGGCTCTCGTCGTAACCCTATATGGAGGACTAAAACCGATGTCAGGAGAACAACCGATGGATGCCGATGCGGTCATGGACATGATCGACAAAAAAGAAGTGAAATTCGTCGATCTGCGCTTCACCGATACCCGCGGCAAAGAGCAGCATGTCAGCCTTCCGGTGAAGATGGTCGACGACGAGATCTTCGAAGAAGGAAAGATGTTCGACGGCTCTTCGATCTCCGGATGGAAGGGGATCCAAGAGTCGGATATGGTGCTGATGCCGGACGCCGGCACCGCGGTCATGGACCCCTTCACCGAGGAATCGACCCTGATCTTGCGCTGCGACGTTTTGGAACCGGCGACGATGGCCGGCTACGAGCGTTGTCCGCGTTCTTTGGCGCGTCGAGCCATCGCCCACCTGCAGTCGACGGGGATCGCCGACAACGCTTATTTCGGGCCCGAGCCCGAGTTTTTCGTCTTCGATCAGGTGATGTGGACCGACGATATGTCCGGGTCATCCTACAAAATCCACTCCGAAGAAGCGGCGTGGAGTCAGGGCTTGGAATTTCCCGATGGCAACAAGGGGCATCGGCCGGGCGTCAAAGGCGGTTATTTCCCGGTGCCGCCGGTCGATTCCCTCTCCGACCTTCGGGCCGCGATGTGCTTGGCGATGGAAGAGATGGGCTTGGGCGTCGAGGTCCACCACCACGAAGTCGCCACCGCCGGACAGTGCGAGATCGGCACGGTATTCGGGGATCTGCTGCACAAGGCGGACCAGATTCAAATCCTCAAATACTGCGTTCACAACGTGGCCCATCAATGGGGCAAGACCGCGACCTTCATGCCCAAGCCTTTGGTCGGGGATAACGGCAGCGGCATGCATTGCCACCAATCCCTTTCGAAAGACGGCAAGAATATCTTCGGCGGGGATAAATACGCGGGCCTTTCGCAAGAGGCGCTTTGGTATATCGGCGGCATCTTCAAGCACGCCCGAGCCCTCAACGCCTTCACGAATCCGGGCACCAACAGCTACAAGCGTTTGGTCAAAGGCTTCGAGGCCCCGACCCTGCTGGCCTATTCGGGACGCAATCGCTCCGCTTCCATCCGCATCCCCCATACCAGCCCCGTCGGCCGGCGCATCGAGGTCCGTTTCCCCGATGCCAGCGCCAATCCTTACCTCGCCTTCTCGGCGATGATGCTCGCCGGACTCGACGGCATCCAAAATCGCATCGATCCCGGCGAGCCGATGGACAAGGATCTTTACGACCTGCCGCCGGAGGAAGAAAAGGATATCAAGACGATCTGCAATACCTTGGAGCAGGCGCTGGAAATGCTGGATGAGGATCGAGACTTCCTCAAAGCGGGAGGAGTGTTCAGCGACGACCTCATCGACGGCTATATCGAGCTCAAAGATCAGGAAGTGACCCGCTTCTTGATGACCACGCATCCGGTCGAGTTCGATATGTACTACAGCCTGTAGAGCCAAGCCCTTCGGGGGCGAAAAAAGCGATCCGGCGGGAGGTGCAAGAAGCGCCCCCTCCCGCCGGCGCTTTTCGATGCTTGGAAAAGCGGTGATCGATCGATGAGCGGGCGTGCGCTTTCCGCGAAGTTCGCGCGGGTATTCGACTCGTGCTCGTTTTCCGACGAGAACGATGCGCACGATTCGCAAAGCGACGTCCTTTGCGAAAAGCTCTCCATCCGCATCGATCTCGGGGCTCAAATCTTGGAACTTCGTAGCGGGCCGGGGGTACGCAGAACATGGCCGGTATCGACCGCGATCAACGGTGCCGGTGAGCGAAACGGCAGCGAATGCACCCCTCGAGGCCGGCATGTCGTGCGATCTCGAATCGGAGCCGAGGCCGAAATCGGCACCGTATTCGTCGGCCGAATCCCGACCGGCGAAAAATACAGCCGACAGCTGGCGGCGGATCACCCCGAACGCGATTGGATACTCACCCGTATCCTTTGGCTCGCTGGCACCGAAGCGGGCCGCAATCGCCTCGGGGAAGTCGATACCGCAAGTCGCTACATCTACATCCACGGCTGCCCCGACGACACGATCCTCGGGGCCCCTGGCTCCCGAGGCTGCATTCGCATGCGAAACGAGGATATCGTCGATCTCTTCGATCAAGTGAAGGTAGGCACCGAAGTCCTGATCGAGGAATGATCGAAAAATGATCGCAGGCGGCTTCGCCTCGAAGCGCATAAAAGACCTCGAGTGCGATGACAAGTCGATCCATCATATTAAAATGTCTATTCGGAGAGGTGCCGGAGTGGCCGAACGGGGCTGACTCGAAATCAGTTGTCCCTCTTAGGGGGACCGGGGGTTCGAATCCCTCCCTCTCCGCCAACGAAGCGATGGATCGGATATCCGGTATATCGAATATTTAGTGGTGTTTCGGGGTTGTTTCGGCACCGGTCAGACCCTATTTCGCATCCTAATGGAAGTCTTTCACAGCATTGGCTGTCGGTACCCTTGACATTCTTTATGTTTTGTCACGAAACATCCCCGTCATCCATCCGACACGATCAGATCTTAAGTAGTGTCTTGGAAAACTCCAAGGCGCAGGACATGTCAAGTCGGGAAGTGCCGTTCGGCGTATGCCCGAAGCGGTCAAAGCGTGAACGATGAAGACAGATCATGGGTTGCTCGATCGGTTCGAGCAAGGTTCACATTGAGGTGATCTGAAGAGGCAGCAAGATGCTGATCAGCAATATCAAACTGCACGACCTCCTATCCTTCGGTCCCGATGCCGAGCCCTTGGAGATGAGGCCATTGAACGTTTTGATCGGACCGAACGGTTCGGGCAAGTCGAACCTCATCGAGGCCATCGGATTGCTTCAGGCGGCCCCGAGTGATTTCGCGGCATCGATCCGAGACGGTGGTTATATAGGGGATTGGATCCGGCGCGGCGAACCAACGGCCGAGTCGGCGCAAATCGAGGTCGAGATAGAAAACCCGAAGGGGCAAGCGTTGCGCTATCAGATCGCTTTTGCCGAGCGCGGTCAGCGTTTCGAGTTGACCGAGGAGCGGGTTGAGAACATATATCCTTCCCAAGGCTACGCCACACCCTACCTCTACTTTGAAAGGCGCGGAGGAAGGGCCGCCCTGAATTATCGAAACAAAGGTGAGCGGCAACTTCGACCCGAGGAGATCGAGCCGGAGCAGTCCATCCTTTCTCAGAGAAAGGATCCAGACCATTATCCGGAGTTGACCTATATCGGAGAGGCCTTCGGCCGGATACGGCTATACCGTGAATGGATCTTCGGGCGATATACGCCACCGCGACTGCCTCAGAAAGCCGATCTTCCGAACGATTTCCTGAGCGAAGACGGTAAAAACCTGGGTCTGATCCTCAACCGTTTCAGGCGCGAACCCGAGGCCAAGGCGCGAATCATCGATGCTTTGCAGAAACTCTACGATGGCGTGGTCGACTTCGAAATCAGTGTCGAAGGCGGAACCGTCCAAGTCTTTTTCCAAGAAGACAGCATTATCGTGCCGGCGACGAGGCTTTCGGACGGTACACTGCGCTACCTGTGCCTGCTCGCGATCCTCTGCCACCCCAAACCGCCGCCGTTGGTCTGCATCGAAGAACCGGAACTGGGACTACACCCGGATATTCTGCCGACGCTGAGCGACCTGCTTCGCGAAGCCTCGAAGCGATGCCAACTGGTGGTGACGACCCATTCCGATGTGCTGGTGGATGCGCTGACGGACACACCGGAAAGCGTCGTGGTGTGCGAAAAACGAAATGGCCGCACCGGCATGCGCCGCTTGGACAAGGCGGATCTTTCCGACTGGTTAGATCGCTACAGTCTGGGCGAACTTTGGCGCAAGGGCGAGCTCGGGGGTAATCGCTGGTGAACCGTGGCGTTTAAACCCTCTCGAGGGCAGCAAGGAAGCCTTCATGCAACGGAAAAGAGAAATAGGGGTTGGACCGATGAACAAGGCCGAATTGCTCGAGTTGATTGCAAAGGGTGAGAACTCCGGTGTGGAGTTCGAGCGCGATGATCGTTGCCCCGAGCAGCTGGCAAAGGAGGTAGTGGCACTCGCCAATTTTCGAGGCGGCCGAATTCTGATCGGTGTAGATGATGATGGAACCGTCAGCGGGATTCAGCGCGACGATCTCGAGCAATGGGTAATAGGTACGATTTTCGATCGCTATGTACATCCGATGATCATTCCGTTTTACGAAGAGATACAGATCGACGAGTGGCACCGGGTAGCGGCAATTACCGTGGGTGAGGGTGCGACCAAGCCTTATGTGGTGCGCGATCATGACCGGGAAGACATTTATATCCGGGTTGGAAGCACATCCCGTCAAGCGAAACGAGAGCAGCAGGCGCGATTGTATGCACTGGGCCGCGTATTGCGTACAGAGCTGCTGCCGGTTGCCGGTAGTGGACTGGCCGATCTCAGCCAAGACAGACTGAAGGGCTATTTATCCTCGATTGTGGGTGATAAAAAGATTCCGACAGATGATGCGCAATGGCACGAGCGGCTTTGTGCGCTGGGTTTTATGACCGAGACTGATCAGGATCTGCCGGAATGTACGATTGCCGGTCTTGTGTTGTTTGGGTATTCTCCACGACGGTTTCTCCCTCAGGCGGGCGTTCGATGGATGGCATTCAAAGGAGAGGATAAAGAATACAAGGCCTTGGACGATCGAAGATTCGATGAGCCACTGGTCGCACCTTGTAAACCCCTCCTTGGGGGTGGTAGAGAGATCGTGGGAAACGGCCTGTTTAATAATTTGATCGATGCGATGCGGCCATTCGTATCTGAGGAATCGGACAAGATCGATAAATCAATGCGGCGCGAGCGCTCGTGGTTCTATCCAATAGACGTAATTCGAGAGTCCATCGTGAACGCGGTCGCCCATCGTGACTGGACTCGATGTGAAGAGGTCGAAGTGGTAAGGTATTCAGATCGACTCGAGGTTTTGAGCCCCGGGGCATTGTGGAATTCGATGAGCGTGAAGAATATGATCGCGGGTCGGTGTTTGGCGCGTAATTCATTGATCATGGATGTTCTCAGAAACTATGGATATGCTGATGGTGGTATGGGAGTGCGGAACAAGATCATCCCCTTGCTCGAAGAGCACAACGGGACGGAGCCGGTGTTCGACGCGACGGAAGATCATCTCAAAGTCGTGATGTACAAAGGGAAGCCCCGGTCGGAGGCAAGGGATTGATATGCGCTCCCGCCTGCCGAATGACAGCGCCGGCAGGTAGGAATTTCAAAGACATTACAATCCTGTAATGCTCGCCGGTAAAAAGAACGGGTAGCCATCGATGCCGGAACTGCCGATCAACTCGGAAGTGATGCAATGGGCTAGGAAGTCCATTGGGATGTCCATTGACGATGTCGTCGACAAGATGGGAAGGAAAGGAGTGACCGCCGAGGTGGTCGCGGCGTGGGAAGAGGGTACGAAAAGCCCTACATATCCTCAACTGGAGCGATTGGCGTACGATATCTACAAGCGTCCCTTGGCGGTTTTCTTTTTTCCGCAGCCTCCTGAAGAGCCCACGCCAAAACAGTCCTTCCGTACGCTGCCGGAATCCGATCTCGGGTTGATTTCCCCTCGTATGCGATTTTTGCTGCGAAAGGCCGCTGCACTGCAACTGAATCTTATCGAGCTGCATGACGGGTCGAATCCGGTTAAGCGACGGATAATCGAGGATATCGATATCGATCCTGATATCCCCGTGACTGAAATGTCGCAAAGGGTGCGAAAATATCTGTCCGTGGATTTGAAGACGCAGAGAGATCTGGAAAGATCGGAATACGCGATGAAGTTTTGGCGTGATATATTGGAGAAATTCGGAATATCGGTATTCAAAGATGCTTTTAGGGACGATGATTTTTCCGGATTTTGTTTATATCACGATGAGTTTCCGCTTATCTACGTCAATAATTCCGCCTCTTTCAATCGGCAGATTTTCACCCTCTTCCACGAACTTGCGCATCTTCTTTTCAAGACCGGCGGGGTGGATATCGATCGGGAAGTTCACTCGGATCCCCATGGAAGCAGTGATCGTTCGATCGAAGTTCGATGTAATGAGTTCGCCGCCGAATTCTTGGTGCCATCGAAAGATTTCGATGCTCGGATTTATGGAATGCCGATCGACGATCAGGAAATTTCCGATCTTGCGGACACCTATCATGTAAGCAAAGAGGTCATACTGCGTAAGTTTCTCGATCGAAATGCCGTAACGCAGCGGGAGTACCGGAAGAAAGTAAACGAATGGAAACAGGCGATCAAGC
The DNA here is from genome assembly GCA_965220535.1 of Gammaproteobacteria bacterium. Classification (GTDB taxonomy): domain Bacteria; phylum Pseudomonadota; class Gammaproteobacteria; order HK1; family HK1; genus HK1. Next base: position 1,265,990 of record OZ244833.1, on the reverse strand, counting down.
CAAAAAGATCAGGCGGTAATTATTACGCCAATATAGGCACTTATCTTGGAGAGCGTTATGTGGAGAAGGCGTTCAGCCAGTATTATAAAAATCGCTTCGGAATCGATCAGTTGGCGGATTATCTCGGCATAAAAATCAAGAGTGTTCCCGGTATGGAAAATGCGATGCTTCGCTGGGGTGGTCTTGCATGACATACGTGTTCGAACCGGTCCGGTTATTTTGATGTTTCGGAATTATTATCCCGATCGATTCATCTCTTCATGGCAAAGATTCGATGGTTTACGCAATAAAGATATTTTGGTTTCCGTTCTCGAGAATACTTGAGGGTAGTCCCTGCAGCCGATTCCTTCGTGATTGCAAAAGCGGGATGTGCCGATAGAGGCTGCGTCGTGATGACTGAAACTCATAAATCGATGACGGCGAAAACCCTGAATCTATGTGAATATTTCGGTACTAAGTGGATGAGTTCGGAGGAATTCATGGAAAAAGAGGGATGGGTTTTTTAGTTGTCGGGCTCATTGGATAAGCTTCGAAACCGAATCTCTAACCGATTTAGCCATACAATAAGACCCCAATCGCCTTTTGGACCCGAACGGCGGACTACAAAGGGAGGCAGTTCGTGAGCAATTCCTTTTTCAAACGCCCGATCCTCAACTCTCCCTACGGCTATCCCAAGCGGCATTGGGAGCTCGACGAGGCCGGTCAGCCGACATTGAATATCATCGAAACGCGTCGGGGGGCGGAGTTCATCACGCCGATCCCGAAGCCCAAGAAGCGCAAGGGGGCGAAGGATCAGTCCGCGTTGGTTTTCGACGAGGGCAAGGGGCTTTCGACCGAGAAGCAAGCCTACGACCATACCGCCATCATCAATGGCGTTCGCCAAGAGGTCGATCGCTGGCGTCGGTTGGAAAACCCCGAGCAATGGCGGGTAACGCCGGAAACCGCGCGCCTGCTTCGGCACTGGCGACATCACGATTTCAGCGATATCCGTCCCTTCTTCTGTCAGGTGGAGGCCGTTGAGACCGCCATCTGGCTGGTCGAAGTGGCGCCGCAGATGGGCAACGCCGGCAAGCGCTTCTTGGCGCACCTCGCCGATGCCAATAACGATGCCAACCCCGAGCTCTTGCGCATCGCTTTGAAACTCGCGACCGGGGCCGGCAAGACCACCGTCATGGCGATGCTGCTCGCGTGGCAGACGGTCAATGCCGTGCGTCGGCCGCAGAGCAAGCGATTCACTCGCGGTTTCTTGGTCGTAACCCCGGGTTTGACCATTCGCGATCGACTGCGGGTTTTGAAGCCGAACGATCCGGATAGTTATTACCGCAGCCGCCTGCTGGTGCCGAGCGATATGCTCGATCAGATGAATCGCGCCAAGATCGTCATCACTAACTACCACGCCTTCAAACTGCGCGAGCGTACCGAGTTGTCAAAGGGCGGTCGCTCGCTCCTGCAAGGTCGCCGCGGCGACCCCATCGATACGATCGAAACCGAGGGGCAGATGATCCAGCGCGTCATGCCCGAGCTGATGGGGATGAAAAATATTCTGGCGATCAACGACGAGGCGCACCACTGCTATCGCGAGAAGCCGGGGGACGATCAAGAAGGCGAGTTGAAAGGGGACGAGAAGAAACAAGCCGAGAAGAACAAAGAAGCGGCGCGGCTTTGGATATCGGGGCTCGAAGCGGTCAATCGCCGTTCGGGTCTTTCGAGGGTCTTCGACCTCTCCGCAACCCCCTTTTTCCTAAGCGGCTCCGGCTATGCCGAGGGCACGCTCTTTCCCTGGACCATGAGCGATTTCTCCTTGATGGACGCCATCGAATGCGGGATCGTCAAACTGCCGCGGGTGCCGGTCGCGGATAATATATCGGGCGATGAAATGCCCAAGTTTCGCAACTTATGGGAGCATATCGGCAAGAGCATGCCGAAAAAAAGACGCGGCACGGGCCAAGCCCTCGATCCGTTGGATCTGCCGGTCGAGTTGCAAACCGCCTTGGACGCTTTGTACGGGCACTACAAGAAAACCTTTGAACTTTGGGCTTCGCGCAGGGTCGTCGTGCCGCCTTGCTTCATCGTGGTTTGCAACAACACATCGACTTCGAAACTCGTCCACGACTATATATCGGGCTTTCATCGCAAAGGGGAGGATGGCAAGACCACTTTGGAAAACGGTCGGCTTGAACTCTTCCGCAACTTCGACGAGCACGGCAAACGGCTGCCCCGCCCTCGAACCTTGCTGATAGACAGCGAGCAACTCGAGTCCGGCGATGCCCTCGACAAAAACTTCCGCGAGATGGCGGCGGACGAGATCGACCGCTTCCGGCGAGAAATCATCGAGCGCACCGGAGACCGCCGGCAAGCCGAGAACTTGAGCGATCAGGATTTGCTGCGGGAGGTCATGAATACGGTCGGCAAGCACGAGCGCCTCGGCGATTCGATCCGATGTGTGGTTTCCGTATCGATGCTGACCGAGGGTTGGGATGCCAATACGGTCACCCATGTTCTCGGCGTGCGCGCATTCGGCACTCAGCTGCTTTGCGAACAGGTTATCGGCAGGTCCCTGCGGCGACAGTCCTACGATTTGAACGAGGAGGGTTTGTTCAACGTGGAATACGCCGATGTTCTGGGCATCCCCTTCGATTTCACGGCGAAGCCGGTGGTGGCACCGCCGCAGCCACCTTTGGAGACCATTCAGGTCAAGGCGATAAGCCCCGATCGCGACGAACTCGAGATCCGCTTTCCCCGGGTGGCGGGTTATCGAGTCGAACTCCCGCAAGATCGGCTCAAAGTGCGGTTCACGAAAGATTCCGTCCTCGAGCTCACGCCGGAGCTCGTCGGCCCGACGATCACCCGAAACGCCGGCATCATCGGCGAAGAGGTCAACTTGGAACTCGATCACTTGGAGGAACAACTGCGGCCAACGACCCTGCTCTATCATCTCACGCGACATCTGCTTTTCAACAAATGGCGCGACCCGGGCGAGGAGCCGAAACTCTATCTTTTCGGCCAGCTCAAGCGCATCACCAAACAATGGCTGGATACCTGCCTAGTTTGCAAGGGCGATACCTATCCGGCGCAGTTGATATACCAAGAACTGGCGGCCATGGCATGCGAGCGCATCACCGCGGCCATCACCCTCGCCGAGATCGATCATCGCCGACCGGTCAAGGCCGTGCTCGATCCCTATAACCATCAAGGTTCCACGGCGCAAGTCAACTTCAACACCTCCAAGACCTCCCGCTATGAGACCGACGCAAGCCGCTGCCATATCAATTGGGCGATCCTCGATAGCGGTTGGGAGGGCGAGTTCTGTCGCGTGGCGGAAGCCCACCCGAGGGTACTGGCGTATATGAAAAACCATAACGTCGGCTTCGAGGTGCCCTACCGCTACGGCTCCAAGGCCCGCACCTATATCCCGGATTTCATCGTCCAAGTCGACGACGGTCACGGCAAGGAAGACCCGCTGAACCTCGTCGTCGAGATCAAGGGCTATCGGGGAGAGGACGCCAAAGAAAAGAAAAACACCATGGAGACCTATTGGGTGCCGGGAGTCAATCGGCACGGCAAATACGGACGCTGGGCATTCGCCGAGTTCACCGATGTCTACGAGATGGAATCCGATTTCGAAGCCAGGGTGGAGGAGTGCTTTCATCGAATGGTCGCCGACAAGGCTGCATCTGCCGTAGCGGGCGAGTCATGAAGCGAGATCCGAATTCGATTTGAAACTTAACCGCCGATTTCGAGTCTCATACTTGGAAGACGCAGAAAGCATCGGCTTCGGCGGGATGCGCGATCCCCGGCATCCCTTCCACGATGGCTGGCCCTCTCGCGTGAGCAGGAGATCGGCGGTACATGAGCATCTACCGGCGATGCAAAAGAACAAGTGATCGCCCACCCGCATCGAGCGATAACGTTTGGAGATAGAGCGTGTCCCAGCAAGAGTATGAACTGAAGTTCAAGGTCGAGAATCTAGGTGCGGTTCGCGAAGGCGAGTTCATCCAAAAGCCGTTGACCATTTTTTGCGGCCCGAACAACAGCGGCAAGACTTGGGTGATGTATTCTCTGTATTACTGGTCTCTAATGCTGCACGATCCCGATTTTCGAAGACTCCAGTATTTTCGTACGGGTCATGGTCGCTCTGTCAAAGTGGCCAATTTCAAAGATATCGTCAACGATGGAATGGCCGATTTTTTCAATACGAAAGAGAAGGTACTGGAAAATGCCAGGGTCGATCTTATAGGATCGGTTCGATCGCTGAAAATCATGTTGAATGGAGAAGGGGATAAGAAAAATGTCTTTTTGATTCCGGCGGAGCGAAACGGCCTGCATCTGATTTTTCGTGAGATCACCAATCGCCGCACAGCCCTGTTGCATCAGGCATCGAAAGAGAATGTCGATCTCGAAGAATTGTTGAGAGATGTGATGCGTTCGCGTTATGCACAGCCGATCGCCGACTATATCGACTGGCTGAACGAAATGCCGGAGACCATGCGCAAAAACAGCAACGATTTCCATGGCTACGCCGAGATGCTCAAAAAACACATTGTTCGAGGTACTTACAACGTAGATAAATATACCGGCGATATAACCTTCAAGCCGCGTCAGATAAAACGTGACGGACGAAGAGCCCAAGCCATGCATCTGCATATAGCGTCGAGCACGGTCAAAAGCCTGTTCGGGTTATGGTTCTATCTTGAATATCAGGCCAAGGAAGGCGATGTGCTGATGATCGAAGAACCCGAACTCAATCTTCATCCGGGAGCCCAGCTCGAAATAGCCCGCCTCTTGGTAAGGCTGGTCAATGCAGGGCTGCGCGTGGTGATCAACACCCACAGCGATTATATCGTGCGGGAGATGAACTCGATGATGATGCTGCACCAACCGGGATCGGAGGGTGTGCGGAAAAAATATGGCTACGACGAGGAGGAGGTCCTCGATCCTGGCAAAGTCGGAGCCTATCTATTCGACGAGCAGATCATCGAGCCATTGGGAATTTTCACGGAAGACGGTATCTACGCCACGACTTTTGATAGGGTGATTGAGATGCACAATAAATCCAACAACGATATCTATTACACCATGAAAGAGGCTATTAGAGATGGTCAATGATATCATCAGAACGATCGGGAGATCTATCGACCGCCGCTATCATCTGGAGAGGAACGATCGTGAATGGTTGTTGGACGAGGCCGACAAGCGAATTGAAATTCGGGTTCCCGACAGGAACTCGATCGCATTTTCATTGGACAAAAAGGATGAAAACCCTTTCGCGTTCTTTGGAGGCAACCCTCCCGGGGGCATGGCCAAAATATGCGACGCTTTTTTGTTTTGCGTTTACGAGAGACAAGGCTATGGATTCATCATCGAAATGAAATCCGGCCATAAGGAGGAGTCTGAAAAGCAGATGATCAACGGCAGGTTCTTTTGCGATTGGTTGCTGGCTTTGTGCCGGGAGCATGGTTATCTGAATGTCGATTTTTCGATCGCTTCCTTGTTGCTATGGGAACCGCGCGAACGAGACATCACTCGCGAGCTGACAAGTTATCGCAGATCCGGCATCGAAAAATCCGAGATCGAACAAAGACCGAAGACGGATCATTTCCCCTTCCGGTTCGAGGTCAGATACCGAAAACGAATATCCCTCGGAGACTTGATCTCCCGTATGGATTCGAACTCATCGGCGGCATGAGGATACCCCCGACAACACCTGAGGCGGATGACCATCACCATGAAAAGCCCCCAAAAAAGCGCACTCGCAAAATCCATCGAATCATTGACCCACTAGGCGGCGATGCGCAAGTGTCTACCGGCGATGCAAAAGAAAAAGTGATCGTCCACCCGCTTCGAGCGATAACGTTTGGAGATAGAGCGTGTCCCAGCGAGAGTATGAACTGAAGTTCAAGGTCGAGAATCTAGGTGCCGTTCGCGAGGGCGAGTTCACCCAAAAGCCGTTGACCGTTTTTTGCGGTCCGAATAACAGCGGCAAGACTTGGGTGATGTATTCTCTGTATTATTGGTCTTTGGTGCTGGTCGCCTATCGAAATCATCCCTCGATTTTATATGAGGGTGGTGATCGATATATTCGGCTAAGTGAATTGAGTGATCATGTGAACGATAATTTGGCCGATTTTTTCAATGCGAAAGAGAAGATATTGGAAAATGCCAAAGTTGATCTTGTAAATTTTACGGATCAACAGTTGAATTCTTTGTTGCGCGAGGAGCAAAGGAGGAAAAATATTTTCCTAATGCCGGCAGAGCGAAGCGGTCTGCATCTGTTTTTTCGTGAGCTCACTAATCGCCGTATGGCTTTGATGCACCATATATCGAAAGAGAAGATCAATGTAAAAGAGTTGTTGCGCGATGTGATGCGCTCGCCCTATGCGCAACCAATTGCTGACTATATCGACTGGCTGAATGAAATGCCGGAGACCATGCGCAAAAACAGCAACGATTTTCATAAATACGCCGAGATGCTCAAAAAACACCTTGTTCGAGGCGCTTATAGCGTAGATAAAAATACCGGCGATATTGCTTTCAAACCGCTCAAAGCGAGACGGAATGGGCGCAGAACCCAAGCCATGGATCTGCATATAGCGTCAAGCACGGTAAAAAGCCTGTTCGGATTATGGTTCTATCTTGAATATCAGGCCAAAGAAGGCGATGTGCTGATGATCGAAGAACCCGAACTCAATCTTCATCCGGGAGCCCAGCTCGAAATAGCCCGCCTCTTGGTAAGGCTGGTCAATGCAGGGCTGCGCGTGGTGATCAACACCCACAGCGATTATATCGTGCGGGAGATGAACTCGATGATGATGCTGCATCAACCGGGATCGGAGGGTGTGCGGAAAACATACGGCTATGACGAGGAGGAGGTCCTCGATCCCGGCAAAGTCGGAGCCTATCTATTCGACGAGCAGATCATCGAGCCATTGGGAATTTTCACGGAGGGCGGTATTTACGCCACGACCTTTGACAAGGTGATCAGCGAGCAGGGCAGATCCAACAACGATATCTATTACGCTATGAAAGAGGCTATTAGAGATGGTCAGTGATATCATCAAAACGATCGAGAGAGCCATCGATCGTCGCTATCATCTGGAAAGGAATGATCGTGAATGGCTGTTGGATGAATCCGACAAGCGAATTGAAATTCGGGTTCCCGACAGGAATTCGATCGCATTTTCATTGGACAGAAGGGATGAAAACCCTTTCGCGTTCTTTGGAGGCAACCCTCCCGGGGGCATGGCCAAAATATGCGACGCTTTTTTGTTCTGCGTTTACGAGAGACAAGGCTATGGATTTATCATCGAAATGAAATCCGGCCATAAGGAGGAGTCTGAAAAGCAGATGATCAACGGCAGGTTCTTCTGCGATTGGTTGCTGGCTTTGTGCCGGGAACATGGCTATCTGAATGCCGATTTTTCGATCGCTTCCTTGTTGCTATGGGAGCCGCGCGAACAAGAAATGACTCGTGCACTGACGAGTAGCCTCAGGTTCGATATCGAAGAGCCTGACATTGAGCGAAGGCCAAATACGGAGCATTTCCCCTTCCGGTTCGAGGTCAAGAGTCGAAGACGAGTAGATCTTCGGAATCTGATCTCCTACATGGACGACCGGCAAGCATATACCCCCGACAACCCCTGAGGCGGATGACCATCACCATGAAAAAGCCCAAAAACAAGCGCACTCGCAAAGCCATCGAATCGTTGACCCACGAGGAGGCGAGGCGTAAGAATATCCCGACGGCCGAGTATCAGTCGGTGATGCAAAAGGAGGATCAATCTCCCCTGCGCGTTGCCTACGAGCGGCGGAATCGGGACCTTGATCCGCAGTTTCTTTGGCGGGGCAAGGATGCACAAGACTGGTCCGAGCTCCTGGTGCCCGCGCCGCCGCTTTATATCCAAGAGAAAGTCCATCCCAAGGCCTTGATCGACGATTTGCTCCGGCGTTCGGATGCCGAGAGACAGGCGAACGAGGAGCAAGCCGATCTTTTCGCGGATTTCAATGGCTTGCCCGACGACAACGCCAAAACGGAGTTCTACCGCCACGACGCCAACTGGAGCAATCGCATGATCTTGGGCGATAGCCTGCAGGTCATGGCTTCCCTTGCCGAGCGTGAGGGTCTGCGTGGTCAGGTGCAATGCATCTACCTCGACCCGCCTTATGGCATCAAGTTCAACTCCAATTTTCAGTGGTCGACGACGAGCCGCGATGTGAAGGACGGAAAGATCGATCACATCACTCGCGAGCCGGAGCAGGTCAAAGCCTTCCGGGATACATGGCGAGACGGGATTCATTCGTATCTGACTTACCTGCGAGATCGGTTGACCGTGGCGAGGGATCTATTGACGGACTCGGGGTCGATCTTCGTGCAGATCGGGGACGAGAACGTTCATCGGGTGCGGGCGTTGATGGATGAGGTGTTCGGGGAGGATAATTTTGTCAGTCTGATTACCTTTAGAAAGAAGAATATGCCTTTGGGAGGTAAAACGCTTGAGAATATGTGTGACTATCTCATTTGGTACGCGAGAAATAAAAAAGCCGTCAAGTACCATCAACTTTGGAAAAAGACGGAGATTAATTTATCAATCTGGAAATTTGTTGAACTTGGTGATGGAACTCGAAGAAAGCTTACCAAGGAAGAGAAAAAAGAAAAATCTCTGCCCGCCGGGAGCAGTTTATATCAGACAGTCTCTCAGGTCGCGCCTTCGTTCTCGGAGTCAAATGTCTATGATTTTGAATTTGAGGGAAAAACATATAGACAAAAGTCTGGTCAGTGCTGGGTAACTACAAAGGAAAAAATGCAGCGTCTTTCAAATATTAAAAGGATCCAAGCAGACGGAAATTCTTTGCGCTATGTTCTTTTTAAGGAGGACTTTCTTTACTCTAAGATCACAAATCCATGGATGGACTTAGGAGGAGCTACTAGTAAAAAGTTCATCGTCGAGACGTCAGGAAAAATCATTACCCGCTGCCTCTTGATGACAACGGATCCCGGAGACATCGTGCTGGACCCCACTTGCGGTTCCGGCACCACGGCCTTCGTGGCCGAGCAATGGGGTCGCCGGTGGATCACCATCGACACGTCCCGCGTGGCTCTCGCTCTTGCCCGGGCGAGGGTGATGGGCGCTCGCTATCCTTATTACCTGCTCGCAGATAGCCCGGAAGGCTTGCTGAAGGAAGCGGAGATCACCTGCTCGACTCCATCTAGCCAACCGACTTGTCGGAATATTCGCCATGGCTTCGTCTATGAGCGAGTTCCTCATATCACCTTGAAGTCGATCGCCAACAACGACGAGATCGATGTGATCTGGGATCGCTTCCAAGAGAGTCTGGAGCCGCTGCGCACACAACTGAACGAGGTACTGAACGAAGATTGGGAGGAATGGGGGATTCCTCGCAAGAGCGATAAAGATTGGCCTAAAGAGGCGTTGGAGTTGCACCGGCAGTGGTGGGAGCAACGCATCGCCCGACAAAAAGAAATCGATGCATCCATCGCCGCCAAGGCAGATACCGAGTACCTCTATGACAAACCTTATGAAGATAAAAACATCGTTCGAGTGGCAGGCCCCTTCACCGTGGAAAGTCTGTCCCCCCACCGTGTGTTGGGCGTCGACGAGGACGACGAGTTAATCGATAGCGTCGCCGATGCCCATGTCTCTTATGGTGACAAAACCGCCGATGTTCGAAAGGCAGACTTCGTAGAGGTGATTCTCGAGAACCTCAAAACCGCCGGAGTTCAGCAGGCAAGCAAAGAAGACAAAATCGATTTCACCTCGCTGACCCCTTGGCCGGGTACCTTGGTTTGCGCCCAAGGGTACTATGTAAAAGGCGTTTCAAACGGGGGGGGGGGGGGTAGATCTGTATCCGATGGAACCGCACCCGAAAAGCGCGCGGCAATCTTCATCGGCCCCGAGTTCGGTACGGTGTCTCGGCCGGATTTGGTCGCCGCCGCTCGCGAGGCCGGGGAATCCGATTTCGATATCCTCATCGCCTGCGCATTCAACTACGATGCGCATTCATCGGAGTTCGACAAACTCGGACGCATCCCCATACTCAGAGCCCGCATGAACGCCGACTTGCATATGGCGGAGGATTTGAAGAATACCGGCAAGGGGAATCTCTTCGTCATCTTCGGGGAGCCCGATATCGACATCATCGATACACAAGACGGGCAGATTCGGATCAAGGTCAAGGGCGTGGATGTCTTCCACCCCCAAACCGGAGAAATCCGCTCCGCCGGCGCCGATGGCATCGCCTGTTGGTTCATCGATACCGACTACAACGAGGAGAGTTTTTTCGTCCGCCACGCCTACTTCCTCGGCGCCGACGATCCCTACAAAGCATTGAAAACGACCCTCAAAGCCGAGATCGACGAAGACGCATGGACGACCCTGCACAGCGACACATCGCGCCCCTTCGCCAAGCCCGAATCGGGCCGCATCGCCGTCAAAGTGATCAACCACTTGGGAGACGAGGTGATGAAGGTCTTTCGGGTCGACTGAAGAAGATGTTTTGCTTGCTGACGACCTGACGTTGACGAGGCGTCGACGATCGATCCGATAGAAGAGCGGGCAAAACGGTCTGCCGGAAACCCTTAGAATCCTCTACTCGGGAAGCCGGAATAGGGCATCTGAGTTTCGGGCACTCATACGGACCCGAGCGCATGGGCATCGGGGACCTGTCTGTTCGGACCGACGGTACCATCGAGCCGGATACCGGCCTCGACCACGCATCCGATTCGAGATCAGGTATCGAAGATAGCCATTGGAAGATTTGATCACCCGTATGAATTGCCGAATACACAGGGCGTGCATAAGAATACCCCTGACAACCCCCTGAGGCGGATGACCATCACCATGAAAAAGCCCAAAAACAAGCGTACTCGCAAATCCATCGAATCGTTGACCCACGAGGAGGCGAGGCGCAAGAATATCCCGACCGCCGAGTATCAGTCGGTGATGCAAAAGGAGGATCAATCTCCCCTGCGCGTTGCCTACGAGCGGCGGAATCGGGACCTTGATCCGCAGTTTCTTTGGCGCGGCAAGGATGCACAAGATTGGTCTGAGCTCGTGGTGCCTGCGCCGCCGCTTTATATCCAAGAGAAAGTGCATCCCAAGGCTTTGATCGACGATTTGCTCTGGCGTTCGGATGCCGAGAGACAGGCAAACGAGGAGCAGGCCGATCTTTTCGCGGACTTCAATGGCTTGCCCGACGATAACGCCAAAACGGAGTTCTATCGCCACGACGCCAACTGGAGCAATCGCATGATCTTGGGCGATAGCCTGCAGGTCATGGCTTCCCTTGCCGAGCGTGAGGGTCTGCGCGGTCAGGTGCAATGCATCTATCTCGACCCGCCTTATGGCATCAAGTTCAACTCCAATTTTCAGTGGTCGACGACGAGCCGCGATGTGAAGGACGGAAAGATCGATCACATCACGCGCGAGCCGGAGCAGGTCAAAGCCTTTCGGGATACATGGCGAGACGGGATTCATTCGTATCTGACTTACCTGCGAGATCGGTTGACCGTGGCAAGAGATCTATTGACGGATTCGGGGTCGATCTTCGTGCAGATCGGGGACGAGAATGTTCACCGGGTGCGGGCGTTGATGGATGAGGTATTCGGGGAGAAAAACGCATTCGCCGCTATCGTTTTCAGAAAGAAAAACTTCACCTCCCCGGGACAAGCGGTCAATGACTATATTTTACATTTCGCTAAAGATCGTAGCAAAGCCAAGCTTCGGGCTTTGTATGGGACCATCACCAATAGCGGCGAGCTTCCGGATGATGATTCTTTTAAAAAAATCCTGACGCTATCGGGTGATTGGATCAAGCCATCGAGTAGCGAAGAGGCAGCCCGTCTTTTAGAGGAGGGTGGTAAATATTGTAAATCTGCTGATCGTGTTATCAGCCAACACCATAGTGAAACCAGAAGCGATTCTATTTGGTTGCGCAACCGAAGCATCAGTCCAGGATCGAACGCCCATTGGGCATTCGACCCTGGACTGGGAATTCCTCGGTTGGATCGTGCAGGGCGATTGCATCTGGCGGAAAGCGGGAGATTGAGTGCGTTTGTTGCTTGGGAGGACGTGCCTCGCAGGCGAATCAATAACCTTTGGAATGACACCACCCCCGAACAGAAACCGAATTATGTCGTCCAAACATCAGAAAAAATCATCACCCGCTGCATCCTGATGGCCACGGATCCCGGTGACCTCGTGCTGGACCCCACTTGCGGTTCCGGCACCACGGCCTTCGTGGCCGAGGAATGGGGTCGCCGATGGATCACCATCGACACGTCCCGGGTGGCTCTCGCTCTTGCCCGGGCGAGGGTGATGAGCGCTCGTTATCCTTATTACCTGCTTGCAGATAGTCAAGAAGGCCTGCTGAAGGAAGCCGAGATCACTCGTTCGGCTCCATCTAGCCGAACGACCTATCGGAATATTCGCCACGGTTTTATCTATGAGCGTGTTCCCCGTATCACCCTGAAGTCGATCGCGAACAATGCCGAGATCGATGTGATTTGGGATCGTTTCCAAGAGAGTTTGGAGCCGCTGCGTATGCAGCTGAACGAAGCGCTGAAAGAGACTTGGGAAGAATGGGAGATTCCTCGTAAGAGCGATAAAGATTGGTCCGACGAAGCCCTAGGGTTGCACCGGCAGTGGTGGGAGCAACGCATCGCCCGACAAAAAGAGATCGATGCTTCCATCGCAGCCAAAGCCGATACCGAATATTTATACGACAGGCCCTGCGAAGATGACGATATCGTCCGAGTGGCAGGCCCCTTTACCGTGGAAAGTCTGTCCCCCCACCGCGTGTTGGGTGTCGACGAGGACGACGAGTTAATCGATAGCGTCGCCGATGCATCCGTCACTTACGGCGACAAAACTTCCGATGCTCGAAAGGCAGACTTCGTAGAGGTGATTCTCGAGAACCTCAAAACCGCCGGAGTTCAGCAGGCAAGCAAAGAAGACAAAATCGATTTCACCTCGCTGACCCCTTGGCCGGGTACCTTGGTTTGCGCCCAAGGGCACTATGTAAAAGGCGTTTCAAACGGGGGGGGGGGGGGGTAGATCTGTATCCGATGGAACCTCACCCGAAAAGCGCGCGGCAATCTTCATTGGCCCCGAGTTCGGTACGGTATCTCGGCCGGATTTGGTCGCTGCCGCCCGCGAGGCCGGTGAATCCGATTTCGATATCCTCATCGCCTGCGCATTCAACTACGATGCGCATTCATCGGAGTTCGACAAACTCGGACGCATCCCCATACTCAGAGCCCGCATGAACGCCGACTTGCATATGGCAGAGGATTTGAAGAATACCGGCAAGGGGAATCTCTTCGTCATCTTCGGGGAACCTGATATCGATATCATCGATGCACAAGACGGGCAGATTCGGATCAAGGTCAAGGGCGTGGATGTCTTCCACCCCCAAACCGGAGAAATCCGCTCCGCCGGCGCCGATGGCATCGCCTGTTGGTTCATCGATACCGACTACAACGAGGAGAGTTTCTTCGTCCGCCACGCCTACTTCCTCGGCGCTATAAAGCTATTGAAAACGACCCTCAAAGCCGAGATAGACGAAGACGCTTGGTCAACCCTTCACAGCGACACCTCGCGCCCTTTCGCCAAGCCCGAATCGGGACGAATCGCCGTCAAGGTGATCAATCACTTGGGGGACGAGGTGATGAAGGTCTTTCGGGTCGATTGAAGAAGAGGACTCGGTGACCGAAGACGGGATATCGTCGGTTGATCCAGTATCGATACAAGAGCGAGCCCGAAACGCCTTGTCGGTAGCCATTCAGGCCCCATATTCGGATGGTGGAAGGGGTGTCGAGTATTGACTGGCGGTGAGATCCGATTTCTCTCAGGGCTATTCGAAATAGTCTGCGAACCATTTTGCCGATGCCGGCGAAATGGTCGATTCAGGCTAGGACCGTTAGCGCGAAGGTACCGAATTTCATGCCGACGGCAGCGCTTGCCCTTCGATCCCGAAGACGATGGCGGCGGGAAAACGATTTCATCGCTTTTCCCCGCATCCGATCTCACCCGACTCCCTTTTACCGACACCTTGGAACCCTCGTCACCGCCGACTTAGGAGAGATGCCAGTGATCGACCATCGCCCGTTCAACAGTCTGGGAGCCTTCAAGATCGATTGGCTCGATGCCAAGCATCATTTCAGTTTCGGTCACTATTCGGATCCCGAGCGCATGGGTATCGGTGCCTTGCGCGTTTGGAACGACGACACCATCGAGCCCGATAGTGGCTTCGACCCGCATCCGCATCGCGATATGGAGATCATCACTTACGTCCGAAAAGGGGCGATCACCCACCAAGACGCTTTGGGCAACGAGGGACGCACCGAAGCCGGCGATGTCCAAGTGATGTCCGCAGGCACCGGTATCGTTCACGCCGAATACAACCGGGAAAGCGAGCAAACGCAGATATTTCAGATTTGGATTACCCCGGATGCCCCGGACTACGAGCCCGATTGGGATACCAAGTCCTTCCCCAAGGGCGACCGAGCCGGAGAGCTCGTTGTGCTGGCCTCGGGGCGACCGGGCGACGAGGGTGCGCTGAAGATCAACCAAAACGCCGCCGTTATGGGTGCCACCTTGGAATCCGGCCAAAGCATCACCCACGCTTTAGGCGAGGCTCGCAAGGCCTACCTCGTCCCGGCGGTCGGCAAGGTGAGGGTCAACGGCATCGCCGTCGATGCGCGAGATGGTGTTGCGATCGCCGATGAATCCGAGATCGTCATCACCGCCACCGAATCTGCGGAGGTCGTATTGGTCGATGTTCCCTGAATTGCCCCGGATCCGCCTGTTCTCTCATCGGGCGAAGGCCGGCCGGAAGGCGTTTGCCATAAAAGGCCCTTATGCGCTTTACTACTCTTATCATCGCCTTCAAAATAACCGGTATATCCGGAAGGCGAAAAGCGGCGATGCTCATTCGGGCGTGAGGTCGCAGCAAGAACAAAGGAGGGGGCAGTGGCCAGCGCGAGTCAGCTGAAGGCGTTTTTGACATCGCATCTCGAAGGGGACGAAGATCGCTTCTACTCGGTGGCGATGCAGGTGGCAGCGCATGAGGCAAAGCGCGGTCATGGCAAGCTCGCAGGGGAACTGCGGGATCTTATTGACCAAGCCAAGTCTCGCCGTAGGTTGCCGCTCCCGGGCGAGCAAAAGGCGGCTTCCATCAGGCGCCCGCGAGAAGAGTTGACCGGTATCCTGGCCGTCAGCAATCCGAAGGCGCACCTTACCGAGATGGTGCTTGACGATACCTTGAAGAGCCAACTCGACCGAGTGATCAAAGAACAACGACAAGCATCGAAGATTCTCTCCCACGGACTGAGCCCGCGACGAAAACTCTTGCTGATGGGCGCACCGGGCACCGGCAAAACGATGACGGCCTCGGTGCTTGCCGGCGAACTCGGCCTGCCGCTCTTTCGAGTGCGCTTGGACGGCCTGATCACCAAATACATGGGCGAGACCGCAGCCAAACTGCGACAGGTATTCGAAGCGACCGGTCGAACCCGGGGTGTGTATTTTTTCGACGAATTCGACGCCATCGGCTCGCAGCGTGGTCTCGTCAACGATGTCGGCGAGGTTCGCCGCATCCTGAACAGTTTCCTGCAAATGATCGAACAGGACGAATCCCACAGCCTGATCGTGGCCGCGACCAATCACCCCGATATCCTCGACCACGCCCTCTTCCGCCGCTTCGACGACGTTTTGCACTACGACCTGCCGAACGAAACCCGCATCGCATCGGTCCTTAAATACCGCCTCGGAAGGATGGCTACGAAAGGCGTATCTTGGAAACGACTCGCCACCGAATCCACCGGCCTTAGCTATGCCGAAGTGACACGGGCATCGGAAGAGGCCCTGAAGGAGGCGTTGATCGATAGCCGCCCGAAAGTCACGGAGGCCGATATTCGGCGGACGTTGCAGGAAAGGCAGAGGATCTCGAAGCGACTTGAATCGCGACAACCGGAAAGCTTGGAGTAGGGCATCGTATGGCTAAGTCGAACGACCGGTACAACCGACATTTCATCCTCGAAGGGACAGCCGAGGCGGAACGGTTTCGATCTTCGGCGATTCGTATATAGTATCCAAGACGACCTTCGAGGCAGAGAACATCGAGAACACTCGGGCGATGATGCATAGCGACTATTCACCAAGCCCGAGTCAAGACGTGTCACTGGCAAGGTAATCGATTATGAGGAAGAAGCTATTGACTCCGGAGGTCAAAAGCCGATTGTTGGAGTCCATAGACGCTGATCGACTCGTGGTGCTTTGTGGCGCAGGCCTGTCTATGGCACCGCCGAGTAA
Organism: Gammaproteobacteria bacterium; assembly: GCA_965220535.1. GTDB lineage: Bacteria > Pseudomonadota > Gammaproteobacteria > HK1 > HK1 > HK1. The sequence continues at coordinate 1,249,662 of OZ244833.1, read as the reverse complement.
TCTGCCTTCCGCGCAGAAAGTTGCAGAGGAGTGTTTTGATGCTTATAAGGTGAAAGCAGATCCGGAAGGATTTGATCCTAAACTCCGTCGTGATCTTGCTGCTTTGGCAGAGTATTTCGCCAACCAGAACAATATTGAACATTTCATTGGAACTCTCGTTCCTTGGGGTAAATTCGTGGGTAGCCCCAATCCCGGTCACGCCGCGATGGCGGATTTTCTTATCACAAGAGCGGCTGTTGCCGGCCTCTCTGGTAACTACGACGAATTGGTTGAGCGCAAAGCACAGCAATATGGTGCTGATTTTCTCATTTCTCTAAACGGGGATGAGGCGATAGAGCGCTCTAGTTATCATGCCCCACTCCTGAAATTCCATGGATGTTCGTGTCGCAGCCGAGGCTCTACTGTGTGGACATTGTCGCAGATTCAAGGTCCAACCAAAGATCAAACAATTGTCGATCGCATTGATAATAGCAAATCTTGGATGGAGGTCTACTTGCGTCAGAAAGACCTTCTGATAGTAGGATTTTGGTCCGACTGGGACTACCTCAATCAGATCATGGGTCGTGCGCTCAAAGGGATCGATCCGAAGTCGATTACGGTGATAGATCCCTCCGAGCGTACTGATCTCGAGAGCAAAGCCCCCAACCTCTGGGGTCTTTTTCATCAGAAGCATGTTAAATTTTGTCATGTGCGGGAGTCGGGAGCCGAGGTGCTTGACGAGCTCCGAAGAGCTTTTTCTGAAAATTATTTGCGGCAAGTGCTGCACGCGGGTTGGAACGTCCTCAAAAAGGAGACTGATATAGATTGCGATCAGGCGTGGTTTAACATTAATGCATCGTTATGTAGCGAATCACTGTACGGCTGGCGTAGGGATGCAGAGGGTGTGCCCAACAGTCGCCCTGCAAAGAAAAAGTGTCCTGATGGTGTTGAAGTACTAGGATTTTTTCATCTTCTTCTTCGTCGAGCTGGCGCAGTTCAGTATTCAAAAGGTTATAAATTGCAAGATCGCTCTATCCGAGTGGTTAATGGTGGAGGGTATTTTTTGAATAGATTGAAGGAAGCATTTATTGAAGCACCTACGGTTCGCTCGACCGATTATGTTGTTGCAGTGGGATCTACGTATTCTGGCTTGCCGGGTAATATAGTTCGCGCAGGCATTTCGAGTAACATAATTCGACCAGCCGCTGGAGGAAAGTGGTTGACTTTTGATCAAGCTCGAGAGGAGTTGAACGTTTAATGGATATCGCGACGCAATCCGAAATCTTTCTCCGAGATGCCGGTTACGAAACATGGGCATGGTCCAACGAGTCACACGAGGCAACGTGTTTCGAGAATGCAACCCTCATCGGCTTCGTTCATGTCTTTTCAACGGCGGAGGAACTTCTTTCAATCTGGGAGTCTGCGCAGCAGAATGTGCTTTCATCTCATAGTGCGCTGCTGCAGGCAGCGGGAGACAAGGCGTGGAATGTCTACTCGGTATTTCTCTCCGAAAATGGGACAAAATCCGAGCAGCGCGAGGTAGAGCGTATAGAGGAAGACTTCTCCCAGACTCGAAAAATTGCTCGTACCAATGTGCGCACGCAAGATGATATCGAACGCACCTTACTGCTTTTCACTGCGGTGAGGACCCAATCGATGCTCTTGAATGCAGATTTTGAGAACCGATTTCGCTCTAGAATGAAGAACGTCTCCGAGGATGTGTTGACAGGATTTCTAGGCGGTGGTGACGCAGATGATGTCGCAAGAATGCTTTTGGAGAAGCCGTGAAACTGGATTATATCGAGGTCTGTGGGTTTCGCGGCTTTCGCGAAAAGGCCCGCATTACTTTTGGCTCGGGATTTACCGTTATCACTGGGCGTAATGGTGTGGGGAAGAGCACACTTTGCGATGCCGTGGAATTCGCTTTGACTGGATCGATCGGCAAGTATGTTGTTGAGAAAGCAGCAAAGGAAAGCCTCAGTGATTATCTGTGGTGGCGAGGAGAAGAATCTCCTATCGATCATTACGTAGCTGTTTCGTTTAAAAAAGCTAGCGGTGAGACTTTTTGCATTACTAGGACAAGGAAGTCCGGTGCTGACAAAGCTCCAAGTGATATCGAGGACGCCCTCTGCAGTAGTGCCAAACCGGATGACGCCCTTCGCCAGCTTTGTAAATCGTCAATTATTCGCGATGAATGGATTTCTGCCCTCAGCCTCGATCTGAGTGAAACCGATCGATTCGATTTGGTGCGGTCGGCGCTCGGCCCTATCCAAGAGGCCGATTTCGGAGCTAAAGCCGAAGAAGTATTCAAAAGAGTTGAGATGGTCCACGATGCGAATAAGTTCGCAAATGCCAGAGCACACGACTTGCTTGAAAATTCTTTGATCCATCTCTCTGAGGCGAAGGATGCAATAGTTCGTCAAGAAGACGTTGCTGCCGCGGAAGTTATCCTGGGTGCTGCGATGACTGATGATATAAAGGACCTTACATATCGTATTTCTTGGGGGCGTTCGATACTAGCGGAGGGTCGAGCACGTCTTGGGGGCATGCGCGAAGCCATCTCTCAGGGGCGTACAATTTTGGGACTTAGACGAGATCTTGACGCTCCGGATGCTGTCGAGAAGCGAGAGGCTACAAGAGAGCGACTAGATATAGCTAATAAAATGAAGGGTGAGGCGGATCGTATCGTTAAAGAAAAAGAGCGTGATCTTGAAATTGAACAGGGAGCAAATGCTCTTGCCGTTTCACTCGCTGCAATTATTGAACACGGCGAAAAATACGGCTTGCACGATGAGCACTGCCCGCTTTGTGCGGCTGCGAGAACGAACGAGGAGTTCGCTATTGGACTTGCTAGAGCACATGATCGAATGAAAGATATTTCTGTTGGATTTGGTTCTGCTCAAAGACAAATGGAAGAAGCACGAAGAGTAGCCCAACAGACTACCCTTGAACAAGAGCGGGCTCAGGAGGTGTGGATTGAGGTTGAAAAGGAGCAATCTCGCCTTATCGATTTGGAACGGACTTATATCGAAACACTTGAACTTTATGGACTAGAGTCTCGCTTTGTTCATGACATTGATGGTCTTGAACAGTATTTCACGAATGAGCGGAATCGGCTTATCGATTTGGAGAGGGCATTACATACACTCGATGCGTCACAGATTGCCTCTAAAATCTCGTCACTTGAGGATAGTGTTTCGATGCTTCGCAGGGAAGTAGATAGCACAGCGGCTCGAATGGAGAACTCAGAAAGAGCTTTGGAAAGCGCGAAAGCTATGGAACGTGGTGTGCGCGGTATTTCCGGGGATATTGTCAACGAGCGATTGGCCCAAATCAGTCCTCTCTTGAATGAATTATATCAGCGGTTACGCCCACATCACGACTGGCGTTCCATTGAATACGGTATTCGTGGCGATATTCGTCGATTTCTCAGCCTGAAAGTGGGGGATGGGCTTAATCCTCAATTCATTTTTAGCAGTGGTCAGCGGCGTGCGGCTGGGTTGGCATTTTTATTATCTGTGCATTTGGCACGCGAGTGGACATTTTGGCGCACATTGATCTTGGATGATCCCATTCAGCATATCGATGATTTTCGAGCAATTCACTTAATTGAAGTACTTGCAGCATTTCGCCTCGCCGGCAGACAAATAGTCTGTGCAGTCGAGGACTCCGCTCTTGCGGATGTGTTGTGTCGACGCTTGCCGGTTACTTCGGATGATTTAGGTAGGAGGTACAACCTTGATATTGGGAAGGATGGTGCCGCGACTATTGCGTCCGAATGTGATTTTTTTCCGATGCCGAATGGAGTGTTGCGGTCTTAGTGTAGCACCCTAGGGTTATTGAGACACTTTTGAAGCTTATGCGACCGCCGGGATCTCGTCCACCGCCCCTCGCCTGAACTGGCTCGACAGTGTGTTGTCCGTGGCGTTTGATCAGCCAGGCTTGGTTGTAGATATCCTTGAACTTCCGCAGTGCCTGCTGCAACTCTTAGATGGTCCAGAAGGTGCCAGGCCACAGCAGGTTCTCCTTCAAGGTGCGGATGAATCGCTCGGCACATCCATTGCCTTCGGGGGAGCGGACAAAGGACGGCGACGAGGCGATCCTTGCCCAAGCGATCTCGTTTTGGAAGTCGCGGCTGATGTACGGCGATCCGTTGTCATGGCGGATGGTCAGCCCCGTCGCCACTCCTTCGCCGATGGCTCCGAAGTATTTCCGCATCCCTTGGCGGACCGGCTCCAACGCTTCGACGCGCGTGCCTCGCGTGGCCGCGTGCTTCACCTGCGCAACTCGCCGAACAATGGTCGACCGCCACGAACACACAGACCTGCTGCTCGTTCCCGAGAAGAATCGTTGTCATGTCCGTGCCCCACACCTCATCGACCCTCAAAGGCACGATTATTCCATCATGAGCCCGAGGGCCATTGCGGTCCTCGGCATCGCTTGGCGAGGAAACCCTTCTCACGCATGAGTCGCAAAACGCGCACTTGCGATATGTGAATCTTCTCGTGTTGCAAGTGCGCCCGCACTTTGCGATAGCCTTCGCCATGGAACCCACTGGCCGTGATCACCTTCCTGATCTCTTCGACCGGTTCCGCATCGGGCATCTGCCCATGCGGGCCGGGTCGGCGGCGCGGGACCTGGTTGTCCGACCCCTCTTTCAGACCGCGGTACACAAATGCGTGAGTTTTCGGCGAACTCGTGTATGTGACGCCATAGTTCGAGTACGGCAGGTCAGATTTCTCGATTGGGGCGTATCAGCTGGTGCTATCCGTTTGGTCTTCCACTAACCTAGGATACTAATCAATGAGGACACTTCAGGCCTAAATCGGTATACTTGCAACATCCAGCAAGATGATCGACCGTCAACCGACCGCTAGGAGCCGAGATGAGAGTCGAAGTACGACCGGATATGCTGCGATGGGCGCGGGAGCGTGCCGGTTTGGATGTGGGCGAAATCGCTCGGGGATTTCCCCGCTATGCCGATTGGGAAAGCGGGGATGCTCTTCCGACGCTGAAGCAGTTGGAGGGATTTGCCGATAAGACGCATATATCGATCGGTTATTTCTTCATGGACACTCCACCGGAGGAGTCCGTGCCGATACCTGATTTTCGTACGCTGCGCAATCAACAGCCGCGTCGCCCTAGTTCGGATCTGCTTGAGACGATCTATTTATGCCAATACCGCCAAGAATGGTATCGGGATTACTGTCTTTCTGAAGGCCGTGAATCGCTTTCCTTCGTCGGCTCGGTGACGCGTAGACAGTCCATCGAGCAAGTTGCTGCATCCATGAGGAAAACCCTTGGTTTTGACTTGGATGCTCGGTCTCGATTCGGGACATGGGAGAAAGCACTCGGTCGGTTCATCACGGGGATCGAGGATGTCGGGATTATGGTGATGCGTAGCGGTGTCGTGCTTGGTAACAACAAGCGCAAGTTGAAGGTTAAGGAATTCCGGGGCTTCGCCCTCGCCGATGAGATCGCACCGCTCATTTTCATCAACGGCAGCGATACGAAGTCGGCACAAATGTTTACGCTGGCCCATGAGTTGGCGCATTTATGGCTGGGTCGATCCGCATTGTCTACAGCGCATATTGATGGCGGTGAAGATGAGCAAGTCGAACAATGGTGCAATAAGGTTGCCGCCGAGCTGCTGGTTCCTCTTGATGTTCTACGAGATGAAGTTTCCCCCGATGAGTCTGTCAACGATGTGTTTACTATAAAGATGGCTCGTCGATTCAAGGTCAGTACGCTGGTTGTTCTTCGGCGACTGCTTGATCTTGGGGTGCTTACGAAGCATCAATTCGATGATCGATACGGTCTTGAATTGAAACGCTTGATGGCATTACTCAATAAAAATAAAACAGGGGGCGGCGATTTCTATCGCACCCAAGTCGCCCGAACGGGTAAGCGGTTTTTATCTGCCCTTTTTGAAAGCACCTTGGAGGGTCGGACCCTGTATCGGGATGCCATGAAGATGGTGGGGATTAAGAAGGTCGAGGCTTTCCACAGAATCGGTAGTAATCTGGATTCTCCGATCTAATGACTTACGCTCTGGATGCGAATGTCTTGATCGAGGCGAAGAACAGGCATTACGGCTTGGATTTTTGCCCCGCTTTTTGGGACTGGATATTGCAGCAGTATGCGGAGGGAAAGGTGCTCAGCATTCGTCAGATCAAAGATGAGTTGATGGCCGGGGATGATGATCTATCTCGCTGGGTGAAAGAGCATGGTGAGATGTTCAAGGATATGGATGAACAGACCATTGGCTCGCTGAGCGAGGTTGCTCTGTGGTGTGTCGGACAGAATTTCGAATCTGCGGCGATCGGTGCGTTTTTGCAAGACGCCGACTACTACCTGATCGCTTATGCGAAGGCATACGGTCATACCGTCGTTACCCATGAAGTGCCATCGAATTCCAAGAAGAGGATCAAAATTCCGACGGCTTGTACAGGTGTAAATGTTCCCTACATATCGCCCTTTGACATGCTAAGACGCGAGCAAGCTCGTTTTGTGTTGGACTTATCGACACGATAATTCGGAATTCGGTTTTTTCCACAAAAGCTTGCCGACCCGCCAGACGGTGGGCGGAAGGATCTTGAAGTCAGCAGAAAGCGTTCTGTTCGTGGCCTGAGCCCGCGGATCTCCACCGAGGTCGGATATGCGATTTTGCCATTCAAACGCGACTGGCGAACTGAGGATTTTCGATCGACATATAACAAAGGAATATCCCGCTTTTTGCCTCTTTTAACCCTTGATTTATCCAAGGCTCGATTCCGCCACGATTCCCAAAAAGATCGCTGCGCCGGCCCAATGGTTGTTGAGGAATGCGCGGAAGCACGCTGGGGGTTCTCGGTGTCGGATCAGCCATTGCTGGTAGGAGAAGAGGGCGATCGTGGCGACGAGGCCTGTTTTGTAAAAAGCACCGAAGTTTTCGAAGTGGCCGACGAGGGCGAGGATTGCGACGGTCGTGATTTGGCAGAGGGCGACGAAGGCGCGATCGTGGTGTCCGCAGAGGATGGCGGTGGATTTGATGCCGATTTTGAGGTCGTCCTCGCGGTCGACCATCGCGTAGATGGTGTCGTAGGCGACGGCCCAGATCGCGACGGCGGTGAATATCAGCCATGCCAGTCGGGGGACTTCGTCGGTCAAGGCGGCGAAGGCCATCGGTACTCCCCAGGCGAAGGCGAGTCCTAGGTAGAACTGGGGCAGGGATGTCCATCGCTTCATGAAGGGGTAGCTGGCGGCGAGGACGATGCCGCCGATGGAGTAGAGGCGGGTCAGGGGGTTGAGTGTCGAGACCAAGGCGAGGGCGATCAGTCCGAGGAGGATGAAAAGGGCCAAGGCCTCGGCGCTGCGGATTTCGCCGCTGGCCAAGGGTCGGTTGCGGGTGCGTTCGACATGGGGGTCGAGTTTTCGATCCGCAAAATCGTTGATGACGCAACCGGCGGAGCGCATGATGAAAACGCCGAGCACGAAGACGATGACGATCATCGGTCGGGGATGGCCGTCGCCGGCAATCCATAGCGCCCATAGGGTCGGCCAGAGCAAAAGCAGGGTGCCGATGGGCTGATGGGCGCGCATCAGTCGCAGGTAAATCGGGATGCGTCGGGTCAACGATTGCAGGCCGCTTGTTGTCGGGGATTGGTTCATATCCTGTGATACCGGAACTTGGGGTTCGCCTTGGAACCGTGGTTACCGCTTTCGCTCGAGGGCGGTCGCCGTGCTTTGTTCCCGGGTGTGTCGGGCGAGTGACCGGGAACCCATGTGGGCCATCGCGGGCGATAACGAGCGATCCCGGAAAGGATCGGCGATGCTCCTCGGCGATCACCGGCTTTGTCGCAGCGAAGGCCGAGGTGCCGATTGGCTGATAGTCGCGCATCGATTGCAGATCAATCGGGATGCGTTCGATCAAAAACCGCAGGCCGCTTGCTGTCGGGGCGTGGTTCATGTCTCGTGATACCGAAGCTTTGCGCTTCCCCCTGAATCGCTTCCGTCCAAGGGCGAACGATCGCCGTGCTTTGTTCTCGGCGGTATCGGGCGAGGAATCGGGATCCAATACGGCCCATCGCAAGCGATAGCGAGCGTTTCCGATGCCGATCGTCGGTTTGACCAAAGCGAGGGTCAAGATGCCGATCCCGCAATATCGCTTTCGAATGACCTCGTAGGCCGCGTTTTCCGTTCTCGCCCAAGGGCGAAGGGTCGCCGTGCTTCGTTCTCGGCGTTATCGGGCGAGGGTTCGGTATTCCATACGGCCCGCCGCAAACGATAGCGAGCGATCCCGAAGATGATCGGCGATGTGTTTGGGATCCCCGGCTCGATCGCAGCGAATGCCGAGATGCCGATCCCGCAATATCGCTTTCGAATGATCTCGTAGACCGTGTTTTCCGCTTTCGCCCAAGGGCGAAGGGTCGTCGTGCTTTGTTCTCGGCGGTATCGGGCGAGGGATCGGGATCCTATACGCCCCGCCGCAAGCGATAGCGAGTGTTCCCGATGCCGATCGTCGACTTGACCAAAGCGAGGGTCAAGATGCCTATCCCGCAATATCGCGTTCGAATGCCCTCGTAGACCGTGTTTTTCGCTTTCGCCCAAGGGCGAACGGTCGTCGTGCTTCGTTCTTGGTGGTATCGGGCGAGGGTTCGGGATCCCCGGCTCGATCGCGGCGAAGGCCAATGTGTCGATCCCGCAACTGCCCGCAATACCGGTCCGCGGCCCCGCTGTTCAAACGCGCCCGTAGTTCGCGTCTTCTGCCCTGACCCAGCGGCGGATGATCGCTTCGCTTTTTTGGGGGTATCGGGCGAGCAGTGTGGAACCGGTGCGGGCGACGGCGGGCAACAAGAAGCGATCCCGGAGGTGATCGGCGATGCGCATTCGGGCGATGCCGGTTTGGCGGGTTCCCAAGAGCTCTCCCGATCCGCGGATTTCGAGGTCTTTTTGCGCGATCTCGAAACCGTCGTTGGTTGCGCGCAAGACCCCTAGCCGTTGACGGGCGGTATCGCTCAAGGGTCGGTCGTACATCATCACGCAAACGCTGTGTTTGCGGCCGCGTCCCACTCGGCCGCGCAGCTGGTGGAGCTGGGCCAGACCCAAGCGATCGGCGTTGTCGATGATCATCAGCGATGCCTCGGGCACGTCGACTCCGACTTCGATCACCGTGGTGGCAACGAGCACGTTGTAGCGGGCGTCTTTGAAGGCCCGCATCGCGGCGTCTTTTTCCGCCGCCTTCATGCGTCCGTGCACCAAGCCGATATTCAAATCCGGCAGCGCCAGTTTCAGATCGCGGGCGGTATCCTCGGCCGCTTGGCATTCCAAGGCCTCGGATTCCTCGATCACGGTGCATACCCAATATGCCTGCCCTCCGGATCGGCACGCGTTCTCGATGCGCTCGATGAGCTTGGGGCGCCGGATCGACGGCATCACCGCGGTGCTCACCGGGGTGCGTCCCGGCGGAAGTTCGTTCAGTGTCGACATATCGAGATCGGCCCAAGCGGTCATCGCGAGGGTGCGCGGGATCGGGGTGGCGGTCATCAGCAGTTGGTGGGGATGGAGTCCTTCTCGCTCTCCTTTGTCGCGCAAGGCGAGACGCTGGTCGACGCCGAAACGATGCTGCTCGTCGATGATCGCAAGACCGAGCCGAGAGAACTCGATTTGCGATTGAAAGAGCGCATGGGTGCCGATCGCCAGCACCGGCTCCGCGTTTTTCGCGAGCCGCTCCATGGCCAGGCGTCGCTCTTTGCCGCCGGTTTTCCCCGAGAGCCAAAGCACTTCCAAGCCCAGCGGCGCAAGCCAGCCCTCGAGGGTATGGAAGTGCTGTTCGGCCAAGAGTTCGGTGGGGGCCATGAGGGCGCACTGCCAGCCGCTGTCCAATGCCAATACCGCGGCATGAGCGGCGACCACGGTTTTTCCGGCCCCCACATCGCCTTGCAAAAGCCGATGCATCGGACGGGCGAGGCGCAAATCCTTTCGGATCTCTTCGATGACTCGGCTTTGCGCCGCGGTCGGGGAAAAGGGCAGGGATTCGACGAAGCGTTCGGCAAGGCTCTCGGTCCGCGCTTTTTTTCCCTGCTGTCCGGGCGGGGTCTTGGACTTTCCTGGCGGGGCCTTGGACTTTCCTGGCGGGGCCTTGGCGCCGGTCAATTTCGGCGCTTTGCGATCGTCGAGGCGTCGGCGCAACATGAGGAGCGTCAGGTGGTTGGCCAGCAACTCCTCGAAGGCAAGGCGTTTGCGATAAGGATTATCCGGGGAGATCAAGGCCTCGACATCGATTCCCGGCGGCGGGCGGTGCATCGTCCGCAAGGAAGGAAGGAGCCCGGGGAGTTTGTTATCCTGCACGATCTCCTCGGGCAGCAATTCCAAGGCCTCGGAATCATCGGAGCGCTCGTTCATTCGATCCAATGCCCCGAGGATCAGCCTCTGCAAGGGGCGATCTTTGAGCCCCGCCAGCGTCGGGTAGATCGGGGTCAGGTATCGATCGATCGGGGGCGATTGATCGCCTTCGAATATCTGGAAATTCGGGTTCGTCATCGCAAGCCGCCTTCCGATGCCGCTGCGCACCGAGCCGTAGCATCGTAGCGATTTACCCGCTTTGATTTGTTTCGTATGCCACGGCTTGCTGTTGAACCATTGCAACTCGATCTCGCCGCTTTTGTCGCGCAGGGTCACGCTCAGCGGTCGACGGTTCATCGGCAGGTTGAACTTGGTGATGCGTCCTTGGATCAAGGCGTCGTCGCCTGGTCTTAGCGAGGCGATCGGGCTGATGCGCGTGCGATCTTCGTAGCGAAGCGGGAGGTGAAAAAGGAGATCGAGCGCCGTTTCGACCCCTGCGGTGCGCAGTTTTTCGGCCACCGCGGGTTTGATGCCGGAAAGCGCATCGATCGGGGTCGATTCGAAAGACGATGCGACCGGCGGATTCATGGTGCACTGCATTGTCGGCGCATCCCTCGAGCGAGGCGAGAGGCATAAGACGGTGCGCTTTTCGAGCGAGCCGAAGAGCCCTTGTCAAACGTTAAAGACTCTCAAACTCGATATTTTCTCACTGTTTTCTGCGATACGTCTTCGATACGTCCTCGATACGTCCTCGATACTTTCTCATAGGGCCTTGACGAGGATCCCTTCGATCTCGACCGCGACGCCCAGCGGCAGCGAGGCAACGCCGACCGCCGCGCGGGCCGGGTAGGGGGCGGTGAAGTATTCGGCCATCACTTCGTTGACGAGGGGGAAGATCGACAGGTCTTGCAGATAGACGTTGAGTTTGACGACATCGTCGAGGCTTCCTCCCGCGGCTTCGGCAACGGCCGAGAGATTGCGTAGCACCTGATGGATTTGCTCTTTCGGATCGTCGGAGACGACTTTCATCGTCTGCGGATCCAAGGGGATCTGGCCGGAGAGATAAACGGTGTCGCCGGCTCGAGTCGCTTGGGAATAAGCGCCGATCGCCCCTGGCGCTGCGGATGTGACAATCGCTGTTCTGGGCATGAAAGATCTCCTTGTGAAATCGGCTCGGTTTGGCGGAGCCTAAATGTGCAAACCGGGGGCGGCGGTAGGCTCGCTACGCTGCCCACAAGCCAACCACCCGCCCCTCTATGATGCGCTTCTCATCCACTTTCTTTTGAAACATCTTCCTCCATCTCCTTATCGTCCTCGAGGAGACTCCTTGTCGCTCGGCATTGTCGAGCGTGAGTCTTCCGATATCGATCACTCGGCTCTCCTCTTTCCGAGAATATGGAGACTTCGAAGGAAGAACTCCGGCTCGAAGATTCAGCGAGAGGATCTTGCTTCGTCACTTCCAAGCGGTAATCATCCATCGGCTTCCTCTTTGCTCTCCTCCTCCGCTTCTCCGCTCAGGCTCCGCGCTTGCTTCGCTTCGAAGGGGGTGGCGGGCGGATACCGAGGCCCCGAGACGAGGCATCGACAAACCGAGGGCATCGCCGAGACGGTCTTATGCGCGGGTGATTCGAGAGACGTCGCCGATGCCTTGGATACGGTGGATGATTTTATCGAGGTGATCGCGATCTCGCACTTCCAAGACGAAGTTCAAGGTGGAGTTGAATCCGTCGCGACTCTTGAAATCGATATTGTCGATATTGGAATTCAGGTCGGCGATGGCGGCGGCGACGGTCGCCAACACGCCTTTGCGATTGGCCATATCCACTCTGATCTCGACCGGAAAATCGTCTTTCACTCCGGGTTGCCATGCCACCTCCACCCAACGTTCGGGATGATCGGAATGCTGCATGGCTTTATGGCAATCCATGGTGTGGATCGTGATGCCGCGGCCGGCGTTCAAAATGCCGATCACCGGATCGCCCGGAATCGGGCGGCAACAGCGCCCGAGATCGACCACCATCCCGTCGGCGCCGCGGATATACAAAGGAGAGGCGCTATGGGAATCAAGGGTGGTTTTTTCCGTTGGGCGGAGTTCGTAGGTCGCCGCTTGTGCCCGGGTGTCGCCGGTGAGCAAGCGTCTTGCGACCAAAGGAGCGATATGCTCTCCGATCCCGATCGCTCGATGCAGATCCTCGATACTGTCCAAGCGAAACTCCGCGAGCAGGGAGTCGATCCGCTCGCGAGGAATATCGTCGAATCTCGATGATTCCGCGGCCAAAGCCCGCTCCAAGAGTTGTTTGCCGATCGCTTTGGCTTCCTCGGATTGCAGATTCTTCAAATAGCTGCGGATCGCGGAGCGGGCTTTGCCGGTGGTGGCGAAATCCAGCCACGAGGCATTGGGTCGCCCCCAGTCGGCTTTGATGATCTCGATGGTATCCCCGGTGAGCAGTTGTCTTTGCAAGGAGATATAGCGCCCGTCCAGTTTGGCGCCGATGCAATGGTTGCCGATATCGGTATGGACGGAATAGGCATAGTCGATGACCGTGGCCCCTCGCGGAAGCACCATGATTTCTCCGGCGGGGGTGAAGATATAAATCTCCTTCGGAAAAAGATCCACTTTCACGCTTTCCAAGAATTCCATCGAATCCCCGGCATGGCTTTGCATTTCCAATAAATCCCGCACCCACTTCCTGATTCGGGTTTGCGCGGCGATCGTTCCCGGCTTTCCCGTTTTATAAATCCAATGCGCCGCGATCCCCGTTTTGGCTACCCGGTTCATTTCCTTGGTACGGATCTGAATCTCTATCGGCGCATCGAGAGGACCGAATAAAACGGTATGCAAGGATTGATAACCGTTGGCTTTGGGGATGGCGATATAGTCTTTGAATTTTCCTGGTACTGGCTTGTAAAGGCGATGAACCACGCCGAGGGCTCGATAACAGTCGTCCGGAAGCTCGACGATGATTCTGAAACCGTATCCGTAGCGAATTTTATCCAATGGCATGCGCTTGGCGCGCATCTTGCGATAAATATCGTAGAGATGTTTTTCCCGTTTTTCGATATGCGCTTTGATAATAAAACCGCGGCGTAATTGGCGAGCGATCTCCTTTTCGATTTTTTGCAAGTCACGCTTTCGATGCCCCTGCGCTTTTCTTGCATGGGACTCGATGACGCGGTAGCGCCAAGGATGGATCGTGCGAAAGCAAATATCCTCGAGTTCCATCCGGATCCGGCGTAGCCCCAAGCGGTTGGCGATCGGAGCGTAAATATCCAGAGTCTCGTGCGCGATCCGATGCTGTTTGTCGAGCGGCAGCGCATCGATGGTGCGCATATTATGCAGGCGATCCGAGAGTTTGATCAGCATGACGCGGATATCGCGAGACATCGCCATCAATATCTTGCGAAAGTTCTCGGCTTGCGCCACAGCGCGGCTTTCGAGCGAAAGATGGGTGAGTTTGCTTACGCCATCGACGAGTTCGGCCACTTCGTTACCGAACTCTTCCACGATTTGGTCTTTGGCGGTGGGGGTATCTTCGATCACGTCATGCAAAATAGCGGCGACGATGGTCTCGTGATCAAGGCGCATCTTCGCCAAGATCGTGGCGACCTGAACCGGGTGCAAGATATAGTCTTCGCCCGATGCTCGTTGCTGGCCTTTATGAGCGCGTCGGCCGAAACGGATGGCGCGCCGTATTTCCTCCACTTGCACCGGGCTGAGGTATTTCCCGGCCAAGTTGCATAGTTCTCTGGAGGAAAACACCCCTGTCGGCTACCCCGGTCGCTTTATAAGGACCCGTCCGTATCGTTTGCGTTCGGGCAATCGTTCGCGCTTTTCGAGGGACCAAGGGGTCCAGATTGCCCGATGCTCTCGATAGGGATGGCAACTTCGGCCCCGAAGGGGCGAGAAGGCGAGACGGGACGAGGGGCTTTGCATGGTCGGACCGGGTTTTCCGTCACTCTTCGGACGCAGGCGGAGCGCTTTCGAGAGGCTGCATCGCCGTTTGAGGGATCTCGGCTTCGTAGCCGAAATCATCTTCGTCGTCATCGTCCATATTTTTTCTCGGGACGGATCCGGGGGCGGGGATTCCGGCGGTCAACGACATCGGCGGCTGCTTGCGCTGCTCGTTGTCGAGAATGGTTCGGTCCACCAAACCCTCGGCGATTTCGCGCAAGGCGATGACCGCCGGTTTGTCGTTCTCCAAGGGGACGAGGGGTTCGCTGCCGCGAGAAATCAGGCGGGTGCGACGGGCCGCCACCAAGACCAGATCGAATCGGTTGGGGATTTTCTCGATGCAATCTTCGACGGTTACTCTGGCCATGCCGATACTCCGAGAGTTTGAACGGGGCGCTCGATCATCGGGTGGATGATCCTCAGGGTGAAAAGCCGAAGCCGAAGCGGGAATTCCGACTGCAATTCCAGCCGTGCTTCGAGGTGCTTCGCTTGCGCTTTCAGATCCGCTCGATCATACGCGGATCGATAGGGATCGAAGTGTACTTCAATCGCGCATCTCGCTCCAAGATCGCATCTTCTCGCGGATGGGCGATGGCATCGCGACGCGTTCGCTTAGAGGATCACTCTTCGAAGAGCGCCCTTCCAAGAGCGCCTTTTAAAGAGCGTCTTTCGAAGACGGTTTGTCGAAGAGCGGGCGGCGCTTCGTTTTTTGCGATCAGGGGTTTTCCGCATCGCGTACCAAGGCGGCGGCCAAGGCGAGCGCTTCCGCTCGGTCCGAGGCGTAGCGGTTTTCGTGCCTTGCGTCCAAGATCTCCGACAAAGCCGCTCGCGCTCGTTCGAAATCGTCGTTGATCACCACGTGATCGAAATCCCGAAAATGTGCGATGGTCGATGGCACTTCGCGCATGCGGCGCTCGATGGTCGGTGAATCTTGCCCGCGCTGCGTCAGCCGCCGTCGCAGCTCGGCGATCGACGGTGGCAGGACGAAGACCCCGATCGCGCGGGGCAGGGCCTTGCGCACTTGCTGCGCCCCTTGCCAATCGATATCGAGGATCGCATCTTGCCCGGCGTTCAAGATATCTCGCACCACGCTTCTCGAGGTGCCGTAACGGCAATCGAAGACCCGCGCGTGCTCCAAAAACTCCCCGGCATCGATCATCGCCTGAAAGCGCTCGTCGTCGATGAAATGATAGTCCTGACCGTGCACCTCGCCGGTGCGCGGTCGGCGGGTGGTGTGGGAGACGCTGAAAGACGCCGGACGATCCTTCGTCAGGGCATGCGCAAGCCTTGTTTTTCCGGCTCCTGAGGGTGCGGTCAGGATGATCGCTTGGGGCGGCGTCTTGCGATGGTCGGTGTTCGGGTCGGGGGTGAATTCGCTCATTCGATATTTTGAATCTGCTCTCGCATCTGTTCGATCAGCACTTTGAGATTGACCGAGCCGCGGGAAGTGGCGAGGGCGGCGGATTTGGCGCCCAAGGTATTCGCTTCCCGGTTGAGTTCTTGCATCAGAAAATCGAGCCGACGACCCACCGGAACGTTCCGATCGAGACTCTCTTTGATTTCCTCGGCATGGGCATCGAGGCGATCCAGCTCCTCGGCTACATCCATGCGTTGGGCGATCAAGACCAGCTCCTGTTCGAGTCGCCCTTCGTCGGCGACCTCGGCGTTCTCCTGCCGGCCGATGCGGTTGCGCAGGCGCTCGGTCAGGGAGTCGAGGATGGCCGGCATCGACTCCCGAAGATCTTGCACTTCGCCGGCCAATATATCGAGGCGCTCGCTGAGCATCCGGTGGATGCGCTGCCCCTCGCGGGCGCGCATTTTGACGAGTTCGTCCACCCCGCTTTCCAAAAGGCCGAGCAAGGCGGGCTCGAAAGGCTCGCCGTGCGGTGCCGGCGAGCGCACCACGCCGGGCCAGCGCATGATATCCAAAGGCCCGATCCCGGCGGGGCTCGAGAGCAGGCTCGATACCTGCTCCGCGGTCTTGGCGATCTCCATGGCCAGCGTGCGGTCCAAAACGAGGGCGCCGGCGCTCGGCACCCGACCCGAAACGCTCAAGGTGCAGTCGATCTTCCCGCGCGAAAGGCGAGAGCGGATCGTTTCCCGGGCTTGGTTTTCGAGCCTGCGGAATTCATCCGGCAGGCGTATATGCATATCCAGATAGCGATGGTTGACGGAGCGGATCTCCCACTGGCATCGGATGGCGCCGGCTCGCGAATCCTCGGGGGGACCTTCGGGGGGATCCCCGGGCCGGATCTCCGCTTCGGCGCGGGAATATGCGGTCATGCTGTGCAGCATGCTCGAAGGCTCCGTCGGGGTCGGGATCGCGATTTCCAGGGTGCGGTGTCGACCTTGCGATATTTCGCGATCGCTCGGGGGCCAAGGTCGTTGATGCCGGTCGCCATCCAAAAGCCGTCATCGGGCGAGCCCTTGGCAAGCGGCTCGTGATCGTCGTCGATCGCCGATCGAACGGATGGGGTTGGGTCGAGGCCGACGAGCGGCGACCAAGAACGAGGGCGAATCATCGAAGCGCCATGCGCGATCTTCACACTTCATGCCTACATGCTTCTCATGCTTAGGGGCTTCGCTTTTTTCGCCCGCCGAAGAAGCGTCGAGAAGAAGAGAACTTGCAGGTGGTGGCCAGGGGCGGAATCGAACCACCGACACGCGGATTTTCAGTCCGCTGCTCTACCGACTGAGCTACCTGGCCTTTTTCGGCTTCGTCGCTTTTGTCGACGAAGCGGCTATTCTACATTCGCGAACGAAACAGGCAAGCCGAACTTGGCCGAAGCGGTGCCGATCGAGAGGCGGGCGCGGGGATTCTTCCATGCTCCGGCCTCGCTTTTTTCGATCCGCTCGCCTTTCGCCCCTTGATAGAACGCCCGTCGAAGGGCGACGACGCGTCGGCGAGGGCGTTTTTTCGCGAAGCCTCGTGCCCTCTTTTTCGAAGTCGCAAAATCTCGAACTCGCAAGGAAGGCCCGAAGGCTTGCGGGGTCGACGCCCTTCGGCGATCCGATCGGGACCGGGGAGGGGAGACTCTCCCCTCTCGGGCGTGCCCGGGCCGACGAGATCCGTCGATTCGTCGTTCGCGATCGAAGGCTCGTTTCGAAGGGCGGCTCGGCCGTTTGAGGGTCGGTCGAGGGTCGGTCGTCTTCGGAAAAGCCGCCGAGCGATGATGTCGAGCGCCGGCGGCGAAGGCCTTCGAAGCTTTGGGACTCATCAAGCGCAAGCATGCTCGATCAGCCGATCGATGAAGCGTTCGCACTCCTCGACTTGGGCGAGGTCGATGAATTCATTGGCTTGGTGGGCTTGGTCGATCGAACCCGGCCCGCAGATCACGGTCGAGAATCCCGCATTTTGAAATTGACCGGCCTCGGCGGCATAAGCCGCGGCGTGCACCGCATTGTCTCCGGTCAACGAACGCACGAGACGCTCCGCTTCGCCTTGCGGTTCGGGCGCAAGCGCGGGGACGGAGCAGAGGGTTCGGGTCGAGATCCCGCTATCGGGGGCTTTTGCATGCATCTCGGGCAGGATTTCGCTTTCGAGCCATCGCTCGAGATCCGCTCGGTAGCGCGCGGGATCGTCGCCGGGGATCGGGCGGATATCCCAAAAGAAGCGGCAGTGCCGGCTGATGATATTGGTCGCCGTTCCCCCTTCGACCTTGCCGACATGGATGGTGGTGAAGGGGGGATCGAAGGGGAGTTCGGATATCTCGTCGGCGGCGGCGCGAGCCATCTCGTCGAGCTTCGCGATCGACCTTGCGGCGATCATCACCGCGCTCACCCCGCGATGGGTTTGGCTCGAATGGGCCTCGCAGCCGCGGACCGTCGTTTCCATCACCTCGATCCCTTTATGCGCGCTCGTCACTTTCATCATGGTCGGTTCGCCGACGATCACCATGGACGGGGTCGGGATGTCGGCGGCGATCTTTCGAATCATCGCCGGAGCGCCGAGGCAGCCGACTTCCTCGTCGTAAGAAAGCGCCAAATGAAAGGGGCGCCGCATCGGGCGCTCGAGCATTTTGGGCACCAAGGCCAAGGCGATGGCGTAAAAACTCTTCATATCCGCGGTGCCGCGCCCGAAGAGCCGGCCCGATCGTTCGACGACCGTGAAAGGATCGCTCTCCCAGGGTTGATCGTCCACCGGCACCACATCCGTATGCCCCGAAAGCACGATCCCGCCGCTCGTTTGCGGTCCGATGGAGGCCAAGAGATTGGCTTTGGTGCCGTCTTCGTTCGGGATCAGTTGCGATTCGACGCCGTGGGAGGCCAAATAATCCTTGACGAAATGGATAAGTTCGAGATTGGAGTCGCAAGAGACCGTCGGGAAGCCGACGAGCCTCTCGATCATTTCGCGGGATGTCAGTCGCATGGAATTTTCTCGGTCGGTGTTGAGCGGGTGTCGAGCGGTCGGGGGAACGATTCGGTCGTCGCCGATCCTTTCGAAAGCCCTTTCGAAACTCTTGCGGAAGTTCGGCGTTCGACGATTCGCCGAAAGGCTAACCGACGAGCGACAGTTCCCGTAAAGGAGCATGATCGTCGAGGCGATCATGCAAGAAATCGATCGGGGCGCATCTCGGGACGCACTTCGGGGTGCACTTCGGGGCGCACTTCGGGGCGATCGACGGATGGTCGAAGAAGATCGCTCGGTCTTGCCTTTCCATCGTCGCCGGTGTCGCCGAAAAGAGGAGGGACAAAGGGAAGGGATCGGTATCTTCGCGATCGCCCTTTCGCGTTCACCCCTTTCGCGTTCGCCCTTGGCAAGCGACGGAAACGAAGACCGACGGAAATGATAGATTCCGAGCCGGTGCGAGAAGCGCCGACGAAATCCTATCACGCGATCGAGCGTGATCCGACGAAAAGGCCCTGAGAAAGACTTTGAAAAGACCAAAGACTTTGAAAAGACCGAGACCATGACATTGCAAAGACGAGATATCGAGCGGGGCGTGGTTCTGTTGACCATCGACCGCCCCGAAGCGCGCAATGCGCTGAGCCCCGAGATTCGCGATGCGCTGGCTCGATCCTGTCGGTCGATGGCCGAGGAGGACGGGGTGCGAGCGGTGGTACTGCGCGGCGCCGGGGATCATTTTTGCGCCGGCGGGGATGTAAAGACGATGGGCGGCTCGGATCGCGCGGCCTTGGAAGAGCGTTACGCGGCGATGGCTCGGGCCGCCGAGGCGGTGATCACCTTTCCCAAGCCCTTGATCGCCGCGGTGCGCGGTCATGCGGCGGGTGCCGGGGTCGGGCTTGCCTGTCTTGCCGATGTGGTGGTGGCCGATACGAGCGCGAAATTCACCCTCTCTTTTTTGAATATCGCGCTGGTCCCGGATTGGGGGCTCAGCTATACCCTGCCGCGGCGTGTCGGAGCGGCGGCGGCTCGTCGTCTCGCATTGACCCAAGAGCGTCTCGATGCTTCCCAAGCCCATCGTTTGGGTCTTGTGGATCGATGCGTCGAAGAGGGCGATGCGACGAACGTCGCTTTGGCGCAGGCAAAATCCCTTGCCGCCTCCGCTCCCGGCGGCATCGCCGCGATCAAGACGATGGGCGAAGATCGACAGGCTTTGCGCGAGGCGTTGCGCAACGAGGCCCGCAATCAACTGGAGCGGGCTCTTAGCGACGAGCATCGAGAAGGGGTGGCGGCCTTTCGCGAAAAACGGGCGCCGGATTTCCCGTCTTTGCGCTGATCCGATCCTTTCGATTCCTCGATACGAAAAACGATACGAAAAAGCGCCGAGCGATCGCCCGAACCGAGCCCCGAACGCTCCTCGGCGATCGAGTCCGCTGCCGAAAGTCCGGATTCCGCCCGCGGCGAGGCATTCGAGGGAATCGTCCGAGCGATTCGTCGGCATCGAAAAAGCAGCATAGAAAAAGCCGCATCGAAAAAGCAGATCCCTCGCTCGCCGAAGCGCGCGCAGATTCTTTTTCTCGACGATCGTCCGTCGCCGCGGCGGATCGGAAGGGCAGGCGGATCGGAAGGCTCGGTCGGCATGATTCTGCGAGCGCGAAAAAGCGAGAACGAAAAAACCCTCGCGGGATCGAGGGCTCGCATTCGCCGCCTCGCCAAGACTTCGCCGAGACTTCCCAAGGTCGACGAAAACCCGAGGAGATCGGAAATATCGTCGGCGAGGAGGCTCGCTCTTCGAAGCCGCTATCGTGAAGGAGAAGGGCTTTTTTCTTCCCTTTCGACGAGGATCGAAATCCTCGTTCGCTTCGATAAAAGTAGCGAGGAAAATCTAGAGCGAGGAAAATCCGTCGCCGCTGCCGAGTCGGCGGATCAAAGGCGATAAGGCCTAAGCAAAGCGAGGTTTTTGAAGATCGTTAAGATCGTGAAGAGCGCAAAGAGCGCCCTTCGAGCCTTTGCGAGGATCCTTGTCCGGTGCGCGCTCGCTTTTCGATCGCTTTCGAAGGCCTTCGCTTGACCGGGCCATATCATATCAAGACGATTTTTTCATCGAGGAGATGCGACGATGGATCATCAGCGACCCGAGCATGCCGAAATCACCGAGGTCGGGCCGCGCGACGGTTTTCAGGCCGAGGCGAATTTCATCCCCACCGCTCGCAAGATCGAGTTCATCGAGCGGTTGATAGAGGCCGGCGTGCCTCGTATCGAGGCGACGTCTTTCGTTTCCCCCAAGGCCGTGCCCCAGCTCGCCGACGCCGAGGAGGTGATGCGCGGATTGCCGCGCGGCGCTCACTCGACCCGCTTGGTCGCCTTGGTGCCGAACAAGCGCGGGGCTTTGCGGGCCGCCGAATCGAGGGTGGACGATATGGTGGTTTTCGTCTCCGCTTCCGAAAGCCACAATATCAAGAATGTCAACGGCGCCGTCGAGGATTCCCTGCGGGCCTTCGAAGACGTGATGCGGGTGGCGCAGGAGGCGGCCATCCCGGTGCACGGGGCGATCGCGACCGCTTTCGGTTGCCCCTTCGAGGGGGATGTGCCGGTGGCGCGGGTCGGCGAGATCGCGCGCCGTTTTCAATCGCTGGGATTTGCCGGGATCAGCCTCGGCGATACCACGGGCATGGCGACACCCCCGCTCGTCGAAGCCGTCGTGCGAGAAGTGCGCCGAAGCGCTCCCGCCTTGACCTTGGGATTGCATTTTCACAATACGCGCGGAATCGGCCTTGCCAATGTCATGGCCGGGCTGGGCTTGGGCGTCGACCGCTTCGAATCATCGTTCGGCGGGATCGGCGGTTGTCCTTTCGCGCCGAAGGCCACCGGCAATATCTGCACCGAGGATCTGGTCTACCTGCTCGAGGAGTGCGGCGTTCGCACCGGCATCGATCTGCGGCGGTTATGCGCGATCGCCTGCGATGTGGAGCGGGAGGTCGCGCACGACTTGCCGGGGCAGGTGATGAAGGCCGGGGTGCGCCTCGATTTGCATCCGATGGATTCGGTGCGGGCGGCGGTCGGCTGAAACGAGGAGCACAAAACGAGGAGCATGAAACAAGGAGCATAAAGAGCGGGGCGCTCGCCTCGCCGCTGGCTTGGCCGCTGCCCGACGGGATCCTGTGCCGGGATCGAGGCAAAAAACAGCGCTCGAAACCGGCCGGCGCCTTCGTCCGCTCAGGCTTCACGGCGAGGCGGAAACGAGGGCGGAAAAGCGATAATGGCGTATGATCCCGACCTTCAAGGGTTTTTCATGCAAGGGTTTTTCATGGTCTTGGGCGTTCGAGCACGATCCGCCGAAGCGCAAAGTGACTTGAAGACTCGCTCGCAGCCCCGATATGACCCTTGGCGGGATTTTATCGATCTTTCGATCCTCTCCTCGCAACTCCTCGCAACTTATGCGCATGCCGCGCTTGTTGATCGACGATCGACGAAAAGTCGAAGGTGGTAGTCAATGGCGCAGTTGTCCGAAATCTCGAAGACCGACGAGCCCGCGGCGGTTCCGATGGGCCGGGTCTCCTCCGTCGGCGTCGGCAAAGACCCTTCTTTGGACGCATCGAATGCCCGGCTCGGCGAACTCTTGGTCGCCCGCGGCCACGTCCGCATGGCGGATGTCGAAACCGCCTTGCAGATCCAAGAGGCCGGCGGGGGGCGTATCGGGGCGTTGCTGGTGCGCACCGGAGCGCTCTCCGAAGACCTGCTGCTGCGCACGCTCTCGGAGCAGCTCGGCGCCACCTATTTGGTCGACGGAAGCGATTTTCCCGATAGCCTGTCGATGTATCAGTTCATGTCCGACTCGCCGATCCGCATGGACTGGTTTTTGGATCACGGCGTGCTGATGTGGAGCGATGAAGACAAACTGCACTGTATCGCTCGCGATATCGTCGATCCCAATCTGCTGGAAACCATCGAATATTTCTATGTCGGGCGCGAGATCGACCTCTGCCTCGCCGCCAACCATCAGATCGATCGCTTGGTGGATTTCGTGCGCAAGGAGCGGGCCATCGAGCGCCTTTTCGCCAGCGACGACGTGCGTCAGCTGCGGGAGATGGCGGAAGAGGCGCCGGTGATCGAACTGGTCAACAACCTCCTCTCGCAGGCGGTGGATCTCAACGCATCCGATATCCATGTCGAACCGGCGGAGGAGAGCTTCACGGTGCGGATGCGGATCGACGGGGTTTTGCATACCCGACTCGCCCAGCCGATGGAACGCTTCCCCGCGGTCGCTTCCCGCATCAAGTTGATATCGGGTATCGATATCGCCGAACGCCGTTTGCCGCAGGACGGGCGGATCACCGCGCGGATATCGGGCCGGGAAATGGATATCCGGGTGTCCACCGTGCCGTGCGCGTTCGGGGAATCCGTGGTGCTGCGCTTGCTGGCCAAGGAGCGCGGCGAGTTCGATCTTCCCGGACTTGGCATCCAAGAGGATCACTTGGAGATGTTTCGCGGCTGGCTGCGGGTCAGCAACGGGATCGTGCTGGTTACCGGTCCCACCGGCTCCGGGAAATCCACCACCTTGGCCGCCGCCTTGCAAGATCTGGATGACGGGGTCAAGAAGATCATCACGGTCGAGGATCCGGTGGAATTCCAGATGCCCAATATCACCCAGATCCAGACCCACTCCGAAATCGGCTACACCTTCGCGCGGGCCCTGCGCGCCATCTTGCGCCAGGATCCGGATGTGATCATGATCGGCGAAATCCGGGATTTGGAAACCGCGGAGATCGCGATCCGGGCAGCGCTGACCGGGCACGTGGTGCTGTCCACCGTGCATACCAACGACGCCATTTCCAGCTATACGCGCCTGATCGACATGGGCATCGAGCCCTTCCTCGTCGCTTCCCCGATGCGCGGAGTGCAAGCGCAGCGTTTGTTGCGGCGCACCTGCCCGAAATGCGTTTTGCCGGCGGAGCCCCCGCCGCTCGAACTGCGAGAGCGACTGGAAAGGATCGCCGGGCCGATGGTCGGAGATCGTTGGGTGCGAGCCAACGGTTGCAGCCTGTGCCAAGGTACCGGCTATCGGGGACGCGTCGGCATTTACGAGATGGTGCCGATGACCGACCGACTGCAGGATCTGATCGTCGGCGGCGCCAGCCTCAACGATCTCAAGCGTTTCGCTTCCGATCAGGGGTATCGCACGCTCTCCGAAGACGGTTTGATCAAGGCCTCGCAAGGATATACCACCCTCGAAGAAGTGGCGCGTTTGACCTTGAGCGCAACCGAGTGATATCGTCGATCATCGTTTTTCGCAATCCCTATCCTTCGCAATTCCTCGCCATTCCTCCATAAAGCGGCAAGGCCAAGATGCCCGAATACGATTACGAAGCGGTCGATCGCAGCGGACAGATTTTTCGCGGGCGACTGGAATCCGAATCCGAGGCGGCGGCGGTGCGCGCTTTGGGCGCGGAAGGGCGCACGGTCATCGAACTGAGCGAGCGTCAGGATGCGGCCGCTGCCGGATCCGGATTGTTCAAACGCAAGCTGCAAGGTCAGGAGATCGTGGTCGCGTTCAACGAACTGGCCACCTTGCTCGAATCGGGGGTCGCTTTGGCCGATGCGGTGCGCGCCTTGGGTCGCGGCACCCGCCATCCGATCCTCGATGCCGGCTTTGCGTCCATATCGAGGGAACTTCTGCGCGGCGGCAGTTTTCTCGAGGCCTTGCGGGGCAGCGCCATCCCCTTGCCCGAATACGCCTTTCAGCTGGCCGAGGCCGGCGAGTTGAGCGGACAATTGCCGCAATCTTTGCGCCAAGCGGTCGGGCAGATGGAATACGATCAGCAGATCGCTTCCGAAATTCGCGGGGCATTGACCTATCCGGCGATCCTGGTTGCCGCCGGAGTGGTCGCGGTGTTGCTGATTTTCGTCTTCGTGGTGCCGCAGTTCGCCGACAACCTCGAGGACAACGAGAATATCCCTTTGTTGGCGGAGGCCGTGCTGCGCGCGGGAATCTGGTTCGGTTCCAATAAATGGGAGCTGGCGGGGATGCTGATCGCCGCCATCGCGATCGTCACGCTCCTCGCCCGTCAAGCGGCGGTGCGTCAGTGGACGACGGATACCCTCTCGGTCTTTCCGGTGTTGGGGGAGTGGTTTTCGGAGTCGGATACCGCGCGCTGGGCCGCGGTGATGAGCGCGATGCTCAGCACCCGGGTCGAGTTGATGGATGCCCTCGGACTCGCCTCGCAGGGAGTGCGGGTTTCCCGGCGCAAGGCGCGTTTGGATCAGGTCACCACGGACGTGCGCGGCGGTGCGTCTCTTTCGCAGGCGTTGGAAAAGCGAGACGCCTTGACCGCCACCGGCTATAATCTCCTGCGCGCCGGAGAGCAGGCGGGCAAGATGCCTCAGATGCTGTCGGCCTTGGCCACGCTTTACCGAGAGAACAGCACCCGGCGGATGAAGCGAGCGCTTTCCCTGATCGAACCCTTGGCGATTTTGGTGATCGGCTTGGCTGTCGGGACCATCATGATCGGCGTCGTTCTTGCCCTCGTCAGCGGCAATGAAATCTCTTTTTGATCGCCTCCGCATCGAGTCGGCCCTTGTTCGTCGCGACCGGTGGATTCCAAGTGGGACAACAGCGATGAACGGGTGCCTGTCCATGACTTTTTCGCGCAATCGTCGACCTCGGGCGCGCCGGGCGATCGCCGGGTTCACGCTGATCGAGTTGATGGTCGTCCTCGTGATTTTGGGTCTTCTCGGAGGCTTGGTCGGGCCGCGCCTGTTCGGCAATGTCGATACCTCGAAAGTCAAGACCGCCGAGGCTCAAGTCAAGATGATTCGCAGCGCATTGCATGCCTATCGCTTGGAGGTCGGCAACTATCCCAGCACCGCCGAGGGCCTGACGGCGCTCAACAGTCCTCCGCAACAAGCCTCGACCTTATGGAACGGTCCTTACCTCGAAGACGATTTGCCGCTCGATCCCTGGCAGACGCCCTATCGCTACGAGAGTCCGGTCAAAAACGATCAGGGCTTCGTTCTTTACTCTCTCGGCGCGGATAAAACCGTCGGCGGAGACGGTATCGATGCCGACATCGGTTATTTGCCGCAGAACTAGGCCTCGTTGCCGGCAAGGCCCGTCCTCCGACGCTTCCGATTTCTCTTTTCGAGACGACACCTCGCCGAGATATCGCCCGAGGACCCGAGAGTCGATTTCCCGCGCGAGCGGCTTCACCTTGATCGAGCTGCTCGTGGCCTTGGTGTTGCTCGGATTGCTAAGCGCGGTGGCCATTCCCAATCTGGAGCGCATTTTCGGCGGCATCGATCGGACGACCGGACGGGATCGAATCGTCGATCAGATCGCCGGGCTCGGACGTCGCGCGGTGCTCGAACGAAGCGCCTTCGTCGTGATGAGTTCCACGCACGATCCGAATCCGGCCGCCGATGCCTTCGCCGACGAGGTCGGCGATGCCGGCGATGCCCCCTCGGCGAGCGAGGATATTGTCCATTTCGGCGAAACCCCCGGCGATCGTTTCGTTCGTTATCCCCTTGAGCTCCCCCCCTCGTGGGAGGTGAGGCTCGATCCCCCCTTGCTGATTCGCTCCAACGGGGTGTGTCTCGGGTCGGAACTGACCTTGTTGCATGAGGGGGAGGAAATCATGCGTTTTACCCTCGCCCCCCCTTATTGCGAGTTGAACCAGGAAAATGATCCCGCGAATTCACCTTCGGAAAACGCTTAGATCGTGCACGCCGCGTTTTCCTTGCCGGCCCGCGCGGGCCGCGCGTAGGCCGGAGATGCGGAGTTTTTCGGCATCGCCGCTTCGGCTTCGCGCCGACCGCCGGCGGTCTTTGCGATCCCAGCGCGGTTTTTCCCTGCTCGAAGCGATCGTGGCCTTGGTCGTTTTCTCCGGGGTCGGCGTGAGCCTTTACGCATTGCTCAACACCAACATGATCCAGATGCACCGCGCCAAGGACGCGGCCCACCAAGAGAGCGCCGTTTACCGCGCCTTCGACTACCTGCATGCCATCAATCCCCGGATGCAGCCCCAAGGACAAGCGGATATCGGCGGGGGCTATCTGGTCAAATGGGATGCGGAGCTCATGGAGCCCGCGCGCCAAAGCCAAGGGACGCAAGGGGGGAAAGGGCTTTACGAGGTGGGTCTTTACGAGGTCGATCTCGATCTGATGAGAACCGACGAATCGGTCGAGCGTCAGGTCGGTCGTTATCGGCTGCGCCTCGTCGGTTACGAAAAAGTTCGCACGTTGGATTATTAAAAAGCGATGAAAGACGCATCCCCGCATCGTCGCGCCCCGGCCGCCGCCGGCGCGCCCGCCGCGTCGAGCAAAGCCGCCGGTTTGACCCTGCTCGAGATGTTGGTGGTTTTGATCATGATATCGTTGGTCAGCACCATCCTCGTCCAGGCCTTCGGGAATTATTTGAACGGCTACAGCGTGATTCGGCGGGTGCATCGGGATGCCGCCACCGTCGGCCTCGGGCAGCATTGGTTCATGTCGTCGGTGCAAGCGATGGTTCCTTCGATGGACGCGGAGAAGCGGGGTTTTTCCGGGGGCGCGACGGAGTTCCAAGGCCTGACCTTGCAACCGCTCGCCTCCCCTCCCGGGACCCCGGCGATCGCCCGATGGCAGATCTACAACGAAGGCGCTCCGCCCTACCTCGCCTATACCGAGTACCGCCCGGGAGCGGTCGAAGGCGACGATGGCAAGATCGAATGGATCATCAAGGTCGGGGACGAAGGGGGGGCGCTTTCCTTTCAGTACGCCGACGATCCGGATCAATGGCATACCCTGTGGCGGGCGGAGGGCTTCGCCCGAGTGCGCATCCCGCGTATGGTGCGCCTCGTCTCGCAGTCCGGGCATACCGTATGGTTGGCCCGTTTGGCCCTTCACCCGGAGCCGATGCTGGATAAGAGGGAAGTGCCATGAGTCCTCGCTTCGTTTCCGATCGCCGTTCGAGGCGAGCCCCGGCAAGGGGTTTCATCCTTGTCGCCACGCTGTGGACGCTGGCGGGTTTGGCCGTGCTTGCCGCCTATATCGACAGCACCGTCGGCGGGGATATCGAGCGGGCGATCAAAGCCCGCGATACGCTGCAAAGGGAAGTCGATCGGATCAATACCGAGAACACCTTGATCTATATGCTCGTAACCGGACGTATGGCCCATCGCGGATTGCTGATCGAGCCGGTGCAACGTTTTTACGGCGAGACCGTCGACGGCGCGGCCCTGCCGCTTTCGGGAGAGGGAATCGACGGCATCTTGCAGCTTGCGGGGCAGACTTACCAGGGCATCGGCGATACCCTTTTCTCGGTGCAAGACGAAAGCGGTCTGGTGTCGATCAGCACCCCGGGCACGCGCATGTTCCCGCGGATATTGGAGTCGATCGGTTTGTCCGAACCCGAGATTTCGCGCCTGATCCCGAAGATCGAGGACTATGTCGATCATGATCGGGATATGCGCCTAGGGGGGGCGGAGGATTACGAGTATCGGTTGAAAAAGATGCCGGTTCCGGCGAATTGGATGATGGTCAGCCCCCTCGAGTTGCAGCAGGTCTTGGGGACCGATGTCTTCACTCCCGAGCAATGGCAGCGGCTGCTCCCGATGCTCTCGATGCATCAATTGATGGGATACAATTTCAACACCATGCGGCTGGACGTGATCGCCGCGTGGCTGAAAGTCGACAAGGAGTCGCTCGCCGCCTTGGAGGACGCTCGCAGTTGGCAGTCGATCAACGATCCTCAGCAGATAGCCTCTCTTACCGGTGAGACCCCGGATATCGACAAAATGGAGTATCTGAGATTTCCCCAGCGTTATTTGCGGATCGCCACTTGGACTTCGGGGGATCGGATGCAACGGCTTTTCGGTATCCGACTCAAGCCTTTGGGTGACAAGGCGCCTTGGAATACGATTTATCGATACCCGCAGCCCTTGGTGCCGGACGAGGCATACGATGCCCCCCGGCAGCTTCCTGTCGCGCACTTCGGATACGACGCCGATGAAGAGGGCGCGGACGAAGACGAAGACGAAGACGATCCCCCGGAAGAATCCTGACGATGACGATAAGGCAGAGCTTGGGCGCGATCAGAAGACGCTTTTTCGGCGCCCCCGCTATCATCCGTACCCGCAAGGGGGTGCATCCTTTTCCGGTGCGCACCTCGCACTCCTACCGAGTCGTCGGTCGGGGGTTATGCATTTTTCGCTGCGAGGATTTCGCGAATATCCCGCGGGATCGACGGCGCAGCGCATTGGCGTATCAGGTGCCGATTTGGAGTCCTTTCGAGCGCACCGGCTATCACTGCGTCTGGTCCGGCAGCAAGGCGATGGTCTGGTGCTGGGACGAAGAGGCATTGGATCAATGGCCCGACGAGGCTTTGGCCGATCCCGATCTTCCCGTGCTCGATCGATCCGTGCCCGCCTTGCCGGAGAGCGTTTTTCTGCCGCGCAAGGCATCCGGGGCGGCTTTGCAGCGTTGTCATGACGGTTGGGAAATACAGTATTGGAAGGGCGGGGTGTTGCTCGATTCGAGATGGTTTCCCGAGCGTCCGAAGGAGGCGGATATCAACCGCTTCCATCATGCCTTGCGCCAAGCGGGGAGCGACGAGTCGCAGCTCGCCGCCGGTCTTCCGGCGGCGGTCATGGACCCCCTTCCCGCCGACCATTTCCCCGATCCTTGGATCGCACCGCGCAGCCTGCGCGAATGGTTGGAGGACAACGAGTGGAGCCTGGTGGCGGCTTGCGTTTTCGCGGTGGCCGCCGCTCTTGTCTGGCAGGAGGCGCGTTTGTGGAAATTGCGCACCCTGACCGAGACCGCTGCCGGTGAATACGCCCGCGTGCAAGACGCGTTGGATCCGATCTTGGAATCCCGCGATGACTTCCTCAAACTGCGGCGCATCAACGAATCCCTCGCGCGGCTGGATCGGGAGCCCTCCCAAGCCTATTTGATGAAACTCGTCGACGATGCCTTGCCTGCGGAATCGGCGCAGCTGCATACCTGGGACTACCAGCAAAAAACGCTGCGCTTCGTCATCGAGGAAAAATCCGCCACGCCGGATCCGATCGCTTATGTACGGGCTTTGGAGAACGTGCCCGAATTCGCCGGCGTCAAGGTGGAGCCCGCAAGAGAGGCGGATCGCCTCGAAATCACGCTGGAGGTGGGTAGATGAGCGCTTTCGGCAAGGCCGCCCGGCATATCCACGGCGAGTTGGTGGCTCGTCGCCGCTTGCGTATCGGCGTCTGGCTTATCATGGCGATCCTCGCCGTCCAGCTGCTGCTGATGCAAAGCGATCGTTTGGCCGCGGCCCAGGGTGAATATTTTTCCGTGGCCGATCGAGGGGCCCGCGCCGCGGCGTTGCTCGAGGACAAGGATTGGCCTTTGCGCCTCGCCGAAGAGCAATCCCTCAACGCAGGGCTAAGGGAAACATTTTGGGTGAACGAGACCGAGGGGCTCGCCCAGGCCCAGCTGCAGACCGCGTTGCTCGAAATCTCGAAAGAAGCGGGGATGCATACCCCCCATATCCGCTCCGGGGTGAACCAGCCGGTGCCGGATCTGCCGGGAATCTATCGTGTCCAAACCCGTCTCGATGCGAAATATCGCCCCGGGAGCGAAGTGCGCCTGCTCCACGCCTTGGCGACTTCTCCCGGTCAGATCGTGGTGGACCGTCTGACCATCAACGCCCGCACCTTGAGGGTTCGCATGATCGTCTCCGCCTATACCGTCGTTTCCGCCGCCGAGGATGCGGCTTCCACCGAGGCCGCGGCGCCGGCGGGGGATCGCTCCTGAAATGAGCATCTCCTCGGCCGTCCCCGCATCGGAAAACGATCCATCCGACGCATCGCCATCTTCCGGCGTCAAAGCATCGCGTCGCGGGCGGTGGCGCATGGTCTTTTTGCTGTCGTCGGTGATGATCGCGGTGCTGGCTTCGGCTTTGACCTTGCCGGTGCCGGTACCGGTTTCCCAAACGGATGTGCGCGCGAATACGGCTCTCGAAGGCGAGGCGCCTGGCGTTGCTCCTCCCGAGGATCTCGACGGATTTCTCGCCACCGCTTTGTGGGGTAAGCTTCCCGCGGTGGTCAGTTCGCAGGCTCCGGTGGTCCCCGTCCCCGAGCCGCCGCCCCCTCCTCCCGAACCCGAGCCCGAGCCCGCTTTCGAAGCCACCACCAACCCGGAGCTGCAAAAGATAGGATTCATCGGGCTGATCGTTACCGGCGACAACAGCGCGATGCTCTTGCAGGGAGAATCGGGGGAGGTCACGCGCTACGGTCTCGGCGATGCATTGCCCGACGGTCGCGCTTTGGTGAGCGTATCGGGCAATTCCTTGACGTTGAGACATGCGAACGGCGAAACGGAGGAAGTGTTGGAACTCTTCCCGAGATCGATCCCCGGAGATCCGATATCTGGAGATCCCTCGTCGATCCCGGCGGCATCGGATACCCCGGCGCTATCGGATACCCCGGTGCAATGAGCCGTGCTTTTTCGCTTCGCATCGAATCTTCAAGGCGGGCAAGAAGGGCTTCCTTCGAAGTTCGATGAATCCGGCTCGATCAGATCTTTCGCCGCTGCCGAAGCGGTGCGCGAGCGAGTCGTCGAGGTCGAAGTCGAGATCGAAGCCTTGAAGCCTCGAAGCCGTAGCGCATTTTCGAAGGCGATGTCGTCGGAGGGACTTTTCGTTTTCGGATGATTCTGCCTGCGGATCCGGCGCAAGTCTTTGCCCTTGGCATAAGATCATTAGATCATTTCGATCGCTATAAAATCCCGGCCATCCCCGTACCCCGCTTTCGTAGTAGGCGCGGGACGGCCATCGAAGGAACAATCGAGCGAGCTATCTGTCCGATGAAAAAAATCCCCCTTGTCCGCGACACACTCGTCGACACTCCGGTTCGATCGGGCTTCGAGCGTCGCTCGCGGCGTTTTTTCCGTCTCGCCGGTGTGCTATGCCTGTCTTTGCTGGCGAGCGCTTGTCAAAATATCCAGATCCCCCCGTTGCCCGAACCGCTTAGGGAGCCCCGCCCGCCGAGTTGGCCGTCCCCCGCTTCCGAGGAGGTTCCCATCTCCACGCCGCTGACGAGCCGGGAGTCCGCCGAGGACAAGGGCACGAGACTGCGCACCAGCCGCCCGCCGGGGGTGGATATCCAGCGCACGATAGCCGAGGGGATCGCGGATCGGATGGGCTCCGATCTGACGGGCGATCCGATCCTCGTCAGTTTCAACGAAATTCCCTTGATCACCTTCATCAACGAGGTATTCGGGCAAGAGCTGGGGATGTCTTTCGTCATCGCCCCGGAGTTGCGGCAACGCTCGGATCTCGTCACCTTGCGATTGACCGAACCCTTGCCCCCGGCGCGCTTGTTCTCCGCCGCCCGCCAAGTGCTGCGGGAATACGGCATCGAATTGCGCGATAGGGAAGGTCTCATCACCTTTTCCCTCAGCAAGGAAAGCGCCACCCGCGAGATCCCGCTTCTGATCAGCGGTCGCGCCCAACTGGAAGTGCCGCCGAGCCATCGCACCATCTTCCAGCTGGTTCCCCTGCGGGTGACGCGTAGCCCCCAAGTGATCGGTTGGCTAAGGCAGGCTTTCGAGGGCCAGCCCCTGCAGATCTCCCAAGACGGCGACCGCAACGCACTGCTGCTGAGCGGCAGCGCGGAGTTGATCGCCCAAGCCATCGATATGATGGATGTTCTCGATCAGCCCTTGTTGCACGGCCGCTACGGGATCATCATCGAGCCCCGCTACCTCGACGCCCAAGCCCTCGCCCGGGCCCTCGAAACCGTTCTCCTCGCCGAGGGCTACCAGCCCAGCATCGGCCGTATCGGCGGCAGCTCGGTGCTGCTGCCGATCGAGGGCACGAATAAATTGATCGTCTTCGCCGCGGACCAAAAAGGGCTCGACCATATCCTCGAATGGGCGCGGGTTCTCGACGAGGATCGCAGCAAGTCGGTCGAGGAGGATGTCTATTCCTACCTCGTCCGCAACGTCAAAGCGGAGACCATCACCGCCACCATCGGGCAGATGCGCCCTCAGATCGCCGACGGTGAGGATCGTCCCCCGGGGACCTTGGTCGTGGACGCCAATACCAACACCCTCTTTTTCCGGGGCACCGGCATCGAATGGGCCGCCATTCTCGATATCGCCAGGCGCTTGGACAAACCCGAGCCCGCGGTGTTGATCGAAGTGCTCTTGGCCGAGATCACCTTGACCGACCAAGAGCAAAGCGGTTTCGAGTTCTTGATCAAGAACGATATCGGCAACGACATCCTGACGGGAAGCACCTTGGAAGCTCTCGGCGTCGGTTCTCGGGGCCTTTCCTTCACCTTGAACAGCGCGGGCTCGACGCGGGCGACATTGAATTTTTTCCGGGAGAGCAGTCGGGTGGTGATTCACTCGAATCCGCGATTGTTGGTGCGCAGCGGCAAAACCGCTTCCATCAACGTAGGTAACGAGATCCCGCTGATCACCCAGCGCTCCGCCGAGCAGACGACGACCCAGACCAGCGGCACCAGCGATATCGTGCAGCAAGTTACTTACCGCAAGACCGGTGTGGATCTCTCCGTTACCCCCACCGTACAGGCCAACGGCCTCGTGGAACTCGATATCAACCAGAGTTTGAGCGAGGCCCGTCCGGGCGCGACCACGAGTTTGGAAGGCTCTCCCACCATCCTCAACCGCCAAGTGAGCACCTCTTTGGTTCTGCGCGACGGAGGCTCTTTGCTGATGGGCGGGTTGATCTCCAATACCCAAAGCGACGGGCGCAACGATCTGCCCGGGGGGATCAGCGACGTTCCCCTGATCGGCGCTTTGTTCCGTTCGGACACTTTCCAAAAAGACCGGACCGAACTCATCATCATGGTGATTCCTTATGTCGTCAACAGCAACGAGGAGGGTCGTCGACTCACGGCCACGTTGCGCGATCAGATGAATCTTCGTGCGGGAATGAGTTCGAGGGTCGGTGATTCCTCCACCGGTTTCGGGGCTCCCGTCGAGCCCGTCTCCGAGCCTGTCGTTTCCGAGCCCCTTTCTTTATCGGCTCCCGAGGCCGCCGCCGAACCCGAGCCCGAACCCGAGCCCGAACCCGAGCCCGAACCCGAGCCCGAACCCGAGCCCGAACCCGAGCCCGAACCCGAGCCCGAACCCGAGCCCGAACCCGAGCCCGAACCCGAGGCGAATCTGCAAGTGCGCCCCGCTCCCGGCTCCCTTGCCGAAACCAGCGCCGAGATCCGAAGCGAGCCCGCAGCGGCGGCGCCCGAGACGCAAGGAGATTCGCGGGGACCGGTTGCGAGGCAGGGTGCGAGATAGAGCGCCTCCATGCGGGATTTCGGGATCCGCCGCGTGTTCGCGTGTTCGACGCCACGAGAAAGAGCTCGGCCGAGACTCACCGGTCGAGAATCAAGGGATATAGGCAACGAAAATCTCGCGACCGGGATTTATCTTCGCTCGGCTATCGGTGCCGCAACGCCGAGCCCGGATGACAGATGACATGATGACAAAGCGCCGCCGGCATCGAGGAGGGGTTCTTGAGGGCTTTCGAAACCGAAAAAGCCCGAAGCCGGAAACGAAGGCGGTCGCTGGACCTTTGCGGCGGCGAGCGCCCAAGGCGGTCGATTCCCCGCCAAGTCTTCGGATCATCGGCGACTCGCCCTCGCTCGAAAGGGAGTTCGCCGAAAAGGAGCGTCGCCGCGGGATCTCGCAGCGTCCGATGTGGCGGGGTCGGATTCGTCGTCTTCGCAAAGGGATTGGAATCCGACGGCGATGGCCGCTGATCGTGGATCCTTGCCGAGGCCTCGAGGCCTTGCCGCCCCCGTGCGATATCCCCGCGACGAGATCGAAAAGCGAAGCGGAAAAATCGAACCGGGCCGAGTCGAATCCGCATAAAATGGATGCCGACACCGGGCTTCGAGCGCCGGGATCGTTGCGGTCGGGCTTGACTCGTTCGGGCCGACAAAACAAAAGGAGGGATTCCCGGTCAGCCGTTGCCGCTTTCCCTCGCGATGAATGCGAAGATGATCGTGGCGATGATCGTGGCAAATCCGACGTGCGAAAAATCTTTCTTGCTTTCGGTGTTTTGGTAAGATTCAAAAGTCCGATGCCGTTTGATGTGTGGTATAGTTCGCAGCCGAATCGGGATGCACCCGACCTTGGCCTGTCAGGTCAGGGGGTGATGTGGGCATGAGGGTGCGAGGCGAGGCCTTGTCCGCCTCTATGAAACAGCCGCCACCTGCGCTCGTTACCCGCACCGGTCCGGGTTATCGAAGATATCCCGATTTTCGAATTCGCCGCGATTTTTTCGGATGACGGTATCGCTAGGAAATGAAACATCGCGATGATCACGAATCCCGGAGCCAAGGCTCGCCGGAAAAACGAGCGGACCCGAAGATCGTCCGCAAATAGGCTGTCAAGCGAGATGAAAATCGCGAGATGAAAATCGAATCGATCGAATCCTGCCGGAGTCGCGGCGGGAATTTGCAGCGAAAGAATCGCCGGTGATCGGCGGGTTCGATTCATGTCGAGGTGCCGGTAGCCTCGATGAAAGCCCGGGCGATCGAAAACCCGGATCAAGACCCGAAGTGGATGTTCGAAGCGGATGTGATGCATCGAAGAAGGGAAACCCATCAGGCAGGCTTCATTCCTGCATGAGCTTTCGAGGAGCGCAACAATGTTCATCCTGAAATCGTTTTTTGCCGAACCGGCGGCCATTTTTCGGCCTTTCGGAAACGGATCGGCTACAGGGCGCGTTCTGGCGCTCATCACTGCTATGGCGGGTGCGGTGTTGATGGCCCTTCAGCCGGTGCAGGCACAAGAAGCGGATTTCCGCGCCACGCTTTACGAAACCAGATACCCCGATAAATCGGGCGGTAATACTGGCACTCAAACAGGAGATGTCATTATTCTCGCTTTCAAGCCGAATCTCGGTAGCGGTCGGGCTGCTGTCGGTCCTAGTACGAGCAGTTACAAAACCTTCATTTTTACGTCGAAGTTCGCTGGCATCACGGATCTCGTAGATGGGGATCTTACGGATCGTGCTACAACGCATTATACCGCCGACGACAGACCGAACCTTCGACCGCCGAGCGTCTCCACTGCGACATCCGCCGGAGCGGCCGATGTCTCAGCAGCACTCGCAGCCGATACCGACGAGATCGCGCTCCTTTTGGACAGTGCCCACTCCTTCAAGGCAGGTGATATTCTGACCTTCGTTTCGGCTAAGCTAGCGTCAGACGGTAATTCCATCGATGAGGCCGATGCGAAACAGCAATTCACCGTCAGCCTCGAGGAATTCGACTGGGGCGCCGATCACCTCTATTCGCTCGGCATTCCGAGCATGAACGCAGGTGACAGCACTGTCGAATATTCTCTCGCAGGTGTGCCCGGCGGTACAGACGGTATCGGCGATGTCTCCTACTCCTTCACCAGCGGCTCGAGAATCAATAACGTTGACTTTTTGAACCACATCTCAGGTCGCAATGTCCTGAGGGTGTCGGGCGCTACCGAGATTCCTGCTACTACTCAGGGAAGCTGCAACGGCCATTATTGTTTGGACGGATACACCGCAATCGATGGCAACGGCGCACAGATCATGCGAGAGGTCTCCGTTTTCATCGTCGAGAGGCTCGACCCGGATGATATCGACTCCGGTATCCCGACCCTGCAGCAACAAGTCGAAGGCGGTGTCGTCGTTTACGCCAAAGAGATGTTCGGGGCCGATTCGTCCAATCTGGTTCTGATGCGCGGCAAACACGGCGAGATAAGCTTCGGTAGCGACGGAATAACACCCACGTCCAAGGATGACGAGGGTTATTTCGTCTTGCAGTTCCGTAAGCCGGTCGACACCGAGAATTCAGGTGAGATCACCTTGAATTTGCATGGCGCGGCCTTCGGCGACGTAATGGCACCCTCGCATGTCAGTGTACGTAATGGAGGCGACAATCAAGAAATCGGCAACGCCGCGGTCCAGCGGATACAAGGCGGGAATGTCGGTGATAATCAGGTCGTTTTCCGCGTTTCATCCGGCAGTACCGCTCCTATAAAGATCGGGGACTACATCCGATTCGAGATACCCGCTTTGATGGGTACCGGTCTCGGCGATGACGAGATGGTATTTATCAGCGCTTCCGTCGCCTCGGCGACGAAATCGGGCAATAACTACTTTCCCGATGGGGCCAACGGCGTTTCCAAATGTCGTTCGGAGCGTATCCAAGGCGCTCGCGAATGCATCTATGCCAAGGCCGCGCAGGCAGTGGATCTAGAGGTCAAAGGCTATACCGAAAGGGCCAAGATCAATGTCAACGATCGCACGAGAGCCGCCGGTGCCGGAGGGAATACACCGAACAAATCGGTTGTGCTGACCCCGGATGCGGTTTCCGGTCTTCGGGCCAATAAAAGCGCCAATGTCTTCGACCTCGGCATGGCCAATATCTCTCTCGTCTACTCCACGGAAATCCAGATTAGAAAGAGAGATCATGAATCTTGGCCTCCGACGGGTAGGGACCCCGTTCCGATTCTCAATGCCGCAGGCGAAATCTTTGCCGCCAACTCCGTTTCGCCCAACGACTTTTTCCATCTTCGGGTCTCTCCCACTCCATCCCACGGCGCTTTGGTGGCGGCCACAGTCACCGGCAGCAGCTACGAGGGTTTGAAAGCCGTCCAGCAGGCCGCCTATCAAGGAAGGCTCAAGGATGTGATGGATCTCAGCAGCGGCAGCGGTGGCAAAAAGACGCTGGTGAAGTCCTTGCTCTATGTCCCGAGCGGCGCCATCGATTCGACCGGAGCCACTCCCTTGGAGCACGGCGAGATCTATAACATGACGGCCTCGGTCGACTTCAACAATGCGTCTTACGAGGATATGACATCCAACCCCAATACCACGCTCTTCGAGTTGAGCGCGGTGCAATCGATGGCGGTCGCCTACGCCATTCCGCCACCTTCCTCTCCCGACGATGCCTTCATCCGTATTCGGTGCGAGCAAGACGCCGGTTGCGATGTTTCCCTTCGGTGCTCCAACCAAACCGGCGCAACGTGGTTCGGCGAGCTTTCCGGTCGGATCAATGGCAAGGCGACCGAAGTGTTGACCGCCGAGGAGATCGCCGACATCCTTTCGGGCGAGGGCTTCGATGCCACTCGTCATTGGGGCGGGCCTTCGAACGGTCGTCTGTCCTGCGAAGTGATGACTCGCGGCGGCGATGTCTCCACTCAAGTATTGGTGCGCTCGGGTGGAATTCTCACCAACAACACCAATATCAGCATGGGCACCCCCTAAGGGCCGCCTGAAGGGTCACTCCCGGCAGCGGAAACTCGAAGCGCGAATGCGAGAGTTTCAAGTGCCCGATGTCGAAGTGCCCGACGTTGAAGATTGGACCCCGGCTTCGAAAGAAGCCGGGGTTTTTCTTTGCGTCGGAAGGAAAGACCGGATCGCCTCGCGATCGGATAGAGGGCGAAAGAGGCGATCCGAGCGATCGCCGAGCGAAAGCGCATTGCCGATACGCGGAAAAGTCGATAAGCGATGTCGATAAGCGAGACAAGGCCCCGAGGAATCACGCCGGTTCGGTTCGATCTTCGGATCGCTTGCGGGGATTAGGGATGCAAAATCGCGAGATCGAGCGGAGGACAACCGGGCCTTGGGTATCCCGTTTCGATTCGAAGATGAAATCGTGCTTGCTAAAGGGTCGGCATCGACGAAGGGCGGGAACGATGCGACGAGGGTTCGGCGGGATAGGACGGCGGGATAGAGCTGATCCAAGGGACACGAGTCGCTCTTTAAAATATCCCCAGTGCAAGACCGGCGCCCATCGAAGCGCCCAATTCCTTGCAGCGTTCGACGGTCTCGGGGGTCAGCGGCCCTCGGCAGATGATCGCTTCTTGGACTTCGTGCAAGGCCAGCCCGCGCACGATCCGTTGCAAGGCGCCGAGGGCGCCGCTGCCGTCGTTGCCCGCCCCCACTACCACGGCATAAGGCATGCCCTCCAAGCGACCTTGGCAGGGATAAAAGACCCGATCCAGAAAATCCTTCATCGCCCCGGCCATATAGCCGAAGTTTTCCGGGGTCGCGAAAACCACGGCGTCGCTGCGGATCAGATCGAGGGGGCCGGCTTGGGCGGCAAAAAGCGATCTCGCCTCGATATCCGAAGCCCCGGATTCCATTGCCCCCCTTAGCACCGCCTCGGCCATCGAAGCGGTTTTGCCGGATTGCGAATGAACGACGATCAGCAATTTTTTCATCGGCTTCGGGAGTGTCGTCGAGGGGCGAAGAAACGAAGGCTCGTCGCGAGCCCGACTTGGCCGGATCCGAAGACCGTGGCACCTTGATTCAAGCGTTCGTTTCTTTTGCAAAGGAACGGATATTTCGGAATTCTGCAGCATAGTCGATATCGGAAAGGGGTTTTTCGAAGTGTCCGGATCATTACGCGATGCATTGATGAAAGCGGGATTCACCCCCGTCGATCGGAGCGGAGGATCGCGCACCGAAAAGACCGGCGGGGGTAAGGCCAAGGCCCGCCACCGTCGAAGGGCTCGCTCGAAAAAGGAGCGACCCCCGCGATCCGCATCGCCGCCGGATGCGTCCGATATCATCGGATCGCCTCGACCGAAACCGCCCCCGACGAGCGAGCGCGGCGGCGATCCGAAGGCTCCGGTGCCGACGAGCGAAGAGGAGTTGGCTATCCGGCAGCGGCATAACGCGGAGATCCGTCGGATACTCGACGAGCAAGCGGAGAGGGTCGACGCCAAGGCCGAAACGCTGGCCTTTCATTTTGTCCGCCATGGGCGCGTCAAACGTATCCACTTGGATCCGAAGCAGCGGGAGCGGCTGCTTCGAGGAGAGCTCGTCGTGGTCGGTTTTCGGCGTTCGAACTATACGGTGCCCCGAGCCGCGGGCGAGCGTATCCGCTCCTTGCGACCGGAGGTTTCGGTTTTCATCGTCGGCGAGAGCGATGATGTCGATACGAATGACGACGGCTACGAGTCCTTCGAAGTGCCGGATGATTTGATTTGGTAGGGACTAGGCTCCAAAACCCCTTCGAGCGTTCTCCTCGCGATGCCGATACCGCGATGCCGATACGTCGGCTTCATCGGCTTCGAGGGCATATCATCCCCCCTTTCCCTTGGTCTTCGAGCGCGTATCGAGGGGGCTTCGATCAAGAATCGAGGCGGCGAGGCCGGCGCTGAAGTTTTTGTCTGATCTTGAGAGAAGGGCGTCAAAAAATCGATCGTTCGAAAGCGAAAGGGCATTTGACTTTCCGAAGATCACCGTTCATCGATGAAATCGCCATCGATGTAATCGACTATTCCAAGGAGCGAAGAAATGAGTGCAGCGGATGCCGGGATATCGGTCAAGACGGCTTTTATCGGCCTCGGGGTCATGGGCTATCACATGGCAGGGCATCTTGCAAAGGCGGGGCACGATGTCGTCGTTTTCAATCGCACCCCGTCCAAGGCGGAAAAATGGGTGGCGGAATTCGAAGGGCGAAAAGCGGATACCCCCGCCGCTGCCGCCGCCGGACGGGAGATCGTATTCGCTTGTGTCGGGAACGACGACGACGTGCGCGAGGTGACGATCGGCAAGGAGGGGGCTTTTGCGGGCATGGAAGC
This sequence comes from Gammaproteobacteria bacterium, assembly GCA_965220535.1. Taxonomy (GTDB): domain Bacteria; phylum Pseudomonadota; class Gammaproteobacteria; order HK1; family HK1; genus HK1. The sequence continues at coordinate 1,209,502 of OZ244833.1, read as the reverse complement.
GGGTACGGTTTTCGTCGATCACACCACCGCTTCGGCCGATGTGGCGAAAGAACTGGCCGCGGCGGCGACGCCGCGCGATATCGCTTTTCTCGATGCCCCGGTTTCCGGCGGCGAGGCGGGTGCGCAAAATGGCGTTCTCACGGTCATGGTCGGTGGCGACCTCGAGCCCTTCGAGCGTTCGAAGCCGGTGATCGACGCTTATGCGCGGGCGGTCAGTCTGATGGGTCCGGTCGGCTCCGGGCAGTTGACCAAGATGGTCAATCAGATCTGCATCGCCGGGGCGGTGCAGGGCCTCGCCGAGGGGTTGAATCTCGCCCTTCGATCGGGGCTCGATGCCGAGCAGGTGCTCGAGGTGATTTCCAAAGGGGCGGCGCAGTCATGGCAGATGGAGAATCGCGGATCGACGATGGCGAAGGACGAGTTCGATTTCGGTTTCGCGGTGGACTGGATGCGCAAGGATCTCGATATTTGTCTGGCGCAGGCGCATCGAGTCGGCGCGCCTTTGCCCCTGACGGCGCTGGTCAACGAGTTCTACGCCAAACTCCAGATGCGAGGCGGCGGAAGGCAAGACACCTCGAGTCTGATGCGCTTGCTGACGCGTCCTTGATATCCGCCGCGCGTTCGGTGCGCCTTCCCCGACGGTTCGCGCGCCGGACCGCCGCCCTTCGGTGAATCCCTCTTCGCCGAAAAGCCCCGGCAGCCATCTTCTTCGTTCGCTTCTTCGAGGATCCGACCATGACGGTCGTCAGTTTCGACACTCGCGCGGTCCATGCCGCAATTCAGCCGGATCCGGCGGCCGGTGCGATCCTCCCGCCGATCTACCAAAGCACGACCTTCGTCCCCGAGGAGGTCGGGCGGGACAAGGGTTTCGACTACACCCGCGCCGCCAACCCCACGCGCCGTATCCTCGAAGAGCATTTGGCGGCCCTCGAAGGCGGACGACACGGTGTGCTCTTCGGCAGCGGCATGGCGGCGGTGGACGCCGTTTTTCGTCTGCTCTCCCCGGGCGATCATGTCGTGAGTTCGAAGGATATCTACGGCGGAGTGTTCCGCTATTTCGAACGCATCCTCGTCAAGAGCGCGGTCGAGGTCTCTTATGTCGACAGTTCCTCCCCCGAAGCGGTGCGCGAAGCCATTCGCCCGAAGACGCGGATGCTCTGGATCGAGACCCCTTCCAATCCGCTGCTGACGCTGACCGATACGCAAGCGATGGCGACCATCGCCCGAGAGGCGGGGCTTCTCCTCGCGGTGGACTCGACCTTCGCCACCCCGATGTTTCTGCGACCGATCGAGACGGGCGCGGATATCGTGATGCACAGCACGACCAAATACTTGAGCGGCCACAATCAAGTGGTCGGCGGGGTGTTGATCACTTCGAACGACGAGATCGCCGAGCAGCTGCGCTTCATCCAAAAGGCGGTCGGCGCGGTCCCGAGCCCCTTCGATTGTTGGCTGACCCTGTCGGGGGTCAGGACCCTCCATCTTCGGATGCCTCGGCATTCGGAAAACGCCCGGGCGGTCGCGGAGTTTCTCGAAGGGCATGAGAAGGTCGAACGCACACTCTGGCCGGGTTTGGCCTCCCACCCTCAACACGCCCTCGCCTGCGAGCGGATGTCGGGTTTCGGCGGCATGATCGCTTTCGAACTCGCAGGGGGGGTCGAATCCGGGCGGAAATTGATGAATTCGGTTTCGCTGATCCGCCTCGCCGAGAGTTTGGGGGCATTGGAAAGCATGATCACTCATCCGGCGACGATGACCCATGTCGATGTTCCGGCCCATGAGCGCCGAGCGCGCGGTCTTTCCGACGGCTTGGTGCGGCTTTCGGTCGGGATCGAGGATGCCCGAGATATCATCGCGGACTTGGAAGGTGCGCTCGAGAAAATCCCTTGAAAAAGAGCGCTAAGAGCGAGAAGTGAAAGACCGGCGAGAAAGCGCCGAAAAAAGGGAAATTGAATTGCATATCAGAGGGCCCATCGATGAATGAGGATGTGCCGATCACCGTTGATCCCCCTCGTCAAAGATGCGTATGTCAGCCGCTTTCCCGATGCGCTTTTGCCCAAGGCATATATACGGTCGATGGTATCGATGCGACAGTTCCCTTCGTTCGAAGGGAAGGCGAACTCGTCGATATCCCGGTGGCTATGGTTCATGCCCTCCTTCGGGACCGAGCGTTTCGCGATATTTGCCGATCTCTCATCGATCGCAGTCTATCCATCATGATTCCCCGCCCTCTTTATGCGTTCATCAATGCGTTGCATTGCCCGCCGAGCCACTCCCGCCTTGCCCGGTCGACTTGAACTGCGCCAAGGCCCGCGATCGGCGGGACAAGGCGGGAGGGTGAAGGGAAAGTCGATTCCCCGTCATCGAGCCTTTGTCGAGGCCTCGGCAGAAAAGAGGATCACTTATTCCCGTCGCCGTTCTTGTGATTGATGGCTTCGAGCAACACGGCCTTCGAAGTGGCCATGCGGGTCATGTTCTCCGGCATACGCGTCAGCTCCTCCCTCATCCCCCGCCCTAGAGTTATTCGAGGCATTTCTCAAGACCTGATCTTGAAATGACGTAGGGACTTTATGATGGAAAAGAAGAATATCGGCCACGCCGGTGCCATGGCTGCGAAGAGCCGAGGGCGATAAGGGCTTCGGAGCTTTTGCGCGAGCGCCTTCCCGACGCTTCGCCGACTCGAAAACAAAGAGGGATGTTTTTTTCGAAGGGGCATCTCGTCATGGATGCGAAGGGCTTGCCGAGCCGACGAGCGCTTGAACAAGCGCGGCGGGTTTTTCGATCCCTCCTCGATCCCCCTTCGATCTCTCGAGGATGGCCGGGTCTTTTCGAAGGGGCGTATCGTTCTCGGGTCCCTCGCTTCGCTTTCGCCAAGCCGCCATCATCTGCTCTGTGAGCGTCAATAGCAGTTTCGCTCCATCAGCGCTTCGGATTTCGCTACTCTTTCGTAGCCGAAGCGCCCGAGGTCGAGCGTGCGGTATTCCCCGTAGACGATGAGTTCGCTCAAGGCTCTTCCCACCGCCGGGGATTGTTGCAGGCCGTGCCCCGAGAATCCGGCGGCGAGATGGAGATTCGAAAAAGGCGGGGCGGGCCCGATGATCAGGTTTTGATCCAGGGTGTTGTAGTCGTAATGGCAGCACCATGCGCCGGTGAGCCGGATCGCCTCGAAGGCCGGGACCCGCCGGGCCAACTCCGGCCAGATGAAATCGTCGAAGAGCGAATAATCGACATCGAGATCCAAGGTGGGGGGATCGCGCAGCGCCGGCGGGGCGAAGTTGGCGATGAAGCCCTTTCCCTCGGAGCGAAAGACGAGGCCGGTATCAAAGATGGTGAAAGGGGTGGGGCCGATATCCTCCCGGCACTCGAAAACGAAGGTACACCGTTTGCGCGGCTCGATCGGAAGATCGATACCCAAATCGTTGCAGATCTTCGTTGCCCCGCCGGCGCCGGCGGCATCGACCACCGCCCCGCAGGCGATCTTGCCGCCCTCGGCGAGTTCCACCGCGACGATCTTGTCACCCTCGGCGTGCAAAGCCACCGCCTCGTCCTTGACGAAAGTCGTGCCCAAGGAGCGGGCTTTGAGGCGATAGGCCTGCAACAGCAGCCAGGGATCGACATGGCCTTCGTCGCTGTTGCCGAGAAAGCCCCCGACGAGTCCTTCGAGCTCAAGCCAAGGGAATCGCGCGTTCAGTTCCGCGGGTTGTTTGAAAGAAATATCCGCTCCCATCTCGCGCTGCAGATCGTTGCTTTCTTGCATCGCCGGGAGCGCTTTTTCGGTGGCGAGCAGCAGATAGCCGCTTTCGCGAAAGGCGACGTCCGGTATGCGCTCGTCGACGGCCAGATAGTCACCGATGTTTTTGATGAATCGGATACCGAAAAGGCCCATGGAGATATTTTCCGGGATCGAGAATTGCTGTCGGAAGCCCCCGGAGGCTTTGGCCGAGGGTGCGTTTTCGTATGTGGGGTCGCGCTCGACGACCATCGTTTTGCCGTCGAAGTCCGGATTCAAGCCGAGAAAGACGGCGGCGGAGCAGCCGGTGGCGCCGCCGCCGACAATCACCACGTCATAGCGATCCGAGCTCATCTTTGCGATCTCCTAAGGGCGATTCCGAAAGGGGAATATAAAGGGCGAGGGAGGCTTCGAGCGTCTTTGCCGCTTATGATTCGCGATCGATCCGCGATCCGCGAAATCGTTTCGAGGCTTCGAGGCGTTGTCAGGCGCTACCCCTTGTCGTTTCTACCCCATGTCGTTTCATCGGATGCGGAACGATGGCGGGGGGTGCTCGTTCTCGTCGATTCGAGTCGTCGAGATCCTCTTTGTCGACAGCCGGGGCATCGATGCCGCCGAAGGGGGTGCCGGGAGAGGATATTCCGCAAGAGGATATAGCGGTTGGAGGGTATTTCGAGACGGCGCGAAACCGTCGCCGGCGATCCCCCCGATGCCCGATCGATCCGATATGCCGGCGGCGCGAAGGCCGCGGGCGATTTTCGAACGCCGACCGTTCAACGCTCAAGACGAGGTTCATGATGCAAGAAACACCCTTCGACAGCGACCGCCTTTCGGGTCGAGATCGTATCCGCCGGATCGAAAGCCGTCGCTATCGCATTCCGCTGCCGGTGGTCCTTTCCGACTCCACCCACGGCGAGATGCACGATTTCGGCCTGGTCACGGTCGAGATACACAGCGACGACGGGGATCGAGGGCTCGGCTATACCTACAGCGTGGGGGATATCGGCACCGGGGCGATCGCTTCGATGATCGCCGACGACCTCGCGGGCGCGTTGGTCGATGCCGACCCTTTGGCCACCGAAAGGAACTGGGAAAAGATGTGGTGGCGGGTGCATTTCGTCGGTCGAGGGGGTATCGCTTCCTTCGCGATCGCCGCGATGGATATCGCGCTTTGGGATTTGAAGGCTCGCCGCGCGGGGTTGCCGCTGTGGAGGATATTGGGGGGTGCGAACCCGCTCGTGAGGGCTTATGCCGGGGGGATCGATCTGGATTTCACGATCGACGCTTTGCTCGAGCAGGCGAGCGGCTTCGAAAAGGCCGGTTTTCGGGCCATCAAGATGAAGGTGGGGCGCGAGCGGATCGCCGAGGACGTCGAGCGGGCGCTGGCGATGCGCGAGTTTTTGGGGCCGGATTTTCCGCTGATGGCCGACGCCAATATGCGATGGACGGTGGATCAGGCCATCCGCGCGGCGCGTCGTCTCGCTCCCGCCGATCTCTTTTGGCTCGAGGAGCCGGTCATCCCCGAGGATGTCGATGGCTACGGGCGCGTCGCCCGCGAAGGGGGGATCGCGATCGCCGGCGGCGAGAACCTCCATTCCTTGCACGAGTTCACCCACCTGATCTCCTCGGGAGGGGTCGATTTCCCCGAGCCGGACGCCGCCACTTTGGGCGGAATCACCCCGTGGATGAAGGTGGCGCATCTGGCGCAATCGCATTCCTTGCCGGTGACCAGCCACGGAGTTCATGATATCCACGTGCATTTGCTGGCGGCGGTGTCGAACGCCTCTTATTTGGAGGTGCACGGCTTCGGCTTGGAGCGCTTCATCCGCGAGCCCTTGACGATCCGGGAGGGTTTCGCTCTCGCCCCCTCGCGCCCGGGGCACGGGATCGAATTCGATTTCGATGCCTTGGAGGCCTATCGGGTGGGTTGAGAGTTTTGCGCGATCCTTGGAACCGATCGAGCGAAGGAGATCGCCGGCACCCGAGGCAAAGCGGGGATGGAAAGCCTCGCGCCGCCCCCCTCCTCGCCGAGAAGCGCCGAGAAGCGAGCGGCGCTTTCTCGCCGCTATTTTCGCCGCTAGAGAGCGCTGTCGAAAAAGGCGGCCGGCCTCGAAGCCCGAGAAAAGGGGGTGGGCCAAGCATCATCAGCCCGATCGATCGAGGCCTCGATCGTCTTTTTTGTTGCGATGGGGGAAGGGTGTATGCGGGACTTCGCTCCCCAAGAAGGCGCAGAGCCTTTCCCAGCCATCCCCGGCAGGGATGTCGAGCGTCAGCAGGTCTTGGGCTCTGCTGCGGAAATAGTCCAGGACTTCTTCGTTATGCGCTTCGTAGCGCCTTCGATAGATATCCTCGTTCCCCGAAGGGCAGCCGACGCCGTAGATCCACTCCCGCATGGGGGTTTTTCGATCGCCGAAATATCCGACCTGGCTTGCGATCCAGGCCTCGGGATCGCGCACCGTCAGGATGAATTTGCTGCCCGGGTATCGGCGGTCCAACTCGCGGTAGACGATGGGCCAGGGGTTGTCTTGGAAGGCGTCGAATCGAGGCACCAACTCCTCGACCAAGCGCAGGACGTTATCGGCGATTTGCGGATCATGGACGCCGTTGGGTCCGGTCACCCGGTAGCCGAGCGTACCCAAGGCCTCGGCCAAGCTCGTGGTTCCGGTCTTGTGGAATCCGATGCAGAAGACCTTTTGCGCGGCGTCTTTTTTCATGCCCCGAATCCGGCATTCGTTCTTGGCCGAAGATCGGCTATCGACGGGCTTGGCGAAGGGATTATGTCGCGCGGATATGGCTGGTGGTGACTTCCGCGATCAGAGCGCCGTCGTCCCCGCTGACTCGGGTGCGAACGACGCTGACGCGGCGGCCGCGTCGGATATAGACCGCTTCGGCGTGAAACGCTCCCTCGGTGCGGTTGCCGATGAGATGGGCGTTGAGGCTAAGGCCCAAGGGAAAGCCCTTCATGCCGGGGCTCGGCTTTTGGCTCCCCAAGACCAAATGGGTCGCGGTGACATCGGCGAACCAAAGGGTGGCGCCGGCGTGCACCGTGCCGAAAGGGTTGAGGATCCCCGGCTGCACCGGCATCGTCGCCGTCGCCCGCTCGTCATCGACGTCGACGAGGGTGAATTCGATGCGGCCTCGATAGCGAAAGGTCGGGTCGTCCGCATCCCCTTCGCCGCCGGCGCCGCGCTCGTTTCGTTCGGGTCTCATGGCGGGGAGGGTCGTCCTTCGCAGTCTCGTCTCTCGTCGAAAAGGCGGTCGTGATGCGCGCATTTCGCGATGCCGCCTTCGGCGAAGAGGGACGAAGAGGGCGTGCCGCCTTCGGGATATCGCTCGGGTCAAAACCGAAAGCGGCATCGTCGCCGATGCCGCTTCGGGGGGCTGCTTCGAGGGAGGGCTTCGGCCTTTTCAAAGCTCGCCGGATTCGACGATGAGCGCTGCGTTGTTTTGCTCGGACTCGATGGCCTTGACCACCTCCATGCCTTCCACGACATGCCCGAAGACGACATGCTTTCCATCGAGCCAGGGCGTCGGTACGGTGGTGATGAAGAACTGCGAGCCGTTGGTGTTCGGGCCGGCGTTGGCCATCGAAAGCAGTCCCGGGCGGTCGTGGACCGATTTGAAGTTTTCGTCTTCGAAGCGGGCGCCGTAGATCGATTTGCCGCCGCGGCCATCGCCCCTTTCGAAATCACCGCCTTGGATCATGAAATCCTTGATGACCCGGTGAAACTTGGAGCCTTTATAACCGCCCACATCGGGCTCGCCGATGGCGAGTCGCCGAAAATTCTCGACGGTTTTCGGCACGATATCCTTGTGCAGTTCGAAAACGATGCGCCCGGCGCTTTTTCCGTCGATGTCGATATCGAAGAAAACCCGGGGATTCTCCGCACTTGCATTGGTCGCTGTCATCAGTGTGCCCAAGATGGTTGCCAGTTGAAAGAGACGCCGAAGCATGACGCTTATCCTCTTCGCCGTTGATGTGCAAAAAAGCACGGTTGGGAAATAGATATTCCGACTTGCCGATTCGCCTTTCGCATCCGGCGCGAAAAGGCCGAGGCTTTTTCGCTTTCGAGGAAGTCGGGGCGAGAAGTCGGGATGGGGAGATCCTACCATCAAGGGATATTTCCCTTGTTCGTGAATATCGAGATCGGGGTGAACGATGATCCGAAACGAAGACGACGATCGATATCGGCCGTATCGCGAAGCCCTCGAAGGCGTATCGGCGGCGAGGTGCGATCGGGGTGGTCGGGATGGTCGAGAAGGTCGAAATGCTCGGGAAGAAGGCCTCGGGCGCGGCGGCGCGACCGACCGCTTCGCCCCCTTGGCGAACGATCCCGCTTCTCGAGGCCCTAACCCGTGAGCCGCAGCGCCGATGTCGTGGTCATCGGCGGCGGGAACGCCGCGCTTTGCGCGGCCATCACCGCCGCCGAGGGCGGGGCGAGGGTTTTGGTCCTCGAAGCCGCCCCCGAATCCATGCGGGGCGGCAATTCGCGGCATACCCGCAATATCAGGTGCATGCACTCGGCCCCCTCGGGGGTGTTGCTCGGGAGTTACGAGGAAGAGGAATATATCGCCGATCTGACCCAAGTCAGCGGCGGTCGGATCGACGAGACTCTGGCGCGCTCGGTGATCCGTTCCTCGGCGGATTGCCCCTCGTGGTTGGAAGATCGAGGGGTGTTTTTTCAACCCTCGCTGACCGGGGCCCTTTCTCTTTCGCGCACCAACGCTTTTTTCTTGGGCGGCGGCAAGGCCTTGCTCAATGCCCTTTATCGTCATGCGCAAAGCCTAGGGGTCGTATTTCGTTACCGAGCCGAGGTCCACCACTTGAAAATCGAGAAGGATCGCGTCGTCGGTATCGACTATGCGAAGAGCGAGCGACCGGGAGGGCGTCCGGCGGGGGCCACCCGCAGCATCGTTCCCGGGAGCGTGGTGGTCGCCGCCGGCGGTTTTCAGGCGGATATCGATTGGCTGGCGCGGGCGTGGGGGCCGGCGGCGAGGAACTTCCTGATTCGCGGCACCCCTTGGAATCGGGGGATCGTGCTGGCGGACTTGCTGGAGCGGGGGGTGCGGTGCGTCGGCGATCCGACCCAATGCCATGCGGTGGCCATCGACGGTCGGGCTCCGGCTTTCGACGGCGGTATCGTCACTCGCCTCGATTGCGTGCCTTTTTCCATCGTCGTCAATCGCAACGCCGAGCGTTTTTACGACGAGGGGGAGGATGTCTGGCCCAAGCGTTATGCCGTTTGGGGTCGTTTGGTGGCGGCGCAGCCGGGGCAAGTGGCTTATGCCATCATCGATTCGCGCGCCCTCGGCCTTTTCATGCCCTCGGTATTTCCCCCGATCCGGGCTCGGAGCATCGACGAACTGGCGGAGAAAACGGGCTTGCCCGCGGATCGCCTGCTGTCGACGGTCGCTCGATTCAATGCCTGCTGCCCCAAGGACGATGCGGCTTTCGATGCCGGGGCGCTGGACGGGCTGGCGACGATCGGGGTCGATCCGCCGAAATCCAACTGGGCGCGTCGAATCGGCGAGCCGCCTTTTTTCGCCTACGAACTGCGAACCGGGGTGACCTTCACCTACTTCGGCCTCAAGGTGGACGATCGAGCGAGATGCATGATCGACGATCGCCCCATGGCCAATCTTCTGGCGGCGGGGGAGAGCATGGCGGGGTCGGTGTTGGGCGAGGGCTATCTTGCGGGTTTCGGTATGGCTATCGGCACCGTCTTCGGGAGAATCGCGGGTCGGCAAGCTATGGAGGGGATTTAGGAACGACGGATTCTAGGAACGACGGATTCTAGGAAAGATGGGGGATCGATGGAGTCGATGGGATCGATGAACGCGCGACCGGGCCTTCAACTCCACAGATCCGTGCTCAGATAACGCTCGCCGGTATCGGCGAGGATCGCAAGCAGGGTCTTGCCTTTCGACTCCTTGCGCTTTGCCACTTCGATCATGCCGGCGACGGCCGCCCCGCAGGAAATGCCGGCGAAGATCCCCTCGAAAGTGGCCAACCGGCGAGCGCAGTCGTAGGCCTCGGCGGCGCTGACGGGAACGATTTCGTCGTAGCTCTCTCTATCGAGGGTATCGGGGATGAAGCCGGGGGCGGTCCCCATGATCTTGTGCTTGCAGGCGATCCCCTTGGACAGGATCGGGGATTCCTCGGGCTCCGTGGCCACGATACGAAGCCCGGGGATACGCTCGCGCAGATGAGTCGAGAGCCCCGAGATCGTGCCCCCGGTGCCGGTGGTGCAAACGAGGGTATCGAGCCCGGTACCGAAATCCTCGAAGATCTCGTCGGCGGTGCGGCGGTGGGCGCTCGGGTTGGCGGGGTTGAAATGCTGGCCGACGAAGAAATAGCCTTTTTCCCGTTCGAGCCGACGGGCCTCTTCGATGGCCCCGACGGTTCCTTTGGCGGCGGGGGTGAGAACGATCTCGGCTCCGTAGGCGGTGAGGATGCGTTTGCGCTCTTCGCTCATATCCTCGGCCATCACGAATACCGCTCGGTAGCCTTTGACCGCCGCGACCATCGCCAGACCGATGCCGGTATTGCCGGAAGTCGGCTCGACGATCGTCGCCCCCGCTGCGAGCGCCCCGCGCTCCTCGGCGTCTTCGATCATATTCAGGGCCGGTCGATCCTTGACCGAGCCGCCGGGGTTGAAACTCTCGATCTTGACCCACAGCCCGGCGGCATCGGAACCCTCGAAACGGTTGAGGCGCACGATCGGGGTGCGACCGATGGTCGAAAGAATGGTGTCGTGGCGCATGGGTCGGCTCGATGATCGATGGTTTGAAAGGGCTACGCGACGCGATATTCGGCCGGGGCGCTCGTTCGGCTTTCGGCTCGCTCAATCGAATAAGGGCAGGTGGACGGTCTCGCCCGTGCGCAAGGAAAGATTGACGGCATCGGTCCATTCCATATAGCGCAAGGCGGTCGCGAAATCCGTATGGGTGACCGGCTCCAAACCCCGCACCGCATTGATGAATTCCTCCTCGACCCTCCAGCCGCCTCGCTTTTCGGGGGCGATGTCGATCGGCGACAGGCCCTTGTCGCCGCGGCGCCCGCCCGACAGGACGAAGTCTTCGCCGGGCTTTTTCTCGGCGATCTCGAGGGTGCCTTGAGTGCCATGGAGGGTGATCGACGAGCCCCGGGCGTGGCCGATGACGGTGGAGACCGAGCAGCGCATCTGCCCCCCTCGGGCCAAGCGGCACAGGATATCCAGATGGTCGGGGATCTCCATCGTCACGCGGCGGCCTTGGGCGTTCGGGCGATGGCGGACCACGCATTGCCCGAGGGCGGTGACGGAGGTCGCAGGTCCGATCCAGCGCATCATCGCCTCGTACCAGATGCCCATGGTCATGATGTTGTTGCCCGAGAGATCCGGGCAATGGCGCCAATGCCAGGGCGAATCCCAATCCGGAAAATCGCTGCCCAAGGTGATGCCGGCATCGACGTAGATCAACTCGCCGATATAGCCCGAGGCGAGGTGCTCGATGATCGTGCGGTCGAGGTGCAGGGTATGGGGAGCGGGAACGATCTGGGCGACGAGATCGGGGTTTTGGTGCGATATATCCAGCATTTCGTGGGCTTGCGAGGCGTTCATCGCCATCCGCGCTTCGCATAGGACGTGCTTGCCTTTTTCCAAGGCGGCGATGCTCACCGGAGCGTGCATATAAGGCCAAGTGCCGATGCAAAGGGCATCGATATCGTCATCGTCGACCAGTTCGAGCCAATGTTCCGCAACCTGCGGAATATCGAATTCCTGCGCCACCCTCTCTCCCGATTCGAAGGAGCGATTGGCCACCGCTACCACCTCGACCCCCGGTTGGCGTTTCAAACCCGGTATATGGAGTTTTTTCGTATTGGCCCCGGCACCGACGATGCCGACGCGCAGGATGTCGTTTTCGAGATCGTTTTCTTCGGCCATGGTCGCAAGTTCCTATGAAGATTCCGTGAAGATTTTTATCGAGGGAAGGGTTCGAAAGCGAAAAGGGATTCATCGTCGCTTCGGCGGCGATGGCTTTTCGATGGTCGCCGAGCGCGAGACGGGATCGCGACGAAGCCCCGGCGGATCGATAGAAGGCGAGGGAATTCGCTCGCCGACTTCGAAGGACGCTTTCGAGAAGAGGGTTTTCGAGATCGGCGGCCGTTAGGGGGATCTCGATCCTCGTCGTAGCGGCCGATCGAGTCGAATGCGAAGGGGGGATTGTATATCGGGGCGTCGGTCGGGATTTTTTTTCGATTTTCGTCCCATGGAACGTTTGGGCCTCGCGCTGCTTGCGCCGCTACGCTTTGCGAAGTCGAATCGACGAAGGCCTAGGAGCCTTGGCCCTCGCCCTGATTCTCGCCCTCGCCCTCATCCTCGCCCTTATCCTCCATGGTCGATGTCGACGCCGTCTTCGTGGCTTTTCAGTTCCCGTCGGGCGATCGCCTCTTCGTGCACTTCGTCCGGTCCGTCCGCCAAACGCAAGGTGCGTTGGTTCGCCCACATCGCCGCCAAGACGGTATCGTCCGATACCCCCATCGCGCCGTGCGCTTGCACCGCGCGGTCGATCACCCGCAGGGCCATGCGGGGTGCGATGACTTTGATCATCGCGATCTCGCCTCGCGCCGCCTTGTTGCCGTCGCGGTCCATGCGGTGGGCGGCGTTCAGGACCATCAGCCGGGTTTGATCGATTTCGATGCGCGAGCGCGCGATATCGCGCCGGATCGTTCCCATCTCCGCCAACCGCCGTCCGAAGGCGCGGCGTGTCAGAACCCGCTGGCACATCAGGGAAAGGGCTCGTTCCGCCGCCCCGATCGAGCGCATGCAGTGATGGATTCTTCCCGGTCCGAGTCGGCCTTGGGCGATCTCAAAGCCGCGTCCCTCCCCGAGCAGCAGGTTGTCGGCGGGCACTCGCACATCATCGAAGAGGATTTCGGCATGACCGTGAGGGGCATGGTCGTAGCCGTAGACCGGCAGCGTGCGTTCGACGGTGATCCCCGGGGTGTCGCGGGGCACCACGATCATCGACTGTTGACGGTGGCGGGGGGCGTCGGGGTCGGTCTTGCCCATGAAGATGAAGAGTTTGCAGCGCGGATCGCCGGCGCCGGAAGACCACCATTTGCGTCCGTTCAATCGATAATGCTCGCCGTCGCGTTCGATGCGGGCTTTGATATTGGTGGCGTCCGAGGAAGCGACATCCGGTTCGGTCATGCAAAAAGCGGAGCGGATTTCGCCTTCGAGCAGGGGCGTTAGCCATTTCCGTCGAATGGCGTCGCTCGCATAGCGCACCAGCGTTTCCATATTGCCGGTATCGGGGGCGGAGCAGTTGAAGGGTTCGGCCCCGATTTCGGAGCGCCCCATCAGTTCGCAAAGGGGGGCGTATTCGAGATTGCTAAGACCTGCTCCGTATTCGCTGTCGGGGAGGAAGAGGTTCCAAAGGCCTTGGGCTTTCGCTTTCGCTTTGAGTTCCTCGACGATCGGAATCGGCTGCCAGCGATCCCCCTGCGCGAGTTGTCGAATCGCCAAGGCCTCGTTGGGAAAGACGAATTCGTCCATGAAGCGCTCGACGCGCTCGCAGAGCGCTTGCGCGCGCTCGGAGCGATCGAAGATCGTCATGAGGATCTCCGCCGCCCTCGCCTCTTGCAGGCGGGGTCGTCGCTGAAATCTCGGTCGCTGAAATATCGAGTGTCGAAAGGCATCGTCGTTGTTCCGAGGTGGGGTGTTTCCAAGGCCGTCGATTCATTGCCGACGGGTGGTCCAAGGGGCGTTCGGCGAAGAGCCGATGGCTCGCGATGTCTCACGATGTCTCAGGGGGCGGCGGGGCAGGCGATCGCCGATGAATCCGCAAGCTCGGCGCGCCGAGGCTATCGACTTCGCTCGTCGGCGTTTCGACTCCCCGAAAGCCTCGATCCGAACTCGATTCGATCTCGATGCGAACTCGATGCGATACCCCGAAAGCCTCGCATCGTTGCCATCGTTCTCGCCGTCGTTCTCGCCTTTGTCCTTCGAGCCGTCGAAAAGAACGCCGCCCAAGTCGCAACGCTTTCTCTTTCGGTTCAGGCGATCGAGGCCTTCTTCGTCATGCTTCGCTCGAGGGCTCCTCCAAGCGCACCAAGGCATGGCGTTTGCGCCCGGCGGAAAGTTTGATCGCATTTTCCTCGTTCAGATGGCTCGCATCCACAAGCATCGTTTCCTCGGCGACGGGGCTGTCGTTGAGTCGGCCCCCGCCGCCGGCGATCAGACGTCGGGCTTCGCTTTTGCTGCGCGTCAAGCCCGTTTCGCACATCAGATCGGCGATGGGGATTCCCGCTTGCAAACGTGCGCTCGGCACGACGAGAGTGGGCAGTCCCTCGCCCGTCGCCGCGCACCCGTCGCCGACGGCGGCGAAGGTCCGCCGGGCGGTTTCGGCGGCATCGATCGCCGCCGGGCGACCGTGGCAAAGGGCGGTGGCCTCGGTGGCGAGTTTCTTCTTGGCCTCGTTGATCTCCGCCCCTTCGAGGCTCTCCAAGCGGGCGATTTCCTCCAAGGGCAATTCCGTGAACAGGCGCAAGAAGCGGCCGACATCGGCGTCGTCGCAGTTGCGCCAGTATTGCCAATATTCGTAGGGCGAGCATCGGTCGGGGTTCAGCCAGATCGCCCCGGCGGCGGTCTTGCCCATTTTGGCGCCGCCGGCGGTGGTCAGCAGCGGCGAGGTCATGCCGAAGAGTTCGGTGCCCGCCGCTTTGCGCCCGAGCTCGACGCCGCAAACGATATTCCCCCACTGATCCGATCCGCCCATCTGCAAGCGGCAGCCGTAGCGGCGCGCGAGCTCGACGAAATCGTAGGCCTGTAGAACCATATAGTTGAATTCGAGGAAGGAGAGCGGCTGTTCGCGATCCAAGCGTCGACGCACGGACTCGAAGCCGAGCATCCGGTTGACGGAAAAATGCGAGCCGTATTCGCGCAGAAAGGGGATATAGCGGAGATCGTCGAGCCAATCGGCGTTGTCGACGGTGATCGCCGCCTCTCGCGACGAAGGGCCCTTGGGCGCGTCGTCGTCGAATTCGAGGAAGCGGGCGAAGACGCGGCGAATGCCCTCGATATTGGCCGCGATCTTTTCGGCGCTCAGCAGCTGCCGGCTCTCGTCTTTTCCCGAAGGGTCGCCGATGCGGGTGGTGCCACCCCCCATCAGCACGATCGGTCGATGGCCCGTGCGCTGCATCAGCCGCAGCAGCATGATCTGCACGAGGCTGCCGATATGAAGCGAATCGGCGGTCGCATCGAAGCCGATATAGCCCGAGATAGGCGCGTTGCCGGCGGCGAGTTTGTCGAGGCCCTCGATATCCGTGCACTGATGAAGATAGCCGCGCTCGATCGCGATCCGCAGGAAGTCGGAGCGCAGGGGGAAGTCCGGCTTTTCGCATCGAGACGAGGCGCTCGTCGTCTTCGCCGACGGCGCGAAAGGAGGGCTCGGGGTATCGCTCTTGGTATCGCTCGGGGTATCCATCGGGTGAAGTGTATATCGGGTATTTATCGCCCGCTTCGGCGACGAGGCTTTTCATCGCTCGTGCGGATGTCGAGCGTTCGAACGCCGGTCGATCTCGCCGCCGAATCGCATCGATTCACATCGAAACCCCGAGCAAGCCGCGGGTCAACTGAAATCCGGTCAAGCAAAGACGGTTGGCGGTGGGGGTGAACAGCCCCGAAGCGGTCGCCGCGATGCGATCCGCCAAGGCCTCGACCGCGGCTTCGACCGCTCGCTCGGTGTCGATGGCATCGGCCTTCGCCGGAGGAGCGTCGATCTCGATATCGAGGTCGAGGGCGTAGCGTTCGCGCACCCGTCGGTCGGAACTCGCTTGCAGCAAAGGGATCATCGGATGCGCCGGAAGCGGGGCATCCCCGATCCATGCCAGCATCGTCTCGGCCCCGGCGGCGCCGGCGGCGGTGATCATCTCCACCGCGTTGTTCGTCGGCATTTCGATGACATGCAAGCCGCTCGCCTCGGATCGATCCCCGAAGGCCAAAGTGGCGCGCCGGGTCTCGGAGGCGGCCAGCAGATCCTCGCGCCATGCCCGACTCCCCGAAAGCCCCTCGCCCTCGGCGATTTCCCCCTCGAGCCGATCTCCGGGGGCGCGGGCAGCCCCGCGGTCGCGGGCGAAACCCCCACGGTCGCAGACGAAAACGCTCCCGCCGGCGGCCACGATCCTGCCTGCCAATCGGCATAACACCCGCGCGGCGAAGGCCGGGAGATCGCCGGTGGTCACTATCGCCAAACGCAGATTCTCGGCGCCGGCGGCCTTTCGCTCGAGCGCGAGGTTCTTGTCGAGCGCATCTTCGAACCAGCGTGCCGCTTTTCGTTTCGCCCCCTCGAGGCCGCCGTCGAGTTGGACGCTGGCGAATCCGTAGCCGTCGATATCCTCCCCGCGCTCGCCGAGGAATTTGCGCACCGCATCGTTATGGGTTTTTTCGCAGCCGTGCTCGAGCAGGAGCGCGCTTTCGACGAAGCGATGACGCAAATGCGAAAGCAGGGTGCGCAGGTGGATCCCTTGGGCGTTGGCGGAGCCGCAGCCCTCGCTATGCGTCAACGAAACGAAGCGACTGACGCCGCCTTTCGCATATCGACCCTGGAGATCCTCGGCGATCAGTCGCGCCGGTTGACCCGAGCACAAACTGGTGGGGATCACCAAAGCGATCCGATCGGCGGTCGGCCCGGCCCGGCTTTCGAAGAGTCGCAGGTCGAGGTGCAGCGCAGCTCGGGGAAGGGTGGCCAAGGGGCGGCCATCGGGGACGCTCCTTTCCCGGATCGCCTCGATCCTCGTCTCCCCTCCTTGGGGCCACTCGCGCCAGATTTGCACCTGCGCATGCCCGGCCCGCTCTCCTTTGTCGGCTTCGCCGGAGGCGATCCGGCAAGCGAGGGCGAAGGTCTCGTCCCCGAGCGATGCCATCGATTCCCCGTCGTTGTAGCGGCCGGCGTTGACGTCCATTTCTCTTTCCAGCATGCGGAAGCGTCCGCTGGTGGTGACGAACTTCAGCGTCGGAACGAAGGGGAAGTTGGTGATCGAGCCGTTGCCGGTGATGAAGAAGATGAGATTGGCTCCGGATGCGACCTGTCCCGCGATGCTCTCGAGGTCGTTCCCCGGGCTATCCATGAAATAAAAGCCGGGGGCGTGCATCGGCGCCGCGTAGTCGATCACGTGGTCCAAGCGGATATCCGGATCCCGCTTGCGGGCGGCGCCGATGGATTTGAGGGTGATGTTATAAAGCCCGCGCAGTTTGTTGCCGCCGGAGGGGTTGCCCTCGGCGGTGGCTCCGTGGTGGCCGGCATAAGTCTTGAAAGCCTCGATGCGCTCCAAAAAGCGCCGCGCGGTGGCGATATCGCGGACCCGGGACAGCATATAGGACTCGGCCCCGATCAGCTCGTCGGTTTCGGCGAGAACGGCGCTGCCGCCGTGACGAATGACCTCCTTGGCGACGCGCCCGGCCAAGGGATTGCCGGAGATCCCGGAAAAAGCGTCCGAACCGCCGCATTGGAGGGCGATTTTGAGCTCGCTAAGGGGTTGGGGGCGGCGTTTCGCAGCGGCGGCTTTCGAGAACCAGCCGCGGACGATCCCTTCGGCCTCGTCGAGGGAGCTTTCGATCCCCGCTCGGATGCGAAAGAAGCGATGGGGAAGGGCATCGAGCGCCTCGCCCCGCTCGCGTATGAAGCGCTCGATATCCTCGCCGGTATAGGTGCCGGTGCCGTAGTCGCAGACGAGGGCGGCGGCGATATTGGGATGGGTGATAAAGCCCGCGAGACAGCGCAGGACGGCGAGGTAGTTGCGGGGTCGCTTTTTTTCGTCGGCGGACAGACTGTTGGCGCGATGCCCCCCTTCGGTATGAGTGATGGCGACGATCTTGTCGATGGAGTCGATGGCTTCCGCTTGGGGTTGCAGCCGCCGCACGAGGGCTTCGGCGAAGCCCGCCTCGCGGAGGGTGGCGGCGATGATCGCGATGCAGTTGCGGGTGCCCGTCCCGCGTCCGGCGGCGCGCCGATAGCCGAGGAAGGACCCGGGCTCGGCGATTCTTTCGATTTGCTCGCCGGGTACGAAGGCCGAGTCGTCGAAATCGTAGCGTTCGATGCGGTCTTCGAAAGTGGGATTTGTCGGTAGCCGATGATCGATCCCGCGCTCTTTCAATACCTCCAAGATGCCGGCGTTGCAGACGTATTCCCCCGGGGTCAAGGCGGTGCGGGCGAAGCCGAAGGGAAGGCCCCAAGAGGTCAACGGCATCCCCTCGGGTATTTTTCGGATGACGAAACGATGTCCTTCCAATAGGGTATGGGCGAGGGTGATCGATCCCGTCAAATCGCCCTCGACGGTCGTTCCCGCCTCGATCCGGCGGGTGGCGATCGCGGCGTTGTCGCCGGGGAAGGGAAGGCGCGCGACCTCGTCGAAAAGAAGCGTTTTCATGGCTATTCGCTTTGCAATGATCGTGTTCGGGGACGGGGAGGGTCTTTCGGGGGCGGTTCGAAAAAGCCCGGCGATTCGTCGACGAGACTCCGCAGGCGACATCCGCAGACGACATCCGCAGGCGACATCGTGCCGCCGCTCGCCGAAGACCCTCGTTTGCTTTGGGAGGCGGTTTCGACCGCTGCCGGGCTTCGAGGGCATCGACCTGCCCCGATAGGAAAAAACGCAAAGATTCGGCAAGCGCATCCTCCGCCCGCAAGAGGCTTTGCGATGCCCTATGCGATGATATACCCGCATGCCCTCTCGACGGGCCTCGACGGGCAAGGCCTTGTCCTTCGCGTTTTCGAAAACGCCGAGATCGTGGACAATGGCGGCTCGCCGGCGCTTTTCCCGGTCCGCCGGCGACCGCCGGCGACTGGGAGAGAGGCGATTCCGGTGTCGCGACGGCTCTAAGATAATTCTTGCACTAAAATCCCGATACCCGTCAGCAAGGACAATCCGATCAGAAGGCGGCGAAAGGTGTTATCGCCGATGCGCCGGAATACGAAGATCCCCGTTTGCGCGGCCACGAATCCGATGGGCACCGTGATCAACAGCGCTTCGAGAGCCTCTTCGTTGTAGGCGCCTTGGAAAAACAGCAATCCGACGGTCATGCCGAGCACGACGACGTTGAAGGGTTGCAAAACAGCGCGCACCTCGGTCTTCGTCCAGGGGCGCAAGGAAAGCCATAAAGAGGGGATCGCCCCGGAGACGGAGGCCGCCCCCCCGAACAAGCCGCCGAAAAAACCGACGACCCCGTCGACGATCGGGGTACGCTTGTGAAATCGGGGCAATGTCGTGCGCAAGCCGAAATAACCGCCGTGGACGATCAGGAGCCAGGCGATACCCAAGCGCAAGACCGAGGCTTCGATCCAAGCCAGCAGGCCGACCCCCAAGGGAACGCCGACCAAAGCGGGAAGCAGGAATCGGGCCAAGCGGGGGAGATTGGAGCCGATGGCGGTGCGCACGACCCAAAGGCCCGGCAATCCGGCCAGCACCGACATCAAGGCGACGATGGCCACGGCCTGCACCGGCGGCAGTGCCAAGAGGTAAAAGCCCAAAGCGAAAAGCGCGGTACCGGTGCCGGTCAAGCCATTGACGAAACCGCCGGAGACCGCGCCCAAAACCAAGAGAACGAAGGTCTGTTCGGTCATGACTTCGCTCTTGGATATTCGCGTTTCACCCTCGGCCGAGGGCGCCGTCGTTCGGCGAAGGCGGATGCCGACCCGGTCGAGGGATATCGGCTTTCCTTCGAAGAATGACGCTCATGATTTCGACGGTCGTTCCGCAAGTTGTCGTTCCGCAATGTCGATAGGCGGACAATATCGGTGACTCGAAAAGGGCTCACCAACAAACCAAGGAGAAATCGATCCATGAAAAAATGGAAACTGTCGGGCGCGCTGGCTCTGGCCGCGGGCGGGTTGTTGTCGATGGCATCGGCAGCGGCGATGGAGTGCGAGGAGCTCGTGCTCGGTTCCGCGATCTCGTTGACCGGCAAGTATGCCACCAACGGGGTGCACGCCAAGAACGGCTACGAGTTCGCGATCCAGAAGATCGACGAAAGCGGCGGCGTCAAAGTCGGCGACAAGTGCTATCACTTCCGGGTGATCTACTACGACGACGAATCCAAAGGCGACCGGGGCGCGACCCTCGCCGAGCGTCTGATCTCCCAAGACAAGGTCCAATATATGCTCGGGCCTTATAGCTCCGGTCTGACCAAGGCGATCGCGCCGGTCACCGAGCGCTACAAGATCCCGATGGTGGAGGCCGAGGGCGCCTCGCGCTCCTTGTTCAACAAGGGCTATAAATATCTCTTCGCGGTGCTGTCCACCTCCGAGCAGTATCTGGCCTCGGCGGTGACGTTAGCGGGCGAGATGGCGGAAAAGAGCGGCAAATCGGTCGGCGACGTGCGCGTGGCCATCGCGGTCGAGAACGATCCCTTCTCGCTCGATATCAGAGCCGGGGTCATGGAGGACGCCGAAAAGCTGGGCATGTCGGTCGTGATCGACGAGAGGCTGCCGCGCGATCTATCCGATATGTCCGCGATCCTGACCAAGGTCAAACTGATCAAACCCGATCTGCTGGTCGTTTCCGGGCATTCCAAAGGGGCGGCGACCGCCGTGCGTCAGATCGGGGAGCAGAACGTCTCGGTTCCGATGATCGCGGTCACGCATTGCGAAGCCGCCGATGTGACCGGAAACTTCGGGGCCGCCGCCAACGATATTCTGTGCTCCACTCAGTGGGCCGAGACGCTTTCGTACGAAGATCCGATCTTCGGCTCCGCCGCCGACTACGAGCGGGAATTCAAAGCGGCCTATCCCGAATATACCGACAAGAAGGTGCCTTATCAGACGGCTCAGGCCTCGGCGGCGGTCTACGTATTCAAAGACGCCTTCGAGCGTGCCGGGACGCTGGACAAAGAAGCGGTGCGCGATGCGATCGCCAAGACCGACTTGAAGACCTTCTACGGTCCGATCAAGTTCTCCGAAGCCGGCAACAATATCGCCAAGCCGATGGTTCTGCGTCAAATCCAAGACGGGGACTATAACGTGGTCGCCCCCTCGGCTTTTGCTTCCCACGCCCTTAACTGGCCGCGCAAATGACCGTCGCTTCGTCATAGGAAGTCTCTTTTCGACGACGCCGGGCGATCCGCCATGGTCGCCCGGCGTCGTCGATGACGATCGCTCGACGGGTCGGGGATCCCCATGGACCAGATAATGGGCAATATCGGGCTTTTATTCCAATTCCCGATAGTCAATTTGAAGATCGTCATCGACGGCGTGATGATCGGTGCGCTCTTTGCCCTCGCCGCTTATGGCTTGGCCCTGGTGTGGGGAGTGATGAATGTCAAGAACCTCGCGCAAGGCGATTTCGTCATTGCCGGGGGCTATATCGCTTGGTGGATGTCGAAGCAGGGAATTCATCCCTTGTTGGGCGTTCCCGCAGCCTTCGTCGTCTCGTGGGGGCTCGGCTGGGTGATCTACAAACTCGTCATCTCGCGGGTGATCGAACGGGATTTGTTCACCTCGTTGCTCGCCACCTTCGGATTGGCGATCATGATGGCCCAGATCTTGAACCTGCTCTTCGGCTCCGATACCCAGAGCATCGATTTGGGCTACTCCACCTTCCGCTTCGCGAACGAGTTGATCGACGTGCCGGTGGCGAAACTGATCGGGGTGTCGATGGCGCTGATACTGGCGGTGGGGGTGATCGTTTTCATGAAGCGCTCTCGGATGGGACAGGCGATCCGCGCCACGGCGCAAGATGCCCGCGCGGCCCGCGTGCTGGGGATCGATACGGAAAAGGTCTACGCCTTCACCTTCTCTCTCAACACCGCGATATGCGGGGCCGCGGGGGCGATCATCGTGATGGCGTGGGTGATCCAGCCCTTTTACGGCATCACTTATTCGATTCGCGCATTCGTGATCGTGACCGCCGCCGGTCTCGGCAATTTGCCGGGGGTCATCGCCGCCGGTCTCGGGATCGGGGCGGCGGAGCAATACGGCTCGCATATCTTCGGCATCGGCTATCAGCAGGCGATCGCGGTGCTGCTGCTTCTTCTCGTGCTGCTCGTGCGCTTGCTGATCCAGCGTCGCAAACGCCAAGTGCTGCAATAGGCGAGCGCGGCGGCAAGGAGAGGATTCATGACCCCCAAGACATCGGCTCTTCTTCACCCGGCGATGCTGGTGGTGATCGCCCTTGCGCCCTTCGTCTTTCCCGATTACCAAACCCAACTGGCCACCCTTTGGCTATTCATCATCGTTGCCATGACTTGGGATATGACCGGCGGACAGATGGGCTACAACTCGCTCGGCAATATCTTTTTTTACGGCACCGGCATGTATGTGGCGGCGGTGATCACGATCGGTCTGGCTTACGATGTGCGCGAATACAACGATGCCTCGGGGGGCGGGATCTTCGAATTCACCGTCGCCCAATACTTCACCGGTTTCGCGCTCGGATTGATCGGCGCCGGTCTGTTCTGCGCACTTTGCGCCTATCTCGTCGGCTATTTGACCTTCGGTTTGCGCGGGCCCTACTTCGCGATCGGCACGTTGGGGGTCGCCATCGCCGCCGGCGAGCTCGTTTCCAACTGGGAGTGGGTCGGCGGGGGCCAAGGCATCTCGATGCCGAACTACCCGGGCGAGCAGGAGCGGCTGTTCATCTACTTCGCCTTCGCCATCACCGGGGTCGTTCTCTATCTCTTTCTGCGTTGGCTCTATACGACCCGTTTCGCCGCCGCGATCAACGCGATTCGCGACGACGAGGAAAAAGCGGAAGCCATGGGTATCCACACCCTGCGCTACAAGCTGGTGGCTTGGGCCGCCTCCGCCTTTTTCGTGGGCATCGCCGGGGCGATCTCCGCCTTCCAACTCCTCCACTTCGAGCCGCTGGAAACCGCCTACCAGACCATCAACCTCGGTATTTTCATGGTGGTTTGCGTGCTGCTCGGCGGCAAGGGCACGCTCTGGGGGCCGATCATCGGCGCCATCTTGTTTCATGTCTTCAAAGAGGTGACCTGGAATTATTTCCTCGGCTGGCAGTGGGTCGCTTTGGGCGCGCTGATCGTCGTGACCGTGGTCTATTTCCAAGAGGGTCTGATGGGTTGGCTGGCGACCAAGAAGCCGGAGTGGTTCGGCATTCGGGTCGAAAACAAGAATCTCGCATCGTCGGATTCGGCTCGATGAGCGCGATCATCGATATATCGGGCGTCTCCAAATCCTTCGGCGGGGTCAAGGCCAATACCGGTATCTCGATGCAGGTGAACAAGGGTCGGATCACCGGCTTGATCGGGCCCAACGGCTCCGGCAAGACGACCTTGTTCAATTCCATCGTGGGCTATCATCCGATCGACGAGGGTTCGATCAAGTTCGAAGGAAGGGAAATTTCCAAACTCCGGGTGCCGCAAATCGCGCGCCTCGGTTTGCTGAGGACCTTCCAACAAACCCGTATTTACGGCGCGATGAACTGCGTCGAGAATATGCTGATCTCGATGCCGCATCGCAAAATGACCTTTTTCGATGCGTTTTCCCGGAACGATGCCGAGCAGATAGAGCGGGCCGAGAGCCTGCTCGATTTCGTGGGGCTTTACGAAAAACGTTATCTACGCGGGGGATCCCTCTCCTTCGGGCAGCAAAAACTCTTGGAATTCGCCATGGCATTGATGAACGAGCCGACGGTGTTGTTGCTCGACGAGCCGACGGCGGGTATCAACCCGACCCTGATCAACGGTCTGATCGATCGGCTA
The DNA here is from genome assembly GCA_965220535.1 of Gammaproteobacteria bacterium. Classification (GTDB taxonomy): domain Bacteria; phylum Pseudomonadota; class Gammaproteobacteria; order HK1; family HK1; genus HK1. The sequence goes on along the minus strand of OZ244833.1, from coordinate 1,186,075 downwards.
AAGCGAGCCAATTCGGAGATGGGCATCACCCTTTTCGTCATCGAGCACAATATGCGGGTGATCATGAATATGGCGGAGCATATCTACTGTCTCGCCCACGGGGAGATGCTGGCCGATGGCAAGCCCGAGGAAATCAGGAACGACCAACGGGTCATCGATGCCTATCTAGGGGCGCACTGAGTCGCCGCTTTCGATGTCCGACGATAAAAACAAAAATATCGGTGGCTACGGCGGCGGCAGCGTCGATACCGTCATGTCGGTCGATGACGTTGCGCGTCAGGCCGCGGCCATCGCCGAGGAGATCACGGTATCGGATCTCGAGGCGCTGGCCGGCTCTCCGGCCTTCGTTTCCATCGAGGGGCTCAAGGCCGGCTACGGCAAGATGGAGATCTTGCACGATATCGATTTGCGGGTCGCCAAGGGCCAGTCGCTGTGCTTGATCGGGCCCAACGGTGCGGGCAAGTCCACGATCCTGCATTCGATCTTCGGCTTCACCAATATCTACGACGGCAAGATTTATGTGGGCGAGGATCGCCGCGACGTGACCGAACTGACGCCGAGCGAGAAACTGGCGCAGGCCGGAATCGCCTATATCCTGCAGGATAAATCGGTCTTTCCCGGGATGACGGTCGAAGAGAACCTGTGGATGGGCGGATTCTTGAAAGATCGGCGGCAAGAGGCCTTCGAATCGGCGGAGACGGTTTTCGACAAATACCCGAGGCTGGCGGCGCGGCGCAAGCATAAAGCGAAGGTTTTATCGGGCGGCGAGCGGCGCTTGCTCGAAATCTCGCGAGCCCTGGTGATGAATCCGGAGGTGTTGTTGGTGGACGAGCCGTCGATCGGTTTGGAGCCGCGTTTTATCGATATGGTCTTTGAAATTCTGGACGATCTGCAGCGCCGCGACGGCAAGACGATCATCATGGTGGAGCAAAACGCCAAGAAGGGCTTGGAGTTCGCGGATATCGGTTATGTATTGGTCTCGGGCGAGATTGCGATCGCCGGCAAGGGCGACGATCTTCTGGCCAATCCGAAGGTCGGGCAGTTGTTTCTCGGGGGATGACGCTTTTTTACGTCTTTATTTAGGTCTGTATATCTTCATATCCCGAAAAACACGGATTTTTTTCAGATTGCCGAAGCCTCGATCCCGACACCCGAGAGGGAAATATCTTTCGAGCCGACGAAGGTGGAAGCGAGCGATCTCGCCTTCGGCGTTTATCCGCCCGATGATTTAGCCCGACGATTCGTTGCCGTCATTCGTTGCAGGGGGGATCCGAATTGCCGAGCAGATCGCTTTCTTCCGCCAAACGAGCATTTTCGTCGTCGTTGCGATGCAAGAAGATATGGGTCGCTCCGCGTCGGCGAATGCAGGAATTCTTGTGATGGTCATCGAGTCGTTCGGAGATATTTCCCGACTGCCCGATATAGATCGGTGAAAAATCGCCCAAAACGGTTTTCTTGGCGAATATATAATTTCCGGGTACGTTTTCGAAACTCCTCTCGATATTATGATCGCCGACGGAGTAGGCGGAGTACAGATATTCCTTGCCGGAGGCTCCGACCCATTTTTCCTCGTAGGGCTTGGACATTTGCGCTCACCTCGTCAGTTCACGAAAACTCTTGATGTCGCTTCGATGCTTGCCGTGGTGGTCATCGTCTCGATGCGATCGATCGTGCACATTCGATCGTGCACCTTGCAAGCCCCCTCTCGTACGGGCACGAATCCCTATCAATGCCGGGCACGGACGGATCGACGAGCGGATCGATAATAGCACGAAACGATCGTGCGATACCTTGCGTCCGAAGGACAAAAGGAGCCGCGGGATCGGTTGCATCGCTTGCATCCGCTCGGGAAGGGGTTTTGAGCTGGCCACCGATGTCGATACCCTGACAGGCTGCGATGCATGGCAGGCGATACCTGCATAGCGCATCGATGGTACCCCATCTACCTATCAGGCCATCATGGACGCTGCTGCTGCCCGTGGTGATGCAGTTCTGCTGGTGGATGCACGTGGTATCGCTGAACACTTGGGCATTGATGTGCCAACCCTGATCGCAGGCCAGCCCTGGCAGCGTGCCCTGCGGTCAAGCGAAGTGGTGGAGTGAATTGGGGCGCACCGCCCGCGCGGGTGGCCACTGGCGGGTGGGTAGTAGCCCGCATCATCGAACAGGGGGCAGTGATATGGCCAGTGGTGGACGCAGGAAGAAGCAGGGCAGGGCACGCCCGAATAAAAGCAGGTGTGGGCCACGCAGACTGATTAGCAGCGAAAGGAAGAACAGAGGGCAGCGTGGTGCTGGTGCGTGGAATGCGGGCGTACTCGCAGCCCACAAACAGGATGCCGGCAAGGATAGGGATGCGCGTAATGTGGGCATACTCGCAGTCCATAAGCAGGATGCCAGTATGGATAGGGATAGGCCTGTCGATGACGATAATGATAATGATAACGATAAAGCTGTATTGCTGGCACCATAGGGGGCGGTCATGAACACGATGATCGAATGGCGAAAGGGCGAGGGTCGCCGGGGACTCGAAGCGAGGTGTCGAAGGGGGCATCGCCGGAGGCCAAGAGCCTAAAGTCGATTTCGCGATGCCCTCCGAGGCGAAGGGCAAGGTCGAGAAGACGAACCGGTCATGCATGGCGAAAAGGGATACGATTGTCGTTTGCGCTTTCCCTCGCATCGGGGATATTCGGCGGGGATATGCTTTGGCAGCGATCTCGCTTCGAAATTCCCGTCGGTGCCGCCGACAGGGCGAGAAGGATAGCCCGGGAGCGCATCGACGAAAGGCCTCGCAAAGGCTTCGGCATCGATCGTTTCGCCGCCGAGGGCGGGCGGCAAAATCCGACATAAGATCTGCGAGCCTTCGAAAGGGGGCATGCTTGTCGATCGTCGTCTCGTTTCGGCACCGCGAGAGAGCCCGGCGCTCGTCGCGCTTTTTGGCGGTGCGGCGCCGGCAAAAAACCGATGCCCTGTCGAGGCCGAAGCATCGAATCGTCGTCGCGCTTTCGAAGGCGGTTCGGGCGCAAGATGCAGTGCATCTCGAAAACCCTCGGCGGGGATTCGCCGCAAGGCGGAAAGAAGGGCTTGCGATCCCGATTTTTTCATGCCCCTCGCCCCTTGTTTTCGGTGGACACTTGCCCGGTTCGCGGGTATGATCCACCGCTGGGATGACCGGCCGTGGGGTTTCGACCGGCCCTTGCCTTGAACTTCGTGCGAAACGAGATCATGGCGTTCCGTGCTATGATCGCCAGATGATGGATAATCGGAAACCGCCCCGGGTGTGCGCACGGGGTGTGCGCACGCGAAAAAACTGCGTTGCAAGTGCGGGCCCGGCGGTGCCGGCTCGTGGATATTCGGATCATCACATCAGGATCGACAGGCGTCGGATCACACAAGCGTATTCCAAGGAGCGCAACATGCCTATCCTCAAACCATCTCCCGCAGATCTTTACGGATCCGGCCTCTTTCGTGCCGGCGGGGCGCGATCTTTGATGCGCATGGCATCTCTCGTCGTGCTGACGGTGGCGGCTCTGGTCCTATCGAGTGTTGTCGGTAGCCGATCGGTGCTTGCGCAGACGGACTCGCTGCCCGGCAACTCCCCTGCTTTGCGTGCCTGCATCGGCGGCGACAGCGTCAACTTCACGCAGAAGATCGACGGTCGCCTGATTTTCGCTCGCGAGATATTCGGCTCGGGGTCGGGCACCCAATCCTTGAGATCCGATAGCGGGCCGGTTTTGTACACCTTGGGCTACCACCCGAGGAATTCCGGTGACTATATCGATCGGGGAGAGGTAGCCGAGATTACGCTGTCGATCGGCGGCGGCGCTCGTTTCCATGATCCCATCACCGCCGGCGATGTGCGCACCTATAACGAAGACGGCGATGAAATCAGCAATATAACGAGAGTCGATAGATTATCGGGAGGGGCCTCCGGCGATGATCGCGTTACCTTCGAGTTCGCGTATGCCGGAAGCAATAACGCTACTAAATTCCAAGCGGGAAGTTATATCGTTTTCACGATTCCGGCCTTGGAGGTCACGGATTTCGATCCCTCGAGAAGGGTGACGGTCACTTCCTCGCTCCGATCGGTAGCGACGACCGGTGATAATTATTTTCCCGCAGGCCCTGCCGGCCGGTGTTTGAGCGATGCTTCCAGCGATGGCTCGTGTGTCTATGCCAGGGCCATTCCCTATGTCCAGCATCTGGTATTGGGCCCGCGCGCTGCGAATAGCCAATATCCCTTGTCTGGTGGCATCGGATCGCAACTCAATCTCGACGCGACGATCGATATCGGCAACCCCTCGACATTTGCGGGTAACCGCACTGAAAACACCACGAGCGGAGAGTCGACCATCCAGTCGCTTTATATCCCCGCAGGGGTTGCCGGTCTTAGCGAGAACACCACCAAAGACGCCTTGCTTTTGGGGCAAGTGAGGATTTTTGCCGGAGCGACCGCATCTTTGCGCAGCGAAACGGCCTGCGATCAGCTCAAATACGGAACGGATGATCTCGTTCATCCGTTGAAGGCCGACGGGACGGCGTTTCGTCCCTCGGAGGATGATGCGATCGAGCTCGCCGTCACTCCCGATATCGATGAGAACAAGGGGCACTATATCTATCGCCGAATTCGCATCGGGAGTCGCGCAAGGGAAGAGGCTTTGCGGGATATGGCGGAAGACGGCACCGCGAGGATAATGATGACGGATCTGAATCCCTTGGCACTGCAAAACCGGTACGGAAACGAGGAATGGGAGGTTTTCTTCGTCCCCGGCGCTGCGAATATGGAGCACGGCGAGACCTATACCTTCAGGACTCGGGCTCTGTTCGATGGCGCTCCCCACGCCACGGTCAACTCCCAACCCACGAGTCGTAGTATCAGCTTGGAGCTTGACGGCTTGGCCCCCAATGCCGTGGCTTATGCCATTCCTCCGCCGAGCTCGCCCGACGAGGCCTTTGTGCGTATCCGCTGCGAGAATACGAACGCCTCCTGCGATGTCTTCTTGGAGTGCACGAATCAGGTCGGGGATCGTTGGTTTGCCCGCATGTCGGAGAAGGTGGCAAGCGGAGGGACTTCCGTACTGACCAGAGCCGCGATCGCCGAACTGCTTTCACCCCAAGGCTTCGATCCCGACACCCACTGGGGTGGACCGGTCAACGGTCGTTTGGCTTGCGATATTCTTTCCACCGGGGAGAATTATCTGTCATCCCAAATATTGGTTCGATCCGGAGGATCGTTGACCAATAACACCAACGTCAACTACAAATGAAGTCGGTGCCGATTCGGTGCATCAAGCGCTGAATCGAACGCCGAATCGTGAAGGGTATTTTCGCTGCATGCTTGGATACCAAGAGTGCAGGCAGTGGCAAGAAGGGATCGACGGTCGATATTGATAGTCGGTACTTGATTGCCGATACCTGAACAGGCGATCCATAAAAGCCCCGATTCCATCTTGGAATCGGGGCTTTTCGGCGATGGATGAGCGAGGCCGTGCCGCTTCGTGCCCCCGCTTCTCGAGCGCCGAAGACGCATTTCGAGATCCTCTTGCCCCTCCCTCGAATCGAAGACGGGCCCCCGACGATGTCCGATCTTTCCGATCCTCTGGCCGCCTTGGACCGCTACCCGAGGCTTCGTCTCGGTCATACCCCCACGCCTTTGGAAGCGGCGCCCCGGCTCGGGGCCGCTTTGGGCATCGATCTTTGGATCAAGCGCGACGATTGCACCGGCCTCGCTCTCGGCGGCAACAAGGTGCGTCAGCTCGAGTTCTATCTCGGCGAGGCGAAGGCGCAAAAAGCCGATACGATCCTGATTACCGGTGCGGTGCAATCCAACTTCGTCCGTTTGGCGGCGGCGGCGGCGTGTCGGCTGGGGATGGAGGCTCATCTCCAGCTCGAGCAGAGGGTCGGCGAGAGCAGCGATCTCTATCGTCACTCCGGCAATGTTTTTTTGGATCGCCTGCTGGGCGCGACCCTCCACCCTTTCGTCCCCGCCGATGCCGACCCTGGGGGCGCGGCGGATATCGGCGATGGCCCCGAGCCCGCTTCCCTCGGGCAGTCCCCTGCCGTCGAAGCCGACGCCGACGACAGTCTGGATCGACTGGCTCGTCGCTTGCGGGCGCAGGGTCGCCGTCCTTATGTGATCCACCTCGGAGTCGACCACCCGCCCTTGGGAGGGCTCGGCTACGTCATCGCCGCCCGCGAAATCGTCGCCGATTGCAAAGCGCGGGGAATGGCCTTCGACAAGCTGATCCTCGCCTCCGGCAGCGCTCTTAGCCATTGCGGAATACTGATGGGGATGCGGGCTCTCGGGGAGCCGGTATCGATAACGGGGATCTGTGTGCGACGGGCAGCGCTTTTGCAAAAGCCGCGGGTGGAAAAACGGGCGGCCGCGCTGGCGCGGATGATCGATCGCCTCGATGCCTTTCGGCCCGAGGATGTCGATGTCTGCGACCGGGTATTCGCCCCCGGCTACGGCGCTCTCAATCCTGCGGTTCGCGAAGCCATCGCTCTTGCCGCCAGCACCGAGGCTTTGTTGTTGGATCCGGTATATACCGGCAAGGCGATGGCCGGTCTCGTCGCTCGGGTGCGAAGCGGAGATATCCCCCGGGGAAGTCGCGTGCTCTTTTTGCATACCGGAGGCCTGCCGGCGCTTTTTGCATATTCCGATCGCCTGATCCCCGGGGACGACGATGCCGATCCCCTCCGGTGAAGGGACAGCGATGGAAGCCCCCGAGGAAGCCATAAGAGAAGCCTTCGACAAAGCCCCGAGCCCCCCAAAGTGAACCCATAAGTGAACCCATAAGTGAACCCATAAGTGAACCCATAAGTGAACCCATAAGTGAACCCATAAGTGAACCCATAAGTGAACCCATAAGTGAACCCATAAGTGAACCCATAGTCGAATCCTTGTTCCGAACGCCGAAAAGACTCCTGTCGATCCGACGCTCGCGGTCTTGGCGCTTTTGCCAACCAATCTCGAACTCGGTCGATTCTCTTGTATTTTCGAAACCCCGCGCTACCACCTAGCCCCGATATCCGGGCGGTGCCTGCGATATCCCCTTTATGGGTAGCGAGCGTCTCTCGATGCCCTTTTCCCCCGATACCAAGGGCTCTCCAAGCAAGGGCTCTCCAAGCAAGGTTTCTTCCAAGGGCTTTTCTCGAAGACTTCGGACTCGCATCCAAGGCGATCGTTCTTGCTCGGCGGCTTTCGATCGAGGGATTTCTTTGCCAGGGAGCCCGAAAGATCGAGCCGATGGCGGCCGGCGAATGCGAGGCTTCGCCTTTCAAAGAAAAATCCAAAGCAGCAAGCCCCCGAGCGCCAAGCGATAGATCACGAAGCAGGTGAAGCCGATCCGATCGAGCAGCCGCATCAACAAATGGATACAGACAAGGGCGCAAAGGGCCGCGATCCCCGCCCCCGCCAGGATATCGAACCATGGAATCGCTGCGGGGTCGGTGGCGACCTCGATGGCTTTGTGTCCTCCCGCCATCAGGATCGTCGGTAGGGAGAGCAAAAGGGAAAAGCGCGCCGCCGTTTTCGGACTCAGCCCGAGGAAAAGCCCGGCGGTGATCACGATCCCGGCGCGGGAGGTGCCGGGAATCAGCGCCAGGGCTTGGGCGCATCCGATCAGAAGAGCCATGCGCAGGTCGATCGATCCTAAGTCTCGATCCCCGCTTCCCGAGCGTTCCGCTTTCCACAGCAGCAGCCCGAAGACGATGGTGGCCAGGGCAATCACTATCGGATCGCGCAGCCAGTCGGCGGCGAGGCTATCCACCCCGAGCCCCGCGATCCCGACGGGGATGCCGGCGACGATGAAGAGCGGCCAAGCAGGCAAGCCGCATCGAGGCTCGTCGTCCGCCGCCGGCGAGGCCTGAACCCCGGCCTTCGCCTTCGTTTTTTCCGAGCGAGAGGCGAGGGCCTTGCCGGAGTTCTCGAAGGATCGAGCCCTTTCGGAGGGGAATTCGTGCATGGATTTCCCGCGCAGCAAAGCGAGAAAATCGCCGCGGCAAAAGACAAGCACCGCGATCAGACTTCCGACGTGCACCGCGACATCGAAAGCGAGCCCTTGATCCGGCCAGCCGGTCAGCACCGGCACGAGGATCAGGTGGGCCGAACTGGAAATCGGCAGGAATTCGCTCAAGCCTTGAACGCCGGCGAGCACGATGATCTGGGACCAATCCATCGACTTTCTCGTCTTCGATTGCCTAGGATGTCGAAAAAGACCCCGAACGAGGCGGAAGCGCTCGCCGCTTATCCGGGCTTATCGCCGCCGCTCGTCGACCGACGCGGCTTCGGGTTCCGGTCGCAGCCGCGGGCGGTGGTCGCGACCGGAAAAACCGATCATCGCCTCGTTCAGTCCGCGGCCGAGCCCCATCACCTTGCAGACCTCGCCCATTTCCCCGGGTAGCGTGATGCGCTTGATGCGCTCGGCGCATCGCAGGAATTCCGGGGTTCCGGGCGGAATATCCTCGATCAGATCGAGCAAGCCGCAGGCGATGAGAAAGTCGCCTTGGGTCGTGAATCCGGCGACCTCCATCCCCGAAGCCGCCGCCAAGGCGCTGAAATCGACGTGGGCGCTGATATCCTGCAAGCCTGCGAGGGCGAGGGGATCGTCGTGGCGCCGGTGGCGAAAATGACAGCGCAGCGTCCCCTCGCGTCGATCGACATGGTATAGCTCGTGCTGCGGGTAGCCGTAGTCGATGATCAACAGCAGCCCCCGTTCGATCGTTTGCGCGACGCTCGCCACCCATGCCTTGCGTGCCGGGCCGATCTCCGATCGATAGCCGGATGCGAAACGCCTTCCCAGATCGGCTTCGATCCTTCGCACCTCTTTTTCGATCGCCGTCCTTGCCGGAGCCCGGATCGAAAGGGGGCCTTCCTCGCCCCACCCCACGAAATGCTCGAAGATCTCCTCGCCTTGGACCTCGAAGCGTTCCACGGCCAGCGCGTCCACGACTTCGTTGGCGATGATCACCCCCCGAAAACCCGGCGGCGGTAGGCGATCGATCCATTCGACGCTCGGGCCGGCATCCCTCTTTCGCTTCTCGTTTGCGGTCTCCAAGGCTTCGGGGATACGCTCGGCGACGCTTTTTCGCTGGCGCCGGGCGAGGGCCGCCCCGGGTTCCAAGATTCGATAGCGCAAGGGGATCTTCGCCGCCAAAGAGGCGATGATTTCCGCCGCCATCGCTCCGCTGCCGGCCCCGAACTCCAGCACGTCGCAAGCGCCGAGCGCGCCGAGCGCTTGCTCGATCTGGCGCGCGAGGCTGCGGGCGAAAAGGGGGGTGATCTCCGGCGCGGTGATGAAATCCCCCGCCTCGCCGAAGGTATGCCAGTCGGCCCGGTAGTAGCCGAGCCCCGGCGCGTGCAGCGCCAGATCCATATAACGAGAAAAGGGAATGCTTCCCCCGGCATCGACGATGGCCTCGCGCAGCCGGGCGTGCATTCGTGCCAGATGCCTTGATTGCGCGGCGTCGAGGCGAAAGCCGATATCCTTCTTCTTTTCGTGCGGGTTTTCGCGCGGGCTCGTTCGAATATCGTCGGCGCCGGCGGCGCGAACCCTGCTCGAAGAGATCCCCGCTTCGAAAGACCCGCTCGCGTTATCGTTTTTCGCCATATCGGAAGGGTTTTTTATGGGAATTACATATCAGTGCATCCATCGATGAATGAGGATATGCCGAACGCCCTTCCTCCTCTCGTCAACGATGCGTAGGTCAGCCGCTTTCCCGATGCCCCTTCGCCCCGGGCACGGATGCGGTCGATGGTATCGATGCGACGGTTCCCTTCGTTCGAAGGGAAGGTGAACTCGTCGATATACCGGTGGCAATGCTTGGCCGTCCGATGATGATACACGCCGTTGAATCCGCGCTTGATCAGTGCCCACATGCTTTCGATTCCCTTCGTGTGCGCTATATCCTTCACGAACGCCTTCATACTATGATTCACGCGTTCGTGCTTGCAAAACAGATTGGAGATTCCCGAATAGGAACGGTGTTCGTTCGTGCAGACCCTCGTTCCCGGTTCGACCTTAGGGGTTCGACCCTGGCGGTGAGTTCGGAACGCACGCACGCCTTGTCTTCGGAATCGACCGGAAGCGCTGTCACCTTTCCCGTGGCGCGGTCTCTCAGGCCAAGAACAGCCTGTTTTCCGACGCTTCCCCGCCCGGCTCGCCGCTTCTTGTCGGAATAGTTGTCGGTTTCCTTGCCACCGATGTAGGTCGCATCCATCTCCACCTCGCCCGACCATCTTGAGCGTTTCGTCGGCGCACGAAGTCCGGATGCGATGGAGCATGAACCAGGCCGATTTCTGCGTGATATCCAGTGCTTCGGACAGCTGCGGCGAGGAGATGCCCTTGCGAGCGGTTTGCATCAGGTAGATGGCATAGAGCCAGTGGCGCGCAAGGCCAAAGGGCTGTTCTCGAGGGGGCTGTTCTCGAACACGGTGCCGATCCTCACCGTGTAGATTTTCCGGCAGTCCTTGCACCGATAATGGCATTCTTGTGCGCTCCATAAGCCATGGCGCCGGCTTGCGCACTTCGGGCAGGTGGGCTCGCCCTCCCCAATCGACTGCTCGATGAGGGAACGCGAGGAGGCTTCGTCGGGAAAGATGCACATATCTATCATTCCCTTTTTTATTCGCCGGGGAGTGGTGCAAAACAAGGCGTTTTATAAACCGAGGCGTTTTATGATCTAAGGTTTTTTCGCGAGCCGTCGATCGCGAATCCACGATTCGAAGTCGATCGCTCGTCATCGGCCAAGCGCCGTCGAAGCAAAGGGAAATCCTATGTCAGCCGATACCAAAACCGATGGATCCGATTCTACGCAAAGCCCCGCAGAGTCTTCCGGATATCCCGTCGCCGCGAGCGCGCCGGATGAGGCGCGGGTCGCTCTGATCACCGGCGCCGGGAGGCGAATCGGTTCGACCGTCGCGCGACACCTGCACCGGCGCGGCCTTCGCATTGCGCTTCACTACCGCCGTTCCGCGGATCAAGCATCGGCGCTCATGGCCGAGCTCGACGATTTACGCCCGGGTTCGGCGGCGGCCTTCGCCGGTGATCTTCTGGAAACGACAACCCCGGCCCGTCTCGTCGAAAAAACCGTCGAGCGTTTCGGGGCCCTCGATCTGCTGATCAACAACGCCTCGGCTTTTTATCCGACGCCGATCGCAAGCGCCGGCGAAGCCGAGTGGAACGAGTTGCTCGGAAGCAACCTCAAAGCGCCCTTTTTTCTGACGCAGGCGGCCGCGCCTTTTCTCGCCGCTCGCAAGGGGGCGATCGTCAATCTGGTCGATATCCATGGACGGGCGCCGATCCCCGATCATTCGATCTACTGCGCCGCCAAGGCGGGCTTGATCATGCTGACCCGCGCTTTTGCCCTCGATCTCGCTCCCTCGGTACGAGTCAACGCCGTCGCTCCGGGGATCGTGTTATGGCCACAAGGGCAAGAAGAGGAGGCAGGCAAGCGCGAAGCGGAGGAAGCCGAGCGTCGCCGGCTGCTGAAATCGGTGCCCTTGCGTCGGCAAGGACTCGCCTCGGAGGTCGCGACGGCGGTGGCTTGGCTGGCCCTCGATGCGCTCTATACCACCGGCGAAATCGTCACCGTGGACGGGGGGCGGGGGATCAAGGGCGGCTCTTTTTGAGGCCGTCTCGAGGGTGTCGGGATTGGCCGCCGGCCGATGGTTCAGGGCGAGAGAGGCTTCGAAGGCGAGGCGAGAGGGCGATCCCGCTCGATCACATCGCAATGGGTGCCAAAACCCTTGCCGGCGGAGCGGTCGCCGAGCCACAGTTCCAAGGTGCGGGTGATGGCGGGAAAGGCGAGTTCTTGCCAAGGGATCTCTTCGAGCGAGAAAAGTCGTGTTTCCAGGCTCTCGCGCCCGGGCGAAAAAATCCCGTCTTCGATGCGTCCGCGGAAGATCACATAAACCTGATTGATCCGAGGGATGCTCAGATAAGCGAACAAGGCATCGATATCGACCGTGGCGCAGGCCTCTTCGAGGGTTTCTCGGGCGGCGCCCTCTTCGCTGGATTCGCCGTTTTCCATGAATCCCGCAGGCAGGGTCCAAAGCCCCGCTCGCGGCTCGATCGCCCGGCGGCAAAGAAGGATCCTTCCTTCCCATTCGGGTACGCAGCCGACCACGATTTTGGGATTGCTGTAGTGGATCGTGCCGCAGGTATCGCAGACATGGCGGGGGCGCTCGTCATCCGGCGGGATGCGCAGCGCCACCGGAGCGGCGCACCGGGAGCAGAAGTTCACGAGACCGGGTCTCCTTGGGGGATCGGTGGCGAGGAAGGGGGATCTAAGAGACGACCCGGTTGCGCGTCGAGGCTTCGAAGGCGGTCGCCGGGCCTTCTTCGAGCCGCTGCATGACGGCGCCTCGTTCGCCTTCGAACTCCTGCCAAAGATCGCGGAAAGTGCAGTCGACGACCGGGTGGCGTCTGTCGGGGACGATTTCCGCGAGCGGAGCGAGTACGAAAGGGTAGCGAAGGATATCCGGATGCGGCAGTTCGATCCCCCCGGCGGTTCGCAGCACGTTATCCCCGAGCAGCAAGAGATCGATATCGAGGGTGCGCGAGCGCAAGCGTTTTTGCGCCCGATCCCGCAAACGCCCGCATTCTCGCTCGATGGTCCGCAGTGTTTTCACCAGCGCGTCCGCCTCCAATTCGCTGCGAAAAACGGCCACGAGATTGTGGAAGGCAGGCCCGTCGAAGCCGACGGCGGGGGATTCGTAGACCCCCGAGACTCGGATTTTTCCGAAATGCGCTTGCAACTGCGAGATTGCCCGGGGTACATTGCGTTCGGGCCGGATATTGCTGCCGATACCGACGAAGGCTTTTTCAGACATCTTCGCTCTTCTTGCGCTCGATGACGATGCCGACCCCTTTGGCACCTCGGAGCGCGGCGGCCTTGTTGATCCGCACTTGTACCCAAGGGACGGGGAATTCCTCGAGGATCAGCTCCGCGATGCGTTCGGCGAGGGTCTCGACGAGGGAGAAGGATGAAAGGCGCACGAACTCCTGCACTCGTTTGGAGACGGCACGATAGTCGAGAGTGTCGGCGAGTTCTTCGCTGGCCGCGGCTCGAGCGATATCCGCGCCCATCGAGAGATCGACGATCACCGTCTGCCGCAGGCGGCGCTCCCAATCATGGATACCGATGACGGTATCGATTTTCAGTTCCTCGATGAAGATGGTGTCCACGCCGCGCCTTCGATGGGTCGTTCGCAATGCCCGTCGGTTGTCGATATCGTATCGCCGGTGTCGCAACGCAAGGGGCCAAGCGATCGGCGGACGATTCCGGCATTCCGGCGAGGGATCGTCGTCGGCGAAGGGCCGAAGCGACGCTAAGCAAGGGTTTTTCGGGGAACGAGGAGGCGACCGAGATCCCTTGACGAAGACATCGGCGAGTTGCAATCCTTATCCGAAACCGGCGTTCACGATGCCCCTTTTTCGATTCGCCTCCGGTTCGCGCTTCGCCGGCTCGCAAAACCCCTCGACCTCGATGTCGAAGCCGTCGAAGCCCCCGAAGAGCCATCCCGCCGAAAAGAAAGTATAGCCGGAACGATCTCGGGCGATAGGGTCCCGGATCGATCCTTCGATTCTTGACGCTCGTCCCTCGAGGTGATCGATGAACTCCTTTTTTGTCGAGCGTATCGAAACGATCGCCGATCTCGCATCTCACCTGAGCGCCGATCTCGTGAGCGCCGATCTTGCGACGGGGGCTTCGATCCTTCTCGTCGCCTATCTTGCGGGGTCGATCGCCTCGGCGCTCGTGGTTTGCCGAATCCTCGATTTGCCCGATCCGCGGGGGCAGGGATCGGGAAATCCCGGGGCGACCAATATGCTTCGTATCGGCGGCAAGGGGGCGGCGGCGTTGACCTTGGGCGGCGATGCCCTCAAAGGAACGGTGTCGGTATTGCTGGCTCGTTGGATCCTGCCCGAGGCCTCGAGCCTCGCATTGCTGGCCGTTTTTCTGGGCCATCTCTATCCGATCTGGTTTCGCTTTCAAGGCGGCAAGGGGATGGCGACCATGCTCGGCGGTCTCGTGGCATTGAGCTGGCCGCTGGCCCTCGTTGCCGGGGGGGTATGGCTGGCGGTCGCCGCGCTCGCTCGCTATTCCTCGCTGGCCTCGATGATGGCGGCGGTCGGGGTCTTCGCGGCCTCGTTTTGGTTGCCTGTCGCCAGCGAAAGCCCGGCCTTCCTCGACCGGCTCGCCCTCGGGATCGTCGCCCTCTCGATATTATGGCGACATCGTGACAATATCCGCCGTCTTATCGACGGGAGCGAGAGCCGGATCGGGCGGCGGGCATGAGGGCGAGGGCTCCCTCGCTTTTAAAAAAACCGCGAGGATCGATCGATGGATCGTTTCGTTTCGGCAGTGTCCGGGGCTTTCGAAGCGACTCGAAAAGAGTCGAGCCGGATTCGAGTTGGATTCGATCTGGATAGGGGGGCTTTCAAGGCGCTTCGAGATCCTCGAGACTCCAGCGCACCTTGACCCCGAAGGAATGCGTATCGTCGGCTCCGGGCGCGTCTTCGAATCCGGAATTCGACGAAAACCGGCGACTCCCGGCATAAGCGATCATCGCCCCGTTATCGGTGCAAAGTTCGATTCGCGGACAGTGCAAAACCGCCTTCTCTTCGCTCGCCATTTCCTTGAGGGCGGCGCGCAATCGAATATTCGCCCCGACCCCGCCGGTGACGATCAGATTCGAAAGCCCGCTTTGGCGTAGAGCGCGCCGGCATTTGATCACCATCGTATCGACCACGGCATCCTCGAAGGCTCGGGCCACATCGGCGCGCAAGGCGTTATCCGGCTTTTTCGCCCCGCTCGCGCGGCTTTCTCGGCGCAGGGTCTCGAAGGCATGGGTTTTGAGTCCGCTGAAACTGAAGTCGAGTCCGGGGCGATCCGTCATCGGTCGCGGAAAACGGAATCGATTCGGATCCCCCTGCTGCGCCAGCTCCGCAAGCGCAGGCCCCCCGGGATAGGAAAGACCGAGCATGGTGGCCACTTTGTCGAAGGCCTCCCCGGCGGCATCGTCCAGCGACTCCCCGAGGACACGGTATTCCCCGATCGCTTTCGCCTCGACCAGTTGCGTATGCCCCCCCGAAACCAGCAGGGCGAGAAAAGGGAAGCGCGGGGCATCGCGCTCCAGCATCGGAGCCAGCAGATGCCCCTCCAAGTGGTGGATGCGAAGAGCGGGGATCTGCCAAGCGAAGGCCAGGCTTCTTGCGAGGCAGGCGCCCACCAGCAGCGATCCGACCAAACCCGGCCCGGCGGTGTAGGCGATGGCGTCGATCCCGAGCCTGTTTCCGAGGCTCGCTTCGTCGCCGCCGGAATCGGCGTCGGGTATTTCCTGCTCCGCCTGGCGCAGGGCCTCTTGCACCAAGGGCAGCAGTCGCTTGATATGGTCCCGGGAGGCGATTTCCGGGACCACGCCCCCGTATTCGCCATGGATCTTCGCCTGCGAGTGCAGGATATGGACGACGAGCCCTCGCTCGGTGTCATAGACGGCAACGCCGGTTTCGTCGCAGGAGGTCTCGATTCCCAAAATACGTATCGACATGGTCTTTATCAAGGAGTCCGTTTCGGGTTTCGGCCAGGATCGAAGGGCTCGGTCAAGACGAAAGCCCCGCTCGACGCTTAGGGTTTGTCGGGGTCTTGTCGTGCCGCTTCGCTCTTCGCGACGGAAAAAATCCCTTCGAGGCCGGTGGATGAGGGGCCGAGCCCGGCAAAGCCCGGCCGAGCGCATCGCAAGGCAAGGATATCGGGGGCCGCCGACGGCTTTTCGCTTCGCGGACCGCAATCGGCGGCGATGATGAAGTATAATTCCAGCACCGACTTTTTGCCCCTTTGCCGAGGGGATCGTTTCCTATCCGGCACGAGTCGATTCGTGCATCGGATGAAGGCGTCGATTTCGCCGGTGAATCACGATTGATCGAGGATGATATTCCATGCCCCAAGTTCGTATCAAGGAGAACGAGCCTTTCGATGTCGCTTTGCGTCGTTTCAAACGTGCTTGCGAGAAAGCCGGAGTGCTGACCGAAGTGCGGCGACGGGAGTATTACGAGAAGCCCACTTCCATCCGTAAACGCAAGGCCGCCGCCGCCGTCAAGCGGCATCAGAAAAAAGTCCAGCGCGAGCAGGTCCGTCGCGTTCGGCTTTATTGAGAAGCCGTTTTATCGAGAAGCCTTCGGACAGCCTTCGAAGCCTTTTGTTCTCGTCCCGTTTCGAAGGCTTGTCGGGTCTCGCATCGAGGATGGATTTTTCGACCTTCGCCGGATGCGAACCTTAGCTCTTCCCAAACGATGTTCTTCTCGAACGAGAAGCCTTTCGAAAAAGCCGATAGCATGAGCCAGACCCTCAAAGAACGTATCGGAAAGGATGTCGAGGAGGCGATGCGCGCTCGGGATCGGGAGCGCCTTGGGGTTTTGCGTCTGGTCAGCGCCGCGATCAAACAGCGCGAAGTGGACGAGCGTATCTCGCTCGACGATGCCGCCACCGTCGATGTCCTCGACCGGATGCTCAAACAGCGGCGCGACTCCGTTCGCCAGTACGAGGATGCCGGGCGCGAGGATTTGGCGGCGGCCGAGCGCAAGGAGATCGAGATCATCGGGGGCTATATGCCCGCGCCTCTCGACGAGGCGGAGATCGACGCGCTCGTCCATGCCGCGATCGAGCGTTCGGGCGCGAGCGATGTGAAGCAGATGGGGCAAGTGATGGCTCTTCTCAAACCGCAAGTCAGCGGTCGCGCCGAGATGGCCAAAGTGAGCCTGAAGGTCAAAGAGCGCCTTTGCGGCTAAAAAAGCGAGTCGTCGTTCGAGCGTGGTGCCGAGCGTGGCGCCGAGGGCGAGCGGCCGACTCGGCGGGATTGACGGGATTTCGGCGCGGGTTTCGAAAAATCCGCGTGTTTCGGGGAGGGCTGTGGATTGGCCGGACGAGTCCCCCGATCCTTCGTCGACGAGATTTTGGCGCGAACCGATATCGCCGAGATCATCGGTCACTATATCCGTCTTGTGCCCGCGGGAAAGGAATTCAAAGCCCTTTGCCCCTTCCATTCGGAGAAGACACCCTCCTTCACCGTCGTCCCCGACAAACAGTTCTACCACTGTTTCGGCTGCGGCAAGAACGGGAGCGCCATCGGCTTTTTGATGGATTACGCCAACATGGATTTCGTGGAGGCGGTCGAGGAGCTCGCCCACCGTCTCGGGCTCAAGGTCCCGCGCGAAGCGGGCGACCGTCGCTCGGGTGCCGATAGCGATCATGCCGCGATATTCGAGATGCTGGATCGGGCCAATCGCTTTTTTCGAAACGGCTTGCGCCGTTTCGATATCGCCAAGGAATATTTGAAGGGTCGAGGGCTCGGCGGGGAAATCGCTCGGGATTTCCAGATCGGTTTCGCGCCTTCGGGATGGGAAGAGATGCTTTCGGAACTGGGAAAAGACGCCTCCGCTCGCGATCTCCTGGTCGCTGCGGGCCTTGCGATCCGACGCGATGACGGCCACTTCCATGACCGCTTTCGCAATCGGATCACCTTTCCCATCCACGATACGAGGGGACGGGTGGCGGGTTTCGGCGCGCGCATCATCGGTCCCGGCGAGCCCAAATACCTCAACTCTCCGGAAACGAGGGTTTTCCACAAAGGACGCGAGCTCTACGGTCTGTGGCGGCTGCGTCGCCCCGGGGTCGTGCGCCCGAAACGCTTGTTGGTCGTCGAGGGCTATATGGATGTGGTGGGACTTTCTCGATCCGGAGTCGAGGGATCCGTTGCCACGTTGGGGACCGCGGCCACGCCGGATCATGTCCGGAGCCTGTTTCGCTTCACGAGCGATGTCGTTTTTTGTTTCGACGGCGACGAAGCCGGTCGCCGAGCGGCATGGAAGGCCCTCGAAAACACCCTCCCCGCAATGCATGGAGAGGATCGTCAGGTCCGCTTTCTTTTCCTTCCCGAGGGCGAAGATCCGGATAGTCTTGCGCGCTTGGAGGGGAGCGAAGCCTTCGAGCGACGCCTGCAGCACGATGCCATCGAAATGAGTCGCTTTTTATTCGATCATCTCGAAGAAGGGCTTTCGCTGCATAGCGCCGAGGGTCGCTCTCGCCTCGTCGCGCGGCTTTTGCCCCTTATTCGGCGTATCCCCTCGGGCCCCTATCGCCGTCAGCTGGAGATGCAGCTGGCGGATCGCTCGAAAGATCGCACGGTGATTTCTTTCGACCAAACCCCGCTCGAGGGCGATCGACCGCGCGGCCGATCGGGATCGAAAGCGCGATCCCATACAAATCATCCGCGCAAGCGGGAGAGCCTGATGCGCCAAGCGATCCGGATCCTCGTCTACGAGCCGCATATCGCCCTCGGCGTCGAGGATCCGGAGATCGAAGCGATTCGCGATGCCGTCGCCGACCTTCCGGGCGCGGACTTCCTGATCGATCTGATCGAGAGCGTTCGCCGGCGGCCCGATATCAGTCCCGGTCGATTGCGCGAGCATTATCGCGGACATCCATGGGAACGATCGATCCTCGCCCTGTCGCGCGATCCCCCCTCGCTTTTCGGCAAGGGGGATATAAAGCGCGAGTTCGACGATTGCCTGCAACGGATCGCTGCGCAAGCGAAGCGCCGAAGGCTCAAGGCCCGGCGGGAGGCGCGCCTTGCCCGTGCGCTCGATGAGTCGATCCCCGCCGAGCGCGAAGACTCGCAAGGTCTCGACCCCGAGGCGGCTGCTGTCACTGTCGATGTCGATGCCGAGCGGCCAAAGGATAGGAGCCCCGATTCGCGAGGGGCGGCGATCTCGCAAGGCTCGCAAGGCTCGCAAGACTCGCGAGGGGGCGTCGATGAGGATTGAAGCATCGAAAGGAAAATCCGCCGAAGCCTCGTCGGAGATCGACCTCGATCTAAGAGCCGGCGACGAATATCTTCCGCTTTGTCTTGCGGCCCGATCCCTCGGCCGCGGCGGGGCGTCGAGATCGTCGTGTCGAGCCGGTCGGCGGCGCTTGAATCGAATCCGATCGAGTCTCGAGATTTACAATCCTCGCCGATCGACGATCGATCCGATCACCCGTCCGCAGCCGAAGAAAAAAAGCGTTTTTCATTGCCGATATCCCGAGAGGGGTATCGGCTCCCCGAGGAGGCGATGATCCGATGAGCGAGAACGACAGGAACGATCAGCCGCAAGGCGTCGAGCAGCAAGAGAAGGAATCTCGCTATAACCAGCTGATCAACAAGGGCGCGGAACAAGGGGGTTATCTGACCTTCGACGAGGTCAATGACTATATCTCCGCCGGGGCGTCCGATCCCGAACAGTTCGCCGGTATCGTCGAGACCCTGAACAATGTCGGGATTAGTGTGCTGGAAACGGTTCCCGATGCGGACGAGATCCGCCTCAAGGGTTCCGATGTTCCCGGGGACGATATCGCCAACAAGGAAGCGGCGACGGAGATCGCGACCATCGATGCCGATATCGGTCGCACCACCGACCCGATTCGTATGTATATGCGATCGATGGGGGATACCCCGCTTCTCGATCGCAAGGGAGAGATCGAGATCGCCAAGCGCATCGAAGAGGGTCTGAAAGAGGAGTTGGAGGCCTTGGCGCTTTACCCTCCGACCATCGATTTCCTCTTGGAAGAGTACGATCGGGTCAAGAAAGGCGAGATCAAACTGACCGAAATCATCAGCGGCTTTGTCGAAACGAGCGATCCGGCGGAGCAGTCCGATAAATCGGGGGCGACGACGGAGGAGAAGCCGAAGGAGCAGGATCAAGGGCCGGATCTTCGAGAGGCCGATCGTCGTTTTAAGTTGATCAGAAGGTATCAAAGCGAATTTCATCGCAAATCGAAGGATGTCGACTGGATGTGGTGTCCGGCGGCGTGGGAGGATGACGAAAGCGAGGGGAGAGCGACGCAAGCCCAAGCCGGCAAAGGCGCAGCCCCCCTTGCGAAGTCGAGAAAGAAGGTCACGAAAGGAGAAGTGAAATGAACGAATTGCCTAGGCGGGAGTTGTCGGAGTCGGCCTCGGCCCATCGCGCCCCCGTGCCGCGAAAAAAATCCGCCCCCTCGCGAAAGCCGAGCGTCGATGCCGCAAACGAGGCATTGAATGCCCTTCGTGATCTATGCGTGAACAAAGGCGGGATGCCCCTCGAGCGCTTTCTCGATTCCTTCGCGGACAGAAAAGGCGAGATCAGGGACAGCATCGGTTGGTGGCGGGCTCATGTGCGCTTGGAATATCCGTGGGGGGAATTTCTGCGGGCCAATCGCGTCGAGGTGAAGGCTTGTTTGCAAAGACTCGACGAATTGCGGGCGCAAAGCGAGGCGCCGATCGTCGCCGGCGAGGCTCCGGTCACGCCGACGAAGACTGCCGAAGCCGCAAAGAGCTCCGAAGCCGCAAAGACCGCCGCCGAAGCCGCAAAGACCGCCGCCGAAGCCGCAAAGACCGCCGCCGAAGCCGCAAAGAGCGCCGAAGCCGCAAAGAGCGCCGAGAAGAAAGAAAACGAAGACCGAAGCGTCGGGCTCGAAAAGGCTCGAGACGGTTCGCGCGCTCCTTCCGTCGCTCCCGTCAAGGAAAACCGGAAAGCCGTCGCTTTCGATCAGCGAAAGAGCGCAGCGAAAACGACGAAGCAAAACTCCTTCGTCGAGTTTTTGGAGGGGGACGAGGAAGCGGCGGAAAGATTCTTGGGTTACCTTCGCGATCTATGCGTGCGCGACGGAAAGATGCGTTCCGATCGCTTTGTCGGATCCTTCCAAGACAAGCAAGGCAAAGACCGGGATGCCGATAGATGGTGGAAAGTGAATGTGACCAAGAAAAACACCCTCACCAAGGAATATAAGGAGAGGGGCTGTCGGTGGGTGGAACTCCTGCAAGAACATCAAGAGCGCGCCCGGATTCATCTGGACAAACTCGACGAGCTACGCGATCTCTACGCTCTATGCGTGGCCGAGGCCCGGATGCCGGCCGAGCGTTTTCTCGATTCTTTCGCCGCCAAAAACGGCAAGGAGAGAAACCGCAGCGACTGGTGGAGGTTTCATCGGAATTATGTTCGTCGCAAGTCGCAAGAGGACGACGCTTCCAAGTGGATGGAGGTCTTGCTGAAAAACCAAGAGCGGATCGATCGACACCTGACGAGGCTCGATGAGCTGCGTAGCGCCGGCGGCGAGAGGATGGTGCAAAAGAAAGCCGCCGCGAGCGTCGAGAAAAAGACCGAGAAAAAGACCGAGAAGAAAATCGAGAAAAAAGTCGAGAAAACGATTCGCGGGAAGATCGAAAAGAAAGCCGAGGCCAAGGTCGAAAAGAGGGTCGAGACGAAGGCCGAGGCGACGATCGGAAAGCCGGTCGAGGAGAAAGCGCTCGGGAAGAGAATGAACGGCAAGGTGGCGAGCGAGCGCAGCAAAATCATCAAGCAGGTGCTCGATCTCAAGTTCAACCCGAAGATTCGAGAGAGTCGGGAGAGCGCGAAAAAAGAGTTGGAGAATTCGGAGGCGATCAAGATCGGGGAGAAAATCAGAAGGGATCTGGAAAGCCGTAGAACGATCAGAAAGAACTTGGAGGATGACTATATATCGGTGGCGGAAGTCGAGCGTTTTCTGTTCAATCTTTGTGTGAACAAGGGGAAGATGCCTCGCGCCCGTTTTTTCGAATCCTTCAAAACCAAGGATGGCCGGGAAAGAAACGCGAGCAGTTGGTGGGATGCCCATGCCCGCAAGAACTATACATGGGGCGTGGTTTTGGTGCCCTATAAAGAAGAAGTGATGCGGCGATTGTCGAAGTTGGACAAACTGCGCGAAAGACGCAAAGTGCCGATCTCCACCATCAAGTGGATTCACGCCCGGATGAAGGATGGCGAACGAAAAGCGCAAGAAGCCAAGGATGAGATGGTGAAAGCCAACTTGCGCTTGGTGATTTCAATCGCCAAAAAATATACCAATCGCGGGTTGCAGTTCCTCGATCTGATTCAAGAGGGCAATATCGGTTTGATGAAGGCGGTCGATAAATTCGAATATCACCGCGGCTTCAAGTTTTCCACTTATGCGACATGGTGGATTCGTCAAGCGATTACCCGCTCGATCGCGGATCAGGCGCGCACCATCCGCGTACCGGTGCATATGATCGAGACGATAAACAAGATGAAACGGGTTTCGCGGCAGATCATGCAGGAAAAAGGGCGTGAGCCGACCCCGGAGGAACTGGCCAAGGAGATGGAAATTCCTTTGGAAAAGGTGATCAAGGTCCAAAAGATATCCAAAGATCCGCTTTCCTTGGAGGATCCGATCGGCGACGACGAGGATTCCCGGCGCGGGGATTTCATCCCCGATCACAATGCCGTCGCTCCCGACGAGGAGGTCGCGTCGCGGACCTTGAAGGAGGCCTTCGACGATGTGTTGTCCACTCTCTCGCCGAGAGAGCAGAAAGTCTTGCGCATGCGCTACGGGATAGGAATGAGCGCCGAACATACCCTCGAGGAAGTCGGCAAGCAATTCAACGTGACGAGGGAACGCATCCGTCAGATCGAGTCCAAGGCCTTGCGCAAATTGCGTCATCCGAGTCGTTCCGACAAACTGCAGGGATTTCATGGCGACTCCTGAATGACTCGAAAGGAGTGTCTTGCGATCTCGATCGTGATATGTCATCGCGCTTGATCGGTGGCATATCGAAGTCGATCGTCGAAGCCGATCGTCGAAGCTGATCGTCGAAACCATCGACCCGAGGCTTTGCGGCGAAGGAAGAAGCGATCTCGCAGGGGGATATCATCATCGCCGGTCGTCGGATGGACGATGCCCCGATATGCAATTCCCGTCCTTTGCATCGTTTTATAAGATTCGAAGGGCCTGTAGCTCAGTTGGTCAGAGCGGCGGACTCATAATCCGTTGGTCGCAGGTTCGAGTCCTGCCGGGCCCACCAATCCTCTTCGTTATCGAGCGGTTTTTTATTTTCCATCCGTTTTTTCCGGGCTCGATATTCGCTATCGGGGTGAGGAAAAAATCCGATCGTCGGATGCTTTGCATAACGATCCGCCATAGCCCTCCAAGGTTTGGGAGTCGATACTCGATCATCGGCAATATCATCGGCAATCATCATCGCGAGACGGATCCTTGATACCTTTGCACGACGAAAATCCGCGATCGATCACGCCCTTTGTCAGCAGGGGGTTGATCGGTATTTGCGTGCTCGTTTTCCTGTGGCAGGCGAGCCTGCACGGGATCGAGTACCGGGAGGCGGTCTATCGATTCGGGCTGATTCCGGCGGTGTTTTTCGGCCATGCCTCGTTGCCTGCGGGTCTCGATGTGATCTCGCCGTTCGCCACGGTCATCACGTCGATGTTCATGCACGGCGGCTGGTGGCATCTTATCGGCAATATGCTGTATTTATGGACCTTCGGCGACAATATCGAAGACGAAATGGGGCATCGGCGGTTTTTGCTTTTCTATGTCGTTTGCCAAGTGGCGGCGGTTTTGGCCCAAGCCTTGCCGGATCCGACATCGGTGATTCCGATGATCGGAGCCAGCGGGGCGATCTCCGGATTGTTGGGAGCCTATCTTCGTCTCTACCCGAAAGCGAGGGTGAGGGTGCTGATCCCGCTCGGCTTCGTCTTTTTCGTGCGCCCGCTACCGGCTTCCGTCGTTTTGGGGGTATGGTTTTTGATGCAGATTTTAGGTTCGGCGGCGGCCACCGAGGGCCAAGGCGGTATCGCTTTCGGGGCCCATATCGGGGGTTTTGTCGCCGGGTTCTTGCTGGTGGGTTATTTCATCCGGCGATAGGGGGGAAGCGAGCCTTCACGAGCCTTCACGAGCCTTCTAAGGGATATGCCCGCGCCGCAAATAGTGCGTCGATTGCATCTCGATCAGCCGGGAGCGCGTGCGCTGAAAAAGCCACTCCAAGCGCGTTCCCCGATAGAGTTCGTTGACCGGCACCGCGGCTTCGACGATCAGATTGACATTGCGGTCATAAAGTTCGTCGACGAGATGGATGAAGCGTCTCAAGGCATCGGCTCGATAGCGATCGTCGAAGGCGGGTACGCCGCCGAGGATGAGCGTATGGTGGCCGCGAGCGATTTCGATATAGTCGCTCACCGAGCGCGGCCCTTCGCAAAGGGCGGTGAATTCGAACCAGGCGATGCCCTCGGCATGGCGCAAGACGGGGATATCCCGGCCGAGGATACGAAGACTTAGGCCCTCGACGATCGGCGGCGCGGCGAGATCGCGAAAGCGTTTTTCGAGCGCCCCCGGACTATCGGGATCCGACGAGAGATACCAGATATCGCCTTGTTCCAAGGCCCGTAAGCGATAGTCGATACGGCCTTTTAGGTGCACGACTTCCATGAACTCCTCGATCAGCGCGATCGCGGGCAGGAATCGCTCGCGCTGCAAGCCGCCGGCATAGAGATCGTCGGGGCGGATATTCGAGGTGGCAACGAGGATCACCTTGCGCTCGAACAGGGCATCGAGGAGTCGGCTCAAGATCATCGCATCGGCGATATCGGAAATATGGAATTCGTCGAGGCAGAGCACCCGCGCCCGTTTTGCGATTCCGTCGGCGACGATCCGCAAGGGATCTTCTCGATCGGGAAATCCGCGACGCTCGTCGTGGATGCCTTGCATGAAGCGATGGAAATGGACGCGCCATTTCCTCTCGATACTGAGGCTCGAAAAAAAGAGATTGACGAGATGGGTTTTTCCGACCCCGGTGCCCCCCCAGATATAAAGACCCTTTGCCTCGAGGGGGGCTTTTTTCCCTCCTTCGCCCCCGGCGATACGCCGTATCAAGCCTTCGAACAGTCCTCCGAGAGGTTCGGACGGTGGTTGCGAGAGGGCCCGGTGCAGGCGATCGAGGGATCTCACCAAATCGCGCTGACCCGGATCTGCCCGCATCCGCCCGCTTTTTATCTCCTTTCGATAGCGATCGAGCAAGGTCGTCATGCGGCGAGGATCATCCGGGAAGACTCCGCGGCCTTGCCGCCGCCGTGCGGGGGCTTCGAATCGGCATCGGCCGGTCGGATTTCGCGTTTTCGCATGAGGCCTCGATCGAAAGCCGGGGGCTAAAAGATCGTCCCGTTTTCGATTCGAAGGCTCGTCGAAAGCCCGCCCTCCTCGACGATCCTCACCATGCCGCGACGATCCCGTCGGCGCGGGGCTCCGAGCCCCCGGCGAGGGCTCCCGAGGCCAGGCGGCGGATGATTTGCCCGCGCCCGAAGTCGAGGCTGTGGTCCTCGACCTCGACCCGATGGCCGCGCTTTTCCAAGCCCTCGACGAGCTCGGGAGCGCATTGCGCTTCGACCATCACCCGATTGTCATCGCTCACCCGCCAGCGCAAAGCATCGAGCGCGGCTTGGGGGTCGAAGCCATGGTCGACCATCGAGCTGATCACCTGCAGATGCCCTTGCG
Source organism: Gammaproteobacteria bacterium (assembly GCA_965220535.1). Lineage (GTDB taxonomy): Bacteria > Pseudomonadota > Gammaproteobacteria > HK1 > HK1 > HK1. The sequence continues at coordinate 1,160,725 of OZ244833.1, read as the reverse complement.
GCTGCATTTCCCCTCCCATCACCCCGAAGGGTCCTACCGGCTCGCCGCCTCGGGTCAAGAAGCCGGGGATGATGGTATGCCGCGGGCGTTTGCCGCCGGCGGCCTCGTTGGGATGCCCCGCTTCGAGGCTGAAGCACGCCGCACGGTTTTGCAAGGAGATACCGGTTTGGGGGACCACCACCCCGGAGCCGAACCCCAAATAGTTCGATTGGATGAGGCTTGCCATCATCCCGTCGCGGTCCGCGGTGCAAAGATAGACCGTCCCCCCCGAGGGCGGCATTCCCGGCCCGTGATCCCCGGCCTTCTCCCCGATGCGATCCCGCCGCGAGGCAAGGTAGGAGGGATCGAGCAAGCCTTGCACCGGCACTTCGGAGAAGGTCGGATCGGCAACATGGCGGTAGGCGTCGGCGAAGGCCAGTTTCATCGCCTCGATCTGGTAGTGCCAGCCGGCCTCGCTGCCCGGCGGCGATTCGTGCATGGCGGTGCCGGCGACGATCCCCAAAGCCTGCAAGGCGGCGATCCCCTGTCCGTTCGGGGGAATTTCCCAGACTTCGTGATCGCGATAGGGGATGGATATCGGATCCACCCATTCACCGTGGAAATCCGCGAGATCGCTGCCTTCCAATATCGCGCCGCTCGAACGGGCGTATTCCGCGATGCGTTGCGCGAGTTCCCCTTCGTAGAAATCCCGCACGCCGTGCGCGGCGAGACGGCGCAGGCTTCGGGCATGGTCCGGGCTGCGCCAAATCTCGCCCGCTAAGGGAGTGCGGCCACCGGGGAGAAAAAGTCGCTCCCATTCGGCGAAAGCCGGGTCCTGTTTGCCTTCGAAAAGCGCTCGACCCTCATGCCACAAACGAGCGATCACCGGCGAGACGGGGAATCCCTCCTCGGCAAGGCGAATGGCGGGGGCGAAGAGACTGTCGAAGGGTGCACGGCCCCAGCGCTCGTGCAGCATTCCCCAAGTATCGGGCGCCCCGGGAACGGAGACGCTCGTCCAGCCTCGCTCGGGGAAGCTATCGAAGCCCGCCGCTCGCAGGGATTCGGCGTCGAGGCGGCGCGGCGCGGGCCCCGAGCCGTTGATCCCGTAAAGACCGTGGCCATCATGGACGATGGCGAACGCGTCGCTGCCGATGCCGTTGGAGGTCGGCTCGACCACGGTCAAGGCGATGGCGGTGGCGATGGCGGCGTCCACGGCGTTGCCGCCGGCTTGCAAAACGGCGAGTCCGGCTTGGGCCGCCAAGGCTTGGCTGGTTGCGACCATCCCGTTATTTGCCAGCGCCATGCTTCTTCCGGAACGGGGTCCGGGGAGTCTTTCGGATGCGTGGTTCATGGTCTCTCCGCGGAAGGAAAAAAGGCGATGCGGGCGATCAAGCGATGCGGGCGAACGAGTGTAAGTGTAGCGTCCCGAGGCTCGTCGAGACATTCGTGAACGATGCGGCTGCCTTGGGATCGAAGGATTTCGCGTCGCGCGGCGAAGGCGATTCCATCGGCAGATCCCATCGATAGGGCTCGCCGCCCTTTCGAACCCGATCGATCGCGGCATATTCGAAAAGGAGGCGGTTTGCGATGGTATCGAGGGCACGCTCTCGCTCGGCGAATCGAAGGCGGATTTCCCGTCGCTCGACCGCCGGCTGTATTTTCCCGCTTCGGGTCTTATCAGTTTCTCGATTCGATCGAGGGATTCGATATTCGATCGTCTTGGCGAGGAGGCGATAATGATATAGTTTGTATCAAGGGCGATTGCAAGGGTTTTCTTGCCCGGCATCGTCGATTCCGCCAAGGCGGCTTTCGCTCTTTTATCCTAAGTCATATACCGCCGAGAAAGCGAAGCGCCTCGACTGATTTTGCCGAGATCGCCATCGAATTCGAAAGGTCGACAACCCGAATGAAAACAAACCAATTTACCCCCCCCCCCCCGTCAGAAAAGGCTTTGCTGCAAGCCATCTCATCGCCCTTGCGCTCGCGGCGGTATCGATCGGATATATCCCCGACGCTTTTGCCCAGACGCGGCAGCCGGTCGCCAAATGCGTGCGCACCGGGGCTGCCGGGGCTTTTATCTATATCGATAACAGATGCAGCGAAAGGATAGTCGTTCGAAGATCTTCCGGGAGATGGACGCTTCCGTGGAACAGACGATGCTCCAATGCCAGCGGTGGTGATGATCGCTACGCCCCCGGTCGAGGAGCGGTAACCGGTATTGCGCGCGCAGATAGACGCCCTATGAAGTTCTGCGTGGAATATGACAACGAGTTGCATCGAAGGCAATCCGGCTATCAATCCTGCTCCGCCGTCAGCTTTAACGACTGCGGGAGCGGTGGTGTCACGATGGCCCTTCCCCCGACGCTCGCCGGGATTCCGAGCATCGTTTTCGCCCCCGGGGGGAGGCTGGACGTCGACGAGGGCAGCTCCAAGAATTTCAGCGTCAGTCTTTCGAGCGCCCCGGCTTCGAACGTGACGGTCAATCTATCGAAGCGAAATGCGGCGATCACCCTTTCCAAGACTTCGTTGACCTTCAGCGCGACGAACTACGGCGCTCAGTCGGTCACCCTCACCGCGGGATCGGACGACGATGCGCAAGACATCTCCGATACGATCACCGCCTCTTCGTCTCATCTTTCCAATGTGACGAAACAGGTGAGGGTCGTCGATGACGAGGAGGCGCGCTTCGACCTGACCGCCACTTCCTTGTCCTTGAACGAAGGTGGATCAAGCGGGCGTTTCTCGGTGAAACTGGCGGCACGGCCCTCGGCGAACGTCACGATCACCTTGAGCGCATCGAACTCATCGATCGTCATCGATACCGATCCGAATACGCCAGGCAACCAGACCTCGCTTTCCTTCAATCGGTGGGGCCAAACGAAGGCTTGGAGTCACAACCAAGAGGTGATGGTTTCCGCGGCCCATGACGATGACACCCTTGATGAGTCGGCCACCCTTACCCTAAGGGGTTCGGGCGGGGATTATCAAGGCAAGACCGCGAGCGTTGCCCTTTCCGTCGTCGACGACGATATTCCCACAGGAGCGATTGTGGTCGCTTCTGCGAGTACGGAAGGGTCGGGGCTTGGGCTTACGATAGACGAAGGGGGTTCACAGGATATCGATATCAGCCTCGGCACTGTCGCCCCGAAAGGGAACGCGCTTGTCTCGTTATCGAATTCGAATCGGGATATCACCTTGGTCCCGTCCTCGCTGACCTTCACCCCCTCGAACCACGCCACCTCGCAAAAGGTCACCATATTCATCGCCGAGGACGATAGCGATTACGAGCACGAATCCGACACGATCGTCCTCACCGCCTCGGGAGGGATCATCGCATCGCAGGTTTCGCGGTCGGTCTCGATCGTCGATAACGATATTCCTCCGGGGAATATCGTCGTCAACCCGGCGGGGCCTTGGACGATAGGCGAAGGCCGTTCGGGGGAGTTCGATATCAGCCTCTCGGTGCTTCCGAATGCGAATGTGACGGTCTCGTTGTCGAAGAGCAATGCCGACGTCACCCTTTCGAAAACCTCGTTGGCCTTCACCCCCGCGAACTACGCAAGCGCACAATCGGTCGTCATCGAAGTCGTCAATGACGAGGATTCGACCTACGACACCGATACGATCGTCCTCGCCGCCTCGGGAGGCATCGCCGCCCCGCAGCTTTCGATATCACTCTCGATCCCCGATAACGACACCCCTTTGGGGGCGATTCAAGTTTCCCCCTCGGCACTGCTGACGATCGACGAGGGCGGCTCGAGGGTGTTCTACGTCAGCCTCGGTGCGCGCCCGAATGCCGACGCGACGATCACCTTGTCGAATTCGAATCCGGATATCACCCTCGACCCGACCTCGCTGACCTTCACCCCCTCGAACTACAAAGGCGCACAGAAGGTCGACGTCTTTGCCGCGCCGGACGCCGATGCCACGAACGACACCGACACGATCGTTCTCACGGCCTCGGGCGGGATCGCCGTTCCGGCGGCGACGCTGGCGATCGGCGTTCGCGACGATGACCAAGCGTATTTTGTTTTGAACGCTCCTTCTTTGAGATTGAACGAAGGCGGGCAAAGGAGTTTTCAGCTGCGCTTGGGCACACCGCCCTCGGCGAATGTCGTGGTCATGTTGAGCGCCTCGGATCCCTCGCTCGTCATCGATACCGAGCCGGACCGGCCGGGCAACCGGACGACGCTGGCCTTCGATCGAGCGGGCTCGACGAATCCTTGGGATCGATACCAGAGGGTGAGCGTCTCGGCGGCCCATGACGAGGATGCGAACGACGAATCCTTCGTCGTCTCCCTTCGCGGGGTGGGCGGGGATTACGCGGGCAAGCGCGCGGACCTGCCGGTGTTCGTCGTCGATGACGATAGCGACGCCGGTGGTGGCGGAGGTGGCGGAGGCGGCGGAGGCGGTTCGTCTTCCATTTATCAAGGGGGCCTCGTCGTCTCTCCCGCAGGCCCGCTCGACATCCCCGAGGGCGGGCGACTTTCCATCTCGCTCAAACTCGACCGCGAGCCGAGCCGGAGCGTGACCGTCAGCATTTCGAAGGAGGGTCTCGACCTTGGCCTTTCCCCGACCTCCTTGACCTTCGCCCCGAGTCGATGGGACCGCTTCGTCGAACTCGACCTCTTCGCCTCGGAGGATGCCGACTCCGCCGACGACGAAGGCGAGATCGTCTTCTTCGTCCCCGGCCGCATTCTCCACACGCAGGCGATAGTCGTTCGCGACAGCGGCACCGGATTGCTTTTAGACCCTTCGGATCGCCTCGACATCCCCGAAGGGAGTTTGGAGACCTTTTCCCTCACGCTTTCCAAACGGCCGCCGCAAGACGTCCTCGTCGTCCTGTCGAGCCGAGAGGGCTTGGTTTCCCTCATCCCGGATTCCCTGACCTTCACCCCCACCACTTGGGGCTCGCCGATACCGGTGCAAGTCTTCGCCGCCGATGATTCGGATATCGCCGACGACGAGGACGAGATCGTCTTGGAAGCCTCCGGCGGGTTGAGCGACAAGGAATCGCTCTCGGTATCGCTCATCGACGACGACGAAGCCCCCGGGGGCAACCCCGGTTGGGCTGTCAAATCGCAAGCCCTGGCGATCCCCTCGACCACGGCGCAAGACACCTCCTTCGTGCGCATCCGATGTAAGCAAGACGAGCCCTGCACGGTCTTCCTCGACTGCTCGACCCAGGCGGGCGAGGTGTTGCACAGCTATCTCCCGGCGATTCGCGCGTGGGCGACGACCACCCTCGTTCCCGGCCATATCGAGCGTTTGACGGGAAAGGATGCCCCGTGGGAGGGTCGGCTCGGCTGCGTCTTGCGCAGCGAAGCGGCTATCGGCTCGCAGGTGTGGACGCGTTCGGGGAATCAAGTGCTGGTCAACAACGGGGCGGCGATAAGAAGCGTCGCCGAGGGAGAGTTCTACCGAGCGGATATCGAATCGATCCCCTCGCCCGATGCCTTCGACGAATCGAATATCCGCATCCGATGCCTTTCGGCGCAAGGAGATTCGGCACAAGGGAACTGCCTCGAAACCGCACTCGTTTGCTACCTGGACGACGGGGCGAAATACGAAGCGAGATTGGGGAATATCGCGCGGGCGAGGACGAGGCATCTGCAATCGCAGGAGTTGGCGAGCCGTTTGGGGACGAGATGGCCGGGCTTGGGTCTGGCCTGCGAGATCCGCTCGAAGGCGGCGTTCACGGTGCAGATGCTGACCCGCACCGGAGGCGGCGGAGCGCTGGTCAACAACAGCGCCACGGGGGAAAGCAAGTGAAGGCCGGGGAAGGAAGAGGGGGAAGCGAACGAGGAGCGGATCGTCGATCGCTTTGAAGGGGGGCTTTGCGATGACTCGTCTCGAAACCCTGCGAGACAAGGCGAAGGGGCGGGGGGAAAGGCGCCGAGAAGGAAGGAGGGAGGGTCGTCGATAGTCGTAGCGGCTTGAGCGAGCGCTTACTCTATTGCATCCGCGATCCGTTTTCCCAAGATCTCGGTGGTTGCCTTGCCGCCCATGTCGGGGGTGAGGAATTCCCCTTCTTCGAGCGTCCTCTCGATGGCCTTTTCGATGGCCGAAGCCGCGGCTTCGTAGCCCAAATGCTGCAACATCATCGCCCCCGAGGCGATCTGCCCGATGGGATTGGCGATGCCTCGCCCGGCGATATCCGGGGCGGAGCCATGCACCGGCTCGAACATCGAGGGATAGTCGCGTTCCGGGTTGATATTGGCCGAGGCCGCGATGCCGATGGTGCCGGCCACCGCCGGCCCCAGATCCGAGAGGATATCGCCGAAGAGGTTGCTGCCCACGACCACATCGAAGATATCCGGGCGAAGCACGAAATGCGCCGCGAGGATATCGATATGGTATTGATCCGGGCGCACCTGCGGGTATTTCGCGGCCATCGCGGCAAAACGTTCGTCCCAGTAGGGCATGGTGTGTTTGATGCCGTTCGATTTGGTGGCGGAGGTGATATGTTTGGCCGGGCGTTTCGCGGCCAGTTCGAAGGCGTAGCGCAAGATACGGTCGGTGCCGCGGCGGGTGAAAACGCTTTCTTGCATGACCGTTTCGTCCTCGGTTCCGGCATTGATACGACCGCCGATATCCGAGTATTCACCCTCGTTGTTTTCGCGCACGACCAGAAAGTCGATATCCCCCGCTTGTCGTTCGCGCAAAGGGGATTGCACCCCGGGCAGCAGGCGCACCGGGCGCAACGCGACATATTGCCGGAAGGTACGCCGGATAGGGATCAGCAGGCCCCACAGGGAGATATGATCGGGAACGCCGGGAAAGCCCACGGCTCCGAGAAAAATGGCGTCGAAATCGCGCAGGATATCGAGGCCGTCTTGCGGCATCATGCGACCGCTGTCGATGAAGGTTTCGCAACTCCAAGGAAAGGTGCGGAACTCGAACTCGATATCGTATTTTTTGCCCGCCGCTTCGAGGGCTCGTATCCCTTCGGGGATCACTTCCTTGCCGATCCCGTCGCCGGGGATGACCGCAATCCTTTGGGGCATCGTCGCCTCCCTTTTCGTTTTCGACCTTCGGTATCGGATGGGATATGAGATGGCGGACCATCGTCTCGGACTCGGCCGAGAAGGGGATCGCCTCGGGCTTTCGAAAGAAATGATCGAAAGAATCTTTCGCAAGCGCCGAATCGATCCCGTCCGCTGCGCTTGCCGCCCGTCCTTCGAAAAAACCCGAAAAAACCCGAGAAAAGACCCCAAGTAGAATGGTAATGGCAACGGGGGTGTCGATCCGGTTTTTCGACCCCTCCCTCGGACCCCTTCGACGAACCCCTTTCGAATCATCGGATTTCGATCGAGATTTCGATCAAGATTTCGATCGACGATCCGAATTCCGAGATCATGCTTTTCGCAAAGGAAGCGCAACGTGAGCGATGAATCGACCTTTGGAGGAAGCGATGCCGCCGGGGCGGCGGATCCTCGATCCGACATTCGAATCGATATCCACGACTACGACGAAGCCAAGGACGAGATCGTCGCCGTACGTCATGCCGTCTTCACCTTGGAGCAGGGGGTGTCGGCGGCCGAGGATCAAGACGGCCTCGATGACCGATGCGTGCAGCTTCTCGCCCGCGCCGGTTCGAAAGCGGTCGGAACCGCGCGCATGCTTCCCGATGCCCATATCGGGCGTATCGCGGTGCTCGCGCCTTGGCGGGGCCGGGGCATCGGCGCTCGTATGGTGCGTCAGATGTTGGAGATCGCCCGCGACCGGGGGCATTCGTCTTGTTATCTTCACGCTCAAACGCATGCCATCGGCTTTTACGAGCGGCTCGGATTCGAGGCGATCGGCGACGAATTCCTCGATGCCGGGATTGCGCATCGCAAGATGATTCATCGTTTTTGAAAAGGGGTTTTTCAAAGCCGGACTTCGTGCCTATCGGGGCTCGTCGGATCGGGCGAATGCGTATACTTGCAAGGCCACCGATGGCGCAAGCGATGGATTCGTATCGAGCGTTCAACGAAAGGGGACGGATAATGAGAAGCGCAAGCCAGGGAGTGTTCTTGGCGACCCTGATGACGGTCGGGTTGACGGGATTCGGGGCCGGGGGGGCTTCGGCGGCGGTCGTTTCCGATGTCGTCGCCGAATCCGCCGCCCTTTCTCCTGCGGTCAACGCTTGGGATCTCCCCGACGAAGATCAGTCCGTGGTCGGAAAGACGTCGATCTATAGCGCCCGTTATGAGGATACCTTGCTCGATATCGCTCGTCGTGCGGGCATGGGGCTCGAAGAAATCAAACTCGCCAATCCCGGGGTGGATTTATGGATCCCCGGCGAAGGCACCCCCGTCCAGCTGCCGCTGCATTTCGTTTTGCCGAACGCCCCGCGGCGGGGGCTGGTCATCAACGTTCCCGAGATGCGGATCTACCATTATTCGAAGGACGGAAAATCCGTTCGCACCTTCCCGATCAGCATCGGTCGCGTCGGATGGGAAACTCCTTTGGGCAAGACCACCGTGGTGCGCAAGAAGGCGAATCCGAACTGGTATCCGCCGAAGTCGATTCGCGAAGAGCATGCCGCCCAAGGTCGCGTTCTGCCGAAGGTCGTGCGCGCCGGACCGGATAATCCTCTGGGCAGCCATGCCATTTACCTCGGCCTGCCCGCTTACCTGATTCACGGCACCAACCGACCCTTCAGCATCGGGATGCGGGTCAGCCACGGATGCATCCGCCTCTACCCCGAGGATATCTCCGAGTTATATGCGCTCGCGAAACCCGAAATGCCGGTCAATCTCGTCCATCAGAGGGTGAAGATGGGTTGGCGGGGGGATCGCCTTTATATGGAAGTTCATCCGGTTGCCAAGATAGACGAGGCCGAGGCGAAGCCCGACCTCTCCGAAGCGGTCGAGGCTTTGCATCGCTTGTTGCCCGAGGGGATGGCCTATTTGGAAGTGGATTGGGATCTGGTGAAAAGAACGTTGATATTGGCCAACGGAGCCCCGGTCTCGATCGGAGTTCGACCCTCGAAGCCGAAGCCCGAGGATGTTTTGGCCAAGAATTCCGATCGATAAGGATCTTTATAAGCATCGAGCCGTGTTTCGGCTCGCCGGGCGGGGATCGAACGATCTTTTCGGCGCGATATCCTCGGCGACGGCAAAGACTCGTTTTTTTCGAAAAGCGCTCGTTGTTTTCGAAAAGCGATGCGACCGCCTTTTCGATAGCGATGCCGATCTTGTTTTTATCCGGTAGCGATAGATAAAACGCTTTTTCGAAGCCCCCTCGTGGACGAGCTCGTGGACGACGGGATATCACGCCCGCCCCAAAATCCCGAGCGTGCCCTGTTTGCTTGGCATCGCGAAAGGCGATCCCGAAAGGATTCGAAGAAAGAAGCCTTCCGCTGATTCGGGCCACGATACGCAAGCAAAAGGCCGGCAAGCGGATGTCGCTTTTCCTTCGAGGGCTTTTCCTTCGAGGCAAAGGGCTTCGCTTTGTCCAAAGCGCCCGCTCGGTCGTCGACGCTTTCCCCGATGGACAAAAAAACAACGCCGCCAAAGGAAATGGCGGCGTTGTTCGACGACGAGACGACAATCGAATTTCCGAAAAAAGAGAAAAAATGACGGATCCGATATTCGATCCGTCAAAACGCTTTTCAATCGAAAGAAAAAACTCGCCGGGAATCAACGGTCGATTCTTGCGATCGGCCCTTTGTCCCCGCTCGTTTCTTCGGCTCTTTGTCGAGCGAGGAGACGAGGAACGAAAATCGACCCTTCGGCTTTTCTCTCCCGTCGGGCTTTCAAAGATTCAAGACAAAGCGAATCACTTCATCATCGCTTTTTCGAACATCCGCTCGATTTTTTCGCTGCTGGTTTGAGCGCTTTGAGCCACTCCCAAAGCCTTGCTTGCGGTACCGCCGGCTTTGCTGGCGGCCGCTCGCGCCCTTGCCGCTTCCCTCTCGGCCGCGGCAATATCTTGCTCGGCCATGCTGATACCCTGTTTCAAATCCTCGACTTGGGTCTCCAGCATTTTGACTTGCTCGATAGAGGCGCAGCCGGCCCCCAGAGTCAGCAGCGTCGCAGCGCACGCGGTGGCAGCCCACCGGGAAATTCTGGTTTGCACGTGAAGTCTCCTTCGCATTGATCAGTGGAATCGGCAGAACTGCCGCCAACCCCGGACAGGGACATTGCCCGGCGCTCGGGTCGGGGGCTATATTACCACGTTGCGACCGGAACCAACGGGTGATTCCCGTCGGGGCTCGTTTTCCTCGGCCTTTGGGGGTCGGCGATCGATCGATCTCCCCCCAAGCGCCCCCCGAGTGCCTCTTTTGCGGCTTGCCGACGGCGGCGAGACGCTCGAAAAACATCGCTTTCCGCGCGACGAGGCCTGCTCGTCGTTTTCCCGCCGTGGCCGCGAAGGCTTCGTTTCGCGCCGCCTTTCGAAGCATCCGAAGAGGATCGGGCGTTTTTCGCCCCGATCATTCGAGTTCTCGCACCAATACCCGATCGAGCAACTCGCCGCAGGCGGGCTCGAGCGGGGCGTAGCGCGCAAGCGCGATCCGGGCCAGGGTCGCGGTCGGCAGCGCTTTGGATTCCCGGCGTATTTCATCGATCGCGATATCCCCGATGAGATAGCCGAGCAAATCCTCGAGCCCCGGATTATGGCCGACGATCATCAAGCGCCGGGTCTGCGGCTCGGCGCATTCTCCCGGCAGCCGAAGCAGATACTCCAGATCGGCATTGTAGATATTCTCGTCGAGGTGGAGGTTGTCGAGCGGGCGATCGGCGGCTTCGCCGAGCCCGGCCACGGTTTCGACGGTGCGCACCGCGTTCGAGCACAGAATCATATCCGGCCACCAGCCGGAACGCTCGATATGGCGCCCCATCTTGCGCGCCGCTTCTTGTCCGCGCTCGGAAAGCGGGCGGTTGAAATCCACCCCCATCGATGTATGCCACGTCGCCTTGGCGTGGCGCAAAATCAGCAGTTCGGTCGTCATCGACATTATCCGATCTCGGTGTTTTTGCGGTGCCGTCGACCCTTGTCCGTCATGCCGAGGATCGAGACCGGCGCGGGAGAAAATGGATCAAGGCGCTCAAGCAGCATAGCAATACGATGGCCCCGAATTGATGGGCGGCGGCTATCGCGATCGGGATATGGAGCAGCAAAACGGAAATCCCCAAGCTCGCTTGCAGCAAGGCGATCAGCAGGCAGGCGTGGGTCAGCAAGCGAACCCGGCCGCGAAGTTCGAGCCTCGTGATCGCCGTCCAGGCCGCGAAGATCGCCAGGATGCCGGCCAGCGCCGAACAGCGATGGGCGAACTGGGCGGCAACCGGATTCTCCCAAAGATTGCTCCACCACGGGGTGAGTTCGAGGATGCCCGGAGGGATCCAAAACGCCCCCATCTTCGGAAAGGTCGGATAAACCAGCCCGGCATCGAGACCGGCGACGATGGCTCCGATGACCAAGGTCAGGAAAACCATTGCAAGCGCGGCGATCGTCAAGCGGCGGGCGATCGCGATATCGACATCCCTCGAAGGTTTGTCCAAGGCTTCCATCGCCGCCTTTGGGGGGGCGAGGATCCGCAACCCCGCTGCCAAGAGCCCGAGCAGGATGGCCACCGCCAGCCCCAAATGCGCCGCCAAACGCAAAGGGCTGACCCGCGGTTCGTCCACCAGACCGCTTTGCACCATATACCAGCCGAGAAGTCCTTGCGCGGCTCCGAGGGCGAACAACCCCGAGATCGGCGCGACCATATCGGGCGGGATTGCCCGGCGAACGAGAAAAAAGAGGAAGGGAAGGGCGAAGGCGATACCGATGACGCGACCGAGCACCCGGTGCGCATACTCCATCCAGAAGATGCGCTTGAAGCCCTCCAAGGACATGCCGCGATTGACCAGTCGATATTCGGGAGAGGCGCGATAGGCTTCGAATTCGATCCGCCAATCCGCCTCCCCGAGCGGAGGGATCACCCCCGAGATCGGTTCCCACCTGACCATCGACAAGCCGGATCCGGTCAGTCGGGTCAGCCCGCCGACGACGATCATCACGCAAACGAGGGCGGCGCAGGCGATCAGCCACCAGCCGACGGCGCGCGCGCGGCGCTCCCGCTCGCCCTTCGCATCGTGCCGGAGGTTTTTATGCGCATCGAGGCCGAAAGAATCGATCGAAGAGGTGATCAAGGCGATCCCTTTTTTATTATCGGGCGAAGGGGCTTCGCTCCTTCGCGGTCAAGCGATCCTCAAAGGCTCGACGGCCAAGCAGAGGATTCGAAGGAAAGGGCCTGAGGCTTTTTTGCCGGACAAAGGCCGAAAGAGGAAAAGCGCGAAAGGGCAATGATAATGCTTTCCCTCGGCGTTCATCGCCGGAGTCTGTCGTTTTTTGTAAAGACGGGTGCGAAGCCCCTCCGCCGGATGCTCAGGCAGCGGTTTTTACGACTTGCGCCGATATATCGGCGGCCACCGATCTTCTCGTGCGATTCGCAAAGGCCTCGCCGCGAGGGCCTCGACGATCGAATCCGAAGCCTGCGACCGGGATTTGAAAAAAAGACTTTCGAAGGCGAAGAGCGAGAAGAGCGATCGCGCGTCGCCGCCTCTCGGAGACGGCCTAAGACCCGAGGCCTAAGGCCCGCAAAGAGGATCGAAAAAGGGTTTTTCCGAAGATCCAAGCGCTATCGGATCGGCGGCGCATCGATATTTCCGATCCCGCGAGCATCCCCGTCCGCAGCGCCGAACCGAAGGGCCGATCGAGGGCGCGGATGCGCAATCGTCTCTTTGCCTTTATTCTTGGCATATTCGGGTCCGGGGGCTTTGCCTGAAAGCGCCCTTTCGATCCCTTTCGACAATCTTTTTTCGGTCTTGGCGACCGACATTTCCCATGAGCGAGCCGAAAAGTCCATGTCATCGACACCACCCACTTCGCTGCCTACTCCCTCGCATCTGCCCAATACCACGATCAAGGTGCGCCAAGCCTTCGCCATCGACAGCGATCTCGAAGTGCCGGCCTTCAGCGAGGCGACGGAGCACGTTCCCAACATGGACAGTGCCTATCGTTTCGATCCCGCGACCACGCTTGCCATCCTCGCCGGTTTCGCCCATAACCGCCGCGTGCTGATTCAAGGATATCACGGCACCGGCAAATCCACCCATATCGAACAAGTCGCGGCGCGGCTCAACTGGCCTTGTATCCGCATCAATCTCGATAGCCATATCAGCCGCATCGATCTGGTCGGCAAGGATGCCATCGTGCTCAAAGACGGTCAGCAGGTCACCGAATTTCGCGAGGGCATTCTTCCCTGGGCCTACCAGCATGCCTGCGCTTTGGTCTTCGATGAATACGATGCCGGGCGCCCCGACGTGATGTTCGTTATCCAGCGGGTTTTGGAGGCCGAGGGACGTCTGACCCTTCTCGATCAGTCGCGGGTCTTGCATCCCCATGCCGCCTTTCGCCTCTTCGCCACCTCCAATACCGTGGGCTTGGGCGATACCACCGGGCTTTATCACGGGACCCAGCAGATCAATCAGGGGCAGATGGATCGCTGGAGTCTGGTGGCGACCCTCAACTACCTAAGCCATGAGGCCGAATGCGCTATCGTCGTCGCGAAGGCCCCGGAATACGACAATGCCGAGGGGCGCAAGCAGGTGGAATCGATGGTCCGGCTCGCCGCGCTGACCCGCGCCGGGTTCACCGCCGGGGATGTCTCGACGGTCATGAGCCCCCGCACCGTGATCACTTGGGCCCAGAACGTCGCTATTTTCGAAAACGATATGGCGTCCGCTTTTCGGCTGACCTTCCTCAACAAATGCGACGAGGTGGAGCGTTCGATCTTTGCCGAGTACTATCAGCGCTGCTTCGACACCGAACTTGCGGAGACCGGCGTCGAGGCCGCCGCCTCGAATTGATATCGCCGCTCGGATCGCCGACGACCCGCTTTTTTCACCGCTGACGATCGCTTGACGATCCCGTCTTCGATGCGCCCTCGCGCGCCGATGCGAGGCTCGTTCGGGAGGATTTCGATGCCCGCCGTTTTGATGCCATGAGCACGACGAAGCACCGCTCGAATCGGGTTCGCGCCGTCGATCCCAAGAAGGAGGATCGGCTCGACGAATTCCGGCGATCCTCGTCGGCCGTGGTGCGGGCGCTCGGGGAAAATCCCGCGCTCGCCGTCGAATATACGGGCGAGGCCGGCGGTGGCAGACCCGGCGACAACCGCCCCGGCTCGGGAAGCGTCATCCGGATCGATCGCCCCGATGCCTCGTTGTCCCGAGCCCAAGTGGAGCGGGCTCGAGGGCAGGCGGATTCCCTCGCCTTGAAGGAGCGCCATCACGATGCGGCTCTTCATGCCCGCCGCATGCCCGCCGCTTTGCCGGCTCGCCGCATCTACGATGCCCTCGAAAAGGCTCGCTACGAGTCCGTCGGGGGGCGCGCGATGGCCGGAGTCGCCGGCAACTTGGACGCCGCGCTTTGCTCGCACCTGCGGACCTTGGAATCGGCGGCCGCGCCCGAGGCGAGCGCCGAGGCTTCGGGGGCTTCGCATATCGCCGACGAATCCGCGCGCTTGCCCGCCGAGGAAATGATCGGCTTGCTGGCGCGCGAAGCGATGCTCGGTCGGCCCTTGTCCGCAGCCGCTGCTTTCGCCGATTCCGATCGAGGCCTTTCGCGTTGGCGCGAGCGCATCGATTCTTTGGCCGAGGTCGATCTCGCCTCGCTGGCGCATCACGCTTCCGATCAGGCGGCCTATGCCCGGGAAATGCGCAAACTCCTTTTGGGCTTGGGATTCCCCGAGGAACAAGTCGATCCGCCCTCCGATCCCGGCGAAGAGGATTCGACCGAGGATCGATCCGGGGCGCAAGAGGAGGGCGATGCCGGCGAGGGCGAAGCGCAGTCGAACCCCGAGGGCGACGAAAGCCTCGAGGCGGGCGAGACGAGCCAAGAGGAAGGCGAGGGCTCGGAGGCGGATATCGCCGAGCTCGGCGATATCAAACTCGACGACGAGGATGCCGGGGATGCCGGCGAAGCCCGCGCTCCTTTGCCGCCCGCCTCGGGTCGGAATTCCACCGAGGACTATCACGCCTACTGCACCGACTTCGACGAGATCGTCGGCGCCGCCGAACTTTGCGATGCCGACGAACTCACCCGTCTTCGCGCCGCCCTCGATCAGCAGCTGACCCACCTGCAAAGGGTGATCGGCAAACTCGCCAATCGCCTCCAGCGTCGTCTGCTGGCGCGTCAGGTGCGCTCGTGGCAATTCGATCTGGAAGAGGGCTATCTCGATACCGCGCGTTTGGCCCGGATCGTCGTCGACCCCGCGCATTCCCTGTCCTACAAGATCGAAACGGAAACGGGTTTTCGCGATACGGTGGTCAGTTTGTTGATCGACAATTCCGGCTCGATGCGCGGCCGACCGATCATGGTGGCGGCGATGAGCGCGGATATCCTCGCGCGCACCCTCGAACGCTGCGGGGTGAGGGTCGAAATCCTAGGCTTTACGACCTGCGCCTGGAAGGGAGGACAGTCCCGCGAGCGGTGGCTGGCGCAGGGCAAGAGGCGTCATGCAGGGCGACTCAACGACCTGCGTCATATCATCTACAAATCCGCAAGCCAACCGTGGCGGCGGGCGCGACGCAACCTCGGCCTGATGCTGCGAGAGGGATTGCTCAAGGAAAATATCGACGGCGAGTCCTTGGAATGGGCTCACAAACGGTTGCTCGATTGCCCCGAGCAGCGGCGTATTTTGATGGTCATCAGCGATGGCGCCCCGGTGGACGATTCCACCCTCTCGGTCAATGCGAGCAATTATCTGGAGCGGCATCTGCGGCAGGTGATCGAGCGCATAGAGGGTCAAAGTCCGGTGGAGTTGTTGGCCATCGGTATCGGCCACGATGTCACTCGCTACTACCGAAGGGCGGTAACCTTGGTGGATGCCGAGCAACTCGGCGGCACGGTGATGGAGCAGTTGGCCGATCTTTTCGATGCCGACCGCTCGCCGGAGTCGGCAAGACCGGTCAAGCGTTCTCGCCGAATCTTCGTGGGGTGATCCTCGAAAGCTGCTAGAATGCTCGTTCTCGATCGCATCCGATCGCATCGCTCGAGGGTCGACGATCCTCGGGCTCGAAGGACGAGCGCTTCGAAGACAAGGTATCAGAAGACAAGGAATCGAGTGAAATAACAATCGTCGCCGCGCTCGACGTATGTTCGCGTTTCGATCTTTCCAAGCACCGAGAAAGAAAAGACCTCAGAAAGCAAAGACCTCGAATCAATCGATTCGAGTCGTCGAAGGCCGTTGAAGAAAATGAACCGTACTCTCCGCTACCCCTCCCCCCGAAGAAAACGCCTTGCTGTTTATAAAACCCTTCTTCCGACACTCGGGATTGCGTTATCGATATCGGCAGGATTCTCCTCGGGGGTTTTCGCGCAAACGAAGCCGGCGCTTGAATGCCTCAAGATCCAAAAAACATCATTTCCCGGTAGCAGAAAAAGTTTTACAATCACTTCCTCATGCTCCGAGGCCATCAAAATATCGGGTAGTAGAACAGTTCTTTCACAAACTAGAGATTTTATTATAGGTTATAGGTGCTTGAGTGCAGATGACACGCTTACTAATTCTAACAGGAGCTTCAAGAACGTCTCACTTCCGACAAGAATTTGTGTCGAATATGCAAACGCCGCGACCCAAACCGCTTCCGGTTATTTCACATGCGATACCGTCAATATCCCGAGTGGATGCGGTTCCGATGTAAGCGCTATCGACTTCCGAAATCCCTCCCGAATCCGGCCTTTGGCAACCATCGTTCTTTCCGATGCCGGGAAAAGTCTCGTCATCGCCGAGGGCGGCTCGGGGACTTTCGACGTCAGCCTCAGCGCCGCACCGAGAGCCGACGCGACTGTCTCTCTTACGAATACGAATACGAACTCGGATATCACCTTCTCCCCGACTTCGCTGACCTTCACCACGGACAACTATTCGACGCCGCAGGAAGTTTCCGTTTCCGCCGGCGAAGACGCCGATAGCGCGCACGACTCCGACACGATTACCTTGTCCGCTTCGGGCGGGATCGACGCTCCTTCGTTGACGAAATCGGTTTCCGTTACCGATAACGACAAACCCTCGGGAACCATCGTTCTCTCCCCTTCGAACCCGCTGCCGGTCAACGAAGGGGGCTCGGCGACCCTATCCGTCAGTCTCAGCGTCGCACCGAACGCGAACGTGACGGTTTCTCTTACGAAGACGAATACGAACTCGGATATCACCTTCTCCCCGACTTCGCTGACCTTCACCGCGAACAACTATTCGACGCCGCAGGAAGTTTCCGTTTCCGCCGGCGAAGACGCCGATAGCGCGCACGACTCCGACACGATTACCTTGTCCGCTTCGGGCGGGATCGACGCTCCTTCGTTGACGAAATCGGTTTCCGTTACCGATAACGACAAACCCTCGGGAACCATCGTTCTCTCCCCTTCGAGCCCGCTGTCGGTCAACGAAGGGGGCTCGGCGACCCTATCCGTCCGTCTCAGCGTCGCACCGAATGCGGCCGTGACGGTTTCTCTTACGAAGACGAATACGAACTCGGATATCACCTTCTCCCCGACTTCGCTGACCTTCACCACGGACAACTATTCGACGCCGCAGGAAGTTTCCGTTTCCGCCGGCGAAGACGCCGATAGTGCGCACGACTCCGACACGATTACCTTGTCCGCTTCGGGCGGGATCGACGCTCCTTCGTTGACGAAATCGGTCTCCGTTACCGATAACGACAAACCCTCGGGAACCATCGTTCTCTCCCCTTCGAGCCCGCTGTCGGTCAACGAAGGGGGCTCGGCGGCCCTATCCGTCAGTCTCAGCACCGCACCGAATGCCGACGTGACCCTCTCCCTTGCGAATACGAACTCCGATATCACTCTCGACAAGACTTCGCTGACCTTCACCACATCCAACTGGAACCGAACGCAGACGGTCATCGTCAACGCCGCCCAAGACGCCGATACCACGAACGATTCCGACATCATCACCCTCACCGCTTCGGGCGGGATAACCGCTCCTTCGTTGACGAAGGCGGTCTCCGTCGTCGACGACGACGATGATTCTTCCACCACCCCCTCGGGGGCGATTCAGGTCCCCTCTTCGAATACGCTGAATATCGACGAAGGCGGCTCGGGGTTTTTCGACGTCAGCCTCAGCACCGCTCCGAATGCCGATGTGAGGGTCTTGCTGTCAAAGACGAACGACGATATCACCCTTTCCCCGACTTCGCTGACCTTCACCGTCTCGAACTTCGAAAGAGCGCAGCGGGTCACCGTCTTCGCCGCCGAGGATGTCGATACCGCGGACGATTCCGACACCATCACCCTTTCCGCGTCGGGGGGACTCGATGCCGGCGACAAGACGATATCGGTCTTGGTCGAAGACGACGATGATCCCTCCACCCCTTCGGGAGCCATCGTTCTCTCTTCGCAGACGCTGACGATCGGCGAAGGGAGATCGGAGAGCGTCGATATCAGTCTCGATACCGCGCCGAACGCCGACGTGAGGATTTCTCTGTCGAAGACGAACGCCGATATCACCCTTTCCCCGTCCTCGTTGACCTTCACCGCTTCGAACCATTCCACGGCGCAGCAGCTCACCATCTCCGCCGCCGAGGATGCCGATACCGCCAACGACACCGACACCATCACCCTTTCCGCTTCGGGCGGAATCAGAACTCCGCAGATGACGAAATCGGTCTTCGTCCGTGATAACGATTCTCCTACTCCTCCCCCGACTACTCCACCCCCGACGGCTCCACCCCCGACGGCTCCACCCCCGACGAACCCCTACGACGGCACCCTTGTCTTCTTGCCCGCAGGCAATCTCACCATCGACGAGGAGGGTAGGCAGACCGTCTCCGTCAAACTCAGCAAACGACCGAGGGGTGTCGTGTCGGTTCTGATCTCGAAGACCTCGAGCGCCCTCGGAATCGGCATCTCTCGCGAAGTGATGAGATTCACCCCGACGAACTGGGATCGATATCAATCCATCGATATCATCGCCCACAAGGATTCCGACAAGAGCGACGATAGCCACTTCGTCTCCTTCGAGTTCGCCGGCAAAAGAATCCTTCGAAGAAGGGTCATCGTCATAGACAACGACAAGGAGTCGCTGCGAAGCCAAGCCCTCGCCCTCCCGCCCCCGACATCGAGCGACGGCGCGACCCTTCGGATTCAGTGCAGGCAGGATTCTCCTTGCGCCGTCGCTTTGGATTGCTCCGCCCAAGCGGACGGGGAAGTCTTCCTAGGAAGGCTCCCGCAGCCCATCCCCGCTTGGGGAACGGCCTTTCTTTCGGTGCAGGATATCCAAGCCTATACCGGAGGAAAGTCTTGGGCCGGCAAGGGTCGTTTGGGATGCGCCCTTCGGAGCAGCGCGACGATCGGCTCGCAGGTGTGGACGCTCTCGGGCGCCGGAGCGATGGCCAACAACAGCGCGGTGATCCGAAGCGTTGCCGAAGGCGGAGTTCACCGAGCGGATATCGAATCGATTCCCTCGCCGGATTCGTCGGATGAATCGAATATCCGGATTCGCTGCAACTCGCAAGAAGGGGATTGCTTCGAGACCTCCTTCGTGTGCTACACGGACGACGGGAGCAAGTACGAGTGGAACCTAGGGCGCATCGAGCGCCTGAGCACGAGGCATTTGCAATCGGAGGAACTGGCAAGGGGCATCGGCTATCGGTGGGAGGGCTTGGGTCTTTCCTGCGAAGTGCGTTCGAGCAGGCGTTTCACCGCGCAGGCCCTGACCCGCACCGGTGGTGGCGGGGCCTTGATCAACAACAGCGCGACGGGGGAGATGAGATGATCGGGCGCAAAGCGAAAAAGACCCCGAGGAAGACCGAAGAGGGTGTCCTTCGTCGCTAGGGAAAAAAGGAACGACGAGCGACCGAGAACCGCGCCCGGGCTTCGACGAGACGGCCGGTGCGCGCATGAGTCTCCATCCGACTTCACGATCAGTCCATCGAGAATCCTTGGGCCGCGAAATGGATTGACTGCCGGGGAAATGTTCGAGCGATGCGCTCGCCAAGATGATTTCGGGGCTCGTCGAAGCCTTATTCCCGAGATATTTTCCCGACCCGAGGAAGCGATGATGAAAGAGTCTGGCCTTCTCCGTCGGAAGGGCTCTTTTTCGAAAGAGATCTTTTTTCGAAAAAGCGCATAGGGATTTTCGTCCTCGGGATCGAAGGGCTTTCGAAGATCGCTGTCGCTCGGTCGAGCGATCCGAGCGCTCGAGGATTTCGCAGAGGCAAGGAGATCGAATCGGTCGATCGTCTCCTTACCGCCATCCTTTCGTCTTCGGGCGGTCGACGATGGCTCCGCAGTTCGTTCGGCTTCCCCGAGGGGCTTCTCGCCGAGGCTGACGATTTCAAAGATTCGTCGTTCGCATTTCCGGCAATGAAGGGGCGCTCGAGGGTTCGCGTGGATAGGAAAGCCACTCGAGTCGGGCTTCACTCCTATCTTGCTCTGGCGAATCCCCTTTCAATCCCCGTCGTGCTGTTGTTGATGAGGGCGCCCCCGCCGCCGGTTCGAGTCAGCACCTGCACGGTAAAGCTCGCCGACGCCCGCAGCTCGCAGGCAAGACCCAAGCCCGGCCAACGAGTCCCGAGCCTTGTCGCCAACGCTTGCGATTGCAGGTGGAGCGTCCTCTTGCGAGCCAAGCCCTCGAAGGTCGTTTCGTACCTCGCGCCGTCGTCGGTATAGCAAAAGAAGCGAATATCGGCGCAGTGCGCATCGCTCGAGTTGCACCGAATCCGGATATTCGACTCGTCGAAAGAATCGGGGGAGGGGATCGATTCGATATCCGCTCGAAACCCCCCGCTGCTTGGAACGCTGCGAATGAACGCGCTGTTGTTGACGAGCACGTCGGCTCCCGAACGAGTCCAGACTTGGGAACCGATCTTCTCGTCGGAACGCAAGGCGCATCCCAATCGACCCTGTGTCGCCGAAGGCATCCATCCGGTATAGCGCCGGATATCGTCGGCCGAAAGAGACCTTGCCCCGAAGCCGGGGATCGCTTCGGGCAGGGATCCTTCGTAAACCGAGCCGTCGACTTGCGTGGAGCAATCGAGGATGACGGAGCAGGGGGAATCCTGGTTGCAACGGATGCGCAAGGTCATATCGTCCCCCGAATCTGGCGGGGGGATGGCCAGGGCTTGGGCTTTGATCGGCGCTCGTCGGGGAGGGCTGTCGTTATCCACCACGAAGACCGCGAGCGAATGAACTTTTCTGTCTCGGGCCGCCAAGCCATTCGGATCGGCGGCGACGAAATCGATCGTATCGGAATCGCTTGTCGCATCGGCATCCTCGCTCGCGACGACCGCGACTTGGACGCTCTTCGACCAACTCGACGGGGTGAAAGTGAAGGCGCTCGAAGCAAGGTTCACATCCGGATTACCCTTCGATAATTCGATCGTGACATTCGAGGTCGGAGCGGTGTCGAGAGCGACCGAGAAATCCGCTCGTTTTCCCTCGCCGAGGGTGAGGATCGCAGGTGAGACGACGACACCCCCGGGATAAAGGGGCGGCGGCGGAGGAGAAGGAGGAGACGGCGGAGAAGGGCGGTTATCGTCATCATCGTCATCGGTGACGGAGACCGAAACCCTCGCCGTCTCGCCCTCGTAATTCCCGCCGGCGCCGCGAAGGGAGATCTCGACCGATTCGTCGTTCGAATCATCGTCATGGGCCGCTTCGACGTTCACCCTTCGGTATCGATCCCAAGGGTATGTCTGGCCGAGTCGATCGAAACGAAGGGTGGTTTGGTTGCCCTCCTCGAGCGGATCGGCATCGATGACGATCGATGAATCCGAAACGCTCAGATGCACCGTGATATCCGCCGAGGGTCGGCTCGCCAAACGTAAGCGAAAGCCGCTTTGCCCGCCTTCGTCGAGACTCAAGGAGGTGGGGTTCAGATCGAATCCGACTCCGGCGTCGTTATCGATCACTTGGACCGATTTCGTGATGGTCGGGGCGTCGAACCCGCCCGAGACTTCCAAGGTGATCGTGTCGGATTCGTTCGTTTCATCGTCGTCCTCAGGGGCGGAAACGGTGACCGCTCGCGGGATGGAATAGTTCGAAGCGTCGAATGTCAAAGAAGTCGGGGAGAGGCTCAGCGCCCCGCTCGTCGTCGAAAGAGAAACGATCGCATCGGCGTTCGGGGGTGCCGAGAGTCTGACATCGAAACTCCCCGAACCCCCTTCGTCTATCGTCAGCGTTTCGGTATCCGAAAGAACGATATCTCCCGAGGACCCCGATATGCCGTCGTCGTCGCTGACGGAAACGGAAATCCTCCCCGTCGTGCCTTGGTAGTCCCCGCCCGATCCGACAAGAGAAATAGCGAGCGATTCGTCGTTCGTATCAACGTCGTGGACCGCCTCGACGGATACCGTCCGGGATCGATCCCAAGCGTTCGTCGAGAGGGATCGACTGAAGGAAAGCGTGTTTTGGTTGCCCGCCGCGGAGGGATCGGTATCGACGACGGCGATGGCGGTATTCGACGATGTGATGGTTACGCTGATATCGCCGGAGGGTCGTGTCGCCGGTCGCACCCTGAAAGTGCCTTGTTGGCCTTCTATGATCGTCAGGGATTCGGGAGCCAACAGAAATCTCACGCTCTCGTCGTCCTCGACGCTGACCGAGAGCGAAGCCGAAGGGGCCGTGATCCCGCCCGAGGCTTGCAGGGTGATCGTCTCGGATTCGTCTGCCGCATCGTCGTCCTCGGCGGCCGAGACGGTGATCGATTGCGCTTGCGCATAGTTCGAGCGGGTGAAGGTCAAGGAGCTCTCGGAGAGGGTGATATTCGCGCTGCTCGTCGATAGCGAAACCCTCGCTTCGACATTCGGAAAGTTCGACAGACTGACCGAGAAATTCCCCGAATTCCCCTCGGCTATCGTCAGTCCTTGCGCCGGGGAAAGAACGATCCTTCCCGTCGAGATATTGTCGTTGTCGATGACGAGGATCGACTTCGAGACGGAGGGAGCGTCGAGTCCCCCCGCGGCTTCGATCGTGATCAAATCCGAGTCGTTCGCGGCATCGGCATCCTCGGCAGCGGAGACGGTGAGCGATTGCGCGGTTCCGTAATTCGAGGGGGTGAAGGTCAAAGAGTTCGGGGAGAGGCTGATATCCGTATTCGTATTTTCGAAAGTGATCGTCACCTCCCAATCCGGGCGCGTCGAGAGGCTGATATCGAAGCTCCCCGAGCCTCCCTCGGCGATCCTCGATGTCTGTGTCGAGGAGAGAACGATCGTTCCCGCCGGAGGCGGGAGTCGGTCAGGGAAGGCCAGCGTGAGGCCGCTGCTTCCGCAGTCACTGAAAGAAAGGGTCGAACAGGTTTGATAACCGGATGCCCTTTGACGATCGCTGTCTGCATATTCGACGCATACTTTCCCCGGGAGGGTATCGGGAGCAAATAACAGGGAAATAAACGTAGACCTACCCCCGCTATTATCAGCAGGGGCATGGAGAAGAGCGTCGTGCCCGGACGATGACGACGTGCAAACTCCTTGAATGGTCAATCGCTGATGATTTTTTTGTCGAAACACTGAGATTCCCTCATCGCAGGTGTTGTAAGCAAAAACAACGCCAGGGACAGGGGGATGCTCGAGTCTGATGCAATCCTTGACCGGTGTCGTCTGGGCCAAGACACCGGGGGCATGGAGAATCGATAACGCTTGGCAAGTGATCAGCAGCGCACGAACAGACCGATTCATTTCTTTTTTCCTCGACGTATCTTTTAAAGGAGAAGTTTCCTTTGGTTCGCAGAAGTTGCTAAGAAAGCGACGGAGCGAAAAGCGCCCGACAAGACGAGCGAAGACGGCTCCCCCTTCTTTTTCGCCCGACAAGTCAAACGAGTCTCCGAGCGGATGCGAATTCGGTATCGGTATTTTCCCGAGATCGATTCCCGAGCTCGATTCCGAAGATCGAAAGCGAAGCGAGCTCGGCGACGGTGTTTTACCATCGAAAAATGCATTATCGATCATACGAAGCGAGGGCGTCGATTTCCCCAAGGAGAGATGTCGGGCGATGATAGGCGATAGGCGCCCCGAGGCGCCATCGAGTCCGATACGCATCCTCGCCGTGCCTTCCACCGGCGAGGGGTTAAGATCAGGCCCTCGATAACGATAGTAACCACCCCTATCGTTCAGGCCTGAAAAAAGCGACTTTCAAAGCGCACCGACGCCCGGGAGCGATGACGCATGAGCGCCGAAAAACCCCCTCCGAACGATCAGGATATCCATGAAAAGAGCTGCGCTCGGCTGGCCGCCGACCTTCGTGCCGGTCGGCTGACTTCGCTCGAAATCACCGAGCATTTTCTCGCCCGCATCGAGCGTTTGGACCCGCATCTCAACGCTTTTCGGCTGGTATGCCAAGAGCGGGCGTCGGCGCAGGCGAGAGCCGCCGACGATTTGCTCGGCGCCGGTGTCGATCTGGGTCCTTTGCACGGCATCCCTTATGCGGCCAAGGACCTTTACGATGTCGCGGGCTTGCCCACCACCGCGGGCTCCCCTTTGCTTGCGGACAATATCGCCGCCCGCGATTGCGCGGTCATCGCCTCGTTGAATCGAGCGGGGATGGTGTTGCTCGGCAAGACCAATACCGTGCAGTTCGCCTACGGCGGGGTCGGTATCAACCGGCATCACGGAACCCCGCATAATCCATGGCATCGGCACCCTTATGTGCCCGGGGGGTCGAGCTCCGGTAGCGGGGTGGCGGTGGCCGCGGGGATGGCGCCGATGGCTTTGGGCAGCGACACCGGCGGCTCGGTGCGCATTCCGGCGTCGATATGCGGGGTCACCGGCCTCAAGACCACGGTCGGCCGCATCAGCCGAGCGGGGGTCCAACCCTTGAGTCGGAGTCTTGACAGCGTCGGTCCCTTGGTGCGTCGGGTGAGGGATGCGGCCTTGGTTCTCGAGGCGATCGAGGGCCCGGATGCCGACGACCCGACCACCCTCGGACGCACTGCGGGAAACGCTTCGAGCCGACTCGACGGCGAGGCCAAGGATCTCGTTCTCGGCGTGCCGCGCCGGGTGTTTTTCGACGATTGCGACCCGGAAGTCGAGGGCTGCGTGCGAGAGGCCATCGCTCTTTTCGAATCGGGTGGCGCGCGGGTGGTCGATATCGATTTCGACGAGGCTTCGCAAGCCATGGCCCTCAACCCTCGCGGCTTGATCATCGCCGCCGAGGCCTATTCCGTATACGCCGATCTGATCGAATCGAAAGCCGACGAGATCGATCCCGTGGTCGCCACCCGCATCGAAAAGGGAAGGGATATCCCGGCCCATGAATATCTCTCGACGGTGCTGGCCTGGGATGCCTTGCGTCGCCGAGCGATCGATACCCTGGCCGATATCGACGCCCTGCTTTGCCCGACGGTGATGATCCCGCCGCCTGCTGTCGAAGAGGCGATGCGCAGCCCCGAAGCCTATACAAAATGCAATTTGCAGATGCTCCGCAATACCACGATCGGCAATATCCTCGATCTTTGCGGGCTGAGCGTTCCTTGCGGAAAGACCTCGAAGGGCTTCCCGGTCGGGCTGATGATCTACGGACGACCCTTCGACGAAGCCGGGGTGCTGCGCGTCGGCCAGACCTTCGAGCGGATGAGCCGATGGCACGAAGAGCGCCCCGACCTCGATTGGATCGACTGATCGCTTCCGCCTTTTGCCCGCGCCCGAAGCGGCAACGTTTGGCAAACCAAAGAGGGATGGGAAGGATCCGCGCCGCCGCGCTTGCATTTTCTCAGGTGAGTGTTGTCGGCTTCGTTTGCAATTCGTTCCCTTCGATGTCGAGAAAGATCACCTGCCGATTTTTGGTCCACTTATAGAGATCGTCATTGCGCTTATCCGATCTCGTTCAGAAGCCCGATGGACGAGCGCAATCGATCCGCTTCGATCAGGCCGTCCAAGCGATTCCATACCGGTCGAAAATTGCGGATAGGGTAGGAGCGTTGCCAAGCGTGGATCAAAGAGCCGGTATCGATGCAGTCCTTTTTCGTGTTCGTCAAGCGGCTTCCTCGAAGAGGATTCGCTCGACCCTCGGAATATGGTCGGTCTTCAGGTTCAGATAATCCGATACATCCCGCAGCGTGATCCGGTCGTTATGGTAGGGGGTGAGTACCATGCGAATGAAGCTCCGCCCCAATAGGCTGAAAGCCTCATAAGGCATGTTGCGACCGCCGAATCGCTTGCTCGCCGAGGAGGCTTTTTTGCGCTCGAGGAATTCGGCGTAGCCCCGGGCGTACTCGGCTTCCTTGGCCTTGTAAAAGGATCGATCGGTCAACTCGAGCGTCAGCAAGCGACGCAGGATCGAGATCCGGCTTACGGTGAATATCGATGCCAAGGCGTTGATATCGTCATCAGTCCAGATCGGATCGCCTTTCTCGTGATCCCGCACCCGCTCCTCGCCCATGAACAAGGTGCGCGGCAACAACGCCGCTGCCGCCACCGCGTTGCACCAGATCTCGGTATTTTGAGTTTCAGGCGGCAACGAGGTCGTATCGATATCGAATTGCTGCGAGACACCGCTTTTCGACAGCAGCAGATGGGCGAACTCGTGGAGCAGGGAGAAGCTCCGACGAGCGGGTTGATCGGCACGGTTGACAGCGATCACCGGTAGCCGGGTATGAGAGAGGGCAAAACCCGAGGCTTCACTCGTCTCCACCTTGTCGAATTGAAAGACGAGCGCACCGGCGGCCTCGATCAGCGACCGCCATTCATCGAAGGCTTTTCTTTTATCCCGCCATGCGCCGCGTTGTTCGTCGTCGTCGACGCCTAAGAACCGCCGCACTCTCGCCCCGACGACCTCCGGATCGTCGTCGAGGGTGGCCGAGATCGTCAGTTCAGGGGTCTCGTCTCCGCTCTCTTGCAGCAGATCGAGGGCGATCTCTCGTCGCTCCCGAGCCGCTCGCACTTGCAGGTGGAGTCGGGGCGATATTCGCTGCATCCCTTTGTCGGGAGGCCGCCTGAAATCGGCGATGGTCTGAAAGTCGAGCGGTACTTCTTGCAGGTAGAAGACGGCAAGCGGACGTTCGTATTTCTTGGCCAGGGCGCGAAGTTGGCCGATCGTGGGTTTCAGCTCGCCCGCTTCCCACTGCGGCAGTTTGGACAGGGCGCCGGTCGCGACCTCATCGAGTTCGAAGCCTGCGCTCTTGCGGGCCCAGAGCAAAATCTCCGGTTTCACCAGCGCTCTGACAATCTTCCTTGCCATCGATCCCCCTGTTGTAAACCCTTTATAAACCCTGTTATACAATCGAAGGTATATTGCGATATGTCATTGTAATGGTAGTTTGTCCGCGAAAACCAAAGGCGCGGACCCGAGTTCGATATTCGGCAAGCGCCTCGGGGAGACTTTCGATGATCGACAGCGATCCCGATGCCATGGTAAGACAGGCGGCCTTTCGTCATGTTCTCGAGCATGTCGATCAAGACGGTTGTATCGAAGAAATCAAGTTGAGGAACGGATTTTTCATCGGCGATGAGCGGTTCACGATCATTCATCCGCAGATGGGGATCCACAAACCGGCGAGGATGCGCTTCTTGCTCTCGATCAAGACCGTCTTCCCGAGGCCCGGCAATCGCGTGTGGTACGACGATCAACAAGATATCCAAAAAAGAGTGTTCGAATGCGAGGAGAGTCTGGATTACGCCTTCATGGGTACCGATCCGAGGCGGGCGCAAAATCGCCACCTCCTCGAAGCGATGGAAAACGAAATCCGGATCCTCTACTTTTTGGGGGTGGC
The DNA here is from genome assembly GCA_965220535.1 of Gammaproteobacteria bacterium. Classification (GTDB taxonomy): domain Bacteria; phylum Pseudomonadota; class Gammaproteobacteria; order HK1; family HK1; genus HK1. The sequence goes on along the minus strand of OZ244833.1, from coordinate 1,133,046 downwards.
TCCCGGGCGTTATCAGGCACTGATGCCGAGCTATATCACCCGCTGGGATGCCGATGCGCTCGAAGCCGGTATTTCCTTCGGCTTGCCGGATCAGGATGTATTGCCGGCCCCGAATCCGCAAGAGCGCCGATACGCTCTTTCGATCCATAAAAAGCGTCTTCACGATACTTGGTTCAAAATGGCGGTCAGCCGTGCTTATGACCATCGCTGTGCCATATCGAGGCTGCGGGATAGAAGGCTGCTGGATGTGGCGCGGATCCTGCCGGCGAGGCCGGAAGGCTTGGCAAGGGTCGAGGTGCAAGACGGGCTGCTGCTGTCGAAGATCCATCATGCGGCTTACGAAGAGAATTTGATCGGCATCGACGGGGATTACCGCGTTCATGTATCGGAGCGATTGCGCGGCTCCGACGATGCTCCGATGCGGGATTCGCTGCTAGGATTGCAAGGTGCCGGCCTCCTGCTTCCGGAAAGGGTGCGCGATCATCCGCGCCGGGACCGGCTCGCCGCCCGCTTCGAGATTTTCCGAGGACTGCGATAGATGAAGGGATTGAAAGGAATATCGGCGCTTCTTGCGCTCGTGTCGCTATGCGCGCTCGCCCCTCGCTCAGGCTTGGCTTGCAGTTGTTTGGCGGCGACGCTCGACGAGCATGTCGATCGAGCCCACCGTATTTTTATCGGGCATTTGGTGGAGGCGAGGATCCTTCCGCCGAAGACGGCAGCCGGGGCGGCGGATTCGATGCCTGAATGGGGGCGGATCGAGGCGATCTTCGAGCCTCGTTATCCGATCCGGGGGGAGTTCGGCGATCGAGAGGCTTTTCGTACCGGCTTGGGAGGCGGCGATTGCGGAGTGCGCATGGAGGTCGGCGCTTTTTATATGATATTCCTCGACGAGGGCGATTCGCGTATCGATATATGCAGCGGTAGCCGACAGATCGATCGCTACGAATCGAAAGAGATGGCCGAGCGGCTGGAATCTCTGCTCGATTGACGCTCGCTTGACGCTCGATCGAAGCGTTCTTGCGTCGCTTGCGTTTTCTTGCGTTTTTCGCCTTCGAAGCGCCCTTCGAAACCCGCTGCGATCGGCGACGCCTTCGGCCTAGGTCGAAGACTTCGTCCCTTTCCCCTCGATATTCCCCCTTAAGGTTCGATCCAGCCGCCGGCGGCTTGGATCGGAGGCAGTTCCCCCGCCGGACTCACCCAAGCGGCAAGCCCCTGCCGGGGAGCGGCAGCCGAAGCCGCAGGCAGTTCCCCGCTCGTTCGCCAATAGACATCGCCCCCGGCGTTTTCGCGGACGAGCCGATGCACGCTGTGTCCGAGGGATACGAATTGGTGGTGCAGGGTGCGTCCGCGATTTTCCCCGGCGAGGACCGAGGTTTCGAGATCGAAGCCCAAACGGGCGATATGCAGATCCAACGCCGGGGCCTCGATCACCGCCGGGGAAAGGGCGGAGAAACTCGCTTCGAAATACCCGTCCCGGGCTTCGATTCGGATCGATCCGATCTTTTTTCCCGCATCCTTCAGATCGATCGTGCGGTTGCGAAACCAGCCTCGCCATTCGCGTCCGCCGACGACGAGCCCCGGGGTGTAGACCCCGCTAGTGAAACCGTCTTTGCGGTATCGGCGTTGGCGTTCGCTGTTCTTGGGGTCGGCGAATCGATCCGGCCAGCCGATGTAATCCCAATAATCCACGTGATGCGCGATCGGGACCACCCTTTGCCACAGGTCGTCTCGATCCTCCAAGGTGTTGAGCCATTCCTCCGCCGGGGGGCAGCTGCTGCAGCCCTCGGAAGTGAAAAGTTCGACCAAGAGCGCGCGGGTCGTCGGCCCTTGGATATCGGCCCTTTGGGCGTGCGAGGGGGTCGGCGACAGGAGGGCGAGCGCCAAGGCGAGGCTTGCGGCGATCGAGAAAGGGGCGAATCGGAATCGGTTCATGGTTTTTTCTCTCAAAGGTTTTTGTCGACAAGGGTCGGGTCGATGGGCTCGTCGCCGGCGATGACGTCGGCAAGGGCCCGCATCGCCATCACCAAGACGAGGTGGGCGCGGTATTCCTCGTCCGCGTGGATATCTCTATTGAGCTCCTCCTTCGGGACCGATAGTGCGGATATCGCATCCAAGGTGAAGGATTCGCACAGCGCTTTTTCCATCTCCCGCAACCGGAAAACGCTCGGCCCGGCCCCGGTAACCGCAACTCGCACCGCATCGTCTTTGGCATCCTCGTTGAGCCTGCGCGCGACGAAGACCCCGGCCAAGGGGTAGCGCGAGGCGGGGTTGGGGAATTTCCGGTAAGCGCAAGCCGGACGAAGGGGGAAGGAAATCCCGGTGAGGATTTCTTTTTCGTCGAGGGCGGTTTCGAACATTCCGACGAAGAACTCATGCGCCGACAGATCGCGAGAATGAGTGTGCACCACGGCATCGAGGGCGACCAACGCCGCCGGATAGTCCGCCGCCGGATCTGCATTCGCCACCGAGCCGCCGATGGTGCCGATATTTCTCACCTGGGGGTCGCCGACTCCGGCGGCGAGCGTGGCCAGCCCCGGGAGGGAGGTGCGGATCTCGCTCGAGACGGCGATTTCGCGATGGGTGACCATGGCCCCGATGCGTATCCGCTCGCCCTCGCGTCGGATCCCGCGCAACGATTCGATGCCCGCAAGATCGATCAGAGCCGAGGGTCGGGCGAGGCGCTGTTTCATCGTCGGCAAGAGGGTTTGCCCTCCGGCCAGCAGTTTTCCCTCTTCGGCCTCGGCCAGTCGGGCGAGGGCGTCCTCCAAAGAAGCGGGGCGGAAATAGCCGAAGGAGTACATGATTTTTTCTCTGTTTTTTCTCTTGGCGAGGGACGTGTGCTTTGGCGGGTGGGCGAACGAGGCGAGCGAGCGGACGGGCCGCCGGCGGCCTTATGCCTCCTCGTCCGCGGCCTCGTTCCGATTCATCCTCGCCATCGCCTCGGCCCCGGCGGCGACCGCCTTGACGATATTGTGGTAACCGGTGCAGCGACACAGATTGCCTTCGAGGCGGTGCCGGATGGTCTTTTCATCGGGCTGCGGATGATCCTCGACGAGATCCAATGCGCTCATGATCATGCCGGGGGTGCAAAAGCCGCATTGCAGTCCGTGATGGTCTTGGAAGGCCTTTTGCATCGGATGCAGGTCCCCGCCGGTGGCCAGACCCTCGATGGTGCGCACCTCGCGACCGTCGGCTTGCACCGCGAGCATCGCGCAGCTCTTGACCGAGCGCCCGTCGACATGGATGACGCAGGCCCCGCACTGGCTGGTATCGCATCCGATATGGGTGCCGGTGAGGCGGAAACGATCGCGTATCAGGCTGACCAAGAGGGTTCGTTCCTCGACCGTGGCGGATACGATGCGGCCGTTCAACTTCAAGGAAATATCGATGCTCATGACGGATTTCCCGCTCTCGTCGTCGGATTTTCAAAAGCCCGCGGCGGGCAGCCGGCCTTCTTCGAAGGCATGACAGGCGACCAGCCGACCGGTTTTTCGCGTCGGCTGCGGGATCTCCTTGCGGCAGCGCTCGTCGGCGTGGGGGCAGCGGGGGTGGAAATGGCAGCCCGGCGGCGGGTTCAAAGGGCTCGGGACTTCTCCCGCCACCGGGGTGCGGTCTTGCCCCGTCATTTTAAGATCGGGGATCGCGTCTCGCAGCATGCGGGTATAGGGGTGCAGCGGGGCATCGAAGATCGTGGCGGCATCGCACCATTCGACCAGCCGCCCGAGATACATCACGCCGACCTCGTCGGAGATATGCCGCACCACCGCCAGATCGTGACTGATGAACAAGCAGGTGAGCCCCAACTCTTTTTGCAGCGATTTCATCAGGTTGAGGATCTGGGCTTGCACCGAGACATCCAAGGCCGAGGTCGGCTCGTCGCAAATCAAGAATTCGGGGGCGCTGGCCAGGGCCCGGGCGATCGAAATCCGCTGCCTTTGCCCGCCGGAGAATTCGTGGGGGAATTTTCTGCCGTCGGATGCCGCGAGCCCCACTTGCAGCAGGAGCTCGGCGATGCGGGCATCGATCGCTTCGCGCCCTTGGATCAAATTGCCCGCCCGGATCGGCTCGGCGATGATATCGTCGACCCGCCAGCGGGGATTCAAACTGGCGTAAGGGTCTTGGAAGATCATCTGCATGCGCTTGCGGATCCCCTCGATTTCGTCGCGCTCTTCGACGAGCGCGAGATCCCGGCCCTCGAATTCGATGCGCCCGCCCGAAGGGGTGTAAAGGCCGACGATGAGCCGGGCGACGGTGGATTTTCCGCAACCGGATTCCCCGACCAGGCTTAGAGTGCGACCGCGGGGGATCGAGAAATCGACCCGATCCACGGCCTTGACCAGGCTGCGTTTGCGTCCCTCGAAGATGCGATTGAGAAGCGGCGGGGAGATATCGAAATCCCGTGCCAGACGATGCACCCGAAGCAGGATATCGTCTTTTTCCGCGGCCGAGGCTTGGGCTCGTTTCTCCCGATCGCTCGCACCGGCATTTGTCTTTCCCGCCGCTTTTTCCGCCGAAGGTTCGGGGGTATCGCCCCCCGTTTTTGCCGGCCGGCTTTCGCTCGGCTCGGATACCCCCTCGGCCGCCTCCGGCTCGGCGCTCGTTCGCGGCGCTCGAGCCTCGCCCTCGAAGAGCAGACAGGCAACTTGCGCCTTGCCGACGGGAACGAGGCTCGGGGGTTTTGCAAAGCAGGCCTCCATCGCTTTGTCGCAGCGGGGGCTGAAAGCGCAACCGGGGGGGATCTCCGTCAATCGCGGCATCGCGCCGTCGATCTGCACGAGATGGTCCAGATCGCGATCGATCATCGGGATCGAACCCATCAGACCGTGGGTATAAGGATGCATGGCATCCAAGATGACCTGTTGCACGGCCCCGATCTCGACGATCTTCCCCGCGTACATCACCGCGACCCGATCCGCGGTTTCGGCGATGACCCCCATATCGTGGGTGATCAGCATCACCGAGGCTCCGTGCTCGGCGCACAGGCGTTTGAGCAAGGTGATGATCTGAGCCTGGATCGAGACATCGAGAGCGGTGGTCGGTTCGTCGGCGATGATCAATCGAGGATGGGCCGCCAGAGCCAAGGCGATCACCACCCGTTGGCGCATGCCGCCGGAAAATTGATGCGGATATTCGTCGATTCGCTTATTGGCGTCGGGGATCCCCACCTCGAAGAGCAGATCGACCGCATGCTTGCGCGCGGCTTTTTCGCTCATATCGAGATGGGTGCGGATGGTCTCGATCAACTGATGCGCGATGGTGTAAAGCGGGTTCAAGGAGGTGAGCGGATCTTGGAAGATCATCGCGATCTGGCGTCCGCGCAAGCGGCGCATTTCTTCGCGACCTAAGTTATCGATACGTTTTCCCGCGAAACGGATGCTCCCGGCGGCGATGCGTCCCGGGGGTTCGAGCAAGCCGATGATCGCCGCCCCGGTGAGGGATTTTCCCGCTCCGGATTCCCCGACCACCCCCAAGACCTCGCCGGCCTCGATATGCAAAGAGATATCGTTCACCGCCACCAGGGTGCCGCGCCGGGTCGGGAATTCCACCCGCAGGTTCTCCACCTCCAAAATCGGGGCGTCGGCGGCGCCGTCTCCGGTGATCGGGGCGCGTTCGTTCATCGCAGTTTCGGATTCAAGGCGTCGCGCAGCCAGTCGCCGAGAAGGTTCACTGCCAAGGCGAGGGCGACCAATGCCGTTCCCGGGAAGATGGTCATCCACCACTCGCCGGAAAAGAGGAAATTGTTGCCGAAACGAATCAAGGTCCCCAAGGAGGGTTGGGTCGGCGGCACCCCGACCCCGAGAAAGGAGAGCGTGGCCTCGGTGATGATCGCCAAGGCGAGGTTGATGGTGGCGATGACCAGCACCGGTCCCATCACGTTGGGGAGGATATGGTGCGCCATGATCGCCAAAGGACGCCGCCCGACGACCCTTGCTGCCTGTACGTATTCCTTGTTCTTTTCCACCATCGTCGAGCCGCGCACGGTGCGGGCGAATTGCACCCAGCTGGAAAGGCCGATGGCGAAGATCAGCACCAATATCGCGACATCGTCCTGCATCCCCCGCGGCAGCACGGTCTTGGCGAAGCCGAAGAGCAAGAGCGCGACCAATACCGAGGGAAAACTGAGCTGCACATCCGCCACCCGCATGATGAAGTGGTCGAGGCGCCCGCCGACATAGCCCGATATCAAACCCAACGAAACCCCCAACACCATCGAAAAGACGACGCTGGCAAAGCCGACGATCAACGAGATCTGCATCCCGAACATGATCGCCGAGAGCACATCGCGTCCTTGATCGTCGGTGCCCAAAAGATATCGCCAATCCCCTCCCTCCAGCCATACCGGGGGCAAGAAGGCGTTCATCAGATCCAAAGTGGCGACATCGTTGGTGTCGTGCGGGGCGATCAGGGGGGCGCCGAAAGCGCAGACGAAGCACAGCAAGGTCACCGAAAAGGCCACCAGAGTGATCTTCGATTTGCGAAAACTGTAGAAAACATCGCTGTCGAAAAAGCGATGCAAGCGATCCCGCGCCCGCGCCCAAGCCCCGCCGCGACCGACGGCGAGCGAAAGGCCGGCTTCGGGGGGGGCGGATTGCCGTTCGAAATCGCTCATCCTCGGCGCGCTCACTGACCGTGTACGTGGTTATCGATCCGAAGACGCGGATCGATGGTGTAGTAAAGGAGATCGACCGCCAAGTTGATCACCACGAAGATGAATGCCACCAGACAGAGATAGGCGGCCATCACCGGAATGTCGACGAAGGCGATCGCCTGCAAGAAGAGCAGACCCATCCCCGGCCATTGGAAGACGGTCTCGGTGATGATGGCAAAGGCGATCAGGTTGCCGATCTGCAATCCGGTGATGGTGATCACCGGCACCAGGGTGTTCTTGAGGGCATGCCCGAAATGGACGGCGCGGTTGGTCAGGCCCCGGGCGCGGGCGAATTTGATGTAGTCGGTGCGCAGCACTTCGAGCATCTCGGCCCGTACCAAGCGCATCAACAAGGTCAGTTGGAAAAGGCATAGGGTCAAGGCGGGCAGGATGATCGAGCGCAAGCCCCCCAAGGAAACGAGATTGCTCTGCCAGCCGATATCCACGGTTTCCCCGCGACCGAAGGAGGGGAGCCAATTCAGCCATACGGAGAAGACGAGGATCAGCAAGATGCCGATCAAGAAGGTCGGCAGCGAGATGCCCACCAAAGAGATCGTCAACAAGAAGCGCGACAACGCGCTGTTGCGGTGCAATCCGGTATAGACCCCGAGCGGGACCCCGATGGCGAGAGAGAGCAGGGCGGCCACGAAGACGAGCTCCAAGGTCGCGGGCAAGCGCTCGCCGATGGCATCCTCCACCGGTACCGAAAGGCGGAAGGACTGACCGAAATCCCCGCGGACGGCATTGGCGGCGAAACGCGCGAACTGCACCGGGAAGGGATCGTTGAGCCCCAAGGATTCCGCCATCCGTTCGCGCTCTTCGGTGGTGGCCTCGACCCCGACCATGTTGTTGACCGGGTCGCCGACGAAATTGAAGAGCGAGAAGGCGATGAAGCCCACCGCCACCATCACGAGCAGGGATTGGAAAAGACGCCGGACGATGAAAGCGAGCATCGAGTCGATTCCCTTCGAAGGCGGCTAGCGGGCGAAGGCGGCGATCGTCGAACGATCCGAGCCTTCGAGCCTCGATGACGAGCCGCTCGGAAAAGCGCTCGTCGATCGTTCGATTCGGCTTCTTGGCGCCGACGAGCCTTTCGTCGGCGCGGCGAAAAAAACGATTCCCAAAAAAAGCCCGGGATGCGAGAGCGAAGCCGAGCCTCCAAGCCCGGCTTCGCTCTTCATCCCTTCCCGGCGCTCGTTTTTCGGCGCCGGGCTTTTCGAAAGGCCGGTCAACGCTTTTTCAAAAGCTTGGCCCATCGAGCGCCCCGAGCCGGGCGCTTTTCATTTCATGAATCGCTATTTCATGATCACATAGCGCAGATCGACATCGTTGAAGGGCCGCTGTTTGACTTCCTCGACCCGGGCTCCGATCCCCCACGCCAAGGCCTGTTGGTGGAGCGGAATATGTCCCACCTCGTCCTTGTGGATTTGGAAGGCCTCGCGGATCATCTCGTTGCGCTTTTCGGTATCGGTCTCTTTGGCGATGAGATCGGTCAGCTCCTCGACGCGAGGATTGGTATAGCGCCCGCTGTTCCAAGTGCCTTGCCCCTCGCCGTCGATGCTCATCAGCTGATTGAGGGGATTGTGGGCGTCATAGCTCCCCGGAGTCCAGCCGAGCATGAAGAAGCTCGTATTCCAGCTCTCGGTGTTGCCGATCTTCTGGAAATGCAGCGATTTGGTCTGGGCGTTGAGTTTGACGTCGATCCCGATGCGTTTGAGCATCGGCACCACCGCGATGCAGATCGCCTCGTCGTTGACATAGCGGTCGTTCGGGCAATCGAGGGTCACCTCGAAGCCATCGGGATAGCCGGCCTCGGCCAAGAGCGATTTGGCGGCTTCGGGGTCGTAAGGGAAGCGATCGTTCATATCCGCTTGGTGGCCGTTGATGCCCGGGGCGATCATCAACCCCGAGGGAGTGGAGGCGTTGCGCATGACCGTTCGCTTGATCGCCTCGATATTGATCGCTTGGTAGAAGGCCTTGCGCACCCTGACGTCTTTGAAAGGATTCTTGCCCGAGCCTGGCATATCGAGCAGTTCGTCGCGATGCTGATCGAAGCCGAAGAAGATGGTGCGCAGTTCCGCCCCTTGCAAGGCGGTGATCCCATCGGTGTTTTCCAGTCGAGGAATATCCTGCAAGGGAACCGGATACATCAGATCGATTTCGCCGGAGAGCAAGGCGGCGACGCGGGTGGCGGCGTTGCCGATGGGGGTGAAGACCGCCCGCGTCAGATTATGAGCGGGCTCGCCCCACCAATCCGGATTGGCCACCAGCACGGTGCGGGTATCGGGCACCCATTCTTCGAGCATGAAGGGTCCGGTGCCGTTGACGTTGAGGTTGGCGAAAGTCGAGACCGTCGCTCCTTCCTCGATGGTGAAGGCATCGTTGGCTTCGAGCCATTCCTTGTCCATGATCCAAAAATTAGGTAGGTTGAGCAGCAAAGTGGGATCCGGATCCTTGGTGATGATATCGATGGTGTGATCGTCGATCTTTTCGATCCGATCGATGGAGACGACCGTGAAGTTCATGCTGGATTTCGGTTGGCGTATCCGCTCGAGCGAGGCGAGCACGTCGTCGGCGGTGAAGGGATTGCCGTTGTGGAACTTGACGCCTTGGCGCAAGACGAAGCGCCACTTCGTCGGACTCGTTTGCTCCCAAGAAGTCGCCAGAGCCGGGTGCAAGGAGAGATCGTAAGATCGGTGCAACAAGCCCTCGTAGAGGTTGGACTTCATGGTATTCGTCGGCCCCTCGTTGTTCGTATAGGGGTCGAGTCCCAATATGTCACCGGAAGTCGAGTAGCGGAAGGTCTCGGCGCCGACTTGTGCCGTCGATGCGAAGACGAAGACGGCGACGATATTGACGATCGTTTTTTTGATGTCCATCGGATTTAGCTCTCCTGTCAGGGATTGAATCGGATCGTTCGCCCGAGCGATGCCCGGGCCCGCTCGATGCATGACAAAGCGTAGTATGGCCTGAAAGATTATCGCAACATTCATCTCTTGATCGTTTCCCTTTTATCCCGACCCGCCTCGCTTCGGTTTCGCAAGGCATCCCTCGCTTTCGGTTTTTTCGATCGCATGCTCGCGCATCGGGCTCGTCGTCCGCTTTTTCGAGCCCAAGAGCGATATTCGAAGGCCCCGTCTTCGGTCCGCTAAGGAGCGGGGTTTGCGCCGGTACGCACAGCGGCCTTTTGCGTATACTCGTTTTTTCCTAGGCAAGCGATCAAGAACGATCGCCCGAGATCGGCCGCTTCTCTTCCTGTTTTCGCGAGTCGTCGACGATCTCGCCCGACTCGTTTTGCAAGGGACGGAGTCGGCGGCATCCACCTACAAAAAAATTCTTCGAGGAGGCCATGAAGATGAACAAGCGGATAAGAGGATCGTTGGGGATGGCGATGGCGATCGGCATGCTGGCGTCGCTGCAAGGGGCGTCGGCGGCCGATGTGACCGTGGGCTATCAGCTGGTCTATGGCCCGTGGAAAGCGAAGATGGACGAGTTGAAGGAGAAGGGTTTGGGGGGCAAGACCATCGAGTTCGTGAAGTTCACCTCGGGAACCGAAGTGATCAATGCGATGGCGTCGGGTTCGGTGGATATTTCGTTGAACGGATCGTCGCCGACGGCGGCGGGATACAGTCGGGGAGTGGATCTGCAGGTGATCTACGTCTACGACAATATCAACGATGCCGAAGCCTTGGTGGTCGACGAGAGCATCGTGGCCCCGCAGGATCTAAAGGGCAAGAAGATCGGGGTGCCTTTCGGCTCGACGACGCATTTCCATATGATGTTCGCGCTGGAACAGTTCGGCATGTCGCCGAGGGATTTGGATGTATTGGATATGTCGCCGCCGGATATGGTGGCGGCGTGGGAGCGAGGGGATATCAACGGTGGCTTCGTATGGGATCCGGCATTGGGGGCGATGAAGAAAAAGGGTCGGATTCTGCTGACTTCGGGGGATTTGAGCAACTGGGGGAAGGCGACCTTCGATGCGATGGTGGCGCGCAAGGGCTTCACCTCGGAGCATCCGGATTTCGCCTGCGAGTGGGTGAAGATGGTCTCGGCGGCGGATGCGGATTACCGGATGCACCCCGATGACTACGCCCCGGGAACGATGAAGGCGATGGGGGTGGCGAAAGCGGTATCGGGAGACGAAAGCCAAGTGGGGATGGTGCTCTCCCTCTATGACTACCCGACCTTGGAGCAGCAGGTATCGGGGACGTGGCTCGACGGCGGGGTGCAACAGGCGCTGATGGCGGCCTCGGAGTTCTTGGTGTCGCAAGGCAAGCTCGACCGGGTATTGGATAGCTATGCGGATTCGGCGACCCCGAAGTTCGCGCAGATGGTCTTGGACGGCGGCTGCTGATCCGAGCGCCCGCTTGTCCGAAAAACCGGCCGGCGGAAAAAAGAATCGTCCGAGAAACGACCTCGTCGTTCTTCGAAGGCCATCCGCTGCGAGGAACTCGAAGCGATTCGGTCGGCGTCGCCCCCGAAGGGAAGGGTTCGGTTTTTCGACCCTTCCCTTCGCCGGGTTGCGCACACAAGCGCATCCTAAGGGCGCGGATGGGCTCAAGAGCCGATCGATCGGGCGCGGTCCGGCGGGCCATCGGGTCTTCTTCGTCGCTATCTTTCAATCGAAAGCCAAGCTAAGGGAGCGCTCATGAGCGCGGTGATCAGCCTATCTCGGGTTTCGATGGAGTTTCCCGCGCTCGAAGGCACGGGTAGGGTCAAGGCTTTGGATAATGTGAGCCTCGATTTTCAAAGCGGCGAATTCGTCGTCGCTCTCGGGGCTTCGGGTTGCGGCAAGACCACCTTGCTCAACGTCATCGCCGGTTTTCTGATCCCCACTTCCGGGGAAATCCTCAATCACGGTCGTCCGATCGAAGGGCCGGGTCGCGATCGGGGGGTGGTTTTTCAAAAGCACGCGCTGATGCCGTGGTTGAACGTGATCGAAAACACCGAATTCGGTCTGATGCTGCAAGGGGTGTCGGCATCCGAACGCCGCCGTCGGGCGTTGGAAAATCTCTCGCTCGTGGGGCTTGCGGATTTCGAGCGCTACCCGATCTATCAACTCTCCGGCGGCATGCAGCAGCGGGTGGGTTTGGCGCGAGCGCTGACCTGCGATCCGGATATGTTGCTGATGGACGAGCCTTTGGGGGCCCTCGATGCCTTCACTCGCGAGAATATGCAAGAGTTGATCCTCGAAGTTTGGAGAACGACGAACAAGGTGGTTTTTTTCATCACCCATAGCGTCGAGGAAGCCCTCTTCATGGCCACCCGCTTGGTGGTGATGTCTCCTCGACCGGGACGGATCACCCACGAATACCCCTTGGATTTCTGCCGGCGATTTATCGAGATCGGCGACGCTCGCAAGATCAAATCATCCCCCGAATTCATCCGCATGCGCGAGGAGATCCTCTCGATCATCCATGGCGAGGAGGTCGACGAGATCGCCGCCGCTCCGGCCGCCGGGGGTGTGTCGTGAGCCTGAATCCCTTTGCCCGCCGAAGCCCTCCGATCGTCGATCAATACGGGGCTCCCGGGCGCGGCAACAGCACCTTCATCAGTCTGGTCACGATCGTGGTGATCCTCGGCAGCTGGTGGCTGATCACCCATTTCGAGTTGATCCGCCCGCTCTTCCTGCCCTCGCCGGAGACGGTGATCTCGAAATTCAACAAGATCGCCTGCACGAGCCACTATACGGAGGTCTTTTTGGTTTTTATCGGGGCCTTGGACGAGGTGAGCGCACGCTGCGACGGCTTTAGCGAACACGCCTTGCACGAGCATATTCTGTGGAGTCTTTATCGGGTATTCACCTCGTTCTTTTTGGCGGCGCTCACCGCGATACCCATCGGGGTCGCGATGGGCATGAGCCGCTTCACCCGCGGGGTTTTCGATCCCCCGATCGAGTTTTACCGACCGATCCCCCCCTTGGCCTATCTGCCCTTGACCATCATCTGGTTCGGGATCGGCGAATCCGGCAAGATATTCCTGATTTATTTGGCATGCTTCGCGCCGATCGCCATCAACGCTCGGGCCGGGGTGCGATCCGTTTCCATCGAGCAGATCCACGCGGCCTATTCGATGGGGGCCAGCCGAGCCCAAGTGATTCGGCAAGTGGTGCTCAAAGCCGCATTGCCCGAGATCCTCACCGGGATGCGGGTCGCCATCGCCTTCGGATGGACCACTTTGGTGGCGGCGGAGATGGTGGCGGCGAAGGCCGGGATCGGGGTGATGGTGCTCAACGCCGCTCGCTTCCTCGCCACCGATATCGTCTTTCTCGGTATCGTGGTGATCGGAGCCGTCGCTTTCGTTTTCGATCTGGCGATGCGTCGGGTCGAAAAATCCCTCGTTCCATGGAAGGGCAAGATATAAACGACGCTTTTTTCAGGGCAACCATGGCCGCCGCTCGAAAAAGCCCTTCTCTCACCGGCGGGCATCGAGCGGCGCATCGCGAACGAAAAGCATCACGAACGACAAGGAGGAGTCCCGATGACGAGCGCAAAGTTTTCGATCATGGCTGTTCGAGGCAAAGCGGCGGTGGCGGCGGCCATCGTTCTTTGTGCGTTCTCCGCTTCGTCCGAGGCGGCCAAGGTGCTCAAACTTCAAGCCAGCCAAAATGCCGGCGATTTCACCTACCGGCAGTTGACCGAAGTTTGGGCGCCCAAGGTCAAGGCGATGTCCGGGGGCTCGTTGGAGCTCGAGATCCTCCCGACCCGCTCGGTGGTGCCGCATCGCGAGACCATCGACGCGGTGGCCGTGGGGATCCTCGACGGCGACCTCAACGCCGTTTCCTATTTTTCCGGCCGCGATCCGGTGTTCGCGATGCTCGGCGATCTGATCGCGGGCTACGACAATCCGGATCAGGTGCAGATTTTCTGCATGAACGGCGGCGGCAAGGAGATCTTGCAAAAGGCCTACGACAAATACGGCAAGGGCAAGATTCACGTGATCGGTTGCGGCCCCTACGCCCGCGAGGCGTTGGTCTCGACGAAGCCGATTCGCGGGGTCGATGACCTGACGGGGATCAAAATTCGTTCCCCCGAGGGTCTGGCGTCCGAGGTTTTCAAGCGTGCCGGGGCAAGCCCGGTGGCTATTCCTTTCTCCGAGGTCTATACCTCGCTCGAAAAAGGGATCGTCGACGCCGCCGATGCCAGCGCTTATGTCAACAACAACGCTTCGGGGATGCACAAGATCGCTCGCTACCCGATCTACCCCGGCATCCATAGCCAAGCGGTGCTGCAGTTCATCGTCAACAAGGATGTCTGGGAGGGTTTGAGCGAGGCCGAGCGCACGATCCTCGAGGTTTGGTATTTGGCGGCCTATACCGACCTTCGGCGCACCGCGGATATCGAAGATCGCAACTTGGTGGCGAAGGATCGCGCAGGACAAGGGACGGTCGAGGAGATCGTCGATTGGCCGCAAGCCGAGCGCGACCGCTTTCGCGAGATCGCGATGTCCGCATGGGCCGATTTCGCCGAGCAGTCCGAACTGGCCAAGGAGGCTTACGAGGCCCATATCGACTTCATGAAGCGCTACGGACTGCTCAAATAGTCAACGGCGGGTTGCTCGAAGGGCGCGAAAAAGCACGACGAAGCGAGGCGACAAGGACGCAACCCGCGCTCGTCGATCGCCTCGATCCTTCGCCCTTGCCCGAGGGGCGAAGGATCGAACGCCGGTGGCGTGATCGCTTGATATTGCGAAAAGCCGATATTTCGAAAACCCCGGAATTCGAAAAACAAGACTTCGAAAAGATCGCCGCCGGCGCCCGGCGACCTTCGCCAAAAGCCCTTCGAGCAAGGGTCGAAGGAAGGGAGAAAAAGAGGAGAAAAAGGGGAGGTGAAAACCTTGAAATCTTTTTTGACATCGGCGGCGGTCGCCGCTTCGCTTGTGGCCTGCACCTCGGCGCAAGATATCACTTCTTCGGCGACGGGGGAGGTGATCCGGGATATCAAAGCCCGAGGACCTAAGATCGACAAGGACTTCGACGGCATCGTCGACAGCAAGGCGGAGCTCGAGCGATTGGTCGAGGTCGCTTGGGGGAACGGCGCACTGGGTCTGCATCGAGGGCACGCCGATATCGAGAGGGTGTTGGAGGCTTACCTCGGTATCACCCATCGCGAGATGCATATCTTCATGGAAGACGAAGGGATGAATTTGGCGGCGATTTGCGAAATATTCGGATTCGATCCCGAGAATCTGATCGATACCCTGACGGCGAGCTTCGCTCCCTTTGTCGAGGAGGGGGTCGACAACGGCGCGATCCCCGCAAGCGAAGCCGGGGTTTGGATCGAACGAATCAGAGCCGAATTCCACAAGCGGGTCCACTTCGAGGGCTGATTCGGATGGCCTCCCTCCGAGCCGAATCGCCGCAAGAAAGAGGCGGCGTCGAAACCCTTCCCCCCTTCGAGGCTCGATGGGGGCCACCGCGGTTTTTTTCCTGACCTGGAGGGAATTCCCCGATGCCGAACTCCCCCTCGAGTTTATCCCGCTTGCTCGGTTCGGCAGCGACGCCTGCGTCGTCGGAAGATCGGCGATACCTTCCCCCGACGAGAGATCGATATACGGCGATCGACCACCTGAGCCATTTCAGCGGCCTCGCCGTGGCTCAGTTCTATATCCTTTGCGCGGCGATCACCCTCTACGAGGTGGTCATGCGCTACGTCTTCGCCGCCCCCACCCAATGGGCCTTCGAAGTGGTGATGGTGCTATGCGCCTTCGCCTGGATGATCTCCGCCGGCTACGTTACTTTGAAGCGGCGCCATATCGGCATCACCGTGATCTACATCCTGATCGGGGAGCGCGCGAGATGGCGCCTCGATCTCTTCGCGATGGCCGTCGGGGTCGTCGCGCTTTTCCTGCTGGTCGCCGACGCCCTCACGCATGCCCTCGATGCCATCGATTTGGTGGAGCGCGCGGGCAGCGCTTTCAACTCCCCGCAACCGATGCTCCTCAAGAGCGTATTGGCGGTCGGCGCCCTGCTTTATCTCGCGCAGTTGTCGCTCAACCTCTATCGTCACTTCGATTCTCGCATTGCGAAAGGGCTCGTGCTTTTCGTGCTGGCCTTGATCGCGATACGCCTGCTCGCCATCGTGATCGCCCATTACAGCGGAGAACAAAGCGCCCTTGCCGCTCCCGATCGCTTTTTCTCGGGGCTGGGCGAGGCCCTCGATCCCGCGCAACTGGTCGACGTTCGACAACTGGGCATCGGTTGGTTCAGCCTGATCATCGTCGCCGCGCTGGTGCTGTTGATGATCACCGGGATGCCTTTGGGCATCGTCACCCTGATCGTTTCGGTGATTTGCGCACTGCTTTTTTTCGGCCCCAAGGGTCTGTATCTGGTATCGACCAACGCCTTCGGCCTGCTGGAAAAATACCCGCTGGTGGCGGTGCCGCTCTTCGTGCTGATGGCCTCCATCTTGGAGCGCGCCGGGGTCGCCGAGGATCTTTTCGATGCGATGTCGATCTTCGCCGGCAATCTGCGCGGCGGGGTCGCGGTGCAAACCGTCGTGGTGGCGGTGATCCTCGCGGCGATGTCGGGGGTGATGGGGGGCGAGATCGTGATGCTCGGGCTCGTCGCCTTGCCGCAGATGTTGCGTTTGGGCTACGACCGCAAACTGACGGTGGGGGTGATCTGCGCCTCCGGGGCGCTGGCGACGCTGATTCCGCCGAGCATCATCATGATCGTCTACGGCTTGACGGCGGAGGTCGCGATCGGCGATCTCTTCATGGCGGGGGCCGTCCCCGGTCTGATGCTGGCCTTTTTCTACGCCGCTTTCGTTCTCCTTCGCTGCCATTTCAATCCCGCTCTCGCCCCCACCGCGGCCGAGGTCGCGACCCTGACGGGCGCGAAATCCGGTCTTTCTCGGAGCCGCATGAGCGCGGTGATCCTGTGTATTTTCCTGATCGCCTGCGTGATGGGATCGATCTATGCCGGTATCGCTTCGGTGACCGAAGCGGCGGCGGTCGGGGTCTTCGGGGCCATCGCGGTGGCCGCGGTGCGCAATCGCTTCGACTGGGATCTGCTCCAAGCGGCGTTGTCCGGCACCATGAGCACGGTCGGCACGATCATCTGGTTGATCTTGGGGGCGGTCAGCTTCGTCGGCATCTACAACCTGATCGGCGGCGGCGATTTCATGCGCAGCCTCTTGATCGATCTCGGTCTGCCCGCCATCGGGGTGATTTTCGTGATGATGGGCATCCTCGTGATTTTGGGGACATTCATGGAATGGATCGCCATCGTTTTCATCACCGTGCCGGTTTTCGCCCCGGTGGTGACGGCGATGGCTCCCGAACTCGGTCTCGATCCGGATTGGGCCGCGGTTTGGTTCGGCATCCTCTTCGTGATGAGTATCCAGATCTATTTTCTCTCGCCGCCCTTCGGCCCCGCTTGTTTCTGGCTGAAATCGGTGGCCCCGCCGGAAATCAGCCTGCAGGAAATCTTCGCTGCGGTGCTGCCTTTTATCGCTTTGCAAATCGTCGGGCTGATGCTCGTGATGTTTTTCCCGCCGATCGCCTTGTTCTTGCCGCAGTGGCTCGGCAGCTGAGGGCCTTTTTTTCGGGAGCGGATCGAAGGCCAGCGAAAAATTTTCGAGACGATCGACCCGGAAAGGATCGACGTATCGGTGTCGGCGGGGGTGTCGTCGGGGGTATCGTCGGGGGCGTCGGCGGGTTTTTTCGATGGTCGGCGAAGCCCGAATCCCGGCTCATGAATTGAAAAACTCGATCTTCCGCGAAAGTTCTTGCAGCCCGGCGGCCCAATCCGCGCTGCCCTTGGCGACGTAGTGCGCGGTGGGCAAAGCGGCCTGCAAGCAATCCACGCCCTCGAAGAGCTTCGTATCGCAGACCAAGGCATAGGGTCTGTCGGCGATGCTTTTGGCTTCTTCGAAGGCCGCGAGAATGTCGCTCACGCGATTGCCGTTGACTCTCTTGGCGGCGAAACCGAAGGCTTCGAATTTCTCGGGAACCGGCTCCACGCCGAGGATCTCCCGGGTGTTGCCCGTGGCCTGCAGGTCGTTGTTGTCGATGATGTAGACGAGGTTCGAAAGTTTTTGATGCCCGGCGAACATGGCCGCTTCCCAGACATTGCCTTCTTGCAGTTCCCCGTCGGAGAACAGGCAATACACGCGTTTATCCGATCCCTTGCGACGCTCGCCCCAGGCGATGCCGGCGGCCTGGGAGGGGCCTTGCCCCAACGATCCCGCGGTGATTTCGAAGCCTAAAGCCCCTTCGATCGGGCTTTGATCGATCGCGCTGCCGTTTTCGTTGTAGGTGCGCAGTTCCTCCAAGCGATAAGCGCCATGCTCGGCCAAAGCGGCATAGGTCATGATGGCGTCGTGACCGTTGGAGTTGACGAAGCGATCGTGGAACCAGCCCTCGTCGTCGGGGCGTAGTTCGTCGAAATAAAGACAAGCGGCGATATCGGCCAGTGCCACCCCTTGCCCGGCGTAGCCGCCGCGTTGCATGCAAATATCGAGCACGTTGCGGCGGATGCGGATGGCGATCCCCTCGAGGGTGCGCACGCGTTCGTCATCCGCCGCGTTCATGGCATCGCTCCTTGAATCCGGCGGGCCAGACCCCCGGCATCGAGGCCGAGTCGCTTGCGGATATAGGGCAGGGTTCCGCCCGGAGCCCATCGGTTGGGGATCCCCAAACGTTCGATGGGCGGGCCGCCGCCGACATCGGAAACGATCTCGGCGACCAAACTGCCCAAGCCGGTGACGATCTGATGGTTCTCCACGGTGACCACCCGATCGTGGGCAAAGCAAAAATCCCGGATCTCGTCTTCGTTCACCGGTTTGAGGCAAGGCACGTGCAGCAAGGAGTGATCGACGGCTCGATCCTCCAATATCCTCGAGGCCTCCAAGGACCATCGAGAGGCTTGCCCCGTCGAGACGATACCGATCCCCCGACCCTGTTTGAGTCGACAGGTTTTTCCCAAGCAGAAGCGATAGCGCTTGTCGTCGAGGATCACCGGCGTCTCGCCACGATGTCCGCGGAGATAGACGAGCCCCGGGGTATCCACCGCGATATCCAAAGCCTGCCGGAATTCGGTGACATCCATGGGGTCGATGACGGTGGCGTCGGGGATGGCCCGCACCATCCCCAAATCCTCGGCCGCTTGGTGATGGATGCGCGCGGGATTGGCGATGCCCGGGGTGAAGCCGATGACGATACCGGTCTTGGGACCGGTGCCCATGCAGATCATCATCTGGTCGTAAGCGCGCCGAGTGGCGTAGCAGGCGAAGGTGGTGGCCACGGGCACGAAGCCCGCCTTCGCAAGGCCGGCGGCGACGGAAATGAGATTCTGCTCCGCCATCCCCACTTCCAAATGTTGATCCGGGAGCTCTTTCTTCACCCGCATCGTCTGGGTGTATTTGCTCAGATCGGCGCTGACCACGATCACGTCCTTGCGCCTTAGGCAAAGTTCGTAGCTGATGGTGTCGAAGGGCGCTCGATCGACGGTGATTTCCGATGCCAAAAACACATTCGCTCCTCTTTTGCCTACCGACGCTGCGTCTTGTCAAGGCACGACGACGGCGTTGGGCAAAATCTCGTTTTCGAGCTTTTCCCGGGCCTCGGCATGGGTCAGGAAATTCGGCGGCGGGAAGTCGGCGGTCATATCCCAATCGTCGCCGGTGGCCCGCATATTCGCCTCGATCTCCTCGTCGAAGCGGTCCATCGATGACTCGTATTTCGCCTCGTCGACCAAGTTGTTCTGTTCGTGATAATCCTCGCGCTCGTCGATCAGCAGCACCCGCCGCTCCCGATGCCGCACATAGAGCCATTCCTTGGTGCGGATGCCGCGCTGGCCGAAGGGGGCGAATTCGCCGGGGTTGCCGCCGCTTTGCGCGAAGTTCTGGTAGTAAAGGATATCGCGGGCTTCGTCGCTCCGGCCATCGAGCGCCGGCAGATAGCTTTTGCCATCCATACCCAAGGGGGGATCGATGCCGCATAGATCCAACAAGGTGGGCATCATGTCCACGCCCACATCCACCATCGCTTCGGTTTTTCGGCTTTCGAATCGCGCCGGATAGCGAATCACCAGCGGCACATGCATCGCGGCGCGATAGGCCTCGTTCTTGATGCCGCAGAAATGACCGTGCTGACCGAGCATGTCGCCGTGGTCCGAAAGCAGCGCCACCACGGTGTCGTCGGCGATTCCCAAGGCGTCCAAACGGTTGAGGATGCGGCCGATATTCCAATCGACATTGTGGATCATGCCGTAATAGTCGGCGATGAAACGGCGTATTTCGGCCTCGCTTTCCGGCTCCCCCGGCGGTTTGCGCTCCCCGGCGGCATGGCTTTTATGCTTGGAGCGCGCATCGCCCTTGCAATAAACCTCGTTGCGCAATCGTTGGAATTTCTCCTGCAACTCGGGATCGGGGACCCCGGGCGGCAGCGGCACTTCCGCCGGATCGTAGATATCGCGCAGGTATTGCGGCATCTTCATCGGGAAATGCGGCGGCCCGAGGCTCAGATATCCGAAGAAGGGTTTGCCCTCGTCCGCTTGCACCGCGCTTTCGATGAGCGAGATGAACTGATCCGTTTGATAGTCCGGCTCGAAGCGGCGGCAGTGATAGGCCCGACCCTCGTCGTCGAAATAGATGGAGTCGAGGTAGTCATGCCCGCGGTTGAAACCGATGAAACGCTCGAAGCCGAAGCGTCGATCGGGGGGGACGAAGCCGGGTTTGGGCCCGCCCTCCAAATGCCATTTGCCGATATAGCCGGTGCGATAACCCGCATCTTTGAGCACCTCGGCGAGGAAGGTCTGATCGGCGCGCAGGGGGAAATGATTTTGGATCATGCCGTGCTTCTGAGGGTACTTGCCGGTCAGCACCGAGGCTCGGAAGGGGCTGCAGACGGGGTAGGAGCTATAGGCCTGCACGAACTGCACTCCCTCGCCCGCCAAGCGATCGATATGGGGCGTTTTGATGACCGGGTTGCCGGCGCAGCCCATGGCGTCATAGCGCATTTGGTCGGGGTAGATGATCAGGATATTGGGCAGTTCATTCACGGTTTTCGCTCCTTCGACGGCGAGAGTTTTTGATCCGAGCGGCGATAGGGGGCAAGGCGATCGACAAGAGCAAGGCGGCGTAGATGCTCAAGGCGATGGGACTGTCGAAAAATACCGATACGCTGCCGTCGGCGATGACCAGCGACTGGCGCAGCGAGTTTTCGACGACGGGACCGAGGACGAAGCCGATCGACAAAGGGGCGATGGAATAACCCAACTTGCGCACGACATAGCCCAAGATACCGGCTCCTAGCAGCACCAGCACGTTGAAGAGGCTGTGGGAGACGGCATAGACCCCGGTGAAACTCAACAGCATCACCGTGGGCACGATGACCGTCGTCGGGACCATGATCAGCTTCGCGGCGAAGCGGATGGCGGCAAGACCGATGAATATCATCGAAATATTGATAAGGAAGAGGCCGATGAAGATGGAATACATCAGATCCGGCCGTTCGGCGAAGAGCTTGGGTCCCGGTGCCAGACCCTGTATCAACAAGGCGCCGAGCAGCACCGCCGCCGCCGGGCTTCCGGGAACGCCCAAGGTCAGCGTGGGGACCAGCGCCCCGCCGACGGTGGCGTTGTTGGCGGTTTCCGGCGCGACGATTCCCTCGGGGATACCGGTGCCGTATTTTTCCGGCTCCTTGGATCGTCTTTTGGCCTCGGAATAGGCGAAAAAAGCGCCCACGGCCGCGCCCTCGCCGGGGATGATGCCGATGACGGTGCCGATCAGGGACGAGCGCAGGAGAACGTCCTTCATCTTCGCAAGCGTCGCCAAGCCCGGCAGTCTGACCCGCATGCTCGAGGCGTCGAAAGCCACTTTTTTCAAAGCCCGCTCGGCCCCGATCATCACCTCGGAGAGGGCGAAGAGTCCGACGAGAAAGGGCACCAAGGGCAGGCCTTCGTAGAGGTGGTAGCTGCCGAAGGTATAGCGGTCCGTGCCGTTGAGTTCGTCCAAACCCCAGGTGGTCAACCAGATGCCGAGGCCGCCGACGAGCAGCCCCTTGGCGAGGCTGCGACCGGCGACGCGCACCACCACGAAGAGGCCGAAAACGCTGATGGCCAAGTATTCGCGGGGGCCGAAGCGAACCGCGAGATCCGCCAGCGCCGGGGCGACGAGGGCGAGGCAGACGGCGCTGGCCAAGCCGCCGATGATGGAACCGGTCAGCGACAGCCCGAGGGCTTCGCCCCCTTTGCCGGCTTTGAACATCGAATGACCGTCTTGAACCGTGGCGATGGCCGCTCCGGTTCCCGGGATCCCGGCGGCGATGGCGGATATCGAGCCGCCGTAGATGGCGGCGGAATAGATCCCCAAAAGCAGGACCAAAGAGGGGACCGGCTCCAAGTAGAAGGTGAAGGGCAAAGCCAAGGCGATGGCGATGGGAGGGCCGAGCCCGGGCAGAACGCCGATGACCAAGCCAAGAACGATACCCGTTGCCAGCAGCGCCAGGCTCATGGGCTCGGTCAGCTGACCTAAGGCCGCGAGGATGGCATCGAGATCGGCGTACATGGCGGGCTCTTTTTTTCCGTCCTGCGGACTTTCAGCCGAGGTCCACGCCCAACAAGCGGGTGAATACGAGATAGACGAGCAGGGCGAGCGAGAGCACGGTGAGATGGACCCCGAGGGATCGGACCCCCATCGCGATCAGGCTCGCCGGGCCCATCGACGCCGCCATGAAGCCGAAGCCGAAGCCCGCCCAGATCGCATAAGCGATCCCCGCGACCGCGAGCGTCAGCAAGCCGCGCCGGGCTTCGCCTCGATCCTCGAAAAGCTTTTTGCCCTCGTCCCCGCCGACGCCCCCGTGCCTCGCATAGCGCCAGATCACGACCCCGGCGCACGAGGCGATGAAAGCCAGCATCAGTTGGGGGAAGAACTTCGAGGGAAGCCCGGATGCGGCAAGCAATCCGCTGGTCTCGAAGCCTTGCGCCACCCACGCGAAATAGGCGCAGGCGCCGATGATCGAGATGGAAAAGACGATATTGGCCAGCCGCTGAGTCGGCATATTCGAGCCCCTCGTCGGGATTGGGCCACCGGCGCGGCAAGCGCGGCAAAGCGCCGCGCACGATGCCGATGGCTCTCGAGCCTTATTTGGCGTGCAACAGCCCCAAACCCTCCAAGATGGGGGTGTAGAGATCGCGACCGTATTGCAGGTTCTCGCGTACGGCCTCGGGGCCGTGGATCCAGTGGTAGCTGACGCTTTTCGGAATCTTGGCGCGGAACTCGGGCGTGCCCATGGCTTTGGAAGCCTCCAGCAGCCGGTCGATGATCGCTTGCGGGGTTCCGGCCTTGACCGCCAGTCCGCCGTGGACCCATACCCCGGCTTGTTTTCCGGGGAAGGCCTCGCCGACGGTCCGCACCCCCGGCAGGTCGGTTGCGAAATAGGCCTTGCGATCGTTGTCGAGGATGACAAGCGGCCGCACCTCGTCGCCGTATCGATGAATCGAGGCGACCTGACCGACGGCGACATCGACCTGTCCTCCCAATAGCCCGGCCATGGTTTTGGGCACGGTTTTCAGCACCAGGGTTTTGAACTCGAGTCCGAATTCGTTCGCCAGCTGCACGGCGCTGAGGTTCGGCGGCGCCCCCAAGTTGTTGACGCCGATGACGAGTTTCTTTCCTTTGGCCCCCTCGACGAACTCCTCGAAGCTTTTATAGGGGCTGTCGGCACGCACATACAAAGCGTTGGAAGCGGAGATGCCGGCATAGAGGGGGATGAAATCCCGCATCGGATCGTAGGGGAGGTTTTTGCGGGTCAGCGGCACGATCATGAAACTCGGAGGCGACCAGTTGAACAGGGTGTAGCCGTCGGCCGGTTTTTCCAGCACGCTCATCGTCGCCGGGATATGAGCCCCGCCGGGTTTGTTGACGACATTGACCGGGACCCCGAGTTCTTGGCTCAGCGCTTTTGCGTTCAAACGCGCGACGATATCGGCGTTGCCGCCGGCGGCGAAGGAAACGACATAGGTGATCGCTTTTTCCGGGTAGTCGGCGGCGGCGCTGCCGACGCTTAAGCCCAAGGCGGCGACGACCGCGATGATCGGCATTTTGCAAATCTTCATGAAAGACCCCTTTTATTTGGTCGGTTATTCGGTCGGTCGATAGATGGCCACGATTTCGATGAATCCGTGGACATGGCCGAAAGCCTTATGAACGCGGAGAAGGATCGAAGATCCCGTCGATTCGCATTCTTGATACTTAATCTCGTTCTTTTTCCAAGGGCACGAAGAAGACGACATCCCTCGGCTGTTGGAGCCCGATCGAATCCTCGGCCTTCGAGCGCGAGATCGCGCCAGGCTCGAATATCCGCTCGCTTGCGTCGATACCCTCGAATTCGAAAGATCGGATTCAAAAAAGAAGATGGGAATACGCGAATATATGCGCAAACACTCCGCGAGAGGCTTTTTCGGCCGCGACGCGCCTTGGCCGCGATCCTCGATGACGATGGGTATGGACGATGGGTATACTCGCATTCGGCACCGTCATGACGGGATGGATCGCCGTCGTTTTCATCGCCGTGTCGGGTTTCGTTTCCCGAAAAGCCCGGCGCAGATCTCGATGCTCGAGGGTTCGCAAGATGATCGAAAGAGATTGGCGAAAAACCGATCGGACCTACGGTTCGTGGCCCGGCGTCGTCGGCTTTGTCGCCGCCGCCGGCATCGTCGCCTCGATGTTCGCCTTGGCGACGGGATTTGCCTGATATGAGCCAAGGAAAGGGAAAGAAGCCGGGCGGCCTTCGCAGCGAGCGTTGGTTCGCCTACGACGATCTGCGCAGTTTCGGTCATCGCTCGCGGGCGATGCAGATGGGTTATTCGCATCAGGACTGGGAAGGCAAGCCCTTTATCGGGATCATCAATACGTGGTCGGATATCAACCAATGCCATCAGCACTTTCGGCAGCGAGTCGAGGATGTCAAGCGCGGGGTATTCCAAGCGGGGGGATTCCCTCTCGAGTTTCCGGCGCTTTCGCTTTCCGAGCCCTTCGTCAAGCCGACCACCATGCTTTATCGCAATCTCCTGGCCATCGAGACCGAGGAGTTGTTGCGCAGCCATCCGATCGACGGAGCGGTGTTGATGGGAGGGTGCGACAAAACCACCCCGGGCTTGTTGATGGGGGCGCTCGCCGTCGGACTGCCCTTCGTCTTTCTTCCGGCGGGACCGATGCTGCGGGGAAACTATCGCGGCGAGATCATCGGCAGCGGATCCGATACTTGGAAATATTGGGACGAGCGGCGCGCCGGGAATATCGACGCCGACGATTGGAAGGAACTCGAAGGCGGCATCGCCCGCTCCTTCGGTCATTGCATGACCATGGGCACGGCCAGCACCATGACCGCGATCGCCGATGCCTTGGGGGTGTGTTTGCCCGGCGCGAGTTCGATCCCCGCCGCCGATTCCGGTCACGTGCGCATGGCCGCCGCTTGCGGGAGGCGGATCGTCGAGATGGTGGACGAGGATCTCCGTCCGCATCGAATCATCGACGCTCGCGCCGTCGCCAATGCCCTTGCGGTGGCCATGTCCTTGGGCTGTTCGACCAATGCCATCATCCATTTGATCGCGATCGCCCGGCGCGCCGGGGTGCCTCTTTCGCTGGAGGATTTCGACGCCGCCGGCAGGACGACCCCGGTGATCGCGAATATCCGTCCTTCCGGCGATCGTTATCTGATGGAGGATTTCTTCTATGCCGGAGGCCTGTGTGCCTTGATGAAACGGCTCGAGGATCGCCTCGACCTCGAGGCCATGACCGTCAGCGGCAAGAGTCTCGGCGAGAGCATCGCGCATGCCCGGGTTTGGAACCCGGACGTCATCCGTCCCTTGGACGATCCGATTTATCACGAGGGCTCGCTGGCGGTGCTGCGCGGCAACCTCGCTCCCGACGGTTGTGTCATCAAGCCCGCGGCTTGCGAGGCGCGCCTGCTCGAACACGAAGGGCCGGCCTTGGTCTTCGACGATTACCCGCAGATGAAAGCCGCCGTCGACGACGAGTCCTTGGAGGTGAGCGCCGATACCGTCCTCGTGCTGCGCGGAGCCGGGCCTCAAGGCGGTCCGGGCATGCCGGAATGGGGGATGCTTCCGATCCCGAAAAAACTGCTGCGGCAAGGGGTGCGCGATATGGTGCGCCTTTCCGATGCGCGCATGAGCGGCACCAGTTATGGGGCCTGCGTGCTGCATATCGCCCCCGAATCCCATATCGGAGGGCCGTTGGCCCTGCTTCGCAGCGGCGATCGGGTACGCATCAGCGTGAAGGAACGCGCTGTCGACATGCTCGTTCCCGAAGCGGAGATCGCCGCCCGCAAGGCCGCATGGACTGCGCCCGAGCCGCGTTTCCGACGGGGTTATGGTTGGATGTTCGCCCGTCATATCTCTCAGGCCAACGAGGGCTGCGATTTCGATTACCTGCAAAGCGATTTCGGATCCGGTCCCGGCGAGCCGGATATTTTTTAAAAACGATGGCTCGGTCGCATTCGAAAGGTTTCGGAAGGCCTCGCTTCGAAGGGACGAATCCTGCGCGGGCTCGATCCCTTTTCGAGCCGAGCGAAAAGGCGGTGCCGAAAGACCGACTCGATCCCATCCGACTATCGATGTCCATGATTCGATCCCTTCGCATCGTCGGGCTTGCCGCGCTTTGACCGACAGCCTTGTTCGTAGGCTAAAATATTCCCGAAAAGTCGAGCCGGCGGCCACCTGAAATCGCTTCTGGCATGACCCTTCCACCATGATGTCTGACAAGGGTGCGGGAGGGCGCGAAAAGGCCAAATCCGTCGATTTCGCTTCGAAAAGGGGCGGATGGAAGGCGTATCGGGGTATTTCGGTGATCGCCGTCGCCGACGCATCGTCGCTGCGAAACTCGCACGAAGCTCAAACGAGTCGATAACGAAGAGAGTTTTCGCATATCGCAACGGTGACGATCCGATCTCTCGTCGTCGCGCGAAGGGTCGGTCATCCCCCGCTGCCATATCCTTCGCAAGGGTGTGGATCGGGGTGCCGGCGATGCCCTTGATCGGTCGAAGGGGGTTTTCGGCTTTCCTTCGTCGCGATGGTCGTGTGAAGGGCAACCGACCGCTCGTTCGACGATCGCCGCGATGCGCCGATTCGCTCGCGGGCGACTTCGCTGACGCTACGCCGACGCTACGGATAATATCGGCTTATGAATCGTCTTAAGGCTTCCTGAAAAGGAGGAAACGCGATGCTTCTTATCCCGGCAATCGATATCAAGGATCGTAAATGCGTGCGTCTCTTGAGAGGCCAGATGGAGACCGCGACCGTTTTTTCCGACAATCCGCTGGCGATGGCCGAGCGCTGGGTCGAAGCCGGCGCTCGACGCCTGCATATCGTCGATCTCGACGGCGCGATGGCCGGCGAACCGAAAAATGCCGGTGTTATCCGCTCCATCGCCGAAGCCTTTCCCGAGATACCGGTGCAGGTGGGCGGCGGTATAAGGGACGAGGAGAAAATCGAGAGCTATATCCATGCCGGGGTGCGTTTCGTCATCTTAGGCACCCGCGCCGCCACCGCTCCTCATTTCATCGCCGATATCTGCGTCGAGTTTCCCGGCCGCATCATCATCGGCCTCGATGTGCGCGAGGGAAAAATCGCGGTGGATGGCTGGTCGAAACTATCGGGTCATAACGTTCTCGATCTTGCCCGTCGCTTCGAACGAGACGGAGCCGAAGCCTTCGTATTCACCGATATCAGCCGCGACGGGATGATGGGCGGGGTGAATGTGGAAGCGACGGTCGAGTTGGCAAGGGAGGTCTCGGTGCCGATCATCGCCTCCGGCGGCGTGAGCAGCATGGACGATGTGCGCGCCCTGTGCGAAGTCGAGCACGAAGGGATCACCGGGGCGATCATCGGCCGCGCCCTTTACGAGGGAACGCTGGATTTCTCGAAAGCCCAAGAACTCGCAAACGAGCGCAAGGAGGATATTTGAGCCTCGCCCAAGCCTTCGCCGACAGGTGCGGGCTGCCCTTTCAAGGTCATAGGGTGAAGGCCATAGGTCGATTCGGCTTTTCGATGGCGCTTCGAAAATCCATCGAAAAACCATAGCGGGCCTTGGAGCCGCTTTTTTCGAGCCCTTTGGATTGGCAAGCGGATATCAAGCGGAGCCATCGAAACCGCCGGTAGGATGGGATAACGATGATGAACGAGGGATCGATATCAAGAGATATCGATCGAAGGGTGCCCAAGCCATCGACTCGACAAATATCACATTTGACAAATGATACACAATTGGTATATGGTCAGTATCCGTGCATATCTTTCCGATCCCCTAACCTAAAAGGGAGACTTAAGATGAAAAAAACCCTGAGCTTTTTTTCCGGCGTGATTCTCGGCCTTGCTTCGCTGACGGTCGCTCATGCCGGCACTTTGAATTCCGAGTTGTCGACAGGAGGGGGTGGTTTCAAATCCGTCGACTGTCCTGACAGCATGACCGACAAAACCTGCAACGAGTTTTTGGATCTACAGCATCGGATCCAAGCCAGTAGCGGCAGCACCTCCACCTTCGACAATATCGATAGCTTGCAAAGCCCGGCGCACGACCCCCTATGCAGCACGGATCCCTACTCGTGTTTCACGGTGGCGAACCAAGACAACACGCTCACGGCTGAAGAGCGACAAGTCGCCATCTGGCCGGTACTGATCTATTTGTGCTGCGCGAAATAATCCTGTCGGATTAGCGGGGGGCACGAGATGATGGGATGACCGAGCTTCGGGTGGCTCATGCTTCTACGGATAGATCCGAAGCGAGGTGAAACGTAGTCTTGGACCATCGAGCAACGGTCGCCGCTTCTCGTGCTATCGACAAAAGGGCGGACGGAAGAGATTTCCGTTCGCCCTTTGCTTTTGGGTCACCGTCGATGCACCTTATGCAAGACGGTCTTTGCCGTCTTTCGGTGATCGCATCGGCTTCGAGGGTCTGCGCGCTTGCCGCCTTCGAGTCGGCGGCGGACGGGCGAAATTGTCGGGTCCTCCCTCGCAGGAGGGCTTTATGCGCTTCAAATATCCTCGCTGCCGATGGCTCCCTCGGCCCGGGCTTTGTCGATGACGGCATCGTCGAAACCGAGAACATCGCGCATGATCTGCGTGGTGTGCTCGCCGAGCAGCGGCGAGCGTTCGACCTCCGTCGACGAATCCGAAAGTTTGATCGGATTGCCGACGCTCAAATAAGGACCACGCGCGGGGTGGTCCACCTCGACCACGGTGCCGGTATCTTGCAAGGAGCTCTCATGCGCCAGTTCTTCCATCGAGAGGATCGGCCCGCAGGGGATATTCTCGGGGTTGAGAATATCCATGACCTCCAGCTTGGTCCGAGTCATGGTCCATTTCTCGATTTCGGCGAATAAGCGATCGAGCTTCGAAAGCCGGGCCCCCGGCGTATTCCATTCGGGATCTTCGAGCCAATCCTCATGGCCGATGATCCGGGCCAAGGCGGGAAACGCCGCGGCCTGAGCGATGACATAGATATAGGCGTTGGGGTCTTTTTCCCAACCCTTGCATTTGACGACCCAGCCCGGCTGTCCGCCCCCCGAAGCGTTGCCCGAGCGCGGCACGGAGCTACCGAATTCCCCATTCGGATATTGGGGGTATTCGGTGAGCGGACCATGGGCCAAACGCTGCTGATCCCGCAGTTTGACCCGGCAAAGATTGAGCACTCCGTCTTGCATCGCGCAGCTGACCCGCTGTCCTTTTCCGCTGCGCTCGCGTTGAAACAAAGCGCTGACGATACCCAAGGCGAGGTGCAAGCCGGTGCCGGAATCGCCGATCTGGGCCCCGGTGACCACCGGCGGTCCGTCGTCGAAGCCGGTGGTGCTAGCAGAACCCCCGGTGCATTGGGCGACGTTCTCGTAGACCTTGCAGTCCTCATAAGGGCCGGGGCCGAAACCCTTGATCGAGGCGTAGATGATGCGAGGGTTGATTTGTTGGATGCGCTCCCAAGGAAAACCCATGCGGTCGATCGCCCCCGGGGCGAAATTTTCGACCAGGACGTCGCATTCTTCGATCAAGCGCTCGAAGATGCGCCGGCCGTATTCGGTTTTGGGGTTGAGGGTGATGCTGCGCTTGTTGTGGTTGAGCATCGTGAAATAAAGGCTATCGACCTCGGGGATGTCGCGCAGCTGCCCGCGGGTGGCATCGCCGACCCCCGGCCTTTCGACCTTGATGCAGTCGGCGCCGAACCAGGCGAGCAGTTGGGTGCAGGTCGGTCCCGATTGGACATGGGTCATATCCAATATACGAATTCCTTCGAGTGCTTTGCTCATGAAAATCTCTTCCCTGTCGAGGTTTGGGTCTAAAAAGGGCGGGGATGCGGCGGAAGATACGATCTTTCCCGATTCCCTCGCCCTCGTCGTTGCAGATCGAATCCTTATCGAGGGGGGATCGACGCGGCGGGGTCGAATTCGCCCTTAAATCCGCCCTTATTTGTACATCGTCTGGTTTTTGGTCCCGGGGGCGTATTCGTCGGGATCGACCCAGATATTGACGACCGCCGAGCGACCGCTTTCTCGCACTTCTTTTCGCGCCCGCTCCAAGGCCGGAGCGATCTCGGCGGCGTCGTGGACTTCCTCGCCGTAGCCGCCGAGCATCTCGGCGAATTTCGAAAAGGGGATATCCCCCAAGAGGTTGCCGATATCGCCCCGATTCTCTCCGTATTTGGCGATCTGCCCGTAGCGAATCTGGTTCATCGCCGAGTTGTTGCCGATCACCGCGATATAGGGGGCGCCGAAGCGATTGGCGGTTTCCATGTCGAAAGCGGTCATCCCGAAGGAGCCGTCGCCGTAGTAGCACAGGATCTCCTTGTCGGGGTGGACGAGTTTGGAAGCCAGTGCGAAACCGGTTCCCACCCCGAGCGATCCGAGGGCTCCGGGATCCATCCAATGCCCCGGACGACGCGGCTGCACCGCCTGCGCCGAGATGGTAACGACATCGCCGCCGTCGCCGATATAGATCGTGTCGTCGCGAAGGAATTCGTTGAGTTCCCACGCCACTCGATAGGGGCTGATCGGGCTTTTGTCGGAGGTGAACATCGGCATCAAACGCTCGGTTTTGGCAAGTTCGAGCGCCCTTAGCTCTTCGAGCCAGCCGCTGCGGCTCGAAGAGCGATTGTCGTTGCCGGCGCTGACGGCATCGCCCACCGCTTTGAGTACCGCCCCGGGGTCGCCGACGATACCGAGATCGACATCGCGGTTTTTGCCGACGGTGCGGTAGTCGAGATCGATCTGCACGATGGTGGCCTGGGGGCTCAGTCGTTTTCCATAGCCCATCCGGAAATCGAAGGGCGTGCCGACGATCACGATCACATCGGCTTTTTTGAAAGCGTCCCCGCGGGTGCGATGGAAGTGATGGGGATCCCCCGGGGGAAGGAGCCCGCGACCGGAGCCGTTGAAGTAGGCGGGCAGGTTCAATCGACGGACGAGATCCAGCGCCTCCTCGTGGCCGCGACTGGTCCAAACTTGGGTGCCGAGAAGGATGGCGGGGCGCTCGGAACGGACCAGAAGCTCGGCCAAGCGCTCGATATCGGCCGGATCTCCGGCGGAGCGGATCGATGCCCGGTATTTGCCGGTATCGGGCAGGACCGCGCTTTCGAGCGGCACTTCGCGATCCAGAACGTCGCGGGGGATCTCCAAATAGCTCGGTCCCGGGGATCCGGCAAAGCATTCGCGGGCGGCCATGGCCACCATATCCGCCACCCGCTCGGTGGAAGCGACGCTCGACGAGAACTTGGTGATCGGCCGCATCATGTCGATATGCGGCAGATCTTGCAAACCGCCCATCCGGTGTTGGCTCGAAGCGGCCTGTCCGCCGATATGCAGCACCGGGCTTTCGGATCGAAAGGCGGTGGCGATGCCGGTCACCGCGTTGGTGCAACCGGGGCCGGCGGTCGTGACCACGCAGCCGAGCCTTCCGGTCTGACGGGCGTAGCCGTCCGCCGCATGGGCCGCGACTTGTTCATGGCGTACGTCGACCACTTTGATTCCTTCGTCGATGCAGCCGTCGTAGATATCGATGATATGCCCGCCGCACAGGGTGAAAATGGTATCGACGCCCTCGCTTTTGAGGGCCTTTGCCACCAGATGGCCGCCGGAGACGATCGTTTCCTCCCGGCTCTTTTGCGCGAGCGTGTCATGGGCGGTGCGCGATTCGGATACCCCTTCGGTCGTATCGGATGCCATGGGGATACTCCTTTGTCAAAGGTGATTCGCCGGCGGCGCTCGGGCGCTAGAGCGCTAGAGCGCCCGGACGCGAATGGGATGTGGTCGTGTCGTCGCTTAGGGGCGAGGGTTTCGGATTCGATTTTCGATGGCGTCGGCAACGACCTTGACCTTGCGGGACACTCTCTCGATCCCCCGGGCCAGCCCCCCGACGACGCGGACAAGGGGGATGAATACGAACAGGACGCCGCCGCTGCTGTCGCTTTCCCGGATCCGGATCCTGACGTATTTGAATACCGGCAGGGCGAAGAGGATGAACGAGATCACCATGATCGTCGCCGCGATCGGGCGTTCGAAAAAGATCATCGGCGAACCGTGGGCGATCAGCAGCGATTGGCGCAACGAGACTTCGGCCAAGGGCCCGAGAACGATCGCCAGCACCGCCGGAGCCATCGGATAGTCGAGTTTGCGCAGCAGGTAGGCGGTGACGCCGAAAATGAACATCAGCCAGACATCGTGCATGCTCTGAGTGGGGGCATAGCCACCGACCACGCAGAGGATGAAAATGCAAGGGGCGAGGATCGTGAAGGGCATTTTCAGTACCCAGATAAAGGCCGGGATGAAAGCGACGTTCACGAGAACCGCGAAGAGGTTGGCGACATAGAGGCTGGCGATCAGCCCCCAGACGAACTCGGCTTGATCGACGAAAAGCCGCGGCCCGGGTTCGAGCCCCCAGATCACCATCCCCCCCAAGAGGATGGCGGTGGTCGGCGAACCGGGGATGCCCAGTGTCAGCATCGGCAGCATCGAGCCGGTGCTGGCGGCGTTGTTGGCCGCTTCCGGAGCGGCGACCCCCGAGATATTCCCCTTGCCGAAAGAAGCGGGGTTCTTCGATATCATCTTGGCGACGCCGTAGGCCATCATCGAGCCGGGAGTCGCTCCCGCCGCCGGCAGGATGCCGACGAAATAACCGAGAAAGGATCCGGCGATGATGGCCGATACCGCCTCTTTGGTCCGGCGCAAAGCGGTCAGAATACGCTCGACGCTGACCGTGGCTTTCGAGACTTGGACCTTGCCTCGGCTCGATTCGATGGTCCACAGCATCTCGCCGATACCGTAGATACCGATGGCCAATACGAGAAAGTTGATGCCGTGGAAGAAGCCTTGGATATCGAAAAAGATGAGCCGCGGCTCGCCGCTGATGATGTCGAGGCCCACCGCGCTCAACGCCAAGCCGATGAAAATCGAAAAGAGGGTCTTGGGGATATCGTCCCCCCCGAGCCCGATGAAGGTGGCGAAAGCCAGCATCATCAGCGCGAATTCCTCGGGGGAGCCGAAGGCCAGAGCCACGGTGGCAAGCGGCGGAGCGAAGCCGGTGAACAGGAGCACCGAGATGGTGCCGCCGATGAAGGAGGCCACCGCGGCCGCCGTCAGCGCTTGATCCGCCTCTCCGCGCAGGGCCATGGGGCGACCGTCGAAGGTGGTCGCGACCGCGGTCGAAGCCCCGGGGATGCCCAGCATGATCGAGCTGATGGCGCCGCCGTACATCGCGCCGTAGTAGATGGCGGCAAGAAAGATGATCGCCGAGGTCGGCGGTACGAGGAAAGTGGTCGGGAGCAGGATCGCCACGCCGTTGACCGAGCCCAAGCCCGGCATCGCTCCGATGAACAAGCCGATCGTCACCCCGATGATGACGAGGATGAGATTCAGCGGATCGAGGGCGACGAGGAATCCTTGCAGCAGCCCGTCCAAGATCTCCATCGCTTATACGCCTCTCGTTAGAGAAATATTTCGTAGAGCGGGAAGAAAATGACGCGTTCGATCCATTCGATCGAGCCCTTGGGCAGGGTGATGCGCAGCGCGACTTCGAAGAAGAAAAATATCGCTACCGGAATGATCAGGGCCAGCGAAAGTGTCAGCAAGAGGGAATGGCCGCCGAATATCCGCAGATAGAAGATCAAGAAAAGGGGTATCGAACCGTAGATGCCGATCAGGTGGATCAGGCCGATCATCACCGCCAAAGAGCCGCCGGCGATGATGAAGAGAGTCAGGGCCTTGGCGTCCATGAAGGGTTCGATGGAAGTCGACGGCGGCGAAGTGCGCTGCCACCAGTTGAAGGCGATCCAGATACAGCAGACCAGCATCCCGGCCGCCAGCCAGAAAGAAAAGGCGCCGCCGCCCGGTCCCTCGTCCGGAATCCATCCGACTTCGAGCTCGGCGGATTTGATCATCAGCCCGATGGAGCATATCCCCATCACGATGGCCATGATAAGTTCCATTCGGCGCACGAAAATAGATCCTTTTTCGATATTCGCATCAAGAGCGCGTTTTCTTATCCGCGCATCGAAACGGGTTTTTAATATCCGACCTTTGTCATCCGACCTTTGTCGATACCTATCGAAATCCTTCCTCGAGAGGCGGCTTACAGTTGCGAAAAACGGGACCTGCCCCTTATCCGTCGATGGATAAAAGGGCAGGTCCGCCTCGATAGCCTAGATACAGCGGACGATCATATTTCGCCGATCGCTTTGAGGATCAGCTCGTGCCGGTTGTTGTTGTCCTTCCAGTAGGCGACCAACTCGTCGCCGGTGATGAACTCGCCCTGAAGGCTTTTGTCCGTCATGTACTTCTGCCATTCGGGGGAGTCGTAGACTTTCTTGAATACGCCTCGATAGTACTCCTCGGCATCGTCGCTCATCGCTTCCGGGCCGACCACCGAACGCTGCATGAAGTAGAAGAAGTTCTTGCCGAGCTCTTTGAAGGTCGGAGCGTCTTTGAACATCGGCAGCCGCTCCGGGGTGAAAGAGGCGATGGGCATGGTGGTTCCCGCCTCGTAGAAGCCGAGCTGCTCCGAGGGGTTGTTGACCGTGGAGTGGGCGTGTTGTCCCGCCAGTTCCTTGGCTACCCGACCGCCGCCTTTGAAGGGCACGTATTTCATTTGCAGACCGTAGGCTCCGTTGAGGAAGTCGGTGAGGAGCTGATCCTCCTGGCCTTTGCCGGTACCCGCCATGATCCAGTCGCGACCTTTCTCTTTCGCCATTTTGACGAAATCCTCGATATTGCCGATTCCGCTGTCCTTGTGCACCCACAGCAAGAAGGTGTCCTCGGCCATGCGCCCCACCGGGGTGAACATCACGGGATCGATGCCCAGATTCTTCTGGCGCAACGGGGTGGTGTAGAAGCTGTTGAGGGTCACCATCACGGTATGATCTCTGGCAATCCCCTTGGTGTTTTTAAGGTGCAGCAGGGCTTCGGCACCGCTGCCGCCGGGTTTGTTGATCGGGATGAAGGGTTTCGATGCGAAGTCGTTTTTCTCGATGATGCTTTGCATCAGGCGGGCCATCCGGTCGGCTCCACCCCCCTTCCCGGCCATGATCACGAAGTCCACCGGCTTCTTCGGTTCCCACGCGAATGCCGATCCGGAGAGCGTCAGCATGGTTCCGCCAAGCGCAAGCGAAGCGGCGATGCATCGGATGAGGGTGTTTTTCAATATCATCATTGTTGAATCTCCCATGCGATTAGGGGTTCGGTTGATTACCGTCTCGGCTACATCACATCCGAGAGCGACGAGTCGAATTCGCAGATGCAGATATTCACGTCGATGTTCATACAGACCCTGAACGGATTGCAAATCATGACACAAAAACCATCATAATGCGAGAAGCGAAAAACACGGCTCGGAAAAGCCAAGGCGCGAGCGGGGCAAAGCCGAAGATCCTTTCGTCGTTCGCCGCGCGTTTTCGTTTTCCCGCGCGGCGGATCCGATCGTCTCGCCTTCATGATCGCGCACAATAGCGCTCGCCTCTTCGAGCCGATCCCCTTCGCCCCTTCGAAGCCTCTTTTTGAAAACCATGACTTTGGCCCGACGCATCATCCCCTGCCTTGATATCGACGCCGGAAGGGTTGTCAAGGGCGTTCGCTTTGTCGATATCCGCGATGCGGGAGATCCGGTCGCGGTTGCCCGCCGCTACGACGAGCAGGGAGCGGACGAGATCTGCTTTCTCGATATCACCGCTTCCTCCGACGAGCGCGACACGATCGTCGCGGTGGTCGAGGCGGTCGCGGATCAGGTATTCATTCCTCTGACCGTCGGCGGCGGGGTGCGCAGCATCGACGATGCGCGACGCTTGCTGAACGCGGGCGCCGACAAGGTTTCGATCAATACCGCGGCGATCCGCGAGCCGGATCTCGTTTCTCGCCTTGCGGACCGTTTCGGATCGCAGTGCATCGTGGTCGCGGTGGACGCGAAAAAAGCCTCCCCGGGGCAGTGGGAGATTTTCACCCACGGCGGGAGGCGGGCCACCGGATTGGATGCGGTGCAGTGGTGCCGCAAGATGGCGAGTCTCGGGGCCGGGGAGATCCTGCTGACGAGCATGGACCGGGACGGCACCCGCGACGGTTTCGATCTGGCGCTGACGCGAGCGGTGAGCGATGCGGTGCCGATTCCGGTCATCGCTTCGGGCGGGGTCGGCGAGCTGGAGCATCTGGCGCAAGGGGTGATCGCCGGCGGTGCGGATGCGGTATTGGCCGCCAGCATCTTTCATTTCGGGGATCACCGTATCGTCGATGCGAAGCGCTATATGGCGGCGCGCGGGATCGAGGTGCGGCTATGAACTCTAAGGCCTGAAACGAGGGCTTCGAAGCCCCGGCTCGCTTCGGCGATGCCGGGTCTCGAAGATTCGCCAAGGATTCCCCGTCGATATTTCCTCGCTCGGCTCAAGGCCGTGCCGCTGCGCTTTCCCCCGCTTTCTGGGCGATCTCTTTTTTCGGCTCTTGTCACAAGTCATCGACCCTCGTTTTCTCTTTCCCGTTCGCGGGGAACGAGGATTCGGGATCGAAAAGGCGGCTTCGACTCTCAGGGCCTAAATACGAAGTCATCGAAACGCTCGGCCGGCTCGGCAGAATGGAAAAAGATTCGCAAGGCTCCTCCCTCGCTATTCCCTCGCTATCTCCTCGCTCGGCCCAAGGCCGTGTCGGTGCGTTTCCCCCGCTCTCTCGGCGATCTCTTTTTTTTGAGCCTTGTTCTTTGCTTTCCCCTTCGCGGGGAACGAAGGCTCGGGATCGGGCATCGACATGACGGGCTCGATCGCTTGGCATGCGAAGTCGTCGGATTTTTTACCTTGTTCAAGGCCGTGTCGGTGCGTTTCCCCCGCTTTCTCGGCGATCTCTTTTTTCGACCCTTGTTCTTTACTTTCCCCTTCGCGGGAAACGAAGACTCGGGATCGGGCATCGAAATGACGGGCTCGATCGCTTGGCATTCGAAGTCGTCGTCGGAATCTTTACCTTGTTCAAGGCCGTGTCGGTGCGTTTCCCCCGCTTTCTCGGCGATCTCTTTTTTCGAGCCTTGTTCTTGCTTTCCCCTTCGCGGGGAACCAAGACTCGGGATCGGGCATCGAAATGACGGGCTCGATCGCTTGGCATGCGAAGTCGTCGGATTTTTTACCTTGTTCAAGGCCGTGTCGGTGCGTTTCCCCCGCTTTCTCGGCGATCTCTTTTTTCGACCCTTGTTCTTTACTTTCCCCTTCGCGGGAAACGAAGACTCGGGATCGGGCATCGAAATGACGGGCTCGATCGCTTGGCATTCGAAGTCGTCGTCGGAATCGCTGCCTTGTTCGATGCGAACGAGGCGAGATCCGAAGGGATGGCGGGTTTGTCGGAGGCGGTCAAGTCCCGGTGTCGACTCGCTTCGCAATCGGAGTCCGAAGAGGGATGCGAAGAGGGGAGCGAAGAGGGGATCGAAGCCCCCGGCGGGCATCGAGGAATCTTCGAAAGATCGAAGCGAAGGGGGATTGGGTCGCTTGCCGGATCGATCGATGAGAGCGAGCCTCGTTCGAGGGCTCAATCGAGATCGGCATATCCGTTGTCGAGCACGATGGCATCACGCTCCAAGCTGCGGGTGCGAAACGAAACCCCGCGCTCTTGCGGCCACATCTCGGTGCGCAGGGTCTCCCCCGGCCAGACCGGAGCGGTGAAGCGCACCTGCATCGATCGGATGCGATCGCCTTCGTAATCGCAAAGCGCGGCCATCAGCGAGTGGCCGGCATAGCCCACCGTGCACATCCCGTGCAGGATCGGGCGTTCGAAGCCCGCCTCCCGCGCCACCGCCGGATCGATATGAAGGGGATTTCGATCCCCGCTCAAGCGGTAGATCAGCGCGGCATCGAGGGGGAGCGCCAGGTCGTGATGAAGATCGAAAGGGCGATCCGGCAGGCGATGGAGAGGTCGCGGCGGCGGATCGTCTCCGCCGCCCCCGCCGTCCCCGCGCAGCATCACCGTTTGTTCCAAGGTGCAAAGCGAATCCCCCGAGCCCTCCTCCTCCACCTCCCGGCAAGTGAATAAAATCGCGCCTTTGTCAGAACCTTTGTCATTGATCCCGGTGATGCGGCTGCGTCCGATCAGGCGTTGTCCCCGCTCGATCGGACGATGGATGGTGAAGGCCTGCGCCAGATGCAGCACCTTTTTCCAATCGACCCCGACCTCGGGGTTTTTCAACCAAAAACCGGGATGGGCGAGGACGTTGGCCATCGTCGGCAGCACCCTTAGCCGCTCCTCGTAGACATAGCGCAGTTGCCCCTCGTGCATCGGATCCCGCCCGAAGCCGGTGCCCAAGGCGTAGAGGATGCAGGCTTCGTCGCTCAGCTCCTGTCTTGCTTGCGGGATCGACAAGGCCATCATTCGTTCGTAGTTCATACCGCTCCTCTATCGCTGCTATCGCGGCGACTTTTTTCGCTCTCGCAGGCCGTCGAAAGAGATCCCATCTTCGACGAGGCTCTCGAATTCCGTTTCCGTGTAGCCGATTTCGCCGAGCACCTCGGCGCTATGTTCGCCCGGCAGCGGCGGCGGCCTTCGGATCGCGAAAGGGGTGCGAGAAAAATTCATCGAAGCGCCGGGCATGCGCAGCGAGCCGAGCGCCGGATGCTCTACCTGCTGCCAAAAGCCCGTCGCCTTCAAATGTGGGTCGTCGATCAGCTCGTCCGGGCGCTTTACCGGCGTCGAGGGGATATCGGCGGCGTCGAGGGCCTCGAGCCATGCGGCGGTCGTACGCTCGGCGACGATCTCGGCCAGGGTTTCGTAGACCTCGTCGATATGCGCCAAGCGATCGGCGATCGAAGCGAAGCGAGGATCCGCCGCCAGATCCGGTCGCCGGGCGATCTCGAAGAGCCTTTGCCACTGAGCGTCGGTATAAGGCATCACCCCGATCCAACCGTCCGCGGTTCGGTAGGGGCGGCGCCACGAAGAGAGCGAGCGCGGATAGCCGGCGCTCGCCCGCGCCGGAATATGAGTCTGTCCGTAGAGGTGTTCGATCATATTGAAGCCGACCATGCTTTCGAACATCGGCACCTCGATGGACTGTCCCTCGCCGCTGCGCTCGCGATGCAGCAATGCGGCCAATATCGCCACCACCACGTTGAGCCCCGTCACCTTGTCCGCGACGATCGAGTGCACGTAAGCGGGATCGCCCTTCGATGCCTGCAAAAAAGCGAGCCCCGAGACCGCTTGGATCAAATCGTCGTAGGCCGGTTTGTGCGCGTAGGGTCCCTTGCGGGCGTAGCCGTAGGCCCCGCAATGGATGATGCCGGGATTGATCTCGCGCACCGCCTCGTATCCAAGGCCAAGACGCTCGATCGCCGCGGGCCGCATGTTGTGCACGAAGACATCCGCTCCCTGCAACAGCCGCCGCATCGCCTCGAATCCGCGAGGATCCTTGAGGTCGAGCACGAGGGAGCGTTTATTGCGATTGTTGGTGAGGAAGATCGTGCCCATGCGCCGGTCGGCGGTGCCGAGGGAGGAATCATCGCCGGAGCTATCCGCCGCTTCCGAACGAGGATCGGATGACTCGTCCGCGCTGCAATCCCCCTTCCCCTCGCCTTCGGCCCGGTCGCGATCATGCAAATCGCCGAGCGTCGTCTTCGCATCCACCGGCAGAACCCCGGCTTCGCGCATGGGATCCCAAGTCGGCGGCTCGATCTTGATGACATCCGCCCCTAAATCCCCCAGCGATTGAGTCGCCGACGGCCCGAGAACGATGGTGGTCAGATCGACGATACGCACCCCCCGGAGCGGACCCTTTAGCGGCCCCATGAGCGGGCCTTCGGGAGAAGGACTCTCGGATCCTCGATCGGGAGGTGAGGAGCGTTCGGTCATTGCGGTTGATTGAACCGAGCTATCGATTGGGAGAGAGCGGGGAAATATCTTCCTCGCTTCGAAGGCGAGCCGATCATCGAGTCGAGGATTCGGCTTATCTTATCCCGCCTTCGATCTTTTCACACTCGATGCTTCGTAGCGGCGGCAAGGCCGGAGTGTTCGTGATTGCCGAAAGCGAGCGGCGACCCGCCCGTCGACGAGGGTTGCCTTTGCGTCAGTCGTCCCGATGAAGGTATTTCTTGCGGAATTGATTGATGACTTCGAAGGGATTCACCCCGAGCCTTTTCTCGATTTGTTCCCCGGTCTTACTCGATCCCTTTCCACCTTTTTCAACTAACTGGGATTCGCCGGAGTCGACCACGAATTTGTGCGGATACCCTTGCCTATCGATGATGAAGATCTCAGTCTCATTGTCGTCGTAAAAGGAAATCTCGGCGCGGTAATTGCCGTTCTCATCGTAAAGATAAAGTGCACCGTCGTTATCTTCGATTGGCACCGGCGTTGCGTATCGAATCTCCGGGGCTTCGAGAATCTCCATGTAGGCCGCCTCCGGGTTCGCCGAGAGGGGAATGTCAGGCAACGGATCTTCTCCATCGGAGCCGAAGGCTGCAAGGCCCGCCGGTAATCCGCTCGAACTGACTGCACCGAGTCGTTCTTCCATCCATGTCGACAGCCGAACTTGCGATTCGGGAAGGGCGTTTCCTAAAAACTTCAGCCCGACGGCTCGCTGCAAGGCGGTGCGCAGGTAATCCGGTATCTTGCGCGCACCTTTTTCGGGAAGCGATCCGGGTGCCGAATCAAGCGACTCGGT
This sequence comes from Gammaproteobacteria bacterium, assembly GCA_965220535.1. Classification (GTDB taxonomy): domain Bacteria; phylum Pseudomonadota; class Gammaproteobacteria; order HK1; family HK1; genus HK1. The sequence continues at coordinate 1,092,289 of OZ244833.1, read as the reverse complement.
GTGGGGGAGAAGAAAATAGGCGTTCGAAACCAGAGCGTCGGCGTTTTCGTCGGCAGGGTAATGAAGATACGTCGATTTTTGCGTCAACTCCCTAATCTCCGAGGTCGGCTTGATTTTCAGGACCGATGCCGGAATGTCGTCATCGCCGTTTTCGAAGCAATCCTCCGGGTGCAAATCATCCAGCGCTTTTGAAATCTCTTTATGGATCTTCCATTCCGCCTCGTGCAGCTCCTCGATGATCTTGGGTCTTGGCAGTCCTTTGAGCGACCCCGTTTCTTCCTTGAATTTTTTGATCGCCCCTCGCAGGAAAATATTTCCATACTCATCGTAAATCGAGATGCCTTCCACCGCCAGCGCCCAATCAAGAAGCTGTCGATAATTTTTGAACGGATGGATATCTTTCACATCGAAGTTTAGGACGCCAAAAAGTCTTGCGATCGAATTGTCTTCGTGATTGTCTTTCCTATCGAAGGCATCCACTGCGTCGTTGAATCTTTTGGCCAATTCACGCATCGCATCGGCGTGGTGAAAGACGATCCTCATGAGATCGAGGTCGGCACCCAAGTGCTTTTCTTGATGATCGAAGACCGCTTTGCGAAATCCGGCCGCGCCGTGTTTTCCCCTTTCTTTTCTGAAATCCTCTTCGAACCGGAGTTCCTCTTCGAGGCTTATCGGCCGTGAATCCGTACGAATTTCTTGCGGTTCTTCGAATATCTTACGTTGTAGTCGTTGCGCTCTTTTGATCCGAGAGGCAAGCAGGATCTCTCCAAGGCGAAGGATGTTCTCGATTTGCCTTGTCGAGGGAAGCGCCCTACCTCCGGTCATCTCGACAAGCGAGACGTCGACCTCCTCGATCGGTTCGCGCTGCCTTTTCGGTGCCGCATCACGGCAATGCGGACAGCGCGAGGCGGATCGCTCATACCAAGCAAAACAGCGATTGCACTGCACGTGCACGGCCATCACATCCGTCACGTCCGCTTCGCCTATCGAGGTCCCTTCAAGCGTCCACTCCCGCGGTGTATCGGGCAGCCCATGTCGGTGGATATTGCCCACCATATCCAGTATCAAAGCATCGCTCTTGTCGGATTTCGGACGGAGGGCGCGGCCGATTTGCTGAAAGTGAACGATGAGGCTCATGGTCGGCCTGGCCAAAACGACCACCGAACATTCAGGCGCATCGAAGCCTTCTCCTAGCACGTCGATGCTGACCAAGCAGGTTATCAGGCGTCGTCGAAATTTCTCGATCTCCTCCTCTCGCTCCGCCTTCGGAATCTCCCCGTCGACATAACCGGTCCGCACCCCCCTTTTCTTGAACTCGTCGAACAGCACTTTGGCGTGCGCTTTGCCGACCGCGAATACCAGGGTTTGTCGCTTCTCGCCATATCGCATCCACTGATCGACGACCTTGGCACTTACCGGCTTTACAAGATTTTCGAGTCCGCCGCGCACATAATCGCCGGCGCGTTGTTTCAGTCTGTCCAGCGCCAGATCGGATGGCAGGGTGAACGCACGATAAGGCGCCAAATGCCCTCGCTTTATCAACTCTCCCATCGAAATCCCGCAGATGATGTGATCGTAGATATCCCCCAAGCCCACCCCGTCGGTTCGGGCGGGAGTGGCGCTAAGGCCGATCAAGCGAGAGCGGGCGGATTTCATCACCCTCTTGATCACCGGGAGAAATGTCTTGGTCGCGGGGGAATGATGCGCCTCGTCGACAATCAGCGTATCAGGCATATTTTTCAGAATCCCCGGGGGCGAATAGTCGTGCCTCGGCCCTCTGCGCCGCATTGTCACCCCGAACGATTCGCCGTACCGTCTTACCAGCGTGTTGATACCGCATATCCATATCGGTCTTTCACCGGCGACGATATCGTTGATACCTGCCTCCACCACGCTGATCTTCTCGCGCGGAACCCCCAGCGAGTTCATTTTTTTGCGAAATAGATCTCTTTGCTCTTTCAGATGATCGCTCTCCCAATCCCGGTCCATTATCATTTCGTCGGTGATTTCGTCCCAACCTGACTGCATCACGCCGATCTCCTCGGGCGGGACTCCCATTTCGAGCAGCGTTCGGTAAAACTGATTGACCAGCTCGGTGCGATGCACCAGCACCCATACTTGCTTTGACCTTTGTCGATTCCCGCTCCCGGCGCCAAGGCTTCGGCGAATATGCTCGCAGGCGATGACCGTCTTGCCTGCGCCCGACGGCAGTTGCACCAGGATGGAGCGGTGTCGCTCCAAACCGGTATGGATGGCTTTCAGAATCTCCTTCTGATAACCGCGTAGAAGCATTTTTCTAAGGGGCCGCCCTAGGGTTATTCGAGACACTCGTGAATATTCGGCTTTCGGATCTCGACGATGTTTATGATAGTCGCTCGCCGCCCCGGCCGGCACTTTGCTCAAGGCCTTCTTCTTTTTATAAAGCGAGTGCTTTGCCCTTGTTAGAATTGGGGGGATTGGATGGCGTCGATCCGATCCTTGGCCGGGGATGAAGGACGCTTGAGGGCTTTTGCCGGGGCGTTTTCGGGGTGCCCAACTTTGTGCCCGGCTTTCGGCTCTTTTGCGACAATAGCGGCAGCGTCGCAGCGTCGCATCGTCGCAGCGTATCGTCGCCGGCGCTATGCCGGTCTTGGGGGGTGTCGTCGGCGCGAGGCCGTTTTTTTTCGAAAACCATGAGGTGGTGGATGCAATGAAGATCTTGGTCGCGGTCAAGCGGGTGATCGACTACAACGTCAAGATCCGCGTCAAAGCGGATCGAAGCGGTGTCGAACTTGCGAACGTGAAGATGTCGATGAATCCCTTCGATGAAATCGCGGTCGAAGAGGCGCTTCGGCTCAAAGAGGCGGGGAAGGCGAGCGAGGTGATCGCGCTTTCCTTGGGGGTGGCGCAATGCCAAGAGACGATTCGTACCGCTTTGGCGATGGGTGCGGATCGCGGGATATTGGTCGAAAGCGACGCTCCGCTCGAGCCGCTGGCGATCGCCAAGATGATGAAGGTGATCGTGGAGCGCGAAGGACCGGGATTGGTGATCGTCGGCAAACAGTCGATCGACGGCGATAACACCCAGACGGGGCAGATGCTTGCGGCGCTGCTCGGTTGGCCCCAAGGGACCTTCGCCTATCGGATCGATATCGAAGGGGAATCGATGAACCTGACCCGCGAGATCGACGGCGGGCTGGAGACTTTGAAACTCTCGATGCCCGCGGTCATCACCACCGACCTTCGCCTCAACGAACCTCGTTTCGCCTCGCTGCCCAATATCATGAAGGCCAAGAAGAAGCCGATCGAGACGACGACACCGGAGGAACTCGGGGTCGATATCACGCCACGGGTGAAAACCGTGAGCGTTTGCGAGCCGCCGAAGCGCGAAGCCGGAGTGCGGGTGGCGGATGTGGCCGAACTGGTCGAGAAACTCAAGAACGAGGCGAAGGTGATCTAGATGAGCATTCTTGTCATTGCGGAGCACGACAATCGCGCTTTGGCCGCCGCCACATTGCATACGGTGGCCGCGGCCCGCCGACTCGGCGACGATATTCATCTCTTGGTGGCGGGGGCGGATTGCGATCGGGTGGCCGAAGCCGCGGCCAAGGTCGAGGGGGTGAGCCGGGTACGGCTTACCGACGATGCCGCCTTCGCCCATCAGTTGGCGGAGGATATCGCCGGTCTGATCGCGCGAATCGCCGGCGATTATTCGCATGTGCTGATTCCGGCGACCAAGGCGGGCAAGAATATATTGCCGCGGGCGGCGGCATTGCTCGATATCTCCCCGATCTCGGATATCAGCGGCATCGAATCCGCCGATACCTTCGTGCGTCCCATCTACGCGGGAAATGCGATTGCCACCGTGCAGTCCGTGGACTCGATCAAGATGCTTTCGGTGCGCACCACCGCCTTCGATGCCGTTGCCGAGCAGGGCGGAGAGGCGTCGGTGGAGAAGATCGATGCCGCGGCCGGCAGCGGTCTTTCCTCTTTCGTCGGCCAAGACCTCGCGCGTTCGGAGCGGCCGGATCTCACCGCCGCGCGGATCGTCGTCTCCGGCGGGCGAGGGATGCAAAGCGGGGAGAACTTCTCGATGCTCGAGGGGGTTGCCGACAAACTCGGCGCCGCCGTCGGGGCCTCGCGAGCCGCGGTCGATGCCGGTTTCGTCCCCAACCATTACCAAGTCGGGCAGACGGGCAAAGTGGTCGCGCCGGATCTCTATATCGCGGTCGGAATTTCCGGGGCGATACAGCATCTGGCGGGGATGAAGGAGAGCAAGGTGATCGTGGCCATCAACAAAGACGAGGAGGCTCCGATCTTCCAGGTCGCGGATTACGGCTTGGTGGCGGATCTCTTCGAAGCGGTCCCCGAACTCGACGAAAAACTGGTTTCGTCTTGAGATCGCGAATCGAGCCGAAGGGGCTTTCGGGGCTTGATCCTTCCCCGTGGCCCCTTCGGGTTTTTCGCGAGATCGGACAAGCCGCGTGATCGAGGGGCGGCTCGCCCGATGAACGCCGATGAATGCCCGATGAATCGAAGCGGGCGTTTTGCGTAGCGCCCGCTTTTGAAAAACCGGCCCTTCCTCAAAGCACCGCGAGCACCGATTCCGCGCTTGATTTTTCGACTTTGGGCGGCTCGTCCTCGACCATCAGGTGGGAGACGGTGCCGTTCTCGACCACCATCGCATAGCGCTTGGAGCGAATGCCGAGCCCTCTTTCCCTAAGGTCGAGTTCCATCCCCGCCGCCCGGGTGAAGTTGCCGCTGCCGTCGGCCAGCATGGCGATCTCCTCGGCGTTTTGCTGTTTTCCCCAAGCATCCATCACGAAGGGATCGTTGACCGAGATGCAGACGATCTCGTCGACCCCCTTCGCCTTGATCTTGTCGGCGTTGGCGACGAATCCCGGTAGATGGCTGGCGGAACACGAGGGCGTGAAAGCCCCCGGTACCGCAAAGACGACGACTTTGCGCCCCTCGAAAATCTCTTGAGTCGAAACCTGACTCGGTCCATCGGAGGTCATGCGGCCGAGGCTTCCCTCGGGGATCCGGCTTCCTGCTTCGATAGCCATGGCGTTGTCCTTTTTATCGATGAATGGAAACGATTGCACTTCGTCGTGATCGCCGCCCCTCTTGCGTTTTCGCGCTCGCCCGCAAGGGGAAGAGGCGCGAGGGCGAAGCGATCGATTGACCGATCACATATTCATACCGCGCGGATCGGCAGTTCGCGCACCGGGGTGCCGGTCAAGGCGAAGATCGCGTTGGTGATCGCCGGTGCCGCCGGCGGCAAACCGGGTTCTCCGACACCGGTGGGCGGATCGTTCGAAGGAACGATATGCACGTCGATCGACGGCATATCCGGCATCCGGGCCACGATATAGTCGTTGAAGTTGCTCTGCTCCACCCGCCCTTCGCGCAAGGTGATCTCCGAGCCCTCCAAGGTGGTGCCGATCGCCATCAGCACCGAGCCCTCCACTTGGGCGATGACCGAGCGCGGATTGACCGCGAGATTGCAGTGGATGGCGCTGGTGATGTGGTGAACCCGCGGGCGATCCCCCTCGATCGAAACATCGGCGACGTGGGCGACGACGGAGCCGAAGGATTCGTGTATCGCGACCCCGAAGGCATGCCCCGCCGGCAGGGTCTTCGTTCCGTAGCCGGATTTTTCGACCGCCAGATCCAGCGTCGCCAAATGCCGCGGGTGTTCGGCGAGCAAGGCGCGTCGCAGTTCGACCGGATCGCGACCCCCGGCGCGGGCGACCTCGTCGATCAGGGTCTCCATCACGAAGGCGGTATGGGTATGCTCGACCGAGCGCCACCAAAGCACCGGCACCGCGGTTTGCGGATGGTGCACGCTCAACGCCAGCGGCAGATCGTAAGCGGTATCGACGATGCCGCCGGTGGTGCTCGAATCCACTCCGTCTTTGACGAAGAAGGATTCGAAGGGGGTGCCCTTGAGCAGCGAATGACCGACGAGGACGTGCTCCCAAGCGAGGATATCGCCCTTGTCGTCGAGGGCGATTTCGGCCCGGTGCATATTGAAGGGCCGGTAGTAGCCGCCGCGGATATCGTCTTCGCGGGTCCAGACCACCTTGAGGGGCTCGCGTCTCCCGGCGGCGACCCACCCTTTCATCACCTGCGCGGCCTCGGCGAGGTAATCGGCATCGAGGTTCGCTCGGCGCCCGAAAGAGCCGCCGGCGAATAGGTTGTGGAGGGTCACCATTTCCGGCTTCACCCCCAAGACGGCGGCGAGGGTGGTGTGGTCGAGGGTCGGGAACTGCGAGCCCGCTCGGATATCGTAGCGGGTGTCGGCGCCGCTGCCGCTGACCTCGATCACCGCGTTCAAGGGCTCCATCGGGGCATGGGCGAGGAAGGGAAAGCGGAAATCGGCGGTGATGGTCTTCGATGCTTTGGAAAGATCCGCAGGATCGGCGGTGCGCGCCGTCAGACCCTTGCGGCTCAGGAGATCTCGAAACTCGGCATCGATCCTCTCGCTGTCCGGCAACTCCCCGGCGGGCGGCTGCCATTCGATCTTCAGCGATTCGCGACCCTTCAAGGCGGGCCAGAAGGCATCGGCCACCACCGCCGCGCCGGTAGCGCCGCGAGGGAGATCGACCGGAATCACCATCTCCACTCCGTCGAGGGCGAGGGCGGCGCTGTCGTCGATCGCGCTCGCCTTGCCGGAAAACCAAGGCGGGCGGGCGATCAGAACCGTCTTCATCCCCGGCAGGCGGATATCGATGCCGAAGGTCTGATTCCCGGTGGATTTGTCGGCGGTGTCCATGCGGTCGATCGATTTCCCGATCAGGCGGAAATCGGCGGGGTCTTTCAAAGCGACCTTTTCCGGTATCGGCAAGGCTGCGGCGGCTTCGCTGAAATCGCCGTAGCCCGCGCTTTGTCCATCGGGTCCGTAAAGACGACCTTCGGAGGTGGTGATGGCTTCATGGCTCGTTCCCCATTCGCGGGCGGCGGCTTCGATCAGCATCGCACGAGCGCGGGCACCGAGTTCGCGGTACTGGGTGAAACTGTTGGGGATGGAGCTCGAACCGCCGGTCGTTTGGAATCCGATAACGGGGTCTTTGTAGGCGTCGGCGGCGGGGGCGAGTTCGGCGGATACCGAAGCCCAATCGGCATCCAACTCTTCGGCCAGCGCGCGGGAAAGGCCGGTATGGACTCCTTGCCCGAATTCCAAGCGGTTGATCTGCAAGGTCACTTTGCCGTCGGGGGCGATATGCACGAAGGCCCCGGGCTGTTGACCGGGCGTCAAGTTCGCGCTCGCCTCTTGCTGGGGGCCGGAGGCGTGAGCGAAGCCTGCGGGGGCAAAACCGATGGCAAGGCCCAAGGCCCCGCTTCGTTTGATGAAAGAGCGCCGACTGATCTGTTCGGGATCGTCGCCGGCGGTCGAGGCGGCCGGCGGCGCAAGGCCCGAAGAGCCCGAGGATGGAATGAATTTCATGGCAATCACCTTATAAGAGGTGTTTCGAGGATGCGTTCGAGTGCGCGTCCGAGCGCGAAGACGGCGGATCGACGGGTGCCTAATATCACAGTCGACGGGCCGCCGATTTGATGGCGGCACGGATGCGCGCGTAGGTTCCGCAGCGGCAGATATTCCCCGCCATCGCGCTATCGATATCGTTATCGTCGGGGGCGGTGTTTCCCGCCAGCAGGGCGACCGCGCTCATGATCTGTCCGCTTTGGCAATAGCCGCATTGGGGAACGTCATTTTCGATCCACGCTTGCTGCACCGCGGCCCCGACCCTTCCCTCGCCGACGGTTTCGATGGTGGTGATCGATCGCCCCTCGATCGCCGCCACCGGGGTGATGCAACTGCGGATGGCTTGGCCGTCCAAGTGCACGGTGCACGCTCCGCACTGAGCCACTCCGCAGCCGAATTTGGTGCCGCTTAGCCCCAAGGAATCGCGCAATACCCAAAGCAGGGGGGTGGTGCCGTCGATATCGATATCGACCGCTCGGTCGTTGAGGGTGAAAGTGGCCATTGACCTTTCCTCGATAGGATTGTTTCGAAGGACTCGATCGCGAGGGATCGAGCGCGGCAGCGACAGGAATTCCTCGGTGGACGAGGCCGGCTTTCGGCTCGGGTGGCGAGTTCTCCTCCAAGAGGCTCTCGTCATTTCCCCTCGCCTTGGCCGCCGCGATGCTTGCGCTCGAGATGCTTGCGCTCGACGATGGCAAGGGTCTGCCGAAAAGGGTCTGCCGAAAAGAGCCTGCCGAGAGACCGTTCTTTATAAAAGACCGAGGCGGCGACTTCGCGGGCATCATGAAAAGTGTCGGCAAATAGTATATCCCTCCATCCTCAGCCCTCGCTTTCCTCGACGGCTTTGTCGAAGGGCTCGAACCATGCGAGGGAGTCGCGTAGCCTGACGACATGACCGATGATGAGCAAAGTGGGCGGGCGGGGGCGTTCGCGTTCGACGATATCGGGCAAGGAGCGCACCGTTCCCGTCAGCACCCGTTGGGCGGCGGTGGTCCCTCGTTGCACGAGGGCCGCGGGGGTGCGTTCGGCGAGCCCGTATTCGATCAGTCGGGCGCAGATGATCGGCAGGCTGACCAAGCCCATATAAACCACCACCGTTTGCATCGGTCGCGCCAGCGCTTCCCAGTCGAGGTCCACCTCTTCGCTCTTGCGATTGCCGGTGACGAAGAGGCAGGCATGGGCGTGGTCCCGATGAGTCAGCGGGATTCCGGCGTAGGCCGCGCAACCCGAAGCGGCGGTGATCCCCGGTACCACTTGGAAGGGGATGCGTTCGTCGGCAAGGGTCGCGATCTCCTCGCCGCCGCGACCGAAGATGAAGGGGTCGCCGCCTTTGAGGCGCAGCGTTCGCTTCCCCTCGCGGGCCAGCCGCACCAGCAGGCGATTGATATCCGGCTGCGGCAAAGCATGATCCGCGCGCTTTTTGCCCGCGTAGATCATCTGCGCATCGGGGCGGGCCAAGGCGAGGATCTCCGAAGAGACGAGTCGGTCGTAGACGATGGCGTCGGCGTCTCGGATCAGGCGCATCGCCCGCACGCTGAGCAGGTCGGGATCGCCCGGTCCGGCCCCGACGAGGCAGACCTCGCCCACCCCCGGGGCCTTCGGACGAGTCTCGTCGGCTCGAAGCGCTTCGGCCTCGGCTGCGAGGGACGGGTCATCGGGCACGAGGCTCGAAGGCGCCGAGGCCTTCGGGGGCGATGCCGTCGATCTCCCGTTCGCTTCGTTCGCCTCGTTCCCCTCGTCGATCTCCCGGATGCGCTCGATCAGGGTTTCGATGACCCCCGGGTGGTCCTCGAGGCAACCGGCCTTGATGAACTCGATCCCCTGATATTTTCGGGCGAAGGCATCGCAGAGCGAGAAGATCTTTTCGCACAGGAGCCCGGGGAAGAGAAAACAAGGCGAGATCACGATCCGCGGATAGCCGAGCCGCACCGCATGTTCCAAGGCGGATTCGATTGTGGGAGGGCTCCCCCCTAAATAAGCGGTCATCGCCCAGCCCGGGCTCGAACGCTGCCACAGACGACGGGTGGCGTCGGCGATGCCGGCATTGGCGCGCTCGTTCGAAGCCCCGCCGCCGGCAACGATCAGCAGCGTTTCGGAAAGCGGGATGTCAAGGGGGCGGCGACGGATCGCATCGAAGATACGCTCGGCGGCGGCGTCGAGCATCCCCCCTTCGAAGCCCAAAGTCCGCCCGTAACGAATCTCCGATATGGCCTTGCTCTCCCGGCAACTCTCCAACGCCGCCGGAATATCCTTCGCGGCATGGTCGCCTTCGAAGATCAGCCCCGGTATCGCCAGCACCCGTCGATTGCCCCGAGCGCGCAGGCGGGCGATCGCGGTCGGGATATCGGGCTCGGCGAGACTCATGAAGCCGCATTCGATATCGATCTGCGGCTGCTTGGCCTTTAGCCCTTCGATCAGCCGGCGAAAGCCTTGCGCCGCCGCTTCCTTGCGACTCCCGTGGCCGCAGATCACCACCCCGGTTTTCATCGCCTCGGCCTCGGGAGTCGTCGTCGGGGAGGGCATGATTCGATCTCCGGATGTCGGGTTTTTCGATATCGATCCATCGATCGAAGGAGAGATTTCATGATCGGAGCCTCCTCTTCGGAGCGTCTTCTTAGAATCTGACCGAGATCCCCATGACGGCGATGACGATCCGACTTTGATCGTAGGATTTTGCCCTTATCCGCCTAATAAGTATCCGCCTACAAGGCCCGGCCTTCGATCATGAAAAATCGACGATGCGGAGGAATCGAAAAAAATCCCGAGAAACGAGACCCCGTCAAAGGTCGGATCGAAAGAATCGAAGCCCGTTTTCGCGGCGATGATAAAGGGCGAGCGATATTCGATATCATTGTCTTGGTCCGCGGCTGACTCGGGCGAGTGCGTTTCGGTTCGGAATGCGACTCGATGACCGGCATTCACACCGACGAGACGGTGGATGGCCTCGCGCACCGTTTACGAACTTCTCCATAGCCCATTATCAAGGAAGCCGATGACGATACCCAAGACCGTCGCCGCGATTTTTCTCGCCGCCTTCGCAGGGGGCGCGTTTGCGCTATCCGCCCTCCCTCTCGATTTGCATCGAGCCGCTTCGAAAGGCGATACGGATGCGATCGAAAGGCTGATCGCCGAGGGTGCCGACCCGAACGCCAAGAAGATTTTCGGGATGACGCCTTTGCATCTCGCCGCAAAGAACGGGCACCCCGACGCGGTCGATGCGCTGGTCGATGCCGGCGCCGATCCGAACGCGAAAGAAGATAACGAGTGGACGCCCTTGCACTTCGCCGCGCGGAACGGACACCCTGACGCGGTCGCTGCGCTGCTCAAGGCCGGTGCCGATCCGAGCGCGAAGGAAGAGGACGAATGGACGCCCTTGCACCTCGCCGCTCGGTACGGGCACTCCAATATGGTCGATGCGCTGGTCAAGGCGGGCGCCGACTCGAATGCGAAGGAAGACGATGAGTGGACGCCCTTGCACCTCGCCGCTCGGTACGGGCACATCGATACTGTCGATGCGCTGGTCAAGTCCGGTGCCGACCCGAATGCGAAGGAAGAAGATGAGTGGACGCCCTTGCACCTCGCCGTTCGGAACGGGCACTCCAATATGGTCGATGCGCTGATCGAGGCCGGTGCTGACCCGAATGCGAAGGAAGATGATGGGTGGACGCCCTTGCTCCTCGCCGCGGAGAGCGGACACGCCGACACGGTCAAGGCACTGTTGAGGGTAGGTGCCGATCCGAACGCGAAGGACGATCGCAAGTGGACACCCTTGCACATCGCCGCGCAGGAAGGGCATGACGATGTGGTCGACGTGCTGATAAATGCCGGTGCTGACCTGAACATAAAGAACCATGGGGATTTGGTGCCCTTGCACATCGCCATAGAGCACTTGCACATCGACGTGGTCGAGTTACTGATCAAAGCCGGCGTTGACCTGGGTGCGAAGGACATCATATGGCGGACGCCCTTGCTCCTCGCCGCAGAAAATGGATACGTCGATGCGGTCAAGATGCTGGCCAAATCAGGTGCCGACTTGAACGCGAGGGATCTTAGGGAGCAGACGCCCTTGCATCTCGCCGCACAGAACGGGCATATCGGTACGGTCGGTGCGCTGCTCAAGGCCGGCGCCGATCCGAACGCGAAGGAAGATAACGAGTGGACGCCCTTGCATCTCGCCGCACGGTACGGGCGCTTCGATATGGTCGATGTGCTGGTCAATGCCGGTGCCGATCCGAACGCGAAGAAAAATGACGAGTGGGCACCCATGCATCTTGCTGCATATAACCGGCATATAGAAGTGATCGATGCGCTGGTCAGTTCAGGTGCCGATCCGAATGCGAAGGAGGATGACGGGTGGACGCCCTTGCTCTTCGCCGCCGAGAGCGGATACACCGACACGGTCAAGGTACTGTTGAGGGTAGGTGCCGATCCCAACGCGAAGAACGATCGCAAGTGGGCACCCTTGCACATCGCCGCCCAGAACGGGCGTATCGGCGTGATCGATCCGCTAATTAAGGCAGGTGCCGATCCGAACGCGAGGGAGGTGGACAGATGGACTCCCTTGCTCCTCGCGGCGCGGAACGGACACCCCGACGTGGCCAATGCACTGGTCGAGGCCGGCGCCGATCTGAACGCGACACTGGGTAATGGATGGACACCGTTGCACACCGCCGTTCATAAAAGGTATGAAGGCTATGACAATGCGCTCACCGCAAAAAACGGCCGCGCCGACGTGCTCAAGTGGTTGGTCAAGGCCGGCGTCGACCCGAACGTGAAGGACAGCAGGGGGCGGATGCCATTGCACCTCGCCGCAGATAATGGATACGCCGATGCGATCAAGACACTGATCGATGCCGGTGCCGATCCGAGCGCGACACTGGATAACGGGCGGACACCCTTGCACTCCGCTGCGGTGAATGGACATACCGATACAGTCAATGCGCTAATCAAGGCCGGTGCCGACCCGAACGCGATACTGGATAACGGGCGGACACCCTTGCACTCCGCGGCACAGAATGGACACACCTATGCGGTCGATGCGCTGATCGAGGCCGGTGCCGACCCGAACGCGACATTGGATAACGGGTGGACACCCATGCACTCCGCCACGCAGAATGGACATGCCTACGCGGTCGATGCGCTGACCAAGGCCGGTGCCGACCCGAATGCGAAGGAAGAGAGTTACGGGTGGGTGCCCTTGCACCTCGCCGCCCAAAACGGGCGCCGGGGCGTGATCAAGGCCCTGATCGAGGCCGGGGCATCTCCGAACGCAACGGATCGCGAAGGACGGACCCCTTTCGAACTGGCGGCGAAGAGCGGTTTCGGCGACCTCTACCAAGAGGCGGTCGCCGCCGCTCGGAGTTGATTGACGGGAACCCGCGTTCGGGTTTGTCGCCGAGGAAAGATCGACGAATTATCGGGTGATAGGGTGCCGAGTTTCGCTCGCGCTTGCGCTTTTCGAAGGTCAATCCTGAAAGAGTTTGCATTAGGGAGCCGTGGTGCGTTTGGGAGGCGAGCGCTGTTCGCCGCCTCCGGCTTGCCATATCGAGATCGTCGTTTGCGGATTCGGAAGACGAAAAAAGCGTTGCTTGAAAGCGAAGATGCGCGGCGTCTCGCTCGATGCGGGAATTCGTCGAATATCATCGATCGGCCGTGGCCGGCGTCATCCGACGAGAAACCGCCTGTCGGCTACCGAAGCAAGATTCCCGAAGCACGAAGCCCACCCGAGCACAAGGACGCATAACCATGAAATCCCTGATATGTCTGATCGTGAAGTTCGACATCGAGGCGGGGCATAAAGAGGAGTTCGTTCGCATCATCCAAGAGCATGCGAAAAGTACCCTTGCCGGCGAGCCGGGTTGTCTTCGCTTCGAGGTCTGCGATGACTTGGAGGAGGAAAATCGGGTGTTTCTTTTCGAGATGTATCGGGATGCGCAAGCCTTCGAGGAGCACAAGGCCTCGGCGATCTTGGCGCGCACTCGAGAGCGCTATGCCGATATCGTCGTATCGCGGGAGATTCATATTTCCAAGGGCGGGCGGGATTGAAAGGGATCGCGTCTTCGCTTTTCGCATCCGCAAAAGGCAAAGCCCGAAAGAAGGATCGACGGTTCGAAAGAGAACGCCGCCGGTGAAAGACGAGGGCGATAGGGTGCACAATCGTCATCGTATCGTCGAAGGGCGTGATGACGCTCGTTCAAGAGGATATCGCTCGTGAATTTCAAAAAAGCCCCTTATATTTTCGTTGCCGCCATGGATGTCGATCCGGAAAAGGAAGCCCTTTTCGATGAGGTCTATGACGACGAACATATCCCCGCTTTGCTCGAGGTGCCCGGAGTGCTTTGGGTTCGTCGCATGAAGGCTTGCGATTTCGCATTGGCGATCGAGGGGTGTGTTCAGGATATGCCGCGGGGAGAAACGCCCGCGTGGCATGCCCTTTACGGGATCGAAAGTCCCGATGTTTTGAAAAGCGAGGCGTGGTCGAAGGCGGTGGAGCGCGGGCGTTGGTCGAGCGAGGTGCGTCCTTTCACCCGCAATCGCCGTCATGCGCTTTTGCAGATGACGCGCACGTTCGGCGCCGCCGAGGAGGAATGATTTGCCATGTACGGAATTCTCGAAGGCCTTCGCATCGTGGAGGCCTCGGCCTTCGTGGCCGCGCCGACCGGCGGGCTCGCTTTGGCCCAGCTCGGGGCGGATGTGATTCGTATCGATCCCCCGGGCGGCGGGGTCGATGCCGGTCGTTGGCCGCTCACCGCCGGCGGCACCAGTCTTTATTGGGCGAGCCTGAACAAATGCAAACGCTCCGTCTTGGTGGATACGAAAACCCCCGAGGGGCAGGAGATCGTCGCCGAATTGATCGCCCGCCCCGGCGAGGACGGCGGCTGTTTTTTGACCAATCTTCCGCCGCGCGGGGAGCTTTCCTTTGCCTCGTTGTCGCGACGCCGAGCCGATGTGATCATGCTGCGCATCATCGGTCATCGCGATGGATCGACGGCCTTGGACTACACCGTCAACAGCGCGATCGGCTATCCCTTCGCCACCGGAAACGCCCGCTTAGATGCCCCGGTCAACCATGTATTCCCCGCGTGGGATGTCACCACCGGTTTGACCGCGGCCTTGGGATTGATGGCCGCCCTGCGGCGGCGCTCGAAAACCGGCGAGGGCGAGGAGATTACGCTGGCGCTTTCGGATGTCGCTTATGCGACGGTCGGCAACCTCGGCCATATCGCCGAGGCGATGATCAACGGCAGCGAACGAGAGCCGACGGGGAACGATGTTTACGGCGCCTTCGGACGCGATTTCGAAACCCGGGACGGTCGTCGGGTGATGGTGGTCGCCATTACCGGCAGGCAATGGCGGGCGTTGCTCGACGCCATCGACGGGCATCGAGCGATCTCGCATATCGAGGCGATGCTCGGGGTGGATCTGAGCGACGAGGGTCGGCGTTTCGAGGCCCGGGATTCGATCGCTCCGATCGTTGCCCGATGGATCGGGGCGCGGACTTACGAAGAGGTCCGCGCCGCTTTCGACAAAGCCGATGTTTGTTGGGGGCCTTATCGAAGTTTTTCTCAGATGGTGCGCGAGGATCCGCGCTGTTCCACCGACAACCCCCTTTTCGACGATGTCGAGCAGCCGGGGATCGGCGCCTTCATGATGCCCGGATCCCCCTTGGAGTTCGAACGCCACGAGCGTCGGGCGGTTCGTCCGGCACCTCTTCTCGGGCAGCATACCGACGAGATCCTTGCCGATGTGCTGGGGTTGAGCGCGGCGCGGATCGGGGCGTTGCGCGATGCCCGGATCGTCGCGTAGAAGGATCGTCGGCCAGAAAGCTCGTCGGGTAGATAAGCTCGTCGCGTCGTTTTCTCGGCGGCTTGTGCGAGGCATCGAAGCCGATATCCTTTTTCGCGATTTGTCGAACGAGGAATCATCGACGAGCGCCGATCCCGGTTTGGAACCCCGGCGCTGTCGGCGCCGGGCCTTCGTCCGGCATATCTTTTCGGACTGCCTGCCGACGAGATCCTCGCCGATATACCGGCTTCGAGCGACGCGCGGCTCGTCGGATAAAGAGGGTCGGATGGAAGGAACCGGAGCCTCGCTCGACGCCTTCGCGGCTCGCGCGAGCTATCGAAGCCGATACCTTTTTCAAGACTTCCGCGGCATTTTCCGCGACTGACCGGATGAGGAGCGATCGATGAGCGCCGATGCCATGCAGGTGATTCGGATGCAGATCCTGTGGAACCGCCTGATCGCGGTGGTCGAGGAGCAAGCGCAAACCCTGATGCGCACCGCTTTTTCCCCGATCGTGCGCGAGGCCGGCGATCTTTCCGCCGGAGTATTCGATACCCGAGGTCGGATGCTCGCCCAAGCCGTGACCGGAACCCCGGGGCATGTCAATTCCATGGCGGAGTCGGTCAAGCATTTTCTGCGCCGCTTCCCCGTCGATACGATGAACGAAGGGGATATCTACATCACCAACGATCCGTGGATGGGCACCGGTCATCTCAACGATTTCGTGTTGACCACTCCTTGTTTTCACGAGGGCCGGATCGTCGCCTTGTTTTCTTGCACCTCGCATCTGACGGATGTAGGCGGCATCGGCTTCGGCCCCGACGCCACCGATGTGCTGATGGAGGGGATCTATATCCCGATGCTGAAACTCGCGGATCGGGGTCGGATCAACGAGACCCTGATGGAGATGGTGCGCGCCAATACCCGTCAGCCGGTGGAATCCGAGGGCGATGTCTATTCTTTGGCCGCTTGCAACGATGTGGGGTGCGAGCGTTTGACGGAGATGATGAAGGAATTCGATCTGCGAGATCTGGACGATCTCGCCGACCATATTTGCTCGGCATCGCGCCGGGCGGTGTTGGCGGAGGTCGCCGCGCTCCCCGCCGGGGAATACCGCAACGCGATGCGCATCGACGGCTACGAGAAGCCGCTGGATCTGGTGGCGAGGCTGAAGATCGACCCTTCGGGGATCGAGGTCGATTTCGACGGCACCTCGCCGAAGTCGAACTACGGCGTCAATGTCCCGATGGCATATACCGCCGCTTATACCTGTTTCGGTCTTTCGTGCATCGTCAGCGCCGAGGTGCCGAACAATCACGGCTCGCTTTCGCCCTTCACCGTGCGCGCCCCCGAGGGTTGCGTGCTCAACGCCCCTTGGCCCTCGCCGGTTTGTTCGCGGCATGTGATCGGCCAGATGCTTCCGGATGTGGTTTTCGGGGCCTTGGCCCAGGCGGTCCCCGAGCGAGTGCCGGCCGAAGGGGCGTCCTGTTTGTGGAATGTGACGATGCGCGGGGAGAGCGAACGCGGCGCCAATCAAAAAGGCGGGGCGCTTTTCGCCGTCACCGCGGTTTGCAACGGGGGTACCGGCGCCCGCCCCGGCAAAGACGGCCTTTCCGCTACCGCCTACCCGAGCGGGGTGCGGGGCACGCCGGTGGAGATCAACGAGTCGGTGGCTCCGGTGATCTTTCGGCGCAAGGAGTTGCGCACCGATTCCGGCGGCGTCGGTCGTTGGCGCGGCGGCTTGGGGCAGGTGATCGAAATCGAATCGGCCCTCGACAGGGATTTCGAACTCCTCGCCGCATTCGATCGCATCGTTCATCCGGCGCAGGGACGCCAAGGAGGGCGCGAGGGGGATCGAGGGGGTGTATGGCTTGCCTCCGGTGCGTTTTTGAAGGGCAAAGGAACCCAGCGCATCCCTCGCGGTGAGAGGTTGATTCTGCATACCCCCGGCGGCGGCGGGCTCGGCGATCCCCGCCGACGGGATCCGAAGGATGTCGCGCAAGACCTCCTCGCCGGGAGGATTTCGCCCGCCGTGGCGAGGGATTCCTACGCTTTCGAGCCGGAATCGAATGCCGACGAGATCGATCGAATCGACCTTTCGATGCGATGAGCGATCGGCGACGGGATTTGCCTAGGGCTCGCCGCATTCGATCGCATCGTTCATTCGGTGCCGGGGCACCGAGGGGTCGCGAAGGGAGTCAGGGGGTAGGTTTGATTCCGCTGCGCTTTCGAAAGGCGAAGGAACTTGGCGCATTCCTCGCGGCGACAAGTCGATTCCGCATGCCCTCGGAGGCGGGCCGAGCGATTCCCGTCAACGGGTTTCGAAGGGTGTCGCGCACGGCGGCAAGAGATTTCTACGGCTCGAGGATGGGATCGAATACCGGCAAGATCGGTTGAATCGGACCCATGAGGCGACGAGCGGTCGTCGCTGGGATTTGCCGAGGGCTCGCCGCTATCGGGCGACATCGCCGTCCTTGGTCCGTTTCCGAAGAAGGTAATGGTTGTGCCGAGCGATTCATCCACACCTTAAAGGAGAACCTGCTCTGGCTAAAAACCTTCTGGACCATCGAAGAGTTGAAGCAGGCACTGCATGCGTTCAAAGATCGTTACAACCGATTCTGGCTGATCGAATGCCACGGACAACGCTCTGTCGAGCCAGTTCAGGCGAGGGGCGGTGGACGAAACCCCGGCGGCCGCATAAGCTGCAAAAGTATCTCGATAGCCCTAGGGCGCTACAGCGGGCAGGAGGCATAAAAATAGGGAATTACATATCAGTGCATCCATCGATGAATGAGGATATGCCGATCGCCCTTCCTCCCCTCGTCAAAGATGCGTAGGTCAGCCGCTTTTCCGATGCGCCCACCCCTGCGGGGCGAAATTCTGCGCCTGTGCCGGTAGGTGATGCGCTGCATCCTTGTCGCTGAAACGGGCAGGGATGGCGGTGGGATCGTGTGCCTGCCCCGTATCGTGCAGGCGGAGGATTTCGTAGCCATCGCCATCGATGCGGATCATCGGCACCTGCCGATCGTGTCGATGGGGCCGGCGGGTCTGTATTTCGTAAACGGGAGGCCATTTCGCTTTGGTATGGCACATCGTGCCCTGCTGCCCGTGCGCGGGCGATGTGCTGTTCACAGGTTACCGATGCGGATACTACCGATGCGGATACCGGCCCACGATGGTCGACGGCCCCGTGGCGGGGCGGATTATCCGTATCGGATACATGGTCCTGGTCTCGCTGGGGTGATGGGGTGCTGCCCCCTATCCTTTGCCCCATGAACAATTAAGGGGCCAAGGCATTGACACGGGCAAGCCCGCGCAGGATAGGTGAGTCATGTCAGGCAGCGTTGACATGTGGAATTGTTGGCCCCCCATAACCGATAATGGATTGCCCGATGGTCAGGGGCGGGCAGGTGGTGATACGCGGAGATCGCTATTCGAATAGCCAAAGAAGAATGAAGGCTTTCAGGATGAATTTCAGGCTTTTTATGAGGTTTCATGGGTGCACTTCTTTGCCGCCGGGCACCGCTTCGAGGCGAGGCTCGTCGAATCCCCGGTCCGACTCCCCCCTATTCGATCGTCCAGGTGTCGCCGGCGCGAAACAAGGCGGCGAGATCCCCGGCGCCGTCGCGCCGGCGCTGGGCATCGACCTGTTCGTTGACGAGATCGCCGAAGACCGGTCGCTCGACGGCGCGCAAGACGCCGATCGCCTCGGGCAGCGCCGGTTGCCGCATCCGCGCGATCATCATCGCCAGAGTCGGCTCCGCTGCTTGTTCATCGTGGACCAACAGATCTTCGGTCTTCACCCCGTCATCGCCGCAGGGCACGGCCTCGAGGCGAAGATTGTCGAGCCTGATGCCTTTGTCCCGCTGCGCCCCGAAGATCAGCGGTTGTCCGTGCTCCACCTCCACGAGTCGATCGCTGCGCAACGATTGATTCTTGGCGTATTCGAAGGCCCCGTCGTTGTAGATATTGCAGTTTTGGTAGATCTCGACGAAAGCCGAGCCCCGATGCGCCGCCGCCCGCCGCAGGATCGTTCCCAAATGCGCGGTATGGGTATCCACCGAGCGCGCCACGAAACTCGCCTCGCTGCCAAGGGCGATCGACAGCGGGTGCAAGGGGGCATCCACCGAGCCTTGGGGGGTGCTGCGCGTGATATGCCCGGGCAGGGAAGTGGGGGAGTATTGCCCCTTGGTCAGGCCGTAGATGCGGTTGTTGAAGAGCAGGATCTTGATATCGACATTGCGCCGCAGGGCATGCATCAGATGGTTGCCGCCGATGCTCAGGGCATCGCCGTCGCCGGTGATCACCCAAACCTGCAGCTCCGGCCGCACCGTTTTGAGTCCGGTGGCGATGGCCGGCGCCCGACCGTGAATGCTGTGCACGCCGTAGGTATCGAGGTAGTAGGGGAAGCGGCTCGAGCAGCCGATGCCGGAGACGAAGACCAGGTTTTCCGGTCTGACGCCGATTTCCGGTAGGGCCTTTTTCATCTGCGCGAGGATCGAGAAATCGCCGCATCCGGGGCACCAGCGGATCTCCTGATCGCTGGCGAAATCGGCGGCGACCGGGGTTTTAGCGGCCTTCGCCTTCAAGGACGGGGCGGGCTTCATCGCTTCGGCGGCGCTGGTCATGCGAGTGCTTCCTCGATGGCTTCGACCAATTCCCGAACCATGAAAGGGCGGCCGCGAACCCTATTCGACGAGACGATATTCACCGGGTAGCGGGCTCTCAAGATCATCGCCAGCTGGCCCAAGTTCATTTCCGGGACCAGCACTGTCTCGTAGTTGCCGAGAATTTCGCCCAAGTTCGCGGGCAAGGGGTGCAGGTGGCGCAGGTGGGTATGGGCAACGGCCTTGCCCTTTGCCGCGATGCGCTCCACCGCTTGGCGGCAGACCCCTGAAGTGCCGCCCCAAGAGAGCAGGAGCAAGGGTCCGCGATCCGGGCCGAAGACCCTCTGATCCTCGATGAGATGCACCGCGTTGGCCACCTTGCGCGCTCGCAAATGCACCATCTTTTCGTGATTGTCCGGATCGTAACTGACATGGCCGGTGCCGTCTTGCTTTTCCAAACTCCCCACCCGATGCGTAAGGCCCGGGGTTCCCGGCAAGGCCCAGGGACGAGCCAGCCATTCGTTGCGGGAATAGGGCAAGAAGGGCGGATCGTCGGCGCTTCTCGCTTCGGGATGGGCGATGTCGATGGGCTCCAACTGCGCGATATCCGGGATGCGCCAGGGCTCCGCTCCGTTGGCGACGAAGGCGTCGGAGAGCACGACCACCGGGGTCATCAAGCGGGTCGCGATCCGCCAGGCATCGAGCACGATGTCGAAGCAGTCGGTCGGTCCGGCGGCCGCCAATACCGGCAGCGGGGATTCGCCGCTGCGCCCGAACATCACTTGCAGAAGATCCGATTGCTCGGGTTTGGTCGGCAAGCCGGTGCTCGGCCCCCCGCGCTGGATGCTCAAGACCAGCAGCGGCAGTTCGAGCATGATCGCAAGCCCCATCGCCTCGGTTTTGAGGGCGATTCCGGGGCCGCTCGATGCCGTGACCCCCATCGCTCCGCCGTAGGCGGCGCCGATGGCCGAGGTGATGGCGGCGATCTCGTCCTCGGCTTGGAAGGTGCGCACGCCGAATCGTTTGTGGCGAGCGAGTTCGTGGAGGATATCGCTGGCCGGAGTGATGGGGTAGGAGCCGTAGAAAATCGGTTTGCCCGAGAGTTCCGAAGCGGTGATCAGCCCGAGGGCGAGGGCTTGGTTGCCGGTGATATTGCGATACTCTCCCGGCGGGAGGTCGGCGGGGGGCACGTGGTAGCTGCGCTTGAAAGCCTCGGTCGTCTCGCCGAAGTTCCAGCCGGCGCGCAAGGCGCGGGTGTCGGCATCGGCCACTTCCGGGCGCTCGCCGAATTTTCTGCCGATCCACTCCAAGGTGGTCGTCATGCTGCGGCCGCAGAGCCAATAGACGAGACCGAGCGCGAAAAAATTCCGGCAGCGGGTCGCGATCTTGCGTCCGACGCCGCTTTCCTCCACCGCTTCTCGGGTGAGCGAGGTCAGGGGCACTCGGATCAGGTGAAAATCGTCGATCGCCCGATCTTCCAAGGGATTTTTCTCGATCCGGGCGAGTTTCAGATTTTTCGTATCGAACATATCCTCGTCGACGATCAAGGTGCCCTGGGGGCGCAAGAAGGAGAGGTTTTGCACCAACGCCGCGGGGTTCATCGCGACCAGGATATCGACCTCGTCTCCCGGGGTGTGGATATCGCGCGCCGCAAAATGCACTTGGAAGCCGGATACCCCGGCCAGGGTTCCTTTCGGGGCGCGAATTTCGGCGGGGAAATCGGGGAAGGTGGAGATATCGTTGCCCGCCGAAGCGGAGACGCCGGCAAGCCGATCGCCGGCGAGTTGCATGCCGTCTCCCGAATCCCCGACAAAGCGCACGACCATCGAGTCGAGGGATTCGACGGGTTTTGCCGAGGACGGCAAAGAAGCGGGCAAAGAAGCGCTATGACTCATCGTCGATCCGATCGTTGCCAAGCCCGGTCGATGCGCCGAATCGCCATCGAGGCCGGGCGATATCGATGGTCGGGATGGGGGTAAAGGCGTCGATACGCCGGGGCGGGTTCCATGACTTTTTGCGGTTTCGGTCGAGCGGGGCCCAAGGCGATCCCCCGACAAGACGGCGGTGGTGCCTCGAGGCGAAAAGAGGGTCGACGGGCGAGGCGCTTTTGAAAATGCGCCGCGAAAATGCGCCGCAATCGATATCCGCAAGAGCGGTGCCGGGCTATCTCTTCGAGCGATCCCTATCAAAACAAGGGGGCGAAGACTTGCCTTCGCCGTCGGTTTTCGGCTTCGATTCGATGCAAAGATCCCGGTGGTCTTCGACAATCGGAATCTCGAGCGTGGTCGATGGGTATCGTCGGCAAGGCTCAGACAAAGGATCGATATGCGATTTTAACCCGAGAGCCTCGTTCTCGGGGCGGGAAAATCATCGAATTCCGCGATCGGATTCGAAGGAGGATGCGCCGTTAAGAGGCTCGGCGCCCTTGGTCGTCATCGTCGAAGGCGATTTTGTCGTGCCGAGGACGCAACTTGGCCCTTGGCGGGGCGGGGGAAGGCGATTCGAGCCCTCGCCGGATCTCGTCTTCGGCGAAGGGCGAGGGGCTTTTTTCGGATCGAGGGCTTTTCGGTCGATGGCATCTCGGCGACCGGTATATCGAGGGGGTTTCGGCTAGGGCCCTTGCCCGAGGCTCGAATCCGGGCGCTCGAAGCCCTCGATCCCCTCGATCCTCTCGAACCATTCAAGCGGACAATTCGCGATGAAACTGTTGATGTTCCATGCCGAGCGCTTCGGCTATCGAGCGCATATCCCGGCCGCCGGCGCTGCGAGCCCCGCAGGCCATGCGGATCTCCCGAAGGCCGATAGGGACGAGGCGCTCTTGCCCGCGGCCGAGCCCTCCTCCTCGCCCTCCTCCTCGCCCTTGACGGCGAAGCTCGAGACGGTGGCCTTGGTATTGGTACAAGTCGAGATCGACGATGCCGAGCGAGAGGGGAAACTCGTCGCCAAGGCCGTGCGCAACGTGAAGTGGTTTGCCGGCAAGCGATCGTTGAACCATGTGCACCTTCATTCCTTCGCTCATCTAGGAGGGAATGCCGCCCCGGCGGCCGTCGCCGAGGAGATCCTTCGTCGATTCGCGGATCGGCTCGAATCGAAGGCTTGTTCGGTTTCTTCGACTCCCTTCGGTCGGAGCTACGCTCTCGATCTCGCTATCCACGAGGACCCCGGGGCCAAGGTATTCAAATCGATCTGAGGCAGGGTTGCCGAAGAGCGCTTTCGTGCGCGAAAGCGGGCATCGTCGGCGGGCTTCGTCGGTGGGCATCGTCGCCATCGGTGCGAGTCCCGCAGGGTCGGCGCCCGGCTATTTCTCGTCGTGCGCTTTTTGCGGGGTGCCGATCGTCCTTGCGAAAAGGGCGATTCGCCGAGGATACGCAGCGGCATCGCTTGCGATCCGAGGCTTGCGATCCGAGGCCTGCGATGCGGGCGATGAGCGAGCCGCTCTTTTTTCGCTCTCGCGGCTCGCGCTCGAGATCCCTTGCTCGAAAGGCGAGGCGATCATCGCATTCGGGCTTTTCTCTCCGATCGGCCTTTTCGCTCGTCGACGCCGATGCTTTCGCCGGCGCTTTTTTTTCGGCGATCCGAAAGTCTTCGGACGCAAGAGCGGGGGTTTGCCGGTCGTGCGAGTCCTGCCGGCGACCGCCTTTTCGCTCACCGTCGAGCCCGAGCCTCGTCCGGGGGCGTCGATCCTAAGGCGTCGGCGCTTCGAAGGAGCGGGTCGGCAGAGCGAGGTGCCGGATCAGTCGATCGAGGGCTTGCCCGCGATGGCTGACGGCGTTTTTCCGCTCCACAGAGAGTTCGGCGGCGCTCATCCCGAGGGCATCGTCGAAGAAGATCGGGTCATAGCCGAAGCCCCCGTGGCCTTTGGGGGCTTCGAGGATGCGCCCGGCCCATCGACCCTCGCAGATCAGCGGACAGGGGTCGTTTCGATGGCGCATGAAAACGATCGTGCAGATGAAGGTGGCGGTACGCATCGCCGGCGCCACCTTGCGCAGATTCTCGAGCAAACAAGCGATATTTTCCTGATCCGAGGCGTTTTCGCCGGCGTAGCGGGCCGAGCGAATGCCGGGCGCGCCGCCGAGGGCGTCGACGGCGAGACCGGAATCGTCGGCGATGGCCGGGCCGTCGCTGCGAGCGCAGGCGGCGCGGGCTTTGATCAGCGCGTTCTCGACGAAGGTCGGGGCGTCCTCGGGCGGGGGCTTCCCGGCGAAGGGATCCTCTGCCGACAAAATCGGAGCGTCGGCCCCGAGTGCCGCTAGCCTTGAACGGATCTCGGCGAGTTTGCCCGGATTGGTGCTGGCAAGGACGATAGGCATCGACGATCGACAGCGAGGCTCTAAGCGGGGGATGGACGAAGGAAGACGGCTTCGTCTTGCGCGGCCGAGACGGCGGATCAATTCTCGGCCAAGGCGCTTCGTTGGATCTCGAGCAGCTCCGCGATGCCGCTTCGCGCCAGATTCAGCATGGCATCGAGATCCTCGAAGGAAAAGGCTTCGTTCTCCGCCGTCCCTTGGATTTCGATCAAACCGCCCGATCCGTTCATGACCACGTTCATATCGGTCTCGGCGCAAGAATCCTCGGCATAGTCGAGATCGAGGCGGGCTTCGCCTTCGCAGATTCCCACCGATACCGCCGCCACCGCGCTCCGTAGCGGGCTTTCGAGAGCCGAGCGGGGAGCGTTCTTGGCCAAGGCGTCGACGAGGGCGACATAAGCCCCGGTGATGGCCGCGGTCCGGGTGCCGCCATCGGCTTGCAGAACATCGCAGTCGACGGTGATCGTGCGCTCCCCCAAAGCCCGGGTATCGATCGCCGCCCGCAGCGAGCGCCCGATCAGGCGCTGGATTTCGAGGGTGCGACCGCCTTGACGACCTCGAGAGGCCTCGCGCGGCGAGCGCGTGGCGGTGGCGCAGGGGAGCATGCCGTATTCGGCGGTCACCCAGCCCCGGCCTTTTCCGCGAATCCACCTCGGAACCTGCTCCTCGATGCTGGCGCAACAAAGGACTCGCGTGGCTCCGAATTCGACCAATACGGATCCATCGGCATGGCTCGTGTAGCGGCGGCTAAGGCGCACCGGTCGCATTTCATCGCAGGAGCGTCCGCTCGGGCGCATCGCATTTCCTTTTCGTGAGGGTGTCGGCGGTCGAAACCGGTGGCCGAAATCGGTGGCCGAGTCGGCATTCGAGTCGGGGTTTAGGGTCGAGTCTCTTTTTCGGCAGGCAAGTTTTTCGGCAAACGAGTTTTTCGACAGACAAGTTTTCCGACAAGCAGGGACTCGAAGCCGGATGCGAGTCATCCGCGATCCCTTTGGCCCCAGATCGTCGGCGAGATCGTCGGCGAGCCCGTCGAGGGGCATCGTTCTTCGCAGCGGCAAAAGCGGGCGCGGCGGATCCCGAAGGGGATTTCAGTCGCTCCCGGTGTAGTGCTCCGGCCAGTGCTCCTTGATCACCGGACTGTCGGCGGCAAGGGCATGGCAGGTATCGATGAAACGGGCGGACTTCGGCGAGTTCGTGCCGTCGCCCTTCGTCTTCGCATCCCCGTCGCCCCCTTTTTCGTTATGGCGTCCGGCCATGGTTTGGAATGCGGCGGTGCCCAAGGAGTAGGCCAGCTCGACCAAATGGGTGCAACCCTTGATGCCCCCGAGTCTTTCGCGAACCGCGCGCCGAAAACCCGCCCCGATGACCAAGCCCTCGAGCCGCCGGAACGCGGGAGTGATTGCCGGGCAGATATGGAAAGGCCCGTAATCCGTCGCCGCCTCCGCCTTGTGGATCAGCATATCGTCGTCGACCGTGATGCGAAGCCACATCTCGTGCACCGGCTCCCCGGGCGCGATTTCTCCCCGATCCCGGTTGGAAAAGGAGTAACTCTTGGTATCGACCAGATGTCCCTCGATATCCCACAGACCGTCTTCTCTGAGGTAGCCGCAGCAATCGATGCGCCGCGTGTGGATATGTTCTTTGGGGATGGATGGAGAAAGAGGCATGAGGGTGATCTCCCGATCGAAGTGCCTGTCCGACAATACGCTTGCCGAGGAAATCTTCGCATAAAGATCGACGAAGGATCGATCGGCGGGTTTTCGCGCCAAGAAAACGGCGCTTGTCCGATGCCTTGGTGAAGCGAAGTCCGGCGCCCTTCTTGCGATCGATCTCGCTTTGCGTCGCCGCCGGTTTTGGAAAGCGGGATCGAGCGCCGATCGGCAAAGGTGCTATTCTTGCATATTGTGCAATGCACAAATCAAACGAATCGGATGAGACGATGGTCTTTTCGGCTGCTCGAAGCCTGCTCTTCGAAGACTTGAGCAGCCTTGGCCATCCGATATTCAAAAAGTCATCGACGAGGCCATCGAAGGGGCCGAGGTGAGTTTGCATGGATTCGAATACGCGGATCGAAGGCTCGGGCGCAGCCGCCGACAAGGCTTCGCAAAGCCGCCGGCGAAGTCCCTTCGGGGAATCGTTTGCGCTCCCCGATCCTCTTTGCATCCACGATGCTTGGAGGAAATCGCTCGTCGGGCTATGCGAGCGTCCCGGCTATCTTTTCGATGTCCAGCGGGAGTTCTTGGAGTCTTGGGGAGCGCTGTCGAATAGCTTCGCGCGCCGCATGACGGGATTCGAAGCGGCACCGGCGGCGTCGCCGAAAGCCGATGATCGCCGCTTCGTCGATCCGATGTGGCAGGAGTCGTTGTGGTTCGATTTTCTAAAGCAAGCCTATCTCGTCAACGCGCGCGCTTGCACCTCCTTCGTCGCCGGCGCGCCGGGTCTCGATGAACGATCTCGGCTGCGACTCGATTTTTTCCTGCGGCAAACGCTCGATGCCTTGGCCCCGACCAATTTCCTCGCCACCAATCCGAAGGCCCTGCGCACCGCGTTCGAATCCGGCGGGGCCAGCGTCCTCGCGGGGATGCGAAACGCGCTGCGCGACCTCGATCCGATCAGCGGTCGTTTGGAAAACCCGATGTGCGCCCCGGATGCCTTCGAGGTCGGGCGCAGCATCGCGGCGACCCCGGGCAAGGTGGTTTTTCGCAACGCGTTGATCGAACTCATCCATTACGCACCGACGACGGCGAAGGTGCGACGGCGGCCGCTCTTGCTGATCCCCCCGTGGATGAACAAGTTCTATGTCATGGATCTTAGCCCGCGGAATTCGATGGTGAAATGGCTGACGGAGCGAGGGCACAGCGTCTTCATCGTGTCCTGGTTCAATCCGGATTCGTCCTTCGCCGATATGGATTTCGAGGACTATATGCTGCAAGGAGCGCTGGCGGCGTTGCGGGCGATAGAAAGCGCAACCGGCGAGAGGGAAGTGAACGCGGTCGGATATTGCTTGGGCGGTATCCTGCTAAGCGCCTTGGCCGCTTGGTTGCACGCCGAGCCCGACGAAGAAAGGGATCGTCTTGCCAGCGTTACTTTCCTGGCGACGATGGTGGATTTTTCCGATACCGGCGATATCTCGGTCTTCATCGATGAAAAAACCCTGCCGCCCTTGGCCGATGCCGTCTCGCAAGCGGGCTTTCTTTCCGGCCGCCGGATCGCCGATGCTTGGCGAGCGGTGCGGGCCAACGAACTCTTTTGGGCCTTTTATATCGACAACTATCTGCTCGGCCAAGATCCTCCCGAACTCGATCTCCTGTTTTGGAACGGCGATCCGACCGATATACCGGCGGCGGTGCATCTTTTTCTGATGCGCAATATGTACTTGGAAAATCGCTTGCGCGAACCCGGCGGGTTGAACTTGGCGGGTCGGAGCATCGATATGTCGAAGTTGAAAACGCCCGCCTATGTATTGGCGACCGAGGATGACCATATCGCGCCGTGGAGTACCGCATACCGGACCACCGGTCTCGTATCGGGGAAGACGGAATTCGTGCTCGCAGGGTCGGGGCATATCGCCGGGGTGATCAACCCCCCGAAGAAAGGGAAATACGGTTATCGGACCGCCAAGAAGATCGCCGCCGAGGCCGACGAATGGCTAGCGGCATCCACGCCGCACGAGGGCTCTTGGTGGCCGCATTGGGATCGCTGGCTTGCCGCCCTCGGCGGCGGCGAGGTCGATGCCCGCATCCCCGGCGAGGGCGGGTTGCCGGCGCTCGAGGACGCCCCCGGCAGTTATGTGATGCGCCCGATGCCGAGCGGGAAAGATCGAGGGGCGAAGACGCGATAGGATCGAATGCCGCTCCTATCGTTCTTTCTCTTTGTTCTTTTCGCCAAAGGTATTGGGCCGAGACTTCGGGCCGAGACTTCGAAGCTCGGTATCGAGCGTCGGCTTTGCTTTTGCCCGTGCGCCCGTCGTCGTCGGATCGAGGCTTTTCGACTCGTTTTCGGCTCGTTTTCGATTTAGGCGCGATCGCTCGGATCGCGCCCAAGTCCTACGCTTTTCAAAGCCATCGTCTTAGGCCCTTTGTCTTAGGCCCATCGGTCTTAGGCCCCCGCCTCGCATTCGATCATGAAGACCCCCCACGGCCATTGCACCGATTCTTCCATCGTGGCCGAGCGCTCGTCGGGAATATCGAAAACGATCCAAAAGGGGCCGCGGCCGCCGATACCCCATCCCTTGTCGTCGACGGTCATCGCCAATATCCAGTCGCGAGCCTTGCGGCTATCGGCCTCGATCCGGGTCGAATATCCGTCGAGGGCGAGGGTGCGCAGCGAGCGCTCGCTCGGACAGCCGGCGGCGGCCAGCACATCCGCAAGACGGGGCCCGGCAACCCGGATCGCCTCGCTTTCCTCCCAGCCTCGGGGGGTGATCGTGATTTCGACCATGCCCAAAGCCTCCAGCATCGCCCGATCGAAGGCGAAGGCCCGCTCGAATTCCTGCTTGTGGTAGTTGAAAAACACGTCTCGTTTCTTGTCCATCCCCCCGCGATTGCTGCGGGAAATATCGCCGGTGATCGTCAACTCCGTCGCTCCGCTCGGGAGCTCGGCGGCCCTCGCCGCCGAGGCCAAGAGGATCGATGCCAAGAGGATCGATGCGCCGGAGCCGGCGACGAAGAGTTTTTTCGCAGTCGAGAGCCTTGCGGCCCTTGCCGGAAACGTTGCGTTCATGATGCCCTTCCTTTTTTTCGGTGGTTTTCGGTCGAGACGGTTTTTCGATATCGCGAAAGAGAAAGCGATAACGAAAACGAGCGGATGATGCCCCTCGAAGGTCAGCTTTGAAAATGCCGCAGCGCTTGCCCCCGATCGATGGCTTTTTTTGCCACTTCCGCCCCTTGTGCCAGATCTTGCACCTTGCCGACATGGCGCAAAATGAGCGCGGCGCTATAGACGAGGCTGTCGCGAGCGGCCCCCGGGGCGCCGGAAAGCGCGTCCAATCCCGCCTTGGCCGCAGCCTTCGAGATCGCCGAACCGTCGACTTCGATATCGTCGTTCCGGCGGCGATAGCCCTTGATCTCCGGCGGCAGGGGAACCGCTCGCAGATCTTGTTCGACGCCTGCCTCTCGGGGCGAGATATCGGATTCCCTTTCCCCCCCGTCATCGCCGTAGCTCAGAATTTTCGTGCCCTGGCGCAGCGAGGGGACGATGCCCCCCTCGGTCCCGCGCACGATCAAAGCGGAATCGAAGCCCGCGCTGCGGGCGAGCAAGGCGTAAATGCGGGCGTATGGCTTGTGCACGTAGCCGGTGACGATATGGGTGCGTCGTCGCCCGCGCACCGGAGCGGTCATCACCTCGACGGTGGTCAGGGCCGGACGCTTGATGATCAGCGTGCGCAAGCCGGTCAAGGCATGCAGCCTCGGATTGAAAACGCTTTGATCGCAATAGGCCCAGCCTCGCTGCGGATCCGCGAGCCTTTCGCCGACCTCCGCCGGTGAAAGATCGGTGCGCCGCCCGCAGGCCGCGAGCACGCGGTGATGGGTGGCTCCGAACTTCGGTCCCATGCTCTTTACCCCCTGCGAGATCGCCGGCAGCCCGCAGGCGGCGAGCAGCGCAGGGACGAAAGCGGAAACGGGCAGGCTACGGTTGAAGCCGTTGAAGGGATCGGAGATGTCGACGAGTTCGTCGACCGGGGCGACGATGCGCTGCGAGGATTCGATCAGGGCGTCGAGGATGCCGAGATTCTCCTCGTCGCTCTCTCGCTTCATCCGCAGCGCGATCAGAAAAACCGCCGCTTGCACCGGATCGACGGCCCCGTCGAGGATCAGCCGCATCCCTCGGCGCGCTTCGTCGCGATCGATATCCCGGCTCATTTCAGGTCCGGTGGCGATGCGTTGGATGATCGAGCGCATCAGCTGCCGCTCCTCCGCCGAGTCGGCGGCGGGTTTTTTTTCGGCCTCGTCGGATAGCCCTTGCGGCGGCCGTCGACTCGGCGCGTCTTTCGTTGTCGAATACGCGTTCATGATTCGGCGTTTTCCTTCGAGGATGTCGGATCGCAAGCCGGGGGCATGGATCTTGTGCGCCGTTCGGGATTCGGAGCGGCTATTTTGATGATCTCGAGGGCTTCGAGGCTCGCCCCTCGAACCGTCTTTTTCGAGCCCTCGGCGAGGGTCGGCAAGGAGGGTCAGCAAGCCCGGTTCGCATCCTTGCGGTCGCCTTCCAACAGCGATTGCAGTTTCCCGTGGATATTCTCGATCACATCCTCCGGGCTGCGGAAATAATCGGTGGACCAGATACGGGCGAAGCGCCAGCCCAAGGATTCGAGCACCTGCTGTCGGATGCGATCGCGATCCCGGGCCGAGGGCGAGCTGTGATAGGTCGCGCCGTCGCATTCGACCCCGGCCAAGTATTTCCCCGGCTGATCCGGATGCACCACCCCGAGATCGACGCGGAATCGGCTGACTCCCACTTGGGAGAGCACCTTCCAACCCCGGGCGCGCAGCGCGAGAGCCACGCTGCGCTCGAATTCGCTGTCGAAACTGTCGATCCCGTAGCGCTCGCTGCTTTGCCCGGCCAAGGCGCAAATCCCGCGCTCGGCGTATTCGAGGTAATCGCGCATATCGGCGACCGCCTGCGCCTGCGTGCGGCCGAGGTCGATCATGGTGTAGTCCATGCTCGCAAAGACCAGCACTTCGTATTTGGCGCGGGTGATCGCGACATTCAGACGCCGCTCCCCCCCTTGGCGGTTGAGGGGGCCGAAGTTCATGCTCATCGTCCGCGCCCCCGGCTCGGTGGGACCGTAGCCGAGGCTCAAAATGATCACATCCCGCTCGTCTCCTTGGACGGTTTCCAAGTTCTTGACGAAAAGCGGCAGTCGTTCGTCGTCGCTGTCTTGGAAGAAGATCTCGGTTTGCGGGTGCGCCCGCCGCATATCGTCGAGGCAGTTCTCGATCGTGCGTTGCTGCGATTGGTTGAGGGCGACCACGCCGATGCTGTAGCGCGACAGTTCCGGGTCTTGCAAGCGCCGCAAGACTTCGTCGGCGACCGCTTGGGCCTCTTTGGGGTTGTTCGCCGCCTTGCCCTTGCTGTACAGACCCTCGACCTTGTGCAAGACGACGGCGCTTTCCTTCGTTTCCGCCGAGGGGTAGGTCGCAAGGGAGTTTTCGTAGTATTTGCTGTTCGAAAAGGCGATCAACGACTCGTGCTTGCTGCGGTAATGCCCGGTCAGACGATGCTTTTTCAAACCGGCGTCGAGGGCGCGGTCGAGGATGCTTTCGTAGTCCTCCTCCTCGTCTTCGGTATCGGTCGCGCCGCGGTTGAAAAAATTGGTCGGCGGCATCTGCTTCGGATCGCCGACGACGATGACGTTCTTTCCCCGCGCGATGGTGCCGATGGAATCCCAGACGGTGATCTGCGAGGCCTCGTCGAAAACCACCAGGTCGAAGTGGTTGAAATCCCGCGGCAGGAACTGGGCGATCGAGATCGGCGACATCATCATGCACGGGGTGAGATCCAAAGCCTGCGCCCCCAACGCATCCATCAACTTTCGGATCGGGATATGGCGCTGCTTCTTTTTGATCTCGCGGCCAAGGATTTTGAGCCCCTCGGATAATTTTCCTTCCGCACTCGGCACGAAGGCCGCGGTCTTGGCCGCGACTTCCGCACCGGAAGCGCTCTCGATCGACTTGTCGTTTTCGGTGAAGTTCCGTCGCAGGCGTTCGTGGTCGCGCACGCGAAAGCCTCGCAGCACCCGGTCGGCATCGATCAGCAGCGGTGCCAGCCAGCGGTGGAAGGCATGATCGATCGCCGGCTCGCAATTCTCCGCTTGCAGTCGCCCATCGACGATGCCGTCGACGATCGGCGCCGGATCGTAGTCGCCGCAAGGCTCGGCGCGCAGCCGGTTCCAATCCAGGCAGTCATCGAGACGTTCGATGCTTGCGAGCCGCTCGAGCAGGTCGGCCAGCGTTTCCCAATCGCCGGGATCGGCCTTGACCCCCAGCCCTCGCCAAGCGGCCAGATCCCGCTCGTATCCCTCGATCGCTTCGCGCATCGACGCCAGAGCCTGCCGCAGCCCCGGGGTCTCGGCGATCTTCTCGATCAGCGCCTCGGGATCGCCCGTCGTATATCGCCGCACTCCCTCGACGCTCGCCGCCAAAGCCTCGCAAGCCGATAAAAGACGCTTCATCTCCTCGACCGAACTCTCTTTCCACCCCCGCCAGATCTTCGCGTGCGTGACAGGCGGCAGCATGGAGAGCATGGATTCGAGTTCCGCCGCCGCCGAGCGGGACTCGTCCAAGGCGCCGACGAGGGTCTCGATATCGACCGGCAGCCGGATTCCGTATCCCGCGAGCTGCCGTCGGATACGGAATTTCCGGAAAAAGGCCAGGATCGGGTTCCCGCGCAATTCCTCGAGCCATCGCCTCGTCGGCAGGGCCAGCGATTGTTCGAAATCGAGATCGATGCCCAGTCGCGCGTGGGTTCCTCGGCGCCGCTCGGTCGTCTCGATGATCTTCGCCAATACCTGCCGCCGCCGGGCGGCCTCGGAGCCGAAGACCAGTAGATGATGGGCCGCCGCCGCGCCTTTCGATCGATCGAGCAGTTCTTCGATGCCGCCGAGGGCATATTTGTCCCTCGTCGCTTCGCCGATTCCCAATCCTTCGGACAATTCCCGCTCGAGTTTTAGCATCGCACCAAGACCGCTCTTCAACTTTTCGCTCGCGGTGCGGAAATCATCGTCCCAACGATGCGACCATTCCCCGCTCCCGACGGCGGCGACGGCATGGGGGTCCAAATGCTTGACCTCGGCGAAGAGCTCCAACAAACGCTCGGCCCGCGTTTTCAGATCGCTCAGCCAGTTTTTCGTCTCCGGCGGGATGCGCTCGGGATCTTTCGCCAACCCCAAGGAGAAGCCCTCGCTCGCGCTCCCCAACGAGGCCCCGATCGCCTCCCAAGGGCTGATATCGCAGCCCTCGCTCGTCCCGTGCAGTCGCGCCAAATAATCGTTGAGTTCGTTGCGCTGCTTCGATAGGCTTGAGTTTCGTCGATCCCAAGCCTCGGGCGGCGTGGTTTCATGCTGCCACGCCTCGTCGAGCTGTCGCAACACTTGTTTTTTATTGGCCTTGTCGCTGTGCAGTTCGAGACAGCGATGCCCGAGGCCGACCCTCTCCAAGCGCCGGTAGACCACGTTGAGGGCTTCCATCTTCTCGGCGACGAAGAGCACCTTGCGCCCATCAGCGATATTGGTGGCGATGATATTGGCGATGGTTTCCGATTTGCCGGTGCCCGGCGGCCCTTCGAGCACGAAGTCCTGCTCTCGAGTCGAGGCCTCGACCGCCGCCAGCTGCGAACTGTCCGCATAGAGCGGCGTATGCAAGGCGCCGGGTTCGATGCGTCGGTCCACATCCTTCGCTTCGACGAACGATGCGGTATTCGGATAGCCACCGCCGCCGCCCTGCTCGATCAGGTGATTGACGAAAATGCTGTTTTTAAGAGCGCCGAGCCGCTCTTTGAGGTCCTGCCACATCAGGAATTTGCGGAAGGAGAAATTGCTGACGACGATCTCCTCGATCAACTCGAAACCCTTGATATCCTTGATCGCTTGGCGTACCCGGCCCCAGACCTGGGGGACATCGACACCGTGGCTATCCGTCGGGAGCGACTCTCGATAGCATCCGAGATCGATCTCGTAGTCCTGCAGCAGAAATTCGATCAGCGTGGAGTTGAAAACCGTTTCCTCGTCCGGATGGCGTTTGGCGCTGATCCGCGACCGGGCGCTGCGCCTTTGCAGCTGTATCGGCAGCATGATCAGCGGGGCTTTGAAAGACCTTTGGCTCTCGGGGATTTCTTTCCATCGCAGCATGCCGATGCTCATGAACAGGGTATTGCTGCCCCCCTCTTCGAGGTCGTTTTTCGCTTTGCGATAAAGGCCGAGGAGCGTCGTATCCAGTTTGTCGCGCTCGCCGGCGGCCACCAGTTTGTTGGCCTCGAGTCCTTCGAGAACGAAGCGGTCGAAGCCCGCATTCGAAGAAGACGAGCCGCTTTCCAAGTCCTCGAAACCGCTTTCTTGCGCGGTGATGAACTCGAATTTCCGGTCTTGCGCCAGCGCGTCTTCGAGTTTGGCGATATCGGGGCAGTGAAGGCGGATATGGGAGGCGCGGCCGCCGAAGTTCAGCAAGCGGTTGCGCTTGGAAAGATCGAGCAGGCGCCGCTGCCAGCGCTCGACTCGGCCTTCGGGGGTGTTCTCGACCGGTCCCTCCTCGGGGCGGATCCGGGGCATCGGCGGCGGCGCTTCCAACGCCTGCGCGGGTTCAGGCGCTTGCGACTTCGCGGCTTTGGCCTCCATCCGCTCGCGCCGACTCGGCAAGGGTCGGATCGAGCGCAGGCGCGCTTGTTTGATATCGAGGGCGAGGAGGAAATCCTCCCCGACTTCCTCGTTCAGCAAGGCGCGGGCGCTATCGCAAGC
Organism: Gammaproteobacteria bacterium; assembly: GCA_965220535.1. Classification (GTDB taxonomy): domain Bacteria; phylum Pseudomonadota; class Gammaproteobacteria; order HK1; family HK1; genus HK1. The sequence goes on along the minus strand of OZ244833.1, from coordinate 1,057,672 downwards.
CTCGGCGAAGAAGGACGAAGCCCCCGGTCTTAGCGCATAGGAGGTCTCGAAGAGCACGATATCCGAGGCATCGACGCGTTTTCGCATATCCATCGCATCGTCGCTGCTCGGCACTTGAAAACTCTCTTCCAAGAGCCAGCAGCCGGCGCCGGCGTGTTCGCGCGTCAGCGCGATTACCGGATGCAGGCCGATACGCTCCAAGCAGGCGGCGAAGAGGACAGCGGCGTCGAGGCCGGTGGCGGCGCCGGCGGCGGCGATCCGATCCGGTAGGCGGATGGGTTGACCGGCAGCGGCGAATTCCGGCGGCGCCGAGGCGCTATCGAGATTCAGCTCGGCCACCGCTTGCCATAGCGCTTGGGCCATCATCCACGGGGCTTCCCGCCGTCGCGATCGATAGCCGTCGTCGATCGCGTAGTCGCCCGCTGCCGTGGCCAGCAATTGCGTCGTCCGCTCGATGAGCCGCTCGACGAGATCGCTCTCGGGCAGCACGAAACAGGCCAGCATGTCGGGGCTGTTCGCGGCCCCGGCCCAACGGTCTTTCGGCAGCAACAAGGTGGAGGCCTTCGCGCTTGCGATCTCCTGACCCTGTCGTTCGAGTTCGAAGCGCAGTTCCAGTTTCGTTGCGTCGACCAGACTATCGAGATATTCCGCTTCGATCTCCGGTTGGCGATCCCGCAGTTCCCGAACCGCCCCCGGTCCCAAGGTGTCGATACGCCAGGAATAGGGTTCGAAAAGCGCAGGTTCGGCGTACAGGTGCAGCGTCAGATCGTCCAGCGGCGCGGCCGTTTTATCCGCGTGCTCGATCTCCAAACCGTTCAGCAAGCGACCGTGGCCGGTTCGTCGATGCGCCGGCGAATAATACGAAGAGACCGTCGGTATGATTTTCGGCATCGTTGGCTATGGCTGGTCGTTTTTCGTCGTCGTTCCCGATACCTTCGTTTCGGGAACGCAAGGGGGTCGTTTCGAAGTCGGCGCTTCGCGAGGGCGTCAAAGAAAGAGCGCCTTCCAAGGATATCGCGATGCTATCCCGATGCTATCCCGATGCTATCTCGATGCTATGGGATCGACGATATTCGATGGCGTCGGATGGTCCGACGGAGGCTCTCGCCAAGGAATGCCAAGGAAGTCCCGGTGTTTGTCGATGCCCCGAGCGATGCCCCAAGCGGTGCCCTCGACGATGCGCCCGCCTTCGCGGCGAGCGTTTCGATGACGCAGGCCCGCAATTCCTTCATTTCCCTTGGTTCATCCTCGCAAGGCGCTTGACCTCCGGGGCGAGCGCGGCTTCGCCGGTCGCGGAATAGGCCTCGTGATTCTTCTCGATATCTTCGAGAACATAACGATAGTTGACCATGATGCCGGCGGATTGCTCGATTCCTCGCTTCGATATATCGCCGAACCAGTTGATGCGCTCGATCCGCGCCCCGTTATCGAGATGGAAATGGGCCACCCGATCGAGGCTGCGTTTGCCGCGCTCGTCCGAGTCATCGCTCGTTTGGCTCAAAAAGCGCGCTGCAAGGTGCAGCAAGATCGGGCGCAGCGCGTCCGCGACCCTTTCGTCCTCGCTCCAGTCGGGACGATCGAGCAATTCGCGCAACGCCGCCTCCGCCGACTTGTCTTCGGGGTTGTCGACGAGTTCCAAGATGATCGCTTTGAAAACGGGGTCGAAGAGTTCTTCTTCGCCTTCGAGTTGCCTATCGAGCCAGGCTCTGAAATCCGGCAGGGGGGAGAGGGTCGCGAAGCTTTTGATATGCGGCAGGTCGCGGGCGATATCGGTCGCCACCTGTTTGATCAGAAAGTTGCCGAAACTCACTCCCCTCAATCCGCTTTGGCAGCTCGATATCGAGTAGAAGATCGCGCAATCCACCGCCAAAGGATGCTCGATCGGCGCGGCGGGATCGAGCAGGGTTTGGACGCTCGAGGACATCCCCTGCACGAGTGCCACCTGCACGAAAATCAGCGGCTCGGCATAGAGATTGGGATGAAAAAAAGCATAGCATCGGCGATCCGGTTTGAGCCGGTTCTTGAGATCGTCCCAAGAGCGGACTTCGTGCACCGCCTCGTAGTCGATCAGTTTTTCCAGCACGAGAGCGGGGCTTTCCCAAGTGATTCGCCGCAGTTTCAAGAAGCCCGGATCGAACCATGAGGCGAGCAGGGTGTGCAGGTCGCTGTCGATCCCCGCCAGTTCCGGATATTCACGCTTGGCATCGAGCACATCGGCGCGCAGGTCGACGAGAAACTTGACCCCTCCGTTGATACCGTTGAAGTGTTTGAAGAGTCGCAAGCGCCTAGGGGTCACAGCGCTTCGCAGGCGCTCGAGAGCGAGGTTGTATTCGCTTCGCTCGGAGGCGGGCTTCGCCTCGCTGTCGGGCTTTGCCATGGCCAGACGAAAGGCCCCGATCGCCTCCCCGATCGCTTGGGGGTCGCTATCGTATTCGCGCTGCAGTATTTGCAGGAAGCGCAGGCGTCCCGCCGGATTCAATACGAGGTAGGTCTCTCCCAATGCCGCGGCTCGCGCCCTTGCCGATACCTCGCCGCCTCGTCCTTCCAAGCACGCATCGATCTGATCGCGCAGGCGGGATTGATCGTCGGCCTCGAGTTCGGGGCCGACGCGTTTGGAAAGCGGCATATTCCCGTCTTTCTCGCCGCGCAGACCCTTGATGAATCGGCCCAAGGAGTGATCGAGCAATCCGGATGCGGTTTTTTTCAACATGTCTTCCGACTCCTTCGAACAAGCATATTTTTATGCGCCGGTCTCAAAGGCTCCGCCGGTAGGAGTCTTTGCCCCGCTCGAGCGAATCAGCGATGCGACCATAGCGCAGCGCGTTTTTCCAAGAAGGCCCGCATGCCCTCGCTCTTGTCCTCGGTGGCGAAGGCGAGATGGAAAAAGCCGCGTTCGGCGTCGAGGCCGGATTCGAGCGTGGTCTCGTAAGCGCGATCGATGGATTCCTTGATCATCTTCACCACCGGTTTGGACATCGAGGCGATGGCCCTTCCCGCTTCCATCGCCTCTTCGAGCAAACGCTCCGGGGGCACCACCCGGCTGACGAGCCCGCTGCGCTCGGCCTCCTCGGCGCTCATCATGCGCCCGGTCAGGCAAAGATCCATCGCTTTTGCCTTGCCGACGGCCCGCGGCAGGCGTTGGGTGCCGCCGAGTCCCGGGGGAATGCCGAGTTTGACTTCCGGCTGCCCGAAGCGGGCGTTGTCGGCGGCGATGATGATATCGCAAGCCATCGCCAGCTCGCAGCCGCCGCCGAGAGCGTAGCCGGAGACGGCGGCGATGATCGGTTTGCGCACGCCGCGGATCAGGTGCCAATAAGAGAAATGAGGCCCGGCGAAAGCCTCCATCGCGCTTTTTTCGCTCATCTCGGAGATATCGGCCCCGGCGGCGAAAGCCTTTTCGCTGCCGGTAACGATCATCGCACCGATATTGTCATCGGCATCGAAGGCCGCCAAACGATGGCCCAATTCCTCGATCAAGGTCTGATCGAGGGCGTTGAGGACTTGCGGTCGATCCAGCACGACCAAACCGACGGAATCTCTCGTTTCGGCACGAATGCAGGTGTATTCCATCGTCTTTGGGTCTCCTTGGATGTCTTGTGGTTCGAAGCGGGCGAAGGGTCGAAAAGAGCGAAAAAATCCTCGAATCGCGATAGGGGTCCGGCCGATCTTTGCGCAACGCTTGAAAGCCGATCATATAAGATGCACGATCGAAAGCGTTTGCGGCCTTTTCAGCGGCGAGACTTTTCGTCCTTCGTCGCGGCCACGATGATCATGCCACAACCGGGCTTCGTCGAAGCCTTTCGAAGACAATACGATTCCCAAGGAGAATGATCGATGTATACCCAGCCGATCGCGTTATCGCGCCGCTTCGGGCGTGTTCTTGTCGGGCTCTTCGCCCTGTCCTTGTTGGCCTTCGCCCCCGCCCATGCCCAGAAATGGGATATGCCGATGGCTTATGCCGATAGCAACTACCACACTCAAAACGGCAAGGATTTCGCCGAAGCGGTGAGTTTGGCCACCGGCGGCGCCTTGGATGTCGTGGTCCACGGCGGCGGCTCGTTGTTCAAGGGCAATGAAATCAAACGGGCGATCCAGACCGGCCAAGCCCCCATCGGCGAGCGTCTCCTGTCCGCCCATCAGAACGAGAACGCCGTCTTCGGTTTCGACTCCCTTCCTTTTTTGGTCTCGTCCTTCGAAGAATCGGAGAAACTTTGGCAGGCGGCGCGTCCGACGGTCGAAAAAATTCTCGACGATCAAAATCTCGTTCTCCTTTATTCCGTGCCTTGGCCACCGCAGGGACTTTATTTCAACAAAGAAGTCGAATCGATCGCCGATATGAAGGGCATCAAATTCCGCGCCTATAACTCGGCGACGTCGAGGCTCGCGGAGCTTGCCGGGATGCAGCCGGTGCAAATCGAGGCGGCGGAGCTGACCCAAGCCCTGTCGACCGGGGTGGCGGAGGCTTTCGTTTCCTCCGGTTCGACCGGCTACGATCGCAAGGTTTGGGAACAGCTCGGTTATTTTTACGAAGTCAACGCTTGGATGCCGCGCAATTACGTCTTCGTCAACAAGGATTCTTGGAACGAACTCGGCGAGGATCGGCGCAATGTCGTCAAGGGCTTGGCGATGCTCGCCGAGCGGGCGGGCACGGCAAGAGCCCATCAGCTCGCCGATTGGTACGTCACCCAACTCGCGGCCAACGGCATGAAGGTGCAGCCGGCGAAAGACAGCCTGCGGGCTGAGTTGCAGGAGATCGGCCGGACGATGCTCGAAGAATGGCTCGACAATGCGGGCGCGGACGGCAAGGCGATCCTCGAGGCCTATCGAAAGATGTGAGCCCTCGAGAGCCGACGAGAGCCGATGTCGAAAAAGAGTCGATTTCGAATCGACTTCGGGTTTTAAAAGTCGAAGCGAGCCCCGGGGGTCTTGTCGCCCCCGGGGTTTTCAAGATGACTTAAAAGAAAAGCCTTGGAGCGAGGGATAAGCGCCGATGCCATCTGTCGGGTCACCATCGAAAACGAGCCCTATCCTTTGCGCTCTTCGCCCGAGGCTCGATGCGCTTTATCGAGCCTGCGGGTTGATCGCCGCCGCTTTTTTGTTGCTGTTGTTGGTGATCATCGTGGCTCAGATGGTGTCTCGTTGGTCAGGGCACGTCTTTACCGGTGCGACCTACTACGCCGGTTATTGCATGGCGGGGAGCGTATTCTTCGCCTTGGCCCACACCCTCGATCGCGGGGCGCATATCCGGGTGAATCTGCTCTTGTTGCGCCTCCCCCCCGGCCCGCGTCGGTGGTTGCAAGCGTGGTGTTTCGGGATCGGCAGTCTGATCGCGATCTTTTTCGCCGTTTACGCCGTTCGCGCGACGTGGTGGTCGTGGAAACTCAACGATATTTCCCAAGGGCAGGATGCTTGGCCGCTGTGGATCCCGCAACTGTCGATGGCCTTGGGGACGAGCGTTTTTTCCATCGCGCTCGTCGATCGTTTCCTCTCGATCGTTTTGGCGGGGCAATCGGGGGAGGACGAGGGCCTCGAGTCGCGCCGGAACGAGGCTTGAAGAGCGCCGAAGCGCTTTTTCTACCCTTTTTCGGCATCGTCTTGCCGGATTTTCGAAAACTCCTTCGAAAACTCGTTCGCAGCCTTCGAAATCGAATCCCGCCCTTTCGAAGCCCCCTTCATAAGGATTGCAATCGGCTCGTTTGCCAGGATCGCACGCCATGGAAGGCATCTCCTTGACCGTCGTTTTTCTTTTCGTGCTCTTTTTGCTTCTCGGCAGCGGGGTATGGGTGGGGCTGGCCCTGATGGGGGTGGCTTGGGTGGGGATGGAACTTTTCACCCTTCGCCCGCCCGGCGACTCGATGATCACCACGATATGGTCATCCTCGTCGAGCTGGTCGTTGACCGCATTGCCCTTGTTCATCTGGATGGGGGAGATCCTCTATCGCACCCGCCTGTCGGAGGATATGTTCAAGGGCTTGGCACCGTGGATGGCTCCCCTGCCGGGGAAGTTGCTGCATACGAATATCGTGGGATGCACGATTTTCGCCGCCGTTTCCGGTTCCTCGGCGGCGACCTTGACCACCGTCGGCAAGATGTCGATCCCCGCGCTGCGCTCTCGGGGTTATCCGGAATACATGACCATCGGCACCCTGGCCGGGGCTGCGACCTTGGGCTTGATGATCCCGCCCTCTCTCATCCTGATCGTCTACGGAGTGACCATCAACGAATCGATCACCAAGCTCTTTATCGCCGGGATCTTGCCGGGCTTGTTGTTGGCGGGGATGTTCATGGGCTATGTCGCTTTGTGGTCGATCGTGCGGGCCAAGGAATTGCCGCCCCCCGAGGCCCGGGTCACCATGGCTCGGCGCATCGGCGATTCGATATTCCTGATCCCGGTCATCGCCTTGGTGCTCTTCGTCATCGGTTCGATGTATACCGGATTCGCCACCGCCACCGAAGCCGCCTCTTTCGGGGTGGTCGGGGCCTTGGTGCTGGCGGCCTTGCAGCGCTCGTTGACGTGGAAGACCTTCGGCGAGAGCCTGATGGGGGCCACTCGCACCTCGTGCATGATCGCGCTGATCCTTGCCGGGGCGGCGTTTTTGTCGTTGTCGATGGGCTTTACCGGACTGCCTCGGGCCCTCGCCGAGTGGATCGCTTCCCTCGAACTGGCCCCGACGACCTTGCTGATCGCCTTGATGGTTTTTTATATCGTCATCGGGTGTTTTCTCGATGGCATCTCGGCCGTGGTGCTGACGATGGCGGTGGTGGAACCCATGATCCGCGCCGCCGGCATCGACATGATCTGGTTCGGGATATTCATCGTGGTGGTCGTCGAGATGGCGCAGATCACCCCCCCGATCGGCTTCAATCTCTTCGTGCTGCAAGGGATGACTCGACACGATATCGGCTATATCGCGAAGACGGCGGTGCCGATGTTCCTGATCATGGTCTTGATGGTTTTCGTGCTGATCGCCTTTCCCGATCTGGCCACTTGGTTGCCGGAAAATATGCGCACCCGACCGGAAGGCTGAATCGGGCGGGTGATCGATCGCGAGCGAGGTCGCGAGCGAGGTCGAGCTCGAAGTCGACGATCGTCGATGAAGGATCGGATCGCGGGCGAGGCGCCGATGCCCATCGAGGCCCATATACCTATACCCCCTCGATATCCCGAAGTCTCTGACAGGAGCGGATAAAAGGCGCAAGCGGAGGGTTTCGTTTTGCCCGCGCCGATGTTTTTCTTCTGCTTGGGTTTTTCTTCGCGCTATTTTTCCAACAGACGCGGGATCAACTCGACGAGGTTGCACGGCTTCGTGCGGCTATCGAGTTGTTTGCGGATCAGCCGATCCCAAGCGGTGCGGCAAGCCCCCGAAGAACCCGGAAGACAAAATAGGTAGGTTCCGTTGGCGACCCCGGCCACGGCCCGCGACTGGATGGTGGAGGTTTCGATTTCCTCGTAGGAGACGCTCCTGAATATTTCCCCGAAACCCTCGATGGTTTTGTCGAAGAGCGCACTGACCGCCTCCGGAGTGCCGTCGCGCCCGGTGACGCCGGTGCCGCCGGTGGTCAGGATCACGTGGATTTGCCGGTCCGCGATCCATTCCGATACCACCGCGCGAATGCGATAGATATCGTCGGGGACGATCGTTTTTCGATGGAGCCGATGCCCCGCTTCGAGCAGCCGCTCGGCCAACAAACGACCGGATTTATCGCTTCCCTCGTCGCGGGTATCGGAGACGGTCAGCACGCAAATCGACAGGGGGGTCGGCGAGTCGGCAAGGCCTTGCTTGCCGGGGCTCGCACGGGTTCCGGGCTCGGGGGGCAAGGCCTTCGAGGCCTTCGGATCGTCATCGGAGGCGGCAACGCTCATCGCTTTTTCCCTTTGCGCTCGCGTGAAAAAATCCGGCATCGGTTCCGCGCATTTCGGCTTCGCTCGAAGGGTCTCGGCTCGTTTTTTCGCGCGAGCCTCGTAGGCCGGGTTTTGCTTGGGGGATTCATATCAACCCGAAAAAAGGTTGCACGCGAACCGTCGATCCGGGGGCGATCGTCTCGCTTTCTTCGGGCAGGACGATGAAGCAGTTGGCATCGCTCATCGTATGGAGCAGCCCCGAACCGCTGCGGCCGGTATCGCGGACCACGAGGGCGTCGTTTTCATCCCGTTCGAGAAGGGCGCGATAGTATTCGACTCGCCCCGGTTTTTTGCGCAGGCGCACGGTGCAGCGAGCCTCCACTTCGGGCGGCGGACGAAAGCGCGATTCTCCGGCGGCGGCGCGCAGGGCGGGGGCGACGATCTGCAAGAAGGTCACCATCACCGCGACGGGGTTGCCCGGCAGACCGAAGCACAAAGCGTTATCGATGAAACCGAAAGCCAAGGGCCTTCCGGGGCGGATGGCGATACGCCAAAACCCCACCTGCCCGAGGGCGCTCAAGGCCTCTTTGATATGGTCGGCCTTGCCGGTGGAGGCCCCCCCGGAAGAGAGCACGACATCGGCGCTTTTCGCCGCCTTTTCGAAAGCCTCGAAGATCGCCTCGCGCCGATCGGGCACGATCCCGAGATCGACGATCTCGACCCCGAGGCGCTCGAGCATGCCTCGTATCGTGAATCGATTGCTGTCGTAGACCGCTCCCGCCGCGAAATCCTCACCGGGGGAGCGGATTTCGTCCCCGGTGGAAAAACAAGCCACCCGCAAGGGACGAAAGACCTCGACCTCGGCGATACCGAGGGAGGCGAGCAGCCCCGCCTCCGCCGGCATCAGGCGTTTCCCGCGGGCGATGACCACCGCCCCGGCGGCGATATCCTCGCCGAGTTCGCGCACATGCTGCCCCTTGCGATTCCCCGGGGGGATCTGCACTCGTTCGTCTTCGACCCTTACGTGTTCTTGCATCACCACCGTATCGGTGCCCGTCGGCATCATCGCCCCGGTCGTGATTCGAACCGCTTTCGAGGCTTCCACGCGACCGGCGAAGGGGTGGCCGGCCAAGGCCTCGCCGACCACATCGAACCATCGCGGGGCGCTCTCGGGCAAGGAATCCCCGTTGCAGGCATAGCCGTCCATCGCCGAGTTGGTATGTCCCGGGACATCGATCGGCGAGGTGATATCCGTCGCCGCGATTCTTCCATGGGCCTCGATCAGCGCCACCCTCTCGCGGTCTTCGATCGCTTTGACATGGGCTCGGATACGGCGCTGGGCTTCGTTCAGAGGCAGGAGATCGGGATCGCTTTCGTAGCAGTCGGGGAGAGGTTCGCAAGGGCTCATCGACTTATCCATCGCTGTTTTCATCGATCCGCGTCAACGATCCGCGTCAACGATCCGCGAGCGGCACGGTCGGGGTCGATACCCGCCTCGGCGTCATCGGCGTCGTCATCGATCGGGTGAGGTAGTTCGCGATGCTCGGGGGATCGTTCAGATCCAGCAGCGGCAAGGGGATCTCTTTGCCGAGCGGGGCGTCGGTGGCCATCGCGATGATCGTTTCGTCGCGGGGGTAAAGCATGGGGCGTCCGAAGCCCGGCCGATGCAACTCGATCTTCGGAAATCGCTCGTGTTTGAAGCCCTCCACCAAGATCAGATCGAGGAATTCCTGATCCAGATCGAGCAGGACTTCGTCCAGCGGGGGCTCGCGCTCGACGGGTCGCTCCACCATCAACGCCCATCGACGGCGGGAGGATATCAGCATTTGCGCCGCCCCCGCCTTGCGCAATTCATAGCTGTCCTTGCCGGGGGTGTCGACATCGAAATCGTGGTGGGCGTGTTTGATCATGCCGGTGCGGATCCCGCGTTCGGCAAGGATCGGGAGCAGACGGCGCAGCAAGGTCGTCTTGCCGGTGCCGCTCCACGCGGCGAAGCCGATGATCGGAACATGAGCGTTGGTCAGCATGGCTCGACAGGGCTCGGATCGCCCTTCGATCGCTTCGATGCGCCATCGCAAAACCATCGTCGCATGGCCCTTGCGAGTTTTCGAAACGAGGGATCCCGGCAGTTTTTCAAAGAAACCCTGCTTGCGATTTTTTTATACAACGCCGCTCCTTTGGGCCTTTGATTTCGGCGCAGGACTGCGTGCCGGGCTTCTTTGGGGGAAGAGGGTTTGGCTTCGTTTTCTTTCATCAGCGAGCGTTCGATCAGCCATCGATACAGGCTGCGGCGATCGCCTTGCCAACCGATGGCCCTTGCGACATGGGGGGAATCGCTCCACACCCATGCCTCGAGTTCGGGGACGATGACGATCGCCTGCGCCCGATCTTCCCTCCAACGAGATCCGGCGAAATCCCGCTGCAGCGAATTCTCGAGATCATCGAGCGAAAGACTCTCTTTCGATGATCCATCATGGTCGAAGATCAAAAGCGCGTGCCGGTAGCCATCCTCGAACCGGGATAAAAAATCGACCCCCTTTTGTGCACAGCCGGGATCGTGCCCCGGATGGATGAAGATATCGAAGGCGATATCCTTGCGAATCCCAAGGGCCCTCGGCCTTTCGAGCAGGCCGATCATCGCCTGCTCGATGCTTTGTCGGCGACGAGGATGACGAGATCCTTCACTCCCGGAGCCTTCGCTCCCGGATCCTTCATCCCATCACCCCCGCGGCGAGCAGGGTGCCGAGATCGACCTCCCCGGTCCATTGACGAAGATTCGGGTGTTCGTTGCCGGCCACGATATCGGTGGCTCCTTTGTCGTTGCGGGCGAAGCATAGGATATCTTCGAGCCGGTTGGCGTTGAGGAGAACCGGGGAGTGGGTGGCCATCAGCACTTGGGCGTTGTAGACCGACGAGAGGGGATCGTCGATGGCGGAGATGGCCTTGGGATGGATGCCGTTTTCCGGCCCTTCGATCAGATAGATTCCCCGATGCTCCGAAAGCCAGGCCGGGAGTGTCAGGGCCGCCAGCCGCAGCGTTCCGTCGGAAACGAGCCAAGAAGGAACGCTGGTCTTGTTTTCGTATTCGAAAACCATATAGCAATGTCGATCTTCGGCGCGGATGAGCGTTTTGATCGTCCTCAAGTCGGGAAGGACCGTTTGCAGGTTCTCGATCCACCCCTCGAAGCGCTTCGGGGCCTGCTTTCGCAGGCGATGCACCGCCCAAGGCAGGTTCGATCCGTCGGCGAGGAATGTCCGGGCTTTGACCGGTGGGGAGGGTTTTTTGATCGCGAGGCTGTCGAGCGATATTTTTCGTATCTCGGTGGTCAGCAGATTCGAAAACCAGATGCCGACGGGAAATTGGCTCTCGTCTTGGACGAGGTTGCCGAGAGCCGATTTGCGGGTCCCCAGCCTGAACGAAGGCGCCCAGCGCTTCGCCCGCGGCTGGCATTCGCTGTAGAAGTTGTCGTTGCCGCCCGGCACTTTGTCGATGATAAGTTTGTTGTCTTTTTTGCGGGTATTGGAGAGCAGGGATGCGCGAGGTGTCGGCGCTGCCGGGAAGAGTGCGCTTTGCCTTGACTCTTGCGGCGATCTTTTTTTCAACAGCAGACCTTCGGCTTTGAATTCGAATCGGTGTCCGGATTCGTCGAGCCCGACGGCGATTTCGTATCGCACCGAATCGAGTTCCGGTCGTAGAGTTTTCTTCCGCAAACCATCGGGGATTTCGGCCTCCACCGCGAGTTCCATCCGCTCCCCTCGACGCTGAAAGAGAAGTTCTTTCGGGTCCTCGGGGACGCGCTTGGCCAGCGCTTCGTCGAGACCGTCGTCGACCAGATCGCCGAGGAACTCGACGACATCCATCAAGGTGGATTTGCCCGAGGCATTCGGGCCTACGAGAACGTGAAAGGGAGCGAGCCGCACCCGCACATCTTCGAGACAGCGGTAGTTCAGTGCTTCGATCAACGTGATCATCGCCGACTCCCTTGGGGCTATCGCTGGCGATTTTACGATGCGGGCGTCGGCGAGAGGGTTCGGGTATTGCCGGCCGGGGCGCTCAGGGGATCGCTTCGGCTATTCGGGGATGTCGAAGGTCTTTGCGTTCCAACAAAAAGACGCCTTCGCTCTCGCCCTCCAACTCGAGCCATAGAAAAGGCAGGTGGGGGAAGGCCTCTTCGAGGGCTCGGCGGGAGGCCCCGACTTCGCAGACCAGAATTCCTTTCGGGTGCAGGTGTGAAGATGCGCTATCCAATATCCGGCGGATATGATCGAGCCCGTCGGCTCCCGATTCCAAGCCGAGCCGCGGTTCATGCAGATATTCCGCGGGGAGGGCGGCCATCGTTTGCGCGTCGACATAAGGCGGGTTGCCGACGATGAGATGATAACGCTCGCCCGACAAGGCGGAAAAAAGATCGGATCGGATCGTTCGCACTCGGGATTCGACACCGTGCCGCCGGCTGTTTTCCTGCGCCAAGGAAAGCGCCTCTTCGCTGATATCCACCGCATCGACGAGCGCTTGCGCAAAGGCGATCGCACAGGCGATGGCGATGGCTCCGCCGCCGGTGCCGATATCCAGAATGCGCAGGCCTTCGTCGCTTTCGATCCAAGGCTCGAAGCCGCGTTCGATCCATTGGGCGATGGGGGAGCGCGGGACCAAGGCTCGCCGGTCGCAGAGGAATTCGAGGCCGGCGAACCAGGCCTTTCCCGTCAGGTAGGCGGCGGGGATCCGCCGCTCGATCCGGCGCCGAAGAAGCTCGAGAGCCCGTCGGCGTTCGCTATCGAGCAAGCGGGCACAGAGCAGGGGTGTTCGGGCATCGGGGCGCAGCCCGGCGGCGTGCAGCACCAGACAAGCGGCTTCGTCGACCGCATTGTCCTGGCCGTGACCGAAGACCACCGGCGCTCGCTCGAGTCGAGCGGCCCCGAAGCGGATGAAATCGACGATGGTATGCAGTTCGCCGAGCGCTTCGCGCATCGCAAAATCGAGTTCGTCGATATCCGCCGCCGAAAGCCGATTCGATTCGAGATCGGGCTCGGGATCGGAGCTCATCTTCGACACCGACTCTTCATATCGACGCTCTCGCGGTCGCGGCGATGATCCGCGTGACGATCCGCTCTTTATCGGCTCGAGATCGATTCGAGCCGATCTCTTTGTTCATCGTTTTTTCATCCTTCCTCGATCGGATCGCTCAAGAGCCCTCAAGAGCCCTCTTTGCGGCTTTTCGCGCCCTTCGGTTTTTCGCTCCCGCTCCTTTTCGCTTTCGTTTCGGCTTTCGCCTTCGTTTCGGCTTTCGCCTTTGCGCCGGTCTTCGCGCTCGACGAATCGGCAGGGTCCTTGCGCTTGGCGCTCGGACTCGCCCGTCGCTTGCGAGCGACGTTGCCCGGTTTGTTGATCGGTCTTAGCGGAATGAGCAGCAACTTGTTCATGCGGCGTACGAAAGCGGCGGGATCCTCCAACCCCCCTTCGCATAGCAGGGATTGCTCGAAGATCAGTTCGGCCCAATCGGGCCATATATCGTCTTCGACTTGTACGGCAAGGTGCGCCATCAAGGGGTGGGCGGGGTTGAGCTCGAGGGTCGGATGGACGCTGTGGATCGGTTGACCGGCGGCATCGAGCAGGCGCTCCATCCGGTGGCTGATTTCGTTCTCCTCGCGCACGAGACAGGCCGGGGAGCTGTCGAGGCGGCGGGTGATACGAACATCGCGCACCCGATCCGAAAGGACGGTGCGGAAATAGGAGAGCAACTTCTCGTATTCTTTTTCATCGGCGCTCGCCTTGTCCTCGGCTTTTTCGGCCGGCGCATCGTCTTCTTTCGAGGAAACGATATCGTCGAGATCGAACTCGCCCTTCATCACCGAGATCAGCGTTTTTTCCTTGTACTGCGCAAGGTGCATGACCACCCATTCGTCGATCGGATCCGTCAACAACAAAACCTCGACGCCGTGTTTGTCGAAGGCCTCCAAATGCGGGCTGCTGCGCGCGGCGCGATAGCCGCTCGCGGTGATGTAATAAATCCCTTTTTGGCCATCCTTCATGCGCTCGATATAGTCGTCGAGAGAAACCGAAGGGCTTTCGGTTGCCTGATCGGCGGAAGGCTCGGTGGAGGCAAAGCGCAACAATCCGGCGATCGTTTCGCGATTCCTTTCGTCCTCGACGATCCCCTCTTTGAGGATATGCCCGAATTCTTTTTGGAAGGCCTCGTATTTTTCGCGCTCGTCTTTCGCCATCGAGGCCAGCAGATCCAGCACCCTTTTCACCGCCCCGGCGCGAATCGATCGGATCTGTCGATCTTCTTGCAATATCTCGCGCGAGACGTTCAAGGGCAGGTCCGCGGAGTCGATCACGCCGCGAACGAAACGCAAATAAGCGGGCATCAGCTGCTCGGCGTCTTCCATCACGAACACTCGCCGGATATAGAGTCTGACCCCCCGTTTGACGGAGCGATCCATCAGATCGAAAGGAGCGCGCGCCGGGATATAAAGCAGGAGGTTGTATTCGAGATTGCCCTCGACTCGATGATGCAGCCAAGCCAGAGGGTCTTCGAAATCGTGGGCGATATGGCGATAGAAATTCTTGTAGTCGTCGTCGGCGATATCGTTTTTGTTGCGCGCCCATAGCGCGGTGGCTTGGTTGATGCTTCGCTCTTTCGTATCGTCGTCGGCATCGTCGTCGGAGCCCTCGTCGGCATCGCTTTCGGAAGCGGGCATCGAGATCGGGATCGAGATGTGATCGGAGTATTTTCGAACGATCCCTTCGATACGTCCGGGATCCAGGAACTCGTCTTCGTCCTCGCGCAAATGCAAAATCACTTCGCTGCCTCGAGCGGGGAGATCGATATCCTCGACGGTGAATTCACCCTCTCCCGTCGATTGCCAACGCACCCCTTGCGAGGCGGGTTTTCCCGCGCGCCGAGAGTTGACGGTGATACGATCGGCAACGATGAAAGCGGAATAAAAGCCCACTCCGAATTGCCCGATCAACTGCGTATCCTTGGCGCTGTCGCCGGTGAGCGAGGCGAGAAAATCACGGGTCCCGGAGCGGGCGATCGTGCCGAGGTTCTTGACGATCTCCTCTCGGCTCATCCCGATACCGTTATCCTTGATGGTGATCGTGCGGGCTTGGGGATCGACGAGGATGCGCACCCGGATATCCCCCTCGCCTTCGTAGAGCTCGTTGTCGGAAAGGGCTTCGAAGCGGAGTTTGTCGGCGGCATCCGCCGCATTGGAGATCAGTTCCCGAAGGAAGATCTCCTTGTTTCCGTAAAGCGAACGGACCATCAATTCCAAGAGCCGACGGATTTCGGCCTGAAAGCCTAAGGTTTCCCGATTCGTATCCTCGGGCTTTGCGTTATCGGTCATAGCGGTCGTCTCCGCATCATCGGATCCGAGCATCGCTTTGGATTCAAGGCGATGGGATCGGGTTAGCCAGCGATCGATTCCTTTGAATGGGGGCGAGGCGGGCCTCTTTCAAGCCTTGCGGCTCGCCTCGGATCGAGGGCTCCGGCTGCTTTCTATCGCCCTCGCCGAGCCGGGGTCTTGCCTTGCAATCCTTTCCCGCGCCTCCTCGGTCGGAAGCATTCCCCTTGTCAGTAGGAATATTTCGTTTTATACGATACATACTAGAAAACAAAGATCGATCACTTGAGTCAGTTACGTTCTCGGCTGCGTGTTTTTTCTTCTTCATCGTGTGCGTGACGATTTTCCAATGTCTCCGAAAAGATCGAAATCATCCCTTCGTTCCGGGCAAGACACGCCGGTGATGGCGCAATATCAGCGCATCAAAGCGGATTATCCCGATACTCTGCTCTTCTATCGCATGGGGGATTTTTACGAGCTCTTTTTCGACGACGCTCGTCGCGCCGCGTCCTTGCTCGATATCACGCTGACCACCCGCGGCAAATCCGGCGGCAAGCCGATCTCGATGGCCGGGGTGCCCGCCCACGCGGTGGATTCCTATATCGCCAGGGTCGTGCGACAGGGCGAGTCGGTCGCCGTTTGCGAGCAGATCGGGGATCCGACGGCGGCGCGCGGGGGGCCGGTCGAGCGTAAGGTGGTGCGGATCGTCACCCCCGGCACTTTGAGCGAAGAGCATCTGCTCGAGAAATATCGCGACAATATGCTGGTGGCGGTGTACGGGCGCAAGGAGCGTTGGGGGATCGCGGGTTTGGAGATGTCGAGCGGGCGTTTCATTTGCACCGAGATCGACGATGCCGTCTCCGCTCGCGCCGAGATCGAGCGTATCGCCCCGGCGGAAATTCTGATCCCCGAGGATTGTCCTCTCCCCGATTTCTTGGGCGAGCATCCGGCCTTGCGGCGCCTTGCCGCATGGCATTTCGATCCGATCTCGGCGCGGCATCTCCTGCTCGAACAGTTAGGCACGCGCGATCTCCACGCCTTCGAGATCGAGGATCGCCCGCTCGTGGTCGGGGCCGCCGGGGCGTTGATTTACTATGCCCGCGATACCCAGCAGGGATCGCTGCCCCATGTGCGCTCGTTGCGTTTCGAAGGCCACGACGAGGCGCTGACCCTGGACGCCGTCACGCGGCGCAATCTCGAGATCGTGCGCCCCCTTTCGGAGAACGAATCGGCAACCCTCGCGGCGGTGATGGACCGCAGCGCCACCGCGATGGGAAGCCGTTTGCTGCGCCGTTGGCTGACCCGCCCGATTCGGGACCACGAGGAGATCGCGCTGCGCTTGAACGCCGTCGGTCAGTTGATCGACGGGCGCGACTACGAAGCCTTGGGCGAGATGATCGGCGATGTCGGGGATATCGAGCGCATCCTCTCGCGGATCGGTTTGGGGAGCGCCCGTCCGCGGGATCTGACGCAGCTGCGCCGGGCATTGCATATTCTGCCGCGGCTATGCGCCGCGGCGCGGACGATCGATAGCCCGCGGGTGCAGGATCTTGCCCGCGCCGGCGGTGAATTCCCCGATCTTGCCGAGCTCCTCGATCGGGCCTTGGTCGAAGCCCCGCCGGTATTGATTCGCGATGGCGGGGTCATCGCTCCCGGTTATGACCAAGCCCTCGATGATTTGCGAGGGGTGTCGGTGAATGCCGAAGCCTTTTTGGACGATCTCGAGCAAAAAGAGCGTCAGCGAACGGGCTTGCCGAATTTGCGCGTCGGCTATAACCGGGTGCACGGCTATTTCATCGAGATCACTCGGGCGCAGAGCGTTCGCGCTCCCGCCGATTACATACGCCGTCAGACCCTCAAAAATGCCGAGCGTTATATCACCCCCGAACTCAAACAATTCGAGGATCGGATGCTCGGCTCGCGGGAGCGGGCCTTGGCGAGAGAGAAAACCCTCTACGAATCGCTGATCGCCCGTATCGCCGAGGATCTCGAGGGCCTGCAGGACTGTGCCCGGGCCATCGCCCAACTCGACGTTCTTTGCACCTTTGCCGAGCGCGCCGTGAGTCTCGACTACCGGGCCCCGAGTTTGGATGATGCCCCGGGTATCGACATCCGCGGCGGGAGGCATCCGATCGTCGAAGGAAATACGACGACTCCTTTCGTGCCCAACGATATCACCTTGGATAACGAGACTCGCATGCTGGTGGTAACGGGGCCGAATATGGGCGGCAAATCGACCCTGATGCGTCAAACGGCGTTGATCACGCTGCTGGCCCATGCCGGGAGTTTCGTGCCCGCGACGGCGACGAGGATCGGCCCCATCGATCGTATCTTCACCCGCATCGGCGCCGGGGACGACCTTGCCGGCGGGCGCTCGACCTTCATGGTGGAGATGAGCGAGATGGCGCAGATCCTCAACAACGCCACTTCCGCCAGTTTGGTGCTGATCGACGAGATCGGACGGGGGACCAGCACCTACGACGGGCTCGCCTTGGCGTGGGCCTGCGCTCGCTACCTCGCCTCTCGGATCCGCTCGTTCACGCTTTTCGCCACGCATTATTTCGAGCTGACGGCGCTACCCTCATGCGCCGACGGAGTCGTCAATGTGCACTTGGATGCCATCGAACACGGCGAGCGTTTGGTTTTCATGCACCGGGTCAAGGAGGGTCCGGCGGATAGGAGTTACGGGATCGCGGTGGCGGCATTGGCGGGGATCCCCGCCGAGATCATCGGGCGGGCGCGGGAAATTCTCTCCGCCATCGAGGATCGTCCGCATGCGGCATTGACCGAGCCGAATTCGCCGCAGCTCGGCCTGTTCGATTCCAGGCTCGGACCGATGTCATCGGCTTACGACGATCGAGAGATTGGAAGCGCGGCGGTGCCGGCGGCCCCGGTCGCCGCCGAGTCGGATGATCCGCGCATGCATCGGGCGCAGGCTCTTTTGCAGGCATTGGAGGCCGTCGATCCGGATGCGCTGACTCCCAAAGAGGCCCTCGATATTCTTTATCGCTTGAAATCCCTCGAAGACGAAGGCGGTGCCGATACCTAAAAGCGCCGAGGGGCTTTTCAGGTCGAGGCGTCATGATTTTTTGTCGCCGATCCCGTCGGCGAAGATCACCGACGGTGCGGTCTTGCGATATCATTCGCGCCCGAGGCTTTTCTTTCGAGGAACGAGGAATCACAAATCATGACATTCGTCGTCACCGAGCAGTGCATCAAATGCAAATATACGGATTGCGTCGAGGTATGTCCGGTGGATTGTTTTCATGAGGGTCCGAATATGCTGGTCATCGACCCCGAGGAGTGCATCGACTGCTCTTTATGCGATCCGGAATGCCCGGTGGAGGCCATCGTCGCCGAGGACGATCTCCCCGAGGATCAGCGACAGTGGCTGTCTTTGAACGCGGAGTTGTCGAAGGAGTGGCCGGTGCTCAGCGAAAAAAAGGATGCGCCGGAGGATGCGAAGGATTGGGAGAGGGTCGAGGGAAAGATCGAGCATTTGGAACGCTAGACGGAACGCCGGCGAGCGAAAGGCGCAAACGATCCGCTCTTTTTCTCGATTCGCCAATCCGCCGCCGAGCGCTGATCAAGAGGGGCTCGGCCTCGTCCGGCGGCCTTTGAAAACGATCCCTCGATCCCCCGATATCTATTGACGGGTGGCGGCGGATATCCCATCGCGCTCCTTATATCGCCGGCGCCGCCGGGCCTCGGGCGAA
This sequence comes from Gammaproteobacteria bacterium, assembly GCA_965220535.1. Lineage (GTDB taxonomy): Bacteria > Pseudomonadota > Gammaproteobacteria > HK1 > HK1 > HK1. The sequence continues at coordinate 1,038,764 of OZ244833.1, read as the reverse complement.
GCGCTTCGAAAGCCGCTTGGAAATAGGCTGTCGAAAACTCGGCGGCAAAGGCTCGCTCCGACCGTCGCGGGGCGTCTGTCGCTATTGATCGATACAAGCCCGGCTCGATACAAGCCCCGAGGGGAAAAAGCGTCGAAGGAATCAGCGTCGAAGGAATGTCTTCGCCCCCTTGCGCTGCGGCGAAGAACACCCTTTTGCCCTTGACGATCAGCTCTCGTTTTGTCGGTCGCCGAAGCCCTCGTTCCCGAAGCGGCGGGGATTCCACACGAGTTCCCATAGATGGTGGTCGAGGTCGGCGATCCAAGCGCAATATCCGCCCCATTCCTCGTCGTGAGGCGGCCTGACGATCTTCGCCCCGGCCGCGGCGGCGCGAGCGCAACGACGCTCGACCTCCGATCGCGAGGCGACATTGCACGAAAGGGTGATACCGCCGAAGGGGATGGTCTCCGATCTCTTCTTTCCCGATCCATTGTCGTATGGCGGAGCGCCGGGAAGCCCGGCGTAGCGGGCCAATTCCTCGCGCCGGCAAAGAGCCAGCAGGGTCCCCGGCAGTGCGAAATAGATCACCTCTTGCGGCGGACGGGCGTGGACAAGACCGAGCCCTTCGCGATAGAAGCGATCCGCCGAGGAGAGATCGGCGACCCCCAAACTCACCACGCTGATCCCGAACCCTCGAATATCGGCCGGGCGATCCGGCGCCGAGCGGTGCGCGTGTCTGACGGGCGGCCGGATTTTCATTCTTGCAGGCCTTTTTCGAGATCCTCGAAGGCCGGCGCGAAAAGATAGCTGCCGGTGTCGGGGGCGGAAAAATCGATCAGGCGGTCGGACAAGCCGTCGCCGGAAACGCCGAACATCCGCTCCAGCTGAATTCGATGACGCTCCAAGGCGCAGGCGAAGGATAGAAAATACAAACCGCAGCGATCGAGACTCGCATAAGGCTTGCTGCGCCGGAAGACCTTCAAGGCGACCCCGTCCTTCTTTGCATCGGTGCGGGCGACGTGCGCCTCGGGCGGCATGTCGTCGCCCTCGAATTCGATGCTGTCGGCCTTGGTGCGACCGATGATCTTTTCTTGGGCTTCGACCTCGAGGCCCTCGAACTTCTCGAGATCATGGACCCAGCGTTGCGCCAGCACGAAAGAGCCGCCCGCTCCTGGCCCTGCGGGGACGATGGCGGCATCGATCCGCCCTTGGCGGTCAGCGGGGTTGGCGGTGCCGTCTTCGAATCCCGTCAGATCGCGGGAGGCGAAGTAGTCAAAGGCGGGCTGCTCGAGTTGCAGTTCGAAATCATCGCGCAGGATTCGGTGCAAAGCCAAGGTGCGGGCGACGTTCTCGTCCTCGCCCTCGGCCTGCAGCCAAAGCCATAGATCGCATTGGGTTGCGGGGGCGCTATGCCCCTTGGCGCCGCGGATTTCATCGAAGTCGCGGAGGGCATCGGGGAGCGCGTCCGGGTTCAAAACCGACCACAGCCTTCGTCCGAAGGCGACGACGATGCGCGCCGGCGGCGGGGCGGCCTTGCGAGCGGCGGCCAAGGCCGAGCCGATCGCTCGGGCCATGCGTTGTCGCTCGGCGGCATCCGGGGCTTGCCGGCAGCGGTATTCCAAGTAGCGATGCACGCGCGCGCCTTCGGCAAAGATGGCGCTTTGAAATTTCCGATCGATCAAGTGCGGTTTCCTCGGTGGCTCGGCGGCGGTGGCGGCGGCAAGGATACTCTTTGCCTCCGGCGGGGCCGGATTTCGTTGTCCGGGCGATAGTCGATATGCGGGCGCGATGCCCCGGATCAAGGGTTTGATTCTTCGGATCGTATTTTTTCCTTCGGCCCCGAGGACCGCGGCCAAGGCCCCGGTTCCGAAAAGAGCGAAATAGGCGGGCAGGACGAGGATATTGCCGTCGAAGGCTCTGGCGGCCATGCCGCCCAAGACGATCGATATCAGGGTCGAGAGCGAGGCGACGATCGCCGCTCCGATACCGGCGATATGGCCGAGGGGTTGCATCGCAAGGGCGCCGAGATTGCCGAAGAGCAAGCCGACCAAGGCGAAGACGATCGTCATCCACAGCATGAAAAGCCAAAGCGGGACCGGCCCTGCGGGGCCGAAAACCGATGCCCCCGCGACCCATCCGAGCAGCGAGACGAAAACGATGCCCGCGGTCGAGGCAAGGACGATTCGCTGCATTCCATAACGCCCCACCAAGCGGCCGTTGACGAGCGACGCCAAGCCGAGGGCCAGCGCCAGACCCCCGAAATAGAGGGGAAAGAGAAGGCCGGTGTCGTAGACCTGCGAGAAGATTTGCTGCGCGGTGCTCAAATAGACGACGAAAGGCGAGAAAACGAAGCCGGTGGCGAGGGTGTAGCCGACCGAGATCCTAGAGCGAAAGAATTCCGAAATCGCCTGCCGCGTCGCCTCGATCGACAGCGCCCGCCGGTGCTTAGGGGGAAGGGTTTCCGGTTGTCGTAGCCCGAACCACAGGCAAACGACGGCGGCGAAGGCGAAAAAAGCGGCGAATATCCCGCGCCAGTTCGACAGCAGGAGGATCGCCTGTCCCAGAGCGGGGGCGATGGCGGGAACGACGATGAAGATCGACAGGGCGAAGGACATCAATCGGGCCATCACCGGCCCGCGATGGCGGTCCCGCACCAATGCCACGATCACGATCCGGGGTCCGGCGGCGCCGAAGCCTTGGAGGATACGGCCCCAGATCATCGTTTCGAAATCGGTGGCGATCGAGGAGACGAGGCTTCCGATCATGAAGACGATCAGCCCCGCCAAGATCGCCGGCCTGCGTCCGGTGCGATCCGATAGGGGGCCGTAGACCATTTGCCCGATCGCAAGACCGCCGAAGAGGGCGATGATCACGAGTTGGATATCGGCGGGATTCGCCACGCCGAGATCGTCTTCGATGACGGACAGGGCGGGCAGCATCGCGTCGATCGCCAGCGCCGCCAGCGACATCATCGAGGCGATCAGGCAGATGAATTCCCGAGGGCGGAGATCGCGCATGCCCTCGCTATCGGGCTTTTTGGGGGCCACGAAGGCTATTCGAAGGGGAAGAACTGCGGCTTGATCAAAAGGCGATTCCCGCTTGCCTCAGCGCTTGTTCGAAGGCCGGGGCCCAACCGCGGTTGGCGATCGGGCTTGCCGGGCTCGGATGCGGTGCACAGTCGATGCGCACTCGATCGTCGTTTTCGAGCGCGGCGCGGGCGCGATGGGCCGCGAATCGGCCGATGCCGACGATATGCCGAAGGTCGAGATAGCGGGCGACGCGAACGAGCGCCCGATCGCAGATTGCGAACAGCGCCTCCCGTTCCGGCGCCGGTAGCCTGTCCGGGGTGCGGTTTTTGCCGCTGTCCTCCATGAAGCACAACGGGCAGTAGTTCCAAACGAAGAAGCGTCGAAAAAAATCTTCCGGATCCCCGAAACGATCTCGCGCCCAGCCCCAAAGCCTTCGTCCGCTCATCTCCCGTCGCCGGCAGTCGAAGCCGTCTACCGGTCGACGGGGATGCTCGATCTCGGGGCGCAGCACCCTCCCCTCGATACCTAACCAATCGCGCGTCAATTCCACGTCGCCGAAGGGAACGCCGGTCTGAGCCATCCCGAAAGGCCCGGGATTGATCCCCAGCATCAGAATCGGCGGCCTTCCCTCGGCGGAGTATTTCTTGCAGCAGCGATCGAAAAGCCCGAGGTAGCGTCGATGGGGCGCCCAAGCGTATTCCAAAGGGTTGTAGACCCGATGGACCGGCGGTGCGAAGCACAAGGCTCCGGCATCGCGGGAGAGCTCCTTGGCGATAGCTACCAGGGGCATACGCTCACGACCCCGAGAGGCACTCGGCGAAGGTAGTGCCCAGTTGGTTCATGGTCTCGAACCAAGCATCGGGGCCCGGCTCGACATTCGCTCCGAGCGGGTCGATTTGGTCAAGACGGGTATCGGTACCTTCGACCACCATGAGTGCGAGATCCGGTCTGAACTGGGGCTCGGTGAAGACGCAGCCGATATTATGATCGACCATCGCTTTGCGCAAGGAGGCGAGCCTTTTTGCCCCCGGGCGGCGTTCGGGTCCCAAGGTGATCGCGCCCGAAGCTTCGAGACCGAAAGCCTTCTCGAAATACTGATAGGCATCGTGGAAAACCAAGAAGGGCCGATCCCGCACCGGTGCCAGACGCGAGCGCAGTTCGTCTTCCAAGGCATGGATACGCTTGTCGGTGGCTTCTTTGTTCCGCTGATAGATGGCGGCCCGTTGGGGATCGTGCCGGGAGAGCGTATCGGCGACGAGCTCGACGATACGTCGCGAATTCGAAGGATCGAGCCAGATATGGCCGTCGAGTTCGCCGGCATGAGAGTGATCGTCGTGCTCGTCGTGCCCGTGCTCGTCTTGTTCGTCGTGCCCGTGCTCGTCTTGTTCGTCGTGCCCGTGCTCGTCTTGTTCGTCGTGCCCGTGCTCGTCTTGTTCGTCGTGCCCGTGTTCGTCTTGTTCGTCGTGCCCGTGTTCGTCTTGTTCGTCGTGCCCGTGTTCGTCTTGTTCGTCGTGTCCGTGTTCGTCTTGTTCGTCATGCCCTCCGTCTTCGGGCCAAACCGCACCCTCACGGAAGCGCAGCAGCGATATTTGCGGCGCCTCGGTCAAGGTGATGATCTCGGCGTCTTTGCCGAGATTGGCGAGGGGGCGCACAAGAAAACTCTCCATATCCCTACCGATCCAGATGATGACATCCGCCTTTCCCAAAGCCGCGGCTTGGGACGGGCGCATCTGATAACCATGAGGGGAGGCGCCGCTACCGATGATCAGATCGGGTTCGCCGACGCCCTCCATCACATTGGCGACGAGCGAGTGCAAGGGTTTGATGCTGACGACGACAGCGGGCGCGGAGGCGGCCATCGCCGTTGTCATCGAGGCGGCGGACAAAGCGATGGACAGGATAACGATCGCGGTACGTTTCATCGGATTTCAATTCCTGTTTCGAGGGTGTCGAAGGAGCCCAAGGCTGCTCGATCGGTCAATCGCTGCGAAAGGAGGCGTATCCCGAAGTCTCGAATCTCGAGTTTCAAAGGGTCAAGCCCGAGGCGATGAAAAGCGGAAAAACAGCAGCAAAAAAAGGGTTATACAATAACACGATTACGAGATGCTCAACGACAGATTCGAAAAACTCACTCGCCGCGGGCTTCGATATCGGCTTTGTCGCCGCCCCGTCGTCGATGAGCCACGGATTTTGCGTTTTTGCCTCCTCGATCGATCGACGCCTCCTTGCACGGGAACCCGGTAGGGTTTCGAAGGCCTGCAATCCCGGCGCATTCGTGCGGGTCTTCGAGATCATCGGCATGACGCGGCGCATTCGATATCCCTTCGAGATCCCGATCTTTTGCGAAGGCCAATTATAGAGATGGTATCTACAAACCCGATCGAACCCGCCTCGTCGGCCCCGGATCAAGAGAGGATCTTGGTTCAAGCGAACCAAGTGAGCGTTCGCTTCGGCCACCATAACGTACTGGAGGATGTGGATATTGCCGTGCACAAGGGGGAGATCGTTACCCTGATCGGCCTCAACGGCGCCGGAAAGTCCACGTTGATCCGGGTGCTCTTGGGGATCGTCGAGCCGCAACACGGCGAGGTTCGGCGCTCCGCCGATCTGCGCATCGGCTATGTCCCGCAACATATTCAGCGGGATCCGATCTTCCCGATGACCGTCCGGCGCTTTCTCACTCTCGGCACGAAGACTTCCTACGAAGGATTGGAGCCGACCTTGAACGATGTCGGATTGCTCGATGGCGGGTCCGGCGACGGGGGCATTCTCGATCATGCGCTGGCCGACATTTCCGGCGGGGAGATGCGCCGGGTATTATTGGCTCGAGCCTTGCTGCGCAAACCGGATCTGCTGATCCTCGACGAGCCGCTGGCGGGGGTCGATATCAGCAGCCAGAGCCGACTCTATCGTTTGTTCGCGACGGTTCGGGATCGGCACGGTTGCGGGGTCTTGCTCGTCTCGCACGATCTGCATATCGTGATGGCGGCGACGGATACCGTGGTCTGTCTCAATCGCCATATCTGTTGTACCGGCCACCCCCAAGTCGTCACCCGAGACCCGGCTTTCGTCGCTCTGTTCGGCCCTCAGATAGCCGGAGAACGGGCGGTTTATCGGCATCGTCACGATCATCGTCACGATGCGCTCGAAGAGCCCGTACCCCTCGAATCATCGACCGATCATCGCCATGATATTGGATGATTTCCTGCTGCGGGCTTTGGCCGGCGGCGTGGGCGTGGCGCTTGCGGCCGGACCTGTCGGCTGCTTCGTCGTGTGGCGGCGAATGGCCTATTTCGGAGCGGCTTTGGCTCACTCGGTATTGCTCGGGGTCGCGTTCGGCTTTCTTTTGCATATCGATCCGGCCTTGGGGGCACTGGTGATCTGTCTCCTTTTGGCGGCCGCTTTTACCTTGTTGGAACGCCGGCATCTGCTGCCGATCGACACCCTGCTCGGGGTGTTGGCGCATGCGGTTTTCGCCGCGGGATATGTCGTCATCTCGTTCATGGATCGAGTCAGAGTCGATCTGATCGGTTATCTCTTCGGCGATATCCTCGCGATCGGGCTCATGGATCTGATGCTCGTTTTCGGCACCGCCGCGATCACCGGAATCGTTTTGACATGGCAATGGCGCAATCTGCTGGCGATCACGATCAACGAGGACTTGGCGGCGGTGGAGGGGGTTCCGGTCGGTCGGACCCGCGTCGTATTGGTGCTGCTGCTCGCGGCGGTGATCGCCTTGGGGATGAAGATCGCCGGCATGCTCTTGGTGCTTTCGTTGGTGATCATTCCCGCGGCCACCGCTCGCCGTATCGCCGCCACCCCCGAACAGATGGTGGTTGCCGCGGCGGCTCTCGGGGGGGTTGCGGTCATCGCCGGCCTTTTCAGTTCGTTGTGGTGGGACGTGCCCGCGGGCCCGGCGATCGCTCTTTGTTCCAGCTTCATGTTCATCGCCGGCCTCTTCTTTCCCTCTCGCTGATCATCGTCGCCGACCTTTCCGATCCGGTTTTTTGCCGCCGACCGGTATGGGGATGCGAGCCCTTTCGCCCGCTTGCTTGCCGAAAAGCGAGGCCGAAAAGCGAGCCAGAGCGTGTCGGCTCAAGGCCCGCCGATCCGGCAAGGCGACCGGCTTCTCGTCTCGACGAGGGCGGCAAAGCAGAAAAAACAACAAGAAGAAATCTCGAACTCCTCGCTATCCGACGAGTTCGACCGGGAAGGGAAGTAGAGGTGAAGAAGAGGTGAAGAAGGCCTAAGCGAGCGTCATTCGGTTTTTTCGGCGCGGCGCGCAAAGACCGAAGGGGGATGCAAGCGCTTTTTTCGAAGAAAGCTGATGACTTGTCGTCGTCGGCCTGTCGGCTACCGGGCGTCGTCGAGCGTTATGAAGCGAGAAGACTCTCGGACCGACTCTCGGAGTCTCGCGTCGTCGCCCCGTCCCCTTTTGCGCCTCGGCGAGGGTCTTCGAGCGATGCCCGGTGTCGGACAAGTCGAATAAAAAGATAAAAAGGCTGCCTCCCGCAAACGAAGGAGGCAGCCCAGTTTCAAGCCTTTATCGACAACGAAAAATCATCTAGGAGATCGGCCAAGCGCACCGAGATCGAAGCCCCGAGATCGAAGTGCCGGAAGGGGTTTTATCGGGTGCGGATATCCGGCGAAAATCCCTTTTTCAGCCGCCGCTCGCGCTGTTGTTGACCAGCGCCCCGCCCCCGCCGGTGCGAGTCAGAACCTGCACCGTAAAGGACTGGTCAGATCGCATTTCGCACGACATCGACAACCCTACTTGCCAGCTATGGGCGATGATTTCGGCCAGCTCTTGGGTCTGCAGGTGATTGACCGTATTTCTTTCGATGATACCGAGATTCCCCTCGCGTTTTATCCCCTCGTCATCGAAGCAGGCGAAACTCGTGTTGCTGCAGCTGCGTCCGCCGGTGGCGGTGCAGCGAATGCGGATATTGGATCCATCGACGCTCATGGGGGAGGGGATCGAGGCGATTTCGGCCTGAAAATAAGATCCGCCGCCGGTGTCCCGAATCTCTCGGCTCATGATCGCCGCGCTGTTGTTGACCAAGACCCCATCGCCGGAGCGAGTCCATACCAAGGCCGCAACCTCCGATTGGCTGCGGATGGCACAAGAGAGACGTCCTTTGTTCTCCCAAGAGTCGCCGGTGATATCGACGATATCTCGGGCATTGAGAGTCGTCGCTCCCCATGCGGGCAGGGGTGCCGGCATGCGGCCTTCGAACCTCGTTCCATCCGTTTGTGCCAAGCAATCGAGGTAGATGGAGCATTGGCTATCTTGCATGCAGCGCAAGCGTACATTGGCTTGATCTTGCGCGGTGACCGGAGGAATGGCCAAGGCATGGGTTTGCACCGGCCAAGTCCTCGGTGCGTTCGGGTCCGGCTCATCCCCCCCGCCTCCGCCGCCTCCACCTCCGCCTCCGCCTCCTCCGTCGCTACTGGAGTTGACGTGGACGGAAATCGTCTTTTCCATATTTGCGTAGTCGCGAGGCGGATCCGGGAGTCTTATGACGATACTGCCGACCTCGGCTTCCAAGCCTTCCCCGTCGGGGATCACCAAGGTGAACCGTTGTTTGGAATTCCAGTTGCCGCTGTTGAAATCGATCGTCGACGGGTTGATCGATATCGAATCGGAAAGCGTATGAGAGAACGAAAGGGAAAAGGGACGTGAAGGAGCCGAGGTGATCTCGACTTGAAAATCGTGGGACTGTCCTCGATCGGAGACCAATACCCCATCGCCGAAGGGTTCGCCATCGGAGTTCAGTATATTCAGGCGGGCGCTATCGTCATCGGTCAAGTTGAAAGACAGTGTTTTCGTTTTCCCTTGGTAGTTGCTGCCCCCCGTCGCCCTAAAAGTGATCGTGCCGGAAAAATTCCCGTCGTCGATATCATCCATCGAGGGAGTGATCGTAACTTCTTGAGCCGTAGCGTAGTTGCCGCCGCTGTCATCCATGCCGCCGCTGGTGAAGGTCAGGGTGGCCGGGCTGATCTCGACAGCGGTGCTAGGAGCATCGCTCGAAATGACCAATATCACGTCCGCGGTCGGGTTGCTCCCCAGTTTGACCGAAAATGTCGCAGTTTCGCTTTCGGTGATATCGATGGAGGATATATCCACAGCCTGACCGTTCACCGTCTGCGATAGCATGATATTGCCGGACGGGATTCGAGCGGGCGCTACTAGATTAGAGCTGTCCGTTCCGTTGTTGCATTCTTGATTGCTGCCACCATTGTCGTCACTGAATATTTTCAGAGTCTGAACACCGGTTACCAAGAACAAGCTACAACCCTGGTACCCCGATCTCCACTGAAGGGTTGCGTTCGTGTACTGGGCGCACCAGAAATACTTGCCACCACTCGTGTCGATAGAGTGAGATGCAGTTTTAGTGATAGTGCTATTTGCACCACTACAGATCGACTGTTGATTTCTACGATTAGTGGACGTCGTTCGTTGATAGAAGGTGATTGACTCGGTCGAGCCATCTTTGGTCAATTCCGGACATCTCACCCCGGGTTTGAGGATGCCGCTATTATTATCCTTTCCTTCGGCTCCGCCGAAAAACACCTTATTGTTCTTTTCTTCGGACTTTCCGATACACTCGTGGGCGGGTGTCACCGCCTGTGCCGACTGTGCCGAAGCCGTTCCGCCAAAGGCAACAAGCCAAGCAAAGGCGAGAATCCCGACTGAAAAAGGAATTTTTTCAAGGAAACGGGTAGCGAGAGGATAGAAGGCGAGACGACTCGAAGCGGCAAAACCGCCCCCGTATTTGTCGGTTTCGGCGTATCTCGCGATGAATGGGCTGATCTTCATCCTCATGACTCCCTTGGATTCGTGATGATCGGGCGGGCCGGTTCAAGTCCTTCGTTCGTAGCCGACATCGCCATTATCTCGGATAGAAGCTTGTGACAGCGGCAAATCGCCTCTCGCGCCGGCAAAAGATATCTCCTTGAAAGAACGATCTTTCGCTCTCGCATGGCCGGATCAAGGCCTTTTCGGATCCTCGATCTTTCGTATTATACGGGCGAATGTTACTTGTTTCCCCACTATGGTACTTGAATTGCGCTCGGATGCAATATCGACGAACCGCTAAAGAGACTCGCTTCGTGTTCCGGCAAAGTCGCTTTCGAGGTCGAAAGTCAAGGGCGCTTCCTCGGATCGCCGGCGCCCTTCACTTTGCGGCGTTCGCTCTTGCCAGAAGATCGGCATGGAGAGCGGCCGGTATGGAGATGCCGTCTTTTCGGGTTTTTTCTCGAGCGAGGTGTCGTTTGGCTCCCGGCAGGCGCACCCCGGGCTGTGCCAGCATCGCTTGGCACAGACACTCGACGCGATCGATGAAATCCCCCGCCGGGGCGATTTTCGGGTCCATGAGAAAAAAGGATTGAGCGATCCGCGAAGGCTTCCCCTTCGGGGTGAAAAACGAGCCCGCCTCGAAGCCGAGATTCGAACTCGCGAGCGCCGCGGTGATCAACTCGACGACCATCGCCAACGCTGCGCCTTTGGCCCCTCCTATCGGGGTCATCGTCCCCTCCTCGAGGGCGATCGTGGGGTCGGTGGTGGGGTGGCCCTTGGCATCGAGGGCCCAATCGGAGGGGATCGACTCCTTGCGCTTCGCTGCCAGCATCACCTTGCCGCGGGCCACCCGAGCCAGCGAAAGATCGATGACCAAGGAGGGTGGGCGACGGCGAGGGCAGGCGAAAGCCACGGGATTGGTGCCGAAAGTGCCGACACTCCCTCCCCAAGGAGCGATTCCGGCCGGGGAATTGCTGAAAGCCAAGGCGATCAGCCCCTTGTCGGCCATGCGTTCGACGTGGTGGCCGATGCTCCCGGCATGATGGGAATTCGCGATCAGCGCGAAAACACAGCCGTTTTCCTCGATTTTTTCCGATGCCCGGTCGAGAGCGACGCGGATGGCGGGGTAGGCGAATCCGTTGCCGGCATCGACCGCGACGACGGCGTTTTTCGGCGATGTGCAGATCGGCACGGCGTATCCGTCCACCTTTCCCGACCGGGCTTGGTCGGCATAGAAAGGGATCCTCGAAACCCCGTGCGACGCAATTCCGTCGGCGTCCGCCGCCACCAGCGCATCCGCCACGCAACGGGCATGCTCCGAAGCGATGCCCGAAGCGCTCAAGGCATCCGCGGCCAGCGTGCGCAGTTCGTCGATGCCCAAGGTGAGGGTGGCGGTTTCGTTCATGTCAGAGCGCTGCGAATGCGCGTTGCGACCAAGGCCCCGACGCGGCTGTTGGCTTCACGGGTGAGGCCGGCGATATGGGGAGTCAGGTAGAGGCCGGGGGCTTCGATCAAGGGAGAATCGGCGGTCAAGGGCTCGTCTTCGAAGACATCGAGGGTGGCGCCGCCGAGCTGTCCCGAGCCCAAGTTTCGAATCAACGCCCCTTCGTCGACGACTCCGCCGCGCGCGGTGTTGATGAGATAGGCCCCGGGCTTCATCGCGGCCATTTCCCGCGCCCCGATGAGGTGAAAAGTGGCTTTTGTCAAAGGGATATGCAGGCTGATCACGTCGCTGACCTCGAGCAATGCGGACAGCGGATCGAGGCGTTCGACCCCCGCTCCTTGCCAAGCCTCGTCATCGGGGGCGAGATTCGGATCGAAGGCGACGACTTTCATGCGAAGCGCGGCAGCCCGCTCGGCGACGGCGCGACCGATGGCCCCGAGACCGACGATGCCCAGCGTCTTGTCCTTCGCCTCGCCGCCGACGAGATCGTTTCTCGGCCATCGACCGGCGCGCATCCGATCGCCGGCATGGAAGGCGCCGCGCAGCATGATCAAGACGGCGGCGACGACGTATTCCGCCACCGCGACCACATTCGCGCCGGTGGCGGGATAGACGGAGATCCCGCGTTCGGCGCAGGCGTCGGTATCGATATTGTCGAGCCCGACCCCGAGCCGTCCGATGGCCACGAGGCGCGAAGCGGCATTGAGCAAGGGGGTATCCACGCGGGTGCGGTTGCGTACGATCAGAGCCCGCACCGAGCCTGCAAGCGCCGCGATCTCGGCGGGGGATTCGTGCAGGTCGGGGGCGTAGTGTACGTCGAATTCCGCGCGCAAAGAGGCGACGGCATCTTCGTCCATGAATTCGGTGATCAGGATATCGCTCATCGTTCGTATCGTTTTTCGAAAAGACCGGTTCGGTGTTATATCTCGGCGCATGCCTCGGCGCCTGTCTTGGTGCATGTCGAGCATCGGGTCAAGATCCCCTCGGTTCGGATCCGAAGCCTTGGCTCCGCCCGACGCATCGCCCCGACACATCGCTATGATATCTTGATTGCAAGACAAGTCGATATATTTCGAGCGATATCGTTTTTCGGTGTCGAAACCGCAAGGCAATCCCCGATAGGCCGTTTTTCGGGGATCGCGGAATCAGGATCGATGAAAGAGGGTATGTGCATGCCGGCGACGGAAGCGACGGGGATGCTCGATGTGCGGATCTGGCGCGGCGCGAAGGAGGGGGAATTCATCTCCTTGGAAGTGCCGATGGCGGAAAATCGGACCGTATTGGATGTCGTGACGTGGGTGCAGCGTCATCGGCGACCGGATCTCGCCTATCGATTCTCGTGTCGAGTGGGGGTCTGCGGATCGTGCGCGATGACCGTCAACGGACGGGCGCGCTGGACTTGTCGCAGTCATGTCAAGGATGTCGCCGAGGGCGGGCGGCTGGTTATCGAGCCGCTGCGTCATTTGCCGCGCATCAAGGATCTGGTTTGCGATCTGACCCCCTTTTTCGATCGCTGGCAGCGGGCGGGCGGGCGTTTTCGCGGCTCCCGCACGCGCCACGATTCCTTGGTCGTCCTCTCCCCCGATACCCCGCGGCGACGGCTCGTGGACGCGGGTATCGAATGCATCAATTGCGCGGTTTGCCACAGCGCTTGCGATGTCCTTTCGTGGCGGCCGGATTATCTCGGCCCGGCCGCGCTCAATCGCGCTTGGACTTTGATCAACGACGAGCGTCATGTCGAAGGGGAAGGATCGGGCACCGGGAGCCTCGAGGCGGTATTCGCTCGAGGCGGCTGCACCGACTGCCATAGCCATGGTCATTGCGCCTCCCACTGCCCGGTCGGAATCAACCCGACGAGGGCGATCTCCGGAATCAAGCGCCGCCTCTATCGGCGTTCGATCAAACGCGCCGTCGATTTTTTCGTGCCCCGATAACGCGACCCGATAACGCGACCGGATATCGCGACTCTCGATCCCCCTTCGCCCGCCTCGGGACGCTTCGAGAAAAGATCTTCGATATTGTCGCGGTCGATCGACGCTTGGCGATGCGAATGCGATTTTTGCGCCATTTTTGCGCTATTTTTTTGCGCTATTGGGGGAGCGAGCGCAAGCCGGTGCGTGCCTTTCGCCCGGGATGCAAGTCGGTGAGCGAATCTTCCTTGCGGGTCGCCGACGGACAGTGCCTTGTCCGCTTTTTTCGCGACGGGAACGAGCGCCGGGAACGAGCCTTTTGTCGGCCGATGCCGTCTCGACGGAAGGACAAGAGGGAAGGGCAAGAGGGAAGGGCAAGAGGGAAGGGCAAGAGGGAAGGGCAAGAGGGAAGGGCAAGAGGGAAGGGTCGGCCGATGGAGGGCTCGGGCAATCGCCCCCACCGCGCTCCCGCTTCGGCTCGCGATCGTCGATGGCTTGGGTCCGCCTTGCGAAACCTTGCGATCCTTCGCGCATTCGATGGACGATCGCAACGACCGGCTTTGCCATGCTTGCCGACGCTCGCGATCGCTTGTCCAAAGCCCCCTCGTTCGCGCTCGTAAAATGCTTGCACTGTCGAAGTCGAGCGCCCTCTTGCGAGCCGCTCGGAGGGCTTCGGCCTTGGAGTGCAGACGCTGCGAAAGCGGCGGTCTCGACGCTCGTCCCTTGTCGAATCGAGGGAACAGGCACCGGCCCCTGCTCGGCTCTCCTCGAAAGGCTCGCGCAGGCGAGAAGCGCACCTGAAAAGACGCATCCCAAAAGACGGCTTCGATATCATCGAGGATGCCGTGGATGCAAAAGCGGATGCCCGGTTCAAGAGACATCACGCCCATGAGCGAATCGACCCTCTTCGTCCTCCAACGCTTGAGTGCGCAGATCCTCGCCCCGCTGGTTCTGCTGCATCTGCTGGTGGTTCTCTATGCGACCTACGGGGGCTTGAGCGCCGCCGAGATCCTCGCTCGAACCCGAGGCAGTGTTCTGTGGGGCGCTTTTTATTCGCTCTTCGTGATCGCGGTGGCGGTGCATGTGCCGATCGGGGTGCGCAACGTGGTGCGCGAGTGGACGAGTGCGAAGGGTGCGAGCCTCGATCTCGCAAGCATCGCTTTGGGCTTGGCTTTGCTCGGCCTCGGCTTGCGAGCGGTCGCGGCGGTGGTGATCGGATAATGGATCGCCGACGGGTGCGCGGCCCATCCCGGCGCGGGGTCGGATATCGGGCTTTTTTGGTGCACCGACTCTCGGGTCTGGCATTGGCGATTTTCCTGCCCCTGCATTTTCTCGCTTTGGGCTTGGCTCTCGAAGGCGCAGATCCCCTCGATCGTTTCCTCGCCTTCGCCGAACTTCCTTTGGTGCGCGCATCGCAATGGGGGTTGGTGCTGCTGCTGGCGACGCACCTTTGCCTCGGGCTGCGCGTGCTGGCGCTGGAACTGGGCGTTTGGAAGGGGCTGCGCACCTCCTGGATCGGATGGTCGGCGATGGCGGTGGCGGCGGTGGCCCTCGCCCTCGTTGCGGTGCAGCTGCGATGACGACCGCCAAGGCATCCAAGAGGATGGAGCGTTTGCATACCGATATTCTGATCCTCGGCAGCGGCGGCGCCGGGCTCTTCGCCGCTTTGCATGCGAAGCAGACCGATCCCGAGGTGCACGTTACGGTGGCGGTCAAGGGTCTGCTCGGCAAATGCGGCTGTACGCGGATGGTGCAAGGAGGCTTCAACGTGGCGCTTTCGCCGCAAGACTCCTTGGAACGCCATTTCATGGATACCGTCGTCGGGGGGAAGTGGCTATCGCATCAGGGTTTGGCGTGGCGTTTGGTCGAGGGGGCGGTCGAGCGTATCCGCGAGCTCGAAAACGAGATCGGCTGCTTTTTCGATCGCGATCCCGATGGCACGATTCATCGAAAGGCCTTCGCCGGGCAGAGTTTCGATCGCACCGTGCACAAGGGGGATTTGACCGGGATCGAGATCGTCAATCGCCTGATGGAGCAGGTCTTCGCGCTCGATATCGATCGCTTGGAGGAACACCGGGCGATCGAGTTGATCCCCGCCGCGGACGGCTCGGGCATCGCCGGGGCGTTGTTGATCGATATGCGCACCGGGGGCTATCGGCTGGTCCGGGCCAAGGCGGTGCTGCTCGCCACCGGCGGTGGCCCCACGATGTATCTCTACCACACCCCCTCGGGCGATAAATCCTGCGATGGCATGGCGATGGCTCTGCGGGCGGGCTTGCCGCTGCGGGATATGGAGATGGTGCAGTTTCATCCCACCGGCTTGCTGGCGGGGCCGGGGACGAGGATGACGGGAACGGTTCTCGAAGAGGGTTTGCGCGGCGCCGGGGGGTGGCTTCTCGACGCCGCCGGCGAACGCTTCATGCAGCGCTTCGATCCGGCGGCGGAGCGGGCTACCCGGGATGTCGTCAGCCGAGCGATCTGCGAGGAACTGCGCCGCGGCGGCGGGAGCCCGATGGGCGGGGTCTTCATGGAAATGGCGCACCTCGGCCCCGACAAGGTGAAAAGCCTCTTTCCCGGCATGGTCAAGCGCTGCGCCGACTGCGGCTTCGATCTCGCCGCCGGCCGCGTCGAGGTGGTTCCGACCGCGCACTATATGATGGGCGGGGTCGAGTTCGCCTCCGACTGCACCACTCGTATCCCGCGCCTTTTTGCCGCCGGGGAGGATTGCGGCGGGGTTCACGGGGCCAATCGATTGGGGGGGAACGGGGTCGCCAACTCCACCGTCTACGGGGGTATCGCGGGCGAGGAGATGGCCGCCGCCGTGCGCACCGAGGCTTTTTCTCCGGATCCGGACGAGTCGGCGATCGACGCCGCCATCGCCCGCGCCGAATACCCTTTCACTCGGTCGCCGGGCGATCTCGCGGCTCTGCGCGAGTCCTTGTGGCAGACCATGTGGGAGGATGTGGGGGTGTTGCGTTGCCGCGAGGGTTTGGAGCGGGGGCGATCGCGGATCGAATCCTGCGCGAGCGAATTGCGGCAAAGGGGGCTTGTCGACGGCGACCGCGCCTTCGACCTCGCTTGGCATGCTTGGCTCGACTTGGAAAGTCTTATGGAGGTGAGTCGGGTGATCGCCTTGGCCGCGCTTGGCCGAGAGGATTCGCGCGGGGCGCATTACCGCGAGGATTTCCCGCACACCTCCGATCTTGCCGCCTCCCGCTTCGTGCGTATCGAACGTTCGGGCGATGATTTGCAAGTCGAGGAGGTACCGGTTGACTTTTCCATCGTGCGTCCGGGCCAATCGCTTTTGGACGAGGATCGAGCCTCGTGATCGAGGGCTCGCGATCGACCTCGTCGTGACCCCTCGTCTCGATCCGAAACATCGCGATTTCTCCGCTTTTCGAGCGCGATAAGGGGAATTTCCGCCGCAGCCGCCAAGTGACGGTTTTTTCTTGGTGCCAGACCCGCGTTTTTCGCAAAGCTCGAGGATCGTCGGTTTTTCCATCCCCTAAGGGATAGAGGAGAGGGGATCGAAGGCCGGGGTCGAAAGCGGTCATCGTTCGATCTCGGCACTTTACGCGGACGGGCTTTCCCGCGCCGATGCGGGCGGAGAATTCGAAGACGAAGCGTTTGATCGCCGGCACCGAGGGAAATTCCCTTCGAAGGGGCGCTCGGGAAAAAATGCCGGTACTTTGCGGTGCATCGTCGATCTCGCGCCTTGAGCGCCTTGGCCCCAAGCGCGCAGCGAAGCGCACGGTGCCGGAAGTACAATGCGGCGGGGCCTTGACTTTGCGAGCCCTCGCTGGGGCAAAAGGCGGGGAGTGTCGAGCCGATAGGTCTCGTCACTTACGCCAAAGGGAGACTTTTGAAATGGCTTTTGACAAAGCGACTCTGGCCAAGGCGGCCGCCAAGGCCGTCGGTTATACAGTGGAAGCCGTGATCGAGAAAGTTGCTCGGGACATTCAAAAAAAGGTGGATGATACGCCGCCCGCAAAGCCTCGTAGAGGCTCGTCGGCTCGGGCCAAACCGAAGCCTCGGCTAGCTAAAGGCGTCTAAAGTGCACGGTAGCGTAGGTGGGGTAAAAAGCCTCGAAGCGGTGCACCGGATCCAAAACGCGGATCGGAGCGAGGCGGTAAAGCCCGTATTCGCCACCTGAATGCCACGGGATATCGAAGATCGTTCGAAGTCGGCAAGCCAAGGAATCGTTTCCAAGGCGTCGGCACCGCATCGATGCGGAAAACCGACGATGCGGTTTTTTGCCAAGACACACGGAAGACAAAACAACGGCGAGGATCACGCAGATGATCGCTAACGAAACCATCGAGCGGGTCGCTTTCGATCTGATGTGCCGCGCGGCGATCGATATCCCGGACGACTATCTTCGCGGCATCAAGGAGATGGCGGCGAACGAGCGCGAGGGGCTTTGCTGCTTCGTCTTGAATTCGATGGTCGAGAACTACGCCGCGGCAACGGCCGACCGGCGTCCGATGTGCGCGGATACCGGCTTGCCCCGCTACTACGTCAAGGTCGGCAACGAGGCGCGTATCGAGGGCGGCTTCGTCGGTATCGAGCGCGCCTTGCGCTCGGCCACCGCCCGCGCCACTTGCGAGGTGCCCTTGCGCCCGAATCGGGTGCATCCCTTATGGCGTACCGACCCCGGGAATAACGTCGGGATCAACGCCCCGGAAATCGAATGGAGCTTCGAGCCCGACGCGGATTGGATCGAAATCACCACCGTACACAAGGGCGGCCTTTTCGGCAGCGACTATCGCATGCTTTTCCCCGGCGACGGCATCGACGGCATCAAGCGTTTTTTCCTCGACACTCTGGTCGCCTTCGGCAAGCGGGGACTTGCTTGTCAGCCGGCGATCGTCGGGGTCGGGGTCGGCGGTTCCAAGGATACGTCGATGGTCCTCGGCAAGCAGGCGGCGTGCCTTCGAACGGTCGGAGATCGCCACCCCGATCCCCGTATCGCGGCTCTCGAAGAGGAACTCAAAGAGATGGGTAACAGCATCGGCATGGGGGCGATGGGTTTCGTCGGCTCGTCGATGGTCGTGGATTGTCATATCGAGGTCGGTCATACCCATACCGGCGGGATGCCGATGAGCGTGCACAGTTTTTGTCTGTCCTCCCGGCGCGCAACCGCCCGCGTGGATGCGAAGGGTATCGTCGAGGAGCGTCCGGATCCGTGCTGGTTCACGCCCTATATGAGACGGGAGACGGTGGAATGGCCGAGCGAGACGGCGCTGCGCGACATCGCCTGAGAATTCCGGCGAGCTCTGAATCCCTCGCCCCGCTCGCCCCCGGCGATGTGGTGCACTTGGACGGGCTCGTCTACACCGCAAGGGAGGGCGTCTATCGCATGACGCTGGACGAGGGGGTCGAGTTGCCGCCCCATATTCCCGCGCTCAGCAACGCCAATTTTCACTGCTCTCCGGCGGCGGCTCGCCTTCCGGACGGGGGCTTCAAGGTCGGCGGCGTCACCGCCACCGCCAGTTTTCGCTTCTCCCGCTGGATGTCTTCGTGGTTCGAACGTTCGAAGGCGAGGGTGATCATCGGCAAAGGCGGGATGAGCCAAGAGGATTATCGCCGCCATTTCGTTCCCGCCGGAGCCGTTTATCTGACCACCGTCGGCTATGGAACCGGCGCTTTGTTGGGTCGCGGCATCCGCGCGGTGCGCGAGGTGCATTGGTTGGACAGGCTCGGAATCGCCCAGGCTCTATGGGTTTTCGAGGTGGAGAATTTCGGGCCTTTTCTGGTCGAGAGCGATCTTGCGGGCAATAGCCTGTTCGAGGAACAAGGGCGCAAGGTCAACGAGAATCTCGAACGTATCTATGCCGGGCTTCGACCCCCGGCCCTGCGCCGCTACGGGGAGAGCGACGATCGGAAGGAAGAACTGATCTGATCTCGTTCTCGTCCTTGCCCTCGCCCTCGATTCGACCCCGGCCGTATCGTCTTTCTCGTCAGCATGGAGAACCCCGTCGATGAGCGATAGCGCCCCCGCCGTTCTTTGCACCCGTCTTTTGCCGCCGGCGGTCGAGGAGCGTCTCGTTCGCGATTACCGGGCTCGACTCAACCCGAAAGATCGTCTTTACGACGAAGACGAACTCATCGCTTCGAGCGAGGGTCACGATGCGATTTTGGCCGCCGGGGGCGATTGCCTTCATGCTCGCACCGTCGATCGCCTGCCCGATAGCGTGCGGATCATCGCCACATATTCCGTGGGCTACGAGCATATCGCGGTGGACCGAGCCAAAGCCCGGGGTATCGTGGTCACCCACACCCCGAACGTGCTCGACGACGCCACCGCCGATGTCGCCCTCCTTTGCCTGCTCGGGGCGGCGCGCCGGGGCGCGGAAGGCGATCGGATGGTCCGCGAGGGGGCTTGGAAGCGCTGGACCACCGATTTGTTGGTCGGGGTGCAGGTCAGCGGCAAGCGTTTGGGGATTTACGGCATGGGACGTATCGGGCGGGCGGTGGCCCGGCGGGCCCGGGGGTTCGATATGGAGATCCATTATTACAACCGTCGGCGATTGCCGCCGGATCTGGAGTCGGGAGCGACCTATCACGAATCGCCGGAATCGCTGCTCGAGGTGAGCGACTTCCTGTCGATCAACGCCCCTTCGAACCCCGAGACCCGCGGTTTTTTGAACGCCGAGCGCATTTCCCGGCTGCCGCCCGGGGCGGTGGTGGTCAATACCGCGCGCGGGGATCTGATCGACGACGATGCGCTGATCGATGCTCTGCGTTCGGGCCGGGTGGCGGCGGCCGGGCTGGATGTTTTCGCCGGCGAACCCTTCATCGACGCTCGCTATCGGGATCTTGAAAACACTTTTTTACTTCCGCATATCGGCAGCGCCAGTCGCGAGACCAGGAACGCGATGGGCTGGTGCTGCCTCGACAACCTCGATGCCTTTTTCGCAGGCCGTCGATGCCCGAATGCATTATGAGGTCGAAGCCTATGAGGTCGAATCTTATGAGATCGAATCACCGGAATCCCGGCTAAGGCCGATAGAGATATCCCATCTCTTCGTTCTTCCGACGCAAACCCGATAGCGTCAGAACATGACTTTTCAGCCGATTGCACGGACCGCATAGCAAGATGCGATTGCTGATGTGATTGATACCGCCATCCGCTCTAGGGGTGTTGTGGTCCAACTCCAAATAGCGGCGGTCATCGAAGGGGCGATCGCAGCCTTGGCATCGCAGCCCTTGCTGGTCGATCAAAAAATCGTACATTTCGGCGCGACTCATCTTCTTCCCCTCGGGCTCGACGATGCGCTTTTTGACGCGTAAAAAGGGGGCCGCCGTCTCGCCGTCGTCGGTGCGTTGCGGAGGAGTTTTCGTATAGTGCAGATTGTTCCAAGTCCCGTCCTTTTTGTCGGGATCGCCGATCCCCTCGCTCTTGAAGCGATCCAGCACGATCTGATGCGCTTGTTGCCAAATATCGATTCCCACCCACTGCCTTCCCAAACGCTCGGCGGCCACGAGAGTGGTGGCGCAGCCGCAAAAGGGATCCAACACCCTATCCCCTTCGTTCGACGATGCTTTGATGATGCGTTCATACAAAGCCAGCGGCTTTTGCGTGGGCCAGCCGATGCGTTCCGATTTGATACGACCGACCGGGGAAAAATCGCTCCACCACGATTCCGGCACCTTCCCCTCTTCGCTCAACGTAGCCGCTTGTTTGAATATCCCGGTGGTTTTTCCGGTCGATAGTTTTTTATAGGGCACTTTGATATCGCCGGGATTGAATATCCAAGAATCGGATTTCGAATAGAAGAGGAGAGTGTCATGCTTTCTCGGGAAATATCGTTTCGCATTCCCCGGGCCGGTATAACACCAGATGATCTCGTTCTTGAAGTTCTTGGGTCCGAAGATGGCGTCGAGGGTCATTTTCAGATAGTGCGAAGCGGTGGGATCGCAATGTAGATAAAGAGATCCGGTGGGTTTCAAAATGCGATGCATCGCCAATAGCCGCACCGCCATAAAGCATAAAAACGCCCCCATCGAATCCGAATGCGCCCGCCGAGCGCAATCGATCGCCTCCATCAATTTCGGATGGTCGTCCTCGATCTGATCGACCCATTCTAGGTGCACGTCTTTTTCCCAGGTCCAACGATCTTGAAACGAAGCGCCCTTGGACAGGCTATCCGGTGTGGCGTGGAAATCCTTGTTTTTGTTGAAGGGCGGATCGGTGGCGATCAAATCCACCGATTCGGAATTCATCGCCCGCAAGAAGGGCAGGTTGTCGCCATGAAAGAGCGAGCGATTGGGCCAGTTCGGCGAGGCCATGATTCTCCTCGAGATTATTCGTGGTCAAGGATTCGATGCCCCGGCGGGCGGGCGTGCGAGCGAGCGATGTTTTCAGTGACTCTGCAGTCACTCTGCAGTGACTCTTCAGTGGCTTTCCCGGGGTACCCCGGCACCGCTGGATCCGACCAAAAAATCCAGATCCGCGCCGGTATCCGCCTGCATGACATGGTCGATATAGATCTTCAAATAGCCTCGATCCGTATGCGCCGCCGGGGGCTTCCATTCGGATCGTCTGCGGGCGAGCTCCTCGTCGTCGACGTGCAAGACGAGGCGGCGGGCGGGGACATCGAGTTCGATCTCGTCCCCGTTGCGTACCAAGGCCAAGGGTCCGCCGGCGGCCGACTCCGGCGCGGTATGCAGGACCACGGTGCCGAAAGCGGTGCCGGACATGCGGGCGTCCGAGATACGGACCATATCGCGCACCCCCTCTTTGAGCAGGCGGGCGGGCAGGCCCATATTGCCGGTTTCGGGAAAGCCCGGATAGCCTTTCGGCCCGCAGCCTTTGAGCACCAACACGCTGTCGGCTTCGACGTCGAGATCCGGATCGTCGATCCGCGCTTTGTAGTCGTCGATATCTTCGAAGACCACCGCTTTGCCGCGATGGCGCATGAGTTCGGGACTGGCCGCCGAGGGTTTGATGATCGCCCCGGCAGGGGCGAGGTTGCCGTTGAGCACCGCGATGCCTCCGCGCTCCTTGAAGGGACGATCCAAGGGAAAGATCACGTCGCGATTCCAGCATTTCGCATCTTTTACGTTCTCCCACAGGCTCTGGCCGGTGACGGTGAGGGCATCGCGATTCAGCAGTCCGCCTTCGCCCAACTCCCGCAGCACGACCGGCAATCCGCCGGCGTAGTAGAAATCCTCCATCAGGTATTTGCCCGAGGGCATCAGGTTGACGATGCAGGGCACTTCCTGGCCGAGCGCGTCCCAGTCGGCAAGGTCGAGATCGACCCCCAATCGTCCGGCCAGCGCCAATAGATGGACCACGGCGTTGGTCGAGCCGCCGATGGCGCCGTTGGTGCGAACGGCGTTCTCGAGGGCCCCTCGGGTGAGGATGCGCGACATGCGAAGGTCTTCTTCGACCATCTCCACGATGCGTCTTCCCGCCAGATGCGCCAGCACGTTGCGTCTTGAATCGGCGGCGGGGATGGCGGCATTGGTCGGCAAGGCGATCCCCGACGATTCCGCCATGCTGGCCATGGTCGAGGCGGTGCCCATCGTCATGCAGTGGCCGATCGAGCGCGACATGCAAGCCTCGGCATCCATGAATTCGCCCATCGACATCTCTCCGGCGCGCACCATATCCTCGAATTTCCAGACATGGGTGCCGGAGCCGATTTGCTGATCGCGGAAGCGGCCGTTGAGCATCGGTCCGCCGGAAACCGCGATGGTCGGCAGATCGCAGCTCGCCGCCCCCATCAGCAAGGCGGGGGTGGTTTTGTCGCAGCCGACCAGCAAGACCACGCCGTCGATGGGGTTGGCGCGGATGGATTCCTCGACATCCATGCTGGCGAGGTTGCGGTAGAGCATCGTCGACGGACGCATCAGGGTTTCGCCCAAGGACATCACCGGGAACTCCAAGGGAAAGCCCCCCATCTCGTAGACCCCGCGTTTGACGCGTTCGGCGAGAACCCGAAAATGGGCGTTGCAAGGGGTCAACTCCGACCAGGTATTGCAAATCCCGATCACCGGTCGGCCGTCGAAAAGGTGATGCGGCAAGCCTTGGTTTTTCATCCAGCTCCGGTGGTGGAAGCCGTCCTTGCCTTCCTTGCCGAACCATTCGGCGCTGCGACGCTTGGGGTTTTTCTTTGCGCTCATCTGCGTTTCTCGCTGTATAGGGGATGCGTTTTTCGATGCCCGGTCCTTCGATGCGCGGCTTTTCGATGCCAAGTCTTGCGATGCGCGGCTTTTCGATGCTCTAGGGCCAAGCAGGCGCCGATGGTTCGTCGAAGGACCCGCCGATCCGCTGTGAGCGAATCGGCGCGGGTTTTGCTTCGCCCTTCGCGCCCTTCGCGCCTCCTTCGACGAGATGCCTTTTACATCCCCGGCCAAGCCACGACCTGCTGGCGCTGCTCGCCCAAACCGCCGATCCCCAGCCGCATCACGTTCCCCGCTTCGAGGTAGACGGGTGGCTTTTGCCCGAGGCCGACCCCGGGCGGGGTGCCGGTGGGAACGATATCCCCGGGCATAAGCGTGGTATGCCTGCTGATATAGCTGACGATCGTCGGTACGTCGAAGATCATCGTGCGGGTGTTGCCCTTTTGGTAGCGGCGATTGTTGACTTCCAGCCAGATATCCAACTCGCCGGGATCGTAGATCTCGTCTTTCGTCACCATCCAAGGACCGATGGGGGCGAAGGTATCGGCGCTTTTGCCTTTGACCCACTGACCGGTGCCTTCGAGCTGAAACGCGCGCTCCGAGACATCGTTGACCACGCAGTAGCCGGCGACATGATCGAGGGCCGACTCCTTGTCGACATAGCTCGCCCGGCTCCCGATGACGATGCCGAGTTCGACTTCCCAGTCGGTTTTGACCGAGCCCTTGGGCAAGATCACGTCGTCGTTCGGCCCGCAGATGGCGGTGGTCGACTTCATGAAGAGCACCGGCTCTTCGGGAATGGGCTGGCCGGATTCCAGCGCATGGTCGGTGTAGTTGAGCCCGACGCAAAGCAGTTTGCCGACCCCGGCGACGGGGCAGCCGAGGCGGGTGCCGGGGGTGACCGAAGGCAACGACGCCGGATTGAGCGCCGCCAGCTGCGCCAGACTCGAAGGCGAGAGCGCGTGGCCGTCGACGTCATCGATATATCCTTCGAGGCTGCGAATCGTGCCTTCCATGTCCACAAGTCCGGGTTTTTCGCTGCCCGGGGAGCCGTATCGAACCAGTTTCACCAATAACCTCCTTTGTTCGAAGATTGCGGAAAAAACGAAAGCGAAGAGATGAATCGAAAAGCGAGGACTCGAGGCGAAGGGGGCGCAGAATCGAACCGGCGTCTTTTCGAACTCGTCCCGGATGCGCTCGAGTTCCCTAGTCGGCGGATCGCCGGCGAATCGATCCCTCAAAGGCTCATGCCACCGTCGGCGACGAAGCTTTGGCCGGTGGTGAAGGCGGATTCGTCGCTGCCCAAGTGGACGGCGACGGCCGCGATTTCCTCGGCGCTCCCCAAGCGTCCCATCGGTTGGCGGTCGACGAAGGCTTGTCGCACCTCGGCCCCGCCTCCCAAGGCCTCGATACGCTCGTCGAGCGAGGGGGATTGCACCGTGCCGGGGCAAATCGCGTTGGCGCGGATCCCCTGCCGCACGAAATCCACGGCGATCGATTTGACGAGCCCGATCACCGCCGCTTTGGAAGCGCCGTAGACGCAGCGATTCGGCGCCGAATGCAAACTCGAGACGATCGAGGAGATACCGACGATCGATCCGCCCCCGTTTTCGATCATGCCCGGCAACACCTCCCGCACGACCCGATACATCGCCTTGATATTCAGATCGAAGGAGAAATCCCAAGCCGCCTCGTCGCAGTCGAGGAGGGTGCCGTGGTGGACATAGCCGGTGCAGCTCGCAAGGACATCGAAAGGACCCTCGCTTTTGGCGATCCCGCGCACCGCCTCGCTGTCGCAGGCATCGAGCGGACGGGTTTTTATCCCGTCGACCCCCGCCAGCGCTTGTAGCCCTTGGGCATTGATATCGGTTGCCAGCACCTTGGCCCCCTCGCGGGCGAAGGCGCGGGCGATGGCTTCGCCGATCCCTTGCGCCGCCGCCGTTACCAGCGCGTTCTTGCCGGCGAGCCGGCCGGGGGTTGCGGGGGTATCGGGATGCGTTGGGCTCATCGATTCGCTCCGATTCATGAGGTGGATTGCCCGCCGAGCTCGTCGGCGACGAAGGCTTCGATCACGCTTCGAAAATCAGGGTCGGGGGAGAAGCCCAGTTTGAGGGCGCGCTCGGGCGAGAACTGTGTGGCCCAGCCGGAGACGATCCGCTCGACGAAGGGATCGATATGGAAGCTCAGCCGGTCGGCGACTTCGCTTCCCGCCACCTCCCGCAGCTCATCGACCATCTCGGCGACGCTCGCCGTCATCCCCGGCAAATTCAGGCTTCGGTTCATGCCGAAGGCTCCGGCCGGAAGGCTCGCCGCATGCAGGAGGCTTTTGACCGCCTGACGCGGGGAGAGGAGCCACACGCGAGTCTCGCGGGAGACGGGACAGGTATAGGCGCGACCCTCCAAGGGCTCGCGGATGATGGCGCTGGCGAAGGAAGAAGCCGCGGCGTTGGCCTTGCCGGGGCGCACCACCACCGTCGGCAGGCGCAAGGACCGACCGTCGAGGAAGCCCCGGCGGCTGTAATCGTGGAGGATGAGCTCGATGGCCGCTTTTTGCGAGCCATACGATGTTTGGGGGGTGAGGATCGCCGAGTCCGGGATCGTCTCCGGCATCTCTCCGCCGTAAGCGGCAACGCTGCCGGCGAAGACCAAACGCGGCTTGCCGCCGCTCGCCCGCAGGGATTCGAGCAGTTGCAGCGAGCCATGGAAGTTGATGCGCATCCCCAAGTCGAAGTTTTGCTCCGCCTCGCCGCTGACCACCGCCGCCAAATGAAAGACGAGATCGGGATGGCCGGCGGCAAGCCTTGCGGTGACTTCGGGATTGCCGATATCGCCTCGGTCGGGGCCGATGCATTGCTCGATGCGCGGATCGTCGGGCGGCGGGTCGAGCCCCGACCCGATATCGCTGATGACGATACGCTCGATCTCGCTCTCTTTGTTGTCGGCATCGACCATCTTGCCGCGCTCCAAAAGAGCGAAAAGCAGCTTCCTTCCGATAAAGCCGTTACCCCCGGTGATCAGAATTTTCAATCCCGCCTCCTTACTTAGCGATCCTTGGTGAGCGATCTTCACGGTGGAATTCGAACCGAGAGTCGGTATCAGTAGGTCGCTCGGCCTCCGCTCAAGTCGAAGACCGCGCCGGTGGTAAAGGAATTTTCCTCGGAGACCGCCCAAGCGACCATGGCCGCGGCCTCGGGCAGGGAAAGAAATCGGCCGCGGGGAATTTTCGACAGCATATAGTCGATATGCGACTGCGAGATTTGATCGAAGATGCGGGTCCTCGCCGCCGCCGGGGTGATGCAGTTGACGGCGATATCCTTGTCCGCGGTCTCCTTGGCCAAGGATTTCGTCAGCGCGATCACTCCCGCCTTGGCGGCGCTGTAAGCGCAGGCATTGGGGTTGCCCTCCTTGCCTGCGATCGATGCCACGTTGACCATGCGCCCGTAGTTGCGCTCGCGCATATGAGGCAAAGCGGCGCGGGCGCAATAATAAACACCGTTGAGATCCACGTCGATGACCGCGCGCCAATCATCGAGGGGGTATTCCCACGAAGGCATCGTCGGACCGGCGATCCCGGCATTGTTGACCATGATATCGACGCATCCGAATTCCCGCACCGTCTCGGCGAAGGTGTCGACCACCGCCTTCGCATCGGTTATATCCACCGCCGAATGCCGCAGGTCGCCGTCTTTGCCTTCCCGCGAGGCCAATATCTCCCGCTCGGCGGTTTCGGCCAAGTCTTTGTCTTTGTCCCAGAGCATCACCCTCGCCCCCGAATCGAGCAGGCGCTCGGCAATGCTTCGCCCGATTCCTTGAGCCCCCCCGGTGACGATGGCAT
Organism: Gammaproteobacteria bacterium; assembly: GCA_965220535.1. Taxonomy (GTDB): domain Bacteria; phylum Pseudomonadota; class Gammaproteobacteria; order HK1; family HK1; genus HK1. The sequence continues at coordinate 1,011,637 of OZ244833.1, read as the reverse complement.
GACGATTTCGAAGATCGATGGCGTTCATTCTTGCTTCTCCTTCTCGCTAGACCCTTGGTTCACGGCATGCTTCGCGGCATCTCCTGCCCGCCGACCTTCTCGGGACAGCGACCTTCGCAAAGAGGCGATCGTGCCCGAAGCCGGCCCGAGATGATCGCTGCGATCATAGCACCCGCCGATCGTTTGGCCCGGACGCTCGTTTTTTCCGGCTATCATCGGCAAGAGGATGCGGCCTTGGCGTCCATCCGTCTTAGAAAACCACGAAGCGATTTCTCTTTTTCATGGCGCGTCATGGCACTTCATGGCACTGATGCCAGCGTGTGCGAACCGGCATCGGCCAAGCGCCGGACTTTCAAGATTTCTCCCGCCGCTCGACTCGAACGGCGCCTCGTTCACGAAAACAACAACACCAAGAGGACGGAACGATGAGCGATAAAGAATGTTGTGGCCCGGGTTACGCATCGCCGCAGGAGGCGATCGCCGCCGCCCCGGAAAAACTGCTTTATACCACCGCGCTCTATGTCGGCACCGGTGTGGAAAAACCGGATTATCTGGCGACGATCGACGTAGACCCCAAAAGCCCCACCTATAGCCAAGTGATTCATCGCTTGGAAGTCCCCGGCATCGGCGACGAGCTGCATCATATCGGCTGGAATGCCTGCTCGTCATGCCACGGCGATGCCTCCAAGGAGCGCCGTTATCTGATCGTGCCGGGGGTGCGCACCACCAATCTGCATATCGTGGATTGCGCCACCGACCCGCGGGCGCCGCGCTTGCACAAAGTGATCGACGGTGCCGAAATCAAGGCCAAGACCAACCTCTCGGCACCGCATACGGTGCATTGTTTGGGCGCGGATATCATCATCTCGATGCTCGGCGATGCCAATGGAGAGGCCCCGGGCGGCTTTTTGCATCTCGACGAGAATTTCGAGATCGTGGGGCGTTGGGAAAACGATATTTCGCCGATGAAGTTCAACTACGACTTCTGGTATCAGCCGCGCCACAACATGATGGTGTCCTCCGAGTGGGGCGCTCCTAATACCTTCATGCCGGGTTTCGATCTGGAGGATGTGAAGAACGGGAAATACGGCAATCAAATCCACTTTTGGGATTTCGCCGCAAAGAGCATCGTCAAAACCGTGCCGCTGGGCGAGGAGGGGATGATCCCCTTGGAGGTGCGCTTCCATCACGACCCCGATTCCACCCACGGCTATGTCGGCGCCACCTTGTCCTCCAATATCTTTCACTGGCATAAAAACGGCGGCGGCGAGTGGGATGTCGACAAGGTGATCGACGTGCCCTCGGTGGAAATCGATGGCTGGCCGATACCGGTACCGGGGCTCATCACCGATATCCTGGTATCGATGGACGATCGCTTCTTGTATTTCTCCAACTGGCTGCAAGGCGATGTGCGGCAATACGATATTTCCGATCCGAGCCAACCCAAACTCACGGGTCAGGTGTTTTTGGGCGGACTGCCCGGGGCTCCAGGACGCGTTACCGAGGTCAACGGTCGCTCCGTCGCCGGTGGACCGCAGATGATTCAACTCTCCTTGGACGGTCGACGCTTGTACGTAACCGACTCGCTTTTTTCCACCTGGGACAATCAGTTCTACCCCGATATGAAGGAAAGGGGCGGTTGCATGATCCAAGTGGATTGCGATATCGAAAACGGCGGCTTGCAGGTCAATCCCGATTTCTTCGTGGATTTCTCCAACGAGCCGAACGGTCCTGCCAGATGCCACGAAATGCGCTATCCGGGTGGTGATTGCACCTCGGATATCTGGCTATAGGCGGATGTCCGTCCCTTGCTATCGGGCGACCTTGCGCAACCGCAACGGGCAGGAGTTCTCGGTACCCGCCGACACCCCTTTGCTTGATTCTTTGGAAGCGCACGGCGTGGTATTGCCCTACGGCTGTCGCTACGGCGGGTGCATGACCTGCACCGGCAAGTTGATATCCGGAGCGGTAGACCAAAGCGAGGGAGTCGCCTTGAAGGAGGATCAAATCGCCGCGGGTTACGTGCTCCTATGCATCGCCCGCCCCCGCGATCACTGCGTTTTGGATGTCGGAGTGGAAAGCCATGACAACTTGTATCGCAATCCATTCCGACATCCGCGCACGTCAGGCGATTGATAATTCACGGATAGGCGAGTAACGTAAATATCGTTCAGATTTTCGTCCGAGATACTGGTTGAGGTTTGTGGTGACGCCAAGTCATGGCCTTCATGTTAGAGACGAATTTCTGAACAATCAACTTGATTGCCACTCAGCGGTGATTCGAAAAGGAGATATTGAGATGAGCGAAGAAATGAAGGTAGCGATTTTCAACGCGATCTGGAAATCCTCGCAGGAGATGCGAGATCGTGTGTTTGAAAAGCACATGAAAACACTTAGCACGAATAGAGGTGATGAAGGATTTGAAAAGGCCGAAGAAGATCTTAGAGATGCTCATAGCGATTTGGATGAATGGGTAATATTCCTTAATCGTGCTGCTCAGAAAATTGTTGAACTCGTAGAAAAAAACGGCAACGGGGGAGCAAGATAACCAAGAATGTTGCAGGCCCCAAGTAAGTCCTATTTTTTGACAAAAGGAGATGTTTAAAATGGACGCGCAAAAGTTAGGAGATGTCTACACCGTAGCGATGGACGAGAATAATGACGGCACCCTTGTTTCTAGAGAATTCAACACAAAGGAGGAGGCTCGAGTGCATATCGCGAAAGTTATAACGTCAGGTCGGATAATTCGCTGCGAGATATACAAGAACGGCAATCCGATACAACTACAATTGGAGGAAATAATGTCAGAGTGAGCTTGTTGAGGGAAGCCGAACTAAGCGTATCTAACCATTATCTGCAGACCGAGAAAGGGCGGTATCCTGCCGCCCCTTTCACCAAGGACTGAAAAGGTGGGTGAGATTTGAATGAACTCACTCCCCATTTCAAGTGAATCCCTTTAACCTTGAATGAATCGGTAAAAATGACCTAATGCCAAGGGAGCGAGAGAGCGCTTCGGACCGGAAAAGAGCGCGATGGTCGTTGTTCCGGCAGCGACAAAATCTCGTGGCTAGCGCTTCTCGCCAGACCGAATCTGCCTTCACTTATCCGAAAAGAGGCCAGGCATCCATCGAGCGGCGAGTTTCGCGGGTAATGCGAGCTCCAAAGGCGCACGCGGGCTTTTCGATCGAAGCGCTCCGCTTCCCAATAGCGCTGAAGTTACTCGGCGCGCACTTCTTTGTGTGACATCGAGGAGCGATACGACATCCGCGCGGGCGATCGAGCCTTGTAGCAGCACGGCGCACAGAACCCTATCGGATTTGGTCGGCAGCCTACCGGCGCGTATTTCTTCCAAGGCCCAGATCAAGATGCGATCTCGCAAACGATCGGGCTGCATCAGGCCCTCCATGAATGCGACCTGATCGATGCAGACCTCCAAGAAGAAGGCCGTGAAATCGGCGAGCGCCGCTTCGCTCAACGCACCGCGCCCGTCGTGGTCGCCGCGGCGGGGCTGATCGCAGGCGGCAAGATGATCTTTGTATCGGGCTTCGTTTCGCGCAAGACCGCGGGCGATCGACCAAAGTCCTTCGGTGTCGAGCGCGTCTTTCAGCATCGTATACGACATCAACCGGGCAACCCGACCGTTGCCGTCGAGAAAGGGGTGAACCCAGAGCAAGCGGTGATGTGCGTACCCGGCGGCAAGGATGGATTCGATCCGACCGGTGCAGCAGTAAGCGCGATGCAGCCGCTCGAGAAAGCGCGGAACCGAGCCGGGACTGACCGCCCGGTGGCGCCCGACTTCGACATCCCGCGTTCGCAGTTCGCCCGGTATCACCGGAATCATCTCGCCAGTCGAAGGCATCTCGACAGCGAGGAGTTCGGGCGGCAGCGACTGACAAAAACGGCGGTGGATCTCCCGGATCGCTTCCGGCGATGTCGGGTCCTCGCCCAAGCCACCTCCATCGATCCACTTTTGAACCGCGATATGCGCTTTGGCCTCGAGCTGTAGATCACGCTTTTCGGGATCGGCGCTGTAGTCATCGTTCAGCGCCCGCTCGATATCGATCGGAGGCGTATCATGCCCTTCGATCAAGTTGCTGTAGTGGCAATCCATCGTCCGGATCAAGTCCGCCAAAGCCTCCGCGATGGATGCAGGCAACCTGCCGGCAAAACGAGCCGCAGCCGTTGCCAACTCAAGCGCCGAATCGTCGAGCGCCGTGCGCTTCGAAGATCCCTCGCTCACCATCAAGGGCTCGAACAGGCCGATGGTCTCGCCGTCGTCCCGGATGCTTTCGTCGCTCGTCTTGTCGCTCATATCGTCCGCTTTCCTGTCCGCTTTTTCGGTCATCGGGGGGATCATGAAAATCAAGCAATATCATAGAGATAGAACTTATGTCATTAGAGGTCTGTCCGGATAAATGTCCGCTTTTATGTCCGCTTTGCAGTGCAATTCCGAGCGCCTGACAAAGAAGCCGGACACCATCGATCGAGGGCGTCGGCGAGAGTGAGGACGACTCGTGCTCGATGGTCGGTATCGAGGCCAGGGCGTCGCGTCGATCTTGGGTCCTGCGTTATCCCATAAGATCGGGCTTCGAGCCGCGTTCGAAAAAACTCGAGGGCGGAAGAAAAAAGTGTCTTGGAGGATTCTCTCGACCTGATGGATCGGTGCATGCCCGAAGGAGGTTTTTGACGGATTTTCGTCCGTCTCTGCGAGTTTTCGCTATCTTCTCGCTGCGCTTGCGCCCGCGTCGATCAAACCCAAGGACTCGGTGGGGATACGAAGCCCAAGGGGGATCATCGACGAAAAGGGATGAGATGCGCCGCGAGCCGGCGATAGCCGATCCCGATACCCTTCGCAGTGTCGGGTTTCGAGCCTCGGCGTATCCTCCCCTTCCATCGCTTGAAGCCGTTCGCCGGAAAGAAAAGAAGAAAAGGAAGCCCATTGCCGTTTTCCTCGCACCTTCGAAGTCGAGTGCTGCGCATACTGCTGCTGGGAGTGATTCCATTCCTTGCGGTTCTCCTCTCGCTTTATCTCTACGTCAAGAGCGGGCGATATATCACCACCGAGAATGCTTATGTCAAATTCAGCATCGTCGCGATCAGCGCCGACGTTGCCGGACGGGTGGAATGGGTCGGGGTGAGGGATAACGCTCTCGTTCGAAAAGATCAGCCGCTTTTTCGGATCGACCCGAGACCTTTTCGGATCGCGCTCGATCAGGCCGATGCCGAGTTGGATCTCGTGCGCAATCAGATCGCCCATCTGCGTGCGGATTATCAAGAGGCATTGGCGCGCGAAGAGGAAGCGAAGGAGCAGGTGGACTTCCTCACCCGCCGGCTCGCGCGACAGGAGCGGTTGAAGCAACGCGATCTGGGAAGCGAAGAAGATCACGATCAAGCGTTGCACGAACTCGCTCTGGCCAAAGCCAAGCACCGCCTCGCCTCCCGGCAGGTGGAACGGGCGTTGAGCGATCTGGGGGGCGATGCGAATATGCCGACGGAAACCCATCCGACCTTCTTGCGAGCCCGAGCGCAGCGAGCGCGAGCGAGCCTGGATCTGGAAAACAGCGAAGTGCTCGCTCCGGTCGACGGGGTCGTCAGTAATATGAAACTCGAGCCTGGGGAATACGTCGACGAGGGCGAAGCGATTTTCAGCCTGATCGAAAAGGAAGGGGTTTGGGTCGAGGCCAACCTGAAGGAGACCCAACTGACCCATATCGCCGAGGGTCAGCCCGCCACGGTGAGACTCGATGCCTACCCCGACCTCGTTTGGAAGGCGCAGGTCAGCGCGATCGCCCCCGCAACCGGCGCGGAGTTCTCGATCCTCCCCCCGCAAAACGCCACCGGCAACTGGGTAAAAGTCGTACAAAGAATACCGGTACTGCTGGATATGACGCCAAGCCCCGATCCCTCGTCGAAAACCGGATTGCCCGACCCCGAACACTTCGAAACCCACCGTCTAAGAGCGGGAATGAGCGCCCGAGTATCCATCGACACCGGCCGAGAAACGGATCCGCTCCACCTCCTCGGCGACTTCTTCCCATCACTGACCGCCGATGTCGACGACAGGGGCGAGGAAAAGACCGAGCGATAAATATCGAAACTTCTGGATGCGAGCGGTCGAATCGACCGCTCGCTGCCGAGTATCGTATGGATGAGCCGATCCGCTTCTTCCGAAAAGGGATGCAGTTCTTCGACGGCGAGAGACTTTGCAATCGACCGGTTTGCTTGGATACACCAAGATCGCCGGCCGATTTTTATATGCATCGGATGAAAATTCCGATGGAGTGTCCCTCGCCCGAGGCAGTAAGATTTGAAAACGCCAATTCAAGAAGGGAATAAGATTTCCTGAACACGCCAAGGCGCTTTATCTCGCAATTTCTGATAGCTGAGACGTACCCTGAAGTCCTCTCCCCGTGACGGGGCATCCCTTCCGGATAGCCAAATCGTATCCTCGGCATTAGGGTTATATATTTCCTGCAACATTCCATTCGGTATACACGCCACGATGATACGAAGCAACTTATGACCCGGATGAAGATCTTCATATACATATTTGGCGACAATTGTCACGACTTGGTATATGCGATCTTCCCGTTGAATCGTAGTCTCGATCCGCCCTGGTTCATCTAGAATCTCACCGGAACGAATCATCCTCACTCGCATCGACGTTTGGGACATCTGGATTGTGGCTGTTCGATCTCCATTGCTTCTTTCTGCTTTGGCATCCAGCATCAATGCGACAGGAATAGGATCAGGAAGGAATACGTATATTGCCTTTTTCACATCCACTTTACCGTATAGTCGATCATGGGTACTTGACACTCCCATAGACTCGATGGCCTCCCGAGTCACGTCCTCGGCGATATCTTGAGGTTCATCAGTTTCCTCGGAAAAAATTGTCGCAGCGGTGCTTCTATAGTCGTTCAAAGACTGAACGACTAGAGCCATTACCGCCTCCTCAAGACGTTCAGTGTCAGAGTAGAGTGCCATGAGTCCGCCGCTTCGCTATATCTGTATAGCTTGATATTACGTCGATGCCCAGCCATTGACGATCAAGCTGCTTAGCCACACGGGTCGTTGTCCCGGATCCTACGAAGGGATCGATTACCACACCTCCCTTCGGAGAGAAAAGACGGATGATCCGTTCGGCTAGCTCCTCTGGGAATTCGGCTTCATGGCGATCATTGCGAGACACTGAACGAATATTCCAAACGCCCCTGGATCCCCAATTCGACCATTCTTTGTCGCTTATTCGTTCCCGATCATAAGTCGTGATTCCAGGCTTCCAGAACACATATACATGCTCGAACTCATCCACGGCTCGGTAAGATATCGAGTGCCACCTGCTGTTTTCCCAACACGGATCTTTATGCCAAATACGCTGGTCATAGAGATAAAAACCCGCCTTCTCGGCCCACTCGGCAATCATGCCTCCGGTCAAAAGTACTTTAGTCGCACAACCCTGCTTTCCGCCGCGCACATTATTATTCTCCATACGACGCTGAATCGTTTGCTCACTACATCCCAATATTTCCGCCAACTCATGACGGTTCGCATCGGGTCGATTCTTCAATACATCAAGAATCTTTTCTTTAGTCACATGATGCTTCTTCCCGCGCACATTATCCGCTTGGAATCGAGGCATCGACGGATCTGGAAAGCACATAATATCTGCTATGTTCACTGCCAAGAAGCCACCATATCGGATGATATCGGTGTGGCATTGAATCACGTCATGAATCAATTTCTTCCATTCGGAGAAATCAATATTTTTCTCATAAGATTTCCCTACGCAATAGGGTGGGGACCAAAAACTGAGATCCACGCTTTCCCTCGGAAGAGACATTAACACTTCACGGGAATCACCTGTCACGATTTGGTTGAAGTGCCCCATTTACCCCGCTCCCTCATCCCACGCTTCAGCAATCCGTCATGAACTCATGATACCACAGCCGATTTCCTGCCATACCTTAGGTTCTCACCACAGCAAGGATGGCTGATAGACTGAAACTCATAGTGCCATTTTAAATCCGAAAATCTGCGACTGACACTGCCTCCGATACCAAGGTGTCGTGCTACGGATTATACGGAATAAGAGCGTGGAGCGAATTGCCTAGAAGTCCTCGGTGTGACAGCAGCCGATAGTAACTGTTCACAAGAGGGATTTTTATGGAAAGCCTGTTTTGGGGCATCGGTCTCGCAATGTCCGATGAGATGGGGTCGGACGGCTACGCGGCTCCGGTCGCCTTGGACGAACGAGTTCTCTGCAGGAATGTTGCGAGAATGGAAGCGTGTAGTGCCCTAGGGTTATCGAAGCAATTTTGAATCTTATGCGGCTGCCAAGATCTCGTCCACTGCCTCTCGCCTGTGGAATCGACCAAGGTGCGGTGGCGACGGTGGCGATCATCGATACCGTCGTCAAGGCAATCGAAGGGGTCGTGGCTCGATGTTGATTGCCCTTGACGGCTTGGTTTTTCATCGGGATTCGTTTTTGTTCGAAGGGCTTCAAAAGCCGACGTCATCGCCGCCTTTGAGGGCGAGCATTTCGCGGGCTTCGTCGGGGCCGGCGACTTCGAGGGAGAGGTTTTCGAGGATCGAGCGCACGATTTTCACTTGTTCGGCATTCGATTTTGCGAGTTTGCCTTTGCCGGCGTAGAGGCTGTCTTCGAGGCCCACTCGGATATTGCCTCCCAAGATCGCTCCCATGGTGACGAATCCGATTTGGTGTCGGCCGGCGGCGAGGACGCTCCAGTAATAGTCGTCGCCGAAGAGTTTGTCGGCGATGCGCTTTTGATGCATGAGGTTTTCCTGGTCGGCGCCGATGCCGCCGAGGATGCCGAAGATCGTCTGTACGAAGAGCGGGGGTTTGACCAATCCGCGATCGAGGAAGTGGGCGAGGTTATAAAGGTGTCCGGTGTCGTAGCACTCGAATTCGAAGCGGGTTCCGTGGGTTTCGCCCAACTCTTTGAGCACGCGTTCGATATCTTTGAAGGTATTGCGGAAGATGAAGTCGCGGCTGTTTTCGAGGTGGGTTCGCTCCCATTCGTGTTGAAAGCTCGGGTAGCGATCCAGCATCGGATAAAGGCCGAAATTCATCGAGCCCATATTGAGCGAACTCATCTCGGGACGGGCCCGCAGCGCTCCGGCCATCCTCTCCTCGAGGCTCATGCCGTGTCCGCCGCCGGTGGTGATATTGACCACCGCATCGCAGCCTTGTTTGATGCGGGGCAAGAACTCCATGAAGACATCGGGATCCGGGGTCGGGCGGCCGTCTTGAGGATCGCGGGCGTGAAGATGGATGATCGCGGCTCCCGCTTCGGCGGCATCGATCGATTGTCGGGCGATGTCGGTAGGCGTCAGCGGCAGGTGCTCGGACATCGTCGGGGTGTGAATCGAGCCGGTGGTGGCGCAGGTGATGATCACTTTTTTCTGTTTGGCGGCCATGGTCGTCCTCCGGGTGGTTTCGTTCCTGCGATCGATGGGGCGGGGTGGGTTTTTCCTGAAAACACCGGTCGAAAAGCGGAACGCTTATCGCTCGCGGCGAAGGCGAAAGGATTCGAGGGCACGGCGCATCGCCGCCAAGGAGTTGGGCGCGAATTGCCGGTGATCTTCGAGCCGAATCAGGATCTCGCTTCGATCCCGATAGGCGATACGCGTTTCTCCTCGCCTTTTCGTGCCCTGGCTTTCTCCTTCCCAGATGGCGCGGTGGAAGCCGATGGCGCCATCGACAGCCATCGGTTTTTCGACGATCTCGAAGTTGCTATGGCTGCGCGCGAGGCTCTCGAGCAGCGCTTGCAGCCGGAATGCGTGCGCATCCTCGTTCGTTTCTTCGTCGGTATCGAGTCGCTTGAGCGTGATTTCGAGCATCGCCGATGATTGCAAGTCGGCGTGGATGCGATGGAAGGCGTAGCGTTCTCGATCGGGGTCGATCTCTCGCTGCAGCAGCATGAATCCCGGGGGCAGGGCGATGGTGAAGCGGCCGAAACGCTTCGCTCTTGACAGTCGATCCGGCGGGGTATCGTCGAAACTCCCGACGCTGTCGCAGCGGTCGCGATGGCGCACGGCGCGATTGAAAAGCGGGATATCGTCGAGGGACTCGCCGGCGGCGGCACGACGGGCGAGGGTTTCGAGCTCCGGAGCGTGGCCTTCCATGCGAAAGCGCGCTGCGGTGCAGGTGCACCATGCTTGGCCCATGAGGTGATCGTGCCCCCGGCGTCCGCGATGACGAAAGCAGCCTTGCCGGTATTGCTCGAGGAATGCCTCCACCGCCGGGCTGTCGGCATGGGCCGGGGTCCCGATCGACGCCGCCGTCGAAAGAACGCCGGCGATCAAACAAGATGCGAGCAGGCAAGCAAGCGGGGGCAACGCGGTTCGCTTCGGCGCGGTGCGGATCTTGCCGGGCTTTTCGAAAACGTTGTCTTGCAAGGCTCATTCTCGAACGAGGATGACGTGCAAGCGCCGTGGACCGTGGGCTCCTTCCAAGATCGTGATCTCGATATCGCCGGTTTTGGAAGGCCCGCAGATCAGGTTGACGGTGCGCGGGATCGACTCCCGCTCCCGGCGCAGCATCGCCCAAGCGTCCTCGAGATGGGGAACGATGCGCGATGCGGAAAGAACCACGAGATGATCGTCGGGGAGGAAGTTGATGGTGGTCGGACCGGCGGCGCTCGAAAGGAGCATCACGCTGCCGGTTTCCGCGATCCCCGCAAAGGCGCAAGCGACGCCGATCCGGTCCTGTGCGGTCGCGGCCCGAGCCTCGACGGACAGGCGATTGCTCCACGGCAAATCCGAAATTTCGGGGGCGATCACGATGGCGCTTTCGAGGTCGTGTTCGTCGATATGCCGCAGCACGACATCCGAGACGCCGGCGCACTCCGGCACGCTCGAAACTCTGGTATGCACGATATCGGCTTTGCGCATGAAAAGGTCGATCGGATCCTCGCTCAGGGGCGGGCGCGGGTTCGCGCTCGGACGATCGAGGCGATGGTCGAGTGCGCTGCGTACGCTTGCAGGCAAGGGGCCGGTGCGGCGCAAAGAGCGTCGCACCGAATCCAAGATGGACTTTCGGGCTTGGTCGCTCCCCTTCGGGTTCATCCCTTTTCGCCCTCCGATCTGCGCTCGCCGCGGTTCCAAGCGAAGACGAAGCTGCGGCCTTGGGGGGCGGGGAAATCGCGGCTGTCGGTCCAGCCGGAGGCGAGGGGCAGACGACGAAAACGCCCGCGTTTTTTTCCGAGACGGCCGAGAAGGGCGGCACCCGTGCGGCTCGCGATCCGATAAAGACGCGGCCTTTTCGCCAGATAAGCCCAAAGCCGTAGCCCCAAGCGGACGCGAGGGGGGTGCAAGCGTTTGTCGAAAGCGCGGCGGCGCAGATTCCGGATCAGATCCGGCAAGGGGATCCCCATCGGACACACCGATTTGCAGCGACCGTTGAGGGTGCAGGCCTCGGGCAGGTCGCGGGCTTGGTCGAGCCCGACCAACAGCGGGGTCAGCACCGCCCCCATCGGCCCCACATAGACCCAGCCATAAGCATGACCGCCGATCGCGTGGTAGACGGGGCAGTGGTTCATGCACGCCCCGCATCGGATGCAGCGCAGCATTTCGTGGAACTCGTTGCCGAGCATCTGCGAGCGACCGTTATCGAGCAGCACCACGTGGTATTCGCGCGGCCCGTCGAGGTCGTCGGCGCGGCGCGGACCGCTCGACAAGGTGGTGTAGACGGAAGACTCCTGCCCCGTCGCATTGCGGGCGAGGACCCGCAAGACGGTGCTCAAATCCTCCAAGGTCGGGATCACTTTTTCGATGCCGGCGGTGACGATATGAACGTCGGGCAGGGTGTTGGTGAGGTCGCCGTTGCCTTCGTTGGTGACGATGACGCTCGATCCGGTTTCGGCCACCAAGAAGTTGGCGCCGGTGATCCCGACCTCGGCGCTGGTGAACTTATCGCGCAGAACGGCGCGGGCTTCGGCCACCAAGGCTTCGGGCTCGTCTTGACGCTTGTCGAAGCCCAAGGGGGCGTGGTGACGATGGAAAAGGTCGGCGACCTGATCGCGGGTTTTGTGGATCGCCGGAGCGATGATATGGCTCGGCGGTTCGTCGGCGAGCTGGATGATGTATTCGCCCAAGTCGGTCTCGATCGCCTCGAATCCGGCCGCTTCCAAAGCCTCGTTGACGGCGATTTCCTCGCCGACCATCGATTTGCCTTTGGTAACCCTTTTGGCGTTGGCCTTGCGGCAGATATCGACGATGATGGCTTGGGCCTCGGTGGGAGTCGCGGCCCAGTGCACGTGCCCACCATGCTCGCGCACCCTTTCTTCGAAGCGCTCGAGGTAATAGTCGAGATGCGAAAGGGTGTGTTCCTTGATCTCCTGGGCGCAGCGGCGTATTTCGTCGTATCCCGTCAAGGATTCGACCGCGGCCAAGCGGCTGTCGATGAATCCCTTGCGCGCCCTTCCCAGCGCCACTTTGAGATCGGGATCTTGCAGCCCTTCTCGGGCACCCTCGACGAAGTTGCCGGCGGCGGATTTCATCGCTTCCCCTCGCTTTTGTCGGCGCTCTCCCCGATACCGGCCCCGGCCATGCCTGCGAGGACCTCCGCCGTATGCAGCACCCGCATCGGCTGACGAATGCGTGCGAGTCGTCCGGCGATATTGAGAAGGCAGCCCAAATCGCCCCCGAGCAGCACTTCGGCGCCGGTGGCGGCGGCGTTGCGGCATTTTTCGTCGACGAGCCGGGTCGAGACTTCCGGGTATTTGACGCAGAAAGTCCCCCCGAAGCCGCAGCAGGCTTCGGTATCTCGCATCTCTCGCAGTTTTAGCCCTTCGACGGATGCGAGCAGTTCTCGCGGCTGGGATTTGATGCCGAGTTCGCGAAGGCCGGAGCAGGAATCGTGGTAAGTGGCGTAGGCCTCGAGCCGTACCGGGGCCGTCTTGATCTTGAGAACGTCGGTCAAGAAGCTCAGCAGTTCGTGGCTACGCTCGGCCAGATTCGAAGCTCGCTCGCGCCAAATCGCGCTTTCGGGGAAGAGCCTTGGATAGTGTTCGCGCAGCATTCCGGCGCATGATCCGGAAGGGGCGACCACGAAATCGAAGGCTTCGAAGATCTCGATCGTGCGCTTGGCGATCGCCGCGGCGCCGGTGGAATCGCCGCTGTTCCACGCCGGTTGCCCGCAGCAGGTTTGGGCGATGGGCACTTCCACTTGGCAACCGGCGTTTTCGAGCAGGCGCACGGCGGCGAAACCGACTTGCGGTCTGAAGAGATCGACCAAACAGGTGACGAAAAGCCCGACCTTGGGAGCGGCGGGCGGGTCATTCTCGGCGGAGTCGGAGGATTCGGGGGGTTCGGGTATCAAGTCGATGCTCTCGATGGGAAGGGGGCAAGTGTCGGGCTTTGGTCGCCGGTCGCCGGTGCGCTCTGCCGTGGATTCGGATTGGCGGATTCGATTGTCGGCATCGGCGATGGGCGGAAAAAAGTCGTTCGGATATCGAGGAAAACGCGCTTTCGGTTTCGGGCTTCGGCGCGGCAGGCGATCGGGTTTTCGAGCCGGTCATCGCCCAAGCTACGCATCACAGTACGTATTTTAACGGGTGCGCGCCGCCCGATGCCCACAGGCTCTGGGCTTCTCGATTTTGACTCCTCATGACTCGCTACGGGAGCGAAGTCTTTGCATGCCATGGCCGACAGCGACGACCGCTTCGCGGACGACCGTTTCGGGGTCGATATCGTCGGCGGCAAGACAGCACGCTCGCCTTATGGTAGACGAAGACTCTCGGGCGGGCTCGACCTGAAAGCCGTCGCTTATGGCGATGCCGGGGTCGACCCGTCATCGCTATCCCAGAAAATCCGTCGATTTTTACCAACGACGACATACCGATCTTCGTTCGGTTCACAGAACCGTTTGGCCCGATCGATCGCGGTTTCGACCGATTCGCTGTTGTCGTCGATGACGATTTCGTCTCGGCCGATCGAAACGTCTTCGGGGGTCGCCGTGATGCGATGGCATTCGGTCAGTTGCCAACGTCTTCGTCTTCGACGGTGTGTTTCGGGCAGCGGTGTTCGGTGAGCGTTCACGCGGACGACCATCACGATCCAGTATCCCTTCCCGTCGTCGTGGATGGATATCGATGCGGCTTCGAGCGATCGGTAGATGCCCGGGGTCGACCGCCAATGAGCGCTTGGGCCTCGTATTTCGATCGCTCGCTTGAACGGGCCTTGAGCGGCGTCGGAAAAAACTCCAAGGCGAGGGAAGCGGAGGGTCGAGCCGAATATCCAAAAGCAAAACGATGCGTGCGATCTTCTAAGCGAGGTTTTTTCTCGATCTGCGTGCTTCTGCGAAGAGTCGGGTCGAAGAGTCGGCTCGAAGAATGGCGGGCTTTCGTGCCGCACCGATGCGATGCGGCTTCGGGATGCTTCGGGGAGGGGGTGTAGGAAGAGGGTCTTGGATCGATCGATAACCCTCTTCCCTAGAAGATTAGCTCCCGAATAAGCGGACGATAATTTGCGGATGGCTGAGCAGCAACCCGATCAACCCGGTCGAGACCGAGGCGACGCCGACCGCAATCGCTACGATCCAAAGTGTTATCGAACGAGTCGCCCGGGCTTCCGCTGACCAAGTTGCCATCAAGGCCTTGTTGTCCTCGCTCACAGCGATCAGATCGGCTCGGGTGCGTTCGGTCGACTCGATGACAGCGGCGCGTAGGTCGGCGAAATCTGCCCGCAGTCCAGTGGGCTCGTCTTCGGAAACCGGACGAGCGCCCGACGCCATCGCGTCAGTGTTCATGATCCCTCCTCCTCCTCTTCGTTCTTTTGAACGGTGCGCTTCGATCGTTGCGGGGAATACGAAGCCGGTCGAGATGGATAAACCGGCCTTTGCATCCGCTGACCAAGGTTCGTTCGAGCCCCAGCCGATCGCTGCATTTGCCGATAGGAAAATACCACCGGCTTTGGGCACTTTGTCTACTTCGCATCGCTACGAGGCCGGGATTCGGCTCATCGGCGAGGGATTTCAGCCTTTTCGATCCCCTCGATGCGTTTGTCGGACGGATGAATCGGCGGCCTCTTGATATGGCCAGTGTCCTTCGTCCGCGACCGCCCGCGCGATGAGCAGGGCGGTCGCCGTTTCCGTCATCGAAGATCTTCGAGCAGTCGGCTACATCGACCCCGCTAACCCGCCGCGACCCGAGTCTCGAACGGCAGGTTCTTGTTTTCGGGAAAATTCGGTCGGAACATACGCTCCAAATCCGCCCCAAATCCGCCCCAAGCCCGCCCCAAAGAGGATATCGATTCGCAGGGATAGAATGATCGAATCCTTTTCGAAACCCCTCTTTTTACGAGTTCGACTCACCAGTTCGAGCGCCATCTCGGAGCTTTTCACCCCGACCCGTCTTCGATAGAACCCTTGCCGTAGCGATGCAAATCGTTTGTCCCGCGAAGGAGCCCGAAGCCGGACTCCTTCGAGGGTGACTCGATCATCCGAGAGAGAAGGGAAATTCCCCGCCTCGGGATTCTTGTGAAATCCCTTCGAGGCTTGATCGCAAGAAACAAGGGTCAAGTGCCGAGGACCAAAAGCGAGTGATATCGCTACCCTCTTCAGGCTCCTAACGCCCGAAAGTGAGGATCACCGTTTCCATCGTCCAAAAAAGCCAGACACGACGCTTCTCGATCAACTGGAAAACGACCTGCCAGCCATTTTGCGCTTCTTGGTTGAGCGTTTCTTCGATCTTTTCCAGCGGCAGCACCGATGCTCCGAGGATCATCGTGCCGATGAGCCCTTCCGATACGGCGAGAACTTTGTATTCCCTGTACTGCATCGAGGTGTCTCCTTATGGTCGGTGTGAACGGTCATGCCGGGGTTCGGCTACGGCCGGTGGCCGGGCCTGCGCAAATTGAACATCGCTCTTGGTATCGACAAGACGCGGCCTCGAGGAAGGGGCGATAACCGGAAAATCTTCGGCCGGGAGTTTTCGTGTTCTTGCCGATACTCGTTTATGCTTAATGCCTTTGACTAGCGAAGACCCGAAAATGCACCGCTTACCCTCGACCATTCGATCGAGATGCGAAGAGCTGGCGCCTCGGTTTCGATCCTCCTTGCTTTCGTATCGTTCGTAAAGCCCGTTATCGAATTCTTCTTCAGGAAACCCTCTCGTGTCCCTACGTACCGCTTCTGTCGAGCGCAATACCAACGAAACGCAGATCGCTCTCACCCTCGATTTGGACGGTGCCGGAAACGCTCGGCTCGACACCGGCATCCCCTTTTTCGAGCACATGCTCGATCAAATCGCCCGTCATGCGGTGGTCGATATCGAACTTCGGGCGAAGGGCGATCTGCAGATCGACGATCACCATACCGTCGAGGATGTCGGCATCGTCTTCGGGCAGGCGATGGCGCTCTCTCTCGGTGATAAGCGCGGGATTGTCCGTTACGGTCACGCTTATGTCCCGCTGGACGAATCCCTCTCGCGGGTGGTGATCGATTTTTCCGGTCGCCCCGGTCTTTTTTATCGTGCGGCGTACCCTCGAGCCCGTATCGGCCATTTCGATGTCGATCTGATTCGGGAATTTTTCCAGGCCTTCGCCAATGCGGCGCAAGCGACCTTGCATATCGATGCCTTGCAAACGGGCAACGCTCATCACGTGGCGGAGACGATCTTCAAGGCCTTCGGTCGCGCCCTGCGCATGGCGGTGGCTTTGGACGATCGGGTCGCCGGAGTCGTGCCATCCACCAAGGGCGTGCTTTGATGCCCTTGGCCATCACCGTCGTCGATTACGGGATGGGGAATCTGCGCTCGGTGGCGCGGGCGGTCGAGCATGCAGCGCAGGGTCGGGCTCGGGTGGAGGTCAGCGATCAGGCCGGCGCCATCCGCCAAGCGGATCGGATCGTCCTTCCCGGCCAAGGGGCGATGCGCGATTGCATGGCCGAGCTCCATGCCCGCCGACTGATCGACCCGATCCGGGATTGCCTCGGCCGCAAGCCCGTATTGGGGATTTGTATGGGTCTGCAGGTGCTGTTCGAGCGTAGCGAAGAAGACCCGGAGACCTTGGGTTTCGCTTACCTGAAGGGCGATTCGGTGCGTCTCGATCCGGGGATCGATGAATCCGGCTCTCCGGCGCGAAAGATCCCCCATATCGGTTGGAATCGGGTGAAACAGGTGCGCAAGGGGCCGAGCGAAGCCGATTCTCGTGCCGTTCACCCCTTATGGCGGGGGATCGCCGACGAAGAGCGTTTTTATTTCGCGCACAGCTATCGGGTGCGCCCGCAAGATACGGCGTTGATTGCCGGCAGTTGTGAATACGGCGGGGAATTCGCCGCCGCCCTCGCCGCCGACCGACTCTTCGCAGTGCAATTCCATCCGGAAAAGAGCCAACGCGCCGGCCTTGCGCTGCTGGCGAACTTCATCGATTGGACGGGAGAAGGCTGAAAAAGCCTTTTGCGATCGGGCTCGATCTCAGGTCGAGCGTCATGGAACGGTCATGGAACGCCGACAAGAGCGTTCCCGAAGAATTTTGTCCAAGCGTCATATAAAACGACGACGGTTCGAGGCCGGCGACGATGCCGAGACCTCTCGCAAGGAAGCCTTCGCCGGGGCAAAGCGATCGATTCCGATCGAACTTCCGAATGCTCGGTCGGGTTTCATCTCGAAAAAGGCGATGTCTTCCCTGATGCGATCGAAGATCGGCGATACCGGCTCGAAGCGGAGAGTGAGCGCAGGGCTGATAACGGCGCAAGGGTCTTGTAGCAACCGGAATCGCCTGTCGCTTCGCCTTCGAAATCGACCTTGGCTTTGGCATCGGTACATACCGTCATCACGCTCTTCCGCCCGGTACTCGATTCGGTTGCCCTAAACCATCTGCATTTCGCCGCTTTGCGCCGAGTGTCCGCCGCCCTTCCCATATCCCCAAGACGGATCGATCCCCAAGAAGCGACCATGCCCGATATAGGCCCTTTGCCCTTCCGTCACGGTGCCATCGATGCCGCTGCCGTTCGCATCGGGGTCTTCGAACGCCGGCGAAGAAAATCCGAAGAGAATCCCTGCGAAAATTCCCGGAGTCGTTTTCATGACGGCTCCTTTGCCGGTGAAGATTCACTATCGATTCGATATTCAATCAAATATAATTTCAGCGTCTAGTCAAGAGAGAATGCCGGCGTTCGCCGCAGGCTCGAATCGAGCGCGAAGCGCATGGCGGAATAGCCGAAGATAGCCGACAAGATACGAATCCAAGGAGCAGCGATCGAGGCTCAAATCGAAAAACGAGTGGCAGATCGCAAAAGCGTGGGGCGCGCGGGACGAGAAAGAACTCGATCGTCTCGAAGGGCCTAGGGCGGAAAGGGCGCGAGATCAAGGACAGCAAGCGAGAAACGATACGCCGCCCTCGCAGACGGGATAACGAACAAGCCGCATCGTGGACGCGGCTCTTCGGCTTCTCTACTTTGGCTTTTGGAACGGCTACCGGTGGCTACTCGGTGGGACGATCCTCGGCTAGATGCTATTCATGGTCGCGGCGTTCATTATGTTTCGTGGTCGCGGTGAAGAGCATGGGCTAGGGCGATGATCGACTCTTGACCTATCGCTCAGCCTACCTTCCCTATGCCTGCCTACGAAGCGGAGTAATCGGGGGTTGACCATCTCTGGTTTATTTGCTACGAATAGAGAGACACACAACACAAGGAGACTGATCGTGAAAACGACAATCAGCATTATCGCGGGAATCGTCTTTGGCTTCGCTGGGACGGCGATGGCGTTCGAATGCCCGCGTGAAATGACCGACGACAATTGCGAGCGGGCAAAGGCAGAAGCCGAAGGCAAGCAAGCGCAGATCGAATCCGACACGCCGACCGACATCAGGTTGGCGCAGCCCACGGGCCACGGCGGATTCTTCGGTGGACCCAACGCGGCGAAGAAGGCTGAGACGATGACCGCAGGCAACGGCTATCAAATATATATCGAAGAGCGCGAGGACGGCAAATATAGTTGCCGAGCGCATCCGCACAAGCCGCCTAAATGCCAGAAAATCATAAACAGCGCCTCCTCAGGCGAATGGATAAAGCGCGGCTACGACACGCTCTTGGCTTCCACTTTCAGCCACATTGAAAATTGGACGGAAGAGCGCGAGGACGGAGTGTATTACTGCAAGGTGCAGATCGACACGGACGGCAACATGATGGGCGAGCCCAGTTGTTACCTCACCACCACCGCCCGCATCTATTGCGATGCAAAGGGCAACTGCACTAGCCCCGGTCAAGGCAAAAGCGCATCGTCTACGGCGACCACGCTCATCGCAGGGGTGGACAAAGGACGGGGCTCGTTTACCCAGTGCGACAGCGGACAATGCGTCACTTGCACCGCCGAGGGCTGCCACACCTCTCAAGCGCCGGAGCGTACGATGGTCGCCCATTTGCGCATCGGAGACCTGCAGGATGCGGGCTGCCAGACCACTTGGGAGTGTTTCGGGAATACGGACACGAGCCCCTTGATTCGCCATGTCAATCCAGCCGTATTCGCTGCGGTTTATGGCTCGGACGAGTAAGCGACGCCTTCGGTCAACGACGGCGGTCAACGACAGCGGTACACAAGGCGGCGACCCGGAAGCGGGTCGCCGCCTTTGTGGTGAAATCAGGCGAGGAGGGGATGCTATCGTGCACCGTGGACTCCACCGCGAGCGCGAGCGGGCCGAAAGCCGAAACGCTTCGCGCACCTTCGTCTCGGCGATCCCTCTCCTGCGTCCGTCTGCGCTTGCTTCGAAGGGTACGACTTGGCGACGTCGATTTTGCGCAACCCAGACTTTGGTTATAAGGGCGTCTTTCGGCGGCGAGAAATGATCTCTGCTCGGATGATAATGAAGGCGGTGCCTTTCAATCGATAGAGAACAGCAGCGAAACGCAAGCGGTGGCTCATTCAGGCTCGTCGCCTTTTTTATTCGTCAAAAGCATCCTTTCGGTCAATATCCCCCATCGCTCGGGGGTCGGCTCCCACGACGGGTCGTGTTTCTTCATCGTATCGGCGACTCCCGCGCGGCCTCTTCTTCTTCTTCGTTGCTTGGCTTTTCGCTTTTATGTTCGTCAGTGGCGTTCCGGCGTCTTTTTTGAAATATAGGCGTGAAGCGTCTTGTTTCTATAGTTTGCGAATCAGACTTCTTGCAAACGACGACCGGGGTATCGACTACATAGACTACATAAAGGGTAAGGGTGTGCTGCTGTTTCTCTTCGAATGCTCGCGAGGGTTGACTACGAGGGTTGATCACCTACGGGCACCCGCCCCGGGGCGATCCGCATCGCAGGTACGACAGGGTATCGCCACCGGCATCTTGGTCGGCATTTTCGATGTTCGATGCGAGGTTTCACGCACTGCCTTTTGGCGAGTGCATCAGGCTTGCCTGCTCAAGGCTCGCCTGCCCGACTTATCCTTTCGACGCCTCCTCTCGGGCGATGGCGCGGTGGCCGATGTCGCGGCGATAGAACGCCCCTTGCCACGCGATGGCCTTTGCCCGTTCGTGAGCGAACAATCGGGCTTCGCCCACGTCCTTGCCGAGGGCACAGACACAGAGAACCCGTCCCCCCGAAGTGACCACGCGATCGCCTTGTTGCGCGGTACCGGCATGGAAGACCTTGATGGCGGGAGTGCCTGTCTCTTCGCTTGCTTTCGAAGCGCCGCCCGGGGTATCGCTTTCCTCGACGATGCTTCCTTTCGGTTCCCCTCTCGGCGATACCTTGAGCCCGTGGATGACATCCCCTTTGCGAGGTTTTTCGGGATAGCCCTCGGCGGCCATGACCACCCCCAAGGCGGCGCGTTCGTCCCATTCGGGTGGGCTTTTTGCCGGATCGCCCTCCACCGCCGCCTCGATCAGATCGAAGAGGTCCGAGCGCAGCCTCAGCAAGATCGGCTGGGTTTCGGGGTCTCCCGGTCGGCAGTTGAACTCGATGACGTGCGGAGATCCGCTAAGGTCGATCATCAAACCGGCGTAGAGGAATCCGGTGTAGGGGATCCCTTCGGCGGCAAGGCCGCGCAGGGTCGGATGGATGATCTCGCGCATGATCCGATCCGACAGACGAGCGTCGACCACCGGCGTCGGAGAATACGCGCCCATGCCGCCGGTGTTCGGGCCTTCGTCGCCCTCTAGCAGGGTTTTGTGATCTTGGGCGGAGGCCAGCGGCACGACGCCTTCGCTGCCGGCGACGCAGATGAAACTCGCTTCTTCGCCCGCGAGAAAATCCTCGATCACGACGGTGCGCCCGGCGGCCCCGAAAGCCTCCCCTTCGAGCATCTCGCGCGCCGCTTCGATGGCTTGGCGATCGGAGCGGGCCACGATCACCCCTTTGCCGGCGGCGAGGCCGTCGGCTTTGACGACGATCGGGGCATGACGCTCTTCGATATAAGCCCGAGCTTCCTCGAAGCGGGTGAAAGCGGCGTGGGCGGCGGTGGGGATGCGATGGCGAGCGAGGAAGTCCTTGGCGAAGGATTTCGAGCCCTCGAGCCGCGCCGCCGCCGCGCTCGGCCCGAAGATGCGAAGACCTTGCGCTTGGAAACGATCGACGATTCCCGCCACGAGGGGCGTTTCCGGTCCGACGACGGTCAAGTACACATCGCGCTCTTTCGCGACCGCCAGCAGGGCGTCGATATCATGATCGGCGATAGGTAAATTTTCGACTCCGGGCTCGTTCGCTGTGCCCGCATTTCCCGGGGCGACCAGCACCCTCGATACCCTAGGGCTGCGGGTCAGGCTCCACGCCAAGGCGTGTTCGCGCCCGCCGCCGCCCACCACGAGGAGGGTGTGGTTTCGATGAGAACGAGTCGACACGAGCGGGGTTTTTCCAAAGGGCTTCGTCGAGAAAAAGGGGGTTGTCAGGAGCGCAAGCGGCGGTGTTGTCCCAACCGGATCAGTGGCGAAAATGACGAACGCCGGTGAAGACCATCGCCAGATCGTGCTCGTCGGCGGCGGCGATCACTTCCTCGTCCCGCACCGAGCCGCCCGGCTCGATCACCGCCTCGACCCCGACGGCGGCCGCGGCGTCGATTCCGTCCCGGAAGGGGAAAAAGGCGTCCGATGCCAAGACCGAACCGCGCACCGAAAGGCCTTCGTCCTCGGCCTTGATCGCCGCGATGCGGGCGGAATAGACCCGGCTCATCTGACCGGCTCCGATGCCGACGGTCATCCCGTCGCGACAATAGACGATGGCGTTCGATTTGACGAAGCGCACCACCTTCCAGGCGAAGAGGAGATCGCGGATCTGATCTTCGGTGGGTTTGCGCCGGGTGACGACCCTCAAATCCGAAGCCTCGATGATGCGTCGATCGCGTTCTTGCAATAGGAGTCCGCCCGCCACCCATCGGGTTTCGAGCGCTTCGAGCTCGGCGACGGGAGCGGCCGATGCAAAATCGCTCGGCAATTCCCCGCCCTCCAAGAGGCGTACATCCTTTTTTTGGCGGAAGATGTCGGCGGCATCGTCATCGATCTTGGGAGCCACCACCACCTCCGCGAACTGCCGCTTCACGATCTCGCGCGCCGTGATTCCGTCCAGCCTGCGGTTGAAAGCGATGATGCCGCCGAAAGCGGAGGTCGGATCGGTGCCGAAGGCGCGCTCGTAAGCGCTTTTGATATCAGGACCGATGGCCACCCCGCAGGGGTTGGCATGCTTGACGATGACACAGGCGGGCTCGGCGAAGGTATTGACGCAGTTCCAAGCGGCGTCGCTGTCGGCGATATTGTTGAACGAAAGGGCCTTGCCTTGTATTTGCCGGGCGTCGGCGATATTCGCGAAGTGCGTATCGAGTCCGGGTCCGGCGTAGAAGGCCGCTTTTTGGTGGGGGTTCTCGCCGTAGCGCATCTTTTGTTTCATACGGTATTGAAAGGTCAGAGTTTTAGGGAATATCTCCTCCTCGTCCTCCTCGTGGCCTTCGCCCATCGCCGACCGAGTGCCCAATCGAGTGCCCAAGTAGTTGGCGATCATCGCATCGTAGCCCGCGGTGTGCTCGAAGGCCCGGGTCGCCAGTTCGAATCGAGTTCGATCGCTTATCCGGCCATCGCGCTTCAACTCCTCGAGCACCCGTTGATAGTCGGCGCTGTCCACCACCACCGTCACCCAAGCGTGGTTCTTGGCCGCGGCCCGCAACATCGCCGGGCCGCCGATATCGATATTTTCGATGGCGGTGGCGAGATCGCAATCCGGCCGGCGGATGACGCTTGCGAAGGGATAGAGATTGACCACGAGAAGGTCGATATCGTCGATATCGTGCTCGCGCATCGTCTGACCATCGATATCCCGTCGCCCGAGAAGCCCGCCGTGGATCTTGGGGTGCAGGGTCTTCAAACGCCCGTCCATCATCGACGGGAAACCGGTCCTTCGGGAGACCTCGACCACCGGCACCTGCGCTTCTTCGAGGAGCCGGGCGGTGCCGCCGGTGGAGATGATCTCGATGCCGAGCCCGTGCAGTTCGCGAGCGAATTCGGCGATCCCGCTCTTGTCGGAAACGCTGATCAGCGCCCGCCGAATCGAGCCTTTGGAGCCTTCGGGTTGGTTCACGGTCTATCTATCCTGTGTCGTTCGAGCCGAGGAATGCGGCCAAGGGCGAAATCGCTCGGCGAGCGTGAGCGTGTCATCCAAGAAATTGTAGCGAGACGATGCCGCATGACCCTCGGCAAGACGAGTATCGAAAGCCTTCTTTGTCGCCATCGAGCCTTTTGGCGAGCGACCACTCGGTCCCGATCGCTCGTGGCGACATCCAAAGATCGGTCTTCTCGGGAAGTGGCTCGGGAAAAAACTCGCGCCCGAGGATCATACGAGCGAAATTCGAAGCGGTTTTTTTCGATTCAGGCAGCAAGATATAGATGATTGAAAGATCAAGCCCTGAAACCCTTCGTCTTCGCCTCGTTCGGCGGGGGCTCGGCATTATCGCGAAGGGAGCGTGTTGCCCTTTCCATCGCCCCCTCCTTGCGGGTGCGGCGCAAGTTCGGAAATCCCCCGCGTTGTGCCAGTTTCGACAATACATTGTCGATCCGCCTCAACGACGATCTGAGCGTCAAGACAAGCCATATCAGAAGGATAAAAAATCCAATTACTAACACCAACCATACGATCAATTCGGCGGACATGATCGATCCTCCTGATCCTTGGTGGAATTCGCCTGATTCACCAGTTTCTTCAATGTGCGCTCGATGCGCTCAGTCGATGCATGGAGCGATATGACGTACCAAAACGGAAAGATGAATATCGCCAAAACGATGACCATAAGCACAATAAAGAAGATCGTATCGAAGGGCTCCGATGCTTCGTAAGTCCAAGACATACCCGGTAAGCTCATGGCCGTGCCTCCTGATATTCGGGGGAGTCCGCCAGAACCTCCGGCTCTTCGGATGAGTCCATCCGATCCTCCAGTTCAGACAATATGCGCTCGATGCGAAACACCGACGCGCGCAGCGTAAAGACCAGCCATAGAAAAATGATTTCAAACACTATCGTAAAGACCAAACCGATGAGATCCGAGTTATCCATTAGGGGCATCCTCCGAGTTGGCGACTGACCGACGGCGTGCTTGTTTTAAACCCGACAAAGGGGCGAAATCGCTCATCAAGAGCGCGGATTATCCTTTCAAATGCCAAATGATGTCATGCAAAGATAGGGCTTTTCGACGCCGATGCGGGCTGCGCTACGCCGCGACCTTCGAATCGGACTGCGACTCGTCCCGCTTTCGGCGGAAAAAATCCCGAGTCAAGGCGATCTGCCGCTGCGGGCATTCGACATGGTTGATACGACGCCAGAATTCCTCACCGCCGGGATAGGCACGACAATGCCAAGAAAGGTGCTTGCGGGCGATCCGCGCCCCGATACCCTCGCCATGGAAAGCATGGAGCGCACGCAGGTGGCCGATCAGCACATCGGCACGCTCTTGCAGACTCGGAAGAGGCAAAAGCGTTCCATCGTGCAAGAAGCGAGCGATTCGCCCCGGAAGCCAAGGATCGCCTTGCGCCGCCCGCCCGATCATCACCGCATCGGCACCGGTGAATTCCAATACCCGCCGCGCTTGCTCGGGCTCCGTGATATCCCCGTTGGCGATGATCGGAATATCCGCCTTCGCCTTGACTTGCCGAATGGTCTCGTACTCCGCCTCGCCGCGAAACGCACACTGTCGGGTGCGACCATGGATCGCAAGGGCCCGGATACCGGAGTTCTGCGCGATATGAGCGATACGCAGCGCGTTTCGCGTCTCCGGACTCGGCCCGGTGCGAATCTTGAGAGTGACTGGCGCATCGACGGCGGCCACCACCCTTTCCAAGATACGAGCCACCAAGGGCTCATCCGAAAGCAAGGCCGAGCCCGCCGCCGCATTGCAAACCTTCTTGGCCGGACAACCCATATTGATATCGATGATATCCGCACCGCGATCGATATTGAACCGAGCAGCATCGGCAAGCCGATCCGGATCCGCCCCCGCAATCTGCACCGAACGAGGCGATGGCTCCCCGACATGGTCAATACGCCGCAAAGTCTTGGAACTCCCCCGCAACCGAGGATCGCTACTGACCATCTCCGAAACCGCAAGATCCGCCCCGAGCCGCCGACAAAGTTGACGAAAGGGCCGATCCGTCACCCCGGCCATCGGCGCGAGAATCACCCGATTCGAAGCAAAAAACGAGTCAGTTAACATGATGCGATGCCGTGCTTTGGTGTTCGGTCTTGGGAGAATGAGTATCTTAGGGGATCGACGAGGCGCATAGTTTAGCGGTGAAGTCCTTTGATCCCGATGCTGTCTTAATTATCACGGATTGCCGGAGCAGGTGGAGTTTTGAGAAGATCGAAGTGGAGAGTCCTGTGCCTTCTAAATTCATTCAGGAATCGTATAGTTTTCGTGGTGTACCATGGATGCCAGCTCGATCAGTTCGCCTTTTTTCCAATAATGAATGCGGTAGTGATCATCGACTTCCCCACGCCATGCCTTGTACCCATCGGGTCTATCCACCTGCTTTGAGTTACCGCTTTTATCTTTTCTGAGCCAGTGAGTATCCGCTAGACCGTCGACGATCTCTGCGATACAACGAAACATCTTTTTTGCGATGTCATCCCAGTCAGTTTTGCAGCATACCTTAGCACTTTTGATAAATTCTGATCCCACGGCGGGGGCTTTTGTTGTTCTCAAATCGCTTTTGATGCCACTATCCAAACGATATTTGAATATGGCAAGCCGTAGTGCTGTTTCAAAGATAGTGTTCGGGTCAGATTTCCAAAATTCTGTTATATCTTTCCACTCGAGTGATTTAAGTAGGCCAGAAAGACTATCGCAGGCAACGATATCGCCTCTGAACACTTTAGGTTGATACGGTATGTCCTTCATATCATACTGATCGGCTTTGATTTCACGGATGGATGCTTGAATTTTGATTTTTCCTGAGTCAGGTGCGCTGTTGACAAAGAGACGAATGCCATAAATGTTACAATGTTGATTCAAGATCGAAGCTAGAATTATGCATTCCTTCAGACCTGGATCTAGAATCGGACCCCCTGTCAAATCTGATAAATTTGGATCAGAATCGAAATTATGACATTGAATAGAAGCTTTGTAACATTCCTCAAAATGAAGAGAATACAATGAGATCAGTAATGGGTTGAGTAGTTCTTGAAAGTCTTTTTTCGTAAACATCTCTAATTTATCCAAGGGATAATCACCAGTTTCATCAAATAAGACAGCTGATGATCGGTTACTAAATAGTACAGAAATCCACCGTTCTTTGGCCAACTCCAGTAATTCATTTAAGAGCGATATTTTTTCAACATACTGCACACAAGAAGATTCGTCATCTGCACGAGGTGCAGCGAGGATCCCTGCATCAATCAAAACCGTCAATGCCGTCTGCACGGCTAGTTGTCCTTATGCATTTTCTTGCGCTTTTTGATAGCTTCCCGGAGAATCTTATCGGCCTCCGAAGTTGATTGATCAAAAAACCCCGAAGGCCAGTTTTTAATAGCACCGTATTCGTTGATTTCCACCGGTTCGAACTGAGACGTTCCTTCCTTCTTTTCCTTCTTAACGAAGTAAATTTTTGTTGTATCGATCAATTTCGGTTCTGACGGCTCCGGCGGTTCCGCAGCTATACGGAACCGTAGTCGATTGATCAAATGTTCGCTATGCGTTTCGACGATGCATTGCTTATTCAACAATGCCATCGAGAGAAAGAAATCTGCGAGTCTCGTTTGTACACGAGGATGCAAATGAAGTTCTGGCTGTTCGAAAATCAGCGTTGTATCTTCTTCCGCTAGAAGACCCATCACCAAAATGGGCAATACTTGGCTGACACCTACACCAACGTGAGTCAGATCTTGATGTTTGGAATCACCACCCGGATCGATCTTGAGTTCGTGTCCCAGTTTTCCTCTATCCCTTGTCTCTACATCTTCAGCAATTTCAAGATATTGCATCCAGTCGCGCACTGCGTCCCGAAGCGGCTTTAAATCGCGAGTTCTTTCGATCATCTCTGATAGTTTGAAATTCGTCGCGGGTAAGTATTCGACAGGGTGTTCACGATATGCGTACAAGGCCGCAGCGGTTTGCTCGCCCCTTAGACCGACGTCTGCTGTATCAGCCAAGGTGCCCAGTGGATATAGAGATTTTGGTTCGTCACGAAGCGGACCGAGATATTTCACCTGTTGTGAAAAAAATTTATTGATGTATTCTGTGGCGAGTGATATATCGGGTGACGCAGAGGAACAACGGACAGAGATGAGTCGATGGGAAATAAAGTTTGAAGACGATGTCAAGTATTCGCGTATCGGCTCAATCATTTTTTCTACGATCGAATCATCTGAAAAATGATCGTAAATAGTTTTTCTTGTTTCAAAATCAAAGTTAACAAGATCGCGCCAAGACTTAAGGGAGATTATTTTTTCGGGCATATTTCCAAGTTTTTTCCGCAGAATATCAATCTGATCATGTACCCCATCAAGGGTGTTGAGTGATTTGATGAGCGTCGCAACCGGTAGTGCCACTTCTTTTCCTTTGTCGAGTAGCGGCTTGTCTTTTACGAATGTGATCTTATCGGCCTTAACAACTTTACGGATATCGAACGAGAGACTGAGAGCGATAATGAATTTTAGAGCAATCTCGTCTGCTCGATCGATACGTATCGTCAGAATCTGAGGTAAAAAATGATGAAGTTTACAGCCTACAATGTTATCGGACAATGACTCTTCTCGGATATCAGACAAGGAATCTTCATCAACTACGATATCAAAAAGTAGTGTATTTTTCAGCTCGCCAAATCCTTCGCATTCTTTCAGTCGAGATTTCTTTTCTTTTTCAGCACCGGGATTCAAAGAGGAAATGCATACCCTGACATCATTATCAATAGGGTGTTCGGTATGGCTACGGAGACGAGAAAGATTGGCAGTCAATTCAAATTTGTGAAGTCGAGGTTGCAGTTGGTAGATATCCTTTTCCCTCTCATCGGAATCCAGATTCGCATCAAATGACAGTTTGCTCTCAACCCAATTGATTCGTTTTGCTTCATTTGGCTCACAGCGCCATCCGATAAGTATATGGTCCGCATCTGTGCCTTCGGACTTCAGGTCGTCGAATTGACCGAGCTTGGATAAAGAGCCATTGAGAACGATAGGCCTAGCGCCGACGTTGTACTCAAGGGTCTGGGCCACGAGCAAGATAGATTGGAGGACCGTGCTCTTACCGCTACTATTAGGACCGGCAAAAATCGTCAGCGGAGCCATAGGCAGGGTTTGGTCCCGAATTGACTTGAAGTTGGATATCGTCCATTGCTTGATCACAATACCACCTTTGAATTCACATCATTTGCCATGAAGGGATCGTCCGAGATCGACGGTTCTCGAAATCATACACTCGGATCGATCGGCTGTCCATCTGCTGCGCTCCGGGCGGCATCGGCAAGCAATTCGGCACGCGCGTCAAGAAAAGCATCATAGTCCGATTTGACTCGAGAGCGACGTTCCTCGTCAGACAATCCATCGTATCCTACCGCCAATTCCGCATACGGAATCAAATGCGTCCGTAATCTTCGGCGAAGCTCATCTTCTCCTAAGGCGCTTTTGTCTGCTCTCTCCTTTATGTAGGTGATCGGATCCTTATTGGAGATTGTCCTGTTCGTTCGCTGGGTGATCAGGGCGCAATTCAATGCCAAGTCGATTTTTTCATCCGGGATGTCGGCATCCTTCAAGGTCGAGACCGGGAACAGATGATGGTACTCGCGAGGACGTTCTTTGGCTGTAATGGATGTAACCGTTGCCGGAGTACCATCTGCCAAGTCCAAAGCACTGGCTTTTAGCATCAATGCCAGCAGGCCGCGGCCCAATATTGTTTTTCGCTTGGGCCAACCTGCCTCCTGCCGAATCATCATTTCGCGAGTCGGTAAAGGAAACGATTCTTCGTCGAAGATTGGCACCGAGTCTTCAGTCGCTCCTTCCTTCAGAACTCTTCGAAGTCCGCGATAGTCTTGCAGCGCATTCGTTGCTGACGCCTGTTCGTAGCGGTTTGTCAGAAATGCCCTCCAGAGAAAGCGTTTCAGCAGGTGTCGCGCATTGCCCAGTTGATCAGGATGCGTAGGCAGATGCTCACATAATGCCGCTACGATCGGAATAGCGGTGTAGCTGGGAAGGCGTTGCTTATCGAAAATGCTTTCCTCTTCGAGAAATTCAACCATTTCTTTAATGCAGGCTACAATCGACTTCCACTCGGCTAACATCCTCGTGTAATCGATTCCGTTATAGCCCGCTTTATTCGGTACCCGATCTTGGCGCAGTGCAACGACATCTAGAACTAGGCTCGGTAAGTCGTCGGTATAGTCAGCAGATCTTGGTACATCGGTTTCTAAGACGTCGACATGCTCACGCAGAGACTCCCCGGTTTTTTCCTCCACCAGCGCGACAACGATGTCATAGGTTGAAAGCTTTACCAAGCTCGTGTTCATCTTGACGAATACGTCCAATGCCACTTCCTTTGGTGTTATCGCCGGCAAGGCGAGATACGGAAGGTTGAATTCGCGAATTTTTGTACGAAGATTGTTAATCACGCTAGATATCGTCCTATAGTCAACAAGCCTATCTACTGAGTCCTTCGGAATAGCATTATCGATCCAGTTTTCCTTGTCACCCTCGCTTTCAGCGTCTTCCGGGCGGAGTAGCGATATCGGAATGAATCTCCGCCGCCAGCATTCAGCGGGATCATCGGCCCAAACCGGATAACGTTTCCCGTTCTTGTCCCAGCGAGCCTGTCCGATTACGTGCGGTAGGTCAGATTCTCCGTTGTCCGCATCTTCTTTTACTTTTATGAGATATGTGCGATCATCGTACTTGTCGTGCAGACTTCGCCAGAGTGCTGTCAGCCGCTGTTGTCCATCGAGAATTTGCTCGTTGACTCTTTCGCCTGAATCCGGCGCATCGACCATCGTCCGACTAGAGAATTTCTCTTCGTCTCCGACTTCAAGTATCAGAACCGCTCCCGCGGGAAGTCCACGAAGTACGGTAGTCAGCAATTTCGCGACTTCGGCATGACCCCATGTGACAGAACGCTGAAATCTCGGTAGCGTAATTTGGCGCGACCGAATCCTGCTGAACCACTCGGGAAGAAATCGATCATGGGCATGCATTGTCTATTCCTCTTCACCGGTGCCGGTGTGAGTTATCGCCTTGCGCCGCCAGCCCGATTATCACGGCACCGGTGAATTCCAATATCCGCCGCGCTTGCTCGGGATCTATGATATCGCCGTTGGCGATGTTCGGAATATCCGCACACATTTTGACTTGACGAATGGTCGAGTACTCCGCCTCACCGCGAAACGCACACTGACGAGTACGACCATGGATCGCAAAGGCGCGGATGCCAGGCCAGCACTCTGCGCGATATGATTGATGCGAGCGCATTTCGTGTCCCCGGACTCGACTCGGTAAGAATCTTGAGAGTGACCGGCGCATTGACGGCGGCCACCACCCTTCCCAAAATACGCGCGACCGAGGGATCGTCCGAAAGCAAGGCCGAGATTGCCGCGGCATTGTAAACCTTCTTGGCCGGATATCCCATATTGGCGTTGATGATGTCGGCGCCGCGATCGATATTGAAACGAGCGGTATCGGCAAGTCGATCCGGATCTGCCCCCGCAATCTGCACCGAACGAGGCGAGGCCCCCCCCCCCCGACATGATCGATACGCCGCAGAGTCCTGGAACTACCCCGCAAACGGGGATCACTGCTGACCATCTTCGAAACCGCAAGATCCGCCCCAACCCGCCGACAGAGTTGACGAAAGAGCCGATCTGTCACCCCGGTTATAGGCGAGAAATCACCCGATTCAAAGCGAAAAAAGAGTCCATCAACATGATGCGATGCCGTGTTTTGATGCTCGGTCTTGGGCGAATGGATATCGCGAGTATCTTGGGGGACCGGCGTGTTGGCGATGAATTTCCTTGATCCCGATGCTGCCCTAGTTATCACGGATTGCCGGAGCGGGTGTAGGCTTGAAAAGATCGATGCGGAGAATCTAAAAAACGGATGCTTGATGGATCACGAACGACCTATATTCCATCGCTTCATAGTATCAAAATGGATCGAGAATCCTGAAAAATCCAACGTGCTCCGTTCCGTTAATAGAAAGGCATAAGACAGTACTAGGTGTTGTCGTTCTCAAGCGTTTTCGGTTGATCGCAACTGCTTCGCTCTCCGCCGTGGCGATGAAGAGAGGCGTCTCCATGATGGTAATGAGATGAGCTCCTCATCAAACCCATGGTATGAGACCTCAAGCCTCGGATTTCCAACGGCCACAGAGGCATTGCAGTGGTCAATAACGAATGGGAAGAACGCCGGGTTGCTCATGATCCCCTTTGATGTCGCTCGTTCTTCTTTGCGAGACAGTAGATAGGCTTCCATGAGCCATGCAGTCAGGCGAGGTTCGTGAATTTGAATAAGAGTCTTTCCGACGTATATCCCCTTGGCTCCTTCTTCGGCCAATATGCCCCAGTCGTGAAATGAGCGCAACACTCGATGAGCTGCCCTAGCGACGGTTTCTCGCTGTCCCATTCGTTCTTTCATCCTTCGCTGGACCTGCGCAACGGCGGCTGTCCCTTGTAGGCGAAGCAAACGCCCGATCGTCTCGGCGACCACGCCCCAGAAAGGATAGACCGCCATTACTAGCCCCCATTGCACCGCTAGCTTCTCGGCTTTTGAAATCTCCCGAAGTAATTCAAGACCGTCATCCCTCAACGCTTGGACATCCGGTGGCGGCCGTACCCAGATTTTTGAAATGATCGTAATCGCTTTCTCGCGATTGCCTCTCTTTGCATTTCCCCCGACAGAGAGCTTGTTGCTAAGGAGGTCTTGGAGCGCTTCCTCTATTTCCGCGGGTGCACTTCCAGCCAAGACGAGGTCGGCAGCGTACCTCATCCAGTCAATCTGAATCCGTTGGCTGAATCCTACCTGTTTGAATCGATTCATCATATCGCCGCCTCATCTATTTCAATGAAAGGAACAAGGACCTCTTCGATTGAGGTTCCTCCATGACAGACAATCTGATCGCCCTCTTTGACAAAGGCTTTTCTGTTACTTGCGATAAGCGGGAGATAATCGGTTGGCAATCCCCATGTCGGCCACTCAATCGTGTCTGGATATTGGTTGTGCACAGAATCTCTCAACACCGTCCTTGAATAGACGCGAACACGCTCACCTCTCAGATCGGCAACCGATCCTTCCGCTGGGCGACCGCAACCAACGGACTCTACATTGCCATGGTCTGATGTGAGATAAATTCGAAACCCATGCGCCAGTAAAAGAGCGATGAGGCTGACTAAGAAGCCTTTTTCAACCCACTGGCGAATAAGGCTGTGCATTCCTGCGTTGCCGAGCTTCATTCCATGCATGATACTGTCGACGGTATCCACCACCAAGCCCAGTACGCGAATCTCAGAATTTACCATCAACTCATTAACTCGCGAAAGATCGCCATCGCCAAGGCTCTTGACATAGCCTACATTCTGTTGTTTCATCTCATGGTCGGCCCAGAATTGAGCCCAGAGGCTAGGCTCTTTATCTGTAGTATAAATAGACGATGGAAAGAACATTGGTGCTTTCCCAGAAAATATTGCCTGTCTGGATACGGCTGTGATCGTCGGGACCCACGCGAATACCGCATGCTCGGAGGTGGTTATTCCTGCTCTCTGACATATCAAGGCGTCCCGTAATGTTATCCACTGGTCAAGTGACAAACCGTCAACCACCACCAACGCTGCTTTGGTCAAGGTTCCTTTTTCGATTTGCCGTGCAATTGTTCGCGGGACGTGATGAAGCATCACTGGCGGGTCGACTGGCAGATAGTGCAGTCCCGCGTACCGAAGTTGAAGCCACTGCCCAAAGGCTTGGTCGACTGCTTTTTGGGTGTTAGCGTAGCACTCTATTTGCATCTCTGAGAGATTGTTGCCTAACGTCGCCTTGAGCGCAGTCAATTCTGCCCATCGGAAGCCGAATTTGATCCAGTCATCGTGGTTAGTCCGATCTTGAGGAATCTCGCTTGCGAGCGTGGTAGCTAGTCCATCGAATCGATTTCGGCGATCCGACACCGGATCTTGTCGGATACCGATCCGAACCCAGCTCTTCTCCAATACATTCAAATCGCTTACGGATACCGGTGACAGCAGCCCATTTAAGAATAATCTATCTACGTAGAGTCTGACATCGTCATGGTCGAATGGCAGATCCTTAGGCCCTTTGATTCGACAATTATATGGTTGCGGTTCTTTCATCATTTCTCCTGCCTGCACTGTGACGTTTTCCAAGAATATCGGCCAACGCTCTTGAAGAAATCGTAGGAAGGCTTCTCCATCAGGGATGATGGTTTCCAACGGCCAGTCTTGGAACACGCTCCTCTCCCGAAGGATCTCAATAAATCGCTCATTGATCACCGATGGAATACGATGGGTCTTGTGGTATCGTTTTAGCAAGACGCACAGTAGGTCTGATGGCTCTTTGATAAGCTCGGGTGCTATCTCAAAGACGTGCCGCAGAGCGAATTCCTTTGTTCCATTGTCGCCAAGATGCCCCGGTTTGTATCGTTGTTGAGCTTGAAAGAGAGCGTCGAGATCCGCCCGGTTCAATAGAGTTAGAACTGGATAACTCAGATTCGGAAAGAGGCTACCTAAATCGAACCGTAGTTGCCGTCCCGTATCCAAGAGATCGTAGGGTAGTAAGTTGAAATTCTCATTTAGTCGTTGGCAGACCACTACGATTTCCGCACATCGATCATATCCATCGCTATCTGTATTCGCTCGCATCAGAGACAGTTTAAATCGAAATTCTATAGGATCGTCATATTCAAGGATCTCGAATCCACGATTTCTGATAATGGAGAGCATCTTTTCTTCTAACAGCAGTCCATCCGGATCTGCGACCAAAGTAAGTGGTGCAACCTGCGGCACGAACTCTTGCAGAATACTAGTGCGCCAGTCAGCCATCGGTAGATGCGCCCAGTACATACAACATCGCAGCGGCGGTGAATTCGGACATCATTCGCACTTGGTTTGGTTTAGTATTCTCGCCTGTAATCGATAACGGTATCATACAGATTTTGCCGATCCTTGCATAGGTCTTTCTACGCAGAGATGATCGGTCTTCAACCCGGAAGCAACGAATGACGGCCTCACTGAAGCGAAGAAGCTGCGCTGCGGGTGATTCACGGTGAGGACGTGGGACTGGTCGCCCGGAGTTTCGGGGTTTCGGCAGCCGATGTTAGCCGCTGGCGAGAGAAGGTTATCGAAACGAGTCTGTATAGCCTGCAGTCTCGGGCTCGAGACGCCCGAGACGTGGAGATCGCCCGACTGCACGCCAAGGTGGGCGAGATCACCATGGTCAACGAGCTTCTTGACGAGAAGATCGAGAGGATGGAATCTGGCCGCCCTTTTGGCAGGCGCAGGTCAAAGCGATGAGCACCGCTCTGTCGATCTTCACGAGAAAGATCTACGGTGTCTCGCGGGGCTGCCGGAGTCTGGAAGATGAGTCTCTCCAGCGTATACCGTGGTCTGAAACCGTAATCGGATAACCAAGCCTCGCGCCTCTGGCCCGGCCCATGCGGGCAGATGCCCGATCCGGAACCGGTCGAAGAGATCAGGCAGGTGATCAAGGCCAGTCCGCTCCATGGCGAGGGCTATTGCAAAGTGTGAGCACGCTTGCGTTATGAGGAGATTCGTACCTCGCAGACGCGGGTTTTGCGACTGATGTGCGAGAACGGCTTGCTTGCCAAGCCATGCCGAGGGCCGCAGCGTGGCCCTCGGGCTCATGATGGAACCATCGTGCCTTTGAGGGTCAATGAGATGTGGGGCACGGACATGACGACGATCCTTCTCGGGAACGGGCAGCAGGTCTGCGTGTTCGTGGCGGTCGACCATTGTTCGGCGAGTTGCGCAGGTTAAGCACGCGGCCACGCGAGGCACGCGCTTCGAAGCGTTGGAACCGGTCCGCCAAGGGGTGCGGGAATGCTTCGGAGCCATCGGTGAAGGGGTAGCGACGGGGTTGACCATCCGCCATGACAATGGGTCGCAGTCCATCAGTCGCGACTTCCAAAACGAGGTCGCTTGACTGGGAATCGCCTCGTCGCTGTCCTTTGCCCGTTCTCCCGAAGGCAATAGGAGGGATGATGGACGAGATCCCGGCGGCCGCATAAGATTCAAAAGTGTCTCAATAACCCTAGGGTGTTACACATGCACTGCTTATCTTATCTCTTTTTACCAGTACGATTTAATGCTTGATCGTACCACATTAAAAGCTTGGAATCTTCTTGGAGTACGTTCTCGGGGATCTTTTGAGAAACTGAAAGAATCGTTGCATAGTCACGCTCTTGCCAAGCCTTTTTAAAGCCTGCTCGCAGGGATTCCAGTCTGAACAGCTTTAGATGCCTTTGCTTTGTTTCTTGATAGATTTTAAATTCCCTTAGCAAGGCACGTTCCCGTAGCTTCTCTAAATCTCCGGATTTGCTAGGATCTGGCACATACCATCGATGTCGCCCCTTTAATCGCAGACGAGTGTGATTTTTGGGCAAATTCCTCAACCCTTTATAATTTGTCGAAAGATGGCTATGAATCTGGTTTGGGATATCTCCCTTCCCGTCATAGCGAAGAAAATTTTGTTCAAGCAATTCGGACAATTCGAGTCGTTGTTCATGCTTTTGCCAACCTCCAGTCTCCTTGAGAAATTGTGGTTGTAAATCCTGAAAAGTCTGTGGCTTCCTCGTCAACTGCTGCTTAAGCCACTGAATCGCCGATGCCTCGTCTGAGACAGAAAGCTGCAATTGCAAGATATTCCGTACGGTCAGTCGCTTTTTGTCGTACTCAGCAATTTGGGTAGGAAGAAAACACATCGAATCGCGAAATACGAATCTCTCTTCTAGTCCAGTATAGAATTCAGCTGCCGAAAACGGCACTCTTATTCCACGTTGAACGTGAAACGCAACCATGCGATCAAACAACAGATAGCTCTGTCGTTCTGAGATAACTTCCGTCATTCTATCCTTAGTGACAAATACCGGTAACTTCTCCAAATGTTCTCTAACAAAATTCCACATGGCATTTTCAGTACCCGCACCTAATCTAAAAGATTCTTCAAGATCCATCGTTGGTTTATATGCGGAAATCACTAAATCCTGTTTTACAGCTCCACTGGTATAGGAAAGCTGTTTCGTAGTGCCCTTCTTTTTGTCCAAGGTTCGTACATCTGAAATTACAAATCCAACCGCACCCACCGCTTCTTGTATTGCGTTCCATACTGCATTTCGTGAATTATGAAATTCCACAGTCAGCCAGCGGCCAGGTTTTAATACGCGATAATATTCATGGAAACACTTTTTCATTAAGCTAGTGTATTCCTGAATATCTTTTCGTTGCGACTTACTAACGATAGCCTCTTCGTGGTTATTCGTATAGACTTTGAGCCATGATTCCCATAGAAAATTCAATTCCGAATAGGGCAAATTATCTCCGAATGGTGGATCTGTGAAGATGTAGTCAATAGAATTATCCGGAAGGCTAGATTGACTGACTGAAGTCGTCGATACGATAGAGTTTGATTCGAGTAACATATTAATCTTCGAAAAATCCGATATCTTACTGTTTAGAAAATAGAAGGGAGAAATTTCAGTGGGTAGGGAACTCATATAGTAAGTTCCAGATAGTGGACCAACATGTCGCCCATGATTTGGCATATATCTGTTCAGCCGAGTCAATCGTGATTGTGAGCCTGTGAACCATGCGATAAGCATATTTCGAACACTATTTGGCATAGATAAAATTTTAGAGAATATCGATGCTAGTATCCATAGATTCCTTTTCGTATAAAAATGGTGAACATGCGTAGTGCCAACATGACAACCGCGAAACTGGTCTCCCCAGTTAGTTCCTTTAAACATCATCAGATCGACGGGTACAGGATAAGGAATAGCATTTTGATATAATCTGTCCAATAAATCAAAGTCTGAGTTATCCGGACGTTTTTCAAACCGCTTTTTTTCGATAGAATAATTTATTAGGACAGGTATTTGCTGAGGTCGTCGGATAGTTTGTCCAATCTCGAAATCGTAAATCGTCTCAAATTTACGAGTTAACTCTTTCCGAGATAGCTCAATAGAACAGCTAGGGCAGTCGTATCGATCTTTTATTAAGTTCTTCTTATGCTCTACAGCGACATCCCAATATACGAATTCTGTACCACATTCTGGACAAAGAAGTACATCTGACCAAACTACATAGTTCATCATACCTTTTTGATGAGATTTTGGATCCGTTGTCTCATACATCCATCCGCATTCTTTCCAGACTTCTCCCATAATTTTTTCAGCATAGTGCTGAAATGTTCCTCGATCCGCTGGACGATTTAGATTCGCTGCGATAAATGTCGCGATAGGAGACAAGTCGCATAACACACTAGAGCGGTTCCCCATCTTTGATATGTGAATACCTTCATGATTATAGACGTTGCTGTTAGAATCAACTCTGTATCCAAGAGATTCTACAGAGTTTTTATCTGAGCACGCCGATGCAGCAATGCCAGTCATCCCTGTTCCACAGAATCCATCAAAAACCACATCTCCAGGATTTGTATAGTGGAGGATATAGTGCAAAATAGCCTTGTAAGGCACTTTGGTGTGATAAGAGTGTGCGTTGTAGACCGGGTCATTTTTTCCTTCACTAACGTCAGCTGCAAAAGGCTCTCTGCTATAGACTTCAGAAGACTCATAACGACGACCGAAATATTCAAGGAATTCGCCGATAAAGGGATTAGGGCACGCCGTATAGAAGGGAGGATCCGACAACGCGATGATATCATCCTCATCCCCAATAGGAAAGGATATCTGCGATCGGAATATTGGATCTCTGAAATACTCTCTAAGCCTTTGCGAATAATAATCTCGTCGCTCCTTATCGGTCTCGAATGTTCTACCAAGGCACTCTACCTTCTTGTAGAGCTCCCGCTCCTTCGCCAATAAATCGGATCGATGTTTACTCATTATGCCTATTTCTCCAAAACAATTCGGACTTTGTCCGGTTCTTTGCCTTTGGCGAGCCGATCGAGATAGTCCTCGAAGCGTTTCTTCGTCTCTGCCAGTGTTGTGGGTGATCCACCAGACAGCAAGGCCTCGCGAATCCCTTTAGAGGTTGCTGATATCTTGATCAGTCCGGATAGAATCTCTTTTAATGCCTGAACGAAATCCTGAGACAGATCGGCTGGGAGATTCTTGTCTTCAATGAACTTATCGATTAGCATCCGATTCTTATTCTTTAGCAACCCTAGATTCCTTTTGGTCGTGGGGTCATTGATGTTGACCAATAGAGTATGATTCCAGTCTACGATTAGCTTATCAAGATCGATGTCCAGTTGATTGAGTGTATTACCGATCGATTGTCCGATCGGAGCCGCATCTGGCTTGAATCCACAGTGAGGACAAATCGTTGATACTTCAAGATCGATTTCCGTTAGTTTAAAGCAACTCTTGAGACTATTGAGATTGTTCTTGAAGTCCACAAAGTGCTGTACTGGCATAAGATCGATGGCTGATAGTTTATCAAGCATTTTCACACGTTCGTCCTGCTGTAAGGATATCTGGCGCTTAGTTTCGTTGGCACCAAGACGGACTCGGGCATGCAGTTTCAGATAGGCTTGGATGTATTCCTTCTTGAGCGTCGTCAGATTATGACTTAGTTGCTGTCTGAATTTCGCTTGGTTACGATTTCTAGCTCCCTTTAAGCCTTTAAGTATATCCTCTCGTGCGGAATTCATTTTACTCACCCAAGGATGATCATTTGGCAAAAGAACTTCTGCTTTTTCTAGATAAGAAGTCTGTGATCCTATGTTGCTGATAATGTCTTGGAGAGCCTCGACATCATCCAAAGCTTTTAGTCCATCGCGGCGACTGGTGATTTCTTGTACGTCGTAACGAAGATTCTTGAGCTTGCCTGGATTACTGTACGCTTGCAGTGATTCTAAGAAGGTTTTTGTTTCCGTCAATTTTTTGCGTAGTACGGTTAGATCGTCTTCGCCTAATAGACTGCGGCCCCAAAAAGTCAGACCGACTTGGAGTCTCTGCTGAGAAATCGTGAGCCTCTTGACTGTTTGGGCCACAGCCGCCTGGAGTTCTCGTACTGGACTATCCTTACCTTGCGTTACGATTTGTGCCAAGCCCGGTGCCAACCCGAGCAGATTGAACATAGCCTTAATAGCCGGGAGATCCCAGTCCTTTGGCGCCTCAATGTGTTTGAATTGGATCAGATCGTCAATGCTGGTCGACGCCAGTAATCTTAGTTCTGTTGCGTTGAATTTTTTTCCGGGTATTGTCAGCACGATATCTCCCGAATGGACTAGGGTTGCCAATACGACTACGGCCCATTCTGGCTCGAGTCGTAGGTTTTTGGGTTCCATGTACTCAACGCCCAAAATATCATGAATTAACTCTGATCGATTGGCAACTTGGCCGTGGCCCTTCTTCTTGATGATATCCAATACATGATTGGCGTATTTCGACTGATTTGGGTCCAAGTGCTCGTTATCCAACAGGTCAAGTGCATCAAGTACTGCTATGGCTTGCTTGGTCTGTGATTGCCCTGCAATCATGCGCAATGCATCTTGTGCGGCCTGCTGTCGATTTGTGCCCGTGATGAGCACCGAAAAGGAGGGATATTCTCGTGCCAGATCTTGGAAGTGCCCTTCTAGACAGATGCTGGCGACGGTGTTGATCAAATCCCGAAAATTGATGCGCTCTTGAGTGCCGATACCGGACATCTCACGAATCGAACGATCCTTTGTCCACTCGGTGATCGACTTTGTGCGGCCTTGGTAACTCACCTGAAAGGATCTGATCGCATGTGTTTGCAAACAATTGACGAGATCTCGCAGGAAGTCGGATGCCTTCGACTCGTAAATAGATTTCGCGTGTCCGGATGACGTAGCGGCTAGATCAAGTGCTGCAGCATAATTTCTGAGTGCTTCGTGGAATTCATCATCGGTGCCTGCTAGCTTTAGGAATACCTCGTCAGATTTCTTTTCATCCTTGTAGTGCGGGGGATCGTTGGGCTGGATAAAGTACAAGTAGAAGTCGCGTGGAGGAATGGCGGTTGAGCGTTCATTAGGCGCTCCGAAGAAAAGGTAGCCTTGGCGTGCCGCCTTGCGCTCTAACCACTCGATTTCATGCTGCCATATCTTGTAGTCCATGACGTAGGTCTGATCGGTACATTCCATGACGCGCTTCAGTGCCTCGTAGTAGTACCGATCTAGTTTCGAAGGATCCAAACTTTCGGCGCATGCCTCGATCAGGGCATCGAAGTCGTCTGTCTTCTTCAGGTCAAGGAAGTACTGGCTGTTATCTCTATTCTTAGAGATGAACTGCCCACTCACTGTCTTATGGATTTCCCCTAAGACTGTTTCCACTTGTGAGAGCAGATCTTCTGCCGGATCGCCGCCTAGATCTTCAATACCAATCTGATAGAGGCACAAAGTATCTCTGAGTTCAGACGGGGTGGCGCCTAGATTGGAGTGGATATCGCCGGTGGTCAGTCGGTGTACGGATAGAGCATGGATGATTCGGAGTGCCATCGGTTTATAAGTCGGGCGCGTGAATGCTTGCTGGACGCGTGATTCAAGCACTTGGCTACATTCGATCACGGCTTTGATGTCGGGTACTGCTCGGAAGGATGGATTCTCCCGTAAGGACGACCAGTATTTGTCGTAGGCGATCAAGCCAGGATGGTCGTCTGGTACTGTCTTGTTCACGAGAGTTTTTATTGCCAGTGACAGCGTTCTTAGAACCTCACGCTTCTCAATCGCCCTTACTCTCTCGAAGGTTTCGATGTAATTCGGATGGATCGGAAAAAGGCGTACAAACTCCTCTATGCGTTCATTCATCTCTCCATAGAACTTGGCAAAGGGTGTTAGATATTCGCGGATATTGATTTGCTGTTCTTCGGACTTCTTGAGTAGCCGCTCGGAGACCACGAATTTTACATCATTGCGGGCTATGAGTATTTGCTCAAAACGATCCTTCACCCGTCGGATGTTATCGGCGGCGAACGAGAATCTTGGGCTGTCAAAGATAGCTTCTTGTACGCCTGCAATGAATCGGAAGCGTAGGTTTTTACAGACTTCGCCGATCTCGCGCAGGAAGCTGAGATCGAATATCAAATCCTGATCTTTTCGTGTCCTAAGGAAATCGAGCATCTCGTCAACTACCAAGAGTAGGCCGTGGTCTGGGTATCTGCAATGGAATGCTACCATCATGTCCTCAAAAGCGGGTTTGTGGTTCGGGACGGTGTTGATATCGGGAAATGAATAGGACACGCCTAGGTTTTCCAATCGTTCCTCAAGATTGGCGACAAGAATATCTCTCAGGCTCATCTTAGTCGTGCCAATCTCGGTTCGAACGGCTTTGAAGCGACCGCTGATACTCTTGACGGCTCCGGCAACGTCGGTATCTGTTAGTGAGTTTGCTAGATCCCGGTTTTCAGCGACCGCCGAGATTACCGACATCAAGTGGGATTTACCTGTGCCGTAGTTTCCGACAACCAACAGGCCTCGGTTGTCGTGGGGTTTTTCGAATTGCAGCTGAGGTATGACGAGGTTGGTGAGTTTCTCGCTCATTTCGGCAGAGATCACATAAGTGCTGACCAGCTGGCGTGCTGCATCGGCCTCATCAGCATCTCGCAGCTGAACTACCGATTCTATAGGCTCAAACTGGATCAAATCTTCGTAGTTCACTTACAATAGCCTCTTGTTAACGACCCTTGTTCAAGAGTCCGGATTGTCCGCCAAGATGATCGCTAGATCTCCTGTGGGATAGCA
Organism: Gammaproteobacteria bacterium; assembly: GCA_965220535.1. GTDB lineage: Bacteria > Pseudomonadota > Gammaproteobacteria > HK1 > HK1 > HK1. Next base: position 969,339 of record OZ244833.1, on the reverse strand, counting down.
CCGGTATTCATTGTGTCCAGGGTACGCGTATTCAAGATTGTCGCCGTCTACGCGCCCGCGCCACGCGATGATCAGTGTCTTGTTCCGCGAAACATCTTTGAGCAGTTGGAGCGGCTCAATTGCCAAGCTGACATCGAAGAGAATTTCAGTGTTATCAAGAATCACCGTTCCCTTCACGCCATGTTGTACAGTCGCTTCCGCGACTAGTTCGTTGACGAGTCGCGAGGCTTGAAACTTACGTTGTCGTTCGGTTAGATCGAGCAGGCGTCGAGACAGCTCCAGATTGATGTTCACCAGAGGCGTGCCGGTTCGCTTGGAGACCCATCGCAATGCTTCGGATTTTCCCGCACCTGAAGGCCCCACGACCAAGATAATCTGGTGGTAGAACTCCGTCGCCTTTGGGATGAGACGCCGGATTTGGTCTACAAGAAGACTGTCTGCCGAGTGTTGTGTCACCACTGCCGTTTGATCTTATGTGTTGGTGCTTGTATACGATCTCATCACCGAACCTGATGAAGTACCCGCATTTTGTCAGAATGGTGCGGATCATGTACTTTTCTGCTGGGAATTGGACATGATCTGACGGATCTACCCCTCAGTCGTATTGAACCACCTGTTGACTCCATTCAAGGCGTGTGCTGCTTTGTAGCGAATCCGCAAGACTTTCCGTTCAATTGGGGAGAGGTGGACAGGGTCTCGTCCAACGCCTCTTTCCACTTTCCACATTCAGGATACGACATCCTCTTCCTTCGGGAGCAGCGGTATTATGGCCCAAGATGAGATTTTTGACACCGGAAATCGTCGTATTCAACACCATTTTTCTTGTTTTTGTCTTCAATTCATCGAAAATATACGGATCTTGGGGGCAGTTCGAGGGTCAACTCACATATTTACGGGGCTAAGAATTCGGATGGTCTGGCGAACACAGTCTCGCCTTCGCGATTGAGGGTATGGATTTCGTTCGGCAGCACGCGTTCTTTGAATTTCGCGACCGGATGAGGTGCGTCTTTGCCCGCCGATCCGAAGATGGTGGCGAGATTCGCCTAGGGTTGCGGTGGAATCCTCCTTTTTTTACCGCAGCGGAGAAATGCCGGAGGAATCGGGTGTGGCCCCGTTACGGCAAGGTGCGGCCCGCTCGCCAAGGTCGATTTCGCCCCTCGTGCCCTACGGCTCGTCGGGAAGACCGGTGATCGCAAGCGAAATACGAGGGTATGCTATATATATCGTTCTGTCTTGGTCGATCGGCGTTTCGGGTTTGTTCTCCTCCTTGGGGTGCGTCGGTCGGAAAGGGGTAATCGCGCGAGATTGGTGGGGGTGGGGTCGAGCGCGCTGGATATTGAAAAGGGGGTGTTATGGCTGGACGCTATGCAGAGATTCATGCTCGTTCGCTTTCGGATCCCGAATCTTTTTGGGGGGAGGCGGCTTCTGCCCTTTCTTGGTCTCGGCCTTGGGAGCGGGTGCTTGATGATTCGGCTTCTCCGAGTGCGCGTTGGTTTGTCGGGGGGGAACTGAATACTTGCTATAACGCTCTTGATATTCATGTGGAGAACGGGCGCGGGGCGCAGGATGCGCTGATTTACGACAGTCCGATCACCGGTACTTGTCGTCGATTCACCTATCTTGAGTTGCGCGACGAGGTCGCTCGCTTCGCCGGGGTGTTGGCCGCTCGCGGGGTCGGCAAGGGGGATCGGGTGATCATCTATATGCCGATGATCCCGGAGGCAATCGTCGCGATGCTTGCCTGCGCTCGTATCGGGGCGGTGCATTCGGTGGTTTTCGGGGGGTTCGCGGCCAACGAACTTGCGGTGCGTATCGACGATGCGAAGCCGAAGGCGATCGTCTCGGCCTCTTGCGGGATCGAGCCCGGGCGGGTGGTGGAATACAAGCCACTGCTCGACGGGGCGATCGATCATGCCGTTCACAAGCCCGATTTTTGCGTGATCTTTCAACGCGATACCGCTGCGTGCGAAACGGTGGCGGGGCGTGATGTCGATTGGCAAGAGGCGATGTCGGCAGCGCAGCCGCACGCTTGCGTTCCGGTGGCGGCCACGGATCCTCTTTATATTCTCTATACCTCGGGCACCACCGGGCAGCCCAAGGGGGTGGTGCGCGATAACGGCGGTCATGCTGTGGCTTTGAAATGGACGATGAAGAATATTTACGGGGTGGAGCCGGGGGAGGTTTTTTGGGCCGCTTCCGATGTCGGCTGGGTCGTCGGTCATTCCTATATCTGCTACGCCCCTTTGCTCAACGGCAATACCACGATTCTCTACGAGGGCAAGCCGGTGGGGACGCCGGATACCGGGGCTTTTTGGCGGGTGATCGCCGAGCACAAGGTCTCGACGCTGTTCACGGCTCCCACCGCTTTTCGGGCGATACGCCAGCAAGACCCCCAAGGGGATTTGATCGGGCAATACGATCTTTCCGGGTTTCGCGCTCTTTTTCTCGCCGGCGAACGCCTCGATCCCGATACCCTGCGCTGGGCGCAATCGAAACTCGAAGTGCCGGTGATCGATCATTGGTGGCAAACGGAGACCGGGTGGTCGATCTGCGCGAATTGTCTGGGGATCGAACTCTTGCCGATCAAGGAGGGGTCGCCGACCCTGCCCGCTCCGGGGATGGATGTGCAGGTGGTCGATGACAAGTCTCGCCCTTTGCCTGCGGGCGAGATCGGGGCGTTGGTGATCAAATTGCCCTTGCCTCCCGGTGCTTTGCCGACCCTGTGGAACGCCGATGAGCGCTTCGTCGAGGCCTATCTTTCGGAATTCCCCGGCTATTACAAAACCGGGGACGCCGGGTTCATCGACGAAGACGGCTATGTCTTCGTGATGACGCGTACGGATGACGTGATCAATGTCGCCGGGCATCGTCTTTCGACGGGGGCGATGGAGGAGGTGCTCGCTTCCCATCCGGAGGTGGCGGAATGCGCGGTGATCGGGGTGGCCGATGCCCTCAAAGGGCAGGTTCCTTTGGGCTTCATGGTGCTCAATGCCGGGAGCGAGCGCACGCAAGGGGAGGTCGGGCAGGAGGTCGTGGGCTTGGTGCGCGAGCGCATCGGGCCGGTGGCGGCTTTTCGCAAGGCGGTGGTGGTGCCGCGCTTGCCCAAGACTCGTTCGGGGAAGATCTTGCGCGGTACGATGCGCAAGATCGCCGACGGCGAGGAATGGAAGATGCCGGCGACGATCGACGATCCGGTGATTTTGGAGGAGATCGAGGCGGTTTTGCGAAAGAACGGCTATCCGTCTGCGTAAACGGCGATTTCCTTACCCGCCGCCGATAGCCGGATAGCGATTTTGGAACCGTGCGGCTTTTCGAACCCCGCACATCTTTTCGAGAATATCGAAGAAACGACATCCGGCAATGTCGGGAACCAGCGAGATGAATCCGTGAACGGCACAAGCGAATCCGAAACGAAATGGGCGGCCTTGGTCTCGAAGGAGTTGAAGGGGCGCTCGGTCGACGATCTGATCTGGCATACCCCCGAGGGGATCGAGGTCAAAGCCTTGTATACCGAGGCGGATCTCGAGGGGCTTGAGTATTTGGGCAGCCTGCCCGGTTTTGCGCCCTTCGTTCGCGGCCCGCGGGCGTCGATGTACGCCGGGCGTCCGTGGACGCTGCGCCAGTACGCCGGTTTTTCCACCGCCGAGGAATCGAACGCTTTTTACCGGCGCAATCTCGAAGGGGGGCAGACGGGGCTATCGGTCGCTTTCGATCTTGCGACCCACCGCGGCTACGATTCGGATCATCCGCGGGTGGTCGGCGATGTCGGCAAGGCCGGGGTCGCGATCGATTCGGTCGAGGATATGAAAATCCTCTTCGACGGCATCCCCCTCGATCGCATGTCGGTGTCGATGACCATGAACGGGGCGGTGTTGCCGGTGATGGCGATGTATATCGTGGCCGCCGAAGAGCAAAAAGTGGCGATGTCTTCGCTTTCCGGCACCTTGCAAAACGATATCCTCAAGGAGTTCATGGTTCGCAATACCTATATCTATCCCCCCGAACCCTCGATGCGCATCGTCGCCGATATCATCGCGTTCACCGCCAAGGAAATGCCGCGTTTCAACCCCATCTCGATCTCCGGCTACCACATGCAAGAGGCGGGAGCGACGGCAGTGCAAGAACTCGCTTTCACCCTTGCCGACGGTATCGAGTATGTGCGCGCCGCGATGCGAGGGGGCTTGGCGGTGGACGATTTTGCGCCCCGTCTTTCCTTTTTCTTCGGCATCGGCATGAACTTTTTCATGGAGATCGCTAAGTTGCGGGCGGCGCGGCTGCTTTGGGCGTCGCTCGTTCGCGAACTTTTCTCGCCGCAAGACCCCCGCTCCGCGATGCTCAGAACCCACTGCCAGACCTCGGGGGTGAGCCTTGCGGGGCAAGATCCGTGGAACAATATCGTTCGCACCTCGATCGAGGCCCTCGCCGCCGTCTTGGGCGGGACCCAATCGCTCCATACCAACGCTTTCGACGAGGCTTTGGCCTTGCCCACCGAGGAGTCGGCCCGTATCGCTCGCAATACCCAGCTGATCTTGCGCGAGGAAACCGGAATTCCTCGGGTGATCGACCCCTTGGCGGGCTCTTATTACTTAGAGTCCTTGACCTCGAGCATCGCCACCGCGGCGCGCGATCTGATCGACGAGGTCGAGGCGATGGGGGGGATGACGCAGGCGGTCGCCTCTTCGATGCCCAAAATGCGGATCGAGGAGGCATCGGCGCGAAGGCAAGCGCGCTTGGATCGCGGGGAGGAGGTGGTCGTGGGGGTCAACCGCTTCGCTCCGGAAAGGCAGGCCGAGGTCGAGATCCTCGATATCGACAACAGCGCTGTGCGTCGGGCGCAGGTCGAAAGGCTCAAGCGGGTGCGTGCCGAGCGCGATCCCGCGCGGCATCGCGAGGCATTGGATGCCCTTCGCCGCTGCGCCGAAGCGTCCAAGGCCGAGCAAGGCCAGGGGGATTTGCTGGCGTGCGCCGTGCGCGCCGCCGAGGCCCGGGCCACGGTGGGGGAGATCTCCGATACCTTGGAGGAGGTCTGGGGGCGCCACCGCGCCGTGACGCCTTCGATCACCGGCGTTTACGGAGCCGCTTGCGAGGCCGACGAGGACTTCGTGCGCCTTCGAGACGAGATCCGGGCTTTCGCTTCCGACGAGGGGCGAAGGCCGCGGATGTTGGTCGCCAAACTCGGCCAGGACGGGCATGATCGCGGCGCCCGGATCATCGCCACCGCCTTCGCCGACTTGGGTTTCGATGTCGATATCGGGCCGTTGTTCCAGACCCCGGAGGAAGTCGCCCGCCAAGCCATCGAAAACGACGTTCATGTCATCGGGGTGTCCACCCAGGCCGCCGGGCATCGCACGCTCGTTCCCGCCCTCATCGAGGATTTGAGCCGCTTGGGGGCCAAGGAAATCGCGGTGGTTTGCGGGGGGGTGATCCCGGATCAAGACCACGCCATGCTCAAAGAGGCCGGAGTCAGCGCCATTTACGGTCCCGGTACCCGCATCGTATCCGCCGCCGCCGAGGTTTTGGACGTGATCCGCTCGCGGGCGGCTTGAAAATATCCTCTTCGAAGGTGATTTCGAAGGCGATGCCCGCTGCCGTCGGCGATGTCGATATCGATATCGATCATGGCTCGCCGAAGCCCGAAGTCGGTATTGAAAGCCCCTCGCGACGCATCGGATCCTGTCGAGCGTCCCCAGCATCGCGAGGGGATCCGCTTTTCGGCAAAACGAATCGTTTTTCGGCGCGGCCCCGGGGGATTTTCTAGCCGCGATGCATCACGATGCGAGGCTTCGTCGATGAAGAAGAAAAGAGTCAAATGGACGCGATCCGATAATTTGGCCGTGTTGGGGCTTTATCTGGAGGCGGGTCGAGTTCGGCTGCCCGGCAGCGACCCGAGGGTCATCAAGTTGGCGTCGCTCATCCCTCACAGCGCTTCGTCGATCAATATGAAAATGGGTAATTTCGTCTACGCCGATCCGCAGACGAACTCCGCCGAAGTCGGGCTTTTGGGCGGGGGCAAGGAGTCGAAGGAATTGATGGCCGAGTATATTGCCGACCCCGCCGAGGTGGGACGCTTGGCGGCAAAGACGTATTCGACGATCGGCAGGCAGATGCTCGATCGCGCCGAAGGAGAATGAAAACGCACGAGATCGGCGCAAGGTAATGGAGTGATTGTTTTGATCGAGTCGGAGGGTTCGAAGGGGCGCTGCCGGCGGTCGGTGGCATCATTCGATGGGTCGCCGATATTCGGGCGACGAGCGAAGTCTCGCTGTCGGACGATCCGATAGGCGTTGCGCTTTGCCGGTGTCGGCGGGAGCGGGCGCTTGCTTCGATAGGCATTTAAAATCCCGTGCGCGGTCCGCGCATTCGATCGGCGACGAAGCGCGACGACGAAGTGCGGTGGAGCGATTCGAGATGATCGTCGATATGTCAGCCCGGTCGGATATGTCGATGCGCGACAGGAGCGAGTCGAGGGCATCGACGGTGCGTCTTTGCGCAAGTCGCAACGAGTCGCGACAAGAATAGGCAGCGATAACGAAGCGACGTGAAAGGTGCAGGCCGAGGGGTGGGGCAAGTTTTGCGTGTTCGGCCCTCGGGCGAGATTTCGGGATCGACATCGCAGGCTTTTCGATCTCGGCAACGCGAAGGCGCGATGCCCCGCCGTGCGCTTTTCGGCCGGAGATCGCCGCGCTTCGTCGTCGAGACTCGGCTTTCGAGACTCGGCTTTCGAGATAAGGGATTTCAAGAGGGCATTTTTTCGATGCAGGAAATCATCCGCGTATTGGAAGAAAAGCGCGAGGCCTCCCGCGCAGGCGGCGGGCAAGCGCGTATGGAGGCCCGCCATGCGCGGGGCTCTTTGAGCGCCCGCGAGCGTCTCGAACTGCTTTTGGACGAAGGCTCCTTCGAGGAGTGGGATATGTTCGTCGAGCACCGCTGCGCCGATTTCGGCATGGAGGAGCGGCGCATACCGGGGGATGGGGTCGTCACCGGTTATGGAACGATCAACGGTCGATTGGTTTTCGTCTTCAGTCAGGATTTCACGGTTTTGGGCGGCTCGCTCTCCGAAACGCACGCCGAGAAGATTTGCAAGATCATGGATCACGCGATCCGGGTCGGTGCGCCGGTGATCGGTTTGAACGACTCCGGCGGCGCGCGCATCCAAGAAGGGGTCGCGTCGCTCGCAGGCTACGCCGAGGTCTTCCAACGCAACGTGTCGGCCTCCGGGGTGGTGCCCCAGATATCGATGATCATGGGTCCTTGTGCCGGGGGTGCGGTCTACTCGCCGGCGATGACCGATTTCATTTTCATGGTCAAGGGCAGCGCATATATGTATGTCACCGGTCCCGAGGTGGTAAAGACGGTGACCCGCGAGGAGGTCACGCATGAGGATCTAGGCGGGGCGATGACGCATTCCGCGCGTTCCGGGGTATGCGATCTGGCCTTCGAAAACGATGTGGAAGCATTGTTGATGTTGCGCCGCTTCGTATCCTTTCTCCCGGCGAATAACCGGGAGAAGCCGCCTTTTCGGGCCACGGAGGATCCGCCCTCGCGCATCGAGCCTTCGCTCGATTCCTTGGTTCCGGACCATCCGAACAAGCCTTACGATATGCGAGAGTTGATCGTCAAAATCGCCGACGATGCGGAATTCTTCGAACTCAAGCCGGACTACGCGAAGAATATGTTGATCGGATTGGTACGGGTGCAGGGGAATCCGGTCGGCATCGTCGCCAATCAGCCCTTGGTGCTCGCCGGTTGTCTCGATATCGATTCCTCGGTCAAAGCCGCGCGTTTCGTGCGCTTTTGCGACAGTTTCAATATCCCGATCCTCACCTTCGTCGATGTTCCGGGCTTCATGCCCGGTACGGTGCAGGAATACGGCGGCATCATTCGCCACGGCGCGAAACTGCTCTATGCCTTCGCCGAGGCGACGGTGCCGAAAATCACCCTGATCACTCGCAAGGCCTACGGCGGGGCGTATGACGTGATGAGTTCCAAGCACCTGCGCGGCGATATGAACCTCGCTTGGCCGAGCGCGGAGATCGCGGTGATGGGGGCCAAGGGGGCGGTGGAGATCCTGCATAAAAAGGATGCCGCCGATCCCGAGAAGATCGATGCCCATACCGAGGCTTACGCGCGGGCTTTTTCCAACCCCTTGGCCGCGGCTCGCCGGGGGTTCATCGACGATATCATCATGCCGCGGGACACTCGTCCGCGTATCTGTCGGGCATTGTCGATGCTGCGCGGCAAGTCCCTCGAGAACCCGTGGAAAAAACACGGCAACATTCCGCTTTGAGATATCCCTTGAGGTCCTTTCGGTGAGCCCTCCCTTTCGCAAAATCCTGATCGCCAATCGCGGCGAGATTGCCTGTCGCGTCATCCGCACCGCCAAGCGGCTCGGTATCGCCACGGTCGCGGTCCATTCGGAAGCGGATCGAGGGGCGCTTCATGTCGAGCAGGCTGACGAGTCTTTGTGCATCGGGGAGGCGGAGCCCGCGCGCAGCTATCTCAAGGTCGATGCCATCTACGAGGCCTGCCGCGCATCCGGGGCGGAGGCGGTCCATCCCGGCTACGGTTTTCTTTCGGAGAACCGCGTTTTTTGCGAGACGCTGACGGCCGCAGGGATCGTCTTTATCGGCCCCCCGGCCAAGGCCATCGAGGCGATGGGGGACAAAATCACCTCCAAGCGGATCGCGGCCCGGGCCGGGGTCGCGGTCATCCCCGGCCATGACGAAGTGGTTCGAGACGCCGACGAGGCGGTGCGCATCGCCCGCGATATCGGCTATCCGGTGATGCTGAAAGCCAGCGCCGGGGGCGGGGGCAAGGGGATGCGCATCGCCGGCGACGATGCCGAATGCCGCGACGGTTTTGCCCGGGCGGCCTCCGAGGCTCGATCGAGTTTCGGGGACGAGCGCATCTTCGTCGAAAAGTTCATCGAGGAGCCGCGCCATATCGAGATCCAACTGCTCGCGGACCGGCATGGCAACTGCGTTTATTTGGGCGAGCGCGAATGCTCGATCCAGCGTCGCCACCAAAAGATCATCGAAGAAGCGCCCTCGCCCTTTTTAGACCCCGCCGTTCGTCGAAAGATGGGCGAGCAGGCGGTCGCGTTGGCCGATGCCACCGGTTATGAATCCGCGGGTACCGTCGAGTTCGTCGTCGATCGCGAGCGCAACTTCTATTTTCTGGAGATGAATACGCGTTTGCAGGTCGAGCATCCGATCACCGAGATGGTGACCGGCATCGATCTCGTGGAGTCGATGATCCGGATTGCCGCCGGGGAGGCGCTCGCTTTCGCGCAGGAGGATATCAAGGTCGAAGGATGGGCGATGGAAGCGCGGGTCTGCGCGGAAAATCCGCGGCGCGGTTTCGTTCCCTCCATCGGCAGGCTCGTCGGCTACTCGCCGCCGCCAACCGACGATCATTTGCGGGTGGATGCCGGGGTGCGCGAGGGCGGTGAGATCTCGATGTACTACGATTCGATGATCGCCAAGCTGATCGCCGGCGGCAAGACCCGGGCCGATGCCATCGTCAAGATGCGTTCGGCCCTCGACGAATACCATATCCGCGGCGTGGATACGAACCTTCCCTTTCTCGCCTCGGTTTTCGCCCACCGGCGTTTCGCAAGCGGGGATATCACGACCCGTTTTATCGAGGAGGAATATCCGCAAGGCTTTGCCGGTGACGAACCTGCCGATCCGGCGGTATTGGTCACGGTGGCGGTGATCGTGCAGCGAAGGTATCGTCGCCAGGCCTTGCGCCTTTCGGGGCAAATGCCCGATTTCGTGGCTCGAGATGAAAGCGAATGGGTGGTTCGTATGGGCGATGATGAATATCCCTGCACCGTGCGGGCCGGTGAAAGCGGGGAGGATATCGTCGCTTTCGGCGGGAGGAACTTCTCGATCCGCAGCGATTGGCGTTACGGTCGGATCTTTTTTCATGCGCAGATCGACGGCGTGCGAACGACGGTTCAAGTCGAGCGCCAGGGTATCGGATTTCGCTTGAGCCAAGGCGGGGCGCAGGTGGAGGTCGAGGTTTTATCCCCTCGCCAAGCGCGCTTGCGGGCATCGATGCCCAAGGCTGCGGCCACCGATTTCTCGCGCTTTCTCCTCTCGCCGATGCCCGGGCTGCTGATCGGCCTTGCGGTCAAGGAGGGGGAGGAGGTCAAACCGGGGCAGGAGCTGGCGGTGGTCGAGGCGATGAAGATGGAGAACGTTCTGCGGGCCGAGAGCGAAGGGAGGGTGAAAGCGCTGCGGGCGCAAGTGGGCGATAGCCTGGCCGCGGATCAGCCGATCATCGAGTTCGATGCATGAGGCCGGACCATGCCGAACTGGCGCTGAAGATCGGGCGGGGCGACCGGCGAGCCTTGGCGCAGGCCATCACGCTCGTCGAATCCTCCCGCATCGACCACCGGGTCTTGGCCGACGATTTGATGGAGCGCCTCGAGCCCTCCGGGAGATCGCTTCGCATCGGTCTTTCCGGGCCGCCCGGGGCGGGTAAATCGACCTTCATCGAGTCGTCGGGGTTGGCGTTGCTCGAAAGAGGGTATCGGGTGGCGGTGCTCGCGATCGACCCTTCCTCGGTGGTCGGTGGCGGCTCGATCTTGGGCGACAAGACCCGCATGGAGCGGCTCTCTGTCCACCGTGACGCTTTTATCCGCCCGACCCCCGCCAACGCCGGTTTCGGGGGGGTCGCTCGCCGCACCCGCGAGGTGATTCGAGTGGTGGAGGCGGCGGGTTTCGATATCGTGATCGTGGAAACGGTGGGGGTGGGGCAGTGCGAGGTGGCGGTGGCGTCGATGAGCGATCTCTTCGTGCTTTTGCTATCCCCGGGGGCCGGTGACGAGTTGCAAGGGATCAAGCGCGGCATCGTCGAGCTGGCCCATTTCGTTTTCGTCAACAAGGATGACGGGGATCTCGCCGCCGATGCCGTGCGCACCGCCGGGGATTATCGAAAGGCGCTTTCGCTTTTGGTCGGCAAGGCCCAGGATTGGAGGGTCGAAGTGCATCGCTGTTCCGCCCTGACCGGTCGCGGTATCGACGACGCCGTGGATTGCATCTTGCGTTATCGCCGTTGGTACGAAACGAGCGGGGCTTGCGGCAAGCGACGCTTCGAGCAGGCGCGGGCTTGGCTGTGGAGCGAAATCACGGAGCAGCTGCGGGAGCGGGTGGATGCCCGGCGCGGGCTCGACGATATCGTCGAGTCTTTGGAAAAAGAGGTCGCGGCGGATCGAATCTCGGCGTCTGCGGCCGCGCGACGGGTGATCGAGGATTTTTCTCTGTCGTCGACGAACAAGGACGAGAAGCGATGATCGGCAGACTCAATCACGTGGCGATCGCCGTGCCGGATATCGAAGCGGCGAGCGCGCTCTATCGCAACACCTTGGGGGCCGATCTCTCGCCGCCGATGGACCTTCCGGAGCACGGAGTGAGAACGGTTTTCGTCGACTTGCCCAATACGAAGATCGAACTCATCGAAGCCCTCGGTGACGATTCCCCCATCGCCGCTTTTCTTGCCCGCAACCCGGCCGGAGGGGTGCACCATATCTGCTACGAAGTGGACGATATCGAGGTGGCGCGCAGGCGGCTCGAGGCGCAAGGGGCGCGGGTTCTCGGCGACGGTCGGGCGAAGATCGGCGCCCACGGCAAGCCGGTTCTTTTCTTGCACCCGAAGGATTTTTGCGGAACGCTGATCGAGATCGAGGAGGTTTGATCTTCCTTGGCCGAGAGCGGGCATCGATAACGAGGAGGATCAGATAGCGCAAGGCGCCAAGATAGGACGATTGGCAAGACAAGGGGGGAACGCGAGATAGGAGGGAGACTCGACGAGCCGGCCTTCGAAAGCGAATTCTCCCTCGGGCTTCACGACCGAGAATATCGAGGAATCAGGTCGTCGCCGCTTCCCTTGCAGTGAGGGAAAGAAAGCGAGTCGATCCCTTGAAATCCCAATCGCGATAACCCCGGAGAACTCTCCCGCGGAGGCGATTGTCTATCTTCCGACCGATTCGTCTTTGTCATCACCGCAAGCCTTGAGTCGATCCTCGGCTCGAAGGTCATCAATCCCGCATAATGGAGTCGAGACTTCGGAAACGATTTTGTCGACCGACTCATCGATCCGATTCGTCGTCTTTTCGATCGAGCCTTGCAAGCAAGAAGACCGAGCGGCGGGGCGGTTGCCTGCATCGAACCCAAAGGGTGAACGTGAACGAATCATCCTTGGGGTCCGGCGGAGCGAGCGCAAGGGGGAAAGCCCCTGCGAAGGGGAGGGACCGAAGACGGACCGAAGACTATTTTCCGAAATGGATCGCTATAAGCCCCGCAACCGCTCATCCGACGGCGAAGGCGATAATCATCCTCCATGCGAGTCGTTCTCCTAACTTAAAAAACTCGCTTTTAAGAGACGAGACTTCGGAAACGATCTTATCGACCGATTTTTCGATCCGATCCGTCGTCGCTTCGAGATTCGCGATTCTGACTCGGGTATCGATAGAGATACCCTCGAGCCGGTCGTCGAGCCGGTCGATCCTTGTCTCTTCGCTCATGTCTCTTCGCTCATCGTATCCTTTCCCGTTTCGCTTGATCCTGATCCCCACGTCCTACGCGGTCTACTCATTCATCTGCGCGGCAGTGGTATATCTACGCCCTTCGTCGTCGTGTATTCGCTCGTCCCTAGCATCGCGATCCCTTATAGCCGGTGAATATCGTGCTGCGCGTGCTCATTTCATCCCTTGTCGATCTTCGACTCTACGCGCGTCGGCTTGTCGGATTCGCTCACGGGCGTTTATTCATAAAAAAGCCCGCCCCTATGCGTCGGGGCGGGCTTGTTTGTTATAAAGCGGGGCTTGCTTATCGATGGCAGTTGTTCATAAAGTAGCAGAAGAACGCCACCGGTTGCTGAATGATATCCTTTACGACGGGGCTCTGATCCGTATCCCCGAAGCACGCATAAGCATCCGAAGTCTCACACGCATCGCCATTCGGATTATCGATGCGAAGGCTCGCGATCTGCGTCTTGCCCGTGGATTCGCCCGCGCTCGCCGAATGCGGGATATGCGTGCAATCCACTTTCCCGTTCGAGTATTCCTTGCAGAAGTATTTGCCGTCATCGCGCTCTTCCGTCCAATAGCGCGTCAATCTCGGCCCGGTATTCCCGCTCCCTTGCGGGCGCGAGTAGCCGTGATATGCGATCTGCGTCGGGGCTTTGACGGCTGCGCTCTTGCCTTCCGCTTCTTCCTTCGCCCGTTCGCAGTTGTCATCAGTCATCCACGGCGGACACTCGTAAGCCATAGCCGCCAGCGAAGCGAATCCGAAGAAAAGTCCCGCGAAGATTCCGGTGATCGTTTTCATATCTATTCTCCTTGGCCTGTTTTGTCATGGTGGATTCAAAGTCTGAATCGTTACTCCATAGATGACAGATTTTTTTAGCGTTGTCAATAGGCGGCTTCGCGCTGATTCTTGCCGCTTCGATTCCACGCTCGCGGTCGGTCGCCGATATTCGACGCACGGCGTCGGGGCGGTCATCGGTGGATAATTCGGCGGCGGACACTTCGCCCGTGCTGCCAATAAACAAGCCCGCCGAACGCGAGCGCGTCCGACGGGCTATTTCTCTTGCGGTCGGTATTATTGCGGCTCGACGTTTACGTGGATTTTCCCGTTCGAAGTCACTCTGCATTCGTCTTCGGGGCTTACATCGCCGACGGGCTCGCCGTCGAAGACAAGCGGGTACCGCGTCGCGGTGCCGGTCTGTATCTCAAGTTCCGATTGGCACGCACCGGCAATATTGATCCGCGTGCAGTCGTTGCCTTTGCAATACACGGCGAACGGTCGCCCTTGCGTGACGAATTTCGCAATCCAAGTGACGTCGCCTTCGGGCGTGCTTTCCACCAACTTCGGAAAGCGATAAACGGGCGGCGCAATATAGTCAATAAAAAAATCACCGCGTTTCCGTCGTTCGATTCTTCGTTCGCGACTTGCATCTTTTCGCGAGTTGCCGTGCGCATCACCGCCCGTTTTTCGAACTCCACCACGATTTCGTCCATGACCACTTCCCATACGTGGTCTATCCCCTTTTATCCTCCCGTCGCGCTGTTGTTGACCAGCGCGCCTCCGCCGCCGGTTCGGGTCAGCACCTGCGCGGTGAAACTCCTGCTCGATTGCACTTCGCAAGTCAGACCCAAGCCTTGCCAGCGATAGCCGATGCCGCTTGCGAGCTCTTCCGATTGCAGATGTCTGGTCGTCAGGCGCTCGATTCGCCCCAACATCCACTCGTATCTTCTGCCGCTGTCCAAGTAGCATACGAAAGCGGTATCGAGGCAATCCGCCACCGGCGAGTTGCAGCGAATCCGGATATTCGATTCGTCCGACGAGTCGGGCGAAGGGATCGATTCGATATCCGCTCGATAGACCTCTCCTTCGAGGACGCTTCGAATCATCGCGCTGTTGTTGACGAGCACGCCGTTGCCCGAACGGGTCCACACTTGCGAGCCGATATTCTCGCCGCTGCGAAGGGCGCATCCCAAACGACCCTTTCCTCCCCAGGATTTTTCCCCCGTATGACGCTGAATATCCCTTATCGACAGAGAGAGCGCCCCCCAAGCGGGGATGGGCTCGGGCAATCTTCCTTCGAAGACTTCCCCGTCTTCTTGGGCGGAGCAATCGAAGGCGACGGAGCAAGGAGTCTCCTGCTTGCATTGAATGCGAAGGGTCACGCTGTCGCCCGAACCCGGCGACGGGAGGGCGAGGGCTTGGGTTTTAGGCAACTCTTTGTCGTCGTCGGTGACGATCACCTCTCGGATGGCCCTCCTGCCCTCGAAGTCGAAAACGAGGGTGTGGACGCTATCGTCCCGGTCGGAGTCTTCGTGGGCCACGATCGTCAATGTCTGTGCTTCGTTCCATGTCGTCGGGGTGAAGGTCATCGATTCGCGAGAGAAACCGACTCCCAAGGACTTCGATGTCTTCGATACCAGAACCGATACCGCTCTCATCGGTTGGGCCCCGAGGCGAATGTCGAGGCTTGCTTCGCTGCCCTCGTCGATGACGAGCCTTCCTTCGGGGGCGATGACGAGCGTTCCGTCGTAGACGTAGGCCGGCGGCGGGGGCGAAGGTTTGTCGTCGTCGATGATCCGGGCTTGTGTCGTTATGGGCGGAGCGCCGATTCCTCCCGAGGCGGCAATCGTGATCGATACGCTTTCGTCGGTGTCGTCGTCGTCCTCTGCCGTTGCCAAAAGGACCGATTGGGCGTTCGAGTAGTTCGAAGGGGTGAAGGTCAAGGAAGTCGGCGAGAGGGTCAGGTCGGGGTTGTCGCTCGACAGGGTGATGAATGCGTCGGCTCCCGGAAGGCTCGAAAGGGAAATCTCGATGCCGAGCGAATCCCCTTCGGCTATCGAGGGAATCTCGAGCGGGGAGATGCGGATCGTTCCCGAAGGCGGTATATCGTTGTCGATGACCCTCACTTCCTTCGAGACCGGGGGAGCGATGATTCCTCCTTGGGCGGTGAGGATGATCGTCGAGGATTCGTTCGTGAAATCCGAATCGTCGGAGGCCGAAACCGAGAGCGTTTGGGCGCTCGTTCCGTTGGTAGGGGTAAAGGTCAAAGAAGCGGGGGAAAAGACGAGATCCGGGTTGTCGCTCGACGGGGAAAGCGTGACGTTCGCTTTGGGAAGACGGGAAAGACGGATATCGATGCTTCCCGATCTTCCTTCGTCGATGGTCAAGGCCTCGGTCGGGGGGAGAAGGATTCTCCCTCGCGGCGGCTCGTCGTCGACGATGGAAAGGGCAAGGCTTGCGGTCTTGCCCTCGAAATCCCCGCCCTTGCCGCTAAGAGCGATCGCGGCAGATTTGTCGTAGGCATCGTTGTCATGGGCCGCGGAAACGCTTACCGTTCGGTATTCATTCCAAGCGTTCGTCTGGCCGGTTAGGTTGAAGGTCAGGGTGTTTTGGTTGCCCGCGGTATCGGGGTCGGTATCGATGGCGATGTCGGGATCCGATGCCGTCAGGCTCACCGTAACATTCGCCGAGGGTCGTACCGAGAGGCGGACTTGGAAACTGCCTTGTGCGCCTTCTCTGACGCTTATCGATGAAGCGGCCAGATCGAATTCCGGGGTATCGTCATCTAAGATGGTGATCGATTTCCTCGCCTTCGGAGCGTCGATTCCTCCGGATGCTTCGAGGGTGATAGTGTCGGAATCGTTCGTGGCATCGTCATCGTCGGCGGCGTTGACGGTGACTGGCTGCGCCGTCGAATAGTTCGAGGTGGTAAAGGTCAGCGAAGTCGGGGAGAGGGTCAGGTCGGCGTTGGTTTTCGAAAGAGAAACCGTCACATTCGCACTCGGGGCGGTCGAAAGACTGACGGATAAAGTCCTCGAGCCTCCCTCCGCTACCGACAGGGTTCCCGTAGGGGAGAGCGAGATGGTTCCCGAAGGCACCCTAAGCGGGATGGCCAAGCTCGGCTTGTCCGGATCGTTCCCGCAATCGTTCAGCGTAATCGAGGAGCATTTTTGAAAGCCCGATGCCGCTTGGCTCTCATTGCTTCGATATTCGACGCAGTATTTGCCGGGGAGATTCCAATTGATCGAATCTTCATTCGGATCTCTATTCGGATTCGGATTGAGAAATTTATTTTCTGCATAGTCATATTCTACGCAGCCGGGGTTCGATTCGAATATTACGATGTCGATTATCTCGCTGCAATTGTTACGTAGATTGAAAAATGCAAAGTTGCCTAAAGTTCGAGCTTGGTACGACACGCATTCATGCGCCGGCCTCGTTTGCGCCGCGGCGTAAGGGGTATGGAGAATCGACAAGGCTCCTAGCGCAAGGATGACAAGAGATTGACGGCAAAGAGATTTTTGTGGGGGGGGGGGGGTAATTATCATTGGATCGTCCTTGTCGAAAAATCTTTTTATCGAAGGCGAAGCAAGATGCCGACGGATGCGGCATCGCCAAGACTTCTTCGTGCGGGCATAAGTCTTCGCCGGTCAATGTCGTTTTCATGCCTTGCTCCCTTCGATGCCTTCGCGTCGGCGCGGACCTTCGCCGTATGAATACCGCCGGGATTTTATCCGATCGAAGGGGTTCGAAGCGATCTTGCAGAGGGTCTATTGCGAAAAACTCGAAGGCGGGGGAGCGGGGAAGGGTCCTGCGGCAACGCGTTTTTTCGAGCTCATTGCGGTGATTCGCCTTCGTCGTCGACGCTATCGCCACCGGTACCGCTCGTGAAATATCGATAGAGATCGATCAATTCATCCGGTCGGAATTCGACGATGAGGATTTCCTGGCCGGGATGGATGCGATCGGGATTTTTGCCAATCCGATATTCTCGGAAATTATAAACGATGGATTGGCGAACCTTTTCGTGGATCAATTTTCCGAGGTAGGAACTGGATCGATCGTCGAGAAGTTCGTCGGCATGAAGGGGAATTGTCGTTCGATAGATCGAGGTGTCATCCCCTCGTTCGATTTCGATACCCGAAGCGAAGTTGTCGACAAGCCCGTAGTGGATGATTCCCCAGATTCCGTCGATATCACGCTTTCCGACGGTGTGTATATAAAAGATGGAATCGCCATCACCATCGCCATCGCTTTCTTTTCCGATCAGCCGGGAGAGCGGGGCGCTTTCGAGGCGATAGGGTTTTCGTATTACGCTCATTTTTCGATCCGCATCGTCGACGCGGTTTTGCAAGCGATCGAGGGTAGTGACTTCGAAATGGCGTTCTCGGCGCCTCAAGACGATCGACTTTTCCGCGTCTTGCGCGTTGTTTTGCGCTTTTTGCGCCGCGCGCTTGATGCGCTCGATGGTTTCGGCGACGGAGAGCGTTTCGACGCGATCGTCCTCGATCACTTCCACCGAGGCTTCGAGATCCCCTTCGTGCTCCGCAAGCAGATCTTCGGCTGTGACACGCTCGCTTTGTTCGATATCGTGGACGATGGTCAAAGGAGCATCAAAGGCCATCTCCTCGTCCGCGTTCATATCGCTCAAAGAGAGTCGTTCGATATCCTCTTCCGGTATCAACGACAGTCTGCGCTCGGCGCTGACGAAATGGTCGGCTCGGTCGACGGGAATCGGTTTTTCCAAAGGATCGATCACGCTCTCGATATGGCGAATCGCTTCGGCTTCGGTTTCGGCTTCGGATGTCTTGCGAGCGTCTTGCGTTCGATTCGAAGAGGCGGCATCGGCTGCCTCGTCGGGCTTCGGCTTCGACGGGGCCTCTTCGGATCGACGGGGAGGAGGAGCAGGAGGAGGGACGGGGGCGCTCGCCATGGCGGGATCGGCTGCGTTTTCGGCCGGGCGAATCGTTTCGACCGTGGATACCTTGGGGAGATCCGGCGTTCGTTCCCGAAAGACGCTCTCGATCTCTTCGTCCTCCTCTCGGTCCTCCTCGTCGACGATCGGATCCGAGGGATCCTTTTCGGATTCGGATCGCTCGAAGACAGAAGACTCGGGAGCGGTCGCCTGCGAATCGATGCCGTCGGCAGGCGGCGTCGGCTCGGCCGGCGGAGCCTTCGATGCCGGCTGCAGGAAATACCATCCGGCGAGGATCGAAATGCCGATGACGATCAGCGCGAAAAGGGCGTTACGCATGGTCCGAATTCCCGCGCCGAGGCATCGTCGGGGAGCACGAGATTTTTTCGTCGGGGGCAATTAGCGCCGGAGTTCTCATTCGGGCGCAGGGCTCAGCTTGCGACGCAATATCTCGTTGATACGCTTCGGATCGGCCTGTCCACGGCTGGCTTTCATGATCTGCCCGACGAGGAAACCGAAGACTTTTTCTTTCCCCGAGAGGTATTGCGCGACCTGCTCCGGATGCTCTTCGATGATCCGATCCGCCAACGCCTCGAGGGTATCGGAGTCGGAAATCTGGGCAAGGCCGCGGGCCTCGATAATGCGATCCGGCTCCCCTTCGCCCGCCCACATCGCTTCGAAGACCGTTTTCGCCATTTTTCCCGAGAGGGTGCCGTCGTGGATGCGGGCGATGAGGGTCGCGAAAGAAGCCGCGGAGATCGGACAATCGCCGATATCCCGATCGTCCCGATGCAACGCGGCGGACAGATCTCCGAGCACCCAGTTGGCGCTCGACTTCGCCTCCTTCGCTTCGAAGCCCCCGGCCTTCAACAGATCCTCGTAATAGTCGGCGATCGCCGGATCGGCGGTGAGGCGTCCCGCCTCGCTTTCCTCGAGATCGTAAGTCTCCATCAGACGTTTCTTTTTCGCCGCCGGGAGTTCGGGCAGCGCGGCGCGAATCTCTTCGATATCCTTTGCGGTGATCCGGATCGGAAGAAGGTCCGGATCCGGGAAGTAGCGGTAATCGTTGGCTTCCTCCTTGCTGCGCATCGCTCGGGTGCTATCGCTGCGGGCATCGTAGAGGCGGGTTTGCTGGACGACGCTGCCGCCGCTTTCCAACAGATCGATCTGGCGCTCGATTTCTCCCGCGGCGGCTCGTCCGACGAAGCGGAAGGAGTTGATATTCTTGAGTTCGGTGCGGGTTCCCATCTTTTGCTCGCCGACCGGTCGCACCGAGATATTGGCGTCGCAGCGAAAGGAGCCCTCTTGCATATTGCCGTCGCAGATCCCCAAGTGGCGGACGAGGGCATGGACGCAGCGCATGAAGGCGACGGCCTCGGCGGGAGAGCGCATATCGGGCTCGGAGACGATCTCCAGCAGCGGGATCCCCGCACGGTTGAGATCGACCGCGCTATGCCCGGGAAGAATGTCGTGCAGGGATTTTCCCGCATCCTCTTCCAAGTGGGCGCGGGTGATCCCGATCGAGCGGGTCGAGCCCTCCTCGATCTCGATATCGATCGCCCCGCCCGAAACCACCGGCAATTCGTACTGGCTGATCTGATAGCCCTTCGGCAGATCGGGGTAGAAATAGTTCTTGCGGGCGAAGATCGAGCGCGGGGCGATCCGAGCCCCGATGGCCAGACCGAACATCACCGCCATGCGCACCGCTTCGGCATTCAAAATCGGCAGCACGCCGGGAAAGCCGAGATCGATCAAACACGCCTGGCGATTGGGCTCGGCACCGAAGGCGGTCGAAGCGCCGGAGAATATCTTGCTGCGGGTAGCCAGCTGGGCGTGAATTTCAAGTCCGATCACCGCCTCCCATCCACTTTTCATCTTTTCGCGCTCTTTTGGGGTATCGCCGACTCGATGGCTTCTCGATGGCTTCGATTTTGCCATCGCATTCACGGCTCATGCGATGCTCATTCGAGGCTCATTCGAGGCTCATTCGAGGCTCGTTCGAGGCTCTAGGCAAAAGCCGCGGGCGATTGTCGGTGCCAATCGCTCGCTCGTTGATAACGGTGGGCCGCTTCGAGCAAGCGGCCCTCGGAAAAATGGTTGCCCATCAAATGCAGCCCCACCGGCAGCCCGTCGACGAAACCGGCGGGGACGGAAAGGGCGGGGATCCCGGCCAAGTTGATGCTGCTGGTGTAGATATCGCAGAGATACATCGCGACCGGATCGTCCATCTTCTCGCCGATGGGAAAGGCGGTCATCGGCGAGGTCGGTCCCAAAAGGATATCGACCTTTTCGAAAGCGCGGGCGAAATCGTCGGCGATACGGCGGCGCAGCTGCTGGGCTTTGATGTAGTAGGCATCGTAATAGCCCGCGGAAAGGACATAAGTGCCGATCATGATCCGTCGTTTGACTTCGGCCCCGAAGCCCTCGGAGCGGGAGCGCATATAGAGATCCTCCAAGTTCTCGGGATTCTCCGCTCGGTATCCGAAGCGGATGCCGTCGAAGCGCGAAAGATTCGACGAGGCCTCGGCGGGGGCGATGACATAGTAGACGGGGATCGAAAGGGCGCAGTCGGGCAAGGCGATATCGCATATCTCGGCCCCGAGTCCTTCGAGCAGCGAAATCGCCTCCTCGATTCGGTATCCGATCCGGGGGTCGAGATCCGCACCGAGTTGATCGCGCACCACGCCGATGCGAATCCCCTTCAGGTCCCCTTCCAAAGCGGCGGAATAATCCGGCGTCGGCTGCAAAGCGGAGGTCGAATCCTTGGGGTCGTGGCCGGCTATCGCCGCGAAAGCAAGGGCGATATCCTCGGCGCTGCGAGCGAAGAGACCCGCTTGATCGAGGCTCGAAGCGAAGGCGATCATGCCGTATCTCGAGACGCGTCCGTAAGTCGGTTTGAGGCCGGTCAGTCCGCACAGCGATGCCGGCTGGCGGATCGAGCCCCCGGTTTCGGTGCCGGTGGCCAAGGGAGTCAAGCCCGCCGCCACCGCCGCCGCCGAGCCCCCGGAGGAGCCCCCCGGCACGCGCGATAAATCCCAAGGATTGCGCACCGGGCCGTAATGGCTGGTCTGGTTGGACGAGCCCATGGCGAACTCGTCCATATTCGTTTTGCCCAGCATCACCGCCCCCGCCGCTTGCAAACGCTCCACCACCGTGGCGTCGTAGGGGGCGATGAAGTTGTCGAGCATCTTGGATGCGCAGGAGGTGCGAACGCCGCGGGTGCAAAAAATATCCTTGTGGGCGATCGGGATGCCGAGCAAGGGCGAATCCTCGCCGGCGCGGATGCGCTTGTCGGCCCGCTCGGCTTGGGCCAAGGCGATCTCGGCGGTGGGGGTGATGAAAGCGTTGAGGTCGGGATTGTGCGTCTCGATGCGCTCGAGAAAATGACGCACGAGCTCGACGCTCGAAAATTCCCTTTTCCTTAAGGCCTCTGCGAGTTCTCGAAGGGTGAGCGTGTGCATGTTCATTTCGATATCGAAGGTGAGCGTTGAAGATCTGTCATGGACCGAAGTCGCCCGTAGGAAAAAGGATCGAATCGCAAAGCCGATGGATTTTGCGCACCCGACTTGCGCACCCGAGGCTTCGATTCCTCGTTCCATCCTTCCCTCGAAGGCTTCGCTCGAAGGCTTCGCTCGAAGGCTTCCCTCGATGGCTTTGCCCGACGACCGTATACGACGACCGTATACGAAGACCTTATTCGATGACCTTGGGAACGATATACAGCCCGTCTCGGGTCATCGGGGCCAGGCTCTGCAATGCATCTCGTCGGTCTTCCTCGGTGATTTCATCGCTTCGGAGCGATCGGGACATATCGAGGGGGTGGGCCATCGGCACGACCCCTTCGCTATCGACGGCATTCATTCGTTCCACGAGATCGATGATATCCGAGAGGTCGTCGGCGATCTTGGACACTTCTTCTTCCGCTACGAGAACTCGTGCCAGTTTGGCGACTTCCAAGACGTCGCTTTTGGAGATCGGCATCGCTCGGGATCCTTCGAAGCAGGTGGCTTTGAGGTCTTTTCGGCATGATCCGAATAGCCGAAAGGGGTATCTTAAGGCTTGTCGATATCGCTATCGTTCGGATCTTAAGGCCCAAGGGGGTATTTTAGCGGTGGATGAGAGGCGAAACCCCCGATCTTTTTGGCAGGGAAGATGGAAATTTCTATAAAATATCGTCGCTTTTCCAAAGATATCGGCTTTTCCAAAGATATCGTCGCGGCCGAAAGATCGAGATCCCTCCGATATATCGAGCCTCGGGGCTCGGATGCGCAAAAATCGACCCTTCTTTTGCCGGATCGAAAGAAAAAAGCGTTTCGCTCGCACAGGCGCATAAAAGCGAAAAAGGGAAGGGGGATCCGATCTTCGAAGCGCGAAGATCGATGCGGTATAAAATCCCGCTTCGCTCGGCGGCTCGAAAGCCCTTGCGAGAAGGCGGGCTGCGAACCGGGTGAGACGAAGTCATTCGGATCTCGCAAGATTCGGCTTGTTTTGTGCGGCATCGCTCGACTTTTCGAATACCGCCCGATATCGAAAACCCTTAGCGAATCGGCCTTCGGAGCCCATCATCGTCATGCTAAAGCGCCTGCGGGGCCTGTTTTCAAACGACCTCTCCATCGACTTGGGGACCGCCAACACCCTGATCTTCGCCCGCGACAAGGGGATTGTTCTGAACGAGCCCTCGGTGGTCGCGGTGCGCCAAGGTCCCTCCGGCAGCGACCGCATCGCCGCGGTGGGCAAAGAAGCCAAAGGGATGTTGGGGCGGACCCCGGGCAATATCAAAGTCATCCGCCCGTTGAAGGACGGAGTCATCGCCGACTTCACCGTCACCGAGAAGATGCTGCAGTTTTTCATCCACAAGGTCCACGAAAACCGCTTCATGCGCCCGAGTCCCCGGGTTCTGGTTTGCGTTCCCTGCGGCTCGACCCAAGTCGAAAGACGCGCGATTCGCGAGTCGGCCGCCGGAGCCGGGGCGCGCGATGTCTATATCGTCGAGGAACCGATGGCCGCGGCCATCGGAGCGGGGATGCCGGTCAGCGATGCCAGCGGCTCGATGGTGCTCGATATCGGCGGCGGGACGACCGAGGTCGCGGTGATTTCCCTCAACGGCGTGGTCTATTCGGAATCGGTGCGTATCGGCGGAGACCGCTTCGACGAATCGATCATCAGCTATGTCCGCCGGATTTACGGCACGATCATCGGCGAGGCGACGGCCGAGCGCATCAAACATCAAATCGGCAGTGCGTTTCGCAACGAAGAGGACGAGGCGAAGGCCATCGAGGTGCACGGTCATAATCTGGCCGAGGGGGTTCCGCGCAAATTCATGCTCCACAGCAGCGAAATTCTCGATGCCCTGCAAGAGCCTCTTTCGGGGATCGTCAGCGCGGTTCGCGCGGCGCTGGAAAAAACGCCCCCGGAGCTCGGAGCGGACGTGGCCGAACACGGAATCGTGCTCACCGGCGGCGGTGCTTTGTTGCGCGATATCGATCGTCTGCTCTCGCAGGAAACGGGGGTGCCGGTGATCGTGGCCGACGATCCGTTGACCTGCGTCGCCCGCGGCGGCGGGCGAGCCCTTGATATGGTGGACGAAAAGGGCATCGATATCTTCGAGTCGGAGCAATAGGCCGGGGCCTTCGCGGCATCTCGATCGGATCGAAAGTCTTCGGGAATATCGAGCGGGAGAGCGATCATCAAATCCGATACGTCCCTTTTTTTCGTCCGTCGACCCTTCCTGCCCCTGCGGATCATTTTCGTCGTCGTGGTCTCGGTCGCGTTGATGAGCATCGATCACCGCACGCATCGGTTGGATTCAGCGCGCAGTCTGCTGGAAACCTTCCTCTATCCGCTGCAGCTCGTCGTCGATATGCCGCTGCGCTTGAGTCGGTGGACGATCGAGCAGGTCTCCACCCGCAGCATGCTCTTGGCGGAGAACGAATCCTTGCGCGCCGAGCACCTGCGAGCCAGTGCGCGTTTGAGCAAACTCGCCGAGCTGGAAGCGGAAAATCGGCGCCTGCGCGAACTGCTCGGAAGCCCGGTGAAGTTCGCGGAAAAGGTGTTGGTGGCGGAGCTGATCACGGTGGGGATGGATCCCTTTCTCAGTCGTTTGGTCATCAACAAGGGCAGTGCCGACGGGGTGGTGGTGGGGCAGTCCCTGATCGATTCCCAAGGGGTGATGGGGCAGATCTTGGGGACCGGGCTGTTTTCCTCCACCGCCTTGTTGATCACCGACCCCGGTCATGCGCTGCCGGTACAGGTCCAGCGCAACGGTTTGCAGGCGGTGGCGGTCGGCGGCGGCTCTCTCGATCTCCTCTTTCTTTCCCATGTCCCCAAAAGCGCCGATATCAGAAAGGGCGATCGATTGGTCACCTCGGGGCTCGGCGGGCGCTTTCCCTCCGGTTATCCGGTGGGGGAGGTGGTGAGCGTCGAGCGCCATCCGGGCCAGACATTCGCCGAGATCCGCGTTCGTCCCAGCGCTTTGCTCGGTCGCAACCGGGAAGTGCTGTTGGTGTGGCGGGAGCCGGTGGCAAAGGTCGACGAGGCGAGGGAGCCTTCGCCTGTCGATGAACAAAGAGGTGGAGGGTGACCCGGACGAGGTATCGCGATTGGTGGATTATCGCCCTCACATTCGTCGTCGCTTTGATGTTGACCGCGCTTCCCCTGCCGCGAGTGCTGGAGATGTGGCGGCCGGCGTGGGTCGCGTTGGTGCTGATCTACTGGTGCATGGCCCTGCCGGCGCGCGTCGGAATCCTGATCGGATGGACGGCGGGTCTTTTCCTCGATGCGATGACCGGATCGCTTTTCGGTCAGCATGCCTTGGGGGCCGGGCTCGCGGCGGCCATCGTTCACCCCTTGCATCGCCGGGTGAGGGTATTGCCTTCCTGGCAGCAGGGATTCACGATCTTTTGGATCGTCTTCGTTTACCAAGTGCCGATCCTGTGGTCCAACGGTATCCGCGACATTCCCTTCAGCGTCTCCGCCTACTGGCTCTCCCCCTTGACCAGCGCGGCGATATGGCCGCTCGTTTTCCATACCCTGCGCATCGTTCGGCGGCGCTATTTGGATGCGGACGGGGTTTGAATCGCAAGAAGCGGGGGCTCGAAAAAGGCCGGATCGAGGGATGGATCGAGGGACGGATCGAGGGATCTTTCCCTATCGTCGGCTCGCTTGTCGTCGCCGCGGCTCGGTTTTTTCTTCCCGTTGTCTTTTTCCTTTCCAAAGGCTTTTCGAGCGCAAGGGACGCACGATGATCGGCAGCCACCACGTCGTTCGGGATACCCAGCGAGAATCGAGGACGGTCTCGTCGCGGCTGATCGTGGTTTCGGTGATCGTCACTGCGCTCGCCTTGGTCCTCGGTCTTCGCCTCGCTCATCTGCAGGTTTTCAAATACCGCCATTTCGCGATGCTCTCGGAGGATAACCGGGTGCGGATCGAGCCGGTGTCTCCGACCCGCGGCATCATCTTCGATCGCCAAGGCGAAATCCTCGCGCAGAATCTGCCGGTGTTCAGCCTCGAGGTCATCCCCGAGGTGGTCGGTGACTTGGATGCGATGATCGCCTCCTTGCGTCGGATCATCGATATCAGCGACGAAGATCTGCGCGCGTTTCATATCGCCCTGAAGGGGGCCAGGCGCTCCGAGAGCGTGCCTTTGCGTCTTCGACTCGAGGACCGGGAACGGGCGCGTTTCGAGGTCAATCGCCATCTTTTCCCGGGGGTCAACGTCCGCGCGTGGTTGGCCCGACACTATCCCTTCGGCTCGACGGGGGCGCATGTGATCGGCTATGTCGGTCGGATCGACGAGCGCGATCTTCGGCAGGTCGATGCCAACGCCTATCGCGGCCGATCGCATATCGGCAAAATCGGGATCGAGAGATCTTATGAAGATCTGCTGCGCGGACGGGTGGGCTACGAGCATGTCGAGACGGACGTGCGCGGACGCAAGCTGCAGGTCCTGGAAAGGCGGGATCCGGTCCCGGGACAAAATCTCTTCCTGACCATCGACATCCGCTTGCAAAAAGCGGCGGAGGAGATGCTCGAAGGGCATAAAGGGGCGGTGGTCGCCATCGAGCCCTCGACGGGATTCGTGTTGGCGATGGCCAGCGCTCCGCGTTTCGATCTCAATCTCTTCGGCAGCGGCACCGTCGACGCCGATGCCTACCTCGCGCTTTCGCAATCTGCGGATCGCCCGCTCTTTCACCGCGCGATCAGCGGCCAATACCCCCCGGGCTCGACGGTCAAGCCCTTTTTGGGGCTCGCCGGACTCGAAGGAGATCTCGAACACGCCCAATCCAAGGCTTGGTGTCGGGGCTGGCTCACCCTGCCCGGCACGAAGCGCAGGTATCGCGATTGGCGCGCCGGGGGGCATGGAATCGTCGGGGTCGAAGAGGCGATCGAGCAGTCCTGCGATGTCTATTTCTACGTGCTCGCGCTGGCTCTGGGCATCGACGATATGCACGACTATTTCACGGAATTCGGTTTCGGCAAGCCGACCGGTATCCGCTTGGGGAGCGAAGGGAGCGGGTTGGTGCCCTCGCGCGAGTGGAAGCGTCGCACGCACGGACAAGGATGGTACCCCGGGGAGACGCTGATTACCGGTATCGGCCAGGGCTTCATGCTGGCCACTCCTTTGCAGCTTGCAGCGGCGACCGCGACCGTCGCCAACCGGGGCGAGCGTTTACGGCCCCAGCTGATCCATCGCATCATCTCGGCGCATAAAGGCGGCCATGCCGAGTTCATGCAGGCGCAGCGACTCGCGCCGGTGCGCGCTTACAGCGACGAGGATTGGGACACGATCGTCGGGGCGATGGTCGGGGTGATGCACGATCGTCGGGGAACCGCTTATAAGGTCGGCGCCGATTTCCCGTGGAAGGTGGCGGGCAAAACCGGCACCGCTCAGGTCTATTCGATCGGTCAGGACGAGGAATACGACGAGGAAGCCATCGATAAAAGACTTTACGATCATGCCCTGTTCATCGCTTTCGCCCCGGCGGAGGATCCGAAGATATCGGTGGCGGTGGTGATCGAGAACGGGGGTAGCGGAGGGGCGGTGGCGGCTCCGGTCGCCGCCGGGGTGATACAGGCATGGCTCTCCCGTCCGCCATCGAAAGAATCGCCCACGGTGGCCGAGGAGAAAAGCCCGGTGGCCGCCGCGCCGCTTCGAGGCGAGCGAAACCCGCTGCGCAGCGCGCCCGCCCGCGCCCCGGCCGCCGCCGGCGTCATCGCCGGGAGCGCACGGACTCCGGGCCGATGAGAAGTCGTGCGGAAACGATCGTCGGGCGCGGCGGTTCTCTCCTCGCCCGACTGCCCTTTCCGCGCGAACTGCGTATCGATATGCCGCTGTTGTTGGGCGTGGTGCTATTGGTATTTTTCGGCCTCGGGGTGCTTTATAGCTCGAGCGGTCAAGACGAAGCGTTGGTCGTGCGTCAGTTCGTTCGTTTCGTCGTCGGTTTGATGCTGATGATCGTTTTGGCCCATACCCGTCCCGAGCGTCTGCATTTTCTGATTCCGGTGATCTATGTCGGGTGTTTGCTGCTCCTGCTCGGCGTTTTGTTCGTCGGGGATGTGGCCCAAGGAGCGAGGCGTTGGTTGAGGATCGGGCCGGTGGGCATTCAGCCATCGGAGCTGGCCAAACTCGCGGTGCCCTTGATGGTCACTTATTTCGTTTGTGCGGGAACGGTTCCGGTGCGGGCGACGAGGGTGGCCATCGCGGGGCTGTTGACCGCCGTGCCGGTCGCGATGATCATGGCCCAGCCGGATCTGGGCACCTCGATGTTGGTGGCGGTGGCCGGGGGCTTCGTGCTTTTTTTTGCGGGGATAAGCCGGGTTTTGATCGCCTTGCTCGGAGCCGTCGCGCTGGCCGCAATGCCCTTGCTTTGGAGTATGATGCACGACTATCAGCGCCGGCGGATTCTCACTTTGCTCAATCCTCAAGACGATCCGCTCGGGGCCGGTTACCACATCATCCAGTCGACGATTGCCATCGGCTCCGGTGGTTTATACGGCAAGGGTTGGCTTAACGGCACTCAGTCGCGGCTCGATTTCTTGCCCGAGCGCTCGACCGATTTCATCTTTGCCGTGATCAGCGAGGAGTTCGGTTTGCTCGGAGTGCTGCTCCTGCTGGTGGTTTACTTTGCGGTGATCGGGCGCGGTCTTTTCATCGCCTATCACGCCCAGGAAACATTCGGTCGTATCCTGGCCGGGGCATTGACGTTGACCTTCTTTTGCTATGTCTTCGTCAATATCGGCATGGTGTCGGGTATCCTGCCGGTGGTCGGGATTCCGCTGCCTTTGATCAGTTACGGCGGGACGTCGATGGTGACCTTGATGGCCGGTTTCGGGATCATGATGTCGATCCATACCCATCGACGTCTGCTGTCGGCGTGATGCTGCGCTTCATGCTGCGCTCGATGCCGGTCGAACGAAAGGAACTCAAGGTGCTCGGATCACAGCGTCGATTGCCTAGCGGGGTCCGGCTCGTTCCGGCGTTGTCGATCGCGACGCTTTGCCTGGTCTTCGCGGCGTCCGCCGCGCGGGCCGAGGGCTTGGATCCCCGTACCGAGATCGAGCCTTTCGTTGACCGTATTTCGCATGATTCTTGCGTCGATGCCGGTCGAATTCGCGATATCTTGTCAGCGATCGAAGTCAACGATGCGGTCCTCGAGCGTATCGCGCGACCCGCCGAGAGCATGCCGTGGCATCGTTATCGCCGTTTGTTGGTGACCGCAGCCCGGGTCGAAAAGGGGGCGATATTCGCTCGAAAGCACGCCCGCTTGCTCGAGCGGGCCGAATCGGATTTCGGGGTGCCGGCGGAGATCATCACGGCGATCATCGGTATCGAGAGCGCTTACGGGGCGAACCGAGGCAGTTATCGGGTGCTCGATTCGTTGGCCACCTTGGGTTTTCGCTATCATTCCAATCCTCGGCGCTCCGACTTCTTTCGTTCCGAACTCGAATCCCTTTTTCTCTTGGCCTGCGAGGAGAATATCGATCTGCAGCGCATCGAGGGCTCTTATGCCGGGGCGATCGGAATTCCGCAGTTCATCCCTAGCAGTTACCGAAACTACGCGATCGATTTCGACGAGGACGGCCATCGCGACCTCGCGAATTCGTGGGCGGATGCGATCGGCAGCGTCGCCAACTACTTGGCCGAGCATGGCTGGAGCGCGAAAGCGCCGATCGCAATTCGAGCGCAGGTGAAGGGGGATGCGTTTCGTGCGATCATCGCGCAAGGAATCAAGCCGCATACGACCTTGGGATCGATCCGAAGGCAAGGGGTTTCTTTGCCGAGCCAAGACCGAGCCTTGTACGACGAAAACCCCGAGACCTACGCGGCCTTGATCGAGTTCGAGGTGCGCGACGGTCATGAATATTGGCTCGGCTTCGACAATTTCTATACGATCACCCGCTATAACCACAGCCGGCTCTATGCCCTCGCGATTTTTCAGCTATCGGAGATGATTCGTGAACGTATCGCATCCGGTTGATCGACGAATTGGCATTCGCGACTTCGATCTTCGTTGTCGCGGATATTCTTGGGGCCGGGTATCGACGGTACTTTCGCTGCTTTTGCTGCTCGCCGGATGCACCTCGGCCCCCAAACTGCCGACCCCTCCGGCGCCTCCGACCCAGGAGGATGCGGTCGATCGAGATATGGCCGACGGTGTCCCCTCGCCGCCGAGTCCCGGCATGAAAGCCGAGGACGTTCCCGATGCCGTCGTGCGGGCCGAGCCCAAAAGTCCTTACGGCAATCCGGTTTCCTACATCATCGACAATCGCAGATATCACCCGCTCGACAATGCCAAGGGTTTTATCGAAAGCGGAATCGCCTCTTGGTACGGCAGCAAATTCCACGGTCGCCGCACCTCCAGCGGAGAGGTCTTCGATGCGTGGAAGATGACCGCGGCGCATAAAACCCTGCCCTTGCCCTCTTACGTCTCGGTGCAGGATATCGAAACCGGCAAAAAAATCGTGGTGCGAGTCAACGATCGAGGCCCTTTCCATCCGGATCGGATCATCGATCTTTCCTACGTGGCGGCCGCCAAACTCGGCATCGCGGAAAAGGGAACGGGCTTGGTCGAGATCCGGGTCTTGGAACCCAAGGATCCCCCGCCTTCGAATCGATCCCCCGACAAGCCATCGACAACGACGAACGTGGCGAAGGCCGGGGCGAGGATTTCGGCAAAGGCCCCGGCGAGTGTTGCTGCATCCGTCCCGATCTCCGCTCCGGCATCCCCCTCTTCTTCCTCGGCGATCCAAAAAGAGAGCCTGCCCTTGCAGTCTTCGTCTTCGTCGTCCGCATCCGCATCTTCGCCTCCATCCCCGCCCCCGTCGAATCCGCCGGCTTCGCTCCCGTCGAAGCCCATGGCTTCCGCCGAGGTCTCTGCCGTCAAGCCTGCCTCCGCCGAAGCGAACACCGGCTCCTCGCTGAAAAAGGCGATCCGGGGCGTTTTTCTCCAACTCGCCTCCTTCCGCCGGCAGGCCAATGCCGCCCGCTTGCGAGACCGTCTGGTCGGGATGTCGGTGGAATCGGTGCAGATGAAGGAGGTCCGTCATCGGGGACAGCGTTATTACCGAGTGCGGGTGGGTCCTTTGCCTTCGCGGCAGTCGGCGAACGAGGTCGCCGATAGCCTCAAGTCGCTTGGTTTGGGTGCACCGCTGATCGTTTCGGAGTAGCGGGAATCGAAGGCAAGGGCCGTTTAGTCCCTGGCGGGCGGCCCGCCTGCCGGGGATCGGATAAAAACCCGAGCGAAGGAAGCGCTTTTCGGCCCATGTCTATCCGAATTTCATTTTTTATCCTCTATCGATGCAAAGCGATCGGCGTTTGTCTTATGCGGTCGATCTTTTTTATCGCCGGCCTCGTATTCGCCGGGCTCTTGCCCTTCGCATCCCTCCCGCCGGTCCATGCCGCCACCCCGGCTCCTCCGGAATTCGACGCCCGTGCATGGTATTTGATGGATGTCCATTCCGGTCGGATGCTGGCGTCGCATAACGCCGACGAGATGCACGCCCCGGCGAGCCTGACCAAGATGCTGACGAGCTATGTGGTTTTTGCCGAGATGGCGGCGGGTCGATTCGATCTCGAAACCCAAGCCCTGGTGAGCTGGAATGCGCGCCGGATGACGGGTTCGCGAATGTTCTTGGAAGCCGATACCTCGGTTTCCGTCGAGGCTCTGCTCAAAGGACTGATCGTGCAATCGGGTAACGATGCGGCGGTGGCTTTGGCCGAGTTCATCTCCGGAGACGAGAAGTCGTTCGCGGATCTGATGAATCGTCACGCCCATCGTCTTGGCATGACGAAGAGTCATTTCACCAACGCCTCCGGTCTTAGCGAAGCGGGGCAACACTCCACGGCCCGAGATACGGCATATCTTGCCGCCGCCCTGGTGCGCGATTTTCCCGAGTATTACCCGTGGCATGCGATTCGCGAATACGAATACGGCGGCATCGTTCAGCCCAACCGGAATCCCTTGCTCGGCGTCGACCCTTCGGTCGACGGGTTGAAAACCGGTTATACGGATGCCGCCCGCTATTGCCTCGTGGCATCGGCCAAGCGCGAAGGGATGCGCTTGGTGGTATCGGTATTGGGCGCGAAATCGAATGCCGATCGGCGACGCATCGCCAAGGCCTTGCTCGATTACGGATTCGAGTTTTACGAAACCCGCTTGCTTTACAGTGCCGGGCAGGAACTGACGAACGCTCGTATCTGGAAGGGAGAAAGGGATCAGGTGCCGCTCGGGATCAAGGAGAATCTATATATCACCTTGCCGCGCGGGGAGCATGGTCGTATCGAGGTGAAAACGGAATTGACTCGGATATCGGCTCCGGTGAGGACGGACGAGATCCAGGGTTTGGTCCGGATCTCCCACCAAGGGAATATCGTGGCCGAGCGCCCTTTGATCGCCTTGCGAGATATCGCTCGGGGCAATCTATGGCAGGTGGCCAAAGACCAATTCCTGCTTCTCGTTCAGTAGGGATTCGAGTGCCGAAAGCCCCTTCGATATTCCGCCCCGATGTCCCCAACTGATGTCCCCACCTGATGTCCCGCCCGATGTCCCGCCCGATGTCCCCGCCGACGAAAGCAAGGGAAAAGCCCGCCTCGGCGAAGCGAAGCCCGGCGTCTTTCCTGATCGTACGAAGTCTAGGGCGCATCCCCTATCGCGTCGCTTGGGAAGCGATGCGGGTTTTCAACGAAGGAAGGGGGGCGGATTCGGCGGACGAACTGTGGTTGCTCGAACATCCCTCGGTATTCACCTTGGGCCGTGCCGCTTCGCGGGAGCATCTGTTGGCGCCCGGGGATATCCCCGTCGTTCAATCCGATCGGGGAGGGCAGGCGACATGGCACGGGCCGGGTCAGTCGGTTGCCTATCTTCTTTGCGATCTCAAGCGCGCCGGTTTGGGGGTACGCCGGCTCGTCGGTCTTTTGGAACAAGCGGTGATCGATATGCTCGGATCGGTTTCGATCGAGGCCGAACGGCGAGCCGGGGCTCCGGGGGTCTATGTCGACGGGAGCAAGATCGCGGCGGTGGGTTTGCGGGTGCGCGGGAACTGCACTTCGCACGGAGCGGCGATCAATGTCGATGCCGATCTCGAGCCCTTTTCTCGCATCGACCCTTGCGGATACCCCGGTCTTCCGGTGACGCGTCTTACCGATCTCGGGGTCGGGTGGAGCGTCGACGAGACGGGTCGGCGTTTCGCTCGCTATCTCGCGGCGGGACTCGGGCGGGGGATCGAGGAGGGGTCATCGGAATTGCCTGTGGAATTGCCTGCAGCATCCCCTGCAGCATCCCCTTGCGCTCCTCGATCACCCTCCGACTCCGATTAGCCCCCTTCAGGGATTGCCGATGACCCCCGTCGACAAGCCTCGCGGGCCTTTGATGCTCGGCATCGCCGGCGAAAGCCTCGCCCCCGAGGAAGCCGAGATGCTATGCCATCCCGCGGTCGGAGGGGTCATCCTTTTTACCCGCAACTACACCTCCCGCTCTCGGCTGCGGATGCTTTGCGATGCCATCCATGCCCTTAGGCGACCTTCGCTCCTGATCGCGGTGGATCACGAAGGCGGACGGGTGCAGCGTTTCCGGCAGGGCTTTTGCGCTTTGCCTGCCGCCGCTCGTTACGGGATGTTGTACGACCGCGATCGCCAGGAAGGGCAGCGGGTGGCGCGAGCCGGAGGGCGGGTGATGGCGGCGGAGTTGCGGGCGTCCGGGGTCGATTTCAGTTTCGCCCCAGTGCTCGATATCGATCACCGCAAGAACAAGATGATCGGGGATCGCGCATTTCATCGCAGCCCCGATGCGGTCAGCGATCTGGCGCACGCCTATCTTAGGGGTATGAACGATGCGGGGATGGCCGGAGTCGGCAAGCATTTTCCGGGCCACGGGAAAGTGGGGGTGGACTCGCATCGAGGCTTGCCGACCGACTGGCGTCCCTTCGAGGAGATCCAAAAAGCCGATCTCGTTCCCTTCGAGCGGCTGATCGCCTCCGGGGATTTGGCCGGGGTGATGGCCGCTCATATCATCTACTGTGAACTCGATAAATATCCCGCGAGTTTCTCGCGCCGCTGGATTGGCGGAGTTTTGCGCAAGGATCTGGGATTCGAAGGCCCCGTTTTCAGCGACGATCTCGATATGGCGGCGGCGGCCGAGATCGGGGATCATGTCGAGCGTGTCGAAGCCGCATTGGCGGCGGGCTGCGATATGGCGCTGATCTGCAACGATCCGGCGGGGGCGGCGAGGGTGCTAGATACGCTCGCTATCGAGCCTCATCCGGAGCGAAGCGCCCGCATCGCGCAGATGCAAGGTCGCGGACAAGTCGATTTCGCCGCGTTGGAGAAAGACGCCCTCTACCGCGCGGCGGTCGACGATATCGAGTCTTCGATCTCGCTCGAGGATTGACCCGGCCAAGAGCGCTTATTTCGCCCCGAGTCTTTTACAAGACACGGATCGAGCGGTGTCGTCGCCGAATATAAAGATTGTTCGGCGTTCTACGAGCCGCTGCAAATCAAAATCACGAAAGACTTTATAGATAGACAAGCGATTTTTCGACCCCGACGCGAAAGGGGACGACGATAGACCCCGCGCAAGCGATCCTTTCGGCCCGGCGCCTTTTTGGAAGAGAGCGCAAGAAGAAGCCGGCCGAGATATCCGACCGGCTCCCGTGGCTTTAGGCCCAAGCATCTTTCAGTGGGTGCCGTCGTCTCGCGCGAGGGAAGATGAAAGAGGCAGGCTTTTGCCCTCCCTTATCGCATCCCCATCGCGTTGTTGTTGACCAAGGCTGCTGCCGCCGGTTCGGGTCGACACCCGCAGCGCGAAAGAGACGCCCGGGCGCATCTTGCAAACGAGCCTTGGCTTTTCTGCTTGGCTCTTCCTCGCCCCGCTCGAGAGGGCCACCGCCTTGAACCGAGCCTTTTTCGGGAGTGGCGCGAGGAGAGATGAAAGATGCGGGCTTTTGCCTTCCCTTATCGCACCCCCGTCGCGCTGTTGTTGACCAAGGCTGCTGCCCCGCCGGTTCGGGTCGACACCTATAGCGCGAAAGAGACGCCCGGGCGCATCTTGCAAACGAGCCTTGGCTTTTCTGCTTGGCTCTTCCTCGCCCCGCTCGAGAGGGCCACCGCCTTGAACCGAGCCTTTTTCGGGAGTGGCGCGAGGAGAGATGAAAGAAGCGGGCTTTTGCCATCCTTTATCGCACTCCCGTCGCGCTGTTGTTGACCAAAGCCCCGCCGCCGCCGGTGCGGGTCAGCACCTGCGCCGTGAAATGCCTGCTCGAACGAACTTCGCAAGTCAGGCCCAAGCCCTCCCACCGATGCCCGATGCCCCTTGCCAGTTCCTCCGATTGCAAATGCCTCGTATTCAGGCGCTCGATGCGCCCCAAACTCCACTCGTACCTGCTCCCGTCGTCCGTGTAGCACACGAAGGAGGTCTCGAAGCAATCCCCTTCTTGCGAGTTGCAGCGAATCCGGATATTCGATTCATCCGACGAATCCGGCGAGGGAATCGATTCGATATCCGCCCGATGGACTCCGCCTTCGGCAACGCTTCGAATCATCGCGCTGTTGTTGACCAACACCCCGTTGCCCGAGCGCGTCCACACCTGCGAGCCGATGGTTGCGCTGCTTCGAAGGGCGCATCCCAAACGACCCTTGCCTGCCCAAGACTTTCCTCCGGTATAGGCTTGGATATCCTGCACCGAAAGAGAGGCCGTTCCCCAAGCGGGGATGGGCTGCGGGAGCCTTCCTTGGAAGACTTCCCCGTCCGCTTGGGCGGAGCAATCCAAAGCGACGGAGCAAGGAGAATCCTGCAGGCATCGAATCCGAAGGTTCGCGCTGTCGCCCGAGGTCGGGGGCGGGAGGGCGAGGGCTTGGCTTCGAAGCGACTCCTTGTCGTTATCCCTGACGACGACGCTTCGAAGGATTCTTCGGCCGGCGAACTCGAAGGAGACGAAGTGGCTATCGTCGCTCTTGTCGGAATCCTTGTGGGCGATGATATCGATGGATTGATAGCGATCCCAATTCGTCTCGGTGAAGCTCATCACATCGCGAGAGAAGCCGATTCCGAAGGTGTTCGAGGTCTTCGAAATCAGCACCGACACGGTATCCGTCGGTCGTTTGCTGAGTTTGACGGAGATGGTCTGCCTGTCCTCCTCGTCGATGGTGATATTGCCTGCGGGCAAGAAGACAAGGGTGCCGTCGTAGGGGTTCGTCGGGGGCGGGGGAGTCGGAGGAGATTCGTCGTCGAGAACCAAGATCGACAGCCTCGCATCGTCGGCGTTGATTCCGCCCGATGCTTCGATCGTAATGGTGTCGGAATCGTTCGCTCGGTCGTTGTCCTCGGCGGCGGAAAGGGTCACCGATTGCGCGCTTCTGTAGTTCGAAGCGGTGAAGGTCAGCGAAGACGGGGAAAGGGTGATATCCGAGTTCGTCTTCGACAGAGAAATCCTCACGTCGGCGTTCGGGGCGGTGTCGAGGCTGATATCGACGCTCCCCGATCTCCCTTCGCCGATCGTCAGCCGCTGTTGAGAGAGAACGATGCTTCCCGAAGGGAGGGAAGGGTCATCGTCGTCGACGACCAAGACCGATTTCATCTTGTCGCCGGCATCGAGTCCCCCCGAAGCGGAAAGGACGATCGTGTCGGAATCGTTCGTGGTATCGGCATCCTCGGCGGCGGAAACGGTGACCCGTTGCGCTCTTGAGAAGTTCAAGACGGTGAAGGTCAGCGAAGACGGGGAAAGGGTGATATCCGTATTCGTCTTCGACAGAGAGACCCTCACGTCGGCATTCGGCGCGGCGCTGAGGCTGACGTCGAAAAACCCCGATTCGCCTTCGTCGATGCGCAGCGTGTTCGAAGGGGTGACCTGAATCGCCCCCGAGGGGGTGGTGGAAGAATCATCGTCGTCGTCGACAACGGAGACGGCCTTCGTCACCGGCGGAGCGGTAATCCCGCCCGAAGCGGTGAGGGTGATGGTGCCGGAATCGTTCGAGGTATCGGCGTCTTGGGCGGCGTTGACGGTGACCGTCTGCGTTCGGCTCCAGTTGGAGGTGGAGAAGGTCAGCGAAGTCTTGTCGAGGGTGATATCGGAGTTCGTCTTCGCAAGAGAGACCGTCACGTTCGCGTTCGGGGCGGTGCTGAGACGGACGGACAGGGTCGCCGAGCTCCCTTCGTTGACCGACAGCGGGCTCGAAGGGGTGACCTGAATCGTCCCCGACGGAGTGTCGTCGTCGATGACGGAGACCGCCTTCGTCACTTCGGGAGCGGTGATGCCGCCCGTAACAGAAAGGGTGATGGTGTCGGAATCGTTCGTCGTATCGTCGTCCTCGGCGGCGTTGACCGTCACCGCTTGGCTTGTCCTCCAGTTGCCGTCGCTGCCGGCAGTGAAAGTCAGCGAGGTCGGGGAAAGGGTGATATCCGAGTTGGTCTTCGCAAGAGAGACGGTCACGTCGGCGTTCGGTGCGGAGCTGAGACTGACGGACAGTGTCGCCGAGCTCCCTTCGTTGACCGACAGCGTGCCCGGCGGGGTGACCTGAATCGTTCCCGACGGTGTGTCGTTGTCGGTAACGGAGACCGCCTTCGTCACTTCGGGAGCGGTTATCCCGCCCGAAGCGGTGAGGGTGATGGTGTCGGAGTCGTTCGCGGTATCGTCATCCTCGGTGGCTCTGACCGTCACCGTTTGGCCGGTATTCCAGTTGTCGTCGCTGCCGGCAGTGAAAGTCAGCGATGTCGGGGAAAGGGTGATATCGGAGTTGGTCTTCGCAAGAGAGACCGTCACGTTCGCGTTCGGTGCAGTGCTGAGACTGACGGATAGGGTCGCCGAGCTCCCTTCGTTGACCGACAGCGTGCCCACCGGGGTGACCTGAATCGTTCCCGAGGGAGTGTCGTCGTCGGTGATGGTGACGGCAACCGATGCAGTCTTTGATCGATACTCCTCGGCTGTCGAAAAGGGGTCGCCGGTACCTCGGATAGTGACAGATTCATGATCCGTATCATTGTCATGAACTGCAGAAATGGTCACCGTTTGGTAGTCATCCCAAGCGACGACATTCATACTCGAGGTGGCCCCGAAGCGCAGAAAGTCCTGATTGTTCGCCGAATTCGGGTCGGTATCGATGGTGACAAGTGAATCGTCCGAGGTAGAAAAGGTGACCCGGATATTCTCCGATGGTTCTGTCGCGAGTTTCACTCGGAAGGTGGCTTGTCCGCCTTCGGTCATGGTCAAGGAGGTGGTATCCACGTCGATGGCCGCGGTATCGTTATCGTCGACGTCGACCGATTTCGTCACAGGCGTATATCCCGTGGCGGAAAGGGTAATCGTGTCGGTATCGTCGGTGGCGTCGTCGTCCTCGGCAGCGTTGACGGTGACCGATTTTGCGCCAAAATCCGTCGTGGTGAAAGGCAGCGATGTCGGGGAAAGGGTGATATCCGAGTTGGTCTTCGCAAGAGAGACCGTCACGTCGGCGTTCGGGGCGGCGCTGAGGCTGACACTGAAAGTCCCCGAGCCACCCTCGTCGATGCTCAGCGTCTGTGTATCGGAGAGAACGATGGTCGGTTTGTCGTCGTCGGTGACGGTGAGATTCACGGTTGCCGTCAAGCCACTGTGGCTCCCGTCCGTACTAAACGAAGTAAGGGTTATAACAAAAGATTCGTCATCCGTATCATCGTCATGCGCCGCGGAAACGGTCACCATCTGATATACATTCCAAGCTTGTGTTGGGCCGAACGCAAAGGTAGACTGATTGCCCGCCTGATCCGGTTTGGTATCGATGGTGATAGATGAGTCCGGGGAAGGTGCGCCGACCGAGACACTCGCCGATGGTTGTGTCGCCAAACGCACTTGGAAGGTGGCTTGTCCGCCTTCGGCTATGGTCAAGGAGGTGGGGTTCACATCGAGCGCCGGAGTTTGCGCCTGAGCGAAGCCGGAAGGGATATAGAGAATCGACACGCTTATAAAAATAGGAAAGATTGCACGAACGATCCGACTCTTCTTTTGAAGGGGGATGGTTTCGTACTTTTTACGAAGGACTGAAGTTTTTATAAAGACGAGTGGAGATATAGCACCCGCGAAAATAGAAGAGATTCGATCGACAAGCGCTAAAGCACCTCTTATGAAAACATCGGAAAACGATCGATCAGAAAGACGAGTTCGGCGTTCGGTTTCTAATTTTCGGGGGGGGGGGGGTAGTGATCATGGCTGTTTATCCTTTGCAACCCATCGAGGGCTCAAGTGAATTTTCATACTCGGCCGAAGCGGTTTATTTCCCCTGCGATGATAGTGTCTTATCTTCGCCTTTTCAACCCCGACTCGCTGCCAAGGAGAGGCAATCTCGATGGGCTTTTTCGACTTGTCTATCGAGATCCGCTATATCCCCGTGGTTTTCGATCACGATATCGGCCACTGCCAGTAGGTTGTCGCGGTCGGTTTGGGAGTCGATGATCGCTTCGATGGTTTCGGGGGTCGAGCCGTCTCGCGAGACGGCGCGTTTTACCCGCAGTCGGCGGGGGGCGTCCACGACGATCGTTCGGTCCATTTCCTTGGCCTGTCCCGTTTCCACCAGCAGGGGGATCACGAAGAGGACGTAAGGCGCTTTCGTTTTCGAGGCGGCGAAGGTGCGCATCGTCTCGCGCACCCTCGGGTGCAGGATCGACTCGAGAGCCCGGCGCTCTTGCGGGCGCTCGAAAATGCGCTTTCGCATGCGTCCCCGATCGAGTCGGCCTTGGCTGTCGAGGACATCCTCGCCGAATCGACGAACGATCTCCGCCAAGGCCGGGGTTCCGGGGGCGACCAGATCCCGGGCGACATCGTCGGCATCGATCACCGGTATTCCGTGCGCTTCGAAGCGCTTGGCGACGGCGCTTTTGCCCGAAGCGATGCCTCCGGTCAGGGCGACGATCGGGGGCCGTTTCGAGGCTTCGTCTTCGGTGGTCGATGCTGGTCTCACGGCGGCATCCTCGAAGCGGTCGGCTCTTTGTCAGGCGGGCTCGGGCGCGTTCAAAGAGAAAGGGGGGGCAAGGAGAAGAGGATCTCGAGGGGGTCGCCGATATAAAGCGCATGGAGCCCGGCCAAGGCGAGGAAGGGGCCGAAGGGAAAGGATATATCCGGTGGCGGGGTCAAGGGGCTATCGGGCTTGGCATCGTTGTCCTTGCGTTCGGCGGCTCGCGATCTCGCTCTTTGGATGATCAAAACCACGGCGAAGGCGGTGCCTAACGAACAGGAGAG
The DNA here is from genome assembly GCA_965220535.1 of Gammaproteobacteria bacterium. Lineage (GTDB taxonomy): Bacteria > Pseudomonadota > Gammaproteobacteria > HK1 > HK1 > HK1. The sequence goes on along the minus strand of OZ244833.1, from coordinate 929,412 downwards.
AAAGACGATCCCGGCCAAGTGTTGCCATCCCAGCCACGCCCCCAGCGCTGCCTGCAACTTGAAATCGCCGTAGCCCATGCCCTCCTTGCCGGTCAGCAATTTGTAGATACGGTAGACGAGCCATAAAAAGAGATAGCCGACCATCGCCCCGACCACCGCATCGGAAAGGGGGACGAATACGCCGCCTAAGTTGAATGCGAGTCCTAGCCAGAGCAAGGACAAGGTGACGGGATCGGGCAGGAGGCGGGTTTCGATATCGATCGCGCTGGCCGCGAGCAAGGTCCAGCCCAACAGGCAGGCCCCCAAGGCCTCGATCCCGAGACCGAAATGCCATCCCGCTAGGAGGGCCATCGCCGCCCCGCCCAGCTCGACCAAGGGATAGCGGACGGGGATGCGACAGCTGCAGTCGGAGCAGCGTCCGCGCAGCCATAAATAGCTGATCAGAGGGATATTCTCGATCGCTCGGATTCGATGCCCGCAAGAGGGGCAAAAAGAACGCGGCCAGGCGAGGCTCAAATCGGCGTCGCCCGGCACCACCCGACCATCGACGACCCTGACCCCCACCGGCCCGATTCCCCAAGAGGCCTCGATCATGCGTGGCAGGCGATAGATGACGACATTGAGGAAACTGCCGACGATGAGTCCGATGAGAAGCAGCGCGATGATCAACAAGCCCGGTACCTCAACAAGATCAGTGGTCGAAGGTGGGAGCGCAACGCTCGGTCCGCCGGCCGCAAGAGGGGCAAAAAGAACGCGGCCAAGCGAGGCTCAAATCGGCGTCGCCCGGCACCACCCGACCATCGACGACCCTGACCCCCGCCGGCCCGATTCCCCAAGAGGCCTCGATCATGCGTGGCAGGCGATAGATGACGACATTGAGGAAACTGCCGACGATGAGTCCGATGAGTAGCAGCGCGATGATCAACAAGCCCGGTACCTCAAAAAGATCAGTGGTCGAAGGTGGGAGCGCAGCGCTCGGTCCGCCGGCCGCAGCCGCGGATGCGGTATCCGGCGGCTGCGACCCTCGAAGCGATTCATCCGAAGCGACGCTTTCGAATCGTACGAGCGATCAACGGATTCTCAAGTTCGAATCGTCGGTCCGCATCGAAAGTGTCGTCTACGCTCGGCTCGCGGCATGCGAGATATGGATCTCGCCCTTTTCGACTCCCACGAGGATCGTTTCGTCGGGCAGGAGCTCTCCGGCGAGAAGCGCAGCCGAAAGAGGGTTCTCGACCTGCTGCCGGAGCGTTCTTTTGAGCGGACGCGCTCCGTAGACCGGATCGAAGCCTTTTTCCGCGAGCAGTTCGATCGCCTCTTCCGATACCTGCAAACGAAAATTCTGCTGGGCCAAACGCTCGCAGACGGTATCGAGCTGGATTTTGGTGATCGCGCGGATCTGCTCCTGATCGAGCCGGTGAAAGATCACGATTTCATCGATGCGGTTGATGAATTCCGGACGGAAGCGGGCGCTCACGCTTTTCATCACCGCGGCTTCGAGTTTCTCTTTGTTTTCCCCTTCCGCTCTTTCTTGCGCGGAGAGTTCGATGATATCCTGCGAGCCGAGGTTGGAGGTCATGATCACCACGCAGTTGCGGAAGTCGACGGTCCGCCCGTGGCCGTCGGTCAGGCGTCCGTCCTCGAGCACTTGCAAGAGCAGGTTGAAAACATCCGGGTGGGCTTTTTCGATCTCGTCCAGCAGCACCACCGACCAAGGGCGTCGGCGCACCGCTTCGGTGAGGTAGCCGCCTTCTTCGAAGCCTACGTACCCCGGCGGGGCGCCGATCAGCCGCGCCACTTGGTGCTTTTCCATGAATTCCGACATATCGATGCGGATCAAGGCGTCCTCGGTATCGAAAAGGAACTGGGCGAGGGCGCGGGTCAGCTCGGTTTTGCCCACCCCGGTCGGACCGAGAAACAAGAAGGAGCCGTTGGGTCGTTTGGGATCGGCAAGCCCGGCGCGAGCGCGGCGGATCGCATCGGCGATCGCGCTGACCGCTTCATTTTGCCCGATCACGCGCCGGTGCAGTTCCTCTTCGATCCGCAACAGTTTTTCTCGCTCCCCTTCGAGCATCCGATCCACGGGGATTTTGGTCCAGCGGGAGACGATGGAGGCGATCTCGTCCTCGCCGACTCGGCTGCGCAGCAGTTTCATCTTCTCGCCCTCGCCGTTGTCGGCGGCGGCGATATCCCTTTCGAGCCCCGGGATGAGTCCGTGCTGCAGCTCCGCCATGCGCGCCAGATCGCCGGCCCGCCGGGCGCTGTCGAGTTCTTGCTTCGCCCCTTCGAGTTTTTCTTTGAGGTGCATCGTGCTTTGCACCGAAGCCTTTTCGGCTTTCCAAACTTCCTCTTGATCCGAAAAATCCCTCTCGCTGTCGGCGATTTCGGATTCGAGTTTCGCAAGGCGGGCGCGGGAGGCTTCGTCTTTTTCCTTGGCCAAGGCTTCGCGTTCGATCTTCAGCTGGATCAGGCGTCGGTCGAGACGATCCAGCGCTTCCGGCTTCGAGTCGATCTCCATGCGGATGAGGCCGGCGGCCTCGTCGACGAGGTCGATCGCTTTGTCGGGCAGCCGACGATCCGTGATGTAGCGATGGGAGAGGGTGGTGGCGGCGATGATCGCCGGATCGGTGATTTGCACCCCGTGATGGATTTCGTAGCGCTCTTTCAGACCGCGCAGGATGGCGATGGTGTCCTCGACCGAGGGTTCGTCGATCAGCACCCGCTGGAAACGGCGCTCGAGGGCGGGATCTTTTTCGATATATCGGCGGTATTCGTCGAGGGTGGTCGCCCCCACGCAATGGAGTTCGCCGCGGGCGAGGGCGGGTTTGAGCATATTGCCGGCATCCATCGCGCCTTCGGCCTTGCCGGTGCCGACCAGGGTGTGCAGCTCGTCGATGAACAGCACCACTTGGCCTTCCTGCTTCGTGATGTCGTTGAGCAGGGATTTCATTCTTTCTTCGAAATCGCCGCGGTATTTGGCGCCCGCGATCAAGGCCCCCATATCGAGGGACAACAAGCGCTTTCCCTTGAGTCCTTCGGGGACTTCGCCGTCGATGATGCGCTGCGCCAGCCCCTCGGCGATCGCCGTTTTGCCGACCCCCGGCTCGCCGATCAGCACCGGATTGTTCTTGGTGCGCCTTTGCAGGACCAAAATGGTGCGGCGGATTTCCTCGTCGCGCCCGATCACCGGATCGAGTTTGCCTTGCTCGGCGCGCTCGGTGAGGTCGATGGTGAACTTCTCGAGGGCTTGTCGGTGCTCTTCCGCATCCTGGCTCGACACGGATTCGCCCTGACGCAGAGCGTCGATCGCCTCGTCCAGCGATTTTTTCGTGGCCCCGTTTTCCTTCAATAGCTTGGCGCATTCGCCGCCGGCTTCGAGGCAGGCGAGCAAGAAGAGTTCGCCGGCGATATAGCGATCTTTGCGCGCTTGAGCCAGGCGGTCGCAGATATTGAGGTGGCGTATCAGGGCCCGGGAGGGGCGGATATCACCGGCGTCGGCGCCCTCGACTTGCACCTGCGAGTCGATCAGCCGGCCGATCTGCGAGCGCAAGTCGTCGCTTTTGACCCCGCAGCGGGAAAGGATATGGGGGACCGTGCCGTCGCGTTGATCGAGCAGCGCGAGCAACAGATGCGCAGGCTCGAGCGATTGATGACGGCGTCCGACCGCGATGCTTTGGGCGTCGCTCAACGCGCTTTGGAAATGGGTGGTGAATTTGTCGATTCGCATATTCTTGTCTCCGAAAATATCGCTTCGATAATCGAGTAGATGCGATCGCCGGCGAGCGAATCAAGCGACGGGTATTCGCTCGCGCCGATGCTTTCGATCGGGGCGAGCCAAAAAACCCAAGCGAAAAAACCGGCGCGAAAAAACCGGCGCCCGAAGTCTAGGGCTACAGGGTGTGATGCGGGCGAGATTCCTCGTTCGCTCGCCGAAGGATTCGTCTTCGGCGGCGCTCATGCGGCAACGAAAAGGCTCAGCCCTCGGCCGGGGCCAGCCAGACCAAAGTGGCGATGCGCCCGGTGATGCCGCGGTCGCGGCGGTGGGAGAAAAAGCGTCCGGGGTCGGCAAAGGTACAAAGATCGTCCCCGTAGACGCGATGCACCCCGGCGCTTTTGATCTGATGCTTCGCGATGGCGAAGAGATTCGCCTGCCATTTGCCGGCGGCGCCGGGGCGAAAGGCGTCATCGAGGCTTTTATCGCCGGTTGCCAGGGCTTCGCGGACTTCTTCGCCGACCTCGTAGGCATCGGGGCCGATCGCCGGTCCGAGCCATGCCAGAAGATCCTCGGGCGGGCGTTGCATCGCCTCGATACAAGCCGGAATCACCCCTTGTGCCAGACCGCGCCAACCGGCGTGGGCGATGCCGACTCGGCTCGCCTTCGTATCGCAAAGCACCACCGGCAAGCAGTCGGCGCTGAGCGCCACGCAAGGGCGATCCCCCGACTTTGCGATGCAGGCATCGGCTTGCGGGGTTTTCGAGCCGAGCGAGAAGTCCTCGGCGAAAACGACCCTCGTTCCGTGCACCTGCTCGAGCCACAAGGGCTCGGCGCGGAGATCGAGGAAGTCTCGCAGTCGTTCCCGATTGCGCACCACTTGCGCCGGATCGTCGCCGCTGCCGAATCCGAGATTGAGGGAGGACCAAGCCCCGGTGCTCGTTCCCCCCTTGCGGGTCGTGCTCAAAGCCCGCACTGCGGGCGGCGCGGGCCATCGGGCAAGGACGACTTCGAGCGGCACCGCTTCGCCGGGGCTCGTGCTGACAGGCCCGGGCGAGTTCGGTTGGCCGGACGGGGAGGACTTCGACAAAGGCGGACTCCTGAAATGTCGGCGAAAGGATCGCACTTTCACCATACGTATCTCACTTTACCTTGAGTGGTTGGTAGATTAGGGTGACTCTGTTGTACTACCTTGCACTACAATGGGAGTGCAGTAGAAACAGCTACCGGCATCGATAATTGCAATCTTCACCGATCCCTCATTCAAATCTTTATTGCGTTCGGATACAGATCGAATAGCATCTTCGAGAAAAGAAATGGGATTGTATTGTTCCGAAAGCTCAAGCCTAGATATACGCAAAGAGGGAATCACCATCTTATTACCATCGACCCAACAATAGAGATATTGAGTTCTGCACTTGATTTTATTATATGTCAGATCCCATTCACTGACATACTTTTTGATTTCGTATACAGCCTGTTTTGCCAATCCAAACCATTCGTTATAGTCTGACTCTTTCATTGATGTCGGAAGCATCGTGATTGGTGTTTCGTTATCGGTATTCATCATGAGTTTTCCTCGAGTGAAGCCCGGAGACCGAATCGTTTTCGGTTTGGGTGTATGGTTAGCTTACGGCAACGCCGCACTTTCGGCAAACCGAGTCTAGCCGATCTTCGAGTCCTTCGGTAGAGAACTTCAAAGTGTGATAGTTATCATTGCCTTCGTCAATTCTAACCATGAAGTTATCGGCTTGGGGTGGTTTCTAGTTCTCTAATTGATCGGCTGTTATGAATGAGCTTCGCGCGACATCATTTACTCTCTACTATATTGGATGTAATTCGTGGGCTGACAGACTGTTGGTTGCAAAACTTGAAATATATCCTCTTCACCTGATCAATCTTACTACCCAAAAAGAAAAAATTCTTTGCCCGCAAACATTCACCGATTAGACGGGCGGTTACTCCAATCAAGAGAAAACCATCCATCGCTATTTTTCTGTATGTGTAGATCCACTCGTCCCCATCAAATTCAGTCGCCCGCATCCTCGATGTTCTCGAGGCGGTATTCGTGCGTGATCTCGACGCTTTCTCGCAGCATTCGGGTGGCCGAGCAGTATTTTTCGGCCGACAGATCGACGGCGCGTTCCACCGCTTGTTTGCGGATTTCGCGGCCGGCGACGATGAAAACCAGATGGATGCGGGTGAAGACCGCGGGGATGGAATCGGCGCGTTCGGCTTCGATCTCCACCCGGCAATCGCGGATATCCTGCCGCGATTTGCGCAGGATATTCACCACGTCGAAAGCGCTGCAGGCTCCCAAGCCGATGAGCATGGCTTCCAAGGGCCTCGGGCCGATATTGCGGCCGCCGGCATCCGGAGCGCCGTCGATCACCATGGCATGCCCGCTGCCGGATTCGCCGACGAAGGCGACGCCGTCCAGCCATTTCACGGTTGCGGTCATTGTCACGTTCGTCTCTCCATTCGAAAAGGGCGGCCAAGGAAGGCTATCGCGAGGGTGCGAGCCAGTCGGAGTTGTCGTCGATATAGGTAAGCATGGTTTGGGGCAGGCCGCCGAAGAAACGACGGGAAAGAGCCAAGGCCTCGCGGCCGAGATGTCGAAAATGCCAGCATTCGGGGATATATCCCGTCAGTTTTTCCGTGCCCGGGGGGTAGGATATGGAAAAACCGTATTCGTGGGCGTGGCGGCGGAGCCAGCGCTCGGCGCGGGTGCCGCAAAAGGCATTGGAGATGCTCCCGAAATCGATGGTCGTTCCTAGTTGATGCTCGGAGTGACCGGCGCGGGCCGAGCGTCGGGACGCCTCTTTCATTCCTCGCCTTAGGACTTGCCGTTTGAAAATATCCCGCTGGCGATAAAAGGAGCGGTAGGCCGAGGATATCCGCAAAATCACGCCCTCTTTTTCGGCGGCGGCGCTCATCAGCAGCAGGTCGCGCATGATCAGCGGGTTGACCGTCATGCCCGGAGCGCTCGTATGCAAGGCCGGGTAGCGATCGAGAGGGACGAGATGCGGTGGCCGGTAGGAGGCCTTTAGGGAGCGGCTTTTGTCGATGGGGCTCAAATAGCGGGTCGAGGCCAGCTGCAGTACCGGCCTTAGCATCGACACGAAGAGATCCGGATCTGTGGATATCGCCGCCCGCACCGGCTCCGGCAGGTCGACAAGCGAATTCATCAACCTCTCGGGCGGGATATCGAAGCCGTGGATCGGATCGTGATTCGATGGCAGGTCGATGGGGGAAAGCTGGGCTTTTGCCGAGTGGAACGATATCGCTGCGGCCAGTAGCACCCCGATGTCGAGCAGGTATCCGAAAGCGATCTTGGCGACCTTTTCGAATATCCCTCGAGGTGTCCTCGGGCGCGGCGGCAGGGGGGAAGGCTCGTGTCCGCCTCCTTTGCCGATGCCGCCGTCAAGAGTCAAAGAAAATCTCCTGCAGCGCCCTGCCCGGATCCGCCGCCCGCATGAAGGCCTCCCCGACCAGGAATCCATGCACCCCGGCGGCTCGCAAGCGCGCGACATCCGCGCGGTCGCGGATACCGCTTTCGGTGATCACCGTGCTTTTGTCGGGGATGCGCTCGAGCAGGCCGAGCGTGGTGTCGAGCGTGGTGTCGAAGCTATGCAAATCGCGATTGTTGATGCCGACGAGGCGAGGGCGGATGGCGGCGGCGCGTGCGAGCTCTTTCGCATCGTGCACTTCGACCAAGGCATCGAGCCCCAAATCATCGGCCGACGCTGCCAGCGCATGGAGGCTCGCATCGTCCAAGGCGGCGACGATCAGCAAGATGCAGTCGGCTCCGAGCGCGCAGGCTTCGAAAACCTGGTAGGGGTCGATCACGAAATCCTTGCGCAATACCGGCAAGGAGCAGGCCGCCCGGGCCTCGATCAGATGACGGTCGTCGCCTTGAAAGAAAGGGGTGTCGGTGAGTACCGACAAGGCGCTCGCCCCGGCGGCGGCGTAGCGGCGGGCAATATCCACAGGGTCGAAGGGCTCGCGCAGCGTGCCCTTGCTGGGCGACGCTTTTTTGATCTCGGCGATCACCGTCGCCTCGCCGCGCGCGATTCGGGCCTCCAATCGATCGGCGAATCCTCGCGTTTCGCCTCGCTCGGTGGCTTTTTCGCGCAGAAGATCCAAGGGGGTTTTCGCCGATCGCTCGGCGATCTCTTCCCTTTTGCGGCGGATGATCCGCTGCAGGATATCGGGTCGCCGGGCGTCGCTCGCCGGCGCTTGGTCTTGTGCGGGCATGCCGATGGATCGTCGTGAGGGTGGTGGAGGGGTCGGGGCGATCAAGGATCGCAGGCGTTGCTGACGGCGATCAGTCGCTCGAGGGTTGCGGCGGCGTTTCCCCTGCGGATGCTTTCGCGCGCCCGCTCGATGCCCTCGGGAAGATCCGAGGCGATGCCGCCGATATGGATCGCGGCCCCGGCATTGACCAAGACGATATCGCTTGCGGGGCCGGGTTTTCCCTCCAATACGCCCATGATCGTATCGAGGCTCGCCTGCGGGGAATCCGCGGCGATGTCTTCCAAGGCGACGGGGGAAAAGCCGAATCGCGTGGCGTCGAGGGTGTAGGTGCGCAGTTCGCCGGCGTGCAGTTCCGCGATACGGGTTTTGGCCCCGATGCCGATTTCATCGAGCCCGTCCTCGCAGTGGACCACCATGACATGCTCGCTGCCCAAGGCTTGGAGCACCCTTGCCAGGGGTTCGACGAGCGTCGCGGAGAAAACGCCGATCAGCTGCCTTTTGGCTCCCGCGGGGTTGGTGAGCGGCCCGAGCACGTTGAAGATCGTACGCACCGCCATCTCTCGACGAGGGCCGATGGCGTATTTCATGGCCCCGTGATGGGCCGGAGCGAAGAGGAAGCCGACTCCCGCTTCGTCGATGCAGCGCGCGATCCCCTTCGGATCGGCGTCGAGTCGAACGCCCGCCGCCTCCAAGACATCGGCGCTGCCCGTGCGCCCGGAAATCGAACGATTGCCGTGTTTTGCGATGCGCACCCCGGCGCCCGCGGCCACCAAGGCCCCGGCGGTGGAGATATTGAAAGTGCCGCGAGCGTCGCCGCCGGTGCCGCAGGTATCGACAAGGCGGGTTTTGTCGACCTCCACCGGCGTTGCCAGATCGCGCATCACGCGGGCGGCGGCGGCGATCTCCTCGACCGTTTCGCCCTTCATCGACAGCCCTACCAAGAAGCCGCCGATCTGCGCCGGGGTGCATTCGCCGGTCATGATCGCGCGCATGACATCGTTCATCTGCGGGCCGGTCAGATCCCGGCTTTCGATAACGCTCCGAATCGCCGTTTGGATGTCCATGAGGGGGGGCTCGATGAGGTGAAAGGAGGGTGGGCCGGGAAAGATCGAGATCGCTCGCACGCTTGCCGTTTAGACCGTCAACATGATCTTGCCGATATGCTCGCTGCTTTCCATCAGGCGATGGGCCTTGCCCGCATCGGCCAGCCCAAAGCGGGAGTGGATGATCGGGCGGATCGCCCCCGATGCGAGATGCGGCCAGACCTTTTTTTCCAGCGCCCGGGCGATCTCCGATTTTTGCTCGACGCTGCGGGGGCGCAAGGTGGAGCCGGTGAGGGTGAGGCGTTTTAGCATGATCGGAAGCATGTTGAACTCCGAGACTTTGGGTCCTCGCTGCACCGCGATGATGACCAGTCGGCCCTCGGTGGCGAGGCATTCGATATTCCGCGGCAGATAGTCCCCGGCCACCATATCCAACACCACATCCACGCCGCGCCCTTCGCTCAGGGCCTTGATGCGCTTGACGAAATCCTCGCGGCGATAGTCGATCGCGGCCCTTGCTCCGAGTTCGAGGCAAGCCGCGCATTTTCGTTCGGAACCGGCGGTGGCGAAGACGCGCACGCCGAAGATCGTGGCCAGTTGGATCGCCGTGGTGCCGATGCCGCTCGATCCGCCGTGGACCAAAAGCGATTCCCCGGCGACGAGGCGGGCGCGATCGAAAAGATTGGTCCATACCGTGAAGAGGGTCTCGGGCAGGGCCGCGGCTTCGACGGCATCGAGGCCGGCGGGGATCGGCAGGCATAAAGGGGCGGGGGCGGTGCAATATTGCGCATAGCCGCCGCCGCTGACGAGGGCGCAGACCTCGGTGCCGATCGCCGGGGCGGACACGCCCTCGCCGTGGGCGACGACGGTGCCCGCAATCTCCAGGCCCAAGATATCCGATGCCCCCGGCGGCGGCGGATAGAGTCCTCGGCGTTGCATCACGTCGGGGCGGTTGACGCCGGCGGCTTGGACCTCGACGAGGACTTCCCCGGCGGCGGGGAGGGGGATATCGCGTTCGACGGGAACTAAAACCCCGGGGTCGCCCGGGGACGATATCTCGATGGCGATCATCTTTTTCGGGATCTCGGGTGTGCTCATGAGTCTTTTCGTTGTCCTGACGGCAAGGCGGAGGCGAAGCGATGTCGCGGGTTTTCAAGATGCACAAATGCGAAAACGACCGCTGCCCAAGGAGGGTATCGGCGGCTTCGGCGCATGTCGATCGGCCCTTCGATCGACCCTTCGAACGGCTCTTCGAACGGCCATCGGCATCGAAGCGACGATTCGGTCTTCGGCGATGAGCGGCGATGATAGATCCGAGTGAAGGCGAATCGCCGCTTTGCTTTTAGCCCGTTATTCGTCTGCGGGCTCTTTTATCCAGATAAGACCATCGCGGCGATAGCCCATCGATTTAAGGCACTTGATAACGCGCTTTCCGCGCTTGCTTGTCCAGAATCGAAAGTTATCCCGGCGGACAATCTCGGCAGATATTCCGTCGTTGACTTCGCCGGAGACTATAGAAAAAGTTACCGGCGCAAATCTGCTTGACTCGGTGTAAGGCATGTCTTCTTGCATATCCTCCTGTGCTTGCTCATCCATACGTTCGAGCGTAGATTTGACGAAGAAGTGTACGTCGGGATCGATATTCCGCGATTTTTTGGGAGTAGGCATCATTGAAATTCCCTTCGATGCAGAGAGAGGAAGCCGGGATCAGGGCTTGCTTTGAGAGCCCGGCGCCTGTGATAGGGCGGTTATTTCAAAGCGGCGAGGCGGTGGTTGCCTTTTCTTCCGACCCCCTCGAAGTAAAGCGCCATCGATCGATGTCATCGATGCCGTGGGCGACGAAGGAGGGGTTTTCGAAACCGGGCTTGCCGTACCTCAAAGAGCGACCGTCGAAGGTGCTGACGTCTCCCCCGGCGGCCCGCAGGAGGGCGTGTCCGGCGGCGATATCCCATTCCATCGTGCGTCCCAAGCGGGGGTAGATATCGGCGCGACCCTCGGCGATTCGACACAGTTTCAAAGACGATCCCGCATGGACGGTTCTCGTGATCCCGTGCCGGTCGAGCCAGACGGCGATGTCGGAATCGCGGTGGGAGCGGCTGGTGATCGCCAAGGGTTCGGCATCGGGCGAGCGGCATCTTATCCCTTGCGGCCCTTCGTTTTTCCCCATGCGCCAAGCCTGTCCGTCGCCGTGGGTCCAGAAAGTCTCGTCCATGGCCGGAAGGTGCACCACTCCGGCCACCGCAATCCCGCCCTCGACCAAGGCGATATTGACCGTGAACTCGCCGTTGCGGCGAATGAATTCGCGGGTGCCGTCCAAAGGGTCGACGAGAAAGAAGGCGTCGTCGGCGAAGCGTGGATCGCGAGCCCCGCCTTCGATATCGGGTCGCGAACCGGCGGCGAAGGATTCCTCGGCCACCACCGGCACCGTCGGGGCGCACTGCGCGAGCCCGTGCAGGATGATCCTCTCGGCGGCGGTATCGGCTTCGGTGACCGGAGTGGCGTCGGGTTTGTCCTGCACCGCGAAATCCCCGGCATAGATATCGAGGATCTCGGCCCCCGCCGAGACGGCGATCTCGCGCAGGCTCTCCAATACACCTTGTCTGTCGGCGCGGCGGTCGGCATTCGTCATCGGCGATTTCCTTTCAGCGTCTTTCAGCGCCCACCGGCGACGTCGATAAAAGAAGCGGTGGTATAGGAGGATTCCTCGGAAGCCAACCACAAGACGGCGCGCGCGACTTCATCGGCGTGGCCGCCCCGGGCCATCGGTACCTTGCCCTTGAGTTTTTCCACTCGATCGGGATCGCCGGAAAGGGCATGGATGTCGGTGTGGATCAGGCCCGGGCGCACCGCATTGACCCGAATCCCTTCCGCCGCGACCTCGTCGGCGAGGCCGACGGTCATGCTGTCCACCGCGCCTTTGGAGGCCGCGTAGTCGATGAATTCCCGCGGCGCTCCCAAACGGGCGGCGACGGAAGAGAGGTTGACGATCCGGCCGCCTTTGCCGCCGTGACGAAAGGCCATCCGGCGCACCGCCGCGCGGCAGCATAAAAAGACCCCGACGATATTGACGAGCAGGGTTCGTTGCACCCTTTCCAAGTCCATTTCGTCCAAGGTCGTTTGCCGGCCCAAAACCCCGGCGTTGTTGACGAGAACCGAGATCCTTCCGAGTTCGTCGTCGACGCGCCCGAAGATGCCTTCGACATCGGATTCCGACGAGACATCTCCTTGGATCGCCAAGGCGCGGGCGCCGTGTTCTCGGATTCGCTCGACGATCGTTTCCGCCGCCCGGCGATCCCGGTGGTAGGTGATGGCCACGTCGTATCCGCGCTGCGCCGCGAGCGTTGCCGTGGCCGCTCCGATGCCTCGGCTGCCGCCGGTAATCAATATGGTTTCGCGCAGCTTTCCGCGCACGGGGGGCGACCTCGTCGGTGGATGGACAAAGGCAAAGATTCGCTCGGCCTTTCGTTGACGCTACATTCGAAAGTATAAATCCTCGCCCCGAGAGACCTTATCTTGTCTTGCGGGTCTGGCCGGGCAAGGGGTATCGAGGATGTGATTTTTCCCATCGATATCGTCGAGGGTTTCGGGATATCGGGCAAGGGGAAAGAGCGGGCATCCGAATCGGATGCCTTCCATCGGGTATCGGCTTCGACCCTCGACCTCGATGTCTCGGCCGAAGGCGATCGTTCTTGCTTGGCGGAGATTTTTTCGAACGGACCCGGTATGGGCAGTTAGAATGCGCCGCTTGCCGGTGGTCGATCTTCCGGTCGATCTTCGATTTCGGCTCGCGCTTGTATCGCCGCCGATGGACGATGCGTGGGCCTTCGCGCGAAAAAACAGTCGCCGGCTTCGAGCCCCCTTCGCGAAGGGTGCACGAGTCGGCGGTGCGAAAGCGGCGCTTGTTCGCTACCGAGAACCCGTCTCGTATCCTTGCCGATCGAATGCAAAAGTCCGTCGTTTTTCGAATACGGGGCTCGGTTTCAAAGATGACGATGCCATCGAAGCACGGGAGCGAATGCGGCGGCGATAGCCCGGCGACCCGGCGCCGCCGGCGATGCGTCTTCGGGCGCCGTACCGGGCATTCGGTTTTTTCCCCTCGACAACGCGGTACGAGCCTGATTGTCCCCCTTCTCGTTGCCGGGACGCTCGCCGCTCTTTTCGCCGCCTGCTTGCTGGGCTCGACTCCCTTGGCGGCGGAAAGGGTGCTGGCGGCGCTCCTTTCTCCCTTCCGCTCCCTCGCCGAGGGCGAACAGACCGGCGCTGCCGATCTTGGAAGCCTTGCCGCCGATAGCCTGGTGGTTTGGCAAATCCGATTGCCGCGGGCGCTGGCCGCCTTCGTCGTCGGGGCCGCGCTGGGGGCGAGCGGCGCCGCCTTGCAGGGTTTGTTGCGCAACCCCCTGGCCGAGCCGGGGGTGCTGGGGGTTTCCGCCTGCGCCGCTTTGGCGGCGACGGTCACGATCCATTACGGTTTCGCTTCCTCTTCCCTTCTCGGCGGCTTTGCCCTTCCCGTCGCGGCCATCGGGGGGGCGGTGGCCGCCACCGCACTGCTTGGCATCGCCGCTCGTCATACCTCCTCGGTCGTGACCTTGATCCTGATCGGGGTGGGCTTGTCGGCCTTCGCCGGGGCGATGATGTCGCTGCTGCTCAATTTGAGCCCCAACCCCTTCTCGCTGGCCGAGATGATCAACTGGATGCTGGGTTCGGTCGCCAATCGCAGCTACGACGATCTTGTCTTGGTCGCCCCTTTCCTGATCATCGCTTTTGCGCTGCTGTTCAAAACCCGCCGCGGTCTTTTCGCCTTGACCTTGGGCGAAGAAGCCGCCGCCGGTGTCGGTCTGCACCTCGGCCGACAACGGGTGGCGGTGGTCGCCGGCGCTGGGCTTGCCGCCGGAGCCGCCGTCGCCCTTGCGGGGGTCATCGGCTTCGTCGGCATCATCGCCCCTCATCTGGTGCGACCGCTGGTGGGCCATGACCCGGCGCGCAGTTTGTTGCCCTCGGCGTTGCTGGCGGGCCTGATCTTGGTGGTCGCGGATATCGCAGTGCGCCTGCTGCCGACGGCCACGGAGCTCAAGCTCGGGGTCGCCGCCGCCATCTTCGGGGCTCCGATCTTCGTTTGGATCGCGGCCAACAGGCGCAGCGGCCATGGCTGAATCGTCGATACCCTCGCTCGTCGTCTCCGGTCTCGAAGTGCGAGCGAGCAAGCAGCGTTCGGCCCCGGTGCTGGTGCGGGACGCTTCTTTCACCCTGCGAGGCGGGGAGATGCTGGTTCTCGTCGGCCCCAACGGAGCCGGCAAGACGAGCTTGCTGCGCGCGGCGATGGGGCTGTTGCCGCCGGCTGCGGGAAAGGTGCGTTTGGGGGGCGAGGATCCGGCCCGGATGTCGCCATCGCTAAGGGCCCGTCGAGTGGCTTGGCTGCCTCAGATCCGCCCCCTGGCTTGGCCCAATCGGGTACGGGATATCGTCGCCCTCGGGAGATTCGCCTACGGTGTCGCTCCCGGAAGACTCGCGGGAAGGGATGCGGCGGCGGTGGACCGCGCCCTTGAATCCGCCGGGCTCGCGGCATTTTCCGAGCGCAGCGCGGACACCCTCTCCGGCGGGGAAATCGCCCGCATGCACTGCGCCCGCGCTCTGGCGAGCGAGGCTCCGCTGCTGCTCGCCGACGAGCCGGTGGCTGCGCTCGATATCCGCCATCAGTTGCAGGTGATGTCCCTGCTGCGGCGTCAGGTGGAAGACGGGGGAGGGGTGTTGGCGGTATTGCACGATATCGACTTGGCCGCGCGTTTCGCCGATCGTTTGTTATGGATGAAAGAGGGGGCCATCGTCGCCGCCGGATCCGTCGACGAGACCCTCGATGAAAAGCGGATCGAAAGCGTCTTCGAGGTGCGTTCGCGGGTCGTCGGCGGGCGGGTCGAGATCCGAGAGCCGGTATAGGGTATCAAGGGGATAGGGGATCGAGGGGATGGCTTGTGGTGTTCTTGCGGCTTCGTCGCCGAAAAGACGGTTCTCCTTCGTGTCGCAGCCGGCGTGTCGACCTTGATCGCACGATCGAAACTTGCGCTGCGGATGCCTTGGCGGATGCTTGGCGGATGAATGGCGGATTTATCGGAAATTCGGGGATGAATCGATGAACAGGGGATATGGAAAAAGGGCGAAAAGAGGCTCGCAAGCCGCCGCATCGGGTGCCGTCATGATCCAAGGCACTTGTTCGGATGCGGGCAAGTCCACGTTGGTCGCCGGACTTTGTCGCCTCGCGCTGCAGCGCGGTTTGAAGGTGGCTCCTTTCAAACCGCAGAATATGTCGAATAACGCCGCGGCTTGCGGCGACGGCAAAGAGATCGGGCGGGCGCAGGCGATGCAGGCGAAAGCGGCGGGGATCGCCCCGTCGGTGGATATGAACCCGGTGCTCCTCAAACCGCAATCGGATCGCGTATCGCAGGTGGTCGTGCAGGGAAAAGCGCTGACCACTTTGCAGGCGGCGCAGTATATGCAGGCTCGCGAGCGCTTGTTGGAGCCGGTGATGGAGAGTTTCGAGCGCCTTCGCCGTCAATTCGATCTGGTGATCGTCGAGGGTGCCGGGAGCGCTGCGGAAACCAATCTGCGGGCGGGGGATATCGCCAATATGGGCTTTGCAAGACGGGCGCAGGTTCCGGTATGCCTGCTCGGGGATATCGACCGTGGCGGGGTGATCGCGGCCTTGGTCGGCACGCGCGAGGTGCTCGATCCCGAGGATGCCGCGCTGATCACTCGCTTTGCCGTCAATCGTTTTCGCGGGGATCCCGCGCTTTTCGATGCCGGTGTGCGCGAGATAGAAGCGCGTACCGGCTGGCCCTGCGCCGGGGTGATTCCTTGGCTCGAGGCGGCGCGGCGATTGCCGCAAGAGGATGCGGTGATCTTGGAGGCCGGCGCTTCGCCTTGTGCCGATCAAGGGGATCGGGCCGTCTTCGAACGCTCGTCCGGCGAGCGGCTCCGGATCGTCGCTCCGCTCTTTTCGCGCATCGCCAATTTCGACGATTTCGATCCTCTGCGCATGGAGCCGGCGGTGGATTTCGCCTTCGTGCCCCCGGGCCGACCCTTGCCCCGGAACGCGGATGTGGTGATCCTGCCGGGGACGAAATCCACGCTCGGCGAACTGGCGTTCATGCGCACCCAAGGCTGGGATCACGATCTGATCGCCCATGCCCGTAGCGGCGGGCGGGTGCTCGGCCTGTGCGGCGGCTATCAGATGCTCGGACGCCGGGTGTGCGATCCCGATGGTGTGGACGGTGCCCCCGGGGAGGCCCCGGGGCTCGGTCTTTTGGATATCGAAACCACCATGGGGGCGGAAAAATCCGTGGGTCAGGTGGTGGGAAAATGCGCCCGTTCGGGGGCGATTCTGCGCGCTTACGAAATCCATGTCGGGGCCACCGTCGGGCCCGATACCCTTAGACCCTTCGCGCGATTGATGCCCCTGCGAGAACGGGATTCTCGCGGGCGATGCAGTTCGAAGATGCTGGTTGCGGATCGGCCGGAGGGCGCTGTCAGCGCCGATGGCCTCATCGAGGGCACTTATATGCACGGGCTTTTCGCCGGGGATGCCTTCCGTACCAATTGGCTATCGAGGTCGGGAAAGGGGGTGAGCTCCGCCTTCGCATGGGAAGCGCAGGTGGAATCCGCGCTCGATGCCTTGGCGGCCCATATCGAGCGCTCTTTCGATGTCGACGCCCTGCTCGACGATGCCTATCGGGCTCGCTTGGCCCGATGCTCGGCGCCGGTGGCTTCGAAGCGATAGGTGAGCGAGCGCCTCGGGCTCAAGGCCTAATAGGGCCTAAGGCGCTCGCTTTGTCGAATGCTGAACTACAATAAGCCTCGGGCCGGGGGGCTTTTGCGTCGTCGATCTTCGGATTCGACCCTTTCCCTTGCCCGTCTTTCTTAGACGACTATCCTCTCGCGGACACCCTTTGCCTGCCAATGATTCGTATCGAAGCATCATCCCTTGTCGGAGTCGGAAGCCCTTCGAGCCTTGCGAAATGAGCGTATCGTCTCTTTCGGGCTCGAAGGTCGACAAAGAGATCGTCGAATTCGCGCAGCATCTGGCCGATTGCGCCCGCGAAACGATTCGCCGGGCGGCGCTCGACGAGAAGTGCGCGCTTAAGCCCCTCGACAAGGATGACGGTTCGCCGGTTACCGCGCTTGATCGGGAGGTCGAAGTCCGTTTGCGGGAGTCGATCCGCAAGCGTTATCCCGAACACGGCGTGATCGGCGAGGAATTCGGTGCCGATCGCCCCGGGGCGGAGCAGGTCTGGGTGCTCGATCCCATCGATGGCACCAAGGCCTTCGTGGCGCGGCTGCCGGTTTACGGCACGTTGATCGCCTTGGCCCGAGATCGACACCCCGTCTTGGGGGTGGTCGATCACCCTTTGTTGTGCGAGCGCTGGACGGGCATCGGCGGCGAGGGCACGTGGTGCAACGGCGAACGGATACGCCTAGGCGAGACACCCCGAGAATTGGCGGAGACGACGGTCGCGATTTCTGCCCCCGATTCCTGTATCGGTGAGGATGCAAAGGCTTTGCAGCGCCTCGTCGAGGCCTCGAAGTGGAGGGTCTACGGCGGCAATTGCTACGGCTTGGCCCGGGTTTCGAGCGGCCATGTCAATATCGCGCTCGAGGCCAAAGCCGGCATCTACGACTATTGCGCCTTGTTGCCGGTGGTGGTGAATGCCGGGGGGGTGATGAGCGGCTGGAAGGGCGAGGCGTTGACCATCGATCTCGTCCCCGGGGGAAGGATCCTCGCCAGCAACAACCCCGCTTTGCATCGGCAAGCGATGGCTTGTCTGGCCGGACAGGAGAATCCCGCTTAAGAATCTCCGAGAGAGTTCCGAGGCTCGCCTATCCCGATATTCGAGCGATCGAGCGAGCGGCATCGTCCTTCGGCGGGAAAAATATCGAGGCCGAGAGCGCTTTCGTCGACGCCGACCTTCGATCGAGAAGGGATCGCTTTTCGATCCCCGCAACGGCGAATCCGGATCGACCCCGTCGGGCCTCGTCGGCACGATGGGGATGCGACGGGGACACGATGGGGACAGGGGCCATGCAATCGATGCAAACCGACGATCTCAAGGATGTCGGGCTGAGAGCGACCCGACCCCGGCTCAAAATTCTCTCCATTTTGGAGTGCCATCGTCCTCGCCACATGACGGCGGAGGATGTCTATCGGGCGTTGATGGACAGCGGCGAGGACGTCGGGCTGGCCACGGTCTATCGGGTGCTGACGCAATTCGAAACGGCAGGACTCGTGATTCGGCATCATTTCGCCGATTCTCATGCGGTTTTCGAGCTCGACTCCGGCGACCACCACGACCATATCGTTTGTATCGACTGCGGCAAGGTGATGGAATTCGTCGATCCGGTGATCGAGCGACGTCAGATTCGGATCGCCCAAGAGCACGGCTTTCGCTTGGCCGATCACTCTCTCGTTCTCCATGCCCATTGCGAGCGCCGGGATTGCGAGGGTCGCGTTCGCGCTGAAAAGCCCCCGAAAAACGCTTGAAAAACCCCGGAAAAACCTCGTTCGATGCCTGAGCCTCGTTTTCCTCGGCCGCGGGCGCATTCTCGATCATTATTGGTCGATCGTTAGTTGTCGATTTTTACAAGACCATCCTCTTTTCTTCTTTATGTGCATATAGAGTCGAGCGGGCTGAATAGTGCTGCCCCCTATCCTTTGCCCCTTTCAGAACTCGGGGGCCCGGGGCTTTTACACGGACAAGCCCGTGCAGGATAGGTATGTCATGCCAGGCAGCGGTGACATGCTAGGAGATGCCCCCTTTGGTTTACGCATCGTTCGTCGCTTCGGTCGATCGAAGATCACGAATTCTTGTCCGCGCTTTTGCCCGCACTTTTGCCCGCACTTTTGCCCGTACGGGATTCGATCGCGTCCATCAAACGCCCGGCGATATCGATATCGAAGGCCGCCTCGATCTCCCTGACGCAGGTGGGGCTGGTGACATTGATCTCGGTGAGAAAATCGCCGATCACATCCAAGCCCACGAAAAGCAGGCCTCGCTCTTTCAGCCGAGGCCCTAAATGCGATGCGATCTCTCGCATCCTCTCGGTGATCTCGATCGCGACCCCGCGGGCCCCGGCGGCGAGATTCCCCCGCGGATCGTCCCCGGTGGGGATGCGTGCCAGCGCGTATTCGACCGGCTCCCCGTCGACCATCAGCAATCGGTTGTCGCCCTTTCGGATATCCGGCAGGTATTTTTGGCACATCGCATAGCGGCTTTGGTGGGCGCTTAGGGTCTCGAAGATCACCCGGGCGTTCGTATCCCCGCGGCGCACCCGAAAGATCGACGCCCCGCCCATGCCGTCGAGCGGTTTGACGATGATATCGCCCTGCTCGGCGAGAAAGTCGTTCATGCGAGCGTGATCGCGGGTGACCAGCGTCGGCGGGCAATAGCGAGGGAACCATGCGGTAAACATCTTTTCGTTCGCATCGCGAAGGCTCCGGGGGCGATTGACGACGAGGGTCCCGGCTTCCTCCGCCCGCTCCAAGATATAGGTGGAGTGGATATATTCCATATCGAAGGGGGGATCTTTTCGCATCAGGATCGTATCGAGCGAGGAAAGCGAAGCGCTAACGACGCTGTCCAAGCGGTACCAGTCATTGTCATCGTCGCCAACGACGATCGGGTGCATCTCGGCCCGGGCCTCGCCGTCGCGCAGGAAAAGCCCCCCCATTTCGATGCAAAACAGCCGATAGCCGCGCTTTTGCGCCGCCCGCATCAGCGCCACGGTGGTGTCTTTTTTCGCTTTGATGGAAGCCGGGGGATCCATCACGATACCCATTGTCATATTCGTCATGATTCCTCGCTTTTCGACTCGGGACCTCGATAGGGTGGCAAGATGCGGTGAAACAAGATGTGGTGAAAAGAGCTCGGAAAAGGGCTCGCACGATCGTGTTTGCGCCTGCCGGGCGAACTCCAAGCGAGCGATCTTAAAGGCCCGTGCCCCCCGCCGCTGCGCGATCGAGCGCTTGGACGATGCGCGCTGCCCTCGCTCGTGCGCCCGCAAGATATCGCAAGTCATGATCTCGAAAGTCATGATCTCGCAAGATCGGGGGGCGATCGCATCCCGATCTCAAGCCTGTTCGCAACCCGAGCCGCAATCCCGGCGTCAACTCTTTTCCCGAGATAGCGTCGGCGCTCGAATTTTTACCCGAAGGCTCTCGAAAATCCTTTGCGGTAGGCTACTATCGTATCCATGTTATCCCTTCTTCGCATCGCCACTCGTCGTAGCCCTTTGGCCTTGAGTCAGGCCGAATTCATCGCCCGTGCCCTCGGCGAGCGATACCCCGATATCGATATCCGTCTGTTGCCGATGCGTACCACGGGGGATCGCTTGTTGGACGCCCCTTTGGCGCGGGTCGGCGGCAAGGGTTTGTTCATCAAGGAACTCGAGCAGGCTTTGTTCGACGACCGAGCCGACCTCGCGGTGCATTCGATGAAGGATGTGCCGGTGGAATTGCCCTCGGGATTGACGCTGCCGGTCATCACCGCTCGCGCCGACCCCTACGATGCCTTGGTGTCGAAACGCTTTTGCAATCTGCGCACCCTGCCGCCGGGGGCCAGGGTCGGGACTTCCAGCCTGCGCCGGCGCAGTCAGCTGGCGGCCAATCGCCCCGATCTGGAGATCGATGTTTTGCGCGGCGGTATCGACACCCGGCTGCGGCGTTTGGCCGCCGGGGATTTCGACGCCATCGTTCTTGCGGTCGCCGGCCTCCAACGGGGAGGGCACGAGGGGCGGATTCGCGAGATCCTGCCGGAGTCGGTGATGCTCCCCGCGGCCGGGCAAGGGGCGTTGGGGCTTGAATGTCGCGCCGACGACGATCGCACCAAGGAGCTGATCGCGCCCCTTGTTTGCCACGACAGCGCGCGCTGCGTCGAAGCGGAGAGGGCCTTCGGACGCGCCCTCGACGGCGGGTGCCAGATGCCGATCGCCGCTTTCGCCACCTTGCACGAGGGGAGCCTTCGTTTGCGCGCCTTGGTGGCGAGCCTCGACGGTCGTCGGGTGCTGCGCACCGAGATCGAAGGGAGCGTCGACGAGCCGCGGGAATTGGGCGCTCGCGCCGCGCAAGCGGTGATCGCCCGCGGGGCGACGGAGATTTTGGATGAGCTTCGCTCGCAGTTATCCGCCGGGATTCCGGTCGGCTCGACTCTATCGTCTTCGCCATTATCCGCCGCTTCCTCGGATGGCCTGTCGCCTGCGCGCCCCGGGAGCGATTCGTGATCCGAGCGACGGAAAGCCCCCGATCCCTTTTGCATCGAGAGCGCGATCGTTCATCGACGCAAGACCCCTCGCCGCCTCGCCCCCCGGTCCTCGATTCGCCCGCGACCGGCGATCGTTTTTGCGCGGGTCGATGCGCCGGGAGGCTGGCCGGGATGCGCATACTCATCACTCGCCCGCAACCCTCGGCCGCCGCTTTGGCCCGCGCCCTCGGCGAGGAGGGTGCGGCGGCGCTTTGCGTGCCGGCGATCGAGATCGTCCCGTCGGCGCAGCTCTCGGTCGACGAGTCGTTTTGCGAGGGCGGCGAGGTGGCGATATTCACCAGCGTTCCCGCGGTCGAATCTTTTTTCGCGCGTTTGCGTCTTGCGCGATTCGGGGGCGGGAAGGTGCCGCCCACGGTCTTTGCCGTCGGTCCGGCGACGGCGGCGGCCTTGAGGGAGCGAGGCGTTCTCGAAGTCCTCCTGCCGCCGCAAGGACGCTTCGACAGCGAGGGCTTGCTTGCCGCCCGGCCGCTGGCCGCCGGGCATATTCGAGGGCGAAGGGTGTGGATCGTCAAGGGGGAAGGCGGCCGGCGATTGCTAGGCGATACCCTGCGCCGGCGCGGCGCGATCGTTTCCGAACTCGATCTCTACCTTCGCCGCGCCCCGGCGGGGCTCGCAAGCGATCTCGAGGATCTTGCGCGTATCGAGGCGAGCGCTCCGATCGATGCGATCATCCTTGCCAGTTTCGCCACCTTCGAACACCTGATCGGGGCCGCTTCGTGGGTGGAAGGCTGGCTTTCGCGCAGGCACCTGGTCGCGGCGGGAGAGCGGGTCGCGACGGCGATCGGCTCGAGGCTCGGCATCGAGGTCGTTGCCGCCGCCGATGCCTCTCATGCCTCCTTCGTCGAGGCTCTCGTCGAGACTTTCGACAAGAGCCTCGATCGATCCCGTTCGCCGGCGGCGAAGGATGGCCTCGGGCGAAAAGACGGGGGCGGCCGATGAATCGGGATATCCGCCTCGGGCTCGAGATCGTCAATCGCCTCGGCTTGCACGCCCGCGCGGCGGCGAAACTCGCCTGCCTTGCCGCCACCTTCGATGCCGATCTTCGCCTGCGGCGGGAGGACGAGCGCGAGGCCAATGCCAAGAGCATCATGAGCCTGATGATGCTCGCGGCGACGAAAGGGACACGGCTCGAGCTCGTGGCCCGCGGCGCGGACGCACAGGCGGCGGTCGCGGCGATCGCGGTCTTGGTGGCCAATCGTTTCGACGAGACGGAATAGGGCGAATGCGAATCATCAAAGGGATCGGCGCCTCGCCGGGGATCGCGATCGGGGTGATCGAAATATACGGTCGCGGCCTCCAAGAAGAGGTGGTCCGGCGCGAAATAGAAGCCGAAGAAGTGAAGGGCGAAGTGCGCCGCTTTCAACGCGCGGTTGCCGAGGCCCGGCGCGAATTGCGGGCGATCAAGAAAAAAATCCCTTCGGGGACTCCCCCCGAAATCGCCGCTTTCATCGATATCCACCTGCTGATGCTCGATGACGAGATGATCGCTCGGGCCCCGGTGGCCACCATCCGCAAGAGCCGTTGCAATGCGGAATGGGCTTTGAAAACGGAGCGCGATGCCTTGGTTCGCACCTTCGACGCCATGGACGACCCCTATCTTCGCACCCGGCGCGACGATGTCGATCATGTGGTCGAGAGGGTTTTTTTGCGTCTGTCCTCGCCGGGCGCTCGCAAGAGGACTCCGCATTCGGCCGCCGCCGATCCTCACGCCGATCCTCACCCCGATCCTCGAGGGGGCGCGCTTTTCCGATCCGAGGGCAAGACGCGGCCCGGGAAAAAAGCCGTCAGAGATCGGATCGTCTATGCCCAGGATCTCAGCCCAGCCGATACCCTGCAAATGCCCCATGATCGGATCGCGGGCTTCATCACCGGCTTCGGCGGGCCGAATTCCCATACCGCCATCTTGGCCCGCAGCCTCGAAATTCCCGCGGTGGTGGGGCTGCAGCGATGCGGCGCCGAGGAATTCCTGCAGCCGGGGGAGGAGGTGATCATCGACGGGCGGGAAGGGAGCGTCGTCGTCTCCCCGGATGCGGCGGGCAAGCGCGTTTTCAAGGAGCATCGACGCGAACTCGCCCGCATCAAAGCCGTGCGACGCAAGCTGCGCCGGGCGCCGACGATCAGCGCCGACGGCGAGGCCGTGACCCTCCAAGCCAATGTCGAGCTCCCGGGAACCGATATCGCCGCCGCCTTGGTCCGGGACGGGGTGGCGGGGATCGGCTTGTGTCGCACCGAATATCTCTTTCTCAATCGAGAGCATCCCCCCGAAGAGGAGGAGCAATACCGGATCTACTGCGATCTGCTCGAACGACTCAAAGGCACCCCGGTGACTTTCCGCACCCTCGACTTAGGGGCCGACCGGCCGGTCGAGGGGATGCGGACCCGATCTCCGGCGGCCGCCAGTCCCGCCTTGGGCCTTAGGGCGGTGCGTTTGTGCCTCAAGAACGAAGCGTTGTTTCGCCCCCAGATCCGGGCCCTGTTGCGAGCGGCGGCGCGCGGGCCGGTCAGGATGATGATTCCGATGTTGGCGACGATCGACGAGTTGGATCGGGTGATGGAGATCGTGCGGCAGTGCGAAAAAGAGATCGACGAACGAGGCGACCGGCGCGGGGAAAAGATGCCGATCGGGGCGATGATCGAGGTGCCGGCAGCGGCGGTTTGCGCCGATATTTTCGCGCGGCGGCTGGATTTTCTCTCGATCGGCACGAACGATCTGATCCAATACACCCTGGCCATCGATCGGGTCGATGACGAGGTCAGTGATCTTTACGACCCCTTTCATCCGGCGGTCTTGCGGCTGATTTCGACCACGATCGCCGCCGGGCGCCATGCGGGGATTCCGGTATCGATGTGCGGCGAGATGGCGGGGGATGCCCGTTGCACCAAGCTCTTGTTGGGGATGGGATTGCGGGAGTTTTCGGTGCACCCCAGCGCTTTGTTGGAGATCCGCCAGGCCATCGGGGCCACTCGCATTCCCGACGCCCGTCGCTTGGCCCGCCGTATCCTGCGCGCCACCCGCACGACTTCGCGTCGCTCGTATGTCGAAACCATCGTCGAAACCATCGCCGAAACGATCGTCGAACCATCGGTCGCGACTCGAAGCCGAAAAGGTCGATGAGATGAAATACCCGTCCCTATACCCATCCGTTGCGGATATCGAAAAAAGGCTTTTCGCCGGGGGGACACGGCGGCTATGCTGCGGCCGCGTTGCCGTGCTCACGCTCACCGACTAGGAGCCGCCATGACCACGCCAGAACCCGAAGCCGCCGCTTGCGGCTACCGCCTGCACTCGACCGATCTGGTGACGGGCGTGACTCGTGTGCTCGACCCCGACTGGGCCACTCCCGCCGCCGCGCGGGGGCAAGCCCGTCAAGCCGAAGGGGACGGGGCGATGGCGTTATGGAGTGTCCATTATGATGGAATGCTTCCGGTGAATAGCGATGCCTTCATTATTCACTTTGCCGACCGCTTCGGGCTGATCCGCTATTTCAAATACGTCTCGATGGACTTGGAATGGGAGAGCGCGCCGCGCTTGGATAAGGCTGCGATCTTCCCGCGCGAAGAGTCGGGGTATATCGTCGAGTGCCTGAACGATTGCCGCGGCGAAAATCGGCTTGTCGGCCGAGGATTCACCGCTTTCCGCGCCGCTGATCGGGGTGTCCGAGGATTCACCGCTCGCTGCGCCCGTGTCGGCATGGCGGGCGAGCCGCCGCCGCTCCCGTAGCTCTTCGCTGCGCTCGAAGGAGGACCGAGTTCGTCCGGTTTTGAAATCCCCCCGTCGATCGATTTTCCGAACGGCTTTTCGAGCGGCCTTCCGAGCGGCCCTCCGAGCGGCCCTTCGAATCGACTCGCCGGCGGCTTTTTCGATAGCGAAGGA
This sequence comes from Gammaproteobacteria bacterium, assembly GCA_965220535.1. Lineage (GTDB taxonomy): Bacteria > Pseudomonadota > Gammaproteobacteria > HK1 > HK1 > HK1. Next base: position 904,227 of record OZ244833.1, on the reverse strand, counting down.
GCGACAACCCTCGCAGCTTTTCGGCAAAGGAAGCGTTAGATGAGTCAGACCTCGAACGAAGACTCCCGGGCGCAATTGCTCGCCCGGGTCCATGAGTCGCTGGCGAGCGACCCGGCGGCGGATCTGCGCGATCTTCTCGCGGGGGTGCATCCGGCGGAAGTCGCGTTCATCCTCGAATCCCTTCCGCCGGGCGAGCGCGATGCCCTGTGGCCGGCGATCGATCCGCAGATTTACGCCGAAGTCTTCGCCGAACTCCAAGATGTGGTGCGGGCCTCCCGCTTGGCCGAACTGCCCCCGGATCGGGTGGCGTGGATCGCACGGCATATCGATCCCGACGACGCCGCGGATCTTTTGCAGGATCTACCGAAGGATTTCACCGACGAGGTGCTCGCCGCCCTCCCGGGAAGGGATCGCCGGCATTTGGAGGCGGTGCTCAACTACGGCGAGAACACCGCCGGGGGGTTGATGAACGTCGATACGCTCGTCGCCCGACCCTATCGACGCTTGAGCGAGGTGTTGCATCAGTTGCGCGAACGCGGAAATATCCCGGAGAAAACCAACCGCTTGTTCGTCATCGACGACCGCGGCCTCTACCTCGGTTCGCTGCGCTTGGCCGACCTTCTGATCAACGATCCGGAGCGTAGCGTCGAGGATTTGATGCTGAGCGATTTGCCGGCGCTGCCTGCGAGCATGGAAGACAGCGAGGTCGCCCGACTCTTCGAGCAGCGCAATTTATTCACCGCTCCGGTCGTCGATGCGAAGGGGGTGTTGGTCGGAAGGATCACGGTCGACGATATCATCGACGTGATCCGCGAGGAGGGCGAGCATTCCTTGATGAGCATGGCGGGGCTCAACGAGGAGGAAGATCTCTTCTCTCCGGTTTGGGATGCCACGCGGGCGAGATTGCTGTGGCTGGCCGCCAACCTCGCCACCGCTTTCGTCGCCGCGTGGGTTTTCGGCCTTTTCGAAGCGACCATCAAGGAAATCGTCGCGCTGGCGGTGCTGATGCCGGTGGTGGCGAGCATGGGGGGGATCGCGGGCATTCAAACCCTGACCCTCGTCATCCGGGCGCAGAGCCTGGATCAGATCGGCAGCGCCAATTTCGGGGCTTTGATGCTGCACGAGCTCCGGGTGGGTCTGATCAACAGCGGGATCTGGTCGGCGGTGGTGGGCTTGGTCGCTTGGTTGTGGTTCGATCTTCCGCTCCTCGGGGCGGTGGCGGCCGGGGCTTTGGCGATCAACTTCATGAGCGGAGTCATGTCGGGGGCGATCATCCCCGTTCTTCTCAAACGCATGAAGATCGATCCGGCGCTGGCCGGGGGGGTGATCCTCACCACCGTGACCGATGTCGTCGGTATTTTTTCCTTGTTGGGGATGGGTTCTTATTTTTTATTGGGTTGAAGCCTTTGCCTCGGGTCCCGCTCGTCGATCGCCGCCGGGTCCGATGCGCCTCGCCGCGCCCTTCGTCCGGCGAAAGTCCGCTTCCAAGAGCCAAGGCTTTACCAAGAGATGATCGACCAATGCGGGAGTCCCTCGCGCACAGGTTCGAGTTCTTTCTCGGCGTTTTCGATGCGCCCGTTCCCGTCGGCATCGATCAGCCAGTAGCGGGGAAAGCCTGCGGGCTGTATCTGTACCGCTTGCAAGCGTTTCTCCCCCGGATATTCGATAAGCCATTCGTCTTCTCGACGATCCGAGGCTTTTTCCGTCGGGGCATCGACCGAGGGGGTAAAAGCCGGGGCGAGCGCTTGTCCGCTTTGGATCTGCGGCGGCGGCGGTGGAAGATCGAGCAGGGATTCGAGCTCCTCCGACGATTCTTGGGCCATCGCGCTCCCGGCGATAAAAAGGACGATGGCCAGCGACGATCGAAGGAAGGCAAGATCGGGAGGGGACATGATCGACTTCTCCTTGATGGATCCGGGGGATGGCCTACCGAACCCCCGTTTTTCGAAAATATCGGTCTTTTCGGTAGAGCGGGCGTCGACCGAGGGCATCGCTTGTGACAAAGCGCATCGTCGTCGGCCCGAAGGGCTTATCTTTTTCATCGCGAAGGCGCGGCGGCTCGTCGCTCGGATATTGGATCGAGAATCCGGATCGACAAACAGGATCGAAAATCGAATCGACGATCAAATCGACGATCCGACGATGGCCGAATCCGCACTCCCCCTCGGATCTCTTCGCCCCCCGGTGCGCACTATACTGCCACGAATTCAATCCTGCGCCGCTTGTCGGTACGAAAAAAGCGTTTAGGGGATCGCCTTGGACAATATTCGAAAAGAAGGCAAGGATATGCCCGATAAGAGCCCTCGTTTGGTTTTGGTGGACGGATCCTCGTATTTCTATCGCTCCTACCATGCGCTTCCCGCCCTCAACAATTCCGCGGGACAGCCGACAGGGGCGATTTATGGCATGACGCGGGTGATGAAGCAGCTGCGCCATCGCTATGCCCCGACTTTCGCCGCGGTGGTTTTCGATGCCCCGGGCAAGACCTTTCGCGACGAGATCTACTCCGACTACAAAGCGAATCGCCCCAAAATGCCCGACGATTTACGGGCGCAAGCCGAACCGACCCGCGACATCGTAAAGGCTTTGGGTTATCCGGTGCTGATGGTGCCGCAGGTGGAAGCCGACGATGTGATCGGCACCTTGGCGATACAAGGGCGCGAGGCGGGGCTGGAAGTGCTGATCTTCAGCGGCGACAAGGATATGGCGCAACTGGTCGGCGATTCCATCTCGTTGATGCGCCCGGTCGATCGCAAAGCGGCGAGCCTTGGTCGCAACTCGGCGGAGGAGATCCGCCTCGATGCGCAAGGGGTTTGTGAAAAATACGGCGTCCCTCCCGAATCCATCGTCGATTATTTGGCGCTGGTCGGGGATGCTTCCGACAATGTTCCGGGGGTGCCCAAGGTCGGTCCGAAAACGGCCGCCAAATGGCTGGCCGAATATCGCGGTCTCGACGGGATTGTCGCCCATGCCGCCGAGATCGAGGGCAAGGTCGGCGAATCCTTGCGCGCAAACCTCGATCAGATACCGATGGCGAAAGATCTGGTGACGATTCGCTGCGACCTCGATTTGGATATCGCTCCTCGCCGACTCGTATTGGAAGAGCCGGATCACGAGCGTCTCGGCGAACTCTATCGGATATTCGAGTTCAAGACTTGGCTCAAAGAGATCGAAAAACCCGCTAACGGCACCGATGCCGGCGACGTTCCGGTCGCCGGCGCCGAAGGCTCAAGGCGCTTCGATACCGTCCTCGACGAAGAGATGCTCGATGCGTGGATCGAGCGCCTGTCGTCGGCGCCGGAGATCGCCATCGCGATCAAGACCTCGACTTCGAACTATATGCAAGCCGAGCCCGTCGGCATTTCTTTTTGCATCGAGCCCGGCCACGCCGCTTATATCCCGATCGGACACGATGCTCCGGGGACGCCGCAACAGATTCCGCGCGAGCGGGTCTTGGAAACACTGCGCCCGATGCTCGAATCCGCATCGCCGCGAAAGATCGGCCACAACCTCAAATACGATATCAGCGTTCTCTCTCTTGCGGGCATCGATCTGGCCGGAGTGGCCTTCGACACCATGCTCGAATCCTATCTATTGGACAGTGCCGTGACCCGCCACGACCTCGAGGCGTCGGCGGCGCGCTATCTCGGGCAACGTCTTGCCGACTACGAGAAGATCGCCGGGCGCGGGGCGAAGCGACTTTCCTTCGACCAAATCCCGATCGAGCAAGCCGCTCCCTACGCCGCCGAGGGCGTGGAAGCGAGTTTGCGCTTGCATCGGGTCTTGCGCTCGCGTCTCGAAGAGCACCCGCCGCTCGTCGATCTTTGCGACTCGCTGGAGATCCCCTTGGTGCCCTTGCTTTCGCGGATCGAGCGCAACGGCGTGCGGGTGGATGCGAAAAAACTGCGGACCCAAAGCGAAGAGCTGGCCTTGAAGATGCACGAGATCGAGCTATCCGCCTACGCCCGAGCCGGCCGGCCTTTCAACCTCGCCTCGGCCAAGCAAATCGGCGCCATCTTGTTCGACGAGATGCAATTGCCGGTGCTCGGCAAGACTCCCGGGGGGAAGCCCTCGACCTCGGAATCGGTGCTGCAAGAACTTGCCTTTCAACACGATCTGCCGCGGCTGATTCTGACGCACCGGGCATTGAGCAAGCTCAAATCGACCTATACCGATGCCTTGCCGGAATGTATCGATCCCCGCACCGGACGGGTCCATACCAGCTACCACCAGGCGGTTGCCTCCACCGGTCGGCTCTCCTCGTCGGATCCGAATTTGCAAAATATCCCGGTGCGCACCCCCGAGGGACGGCGTATCCGCCAAGCCTTCATCCCCGATGAGGGTCATCTGCTCTTGGCCGCGGATTATTCCCAGATCGAGCTTCGGATCATGGCCCATCTTTCGGGCGACGAAGGACTCGAAAACGCTTTCGCTTCCGGGGTCGATATCCACCGGGCGACGGCGGCGGAGGTCTTCGGCCTTGGCTTCGATGCCGTCGACGACGAATCGCGGCGACGCGCCAAGGCGATCAATTTCGGCTTGATCTACGGCATGTCGGCCTTCGGTCTGGCGCGTCAACTCGGGATCGACCGGGTCGAGGCCAAGCACTATATCGATCTTTATTTCGCCCGCTATCCCAAGGTCCACGACTATATGGAAAAGACCAAGGAGCGGGCGCGGGAAAGGGGTTTCGTGGAGACGGTCTTCGGTCGTCGCTTGTACCTGCCCGATATTCGTTCTTCCAACAACCAGCGTCGGCAATATATGGAGCGCACCGCGATCAACGCTCCGATGCAAGGCACCGCCGCCGATATCATCAAACGAGCGATGCTGGCGATCGATCGGTGGATCGGCGATAGCCGGGCCCCGGTACGCCTCATCATGCAGGTGCATGACGAGCTGGTTTTCGAAATCCCCGCCGCCCTCGCCGATGAGATGGCCCCGCCGATCAAAGAGCGGATGAGCGATGCGGCGCAGCTCGGCGTGCCCTTGGAAGTGGATATCGGCATCGGAGAGAACTGGGACGAGGCGCATTGAGACGAAGCGCTGCGTCGATCGGCTTTCGAAGGGGTCGAGTGTCCGCGATTGGGTGCTTGCGAGGAAAGAAGCGTATTCGGGCACCGCTTGCGGTCGGTTTCGGCGGGTTTTAGGGTTTTCGGGACAGAGAAAGAAAAAGAAAAAGCCCGACGGGGTGGCGAGCGCCCCGCGGGACGGGAGGCAGCTGTCGACGACTTTTTCGGATGAGGTCGATGTCTTAGGTTTCTTGTTCGGCGAGGATTCGTTGCCGGGCATGCTTTGCTCGGGCGACCAAATCGAAGTCTTCGAGCAAGCGGGCGATGACTCTCGTTTCCCGATGAAGGGGGGCGATCTCGCCGAGATAGCCGAGCACCGGCGGGATATCCTCGAGATAACGCGCTTTGCCGTCCCGATGCCATAGGCGGGTGAAAATTCCGACCACCTTCAGGTGACGTTGAATCCCGGTGAGGTCGAACCAGCGATGAAAGCGGCTTCGATTCGCGGCGACGAGTCCGTGGGCGACGCTATGTTCATAGACGCGGTCCACCCAGCCGCTCACCCGTTCGCTCGGCCATCGGATATAGGCGTCGCGCAGCAGGCTGACCGCATCGTAGGTGATGGGACCGGCCACCGCATCTTGAAAATCGATGATGCCCGGGGAAGGGGCGGCGCTCGATCTCCTCGGAATCGGCGATCCGACCCTTGAACGCTCGCCGGCGATCTCGCCCGAAGCCGCACTCGAATCTCTTCCTTCGCATTCCTCACCGATCGTCATCAGATTGCGCGAGTGGTAGTCGCGGTGCACGAAAACCCGTGGTTGTTCGAGGCAGATTCGAATCAGCGCGTCGAAGCATTCGGCGACGGCGACGGCGACGGCGAGATCTCCGCGGATGTCGATTTGCAGGTGCTCGGCGAGGAACCAGTCGGTGAAGAGTTCGAGCTCGGTGCGTAAAAGGGCGGCGTCGAAGGGGGGCACGCGACTGGCCGGGATGCGGCATTGCATGGCGACGATCGAGGCGATCGCGGCCTCGTAGAGGCGATCGGCGTTGTTCTCGTCGAGCGTATCGAAATAGCTGCGGCGGCCCAGATCTTCCAGCAGCAAAAAACCCTTCTCGATATTCGCGGCATAAAGCATCGGGACTTTGAGCCCCGCGCGGAACAGCAACTCGAGCGTCGCCACGAAGGGGCGGCAGTCCTCCAGCGGCGGCGGGGCGTCCATCGCGATGCGGTCGCCGGCGCTCGTTCGCACCCGATAGTAGGAACGAAAACTCGCATCGTGCGATGCGCTTTCGATGCCGGAGATATCGAGGCTTTCGCCGAGCCAGTCCAGCAGTTCGGCTCGACGGGCCGAGCGGTCGATCGCGGTGGATGGATGCATGAGGGTTTTTTTGACCTAAGGGCAGCGCCATCGCCCCGGTTTTTTCGGCGCTCTCGAAGAGTGTCGTTTCGCTCGATCTGCCAAAGCCCGTCTCAAGGCCCTTGCCGAAAACCATCGCGTTTTTCGGAAGAAAAGGCGTCGGCAAAGGCTTCGAAGCCTCGAAGAAGCCTGGAAAAAAGGCTCTTCCCGAGCGTCGGTCGGGCTTTTAAGAATAGCCGCAAGCGAGACGCTCGAAGAATATCGGCAGGGCGTGCCGGAGGGCAGCCATTCGATGCTTGCCCCTCCATATCATCGACCATGGCTCGCCCGATGACCCCGTCGCCCGCATTTACTCGCTACTTGCGGCAGATCGCCGCAACCGCCACTCGCGCTTTGAAGTGCGCGACGCTGCCGGTCGTCTGACCTTCGGCGTCGCCGCAGTTCGCCATCGCAAGCGCAAGACATCGACGCATCGGCGACCCCGCGCCCGTGCCACCGGTGCCGTCATCATTCCGTTCACGCCCGCCTAGTGGAGATCGCCATGGCTTACTTTCACATCGCCCTCTATCCGCGCGACGAGTCGCGGCGCGTCTTCGTGTCCGCCGTCGGCGTCGGCGACATCATCGTCTCGACGACCACGAACACCGAACACGCGAGCGTCTACCCCGCCGATCGTATCGACTGGCGACTCGCGGCGATCGCCGCCGCCAATCCGGGCTTCGATGCCTATGTCGTTCATGCCGCCGACCGCGCCGCGATCATCAACGCCGACGATTCCACCCCGCGCCGGTACCGCATCTCGTCCATCGACCCGCACACCGGCACGCGCACGATCTTGTCGAACGCCTACGCGAGCGAATCGCTGGCGCGTGCGCATATTACGCAAGCCGTGCAAGCCGGCAGCAGTCGACGAGTACATCGTGCTTATCGATGATCGTGACGACGCACGCCAAGCCGACGGCAGCGCGATCACCGAGCCGAAGTTCGTCTTGTTTACCACTTGGCGCAGTTGCTCGACTTCGCCCGTCTTCGATGCCGACGCTCGCGACGGCGAGCGCGGGCGATACACATTAGACCGGCGAGCGGCGACGCAGTTTGAACACGCCCGCGCCGAGCCGGTGGCATATCTACTCGCTGAAACTCGCATAGGCTCGCCGCGAACACTGCACCGCAAGGACACCGATATGGCACAGATCACCGCCCGCATCGACGACGAACTCGCCGAGTTCAAAGCCTTAGCAAGCAATCGCCTCCGGCGGACGCTTTTTGCCCGGGCGATCGGATCTTCTCGACGATGCCATGGCACCATGACGCCCATGACGCGCTTCGATATGAGCGCTCGCTCGCTGCGCCTCGATGAGGGCGATCCGATGCGAGCGATCCGCGATATTTTCGGATAGATATTTTCCGATATCGGGATATCGCCGGCGAAGGCGATCCGGTGGCGGGCTAATGTAGAATTCAAAGCGAGCGTCGATATTCCTCCGGATATCGGGTCGCTTCGTTGCCCGTATTCGTTGCCCATACACCCCTCGTCCTCGGCTCGAGTCGTGGTCGAATCGCGATCGAACCGCCTCATGAACGCTTTGCTCTCGCTCGAATCCATCGACGATGCCGCGCTGCGAGATGCGGCGGTCGAAACGCTCGAAGGCGAGGCGCAAGCGCTGCTCGGCCTGATCGAGCGGGTGGACGATGCTTTCGTGCGCGGGTGTCGGACGGTGATCTCCGCCCCGGGCAAGGTGGCGGTGGTCGGAGTGGGGAAATCGGGTCATATAGGGCGCAAGATCGCCGCGACCCTCGCCAGCACCGGAACCCCCGCCCTCTTCGTGCACGCGGGCGAGGCGATGCATGGCGATCTCGGCATGATCACCGGCCAAGATGCGGTGATCGCGCTCTCCAACTCCGGCGAGAGCGACGAGGTGCTGGCGATCCTGCCGGCTCTCGAGGCCATGCGGGTGCCGCTGATCGCGTTCACCGGGAATCCTCGCTCCCGCCTTGCGCGCAAGGCCGATGTGCATATCGATGTCTCGGTCGAGCGCGAGGCCTGCCCTTTGAACCTGATCCCGACCGCCAGCACCACCGCGGCCTTGGCGATGGGGGATGCATTGGCCATCGCCTTGGTGCGGGCAAGGGGTTTCGGATCCGAGGACTTCGCGCGTTCGCATCCCGGCGGGAAGTTGGGGCGTCGGTTGCTGCTGCGGATACGCGATGTGATGCATGGCGGGGACGAGGTGCCCAAGGTGAGGGCGAGTCGATCCTTTGCCGAGGCCTTGGTTGAGATGACCCGTTCGAGCCTCGGGATGACCGTGGTCGTCGATGCCGAGGATCGGCTCGCCGGCATCTTCACCGACGGCGACCTGCGCCGGGCCCTGGCCCGCGATATCGAGCTCAAAAACACCCCCGTCGAGCGCTTGATGACCCCCGATTGTGTCAGTATCTCGCCCGACAGACCGGCGACGGAGGCCGCTTCGCTGATGCGCAAGCGCGCGATCAACGCGTTGCCGGTGATCGATGCCGAGCGCCGAGTGGTCGGGGCATTGAATATGCACGATCTCTTGCGGGCGAGGATCCTTTGAAGGGCTTTTCGCCTGCGCTCGATAGCGTCGGAGATAGCCTCGGAGGTGATGCCCATTGCAATCCTTGCAATCCGCACGGCATGGCTCGACGAAGCCCGAGCCCGAGGGGCGCCCTCGGATCAAAGAGGGTAGATGGCTGCCGCTCGCCGTCGTTTTCCTCGCCACGGCCCTCGTCATCGGCTGGACGCTGCGGGAAAGCGAGGTGAATTCCCCTTTCGAGGACCCCTCTCGCGAGCCGAGGGAGGACGCCTATATCGAGGGTTTCGTCTCGGTGCAAATGGACGAAAAGGGTCGCCCGCAGCGCCGGCTCGAAGCGGAATCGTTGGTGCATTATCAAGACGGCACGAGCGCGTTGACGCAGCCTGCCTATCGATTTCGTCGCGCCGACGACACGATTTGGTGGGCGCGCTCGGATCGAGGGTGGATCGAGGCGCCGCAAGGCTCGACCTCCGCCGCCGTCGATGATACGCAGATCCTGCGCCTCGAAGGCAGTGTCAATATCTGGCGCGAGGAGGGAGCCAAGCGCGGCGGACGGCCAAGTATCGGGAACGATGGTTTCGACCCTGCCGATCGCCGAGAGCATCGTATCGATGCGGGTTTCGAGCGACCCGGGCAAGGCGAATCCGAAGCGATGCGGGCGATCGATATCTCGCTTGACGAGCTCGAGATCCGACCCGCCACCGGCTATGCCGCCAGCGATGCATTCGTTACCATTCGCACCCCCGGCAGCGAAACGCAAGGCACAGGACTTCGCGTTTGGCTGGACGAGGGAAAATTCCGTCTCCTGTCCAGGGTGAGCACTCGCATCGATGATTTCGACCGCATTCCTTGAGCGTATCGTTGAACGTATCAGGCGCGCCGCGCCCTCGGGGGCCAGGGGGATTTCGATCGCTCTCCTCGCGGCGTTCGCTTTCTCGTCGACCTTTGCCCTTTCCACCGACTCGAACGAGCCGATCACCATAGAAGCCGATCGCGCCGAGCGCGACAATCGCAAACGGGTGATGGTCTACGAAGGCGAGGTGATCATCGAGCAGGGGAGCCTTCGGATCCTTGGCGATCGCGTGGTCGTCCACTTCGACGAGGATGACGAGACCACCAAGATGATCGCGACCGGGGCTCCGGCCCATATTCGCCAACTCCCCGAGGACTCCGCTTCCTACCGAGAGGCGTGGGCCGACGAGGTTGAATATCTCATCGGCGAGCAACAAGTCGTGCTCAGCGGACAGGCTCGTTACGAAGAGGGGGGGGATCAGGTGCGGGCGGAGCGATTGGTCTACGACGTGCAGAGCTCTTCCTTCCGCGCTTTCGGGGGGACGGACGAGGCCGCCGCCGGCGGCGATGCATCCGGGCGGGTGCGCATCACCATCGATACCGGGGGTTAGATTCGAGCGGGGGAAGAAAAGCCGAGCAGCGGGCGACGAGCAGCGGGCGGTCGGTGCGGGATCCCGAGCGTTTTCGAGCACGACTCGCTTTCGAAGGCCTCTTTCTTTTTTCGAACTTTGTTCGATTTTTTTTCGAACCCCCCTTCGTATCCTCGACGATGGCCACATTGGTTGCACAAAATCTCGCCAAGCGTTATCGCCGGCGTCAGGTGGTCAGCGATGTCAGTCTCGCGGTGCAAAGCGGCGAGGTGATCGGTTTGTTGGGGCCCAACGGAGCGGGGAAGACGACCAGCTTCCATATCATCATCGGCCTTGTGCAAAGCGACGAGGGAAGCGTGCGTCTCGATGAGCAAGATCTGACCCGTCAGCCGATGCATATCCGAGCGCGCAAGGGGATCGGTTATCTCCCGCAAGAGCCCTCGGTTTTTCGCCGACTCTCGGTGCGCGACAATATCATGGCCATTTTGGAGGCCCGGCGCGATATGGACTCGAGCGACCGCGAGAAGACTCTTTCGGGCCTGATGAACGAGTTCCAGATTTCCCACCTCGCGCAGCAGCGCGGAGAGAGTCTTTCCGGGGGGGAGCGGCGGCGGGTGGAGATCGCTCGGGCATTGGCGGTGGAGCCGCAATTCATGCTCTTGGACGAGCCTTTCGCCGGTGTGGATCCGATATCGATCTTGGATATTCAGCGTATCATCAAGCACCTGAGCGAGCGCGGGATAGGGGTTCTGATTACCGATCACAATGTTCGGGAGACACTTACGATTTGCGATTGGGCCTATATCGTCAACGAGGGCTCGATCATCTCCCAGGGCAATCCGCCGACCGTTCTTCGCGACCGGCAAGTGCGTGATATCTACTTGGGTCAGGAATTCCGGATGTGAGATCGGATGCGGTCTCGGATGCGATCTCGTTTTTCGATCATCGAAAAGGCATCGAAAAGATCCTCGAAAAGAGAGGCTGTAGCGGGCGCAGGGAAAGAGCAGCAATCGTGCGCGGACGGTTCATCCGCGATCGAATCGCGATCGGGTCGCGATCAAAACAAGGGATATCGACATGCAGATCAATCTCACCGGACGCCATATCGAAGTGAGCCCGGGTCTTCGCTCCTTTGTCATGCAAAAACTCGAGCGGGTGATGCGCCACTTCGATCAAATCACCAATATGCATGTCATCGTTTCTGCCGAAAAGCAGTCTCATCGGGCGGAGGCGACATGGCATGTGGCGGGGGCCGATATGTTCGCGGAAGCATCGCACCCCGATTTGCGCGGCGCCATCACCGTCTTGATCGATCGCATCGACGGCCAAGTGCGCAAGCATAAGGACAAAAAGAGCGATCACCATCGATCCGAGGTCGACAATCATGCCGTCCGAGAAAAACCCGGTCGTCGTTCGGAAGACTCGGAAGGGGGGATGGATGACGGCGTATAGGCATAGCGGATCGCGCCGATCGATGGATACGAAGAGCCTCCCATGACCCGGATCGAAGATATCCTCGCTCCCGAGAGCGTGCTTTGCGACGTACCGGCGACCAGTCGCAAGCGGCTGCTCGAGGCGTTGGCAAAGACCCTGACCCAAGCCTGCGAAGACGATCGACTATCCGATTCGGGGATGGTTTTCGATCGCCTCGTCGAGCGTGAACACCACGGTTCGACCGGTATCGGCCAAGGCTGCGCTTTGCCCCATGCCTGCGTCGAGGGGGTGAGTTGCGCCTGCGCGGTTTTTTTGCGGCTGGCCGAAGGGGTCGATTTCGATGCCCCGGACAGCGATCCGGTCGATCTCGTTTTCGGCCTGCTTTTGCCTCGGGAATCGGAGGAGGACAACCGGCGACACCTCGAGGTGCTCGCGACGGTCGCCGGCATTCTTTCCGATCAGGAGCTGCGCGAGTCGTTGCGCTTGGAAAACGAGCCGGTGGAAATCCGTCGGATTCTGATCGACGCCGCTCGCGAAGTCGGCAATGCGAGCGCCGCAGCGAAGGCGAAGGGATAGTCGATCGGGAGTCGAAGAGGGGCTAGTCAGGGAACGAGTCAGGGAAAGAAAAGCGCGTTTCGCTTCGCCCCAAAGGGGTCAAGAAAAAAGAGGTCGAGAAAAAGGGGTCGAAATAAAGAGAGGTCGAGAAAAGAGTCGCAAGCGAGCGAACCCGAAAAGAGCGGCCTATGACGGCACTCGTTTTTGGGTCTTCGAAAGAGGCGGCCAAAAAGACGGCCAAAGCGGCGGCCAAAGAGACAGTCTTCGTCGGATCGCGAAGCAGGGTCGGACGATCCGGATCATGCCGGTCGTTCGCTCGGCGCTTTCGCCGGGGGCCAAGCCTTCAGAACCGCCTGTACCGCCGTTGCCAAGGGGATGGCGAAGAATATCCCCCAAAATCCCCATAAGCCCCCGAAGACCAATACCGCGACCACGATGGCTACCGGGTGCAGATTGACCACCTCCGAAAACAGCAAAGGCACCAAGACATTGCCGTCCAGAGTTTGGATGATGGCGTAAGCGATCATCAGCCAAGCGAAGTCGTTGGAAAATCCCCACTGAAAGTAGCCGATGATCGCCACCGGGAAGGTGACGGTTACCGCCCCGACATAAGGGATCACCACCGACAATCCGACCAAGGCCCCGAGCAACATCGAAAACTGCAGTCCCATCAATGCGAAGGTCATATAGCTGGCGATCCACACGATCATGATCTCGATCACCTTGCCGCGGACATAGTTGCCGAGTTGGATATCGACATCCGCCCAGACCCTTCCCGTCAGGCTCCCGTCGGAGGGCAGGAAGTTCTTCAGCCAAGCGATGATCGCTACCTTGTCCTTGAGGAAAAAGAAGACCATCAAAGGCATCAGGACCAGGTAGACGAGCAGGGCGAGGATCCCCAAGGCCGAGGAAAGGGTCGCCTCCAACGCTTGCTGCCCGAATCTCAAAGCCTCGTTGCGGATCTGGGCGATGAGGTCGATGACTTGCGCCTTCGATATCAGATCCGGGTATTTTTCCGGCAGCGCCAAGAGCAACTCTTGCCCGCCCCCCAAAATGGCGGGGAGTTGCTGCAAGAGTTCGCTCGCTTGGGAGGTCAGCAGGGGAATCAGCCAGAAGATGACGAAGATCAACAGGGTCATGAAGGCGAGGAATACCACCGCCACGGCGATCGGTCGCGGCAGGCGGCTTCGTTCGAGCAGACCGACCACGCTTTCCAACAAATAGGCGATGACGATACTTGCAAAGACCGGGGCGAGCATTCCACCGGCGAAATAAACGATCCCGAAACCGACGACGAGCACGGCCGCAAGGCCGATGACCTGCGGGTCGGAAAAATATCGTTCGATCCAGTCTCTGATCGCTTCGGGCATAAAACCACCTGAATATCGGTTGATTTTTTTCGACCGGCCAAGCCTCGTCGTTTCGAAGTCCGCCGGCAAGGGTTGCCGCCGTCATCGAGCGAAAATGCCATGTCCTTGCGAAGATTTTCGACGCCGGTCTGCGAATTCCCGATCTTCGAATTCCCGATCTTCGAATTCTTTGAATAGATACATGATAAGTAGTGTAAGCGCAAGGCGCTCACGGTTGGGGGGCTTTTCGGGCGAGCCTTTCCCCCCGCTTTTGGCTTTTCGATGCACGGATGCGATGGATAGACGGGGCCTTGCGATGAAGGAGTGTCGGGCGCCCCGAAGCGAATCGATAAAAGGCTTGGGCTGCCGACCCGGCCCGCATGGGCAGATGTCCGATGCGGAACTGGCCGAAGAGATCAGGCAAGTGATCGCAGATAGTCCCGTTCCATGGCGAGGGCTATCGCAAAGTGCGGGTGCGCTTGCAACACGAGAAGATTCACACCTCCAAGGCGCGGGGTTTGCGACTCATGCGCGAGAAGGGTTTGCTCGCCAAGCGATGCCGATGGCCGCAGCGTGGCCCTCGGGTTTATGATGGAATCATCGTGCCTTCGAGGGTCGATGAGATGTGGGGCACGAACATGACAACGATCCTTCTCGGCACTGGGCAGCAGGTCTGCGTGTTCGTGGCGGTCGCCCGTTATTCGGCGAGTTGCGCAGGTTAAGCACGCGGCCACTTCCGGCGAGGGGCGATGGACGAAACCCGGGCGGTCGCATAAGCCTCAAAAGTGTCTCAATAACCCTAGGGTGCTACACTTGAAGCCCTCAACGACTTGCAAGGAATTGACAGTCATGATCATTACCCCCCCCCCCCCCCCACAAAAATCGCTTGGCCGTCAATCTCTTAATTATCCTTGCGCTAGGAGCCTTGTCGATTCTCCATACCCCTTACGCCGCGGCGCAAACGACGCCGGCGCATGAATGTGCGCCGGCCAGCTCTCGAACTTTTGGACAGACCATATGGTTCAGCCTTCGTAACAACTGCAGCGAGACAATCGACATCGTAATATTCGAATCGAACCCCGGCTGCGTAGAATATGACTATGCAGACAATAAATTTCTTGTCGTGGGCGATGAATCGTTGCTTTGGAAACTCCCTGCCAAATACTGTGTCAATTATCAAAGCAGCGCGAGCCAAGCGGCATCGGGCTTTCAAAAATGCTCCTCGATTACGCTGAACGATTGCGGAAGCAACCCGAGCCAAGCGAGTCTGGCCATCCCACTTAGGGTGCCCTCGGGAACCATCTCGCTCTCCCCTACGGGAACCCTGTCGGTAGCGGAGGGAGGCTCGAGGACTTTATCCGTCAGTCTTTCGACCGCCCCGAGTGCGAATGTGACGGTTTCTCTTTCGAAGACCAACGCCGACCTGACCCTCTCCCCGACTTCGCTGACCTTTACCACATCGAACTATTCGACGGCGCAGCCAGTCACCCTCAACGCCGCCGACGATGACGATGCCACGAACGACTCCGATACCATCACCCTGCGAGCATCGGGAGGAATCAGCACTCCGAATGCGAGGAAATCGATCACCATCACGGATGACGATACGCCGGAATTCGATCTGGCCGCTTCATCGATAAGCGTCAGAGAAGGCGCACAAAGCAGTTTCCAAGTCCGCCTCTCGGTACGTCCCTCGGCGAATGTCACGGTGAGCCTGAGGGCATCGGATTCCGACATCGCCATCGATACCGACCCCGATACCGCGGGCAACCAAAACACCCTGACCTTCAACCGAACCGGCCAGACGGACGCTTGGAATGAATACCAAACGGCAAACGTTTCCGCGGCTCATGACAACGATGCCTACGACAAATCCGCCGCGATCGCTCTTAGCGGAAAGGGCGGGGATTTCGAGGGCAAAACCGCAAGCCTTGTCGTTTCCATCGTCGACGACGAGCCGCCGCGAGGGAGAATCCTTCTCCCCCCGACCGAGGCCTTGACCATCGACGAAGGAAGATCGGGAAGCATCGATATCCGCCTTTCCCGGCTTCCCAAAGCGAACGTCACGCTTTCCCCGTCGAGCGACAACCCGGATCTCGCCTTTTCCCCCGCTTCTTTGACCTTTACCCCTACCAACGGAACGAGCGCCCAAGCGCTCTCGGTTTCGGCCTCCGACGATTCGGATTTCACGAACGAATCCTCGACGATCATCCTCACCGCCCGAGGAGGAATCATCGCTCCCCCGGTCTCCAAGGAAGTGAGGGTCATCGACAACGATATACCGCCTTCGGGAACGATCCGCATCTCCCCGCTCGAGATTCCCTCGATAGCCGAAGGGGATTCGCTCGGCATCGAGATTTCCCTTTCGAGCCTTCCGGGAGCCGACGCATTCATCACCCTGTCGAGCGACAACCCTGACCTGACCCTCTCGCCGACTTCCTTGACCTTCACCCCTTCGAACTACTCGAACGCCCAATCGGTTCTTTTGACAACGGCAGAGGACGACGACGATACCGACGAAAGCGCATCGATCACGATTGCCGCCTCGGGTGGAATCGGCGCTCCGCCCATAACGACACAAGCCCGAATCATCGACGACGACAAACCCTCGCCCCCGCCGCCGGCCTACGTCTACGACGGAACGCTCGTCATCGCCCCCGAAGGAAGGCTCGTCATCGACGAGGGCAGCGAAGGGGAATTCGACATTCGCCTCGGGGCACAGCCGATGAGAGAGGTATCGGTTCTGGTATCGAAGACATCGAAGTCCTTGGGAGTCGGTTTCTCTCGCGAATCGATGACCTTCACCCCGACGACATGGAACGAAGCACAGACATTGACGATCGTGGCCCACGAAGACTCCGACCGGGACGATAGCGTCCACACCCTCGTTTTCGACTTCGAGGGCAGGAGGGCCATCCGAGAGGTGATCGTCACCGACGACGACAAAGAGTTGCCAAAAACCTACGCCCTCGCCCTCCCGTCGCCGGGTTCGGGCGACAGCGTGACCCTTCGCATTCAATGCAAGCAGGAGACTCCTTGCTCCGTCGCCTTCGATTGCTCCGCCCAAGAAGACGGGGAAGTCTTCGAAGGCAGGTTGCCCGAGCCCATCCCCGCATACGGGGCGATCTCTCTGTCGATAAGGGATATTCAGCGTCATACGGGGGAAAAATCTTGGGGAGGAAAGGGTCGTTTGGGATGCGCCCTTCGCAGCGGCGAGAATATCGGCTCGCAAGTGTGGACCCGTTCGGGCAACGGCGTGCTCGTCAACAACAGCGCGATGATTCGCAGCGTCCTCGAAGGAGAGCTCTATCGAGCGGATATCGAGTCGATCCCCTCTCCCGACTCGTCGGACGAATCGAATATCCGGATTCGCTGCAACTCTCCGGTGGCGGATTGCCTCGATACCGCTTTCGTATGCTACTTGGACAGCGGCAGAAGATACGAGTGGATGTTGGGGCGAATCGAGCGCCTGACGACGAGGCATCTGCAATCGGAAGAGCTCGCAAGCGGCATCGGCCATCGCTGGCAAGGCTTGGGTCTGACTTGCGAAGTGCAATCGAGCAGGCGTTTCACCGCGCAGGTGCTGACCCGAACCGGCGGCGGAGGCGCACTGGTCAACAACAGCGCGACGGGGGGATAAAAAGGGGGTGGATCGCGTACGGGAGAGCGAGTGGACCGCGCAGGACGCGGGGATTGGTCACATCGTCGGCATCGATGCCGCCCGAAGCGGTGAGGGTGATGGTGTCGGAATCGTTCGTAGTATCGGCGTCTTCGGCGGCGGAGACGGTGAACGATTGCGTGGTTGCAAAGTCAGAAGGTGTGAATGTCAGCGAAGTCTTGTCGAGGCTGATATCGGAGTTCGTCTTCGTAAGAGAGACCGTTATGTCGGCATTCGGTGCGGCGCTGAGGCTGACATCGAAACTCCCCGAGCCGCCTTCGTCGATGTTCAGCGTCCCGGTATCGGAGAGAACGATGGTTCCCGAAGGGTGATCGTCATCGTCGCTTACCGAGACGGTTACAACACGAGTATTTGATACGCTATTATTGATATTTTTAACAATAGTTGACAATTGCATTTGGTATATTCAACCTTAGCTCGGCAATCATGACTTTCGATAATTCGTCGGCAAAACCGCCGGTACATCGATAGATTCGATAAACGACATTATCGGGCGCGTCGATCTTCCTTTGTCGTCTCGTTTTGTGCACTCATCCTGAAAAGGAAGACGAAGGCATCCATCGCATCCGCGACCCGGCTTAAACCGTGCTTATTCGCCAGACCCTTTCCTCCGTTGCATCGCTGCTGCTCTCCTACGGGCTGTTGATGATTGCCAACGGCATGTTCGGAACCCTGTTCGGCTTGCGCGCCAAGCACGAGGGTCTCCCGACCTTGTTGGTCGGGTTGCTCGTCAGCGCCTATTTTTTGGGGATGTTCATCGGCGGAATCTGGGCGGTGCGGGTGGTCGCCAGGGTCGGGCATATTCGGGCTTTTGCCGCCTTCGCCTCGCTGATGTCGGTGACCGCGCTCGGGATCGTTCTCGTGATCGATTCGTCGTTCTGGGCGTTATCGCGTTTTATCGGCGGCTTTTGCATGGCGGGCATGATCATGGTGACCGAAAGCTGGCTCAACGAGCGCTCGGTCAACGCCTCTCGCGGTCAAGTGCTCTCCTTTTATATGATCACCAATTATCTCGGCACGGGTTTCGGGCAGTACGTCCTTCGATTGGGAGAACCGGAGCATTTCGAACTTTTTTGCATCGCCTCGATCATCTATTCCCTCGCTCTTTTGCCGGTATTGCTGACCCAGGCGGGTGCGCCGACCCCCGCGCCCCGAGAGCGTCCTAGCATCCCCGAGTTGTGGCGGGTTTCTCCGCTCGGCCTCTTGGGGGTCATGGCCGCCGGGGTGGTCAACGCCGGTTTCAACGGCTTGGGTCCGGTCTTCGCCTACGATACGAATCTGACCGTATCCCAGACCTCGACCTTCATAGCCGCGGGGCTTTGGGGCGGGCTGTTGCTGCAATGGCCGGTGGGCAAGATGTCGGACCATATCGATCGGCGCAGCGTCTTGACGGGGGTCGCGCTGGCGGCGGCGGTGGTATCCGCCGGGGTCGCGTTTACCAGTATCGTCGGACACTTCGCGTCGATGGTCGCCTTGACTGTCATCTACGGCGGGCTTTCCTTTGCGATTTACTCGATTTGTGTCTCCCACGCCAACGATTTCGCTCCCGCGGAAAAACTCGTTCGGGTATCGAGCGGATTGTTGATGGCATACGGTATGGGCGCCGCTTTGGGCCCTTTGCTCTCTTCCGCATTGATGACTTGGTTCGGAGCCGAGACCCTGTTCATGGTCAGTGCCGGGGTGCATGGCACGCTCGGGCTCTTTGCGCTTTATCGCATGCGTCGCCGCCGCATTCCGAGGCGGGGATAGGCGGTGGCGGGAGCGGGGACCTGGGCTTGGTCATCAGTCTTGGTCATCGCATCGAAAGGACAAGGACTCGTCGACAATTCGACAGTGCGGCTTCGGGGCGAAATCGCTCTTTCGATGCGATGCGCTCGTTCGTCGAAAAGATGCATCGACCTTGGGTGATCGACGAAGCAGCGGGAAGACAAGGCCGGCTGGTGGCCGATGGCAGGAGTTCGATCTCTACGGCTGACTATAACGATTGTCTCGCTTCCTTCAGTTGTGATATCCTGCGCATTGCTGGGCATCGATGAGCTTGTGCGACTCTTTTGGATGGAGACCCCCAAATGCAAATCGGTTTGCTGAAAACGAAAGCGGTTCAGTTGGGCTGCTATTTCTTGGTGTACTACGGGACGGGGATCTTAGTCATGGATTTCCTCGATCCCAGTACATCCGTCTGGCATACGTTGTTGTTCTGTGCAGTGGTAAGCCTTCTTGCTCATCCGTTTTGCGAGGCGATCGGTGCTGGCTTTAAATCACTGAGAGCGTCAACCACCCCATTTAAACCCTCAGCCTGATTGGAAGGGGGAGTTAGATGCCGGCTTGGGTCTTGGCGCAGGCGCGGATCGCTCTATCACCTCCAAGTCGCGAAGGCAAGAGACTCCGCCACCGCGCCACGACTTCGATTTCGCGCTCACTCTCTGGCTTGATTGCGCACTTAATACGAACGGCAAGCGGGGATGTCTTCCAAACACGGCGAATTTTTCGCGGACTTCGCTTTTATCCGCGCTCGGAGTTCGCGCTCGTTTTCAAGGCTCCTTTGGAACGATTCATTCATCCGTCGCCTGTCTTCCGCTCTTTCTTTGGCTCGATACGACTCTTTTTCGGGGGAAAGTGGCGATATCGTATAAGCCCCGGCCTCGTAGCCGTTTTCGACCATATCCCGCAGGATAAACGCCTCCGCATCATCCCGTGATTCGCAGACGTGAATAGTGGAAAAGCCGGAACTTCCTCGCCGGTCCACCTCGTATTTCATGCTGCTTAGCCTCTTTGTTGCGAAGAAAGAAACACCGCGCCCGCGGCGCAGGCTTTCCGTCGATGACGACACATTTGCTTCTCTACGAGCGCATGGGATGCCATCTATGCGAGGATATGGCCGCCACCCTTGACGAGTGGCGTGAAGAGTTCGATATCGATATCGAGCGGGTGGATGTGGATCGATCGCCGGAATTGGCCGCTCGCTACGGTCTTCGGGTTCCGGTGCTCGTTTGCCGCGACCGCGAGGTCTGTCATTTCTTCCTCGATCTCGAGGCCTTGCGAGAGGTCGTGGGCGGGGGCGGCGAGAGCGAGAGAGGCGAAGGATGAACGTCGCTCGGGATCGCAGAAGGGATGGCGCAAGAGGCGTCCGCCGAGGAATGCTGCGAGAATCGGCCGGTGCTCGCCCTTCGCGCACCGCAGGGCATCGAGCGGATCGCGGATCGGAAAAGCCGGATTCGATCCCCGATGGCCGATACGAACGCATCTACGCGATCGTTGGCGAGATCCCGTGGGGAAGGGTCGCCACCTACGGACAAGTAGCGGCGATCGAAGGCCATAGCACCGCGCGCATAGTCGGCTACGCCCTCGCCGCGCTCGCCAAGGGAAGGCGGGATGTTCCGTGGCAGCGGGTGATCAATCGTGCGGGGGAGATCAGCGAGCGCCGAGGGGGCGGCGGCACCGATCGACAGCGAGCGCTGTTGGAAGCCGAGGGAATCGTTTTCGATGCCCGCGGGCGATTGGATTTCGATATCTGCGCTTGGGACGGCCCCGATATCGACTGGCTCGAAGCCAATGCATGCCATTTCGCCCCTCGGGTATCCGCAAAGCGCTAAAGCCGGGTCCTCGGGCGATTCGCTTTTCTTCGCGCCGAGATTCGTCGTTCGGCCTACTGCTTGCAGGGCGAAAAAGCGACTTCGATCCTGAAAGAGGCGCTTCGCAGCATGGCAAGTGTTCGCCGGATCGTCGTCGGCGAACAAGACAAAGGATACGTCGAGGAACGAAGGTCTATCGGGACTTGCATTCATCGCCGTGTCGATCCTCATCTGCGATTCTCGTTTGTACTCGAGATGGCCTCGATATCGACTGGTTGGAAGTCAATGGATGTCGTTTCGCTCTCCGAAGGGCCAAGATCGCAAAAGCCGGGCTTCTCAGGCGATTCGCTTTCCCTTCGCCCCGAGGATCTGCCGCTTGCGAAGGAGATGATCGCTTTTGATCCTCGGCTTTCGACGAGATTCGCCATAGGGCGAGTTTTTGCCGAATCGCCGCCGGCGAACAAGACAAAGGACGCACCCGGGAACGAAGGTCTATCGGGACTCGCCTTCGTCGCCCGGACGATACCCGACGAATCGACGCCGAGGGGAGGGCCAAGGATACGGCCAAGGAGCCTATGAATATCACCTGTATCACCTTCGATCTCGACGAGACTTTATGGGAAACGGCGCCGGCGCTGGAACGGGCCGAGCGAGCGCTCCACGAATGGATCGTGCGCACCCTTCCCGACGGAGCCGGTCCTTATCCCCTTGCCGAACTGCAGGCCCGTCGGCAGAAGTTCTATGCCTCCATCCCCGGGATCGTCCACGACCTGACGCAAGCCCGCATCCTGTGGATGACCGCCTTGTTGGTCGAAGAGGGTTGCGATCGAGAGCAGGCCGAGATGCTGGCGAAAGAGGGATTCGAAGTCTTCGCCGAATGGCGCAGCCGTTTGGTTCCCTTCCCCGGGGTGCAAGAAACGCTCGCGACCCTCAAAGAGCGCTACCGGGTGGGAGCGATCACCAATGGCAATGCCGACTTGCGACGAGTCGGAATCGATCACCTCTTCGATGTCGTGGTAAGCCCCGCCGAGGCGGGGGCGGCCAAGCCCGACGCCGCGATCTTCCATTGCGCCCTCGACAAGATCGGGGCGCGAGCGCAGCAGACCGTTCATGTCGGAGACGATCCGGTGCGGGATATCGCCGGCGCCGCCGCTTTGGGCATGAAGACGGTGTGGATGAACCCCGAAGCCCTCGCCTGGCCCGATACCACCGATCCTTCGGACGCATCCCCGATCTTCCCCGATACCGAAATCCGCGCGATCGAAGACCTCATCGAGCGGCTCGATCACTGGGAAGGAGCGCCTCCTTAGGGGCCAGGGCTTTCATCTCTACTTTTCGGCTTCGATCAGCCGAGCGATCCGATAGCCCGATACCCCGGGATTTCGAGTTCGCTTCTTCAGGCACCGCTTTGGGCATGAAGAGGGTGTGGACGAGCCCCGAAGCCCTCGCTTGGCCCGATACCGAAATCCGCGCGATCGAAGACCTCATCGAGCGGCTCGATCACTGGGAAGGAGCGCCTCCTTAGGGGCCAGGGCTTTCATCTCGGCTTTTCGGCTTCGAACCGCCGAGCGATCCGATAGCCCGATACCCCGGGAGTTTTCGAGCTCGGAATCTCCCGGCACCGCCGATCGACCGGCCTTTGGGATCGATCATCGAAAAAATCGACGCTCTTTATTTCCTTTCGCTGCCGCCCGGCGGCCAGAAAACTCAGGTGTTACAAGCGCGAGTTTCGCTCGAAAAAAGATCGAGCGACGATCTCCCCATCCGAATCGGAGCGATAAGAATGGCAAAATGCTGATGGGTATCGGGAACTTGTGGACGACGATCCCGCTTTGGGGCTCGGCTAGCGTTCTTATTCGCGACCGCAAGTAGCAAGCGGTTCGCATCCAACCACTCCAACACGGGAGAATGTCATGTTCACGGAATTCAGCAGATCGGCATGGAAGGGCTTGGCGTGCGCCATCGCCTTGACCCTCTCGACCCTGGCTTACGCACAGGAGACCATCGATATCAACACGGCAAGCGTCGAGGAACTGGCGCAAACCATCACCGGTGTGGGAACCAAGAAAGCGCAGGCGATTGTCGAGTGGCGCGAGCAAAACGGCCCCTTTGCCTCGGTCGACGAACTCGTTCAGGTCAAAGGGATCGGAATGAAGACCCTCGATAAAAACCGAAGCCGCCTACGAGCGGGTGCCGCCTCCGAAAGCGATGCGACAAACGAAACCGCCTCCGCCGGCAAATCCGAGTGACACCGCAACTTACGGGTCGGGGCGATCACGCCCCGACCCGTTTTTTTGAAAAGAACTGCCCAAGAAAGTGCCCCGAAGCGATAAAATCTCGGAAGTTCGAAGCGTACAATGAAAGGGCGACCGCTCGAGCGAACGAACTCGGAAGATCGCTCGAAAAAGCGAAGATCGACCCGAAACAGACCCCCGATAAGGGCATCGAAAGAGGGGATAGCGGATGCAAGATGCGAGGATTGGCCGGATCGACGTAGTTTTCGCGCAAAACGAGCGAGCGGACGACAGATAGGAGATCAGTCAGATGACCATCATGCTCCGTAAACCGATGCAAAGGACATGGTCCCCCGATCTCTTCGTATGGGATAGCGAGCCACCTAGCGTCTATTCGGAGAAGGATTATGAGCTATACAACGCCGATTGCGCTGATATCTATGCCGATTTACGCGATAACAGCATCGATATGTTGCTCACCGACCCTCCCTACGGAACGACCCGGAACGGATGGGATACGAAGAATTTCAGAGAGATGCTGGATCAAACGTGGAGGCACTGGACAAGGATCGTGAAGCCGAGTGGTGCGATCGTCGTCATGGCGGCCTCCCCCTTCGACAAGATAATGGCAGTGTCCAACTTGGATCTCTATCGCTATGAGTGGATATGGAACAAGAACAAAGCGACGGGACATCTGAACAGTAAACGCTTGCCGATGAAAGCGCACGAGAATATTTTGGTTTTCTATCGAAAATCTCCCACCTATAATCCGCAGCGGACGCTCGGTCATGCCCCGAGCAATGCGGTCAATCCGGCATTGGTACCGGAGCCGGAAGAACTCCGTAATTACGGACACCACCACTGCCTCGGAAATCCGGGTGGAAATACGCAAAGGCATCCGCGCACGATCATCAATATCCCGGTGGTCAATAATGATAGCGAGGAGAAATGGCACCCCACACAAAAGCCCGTGAAATTGATGGAATTCCTTATCAGAACATACACCAATAGCCGGCAGTTGATTTTTGATCCCTATATGGGAAGCGGATCGACCGGAATAGCGGCACTGAAATGCGGGAGGCGTTTCATCGGAATCGAACAGAATGAAGAATACTTTCACCAAACCGCCTTGCGCTTCAAACCACAGAGGTTGATGGTATGAACTCCCGACGAGAGAATCTCATTCAGGCTATCGAGAGTTGTGCTATGCAGACTCTTGATGGAAATGAAGGCAGGAGCAATATAAAAACCAGTATTTTACACGGGGCGGTTGATAAATACATAGCCGACACATGCAATATCTCATGGAAGCATGAAGAAAAAATCGAAGGAAACAATCAAAAATTCAAAGTCGATATGATGGCCAAAGGGAAATCCAAAGATGTGGCTATCTTGCTCAAAATGTCGATGCGCTCGTTGAACAAAAATAAGAAAAATATGTTGACGAACGCATGGGGAGAAGCCATTAGGGTTGCCGTCATCCGAGAGGGACTCAAAAGGCCTCTTTATGTTTTGTCGGTGGCTATACATCCCACCCAAGATATCATCATCAACAAGAAAAACATACAGGGAGGTGGGGGCGTTGAGTACAAGCCTTTCAGTCTTGATGCTCCAAATGTATATAAAAGTGGATATCATCTGATTAAAGAAAACCTGACATATCACCGACATGTATCATTTCAGTTTGAATATAGCGTTACGCCAACATTAAAGACTTTGACAGGCGTTCTAAAGGCATTCGAAAAATTGGAAAGCGGGAAACGAATTATCATATCGGAATCTGCTTGGCATGAACTGGATGAAGGGATCAAATGGCTTGTGGATGGCTATAAAGAATAGGCGTGAATGATTCTTTCCGATACCCGGAATTATCCGAGAGCAGAATATCGATTTTCTCGGCATCGAAGAAGATGATGGGAGGCAAAACATACGCAATATCGATAGGAATTTTCAAATGTTATCTACACAGATCTTTTATTGCGAGATATAGCTACAATTTTAGACTTGACTGCCGCTTGGCAGATCGATGATCCTTCACTTCGATGATTGATCGCTCCATTTTCAGACCCTTTGAAGTCGAAGTCTGCTTTTCCCTTACTGAGCAGACCAAAAAATCTCCTTTGGAAAAAGCGATTTCGCTATTCGCGACCTTATCGAGGAAAGCAATATCTTCTATCAGTACATTGAAGGATTCGCCGCCATCAGTAACCCTCCATTGATTGGTTTCCTTGAAACTCAAACTGATGATCTGAAGATTGAGCTCCCTTGTCTTATCGGAGATAATTTCTTCGGCCTCATCGAATTCAAAATATCCGATATCTTCTTTGCGGATGTCGAGATCTTCTGAGTCCGGTCGTCGCACTTTGATGTTTTCGATTCCTTCTTTTGAAAGCGAGGAAATAAATTCTTTCGTTTTTTCCCTGACGTCTTGGTTCTTTTCCAATTCTATAATTTGCTGATCAATGATAAAATAAGTGTCGCCGATATGAATGAGAACGTCTTCTCCTCTACGTTCAATTCTGTCAGACTTTCTGCCTTTTAGCCACATTATAAATGCGATAAGTCCGCCACTAATCGCTCCGATCTTGAATAACAACTCCAGAATCTTGTTTGCCGTCGAGGTCTTATCTTTATTATCCGATATCAGATCAAAAAATCCTTTCGCGTGTTCGAAAATCGATTGCACCGAAAGGAGATCGACTTCGAACGATCCCTCGGAAACCGCTCGCATCTTTATCGATATTCGTGCTCTATCACCGTTTATTTGACGATTCGCGGCTTGTATCAACTCACCTAGAGATATGAGAGCCGGTGCTAGATCCTGTACGTCGATCGCTCCATTTTCGACAGCGGACCCCTCGAAAACCAAGGTCATTTTCGTCTCGCTCATCATTCATCTCCTGCATTCAGATAGTTCAGGATATTGACAGTATATCTGATACGGAGCGAATCATCAGTTCGTTTTATCAGTGCAGCAGAAATATCATAGAAGCGATCTTTCGGTCAAACTTCATTCGATTTTTTATCGGATATCGCTCTTCGTCCCCAATGATATCTCGCGTCGTATCCTTCGATCGATAGCCGCCAGACGGTCGGGAGTTCCGATATCGACCCATTCTCCTCGATAGCGCTCTGCATGGACGCTTCCCTCTCGGATCGCATCTCGGAGGATCGCCGACAAAGGAAGTCTTTCTTCCGGGTTGGCAGCGAAGATTCGAGGCGAATAGCGGCCGATCCCGCTGAAGGTCAAACGCTTGGCATCGTCGGCTTCGGTTGCCATCCCCCGCACGATCTCGGCTGCCGCTTGCGCTTCATCTCGTTCGGCTCGTTGATTATCCTTCTCTTTCGATATCGCCTCGGGCAAGAAACCGAAATCCCCCTGCGGATGGTGAGGCGGGTTATCGACCAAGACGATGCAAGCATCGCCTTTGCCTGCCCCTCGGCGCAAACGCTCGAAGGGATAGTCGGTCCATAGATCGGCGTTGATCACCACGAAATCCTCCTTCCCCAGCAGAGGCAACGCTCGCTTGATTCCGCCGCCGGTATCGAGCGCACCCTCGGGCTCGCGGGAATAGACGATCCTCACCCCCAAACGAGAACCATCGCCCAAGCGTTCGGCGATTCGCTCCCCGAGCCAAGCGAGATTGACGACGATCTCGCGAAACCCCGCCCGCTGCAAACGCCGAATCTGATATTCGATCAACGAAACCCCCGCCACCTCCAACAAGGGCTTGGGCGTTTCCAAGGTCAAATCACCCATCCGCTCCCCACGCCCGGCAGCAAGGATCATCGCTTTCATCGCAGGATTGTCGAACATGATTGATTACCGATGTCTCTCGCCGCCCTTTGGTAATGGATGATAACGACCAAGAGAAAGTACTGGTGGGCGAGAAGGTGGAAAAGGGAAGGTTAGCTTCTGCTCGATACCACGACGAAGAATTTTATGCTATCAGAAACCCCGTATATTACCTAGTCAGTAAATACTCCATTCCCTCTTTTTTTGGGTGCGGATCATCCTATGGTTGAAATTTTTCTTCATTGTGAAGTCCATCCGTTATTTATTATGATCAGATTTTAAGTAGCGTCTCAAAGAACCTGGGGGCGGGGAATTTACTATTTATCGTCACTCTGAGTTTTTGTATTCTTTAGCAAATTTAACCAAATCCAGATCCGTGTATTTTTCGCTTTTAATAATGGGATACGTCGAATAAACAAGTTCCATGAAGTCATTCCAGTATCTCGTATGGGTGACCTTGATTATATGATCTAGGATACGCTTTTCATCCTCGGTTAGGAACGGAGTATAGTTTTCGGAACGTAAGCGCACGACTTCCTTATCTTTGCCAAACATATTAGTAGTCGATTCGACATGAAAAAGAGGATCGCTCTGAGCGACATGAGTTACATCATCTACATACGGACCATAATGATTATAAATCCATTTGATATTTGAAATTTGCTCGCCCCGAGTAATTGCAGATTTCCAATCGGCGAGGTATACCATTTTGGTAAGTCGCGCTTTGGACAGTTCATCCTTATGAGGATACCGATCGCAATAGTAGGCGATGATGTCTTTTAGGTTTGACATTAGAGATTAACCTCCCTCGCTGTTTCAAGATCAGGGGGATTTTGTTCTTTCAAATTCTCTATTAAAGTAATAATTTTTCTTTTTTTGTGTCCAAAGTCAAGATTTTTCTCGTCAAGAAAATTCTTCCGTTGGCTTTCAAAGACGATGACAGCGACAGGTTCGCTTTTCGTATCACGCAAAATTTCAGCAATGATATCGATTGAATTCATTCGAAATTGATTTGCTACTTTACGGGATATTCCATATTTTTTCTCAAGATATTTGAGGTAGGATTCTTTTCTGGTTTTTGGATCTGGAAATTTATCATCTCTCGTGAATCCATTTGATTCACCATTATTCCAAACATGACCGATGACGCCGGTTTTGAGAGGATAGCGACTGCGAGCTGAGGGTTTTCGATATTCAGGATGTGCCGAGTACCTACCTATACATTCAAATTCATTTTTCCCGTCAAGAAAGTGATAGATACATATCCTCTCTTGCATGGTGAAATTCAATTCTTCCGAGATTTCCCACAAATGTTCGTTTAGCACCTCCTTCCTTATATCAAGGAGTTCTTTTTGGAAAAAATCAATATTACTTTTGTTTTTCTCGTTGATGTCATCAATCTCGTACGCGTAAGATTTGGAACGAGCCACACCTAATAAAGTGATTAGCACAGGAGCGATGACCATTGCAATGAAAAGTTTAAAGTCATCGGGACGGTACTCATTAAAGACATTTGGCATCTGTGACCATGCTCCGGAGATGGCAAATGCAATGCTGGATAAAATTGTACCCCAGCCATATTGCCTTGCAAGCCAATCAATTATGAGACGACATGATTTTTTCAAAGTCATTTCTCAAAGGGCGGGGGTAGGTTGTCGATGATTGTAGCACTTTCGACGCTCAAGTGCACGATGCGTTGGATGTGGTGGATCAGCCATTCGGGGTCGCCTTGTTCGGTGATCCAGTCGTTGGGGTTGTTTTCGATGCCGCTGGCTTTGTCGGTTTTGACTTGGTAGCGTTCGATCAGCCATTGTAGGGCGGGGCGGCCGGCGACTTGGTAGTCCAAGGCGGCTTGGGGGATTCCGGCTAAGGTGATGCGGTCGTTGTAGACGATGCGGGTGCGGTCTTCTTTGCCCTGTTGTTTGTGCCATGCCATTTTGGAGACTTGGCGGCTTGCCTCTTCGGGGAGGCCGGGGAGGGCGGGGGCGCCGTCGATCAGCAGGTTCAAGGGGTATTCGGGGCCGGTTTCGAAGTTCAGGTGGAGTTCGGCGAGTTTGTGGCCGGCGTCGCGGAAGGCTTCGAAGTGGGCGGCGTCTTGGGGCATCGGAATGCGGGGGAGGGATTTTTTCAGATCGGTGGCGAATTCGCGTTGGTAATCAGGTGCGTGGAGGATGCCGTAGACGTAATCGAAGATGTCGTCGCCGGTCAGGGAATCGTCTTTGACTAGGGTGCGGAATTCGCGGATGGCGGTGTCGGTGATATTGTCTTGGCGTTGGTCGTCTTTGCTCCATACATAACGTGGGAAGCATTGGCCTGAATCCAAGAAGTGAAGGTTTGGTACGCGGTTGACGATCATCGGTGACCAGACTGCACTCGCGCCGATGCCTGGTACCACGATCATGCGATTGGTGGTATCGGCCTGCGGGAAATAACGCGGCTGTTGGCTGACTCTTGCATTGAATTGCCGGTCGAAATAGAGATGTTGGAGGCAGAAGGGACGGTAGATGGCAAGCCGGATACGGTCTGTGCTAAATATCCCATGTTTTCCTCTCATCAAATCGTTCTTGAGTGCTTCATCCCAGCTGATTTTCGTAGGATCGTTGTTGACAAATGTGTCGGGTGTAAGTTTTGGATTCTCGTGAATTGCTAAAGCGAAGGCTTCGAGTTGTTCATTATAAAAATCGATCATCCCTCTCATGTTATTCGCTAGGTTAACGTGACTGAAATTGCAGACCCACGCATCTCTGTTGGTGCTTACTCCAAGACTATAACTGAGGAAAATCGTGGTTGGCCGTGTCACTTTGCCGATTTTGACTTGCTTGTCGCTCAAGGCTTTGAAGCGTTGAAAACGCGGGTCGCGCTGATGGATCCAATCATGTTCGGCGTTTGGGGTGATGGCGGTCCAGTCAATATGACCGAGATGCCCAGCGTCGGTGACGATATCGATCTTTTGCCTACGCGAGAGATCGTTGCCGATATCGCGATAGCGGATCTGACCGCGAGCGGAGTTCTTATGCCGCACAAGCACGGTGATTGCGACTCCGTTCATGCTGGAACTCCCGAAGACATTTTCGCCCTCGTGCGCCATGCCTTTGGAGAGCATGTTTTTACGGATATCCCCGCGCAGATTCAATGTCCAGATAGTGTCGAATTCCTCTCCCAAAGTGGCACGCATTCCCTCGGCAAAGGCTTTGTCGATCCACGCCGAAGGGGAGACGAAAGCGATCACACCTTCGCTTCCCAAACGATCGCTTGCCCAGCGAAAAGCACGTATATAGCTGTCATACAGTTGGTTTTTGAGGATCGCTTTGGAGCGGGCCGCATAGCTGTTGCGGATGCTGTCATCGAGCTTCGGGTAGTTGAGATTCTTGGCATTGTCGTTTTCCGACTTCTGCCCCCTCGACCACGGCGGATTGCCCACGATCACCCGTATCGGTGCCTTGCGCTGGCGCGCCAGACGTTGGTCGTTTTCGGGGAACATTTCGCCGGTGCCGGTGGCGTCGCGTTCGAAGAGGTTGAAGGTGTCGGTGAGGACGATGCCGGGGAAGGGGCGGTAATCCCCGCCCGTGCGGCCGTGGAAGGCTTCTTCGATATTCACCGAGGCGATGTAATAGGCCAGGAGCAGAATTTCGTTGGCGTGCAGTTCGTGATCGAACTTACGCTTCAAGTCTTTGTCCTGGATCAGGTCTCGGTTTTGGATCAGGCGGTTGATGAAGGAGCCGGTGCCGGTGAAGGGATCGATGATATGGACGTTTTCGTCCGAAAGGCCGCGTCCGAACTCGGCGCGTAGGGCGTAGTCGGCGCTTGCGAGCACGAAGTCCACGATTTCGATGGGGGTATAGGCGATGCCCAAGCTGCTTGCGACTCGGGGGAAGGCGGTTTTGAAGAATTTCTCGTAGAGCTCGATGATGACTTTTTGTCTTCCTTTGGCGTTGTCGATATCGGCGGCTCGGCTTTTGACCGAATCGTAAAAGCCTTGGAGGTTGTCGAGTCGGTTTTGATCGAGGTCGTCGCGTAGGCGGTCGACGACTTGGTTCATCGCCTGCGAGACGGGGTTGGCTTTGGCGAAGGCGTAGTCTTGGAAGAGGGAGTCGAAGACTTCGCGGGTCAGCAGGTGTTGCGCGAGCATCGAGGTGGCTTCTTCTTCGCTCAGGTCTTCGTTGATATTGCCGCGGACGCTGGCGAGGAAGCCTTGGTAGGTGTGTTCGATATCGGGTTTGGCGCGGGCTCGCTCCATTCGTCGTACGAGGTCGCCGTGGATATCGGCGATATCTTTGGCCCAAGTCTCCCAATATTCCCGCTCCCCGCATTTGTCGACGATCTTGGCGTAGATCACCTGTTCCCAGAGATCGAGTTGGGCGGCTTTTTTCGTCTCTATGACGGTCGCTTCCGCGACGGCGTCGGCGAAGTCTTGGTCCTCCTTGCCGAAGCCGACGCCGATATGTCGGATATTTTCGGGTTTGGCGTGGTTGAGTTCGATCTTGTTGATGATCGATTGGAAGCGGTCGTCGTGGGCTCGAAGGGCGTTGAGCACTTGCCACACCGCTTTGTAGTTCGAGCCGGACAGGGCCTTGGCGGGATCTTCGTTGGGGTCGACGACCACGGGCACGATGACGTAGCCGTATTCCTTGCCCGGGGCGGTGCGCATCACGCGGCCGACGGCTTGGACGATATCGATTTCCGACTGGCGCGGCTGCATGAAGAGCACGGCGTCGAGGCTCGGGACATCCACGCCCTCGCCCAAGCATTTGGCGTTGAAGAGGAGTTTGCAGATCGGCTCGCCGCGTTCGTTGTTCGAGGGTTCTTCGCGCAGCCAGTCGAGGGCTTTGTTGCGCTTCGGCGCCGACATCTTGCCGTCGACGTGTTCGGTTTGGCAGGCCAGGAAATCTCTTTCGAAGGGGCGGGGTTTTTCGCCGACTTTGGCAACGACCTCTTGGAAGGTCTCGGCGAGTTTTTGCGAATGGTTTATGCGGTTGGCGAAGGCGACGGCACGGCGCATCGGTGCGCTTTCAGGCGCTCGGTCCTCAAATTCTGTGGGGGGGGGGGGGGGGGGGGGGCAGTGGTAGAGGTGGTAAAGGAGGGCGCGTAGAAAGCCCCAGAAAGGCTCTCAGGACGCCCACGGTCGCGCAGCGCTCGGTGGCAGCCGACGATTTTGCCGCGGTCGTCGGTCTTTTCGTCGATGTCGATATCGATATCGGCAAGTTCGGGAATGTCGTTGGCGTTCTCGCTGACGCTCAGTATCAACACGCGATAGTCGCAGAGCATCTTCTCCTTGACGGCGTCGGAAAAACTCAGGCGATAGAACTCGGGGCCATAGAGGCTTTCGTCGTCCATCGAGAAGGTCTTGGCTTCTCGCTCCATCGCCTTGGCCTTGGCGGATTCGGAATAGAGCCTCGGGGTGGCGGTCATGAACAGGCGTTTGGCGGCGCGGATGTAGTCGCCGTCGAGGATGCGGCTGAAATGGCTGCGCTCGCCCTTGTTGTTTTCGACGCCGGTGGTGCGGTGGGCTTCGTCGCAGATGACGAGGTCGAAGGTCGGGGCGCCCAAGGCTTGCGCCTCGTGGATGCGGTCTAAGGATTGATAGGTGCAAAAGACGACGGTGGTTCGCTCGACACCGGTGCCCGAAGCGGCGGCGATGCTCTCGGCGTTCGTGGTGGCGGGCACGGCCAGATCGCCGGACTTGATATCTTCGGATTGCGCATCGACCCGATCGTCGGAGCAGACTGCGAGATAGCGCATCTTTGCCGCTTGTCGATCCTGTTGGTCCGCCCATTCGCGCAGGCTTTGGGAGATCAAGGCGATCGAGGGCACGAGGAACAGGATATTGCCGCCTTCGGGCACCATCGACTGCGCGATATGCAAGGAGGTCAGGGTTTTGCCGGTGCCGCAAGCCATGATCAGCCGCCCGCGATCGTGGCTTTCGAAAGCCTCGATGACTCTATCGTGCGCTTCTTTTTGCCGGGGACGAAGTTCCTTGGGGCTCGGAAGGCGGGTGTTGTCGGGGTAGAGGGCATCCCAATCGAAGCGTTTGGCCAGGTCGCGAAAGCGCAGGCGCATGACGGGTTTGGTGCGGCCCTCCAAGGCTTTTTCCGCGTTGGAGCTCCAAGTGTCGTTGGCGCTGACGATCAAGCCTTTGTCGAAGGGCTCTTTGCCGACTTCGTTGAAGAAACTGTCGAGATAGCTCTTTTGAATCGTGGTGTCTTCATCGAAAAACTTGCATTGGATCGCCCAGTAGGCTCCGCTTAGGTCTTTGGCCACCAAATCGATTCCGAGATCGTGGCTCGCGTGCCCGCTATGGCGCTCGCGCTCGGGCCAGTCCTCCCAAAGCCAGACTCTCGAATCGGCGAAATCGTATTCCCGAAGCAGCGGCAGGACGCGCCGCATCAGCAGTTCGAAAAAGCGCCCTTGTTCGGATCGATTGCGCGCCTCGGCTCGCATTTTTTTCAGTACCTCGTCGAAGGAAGTCATGGTCTTTTCTCTTTCTCCTGATCGTGGGTGCGGGAGCGTGGGTGCGCTGGCGCAGGATCGAGGCGGCGAGTCCGGGGGATGCGCTTTGCCGCGGCCGGGCTGCCGGTGCTGCGGGCATTTTATGTTGCAAATCGTGGGTTCTCGGCTCTGATCTCTCGGTTCCTAGGCCGGCGGGTCGGACGAGGTCGCAGGCCCGATGCGGATCAGCGCATCCAAAGCCACCGCTCCTTGTCCTTGCGGGAAGAGGGCCAAGGGGTTGATATCGATCTCTTGCAAGCGGGCTTCATACGCTTTGGCGAAGCGGGCGATGGCGAGGACGGCTTCGATTCCGGCGTCGATATCCGCAGGCGGGCGGCCGCGAAAGCCGAAGAGCAAAGGGGCGCAGCGCAATCCGGTGAGGGCGCGGCGCACGTCTTCCTCGTCGGTCGGCAGCAGCAAGGTGGCCCGATCTCTCATCAACTCGACCAAGACGCCGCCGGCGCCGATGGTCAACAGCGGGCCGAGGCGGGGGTCGCGGTGGACTCCGACGAGCAGTTCGACCACCGCGCCGGTCAGGCACCCTTCGATGAGCACGCGCTTGCTCGACGAGAGCAAGGCGTGGGCCGCGGCGCGGATCTCGGAGGCTTCGCAAAGCCCCAAAGCCAAGCCGCCGACATCGCTTTTATGTGCCACGCCCAAAGCCTTGATCGCTACCGTGTTGCGCGGCGAGGGCGAGGCGGGGGCGCCAAGGATACCGGAGGCACCGGGAGCACTCGGTTTCGGATCGCTCAAGATCGCCTCGGCGATGGCCAGCGCTTCGTCGGGGCTTTCGGCGACCCCGCCTTCGGGGATCGAAAGGGAAAAAGCCGCGAGAAGGGCCTTCGCCGCCGCCTCGTCGAGGACGGCATCCCCTGCCGGAAGGGGCGGTGCGGATGTCGGTATGGCGGGCGCTTCGGTGTCCAAGATCGATGGCGGGGGCGGCGCTTTCAGGCTTTTTCCGATTTCGGCGGCGCATTCGAGGGCGCCGATGGCTTCGTCGATTCCGGCCAAGGGGGCGATGCCTTCGCGGATCAGGCGCTCGCTGGTTGCCTCGCAGAGGGTTTCGGGCACTGTCGCGGCGACCGTTCCCACTGCCTTCGATGATTCGAGTGCGTCTCGGAAGGCGCGGATCGCGATCCACCAGTCATCGTCGTCGCAGCGGTCGGTGCGCGGGAAGTCGATCACCAAGGTCAAGGCGTCGAAGGCGTTGGCCGCGAAGGCGGTGAAGGTGCGGGCCAGCGCTTGTCTATCTCCCCAATGGAAGGTGTGGTAGTCGAGAGGGTTGGCGATGCGCACCAAGGGGTGGACGGTCTTGCGCAGCGCGGCGGTTCGTTCGGGCGAAATATCGGCGAGTTCGAGCCTGCTTTGCTCGAAGGCGTCGGAGAGAAGCGCGGCTTCTCCCCCGGAGCAGCACATCGCGCCGATCTTGGATCCCGCCAAGGGGCCGTGGACATGCAGCAGTTTGAGGCTCTCGATCAGCCCCGGGATGCCAAGGGCGCGGCCGAAGCCGAGTCTTCGCAAGAAGGCGTCGGCCCCGGCGTCGGAGCCGGCGACGGATGCGGTATGGCCGAGGTTGGCGCTGCGCCCGCGCTCGGAGCGACCGGTTTTGACGGCGACCACCGGGATGCGTCGCTCGCGGGCTTTGTGCGCCAAGGCCTCGAAGCCGCGCACGGAATCGAAGCCCTCGATATGCAGGCCGAGCGCGCTGACCCGCTCGTCGTCGAGAAGGGCGAGGGCGATCCGAGAAAGCCCGATCGCGGCTTGGTTGCCGGCGGTGACGAGGTATGCCATCGGCAGGCCGCGCCTTTGCATCGTCAGGCTGATGGCGATATTCGAGGATTGGGTGACGATGGCCACCCCGCGATCGGCGGGATCGAGTTTGCGCCCTCCGTGCTGGTCCGGCCACAGCGGCGCACCGTCGAGAAAGTTGATCAGGCCGTAGCAGTTGGGGCCCAGCAAGGGCATCTCCCCCGCCGCTTCGACCAAGCCGTCTTGCAAGGCCTTGCCGGTATCGTCGCTTTCGCCGAAACCGGAGGCGTAGCAAATTGCGCCGCCGGCGCCGATGCGCGCGAGATCGGCGGCGACTTCGACCGCCGCATGGCGATTGACCCCGATGAAGGCGGCGTCCGGAGGGTGTGGCAGATCGAGAACCGAGCGAAAGGCCGGTCGGCCTTCCACTTCGTCTCGTTGCCGATGTATCGGGAATATCTCCCCCTCGTACCCCCAGCGGTCGCATTGCCGGGCAACCCGCGCCGCCTCGCGTCCGCCGATGAGCGCGATGCTCGAAGGGCGCAGCAAACGGGCGAAGCGCTCGTTGTCGAAGCGATCGGGCCCGGCGTCGGGGTCGCTTCGGGAAGGGTCGGGAGGGTTGTTCATCGGCTTCGTCGGCTTCGCTCGTATCGCCCGCTTTGCTTGGGCAAAGGGGTTGTTTGCCTCGGGGGGATTCGGGTTCTCGTTGTTTTCGAAAGGGGGCGTATGCGTCTTCGGTGGCTGTCGATACTCGGGTGAGCCTCCAGACGGGATAATCGGGCGATTTTGGCGGATTTTCGTTCAATTGCATACCACTTGGTAACAAAGCGTCTACCCGAAAAAGGGTATTTTGTCCTCGATCCTTTCGCGAGATACAACCCCGTATGCTGCTGCCAAGCAGTTCTTTCAAAGATGGGTCGGTATCAATACCCGGGAAGCGGTTGAACTTGCAAAAAATTGACACAAACGAGAGATAATGATATGATATCTACATGGAATAAAATCTGAGTTGGCCAAAAGGAGCCAAAGCCATGACTTATGAATATAATTCTCCCGGGACCAAGGAACTTCTCTACAAGAAGCAGGGTGGTGAATGCCCAGGATGTCTTCGTTATTTTAAAATCCACGCTCTTGAGGTCGATCACATCATCGCGAGCTCGAACGGAGGCTCCGATCATATCAATAACCTACAACTCCTTTGTTCTTCATGTAACAGCATCAAGGGAGATCGAGATATGGAATTCCTTCATCAGAAACTTAGAGAGCCAAGGCAGAGATATTGATTTAGGGGGTGTTTTTAAGCGTCGACTAGACGGTGACCGACTCTTAGCGATAAGCAAGACTTTTCGGCTCCTAGTCCCATACCCGAATCCTCTCCGCATCACTCTCTCGTTTTGTCTATTCGGAAGACCTTCCTTTGCCGACGAATTCGAATCCCTCGATCGTCGATCAATCGACTCAGCCCCCCAAAGGCCGTAGCAGTTCGCGGCCGATGATATGGCGTTGGATCTCCGAAGTACCGTCCCAGATGCGTTCGACTCGGGCGTCTCGCCAAAAGCGGGCCAGCGGCAGGTCGCTCATCAATCCCATTCCGCCGTGGATTTGGATGGCCTCGTCGCTGACCCGGGCCAGCATTTCCGTGGCGTAGACCTTGGCCGAGGCGATCTCGCGCTCCGCCGGTTGTCCTTGGTCGAGTCGCCAAGCGGCGGCCAGGGTCAGCCAGTCGGCGGCGTCGATCGATGTGATCATGTCGGCGAGTTTGAACGAGACCCCTTGGAACTTTCCGATGGCTTGGCCGAATTGGCGGCGTTCGGCTGCGTGCCCGAGGGCGAGGTCGAAGATCCTCCTCGCCCGACCGACGCACGATGCCGCGACCGTGATCCGGGTGGCATAGAGCCATTCGTTGGCGAGTTCGAAGCCGCGATGGAGTTCGCCCAAGATCTGCGCCGAAGACAAACGACAGTCGTCGAATCGCAAAATGCAGTTGGCGTAGCCGCGATGGGAGATCGAATCGTAGCCGGGGAGGATCTCGAAACCGGGGGTCCCGCGATCCACGAGGAAGCAGGTGATAAGTTTTTTCGGTCCGCGCGGGGTCGACTCCTCTCCGGTGGCGACGAAGACGATCACGAAATCGGCCAAGTCCGCGTGGGAGATGAAATGCTTGGTGCCGTCGATGATCCAATCGTCCCCGCTCGCACGGGCGCTGCACTGCATTCCGCGCACATCCGAGCCCGCGCCGGGTTCGGTCATGGCCAGGGCGTCGAAGCGTTCGCCGCGCGCCGCCGGTAGCAGGTAGCGCTCTCGCTGCTCGTCGTTGCAGCCCATCAAGATGCCGGAGGGACGGCCCCAGAACACGCTCAAGGCCATCGAAGCCCGTCCGAGTTCGCGTTCGAGCAGGGTGAAGGTCAGATGATCCAGCCCCCCGCCGCCGATTTCCGCGGGCAGGTTGGGGGCGTAAAAGCCGAGATCGATGACCTTTTGTTTGATCGATTCCCCGAGCCCCGGCGGCACCTGGCCGCTGCGTTCGATCTCTTCCTCGTGCGGGTAGAGCTCTTTCTCGACGAATCCTCGTACGGTTTCGACGACCATGTCCTGCTCGGGGGAGAGGTTGAAATTCATGGGCTTTTCCGTCCTTGCGCTTTGGCCGCCATCGCTTTGCGGAACTCCCCCAAGGAGGTGCCGGCTCCCCAGCCGTCCTCGGTCGGAGTGCCCTCCAAGGCTTGCATGATGGCCACGAGGTTGTCGTCGCGGATGCGTTCGAGTTCGCGGATCGAAAGCCCGCGGGCTTGATCGTCCGATTGCCCGGAAATCGTATCGATCAGCGTTTCGTCCAAGTCGGGGACGTCGACGAGGCGGCTCCAAGGCCAAGCGAGGCAGGGTCCGAACTGCTCCAGAAAATGACGCATCCCCGCTTCTCCCCCGGCGATGCGATAGGTCTGGAATACTCCCATCTGGGCCCAGCGCAGGCCGAAGGAACAGCGAATCACGTCGTCGATTTCCTCGACCGTCGCGATGCCGTCGCGCACCAGCCACAGCGCCTCTCGCCACAGCGCTTCTTGCAGACGATCTCCGATGAAGGCGTCGATTTCCTTGGCCACCCGCACCGGCTTCATGCCGACCGAGGCGTAGAGGCGGGAAGCGCGATCGAGGCTCTCGGGGGAGGTGCTGCGGCCGGCGACGAGCTCGACCAAGGGCAGGAGGTAGACGGGGTTGAAGGGGTGGCCGACCAAGAAGCGTTGCGGATGAACGAGATCTTTTTGCATCTCGCTCGGAAGGAGACCGGAGGTGGAGGAAGCGACGATCGCCTCGGGCGGGGCGGAGGCGTCGATATCTCCGAGGATCCGGCGTTTGAGATCGAGGCGTTCGGGCACGCTCTCTTGGACGAAAAAAGCGCCCTCGACGGCATCGGTCAGTTGGGTGGCGAAGCGCAAGGAGCCTGCGGGCGCTCGTTCGGCGCCGAACAGACGCTCGAAGGCGCGTTCGGCGCCGGCGAGGACTTCTTGCGTGTTGCGCACGGTGTCGGGATTCGGATCGAAGACGGCGACGTCGATACCGTTGAGGACGAAGCGCGCGGCCCAGCCGCTGCCGATCACGCCGCCGCCGACGATGGCGACATGCCCGCCCTCGCCGGGCCTCGGTTCGCAAGGCGCGGCGCTGCTTGCGCTCATCGCATTTTCCGGCATCGCATTCTCCGACAACGAAGGATCCCCTCGGCACTAAGAGCCAAGGTCAAGAGCCAAGGTCGAAAGCGGGGGAGGGTCTTGTCATCTTTCGCCCCGCTCTTACCACCCTTTGCGAAGCGCGAGTCGATCGCGCACCGCTTGGGGGCTCAATATCTTCGCTCCCATGCCCTCGACGATCGCCTTGGCTCGTTCGACGAGATCGGCATTGGTCGCCAGATGACCCTTTTTCAGCCAAAGGTTGTCTTCGAGCCCGACGCGAACGTTGCCGCCGACGAGGGTCGCCAACGCCACGTAGGGCAGTTGGTTGCGGCTGATCGAGAAGGCGGAGAAGACCCAATCCGGCGGCAGGTTGTTGACCATCGACATCAAAGTGCCGATATCGTCGGGGGCTCCCCAAGGGATGCCCATGCAAAGTTGCACCATGACCGGGGCTTCGAGCAGCCCTTTTTGCGCCAAGTCGCGGGCGAGAACGAGATGGCCGGTATCGAAGATCTCGACCTCCGGCCGCACCCCGAGATCGCGTACTTGTCTTGCCATCTCCGCGAGCATCGCCGGGGTGTTGGTCATGATGTAATCCCCCTCGCCGAAGTTCATCGTCCCGCAGTCGATGGTGCAGATTTCGGGGAGGAGTTGGCTTATGTGGGCGAGGCGTTCGGTCGCCCCGGCGAGATCCGTCGCCGCTCGGTCGAAGGGGAGGGGCCGCTCCGGGGGTCCCAAGGTCAAGTCGCCGCCCATGCCGGCGGTGAGGTTGAGGACGACGTCGGTACCGGAATCGCGGATGCGTTCGACCACCTCGCGGTAAAGGGCGGGCTCGCGCGCCGGTTGTCCGGTCGCGGGGTCGCGTACGTGGATATGGATGATGGCGGCACCCGCTTTCGCGGCTTTTATCCCGTCGTCGGCGATCTGTTGGGGGGTGATCGGGACTTTGTCGGAGCGCCCGACGGTATCGCCCGCGCCGGTCAAGGCGCAGGTGATGAACACTTCGCGATTCGGTTGTAGCGACATGGCTTTTCCTCGGGATTTCGTGTTGACGGCGCTCGAGCGAGGTCGATCGTCACGCCTTCGCAAGCGCTTCGATCTTTTTTCGGTTTTTCCGGTCTATAAGGATAGGTTAAGGAATTTCTCGTCGAGCCGTTCGATTTCGCTCATCGAGCATCGAGGCAGTGCGAGGGCGTCGACGCTCGGGTTCGCGCGGGTTGCTCGGGCGGCGATCCCGGCAGCGAAAAGCGCCGATCGAGGGTGCAAAAGCGAGGAAATCATGGTCGTTCCGCTTGAATCGAAGTGGTCGAAAGACGACACTATCGATACGCTTCGAAACTTTTTCGACTTCGAGGAGTCTTCTTAGGCATGACCGAAAGCTACGTGCTGCATATCGATTCCCTCGATCCGAAGGCTCTTCCGATGGCGCGACTGGCGGAGTATATGGCCCGCTTCGCCAAAATTCTCGGCCATGAGGATGGGGTGTATATCGATGGAATTCGCCCGGGAAGCACGAATATCGCTTGCCGTATCGATCCGGCCTATACCGGAGTCGTCGAGGAGGGTCTGCAAGAACTGGCCAAGGGCCGAGGGGCCAAGGCTGCGCAATCCGCCTACGAGGGGATGTTGAAGATGCTGGCGAAGGACAATGCGAAGGCCGCGATATTCGCAAGCGATGAAAAGGGTGCGCTCGATACCAAGATTATCGATTTCGCGCCCGCGCCTCGTTCTCGCAAAGAGATGGAGATCGAACAGGACGATCAGATATCCGGGTATCTGATCGATATCGACGCAGAAATCGATCCGGCAAAACTTCGGCTTCGAAGCGAGAAGCGGATCTATACCGGAATTCGTGCCGAGCAGGGTATTGCGGAGAAGATCGCAGTCCACCTCTATCGACCGGTGCGCTTGTTCGGAAGTGCGACTTGGACCTGCAGCGCCCAAGGCGTTTGGGATCTGAAAGGACTCCAAGTCGTCGATTTCAAACGCCTCGGAGAAATGGATCTCCTCGAGGTCTTCGACAGAATCCGGGAGATCGAGGGCATGGAGTGGCGGGAATTCGATGATCCTTTAGCGGCTTTCCATGCCCTTCGACACGGCCCCGACTGAGTGAATACCGATGTTGGCCTTCGATACATCGATCATTTCGTTGGCGATCAACGGTTCGGGTCGCAACTTGATCGATCCGGAAACGAAAAAACCGGTCGAGCGTCCCGGGGAGCGGGTGAGGTATCTGCTTTCGAGCCTTGCGAAGAACAAGGTAAGGATATTGCTACCGGCTCCGGTGGTTTCGGAATTGCTCGTCTTTTCGGAAAATGTGATGGAAGCGCTATTTCGATACCTAGGAGGCGAGGTCGTTTTGGAAGTCGCGGTCTTTGATTACAAAGCAGCCATCGAGACGGCACGGGCCATGCGAGAGAAGAAAGAGCGTGACGGCAGCATCGGCGCCGATTCATCGGATATTCGGAACAAGATCAAGGTCGATTACCAAATCGTGGCGATTGCTCGTACCCAAGGAGCCGAGGCGATCTACTCGCAAGATCGAGGCCTCAACAATCACTCGAAGCATTGCGGATTGGAAGTGCGCACGATCACCGATATCGATCTGCCCCCGCCCGAATTTTCATAAGGTCTGAATCGATCGTGAGGATGAAAGGCCGGCAGCGATACGGGGCAACGACAAGGGTATAAGGGAAAAAGGCCGAGGTGAACACCATCAGCGACCGACATCCATCGATCTGTGAACGCATGCAGGGCGTACAAGCCCCGATCATCCCCCGGATCGGCGAGCTCGTCGCTGCCTATCCCGACACTATTTCTTTGGGCCAGGGCATCGTTCATTATCCGCCTCCTGAGGCCGCGCGGGATGCCTTGTGCGATTTTTTCGAAGATCCGCAGCGGCACCGTTATCAACACGAGCTCGGTCTTCCGGATTTGCGAGCGCGTATCGGGGCAAAACTCGCCGAAGAGAACGATATCGACCCCGAACGCTTCGCCTTGGCAGTCACCGCCGGCGGGAATATGGCATTCCTGACCGCCCTGCTGGCGATCTGCGATGCGGGCGACGAAGTGGTTTTGGTGCGCCCGTGGTTTTTCAATCACGAGATGGCGGTGCGCAGCGTCGGCGCCACGCCGGTGGCGGTATCCGCACGCGAGGACTACCAACTCGATCTCGATGCCATCCGACGCGCCCTCGGCCCCCGCACCCGGGCGATCGTTACCGTTTCCCCCAACAACCCGACGGGGGCGGTCTATTCCGAAGAGGATTTGCGGGCGGTCAACGCATTATGCGAAACCCGAGGCCTGTTTCATATCAGCGACGAGGTCTATGAATATTTCGTCTTCGACGGCGCCCGCCATTTTTCCCCGGCCGCGATTTGCGGAGCCGAGGCCCATACCATCGCCATCCATTCCCTCAGCAAAGCCTACGGATTCGCTAGCTGGCGAGTGGGTTATATGATTTTCCCCGGGGTCTTGCTGGAATCCATCAAGAAGATCCAGGACACCAATATCATTTGCGTGCCGGTGGTCTGCCAGCATGCGGCGATGCGGGTATTGGATGCGGGAAGGCCGTGGGTGCAAGAAAAAATGCGCGGGATCGCCGCGGTGCGGCAGCGGGCTCTTCATACCCTCTTGCGGCTCGAAGGGCAGGTGAGGGTGCCGCAGACCGAAGGGGCGTTTTACTTCTTCGTGCGCATCTTGGAAGGGGGCGATTCTTTGTCTTTGGCCGAGTTCTTGATCCGCGAGCATCGGGTCGCGGTGATCCCCGGGGTCGCTTTCGGGATGGACGAGGGTTGCTATTTGCGCATCGGCTACGGAGCGGTGGAGGCTTCGGCGATGGACGAAGGGATGCGACGCTTGGCTGCGGGATTGGCGGATCCGAGAAGGCCTTAGAATGCCGCCGGCGTCGACGGATCCTCTCGATGACGCTTGCGTTTTCGAAAAAGCCTCTTCATCGAGGCGCTCGTCGGGATCACTTCGCACCTTCGAAGGCGCATTGGCGCCAAGCCTCGTAGCCGACGACGGCCACCGCATTGGAGAGGTTGAGACTGCGATTGCCCGGGCGCATCGGAATGCGCAGTCGCCGTCGGCAATCGATGCGTTCGATCAAATCATCGGGGAGCCCGCGGGTTTCCGGGCCGAAAACGAAGGCATCGTCGGCGTGGAAG
Organism: Gammaproteobacteria bacterium; assembly: GCA_965220535.1. Lineage (GTDB taxonomy): Bacteria > Pseudomonadota > Gammaproteobacteria > HK1 > HK1 > HK1. The sequence goes on along the minus strand of OZ244833.1, from coordinate 861,232 downwards.
GCGATGTCGAAGCACGAGACGCGGGCGCCAGAGGAGAAGGCGAAAACCCGAGGCGGCGAGATGCGCGACAGAAAATCGTCGAAACTGTCGTGCTCTTGCACCCGGGCGGCTTCATGGTAATCGAGACCGGCGCGGCGCAGGCGCGCCTCGTCAAGATAAAACCCCAAGGGATGGATGAGATGCAGGCTGCAGCCGGTGTTGGCACAAAGCCTGATGATATTCCCGGTATTGGGAGGAATTTCCGGTTGATAAAGAACGATGTGAAACATGACCCCGGATCCTTATGATCGCCGGTCCTTGAGGACGAATTTCTGCGGACTGAGCTTCGATACCCCCTTGGTGCTGCTTTCCGGCTGCGTCGGTTTCGGCGAGGAATATACGCGCGTCGAGGGCTTTTCGAACCGGGATGCCGGTGCGGTTTGCCTCAAGGGCACGACCTTGCATCCGCGTTTGGGCAACGATCCGCCGCGGGTGCGAGAAACGCCGGCCGGTATGCTCAATTCCATCGGCTTGCAAAACCCCGGGGCGCGGGCGGTGATCGACGAGATCCTGCCTCGTCTCGATTTCGACGAAACTCGTTTCATCGCCAATCTCTCCGGCTCCACCGTCGAGGAATATGCCGAACTCTCCCGCTGCTTCGACGAATCCCCGATCGATGCCCTCGAGATCAATATTTCCTGCCCCAATGTGCGCGCCGGAGGCGTCGCCTTCGGGAACGATCCCGAGATGTCGCGAAGGGTGGTGGAGGCCTGCCGCAAGAAAACATCCAAGCCCTTGATCGTCAAACTCTCGCCGAATCAGACGGATATCGCCGACAACGCTCGCGGCTGCATCGAGGCCGGGGCGGACGCTTTGGCGGTGGTCAATACCTTCATGGGGATGGCCATCGATATCGAATCCCGCAGGCTGAATCTCGGTGCCGGTCAAGGCGGGCTTTCGGGTCCGGCGATCAAGCCGATGGCGCTGTTGAAGGTGCACCAAGTGTATCGGGTGGCAAAGCCGCACGGCATTCCGATCATCGGCCAAGGCGGGATCGTTTCCGCCGACGATGCGATCGAGTTCATGATCGCCGGGGCCGCCGCGGTCGGGATCGGTACCGCGCTTTTTTACGATCCTTTGGTCTGCGTGCGGATCAACGAGGGGATCTCGGACTATATGCGGCGCCATCGTATCGATGGCATCGATCGGATCGTCGGCTCCTTGGAAGCGAAGGATTAGTCGAAGCGAAGGATTAGGCGAGATTCGAGGGGACGCTCGAGCCGGGTTTTCGGGCGTTGAGTCGTCATTTCGAGACGCCGAGACAAGCCAAACCAAGGGCCGAATCACGTATCGGATGCGATCTCGCGTTCGATACGGCGCAAAAACACTTCCATCTCTTTGACGGCTTGGCGATCTCCTTTGGTCTTTGCCGCTTCGATCCCCTGCTTCCAAGCATCGGCCGCGCCCGCCCGGTCGCCGGCTCGGGCTCGCGCCTTGCCGAGCGATTTCCACGCCGCGGACCAAGCGGGATCCATCGAGACCGCCTGCGCGAGCTCTTTCGCCGCCGCTGCCGGATCGCCGGCGTCGAGGTGCGCTTTGCCGAGCCCGAAGCGCGCCATCGGTCCGTCCTTGCCGCTTTCGATCAGAGCCTCGAAATTGCGAATCAGGAGTTCGGGGTTCATGGCTTTTGCGATTCCTTGTCGCTTGTCGGATCAGTTGCTCAGTTGCGCCAGAAAGTCGGCGACATCAGGACCAGGAGGGTGAAGATTTCCAGCCTTCCCAAGAGCATGGCGAGCGCGAGGAGCCATTTCGCGAAATCGTTGATCCCGGCGTAGTGCTGTCCGACATCGCCGAGGCCCGGACCCATATTGTTGATGCACGCGGCGACGGCCGAAAAGGCGCTCACTTGGTCGAGGCCGGTCATCATCAGCGCCAGCAGGAGCAGGGAAAATACCAGTACATAAGCCGCGAAAAACCCCCATACCGCGTCGATCACCCGGGTGGGCAGGACGGTTTTGCCGATCTTGACCGGGACCAATGCGTTGGGATGGACGAGTCGGGTGATCTCCCGCCCCATCTGCTTGAAGAGCATCAATACCCGAATCGCCTTGAGCCCGCCGCCGGTCGAGCTGGCGCAGCCGCCGACGAAACTGGCGAAGATCAGCAGCACCGGTAGGAAGCCGGGCCAAGCGTGATAACTCGTGGTGGTGAAGCCGGTGGTGGTGCTGATCGAGACGGCTTGGAAGACTCCCTTGCGCAGCGCGCTCCAAGGGTCTTCGAAAATTCCCGATAGGTAGAGAAGCGCGGAGCAGATCGCGGCGATCGCGGTCAGCACCAGCAAATAGAAGCGAAGTTCGGGATCATCGCGATATTCGCTGAATCTCGATGTTCGGTGCGCGAACGATAAATATTTCCCGATGCGCGTCGGGAGCGAGCGGAGCAACGAAGGCAGCGAGTGCAGGTGATGAAAATCCTTGCGCCAACGGGGCACCCAGGGATTCCAGACTTTGAAATGCAAGGCGAAATTCATGCCCGCGGCGATCATGAAAACGATCGCCACCGTCTCGATCCATACGTTGTCGAAGTGGCCGAGGCTGGCATCGTGGGTGGAAAAGCCGCCGATCGAGACGGTGGACAGCGCATGGGAGATGGCGTCGAACCCGCTCATTCCCGCAAGGTGATAGGCCAGCGCGCAGGCCAAGGTCAAGACGAGATAGATCGCCCATAGCGCCTTGGCGGTGCTGGCGATGCGCGGTTTGAGTCTCGACTCCTTCATCGGTCCCGGGGTCTCGGCGCGATAGAGCTGCATGCCCCCGATGCCGAGCATCGGCACGATGGCGACCGCGAGCACGATGATCCCCATCCCTCCGAGCCATTGCAGGAGTTGGCGATAGATGAGGATCGCCTTCGGCAGATCGTCGAGGCCGGTGATGACGGTCGCCCCGGTGGTGGTCAGCCCCGAGACGGATTCGAAAATCGCGTCGGTGACGGACATCTCGAGGGAGGCGCTCAAGGCCAGCGGGATGCTGCCGGAGACCCCGAGCACCAGCCAGAACATGGCGACGATCACGAAGCCGTCCTTGATCTTGAGTTCGTCTTTGATGCCGGAGCGATCGAGTCGTTTGCCCCGGAGCCAATCGATGGTCGAAGAGCGAAAGAACAGCAGGCACAGGCCGCCCCCGATATGCATGAAGAAGGCGAGGATGAAAGGTGCGGCGGAGTCCTCTCGGTAGAAATAGGCCACACCGATCGGCGGCACCATGACGAGTCCGAAGCCTATCAACAGGCGGCCGAGGATGAGCCTGATGAGCCCGCTTCTCGCAGGCGGGTGCTCGGTGGATCGATCTCGCTCTTGCGATGTCATGGCAAGGCATTTCCCATGGCGGGATGCTCGAAAGCGATAAAGGTTCGGGTGGACTCGGGCGGCGGCGAAGGAGCCGGCGGCGGGCGATCGGCTCGCTCGGGTGCCAAGAGGGCTCCGTCGGGATGGCGGCGGAATGCGGATTCCGATCTCGATTCCGATTCCGATGGCCCGCTAAAGGGAGAGCGGATCTTTTTGGAAGAGCCGCCCGACCTCGGAAACCCGCTGCTTTTCGGTCATGAAAAGAATGACGTGATCGCCGTCCTCGATGACGGTATCGTGGTGGGCGATGATCACTTCGTTGTCCTCTTGCTCCTCGTGCTCGCGGACCAAGGCGTCGATCGTGGTTCCCTCGGGCAAATCGATATCCTCGACCCTTCTCCCGACGACCTTCGAGGTGCCGTGGTTGCTGTGCGCGACCGCTTCGATGGCCTCGGCCGCCCCCCGGCGCAGGGAATGCACCGCCTCCACCTCGCCCCGGCGGACCTTGGCCAGCAGGCTGCCGACGGTGATCTGCTGCGGGGAAATGGCGATATCGATGCCGAAGGCCTCGTCTTGCACCAAGTTGACGAAGGCCGGGCGGCTGATCAGGGCCATGACCCGGCGGGCGCCCATGCGCTTTGCCACCATCGCCGACAGGATATTGACTTGGTCGTCGTTGGTCACGGCACAAAATACATCGGTGCGCTCGATGCCTTCCTCGCGCAGCAAGGCCTCGTCCGCGGCATCGCCGTGAATGACGAGGATTTTTTTGTCCAGCTCCTCCGAGAGCCGATTCGCCGCTTCGAGCTTGTATTCGATCAATCTCACCTGGCTTATCCGACCCGCAAGCCGGGTCGCCAACCCCCGGCCGATTTTTCCTCCCCCGGCGAGGATGACCCTTCCCACAGGTAGATCCCGTTTGCGCAGTTCGTCCATGAACTTCCGGATATGTTTTTTTTCGGCGACGAAGAAGACCTCGTCTCTATCCTCGATCACCGTATCCCCCTCGGGGATGATCGCTCGACGTCCGCGAAAGATCGCCGCCACCCGAGCCTCTCCCTCTCGCACATGCTGCGGAAGCTCGCGCAGGGCATGGCCGACGAGGGGACCGCCGGTATAGGCCTTGACCCCGACGAGGCGCACCCGTCCGTGAGCGAAATCAAGCACCTGCAGGGCTCCCGGGGTCTCGATCAGGCGCTCGATGGAGTCGGTGACGAGCTCTTCGGGGCTGATCACCAGATCCACGGGCAGGGCGTTTTTGACGAAGAGCTCGCTTTTCGTCTCTCCGTTTTGTTGCTCTTTGCGATCCTTGGCGGCGTCTTTGAGGGGGTTTTTGAAGTACTCGCCGGATCGCACGCGCGCGATTCGGGTCGGGGTGCTGAAGATGGTGTGGGCGACCTGACAGGCGATCAGGTTCGTCTCGTCGCTGCCGGTGACCGCGATCAGGATATCGGCGTCTTGCGCCCCGGCATCGAACAGGGTTCGGGGCCAAGCGGCGTGACCGGTTACGGTTCTGACATCCAGATGTTTTTGGATTTCCTTGAGTTTGGATTCGTCTTGGTCGACGACGGTGACGTCGTTGTTTTCCCCGGAGAGAATTTCCGCCACGGTGGAGCCGACCTGCCCACCGCCGAGCACGATGATATTCACGGTCGTTTACCGAGAGCCCGTTCCGCCCGGACTTGCCGGCGTCGCTTTCTTGGCCGCGCCGGCGATACGCTTGGGGTCGATCCCCAAGCGGCGCAGCTTGCGGTACAAATGTGTGCGTTCCAAGCCGGAGCTCGTCGCCACTTTGGCCATATTTCCTTCCGCCCGGATGAGGTGGTTCTCCAAGTAGATGCGTTCGAAGAGTTCGCGCGCCTCGCTCAGCGGCAGATCGACACCCAATAAGGATTCGCCCTCCTCGCCCTCCCCGGCGCTGTGGCCGAGGGCCATCTCGACTTCGTTTTGTTCGATCACCGAACCGTTGCCGAGGATCAGCAAGCGCTGGAGCACGTTGACCAGTTCGCGGATATTGCCCGGCCAGGGATGGTTGCGCAGCCGGTTTTGGGCGCCGACGGTCAGGCGGCGATTGGGCAGATTGTCGCGGGTGACGAGGGTGTCGATGCAGTGGGCGATCAAGGCGGGGATATCCTCTCGATGATCGCGCAGCGGCGGCACGCTCAAGGGAAAGACATCGAGCAGGTGGTAGAGATCTTCGCGCAGCGAGCCGCAGGCCAGGCCGTGGGCGAGTTCGTTGCGGCCGGCGGCGACGATCCGCGAGGTCAACGGCACCGCCGAGAGTCCGTTATGACGCAGGAAGGAACCCTGGCGCATCGCGCTGACCAGTCGCGCTTGGAGTTCGGGCTCCATATCCGCGATATCTTCGAGCAACAAGGTGCCCCCGGCGGCGCGTTCGAGAGCCCCGTAATGGATATGGCTGCCCTCCTCGGCGCCGAAGATATCGATCGATCCGGCGTGGCCGATCAACCCCGCGACATGCAGCCTCACGAAAGGACCGTCGGCTCTCGGGCTGTGGATATGGAGGTATCGAGCCGTCATCTCCTTGCCGCTGCCCGGCTCGCCGCTGATGAAGACCGGGGCATCGTGCTCGGCGATCCGCCGCACTTGCGCCCGCAGATTTTCGAGCGCCGCGCTGTTTCCGATCAGGTCGGAAGGGGCGGGGGTCGCTTGGTGGCGCAGTTCGATATTGGTTTTGCGCAAATTCGCCGTTTCCAACGCCCGCCGGACGGTGAGCAGGAGTTTGGCCGTCGACAGCGGTTTTTCCAGGAAATCGTAAGCCCCCGAACGCGTGGCTTCGACTGCGGTTTCGATCGTCCCGTGCCCCGACATCATCACGACCGGGATATCCCGGGCGCCGTTTTCGAACCACTCCTTGAGCAGGGAAATGCCGTCCGTGCCCGGCATCCATATATCGAGCAGAACGAGATCGGGACGCCGCTGACGGTGCAGTTCGCGAGCGGATTTCGCGTTTTCCGCCGATGCGACCTCGTAGCCCTCGTCCTCGAGGATCTCCTTGAGGATGTCGAGGATCTCGACCTCGTCGTCGACGACGAGAATGCGTGGCGATGCCGGGCCGCTCATGGTTTCGCTCCGGAAGGGGGCGACGATTCGGCGGCGCTTTCGGCGGCGGGAGCGGTATCGGAGGGGTCGGGGTCGATATTCAAAGGCAGCACGACTTCCACTTGCGCCCCGCCTCGGGGAAGGTTGCGCACGGTGATTTCCCCGCTATGCTCCTCGACGATTTTTTTCACGATCGCAAGTCCGAGCCCGCTGCCTCGGGATTTGGAGGTGGTATAGGGCTCGAAGATGGTCGTGGTCAGATCTTCGGGGATTCCGGGGCCGTTGTCTTGCACCGACAGGAAGAAGACTCCGCGCTCGAGATCGCTGCGGGTGCTGATCACGATTTCCGCTTCCCTCGACGCCGGGGCCGCGCCCTCATCGCTTTGTTCGCTATCGGCTTTTTGCTTGTCGCCGCTGCCCGCTGCCGGCGAGTCGCCACAGGCCTCGACCGCGTTTTTCAAAAGATTGTGCAGCAGTTGGCGCAAGCGGTCGGGGTCGGCTCGGATGGTCATCAGCGAGAGTTCCAAGCGAGTCTCGAATCGTATCGAAGGGGCCGCGGCGCGGTAGAGCTCGACGATATCGAGCACGAGGGTTTTGAGGTCGACCCGCGCCCGCCGCATCGCCGGGGGGCGAGCGTAGTCGGAAAAGGCGTTGATCATCGCCTGCAGGGAGTCGACCTGCTGGACGATCGTGCGGGTCAGACGATCCATTTGCTCGGCTTCGGCGCCCTTGACGGTGGGAAGGTATTTTAGTCGCAGTCGTTCGGCCGAAAGGCGGATCGGCGTCAGAGGATTCTTGATCTCGTGCGCCAGCCGGCGCGCCACTTCGCTCCAGGCGGCATTGCGCTGCGCTTGCATCAACTCGGTGAAATCGTCGAGCACGATGACATGGCCCTCGCCCCCGGCCAAGGGGGCGGCGCTGCACATCAACGAGCGTCGTCCGCGCGGGGTGTCGACTTCGACCTGTACCCGCCAATCACGCGAGGGCATGGTTTTTTTTGCGCTGTCGATCCGATCCTGGATCGCGCGCACCAAGGGCTCTAGCGCCGGTCGGGTGGTGGCCAGGGTATCGAGGACGACCCCGGCGCTCGAATCGAGGTTGATATCGAGGATCTCCTCCGCCGCATGGTTGGCGGTGGTGATCCGGAACTCGGCATCGAGGGCCAACACCCCGGCCGACAGGCGTCGAAGGACCGTGGCGAGGTAGGCCCGCTGCGCTTCGACCTGCTGTTGGCTGGCGCGATTGTCGTCCCGCGCTTGCTTGAGCGCGCGGGTCATCTCGTTGAAGGAGGCGACGAGGAAGCCGATTTCGTCGTCGGTGGTCCCCGGTAGCTGGGTATCGTAATCCCCGCTCGCGACCGCCTTGGTTCCCTTCGAAAGGTCGCGCAAAGGGGCGACGACGCGGCGGGCCGAATGCAAGGCGGCGTAGACCGCCATGAACAGGATCATCAACAAGATGATCGAGAGGGTGAGGGTGAAACTGAGCTTGAGCGGTTTGCGCAGGTAATCCAGCGTTCGATAACGGGCGAAAGCGGTTTCCACGCTGGCGGCGAGGTCGTTCATCCGTTCCGTCACCGGGAACAGGGCTTGCAGGAGACGGTCCTCGCTGGCCGCCACGCGCCCGTCGATATGGGTTCCGCCGGCGGCGGCCCGCCAGTCGACCAAGACCACCACCCGGGCGTGCAGGCCTTTGTCCGCGATGGTATCGAGGCCGATGTAATCGCCCGACTGGCGGGCTTGGGCGATGACCGCGTCGTTGGGGCGGTTCGGTTGGATCGCCGCCCTCGGGTCGATGCTGCTGGTGCCGATGATTTGCCCTCGGGCGCCGATCAGGCTGATTTCCGCCGCGCCGCTGAGGCGGCGGGCATCGTCGAGCGCGGGGATGATCTGCTGATCGTCGAGGCCCGCCACATCCAATGCCAAACGCTCGGTTTGCGCCAAGAGCTCCCGCCTTCTGAGCCCCAAGGAGGCGCGGCTGAGTTCGAGCGCGTCGGCCAGCGCCCCCTCGACTTGGACATCGAACCAACTGTCGATGCTCCGGTGCAGGAATTCCAAGGAGAAGTAGTAGATCACTCCCACCGGGGTGATCGAGAGGACCACGAAGAGGATCATCAAGCGCACCGTCAGCTTCGCCCCGGGACGCCGCTGCCGCATTTGATAGAACAGGCGGGAGAGGTTCAAAGCGATCAGCGCCCCCAAAGCGAGCAGGGCGAGGGCGTTGACCCCCAAGAGCAAGGAATAGAAGGTGCCGAACCAAGCGGAATCCCGGGTCGCGGTGCTCATCAGATACATCAGGCCCAACAGGACCAGACTGAGCACGGCGATCAAGGTGCCGGTGCGGTAGCGCAGCCGACTCGGGCGCAAGAAGTTCGGCGGCCATCGCCTTCGTGCGCGAGAGAAAAATCGATGATTGAAAAAAGAGAGCATCGTCGAAGAAAACCTCTTTTATCGAAGCCCGGGCCTGAAAACGCCCGGCGGCGCTCGTCTTTTTACGGGCCGATGGGCAAAAGCGCTGTCCGTTGCGAGCGCGGGCGTCATGATTCGCGAAGCCGAGGCGACCATTCGAACCATTCGCTGCCGAGCCCTCGCCAGTGGGGGCTGAACCAGGCGATGGGACGCAAAGGGGCGGGGAGGGCTTCGATATCGATATGGGCTCGAATTCTCGCCCGCAAGGGGGACGAGGGATCCGGCGGCGGGAGATCTTCGACCGGGATGATCGGCACCGATCGCAATCGCCCGAGATCTTCGAGCATTTCGTCGAGCGAGGAGTGGCTGCGCATCGTCGCGAGCCCGGGGCTGTGCAGGCCGTATCTTCCGGTCAGCCCGTTGGAATGGATCCGATAGCGCAGGCGGTGTCCGGCGACGGTCCGGCTCCACCACCAAGGGCCGCGACGCAGCTCGATATCGACCAGGATCGTCAGGCTCACTCCGCTGTGGATCGCCTCCAAGCTTTCCTCGCCGAAGCCGAAACGGATATCCGCATCGAGGACTTGGTGGGTCTTTTCTTTGCGCAGCTCGGCGTTTTGCACCTTGAATCCGAGGTCTTTTTCGGTCGCGGCGGAGAAGCGAAGCGGCTGCAGGAGGCAAAAAACAAGCAAGAGGAGAAAAGCGAGCGCCGCTGCCGTCGATGAAGACCGGCGGCCTCGATCGGCGGATCGCGATCGTCCTTTTCCGAAAGCGGGCTTCGAAAAAGCGTGGCGGCGGGAGTCGATTGTCCGGATCATGGCATCCTTCGAGCCTTTTTCAGGCCTTGTTTCAGGCCTTGGTCAGCGTTGCGTAGAAAAAGCCGTCCATTCCCTCCTCGCCGGTCAGGATTTGGCGCCCTCGCTCGGTCGCTCGTCCCCACGAGGCCTCGATGGGCCGGACTTCGGCATCGGGATGACGATCGACGAAGCGCCGGATCACCGCATCGTTTTCCGCCGGCAGCACCGAGCACGTAGCGTAGAGCAAGCGCCCCTTGGGCGTCAGCAGCGGCCACAGGGTGCACAGTATTTCATTTTGCCGCCGGGCCGAGGCGTCGATGTCTTCGGGGCGTCGAAGCCATTTGATATCGGGATGGCGGCGGATCACCCCGGTGCCGGAGCAGGGGGCGTCGACGACGATGCGATCGAAGGCTCGGCCGTCCCACCAATCATCGGGTCGGCGCGCATCGGCGCATCGAATCCGCGCTTTCAGTCCTAAACGGGCGAGGGTCTTTTCGGTCTCGCGAACGCGCCCGTCGTCGATATCGAGAGCCAAAAGATCGATCCTCCCGAGGGCATCGTTTTCCAACAGATGAGCCGCCTTGCCCCCGGGGGCCGCGCAAGCATCGAGGATGCGCATTCGATTTGCGCTTTGCGCATCGTTGTCTTCGAGATCGAGCAATCCGCAAGCGAGCTGGGCGGCTTCGTCCTGCACCGAGAGATGGCCCTCGGCAAAGCCCGGCAGTTCTTCCACCGGGCGCGGGGATTCCAAAACGATACCGACCGCCGAGCGGCGGGTGGCGCGGGCTTCGATCCCGGCTTTTTCCATGCGCTCCAATATCCGCTCGCGCTCGGCGTGGCGGCGATTGACGCGCAGGGTCATGGGCGCGCGCTCCTGATTGGCACGGGCGATCGACTCCCATTCCTGGGGCCATTGTTCGCGCAGGCTTTGCAGCAGCCATGCCGGATGATCGAAGCGGATATGGGGGGCGAGGGCGTGGCGGCGGATGGTCTCGCCTTCGCGGACAAAGCGTCGCAAGGCGGCATTGACGAATCCGGCGGCCCAGGGTTTGCCGATCCCCCGCGCCAGATCGACGGTCGTCGCCACTGCGGCATGCGCCGGAATGCGGGTGAAGGCGAGCTGATAAAGGCCGATGAGGGCGAGGGCCCGCAGATCGCCGTCGCGTTTTCGTATCGGGCGCGGAGCGAGCAGCGCAAGCCAAGCATCGAGACGCGAAAGGTGGCGCAAGGTGCCGAAAGCCAGCTCTTGCGCCAAGGCGCGCTCCCGTGGATCGATCCGGGGATCGAAGTGTCGATCCCGGCCGGCGGAGAGGCTTCGTCCTTTTTCCAATACATCGAAAAGCAGGGCGTGGGCGAGGGCGCGCGCGGAGCGCCGCTCAGGCTTCGTTCCGCGCTTCGATACCCGGGCCGGGGGGCTCCCGGTCGGCCTCGAAGAGGGATTCGTTGCCCTTCGTCGGCTCATGGTTCACGCAAAAGCCATGCCGGGGCGGAGGCGCGGCGATCGCAAAAATTCCGCCGCGCTCATCCGCCGACCCCCGGGGGGTTGGATCTCGGTGACGATCAGAATTCCCGCACCGGTTTGCACCGCTATCCCGCCTTTTCCCTCGCCGTCCTCGCTTGCCTGCCGGTCTTCGCCTTTGCCGGCGTCGGCAAGGATCGTGCCCGGGGGCGGGGTTTTGCGATCGTCGTCTTCGGGTGCCTTTGCCGGGATGCGAGCGCGCCACAAACGATAGGGTGCGTTTTTTGCATCGCCTTCGAGAGGGCTGTGGGCGACCGGCCAAGGGTCGAGGGCTCGGATCGTGCGCTCGATTTGCCGGGCCGGGAGTCGCCAGTCGATCCGGCCTTGGGCTTTCGAGAGCGAGGGGGCGAGTTCGATCTTCGTTTCGTCTTGGGCGACGGCGCTCGGCGGTGTCGGATCGGCATCGAAGCGGTCGAGCGTTTCGATCAAGGCCTTCGCTCCTAACCGGGCGAGGCGTTTCGAAAGCGATCCGGTGGTATCGCCCGCTTCGATCGCGCAGCGGCGCTCGTGCAAGATCGGGCCGCTGTCGAGACCCGAGTCCATGAGCATGATCGACACCCCCGTTTCTCGATCTCCGGCGAGGATCGCATGGTGTACCGGCGCCGCCCCTCGCCATCGGGGCAAGAGCGATGCGTGTACGTTGATGCAGCCGAAGCGCGGCAGAGCGAGGATCTCGGGCGGTAGCAAGAGGCCGTAAGCGGCGACTGCCAACGCGTCCGGAGCGAGGGCGGCCAAGGCTCCGACGATATCGGGGTCGCGCAATGTCCGTGCTTCGATCGTCTCGATGCCGGCCTTTGCCGCTCGCTCCTTGACCGCGCTCGGGCGCGCTTTTCGGCCGCGTCCGCTGCGGGCGTCGGGGCGGGTGAGAACCGCGGCGATCGTATGGTCGCAGTCCAACAGGGCGTCCAAGACGGTCGCCGCGAATTCCGGGGTTCCGGCAAAGACGAGTCTCATCGTTTTTTCCGCGCCGCGAAGAGCGAAGGGTCGAGGGCTTTTTTTTCGAAAGGCTCAAAAAGGGTCGAATCGAGCGATGACGCCCTCGGCGAAGATGTCGATCCTTTTAAGCGCTTGCGAGATGTCGCGGAACGAAAACGGGTATCCGAGGCTGTCGCCTTCGTTCGATGCGAATCACTTCGATTTCCCTCGCCCTCGGGATCTCGAAGCCCGGCGGGATCGAACGGCCCCCTCGCTTGCGGTGTCCCGCCGAGCGCGAAGTCCGCACGATCCGAGCCGGGTACGCCGCCGCCGGTTTTCGATGCTTTCGGGGATTGGCGAGCGTCGCGCCGGCGGCGGATATCGGGCATCTTTCACGATCGAAAGGAGCGTCGTCCGCGCCCGATTCTCGGCACCCGAAATCTTGTCCTTCGCAATAAAAGACGAATCCGAGCGCGCGTTTTTCGCTCGAGCCCTTGGCGGTTATCGGGCGAAAAAAAGCCCCTTCTCGGCCCTATTCTTCGACTTCGGCAAGGAGGGATTCACGCCTTTTGGCCGCGCGAGCATTCGTTATCGAGGGCGGTAATTCTTTTTCGACTTTGCGACCCGTCGCCCAAAGACCCGATGCGAGTGGACGAACGAGGCCCCGCTCGTCGTCGATGCGGTGGCCCCGGTGTTCGACGGCAGCGTCTTTTTTCGGGCCGAGCGCCAGTTCTTTTTCCATTCGTTTGCGGATGCGACCCCGTTTGAGGCGGGAGAGGCGATCTATAAAAAGCTTTCCGTCGAGATGATCGATTTCGTGTTGGATGCAGACCGCGAGCAGATCTTGGGCTTCGAATTCTCGGCTTTGCCCGTCTTGATCGAGGCAACGCACCCGAATGCGATCCGGCCGGGAAACCTTCTCGAAGAGATCCGGTACGGAAAGGCAACCCTCTTTGCTTTCGCAACGGCTTTCGCCGACCTCGATGATTTCGGGGTTGATGAGGCAAAGGGGCTGATCGCGCCCTTCGGAAATATCGATGGTGACGATCCGCTTTCGAATATTGACTTGGATTGCCGCAAGACCGATGCCGGGGGCGGCGTACATCGTTTCGAACATATCATCGACGATGCGTCGAATGCCGTCGTCGATCGTCTCCACCGGCCGGGCGCTTGCGCGAAGGCGCGGGTCGGGATAATGAAGGATATCGAGCAGGGCCATCGTTCTATCCCCGTTTTTTCGTAAAACGTCTCGATGTTTTTGCAAAGGTCATTTGCAAAAAATTTATGGAAAAGGGTTGCAGATTATAGGGTAAAGGATGCTTTTCCGCCGCCGCCTCAAGACGAGCCGAGCTTCGTCGGTACCGGGATGCAAAAAAGCGATATCCGAAAACCGAAACACGAAAACCGAAACACGAAAACCGAAACACGAAAACCGAAACACATTCTCTCCTAAGCGAAGTCAAAGGAATTGCTCGGCTCGTCGCTTCGATCGCAAGCGACGAGCCGGCGTTCGACGATCGCGCACCGCTTAGGGGATTCGCATGGACAAGAACGACGAGCCCAAGGACGCAAAAGGCAAGGCATTCGACGATGACGATCCCGGGCCTGCTCGCTCGCTCGATTCGCCGCCGAAGCCGCCGAAGCCGAAGGATACGACCCCGATCGATGCCGCGGATCTCCTCGCTTGGCTCGTCATCGGACGAACGGGGATCGGCAACGGGCATAAGATTTTGCGGGCGGTTCGAGCCTGCGGCGGTCCGAAGGGAGTGCTCGAAGCGAGCGAAAGCGCTCTTGGCGCCTTAGGTTTCTCGCGGCGGACGATCCGTCGGATCAAGAGCGGCTCTTGGTCCGCCGCCGAGGAGGATCGCGATCTCTTGGCTCGGATCGGGGCCCGGATCGTCCCCGTTGGCGATGGCGCCTATCCCTCGCTCCTTGCCGCCGTCGCCCGTCCGCCGCCGGTCCTCTACTGTCGCGGCGATATCGGTCTGCTCGAAGCCCCGCAGGTGGCGATGGTCGGGGCGCGTTCGGCCACCGCCGCCGGTATGCGCCGGGCATTCGATTTCGCGCAGGAGATTTCCCGTGCCGGTCTTGCGATCACCAGCGGTTTGGCCCGCGGCATCGACACCGCCGCGCATCGCGGAGCGTTGGCGGCGGCCGGGGCGAGCCTGGCGGTGATCGCCACCGGGCCGGATGGCTATTACCCTTCGGCCAATCGCGAACTCGCCGACGATTTGGCGCAAGCGGGGTTGGTGGTCGGCGAGTTTCCGCCGGGGACGATGCCGATCGCGGCGAATTTCCCGCGTCGCAATCGCATCATCAGCGGCCTTGCGCTCGGGACCTTGGTGATCGAGGCTTCTTTGCGCAGCGGCTCGTTGATCACCGCTCGCCTTGCGGTGGAGGAGGGGCGCGAAGTCTTCGCGATCCCCGGTTCGATCGACAATCCCCTCGCTCGCGGCTGCCATGCCCTGATTCGCGACGGGGCGAAGCTCGTCGAGAGCGTCGAGGATGTGGTGGAAGAACTGCGGCCGGCGAGCGTATGGCCTTCTCGCCTTGCCCCGAAGGGCGAGGCCTTCGACGAGCCCCGATTCGAATCCCGAGAGAATTCCTCGCTCGAATGCCCGGCGAGGGAAGCGCAACCGCCGACGCAGAAAACCGTCGAACCCGATCCCTCGCGGGCGCTCGTATTGAAGTCCATCGGCTACGATCCCGCGACTCTCGATCAGATCGTTTCTCGTACCGGCCTTGCCGCGGGAGCGGTGGCCGCGCTTTTGTTGGCGCTGGAACTCGAGGGCAAGGTGGATGCCTTGCCCGGCGGTCGCTTCGTGCGCGTGGAATCGAAAGCCGGTCTTCGATGCGTCGGCGGATGATGCGTCGGCGGCTCTCGACAAAGGCGAGCCGGGAGCCGCCGAGCAAGGATTTGAAAAAAAGGCTTGCAAAAAATTCCGAAAGTCGTATAGATAAAGGATAAGAAACGAATCGCGGCGTCATCGAAAGAGCGGATGGCGATCGGGTATCGTGCTCGCCGGCATCGCTTCGGCGACCGCTTTTACGGTACTTCGAGGAATTCGCTCCCATCGGATCCCGATGTCGAGATCGATCGCTCGGCAGATTTTTTGAATCCCTTTGCAAACGGAGTTTTTCGTGATGGCCAGAAAGGTTCTCGTGGTCGAATCCCCGACGAAAGTGCGAACGATAGGAAAATATCTGGGCTCGGAATATAAAATTTTGTCTTCTTACGGCCATGTGCGCGATCTCGAGCGCGGCGACGGTGCGGTCGAGCCGGAGCGGGGTTTCGAGATGCGCTATGCCGCGATCGATCGCAACAAAAAGCACGTCGACAAGATCGTCAAGGCGCTTGTCGGGGCCGAGGCGCTTTATCTGGCCACCGATCCGGATCGCGAGGGCGAGGCGATTGCTTGGCATCTTCTCGAGCTTTTGCGCGACGCCCGGGCGATCGGCTCCAAAGCCGTCTATCGGGTGGTCTTCAACGAGATCACCAAAGAGGCGGTGCAAAGGGCGGTGGCTCATCCCCGCGCCATTTCCGATGACCTCGTCAACGCGCAGCAAGCGCGCCGGGCCTTGGATCGTCTTTTCGGATTCACCCTATCGCCTTTGCTGTGGGGGAAGATCAGTCCGAGTCTCTCGGCCGGTCGGGTGCAAAGCCCGGCGCTGCGCATGATCGTCGAGCGCGAAGAGGAAATCGAAGCCTTCGAGCGCCGCGAGTACTGGACCATCGGGGCGGATCTGCGCAGCGCGGACACCGAATTTCCCGCTCGTTTGGTGCGCCTCGAAGGAAACAAACTCGAGCAATTCAGCATCGTCGACGAGGCGCAGGCCCGACAGGCGGGGGCGCGTATCGAAAAAGCCGCGGGCGGATCGTTATGCGTGCACGAGGTCGAGAAAAAACAGCGGCGGCGCAATCCTCCCCCGCCTTTCACCACCTCCACCTTGCAGCAAGAGGCCGCGAGAAGACTGCGCTTCTCTTCGAAAAAGACGATGCAGGTGGCGCAAAAACTCTACGAGGGGATCGATATCGGCGGCAGCGCCGAGGGTTTGATCACCTATATGCGTACCGACTCGACCGCCTTGGCGCAAAGCGCGGTGGCCGAGATCAGGGCTTATATCGGCAAGCAATGGGGGGCGGAGAATCTCCCGGAAAAGCCGCGGATATTTCCCACCAAATCGAGGAACGCGCAAGAGGCGCACGAGGCCATTCGCCCCACCTCGGCGATGCGCACTCCCCGCTCGATCGAGAGGATGCTGAACTCCGATCAAGCCAAACTCTACGCCCTGATTTGGCGGCGAGCGGTGGCTTGCCAGATGCGACACGCCACTTTCGATACCGTATCCGTCGAGTTCACCTGCGGGGCGGAACCCCGGCCCGAATCGCCTGCGCCTGCGGATATTCTGCGCTCGAACGGCTCGACGTTGGTGGCCCCGGGTTTTCTTTCGGTTTGGGACGATAACGCCGAGAGCCGCGGCGAGGGCGGATCCGGTAATGGCACTGGCACCGGCACCGGGAAGGATCATCGTCTGCCGGAGCTTGTCAAGGGAATGCGGGTCGACTTGCTCGCGATCCTCCCGGAGCAACATTTCACCGAACCCCCGCCTCGCTACTCCGAGGCGAGTCTGGTCAAGGCATTGGAGGAGCATGGGCTCGGCCGTCCCTCGACCTACACCTCGATCCTCTCCGTATTGCAAGAGCGCCGCTATGTCGAGTTGATCGAGCGCCGCTTTCATCCTACCGATATCGGGCGATTGACCAGCGGTTATCTCTCTCGCCGCTTCGCCGACTACGTCGACTACGATTTCACCGCCCGCATGGAAGGCGATTTGGATGCCGTCTCTCGCGGCGAACGGGAATGGAAATCCCTGCTCGAGGGTTTTTGGGTTCCCTTCTCGACATTGGTCGGCGAGGAAAAAGGGGTGTCCGCGGATCTCGTGCGGGGCGCCAAAAAAGCCGCCGCGAGGGGTGTCGGCGAGGCCATGGAAAAAGCGGCGGCTTCGGATTCGGGTCTCGGCGAAGATCGAGCCGATAGCGGGGGCGTCAGAGAGAATACGCGGATTTTGGGAACCGACCCCGCGACCGGCCGCGAGGTTTCGGTGCGCGTGGGGCGTTATGGCACCTTCGTCCAGTTGGGCACCCGGCACGACGAGGAAAAACCGAAATTCGTCAGCCTGCTGCCGGGTCAGCGGATGCATACCATCACTTTCGAGCAGGCGATGCGGCTTTTCAAGTTCCCGTGTCGACTCGGGGAAAACGAGAACGCAGAAGCGGTGGAAGTGCTGATCGGGCGTTTCGGTCCCTATATCAAATGCGGCGGGAAATCGGTCTCGATCCCCGAGGGCGTCGATCCGATGACGCTCGAACTCGAGGCGGCGCTCAAGATCGTCGACGACAACGGACCCCGCAGCCTCGGCGTGACCGAGCAGGGCGAAACGATCACCATCGGCAAGGGGCGCTTCGGACCTTATGTTCGCTACGGGGATAAATTCGTCTCGATCCCCAAAGACGAGGATCCCGCGGCGTTGACGGTGGATCGCGCGCTCGAACTGATCGCCAAGAAAAAGGAGGCCGATGCGGCGCGGCGTATCAAGATCATCGAGGGAACGTCGATCGAGGTCATGAAAAGTCGCTTCGGCCCGGTGGTCGTCGACGGGGCGAAAAGGGCTTTCATCCCCAAAGCGATCGATCCGGCCGAACTCACCTTGGAAGACGCCAAGCGCTTGTTGGAAGAAGCGGCGGCCAAGGGCGGCCGCAAGAAGAGCGGAAAATCCCGCGCATCGGCGAAAAAGACCGCGGCCAAAAGCCCAGCGCGCAAGGCGACATCGATCAAGAAAAAGGGGTCCGATGCTCCGGGAAAAGCCGCCGCCGGCGATGCCGCTTCGAAAAAAACGGCGTTGGGGGAAGGGCAGAGCGACTCGGCGGAAATTCCCGCCGACCGACCGCAAGATGCGTTTCGCGTATCGAGGGTGGTTTGATCGAAGCGTCGGCTATCGATACTCGTGGCCGACCCTCGGCATCGATATCGGCAACGACGACGAGCGAAAGGCGGATGCGCTTGCCTTGCGGGTGCGCTGTCGCGGTGCGTCATGCAAGGCCGCAGGCGCAAGGGATCGAAAAAGCCGATCCCCGGCGCGTTCGCGCCGCTCGTATCGCTTCTTCTTCGTTCGCTTTGCCACGGCGGGGCCGGTTTCTTCGGGCGGCGCTTTCGCCCGTGGTTTTTGTCGTTGCCGCCGCCTCGTTTCGACATCGATCCTCGTTTCAGGCTCTCGACGGCTCCTTTTGCTCATCCCTTCGCTCATCCCTGCTCGATCGTAAAAAGGCTTGATTTTCGAAGCATCGATACCCATTAACCCGTTTCGCTTTTCGGATCCGGGGAATTTCACGCAAAGCCCCGATGACGCTTTGTCGATATCAGCCTCGTCGCCGGGATACGAAAAGGGCATCGGCTTTTTCGGGGTCGGCAGACAGCCGAGGCTTTCCCCTTCGTTTTTTTCATGCGTCAAGCGCAAAGGGAATTCCCATGTCGTTGATACTCTCCCGGCGTCGTTTTCTCGCCGGTAGCACTGCACTGCTCGGTGCCGGTGCGTTTCATCCCGCTTGGGCCTTAGGCGCTCCGGTTCCCTTGCCGATGCCCGCTCTGGCCGACGGCTCCGACGGGAATCCGGTCGATCTGACCATCCGCCGGGGCGAATGGTCCTTCGTCCCCGGCGTCCAAACCCCCACCTTGGGTTTCTCTCAAGACTATTTGGGGCCCACGATTCGCGTTCGGCGAGGCAGCGAGCTCCATCTGCGCTATCACAATACGCTGTCGGAGCCGGTTGCGATCCATGGGCATGGCTTGCACGTGCCGGGCGATGTCGACGGCGGACCGCAACTGGAAATCGCCCCGGGCCGGCGGTGGGAGCCCACGCTGTCCATCGTCCAGCCGGCCGCCACCTGCTGGTATCACTCCCATACCCACGGCAGAACCGGCGAGCAGGTCTATCGCGGACTGGCGGGGATGATCATCATCGACGACGAGGAAGCCGACTCCTTGGACTTGCCCCGTCGCTACGGCGTGGACGATCTGCCGATCATCATCCAAGACCGGAGTTTCGACGCCGAGGGTCGATTCGTCTATTCGCTGAACGAGGCCGGCGAAGACGGCTGGTTCGGGGAGAGGGTGATCGTCAACGGTGCCGTCGCTTCGGTCGCCAAGGTCCCGGCGGGCAAGCTTCGGTTGCGGCTTTTGAACGCCTCCAACGCTCGTTTTTATATCGTGAGATTCGTCGACGGCCGGTCCTTTCATAAAATCGCGACCGACGGAGGCTTGCTCGAAGCCCCGGTGCCGATGACGAATATGGAAATGGCGCCCGGCGAGCGCAGCGAGATCGTCGTCGATTTGTCGGACGGCAAATCCGCGGGCTTGTTGACGCTTTTCGAGGATGAATTCGATACCGAGGAGGAGGGCTTGCTCGACGGACTGCTCGATCTTTTCGGCGGGTCGGAATCGGAAAAAGCCCTGCCGCCGCCCTCGTTGACGCTGGAAGTCGATAAGGCCTTGGTCGCTCATAAAGCGCCTTTGCCCGAGGCCCTCGTCGCTTTGGCCCGTCCCGCGAAGAGCGCCATCGTGCGCACGCGGGATTTCATCCTTCAGATGGACCATAGCGGTAAGAGCAGCGCCGCGAGCGGGCATGCCATGATGGATATGGCCATCAACGGCGCGGCGATGGATATGAGCGTGATCAACGAGCGAGTCGAGCGCGGCGTCTGGGAGCGTTGGCGTATTCGTTCCAACCAAGGCGAACACCCCTTTCATGTACACGGCTGCTCGTTCTTGCTCGACAAAGTGGCGGGAGAAGCGGTCCCTGCGGATCAAAGGGGTTGGAAAGACATGGTGGTCGTGGATGACGAGGGCTGGTCGGAAATCATCGTTCGCTTCGATTATCCGGCGACCGATCGCACACCTTATATGTACCACTGCCATATCCTGGAACACGAGGATCGCGGCATGATGGGGCAGTTCACGGTGAGCGGGTAGTAAAAACGCCGGCTTCGTCGTCAAGCCCCGCCGATCGATTCGCTTCGCCCGAGTTCTTTTGCCCTCGAGACGAACTGTTTTCGCTTTGCCGGGGCATCGTAGGGGCATCGCTTGCCTGCGGGAACGAATCGTTTTTTTCGTATCCTTTCGGCTTTTCGACGGGCGCCGATCGATCCGGAAGAGCGCCTAGGGCCAAGAGAAAAGGCGGTGGTTTTCGAAGCGGATGGCCGACCCCGAGGCCGAAGCGCGATCCCCGCAGGGCTCGTTTCGCTCGTTCGAGATATCGTTTCGAAGACCGCAAGCATGGCTCGAAAAGGCGTCGAATCGAGCGGGATCGCATAAGCCCTCATGACCTGAAGTTGACCGGAAGTTCGACCTGAAGCTCGACCTGAAGTTCTTTTCGGCACTTTGATTTTCAGGCTTTTCGCGACCTCGGGTCGCTCGAACCCAAGAGGATTTCAAACAGATGAAAGAGCCCTTCGTTTCGATTCTGATGGGGTCGGATTCCGATTTTCCGGTGATGGAGTCCACCGTCGAAGTGCTCGAAGCCTTCGGTGTCGCTTACGAGCTTCGGGTTCGCTCGGCGCATCGCACCCCGGCGCAGACCGGCGAATATGTGCGTGATGCCGTCGATCGCGGGTGTGCCTTGTTCATCGCGGCGGCGGGGATGGCGGCGCACCTTGCGGGCTCGGTGGCGGCGATGACCGTCCGTCCGGTGATCGGGGTGCCGGTCGACGCCGGACCGCTGCGGGGCCAAGACGCTCTGCTTTCGACGGTGCAGATGCCCGGAGGGATTCCGGTGGCGAGTGTCGCCATCGGCAAGGCCGGGGCGAAAAACGCAGGCTATCTTGCGGTTCAGATCCTCTCTTTGGCGAACTCGGATCTCGCCGCCGCCCTTGTCGAAGAGCGAAAGCGCAATGCCGACGCCATCCTTTCGCGCAGCGATCTTCTGCAAGAAAAACTCGCCGAGCGCACGGCTTCCTAGCCGGAGGAGCGCAGCTCGTTGAAAATCTGCGCTCGGCTCGTCGACGAGTTCGGCTTTTTGCCGAGCCCGAGATGATCCTCCTCTCGCTTCGGTCGCAAGGCTCAGCGATGAAGGCTTTTGGCCCGATAAGACTGCCGAAGGGAGTCGTTCGATGGGCAAATGGCATTGCCGCCGGGCAGTCGAAGTCCTTCGCGAAGGGGGGGTCATCGCCTATCCGACCGAGGCGGTGATAGGTCTTGGTTGCGATCCTTTGAATCGTTCGGCGATGGCTCGAATTTTCGCCGTCAAACGCCGCGCGGCGCATAAGCGTTGCATCCTCGTCGCCGCTTCGATCGAACAGATCGCGTTTTATACGGATACGAGGGATCCCGCTTTCGCCGAGACCGCCGCTCGCCACTGGCCAGGTCCGGTCACTCTCGTCGCCTCGGCGCATCGGCGGGTGCCGAGATGGCTCGTCGGCGAGGAGGGCTCCATCGCCTTGCGGGTGAGCGATCATCCCGTTCCCCGCGCGCTTTGTTCGGCCTTCGGCGGAGCGTTGGTTTCGACCAGCGCGAATCGCTCGTCCCAAGCTCCGCTACGGCAGATCGTCAAGGCTCGCTTTGCCTTCGGCACCGAGATCGATTGTTATGTTCCGGGTCGGGTCGGGGGATTGGATCGCCCGACTCGAATCGTCGATATTCGTAGCGGTCGGGTTCTAAGGGGCTGACGAGATCATGGCCGAGGGCGAATTCTCGCAGCCGGCGCAAGTCCGCGAGTGGCTGCTGCGCCTCCAAGATCGGATTAGCGAAGCTTTGGCGGCGCAAGACGGCGCGGCGCGGATGCGTGAAGACGAATGGGAGCGCGATGCCGGCGGGGGCGGGCGCA
The DNA here is from genome assembly GCA_965220535.1 of Gammaproteobacteria bacterium. GTDB lineage: Bacteria > Pseudomonadota > Gammaproteobacteria > HK1 > HK1 > HK1. The sequence continues at coordinate 839,335 of OZ244833.1, read as the reverse complement.
CCCGAATCTTCGACGAGGGCCGGCTTATCGAGCGCGCCGGGGTCAACTTCTCGCATATCCACGGCGATACGCTCCCGTCGGCGGCCACCGCCGCCCGTCCCGAACTGGCCGGATGCGCGTTCGAAGCCCTCGGGGTATCGGTGGTGGTGCATCCTTTGAACCCTCACGTTCCCACATCCCACTGCAATGTTCGTTATTTCGAAGCCGCCCGAGCGGGCGCCGAGCCGTTATGGTGGTTCGGCGGCGGATTCGATCTGACGCCTTATTATCCGGTCGAGGCCGATGTTCGCGACTGGCATCGAAAAGCGGCGGCGATCTGCTCCGAGTATGCCCCGGATGCCTATCCGCGCTTCAAAGGATGGTGCGATCGCTATTTCCATCTCCCTCACCGAGGCGAAGCCCGCGGGGTCGGGGGGATCTTTTTCGACGATTTGAACGAACGCGGCTTCGACGCTTGCGATCGTTTCGCTCGCTCCGTCGGGGAGGCTTATCTCGATGCCTATCTCGAGATCGTCCGCCGCCGCCGGGATCGACCGTGGACGGAGCATGAGCGCGAATTCCAGCTGATGCGTCGGGGACGCTATATCGAGTTCAACCTCGTACACGATCGCGGCACGCTCTTCGGGCTGCAGTCCAAAGGGCGAACGGAATCGATCCTGATGTCCTTGCCGCCCTTGGCGCGTTGGGTCTATGACTACACCGCCCCCGCGGGTAGCCCCGAGGAGAATCTGGTCAAGAATTTCCTGATCCCTCGCGATTGGCTTTAGCCTTCTCGGTCTTTTTTGCACCAGGTCGAGCGAGCTTTGGCCGCGCCCGATTTCTTGCGCGAGCGCTTGGGCTTCGATACCCCCTCGATGCCCTTCGAGGTCTATCTCTCTGTTCGCTGCGGCGCTCGAAAGCGACGACCGACCGACGAGGCAGGCAGAGAGCCGGAAGAAGGAGGGTGCGCAAGTTCGCCGCCTAAGGCGACAAGCGCGAAAACGCGGCGAAGAGCGGAAAACAAGGAGTCGAAAGAGACGAGAGGGGAGATATAAGACACTCGGATTTCTTAGTCAGGGGCTGCTCCTGCATGGCACCGCTGCCTGTCATGACTCACCTATCCTGCCACGGGCAAGCCCGGGTAAAAGCCCTAGCCCCAAAACTCCGTACTGGGGCAAAGGATAGGAGGCAGCAACATCGAACCAGGGGATAACCACGGATAGATTTAACAAGATCATCATAGGCGCTTTGAAATTCATATACGCCATCAATCCCCCGTCTTCGAGGACAATCGATCGATCGCGCACTCGGCGGGGACGCAATCCGAAGCCGGGATTCGATTCGACGAGAGCGTGCTTGGCGAGAGACGATCCTCGACGGGTTTTCGCAAAGACTCTTGCGAGGGGAGAGGATGCCAAGGAGAAGCGAATCGACCCCTTCGGGCTCTTTCAGCCGATACCTCCTCGCAATGACTCCTCAAGGGAATAAAAGAAGAATCCCGCCCCCGATCCCGATGACTAAGAGCAATCCCGAGAGATAGGAGATCTTTACGTCGATCTTCGAAATCATCCGGTCGAGCCCCTTTATATCCTCCTTGAGTTCGATCTGCACCGAATCGATTTTCTTCTCGATCCTTTCCGTCGATCGACCGATGATCGTTCGAATTTCGTCTCCCATGCTCGCGTTCGACAAAGGACCGACCCCTTCATCGGGGCGTTCTGTGCCTTCATGACTTGTGCACATCGTTCTCTCCTGTCGCGCAGTTAATTATTGTCGACGAAGGCTCATCGATCGAGCCTCGCAGCCCCAACCTGATTCCTTTCACCGATACTCGACTTTCATCGCGAGCATTTCCGATTGTCGGTGTCTTGTCGTCGGTCGATCATCCTTCGAGCACCGACCGATTATACTGCTTATACCGCCCTTGGTTGCCCGAAGAGCGCAAAAAAACGATCCTTCAAGGCGGCATCAAGAAGGCGGCATCAAGGCGACATCGCCCTTTTTCGAAGGGCACCTTGATCGAGCGATCCTGTTTGCGAAGCGATACTCCCGTCGCTTTGAAGGAACTACCCCGAATCGCCCCGTCGAAGGGCGCGGGAGCGATCGAAAAAAGATCGAGCGAGGAGAAATTCCGCCGTCATCGAATACCAAGGCCGAGCTCGTCCCCCAAGTCAGTCGGAGAGGCTGCGAGGGCTCGGACTTTTACCGGTTTTTCGATACATCCTCGTCATTCCCGAGGGTGAGTCCTTGCCCGAGGGCTATTCGCTCCTCGATTTCGAAGGTGACCATTCCCCCTCTTTGTGCACTGCAAAACGGCGATGGATTCGCTGAAATCGGCAGACTCCATTATCCCCTTCTTGACGATGTCGATCCGGTGAATCATGAGTCGTTTTTAGCCGTTTTTGGAATTCATCTCGATCTGATCGATATCGTCCATCGTTGCGGGAGCCTTCGGCATTCCATTCAAGGTATTGATTTTGAAGAGTTTTTTGAAAAATCCATTGAACTGTGGATAAAATTCCGATCGATGGTCGATGGTATTGACATCGATGCCCATAATCAACGATAATTATCCGTTTGCACTCGGAGGGGTTCCCGAGCGGCCAAAGGGACCAGACTGTAAATCTGGCGGCTCAGCCTTCGCAGGTTCGAATCCTGCCCCCTCCACCAGCGCGTAGCGATCATCCCCGCTATGGGCCGCTCCAATGGGGCCGCATCCACAAGAGGCTTGAAAAGGCAGCGATTGAAAAAGACGATGGGCGATGCAATCTCAGGAAAAATCCTCGGATACCTGAGGTGCGGGTTCTATCTGTCGGTTCTCGGGATCCCGCCGACGGGAGTCTTGGACGAGTGCGGGTGTAGTTCAATGGTAGAACCTCAGCCTTCCAAGCTGATGATGTGGGTTCGATTCCCATCACCCGCTCCATAAGGCCCCGGTTCCATCGGATGAGGGCGAGACAGATTCGAAAAAGGACCGAGCCGGGATGAAGGCTTCTTGGCCGGCCCGACGCCCGAACGGAAGGGGAGCGGCTTGGCGGGAAGCGGCTTGGCGGAAAAAGGGAACGGCCCATATAGCTCAGTCGGTAGAGCACTCCCTTGGTAAGGGAGAGGTCACTGGTTCGAATCCAGTTATGGGCACCATACAACGAAAGCGACGGTCGATCCTCGACCTCTCGCTTGTCGTGAGCAAAAGCGGTCGCCCGACGGGTGCCGGCGTCGTGACCGGTGTCGGAACGAGTCGATGAGCCGAGCGGTTTTTTTTTTTTCGCATTTCGATGAAGGGTGAAAAAGAGATTGTCGTAAGGATGAAAAAGGATAGAAAAGGCCAGTAGCTCAATTGGCAGAGCGGCGGTCTCCAAAACCGCAGGTTGGGGGTTCGATTCCCTCCTGGCCTGCCAAATCTCGCCGATCGTTCGAATCGCGCGAGCATTGTACAAAGGCTTTTAGCCCCTCGGACTCGATGAAAAGGACTGAAATGATCGAGATCCGGCGACGAAACTTCGATAGCAACGAGCGTGCCATCCGATGAGTGCCAACTTGCAGACGGATTCGCCTTCCTCCCCGGCTTCCGACCGGATCAAGTGGTTGATCGCCGTCGCCTTGGTCGTCGGGGCGGTCGCCGGTTTCTATTATTGGTCCGAAGAATCGCTGCTTTTGCGGGTGATCGGATTGTTGTTGCTGATCGCCTTGGCGGTGCTGGTTGCGGTGCAGACCGCAAGCGGTCGCTCCGCATGGTATTTCGTGGTCGATGCGCGCACGGAATTGCGCAAAGTGGTGTGGCCGAACCGCAAGGAAACCGTCCAGACCACCATGATCGTGCTGGCCATGGTCGCGGCGGTGGCCGTCATCTTGTGGGGACTCGATAGCTTTTTCGCATGGGCGGTCAAACTCTTGCTCGGCACGGGGTCTTGAACCATGCTCGAAGATGAAAGGCCGATCAAGCGTTGGTATGCCGTTCAGACCCATACATCCGCCGAAAAGAGGGTCAAGGAATTCTTGGAGGAGCGGATCCGCACCAACGAATCTCTGCGCGCAAGATTCGGCGATGTATGGCTGCCGACCGAAAAGATCGAGGAGATGAGGAACGGGAAGAAGTACAGCAGCGAGCGCAAGATCTATCCCGGCTACGTGCTGGTCGAGATGGAGGCGGATCAAGAGACCTGTCGTTTGGTCAAGGACGTTCCGAAGGTGATCGAATTCGTCGGTCGGCGCAAGGACGGCAGGCTCGATGGCGACGATCTTCCGCCTCCGATCCCCGACGAGGAGATCAATCGCATTCGGCAGCGCCAGCAAGAGGGCGACGACAAGCCTCGCCCGAAGGTGCTTTTCGAGCCGGGCGAGACGGTACGGGTGATCGAAGGCCCGTTCAAGGAATTCAACGGTACGGTCGAGGAAGTCAGCTACGAAAAGAGTCGCTTGCGGGTGACGGTGCATATCTTCGGTCGACCGACCCCGGTCGATGTCGATTTCGGGGATGTCGTCAAGGACTGAAAACCGGATCACGAAACCCGAACGCCAAACCCGAACACGGGGTGCGAACCATCGAGGAGATCGCTCCGGTCGAGCCACCGATACCGGGTTGCCGACGAGAGATTCGATCGAAAGATTCGATCGAGAGATTCGTTTTTTCCAAGGCCATCTTTTTCCAAGGCCTTCAATGGGTGATTTTTCAACGGGACGAAGGCATCCCGTGGATTTTCGTTCTTCGCGGATGCCCGCGAGAACATCGAACGCGATTGTAAAGATGCATCCAAGGAGATCGAAGTGGCCAGAAAGGTCGAAGCCTATATCAAGCTCCAAGTTCCTGCCGGACAGGCGAATCCCAGTCCGCCGGTGGGTCCGGCTTTGGGTCAGCATGGCCTGAATATCATGGAGTTCTGCAAGGCTTTCAATGCCCAGACTCAGAATTCGGAGCCGGGGCAACCCACTCCTTGTGTGATCACGGTCTACCAGGACCGCACGTTCACCTTCGTTACCAAAACCCCTCCGGCGTCGGTTTTGCTGCGCAAGGCGGCGGGTATCGAAAAGGGTAGCAGCGTTCCGCATACCAAAAAGGTGGGCAAGGTTTCTCGGGCCCAGATCGAGGATATCGCGCGCCAGAAAATGCCGGATCTGAATACCGACGATCTGGATGCCGCCGTCAGCATCATTGCTGGCAGCGCGCGCAGCATGGGTATCGAATTGGAGGAGACATCCTGATGGCAAAGCGATCCAAACGTTATCGGGAGATAGCCGAAAAGCTCGATTCCGAAAAACTCTATCCGGTCGAAGAGGCTTTGGGTCTGCTCAAAGGCTTTTCCCCGGCTCGCTTTTCCGAATCGGTCGATGTCAGCGTCAACCTCGGAGTCGATCCGAGGAAATCGGATCAGGTCGTCCGCGGTTCGGTGGTGATGCCCAACGGCACCGGAAAGACCGCTCGGGTCGCGGTTTTCGCCCAAGGAGCCGCCGCCGATGCGGCGCGCGAGGCGGGAGCCGATCTGGTGGGGATGGAGGATCTCGCCGAGCAAGTGGAAGCGGGAAATATGGATTTCGATGTCGTGGTCGCCGCTCCCGATGCGATGCGTGTCGTCGGCAAGCTCGGACGGGTGCTCGGCCCCCGGGGATTGATGCCCAATCCCAAGGTCGGCACGGTGACCCCCGATGTCGCCGGTGCGGTGCGCAACGCCAAAGCGGGGCAGGTGCAATACCGCACCGACCGCGCCGGGATCATCCATTGCAGTATCGGCAAGGTCGGCTTCGAAGTCGGGGCCTTGCGGCAGAACCTCGATGCTCTGTTGGGCGATTTGAATCGGATCAAACCCGGTAGCGCCAAGGGGATCTACATGAAGAAGGTGAGTCTTTCGACCACGATGGGTCCCGGGGTCGGGATCGACAAAAGCAGTCTCGGCCTTTGAGTTGCAGGTGATTTTTTGCGAACCGCCCGAATCGCGGCGGTTGCGATCGAAAGGCTTCTTGCCAAGATCTGTTACGCAAGAGGGCTCATAAGGAGCCGGTCGACTTTGGTCAGTCGGATGAGGGGGCGGAAAAGTCAATCGCTCTTCGCATCGGACGGGCGTCAAAGACCGCAGGTGGAATCTTTCCTCAATGCGGTGGTTTCGAAGCGCAAAAGCCGATGGGGCCGAATCGAAAAACCCTCGGCGGGGCGCTTTCGAAATGACCTGCCTGCGCAGACGGATGGTCGGGAAAGCCCCGACCACCGTGCGAGCGTTCTTTGCCGATGCTTGCAAAAGCCCGGTTTGGAACGCAAATCGAGCGAAGCGGTCGTTGCGGTACCAAGTTGCGGTATCGAGTTGCGGTGCCTAAGGAGGATCGTGAAGTGGCTTTGTCCCTGATGCAAAAAAAGGCGGTGGTCGAGGAGGTCGCGGAAATCGCCAAAAGCGCGCATTCGGTGGTCGCCGCCGACTATCGAGGCTCGAGCGTCGCCCAGATGACGGATTTGCGCGAAAAGGCCAAGCAATCGCGCGTCTATCTGCGGGTGGTGCGCAATACCTTGGCACGACGGGCGCTCGAAGGCACGGATTTCGAGTGCATGAGCGATCGACTCGTCGGCCCTTTGGTATTGGCTTTTTCCCGCGACGAGCCTGCCGCTGCCGCCCGCGTGGTACGGGATTGTGCCAAGGAAAACGACAAGCTGATCATCCGATTTGCGGCCTTCGACGGCACGCTGATCGATGCCTCGGAAATCGAAAGCCTTGCCGGCCTTCCCACTCGCGAGGAGCTGATGGGGCGTTTTCTCGGCCTGCTCACCGCTCCTGTTTCCGCGTTCGTTCGTACCCTTGCCGAGCCCCCGGCCCAAGTCGTGCGCACTGTCGATGCAATGCGCAAGACCCGAGCCGAAGGCTGAAAAATTCTAAGCCTTGATCTCGGCGAAATTCCATCATCCGAATCCTATCATCCTGAAGTGAGGAGTTGAACGACATGTCGCTTTCCAATGCAGAGATCATCGAAACCCTGGAGCAAAAATCCCTGATCGAGATCGTCGGTCTCGTCAAAGAAATGGAAGAGAAGTGGGGGGTCTCCGCCGCCGCGGTGGCCGCCGCTCCGGCCGGGGCGGCGGTTGCCGCCGCCGGGGAAGCCGAGGCCGCCGAGCAAAGCGAGTTCGCCGTGGTCATGAGCGGTTTCGGCGACCAGAAAGTGGGGGTGATCAAGGTCGTCCGCGCGATCACCGGCTTGGGCTTGAAAGAAGCCAAGGAACTCGTCGAGGGCGTCCCCGCCAATATCAAAGAAGGGATTGCGAAGGAAGAGGCGGAAGATATCAAGAAACAGTTGGAGGAGGCCGGCGCGACCGTGGAAATCAAATAGCCGCGGTTCGCTTTTCGCAAAACCCCGATCGCCGGACAAAAAGATCGGGGAGCGAAAGGCGAAATGCGAAGGGCCGATCCCCGTCGATCGAGCGAGATCGGACCCTTCGTCCCCATCGACCGATTCTCGTCTCGGTTTTCGCGGCTCGGTGGGAGCTTTTTTCGGCTGCGGTCGATACGCGCAAGACCCTTGAATTCCAAGATATCGAAAGACCGAATATCTCGGGCTCTTGCAAAGCGTGTTGAAAGTGTTGAAGCGCTCGTCTTCTGGTCTAAGGAGTGAATGAAATGGAAACAAAGAGCAAGCAGGGTTCGACTTCGGATTTGGAGAATCGCATCAGCATCAAAGACGAGCTTGATGGGAGTGTTCAGGGTTTTGGTGAGAGGTTTTGGAAGAAAGTCAATGAGAATTGTTCGGATCTGCAGGAGATGCTCTCGGATGATCCAAGTATCCGGGAGATAACATATTCAGACCGGTTTGTCAGATCACCGCTTGTTGTTCGGCTCGTCTACGAGATGCTTGCTGGCCTCGCAGAGTATTTAAAGGGTAAAGGTGTTGATGAGCCGTCTTGGAAATTGCGTACTTGTTCGAAATTGCGGCTCGGGTCTCTACGCCTAGATTCTCCGTCAAAAAATATCCGGGATGACTGGGAAAACACGGACGATCACAAGGTTGTTGTTGAAAAATTGTTCAGTAAACTGCCGGGTAAGTTCTCTTTTGAATATTCTAAGCCTAATGAAATTCACCATGATCGTATACTACGGATCGAATGGGTGGACGGTAAGGAGTGGTTTATTTACCTCGGTCATGGCTTAGGTTTCCTTAAAGAAAAGCAGTGGAAATCCTTTCCGTTTGATGGATCCCCGGATAAGCAGGCAGCCTTTCTCAGGGACTTCAAAGGACAAGTGTCCAACAAAGAATCTGAAGCCATTTTCCATGCGAAGCAGGATTTGTTGTCCGGCAAAGTGCTGGATGAACTTAGAAAGGAGATGATAAAGGAAACTAGAAAGGAGGTTGAAAAGGAGACGAGTAAGTTTAGAAGTGCATTTAAAGAGATTGCGAAAGCACAGAAAGCACAGGATGCCAAGATAGAGAGCATTGGGAAACAGGTATCCGATGATTCGGATGGTAAAGAGCTGGATGCACTTAGAGAGCAGGTAAATGCACTTGGAAATGCATTTAAAGAGATTGCGAAAGCACAGAAAGCACAGGATGCCAAGATAGAGAGCGTTGGGAAACAGGTATCCGATGATTCGGATGGTAAAGAGCTGGATGCACTTAGAGAGCAGGTAAATGCACTTGGAAATGCATTTAAAGAGATTGCGAAAGCACAGAAAGCACAGGATGCCAAGATAGAGAGCGTTGGGAAACAGGTATCCGATGATTCGGATGGTAAAGAGCTGGATGCACTTAGAGAGCAGGTAAATGCACTTATAGAGAAGATAAGTGCACTTATAGAGCTCACTGGTTTTGAGTTTGATTATCCTCTCTTTAGTGGGGAGAAAGAGAGGATAGCTGAGCGTGTACCCGGGGATCAACTTAAAGAGGGACATGCGAGTGGTGGTTTGAAGCGAATGAAACCGATCGCAGACAAGAAGGATGAACCGATTGTGGATCGAACTCGGGCAGGCGATAATCGAGATTCTAGTCGAGGCAAAGCGATGAATGCACCCTCAAATCTGAAGCTGGAGATTCCATCCGATGATGCGAAATCGATAAAGCTCTCTTGGAGTAAAGTCAATGGTGCGGCCGATTATGTGGTCGCATGGCGGGAAAAGGGCGTGAAAAAACTAGAGGAGAGCGCACGGATTTCCGGTGAGAGCTATAAGATACCGTCGCTAAATCCGATGACCGTCTACGAAGTCATGGTGCAAGCATGGAATGGCGACAAATCGTCGTCGCTATCGCCTACCAAGGATATTCGCACCGGGTTGGATGCGCCCTCGAATTTGAAGTGGGAGATTCCATCCGATGATGTGAAATCGATAAAGCTCTCTTGGAGTAAAGTCGATGGTGCGACCGATTATGTGGTCGCATGGCGGGAAAAGGGCGTGAAAAAACCAGAGGAGAGCGAGCGGATTCCCGGTGAGAGCTATAAGATACCGTCGCTAAATCCGATGATCGTCTACGAAGTCATGGTGCAAGCATGGAATGGCGACAGCTCGTCGTTGCTATCTCCTATCAAGGATATTTGCACCGGGTTGGATGCGCCCTCGAATCTGAAGGTTGTATCCAACAAAGAGAAATCGATAGATGTCGAATGGAGTGAAGTCAAGAGTGCGACTGATTATCAGGTCAAGTGGCGTAAGAAGGGCGAGAAGAAGTGGGAGCAGAGTGAGCGGATTAAGGACAAGAGATATACGATATCACGGTCAAAGCCATCGATATCCTACGAATTCGAGGTGTCCGCACGGAATTATGGAGGGAATGATGGAGGTAGCCTGTTGAGTTCGTCAGATTTCAAAAGAATTAGAATTCCTGCTATCTTGAAACCGCCGAAGCTGGACAAGCCGAAAAAGTCTGGCGAAGGGAAATCGGATGATAGGGAACTGAAAAAGTCTGGCGAAGGGAAATCGGATGATAGGGAACTAATATCTATCTCTTGGGGTGAAGTCGAGGATGCGACCAAGTATAAGATCATATTAAAATGGTCAGGTGACGAAGGATCGGCGACCTCCGGGTACCTTGGTTGGGACTGCAAAGACGGGTGCAAAGTTTGTTATACGATCTCATTCCCATTGCCGAAGAAGGAGACAGCCACTTACGAGGTCACGGTGAAAGCATTTAATGACGACAAGGACTCGTCGAAGGAATCGGAACCTGAGAACATTGATATTGATCCTCCAAAGGAGATTTGGCCCCAGGATTCATCAAGTGAGAGTGGATCTGGATATAAGGTCAGCGGAAATAAGAAACTCTCCTCCACCCAGAAGAAGCGTATCCGCAAGAATTTCGGCAAACGGCGGTCGGACGAATATCCGATGCCGAGCCTCCTTTCGATCCAGCTTGATTCTTACAAGGAGTTTTTGCGAAAGGGCTTGCAGGCTGCCTTCGAATCCGTTTTTCCCATCAAGGCGGTATCCGGAAAGGCGGATCTCGAGTTCGTGAGCTATCGACTCGAGAATCCGAAATACGATGTCGACGAGTGCAAGATGCGCGGCGCGACTTATGCCGCATCTTTGGAAGTCGTATTGAGATTGGTTCTCTATGCGGATGATCTTTCGGGGAGTGCAAACAAGTCAGACACCCATAAGCTCGAGAAGACGGGTCGTCCCTGCGAATTGGAGCTAGTCTACGGCTACGGCAAGGGCACCACCTCTAAGTCTGTCAAATTGATCAAGGAAGGCTCTCGCGAAGTTTATATGTGCGATATCCCGCTGATGACCGAGAGCGGGACCTTCGTGATCAACGGTACCGAGCGGGTGATCGTGTCTCAGTTGCATCGTTCGCCCGGAGTGTTTTTCTCCCTCGATCAGGATCGTGCCAAGGCCGGGGGCGGGCGTCCGCTCCATTCGAGCAAGATCATTCCCTATCGCGGCTCTTGGCTCGATTTCGAGTTCGATTCCAAGGATCTTTTGAGCACCCGCATCGACCGGCGCCGAATCGATTCGACCGTTCTGCTGCGGGCATTGGGCTATCAGCCGCAGGAGATCCTCGAGATTTTCTATGAATACGATTCCTTCTCTGTAACCCCGGAAGGGTTGCGTCTGGCTCTGATCCCCGAGAGGTTGCGGGGCGAAACCGCACCTTTCGATATCAAGGACAAAGACGGCAAAGAGATCGTCAAAGCCAAGAAGCGAATCACCGCAAGGCATGTGCGGGCCATGCGCCAAGCGGGTCTCGATACCCTCGATGTGGGCGATGACTATCTGGTTCGGGAAGACTCCCCTTTGAAGAAGAGGCTTTACCAGGATGTCGTCGATTCGAATACCGGGGAAGTGATCGCGAACGCCAACGACGAGTTGACATTGGAGTTGATCGGGAAGATCCGCTCTTCGGGGGTCGAAAGTTTCAGAGTTCTTTATACCAACGATGTGGATCGCGGACCCTTCATCTCCGAGACTTTGGCCAAGGATCTGAAAGAAAAGAAGGAGAGGAATACACCGGTCAATCAAAATCAGGCTCAAATCGAGATCTATAAGTTGATCCGACCGGGGGAGCCCTCGACGAGGGATGCCGCCCAATCCCTTTTTCATAACCTCTTCTTCAACGACGAGAGGTATAACCTTTCGGAAGTCGGGCGTATGAAATTCAATCGTCGGGTCGGTCGTAAAGACGAGTGGGGCTCGAGCGTTCTATACGATCATAAATATTTCTCCGGTCGTAACGATCGGGCGGCGAAGGAGTTGGTGGCTCAGTACAAAGAGGGATCCGATATTCTGGACGTGTTGAAGATCCTGATCGACATCAAGAACGGCGGGGGCGAGGTCGATGATATCGATCATTTGGGCAATCGCCGCGTCCGTCGGGTCGGGGAGATGGCGGAGAATCAATTCCGTATCGGTCTTATCAGGGTGGAGCGAGCGGTCAAAGAACGTTTGGGGATGCCCGAAATAGAAGATCTGATGCCTCAGGATCTGATCAACCCCAAGCCGGTCTCCGCGGTGATCAAGGAATTTTTCGGCTCCAGCCAGCTCTCGCAGTTCATGGATCAGAACAATCCTTTATCCGAGGTAACCCATAAACGCCGTATATCGGCTTTGGGTCCCGGCGGGTTGACGCGCGAGCGCGCGGGCTTCGAGGTGCGCGATGTCCATCCCACGCATTATGGTCGGGTATGCCCCATCGAAACCCCGGAAGGGCCGAATATCGGTCTGATCAATTCGCTGGCGGTCTATGCCCGTCCGAACGACTACGGCTTTTTGGAAACCCCTTATCGAAAGGTGGTCGATGGACGGGTCGGCAAGGATGTCGACTATCTTTCGGCCATCGACGAGGGGAGGTACAAGATTGCGCAGGCCAATGCCACCCTCGACGACGACAACAATTTGACCGACGATCTCGTCACCTGTCGGTACCGCAACGAAACCGCTTTTTCGTCCCCGGCCGAGGTGGACTATATGGATGTTTCACCGAAGCAGATCGTTTCGGTGGCCGCGGCCTTGATCCCCTTCCTCGAGCACGACGATGCTAACCGGGCGTTGATGGGTTCGAATATGCAGCGCCAAGCGGTGCCGACATTGAAGTCGGAAAAGCCCTTGGTCGGAACCGGCATGGAGCTCAAAGTGGCCGCCGATTCCGGAGTGATGGTGATCGCTCGGCGCGGGGGGACGGTCGATTCGGTCGATGCCTCTCGGATCGTCATTCGCGTCAACGATAACGAGATCGCGCAGGACGAGGCCGGGGTCGATATCTATAACCTCATCAAATACAGACGTTCGAATCAGGATACCTGTATCAATCAGCGGCCCCTGGTCGGCAAGGGAGACAAGATCGCCAAGGGCGATGTGCTTGCGGACGGATCGGCGACGGATATGGGAGAGCTGTCTCTTGGGCAGAATATTCTGGTCGCGATCATGCCTTGGAACGGCTTCAACTTCGAGGATTCCATTTTGATATCGGAGCGGATCGTCGAAGACGATCGCTATACCACGGTGCATATCGAAGAGCTCGTTTGCAAGGCTTTCGACAACGACAAGCGTGGACCCGATGAAATCACCGCCGATATTCCGAACGTCAACGAAGGCGATCTCGCCAAACTCGATGCGACCGGTATCGTCGAGATCGGGGCCGAAGTCGAAGCCGGGGATATTCTGGTCGGGAAGGTGACCCCGAAGGACGAGACCCAGCAAAGCCCCGAGGACAAACTTCTGCAAGCCATCTTCAATGAAAAAGCCTCGGATGTGAAGGATAGTTCGTTGCGCGTTCCCTCGGGGATGAGCGGGACGGTGATCGATGTTCGAGTGCTCACCCGCGATGACAAGGATAAAGACGATCGCGCGATCACCATCGAATCCTTCGAAGAGCGCAAGGTGCGCAAGGATGTGGATGACGAATATCGGATCATCGAAAACGATGTCTATTCCCGTCTCGAGCGCATATTGGATGGAAAGGTCGCCGAAGGCGGTCCGGAAGACTTGGCTTCCGGCAGCGGGATCACCAAGGAATATTTGGAGCGTATCGGTCGCTCCCGATGGTTCGAGATCCGGCTTGCCGACGAAAGCGCTCATGAGCATTTGGAAAACACGAAAGAGCGACTGGAGGCCGAGAAAAAACGGCTCGATAAATATTTCGAGGAGAAGAAAGAGAAGATCGGTGATAGCGTGGAGCTTCGTCCGCCGACCAAAAAGATGGTCAAGGTCTATCTTGCCGTCAAACGCCGCTTGCAGGCCGGCGACAAGATGGCGGGTCGGCATGGCAACAAGGGAGTGATCTCGATGATCGCCCCGGTCGAGGATATGCCTTGTATGGAGGACGGGACTCCGGTCGATATCGTGCTGAATCCACTCGGGGTGCCTTCGAGGATGAACGTCGGGCAGGTGCTCGAAGCGCATTTGGGTTGGGCGGCCAAGGAGCTCGGCAACGAGGTCTCCCGGATGATCGATCGCTTCGAATCCGAAGGGCTCAAAAAGAACGAACGGGCATCGCAGCTGCGGAGCTTCCTCGGCGAGATCTATGCCCCGAGCGATGCGAGCGAGTCGGCGAATCCGGTGGTCAATCTGAACGACAAAGAACTCATCGAGTTGGCGGAGAACCTCAAGGGCGGGATTCCGATGGCGACCCCGGTTTTCGACGGGGCCGGTGAGGAGGAGATCAAGCGCATGCTCGAGTTGGCGAAACTCCCTCGCTCGGGGCAGGCGCGGCTTTTCGATGGCCGTACCGGGGAACCCTTCGATCGTCCGGTGACCGTCGGTTATATGTATATGCTCAAGCTCAATCACTTGGTCGACGACAAGATGCATTCCCGCTCGACCGGCCCATATAGTTTGGTGACCCAACAGCCTTTGGGAGGCAAGGCCCCCAAATCGTCCGCCGGGGGCAAAGGGCAACACGGAACCGGCTCCAACGCTCAAGGCGGGGGGCAGCGTTTCGGAGAGATGGAGGTTTGGGCTTTGGAGGCTTACGGAGCTTCCTATACGCTGCAGGAGATGCTCACCGTCAAATCCGACGATATCAAGGGTCGCTCGGATACCTACCGGAATATCGTCAAAGGGGAATTTCGGATCAGTGCGAATATGCCCGAATCCTTCAATGTTCTGATGAAGGAGATTCGCTCGTTGGGGATCGATATCGATCTTGAAAACGACGAATAGCCCTCAAGATCGCATCTCGGGATTGCATCTCGGGATATCATATCGAGATCGAGGATGCGATTCGAAGGCCCCGCCTCGATGCTTTTCTCGGGCGGGTTGCACTATCCGGAAGGGACCGGTTTTCGAAGAACGGGTCCCGAGGCTTTAGCCACCGAAAACAGGAGTGCCGGCGAAAATGAAAGACATACTCAGCCAAGAACGGCATCGGAATCGGACGAAATTTTTCGATACCATCCGTATCGGACTTGCATCGCCGGATAAAATTCGCTCGTGGTCCTACGGCGAGGTCAAGAAGCCGGAAACGATCAACTATCGCACCCACAAGCCGGAGCGGGACGGCCTGTTCTGCGCAAGAATTTTCGGCCCGATCAAGGATTACGAATGCCTGTGCGGAAGGTACAAGCGTTTGCGGCATCGGGGGGTGATTTGCGAGAAGTGCGGGGTCGAGGTGACCTTGGCCGATGTTCGCCGCTCCCGTATGGGGCATATCGAACTTGCAAGCCCGGTGGCCCATATCTGGTATTTGAAATCCTTGCCCTCGCGCATGGGACTGCTTTTGGATATGCCCCTGCGCAAACTGGAGCAGATCCTCTACTTCGATATCTATGTCGTTACCGACGCTGGCATGTCGGATCGCGTCGAGAAGGGTCAGACCCTGACCGAGGAAGATTACCGGGAGGAAATGAAAGCCTCGGAGCACCCCTTCGAAGCCAAGATGGGGGCCGAGGCGATTCACGATCTCCTTTCGAGTCTCAACTTCGACGAAAAAATCACGGAGCTCGAAGAAGAACTCGAGAGCACCGGATCCGAAGCCAAGCGCAAGAAGATCAGCAAGCGTCTCAAACTCATCAGATCTTTCAAAGACTCCCATAATCGTCCCGAATGGATGATTTTGAAGGTCTTGCCGGTGCTTCCCCCGGATCTACGGCCTTTGATAACGAGGGCTCACCCTCCTATCAGTTCCGACCTCAACGATCTCTATCGGCGAGTGGTCAATCGCAACAATCGTCTCAATCGACTGTTGAAGTTGAATGCCCCCGATATCATCGTCCGCAACGAAAAGCGGATGCTGCAGGAGGCGGTGGATGCCCTGCTCGATAACGGACGGCGCGGCCGGGCGGTGACGAGTCCTAGCAAACGCCCCCTCAAATCCTTGTCCGCGATGATCAAGGGCAAGCAGGGACGCTTTCGCCAGAACCTGTTGGGCAAGCGCGTCGACTATTCGGGGCGCTCGGTGGTCGTGGTCGGCCCGGCGTTGCGTTTGCACCAATGCGGATTGCCGAAGAAGATGGCGTTGGAACTTTACCGACCCTTCGTCATCGGCAAACTCATCCAGAGAGAAGAAGCCGGAACTATCAAAGCGGCGAAAAGGTTGATCGAGTCCGAGGGCCCGGAGGTATGGGATGCCCTCGAAAGCGTGATTCGGGAGCATCCGGTGCTTCTCAACCGCGCTCCCACCTTGCATCGTTTGGGAATCCAGGGTTTCGAGCCGGTTTTGATCGAGGGCAAGGCGATCCAACTGCATCCCTTGGTATGCACCGCGTTCAATGCCGATTTCGACGGCGATCAGATGGCGGTGCATATTCCGCTGTCGATCGAAGCCCAGCTCGAAGCGCGCACCTTGATGATGTCGACCAATAATATCCTCTCCCCGGCCAACGGAGAGCCGATTATCGTGCCGACCCAGGATATCGTGCTCGGTCTTTACTATATGACGCGGGAAAGGGCGGATGCGCGCGGAGTCGAGATGGTCTTCGCCGATGTCGACGAGGTCCACCGCGCCTATCAAAGCGACGCGGTGGATTTGCATGCCAAGATCAAGGTTCGTATTCGTGATTGCGATGGCGAATCGAAACGAGAGACCACCGTCGGGCGGGCTCTGCTTTCCGAGATCTTGCCCAAGGATCTTCCTTTCGCTCTCGTCGACAAGGTCTTGAACAAAAAAGCGATATCCGAGTTGATCAACGAGTGCTATCGCAAGGTGGCATTGAAGGAAACCGTGATCTTTGCCGATCGATTGATGTATACCGGCTTTAGTTATGCCACGCGGGCCGGGGTTTCCTTCGGGGTCGAGGATATGGTGGTCCCGAAGGAGAAAGGGGAAATCCTGCGCAAAGCGGGAAATGAAGTCAAAGAGATCGAGTCTCAGTACAACTCGGGGCTGATCACCCAAGGGGAGCGCTATAGCAAGGTCGTCGATATTTGGTCGCGTTGGAGCGAGGAAGTCACCAAAAAGATGATGGACAAGCTCAGCATCGAGGAGATCAAAGACCAATCGGGGAAAAAGGTTCAGCAGAATTCCTTCAACTCGATTTGGATGATGGCCGATTCCGGGGCGCGCGGTTCTCGCAACCAGATCCGACAGCTGGCGGGGATGCGAGGATTGATGGCCAGACCCGACGGCTCGATCATCGAAACCCCGATCACCGCCAATTTCCGCGAAGGCTTGGATGTGCTGCAGTACTTCATCGCCACCCACGGCGCTCGCAAGGGATTGACGGATACCGCCCTCAAGACCGCCAACTCCGGCTATCTGACCCGGCGCTTGGTGGATGTGGCGCAGGATCTGGTGGTGACCGAGGAGGATTGCGGCACCGAGCAGGGTCTTGAAATCGAGAACCTGATCGAGGGCGAGGATGTCGTCGACCCCTTGGGCGATCGGGTGTTGGGGCGGACCGTTGCCGTGGATATCGTCTCTCCCGATTCCGACGATCCGGACGATGTCGTGATCGAAGCCGGTATATTGCTCGACGAAGAACTCGTGAAACGGATCGAAGAGCTCGGTATCGACAAGGTCAAGGTGCGCTCGGCCATTACCTGCGAGGCCCGTCAAGGCTTGTGCGCGAAATGTTACGGACGCGATCTGGCGCGCGGGGATATCGTCAATATCGGCGAAGCGGTGGGGGTGATCGCGGCGCAGTCGATCGGCGAACCGGGCACCCAGCTGACGATGCGCACCTTTCATATCGGCGGCGCCGCTTCGAGATACGCCAAAGACGCCTCGAATACCATTTCGGTCCGCGGCGCGGGCACGGTGCGCATGTCCAACAAGGATATCCTGCCCGCCGGCGAGCATTTCGTGGTGGTGTCGAGGTCGCTCGAACTGTCGGTATTCGACGAGCATCGTCGGGAGCGCGAACGCTACAAGGTTCCCTACGGGGCCAAGCTTTTCGTGGCCGACGAGGATAGCGTCGAAGCGGGCCAAAGGGTCGCGGAATGGGATATGCATATCATCCCGGTGATCGCCCGCAAGGCGGGATGGGTGGTTTTGGAAGGCGCGGAGGACGATGTTACGGTTCGTCGGCAAATCGACGAATTGACGGGTTTCGAGCGGGTCGAGGTGATGGATCCCAAAGATCGTCCGGCGGCGGGCAAGGATTTGCAGCCGACCTTGGTGTTGACCGACAAGAAGAGGGAGGGCGAGGAGATCGAACGCCATCCTCTGCAGGGCAATACCATCATCTACGTCAAAGAAGGCGAGAAGATCGGCTTGGGTCGGGAGCTCGCCGGGCTTCCGAAAGAGGCCACCAAGACCCGGGATATCACCGGCGGCTTGCCGCGGGTGGCGGATCTTTTCGAGGCGCGCCGGGCGAAGCGGATGGCTTTTCTTGCCAAGGCCAGCGGGACCTTCACCTTCGGTAAAAAGACCAAAGGCAAACTGCGCCTCGTGATCACCGACGATCAAGGAGAGGTGCACGAAGAGCTCGTTTCCCAAAATCGCGAGAACGATATCCTCGTCTTGGAGGGCGAGCGGGTCGAGAAGGGGGATACCATCGTCGAGGGCGGACCGAACCCGCACGATATCCTGCTTTATCGCGGCGTCGGGGATCTCGCCGAATATATCATCAACGAGGTGCAGGAGGTCTACCGACTGCAAGGCGTCAAGATCAACGACAAGCATATCGAAGTGATCGTCAGGCAGATGCTGCGCAAGGTCGAGATCACCTCTCCGGGCGATACGGATTTCCTCCGCGACGAGCAGGAAGAACGCCATCACGTCTTGGAAGCAAACAGGAAGATAGAGGAAGCAAACAAGAAGATGGAAGAGGAGGGCAAGGAGCCTGATCAGGAGCCTGCGACATACAAACCGGTATTGCTCGGGATCACCAAGGCTTCGCTGGCGACCGATTCCTTCGTTTCCGCCGCCTCCTTCCAAGAGACGACCCGAGTTCTGACGGAGGCCTCGGTGACCGGTCGGGTCGACGATCTGCACGGACTCAAGGAGAACGTCATCGTCGGGAGGCTGATTCCGGCGGGCACCGGTCTTGCCTACCATAAGGACCGGCGCAACTATCATTCCTTGGAGGAGAGTTTCTTCGATGCGCATTCATCGGATATGCCGTCGATGGGAATGGATCCGGACAAGGCCTTCGCCGAGGAGTTTCGTCGCGAAGAGGCTCGTCAGGGGGAGGCTCGTCAGGGGGAGGAGATGCTCGGTATGGAGGAGATCGTCGGCGATGATTCCGGCACCTCGCCTCTGCCCGAAGCATCGCCGCTTTGAAATCACCCCCTCGGATCGAGCCCGGGGCATGATCCGAGGGGTTGTCAGGACAAGCCGTCAGGACAAGGAGATCGATAGGGCGCGGCGTATTCGGATTTTCGAAAAACACCGATGGCGGCGATCGACGATTCTTCCCAAATCGATCCGAAAGCGATCCGAAATCGCATCCGTCGAGCACGAGAAAAGCGGATGCCGAGGCGATCGGAAAGAGCGATTCGAAGGCCCTTCGATGATCTCTTCGTCCTTGAAAGTCTAGGGTTTTCGGCCTTCGATAGGTCGAAATCGCGCTCGGGATCGCCGATCGTGGGCCGATCACGGGCCGATCACGGGCCGATCGTGAAAATATTCAAGGAAAATCGCTAAAATCGCTGATCAAGGGTTGACGCGATAGATACTCTTTCGCTACAATCCCCCTTTCACGAACGGATCATCGTTTTTTCGATCCTTTCGTTCCACTGCCGGCGGTCGGATTTTTTGGCCCGAAGGGCAGTGCCGAAACCATATCGAGATACCGCGCGCCTTTTAGATCGAGTCGCTTGGGCGGTTCCGGCGATTCGATGGCTGCAGCCTTGAATCTGCAGTTCGGCGGCTTTTTCCGAGGCGCGGTCAGGTCCGGCCAATCCTTGGATGGTTTGCGCTCGGAAACAACACACCGGGGGAGCGTTGACTCTCTTTCCCGGTAACGAGGTGTATTTGCATGGCAACCGTGAATCAGCTGGTGCGCAAGCCCCGTAAGCGGCAGCGCAAGAAAAGCAATGTGCCGGCCCTCCAAGGCTGCCCCCAGCGTCGAGGGGTTTGTACGCGGGTGTATACCACGACCCCCAAAAAACCGAACTCCGCTTTGCGCAAAGTCGCCAAGGTCAGGCTGACGAGCGGGGAGGAAGTCATCACCTATATCGGGGGCGAGGGTCATAACTTGCAGGAGCACTCGGTCATTTTGATTCGCGGCGGTCGCGTCAAGGATCTTCCGGGGGTTCGCTATCACGTGGTCCGCGGCAGTCTCGATACCTCCGGGGTTTCGGATCGTCGTCAGGGTCGTTCCAAATACGGTGCCAAGCGTCCCAAGAGCTAGATAGCCCCTTTGAATCCTCGAATATCACTCGAACCGAAAAGAGCAACCAAAGATGCCACGTCGTCGCGAAGTCCCCAAGCGCACCGTTCTCCCGGATCCGAAATTCGGGGATGTATCGCTTGCCAAGTTCATGAATATCCTGATGCTCGACGGCAAGAAATCCGTGGCCGAGCGCATGGTCTACGGGGCGCTCGATATCGTTGCCAATCGTACCAAGGAGAGTCCGATCGATATCTTCGTTCGGGCGCTCGAAAATATCCGTCCCGATGTCGAGGTCAAATCCCGCAGGGTCGGGGGTGCGACCTACCAAGTGCCGGTGGAAGTGCGCGCTACCCGTCGCACCGCGTTGGCGATGCGCTGGTTGGTCGATTCGGCGCGCAAACGCAGCGAAAAATCCATGGGACAAAGACTGGCGCAGGAGATCGTCGATGCCGCCGAGGGTCGGGGGGCAGCGGTCAAAAAGCGCGAGGATACCCATCGCATGGCCGAGGCCAACAAGGCCTTTTCGCATTATCGCTGGTGATTCGGTTCTTTTTTCGCTCATTCCATCGATTTTCAGGATTCGATCCGGTGCCCCGTAAAACCCCCATCAAGCGCTACCGAAATATCGGGATCATGGCGCATATTGACGCCGGCAAGACCACCACGACCGAGCGCATCCTCTACTACACGGGGATATCGCACAAGATCGGCGAGGTGCATGACGGCGCGGCGACCATGGACTGGATGGTGCAAGAGCAAGAGCGCGGGATCACCATCACCTCCGCCGCCACCACCTGTTTTTGGGGCGGTATGGACAAGCAGTTCGACGAGCATCGGATCAATATCATCGATACCCCGGGGCACGTCGATTTCACCATCGAGGTCGAGCGCAGCCTCCGGGTGCTGGACGGGGCTTGTGCGGTTTTTTGTGCGGTCGGCGGGGTCGAACCCCAGTCGGAAACCGTTTGGCGCCAAGCCACCAAATACGGCGTTCCCCGCATCGCTTTCGTCAACAAGATGGACCGCCAAGGGGCGGATTTCTTCAACGTGATCGAACAGATGCGCAAGCGCCTCGGAGCCGTGCCGGTGCCGATCTATTTGCCGATCGGCGCCGATGACGATTTCGAAGGAGTGATCGATCTGATCCGGATGAAAGCCATCTATTGGGACGAGTCCAACTTCGGGGCCAGCTACGAAGCCCGCGATATCCCCGCCGCGCTCCAAGATATTTGCTCGAAATGGCACGATAAGCTGATCGAGGCCGCCGCCGAGGGCAGCGATGCCTCGATGGAGAAATATCTCGAAGAGGGTGAACTGACCCCGGACGAGATTCGAAACGGCATTCGCGCTCGCACCCTGCGCAACGAGATCGTCCCCGTTCTGTGCGGCTCCGCCTTCAAGAACAAGGGGGTGCAGGCTCTGCTCGATGCGGTGATCCATTATCTGCCGGGTCCCGACGAGGTTCCGCCGATCGAAGGAACGGCTTCCGACGCTGCCGAATCGCTCCTCGAGCGCAAGCCGACGGACGAAGATCCCTTCTCGTCCCTCGCCTTCAAGATAGCCACCGATCCTTTCGTCGGCAATCTCACCTTTTTCCGGGTTTATTCCGGCGTTTTGAAATCCGGGGATACCGTTTACAACCCGGTCAAGGATCGAACGGAGAGGATCGGCCGCATTTTGCAGATGCATGCCAACACTCGAGAGGAGATCGCCGAAGTCAGGGCCGGAGATATCGCCGCCGCGGTGGGTTTGAAGGATATCACCACCGGCGAGACCCTATGCGATCCGAAGCAAGTGATCACCTTGGAGCGCATGGAATTTCCCGAGCCGGTGATTTCGGTGGCGGTCGAACCGAAAACCCAAGTGGATCAGGAAAAGATGGGGCTCGCCCTGTCGAAGCTCGCGCACGAAGATCCCTCGTTTCGCGTCAATACCGACCAGGAGTCGGGGCAGACCATCATTTCCGGTATGGGAGAGTTGCATCTTGAAATCATCGTCGATCGATTGCGACGGGAATTCAAGGTCGAAGCGAATATCGGAAATCCTCAGGTCGCTTATCGCGAAACCCTGCGCCATCGCATCGAGCACGAATATCGTTTCGTGCGTCAGACCGGCGGGCGGGGTCAATACGGACATGTCTGGCTGCGCATCGAGCCCTTGGAGCCCGGTAGCGGCTACGAGTTCCAGGATTCGATCGTCGGCGGCGTGGTCCCCAAGGAATATATTCCCGCGGTCAACAAGGGTATCAAGGAGCAGATGGAAAACGGGGTGATCGCCGGTTATCCGGTGGTCGATGTCAAAGCCACCCTTTTCGACGGCTCCTACCACGATGTCGATTCCAGCGAGATGGCTTTCAAAATGGCAGGCTCGATGTGTTTTCGAGAGGGTGCCAAAAGAGCCGGTGCGATGCTCTTGGAACCGGTGATGAAAGTCGAGGTCGTCACTCCCGAGGAATATATGGGCGATGTGATGGGCGATCTGAGCCGTCGGCGGGGAATCGTGCAAGGCATGGACGATACCCCGGCGGGTCGCTCGGTGCAGGCCGAAGTGCCGCTCAAGGAGATGTTCGGTTATGCCACGGATCTGCGCTCTTTGAGCCAGGGCCGGGCGACCTTCACGATGGAATTCAACAAATACACCGAGGTTCCGTCGGCGATCGCCGATGAAATCGTCAAACGCAATCAGTGATTCATTCGGGGATTCGCCTCGTGGCGGATCTGTTTTTCGAGGAAAGGAGCCGACCATGGCCAAGGGTAAGTTCGAGCGTACCAAGCCGCATGTGAACGTAGGGACGATAGGGCATGTGGACCACGGGAAGACGACGTTGACGGCGGCGATGACGAAGGTATTGGCGCTGAAATACGGTGGCGACACGAAGGCCTTCGACGAGATAGACAACGCGCCCGAGGAAAAAGCGCGGGGAATCACGATCGCGACCGCGCACGTGGAGTACGAAAGCGAAGCGCGGCATTACGCGCATGTGGATTGCCCCGGGCATGCCGACTATGTGAAGAATATGATCACCGGTGCGGCGCAGATGGACGGCGCGGTGCTGGTGGTATCGGCCTCCGACGGTCCGATGCCGCAAACGAGAGAGCATATCCTGCTGGCGCGCCAAGTGGGGGTGCCCTATATCGTCGTGTATTTGAATAAATGCGATATGGTGGACGACGAGGAGTTGTTGGAGTTGGTGGAGATGGAAGTCAGGGAGTTGCTGGACAAATACGAGTTTCCGGGCGATGACACGCCGATCATCAGAGGTTCGGCGCTCAAGGCCTTGGAGGGCGATGCAAGCGATATGGGCGAGGGCTCGATCGTCAAGTTGGTGGAGGCCTTGGATAGCCATATCCCGGAGCCGGAGCGAGCGGTGGACGGCGCCTTCTTGATGCCGGTGGAGGATGTTTTTTCGATATCGGGTCGAGGGACGGTGGCGACGGGAAGGGTGGAAAGAGGAATCGTCAAGGTCGGCGAGGAAATCGAGGTGGTGGGGATCAAGGAGACGACGCGGACGACCTGCACCGGGGTCGAGATGTTCAGGAAGCTGCTGGACCAAGGCCAAGCCGGGGATAATATCGGCGTCTTGCTGCGCGGGGTGAAGCGCGAGGATATCGAGCGGGGTCAGGTCTTGTCGAAGCCCGGCAGCATCAAGCCGCATATCCATTTCGAGGCCGAGGTCTATATCCTGTCGAAGGACGAAGGCGGTCGCCACACGCCCTTTTTCAAGGGTTATCGGCCGCAGTTTTATTTTCGGACGACGGATGTGACGGGAGAGGTCGAGTTGCCGGCGGAAGTGGAAATGGTGATGCCCGGCGACAACACCCAGATGAAAGTGAAGTTGATCAATCCGATCGCGATGGAAGACGGGCAGCGCTTCGCCGTGCGCGAAGGCGGCCGCACGGTGGGTGCCGGCGTCGTGGCCAAAGTCATCGAATGAGCGCCCCTTCCTCCTTTCCCCTAATCCGAACGACGAACCGTCCGAAGAGTTGATCCGATGGCAGATCAGACTATCCGCATTCGCCTCAAGGCATTCGATCATCGGCTGATCGACCAATCGGCGGCCGAAATCGTCGACACCGCTCGCCGTACCGGAGCGATGGTTCACGGACCGATCCCTCTGCCGACGAGGAAGGAACGCTACACCATCTTGATCTCTCCGCACGTCAACAAAGATGCCCGGGATCAGTACGAGCTGCGTACCCATAAGCGGATTCTCGATATCGTCAACCCCACCGACAAGACGGTCGATGCCTTGATGAAACTCGATTTGGCCGCCGGCGTCGATGTCCAGATCAAGGTCAGCTGAAGCGGAGCGAAGGAAGATGCCGATAGGTCTTGTAGGTCGCAAAGCGGGGATGACTCGCGTCTTCGACGACGCGGGAGAGTCGATACCGGTGACCGTGGTCTTTGTTCAGCCGAACAAGGTGACTCGCGTCAAAGATCGCGATCGCGACGGCTATCGAGCGATACAAGTGACCACCGGTTCCAAGAAGCCGAGCCGTCTGACTCGACCCGAAGCCGGTCATTTCGCCGGCTGCGGGGTCGAAGCGGGGGAGGGGCTATGGGAATTCCGTCTTGCCGAGGGCGAGGAATTTTCCTCCGGGGATAGTTTCGGGGTCACCTTGTTCGAACAAGGACAGAAAGTCGATGCGACCGGTACCAGCATCGGCAAGGGTTATGCCGGGGTGGTCAAGCGCTATGGTTTTCGTACCCAAGACGCCACCCACGGAAACTCCCTTGCGCATCGCGCCCCGGGTTCGATCGGCCAGAACCAGACCCCGGGTCGGGTCTTCAAAGGCAAGAAGATGGCCGGTCGCATGGGAAACGTTCGCCGCACCGTTCAGAACCTCGAGATCGTGCGGGTCGACGAAGCCCGCAGTTCCTTGCTGATCAAGGGTGCGGTCCCCGGACCCAAGGGCGGTCATGTCATCGTGCGTCCGGCGGTCAAGGCGCGTTAGAGATCTTCTCGGGACGATACCGCCAATGGAAATCAAGATTCTCGACGCCAAGGGTCAGCAAGGCGATGCGCTCGGCCTTGCCGACAGCGCGTTTGCCGTCGAATACAACGAGGCCTTGGTGCATCAGGTCGTCGTGGCCTATATGGCCGCCGGCCGGGCCGGTACGAAGATGCAAAAGAGTCGTTCCGAGGTGCGCGGCGGCGGCGCCAAGCCGTGGCGACAAAAGGGATTGGGAAGGGCGCGCGCCGGCAGCATCCGCAGCCCGATCTGGCGTGGAGGCGGGGTCACTTTCGCCGCCCGTCCGCGCTCGTTCAAGCAAAAGGTGAATCGCAAGATGTACCGCGGTGCGATGCGCTCGATCCTCTCGGAGCTGTTGCGGAACAATCGTCTGCTGGTGGTGGACGATCTCTCCTTGGAGCGGCCGAAGACGAAGGAGATGGCCGCTCGCCTGTCCGGTTTGGGGGTCAGCGATGTCCTGGTGGTAACGGCGCAGCGCGACGATACCCTCGCCTTGGCCTCTCGCAATCTGCCTCGAGTCGATGTGCAGTGCAGCGCCGAGATCGACCCCGTGAGTCTGCTGGCTTCCAAGACCGTCTTGATGACGGCGGCGGCGGTGAAGATGGTCGAGGAGAGATTCGCATGAACAACGAGCAGCGGTTGATGGGCGTTCTTCTTTCTCCGCATATTTCCGAGAAAAGCACGCGCTTGGCGGAATCGTTCAATCAGATTGCGTTTCGCGTGCGTACCGACGCTCGCAAGGACGAGATTCGGCGAGCGGTGGAGAGGATGTTCAAAGTCGAAGTGGCGTCGGTCAGGGTTTTGAATATCAAGGGCAAGATCAAGGGTTTGCCCGGCAGGAAACGCGGTCGCCGCTCGGATTGGCGAAAGGCCTATATCACGCTGAAGCCGGGTTTCGATATCGATTTCGCGGAGCCCGTGGCCGTGGCCGAATAGCGGCAACGCTCGCCCGCTTCGCATCGAACACGTCGCATCGAACACTCGCCGCTTCGAATATCAGGAGAGACAGTGATGGCAGTCACCCAAGCGAAACCCACCTCTGCCGGTCGGCGTTTCGTATCGAGCGTCAAGGACCGAAGTCTTCACAAAGGCGAGCCCCACCGGCCTTTGGTGACGAAAAAGACGCGTAGCGGCGGACGCAACAACTTGGGCCGGATCACCGTTCGGCATCGGGGAGGCGGGCATAAGCGGCGCTATCGGCAGGTCGATTTCAAGCGCTTGAAGGACGATGTTCCGGCCAAGGTGGAGCGGATCGAATACGACCCCAATCGAAGTGCGAATCTCGCCCTCCTCCTTTACGCCGACGGAGAGCGCCGCTATATCATCGCCCCGCGTCATGTCGCGGCGGGGCAGACGTTGCAATCCGGTCGCGACGCTCCGATTCGCCCCGGCAACAGCCTGCCGCTGACCGATATCCCGGTGGGGACCACGGTGCATTGCATCGAGCTCAAACCCGGCAAAGGGGCGCAGCTCGCGCGCAGCGCCGGAGCGAGCGTCCAAATCGTGGCTCGCGAGGGGACTTATGCGACCTTGCGGCTTCGATCCGGAGAACTGCGCAAGGTGCAAAGCGCGTGTCGAGCGACGGTGGGCGAGGTCGGCAACAACGAGCATTCATTGCGTTCATTGGGCAAGGCGGGAGCCACGAGATGGCGGGGGCGACGCCCGACGGTTCGAGGGGTGGCGATGAACCCGGTCGATCACCCCCATGGCGGGGGCGAGGGTCGCACCTCCGGGGGTCGGCATCCGGTCTCTCCCTGGGGCGTGCCGACCAAGGGACACAAAACCCGGCGCAACAAGCGGACCTCGTCGATGATCGTCCGGCGCAGGAATCGGCGTAAATAAATCTTCCAAGGGAATATCGAACCGTGCCACGCTCGATCAAAAAAGGCCCTTTTGTCGATAACCACCTCATCGACAAGGTCACCGCGGCGCAAGAAGCCGGCAGCCGTCGCCCGATTCGTACTTGGTCCAGACGCTCGATGGTGATTCCGGATATGGTCGGTCTGACCATCGCGGTGCATAACGGTCGCCAACATGTCCCGGTGCTGATCACCGAGAACATGGTGGGCCACAAACTCGGCGAGTTCGCGCCGACCCGCTCTTTTCGCGGGCATGCCGCGGATCGCAAAACCAGAAGATAAGCACCTAAGGCACGAAGGAAAAAGGATTTCAAGATGGATACCTCAGCGAAGCTTTCCCGAGCGCGCCTGTCGCCGCAAAAGGCGAGACTGGTTGCGGATCAGGTTCGAGGTCTGCCGGTGGAAAAAGCGGTCGAGATTTTGCGCTTCAGCAATCAAAAGGCGGCGGTCGCGATGCGTAAAGTGCTCGAATCCGCCATCGCCAATGCCGAGAACAACGAGGGTGCGGATATCGACGATCTCCGCATCGCATCCGTCAGGGTCGACAAGGGCCCGGTGTACCGGCGCCATCGGGCGCGGGCGCGCGGGCGGGCCAATCGAATCATCAAGCGCACGAGTCATATCATGCTGACCGTGACCGACGAGCGGGCATAGCCTCATGGGTCAAAAAGTACATCCGATCGGAATAAGACTCGGGATCGTCAAGGATTGGTCCTCGACCTGGTATGCCGAACGCGCCGAATATTCGGAGCATTTGAATACGGATATCGCGGTCAGAGCCCATATCCGCAAGAGACTCGCCCACGCTTCGGTGAGTCGGATCACGATCGAGCGCCCGGCGAAGAGTGCGCGCATCGTCATCCATACCGCTCGCCCGGGGATCGTGATCGGCAAGAAAGGCGAGGATATCGAATCCTTGCGCACCGAGATATCGAAGATGATGGGTATCCAGGTGCATGTTGCGGTCGAGGAAATCAGAAAGCCCGAAATCGATGCCTATCTCGTCGCCGAGAGCATCGCCAACCAGTTGGAGCGTCGCATCATGTTTCGGCGCGCGATGCGTCGCGCGGTCACCAACGCCATGCGTTTGGGGGCTCAAGGGGTCAAGGTGCGGGTTTCCGGCCGCCTCAACGGGGCGGAGATCGCGCGTTCGGAGTGGTATCGGGAGGGTCGGGTTCCTCTGCATACCCTACGCGCGGATATCGATTACGGATTCTCCGAGGCCAAAACGACATACGGGATCATCGGAGTCAAGGTGTGGATCTTCAAAGGCGAGATTCTAAGTCGAGCCGATTTCGAAGAAAGAGCGCAGGCAAGCAGCGCCTGAAGGAGCCCGCAAGGCCATGATGCAGCCAAAGAGAACCAAATATCGCAAGCAGCACAAGGGGCGAAATCGAGGGCTTGCGACCGTAGGCAATCGTGTCAGCTTCGGCGAGTACGGGATGATGGCCACCACCCGCGGGCGGATCACCGCTCGTCAAATCGAGGCCGCGCGACGGGCGATCACCCGCAAGGTCAGGCGCGGCGCGAAGGTGTGGATTCGTATCTTCCCCGACAAGCCGATCACCAAAAAGCCCCTCGAAGTCCGCCAGGGCAAAGGCAAGGGCAATGTCGAGTATTGGGTGGCATTGATCCAGCCGGGAAGGATGCTCTACGAGATGCAGGGCGTGGAAGAGAGTTTGGCGCGCGAAGCCTTTCGCCTCGCCGGTGCCAAGCTCCCGGTTCGAACGACCTTTATCAACCGGACGGCGATTTGATGAACGCGAGTTTGCTAAGAGAAAAGAGCGTCGAGGAGCTGCGCAAGGAGCTGCTCGACTCCCATCGGGAGATATTCAATCTCCGGATGCAAAGAGGGAGCGGGCAGATGACCGGCCACCATCGATTCAAAGTGGCTCGGCGCACCATCGCCCGTATCCGAACGATTTTGAGCGAACGAGAACGAGCATGAGCGACGAAGAGCAATCGGGCGAAGCCACAAAGACCGGATCCCCCGATCCGACGGCGCAGGCCTCCGAGGAATCGGCTTCGAGCGCACCGGCGGAGCGAAGCGCCGCCGCATCCGCCGCCGAATCCGCCGCCGAATCCGCCGAAAGAGCCGAATCCGAAACGGAAAGCCCCGAGGAATCGGCAAAGCCTGCGGAATCGGAGCCCGTGAAATCGGAGTCTGCGGAACCGGAGCCCGTGAAATCGGAGTCTGCCGAATCGGAGTCCGTGAAATCGGAGTCCGTGGAACCGGAGTCCGTGGAATCGAAAGAGTTCGCGGAGCCGAAGCCGGAACCGGAAAAGGCGAGCGTCGAAAGCGCCCGACCGAAGTCGCTGCGCTTGGTGATCGGGCAAGTCGTCAGCGATCGGATGCAAAAAACGGTGACCGTGCTGGTCGAACGCAAGGTCAAGCACCCGCTTTATAAAAAATACATCCGGCGCTCGACCAAGATGCATGCCCATGACGAAAACGATTCCTGTCGTATCGGGGATCGAGTCTCCATCGTGCAATGCCGCCCTATCTCGAAGACCAAGTCGTGGCGGGTACACGAGATCATCAGGCGATCCAAGTGATTCGTCGATTGCGTACCGAGCCCGAGTCAAGCGAGATACGAACATGATCCAGATGCAATCCATGCTCGATGCGGCGGATAACAGCGGTGCCCGGCGACTGATGTGCGTCAAGGTGCTCGGCGGCTCGAAGCGCCGCTATGCCGGGATCGGGGATGTGGTCAAGGTCACCGTCAAAGAAGCGATTCCGCGCGGCAAGGTCAAGAAGGGCGAAATGTACAACGCGGTGGTGGTCCGTACCCGCAAGGGGGTCAGGCGTCCCGACGGCTCGTTGATCCGCTTCGATCGCAACGCCGCGGTTTTGTTGACGAACCAGATGCAGCCGATCGGAACCCGTATTTTCGGCCCGGTCACTCGTGAGTTGCGGGGCGAGCGGTTCATGAAAATCGTCTCCTTGGCCCCCGAAGTTTTGTAGAGGCTCGAGCGATGGCGATGCAGCGAATCAGAAAGGGAGACGAGATCGTGGTTCTCGTCGGACGAGATCGGGGCAAGCGCGGTCGGGTGATCACGGTGCACAAAGACCGAAATCGGGTGCTTGTCGAGGGTGTCAACCTCGCCAAATGCCATACCCGCCCCAACCCTCAAAAGGGGACCTCGGGGGGGATATTGGAAAAGGAACTTCCGATCCATATCTCCAATATCGCGCTTTTCAATCCCGTCACCGGAAAGGGAGATCGCATCGGAGTCAAGAATCTCGAAGACGGTCGCAAGGTGCGAATTTTCAAGTCCACCGGCGAGGTCGTGGATATCTAAATCCGCTTTCGACAAAGCGATTTCGATATCCCTTCGGCGACCGTCGATACCCTTTTTCCGAGCGCTTCTCTTTCGAAGGAGTTTTTCGTGGGCATACCAAGACTTCAGCAGACCTATCGGGAATCGCTTGTCCCGATGCTCACGGAGCGTTTCGGCTACGCGAATGTGATGCAGGTGCCGAAGATCGAAAAAATCACCCTCAATATGGGGGTCGGGGAGGCCGTCGGCGACAAGAAAGTGCTGGAAAACGCGGCCAACGATCTGCGCTTGATCGTCGGTCAAAAGCCGATCATGACCCGGGCGCGCAAGTCGGTGGCGGGATTCAAGATCCGCGAAGGCTGGCCGATCGGATGCAAGGTCACGCTGCGGCGAAATCGTATGTACGAATTCTTGGATCGTCTGATCAGCGTGGCCATTCCGAGGGTTCGTGATTTTCGCGGCTTCAGCCCCGGGGCTTTCGACGGTCGGGGAAACTACAATCTCGGGATCAAGGAACAGGTGATATTTCCCGAGATCGACTACGACAAGATCGATGCGATCCGAGGGCTCGATATATCGATCGCCACCTCGGCGAATACGGACGAGGAAGCCTTGGCTCTTTTGTCGGGCTTCGAATTTCCCTTTCGTCGCAACTGATCGCATATCGAGAGTCGGAAACAAAAAGGAGTTCGGGTTCATGGCGAAGTTGTCGATCATCAATCGCGAGGCGAAGCGGGCCAAACTGGCCGCGAAACACGCGAAAAAGCGAGCGGAGTTGAAAGAGATCATTCGCAATCCGAAGTCGAGTTACGAAGAGCGTGAGCAGGCGCAAAGAAGTTTGAACGCGCTGCCTCGCAATTCATGTCCGGTACGCAGGCAAAATCGCTGTCGATTGACCGGCAGACCGCATGCCTACTACCGAAAATTCGGTCTCGGTCGCAACAAACTGCGTGAATCCGTGATGAATGGCGACGTTCCGGGTTTGGTGAAGGCCAGCTGGTGAAGGTGCCTCTTTTATGAGCATGCAAGATCCCATTGCCGATATGTTGACTCGCATCCGCAACGGCCAGTCTGCGGGCAAGGTGCGGGTCATGATTCCGATGTCGAAGCAAAAATCCGCGATCGCGGCGCTGCTCAAACAGCAGGGCTATATCAAGGATTTTTCCATCGAGCAGGCCGATGACAAGCCTCTGATCTCGATCGTGCTTCGCTATTTCGAGGGCCGACCGGTCATCGAGACCTTGAAGAGAGTCAGTCGCCCCGGTTTGAGGGTTTACCGGGGAAAGGACGCTTTGCCTACCGTGATGAACGGTCTGGGCATCGCCGTCATATCGACTTCCAGAGGGCTGATGACCGATCGGCAGGCACGCGCGGCAGGTCACGGCGGCGAAGTGATCTGTATCGTTGCATGAGATCGGAGATTAGCCATCATGTCCAGGGTCGCAAAAATGCCGATCACCGTGCCTGCGGGAGTCGAGGTCGTGATCGGGAAGGAAGACGTTTCGGTCGAAGGCCCCAAAGGGCGGTTGAATATGCCTTTGCACTCCTCGGTCGAGGTGGTGCGTCAGGAAGACACGATTCACTGCTCTTTGAAGGAAGGCGAAGAGGGCGGAATGATGCAGGTGGGGACGGCCCGAGCCTTGATTGCCAATATGGTGCATGGGGTTTCGCAGGGTTTCGCGAAAAGCCTGCAGCTGGTCGGGGTCGGTTATCGGGCGCAGATGCAGGGCAAGGTCCTCAATCTTTCGCTCGGTTATTCGCACCAGGTCGAATACCCCGTGCCCGAGGGGGTCGAGATCGAAACGCCGGCGCAAACCGAAATCTTAGTGCGCGGTGCGGACAAGCAGCGGGTCGGTCAGGTTGCTGCGGAGATCAGAGCCTGGCGGCCACCGGAGCCCTATAAGGGCAAGGGTGTTCGCTACAAAGACGAGAATGTCGTTCGCAAGGAAGCAAAGAAAAAGTAATCGACATGAACCTGCATCGAAAACAGGCTCGCATGAGGCGAGCCAAGAAAACTCGCCGCCATATCGTCGGCCTGCGAGTTCCTCGGATGAGCATCCATCGGACGCCGCGGCATATCTATGCCCAAATCATCTCTCCCGAGGGGGATCGCACTCTCGCCAGCGCCTCGACTTTGGATAAAGACGTGCGCAGCGAGGTCGCCTACGGGGGCAACCGTACGGCGGCATCGGTGGTCGGGCGTCTCGTTGCCGAGCGGGCGAAGCAAGCGGGGGTTGAACGGGTCGCCTTCGATCGTTCGGGTTTCAGATATCACGGGCGAATCAAGGCCTTGGCCGACGCCGCGCGAGAAGCGGGGCTGTCGTTTTGACACGTCTGCCCGAAGGTCAAGGCAAGCGTGCGACGAGGGACGATTCCTTTCCTCTTTTTCATCGTGACCGCCCGGGAGCGGATTGAGAACCACGGCTATGGCGAACTATCAGAATTCGGCGGATAACAAAGAAGATCTGCTCGAGAAACTCGTGGCGATCAATCGGGTGGCGAAAGTCGTCAAGGGCGGACGCCTGTTCGGATTCACGGCCTTGACCGTGGTCGGCGACGGCAAGGGAAAAGTCGGTATGGGTCGCGGCAAAGCGCGCGAGGTGCCGGCCGCCATCCAAAAGGCGATGGAAAATGCCCGTCGGAATATGGTGGCGGTGCCGCTGCACGAGGGCACCATCCATTATCCGATCACCGCGCGCCACGGTGCCGCGCGGGTATTCATGCAGCCGGCTTCCGAGGGCACGGGAATCATCGCCGGGGGCTCGATGCGCGCGGTTTTCGAAGTTCTCGGAGTGCGGGATATCTTGGCCAAATGCATCGGATCGAACAATCCGATCAACGTCATTCGCGCCACCATGGACGGCCTTTCGAATATGCGCTCGCCGCAGTATTTCGCGGCCAAGCGCGGGCTCGATATCAAAGAACTGCTGGGGTGAACCGGCCGGGGTGAATCACCGGGGTGAATCATGAACGATCGAGCGGGAAAGAAATTGCGCGTCACCTTGCGCAAGAGCGTGAGCGGGCGTTTGAAAAGCCATCGTGATTGCGTGCGCGGCTTGGGTCTGCGGCGCATTCGGCACAGCAAAGAGGTCGAGGATACGCCTTGCAATCGCGGGATGATCAACAAGGTGGCCTATCTTCTCGATGTCGAGGAGCTTTGACGATGCAACTGAACGATATTCGCTCTCCCCAAGGGGCCAAGCGCCAACGCAAACGTTGCGGTCGCGGCGCGGCTTCCGGTATCGGCAAGACCTGCGGTCGCGGGCATAAGGGTCAGAAATCCCGTGCCGGCGGTTCGGTGCGCAAAGGCTTCGAGGGGGGGCAGATGCCTTTGCAGCGACGGCTGCCGAAATTCGGATTCAGCTCGCGTAAATCCCTTTTTCGTCGCAATTTGCGCATCGGCGCTCTTGCCGGCCTCGAAGAAACTCTCGTGACCCTCGATAGCCTCAAAAAGGCGGGGCTGATTCGGAAAAATATCAAATACGTCAAGATCTACGGCGAAGGCAGCCTGCCCCGTGCCTATACCCTTCGCGGCATTCCCGTCTCCAAAGGAGCGCGGGCGGCAATCGAATCCGGCGGCGGAAACGTCGAGGACTGATCTTCCCATGGCAAAGAGCAAAAAACAGTCTCCGGGGGGAGTCCTTTCCTCTTCGGGAGGAACTTCCGGCGAGCTCAAAGCCCGCCTTCTCTTCGTTCTCGGAGCCCTCGTGGTTTTCCGGATAGGGACCTTCATTCCGGTTCCGGGGATCGACCCCGTCGCCTTGGATGCCCTCTTCGATCAGCAAAGAGGCACGATCCTCGACATGTTCAACATGTTCTCGGGCGGGGCCCTCGAGAGATTTTCGATTTTCGCCATCGGCATCATGCCTTATATCTCGGCCTCGATCATCATGCAGCTCCTCACCCATGTCGATCCGCGGCTGAAAGAGCTGCGCAAAGAGGGCGAATCGGGGCGGCGCAAGATTACCCGTTATACCCGTTATGGAACGGTGGCTCTGGCTTTGTTCCAATCCCTCGGGGTGGCGATCGCTTTGGAGGCCCAGCAGGCGGGGAATTTGCAAGTGGTGATCGACCCCGGCTGGAGTTTTCGTATCACCGCGGTGACCAGTTTGGTCGCGGGGACGATGTTCTTGATGTGGCTAGGCGAGCAGGTCAGCGAACGCGGCATCGGCAACGGTATTTCGATCATCATTTTCGCGGGCATCGTCGCCGGTCTGCCATCGGCGATCGGGGGCACTTTGGAACTCGCTCGCACCGGCGAACTGAGCGTGATGATCGTCCTCTTCTTGCTGTTCTTGGCGCTGGCGGTCACCGCTTTCGTCGTCTTCGTCGAGCGAGGTCAGCGTCGCATCACCGTCAACTACGCTCGGCGACAGATCGGCCGGCGGGTCTATGCCGGGCAGAGCAGCCACCTGCCCCTCAAACTGAATATGGCGGGCGTGATACCGCCGATCTTCGCTTCGAGCATCATTCTTTTCCCCGGCACGCTTGCCGGCTGGTTCGGCAGCGCCGAGGGGATGACTTGGCTTCGGGATCTCTCCACCACGATGCAGCCGGGGCAGCCGATTTACGTGATGCTTTATGCGACGGCGATCATTTTCTTCTGCTTTTTCTATACCGCCTTGGTTTTCGATCCCAAGGAAACCGCCGATAACTTACGCAAATCGGGGGCGTTCATTCCCGGCCGCCGGCCCGGTGAACAAACGGCGCAATATATCGACAGCGTGATGACCAAATTGACGGTATTCGGCGCGGGATATATCGCCTTGGTTTGTTTGTTGCCGGAGTTCATGATCGTCAATTGGAACGTGCCCTTTTATTTCGGCGGTACCTCGTTGCTGATCATCGTCGTCGTGACCATGGATTTCATGGCTCAGGTGCAATCGCATCTGATGTCCCATCAATACGAAGGACTGCTGCGCAAGGCCAATCTCAAAGGCTATACCCGAGGCGCAGGGGTTCCTCGCTGATCATCGAATCGCCGGAGGCAAATCATGAAAGTCAGAGCGTCGGTCAAGAAACTGTGTCGGAATTGCAAAATCGTTCGGCGGAATCGAACCGTGCGCGTGATATGCAAAGATGCCCGTCATAAGCAAAGGCAAGGCTGAGGGCTCGACCGCCCTAAAAAGCCCTCCCTTTTTTTCCAGCATGACCCTTTCAGCATAACCAGGAGATCTGAGAGCCATGGCTCGTATCGCCGGTATCAATATCCCGGACCGCAAGCATATCTGGATAGCGCTGACGCATATCTACGGGATCGGCCGCACTCGGGCTATGCAAATTTGCAAGGCCACCGGGATCGATCATCAGACCATCGTGCGCGATCTCGACGAATCGCAACTCGACATATTGCGCAAGGAAGTATCGAGCAGCGGCGCCACCGAGGGCGATCTCCGTCGGGAAGTGGCGATGAATATCAAGCGGTTGATGGATCTCGGTTGCTATCGAGGCATCCGTCATCGTCGCGGACTGCCGGTGCGCGGACAGCGTACCCATACCAATGCCCGTACCCGCAAGGGTCCGAGAAAACCGATCAAGCGTTGATCATCGAGATACCGGATCATGGCCAAGACCCGCAGCAAAAAGAAAAAGATAAGGCATACCGTTACCGACGGTATCGCTCATGTCCATGCCTCGTTCAACAATACGGTGATCACGATCACCGATCGACAAGGCAATACTCTGGCTTCGTCGAGCGCCGGGGCCAACGGCTTCAAGGGCTCGCGCAAAAGCACGCCTTTCGCCGCGCAGATCGCCGCCGCCAAGGCCTGTGATGTGGTCCGGGAATATGGATTGAAAACCTTGGAGGTGATGATCCGGGGGCCGGGACCGGGACGGGAGTCCGTCGTGCGGGCGTTGCATAATTCGGGATTTCTGAAAATCACCGGCATCTCGGATGTTACCCCGATTCCGCATAACGGTTGTCGCGCCCCCAAGAAGCGGCGCGTTTGAGACACGCTGTAAAACATCGGAGAAGACGATGGCAAGGTATACAGGGCCTCGCTGCCGACTCAGCCGGCGCGAGGGTTCGGATCTCATGCTCACGAGCCGATCGCGATCATTGGATTCGAAGTGCAAACTCGAAACTCCCCCCGGTCAGCACGGGGCTCGGCGTCAGCGTCGAGCTTCGGATTACGCCTTGCAGTTGCGGGCCAAGCAGAAATTGCGGCGAATCTACGGGGTTCTTGAGCGGCAGTTTCGCAACTACTACAAAGAAGCGGCGCGTTTGAAAGGAGCCTCCGGCGGAAATCTTCTGCGCTTGCTCGAATGCAGGCTGGACAATGTCGTCTATCGCATGGGTTTCGGGACCACCCGGGCCGAAAGCCGTCAGCTGGTCAGCCACAAGGCGGTGACCGTCAACGGGCGATGCGTCAATATCCCCTCCTACCATGTGAAAGAGGATGATGTGGTCGCGATTCGGGAAAAGGCGAAAAAGCAGCAGCG
The DNA here is from genome assembly GCA_965220535.1 of Gammaproteobacteria bacterium. Lineage (GTDB taxonomy): Bacteria > Pseudomonadota > Gammaproteobacteria > HK1 > HK1 > HK1. The sequence continues at coordinate 802,685 of OZ244833.1, read as the reverse complement.
CATCCAGGATTCTTTGAGCCTCGCCGAACAATACGGTTTTCCGGATTGGGTGGATGTGGATACGGGAAAGATGGAGGGCGTTTTCAAATCCCCTCCCGAGCGCGAGGATCTGCCCCCGGATATCAACGAGCAGCTCGTAGTCGAGCTCTACTCCAAATAATCACGACGATGCTCGAAGCAGCAGCGAGAGACGATCAGTCAATGTGGCATCAGGGAGCCACTTTGAATCCCCTTGAGAAAATCAATCTTGGCAGCGGGAGGCCGACGATGGAGGAAAGTTCGATCGAGCTTTTGAAACCGAGACCCTTCTCTGTCCAACACACCGGAGAGAACGAGGCGAAGATCGTCATCGAGCCTTTGGAGCGGGGATTCGGTCATACATTGGGCAACGCCTTGCGTCGGATCTTGCTTTCCTCGATGCCCGGGTCCGCGGTGACCGAGGTGAGTATCGAGAAGGTGGCGCATGACTACGAGACGATCGAAGGAGTGCGCGAGGATGTAATGGATATTCTTTTGAATATCAAGGGATTGGCGGTACGGATGCACTCCCGCGAGGAATCGGATCTGACGATCAACAAAACCGGGCCGTGCACCGTGCGGGCCGGCGATATCGTGGTCGATCATGATGTCGAGATCATCAACGAGGATCATGAAATCGCCAACCTGAGCGAAGGGGGCACGTTGGATATGACGATGAAGGTCGAGCGCGGCCGGGGCTATCAGCCGGTATCCGCTCGCACCGGATCCAAGCGCTACCGTTCGATCGGCAAACTGCTGCTCGATGCATCGTTCAGCCCGATCCGCCGAGTGTCTTATGTGGTGGATACCACCCGCGGGGGGTCGCGTACCAATCTCGACAAACTGATCGTCGATATCAAGACCAACGGGACGATCACCGCCGAGGAGGCGATGCGCGAAGCCGTGCGTTTGATGCAGGATCAGCTGTCGGCATCGGTGGCATCGCCCTCGGACGAGGAAGCGGTGGCTCCTTCCAAAGAGGCGGAGAACAAAGTCGATCCGGTCTATCTGATGCCGATCGACGAGCTCGATCTCAAGGGTCAGCGTTCGGTCAATTGTTTGAAAGCCGAAGGGATCCACCATATCGGCGATTTGGTCAATCGTACCGAGACCCAATTGCTGAAAACCCCCAACCTCGGCAAGAAGACCCTCAACGAGATCAAGGATGCCTTGGCTTCCAAAGGGCTCACACTCGGCATGAAAATCGAAAATTGGCCTCCGAAGGGGATGCAAAGCAGGTATTGAGGCCAAGGATCGGCTATCGAGGAAACGAGCGAGGGCGCCGGCGCAAGGGGCCGGTGGCGAAGGGTCGGCGAGGCTTCGATTCTTGAAAAGAGGGCCTTGGCCTTGATTCGAGTCTCGTAGAAGGCCGCCGGTTGCGCTCTTGGTTTTATCATTCGCGAAATCGTCCGAATCGCATTTTTCATCATCGGGTATCAGACCATGCGGCATCGAAAATCCGGCCGGCATCTCAATCGCAGCCGAAGCCACTATCACGCCATGTTTCGCAATATGTCCGCCTCTCTCGTCAAGCACGAGATGATCCGGACCACCTTGCCGAAAGCGAAAGAGCTGCGGGGTTTTATCGAGCCTCTCATCACCCGCGCGAAGACCGACAGCGTCGCCAATCGACGTATCGCGTTCGCCCGTATCCGCGACAAAGAATGCGTGAGCAAGCTTTTTTCGATACTCGGCCCGCGCTATCGCACTCGTCCGGGCGGCTATCTGCGGATCATCAAATGCGGTTATCGCGCCGGGGACAAGGCGATGATGGCATACGTTCAGCTGGTCGACGGAACCCGCTCCGAAGGGGGCGCTCCGGCTCTTGATGATGAGACGACCTGAGCTTCGGGCTCTCGAAGGCCTTAAATAAAAAAGCCTCTTTTTCGTATCTTTTTCGTATCGCAAAGCCTAAGCGAACCGAAGGTTTTCGAATATAAAGTTCGAATATAAAGCGCAAGAGATGAAGAAAGGGATGAGAAGACGAGCCCTCGAGGGATTTCGAGCGGCTCGTTTTTTTCGTCGACAAGGACGCTTGTGCGCAGTCGAAAGCCGGTAGCGGAGGGATACGCTCGGCTTGTACTTGGTATTTAGAAGCCTTGATTCGAAGAGCGCGGGCGAAAAAGGATCGCCGATAGGAATCCTTATAGAAAAATATCGGATATCGATCGTGCTCGACAAGGCTTTTCAGCGCTTTTCCGTCGCTGCGCCGGGGGGTATTCGATCGGCCATCGTAGGAGAAGCGCTTTTTCTCGGCAGGAGGAGGCAAGCGATGGTTGCTGAAATCGCGGCCATCCCGAGAAGGATATAGAACATATCGAAGTTGCCATGAATGTCGAATATCTCCCCGGCGACGATGACGGTGAGCCCCGCTATCCCCAATGCCAGCGCGAATTTCGCACCGTAAGCGATCGATCGCCAACGTTGCGGGGCGTACTGGGCAACCAGCATATTTTCTGCTGCGGTGAAGGAAATATTGAGGCCATAGACGATCAGGATCGTGATGACCAGAGCGAATCCGCCCATCTCGCTGACCACGAAAAGCAGCGGGATATGCAAGAGCCAGCAGATGATATAGATGGTGCGAGCGGGCCGGCGATCCGCAAGCCAGCCACCGACGATGCCGAAGACCGAAGCCGAGGCGGAAACGAAACCCACGAGCAGCCCGATACGGGTATAGCTGATATCGCCATCGCCGTCGAAGGCGAGCTCGAAGAGCTTGGGCATCGTATTGGCCAGCCCGGAATAGACGAATCCCGCGCAGCCCATGGTCAATGTCAGAATCAAGAAGACGCGCAAGGCGGTTCCCGGTTGCGCTTTAGGCAGGGGGATACGATCGTTTTCGACATCGGTTGCCAGACCCCTTTGCCAGGCGATCAACAATCCGATACCGCTGAGGATGGCTAAGATGCCGGGGATCAAAAAGGCGGCGCGCCAGGAGAGATAGTCGATCGTCAAGCCGGCCAAGACGGGGGCGAACGAAGTGCCGATATTGCCGAATACGCCGTTGATTCCCAAGGCGATCCCTCTTCTTCGAGCGGAGGCGACGATCCAGGCGATCCCCACCGGGTGATAGATCGAGGCGAAGAGTCCGATGATCGTCAGCCCGGCGAAGATCGTCTTGGTACTCTCGGCAAGTCCGGTCACGATGGCTCCGGCCCCGATGCCGAAAAAGAAGACCACCATCATCCCCGTCCGACTCCAGCGATCCCCGAGATAGCCGGCGGGCAACGCTCCCACCCCGTAGAGTACGAGCCCTAGGCTCGAAAGGCTCAGCATATCCCCGTAAGGAATGCCGAAAACCTCGGGCAAAATCAAAGCGACGGCAGTGGCGTAAAGCACCGTCAGCAGATGGGTGAAGGTATGGGCGATATTCGAAAAAGCGATGGCACAGAGATCCTGACGGCGCTCGAAAGCGTCGATCCCGCTTTGTTCGGCGGCGCTTCGGGGGCCCAACGAGGGATCGGCCCTCAAGGCTTGGTCGCTCATCCTTTGCTTTTTATCCTTGTCGCGGTTTTCGAAGATCGCTTTTTTATCGATCTGCCGGTCGCCGCGCTCGACGCGCTCGACGCTCTCAGGTTGCGCATGACGTTGACGATCAGCCGAAAGCCGGCATCGCCCGAGAGGGTGAGGATCGATTCGGGATGAAACTGCACGGCGGCGATGGGTAGGGTGTCGTGCTCGATCGCCATGACGAGACCGTCTTCGCTTTCGGCGGTGATCGACAGATCGGCGGGAAAGCGCTTCCGGTCCGCATAAAGGGAGTGGTAGCGGCCACCCTCGAAGCGTTCGGGCAGGCCTTGGAAAAGTCGGCCCTCCTTTCGCACATGGACCACCGATGCCTTGCCGTGCATCGGCTCCGGCAACAGGCCGAGTCTTCCGCCGTAATACTCGACGATTCCTTGCAGGCCCAAACAAACCCCGAAGATGGGGGTTTTCGTTTCGCAGGCGGCTTCGATCGTTTTTTCGAGCGCGAAATCCCGCGGCCGACCCGGTCCCGGCGAGAGCAGGATCAAATGCGCTCGCTCCCGCTCTATCCGCGACTTCGCAAAACCGGCGCTCGTCGAGCGATAGGTGACGACCTCGGCTCCCGTGCGCCTTAGATACCCCGCCAGCGTATGCACGAAGGAATCCTCGTGATCGATCATCAGCACTTTGCGTCCTTGTCCCGGTCGCTCGGAAGCGATCTCGATCCGGGTATCGTCCGCCTTGTCCCCAAGATTCGCTTCGGGCTCGTAGCGGATGGCGTCGATCAGGGCCGAGGCCTTGAGCCGGGTTTCGGCCTCCTCGGTTTCGGGGTCGGAGCCGTAGAGCAAAGTGGCACCCGCCCGTATTTCGGCCACCCCGTCGATGATGCGGATGGTGCGCAAGGTGAGGCCGGTATTCATATTTCCGTCGAAGCCGACGCAGCCGATGGCTCCTCCGTACCAGCGCCGGGGCGAGCGTTCGTGATCCTCGATGAATTGGATGGCGTGCTGTTTCGGGGCGCCGGTGACGGTCACCGCCCACGTGTGGGCGAGAAAGCCGTCGAGTGCGTCGTAACCCTCCTCTAGCCGTCCCTCGACATGATCCACGGTATGGATCAGTCTCGAATAGAGCTCGATCTGCCGCCGACCGATGACCTCGATGCTGCCGGCTTTGCAGACCCGGGATTTGTCGTTGCGATCGACATCGGTGCACATCGTCAGCTCGGACTCCTCTTTGGGGGAGTTGAGCAAGGTGCGAATCTGACGGGCGTCGGCCAAGGGGTTTTCGCCGCGGGCGATGGTTCCCGAGATCGGGCAGGTCTCGATCCGACGCCCTTCGACGCGGACATACATCTCCGGCGAGGCGGAGACGAGATATTCGCCCTGTCCCAGATTGAACAGCGCACCGTAGGGGGCGGGGTTGCGCTCTTTCAATCGCCGGTAGATTTCGGAGGGCGGTGCGGGGCAGCGATGGAAAAAGGTCTGGCCGGGGACCACTTCGAAGAGATCCCCCTGCCGGAAAGCCTCGATCGCCTTGCGCACGGTATCCGCATACTCCCCCGGTGCATGATCGCAAGCCGAGGGCACGTTTGTTGCCGCTTGCCAAGGAATACGCTTTCCGCTGCGAGCCAAGCCCGTCGTTTCCTTGCCGTCGGTTTCGAATTCGTAGAGGTAGCGGGAGGCCGTTTCGCGGCGGTGGTCGACCACGAGAATGTCATCGGGCAGATAAAGCGCCAAGTTGCGCTCGTCCTTTGCCCGCGGAATCGCAAGGCGTATCGCATCGAACTGAAATGCGAGTTCGTAGCCGAAGGCGCCGTAAAGACCGAGGTGTTCCTCCTTCGGTGTTTTGAAAAGATCGATCAGCGTGCGTACCACCGAAAACAGGGTCGGTCGTCGCGTGCGCATTTCCTCCGGGAATTCCTCGTTTTCGCCGTCGCGCACCCGACCGAAAAGACCGTCGCCGGCGGCGGATCCTTCGCTGTCGAGGGTTATATCCTCGTTTTTTCTCAGCGCTTTTTCGATGGCCGGAAGCAAGATACGCCCCCGCCGGTTGCAGGCATTGACGGCGAACGAGCGATCGCGGCCGATCAATTCGAGGGCGGGATTGCAAAAACCCATATCCCAGCGCGTATAACGCCCGGGGTATTCGAAAGAGGAAGTAAGAAGCGCCCCTTTGCGCTCGTTCAACGACTCGGCGAGGCGTTCGATGGCCAAGGCGCTGTTCTTGACGATGCGACGGGTGCGCGTGATCGTGATCCCTCCTCGGCTTTTATAGCGTTTCGTTTCGCTCTCGGTCATGTCCGTCGTGGCTCGTCGTTTTGTCAGTTTCCGGCGATCGTGATCTTGTCGATCAGGATCGAACCGGTTCGGATCGCACCCCTTTGGTCGATATCGTTGCCGACCTCGCGGATCCCGAGGAAGATATCCGCCAAATTTCCCGCGATGGTGATTTCTTCCACGGGAAAGGCGATCTCCCCCTTCTCGACCCACAATCCGACGGCCCCGACCGAAATATCCCCGGTGACGATATTGGTGCCGTAGCCGATCAGCTCGGTGACGATCAGCCCCTCGCCCATCTCGGCCACGAGCGCATCGAAGCCTTTCGTTCCCGGTTCGAGCGTGAGATTGTGCACCCCGCCCGCATTGCCGGTGGTGACGGAGCCGAGTTTGCGCGCCGAATAGCTATCGAGTACATAGCCGCAAAGCACCCCGTTTCGGATCAGATCGCGAGGCTCGGTGGCGACCCCTTCGTTATCGAAGGCCACGCTGGCGGCGGCGCCCGGTAGATGGGGCTGTTCGTGCAAGTGCAGATGAGGGGCCATCACTTGCTTGCCCTTTGCCTCGAGCAAAAAACTGGCCTTGCGGTGGAGATTCGATCCCTTGACGGCTTCGACGAACTGACCGATCAACCGGCGGGCGATTTGGGCTTCGAAGAGCGCCGGGGCCGTGCGCGTCGATATTTTGCGGGAGTCCAAGCGGCGCAGGGCCCGCTGAGCCGCGCTTAGGCCGATGGCCGCCGGCGCTTCTAGCCGCTTCGGATCGCGAGCGGCGGAGTACCAATGATCGCGCTGCATCCCCGAGTTGTTCTGGGCGATGACGGTACAGCCGATACCGTGGCTGCTATGAGAAAAGCCCTCCAAAAACCCGTGCGAATTCCCGTAGACGAAGGTGTTGCGATGCCGGGAGATCCCGGCCCCGTCGGAGTTGGTGATGCGGGTATCGCTTTGTCTGGCGGCGTCTTCGGCTTGAAGTGCGAGATCGATCGCCTGCTCCATATCGATCGACCAAGGGTGCAAAAGGTCGAGATCCGGGGGGTCGACCGCCATCAGATCGGCATCGGCGAGACCGGCGTATTCGTCCTCGGTGGTATGGCGGGCGATCCGGCATGCGGCTTCCACGGTTTCGCGCAGAGCCTTCGGGGCAAAATCGGTGCTACTGGCCGAGCCCGTGCTTTGTCCGAAATAGACGGTGATATCGAAACCCTTGGATTGGGTATGTTCGATAGTCTCGACCTCGCCCATACGGACTTGGACATCGAGTCCGTCGCCGCATCTGATATTCGCATCGGCGGCGCTCGCCCCGAGTTTCTTGGCGACGCCAAGAGCCATGGAGGCGGTCTCTTTGAGGGTGTCGAGATCCGGATATTCGTTGTCGCCGCCCGAAATCGGGGGCTGATCGCTGCTCGTTCCCGAGCGGGTTTTCTTCGGCATCGAGAACCCTCTTTGGATTTTGCCTGCGCACCGAGCGGTCGATACCGCTTCCGCATAAAGTGGCAAGTGTATATCGCTCCGCTCGCTTGGATGCGGTTACCGCGATATCGGAAGAAGGCGCTCGAAAAGGCATCGCCGAAAGACCGGTCGGCGAAGAGAAGTCTTCGGGGACGAAAAAAGCCCGAATCGAGGCTCGATCTCGGCATCGAGCAGATGATTTTTCGCTCCATTGGCTTGTCGCCGGCGAGGGGTCGGTGGTAAATTGGCCCGTTTGTGCCTTCGATATTCGTTTTGGCGGGAAGCGCTCGGGGATTCGCCGGCGACGGCCCCCGATCCCCCTTCGCTGCGCGCCTATCGGCGCCACCGGCTTTTCAAGATCGAGATGGATACGACAAGTCTGATCGACGGTCTCAACGACAAACAGCGAGAGGCGGTCGTTGCGCCTTTCGGGAATTTTCTCGTTCTCGCCGGTGCCGGCAGCGGCAAGACGAGGGTGTTGGTGCACCGCATCGCGTGGTTGCTGAGCGAGCATCCGACGCTCGGATTGCATAATCTGCTGGCGGTGACCTTCACCAACAAAGCGGCGGCGGAAATGCGCTCTCGTATCGAGTCGATCACCGCCCGGCCGGTCGGCGGGATGTGGATGGGGACCTTTCACGGCCTTGCCCACCGGATGTTGCGCCGGAATCGGAGCGAGGCCGAATTGCCCGAAGGCTTTCAAATCATCGACAGCGACGATCAAAATCGTCTGATTCGGCAAGTGCTCGACGAGCTCGGTCTCGATCCGAAAAAATGGCCCCCGAGGCGGGTGCAAGGCTTCATCAACGATTGGAAGGATCAAGGCGTTCGGGCGGCGGCGGCCAAAGAACGCTTCGCGGATCACGAGGAAGAAGCCTTGCTCGATCGCCAGGTGCAGATCTACGAGTCCTATGAAAAGACCGCCGAGCGTTCGGGGTTGGTGGATTTCGCCGAATTGTTGCTTCGCTGCAACGAGTTGCTGACAAGGCGGCGAGATATCCTGTCTTCTTATCAAGAGCGCTTCGTTCATATATTGGTCGATGAATTTCAAGATACCAATGAAATGCAATATCGGTGGTTGCGCCTGCTCGCCGGCGGCGAGGGCAGCCATTTGTATTGCGTCGGCGACGACGATCAGTCGATCTACGGCTGGCGCGGGGCTCGCATCGACAATATCCGGAAATTCGATCGGGATTTCTCGGGGGTGACGACGATTCGCTTGGAGCAGAACTATCGATCGACCGGGAATATCCTCGCCGCCGCCAATGCGCTGATCGACAACAATCAAGGGCGTTTGGGAAAAAATCTGTGGACAGCGGACGAGGGCGGGGAGCCGATATCCATCTACTGCGCTTATAACGAAAGGGACGAAGCGGATTTCGTCGCCGAGGAGATCGAGCGGCTTTTTTCTGCCACCGGAAGATACGATCATTTCGCGATCTTGTATCGAGTCGGCGCTCAGTCGCGGATCTTGGAAGCATCCTTGAGCGCTGACCGCATCCCCTTTCGAGTCTATGGGGGGCTGCGTTTTTATGCCCGGGCGGAGATCAAGAACGCGCTGGCTTATTGCCGCATGGCCCGGAATCGAGACGATGATATCGCCTTTGCCCGCATCGCCAATTTCCCGCCGCGAGGCTTGGGCGATCGCACGCAGGCTCTTATCCGCGATGAATCCGCCGCCCGCGGACAATCGCTATGGGCAACGGCGCAGGCAATGCTCGAACGACGAACGCTCGCCGCCCGATCTCGGGAAGCCCTGCGAGCCTTCCTCGATCTGATCGACTCCTTGGCCGAGGAATTCACCGGGATATCGCTCAAAGAGAGGGTCGAAGCCGCCATCGATCGCAGTGGCCTGCGCCAACACTATGCGGAGAAAAACAAGGATCCTTTGGATACCAGGAACAGCAATCTCGACGAGCTGGTCTTGGCCGCCGATGAATTCGTGCCCGATGATTCGAACGAGGACGGCGACGGGGATCTTGCGCAAGACGACTTGGGCCAGTTCTTGGATCGCGCATCGCTCGATGCCGGCGATCAGGAGGGTGATGAGCAAGGGATACAAGAGCGAACGGGAAAGGTGCAGTTGATGACCTTGCACGCCGCCAAGGGCTTGGAATTTCCCGTCGTCTTTCTATGCGGGATGGAAGAGGGGCTATTCCCCCATAGCCTCAGTATGGAGGATCCCTCCAAGCTCGAGGAGGAAAGGCGGCTTTGTTATGTCGGCATGACCCGAGCCGAGCGCAAACTCTATATGTCCTACGCCGAGACCAGACGTCTTCACGGGAGCGACAGCGCCGATGCCCTTCCCTCGCGATTTTTGCAGGAGCTGCCCTCGAGCCGGATCCACCACGAGAAAATGGCAGGCACCGTCAGCCGACCGCCCCGTGCCGCTTTCGCTTCTTCCGAATACGCCGGTCGGGGCCGGGGTGGCGCTTACGGTCGAAGGAGATCGATAGAAGCGATGCCGATGACGGATTCCACGCCTCCCGAGATGGGCGGGTTGCGCCTCGGCCAACGGGTTTCCCATCCGACATTCGGCGAGGGGACGGTCTTGCGCTTCGAGGGTCAGGACGAGCACGGCCGGGTAGAGGTCAGGTTCGAATCCTGTGGCAGCAAGTGGCTCGTCATCGCATTCGCGAAGTTATCCCCGATCGCTTGACGGGGCCTAAGACCGAGGCTTTTCGATATCCCTTTCGAAGCCGAGCGTTTCGCAGCGCTTCGGGCCGCGCTTCGGGCCACGCTTCGGGCCATTAATCCGGCGAGTTCGCCGAAGTCGTCAAGCGGATATGCAGGCTCGAATAAAAAGCGGGCGACGACGCGGCCGAGATTCAGCGACGGCTATATCGACGGCGTATTGCGCTTTATCAATCGCAAGCCGGGCTCATCGACTTCGACGATGCGCATCTCGCAATTGCCGGGGATGCCAAGCATCCGTCCGGCTTTCGATTCAGCGATAAAGAGATCGGCGGGCGCACGCTCGGCAAAGATTGCAGCCACGCCAAAGCCGGATGGCGGATCGTAGGCGAGCGCATGCCAAAGCGTCGCCCGCTCGTCATCTTCGCTGTTTCGGATTTCTACTTGGAAGCCCATCTTGGCGTGCTCCTATTCGAAGGCTAAGCGAGCGGGGCGGCGGGGTCCTCGCTTCGCCGCCGCGGAATGGGCGGCGATAAAGAGCCGCTTCGATTTCATGATTTACCCTTCGCGGCGATGCCGCATTTCTCGAAAAGAAGGTCGATGGCAGGTCCCGCTTTCCGAGCCCCGAACCACCATGTTTTTCGCGAGAGATCCGCCCGATAAACTCGGATCCCGCTTTCCTTGGAAGGCTTTCCTTCGACGCGCGGATCTTCTCGGCATATCGGACGAAGTATTCGATTCCGGTTCCGTCCCCCTCGACAGCGAAGAGCCAGACGAGCATGTCGTCAAGCACGAGAGCCTTCGTTTCCTACGCTTCGTCATCGACGGGGCGTCTTATCATTTTCACTTTGACATTTCCCGTTTCGTCGGCTTCGAATCTTTCGCCGAGCTCCAGCGTGACGCCGGCGTCATCCACTCCCCCGCCTAGGCCGTCGCGAGAGCAGATGAGGGTAAATACGCCGCCTTTCACGAAGGAATAGGTATAGACGCCGAAAGCCGCTTCGTCCCCGAAAGCATCCTTTGATTTCGAGAAATACCAAGTCCCGCTCTCGCCGCCTTCGGGGTCCGAAGACCACGAGGGAGAAGCGAAAAGGGACAAAACGAAGAAGATGATCATCGCCATTCGCGTTACCGGCTGCGCGGCTTACGGCGATCTGTTAAGGACAATCGAGCGCAGGGTAGTCGTGATAGCGGCGTTGGGCTTTTTCCCCCGCATATATCGCGCCCGTGCGCCACGCTTGCTGGGATCTTGGGTAGACTTTTTTGGCGGCGGACGCTCTTTTCAAAAAATCCATCCATCTGTTCAAAAGCCGGGTCATCGATCGTGCCATTGCCCTTGCCGAGCGCTGGTATGCGCTTTGCCGCTCGGCCTTAGCTCGCTTTTGTCGAACGATGCGGCCGGCTTGCATCGAATCCCATCGAATCGCATCGAATCGAATCGCTCTTGTCGGCTCGCCGAGACGTTTTTTCGATCGGCCCGTTTTTCTCGCGATGTTCTTTCGGTATTCGGGCGCTTGCCAGGGCATCGGGCAAAGGAGAGGGCGGGCAAAAAAATACCGACCCCGGGGGTGTCCCCCCGGGGTCGGTATTTGTCGGTATCGCTCGACAGTCTTTGCGTAGGCGTTATATTTTCAGCGCTTTTATCCCTCGGCCGATACGCCGGCCTGATCGAGCATATAGGTGATGGCGTTTCGCAGATCATCCTCCGTCAGGTGCATGAAACCGCCTTTCGCGGGCATCGCCCCTTTGCCGTTGACCACCGATTGCAAGAGCGTGGCGAAGCCCTGAGCGGCGCGCGTCTCCCATGCACTCTTGTCTTCGAGTTTCGGCGCTCCCGCCGCTCCGCTGAGGTGGCAGGCGAAACAAGCGCTCCGGTAGACCTCCTCCCCGGAACCGGCGCCGGCGGCGGCGACCATGGTCTCGGTGGTCGTCGTTTGGGCGGAAGAACCATCCGCAGAGTCCGTTTCGCCGCTCGAGGCCTCGGCGCTATCGGGGGCGGCGGCCAACCGGGTCGCAGGGTCGCCGATACGAGAGTTGCCGACGGGAGCGATCCGTTCGGCGACCGCGTCGGGGTCGTGTTGCATCCTCGCGAAGGCTTCTCCGCCGATCCCCTTCGCGACGAAATACATGGCAAAGCCGAAAACCGTCAGAAGAAGCACTATCATCGCGAATTGCCGCCAGAAAATATCATCAGCCTTGCTCACTGGGATCTCCTCGGGGTATTGCCGATCGACAAAATGGTGCGCATACAAAATCCCTTCGCACAGACCGCAGAAGGGATGGATGGTTTTCCCGAATCCGGCGGATACCCCTTCGAAGTCTTTTCGTGCGCTCGCCGAACAAGGGGCACGAGATTCGTGCGCCAAAAGGTTACGATCGAAACGACGCCATGGAAGCCACCGGATACCGTTCGTTGCCGATTATATATGCCCCCGAGCGCTTTATCTCGGTTATCGAGGTGGCCATCTTTTTTTGCAAAGCTCGAAAGAGTGCACGACGGATGGTATTTCGTCGATGCCCCCGAAGCCGTCGATACGATCGCCCTTGTCTTTTTCGCGTCGAGCGCAAGCCTTGCGCCGAGAATATCCGGGCTTTTCGCGTTTTTGGCCTTTCGGACAAAGCGGCGGGCGTTTTTCGATCCTCGACGATGCCCTCCCTCGCCGAGGATTCTTCGCTCGAACGCCTTTTTCGAATCATCGGCAAAGGCCGGCGCGGCGCGCTCGATATTCGTAGCCGATGCTCGTATCGGACTCGCCCGGGATTGAGATAAGGCGGATGGATTCCTTCGATATGGTCGCCGTCCTGCTCGTCTTCCTGCTCGCCGGGGGCGTCAAGGGAGTCGTCGGTTTGGGGCTGCCGGTCGTGTCCCTCGTCTTGCTCAGCCTCTTGTTCGGGATCGAAAGAGCCATGCCTTTATTGATTATCCCGTCGTTGGTCACCAATCTTTGGCAGGCTTCGATCGGGGGACGGGCGCTCGCCCTTTTTATCCGTTTTTGGCCGGCGCTGATCCTGATTCCCTTTGCGGTATGGATCGGCTATCACCATATCTTTCTCGAAGCCCCGAAATCGATGGATCGGGTTTTGGGGGGAGTGCTGGTCGTCTATGCCGGCTTGGGGTTTTTTTCCGTGAAGTGGTCTTTTCCCGCAGGAATGGAGCGGGCGGCGACCCCGATCATCGGTTTTTTGAACGGGCTCGTCACCGGCTTTACCGGCACCTTCGTGATCCCCTTGGTCATGTACTTGGAGGCATTGGAGATCGAGCGCGATGAATTGGTGCAGATGATGGGGATCGCTTTCAGCGTATCGACCCTAGCGTTGGCGGCGGTTTTGATAGGGCACGATGCCTATCGACCCGAGGCCGGTTTTTTGTCGGCGGCGGCGGTCGTCCCCGCGGTGATCGGCATGGCCATCGGAGCCGGAATTCGGGCTCGTATGAGCCTGGCTCTCTTTCGCAAGTGGTTGATGGCGGGGCTGGTGGGAGTGGGGATCAAGCTCTTGGTGCTTTAGATAGCCCGATATGACCCGAGATGGTCCGATATGGCCCGGCATCGGTTTTTATCGATCCGAGGCTCGTTCGAAGGCTCGTTCGAAGCGCAAGCCGTGCAAGAGCGTTTCGAAGGCGAACGCTGCGAGCGCTTCTGCGAGAACATAAAGACGGGCTCGGGCTTTTTCATGGTTTTTCATGATCCATCGAGGGAAGCGAGCAGTCGATCCCGCGCCGCATTGAGCCTCGATGCGAAATAATCCGACCCCCCTCGATCCGGGTGCATCCGCTGCATCAAACTTCGATGGGCGTTGATGATCTCCTCGCGCCCGGCTTCGGGGCCGACTCCCAATATCTCTCGCGCCTCGCTCTCGTCGAGTCCGTCGTTCGTTTTCGCCCCTTGGCCATCGCTGCGGGATTCGGCCTCGTCATGGCGGCGCCAGTCCTCGAATCGGCGATCCAGCCAGGCTTCGATCAAGGACGCGGATTGTCGATCTCGGGATCGGCACTCCGCCAGCAGTTCGAGGAGCTCCTCGAGATCGAGGCTGTTCAATTCCCGCCCCTTGAAGCGCCCATCGAGGACGCTTCCTTCCATCTCTCCCGTGTCATGGTCGAGTCGCAAGTGCAGCAAAGCGGTGGTGACTTCGGATTGCTGACCGGGGGTATGCCCGGGGGTGGCCCCGGCATGCATTCGCCGGGTAAAGCTGCGTAGGTTTTGAAAGGTCTGGAACAGGCCGATGGCCCGCCAAGCCAAGGGCACGAGCGCACCGATCGCGGCGAAGATCGGATGCAATCGACCCGTCAAGAGGGCCACGAGAAGCAGGCCGCCGCCCCCGATCAGAAGGGCGTAGTTGCGAAAGCGTCGGCGATCGGGTTCGGGGGCGCGTTTGTACCAACTGATCAGCAAAAGGATCGCGACCAAAGCCGCGAGCAGCAGCAAGGGGTGCATGCTCTCATCTCCCGGCCCGAGGCGGTGCGGGCAGGGCGTGTTCGAGGCGTCGGATCGCACCCCCCTCGCGCTTTCCCAGCGCTTCGAGGGCGATGCGGCCTCCGGCGGCATAAGTGGCCACCGCCCGCAGCAGATCGCGAAGTTCCGCCGCGCTCGAAGCATCGAAGCGATAGCAAGCCCCGGCGGTCAGGCGGGCGATTTCGTTGAAGGCGCGCTCGGCGGTCGGATCGTATCCCTCGTGGAAGATGAAGACCGGAATCGAGTGCAAGCGCAAGACCCCGGCGGCGGCGCACAGTCGATCGACCTCCTCTTCGACGCAGTCGCCGACGAATACCAAAGCGTCGATGCGAGCGTCTTTGGCCTGCGAACCGGCGTGCCGCAGCACCCGCTCGATTTGGGTGATGCCGCCGGCGCAGCGCACGCCGCTCATCCTTGCCAGCAGATCCTTTGCGTTCGAAAGCCAAGGGCTCGCCTCGAATTCATCGAAGCCGCGATAATGGCAAAGCTGCACCGACAACCCCCCGATGGCATCGGTGACGGCGAACATCTCGCCTTGAATGCGGCAAGCGCGATCCCACGTTCCCTCGCGGCTGGCGGTGGCATCCATGGCGAAGAGCAGTCGTCCGCGGCGGCGTTGGAAAGTCGCAAGCGGGGTGCGGGCCGCCCGCTCGAGGAAGCGGTCGACCTCGGCGGCGCTGGATATCTCCCGGGATGTGCCGGGGGACAGGGGAAAGTCATCGGACGAGCGACGATTCATCTTCGGATGCTCCGCTGACGGTGATCAAGGCTTTCGGTTCGAGGGTCATTGCGTTTGTCGAAGCCGCGCTTTCGCCTGTCGCGCGATCGCCTGATCGAAGCGTCGATGCCCGGTCATCGAGTTCGTATCCCGGATGAGCGAGCGCGAGGTGGGCGAAGAGTTTTTGACATTCGAAAAGCGCGACGATGTACGATACCGAACGCCCGTATCAAGGGCGGGTATGTGTATTATGCCGAAGTATGGCAGCATCGAAGTGCTTCGATCCTCTTCGATCCGCATCGGATATTCGCGATCTCCTCCTTTTTCCATCGCCCTCGTTCTGCGGCCCTTTCGATCCATGACCGATCCCGACAGTTTTTCCGATCCCCTGTTCAAAGACGCTCTTGCTTACCATCGCCTGCCGGTTCCGGGCAAATTGGCGATCGGGGCGACCAAGCCTTTGGCCAATCAGCATGATCTCTCGCTGGCCTACTCCCCGGGGGTGGCGGCCGCTTGCAACGCCATCGTCGACGATCCGGCGCAGGTTTCCTCCTTGACCGCCCGCTCGAACTTGGTGGCGGTGATCACCGACGGGAGCGCGGTTTTGGGGCTCGGATCGATCGGCCCCTTGGCGGCCAAGCCGGTGATGGAAGGCAAGGCGGTGCTCTTTCGTAAATTCTCCGGCATCGACGGTTTCGATATCGAGATCGCGGAGCGAGATCCGGCTCGTTTTTGCGATATCGTCGCGAGCTTGGAGCCGACTTTCGGGGGGATCAACTTGGAGGATATCAAGGCCCCGGAGTGCTTCGAAATCGAATCGAACTTGCGCGAAAGGATGCGCATCCCGGTCTTTCACGACGATCAACACGGAACTGCGATCATCGTGGGAGCGGCGGTGCGCAATGCATTGGATATCGCCGGCAAATCGCCGGGGGAAGCGCGGCTGGTGACTTCGGGAGCGGGCGCCGCCGCCCTCGCCTGCTTGGATTTGCTGACCAAGATGGGCCTGCGGCGCGAGAATATCGTCATGACCGATATCGCCGGGGTGGTCTATCGCGGGCGCGAGGAGCTGATGGATCCTTGGAAGGAGCGCTATGCAATCGACACGCCGGCGCGCACCCTCGGCGAAGTGATCGAGGGGGCGGATATTTTTCTCGGTCTTTCCGCTCCCGATATCCTTTCGCCGGATCATATTCGCCGCATGGCGAAGACGCCGATCATCTTGGCCCTGGCCAATCCGCAGCCGGAAATCGACCCCGTGCTTGCCCGCAACGCCCGCGCCGATGCGATCATCGCGACCGGCCGATCCGATTATCCGAATCAAGTCAACAATGTCCTTTGTTTTCCCTTCATCTTTCGCGGAGCGCTCGATTGCGGCGCCAGCGCCATCAACGAGGAGATGAAACTGGCATGCGTCGACGCCTTGGCCAGTCTTGCCCGGCAGGGGGTATCGGATCAGGCGAGCGCCGCCTACGGGGGCGAGCAGATCCGCTTCGGACCGTCGAAGTTGATTCCGCGCCCCTTCGATCCGCGGCTGTTGATCGAACTCGCGCCGGCGGTGGCCCGCGCGGCGATGGAATCGGGGGTGGCGACTCGCCCGATCGATGATTTCGATGCCTATCGGGAGCGGTTGAGCGAGTTCGTCTTTCGCTCCGGCTTCGTGATGAAGCCGGTCTTCGAGCATGCCCGTCAGGTCTTCAAACGCGTGGTTTACGGCGAGGGCGAGGATCGGCGGGTCTTGCAGGCGGCGCAACAGGTCAGCTCCCAGAAATTGGCCCGGCCGATCCTCGTCGGACGCCCCAAGGTGATCCTCTCGCGGATCGAATCCATGGGTCTGAATCTGGTACCGGAGCGCGATTTCGATCTCGTCAATATCCAAGACGATGAGCGCTACCGCACTTATTGGGAGGAATACCATCGGGTCATGGGGCGCCGCGGCGTTTCCCCCGAGGAAGCCAAAGCCGTCGTGCGATCCCAAGGCACGGCGGTCGCCGCTCTTGCGCTGAGGCTCGGCGATGCCGATGCGATGATATGCGGAACCGTCGGCAGTTTCGATGAGCATATGCGCTATGTCAGCGGTCTTGTCGGGGTGCGCAAGGGGGTGCGCGCCCTCTCCACGATTTCCGCCCATATCCTCGACAGCGGGACTTTCTTCATCGGCGATACCCATATCAACTCCGAGCCGAGCGTCGAACACCTCGTGGAGATGACGCAGCTGGCGGCGGCCGAGGTCAGGAGTTTCGGCATCGAGCCGAAGGTGGCGTTGCTTTCGCGCTCCAGTTTCGGCACCCAGAACTCCGCGGCCGCTTTGCGTATGCGCGAAGCGGTCAGCCGCCTGCATCGAATCGATCCCGCGCTCGAGGTGGACGGGGAAATGCACGCCGATGCCGCGTTGTCGGAAACGATTCGCAGCCGCCTGATGCCGCAAAGCCGGCTCGAAGGCCAGGCCAATCTTCTCGTGATGCCCGATGTGGAGGCCGCCAATATCGCCTACAACCTGTTGCGGGTCGTGGGCGGAGGGATCGCTATCGGGCCGATCTTGATCGGGGCTGCGCTTTCGGCCCAAGTCGTCACCCGCACCATCACGGCGCACGGGATTGTCAATATGACGGCCTTGGCCGTTGCCCGTGCCGATACCATGGCCATCGAGCGAGGCGAGGAGGATCGGGGCGGGTAGGGGGGTGGTGCCGGGGCCTCGAGCGTTTGCCGGATCCCCGATATTTTTTCTTCGATGCTTGCATCGAAGCCTCGATCGGGTCTACAATTCCCCGCTTTGAAAATGCGCCGGTTGCGCTTCGCGGCTTTGGTTTTTTATTTTGGAAAAGCCGGAGTTCGGAAAAGCCCAAGGCGCAATGTACCGAGGAGCGCTCGCTTCGAAAGGACGCTTGCCTCGCAAGAATCGATTAACTCGGGATCAATCAAGATGGTGACGATTCGCCTTGCCCGTACAGGCGCCAAGAAGCGGCCTTTTTATCACGTGGTCGTTGCGGATAGCCGATATCCGCGCGGCGGGCGCTTTATCGAGCGTCTCGGCTTTTTCAACCCTATCGCCGCTGACAGCGGCAAAGAAGAGCGTCTTCGTATCGACAAAGAGCGGGTGGCGCATTGGACTTCTTGCGGGGCGCGCATCAGCGACGCGGTATCGAAGCTGCTCAAGCGCTTGCCGGTTTCGCCCCCCGAAGATGCCCCTAAGAAAGAGGCTCCTAAGACGGCCCCGAGCGACTGATACGAAAAGCCCCTTCGGGCTTCGGCGCTACGACGAGCGAGCGTGGCGGTAGAAAAAAAACCCGCCGGCGCTTCCCCTAAGCGGGTGATCTTGGGGCGAGTGGGCGCAGCCTTTGGCGTACGAGGGTGGACGAAAATTCATTCCGCTACCGATCCTCCCGGCAATATCCTCGATTACCGGCCATGGCAGATCGAGCGCGACGGACAGTGGCGAGAGATCGAGGTGGCGGCATCGGAGATGCGAGGGGCGCAAGTGTTGGTGCGCTTCGATGGCTGTTTCGATCGCGAGGCCGCCGTCTCTTGGCGGGGTTGCGCTTTGGCCACGGATCGATCCCGCTTGCCGGAGCCCGAAGAGGGCGAGTTCTACTGGACGGATCTGATCGGCCTATCCGTATTCGATCGTCAAGGAGCGTTTTTGGGCGAGGTCGAGCGCATCTTCGAAACCGGGGCCAACGACGTGCTGGTGGTGGCCGGCGAGAAAGAGCGTTTGATCCCCTTCCTGTTCGGGGATGTGGTGCGCTCGGTCGAGATCGACGCCGGGAGGATCATCGTCAATTGGCATCTCGATGATTGATGGATACGCCCGTCGGCGGGGGATTTTTCGCGCTTTTTCGATTCCCGCAAAGCCGACGGGATGTCGAGGGTGAAGAGTCGTCGAAAGTGCGCTCCGGTCGGATTCGGGGCCCTTCCGACGAGGAGCGAGGCAAGGAGCGAAAGATCGATGGGGAAGAGGGTGGCGGTGATAACGCTCTTCCCGGAGATGGTGGAAACGGTCGTTCGTCATGGAGTGACGGCAAGGGCCGTCGAGCGCGGCTTGCTTGACCTTCGCTGCTGGAATCCGCGCCATTACGCCACCGACTCTCATCGCCGCACGGACGATCGCCCCTACGGCGGCGGCGCCGGGATGGTCATGATGTACCAGCCTTTGCGAGCGGCTTCGATGGCCGCTCGCCGGAGCTTGGGGAGTGATTGTCGCACGATCCATCTTTCCCCTCAGGGGCGCCGGATCGCGCATGCGGATCTGCTTTCCTTGGCCGAGGGCCCCGACCTGCTCTTGCTCTGCGGACGCTACGAGGGTATCGACGAGCGCTTGATCGAGGCCGAGGTCGACGACGAAATCTCCCTCGGGGACTATGTGCTTTCCGGGGGCGAACTGGCGGCGATGGTCGTGATCGATGCGATGACTCGGCTGCTCCCCGGGGTATTGGGCAACGACGAATCGGCGGCGGAGGATTCTTTTTCCCAGGGCATGTTGGATTGCCCTCACTTCACTCGCCCCGAGGAAATCGAGGGGCGAAAGGTCCCCGGAGTGTTGCTTTCGGGAGATCACGGAGCCATCTCGCGGTGGCGACTCAAGCAAGCGCTCGGTCGTACTTGGGAAAGGCGGCCGGATCTGCTTCGTCGGCGAGGCTTGCAGCCGCCGGAGCGAGATCTTTTGCGTGAATATATCGGCGAATCCGTCAAGGATGACGAATCCAAGGGAGCGAAGCCCGGATCGAAGGGGGCCAAGTGAATCCCGGGCTTTTTCAGGAGACAAGGAATCATGCGTCGAATTATCGAAGATATCGAAGCCGAGCAGCTCAAGTCCGAGCGACCGGTGTTCTCGGTGGGCGATACGGTCGTCGTTCGCGTCAAGGTCCGAGAGGGTACGCGCGAGCGATTGCAGTCCTTCGAGGGCGTGGTGATCGCTCGGCGAAATCGCGGACTCAATTCCGCCTTCACCGTGCGCAAGATTTCCCACGGCGAGGGGATCGAGCGCGTTTTCCAGACGCATAGTCCGCAGATCGAGGATATCAAGGTCAAACGCCGCGGTGCGGTGCGGCGCGCCAAACTCTACTATTTGCGGGACCGCTCGGGAAATGCGGCGCGGATCCGGGAAAAAATATGAGGGCGTTTCCTTAGCCGAGGCACATCGGTCATTCGCTTCGGTCATTCGCGTGCCGTTTGGCGAAAAGGGGGGGGATTTCTCGTCCTTCGCGCTCGAGCCTTAGTTTGCCGCGGGGATTGCGGATCGCGTCGAAGCCTTGCCGATGAGTCCATCCCGCCCGGCCTTTGCCCGCGACATGCATCCTGCCGACGCTCGGCTCATCGACAGCTTCATCGACGTCGGTTTTTTGGAGCGCGGTCTTTCCCCCGCTACATTGAGCGCCTATCGCGGCGATCTCGTTTATTTCTCCCGCTGGTTTTCGAAAGAGAAGGCAAGCGCCGAAGCCGGGCTCGAAAAAGCGCGACGGGTCGATATCCTTGAATTCTTGTCCGAGCATTCGCATTGGCCGCCTCGCACCCTCGCTCGACGTCTTTCGGCCCTGCGGCGTTTTTATCGACACCTCGAACACGAGGGAAAGATCGAGGGCAATCCCTGCGACCGGGTGGAGTCGCCTCGTCTCGGACGCTCCTTGCCGACGACTTTGAGCGAAGCCGAGGTGGAAAGCCTGCTCGATGCCCCCGATCTTGCCACCCCTTTGGGGCTGCGGGACCGCACGATGCTCGAGGTGCTCTACGCCACCGGGCTGCGGGTTTCGGAATTGGTCGGACTCTCTCTTGCCCAAGTGAATCTGCGACAAGGGGCGGTGCGAGTGGTCGGCAAGGGCGAAAAAGAGCGTTTGATTCCTTTGGGAGAGCCGGCGATCGAGTGGATCGAGCGTTTCCTCGCCGAGGCTCGGCCCCTCGTCATCGGCACCAGGTCTTCGAAGGCCTTGTTTCCCACCGCTCGCGCCGAGCCGATGAGTCGGCAGGCTTTTTGGCAGCTGATCCGACGTTACGCATCGAAAGCGGGCATTAGGGGCCATATCTCTCCTCATACATTGCGCCATGCCTTCGCCACCCATCTTTTGAATCATGGAGTGGATCTGCGGGTGGTGCAGATGTTGTTGGGGCATCGAGATATTTCGACCACCCAGATCTACACCCACGTCGCCCGCGAGCGCCTCAAGAACATGCATGCTCGGCACCATCCGCGAGGCTAGGGCTTTTTCCCCCGATGGCCTCGCATCGTTCGGTCTCCTTACGGGCGATCGACGAGATCCAAAAGATCGGCGACCCCGAATCGACGCCGGAGCAGCGCAAACAGGCACTCGCTCCTGGCGCGCTGTTTGCGATCGTCGATTCGAACCCAAGAACGAGAATATTCCGACCGAGGGCGAGCAAGGAAAGAGTGCCTGCTTGTTTTAATGGCGTATCATTCCCTTTTCCATTCGTCGATTCGAATTCCAGCCACGGGAGCCGCCGCTATGCGTTCCTTCGCGAGATTTTTCTTTTTCATATCCACGGCGCTACCCTTGATCGTCGCCTATCTGCCGACCCATGCCGAGGAAGGGGATATCCCGGCGGGGCTCAAGAGTCGGCTGGAGCTATTGGTACCGGACAAAACGCCCGACGATATCTCCCCTTCCCCGATCGAGGGGCTTTATCAGGTGCGTTTCGGGGTCGATGTTTTTTATATCGCCGAGGATGGCCGCTATATGCTCAGCGGTGATATGCGCGATATGCAAACCGGGCAGAACGTTTCCGATATCGCGCGGCGGGGGGTGCGCTCCGAAGCGATGAGCGCCCTCGACGAAGAGGGCATGATCGTATTCACCCCGACGGCCAAGCCCGAGCATGTCGTGACCATTTTCACCGATATCGATTGTCCCTATTGTGTCCGCCTGCATGAGCGGATGAGTGATTACAATCGGCGCGGGATCGAGATCCGCTATACCGCCTTTCCGCGAGCGGGTATCGGTTCGCATTCTTATATGAAAGCGGTGATGGCGTGGTGCGCCGACGATCCGCGCAAGGCGATCGGCGATGCGAAGCTGGGCAAAGGGCTCGCTTCGGATCCCTGCGAAGAGGGCCATCGCCATGTTCGTGAACACTACGAAGTGGGGCGTAGTATCGGCATCAGAGGAACCCCGGCACTGGTATTGGAGACCGGGGATCTGATCCCGGGCTTCGTTCCCCCGGAGGATCTCATCGAAAAACTGAGCGAGCTCGACCAGGGCTAAGCGCGAGGGCTCGAGCGCATTCTCCCTCGCCCGATCATCGAGCCTCTTTTTTCGCATCGGAAAAAGAGGCCGACAGGGCTTGTTTGCAATCCGCTGCGGGGTCGATGCCTATCAAGCTTCAATCGATGTGCGAGCCTTTGCCCCGGGACCCTTTGAAGTTTCCGTCTCGCGATTCCCTCGTTGTCGATCACGCAACCGCCTGAATATACGGAGCCCTTGCCCTCGATGAGAGTCGTCTATATTTTGGTCGCGATAATCGTTATATCGGGTTGGCTCGCTTTCGAGCTGAAGGGTCGGAATCGTGCCCTTGCGCAGATATTTCTGGTCTTTGCCCTTCTGGCCGCCTATATGCTGATCGCCGCCGCCTTCGGGCTTTATTGAGTCCTAAGCGTTCGGTCGGCTCATCTCCGCTGTCGGAAAGTGCAGGCCGGGTTTCAGTTCGACGCTGTTTCGATACATCACATAAAAGCCTTCCGCTTCGTAAAAAGGAATGGCGGTCAAAGTGGCGGTGCAGTGAATTTCGTATCGTTCCGCTTTTTTCGCATCGACCGCGATACGGTCGATCAAGGCCCGGCCGATCCCGCGTCGGACCATATCGGGGTCGGTGCCGAATCTTCGCAGGTGGGCGATACCGGGCATATCTTCCCCGGTGACGAGTTGTCGATGGGACCAGCCTCCGCTGCCGACGATCGCCCCGTCGATTTCCGCGACGAAATATCGATCGGACTCGATCAGCCCTTTCTCGGCGCAGGCCAGCACCGGTAGGGCCTCGCTCAACAGATCGGGCGCATAATCGGGGGCGAGCAATACCGAGTAGGAGCGCATTAGCATGCGGTCGATCGCCGGAATGTCTTGAATGGTCGCTTTGCGGATATTCATCGTATCCGGGGCTCGGACTTGTTCAGAGATCCGATGTCGCCTCGAAAAGCAAGATCGTCAACGAAAAACGCATCGCATCAGGATACATCCTCGGGCAGTTCTCGCTCGCGCTTGGCGATATAGGCTCGAAGGGCCTCGCCGATCGACTCGTCCAGCTTCGGGGCTTCGAAAGACTCGAGCATCTCGCGAGCCCGTTGCAATCCTCTTTGATTGGCGTCTAGGGCGCCTTCGGCCGTCCATTGCTCGAAGCTGGAATTATCAAGAAGCCGTGGTGCGAAAAACGCGGTCCGGAATCTCTCTAGGGTATGGGCGGTGCCCAAAAAATGCCCGCTCGGACCCACCTCGTGCATGGTGGCGATGGCTTCGTCGAGATCGCTCATTTCAATCCCGCTCCCGAAGCGATGATACATCTCCATCTGCTCCGCATCGAGCACGAATTTCGCGAAGCTCGCCATCAGTCCGCCTTCGAGCCAGCCGGCGGAATGGAAGACATAGTTCGCCCCCGCCAGCAAAACCGATTGCATGGTGATGCTCGATTCGTAGGCCGCTTGGGCGTCCACCAGCTTCGATCCCGCGGTCATGCCGCTGGATCGCCAGGGCAAGCGATAGCGCCGGGCCATCTGCCCGACCATGAAATTCATCAAACTGATCTCCGGAGTCCCGGCCATCGGGGCTCCGCTTTGCATATCCACGGTCGCCAAGAACTGCCCGTAGATGACCGGTGCGCCTTTTCGCACCAGCTGGGCGAAGGCGACTCCGGCCAAGGCTTCGGCGTTGATCTGGGCCACCGCCCCGACCATGCTCGCCGGGGTGCTCGCTCCCGCCATCACGAAAGGCGAGGGGATGACCGCTTGGTTATTGGCGGCATAGACTTTCAGCGCATCGAGCATGGTCGCATCCCAGACCAAGGGCGAATTGCAGTTCAGAACCGCCGTGAGTACGGTGTGCTTCGAAAGGAAGTCCTCGCCGAAGACGATCTTGGCCATGGCGACGGTATCTTCGGCTCGATCGCGGGCGGTGGTCGCTCCCATGAAGGGTTTGTCGGAGTTTTCGATCGCGCTGCGAACGATATGTAAGTGGCGTTTGGGCACGGCTACATCAACCGGCTCGCAGGTGACGCCGCCGGTGAGGTGCAAGGAGGGAGCCATACAGGCCAGGCGATGGAAGGCCTGCAAGTCATCGAGGGTGCCATAGCGTCGCTGATTGTCGAAATCGAGCACGAAAGGCGAGCCGTAGGTCGGGACGAAGGCCATCGAGCGTCCCCCGATGGGGACGTCGCGTTCGGGGTTGCGGGCCGAAAGAACGAAGCGCTCGGGGGCGAAGGAGACGAGCTCCAAGAGCAGGTCTCGATCGATGCGTACGCGATTGCCTTTGATATCGGCGCGCGCCTGCCTCCAATATTCCAAGGCTTCCGGGTCTCGAAAGTCGATGCCGATTTCCTCCAAGATGCGCATCGATGCATCGTGCAGCTTTTCGACCCCTACCTCGTCCAAGGGTTCGTATCGGGGTAGGGCCAGTTCCAGCGGGGGTAGCATCGCTACCGGGGTATCGAGCCGAGCCCGATGGCGGGCCGAGCGACCACCCTTTTCGGCGCGTTTGGCGCTTTTGCGAACGCTCATCGGTAGCATCTCCTCGGGGTTTTCGATGGTCGGGTAGGGAGCATGGGTTTGTTCGCTTGCAAGCGTAACCGAGATTCGCCGATGATGCGCTTTTCCGGTGTCGGAAAAATCATCCGAGCCATTTTTTGCCGGCGATGCCCTCGACTTTCGATTCCTTTCTCGCGCTTATCGTGAATGTCTTGATGGCTCTTTCGATATGCTATATTGTCATTTCATCGCTTGGTCGCTCGGCTAGGCCTTTCGAATGGATGGATCGTTCGCAATATGATAGGAGCGAAAAGATGGCGAAATGCGGTAGGCTGATCGTTCAGTCGTTGACTCTCGTTCTCTTGGCGATGCTTTCCGGTTGTCAGAGTCTTGATACCGGGGCCGACCGAGGAGGGCTTTTCGGCACCGGCTTTGCCGCCGGTCTCGACGATATTTTATCGGATCGGCCATTTTTCGACGGCGCCACGCTCGATGGCTGGACGCAAAGCGTCGAGGGTAGCTGGAGAGTCGAGGATGGAATAATCGTATCGGATTCCACTGCCGATACCTTGCTGATCAGCCAAGGCCGCTACGGCGATTTCACCTTGTCGCTTGAGTTCCATGTCGGCAGTTTTGTCAACAGCGGGGTTTTGGTTCGCTGCACCTCCCCCGAGAAGATCTCCCCGCTCGAGTGCTACGAGCTCAATATCTGGGACGATCACGATAATCAGGATTTTCGTACCGGCGCGATCGTGACCCATAAAAAACCGAGCGTGCGCGTCAATACCGCCGGTCGCTGGAGTCGAATGGATATTCATGCCGAGGGCGATCTCATCAAAGTGAGCGTCAACGGGGTCGAAACCGCCTCTTTGAACGATAGCACCCACCGAGAAGGCCATATCGCCTTGCAGCGATTCAAAGACGGAAGGGTGCAGTTCAGGAATATCAAACTCGAAGCGATCGGGGAGTCTTGGTGGGATAGTGTCAGGACGACGCTATTCCCCGGATCGAGTTGATATATCGAAGCGCTTCTTCGCTGCGACCCTACGTGGCGACCCTAGAGGAGTCGAGCGATGCATGATCCTTCTCCCGGTAGCGGCCGGGAGAAGGAAGCGAACAGCGAAGGGAAAAGGAAAGGGGCGTTTTTAAAGTCAGGCGATATATCGATATTTCAGGACCTCGGGTGCGCGCTCGGCTTTTCGGCCTTCGAAAAAATCGAGTTCGGACAGTCGATCGTTTCGCGCTTTTTATAGGTTATGGGTTCGGTCTATCGTTTCCCTTGGCATCGAGGCCGAAGTATTCGCCCGCTCCGATATTGCGGCCGCTTGTGATCAGGCTCCCGTTTTCGTCGATATCCTCGATACGATCCCGGATCGTCTCGCCGCTCGGAAGCCGCAGTTCCCTTTGTTGGCCCAAGTCTTGCATACGGATGCGAAAGGCCCGGCGGATCGGGGCGAAGCCCTCGTCGGCCCAGCGGGACGACCATGACAGGAAGTGGCCGGCGTAGGCTTCGAGCATGTCGTTCGAAGCGATATCGAAGGCCCCGCAGGCGTGGATCGAGTTGTATCTCTCCGGCTCCGGCTGGGGAGGATGGGAGGCGATATTGACGCTGAGTCCGAGAATCAGATCGGGATGGGGGTCGCGACTCGGATCGTTGCTTGTCATATCGACGCGGGCGGCGAGCAGATCGTTGATGAGCAGGCGATTGGGCCAAGCGAAACGCAGTCCGGTCATCGGCGAGACCATCTCCGCGATGGCGCTGCCGGCGGCCAAGACGTTGACATAGACGAGCTGCCAAGCCTCCTCGTTCGGATAGTCGGGACGAATGACGAGAGCGAGGTGAAGATTCCCGGCATCGCCCTGCCAGTGTCGCCCCCGACGAGTGCGGGCAGCGCTTTGCTCTTCGGCGACGATCAGCGTCCCTTCCTCGGCACCCTCGGCGGATCTTGCCAGCGCCTCGTCGATGACGCTGCCGATGCCCCCGAGGGAGATCGGATGAAAAGCCGGTGGCAGATGCGGTATCCGGGCCTTTGCCGAGCCGGGATCGCCGCCGGGGCCTTCGCTTGCGGGGGTGGGAGGATCCTCAGCGCTCGGAGTCATCCATCAGCCACCGCCGCGTTGGAAGGCGCGCTCGAACTGGGCAAGAAAGCGTCGTTTCGCCTCGGATTCGAAGTCGCTGAGGGTGATGCAAACGTCGATGACCGGCAGGCGAAGCGAAGCGATGCGCCGCTCGCCCTCCGGCGAAAGGTGGATCTCGACCCTGCCCGGCGCTCCGATCACCTCGATATGACGCCCGTCGGGATCCTTTTTGAAAGTGGCGGGGGCGATAGCCGGTATCAGCGAGCGCATGAATTCCCCGTGGGAAATGCTCATTCGGCGACGCAGCACGACCGGCTCGTTCGCGAAACGAGGATCGCCGCTCATGTCGTTTTCACGCTTTCATTCACATACGCCGAGCGCTCGGATGGCCGAATGCATGGCCGAATGCAAGGCGGATACCCTTTTGCGCCCTTTTTCGCCGCTGCGCCTTCCTTAGCCGGCGCCGGATCAGTGCCGAAGAGGGTCGAGGGCAAAGACCCGGGTATTGGCATCGATCGCTTGGGATTGCGCGACATAGGCCTCGGCGAAACGCGAGGGATCCTCGCGTAGGTGATCCACCCATTTGCCGAGACGCAGGCGGCTTTGAATCAGGCCCCGCAATATGCCGACTCCGTGTTGTCCGACGGGGCTGGGGAGGTCGTTGTCCTTGACCTTGAATTGCAGGCTGGCCCCGACCAAGACATCGTCCTCGAATTGCAGGTTGATATAGCGATATTGCTCGGGAGCGTTCAAGCTTGCCTCGCTGCCGCCCTCGACCCCCATCCATTGGCCGAAAGAGCAAGAGACCAGCCCGACGGTATCGAGCACGTTCATATTGACGCTGCCTTGATGGAGGGTTTCTCTTCCGCTCATATTGAGGGCGGCGATGCGACCGTGATCCGCAGCCGTCGGTTGGATGGCCTGCACTTGGTACTCGCCGGTCGAGAAATCGATGCCCTCGGCCACATCCCCGGCGGCGTAGATATTCTCGTCGTTGCTGCGCAAACGGCGGTCCACCAAGATCCCCTTCGCGCTCCCGATTTCGATATCGGAGCCCTCGAGGAAATCGATATTCGGGGCGACGCCGGTCGCGCGGATGATCAACGAGGCCTCGATCGTCTCCCCGTTATCGAGGCGGGCGACGAGTCTCGAATCGCCGCCGAAACCCAGCCATTTACCCTTCGTTCGCTCGATGCTCACGACCCGATTCGAGGTATGAACCGCGATGCCTTTGCTTTCGCACCAGCGCTTGATATGACCGCCCGCCGTATCGTCGAGCATTCTGGGAACCATACGGTCCCCCATTTCGACGACGCTCAGATCGACGCCGCGCCGAGCCAAGGCCTCCAAGATGATGCAGCCGATGAAGCCCGCGCCCATCAGCAGAACCGGTTGATCCTGTTGCGCCAAGGAAATGATCTTGCGGGCGTCTTCGAGCGTCCAACAAGGATGCACTTCCGGTTGATCGATGCCCTCGATCGGGGGTTTGAGCGGGTGCGAACCGGAGGCGATCAGCAAGCGGTCGTAGGATTCGCTTCCCCCGCCTCTAAGGGCGACGGTCTTTGCTTGGCGATCGAGGGATTCGACTCGATCCCTGACGAGGCGGATGCCGAGCTCGTCGTAGTGCCCCTGATTCTTTCGTAGCCACGTTCCCTCCTCGGAGATATTTTCCGCCAGCAGGTAGGGGATGGCCATGCGGGAATAAGGCGGCTCCGGTTCGTCTCCGATGATGGTGACAGTGGCCGCGGGGTCGGTTTTTTTCAAAGTTTCGGCGGCGATTACGCCGGCAGGCCCCGCTCCGATGATCACGTGGCGCATCGTTCGTCTCTCCGGTGTCGGTGGATTGGATGTGATGAGATCAGATACTTCGGGGCTGCGGACGCAGCCCCGCCATCGGTACGAGACCTTAGAGTTTGAGACGCTGCAGCGTTTCGTTGGAAGGCACTCCCTCCGGCGTCCAGCCGCGGAGGTCGTAATACTCGGGCAGCATTTCGGCCAAGCGGGTGGTTTTGCCCTCGGCGGGACCGGTGTTCGCCCCCTCCTCGAAGAAGCGCGGGGGGAGGGTATCGTCGGCACTGGTGAATCCGGCTTGGTTGTTGAAGCGCCGCTCCAGATTCCAAATCCTCTCGCCGACTTCCATCAGGCGCGCCGCGGTCCACTCGCCATCGCAGGCGGCGTCGATCTGCGGGGCGATATCATCGGGCGACCAAGCGAAGGTGGTAAAGACGCAAAGACCCGATGAATCCACCGCCGCCGTCAAATCCTGAAAGACTTTGACCAGCTCCGCCTTGCCCTCGGTGGCCAGAGGATCGTGCTTTTCCGGTAGCCCCAAGACCTCGGCGCTGACGGTATAGCCGCGCAGATGACAGGCGCCGCGGTTCGATGTGGCGTAAGAAAGGCCCATGCCCTGGATGCCGCGCGGGTCGTAAGCCGGGAACTCCTGCCCCTTGACGGTCATCGAGAGCTCGGGACGCCCGTATTTTTCGCACAGACGCTTCGAGCCCAAGCCCAGATCCTTGCCGAAGCCCTCTCCGACAGCGACCATCTCCGCCGCCTTCGCCAAGGCCTCGGAGGAGCCGAAGTTGAACTTCACGCCGTCGGTGATCGTATCGTCGATCACCCCGGTTTCGTAAAGCTCCATCGCCGCCGCCACCGTGGCTCCGAAGGAAATCGGGTCCATGCCGTCTTCGTTGCAGAGGTAGTTGGCGTAGGTGAGGGTATCGAGATCATCGATTCCGGTATCCGAGCCCAAGGCCCATGCGGCCTCGTACTCGAGTCCGCCCGATGCCCCCCAGTACTGCGGCTTGTTCTCGATCGTGAAATGGCCTTGATCCATCACCGAGATTCGCCCGCAAGCGATGGTGCAGCCGAAGCAGGCGGCATTGGTGACCAAGTTGGCCCGGTTGTCGCTTTCTCGTTTCTCGGCCATCGCTTCGGCCGAGATTTTATGCGCCCCCTCGAATTTCACGTCCTTCATATTGCGCGTGGGCATCGCCCCGACTTCGTTGATGATATTCATCAGCACTTGGGTTCCGAAGGCCGGAAGTCCCTGACCGGTCACCGCATGCTCTTTGAGCACTTTCTTGCCGTCTTCGGTCGATTGCATGAAGCGTTTGGGGTCTTTGATGCCCGCGACTCCCTTCGTGCCTCGCACCGCGACCGCTTTGAGATTCTTGGAAGCCATGACGGTGCCGACGCCGGAGCGTCCGGCGGCGCGGTGGAGGTCGTTGACGATCGACGCATAAAGGCATCCGGCCTCGGCCGAGCGGCCGACGCAGGCGATCCGAATCTTCGGATCTTGGTGCTTGCCGTGCAGCAACGCATCCGTTTCCCAAACGGATTTCCCCCAAAGATCGTCGGCCGGAACCAGCTCCGCTTTGTCGTTTTCGAGGTAGAGATAGACCGGGGACGATGCCTTGCCCTCGAAAATGATCATGTCCCAGCCGGCGTTTTTGATCTCCGCCCCGATAAATCCGCCGGAATTGGAGCAGGCGATCGCCCCTGTCAGCGGGCTTTTGGTGACCACGGAATATCGACCCCCGGTCGAGGCCATCGTACCGGTCAATGGCCCGGTAACCATGATCATCTTGTTGCCCGGGGAAAGGGCGTCGACCTTCGGGTCGACTTCCTCGGCGAGATATTTGGAGGCGAGTCCGCGCTGCCCCAAATAGTCGTTTGCCCACTCCATATTGAGGGGCTCTTCATTGCAAGTGCGACTTTCCAAGTCCACTCGCAGGATTTTTCTGGTCCAGCCCATGGCTGTGCCCTCCTCTTGTTTTATTCGATTGGCTGAGTTTCGAGTTCAGGCTTCCGGCCGCGGACGAGCGGGGTCCACGCCCTGCGCCGCCCAAGCCCGCATCCGATCCAAGCCGTGCTGCTCGACGTCCACCCAAGTGATGGCATCGGTCGGACAGGCTTTGGCGCAAGCGGGATCGCCGCCGCAAAGATCGCATTTGATGACCTTGCCGGTGTCCACGTCGTAGTTCACCGTCCCGAAGGGGCAGGCGATGGTGCAGACCTTGCAACCGACGCAGGTATCGGCGAGTACGTCTTTCGTTCCGAGTTCCCGATTGAGCACGATCGCGTCGACCGGGCATGCGTGCATGCACCAGGCCTCGTCGCATTGAGTGCAGGTGTAGGGGGCGAAGCGCCCTTCATAGTGAAACGTGAATACGCGAATGCGCGATTTGGAAGGATTGAAGACACCCTCGTTTTCGTATGAGCATGCCAATTCGCACTGCATACATCCGGTGCACTTTTCCGGTTCCAGTTTGAGAGCTCTTTGCATGGATCGATCTCCTCTTATCGATCAGGCCAAGCGATTGATCTGCGACTTTTTATCTATCTTATCGTCGAGATCCTCTTTCGGTTCTCCTTGTAAGCGTAGGCTTCGAACGGCGCTTCAAGAAGAGAACCGGGTGGTCCTTCGGGGCATCGATAACGAGCGATGGTCGTCGATTGTGGCAGGTTAACGGCCATCCGTGAATTTTTCAAAGCCTCCTTCGGATTCGATCGCGTCTTTTCGTTTCCGGTCGTTCGAGATCGGCTCGCTTTGAGCGAAAAGAGGTCTAGCCACCGGCGATCGGCGGGAAGATCGCGATCTCTTCGCCTTCGTTCAGGATTCGCGCCATGCGCTCCTTGGGCGGGATGAACACTCCGTCGATGAGCACGAGATGAACGAGTTCTTCGGGTAAGTTGAGGCTCTCCACGAGTTCCGCCAAGGTGGTGTCGAGTGGATATTCCATCTCGATTTGGTTGCGCTTGGCGCCTTGCGGCAGGTAGTGGCCCAGCGAGGCGAAGAGCTTTACCGTTACTTTCAATACCCTTGCCTCCGATGCCCTCGCCCCGTCATCATCATACAAGATCTTCCCGGCAAACGAGTGCATCGTACAGGAATTTCGAAAGAGGGGTTGTCGAAAGCGAGATCGCGCAAGGCGTCGGCGCCGGTATCGGGCTGCGTTTTCGCTCCCTCGGAGCCCTCGAAGGGAGCGTCCGTCTCGGTTTTCACCCTCGTCTTCCTTCGCCGCCGATATCGACTTGTCGATCTTTTTCGGCCGCTCTTGCCGCCAAAAAAGCCCGGGTATGGAATTCGGATTGCGGTTTCGAGTAGGCGAAGGCTTGTCCGACGGGGCAGGCGCGACGGGCAAGACATCCCGATCGTACGCAGGCGCTGCCGGCATCGCGGCGAAGATGCATCGTGCATCGATCCACATCGTATCCACCGGCGGCGAAAGCCTCGACGGGGCAGGCGCGAAGGCATGGCTTTTCGAGGCAGCGGCGGCAAGGGCCGGTGTCGTCGTCGGCGGCCGCTGCGGCCGAAGCCTCGCATTCGGCGACCGGCAACTCGATATGTCGGTCGAAGGCCAAGGCCCCGCGAAAGGCATGCCATAGACCGAAGACCGGGTGTATCAAGGGGCCGATGGGGGAGGGGGACAAGGGTCCCGCTAGGGCTCCCGCTTTTTTGGCCCAACTTAGGAAGGGTAGCCAAGGGGGGCCGTCGAAGGGGAAATAGGCCTCGGCTTCGAGCCGAGCGGCGATATTCGAAAGGACCCGGCGACTGAAACGATCGAGGGGATGCGCTCGACGATCCCTCGCTTCCTCCGAGGCCGCGAAGACCGGCCACATCCCCGGGCCTTCGTTGCCGATCAGGAAGAGGGTGGCAACCGCTTGTCCATCGGAAAAAGGGGGGACCGCATCGCCGACGAGCGGATGAAAGGCCCCTCGCACCTTGAGTCCGGCGCTCTCGACGAGCGCAGCGATAGACGCATATTCCGGCAGCCGGCGGTCAATCGGATCCATCGGATTTTTTTCCTCGTCGCTTGGCGGCATGGCGCAAGCGCGTTCATTCGTCGGTGCGGGCATCCTCGATCACCTTGCCGTCGTTGGGGAGCGAGCCCGGCTCTTGCGCGGCCGTCTCGCCGCGCAGCTTGCAGATATCCCGCAAGGAGCCGGCGATGGCCTCGTCCAGCCCCCCGTCTCGATGCTCGCTTTCGTAGTGGAGGGTCATGGTATCGAGATGCCCGTTGCGGCTAACCACGAGCCGGGCTTTGAGAATTTCCCGGTGTCGCGCGACGACGGCGGCGATCTGAGAGGGGTGGACGAACATCCCTTTGACCTTGGTGGTCTGATCCGCCCGTCCCATCCAGCCTCGGATGCGGGTATTGGTTCGCCCGCAGGGGCTTGTCCCCGGGAGCACGGCGGAGAGATCCCCGGTGGCCAAGCGCACCAGCGGCCATGTCGAGCCGAGAGCGGTGACCACCACCTCGCCGACTTCGCCCTCGGGCAAGGGATCGCCGGTACCGGGCCGGACGATCTCGACGATGATGTTTTCGTCGAGGATCATCCCTGTCGGAGTTTCCTCGGCGCTTGGCGCTTC
Source organism: Gammaproteobacteria bacterium (assembly GCA_965220535.1). GTDB lineage: Bacteria > Pseudomonadota > Gammaproteobacteria > HK1 > HK1 > HK1. The sequence continues at coordinate 769,538 of OZ244833.1, read as the reverse complement.
GTAAGCGACGAGCCCGACATCGGCGGTCGCATAACACTGCGCTACGGCCACCCCATGCTCGGCGATGGCGGCCCGCAGACTCGCGGGCAAGGCCTCGCCCGAAACCAAGGCGTGTTTGATCGAGCTTGCGTCTTCGCCGGTCTTCGCCGCTTTTTCGAGGAGGATGAGAAGGAAGGAGGGGGTGCCGGTAAAGGCGCTCGGCCGCAGCCGGGCGATCGTTTGCACTTGGAGTTCGCTTTGTCCGGGACCGGCGGGGAAAACCGCACAGCCCAAAGCGTGGGCGCCGCTTTCGAGCATCGCCCCCGCCGGAGTGAAATGGTAGGAAAAAGCGTTGTGGATCAACTCCCCTTTGCGGATACCGGCGGCAAAGAGCGCCCGCGCGGTACGAAAGGGATCGGGGCAATGGGGCGCGGGTTCGAAGATCGGTCCCGGGGAAGCGAAGACGCTCGCATATTCGCCGATGGGCAAGGGGGCGAGATCCCCGAAGGGCGGGTGTTTCGCCTGCATCTCGCTCAAATCGGATTTTCGGATCAGCGGCAGGCGGGCGAGGTCGTTGCGGTCATGGATCGCTTGCGTGTCGATTCCGTCGAATCTTCGAGCGATGGCCGGGGCCTGCATCGCTTGCGGCAAATATTCCCGCAAAGCGGAAAAGAGGCTTGCCTCGCGTTCTTCGGCCGAGCGGGTTTCAAGGGAATCGAAGTATTCGGATCTCATCGAAAGGAATCCATGAAGAGTCGGTGGGCGAAGAGGCGAGGGATGAAGAGTCGATGGGCGAAGAGGCAATGGGCGAAGAGGCAATGGGCGAAGAGGCAAGGAGGCTGCGAGCGAAGCGAGGGCGGGGGATAAAAGACCGCGGTTTTTTCATGACAGCCAGCGTTTGCGACGACGATAGCTGCGGACATCGCGGAAGGATTTGCGTCCCTTTTCCGACATCCCCAAGTAGAACTCCTTGACGTCCGGGTTTTCCCGCAGCTGCGCCGCCGGGCCGTCCATCACCACCCGTCCCGATTCGAGGATATAGCCGTAATGGGCGAAGCGCAGAGCCATATTGGTATTTTGTTCCGCCAAAAGAAAGGTGACGGATTCGTTCTCGTTGATGGATTTGACGATCTCGAATATCTGCTCCACCAACTGCGGAGCGAGCCCCATCGAGGGCTCGTCGAGCAAAACCGTTTCCGGTCGACTCATCAGCGCCCGTCCGATCGCGCACATTTGCTGCTCGCCCCCCGAGGTATAGCCCGCTTGCGAGCGTCGGCGCTCCTTGAGCCGGGGAAAATAGCGATAGACCATCTCGAGATCGGTCGCGATCGCCTCTTTTCCGTCTTGCCGGGTATAGGCCCCGGTCAGAAGATTCTCCTCGATGGTCAGATGCTCGAAACAATGGCGTCCTTCCATCACTTGCACGACCCCGCGCTTGACCAAGGTCGAGGGATCGAGCTCCTCGATTCGATCTCCTTTGTAAAGGATCGAGCCTTTGGTGACTTCCCCGCGCTCCGACCGCAGCAGATTCGAGATCGCCTTCAAGGTCGTGGTCTTGCCGGCGCCGTTACCCCCCAAAAGGGCGGTGATACCGCATTCGGGGACTTGGAGGGAAACGCCCTTGAGCACCAAGATCACATGGTTGTAGATCACCTCGATATTGTTGATATCGAGAACGACCTCTTCGGCCGCCTTCGTTCGGGCATTCGTTTGCGGGATCACGATTCTCTCCTTGCGCGGCCTCGAACCATGCGATCGTTCGCTTTTCTCGTCGAAACCCCGGTCATCTCGATGATCGGGCGATCGGCCCGGATCTCGGTCCGCCTGCCCGGGGGCGATCCCTCGCTTCTTCGCCCGTCGTGTTTTTTCGCCGCGGGGTTTCGCGGTGTCGCCCCTTAGGGCTCATTGCGGCCACGATTTCGTCATCGGCCCGAGGCCCGAATCGATCCTCGGGAGTACTTCGAGGATTGCATGAGGGTTGGATTCTCCTCATCCTCGGCTTTTTTCGACGCTTTCATCCTTAATCGCTTCGACGCCTCGGGGCCCGGGATCGATCATCCCCGTCGACGGCTAAGTCCATCGAGGATCGAACTCCCCTATCCCCGCCCTTTCGAAGCGGCGGGGTAGGGTTTTTTTGCAAGCCTTGCAGGCGATAAAGATCTCGCGTCTGCGATTAGCCGCAGCCGGGAGTGATATCGTTTTCCTCGGCGAAAGCCATGGAGTCTTCGTCGATCAGAGGATTGACCACGGCCTGATCCGCTTGTACGTATTCCGTGATCAGTTTCCATTTCTTCGCCTCGGCATCCCACTGCGCGACCGCCGCGAAACCGTCGCCGCCGTGGTTCTCGCAGCTGACATCGAAGCTCGGCCCGAAGTTCGGCAGTCCCAATGCCGCCATCTTGTCCTCGGTCATTTCCAACGCTTCCATGCCGTCTCGCATTTGCATCGGGGTGATCTTGCCGGTGCCGTGGATTTTCTGGGCGGTTTTCGCCGCTTCCGCCGCCAGCATCGCCGCGTAGAGGCCGCGGTTATAAAGCACGGTGCCGACATGGGAGCCGTCTCCCGCCGCCTTGCCCGCCTCCGTCACATATTTGCGGATATCGTCGTAGAGCGGGTAATCGTCGCCGATATTGTGGAAAGTCAAAGACTTGTAGCCGTTGGCTCTCTCGCCCGCGGGGAGCACGTCGTTCTCCGAACCGGACCACCAGATGCCGATGAAGTTCTCCATCGGGTAGCGGATATTGACCGCCTCTTGGATGGCGACTTGGTTCATGATCCCCCAGCCCCACATCAGCACATAGTCGGGGCGCTCCCGCCGGATCTGCAGCCATTGCGATTTTTGCTCTTGCCCCGGATGGTCCACCGGCAGCAGCAGCAGCTCGTAGCCGTGTTTTTTCTTCAGTTCTTCCAAGGTCCGGATCGGCTCTTTGCCGTAGGCGGAATTGTGATAGACGAGGGCGACGGTCTTGCCCTTGATGTCGCCGGAGTTGATCTCCAGCAGATGCTTGATCGCGACCGAAGCGCCGTCCCAATAGTTGGCGGGATAGTTGAAGGTATAGCGAAAGACCTTGCCGTTCTTGGCCGAGGTGCGTCCGTAGCCCATCGTATGCAAGGGAATGCCGTCCGCGGTGACCTTGGGGATCAGCTGATAGGTCATTCCGGTGGAAAAGGGCTGGTAGACCAGCGCCCCGGTTCCTTTGGTCGACTCGTAGCATTCGACGCCTTTTTCGGTGTTGTAGGCGGTCTCGCATTCGATGACTTCGACCTTTTCGCCGCCGATACCGCCGTCTCGCTCGTTGAGCAAAGTGAAGTAGTCGGCATAGCCGTCCGCGATGGCGACTCCGTTGGCGGCGTAGGGTCCGGTACGGTAGCTCATCGAGGGGAATACCAACTCGGCCATCGCCGGGGTCGCCGATGTCAAGGCAGCGACGATGAGGGTGCCAAACAGTGTTTTTTTCATTGCTTCGAAACCTCCGGTTGTCGATTGGATAGTGCTGACAAGAACGGGACAAAGTCGGGTTTTACGGCCGCCGCTGACGCTTTCGTCGACGAGCGAAAAGACCACGGCCGATCCCGCGGTCGATCTAGTGCGGGAAGGGCCATAGTCGAAGTTTTTCCTTTGCCAATCGCCACAGCTGCGCAATTCCGTGCGGCTCGGCGACGAGGAAGATGACGATCAGCGCTCCGACGATCATGAACTCGAGGTGGGCTGCGAGATCCGTGGGCCAATCGAGCCCTCCGACCAGCACGTTCTTGAGCAGCACCGGCAGCAGCACCAAGAAGGCGGCCCCGGCGAAGCTGCCGAGGATCGATCCCAAACCGCCGATGATGATCATGAAGAGCACGAGAAAGGATTTGTTGATCCCGAATACCTCGCCGACTTCGACCGCCCCCAAATAGACCGCGAAGAAGAGAGCTCCCGATACGCCGATGAAAAAGGAGCTGACGGCGAAAGCGCCCAGTTTGGCGGTGAGCGGATTGACTCCGATGATCTCGGCGGCGATATCCATGTCGCGGATCGCCATCCATCGGCGGCCGACCGCTCCGCGGGTGAGGTTGCGGGCGACCAGCGCCGCCAAGGTCACGAAGAAAAGGCAAACGAGGTAGGTGGCCCAGGTTTGCGAGTTCGCGCCGGTGACCACAACCCCGAAGAGCGTGCGCTCGGGGGCGGAAATCTGCCCCGAAGCGGAATAGTTGTAGAACCAAGGGACGCGGTTGAAAAGCCACACCAAGAAGAACTGAGCCGCCAAGGTGGCGACGGCCAGATAAAAGCCCTTGATGCGCAGCGAGGGGAGGCCGAAGAGCACCCCGACCAAAGCGGTGATGCCGCCGGCCAAGACTACGTGGACGAGCACATTGACCTCGGGCATGGCGGTCATCAGTTTGTAGATGGCGTACGCTCCCACCGCCATGAATCCGCCGGTGCCGAGCGATACCTGGCCGCAATAGCCGACGAGGATATTGAGCCCGATGGCGGCGATCGCGTAGATCAGGAAAGGCAATAAAACCGCATTGGCCCAATAGTCGTTGACGAGGAAGGGCACCACCGCCCAAGCCACGAACAACGCCACATAGTAGAGCCCTCGATCGAGACGGATCGGGAATGTTTGCCCGTCATCGGTATACGAGGTCTTGAGATCGCCCGTTTCGCGATAGAACATCTTTTTTCAGCTCCCGTGCCCGACGCTTCTCGGAGCGAGCGCTCTTGTCGCAACTATCGTCGCAGCCATTGTCGTATCCATTGTCGCAGCCATCACGTTCAGACCCTCTCGATGATGCGTTCGCCGAAAAGTCCTTGGGGTCTGAAAACGAGAAAGAGCAGCGCCAGTACATAAGCGAACCAGTTTTCGGTGGCTCCGCCGATGATCGGACCGATCGCGAATTCGAAGAGTTTCTCCCCGATACCGATAATCAGGCCGCCGACGATGGCCCCGGGGATCGAGGTGAAGCCGCCGAGCATCAATACCGGCAGGGCTTTGAGCGCGATCAGCGAGAGCGAGAATTGCACTCCGGATTTGGTGCCCCAGATGATTCCCGCCACCAAGGCCACGAAGCCCGCCACCGACCACACCAGCACCCAGATGAAGTCGAGCGACACCCCGACCGACAAGGCCGCTTGATGATCGTCGGCCACCGCGCGCATGGCTCTTCCTTGCTTGGTGTAGTGCGAGAAAGCGACGAGGACGATCACGAGGGCGGCGGCGATGAAGGTGGCCACGATATCGAGGTTGTCGATGAAGAATCCGTAGCCGAAGAGATCGTAGGTGAAGGAATCGATCCCGGCATTCATTCCCTGCGGCAGGCCGATATCGAGTTTCTTGATATCCGCCCCCCACATCATATCCCCCAGCCCTTCCATGAAATAGGCGAGGCCGATCGTGGCCATGAACAAGATGATCGGCTCTTGGTTGACCAGGTGTCGGAAGATGACTCGCTGCACGATCCACGCCAAAGCCACCATGACCGCCATGGTGAGGACGATGGCGACGATGGCCGGGAGGTGCCATCCGAAATGATGCACTTGGCTGCCGAAGATCGCGTTGATCAGATGTCCGAAGGGGATTTGGCCGTTCATCAGGCCGACGAGGGTCAGCGCGCTGAACAGCGCCATCACCCCTTGGGCGTAGTTGAAAATACCGGAGGCCTTGTAGATCAGGACGAAGCCGATCGCGACCAGGGAATAAAGCACCCCGGCCATCAGTCCGTTGACGAATACCTCGGAGGCGAAGATCAGGTTATCCACGCGATGCATCTCCTCGCTCTCGGCGACGGGGCCGAGGGGCGACGGGGGTTCGGGCGAGAGGGGGGATCGCTTTGTCAGTCATGGACCACCCCGAGGTAGGCATCGATCACCGCTTGGTTATCCCGGATCTCGTCGGGGGAGCCATCGCCGATCTTGCGCCCGTAATCCATTACGACCACTCGATCGCTCAAGTCCATGACCACGCCCATATCGTGTTCGATCAGAGCGATGGTCGTCCCGATTTCGTCGTTGACGTAGAGGATGAAGCGGCACATATCCTCTTTTTCCTCGACGCTCATGCCCGCCATCGGCTCGTCGAGCAGCAGCAGATCGGGTTCCGATGCCAAGGCTCTTGCCAGTTCGACCCGCTTCTTGAGGCCGTAAGGGAGCTGTGCCACCCGGGTCTTGCGGATATGCTGGATTTCAAGGAGGTCGATGATCCGCTCGCAGATCATACGATTCTCGACCTCCTCGCGTTCGGCTCGTCCACGCCATAGCGCTTGCGAGAGCAGACCGGCGTTCATCTGGTTGAGGCGCCCGGTCATCACATTGTCGAGCACGCTCATGCCCTCGAAGAGGGCGATGCTTTGGAAGGTACGGGCGATCCCTTGGCGTGCCACCTGATAAGGCTTGAGCGAGGGACGCAGGGTTCCTCGATAAACGATATCGCCCTGTTGGGGCACGTAAAAGCCCGATATTACGTTGAGAATCGAGGATTTGCCGGCCCCGTTCGGACCGATGATGGCCCGGATCTCGCCCTCGAGGATATCGAAACCGACGTCTTGGATGGCGGCCACGCCGCCGAAACTCAGGCTGATATCGCGCAATTCCAGGATTGCCTCGCCGGCATTGCCGGCGGGGGAGGCTTCGGCGGTCGGCTCGGCGTCGTCCCTTGCGGCATGGTTCATCGTGCGCTTTCCTCGGCCTTAGGCGATCCGCTCGCAGGCTTCGGGGATTCTATCGGGACAACATCGACCCTTCGCAGTTCCAAATCCGCTGCGATCGATCCCTTGCGCCCGTCCTCGTAGGTGACTTCGGTTTCGGTCGAGACGCGATCCGACTCGCCGTAGAGGGCCTCGATCAAATCGTGATATTTCTCGCCGATCACCCGGCGGCGAACCTTGCGGGTGCGGGTCAGCTCGCCATCGTCGGCATCGAGTTCCTTGTGCAACACCAAGAAGCGACGGATCTGACAACCGGCGAGCATTTCGTCTCGCGCCAGCGCCGCGTTGACCTCTTCGATATGGGATTGGATACGACCCAAGACCTGTGGATGCCCTGCCAACTCCTGGTAACTGGAGTAGGCGATATTGCTGCGCTCGGCCCAGCTGCCCACGGCGGTGAGATCGATATTGATGAACGCGACGCAATAATCACGATCAAGCCCGAAGAGCACCGCCTCGAGGATGGAGGGGTAGAACTTCAGTTTGTTCTCGACGTATTTGGGGGCGAACATCTGTCCGTCGGCCAATTTCCCGACGTCTTTCGCCCGGTCGATGATCCGCAGATGACCGCTTTTCTTTTCGAAAAAACCGGCGTCTCCGGTCGCGACCCAGCCGTCGGCATCCTTGGTGGCGCGGGTATTTTCCGGGTCGCGATAGTACTCTTTGAATACCCCGGGGCAGCGATAGAAGACCTCGCCCTTGTCGTCCACTCGCAGTTCGACCTCGGGGGCTGCGATGCCCACCGTATCGGAGCGGACCTCGTTGTCGGGCTGGTAGGTGATGAAGACCGAGGCCTCGGTTTGTCCGTAAAGTTGCTTCAAGTTGATACCCAGCGAACGGTAGAAATCGAAGATATCAGGGCCGATCGCCTCGCCGGCGGTGTAGCCGACTCGCACCCGACTGAAACCGAGGGTGTTTTTGAGCGGGCCGTAGATCAAAATCTCTCCGAGTGCATATTTGATTCGATCGAATGCGGAGACGGGCCGGCGATCCAGCACCGAACTTCCGACCCGACGGGCATGCGCCATGAAATATTCGAAGAGGCCGCGTTTGATCCGACCTGCGTCCTCCATGCGGATCATCACATCGGTCAAGCGGTGTTCCAAAACCCGAGGAGGAGCGAAGAAATAGCTCGGACCGATCTCGCGCAAGTCGGTCGCCATGGTATCCGCGCTCTCGGGGCAATTGACGCAAAAACCGGTCCAGGACGCTTGGCCTATCGAGAAGATGAAGTCTCCGACCCAAGCCATCGGCATATAGGCGAGAACGTTGTCCTTTTGCTCGAGTCTGTCGAATTCCGCGGAGATGCGCGAAGCGGAGATGATATTCCCGTGGCTCAGCACGGCCCCTTTGGGGCGACCGGTGGTGCCGGAGGTATATAAGATCACGCAGGTATTATCCGAGTCGAGCGCCGATTCCCGCCGCTCGAGCACTTCTTTTTGCGCCGATCCCGCCTTCTCGCCGCGTTCGAGCAGCGATCGGTATGAATGCAGCCGGGAGTGATCGTAGTTGCGCAGGCCGCGGGGGTCGAGATAGATCACGGACTCGAGCGTCGCCGCATCGCCTTGAATTTCCAGTACCTTGTCGACCTGCTCCTGATCCCCGGCGATCACGAAACGGGCCCCGCAATGATCCAAGGTCCAAGCCATCTCCTCGGCGACCGCATCTTGGTAGAGCGGTACCGGCACCGCTCCGGTCATTTGCACCGCCACCATCGACATATAGAGATCCGGTCGATTGCGGCCGACGATCGAGACGAAATCGCCCTCCTTTAGACCGAGATCGATCAACCCCAAGGCCAGTGTTTCGACTTGCGCCGACGCTTGCGCCCAAGTCCAGCACTGCCAGATCCCGAACTCCTTCTCTCGATAGGCGGGAGCGTTGCCGAACTTCGCGGCGTTACGGCGAAAGAGCGCGGGGATCGATCGCGTTTGTCGACTCTGCGCAGGTTCGCTCACCGCTTCGATTCCCTGACGGATCGCTTCATTTTTCTTTTCGAACCTCCTCATCGGGTTTTCGGGGGTTTGATCCCCTCGTATTTTCGAATCGTATTGTCGAACGATCATGGCGATCGTTGCGGGCCCGAGTCTTTTTCGATCACGGCCGCGCACAGTCGATGGTTATCTTGCCTTTCCTTGCCGCTTTTGAATCGTCTTCGTTTTCTTCGTTTCGCTATCGATGCGATTCTACCCAAGTCAAGGCGGCCCGAAGGGCATGCGAAGCGCCCCGTCGAGGCGGATGACCGAGCCGTTGAGCATCTCGTTTTCGATGATATGCGCGACCAGGTCCGCGAATTCCTCTACGTATCCGAAGCGTTTCGGGAAGGGTAGCGATGCAATCAGGTTTTCGCGCACTTTATCGGTCAGGCCGGCCAACATCGGGGTGTCCATCAGGCCCGGGGCGATGGTCATCACCCGGATCCCGAACTTGGCGAGATCTCTTGCCAAGGGCAGGGTCATACCGACGATCCCCGCTTTGGACGCCGAGTAGGCAGTTTGTCCGACTTGGCCGTCGAAGGCCGCGATCGAGGCGGTGGCGATCATCACTCCTCGCTCGCCGCTTTCGCCCGAAGGCTCAAGTGTACTCATCCCGGCCGCGCACAGACGCATCACGTTGAAGGTGCCGACCAGATTGATATCGATCACCTCGCGAAAAGCGTCGAGCGAAGCCGGCCCCGCGCGGGTGACGACCCTCTCGGCGGCGACGATCCCGGCGCAGTTGACACAGATCCGCACCGGGCCATGGTTTTCGACGGCCTTTGCGATCGCCTCTTCCGTTTGCGCGACATCGCGGATATCGCAATGCAGGCCGATGGCGCCGATCCGATGGGCGACGTCGGCGGCGGCCGCGGCATTCGCATCGAGCAGGGCGACTTTGGCTCCCGCGGCGGCAAGTCGACGAGCGCAAGCGGCGCCCATCCCCGAACCCCCGCCGGTGATGATTGCGGATTGTCCTTCGATATCCATGGTGGATCTCGCGCGTGAAATTCCTCGAAATCGATCGGATGTTATCGGCAGCGGCTTCGATCGGCGAAACAAGGCTTCATCCGAAGGCTTCATCCGAAGGCGAGGGGAAGGCCGAAGAAAAAGTCTTGATTTCGAACGTCGATCGTCGGCGTTCGAGCCAAGCCCGCAAGCGATCTTATCGTCGGTCCCTTTCGAGCAAGACGCACAGCTCGTCAAGGCTCCGGATTTCCGCATCCGGGGTACCGGGTAGACGTTCTCGGGGCTGCGCGAAGCGGTTGCACCAAGCGACCTTGAAGCCGAAGCGGGCCGCGGCGGCGGCATCCCATGCGTTGGAAGAGGAAAAAGCCGTTTGCGAGCGCCCGGTGCCGAAGCGTTCGATAGCCAGTCGATAGACATCGGGAGTCGGTTTGTAAAGCCCCAAAGCGTCGACGGACAGCACGGCATCGAGCAGATCGTCGATCCCGGCGCCGCTGATGGCCGCTTCGAGCATCGTCGGCGAGCCGTTCGAGAGGATCGCGGTATGAAGGCCGGCTTGTTTCAATGACCTTAGAACGCCGGGGACTTCGGGATAGCACTCGAGCTCCAAGTAGGCTTGTAGGAGATCTTCTCGAAGGGCGTCATCGTCGATCGCGCAAGCCTCGAGGGCGAAATCCAAGCCATCGGCGGTGATCTGCCAAAAGTCGACATAGCGTTGCGAGATGGTGCGTTGCCAGCTGTATTCGAGCTGCTTGCTCCGCCACAGCGAGGAAAGCGCATCCGCCTTTTCCGCCAACCGCCGCCGATGGCGGCCGACCGCCGAGTGCACATCGAAGAGCGTGCCGTAGGCATCGAAGACGCAAGAGCGAATGCCGGTGAAGGCTCCTTTCGCCGCGGAAGTGATTTTTCCTTCGGGTCGCGAGGTTTCGCTCATGCGCTTTCCTTTCGTTGCGCTTTTCGGGTTGCCCTCGGTTTACAGGACGTTGGCTTGTCTTGTCTTGCCTTGGATACCCTCGTCGATCGCCCGATCCTCGCTCGCTCGAAGGGATTCCCCTCTTGCGAGCGAGCTTTGCGCACGATCTTACGATCGCTTTGCGAGGGGAATCAAAGATTCCCGTGCATTGCCCTGGCTCGGCTGCGCCGCAGGCTCGTGACGCGGCCGAGATTCGAGATAAAGTCGGGCGGCTCGGCCTAAGCCCCCGTCGAGCTAGCCCTAGCCCCCGGCGGGCGATTGCCAGATCGCCGGCGGGATTCGAAATAAAGTCGGTCTCGGCTTGCGCCGACATTCGCAAGTCGATCCGAGCCCGAGCCCGACGCCGACGACGAGAACGCCGACGCCGAGATTCGAAGGCTGAAAGAAAGCGGGCGGGCTCGACGCCGAGCCATGAGAAAACGTCGAGTTTGCCCCGCCCTACCCGCCGCCGCTTTATCCGCTATGCGGGCTTCGAAAGGATCGACCGAACGACCCGAGGGCTCTAAAGCAGATCCTCGGGATTGAACTCGTCGATCGAAACCTGCCGATCTCGAGGAAGGGGGCCGCTTTGGAAAGCGCGGGCATCCTCCTCGAGATCGAAGAGTTCCAAGTCCGTGACCGATTTGTAGCCCCCGGCGATATATTCCTTGAAAACCAGCATCGCGATATGTCTTCTTCCGTCGCTCAGCTCTTCTAGGTAGTCGCGGTAGCTGCCATCGTGACTCATCAGCAGTACGTCGCCTTCGTGCTCGGCGATGGCCGCGAGCATTTTTTGGATCCCTTCATCGACCACCTCCCGGGCGGTGCCTTCGGGTCCGGTGAGCAGGACGGTCCTGAACCCGATCGATTTCAACGCTTGGATGAAGGGCCACGGGATATAGGAGGTCGCGTTATGGAAAAAGAAGGGTTTGACATTGCGACCGCTCCAGAGATTTTTGGCGAAATCCAAGACCCGATCCCAGCGGGGGCGGTCTTCCCCGGTGGGTTGGTGCCCGATGATGCTCCCCAAGGTCCCGTCGATATTTTCCCCGTCAACCAGAAGATAGAGGTCCTTCGAATCTTGCCCGGCACTGATCGTTATCATTTCGATTTTCTCTCACAGAGGGTTAAGGATGGATGCTCGGTCGGCAAGGGACTGCCGTTTCGGCATCCGGTATTTCAATCCGAAAAGGGGCAAAAATCCCTTCTCCGAACGGTTAGACCATCGAAGTCACAAAAAGTTCTCTCGTCTTGCGCGAAAAAAGAATTTTTTTTGAAAAAATCGCATCGCCCGATCTCCGACTCTCCGACGCTCCGATTCTTCGGCGATGCGGGCGATGGGGGCGAGATATGGGCGATGCGTGAAATATTTTTTGACATGACTCATTGTACCCAAGGAGCGTCTTCGGCGGTCGGCGACCGGGCAAGCTGCGATGCATGGCGAGCGCGGGCGGATCGCTTCGAGTCTTCGAAATCATCGACGATGCCATCGACGATGCATCCGAAATCGGCCCCGGTCATCTTGAACCCGGTTCGGGTTTTCGAACGAAACGCTCGCGGGAACGCGTGATCCTCGGTCTTTATTCTTTCGGCTTCCTTTTTCGGCTTCGAGCGTCGATCGTTTTTCCCGTCGAGCGAGCGCCCTCGCCGGGGGATAGTGCGCGAAATCCCCCTCGGGTCGCTCAGGAGCGCTTGCCCCGCTTCGCTTCTCGTTTCTCGCTCGACGATCGGGCAATGTGCGCAAGGTATCGTTCCAAGCAGGCATCGACGGCGCGCTCTTCCCGTCGAAGCGCTCTTTTCGCGACCCTCTTCATCACCCGTCGAAGCCCGAGCCCTTGCGATCGTCGCATCGATGGCAAGAGCCGCTTCGGTTCCCGCATCGGCAGGCTCCTTCTTCGAGTCGGGATGCCGCAGCCTCGTTCGTCCGATGGCAAGGCCGAGATCATGGTCGAGATTCCTTCCAAGGCCGCCGCCGATATCCCCCGAAGGGTTTTTTTCGACGGTCCTGATGCGCTCGACAAGGCAAGGATCGAAGATCCGGCGCGAAGTCTCATATCGGTGCTTCGACACCGTGCCGGGAATCGAGCTCAAGCCGAAGATCGACCCTATCGACAGTGCGATTCCCCCGCCGAAGAGGGTTGCATCGCCCGCGGATTTCTCTCGCCCGGGCGCGGATTGCTCTGACAGCCGCCGCGATCGGCGGTATAGTCTACGCCTTGGTGCGGCGAGCCATCGACGATTCCTCGCCGAAGGACGGGCAAGGGATGGATGGTCGAGTCTTCGAAGTCCCCAAGGGCTTGCTCGAGCATCGCGCGAACGATTGATCGGTCGGTCGAGGGTCGTTCGGCTCTTATATGCCCGCCCCGACAATCCCGTTATCTCAAAGAGGGTTTTCGAAAGATGATCGATTTCGTGGTGCACGACGAAGGCGATAGCGTCGGGGTCGTGGTGGTCGAGGGGGTCGAATCGGGCGCGGAGCTCACCGGTTGGATCATGGATCAGGATCGGGAGATTCGCTTTCGCGCGGTCAGCGATATCCCGATAGGTCATAAGCTCGCGATCAAACCCCTGCAATCCGGGGATACCGTGATCAAATACGGGGTGGATATCGGCAAAGCGGTAGCGACTATCGCTTTGGGTGAGCATGCCCACGTACACAATATCAAGACCAAGCGCTGGTAAGCCTTGGGTGTCGTGCACCGTGCACGATATCGGCCAACGCAGGAGAAAAGCGAATTATGAGCATCGATTTGTCCTCTGCCTCCTTCCGTGGGTTCCGTCGCGAAAACGGACGGATCGGGGTGCGCAATCACGTGATCATTCTTCCCGTGGACGATCTGTCGAATGCCGCCTGCGAGGCGGTATCCAACAATATCAAGGGGACGATGGCTCTTCCCCATCCCTACGGGAGGTTGCAGTTCGGTGCGGATCTCGAGTTGCATTTCCGCACGCTGATCGGAACCGGAACCAACCCCAACGTTGCCGCGGTGGTGGTGATCGGGATCGAGGAGGGTTGGACCCGTCGAGTGGTGGAGGGAATCGCCGCTTCCGGCAAACCGGTTACCGGCTACGGCATCGAGATGCACGGGGATCACGAGACCATCATGCGCGCTTCCCGAACGGCCCGCGAGTATGTGCAATGGGCCTCGGAGCTCGGGCGCGAGGAGGCTCCGCTATCGGATCTATGGGTCTCGACCAAATGCGGGGAGTCCGATACCACTTCGGGCTGCGGTGCCAACCCCACGGTCGGCAACGCCTTCGACAAGCTCTATCGTCATGGCGCGACGCTCGTTTTCGGGGAGACGACCGAGATCACCGGCGGCGAGCATCTCGTGGCGGACCGCTGTCGCACCCCGGAAATCCGCGAGCGTTTCATGTTCATGTTCGACCGTTATCAAGAGATCGTGGAGCGTCATAAAACCAGCGATCTCTCCGAATCCCAGCCCACCAAGGGGAATATCGCGGGCGGTTTGACGACGATCGAGGAAAAAGCCCTCGGCAATATTCAGAAGATCGGTCGCGAGTGCATGGTCGACGGGGTGTTGGACAAAGCGGAAATGCCCACCGGCTCCGGTCTTTGGTTCATGGATTCCTCCTCGGCGGCGGCGGAGATGGTGACCTTGTGCGCGGCGTCTGGTTTCGTGGTGCACTTTTTCCCGACGGGGCAGGGCAATATCATCGGCAATCCGATCTTGCCGAATATCAAAATCTGCGCCAATCCGCGTACCGTGCGCACGATGGGCGAGCATGTGGATGTCGATGTTTCCGGTCTGCTGCGCCGGGAGATGAGCCCCGACGAGGCCGGCGATGCTCTGCTCGATATGATGCTGCGCACCGCCAACGGGCGATTGACGGCCGCGGAGGCGTTGGGGCATCGGGAATTCGTGCTCACTCGTCTATACGAGAGCGCTTGATTGCCCGCAGGCTAGGTCAAGACGACGCGAGACGACCGGCCGGTCGCGGCCGGTCGACAGGATCGGACAGGTCGATGCCGCTGCCGGCCGTCGGCGATTTCGCGTGTCGCCGCGGCGGGCGAACAGGGCGGGGCGAATCCCTCGTGCCCGGCACGGTCGGACGATCGACGAAGCAAGTCGTTTCAATATGTCGGGATTCGAAGCGATATACCTTTCGCCCGCAGGGCAAGGGGATCTTCTCCTGCGCTTTCGTTATTGGCGGCACCGATCGATCGGCGCGGCATCTCCCCTGAGCGCATCATCGAGGCATCCGCCCGATGATCGCGCCCTTTTGAAACGAGGAGGAAGGTGAGATGTCTTTTCGCATCGATCGTGTGGTATTCGCATGGTCTCGTATGGAGGCATTGGCCTTGGCTTTTGCGCGTGTAGGCCTTGCTACCGACTACGGCGGCATCCACTCCAACGGTGCAACCCATTTTTCCACCCTCGGCTTCATGGACGGGAGCTATCTCGAGATCGTCTCGGTGCGTCAGCCGGGTCAACAGGCACCGGTTTGGCAACGCCATATCGAAACCGATGGCGGGGCGTGTGCTTGGTCGATCATGGTGGATGATATGCATCTGATCGGCAGTCGCTTGGCCAATCTCGGCATACCGCTCGATGGTCCGCGGGCATCCGCTCGGCGCCGTCCCGATGGCGAGAGCATCGAGTCCGAAATCATGTTCGTCGGGGCCGACGGGATGGGTTCGCTTCATCCCTTCATGGTCAGTGACCATACTCCGCGCCGGAATCGGGTACAGGTATCCGATAGCGTGCGTGACAGCGAGCTCGAGGGGATCGATTCGGTGGTGATTGCGGTGCCGGATGCCGAAGTCGCGGCCATCGAACTGCAAAGGGTCTACGGTGCCGGCGAGCCGATCGATATCGATTGCTCCGCTTTTCCCGGTCGCGTCATGCTTCTCGAAGGCGAGCCGGTGAGTCTTGTTTCCCCCGGCAGTGCCGACGACTGGATCGCCGATCTGATCGACCGCTACGGTCCGACCCCCTGCGGTTGCTTGATCCGAAGTCGGGATATGGCAGCCTCGCAGCAGCGCTTGCCTCTTTCTTCGTCGGGGTTTTTCGGCAAGCGCCCCTTCGCATGGATCGAATTCGATCACCTCAATATCGGCGTTATTTCCGATAAGTGAATTGTTTCGATACCCCACTCCCCCATCGCAAAATCCTCGGCCACCTACGATATCCTCGGCCGAGATGAATAAAGCCAAGGCCGGTGGTTTTCGCTTCGGTGTCCATCGGGCATCGGCGGTTCGAAGCGCTGTTCTCGTTGCCGGCAAGAGGCCCCGCTTTTCAAAAGATCACGCGCACCTCGGTTTCATCGCTTGCCGAAAACAGCGGCGAATACCGGCATTTTTAGCGGCGGGCTTTCGAGCGCCCCTTCGAAGGCTCGCTCGAAAAACGAAAACCGGGGATCGCTCTTGGCCGGAGCCTATTCGACTTGCTCGATTCGGGCCGATAACAAGAAGCCCTCGGCAAGCCCTCGCAGTCGGATCAGCGCTCGCTCGAACTATCCTCGCTCGATGATTTTTGTCGCGGCAAAGGAATCTCGTGAACCCATCCGAAGCGGTCCGAGCACTGCGAATGGGTGTCGTACTGAATCCGAGTCAGCTCGTCGAAGAGCTTTTTCGTCAGATCCCCGGTGCCCCCGTTTTGGACATGGTGAACCTCCCCTCGATATTCGAAGGCACCGACCGGTGAGATCACCGCCGCCGTACCCGCACCGAAGACTTCCTGGAGAAGCCCGCTTTTTTGCGCTCCTAGCACTTCGCCGATGGTGATACGACGCTCTTCCACCGGCACCCCCCAATCCCGAAGGAGTTCCAAAACCGAGGCTTTGGTAATTCCGTCGAGGATCGTATCGCCGGGGGGAGGGGTGATCACCGTGCCCGAGATCATGAACAGGATATTCATCGAGCCGACCTCCTCGATGAACTTGCGTTCCGCCGCATCCAACCAAAGAACTTGGGAGAAGCCCCGGTTGGCGGCTTCCTTTTCCGCCTTGAGGCTGGCGGCATAGTTCGCCCCCGCCTTGATCGAGCCCAAGCCCCCCGGCCCGGCCCTCGAATAACGATCGCAGACGGTGATCCGCACCGGATTGAAGCCCTCTTGGTAATAGGCTCCGACTGGACCGGTGATGATGAAAAAGAGCACCTCCTGCGCGGATTTGAGGCCGATATAGGGCTCGGTCGCGATCATCGTGGGACGGATATAGAGCGAGGCCCCTCTCGATTTCGGGATCCACTCGCGATCCAAATCCACCAGTTTCTCGATCGCCTTCATGAAGATCGCCGGATCGACCTGAGGCAGATCCACCCTCGCTGCGGATTGGTTGAAGCGCGAGGCGTTGTCTCGGGGACGAAAGAGATTGGTATTCCCGACCGGATTGCGGTAAGCCTTGAGCCCTTCGAAGATCGTCTGGCTATAGTGCAATACGAGAGAGGCGGGAGAGAGTTTGAGATCCGAGAAAGGCCGCACGGTGGGATCGGTCCATCCTCCTCCATCGGTCCAGCGCATCGTGAACATGTGATCGCTGTAAATTCGCCCGAAGCCCAAGGCACTTTCGTCCGTCGGTTTGGGGCGTCTTATTTCAGGCGGTGCCACTTCGATTCGAAATTCCATCTTAGGTAGCCAGCTCCTTTGATAAGGGTCACTCGTTCGGCATGAGCCGCCCGTATCATACGCCAGATATCGAGCGTTATGTCGGTAGCGGCGGGCCGATGTTCGAACGAAGATCCAGCCGAAGATAGCGAGAAAGTCTCGGGTCTTTCATCCCGTTGCCGACGACATTCCGTGGCCGCTTGTCGAGCGAGCGATTCGAAAACGAAGAAAGCGCTTGGCTCGTAAGGTGCCCCGGGACGGACCGCCAAGTGTCATACGCCTGCAACATAAGGGTTAAGCATACTTCGTTTTACCGGGGATCTTCCTGATTCTTGTCGATATGCGGTCGATATGCGCTTTTTCGTCGAGGGCCTCGGAAGCGGATACCGGACGGCGGATAACGGCTCTTCGCCATCCGCCCGCCGGGCCTCCCGGGGCAACGGGCCCGAGGCGAAGAGATCGAAAGGCCGGCCCTTATCGTCGACGCGCAATAAGACGCGCAATAAAAGAAAGCGAGGCTTTGCGCCCTCGCCGGCGCTTTCAACCCACTTTGGAAGAATAGCAACCGCGCCCGACAGCAACCGTTTGCCCGCGGTCATCGAGAACATCCACATCGGCCACCCCGATGGTTCGTCCGGCGCGTCGCACCCTGCCGATGGCGGTCAGATCCGTGTCGACGGCGGGACACAAGTAGTCGATTCGTAGATTGATGGTCGGCACGGGTCCGCCGTAAACGATGGCCAAGGCGAGGTCGGCGGCGATATCGATCACCGCTGCCATCGCCCCGCCGTGCCATTGACCGGACCCCGTCATGCGCTCGAACTCGTCGCGCATCGGCACTTTGAGGGTCAGCGTTTGGGCTGGTAGATCAAGCGAGACCACCTTCGGTCGGCAAAAGCGATGAAAGGAGGCTCGCGCCAGCATCTCCTCGATCTTTTCGGCGGTGATCGTCTCGCTCATGGAAGGCAGGGCTCTCGCTTTCGATGGGCTGTTTTCGGTGTTTCCGATATCCCTATAGGGGGATGATTTCCGGCGATCTGTCGAAGCCGGCCAGAAAAAGCAGGAGGTATTCGATTGCGCCGAAGACGTTAAGCAATGTAGGGGGTTCGAACGATGTTCGAATCGCCATGGGTGAAAAGCAAGAAGGCAGCCCGTAGGCTGCCTTCCGAGGTGTGCGAATTCTCGCTTGTTAATTTCACGCTTAAAGCGAAAACCCCATTCCCTAAACGCACAGTATACGCAAGCGGCAAGAAAGCGCAAGTATTCGGTGTACTATTCAAGACATCGTTCGGTGGTGCCTTATCTGACAAGGAGACGAGAGGGTGGAAAAGCGGCAGGCAAGCAAATATCGGCTGGGATTGGACGTGGGCACCAACTCGCTCGGCTGGGCGGTGCTCGAGCTGGATCAACAGGACGTGCCTTGCACCATTTTGGCGGCGGGCTCGCGGATCTTCTCCGATGGCCGGGAGCCGAAATCCAAATCGACGCTCGCGGCGGATCGCAGGCAGGCACGGCAGATGCGCCGCCGCCGCGACCGCTTCTTGCAGCGGCAAACCTACCTGATGGACCAAATGCGAAAGATGGGTCTGTTCCCGGCAAGGGATTCGCAAGATGCCCGGGAGATGCAGAAGATCGACCCCGTCGAACTGCGCGGACGGCTGCTCAGCGAATCCGCGCAGGCGGTCTTGGCCGATATCGGAAAGCGTAGAAACCAATTCGGCCGCCCGCTGCTGACACCGGGAGCTAGCGAAGGACTAAAGCCTCAATATCTGATCGGGCGGGCGCTGTTTCACCTCAATCAGCGCCGCGGTTTCAAGAGCAATCGCAAGGACCGCAGCGATGAAGTCACCAGCGGCAAAGTGCACAGCTCGATTCGGGCGCTGCTGGCTAAGATGGGACTGCCCGAAGATCGGCGAAACGCACTCGAGACTTTGAAGGCCCGGGCGGATTTGACTTATGGCTCGTTCCTATGGCGCCGCCGCCGCAAGGGAGACACCACCCGGGCTCGCCTAGGCGAGGACGGCAAGCTCTACGATATCTACCCTCAGCGAGAACTCTACGAAGATGAGTTCGAGAAGATCTGGAAAGCCCGCGCGGGCGAATTCCCCGAGATATTGACGCCGAGCAACCGCAAGACAATCCACGAGGTGATTTTCACCCAGCGTCCGCTGAAAGCCCAAGAGCGCGGACGCTGCGCCTATTGTCCGAGCGAAAAACGCACCTATCGCGCACTGCCGAGCTTTCAGCGTTATCGCATCGTGCAGGAGGTGAACAACCTCTCGTGGGCTAACAGCAGGGGCGAGATCCTATTCCTGCGTCACTATCCCGATATTCGCGATCGGATCGTCGACGATCTCGAAGAGCAAAAATCGCTCGCTTTCAGCAAGATGAAGAATTATCTGAAACGAGTGGAAATACTCGGTAGCGGCGAAGAGATCACCTTCAACTTCGAATCGGTGAAGCGTAAAAAATTCGACGGCAATGCGACCTCATGCGAGATGCGCCAAGATAAATGCGTAGGACCCCTTTGGGATCAATGGGATTTGGATCGGCAAGATGCGTTTATCGAGGCGATCTTCGAGCAAGTCCCCGATGAAAAGCGTCCCGACGAAGAGCGCGAACAAACAGATGAGGAGGTTCTAGATCGCCTGATATCCGATTTCGACCTCGATCCTCGAAATGCCGAAAACTGCTTGAACGCTCGGTTGGATGATGGCACCGCCGGCGTTTCCCCGAAAGCGGCTCGCCTGCTCCTCGAGAAGATGAAGCACAACCACCTGCATCAACCGGATGCCGTGGAAGCGCTCGCCGAAGAACGGGATGATTTCGAAAATCCCTACACGCGCGCCGGAAGAGGTGAATTGCTCGATAACCTGCCCTATTACGGCAAGGTCTTCGAAGACGGTCGCCATATCATCCCCGGTAAGCGCAACCCCGAGGATAAAGACAACGATTTGCAATACTACGGCGGGATCACCAACCCCACCGTTCATATCGCCCTCAACCAGATTCGCGTCGTGATCAACGAGTTGATTCGGCGCTTCGGTCGCCCGCATTCGATCGGTATCGAGTTAGGTCGCGATCTACCGCAGGGTGCCGAATATCGACGTGGATTCGAGGGACTCCAGGCCAAAGACCAAGAAAGGAATCAGGAGTTCGATGAGAAATTGAAAGGTTTCGGTCAATATCCGAACCGGGACAATCGCTTGCGGTTGCAACTTTGGGAGGAGCAGAACCATTGCTGCCCCTATACCGGCAATATGATCAGCGCTTCCGATCTATTTACCGATCGCATTCAGGTGGATCATATTCTCCCGTTCAGTAGAACTTTAGATGACAGTCGCGCCAACAAAGTGGTTTGTTTCCAAGAAGCCAACGCCTTCAAAGGAAATAAAACTCCTTGGGAGGCCTTCGGCGAAAATCCCTCGGGTTATCACTGGGAGTCGATTTTGCAGCGGGCGCGCTCCACGATCTATCACTCCAGAAGATATAACAGAAAGACGAGGCGATGGGAGGATATCCCGCAAAACAAGGAGCGTAAGTTCCAGAAAGACGCCATGGAAAGGTACGAAAAAGACGGCGACTTTCTCGATCGTCACATCAACGACACCCGCTATATCGGACGAATCACCAAAGAATACTTGGAGTCCGTCTGCGATTTCAAAAAAATCGATGTCGTTACCGGTTTTTTGACATCGATGCTACGCGGTCAATGGGGGCTGAAAAGTATCTTGGACAACAAGGGGGACGATGATCGGCCCAAAAAGAAAAATCGAGACGATCATCGCCATCATGCGATCGATGCCATCGTCGTGGGTATGACATCACGCTCGATACTGCAAAGGGTGGCAACGGCGGCCAACAAGGGATTGGATGTAGGATCCGGAGACTATCACCATCGGCTGTTCGCGGAGCGGCTCGATCCTTGGAAGGAATTTCGAGATCAAGCTCGTGATGTAGTGAATAAGATTCAGGTTTCGCATCGCCCGCCGCAAAAGGGTTCGAGCAAAGGCGGCACGGATGGCCAGCTACATAACGATACCGCTTACGGGATCGTCGGAGAACTCGATGACGGTACGGTCGTACTACGCAGAAATATATCTCAGATCAAAGACACCAAGAAGATCGAGAGTATCAGAGATGATTATCTACGAAGCGTTTTTCACCGGGCCTATGTAGACGGCAAAGCCGATGGCGTTATCGAAACGGCGAAGAAACTGGGCATCCGCTCGATTCGCTGTATAGAGAA
This sequence comes from Gammaproteobacteria bacterium, assembly GCA_965220535.1. Lineage (GTDB taxonomy): Bacteria > Pseudomonadota > Gammaproteobacteria > HK1 > HK1 > HK1. Next base: position 748,160 of record OZ244833.1, on the reverse strand, counting down.
TCTGAACGTGATCCCGATATACGATGCTTCGGGAAAGGTCTATAAAGGCTATAAGGGGGACAGTAACTGGGGGCTGGAGGTATATGAATATCCTGCCGGACACAAGGACGAGGGGAAGTGGGAGGCGATCGTTATCACTCGTTTTGATGCTAATAAGAGAGGATTTCAACCGGGCGTGACCCATCGCCCGCATCCTGCGGCGAGGCTTGTTATGAGGTTGCGTGTCAACGATTGTATCGAGACCGAAAAGAGTAGTGTTATAGAGACTTTTAGAATTCAAAAAATAAGCAAGGATCGTATCTACGTGGCTCCCCTAAATGAAGCCAATGTCGATGCAAGAAATCGATCATCCGAAGATATTTTTAAATTAATCCCCGCAGGCCTAGGAACGCTCAAAAAAATCAAAGCCCGCAAAGTCCACGTCAGCCCGACCGGCCTCGTCAATTACGAGAAACGTTAGCCACCCATCATCATGGTCGGCCAGATCGTCGAGATCACCAAACCGGGATGCTATTTGCGCAAGCATCGCGGTTTCATGGAGGTCAGTGAAAATGCTGAAGTCATCGGGCAAGTCCCTCTGGATGATATAGCCTCGGTTATCATCTCGGTGCTGGGCTGCTCGGTATCGACCGCATTGATCAACGAACTGGCCGAGTTGAATATTCCTTTGGTCATGTGCGGCAGCAACTACCTGCCCACCAGCATGACCCTCCCGGTGGCGGGCTACGGTAGACAGTTGCATGTCATGCAGGCGCAGATCAGTATGAGCGAACCCAGACGCAAGCGTCTTTGGCAAAGAATCGTTCGTGGCAAGATCAAGAATCAGGCTGCGGTCATCAAGAGCATCGGCGAAAGCAACGAGCGTCTTCTGCGCTTGGCCGCTAGCGTTCGCTCCGGGGATACCGGCAATGCCGAGGCGCAGGCGGCTCGCGATTATTGGCGAAGACTTTTCGGCAAAGGCTTCCGTCGCAATCGTGAGAATGCCGACCCTCTAAATACGTCTCTCAACTATATCTACGCGATCGTACGATCCTGCGTCGCGCGCGGCATCAGCAGCGCCGGGCTGCACCCTTGTTTCAGCCTGCACCACAAGAATCCGCAAAACCCGATCAATCTGGTTGACGACCTGATGGAACCCTACCGCCCGATCGCCGATTATTTTCTATCCCTTAGGCTCGATGTGCTGAGCGGCAAGCTGACCCCCGATACCAAATCCGAACTGGCGGCCATCACCAACCTCCCGGTTCCACAGGGAGACGAGGAGCCGCCCTTATCCTTGGCCGCAGCGAAAATGTGTCGGCAAGTGGCTCGTTACTACCAAGAGGAGATCAGCGAGATTGCACTCCCCGAATTACCCTATCCGCTGCAGGCCATGGCAGGATGAGCCGGCGTACCTCCCTGAGTCCTTACCGGATCATGTGGGTCTTCGTCATGTTCGACCTGCCAGTGGGTACCAAAAAGGAGCGCAAGCAGGCAACCGTCTTCCGCAACGATCTTTTGGACCTCGGCTTCGAGATGTCGCAGTTCTCGGTATACCAGAAATACTGCCCATCGACAGAGAAGGCCGAAACCGTGGACGGACAGATCCAAAACCGCTTGCCCCCAGGAGGAAAGGTGGACATCTTGACGGTCACCGACCGACAATTCGGCAATATGCGCCGCTTCTACGCACGAAAAGACACTGGAAAAAATGCCGGCAAACCAGGCCAACTACACCTGTTCTAACCAGGTTTCCTCGCAATCCAAGGGCAAAAAAGCCCTTGGATATCAGCGAGATGCCCGCAAACTGATTATACGACGGGGGGAATGGGGTATTGAAACAACTAGCCTCTCGCGATCGGCGTATATCGATGACCAACGACAATCCTTCGCGGAATCTGATTATACGACGGGGGGAATGGGGTATTGAAACAACTATGAAGTTCATTATACGACGAATGGGGTAAGAACTTTCGATTATACGACGGGGGGAATGGGGTATTGAAACAACACTCGCGTCTGCCAGTTCGCCGAAGTCGGGGATTATACGACGGGGGGAATGGGGTATTGAAACAACCGGGAAATCCATAACGACGCTCGTCGCCGTGATTATACGACGGGGGGAATGGGGTATTGAAACAACTTATCTAGTGAGAGGGGAGGGTCTTTCCGAGATTATACGACGGGGGGAATGGGGTATTGAAACAACTCAGCGAGCACGCGCTCTATCGCCCGCCCCGATTATACGACGGGGGGAATGGGGTATTGAAACAACCGTATAGGCGGAGCATCTTTCGAACCGGTGATTATACGACGGGGGGAATGGGGTATTGAAACAACGTCTGTCATATCGTCGGTAATCGCGGCGTCGATTATACGACGGGGGGAATGGGGTATTGAAACAACCATCGGTCTCGGCTTGCCCGCGATGGTCGCGATTATACGACGGGGGGAATGGGGTATTGAAACAACCAGTGGATCCGTCGGGATTCATAACCAAATGATTATACGACGGGGGGAATGGGGTATTGAAACAACTTTATGACGGATCGGCCTACGATGCCACCGGATTATACGACGGGGGGAATGGGGTATTGAAACAACTGCAAAAGGCTGCCCGCCAGGATCCGTGCCGATTATACGACGGGGGGAATGGGGTATTGAAACAACTAGGAAGTTGCGGTTAGCCACTGCTTGAGTGATTATACGACGGGGGGAATGGGGTATTGAAACAACAGCCCGCAAAGAGCGCGGGCAGTGCGTGAAGATTATACGACGGGGGGAATGGGGTATTGAAACAACTGCCGGAGGCGACCGCTGCCGTCGCTCCATGATTATACGACGGGGGGAATGGGGTATTGAAACAACAGCAGGCCTATCACCTGTACTCACGGGTGGGATTATACGACGGGGGGAATGGGGTATTGAAACAACTCATAGGGCCCGACAAGCCCACAGCCCCAGGATTATACGACGGGGGGAATGGGGTATTGAAACAACACTTGGCGCAAGCGTGCCTTTATTGTCGGGGATTATACGACGGGGGGAATGGGGTATTGAAACAACATCAGCGCGGCGCGGGGGATCGCTATCGACGATTATACGACGGGGGGAATGGGGTATTGAAACAACATCAGCTCGCCTTCGGACGTCGAGTCGTCAGATTATACGACGGGGGGAATGGGGTATTGAAACAACTGCCGGAACTTATCCTTCACCTGAATCATAGATTATACGACGGGGGGAATGGGGTATTGAAACAACTCCCTCTCCAAGCACTGCGCGGGGCTCGCTGATTATACGACGGGGGGAATGGGGTATTGAAACAACTGAAAGTCTGGTGCGGGCTAGCCAAAGAATGATTATACGACGGGGGGAATGGGGTATTGAAACAACTCGGCGCGGGGTCTGCCTGAAACCACACGCGATTATACGACGGGGGGAATGGGGTATTGAAACAACAAGCTGGGGGGTCGCAGCGATTCGCCGCCGGATTATACGACGGGGGGAATGGGGTATTGAAACAACTCCGTCGGTCAGACGGGCGGAGGACTTGCAGATTATACGACGGGGGGAATGGGGTATTGAAACAACTCAGCGAGCACGCGCTCTATCGCCCGCCCCGATTATACGACGGGGGGAATGGGGTATTGAAACAACTCAAACGCTTTTTCGGTCGCATCTTTGGTAGATTATACGACGGGGGGAATGGGGTATTGAAACAACTGCCTGTCCACGAAGTCCAAATTTTCGACTGATTATACGACGGGGGGAATGGGGTATTGAAACAACAGTCTACGCGGAGAACCACGACTTCAAATGGATTATACGACGGGGGGAATGGGGTATTGAAACAACCGTGCTTGTATATAAGGCTCGCGGGCGTTTGATTATACGACGGGGGGAATGGGGTATTGAAACAACTTGCGCGATCTTGCCTTCGGTGTTCATGAAGATTATACGACGGGGGGAATGGGGTATTGAAACAACTGCTTTGGCGACCCATCGTTGTATCGCCAAGATTATACGACGGGGGGAATGGGGTATTGAAACAACGAGGGCGCATACTACCATTGGCGCGAGAGAGATTATACGACGGGGGGAATGGGGTATTGAAACAACTCGATCAATCCGAGACCGGAATTTCGTCTCGATTATACGACGGGGGGAATGGGGTATTGAAACAACCCTAGCGATCATCGAACTCATCTAAACACAGATTATACGACGGGGGGAATGGGGTATTGAAACAACGCGCCGTATTGACCGCTTGATCCGGGTCGAGATTATACGACGGGGGGAATGGGGTATTGAAACAACCCGGCCGTGCCGATCGGTCGGGTTTCCGGGGATTATACGACGGGGGGAATGGGGTATTGAAACAACTCGTCATCCTTGACCTGCACCCATTCGGTGGATTATACGACGGGGGGAATGGGGTATTGAAACAACCTATGTCTTTGACTTCGGATTTGATTCAGGGATTATACGACGGGGGGAATGGGGTATTGAAACAACATATCCGCGTCGAGAGAAATCCTCGTTCAGGATTATACGACGGGGGGAATGGGGTATTGAAACAACAAACTACAAACTGATCGGGGAGTTCAAGGAGATTATACGACGGGGGGAATGGGGTATTGAAACAACGCCCGATCATTCCATGATCCCGGCCCGATCGATTATACGACGGGGGGAATGGGGTATTGAAACAACAACTTACGACTACGCTCCTCCTCCGGCGGCGATTATACGACGGGGGGAATGGGGTATTGAAACAACCGCGGGCTGCGGGGGCTTCTACTGCGAAAGGATTATACGACGGGGGGAATGGGGTATTGAAACAACCAATATTTGGACATCGCGATCGCCACGCCCGATTATACGACGGGGGGAATGGGGTATTGAAACAACCGGCGGCCGTGTTTCGAAATAGTCCGTCATGATTATACGACGGGGGGAATGGGGTATTGAAACAACAACGGCGGTGAGCGCGTCGAGTGTCTTTGGGATTATACGACGGGGGGAATGGGGTATTGAAACAACTTCGGCGACGGCTTCGCGGCGTTCAGTAGTGATTATACGACGGGGGGAATGGGGTATTGAAACAACCCCGTTGGCGACCGCGAACTGATCGCTGCGGATTATACGACGGGGGGAATGGGGTATTGAAACAACTACGAAATCACGCGGGCGTTGATTTCGATGGATTATACGACGGGGGGAATGGGGTATTGAAACAACCAGCGACGCCGACGGCTCGCCCCGTCATCAGATTATACGACGGGGGGAATGGGGTATTGAAACAACTAAGACGACGCCCCGTTCGGTTGCACGATTGATTATACGACGGGGGGAATGGGGTATTGAAACAACTTTCAGGACTTCCACGATCACGACCCCCGTGATTATACGACGGGGGGAATGGGGTATTGAAACAACTCGCCGGCTGGACTCGATTCGAGACGCAGGGATTATACGACGGGGGGAATGGGGTATTGAAACAACCGAAGCCCGGCGCGATGCTCGCATCATCAAGATTATACGACGGGGGGAATGGGGTATTGAAACAACAGACAGCGCGGGGCTCTTGCCTTCGAGCACGATTATACGACGGGGGGAATGGGGTATTGAAACAACCAAGGAGACGATCAGTGATCACCGAAGAACGATTATACGACGGGGGGAATGGGGTATTGAAACAACGGCTCGGCTTCTTCGGATTCGAAATCAGGCGATTATACGACGGGGGGAATGGGGTATTGAAACAACTGCACAGCACCAAAGCACCCGGGGTATGGGGATTATACGACGGGGGGAATGGGGTATTGAAACAACATTCGGATTGCGGGCACGGATGCGGAAGGAGATTATACGACGGGGGGAATGGGGTATTGAAACAACATGACTCCCCGACGGCTACTACGAATACCGGATTATACGACGGGGGGAATGGGGTATTGAAACAACTCGTCGGTCAAGCACGGGCGTTTCCGCTCCGATTATACGACGGGGGGAATGGGGTATTGAAACAACTAGCGGGCTTTCGCCGTAGAAGCCCCCGCGGATTATACGACGGGGGGAATGGGGTATTGAAACAACCCTCGTCCGCGTTGTTCCAACAATCGCCCTGATTATACGACGGGGGGAATGGGGTATTGAAACAACAGCAGCTCGCCGCCCGTCGTCCAGTTTTCCGATTATACGACGGGGGGAATGGGGTATTGAAACAACGTTCTTGCGCTTCTTGCGGGCGTACGCGCGGATTATACGACGGGGGGAATGGGGTATTGAAACAACCTTCACGTCGATCGGAACATTCGCCGGTTGGATTATACGACGGGGGGAATGGGGTATTGAAACAACGCCGGCGGTTAGCGCATACGAAGGGGGCCTGATTATACGACGGGGGGAATGGGGTATTGAAACAACCGATAACGCGGCCGGTAAATCGCTCGATATGATTATACGACGGGGGGAATGGGGTATTGAAACAACATCGGGAGGAGGCTCGCCCGAGCCCGCATCGATTATACGACGGGGGGAATGGGGTATTGAAACAACCCCCGCCCAGCGATTCCAAGATTTCTCGACGATTATACGACGGGGGGAATGGGGTATTGAAACAACCCCAAGCCGAGCAGCCGAGCGCAGCGTTTCGATTATACGACGGGGGGAATGGGGTATTGAAACAACAAGACGGCCGCCATGAATGCGGAGGGATCAGATTATACGACGGGGGGAATGGGGTATTGAAACAACGTCTGCGCGTGAAGATTCAAGCCGTCAACTGATTATACGACGGGGGGAATGGGGTATTGAAACAACCGACCGGCTTGCCGGCGGGGGTAAGGCTCGGATTATACGACGGGGGGAATGGGGTATTGAAACAACGTAGCCTGATCTCGACTTTCATAGCCATTTGATTATACGACGGGGGGAATGGGGTATTGAAACAACGAGCGAAGCCTACGGGCTCGCTGGGGGGCTGATTATACGACGGGGGGAATGGGGTATTGAAACAACTGCGGCATCCGCGAGCACGAGATCGGCTTCGATTATACGACGGGGGGAATGGGGTATTGAAACAACCAAGCGGCGGCCGCAAGCCCATCCCCCTAGGATTATACGACGGGGGGAATGGGGTATTGAAACAACTATATCGTCGTTTTCGCTCCACTCCGGCGGGATTATACGACGGGGGGAATGGGGTATTGAAACAACTTGCCGTCGTGATCGTTGTACGTGTAAGTCGATTATACGACGGGGGGAATGGGGTATTGAAACAACTATGCCGCGATGTGCGTGCATATCGAAGAAGATTATACGACGGGGGGAATGGGGTATTGAAACAACTATGCTCGACTTGAATCTCGGCCATGAAATGATTATACGACGGGGGGAATGGGGTATTGAAACAACGGCGCAGGCGAGTCAAGCGAAAGGGGTCGCGATTATACGACGGGGGGAATGGGGTATTGAAACAACTATCGGCGAGATTTGCTTTCGTAATGTTTGGATTATACGACGGGGGGAATGGGGTATTGAAACAACGGCCCGACCGATCACTACGCGGAGCCGCTCGATTATACGACGGGGGGAATGGGGTATTGAAACAACAAGCGCGTGATCTCCTCCCCCCTCTCGAGGGATTATACGACGGGGGGAATGGGGTATTGAAACAACTGGTGGAAAGCGTCCAACTCCCAAGCCGTTGATTATACGACGGGGGGAATGGGGTATTGAAACAACCGTCGGCGCCGGCGAGTATCCTTCGGCGGGGATTATACGACGGGGGGAATGGGGTATTGAAACAACTACTCGAAGATGCCGATATGCACCGGTAATGATTATACGACGGGGGGAATGGGGTATTGAAACAACGTAAGTTGCCCTTGACCGTTCGGATATTCAGATTATACGACGGGGGAATGGGGTATTGCCCCCCCCCCCCCCCCCCCCCCCCCCCCCGCACATACGGATAAAATTTATTTTGAGTGAGGGGTGCTTGATTGCATGAAGTACGGTTGTTTCCGCTCCATCGGTTTTTCGCCATAGAGATTACCGATACGATGTATTTGAATTTGCAGGTATCTATAAATAGGTTTCCGGGGGGGGTGATATACTAAGAGGGGTTGCTTGAATGGCGATACACACACAAAGGAGGGTTTGACGATGGGGCGATTGACCACGCATGTTTTGGATACGATGGCGGGAGGGCCGGCGGAGGGGGTGGTTATCGAGCTGTGGACATCTGACGATGCTCCTCGCCGTCTGCTTCGGACCGTTACCAACGCTGATGGGCGTACCGATCCGCTGCTTGAAGGTGAGGGTTTTCTCTCTGGTCGGTATGAGCTGCGCTTTATGGTTGGCAATTATCTGCGCGATCGACATGCCGTCGCTCCCGAGATACTTTTTCTTGACGAGATTCCGGTGCGATTCGGGATTCAATATCCGGAGCAAAACTATCATGTACCCCTGCTCTTTTCCGCTTATGGGTATTCGACCTATCGGGGGAGTTGACCTTGGAATTCGACCTTGGAATGGCATGAAATGGCGGTGGATCTGCCCGCCTCGGCCAGATGTCGATACGGTGTTCGTGTCTCTTATGATTGGCGGTTCCGGGCGGTTCCGGTGATATGCTTGGGTTTTTCGAGGGGTGGCTCGTTGTCTGCGAAGCCCGGGGGAAGGCGGAAAACAGGATTCACGTTTTTGCCCAAGCGAATGCCAAGACCGATGCTCCGCTCACCCGGCGCGGGTGTCCGGGGATTGCTCGATAGGTGAAACGAGGGATTGAAACGACAAGGAGGTCGGGATCGATGCGCGATCATATTCGTTTTATCCGCAAGGGACGGGTGGTGGAATTATTCGATGTCTCGCCGACCGAGACCTTGCTCGATTATCTGCGTCTGCGCGAGCGATCTTGCGGAACGAAAGAGGGGTGCGCCGAAGGCGATTGCGGGGCTTGCACCGTTGTCGTCGGAAGGCCGCGGGCGGGGCGAGTGGCATACGAGCCGATCAACAGCTGCATCGCGCTGCTCGGGATGATGGATGGTGTCGAGATCGTCACCGTCGACGATCTCGCTTCTTCGGACGAGCGGCTTCATCCGGTTCAAAGCGCCCTGGTGGCGGCCCATGCTTCGCAATGCGGCTTTTGCACTCCCGGCTTCGTGATGAGTCTGTTCGGCCTCTACCATTCGAGGCAACGGGCCGACCGTTCCCTCGTCAACGATTGGCTTGCGGGAAATCTTTGTCGCTGTACCGGCTATCGTCCGATCGCGGATGCGGCTTTGGCGACTTGTACCGGTGAGCCGGACGATGTTTTTTCCCGGCGCAGCGCCGATACGCACGCGCTTTTGGAATCCCTTGCCGACGGGGACGATATCCACATCGGCAACGAGGAGTCGTTTTTCGCCGCTCCGGCGAGCGAGGACGCGTTGGCATCCATCATGGCGCGATATCCCGATGCGACCATTGTCGGCGGAGCCACGGATGTTGGGCTGTGGATCACGAAGCAATTGCGCTCGCTGCCACGCATCGTGCATACCGGGCGGGTCGGATCGATGCACGAGGTGGTCGAACGAGAGGATCGGATCGAGATCGGGGCGGCGGCGACCTACGCCGAAGCGGAAGCCGCGCTCGCCCGCATCCACCCCGATATCGAGGAGCTGATACGCCGTTTGGGGTCCAAGCAGGTGCGAAGCCTCGGTACCATCGGTGGTAATATCGCCAACGGCTCGCCTATCGGGGATACCCCGCCTTGGTTGATCGTTCTCGGGGCGCAAGTGGAGTTGCGACTTAAGGGTCGGCGTCGCCTTTTGCCCTTGGAGGATTTTTTCCTCGACTACGGACGCCAAGATCGGGCTATGGGGGAGATCCTCATGCGTATTGTCGTGCCGCGCCCGGCGGCGAACGAGCATTTTCGATGCTACAAGATATCCAAGCGATTCGATCAGGATATTTCCGCCGTGCTCGGGGCTTTTCTTTTTCGTATCGAAGACGGAAAAGTAGTGCACGCGCGCGTGGCTTATGGAGGAATGGCCGCCATCCCGAAGCGCGCCCGTCATGTCGAGGGCGTTCTTGTCGGCCGCGAGATAAGCGATCCCGATGCCAGGTCGCAAACGGTGGATCTCGCAGCGAAGGAGTGGGAGCGAGACTTTTCTCCCATCGACGATCACCGGGCGAGCGCGGCCTATCGTCTGCAGGTCTCGCACGCGTTGTTGGCCAAGGCTCTGGTTGTCATGCCCCGTTCCCCAGGGTCTTCGGAACTCGGATGAAGAGCCATCGGAAGCCGATATAAGATGCCGATCACCAACACTATGATCGAAGATCGATCGGATCTCGGTGCGGGGGCGAGCATCGGGAGGGCATTGGCACATGATAGTGCCGTGGCCCATGTCCGAGGCACCGCCGTCTATGTCGACGATTTGCCGGAGCCGGCAGGGACGGTGCACGTCGTCCCCGGCCATGCGGATGTGGCTCGCGGTCGGATCCGCAATATGGATTTGGAAGCGGTGCGCAACGCTCCCGGGGTGCTCGATATTCTCACCGCCGCCGATATCCCCGGAGTCAACGATTGCAGTCCCGTTTTCGGGGACGATCCGATTCTCGCCACCGACGAAATCCTCTTTCACGGACAGCCGTTGTTCGCGGTGGTTGCCGAAACCCGAGAGCAAGCCCGACGCGCCGCTCGTCTCGCTCGTATCGAGGCCGAGCGAATCCCCCCGATCGTCGGAATCGACGAGGGGATCGAGGCGGGGGGCGATTTGATGCCTCCTTATACCTTCGAACGCGGCGATCCGGAAGCCGAGATAAAGACCTCCGAGCATCGTCTCCAAGGATGCTTTCGCATCGGCGGGCAAGAGCATTTCTATTTGGAAGGGCAGGTTGCCCTCGCCACCCCCGGGGAGGGCGATGAAATCCGTATTTTGTCCTCCACCCAGCACCCCACGGAAATCCAGCATTTGATCGCGGCCATGCTCGGTATCCCCGATGCCGCGGTGGTCTGCGAATGTCGGCGGATGGGCGGGGGATTCGGGGGCAAGGAATCCCAAGCGGCGCAATGGGCTTGTTTGGCGGCTCTTGCCGCTCGCCGTACCGGTCGATCGGCAAAGATTCGCTTGGATCGGGACGACGATATGAGAATGACCGGCAAGCGCCATGATTTTCGGGTGGATTGGCGCTGCGGTTTCGGGGCAAAGGGCGATCTTTCGGGGATCGAACTCGCATTCAGCTCTCGCTGCGGGTTTTCGGCGGATCTTTCGCAGGCGGTCAACGACCGCACGATGTTCCACGCCGACAATGCTTATTTCTACCCGGCGTGTCGGATTTTTTCCAGAAGAATACGCACCGATACGGTCTCGAATACCGCCTTTCGGGGTTTCGGCGGACCCCAAGGGATGCTCGCGGCGGAGCGGGTCATGGATGCGATCGCGATAGACCTCGATCAGGATCCCTTCGAAGTGCGCCTGCGCAACCTCTACGCCCCGGGGCGGGATATCACCCCTTTCGGGGTGGAACCCGACGGGTATCGCCTGATCGGCCGCATCATGCGCCGGCTCGCGCGCACCGCCGAATATGCCGGGCGTCGCCGGGCCCTCGCCCGTTTCAATGCCGCGGCCGCCGAACGCGGAAGCGATCTGCGAAAGGGCATCTCATTGACGCCGGTCAAGTTCGGGATTTCCTTCACGCTCAAGCATCTCAATCAAGCCGGGGCCTTGGTCAATGTTTTCAGCGACGGTTCGGTGCAGGTCAATCACGGCGGTACGGAGATGGGGCAGGGGCTGCATACCAAGATAACGCAGGTGGTGGCCGAGGAATTCGGTATCGGGATCGAGTGCGTGCGGATAACCGCCACGCGCACCGACAAAGTCCCCAACACCAGCGCGACCGCGGCTTCGGTCGGTTCCGATCTCAACGGCATGGCGGCCGCGCGGGCCGCTGGACTTATCCGTCGACGCTTGGCGGGGCTTGCTGCAAGACTCTTCCAAGTCGGGGAGAAGCAAGTGCTCTTCGCCGATGGGCAGGTGCGAGTCGGCAACGAATCGATCCCCTTTGCTCGGCTGACGAAGCAGGCGGTCGAAGAGAGGATCTCGTTATCCGCAACCGGCCACTACGCCACCCCGGGCATCACTTGGGATCGAGAGACGATCAGCGGGAACCCTTTTTACTACTATGCGATGGGTGCCGCCTGCTCCGAGGTGAGCGTCGATATCACCACCGGTGAAATGCGGATCGATCGGGTCGATATTCTCCATGACGCCGGCCGTTCGTTGAATCCGGCTATCGATATCGGACAGATCGAGGGAGGCTTCGTACAAGGAGCCGGATGGCTGACGACCGAGGAATTGGTTTTCGATGAACAAGGCCGTTTGCGCACTCACGCTCCGTCGACCTACAAAATCCCGACCTGTTCCGACGTTCCGGCGGATTTTCGAGTGTCTTTGTTCGAACAAGGACGCAACCCGATGCCCACCATCCATCGTTCGAAGGCGGTCGGCGAGCCCCCGTTGATGCTCGCCATCTCCGTTTTCAGCGCGATCACCCACGCCATCGCATCCTTGGCCTCCAAGCGGCTACCGCCCTTGGACGCCCCGGCCACCCCCGAGGCGATATTGCGGGCCGTCGATGCGGTCCGTCGAGAAGCGGGCCGTTGCGAAGCGGGATGAGATCGAGATCCTCCTCGGCGCTCGGCGATGCGGCTCCTTTGCGATAGAAACTCCCGATGATGCGCATTTGGACGACACTCCTTTCGATGGTCGAAGCGCATGGCCGGGTCGCCCTCGTTTCTCTGGCCCAAGTGCGCGGCTCGTCGCCCAGGGAGCCGGGGGCGAGAATGATATTGGAGCCCGGCGGCGGCTTTCACGGCACCATCGGCGGCGGGGCGATCGAGTGGGAGGCGATCCGAAGAGCAAGGCAAATGCTCGCAGAATCGTCGCAGCCCCCGGTGGTATTGGAGCGCTTCGCCTTGGGTCCCGATCTCGGCCAGTGCTGCGGCGGCAGCGTGCAGGTGCTCAGCGAACGCTTCGATCGGGAAAGGATCGAGGAAATCCGGGCCTTTGCGACATGCGAGGCGCAAGGGGGGTTCATCACGCGAAGCCGGGTCGGGGCGGCGAGGGTGGAGCGAGAGATCGTCGATGCGAACACCGCCCCGGAGTCCTGCGGGGATCGTTCATCGGCGTCATCGGCGGCGGCCGCTGATCATGCCGCCGCGCTTCGAGCGCTCGACTCCATGGGCTCGGGCAACCGGATCGTTCTTGCCGCCGATGATGTTTTGTACGAAAGATTCGACGATTCGCATTCGTCGGTGTGGCTCTTCGGAGCGGGTCACGTCGGTCGCGCACTGGTTTTGGCGTTGGCACCCTTGCCCTTCGATATCGTCTGGGTCGACGAGCGCCGCGACGTCTTTCCCGAGCGGATGCCGGCCACCGTTCGTCCCTTGCCGAGCGCCGATGCCGCCGCCGAACTCGCTCGCGCTCCCGATGGTGCCATGGTCGTGGTGATGACCCATAGCCATCCTTTGGATCTCGCCATCGTGCATGCCGCGTTGGCGGCGGAGCGTTTCTCCTACGTAGGGTTGATCGGCTCGGCCAGCAAAAGAGCGCGTTTTATCCGACGCTTGCGCGAGGCGGGTATCGCCCCGTCGACGATCGATTCCTTGGTTTGCCCCGTCGGGAGCGGCCGGATCCGATCGAAACTACCGGCGGCGATCGCCGCCGGTATCGCCGCTCAACTCTTGGAGCGCTCCGAATCCCCGGCTCGGGACGGGGAAAACGCAATCCCCTCGTCATCGACGGATTTCGAATCCCGGTACGCCACCGCCGCCGCAGGCGCAAGCCCATGATCCAAGACGATTGCGATTCGGCATCCCCGATCTCGTCGGCGCGCTCGGACTCTCCGGCGGCGGCCGACGAAGCGTCGACCGGCTATTTGCTCGAAGCCGAGGGAATCGTCAAGACTTTCGGGAATTTCACGGCCAACGACGATGTGTCATTACGCCTTCGCGCGGGCGAGATCCATGCCTTGCTCGGCGAGAACGGTGCCGGCAAATCCACCCTCGTCAAGATCATCTACGGTTCGCTCCAACCCGATGCCGGCTCGTTGCATTGGCGCGGCGCCCCGATCGATATGCCCAATCCGGCGGCGGCGCGGGATCTCGGTATCGGCATGGTTTTCCAGCATTTTTCGCTTTTCGATGCCTTGACGGTGGTCGAAAATATCGCTTTGGTCATGGCCGAGGGCTTCGATCCCGAAGGGCTGTCGGAACGCATCGAGGGGGTATCGGCACAATACGGTTTGTCTTTGGACCCTGCAGCCCGCGTAGCGGATCTCTCGGTCGGCGAGCGTCAGCGGATCGAGATCGTGCGCTGCTTGCTGCAGTCCCCGAGCCTGCTGATCATGGACGAGCCCACCTCGGTATTGACCCCGCAGGAGGCGGACCGACTCTTCGTCACCCTGCGTCAGTTGGCCGCCGGCGGTTGCGCGGTCCTTTATATTTCCCATCGGCTGGAGGAAGTCAAAGCCCTGTGCCATCGGGCGACGGTATTGCGTCAGGGGCGGGTGGTCGCGCAGGTCGATGCGCGTCGCGAAACCGCCGCTTCCTTGGCCCGGTTGATGGTGGGCTCCGATGTGCATGGGATCAGCGGCGGGAGGAGCGGTGCGCAACTCGAGCGGACGATGATCGCCGTGCGCGATCTCGAATTGCCGGCGAGCGGACCTTTCGGGGTGGCGCTGCATCGTATCTCGCTGGCCGTGCAGGCCGGGGAAGTGGCGGCGATCGCCGGAGTCGCAGGCAACGGTCAGTCCGAGCTCTTCGAAGCCTTGTCCGGAGAACGCCCGGTCGAGCCGAACGAAGCGATCGCCTTGGCCGGCGAGGATTGCGGCGGCGGCGGGATTTCCGACCGCCGCCGACTCGGAGCGGCCTTCGTTCCCGAAGAGCGTTTGGGCCACAGTGCGGCCCCCGCCTTCACCCTCGCCGAAAATGCCTTGTTGACCCGCCACGGCTGCGACGAGGGGATGGTCGCAAGGGGAGGCTTCGTCGATCGGCGATACGCGCAGAGCATAGCGAAGCGGGTGATGCAACGCTTCGATGTGCGCAGCGGAAATCCGAACCCCCCGGCGGGTGCGCTCTCCGGCGGTAATTTGCAGAAGTTCGTGGTCGGGCGCGAGCTCGATCGAGAACCGAAGGCGATCGTCATCCATCAGCCGACCTGGGGAGTGGATGCCGGAGCCGCCGCCTTGATCCGGCAGGCGCTGATCGACATGGCGCGAGCCGGGGCCGCGGTATTGGTCATCAGCCAAGATCTGGACGAGATATTCGCGATCGCCGATCGAGTGGCGGTGATCTCGCGCGGAGAGCTCTCGGAGCTCTTCCCGATCGAGGATGTCGACCGCGAGCGCATCGGGCTGTTGATGGCCGGTGAGCACGAAACGTCGCGCTCCGACGGGGTCGGCGTCGTGGACGATACGCAACGATGAAGCGAACGCGATGAAACTGATCCTCGAAAAACGCCCGGAGCGAAGTCGCTGGATGCCCTTCCTCTCGCCCTTGCTGGCGATCGGGCTGACGCTGATCGTCGGCGGCATTCTTTTCGCCGCGCGCGGGCTCGATCCCCTCCACGCCCTCTATGTTTATTTCGTCGAGCCGGTGACCACGTGGTGGTCGATCGAGGAACTGATCGTCAAGACGGCTCCGCTGGTGTTGATCGGCGTCGGGCTTGCGATCTGCTTCAAAGCGAATATCTGGAATATCGGAGCCGAGGGCCAACTGACCATGGGCGCGGTGGCCGGGGCCGCGATTCCGATCCTCCTGCCCGAATGGGAATCGCCGCTGGTCTTGCCGCTGATGATCCTTTGCGGGATCGCCGGCGGCGTGCTCTGGGCGGCGATCCCCGCTTTTTTGCGCCATCGCTTCGGGGCCAGTGAAATTCTGACCAGTTTGATGCTGGTCTATGTCGCGCTTTATCTGCTCGATTGGCTGGTGCGGGGGCCGTGGCGTGATCCGCACGGCTACAACTTTCCCCAATCGGTCAGTTTCGAGCCTTGGCAGTTGCTGCCGACCTTCGGCGACGGACGGGTCCATGCCGGAGCGTTGATCGCGCTTTTCACGGTGGTCGCCCTTTTCGTCTTGATGTCCAAGACCTTGAAGGGTTTCGAGATTCGGATCAGCGGCGAGGCGCCGCGGGCCGGCGGTTTCGGCGGTTTTTCCCGGCCGCGCACCCTATGGTTCTGCTTCGTCCTCGCCGGAGGGCTGGCGGGACTTGCGGGGATATGCGAAGTCGCCGGCCCCATCGGCCAGCTGCAACCCTCGATCTCCCCGGGCTACGGCTTCACCGCGATCATCGTGGCCTTTCTCGGTCGTTTGAATCCGGTCGGGGTGCTGCTGGCGGGTATCGCCTTGGGGATCAGCTATCTCGGAGGCGAGGCCGCGCAAGTCGAGTTGACCGGGGTTTCGGATAAAACCGCGCGGGCTTTCCAAGGCATGTTGCTTTTCTTCATCCTCGCTTGCGATACCTTGATCCTCTATCGTTTGCGTTGGATCGGTGCCAGCCGCGCCGTCCCCGTCCCCGAAGGAGGCCGGATATGATCGAAAGGATTCGGGCCCGAAAGCGGGACCGGCAAGGCGGAAGATTCGAACGATGAGCATGGTCGAAGCCGCTTTGGTGACCATCGTCGCCGCCTCCACGCCGCTGTTGCTGGCGGCGCTCGGAGAGCTGGTGGTCGAGCGCTCCGGGGTGCTCAACTTGGGTGTCGAAGGGATGATGGTGATGGGGGCGGTCGCGGGTTTCGCGGTGGCCTATACCGTCGGCTCCGCCCCGCTCGGGGTCGTGGCGGCGGTGGTCACGGGTATCGCGATGTCCCTTTTGTTCGCCTTTCTCACCCAAGTGCTGGCGACCAACCAAGTGGCGACCGGCCTTGCCCTGACTCTTTTCGGCTTGGGTCTGTCCGGTCTGGTGGGCGAACCCTTCACCGGCTTGCCCGGGGCCAAACTGGCGAGGATCGAGATTCCGCTGCTGAGCGACTTGCCCCTTGTCGGTTCGGCATTTTTCGCTCAGGATATTTTGGTATACGCTTCGTTCGTTCTCACCATCGCGACCGCCTTCGTTTTGTCGCGAACCAAATCGGGGCTCGTCATTCGGGCGGTGGGCATCAATCATCACTCGGCTCACGCTTTGGGCTATAACGTGATCGCGGTGCGTTGCGCCTGTATCGCCTTCGGCGGTGCATGTGCCGGATTGGCCGGCGCTCATCTTTCGCTTGTCTACACGACGCAGTGGATCGAGAACATGACTGCCGGACGAGGCTGGATCGCCCTGGCGCTGGTCGTCTTCGCCACCTGGGTGCCCGGAAGGGTCCTCGTAGGGGCCTATCTTTTCGGAACGGTTTGGATCATGGGTCTTTATGCACAAGGGTTGGGGGCGGGGATTCCCCCTCAGCTGCTTTCCTCTTTGCCTTATCTGGCTACCATCGTCGCCTTGGTTCTGATCTCCGGCGATCGTATCCTGGCCAAGGCCAATACCCCGGCCTGCTTGGGGCAGGCTTTCGTGCCGGATCGTTGAGTCTCGAAAGGCATCGGGGGCTTTAGGGCTCTTCTCGCGGTTCCACCGCGGATTCTTTGGAAAAAAAGGAGTAAAGATCATGCACGGGAAATACACTGCTTGGGCCATCGGCATCGTATTGGCCACGTTCTCCCTCGTCGCGACGGCTGCGGATCTCAAAGTCGGATTCGTCTATGTGGGTCCGATCGGCGATCACGGCTGGACTTACCAACACGATCAGGGACGCTTGGCCGTCGAGAAAGAGTTCGGGGATCGCATCGAAACCGTCTATGTCGAGAATATCCCCGAAGGAGCGGATGCCGAACGGGCGATCACTCGGCTTGCCCGTCAGGGCGCGGGTTTGATCTTCACGACATCCTTCGGCTTCATGGATCCGACCATCAAGGTGGCGAAGAGATTCCCGAAGGTCTCGTTCGAGCACTCCACCGGCTACAAGCGCTCGGAGAACGTTGCCACCTACTCGGCGCGTTTCTACGAAGGGCGCTATGTGAACGGGCAAATCGCCGCTTCGATGTCCAAAAGCGGGGTGGCCGGTTATATCGCTTCCTTCCCGATCCCCGAGGTCGTGCGCGGGATCAACGCTTTCATGCTGGGGGCGCAATCGATCGATCCCGATTTCAAGATCAAGGTGGTATGGGTCAACTCATGGTTCGATCCCGGCAAGGAAGCGGATGCCGCCAAGGTTCTGATCGACCAAGGCGCCGATATCATCACCCAGCACACGGACTCTCCCGCCCCCTTGCAAATTGCTCAGGAGAAGGGAGCCTTCGCTTTCGGACAGGCTTCGGACATGATCAAATTCGCGCCGAAGGCTCAGCTCACCGCGATCGTCAACAACTGGGCTCCTTATTACATCGACCGGGTGAGAGCGGTTCTGGACGACACTTGGGCCTCGCAGGATGTTTGGCGAGGGATGAAAGAAGGGATGGTCAAAATGGCCCCTTGGACCAACCTTCCCGACGATGTGATGAAGATGGCGCAAGAAACCCAAGGCAAAATCGCTTCCGGTGAGATGCACGTATTCGAAGGCCCGATCAAAAAGCAAGACGGCACGGCCGTGATCGGCGCCGGCGAGCATCTCGACGATCAGACCCTGCTCGGCATGAATTGGTACGTCCAGGGTATCGACGACACCTTGCCGCAATAATGTAGTATCAAGGCGAAGCGAGAGGCTTGCGTATCGGCCAAGGGGTCGGATAGGCAAGAATGAAAAAGAGACCTGCGAGGCTTTTCGGGCTCGATACGATCCGAAAAGCCTCGTCGGGGGATGGTCGATGGCTATTTTGCGATCGGCCCATCTGTTTTTTCGGCGTTCGACCGATCTTGTTTGTTCGGCGGGTCGGTCCACGAGCGCCGACGGAGGCGTTTTATGGATGTGCTGGAACCATTCATCCTTGATTGGCTGAATCTTCTGCTTCGTTGGGCGCATCTGATCGCAGGCATCGCCTGGATCGGCACTTCCTTTTATTTCATGGCCCTCGATCGTTCGCTAAGGCGAGAGTCCGATGATCCCGAAGGAGTGTTCGGCTCCGTTTGGGAAGTTCACGGCGGCGGGTTCTATCACGTTCGAAAATATATGGTCGCTCCGGCGACGCTCCCCGAGCGCCTGACTTGGTTCCGCTGGGAGGCCTATCTGACTTGGGTCACCGGCTTTTCCTTGCTCGTGGTGCAGTTCTATTTCAACGCATCGGTTTGGCTGATCGACCCTCTGGTGATGCCCTTGCAGCCTTGGCAGGGGATCGCGATCTCGTTTTCCAGCGTTTTCGTCGGTTGGTTCATATACCACACCATCTGTCGCTCACCGTTGGGCGATAACCTCGTTTTGCTTGCGATCACCGTCTATTTATTCCTCGTTTTCGCCGCCTGGGGGTATACGAATCTGTTCTCCGCCCGCAGTGCGTTGCTGCATACCGGAGTGCTGATCGGAACCTTGATGGCCTTCAACGTTTTTGCCGTGATCATTCCCAACCAAAGGAAGATCACCGCATCGCTCTTGGCGGGAGAGCCCCCGGATCCGAAACTCGGGGTGATAGGCAAACAGCGCTCGGTGCACAACACTTACCTCACCCTGCCGGTGATCGTGCTGATGTTGAGCGGGCACTACCCGATGATCAGCGGTCATCCGCAGGCGTGGTTGTTGGTCGCGCTCTTTCTCGTGGGCGGGGGTATCACCCGACACGCTCTCCTGCGCATCGAAACCGGCGCTCGCTTGGGTGCGGTCTCTTGGCTGCTCGTGGCGATGGCCGGGATATTGGCTATTTTGGTGGGATTGACCGCGCCCCGGCCGGATGCGAGCGGCGCCGGCCAAACCGCCGAAAAGGTGAGCGATCTCGAAGCCCTGCGGATTGCCTATATCCACTGCGTTTCATGTCATGCCCGGCGTCCGCTGAACCCAGATTTCGCGACCCCGCCGAATGACGTGGTATTGGAAACGACCGAAGATATGCTTCGCTTCAAGGGCAAGATCGAAGCCTTCTCGATACGCAGCCACATCATGCCGCTCGGAAACAAAACCAATATGACCGAAGACGAGCGAAAACGTCTCGGTGATTGGCTGACCCAACAGTCCGCCGCTGCCGCCGCTGCCGATTCCCCGACAGAGACCGAAGACGAGCCCGCGGTGAAATGACCTCGGGGGATTGCCCTTTGATCTCCGTCGAAGCGGTCAATGCATTGGATGAGACGGGTTTCGTCTCCCGTTTCGGCGATGTCGCCGAGGATTCGCCTTGGGTGGCGAAGGCCGCTTTCGCCGCCCGTCCTTTTGCGGATCGGGAGGCTCTCGTCGCCGCTTTCGCCGCCGCATTGCGCGATGCCGCCCCCTCGTTGCAGCTGGCCTTGCTTCGCGCCCATCCGGATCTCGCCGGTCGCGCCGCGCTGTCCGGCGATCTCGCCGAAGACTCCGCCAAGGAGCAAGCCGCCGCCGGGCTCGATCGCCTCTCCCAAGAAGAATTCGCCCGTTTCCATGCGCTCAACGACCGCTATCGTCGGCGCTTCGCTTTTCCCTTCATCCTCGCCGTGAAAGGCGCCTCCAAGCAGGCGGTGATCGCCGCCTTCGAAAATCGCATCGACAACGATGTCGAAACGGAACGGGCCACCGCCTTGGCTCAGGTCGAGCGCATTTTCAGGTTTCGCCTCGAGGACCGGGTGAGCCCGTGAGCGCAAGGTCCGGCGGGCGGGTGATCCGCGGAGCGCTGCTGACCTTTCGTGCCGATCCGGCACGGGTCGGTCCCCGTCACGCAGTGCGTTTTTATCGTCGAGGAGCGGTGGTCGCCGACGAAGAAGGGCGGATCGTCTGGCGCGGCTCTTATGCTCGTATTCCCCGGGGATTCCACGACTTTCCGATCGACGATTACGGCGAGGCGTTGATCCTGCCGGGCCTCATCGACGCCCATATTCATTTTCCTCAGCACCGGATGATGGCCGCTCCCGGGCGCAATCTTCTCGATTGGCTGGAGCGATTCACCTTTCGCGAGGAAAAGCGCTATTCATCCGCCTCCTACGCCCGCGCGGCCGCGCCCTTGTTCCTCGATCGCCTGATACAGCACGGAACCACCTCCGCCTTGGTTTTTTCCTCGGTCCACTCGATCGCGGTCGAGGCCCTTTTTACCGAGGCTCTAAGTCGTCGCCAAGCGATCATCAGCGGCAAGACGATGATGGACCGAAACGCCCCGGAGGCGCTGCGAGACGATCCTTCGACGGCGGAGCGAGAGAGCGAATCCCTTATCGAACGCTGGCATGGTCGCGATCGTCTGCGTTATGCGATCACCGTGCGCTTTGCCATCACATCCAGCGAGGCCCAGCTGCAAAAGGCGGGGGATCTGGCCGCTCGATATCCCGATTGCCTCGTGCACAGCCACCTTTCCGAGAGCGTAGAGGAGATCGATCAGGTCAAAAGACAATTTCCCTGGGCGAAAAACTATACGGATGTCTACGATCGTTTCGGCTTGATCGGTCCCCGCAGCGTTTTCGCGCACGGGATTCATCTTTCGGAGTCGGAGTGCAAGACCTTGGCCCGTAAAGAGGCGGTGATCGTGCACTGCCCGACTTCCAACAACTTCCTAGGTTCGGGACTTTTCGATATCGGCCATCTCGCGCATCCGAAGCGGCCGGTGCGGCTCGGAATCGCGACCGATGTCGGCGGGGGAACGAGCTACTCGATGCTCCAGACCATGTCCGAGGCCTATAAGGTGGCGATGCTTCGAGGAAGAAACCTGAGCGCCTTCGATCTTTTCCACCTAGCCACCCGAGGCAATGCGATGGCTTTGGGGCTAGGCGATGAAATCGGCTCCATCGAAAGCGGATATTGGGCGGATCTAGTGGTGTTGGATCCATCCGCGACCCCGGTGCTCAAAGCGCGCCAAGCGCTATCGCGCAGCCTCGAAGATCGCCTTTTTTCTCTTTCGATACTCGGCGACGACCGCGCCGTGCGAGCGACCTATATCGCCGGCCGCAAGGCCTGGGATGCGAAAAACGATGCGAAAAAAACCATCGGCCGCGGCGGGCGGCGCACTCCGCCGGTTCGTTCGCTCGCCGATGCTTGAGCCCTCGGCCGCTCGATGCGGCCCGATTCCCCTTCCATATCATCTCGCCCATCCGGTCGTCGAAGCAAGAAAACCCCCTGAAAAAAGCACGGGTGCGCCGCGGGAAACGCTCCCCCGTAGGGGCGATGCGGCGGTTGCGCAGATTCCTTTTACTCCGCTTCGCCCATCCTGCGCCTCGCCCAGCGAGAGATCGACCCGATATCCTCAAGGCGATAGGCGCGACAGTTGTCGATGGCCCTTTCCTGTAATGCCCTAGGCTTATCGAGACACTTTCGAGTCTTATGCCGCCGGAATCCCGTCCACCGCCTCTCGCCCGCACTAGATCGAAGAGCGTTGCCCGTGGCGTTCGATCAACCGGATTCGTTTGTAGCGATCCTCGAACTCATAACAGTGCCTGCTGCAACTCTTCGATGGCCTGAAAGGGTTCTGGCCAGAGCAGCTTCTCCTTGTAGCACCCTAGGGCTATCGAGACACTTTCGAGCCTTATGCGACCGCCCGGGTTTCGTCCATCGCCCTTCGTCCACCGCCTGAAAACTGGCTCGGCAGAGAGTTGTCCGTGGCGTTCGATCAACCAGACCCGGTTGTAGCGATCCTTGAAATCATGCAGTGCCTGCTGCAACTCTTCAATGGTCCAGAAGGTGTCAGGCTAGAGCAGATTCTCCAGTGGCAGACGAACGAGGTCTCGCGGCACGCTTTGCGAATCGCTACCGAACGAGTTCGTGATCTCGGTAAGGACCAAGAGAATCGGGGCACGGGCGATTGCCCGTGCCCCGATCTCACCATCGACGCCTACTTCTACTCCATGCTGACCGCGGTGGTGCTGACCAACGACCGCGAATCCCCCTTGGTCGAGAAGTGGGTCGCATAGACCATGAAGGGATTCTCCGACGAGACATCGCAGGAATACCAACCCGTGTCGTCATCGTCGATCCGATGATCGGCACCTTTGACGGTGGAAACGGTGTACACATTCAGGCGATCGATCGTCCCCGCCTTGATCTTCGGCCAGTCCCGACCCCTGTCGTCGGTGCATACGAGTTTGGTCTTGGTGCATTGTTTGCCCGTCGCCGCGAGGCACCTGATGTTGACGAAGGGGGTGTTGCTCTCCCCGACCTTGAACTGAATACGAGCCTCGTTGTCTTCGCTCAACCGGTAGGCGGTGGTATTGGCGTTCACCGAATCCGTCGAGGACCAAACCTGCGCCGTGATTCGCTGCTGACTACGCAACGCACAATCGAGCGCCCCGTCGCCCGTCGCCCCGGTGATCGTCTTGATCTCACTCGCCGACAACGAAACCGTCGCCCCTCTGTCAATCGAATCCTCGGCGGTCGCCTCTTTCGATGCGCTGTCGAGCGAGCCTTTGAACTCGTCGCCGTCCTTGTCGGTGCACTCAAGAAACACCCGGCACTTTTTCTTGTCGGCACATCCGATCCGAGCGCTCGTCTCAATGAGATTGGACGAAGCATTCCCCATCGCATAAGCCTTGATCGGCCAATAGAGCCCCGGTGTTTTGAGCAACTTGCGAATCTCTTTGGTCCCGCCGACGGCCTTGGGTTTGAACTTGGCGTTGTTCTTGATCTGATCGTCGGCTCCGAACTCGAGCAGTACGCGGATGACTTCAATGTAGCGTTCCATCTCGATATGGGCTGACTGTGCCATCGAAGCGATATGCAAGGGCGTATTTCCGTCATTACGTTTCACGTTGATATCCGCTCCGGCTTTGACAAGTACACGAATCGCATCGGCATGGCCCCACCTCGAAGCGATATGCAAGGGAGTATTTCCATTATTTTTGTTTTGCGCGTTGACATCCGCTCCGAGCTCGACAAGTGCACGAACGGCATCAACGCTCCTGCTGGCTGCGGAGTGCAACGGTGCATATCCAGAATTACTTCTCGCATTGACATCCGCTCTGGCCTTGACAAGTGCACGAATGACATCGACTGGCCTGTTGGAAAGCGATGCCCAGTGCAAAGGGGTCAATCCAAGATCGTCTTTCGCATCGACATCCGCTCCGGCATCGGCAAGCATACGGATGACTACGCCAACAGCATCTTGCCACAGCTCAGAGGTCTCATCTGACACATAAAGTTCGGCCGCATAGTGCAAGGGTGTCGCTCCTTCATGGGAAGACCGTAATTTCACATTCGCATTCGCGCCAAGCAGCACACGGACAGTATTCTCAAGCCGCTTCCGGTCAGATATGCTTAACAAACGGCCTTTTAACGCTTTATACAAAGGGGTGTATCCAAAGAAGCCCCGTCTGTCGACGTTCGCACCGGCATCAAGAAGCATCTGGGCAATTTCGGCCCGATGGTATAGTGCCGCTATATACAGGGGGGTGTATCCGTATCCCCACGAACCCTTCGCATCCAACGCATCGACCGCGCAGCCCGCTTTGAGCATATTGCGCACGGCTGTGATGTCGTTCTCCTTAACCTTTTTGTGCAGGTCGCAAGTCTGTGCGTTGCTACCGGCAAAGGGGAAAGCAACGAGCAAAGTCAAAACAAAGATACGAATCGTTTTCATGTTGAAGTCCTCTTGAAAACAAGGTGGCGAGCCACCGGAGAGCCCTGACGGCATGCCGTCGGGGACGAAAAAACCGAGGCGCATCTTCTCGATGCGCCTCGGTGGATGTCGATGCGGGCGAGCGCCGACGAAGCGTCGGCGGCAGTGATATCGGTGTTTCGGGGCGAGGCGAGGGCGAGGGTTTGCGCCTCGACGTGGTTGTCGGCGGCGAAGGTCAGCAAAGCGAGGGAGACGGGAACGCCAAGGGGTGCAGCGGAAGAGGCTGAAACCTCTCCGCTGTTTATTCTTCTACGGGAATCGCTTGTTCGGTGGCGGCGACGATTGAATGCCGACGTCTTTTCACTGCCGTCGGCTATAGATACATATTCCTGCGCGGCGTCGGGCTTTGGGGCCTGCGCCGAAGGCGGTGCTGCTAGCGTCGATAACGAACGAAGAAGGGGTGATGCGAGGGATTCAGCAGCGAAGCGATCTCTGAGCGGGGGGGGGGGGGGGTAATGAATTCAGGCGCCACAGGCACGCCAAGCACTACGGGCGCCGATTTCGGTCGGCGCTTCGAATCGGGGCTTTTGTCTGTAGACGGGTTCATCGTCGTCGCGTTCTCTCGGGATTGACAAAGAGTTCATCGGCTCGGCGGAAGTCTACCCCGAACGCATATCGAGATGCAACCGGCCTTTGGCTCTTGATAAAAAAGGGCGACTTCCCCTCGTCGGAGAAGCCGCCTCCAAGTCAAGATGCGAGACTGGGGTTAGTTCCCCACCGCTCCGGTGGCGCTGTTGTTGACCAACGCCCCGCCGCCTCCCGTGCGCGTCAGCACCTGTGCCGTGAAGCCCGACTGCGAGCGTATCTCGCAGGCCAAGCCCAAGCCTTGCCATCTGTGACCCAAACGCTCTGCCAACTCTTCCGATTGCAGGTGTCTGGTGCTCGCTCGGGCGATGTTTCCCAAGTTCGCCTCGTATCTCGCACCCTCGTCGGTGTAGCACACGAGCGAGGTCTCGCGGCAGTTCTCGCCCGCGTTGCAGCGGATGCGGATATTCGATTCGTCGAAGGCGTCCGGCGAGGGTATCGACTCGATATCCGCTCGGTGCTGCCCGCCTTCTTGTGCGCTTCGAATCAACGCGCCGTTGTTGACCAGCACTCGGTCTCCCGAGCGGGTCCACACCTGCGAGCCGATGTTCGCTTGGCTTCGCAGCACGCAGCCGAGTCTTCCCTCCCACGACGAGCCCGCTCCTATCAAGCGTTGGATATGACCGGGAACCAGAGTCGTCGTCGCCCATGCCCGTATCGCGGGGAAATGTCCCTGCAAGACTCTTCCGGCTTGCGTGGAGCAATCGAGGAAGACCGCGCACGGGGTGTCTTGCTTGCATCTGACCCTGACGGTGGCGGCGTCTCGGGCGCTCATCGAGGGTATCGCCAAGGCTTGCGATTTCACTTCCCAATTCGGAACGCCCCCGGGCGCGTCGTCGTTGTCGACGATGGTGGTGGTTATCGACATCCGCTCGCTCGTCCCGCCCGTGGCTTCGATGACGACGGAGTCGTAATCGTCGAAGGTGTCGGGGTCTTCCCCGGCGACGATTTGCACCGCCATCTCCGTCTCCCACGCCGAAGGGGTGAAGGTCAATGCGCTCGGAGAGAGGGAAACCAGAGCGTTGCGGCTCGACAGGGTGACGATGACGGCTTCCGGCGGCTCTTGGGACAGCCTGATGTGGAGCGTTTGCAGCCCGCCTTCGGGGACTTCGATATTGCCCGCAGGACGGCGGACGAGCTTGGCGTCGTTGTCCAGGATGACGAGCGCCCGCGAATGCACCACCCGGCCCGGTATCGAAAAAACGACGGTGTCGCTGTCGTCCGACGAGCGGGCGTCTTCCCCGGCGACGAGTTCGACCCGTCTCGGCGCCTTCCAACTCTCGGGGGTGAAGGTCAAGGAAGTCGGGGAGAGGGAGAGGTCGGGATTGGTCGTCGACAGACCGACGGTCACGGACTCGCTCGGCTCGGAGTCGAGTCGAAGGGAGATGAACGCTCTCCCGCCTTCGTCGATTTCGAAGGCCCCGGAAGGGGAGATGACCAGACCCCCGGTGTAGGCGGAAGGCGGCGGGGTGTCGTCGTCGGCGACGCTGACGGCAAGGCGCGTGCCCTTGCCCGTGTAATCCCCGCCGTTGCCCACAAGAAGAATGTCGAAGGATTCGTCGTTCGCATCGCCGTCGTGGGCCACGAACACGCTGACGTCTCGGTAGCGGTTCCAAGCGTTCGCACCGCCGCTGCGGGTGAAAGCGAGGGTGTCTTGGTTGCCCGCTCGGTTCGGGTCGGCATCGACGGTGAGGGAGGCATCCGAGGGAACGAGGTCGAGGACGATATCCGCCGTCGGCCGTGTCGCCGGGCGCACCCGGAAACGGCCTTGTCCGCCTTCGACGAGGTCCAATGCGGCGACGCTCAGGTCGAAGCCGGGGCGCTGGGCGTCGTCGACCCTGACCGCTATCGTCCAGTCGGGGGCGTTGATGCCGCCGACGGCGGACAGGGTGAGGGTGGCGGTCTCGTCGACGGCGTCGTCGTCGGTCGGCGCGGAGACGGTGACTCTCTGCGCGGCGGCGTAGTTGTCGACGGTGAAGACGAGCGAGGTCGGCGACAGGGTGAAATTCGCATCGGTCTTGGACAGGCTGACCGTCACGGCGGCTCTCGGGGCGGCGCTGATGCTGACGTCGAAGGTCCGCATCTCGCCCTCGGGGATGTTCAGCGTCCCCGGGGCGACGATGGTGCCGTCGTCGTCGGCGACGACGACGGGGATTTCGACCTCGGAGTCGATGCCGGCGGTGGCTTCGACGGTGAGGGTGGCTTCCTCGTCGAGGCTGTCGTCGTCTTGGGGGCCGTTGACGGTGACCGTCTTCGCCGCCGCGTCGCCGGCGAGGAAGGTCAAGCTCGCCGGGGAAGCGGTGGCTTTGGCGGTATCGCTGCTTGTCACGCTGACCGAGACGGCCTTCGACGACGCCGGTTCTATCTTGACGGTGAAGGTGGCGGTACCTCCCTCGTCGACATTCAGAGTTCTCGGGCTCACGACGACGGCCGAGGGCGGCTCTTTGTCGTCGACGGTGACGACCACGTCGACGGGGTCGGCGACGATGCCGCCGGTGGCGGTGAGGTCGATGTCGACCGATTCGTCGTCGTTGTCGGCGTCGACGACCCCGGTGACGGTGACCGTCCGCTCGTTTGAGTAGTTCGAGGTGTCGAAGGTCAGCGAGGCGGGAGAGACCGTGGCGGCGCCGGTATCGTCGCTCGTTATCGCCACGGTGACGTCTTCGCTCGGCTCGGTGTCGAGCTTGACGGTGAAGGTGCCGGTTCCGTCCTCGTCGACGGTCAGCGTCTCGGCGCTCAGTTCGATATTGCCTTCGGGGGTTTCGCTGACGGTGACGGTTTTCATCACATTGGTGGCGATGATGCCGCCGGTGGCGCTCAGGGTGAGGACGACCGTCTCGGCGTCGTCGTCGGCGTCCTCGACCGCGGTGACTTCGACTTCTTGCGTGTTGGAATAATTGCCGGTGGTAAAGGTCAGCGATGCGGGAGAAACCGTCACGGCGCCGGTATCGTCGCTTGAAATCGCCACGGTGACATTAGCGCCGGGCTCGGTATCGAGCTTGACGGTGAAGGTGCCGGTGCTGCCTTCGTTGAGAGCCAGCGTATCCGTGTCGCTGAGTTCGATATTGCCCGAGGGGATGGCATCCGGGTCGACAATGGTGACGGTGTTCCCGGTCCCGCAATCGCTGATGGTGACGGTATCGCAATTTAGTCGTCCGGCTTCCCGCTGCTTCGTGGTAGTCGCATATTCAACGCAAAATCTGGCCGGTCTGATGGCAGTCACAGTCTGTCCACTTGAGATGGTGTTAGTCGTATTTACGCATCCACTTTCCGAGTGTTTGCCCGTAACCCTTATTTGATCCGTACAAGTGTTTCGTATTACTTGGCCACCTGGGACGTATCGGGCACAGGTTGATGCCAGTGGTGTTGTGTTTTGTGCGGCTACGGAATGAGGAAAGAGAGGAACGAGCGTCGATAACGATAACGAGCATAAAGCGATCAGTTCAGCAGCAAAGCGTTTTCTGGGGGGGGGGGGGTGATTATTTCAGGTGCGATCGGCACCTCGGGCACCGACCCGTTTGTCGGGGGCTTCGTCATCGTCGTGCACTCCTTGTTTTGAAAGCGAAGACCAAATCGGCCCGGGGATGGAGTCGAAAGCCGAAATCGACCCTTGTCGGGGTCGACCGGCAACCGCCGTGTACTCGGTGCCATTTGCGTAAATTTACCCTAAATCTACCCCAATCGCATACCCGCCCGCAAACACCGCAGTTCCCGAGCCTTCGCTTCGCTGCCGAAGGCGTCTGCGGTCTCGCTGAAACCCTAAGAGGGCCGGGGCACGGTCGATCGCCCGCGCCCCGACATCGCTCGCCGCAAGCGGGGTTCTCGACAAACGCCCTTGAGACACTCCGATAAAAAAGGGCGGCTTCCCCATCGGAGAAGCCGCCCGATACCTCCAAGACGATTTCGGGGCTAGTTCCCCACCGCCCCGGTGGCGCTGTTGTTGACCAACGCACCGCCGCCTCCCGTGCGCGTCAGCACCTGTGCCGTGAAGCCCGACTGCGAGCGTATCTCGCAGGCCAGGCCCAAGCCCTGCCATCTGTGACCCAAACGCTCTGCCAACTCCTCGGATTGCAGGTGTCTCGTGCTCGCTCGGGCGATGTTCCCCAAGTTCGCCTCGTATCTCGACCCCTCGTCGGTGTAGCACACGAGCGAGGTCTCTCGGCAGTTCTCGACCGCGTTGCAGCGGATGCGGATATTCGATTCGTCGAAGGCGTCCGGAGAAGGGATCGATTCGATATCCGCTCGGTGCAGCCCGCCTTCTTGTGCGCTTCGAATCAACGCGCCGTTGTTGACCAGCACTCGGTCGCCCGAGCGGGTCCACACCTGCGAGCCGATGTTCGCCTGGCTTCTAAGCACGCAGCCGAGTCTTCCCTCCCACGACGAGCCCGCTCCTATCAAGCGTTGGATATGACCGGGAACCAAGGTCGTCGTCGCCCATGCCCGTATCGCGGGGAAATGGCCCTGCAAGACTCTTCCGGCTTGCGTGGAGCAATCGAGGAAGACCGCGCACGGGGTGTCTTGCTTGCACCTGACTCTCACGGTGGCGGCGTCTCGGGCGCTCATCGAGGGTATCGCCAAGGCTTGCGATTTCACTTCCCAATTCGGTACGCCCCCGGGCGCGTCGTCGTTGTCGACGATGGTGGTGGTTATCGACATCCGCTCGCTCGTCCCGCCCGTGGCTTCGATGACGACGGAGTCGTAGTCGTCGAAGGTGTCGGGGTCTTCGCCGGCGACGATTTGCACCGCCATCTCCGTCTCCCACGCCGAAGGGGAGAAGGTCAATGTGCTCGGAGAGAGGGAAACCAGGGCGTTGCGGCTCGACAAGGTGACGATAACGGCTTCCGGCGGCTCTTGGGACAGCCTGATGCGGAGCGTTTGCAGCCCGCCTTCGGGGACTTCGATATTGCCCGCAGGACGGCGGACGAGTTTGGCGTCGTTGTCCAGGATGACGAGCGCCCGCGAATGCACCACCCGGCCCGGTATCGAAAAGACGACGGTGTCGCTGTCGTCCGACGAGCGGGCGTCTTCCCCGGCGACGAGTTCGACCCGTCTCGGCGCCTTCCAACTCTCGGGGGTGAAGGTCAAGGAAGTCGGGGAGAGGGAGAGGTCGGGATTGGTCGTCGACAGACCGACGGTCACGGACTCGCTCGGCTCGGAGTCGAGTCGAAGGGAGATGAACGCCCGCCCGCCTTCGTCGATTTCGAAGGCCCCCGAAGGGGAGATGACCAGACCCCCGGTGTAGGCGGAAGGCGGCGGGGTGTCGTCGTCGGCGACGCTGACGGCAAGGCGCGTGCCCTTGCCCGTGTAATCCCCGCCGTTGCCCACAAGAAGAATGTCGAAGGATTCGTCGTTCGCATCGCCGTCGTGGGCCACGAACACGCTGACGTCTCGATAGCGGTTCCAAGCGTTCGCACCGCCGCTGCGGGTGAAAGCGAGCGTGTCTTGGTTGCCCGCTCGGTTCGGGTCGGTATCGACGGTGAGGGAGGCATCCGAGGGAACGAGGTCGAGGACGATATCCGCCGTCGGCCGTGTCGCCGGGCGCACCCGGAAACTGCCTTGTCCGCCTTCGACGAGGTCCAATGCCGCGACGCTCAGGTCGAAACCGGGGCGCTGGGCGTCGTCGACCCTGACCGCTATCGTCCAGTCGGGGGCGTTGATGCCGCCGGTGGCGGACAGGGTGAGGGTGGCGGTCTCGTCGACGGCGTCGTCGTCGGTCGGCGCCGAGACGGTGACACTCTGCGCGGCGGCGTAGTTGTCGACGGTGAAGACCAGCGAGGTCGGCGACAGGGTGAAATTCGCATCGGTCTTGGACAGGCTGACCGTCACGGCGGCTCTCGGGGCGGCGCTGATGCTGACGTCGAAGGTCCGGGTCTCGCCCTCGGGGATGTTCAACGACCCCGGGGCGACGATGGTGCCGTCGTCGTCGGCGACGACGACGGGGATTTCGACCTCCTCCGAGTCGATGCCGCCGGCGGTGACTTCGACGGTGAGGGTGGCTTCCTCGTCGAGGCTGTCGTCGTCTTGGCGCCCGTTGACGGTGACCGTCTTCGCCGCCGCGTCGCCGGCGAGGAAGGTCAAGCTCGCCGGGGAAACGGTGGCTTTGGCGTTATCGCTGCTTGTCACGCCGACCGCGACGGCCTTCGACGACGCCGGTTCTATCTTGACGGTGAAGGTGGCGGTCCCTCCCTCGTCGACATTCAGAGTTTTTGGGCTCACGACGAGAGCCGAGGGCGGCTCTTTGTCGTCGACGGTGACGTCCACGTCGACGGGGTCGGCGACGATGCCGCCGGTGGCGGTGAGGTCGATGTCGACCGATTCGTCGTCGTTGTCGGCGTCGTCGACTCCGGTGACGGTGACCGTCTGCGGGGTGTCGTGGTCTTCGTCGGTGAATGTCAGCGAGGCGGGAGAGACCGTGGCGGCGCCGGTATCGTCGCTCGTTATCGCCACGGTGACGTCTTCGCTAGGTTCGGTGTCGAGCTTGACGGTGAAGGTGCCGATTCCGTCCTCGTCGACGGTCAGCGTCTCGGCGCTCAGTTCGATATTGCCTTCGGGGGTTTCGCTGACGGTGACCGTTTTGGTCACATTGGAGGCGATGATGCCGCCGGTGGCGCTCACGGTCAGGACGACCGTCTCGGCGTCATCGTCGTTGTCCTCGACCGAGGTGACGGTGAAACTTTGCGGGGTGCTGTAGTTCGCGGTGGTGAAGGTCCGCGAGGCGGGGGAAACCGTCACGGCACCGGTATCGGCGCTCGAAACCGCCACGGTGACATCGGCGGCGGGCTCGGTGTCAAGCTTGACGGTGAAGGTGTCGGTGTCGCCCTCGCTGATGACCAGCGCATCGGTATTGTTCAGCTCGATATTGCCCGAGGGGATGGCAGGCGGTTCGACATAGGTGATGCCGCTGTTCCCGCAATCATCGATGGTGACTGCACTGCAACTTAGTCGCCCGGCTTCCTGCTGCTTCGTGGCATCCTTATATTCAACGCAAAACTTGGCCGGTCTGGTGAACGTGCGATAGTTGTTCCCGATAGAGGGGGGATGGTACTCCCAAACGGTGTTGCCATCTCTTAAGTAATTTATGCATTCGCTACCTGAAGTGATCTTGCCCGTAACTAGCATGATATCGCCACAGGTATTTTGCATTCCGAGAGAGGAGTTGTAGCTGCTCATACAGCCCGTCGGAGCGTAGCTGTCTTGTGCGGCTACGGAATGAGGAAAGAGAAGAACGAGCGTCAATAACGATAAAGAGCATAGAGCGACGAGTTCAGCAGCAAAGCGTTTTCTGGGGGGGGGGGGGGGGGGGGTGATCGATTCAGGTGCCGCCGGCATCTCGGATACCGGTTTCGGCCGTCGCATCGAATCGGGGCGTTCGTTTGTCAGGGGGTTCATCATCGTCGGGCACTCCTTAGGGTCGCTGCTGGTTGTATCGACTTCGCGATGGCATCGGAGCCGATATCCGTTGTTTTCGTACGGGGGTCGGTCGGCAACGTATCGCTTCTTTCGGTGCCATCTTCGTAATTTACCCTAAAAACGTTCCGGTCGCCTAACGCGCTGCGAGGCAAAGCAAGTCGAGCGATTCCTGAAGGGCGGAGTAGGGTGGTCCATCCGGGTTGGGGCTTATAGACAGACGGTCGGAAAATTCGGGATATGAAGGGTGGTTTGTTTCCATGGTGGATGAGGCCGCTCGACGGAATCGGCTGTCGGGCTCGGCTGTCGGCACCCTTTCAGCAGTGTTCGAAGGCGATGTTTTTTATGACCCCGAGTCATGACCCCGAGGCCTTGCGGGCGCATCGCCAAGCGATGAAGAGTTTGCGCAAGGGGGTGATCGAGACCGGACGGGGTGTTTCGATCGCCAAGGCGCGTTCGATCTCTGCTTGCCGGATCCGTATCAGCGTTCGGGTCTTGAGGAAAAGGGGATCTTCGGCGTTGCCGACGAGATCAAGGGCCTCTTGCAGGGCTTTTCGGGCGTGTCGGAGGCGTTGCCGACGGGGCGGGATCGGGGTTGCTGCGGGTTTTCGCTTCGGGCTTTGCCCCGGATCGATGGTGGGGTTGTCGGGGGGCGACTGGTTTTTTTCGCATAGCCTTTGCAGCCCTAGCCATAGCCCCGGGGGCGGGTTGGCGAGGGTGGCGCATTCGATGGCCCGTCCGCAGTCCTTGAGCGTCGCGATCCGCGGTGCGTTTTTCGGGCGCGATTCGAGGGGGGGCGGGCTTTGCTCGCTCGCAGGCGGGGTGTCTTGCGGCGGTGCATTCGGAAGCCGGTCTTCGAGGACGAGGCAATTGCCCCCGAAGTCGTGGCAAAAACGCTCGCGGTCGCTTTCTCGCGAAAGCCCCTCGGCGGCGGCCCTCGCCGCCGCTCGCAGCATGCTCGTCGCCTCCGGTCGTCGCCAGAATTCCCTTCCCCCGTAGCGGCTCAACGCGATCGAGACCGGATGGCGGGGACGGCCCTCCCTCGCCTCCATGATCTCGTCGCTCCACCAGTTGATTTTGTGATCCCTCACTTGGGGGTCGTGGGCGCCGGCGATGATATCGAGCCATCCCTGTCTCAGGGCGTGAAGGGCGATGCTCGCCTTGCGCCGGTGTCGATGGGCGAAGGGTTCGCGAGCGGAGAAAAGGAGGGCGTAGTAAAGAGCGGAGCCTGAGGGGGCATGCTCGCGCTCCAAAAAATCATCGGGGTTCGGTTGCACTTTCCGATATCCAAAGCGCAAGAGGTGTCCGCAAGGGGTGTCGTTCGGGTGCGGCGTTCGTTCAGCGCTCTATGAGAGCGAGCAGTTCGTGGGGGGAGTCGACGTGGATATCCGCCCTCCAAGACGAAGGCGGGTCGGCGGGATCGAGATAGCCCCATCCGGCGCTGACGGTCAAGGCGCCGGCCGATCTTCCGGCTTCGATATCCGTACGGGCATCGCCGACGAAGACGATATCGCCAGCCGAGAGCGAGAGGCGTTCGCATGCCAAGAGCAGGGGGTCGGGGTGGGGTTTGGGGCGCGCGGCGCTGTCGCCGCCGACGATGCAGGCCGCGCGTTCTTCGAGCCCGAGGGCTTTGATCAGGGAAAGGCTGAGGTCGATTTGCTTGTTGGTGACCACGCCCCACGCCAGATCTTGCGCCTCGAGCCATTCGAGCAACGCATCCATCCCCGCGAAAAGGCGGGTTTTTCTGGCGATCCCCTCTCGATAGCGGTCGACGAAGCGATCGACGAGCGCCGGATCGGGTTCGAAGCCTGCGGCAGCCGCGACCATCGATCGCGTGCCGCGGGAGACGAAGGGGCGAAGGTGATCCATCGACAACGACCCTTCGCGGTCCCGCTCTTCGCTCGTTTCTCGAAGGGTCTCTTCGAGGGCCAGGGCGAGGTCGGGAAGGGTGTCGGCGAGGGTGCCGTCGAGATCGAAAAGCATCGCGCGAAAGGGAGGGATGGGGTTCTTCATCGAATCGATATTCTCGGCGGGTTTCGGGGGCTTTTCATGCCAAGGGCCGGTCGGCGACGAAGGAGATCAGGTAGTTGACGGAGACATCCCGGCCGATGTCGAAGCCTCCTTTGACGGGCGACCAGGAAACCCCGCTGATATCGTCGGCGATCAGCCCGCCCGCTCTTCCCCAGCGCGCCAGTTCCGAGGGGCGAACGAAACGGGCGTAGTCGTGGGTGCCTTTGGGGAGCATGCGCAAGACGTACTCCGCCATCACCACCGCCAAGAGCCAGGATTTCGGGTTGCGATTGAGGGTCGAGAAGACGACCCGTCCTTGGGGGCGAACGAGGGTGGCGCAGGCGCGTACCAAAGCTTCGGGATCCGGAACGTGTTCGATCAACTCCATGCAGGTGACGAGATCGAACTCGCCCGGGCGCTCCGAGGCGAGCTCTTCGGCGGTTCCTTTTCGGTATTCGACGAAGCCTTTCGCCTCGGCAAGCGCGGGGTTCCGTTCGAGGTGGGCTTTGGCGACGGCGATCGTTTCGGAGGAGGCATCGATGCCGAGCACCCTCGCTCCGCGGGCCGCAAGGGCCTCGCTCAACAGCCCGCCTCCGCAGCCGATATCGGCCACCTTGGCCCCGCTTGGATCGATCCGTTCGGCGATATAGGCGCATCGAATCGGATTGAGTCGATGCAGCATGCCGAAGCTTCCCTTCGGATCCCACCACTCGAATGCCAGTTCGGAAAATCTCGCGATATCCGCTTCGTCGCGGTTCCAAGAGGGGTCGGGGCCGGGTCCTCGGGCTCCGCCGGGAGTGTCGCCTGCCAGCGCATCGATCATGGTGTCGAGTTTCTTTATCGGGACTTGCTTGATCGGGTTTCGAAGACCGAAGATGCCATCGTTTGCCGGTTTTTCAACAATCCGCGCCGGTGATCTTCCGCTGCCAGCGGTCCGCCTTTTCCAAGATCGCTTTTTCGTCGAGGGTCAGCAGCTCGCCTTCTTCCAGCAGGGCTTTTCCTGCCACCCAGACGTGACTGACCTGGCTTCTCGAGGCGGCGTAAGCGACTTGGGAGACGGGGTTGTATACCGGTCTGGTTTCCGGCGCCGAGAGATCGACGGCGATGATATCCGCCGCCTTGCCCGGCACCAAACTGCCGATCTCGTCCTCGCGGGCGACGGCGCGGGCGCCGCCCAAGGTTGCCATCTCGATGGCGCGATGAGCCGGGACGGCGGTGGGGTCGCCGCTGATCCCCTTGGCGAGCAAGCCGGCGGTGCGCAGCTCCTGAATCATGTCGAGATCGTTGTTGCTCGCGGCGCCGTCGGTGCCGATCGCGACGTTGACCCCCGCTCGGTGCAGATCCCTTACCGGGGCGATGCCGCAGGCGATTTTGAGGTTGGATTCGGCGCAATGCACGACATGGCTTCCGCATTCGGCCAAACGGGCGATTTCCCCCTCTTCGAGTTGGGTCATATGGACCGTGATGAGCCGGGGCGACATCAATCCGAGTTTGTCCAAGCGCTCGAAAGGGCGCACGCCGTATTGCTCGATCCCTTCGGTGATTTCCGCTTCGCTTTCGTGCAGATGGGTGTGGATTTGGATATCCAGCTCATCGGCCAGGGTCAAGATGCGTTTGAAGGAATCGTCGGAGACCGTATAGGGCGCATGGGGGGCGAGGGCGGTGTCGATGCGCGGGTGGCTGCGGAACGCGTCATGCACCTCCAGCCCGCGTTGGAAATATTCTTCGGTATCTTTGGCCCAAGCGGTGGGGAATTCGATCACCACCAGCCCGAGGGTGCAACGCAGCCCGGCGGCATCGGCGACGTTTGCGGCTTCTCCCGGATAGAAATACATATCGTTGAAGCAGGTGGTTCCGCCGCGCAGCATCTCGGCGACCGCCAGTTCGGTGCCGTCGCGCACGAAATTCTCGCTGACCCACTTGCCTTCCACCGGCCAAACATGATCGTTCAGCCACTCCATCAGGGGCAGATCGTCGGCGATTCCCCGCAGCAGACTCATCGCCGCATGGGTGTGGGTGTTGACGAAGCCGGGCAGCAGCGCGTGGTGGCTACCCAAAGAGATCGTTCGCTTCGCCTCGAATGTCGAGCGCGCTTCTTGTTGCGGGAGGATGGCTTCGATCTTTCCTTTGTCCACCACGATGCCATATTCGTCCAAAACCGTATTTTCCGGCTCGACCGGGATGATCCATCGAGCCTCGATCAGAAGGTCGGCTGCTTTCATGATGATAATGACTCCGAGAATCGAGGTGGCCAAGGCTTGGAAGGGTGGGGGCTGAGAACCGAGGAGAGAAGGCATCGAAGGCTTTTCGTTTCGCCGTTCGTTTCGCCGTTCGTTTGCCGTTCATTTTGCCGTGCATCATAGCGCATCCGCCGGCGCTTAGGAGTCGTCCAGGGCTCGTCTAGGGCTCGTCGCGCGGACCTCGTGGCCGGGGGGCGATCGGATCCGATGCCGAGGCCTTCGGCAAGCGCCGCCGATTTTTCATTGCGTCGGAGCGGATATCCGCGTGCTAAAATAACCGCCCCGTCAAAGGCTCGATTTTTCGCCGGCTTGCAAAAAATCGCGACAATCCGGCGGCATTCGACGGTTCGGCTCTCGCATCGCATCGATATTGCATCGATATTTCATCGGTATGGCATCGATGACGAAAAATCCCGATTCAAGGGTCTTGAACCACATCTGGACCACCTTTTCGACCACCTCGCTATCTATTTGCCCATCCCTTTCGACATAGTGGCCCAAGACCATCCCGGGAACATCGCAAATGGCTGATTTTGCAAAAGAAATTCTGCCCGTCGATATCGAAGACGAAATGAAGAAGTCCTATCTCGATTACGCGATGAGCGTGATCGTCGGACGGGCGTTGCCGGATATCCGGGATGGCCTCAAACCGGTGCACCGGCGAGTGCTCTATGCGATGCGCGAGCTGGGCAACGATTGGAATCGCCCCTATAAAAAATCGGCCCGAGTGGTCGGCGATACCATCGGTAAATACCACCCCCACGGCGAGGGTGCGGTCTACGACGCTCTGGTGCGCATGGCGCAGCGCTTTTCGATGCGGGGGGTGCTGATCGACGGTCAGGGCAACTTCGGTTCGGTCGATGGCGACCCTCCGGCGGCGATGCGCTATACCGAGGTTCGGATGGCCCGCCTCGCCCACGATCTATTGGCGGATATCGACAAGGAAACGGTCGATTTCGTTCCCAACTACGACGGATCCGAGATCGAGCCTGCGGTTTTCCCCGCTCGCTTTCCCAATTTATTGGTCAACGGCTCGTCGGGGATCGCGGTGGGAATGGCCACCAATATCCCTCCCCATAATCTGGCCGAAGTCATCGATGCCTGTATCGCGGTCATGGACGATCCGGCGATCGATATCAAAAAGATCATGGAGATCATGCCCGGGCCGGATTTTCCCACCGCGGGCATCATCAACGGCGCTGCGGGCATCGACGAGGCCTATCGCAGCGGTCGCGGGCGGATTTACGTACGCGCCCGGGCCAATACCGAAAGCATCGAGGGCGGCAATCGCAAGCGAATCGTCGTCACCGAACTTCCCTACCAAGTCAACAAGGCGCGGTTGCAGGAGAAGATCGCCGAGCTGGTCAAGGAAAAGAAGATCGAGGGGATTTCGGAGCTGCGCGACGAATCCGACAAGGACGGCATGCGCTTGGTCATCGAATTGCGGCGCGGAGAGAACGCCGATGTGATGCTCAAGAACCTCTACCGGCATACCTCGTTGGAGACGGTCTTCGGCATCAATCTCGTGGCCCTCGTCGAGGGGCGTCCGCGGGTGTTGAATATTCGGCAGATGCTCGAGGCCTTCATGCGTCATCGGCGCGAGGTCATCACGCGGCGCACCATCTTCGATTTGCGCAAGGCGAGGGAGCGAGCCCATGTTCTCGAAGGGCTTGCGGTCGCCTTGGCCAATATCGATCCCGTGATCCAGATGATCCGTGATTCTTCGAATCCCGCGGAGGCGAAGCAGCGGCTGCTCGACGAGGTGTGGGCGCCCGGAGTGGTGCGCGAGATGCTCGAAAGGGCCGGAGCCGATACCTCCAAACCCGAGGATCTGCCCGCCGGTTTGGGGCTCGAAGAGAAAGGCTATCGGTTGAGCGAGGCCCAGGCCCAAGCGATCCTCGATTTGCGCTTGCATCGCCTGACGGGGCTCGAGCAGGATCGAATCATCGACGAATTCGACAAGCTCTTGGAGCGTATTCGCGAACTGCTGTGGATTTTGGTCGACCCCGAGCGTTTGCGCCAAGTGGTGCGCGAGGAACTGATCGAAGTCAAGGAACAGTTCGCCGATGCCCGCCGCACCGAGATCGAAGTCTATCGGGAAGGGGTGGATATCCTGCATTTGATCAAACCGCAGGATGTCGTGGTGACGATGTCCTACCAGGGCTATATCAAGTGGCAGCCGCTGGCCGATTACACCGCCCAGCGCCGCGGCGGACGGGGGAAGATCGCCGCGAGCACCAAGGAAGAGGATTTCGTGGAGCGGCTTTTCATCGCCAACTCCCGCGAGACGATGCTCTTTTTTTCCAGCCGCGGGCGAGTCTATTGGAAGCCGGTCTATCGCCTGCCCCAGGCGACGCGCACCGCTCGCGGCTTGCCGCTGGTCAATCTGCTGCCGATCGACAGCGAGCGAAAAGAGCGCATCAGCGCCATCTTGCCGATGAGCGCGCTCAAAGAGGGAGGCTTCGTGCTGATGGCCACCGCCTCCGGCATCGTCAAGAAAACCCCTTGCGAGGCCTTTTCCCGTCCCCGTCCCAGCGGCCTGATCGCCGTGAACTTGCGCGATGACGATCATCTGATCGGGGTCGAGACCACCGGCGGCAGCGACGAAGTGATGTTGGCGGCGGATAACGGCATGCAGATCCGCTTCCCCGAAAGCGGCGTCCGATCGATGGGACGCACGGCGCGGGGGGTGAGGGGGATCCGCCTCGATCCCGGAGCGAGGGTCATCTCCTTGATGATCGCCGCCGGGGAGTTGGTGCTGACTGCGACCGAGAACGGCTACGGAAAATGCACCCCGGAATCCGAATATCGCAGTCAAAGCCGCGGCGGCAAGGGCTTGCGCTCGATTCGCACCAGCGAACGCAACGGCGCCGTGGTCGCCGCGCAGACGGTGAGCAAGGAAGACCAGATCATGCTGATCGCCGACGGGGGCAAGCTGGTACGCACTCGGGTGGAGGAAATCAGCGTGGTCGGGCGTAATACCCAAGGGGTTCGCCTGATCAACCTCGGCGAGGGCGAGAGCTTGGTCGGGGTGGAAAAAGTGGTCGAGAGCGAGGAGGCCGAGGATATCGATCCGGCGGCCGGGAC
The DNA here is from genome assembly GCA_965220535.1 of Gammaproteobacteria bacterium. Taxonomy (GTDB): domain Bacteria; phylum Pseudomonadota; class Gammaproteobacteria; order HK1; family HK1; genus HK1. Next base: position 708,185 of record OZ244833.1, on the reverse strand, counting down.
GGCGCCGGCCGGCGGTCCCGCCGAAGCCGAAGCGTCGTCGTCGAGCGCGTCGTCGAGCGTCTCGGGAGCCGAGTCTTTCGCCTTGGAGGCGGATAGTCCGTCGGTCGAGGAAAGGGGCGAGAACGCGGACGAGCACGCGGACGAGAACGCAATCGACGAGGACTTCGCAGACGGCGAATCCGGGTCAGACGAGGCTCGAGACGGGCTCGACGATCCCGCCTGAAAGACGCTCGACTCGACTCGAACGGGATCCGAAAAATCCCGAGCCCTTGTCGACGAGCGACCGAAGTCGCCGAAGTACCGCCTGATCGAAGTCATGCCCGACGGCAAGCGCGTCGATCACGGCGATACGCCGAGCGTCTTCGAAGCGATGGAAGATCGGCGGCGCATCATCCAAACCCGCGACGACGGCATCGTGCCCGAAACCGCGTGGCGGATGACCCGCGACGATTGCAGCATCGCCAAGTCCGTCGGTGCGCCCTCGGTCAATCCGGCGGCGACCGAGCCGACGCCGAAGTCGGAGATGCCCGCCGCGTCTGCCAAGTCAAGTCGCCGGCATGAGCGCCGACTCGCAAACCGTCTTTGTCATCGTGCGCGACGGCGAAGACGGCACGCGCATCATGTCGCGCCCGTATGACCGCAAGGACGAAGCGGTCGCTGCGCGCTTGCCGCGCTTCGCCGGTGCAAGACCGGACGCCATAAAGCCGTTCCCGTATCGCGTCGAACGCAAGCCGCGCGGCATCTCGGCGTCGCTCGTTCGCGAGTGGAACACCATCACCGAAAGGGAAGTGAGAATGACAGACAAGACAACCACGCGCCGCTCACTGCAGCGGTTGCTTTGGCATGATCGCATCGCTCGCGGCGTCGTCGCTCGCAAGACCAAGCCCGCCTAGCTAGGCGGCGAGATGCTGCGCGGCGGACGATCGCCTGCCAAAGACGATGCCGGATCGCCTGTCGTGCGCCGATACCATCGCCTCGCCGTCGGCTCGTCATCACACTTGTCATCCCCCTTGCCATCCCCCTCGTCATCCCCTTTGCCAAGAGAATTCCATGTTTCGCATCCAAACCCTCGATTCGATTTCCCCTACCGGACTTTCCCTCTTCCCGGCACAGCGCTACCTCGTCGGCGAGGATATCGATAAGCCGGATGCGCTCTTGGTCCGCTCGCGCGACCTCCATCGTCATGCATTTCCCGAAAGCGTCAAAGCCGTGGCTCGCGCCGGGGCGGGGTTCAACAATATCCCGGTCGAATCCTTGACCGATCGCGGAATCGTGGTCTTCAATACCCCGGGGGCGAATGCGAACGCGGTCAAGGAGTTGACGATCGCCGGGCTTCTCCTTTCCTCGCGGCGTCTATGCGATGCTTGGTCTTTCGTGCACGGCATCGATCAGGACGATCCCGCTTTCACGCAGGCGGTCGAGCAAGGCAAAAAGCGCTTCACCGGTTCGGAAATCGCCGGCAAGACTTTGGGGGTGGTGGGGCTCGGGGCGATCGGGGTGCAGGTCGCCAACGCTGCCGTCTCTTTGGGCATGCGGGTTTTGGGGTTCGATCCATCGATCACCGTGCCGCGGGCGTGGCAGCTCTCGTCGAGCGTCGACCAAGCGGCCAGCGTGGAGGATATCTTCGCCTCCTCGGATTTCGTTACCCTGCATGTTCCCTTGGGCGAGCGGACGTTGAGGCTCGCGGATGCCGCTCGTATCGCCCGGATGCGTCGAGGAACGACGCTCCTCAATATGTCGCGCAGCGGTATCGCGGACGAGGAAGCGGTTTCGAAGGCTCTCGACGAGGGGCGTTTGGCAAGTTACGTCACCGATTTTCCTTCCCCGGCGTTGCGCGGTCGTCCCGGGGTCATCGCGCTGCCCCATATCGGGGCCTCCACGGCCGAGGCGCAGGAAAATTGCGCGTCGATGGTGGCGACCCAGACGATCGACTTCCTCGAAAGAGGCACGATCGTCAACGCCCTCAACTTCCCCGAGATCCGGTTGGCGGATAACGAGGGGCAGCGGATCGCGATCGCCAATGCCAATGTTCCCAATATGCTCGGGCAGATATCCACCGCCATCGCCGGAGCCGGGCTGAATATTCTCGATATGCTCAATCGTTCCCGAGATCGGGTGGCTTATACCCTGACGGACGTCGACGGGGAGGTTTCCCCCTCGCTCTTGGAGGCGCTGCGCGCGATCGAGGGAGTGCTATCGGTACGAATGCTATGAACGATGATCCCGATCCTCCATGGTCGGGCGCGAAAAGGGCTTCGCCGGTTGATCCGGAGCCCTCGGGAGACGAAGCCCTCGCTTCCTTGCGCCGCCGCATCGATTCCATCGACGAGGAAATACTGGCGTTGCTGAATCGTCGGGCCGAGGCCGCGCTCGAGGTGGCGGGCATCAAGTCGGGCTTTCCCGGATCCCCTCGCTACTATCGCCCGGAGCGCGAAGCGCAGTTGCTCGGCCGTCTCGCCGCCCGACAAAAACGAGACGGCGGCGCCTTGCCCCCCGCGGAAGTGATTCGTCTTTTTCGCGAGGTCGCCTCGAGTTGCAGATCCTTGGAGCAGCGCCTCGCGGTTGCGTGGGCCACGGCGCCGGCGATGCGAGCCGCCCTCGCTCATTTCGGCGGCGCCATCGACCTGCCCCGCTTCGACGGCGAAGAAGAAGCGCTTCGCGCGTCGGCGCAAGGGGAGTGCGACTATGCGATGATCGCTTTTGTCCACGCCGGTTGCGCCAATCCCCGGTTGGGCAGTGCATCGTTGCGAGGACAGACTTTGATCGGCCAGTGGACCGATGATGCGACGGGGGATTCTTTCGTGGTCGCGGGAAGAGAAGCGGTACCCGCGGCGGCCCTCGCCTGCAGCGTTTGGCTGATCCGGGCCGAGCACAAACAAGGGCTCGAGGAATTCTTGCGCGATCGATCCCCGCCGCTTGCGGCGGATTTCCATCCCCTTCGAAATCCGCAAGGAACGAAGCCCCTTTCGCCGGGCGTCGAGCGCTGGATCGTGTGCATTGCGCATCGCGGCGAGGATCCTCTCGACGATTGGCGCCGGGCATTGCGGCTGCGAGATCGCCGACGGGATTCGGCGGCGAACGATGCGTCCGATCCTGCGTCCGATACCGCGCCCGATTCCGACCGGACTTCGGCCGGCGACGAAAGCGACGAAAGCCCGATTCTGCTGGGTTCTTTTCCGATCGTCGAGCCTTTCGTCGAGCCTTGACCGAAGCCCTGACAAGCGTATCGGAACCCGTGGCCGCAGAGCGAGCGAAAAGAACAGTGATGATTCGAAGGCTTTGCATTATCGGCACGGGGTTGATCGGGGGCTCGCTGGCTCGCGATCTGAAGCGATTGGGAGCGGTCGGCGAGGTCACAGGATCGAGCCGCAACCCGGCCAATCTCGAAAAAGCCCTCGCCTTGGGGGTGATCGACGGCTTCGATCCGGATCCCGCCGTCGCCGCTCGCGGCGCGGATATGATCGTGATCGCCGTTCCCCTCGGGGCCATGTCGGGCGTTTTCGAGCGCTTGCGTACCGCCGGCGGCATCGACGAAGACGCGGTGATCAGCGATGTCGGCAGCGCCAAGTCCTGCGTGATGGAGGCGGCTCGTGCGACCCTTTCGCCTTCCCAGATGGAGCGTTTCGTCCCCGCCCATCCCATCGCCGGGACCGAGCACAGCGGAGTGGAATCATCGATCGAGGGTCTTTTCGAGCGGCGGCGGGTGATCTTGACCCCGGTGGAGCGAACATCGGCGAAAGCCCGAGCGCGGGTGAGGGGGATGTGGGAGGCGGTGGGCGCGGAAGTGATCGAAATGGGCGTGCAGCGGCACGACGAGATCCTCGCCTTGACCAGTCATTTGCCCCATCTGTTGGCCTATACCCTCGTCGACGCCTTGGGTCGACACCCCGAACATAGCGAGTTCTTCCGCTACTCCGCGGGCGGCTTTTACGATTTCACCCGCATCGCCTCGAGCGACCCCCGGATGTGGCATGACATCTGTTTGGCCAACAAAGAGGCCGTGCTCGGTGCGCTGCACCTTTTTCGGGGCGAGCTCGACAATCTGATCGACGCGGTGGAGCAAGGACAAAGCGAGACGATACATTCGGTTTTCGCCCGCGCCAAAACCATCCGCGACCGTTATGCGGAATCGGTGGCGAGCCAAGCGCCTCCCTCGCATCGCGTCGCTCGAGCCTCGGCGCTCGCTTCTCCCGATGCACAGGATGCACAGGATGCGCAGGATGCACAGGACGAGAAGGATCGAAGTGCGCGATGACGAACGCCGCCTCCATCGACTACTTGGTACGACCGAGCGGCCCCTTGCGCGGCGACATCCGCGTTCCCGGCGACAAGTCGATATCCCATCGCAGCCTCATGCTGGCGGCGGTCGCCGAGGGCCGAACGCGCATCCGAAATCTTTTGCCGGGCGAGGATGTCTTGGCGACGATGGCCGCGTTGCGGGCGCTGGGAGTGCGGATCGACGTTCTTGACCCTTGCGCATCGGAGGAAGAGCCGAGCCGATGCCGACTAGGGGAGGTCACGGTCCACGGGGTCGGTGATCGAAGTTTGTCGCCTCCGCCCTCGGGGGTATTGGATCTCGGCAATTCGGGCACGTCGATGCGTTTGTTGGCGGGCCTGCTGTGCGCTCGCCTCGACGGCCCGTGCCGATTGACCGGCGATCGATCGTTGAGTCGGCGCCCGATGCGGCGCATCACCGATCCCCTGTCGTCGATGGGGGCGAAGATCGAGCCTTCCCCGGCGGGAACGCCGCCGCTTCGCATCGAGCCTTCGAAGCGCGATACCTCCCGGGATACCCCCCGGGGCCGATTGAGAGCGATCGACTTTTCCGGCGACGTGGTCAGCGCCCAAGTCAAATCCGCCATTTTGCTCGCCGGGCTCGAAGCGCAAGGGACGACCTGCTATACGGAACCGGCGGCGAGTCGCGACCATACCGAGAGGATGCTGCGCGCCTTCGGCGTTCGGGTGGCGCAGCAAGGGCTTCGTACTTGTATCGAGGGGGGCGCGCGCCTGCAAGGAATCGAGATCGACGTGCCGGGAGATCTTTCCTCGGCGGCATTTTTTCTCGCCGCCGCCGCCGCTCGCCCGGGTTCGGATATCACGGTGCGAGGGGTCGGGATCAACCCGACCCGCAGCGGCGTGCTCTCGATCCTCGAGGGGATGGGGGCGCGGATCGAGCGTCTCTCGCTACGAAGCGACGGCTTCGAGCCGGTCGCGGATCTGCGCGTACAAGGCACCCGGTTGCAAGGCATCGATATCGATCCCGCCCTGGTGCCCTTGGCCATCGACGAGTTCCCGGCGATTTTCGTCGCCGCCGCCGCTGCCCGCGGGCGCACTCGGGTGCGCGGGGCGAGGGAGTTGCGCATCAAGGAAAGCGATCGGATCGCGGCCGCCGCCGCCGCCCTTGCCGCTCTCGGCGTCGAGGTCGAAACCCTCGAAGACGGCATGATCGTCAACGGCGGCGCGATCGCCGGGGGAAGCATCGACAGCGCCGACGATCACCGCATCGCCATGGCTTTTGCGACCGCCGGCATCGACGAGTCCGGCGAGCCCTTGCGGATCCGGGATTGCCGCAACGTGGCGACCTCCTTTCCCGACTTCGTATCCCTTGCGAGCGATGTCGGCCTCGATATCGAGGCCGTCGAAAGCGATGCCTGATTCCGCCGATATGCCGGCCCCGACATCCCCGGCCCCGACATCCCCGGCGCCGCCACCGGTGATTGCCATCGACGGCCCCGCCGCCTCCGGCAAGGGCACCGTGGCTCGCTTGCTCGCGCAGTCCTTGGGTTTTTCCATCTTGGACAGCGGCGCCCTTTATCGCATCCTCGCTCTCGTTGCCCGGCACCGCGGGGTCGATTGCGATCGGCCGCAAGCGCTGGCGGCCCTCGTCCGCGGGATCGAAAAGGAGATCGTCTTCGTCCCCGATCCTCGCGAGGCTTCGCGGGCGCAGTTGAGCGGCGAGGATATCGCCGATGCGATTCGCAGCGAGCGCTGCAGCGACGATGCCGCCCGCGTATCCGTCCATGCCGAGGTCAGGCAGGCCCTGCTCGGCTGGCAAAGGAGTTTTCGCTCCCCTCCGGGCTTGGTCGCCGACGGGCGGGATATGGGCAGCGTGGTTTTCCCCGATGCTTTGTTGAAGGTTTTTCTCGAAGCCGGGGTCGATGAAAGGGCGAAGCGGCGACATCGCCAATTGATTGAAAAGGGTATCTTCGCTACCATTGACGAGATCAGGCAGCGGATCGTGTCGCGCGATACGCAAGACAGCACTCGCGCTATCGCCCCGCTGCGTCGCAAGACCATGGCGGCCGATGTGTTGTCGGTGGATACCACGTCTCGCACCGCCGCCGAAGTCGCCGACGATTTGCTGAAGATCGCGAAGCGCCGCCTCGCGGAATGACTCTCATCGATCGATAGGATCGAGGAGTAGGGACGAGGGGGACGAGGCTTCGCATCATGTATCGACCATCGAGCGCGTTACCCGCGGCGCTCGAAGCGATGCTCGACGGCAATACGGCAATAGAGAGCGCAACGCCTAAAAGCGCCGAAAGACCCGTTTTTCGTACCGTTTTATCGGGTCTTCGGTTGCCGGTCGTGCGCTCATCGAACTTGCGGGTTCCAACGGAAGGAAAAACGATTCGGTCATGGAAAGCTTTGCGGAACTGCTCGAGCAGAGCGAAGTCGACAGAAAAATGCGTCCCGGGGCGATTATCGAAGGGACGGTGATCGCCGTCAGCCCCGAGTTCGTCACCGTGCATGCCGGTCTGAAATCCGAATCGACCATCCCGGTCGATCAGTTCAGAAACGAAAGCGGCGAAGTGGAAGTCGTGATCGGCGACCTCATCGAGGTCGCGCTCGATTCCGTCGAGGACGGATTCGGCTCCACTCGGCTTTCGCGCGAGAAGGCCAAGCGGGCTCGCGCTTGGAGTCGACTCGAGGCATCCTTCGAAGGCGGCGACGTGGTCTCGGGGATGATGACCGGCAAGGTCAAAGGCGGCTTTACCGTGGATGTCGACAGCATCCGGGCTTTTTTGCCCGGCTCCTTGGTCGACGTGCGTCCGGTACGCGATACCACTTATCTAGAAGGCAAGATGCTCGAGTTCAAGGTGATCAAACTGGATCGTCGACGCAACAACGTCGTCGTTTCCCGCCGCGCGGTGGTCGAAGAGGAGTATTCCGCCGAGCGTGAATCCCTGCTCGAGAATCTCAAAGAGGGCGCGGTGCTCCCGGGGGTGGTCAAGAATCTGACCGAGTACGGGGCATTCGTGGATCTAGGTGGCATCGACGGCTTGCTCCATATCATCGACATGGCGTGGAAGCGGGTCAAGCATCCGACGGAAGTCGTCAATGTCGGCGATGAGATCGAGGTCAAGGTTCTCAAATTCGATCGCGAGCGTTCCCGGGTTTCGTTGGGGCTCAAACAGCTCGGAACCGATCCGTGGATCGATATCTCCCGCCGCTACCCCGACGGCACCCGGGTATTCGGTCAGGTGACGAATATCGCCGACTACGGGTGTTTCGTCGATATCGGCGACGGGGTCGAAGGGCTGGTCCATGTCTCGGAAATGGATTGGACCAACAAGAATGTCCACCCCAACAAGGTGGTGCAGCTCGGCGACAGCGTCGAAGTGATGGTGCTCGATGTCGATGAAAATCGCCGCCGCATCTCGCTCGGCATCAAACAGTGCCGGCCGAATCCGTGGCAGGAGTTCTTCGAGAACTATCGCAAGGGCGACCGGGTCAGCGGCGCGATCAAATCGATCACCGATTTCGGGGTCTTCGTCGGCCTCGACGGCGGTATCGACGGGCTCGTGCACCTTTCCGATCTTTCTTGGGGCGAGCCGGGCGAAGAGGCGATCCGACGCTACAAGAAGGGGGATGAGATCGAGACGGTGGTCCTCAGCGTGGATCCCGATCGCGAGCGGATTTCCTTGGGGATCAAGCAGATCGACAAGGACCCCCTCTCCACTTATCTATCGAGCAATCCCAAGGGCTCCATCGTCAAGGGCAAGGTGGTCGAGGTCGATGCCAAGGGAGCGACGATCGATCTCGCCGAGGGTGTCGACGGCTATCTTAGGGCCTCGGAGATCGGACGGGAGCGGGTCGAGGATGCCCGTACCGCTCTCAAGGAAGGGGATGAGGTCGAGGCCAAATTCGTGGGTTTGGATCGCAAGAAGCGCGTCCTTTCCTTGTCGATCAAGGCCCGCGAGAGCGAAGAGGAAGTGCAGACGATGCAGGAATACACCACTGCCGGATCTGCCGGGGCCACGACCTTGGGGGATTTGATCAAGAGGCAGATGGACTCTCGCTCCGACGAATCCTCGAAAGAATCATCGAAAAAAGACGCCAAGGCCGCCCCTGCGGGCGATTCCGAGGCGTCGGGTTCCTCGACGGCCCCCGAGCCCGAGGCCGAGCCCGCCGAAGCGGCCGCACCGGAGGGTGCCGAGAGTGCCTCGTCGACGCAAGCATCGGCAGCGGAGGCTTCGGAAGCGGACGCGGCGCAGGCAGCGGTAGCGTCTGCCGCCGAGGATTCGGCGGCGGACGAAGCGTCGGTGCCAGAGGCGTCGGCAAAGGCCGATGCAAGCGATGCCGCAGCCGATGCCGCCGGGGATTCGACGCAATCTCGCGAAAGCTGACCCTTCCGACGATCGACAAAAAGCCGTGGCGATGATGAAAAGCACGCCTTTCGCCGACCCGTCGGGCTTGCCCTCGAAGGCCGCGGGGCAAGCCCGACGAGGCATCCTCGATGGTCTCTTTCCCATCGCGATGCCCCCCTTCGGCGAGACGGCGATTCGGGTGGAAGGAGGTTAGGGACAGGTAGGGAGTTTTTGCGATCGGGTTCCCTTCGAAGAGCATGGGAGCCGGCCTCGACGGCTTCTTTCGATTTTGCGGGCTTCGGATTCCTTGGCGGATCGTCTTCATCGAGATGCAGTCATAAAGGCCGGGCGGCCGGGAACCCCCAAGGAACTGCGATGACGAAATCCGAATTGATCGATCATCTCGCGAAGTTGCAGCCTCATCTGGTGCATCGGGATGTCGAATCGGCGGTGAACGCGATCCTCAGGCAGATGGCGAGTTCCTTGGCCAAGGGGGAGCGGATCGAGGTGCGCGGCTTCGGCACTTTTTCCCTTCGCCTTCGCACGGAGCGAGTCGGTCGCAATCCGCGTACCGGCGAGGCGGTTTCGATCCCGGCCAAGCGCGTCCTTCATTTCAAGCCGGGCAAGGATTTGCGTGATCGCGTCGATGGTTCTCCTCCCGAGACGCAGGCCGCTACCGAAGAAAGCGAAGGGCAACCGGCCAAAGACAAGAACGAGCAAGAGCGAGAGCGAAGAACCCCCCTCGCTTCGGACCTGCGATCCGACACTCTCGAGGGGGATCGAGGGATACGAGGGATAGGGTCGGCCGCAAGAGGCGGCTTCGAATGACCCGACAGTTCGAATCCGGCGAGCGAGCGAGTCATCGATGAGCGGCTTGGATCTCCTATGGCTTCTTTTGCCGGTCGCGGCGGGGGCCGGTTGGTTGTCCGGGCGTAACGCCGTCGATGACGGGGATAGAAAAAAGGAAGCGGATCGGCGTTTTCGGCGTTTCCGATCGGATTATTCTCGCGGCATCAACTACCTCATCAACGAACAGCCCGAAAGGGCGATCGATGTCTTTATCGAATACCTCGAGGTCGATGCCGAGACGGTGGAAACCCATCTCGCTTTGGGCAATCTCTACCGTCGTCGCGGAGATCACGAGCGCGCCATCCGTATCCACGAGAACATCATCTCCCGCAGTTCGCTCAGCGCCGGCCAACGCACCGAAGCCAAGATGGAGCTCGGACATGATTATTCGAGCGCCGGGCTTTTCGACCGCGCCGAAGTCCTTTTCCAAGAACTGACCGAGGTCCACGGCTATCGCGTTCAGGCGTTGAAGCAGCTGGTCGATATCTACGAGCATGAGCGCGATTGGCCCCAAGCGATCGTCAGCGCCCAGCAGCTGGAATCGGCGACCGGGGATCCTTTGGGCACGATCATCGCCCACTATTATTGCGAGCAAGCGGACCGCTTCGAAAAAGAAGGGCGTATCGAAAAAGCCCTCGAAGAGCTCCGTCGGGCGCGGGAAACGGATGCCTCGTGCGTACGGGCGAGCCTGATCGAAGCCGATATTCATACCGCCAGGGACGATCATAAAAGCGCCATCGGCGCTCTCCAGCGGGTGGAGGGTCAGAATCCGGAATTCATCCCGGAAACGATCCCTCGCTTGCACCGATCCTTCGTCGCTTTGGGGCAAGGCGATGCGTTGCAGGAATATCTTTCCCGCTTGCATGAGCGCTATGGCTGGAGCAGCGTTTTGCTGGCCTTGGCGGCGATCCGGCAGGAGAGCGACGGGCCTCGAGAAGCGATACGCTTCATCGGGGATCGTCTGCGGCGACGGGTATCGGTGCGCGGATTGGATCGGATGCTGGAGATCGAGATCGACGAGTGCCGACGTCGAGGAGACGAACCCTCGGATCGGGTCGAAATCCTGAAAGGACTGACCGAGGGCCTGCTTCTCGATCGACCGGTCTATCGCTGCGAGCGCTGCGGATTTCCCGCCAAATCATTGCACTGGCAATGCCCGAGCTGCAAGCGCTGGGCAACGATCAAACCCATCCGAGGGGTCGAAGGGGAGTAGGGCGGCGCAGCCGCGCCTCTTTTGCCCTTTCTCTTTTCGGATTCGATCCGAACGCCCGCCCCCGCCTTTCATGTCCGAACCATCGCATCGTTCATCCCTCCACGGGCGAGCGAGGGACGGGGCCAGGAGGATCGAGCCGCGCTTGATCGTCGCCCTTGATTTTCCCTCGTCGTCGCAAGCGCTGGCCTTGGCGGCAAGGCTCGATCCGCGGCGCTGTCGCGTCAAAGTCGGCAAGGAACTCTTCACCGCCGCCGGTCCCGAAGCGCTCGAGCGCTTGCACCGACTCGGCTTCGAAGTCTTTCTCGATCTCAAATTCCACGATATCCCGAATACCGTGGCTCGGGCTTGTCGCGCCGCTAGCGCCCTCGGGGTGTGGATGATCAACCTTCATGCCGGCGCCGGCCGCCGGGCCATGGAAGCCGCTCGCGACGCTGTGGATACCGCCGCGTCAGGGGCTTCGCCTCCCCCCTTGCTGATCGCGGTGACGGTGCTCACGAGCATGAGCCGAGAGGATCTCGCGGCCATCGGGATCGATGTCGAGCCCGCGCGACAGGTGCGAAAGCTTGCGCTGCTGGCCCAAGATTGCGGGCTCGACGGGGTCGTTTGCTCGGGCGCGGATATCGAGCGCTTGGACGAGGGCTTCGCTCCGGGGTTTTTGCGGGTCGTCCCCGGGCTGCGACCGCTTGGCGGCATATCCACCTTGGACGATCAGCGGCGGACGATGACGCCGGCGGCGGCGCTGAGCGCCGGAGCCGATTATCTGGTCATCGGGCGGCCGATCACCGCCTCCCCGGACCCGCTGGCGGCCCTTTATGAGATCGAGCGCGAACTCGATCTTGCCTGAACCCGAAGGCGAGGCTCTTTCGGCTCCTTCGGCTCCTTCGGCTCCTTCGGCTCTTTACGAAAGACTCGAAAGACTCGAAAGACTCGAAGGATCTCAAAGATCTTTGATCAGCACCCGCGACCCGCGCTGATCGTTATAAAGGAATTGTTTTTCCGCCGGCAGGGAAGAACGCTCGGCCTCGACGAAACCGCGTTCTTGGAACCATTGCTCGGTGCGGGTGGTGAGAACGAAGATCCTCTTCGCTCCGGCGAGTTCGGCTTTCTTTTCGACCAAAGCGAGCAGGCGCTCGCCGTTGCGGTCGCAACGATAGGATTCGTGTACCGCAAGGCAAGCGAGTTCCGCCAGTTCCTCCTCGGGATAGGGATAGATCGCGGCGCAGCCGATCACCGTTCCATCGCGTTCGATGATATGGAAGCGGGGGATCTCGGTTTCTATCTTCTCGCGGGAGCGCTTGACCAATACCCCCGAATCCTCCAGCGGACGGATGAGATCGAGGATGCCGCCGATATCGTCGATGGTCGCTTGCCGAATCGAGTCGTAGCGGTCGGCGTTGATCATGGTGCCGATGCCGTCGCGGGTGAAGAGTTCGAGCAGCAAGGCGCCGTCGATGCGGGGGTTGACCAGATGCACCCGGGGCACGCCCCGGCGGCAGGCGTGGATGGCGTGTTGCAAGCGCGAGGCGATCCCCGGGCTGTCGGCCGATTCGGCCGCCCGACCCGAGCGGACTTCGGCCAGCGCTTCGGCCTCGTCCAAGGTGATTTCGCGCAAGGCCCGGCCCTTCGAGTCCTCGAGCAAGGGATCGTCGTTGAGAAAAACGAGTTTGGCGGCCTTCGTGGCGATGGCCAGCGCGGTGGCCACGCCGCGGCTTTCCAAACTGAAGATATTGCCGGTCGGCGAATAGCCCAGCGGGGAGACGAGGACGATGGCCCCGCCGGCGAGCTGTTGCCGAATGGCATCGACATCGATCCGCCGCACCTCTCCGCTATGGTTGAAATCCACCCCTTGGTGGATACCCAAAGGCCGCGCGGTGACGAAATTGCCCGAGGCGACCCGCACCCGCGTGCCGGTGGGGATCGGGGTGTTGGCAATCCCGCTCGATAGCTTGGATTCGAGCTCCATGCGTACCGCCCCCGCCGCCTCTCGGGTTGCGGCCAAGGCGTGATCGTCGGTGATCCGAATCCCCTTCGAATAGCGAGGGCAATGCCCGCTCGCCGTCAGTCGCCGATCGATCTGCTGCCGCAAGCCGTGGACCAAGACGAGATCGATGCCCAGACTGTGCAAGATCGCCAAATCGCGGGCGATCTCGCGAAAGCGATGGTCATCGATCATCGCCCCGGGGACGGCGACCACGAAAAGCCTTCCGCGGTGGTTGCTGATATATGGAGCGGCCTGGCGAATCCAGTACAAAAAAGCGGAAGCGTCGGCGGGGGATGGAGGATTTTTCACGTTGGTTCGAAAAAGGCAAGAAGGAATATCGAAGGGGCGCGTTCGCCGAAGACGATCCGACGCCGGCGGGCGAAGGCCAAGCCTATCTGTGTCATTCGGGCAAAATCAAGGTGTCGACGGGATCCCAACTGACAAAACATCGTCTCCCGCGCTTGTCTTCATGGTCTTTGCGTCGGCGGTTGACCTGTGTGACCGTCAATCGTGCGCCGCCGGCGGTGATCAAATGCAGATGGCTTTGGCTGCCGTGGTAGGCAAAACCCTCCAAGTTCGCCTCGAAGGCGATCGATTCTGGCGGTCGATCTTCGCTGAGCCGGATCTTTTCCGGGCGGACCGCCAGTGCGGTCGATGCCGCCGCTATCGGCGGCCGATCGACGAGGTGCGAACCGGGGATTTTCAACTCCCCGAGTCCTTCGACCTCCAAAAGGATCTCGTTTTCGGCGTTGTCGTCGACCCCCTTGATGACCGCATCGAAGAGATTCACCTTGCCGATGAATTCGGCGACGAAGCGAGAAGCGGGGGATTCGTAGATGGTGGTCGGATCCGCGATCTGCCGCACCCTTCCCCGATCCATGACCGCGATTCTATCCGCCATCGAAAGAGCCTCGTCCTGATCGTGGGTGACGAGGACGAAGGTGATACCCACTTTTTTCTGCAATGCGACGAGTTCGAGTTGCATGGTCTCGCGCAGTTTGGCGTCGAGAGCCGACAGGGGTTCGTCGAGCAAGAGCACCTTGGGTCTTTTCACGAGGGCTCGGGCCAAGGCGACCCGCTGCCTTTGCCCCCCGGAAATCTGATCCGGCATCCGCTCTTCCAAACCCTCCAAGCGCACCAAGGCGAGCGCTTCTTGCACCCGTTCTCGCCTTTTTGCCGCCGGGATCTTGGACACCTTCAAGCCATAAGCGATATTGTCGAATACGCTCATAAAAGGGAAGACGGCGTATGACTGGAAGACCATATTGACGGGACGCCGGTTCGGCGCAAGGCCGGCGACATCGATCCCGTCGATGTGGATCTGCCCTTCGCTTAGGACTTCGAAGCCCGCGATCATCCGCAGCAAGGTGGTTTTTCCGCACCCCGAAGGGCCTAAAAGGGCGAAGAATTCGCCCTCGATGATATCGAGATCGATATTGTCGACCGCCGCATAAGCGCCTTGGAAGTGTCGGCTCGCTCCCCGGATCTCGATGATGGGCGATGTCGGTTTCCGATCGTTCATGAGGATTCTCTCGAAAGGGATTTCATCGCTCGTCTCGATCTTCTCCGAGGATGCTTCGACGATCGAGCCTTTGCGGATGCGAAAGCGAAGCGATGGTTTTCGATATTCGATGCTTTTCGATGCTTTTTATCGGGAGCGCGTTTCGTTTCCTCGGTTTTGCAGCCACAGGGCGACAGTGGTCACAACCAAGGTGATGACGATCAGCAAAGTGGAAGCGGCATTGACTTCCGGGGTCACCGAAAATCGCACCATCGAATAGACCTTGACGGGGAAGGTCACCGTATTCGGCCCCGAGGTGAAAAAGGTGATGACGAAATCATCCAAGGACAAGGTGAATGCCAAGAGGGCCCCGGCGATCAATGCCGGACGCAGATGCGGCAGAAGGATATCGCGAAAGCGTTGCAGCTGCGAGGCCCCGAGATCGTGGGCCGCCTCGTCGAGTTCGCGGTTGAAACTCGCAAGACGGGCCCGGACCACCACCGCCACGAAGGGAAAGCTGAAAGAGATATGCGCGATGGTGATCGCGCCTAAGTTGAAAGGCCAGATCAAATCCGTCGGCCAGCCGATGCGGCTGAAAAAAGCGAGCATCGCCACCCCCATGCAGATTTCGGGGATCACGATGGGCAAAGCCATCGTCGCGTCCGCGGCGCGGCGAAAAGGGAAGGGGAATCGCCACAGGGCGATGGCCGCCATGGTCCCGATCACCGTGCTGACAAGGGTGCAGGCGAAGGCGATGGTCAGCGAATTGACGAAGGCCTCGATCAGACCCTCGTTATTCCAAGCCTTTTCGTAGTACTTGAAGGTGAACCCCCGCCAAACGATATTGCGACGGCTATCGTTGAAGCTGAAAGCGATGAGGGTGATGATCGGGGCGTAGAGAAAAACGAAGGTAGCGGCAAGGCTCAGCCGCATCCATGCCGAGCGCCCGTATTCCAGTGGGCTGTGCGCCCTTCGCCGCGATCGTTTCATGCCATCTTCGCCACGCCGCGCCCGTGGCTTTTTTTGTCGGCCATGGCTCGCACTGCCAAGGCGAAAAAGGTGATGTACATCAAGATAAAGGAAAGGGCGGCGCCGAAAGGCCAGTCATTGGCGGATTTGAACTGACGCTCGATCACGTTGGCGATCATCTGGCTATCGGTGCCGCCCAAGAGATCCGGGGTGAGAAAAGAGCCGAGCGCAGGGATGAAGGTGATGACGATTCCGGAGATCACCCCCGGCAGGGCCAAGGGCACCACGACCGAGAGGAAAGTGCGCAGCTGACCGGCGCCGAGATCGAGGCTCGCCTCGATATAGGAGCGGTCC
Source organism: Gammaproteobacteria bacterium (assembly GCA_965220535.1). Classification (GTDB taxonomy): domain Bacteria; phylum Pseudomonadota; class Gammaproteobacteria; order HK1; family HK1; genus HK1. The sequence continues at coordinate 692,727 of OZ244833.1, read as the reverse complement.
ATTCGATCGAGAGCGGCATAAAGCGGCAGGACCATGAAGGGCAGATGCACATAGACCAGCCCGAAAACCACCGCGGTATTGTTATAGAGCAGATCGAAAGGGACGAAGCGTTCGCCCAACAGCGCATGCTCCTCGAGTCCGATCAGAGTCAACGCGGCATTCGCTTTTTCCCACAGCCATTCGGCGCCGAAGTTGACATAGCCGCGGGTACGCAGCACCGCGATCAGCGCGTAGGTACGGATCAGCAGGTTGGTCCAAAAGGGAAGGATGACCAGCAGCAGCAGGATCGGCTTCCATTTCGCGGAAGAAAAAGCGATGACCAGGGCCACGGGAAAGGCGACGATCAAGCAGACCAAGGTGGTCAGCCCGGCGAACCAGAAGGATTTGGCGAAAATTCGAAGATAAAGGGGGTCCAGCGCGCGCAGGTAGTTGTCAAAGGTGCCGGTGATGGCGATATCGATCAGCCCGCGTTTTTCGCCGAGGCTGAAGCCGAAAACGAGAGCCAGAGGAGCCAAGAAAAAAAGGATTAGCCAGAGCGACGGGGGTAGGAAAAAAGCCCAGAAATTCGCCGACCGGCGCTTCGGATCCCGCCATCGTTTCATGCGTATATCCTTGGCCTTCCCGGCGCAGGGTATTCGCATTCCTTCGCCGGGGGGATGGGCGTTATCGATTCCGACTCCCGGGGCCGCTGATCGGCGGCCCCGGTTTTTCGCCTGAACCCCGCGGCTCGATCACGCGGCATTGATGCGCGTCCAAGTCTCGTCGATCAAGCGTTGGCGTTCCTCGCCCTGATATTTCGCGGTTTCGGATTTTTCGACCACGCTCGGGGGCGGGAAGATAGCGGGGCTTTCCAGATAATCCGCCGGCAGATATTTTTTCGCCGCCCGGTTCGGGGTGGCGTAGTAGATGAACTCGGCGATCGACGCCCCCACCTGCGCATCGAGGATATAGTCGATGAAGCGGTGGGCGTTTTCCGGGTGCGGGGCTCCCGTGGGGATGGCAAGGGTGTCTTCCCACAGCAGTCCGCCCTCGGCGGGGACGACGTAGCCGATATCGTCGTCCTCGTCCATCACCTGCAGGATATCGCCGTTCCATTCCATGGTGAGATCGACCTCGCCCGAGGCGAGCAAGTCCTGACCGTTATCCTCGGCGAAGGTCTTGATATGCTTTTTCTGACGGATCAGGAGCTCTTCGACCTCCTTGATATGCGCCGGGTCGCTGTCGTTGAATGAATAGCCGAGGTATTTGAGACCGATCCCGATCACCACGCCGCTATCCGCTAGCAAGGCGATACGCCCGGCATGATCGCCCGAGTCGTAAAGGCTCTTCCAGCTCGCCGGCGGCTCGGCGACATTCGATTTTCGATATCCGATCCCGATCGTGCCCCACATATAAGGCAGGCTGTATCGCCGGCCGGGATCGAAAGCGGCCCGCATGAAAACGGGGTCGATATTGGACAGATTGGATATCTTCGAGTGATCGATCTCCGTGAGCATCCCCTCGCTGACCATCCGCTCCACATAATCGTTCGTGGGCACGATCAGATCGTATCCCGGATTTCCCTCTTTGAGCTTGGCGAAGAGTTCGTCGTTGTCGGCGAAGAGATCCATCTTGACCTCGATCCCCGAGTCCTTGCGAAAATCGTCGAGGGTCGTCTCGCCGATATAGGTATCCCAGTTATAGAAGTTGAGCTTCGGCTCCTCGGCCGCTCGCCCGCTTTTCGGCAGGATTAATCCGGCGGCGGCGGCCGCGCCGATTCCGGCGAGAAAGCGGCGGCGGGAAGGGCGATATCCGTTTTTGCGATGCATCGTTTTTTTCCTCATCGTTGTTCTCCGAGCGGGTGCATGACAAGGTGCACGACAAGGTGCATGAAAAGGGATTTTCATGGTTAAAGCCTAGCGCAGATCCGGCCTGCGAGGGCGAAATCTCTGTCGAGATCTCGTCGCGACAAAACGGATTGTGCAGGCTCAGACATTGCGGAGCAGGAATTCCCGCTCCCAAGAGCTGATGACTTGGGAAAAAGTATGCAGCTCGCATTCCTTGACCGCATTCCAAGCGTGGACGAAGCGCTCCCCGAGCATCGAGGTCAAAGGCGGGCATCCACCGAGCAAGCGCAAGGATTCGGCGAGGCTCAACGGGAGTCCGTAGGGCATTTTATAGGCACTGCCTTCGATGGCGGCCGTCGGTTGTCGTCCTTCGATCATCCCGAGCAACCCGCAGGCGAGCGACGCCGCGATGGCGAGGTAGGGATTGGCGTCGGCCCCCGCCACTCGGTTCTCGACCCGGGTCGACACCCGATCCCCGAGCGGCACCCGCAGCCCCGCGGTGCGGTTGTCGATACCCCATTGAAGGTTGATCGGGGCGGCGAAGTATTTGGTGATCCGACGATAGGAATTCACGTTCGGGGCGAGGAAAGACATCGCCGCCGGCAGGTAATTTTGCAAGCCGCCGATATGGCTGTAGAAAAGAGGGGTTTTCGTGCCGTCCCCGGCGGCGAAAATATTCTCGCCGGTGGCGGCGTCGACCACGCTTTGGTGGAGGTGCATCGCGCTCCCCGGCTCTCGTTCCATGGGTTTGGCCATGAAGGTGGCGCATATCCCGTGGCGCATCGCCGCCTCGCGCACCGTGCGTTTGAATACGAAGGCTTGATCCGCCAGCAAGAGCGGGTCCCCGTGCGAGAGGTTGATCTCGAGCTGCGCGACCCCGGTTTCGTGGCTTAGGGTGCCAAGTTCGATTTCCTGCTTTTCGCAGAAGTTGTAGATATCGTCGACCAAGGGGTCGTATTCGTTGAGGATATCGATCCCGAAGGATTGGCGTCCGCGTTCGACCTGCCCTGAGCGTCCGACCGGGGGCTCCAAGGGATAATCGGCGTCATCGTTGCGCTTGACCAAGTAAAACTCGAGCTCCGGGGCCACGATCGGTCGCCAGCCATGCTCGTGGTAGAGATCGAGGATCCGACGCAGGACATAGCGGGAGGTGGTCTGAACCGGCAAGCCGTCGGCATGAAAGCAGTCGTGGATGATTTGGGCGGTCGGTTCCGTCGCCCAGGGAACGAGCCGGATCGTGCTTTCGTCGGGTTTGAGCACCATATCCCGATCCGAGGGGTCGACGGCGGTCCAGTCCTCGGGGTAATCCCCGGAGACGGTTTGCAGGATCAGCGCTTCGGGGAGGTTGAGGCCGAGATCGCGACAATAGCGATTGCGGGGCATCACCTTGCCGCGGGCGACCCCGGCCATATCCGGCATCAGGGCTTCGATCTCGGTGATCGACTTGCTTTGGCACCACTGCTCGATGGATTCGCTCATGGCTTCGGGCTCGGCTTAAGCGCGGGAAAAGCGGGGCGCGGGAAAAGCCTCATGATCCGCTCGTCGGGGATTCATGACGCCCAAGGGGTGGCCCAAGAGGGTCGCCTGTCGAGGCTCGTTCGGCGGCGCCCGAAGCCGGGCGCAACCCATCGCTGTTCATCCTTGCCTCGCCTCGTTGTCTTGTCGCGTGCGCGAAGGCCTCGAAGAGAGTCTTCGCCGGAGGATCGACGCAAAGCCGCCATTCCGGATGCCATTGCACGCCTACAGCGAAAGCCTTCGCCCCCTCGACGCGCACCGCCTCGATCAGGCCGTCCGGCGCGACGGCCTCGACGACAAGCCCGGGGGCAAGACGATCGATGCCCTGATAATGGAGGGAGTTGACTTCGATCTCGCGCCTGCCGAACAAGCGGTGAAGAAACCCCTTTTCCGTCAGCGAAACCCGGTGCGAAGGAGCGTATTGCTCCTCGATGCTCGCGTTCTCGTCCGGATGGTGGCGGATGGACCCCGAACGCTCGTGCACCTGCTCGATCAGGCTGCCGCCGAAGGCGACGTTCATCTCCTGAAATCCGCGACAGATCGCGAGCAAGGGCACCCCGGCGTCGACGGCGCGGCGGATCAAGGGCAAGGCGCTTTCGTCCCGATGGCTATCGTGCAGGGTAGCGGGGCGAGAGGCGCGAGCCCCGTAGCGATGGGGGTGAACGTTGGAGGCGCTGCCGGTGAGGAGCACGCCGTCGAGGCGATCGAGCAAGGGGCTGTCGATGATCCGATGCCCGATACAAGGAATGAGCAGCGGGATTGCATCCATCCCCACGTTGACCGCCGAGATGTATTTCTCCTGCACCGCTTGGAACATGCGCCGGTCGGATTCATGACGACAGGCGATAATGCCGACCGTCGGCGTGATCGCCGATGTGGCCGCGGGCGTGATCGTCGGGGAGATCCCTTGCGGATCCGCATCTGGCATGGACATCTCGATATTCGCTTCGATGCGCAAAGACATAGAGGGAAAAAGACCGAAGAAGCCAAAGCGGCAATAATAGGGCAATAGGCGTTCGCGCGTCGGCCTCTTCGGTCTTCGCGATCGTTTCGGCGTCGTTTTCGAAAACGGGGCACGAGACTTTTTGGCATTGAATCGACATTCGATCGACATTCAATTCGGCGGTATCAGAAGGGGCGCTTGGATCTCAAGGCCCTTTCGGCTTTTCGAATATCGCCCGCAACGGAGAATCGACACCATGCAAGGCTCGACCACGAAATCGATCAACCGCTTCAGTTCTCGGATCACCCGGCCCAAATCCCAAGGGGCTTCCCAAGCCCAGCTCTTCGCCACCGGTTTTTCCGAGGCGGATTTGGAAAAAGCCCAGATCGGGATCGCCAGCATCTGGTACGAGGGCAACAACTGCAATATGCACTTGCTCGATCTGGCGCGCAAGGTCAAAGAAGGGGTGGAGGCGGTCGGCATCAAGGGCATGCGCTTCAATACCGTCGGCGTCTCCGACGGCATGTCGATGGGCACCGAGGGGATGTCCTTTTCCTTGCAATCGCGCGACCTGATCGCCGATTCCATCGAGACCGTCACCCGCGGCCAGTGGTACGACGGTTTGATCACCATCCCCGGCTGCGACAAAAACATGCCCGGTTGTTTGATGGCGATGGGCCGTGTCGATCGCCCCTCGATCATGGTTTACGGCGGCACCATCCGTGCCGGTCGCACCGCCGACGGGCAGGTCGTGGATATCGTCAACGCCTTCCAAAGCTACGGCCAATATCTAGCGGGCAGCATCGACGAGGACGAGCGCGCGGAGATCGTGCGCAAGGCTTGTCCGGGTCCCGGTGCCTGCGGCGGCATGTACACCGCCAACACCATGGCCACGGCCATCGAAGCCATGGGCATGTCCTTGCCTTTCAGTTCCTCGACCCCGGCGACCGACCCCGCCAAAATCGACGAATGTCGGCGAGCGGGAGCGGCGGTGCGGCAGCTGATGGAACGCGATATCAAACCGCGGGATATCATGACGCGAAAGGCCTTCGAGAACGCGATGGTGATGGTGATGGCTTTGGGCGGTTCCACCAATGCGGTCTTGCATCTGATAGCGATGGCTCGGGCGGTTGACATTCCCCTGACGATCGATGACTTCCAGTCGGTCAGCGACCGCATCCCCTATATCGCCGATCTGAAGCCGAGCGGCCGCTACGTGATGGAGGATCTGCATCGGGTGGGAGGGGTGCCCGCGGTCATGAAATACCTCTTGCAAGAAGGCCTGATCGACGGCAGTCCCTTGACCTGCACCGGAGAAAGCGTCGCCGACAACCTCGCCGGGGTCCCGGATTTGGCCGCGGGGCAGGATATCGTCTATCCCTTGGATCGCCCGATCAAGGAAAGCGGTCATCTGCGGATCTTGCGGGGAAATCTCGCCCCCGGCGGGGCGGTGGCCAAGATCACCGGCAAGGAAGGCCTGCGTTTCGAGGGCCCGGCGCGGGTCTTCGACGCCGAGGAGGACATGCTACGAGCCTTGGAAAACAAGGAGATCGTCAAAGGGGATGTGATCGTGATTCGCTACGAGGGCCCCAAAGGGGGGCCGGGGATGCCGGAAATGCTGACCCCGACCTCGGCGGTGATGGGTGCGGGCTTGGGCTCCGATGTCGCCTTGATCACCGACGGTCGCTTTTCCGGAGGCTCGCACGGATTCATCATCGGCCATGTCGTGCCCGAAGCGCAGGAGGGCGGGCCGATCGCCTTGGTCGAAACCGGCGATCGGATCGTCATCGACGCCCGGGAGAACTCGATCGCCGTCGATATCGACGCCGATGAAATGCAAAGGCGCCGCGCCGCTTGGAGGATGCCGGCGTTCAAAGAAAGCCGCGGAACCCTCTACAAATACATCAAGACCGTTTCCGATGCATCCTCCGGATGTGTAACCGACGAATAACGATGCCGATCGCCCAAAGCGCCGGCGGCAAGCGTCGGCGGCGATGCTGCGTTTGGCCGCTCTTGCTAGGCGCAGCGCTCGGGGGCGCGCTCGCCCCCGCCCTTGCCGCCGAGGGCCTCGATGAAATCCCGGCCCCCATCGAATATCGGATCGTCGCCGAATATCCCCACGACAAGCGCGCCTTCACCCAAGGCCTGCTCTTCGCCGAGGGTTTCCTCTACGAAAGCACCGGCCTTCGCGGCGGCTCTTCGTTGCGCAAGATCGATCCCGCCACCGGGCGGGTGGTTCGCCAACGGCGGCTCTCGGCGCGGCTCTTCGCCGAGGGTCTGGCCCTCGTCGATCGTTCCCTCTATCAGATCACTTGGACTTCGGGGCGCGCCTTCGTGCGCGATATCGACGACTTTTCGTCGAAGCGCGAGCATCGCTACGAAGGCGATGGTTGGGGGCTCGCTTGGGACGGGCGTCATCTGGTGATGAGCGATGGCAGCGCGACCCTGCGCTTTCGCGATCCGACCACCTTCGAAGTCGTGCGCGAGTTGGAAGTGCGCCAGGGCTCGCAGCCCCTCGATCGCCTCAACGAATTGGAATTCTTCGATGGCGCGATCCATGCCAATATCTGGCTTTCGGATCGGGTGGCTCGAATCGATCCCGCAAGCGGTGCGGTCAAAGGCTGGTTGGATCTGGCTCCGCTGGCCGATCGCGAGCGAAAAAAAGCCGAGGAGAAAAACGATTGGACGGTCGACGCCACCAACGGTATCGCTTGGGATGCGGCAGCGCGTCGGCTTCACGTCACGGGAAAATATTGGAGCACGGTCTACATATTGGAACTGAGCGACAAAGAGTCCGCCGGAGGATGATGCGATGGAAATAGCGTTATGGGAGAAAGTTCTGGCCGCAGGGATCGCTTTGGCCCTGCTCTTTTTTCTCGGCCCCCGGTTGAAGCGCTCGGTCGAGAATTCCCCGAAGGCGGGGAAAGGCGATTGGCAGGCGGTGATCCTCCCGGTCGCCTGCGTGGTCGGCTTCGTGGTGTTTTTGATCATGCTGGTTCTTTGAAGGGCCCTCCGGAAAACCCATCCGGAAAAAACCCGCGTTCGCTGCGCACCTCGCGGAACGAAAAGCCGCGACCGTGCCGCGACGAGAAAGCGCCAAGGCGGGTTTTACGCCCTTTTCGGTTCTTCGAAGATCGCCCTGGTCGGATCGCCCGAGTCACTCGGCGGACTTGGCTTTGAGCAATACGTATAAAGCCCCGGTGCCACCGTCTCGCTGCAAGGCGGAGCAGTAGGCCAATACCCCGCGGGATTTCAGCCAATCGCCGATGCTCGCCTTGATGGTCGATCGACCGTCGGGGGAGCTGTATCCCTTGCCGTGGACCACCAATACGCAGCGTTTTCCCTGTGTGCGCGAATCCCGGAGAAAGCCATCCAAGCGTCGTTCGGCCTCCTTGAGAGTCATTCCGCGTAGACAGACACGGTCATCGTCCGGGATCTCTCCACCCCGCCGTCTTATCTTTTCCCCTCTCCGCAGGCGCTGCATCTCCTTATTTTGCACCCCCGGCCCTTGGAAGCACAGCACATCCCCGCTAGCCGGTGCCGACATCGATGACCCTCCTCTTCTCGAGACCGGATTTCGCCCGGCCCCGGCTGCGGACACCGAGCGATCGTCGTCATCGCCGCCGCGCCCTGACCCTCCGGACGCGCTTTTCCTTGGATGCACCGCGGCTTTGCGCACCGGATCGGTATATTCCTTGCGATCCTTCAACGGCCGCGTTCCTTCGACATTCCGCCGGAACAAATCGCGGTCCTCATCGTCGATCTCGTGTTTTTTCGACATCGTTCTTGACTCCCGTCGCGCCAAGGGGTTGTCAAGAGCGAATCTTATACGACGACTCTTATACGACGACCGGGATTCGATCGATCGCCTCGCCTTCGAGCCGATGATGCCGACCCGAGCCAAGCGCACCCTTCTCCATCTCGATCGCCATCTCGATCCTTTCGACAGCCGAAGCCCCGGCATCGAGCCTGACGATCTCGAGCGACATCGGCCAAGTATGGGCAACGCTGAGCCATTCCTCCGTCGCGGCGATTCGCAGGCTCGTTATCCAAACCCCTGTCGGATGGTTCGCCGGATGACTCGCCGGATGACTCGCGGCCCGGAAAAGCCGCTCGAGACCGGCATCGAGAGCGTGTGCGCCGCATTTCGCCGCCGCCTCGATGCGCGACCATAAACGTGCGCAAGTATCGTCCGGGCAGTCGGGCTTCAACCCGCAGCGGGTGTAGAAGCGCCGGAAATTCTCCGCTTGCCGCGCCGTCAGACGCTGCAGGTCGACGCCGACGGATCCCTAGGTGACATAAGCGAGGGCATAGCCATGAACCCCGTAGGCGATGCTGATGTCTCGTATGTTCAAGCGCCGGGCAAGCCGATCCGGCAAACGGGGACGTCCCTTCGGATCGTGCTCGATGGATATCGAATCCCGGCCATCGGATAATCGATCCGCCAGATGCCGCTCGAGCGTACTTCGCAAAGCGCCTTTGCGATCGCTCGTTGCGCTTCTGGGTGCGCTGCCGCTTGGAACGCGCGGGGCAACGAGCACCGGGCAAAGCCCGGGCCCGGAGCTCACAGCGCCCTTTCCAAAAAAAGCCCGACGCTGCTGCGCTCGACCCCGCGGCGGAACTCGTCGTCCTCCTCGCCGAGGGCGGTGCCAAGCGACAGCGACAAGGTGGTTGCGTCGTCGAGACCTCTGCGAAAGCGCAGATTCAAGTTGCCGGATCCGTCATCGAGACCGTAAAGGGCGGTCCATTCGGCCTCGAAACCCGTATCGAGGATATCGGGGTGATAAAGCCGCAAGAATGCGTAGTTGCGGCGCAGATAATCCGCCTCCGCGATTCTTCCCAACGCTGCGAGCGCGGCCCCTTGCGCCGGGTTCGTCGGGGGCGTGTTCGCGGCGATCGCATCGCCGAAACGCCTCCACTCCGAGGTGTCGTAGCCTCCCGACAGATGCGTATATTCCAAGTTCGCCGCCAAGCCCGAGCCGAAAACATAGCCAAGGCCCAGCGTTCCGGCGATTGTCGGGCGCTTCGCATCGCGCTCGCCGATCGAGCCGTCTTCGCGCAGCTGCGGTAGATCCCGACCTTTGCGAAAGGCCGTATCGCTATGAAGAATCAGCCCGCTCTCAAAGGGGTAGGCGATGGAAAATCCGGCCCCGGGCGCGGTGTCCTCGAAGGCGAAAAGCGCCAGATCCGCGAAGTTCGTACCGAAACTCGTGCGAAAGAGGGCATAAGCCCGATGCGGTGCGTTTTCGTTCAGATTCCCGATACCGGGGGCAAAGTAGGCGAGAAGGGAGGATCCGTCGGCGAAAAAGAGCTCGGCCCCCGCCATGTCGATCCCTTCGATCTCGGAGCGCCGGCGCGCCGCGGGCAGGCTTCGGTCGAGATCGCTTTCTTGCAAAAAGACGTCCGCGGGGTTGATGCCGAAGGATTGCCCCGCCGAGAGATTCCGCCGCCCTAAAAACAGGATCGTCGTATCGTCGAGGGCGTACGAAAGGCTCAGTTCGTCGAGCGTGGCATCGGTGTCGGTCTTGGCTTTTCGTCCGTTGACAGCCCCGTCGCTATCGTCGAGCACGATCCGGCTCTGACCGAAAAAACGCAGGGCTCCGACATCGTGCCGAACGCTCAAAAGGGCGCGAAAGAATCGTTCGTCGTCGACATAGCCCGCCGCACCCGGGTCCGCAACGAGAGGCGTGGCATCGATCTCGGCAGTGCGAATGCCGAATAACAGCCGGATCTCCGGCTCGAAGGCTTGGGCGGTGCCGCCGACCATCAAGAGACAGCCTGCCAGAAGAACCCACCGTCGGAGCGAAGCGGTGGTCGGCATGGCCTTATCCAAGGCGCTTCAAGTAGGAGGGTTGGAACCATGCATCGGGGGTGTCTTCGATCCGCATATCGAAATAGCGGATGAGGGTTTCGGCGTCGCCGTCGAGATGGTCGATGACTCGGATCAGCAGCGGGCGCGGCATGCCCAGCACGAGGCGATAGTCCTCGTAGTGCAAGGTCTTGAGCCGCCGCGATCCGGTCGCGGTATAGAACTTCGCCTCCAAGGGACGAAAGTCTTCGCTGTCGACGCTCAACGACACTCGTCCATAAGCCGAAGCCTTCCCGTCCCCCCGCAAATCCAATATCGTGCGTTCGCCGCTTTGCGAACGATCGGCGACGCTGTAATCCCCGGAAAAGACGGTGCGCGCGACATCCGCGCCGGCCACCGCCCCCAAAACCTGTTGTTGCGGCGATATCCGCAGGGCGCGTCGCGTTCCGGGGACATAAACCCACATATTGCGGCCGACATAGAGGATCGCCCGGCCCGCGACCGAGGCCGGTGCGTTATAAAGCACCAGACCCTTGGTCCGGTCCCGCACCCGCACGGTCAGCTCGAGGGTCCGGTCTTCGGGGTCGCTGATGCGGGTGTCGAATACGAACGCACTTGCCGGGGCGCGATATCGATCGGCGGCGCGCAGGATATCCTGTCCGTCGGCGCGCGCCCGGCCCGCAGCGAATCCGGCGAGGCTCGCGGTGGTCCCGCCCAACCAAGCGATCGCCTGCCGACGCGATATTGTCGAGACCGGCTTCGATCTCGTCATGAGCGCAATCCTTCCACAATCGATATTTTCTGGGCGTTGATCGCCGGCAGAACGCTCGACAGCAGCGCCGATGCGAGGCTGACGGCCGCCGCGACCAAGACATCCTCGCTTTGAATCGACAAGAATGCTTGATAGCCTTGGGACATCGCCGGTGGCGGCGGCATGGCCACGCCGCCGATATTGTCGATCCCCGCCGAGATGCCCAAGGCCACGATCGCCCCGAGGGCCGCACCGATGCCGCCGAGGATTGCGCCTTCGGTCAATATCAATGCCAATATCGTCCGCCGCGGGGCTCCCATCGCGCGCAAAGCGCTGATTTCGCTGGTCCGTTCGAGCACCGACATGCTCATCGTATTGATGACCGAAAAGACGACGACGATCACCACGATGATGGTGAAAACGCGGAAAAATCCCGAATAAAGCCTCACGACCGAGGCGTAGAATTCAGCCAGTTCATCCCATCGTTTCACCTCGAAAGCCTTTCCCTCGGCCGCCGCGGCCGCTAGCGCCTCGTCGATCTGCGGCGCGACCCTCTCGACCGCATTCGTGTCGTCGAGCAAGACGATGATCCGCTCGACGGCCTCGGTCCCGAGCGCTTGTTTGGCGATATCGACGGGAACCTTGGCATAGACGGCGTCATAAGCGGAGGAGCCGGTTCGCACCACGCCGACGATTTGGAAATCCACGGCATTGAATATGCCGTCGATGCTGGTCGTGAGGATCGTGACCCAATCGCCGATCTCGGCTCCGAGACCGACCCGCAGCGCATCGCCGATCACGCCGACATCGATGTCGCCGGGGCGCAAGTTGCGACCGTCGAGCACGATCTCGAAATCCGAAAATTCGGTCTCGCGATCGGGGTCGACGCCGATGACTTGCATATTGAGGGTCGCGTTTCCGACCCCGCCGATCCCGGCGAAGGTCAACCGCGACGTAACCGTGTTGACCCCGTCGATCGCGGCGATGGCCTGTTCGACAGGACCGGCATCGTCGATCAGAACGGATGCCGGGTCGGAGACGCGGCGTTCGAAATATCCCTCCTGAAAAACCTGAAAATGGCCCAGCTGGGTCCGAATCGTCGTTTCGCGCAGACCCTCGAAGGTAAAGGCGATGAAACCGGCGAAGACGATCATCGCGGCACAGCCGATCGTGATCGAGATCAGCGTGAAGATCGTTCGCCGCGTATTGCGCAGGGTATTGCGAAAGGCGAGTGCGGCCAGATCGAACATCGTTCGTCGATGCCTCTTATGCGACTTATGTGGCCGCTTCGGCGGTCATCGGGGACAGCCGGCCGCGGGCGACGCCGATGCGCCGGGATGCTCGCGCGATGACCAGCGGATCGTGCGTCGCGGCGATCAAGGTGGTGCCCTCGGCTGCGTTCAGATCGGCCATCAAATCCATGATCGCCTCCGAAGTGCCGTGGTCGAGATTGGCAGTCGGTTCGTCGGCGAGAACCAAACCGGGTTTGGATACCAATGCGCGGGCGATCGCGACTCGTTGCTGTTGTCCGCCCGACAAACGCTTGGGCAGGCGCTTGGCCTCGTCGCCCAAACCGACGCGGATCAGCATCTCGTGCGCCCGCGCGAGCCGCACCCGGGCCCGGATCCCTTGAAAATAAAGCGGCCAAGCGACGTTTTCGACCGCGGTGAGCACCGGGATCAGATGAAAAGACTGAAATACGAAGCCGATGCGGTGCGCTCGAAAGGGGACCAATTCCCGCTCCGGCATATCCTGCACTTCGGTTCCATCGATCGAGATCCTTCCTTCATCGGGTCGGTCGATCAGCCCGATCAGGTTCAACAGCGTGCTCTTTCCGCTGCCGGAGGGTCCGGATAGGGAACAAAAACTGCCCGAGGGAATGGATAGATCGACGCCGGACAGCACGTCCACCGTCTCCGATCCGCTGCGATAGCGGCGGCTCACGCCATGCAGCGCGATATGGGCCATCGTTGCGACGATCCCTTAGTTTGCGATCTGCAAGGCCTTCGCTCGCGCGGCAACCCAGTCTTGTCGGTCGGGCGCCTCCTCGATCAGCCCATCGTAGATGGGCAGCATCGATTCGGCCATCCGGGGAGGGGGGTCGATTGCCTGCGTGAAGATATCGTGCAGAGCGAGCATGTCGGCGATCGCGTCATCGTCCCGGCCGAACATTCCCGGGAGGTTGCGATGCACATTGGCCCGAATCATGCGCACGGTGAAATTGTCGGGCGCCAGTTCCAATGCCCGGTCAAGTTGACGCAATGCGCGGTTGGTGTTGCGCATCTTGCTGATGACGTTGAAACCCTCGCGCGCCGAGATGGCGTAGGCGCTGCCTAAATAGGCGATAACCTCGGCGTTGTTCGGCTGCTTTGAGCCGAGACGCTTGAAGCTCTCGACCGCGGCTTCGAGCGAATCCTCGTCGCCGGCGCGGGCGGCGTCATGCAATGCGATGGCATCGGTAAAGGCATCGGCAAAGGTATCGGCTTGAACCGGGCTCGTGGCAAAAGCATGGGCCAGCGCAAGCAGCGCGATTAACCAAAGCCGTGAGAGGCAGGCTCCGATAGGGCTGTCAGATGTCGTCCAGATGTCGTCCAGATGTCGTCCAGATGTCGTATTGGGGATCATTTGTTTCGTCTCCTGATGGAAATACATCGCTTTGGAGCGACACCCTCGCGATTCGAAAGATCGGCCGCCGCGACTTCGATTCGGCCCATGCGGGCGCCGGCGTACACGATCATCGATGGCGCCCTATGCGGTTGACCGGCTGTGCAGTCGGCCTCGCAGGATACCGGGCAAAAGCCCCGGTGTTCTCGAGCTCGAGCGATCTCGAGCTCGATGCGCTTCGAAAACGCCCGTTGGCCGACCGAGGGCGAGGGAGCATCGGGGTCATCGTCATCGATGCCGGGCTGTCCGATCAAAGCCGATCTTCGGACCATCGCTTTGCCGCCCGGCATGCCGGAGATGAGGGATTCGGCCGGAAAACAGCCCGATGGTACAACAAACGCGACAACAAATGACCAGGGGGAAAGGGGTATCGAAACGACTAAGGCCTCGTTTTCGAAGCGATCGAGCGTGTCTTGCGGCGATTGCCGATGGCTTGTATCCGCCTTGTCAGCGGCGGCAGTCTCATTGCCAGCAAGACGGCGAAGATCGAGGCGTAGATCAGCGGATCGCGCAGGTCGGGCTGGGCCAGCCATAGAAGCGGATCGCGCAGGTCGATCTTGGCCGTGGCCAGCCACAGGAAGTGCAGTACGCCGCCGATCGATGCCAAATAGACCAGTCGGTGCAATCGGCGCCAGCGTAGCGGGCCCAGACGTCGCACCATCGCGTTGGTGGAGGTGATGGCCAGCGGGACGAGCATCGAGAAAGCGGCGAAGCCGGCGGTGATATAGAGCCTGTCGACCACATCCCGAGCGATATAGGCGGGATCGAGCGAGGCGTCCAATATCGAGTAGGTCATGAAATGCAAGAGGAGGTAGAAAAAGGCGTAAAGACCGAGCATTCGCCGTAGTCGGGTCGGCCATACCGTGCCCGTCAGATGGCGCAAGGGGGTGATCGCCAGTGTCAGGATCAGCAAACGCAGGGTCCATTCGCCGGTGACGTGGGTGATCTCCTCCACCGGGTTGGCTCCCAAATCACCGAGAAAACCCCGCACCAAGAGGGCGACGAAAGGGAGCCCGGCCAAGACGAAAACCACGATCTTCGCCCGCGAAACGAATCTCTCGCGTTTGTCGGCGGCGGATGGTCCCGCAGGCCTCGGGCGAGCCGAAGCGCCTTGGACGGCGGGACGAGAGGGGGTCGTTTTTTCGCCGTTGTCGGGAATCCTTTCCATTTCGGGGGTATCGGGTTCGTTGTCGTGAGCGGGAGTGCCGAGGTCGCCGAAGGGATCAGTAATCCTGCGCGAGATCCATGCCCGCATAGAGTGCGCCGACCTCGTCGGCGTAGCCGTTGAACATCAAGGTATCGCGTTTGAAAAACTCGCCGATCCGCCTTTCCCGCGCTTGGCTCCAGCGCGGATGGTTGACCTCGGGATTGACGTTGGAATAAAAGCCGTATTCCCGAGGGGCGGCCAGATTCCAGCTGGTCGGGGGCTGTTTCTCGACGAATTCGATGGAGGCGATCGATTTGATGCTTTTGAATCCGTATTTCCAAGGCACGACCAGCCGGATGGGGGCTCCGTTCTGGTTGGGCATCATCTGCCCGTAGATGCCGATGGCGAGCAAGGTCAAGGGATGCATCGCTTCGTCCATACGAAGGCCCTCGACATAAGGCCAGGACAGCGCCGGTCTTCTTTGTCCGCGCATTTCCTCGGGGCGAAAAACGGTATGAAAAGCGACGTATTTCGCCTTCGAGGTCGGGGCGAAACGATTCAGCAGATCGCCCAAGGGGATGCCGACCCAAGGAACGACCATCGACCACGCTTCGACGCACCGCAGGCGATAGATACGCTCTTCGATGCGGTGGGGGGCGATGATCTCGTCGTAATCGATGCGACCGGGCTTTTCGCATTCGCCGCTTACCTCGAGGGTCCACGGCAGGGGGTTGAATTCACCCGCGTAGCGGGCGGGGTCGCCTTTGTCGGTGCCGAACTCGTAGAAGTTGTTGTATTCGGTGATATCGGACCAGGAGTTGAGTTCTTCGTCGACCTTCCATTCGCTTTCGACCACGCCCTCGATCGGTTTTCCCGTGGCCCCGGGGTCGGTGGCGAGCGCCGCTCGGGCGCTGACCGGGGCCAAGAGCCCCAACCCCGTTCCCGCCGCGGCTCCGGCGATGGAAAGGCTTCCGCGCAGGAATTTCCGGCGGCTTTCGAATGTCTCGCGCGGGGTGATTTCCGAGGGCAAGATATCGTTGACGGAGCGCTTGCGGATGAGCATGGTCATACCTCCTTGAAATCGGTTCGGATCTGCTTCAAAGACCAAAGCCTCGAAGACCAAAGCCTTGAACAGCAAAGCCTCGATTGGGCACGAAAGTCTGATTGTGCATCATATTGCCGATTGCCGAGACGGGATCGAGCGATGCGGGATTCCGGGGCCTGCGGATTTTCGCCGATGCATCGTCATCGATCGGTCATCGATCGGTCATCGATCGTGTCGTTTATACGGCGGCGAGCGAAGACGAGGACATCCCCTCGTTGCCGGGCGGACCTGTTCTCAGGCGCGGAAAGGATCGGGCGCAGATCGGGCGCGCGGCGATCGGCGAAGCCCTCGCTTCGATGCCGAAGCCTTGCAATAGCCTTGCAATGGCCTTGCGATTACCCGAGCCGACGCCGGGCATTGCGGAACAGGCGCATCCAAGGCCCTTCCTCCGTCCAGTTTGCCGGGTGCCAGGAAAACTGCACCGAGCGGATACAACGCTCCGGATGGGGCATCATGATCGTCACCCTCCCGTCGGGGGTGGTCAGGCCCGTTATCCCTCCCGGCGATCCGTTGGGATTGGCGGGATGGCGTTGCGCCTCGTCGCCGTCGGAATCGATATAGCGAAGGCAAACGAGGCTTCGCTCGACACAGGCGTTCAGTGCGCCGGCTTCGAATACCGCCCGGCCTTCGCCGTGGGCGACGACCACCGGCAACTGCGAACCCTCCATGCCCTCGCAGAAGATCGAGGGCGAGGCCTCGATCCGAACCATCGTCAACCGACTCTCGAAGCGACCGGAGCGGTTGGGCGCGAAACGAGGCCAATTTTCGGCTCCGGGGATGATCTCGCGCAAGGCGGCGAACATCTGACAGCCGTTGCATACGCCCAAGGCGAAGCTGTCCTCGCGCCGGAAAAAGCCCTCCAACTCCTCGCGGCAGCGCGCTTCGAAGAGGATCGAAGCGGCCCATCCCGCTCCGGCTCCGAGGACGTCCCCGAAAGAAAAACCGCCGCCGGCGGCAAGCCCGTCGAATTCCTGCAGATGGATACGCCCTTCGACGAGATCGCCGGTATGCACATCGTAGGCGTCGAAACCGGCGGCGTCGAAGGCCGCCGCCATTTCGACATGGCCGTTGGTTCCCTGCTCGCGAAAGATCGCGACTTTGGGTCTTAGGCGCAGCAAAGGCGGGGCGGGGCGGTTCGTATCGCCCTTCGTATCGCCCTTCGCATCGTTCTTCGCATCGTTCTTCGTATCGCTCTCGCCGCCGCCGGCGTCATCGCGAAGAGGCGCAAGATCTTCGTCGGCGACGAAGCTCGCTTGGCTCCACAGCCCGCGCTCGCTCGCGTCGCCGATGCGCGCGTATTCCTCGTCGGCGCATTCGGGATCGTCCCGCAGTCGCCGCATCCGATGCGATGTCTGCGACCATAGACGATGGAGATCCGAACGCGATCTCTCCAGCAAAATCTCCTCCCCCAGCCGGAAAACGCATCGATCCTCGAGGGTGATGCGGGCGATCGGATGCACGCAATCGGCCAGCGTTTTCTCGGCGCGCAGGATGCGAAGCGCCCCCTCGAGCTCGTCTTGGCGCACTTGGAGCACGATCCCCGGCTCCTCGCTAAAGAGCATCGCCAAGGGATCCGAGCCCGATCGCGTCTTCGCGCTTCGCCGAAGCGGCGCCAGATCGAGATCGAAGCCCGCCCGCCCGGCGAAGGCCATCTCGAGCGCGCAGGCGGCGAGCCCGCCGTCGGAGCGGTCGTGGTAGGCGAGGGCCAAGCCCTCTCGCCGCAGACGATCCAGCGCGCGAAAAAGAGCCGGCAGAGCGTCGGGACGGTCGATATCCGGGGCCTGCGTCGCCGTCCGGCTCCACGCCAAAGCCAGCGCCGAGGCCCCGATGCGATGCGCCCCGAAGCCGAGATCGACCAGCACCAAGCGCGTTTCGCCGACATCGAGTCTCGGCATCGGCACCAGGCTTTTGCGGATATCTCGTACCGGGGCGAAGGCGGAGACGACGAGCGAGACCGGGGAGATCACCTCCCGCTCCTTGCCCTGATGGTCTTGCCACCGGGTTTGCATCGAGAGCGAGTCCTTGCCGACCGGGATCGAAATACCCAGCCGCGGGCAGAACTCCATCGCCACCGCCTCCACCGCATCGAAAAGGCGGGCATCCTCCCCCGGCCGGCCGCAGGCCGCCATCCAGTTCGCCGAGAGCGCGATCGTGCCGATATCCGGCACGTCGGCGCTCAGCAGATTGGTCAGGGATTCGCTTACCGCCAAGCGGGCCGCGGCGCAGGTGTCGAGAAGGGCCACCGGCGCCCGTTCCCCGATGGCCATCGCTTCGCCGTGAAAGGATCGAAAATCCCCGGCGGTGACGGCGCAATCGGCGACCGGCACTTGCCAAGGCCCGACCATCGGATCCCGAGCCACGAGTCCGCCGACGCTGCGATCGCCGATGGTGATGAGAAAGGATTTATCGGCCACCGCCGGCATGCGCAGCACGCGCTCGAAGGCCTCGTCGATATCGATAGCGGATAGATCGAGGGACGAAGGCGCGATCTCGATACGCTCGGCGCTTCTTTCCATCGCCGGCGGATCCCCGAGCAGCAAGGAGATCGGCATCGAGACGATATCGCTGTCGAAATGCGAATCGTGCACGTGCAGTCGGCGGTCGGCGGTGGCCTCGCCGATCACGGCCCACGGGCAGCGTTCGCGGGCGCATAAATCCGCGAACTCCTCGAGACGAGCCGCTTCGATGGCGAGGACATAGCGCTCTTGGGATTCGTTGCACCAGATCGCCGCCGGGGACATCGAGGGATCGGCGCCAGGGATGGCGCGTAAGGAAAAACGCCCGCCGCAGCCGGCTCCGGCGACCAGTTCGGGCAGGGCGTTCGAAAGTCCGCCTGCGCCTACGTCGTGGATCGAGAGAATGGGATTGGCTTCTTCTCGCCGCCGACAGGCATCGATCACCTCTTGGCAACGCCGCTGCATTTCGGGATTCCCGCGCTGCACGGAGGCGAAATCCAGGGCCTCGCGGGCATCCCCGCGGGCGTCGGCGTCGGCGGACGAGGCGGCCCCGCCCCCGAGTCCGATCTTCATTCCCGGTCCGCCGAGAACCACGATCCGGGTGCCGGCGGCGAAGGCGCGTTTTTCGATCTGATCGCGATGGATGCTCCCCGACCCCCCGGCGATCATGATCGGTTTGTGGTAGCCGTAGGTGCGCACAAGCCGCGCCCCGTCCTCGCCGACATCGCCGGCATCGTCGGATCCGTGCTCGCAAGGAGCGGCGGCGATATCGATTTCCAGATCGATTTCCAGCGTCCGGAAATAGCCCGCCAGGGTCGGGCGTCCGAATTCGTTGCCGTAGGCGGTAGCGCCCAAGGGGGCATCGATCATGATGTCGAGGGCCGAGGCGATTCGATCCGGCTTGCCTCGGCTGCGCTCCCAAGGCTGCACGAAATCCGGGATTTGCAGGTGCGAAACGGAAAACCCGGCCAACCCCGCTTTGCTGCGCCCGGCGCGTCCGGTCGCCGCTTCGTCCCGGATTTCGCCGCCGACCCCGGTCGCGGCTCCGGGAAAGGGGGAGATCGCGGTCGGGTGGTTATGGGTCTCGGCTTTCAGCACCAGATCGATCCGTCGGGTCTTCGCCTCGTAGCGCAGGCTTTGTGGGTGCGGCGCCGGCCATTTCGTTTCGTGGCCGCAGATCACCGCGGCGTTGTCGCGATAAGCCGAGAGGGTTCTTCGAGGGGCAAGGCGGTGGGTGTTGCGGATCATCTCGAAGAGGGTCGAGGGGGCGGCAACCCCGTCGATGATCCAGCGCGCGTTGAATATCTTGTGGCGGCAGTGCTCGGAGTTGACCTGCGCGAACATCATCAGCTCGGCGTCCGTGGGCTCCCGTTCGAGTTCGCCGAAGCGCAGGCCAAGGTAGTCGCGTTCGGCCGCCGACAGGCCGAGTCCGAGGGCGATATTCGCCTCCTCCAAGGCACCGGTGTCGAGCGCGATCGTTCGATGGGGCGGGGGCTCGGCTTGGGCGAAGATCGTTTTCGGATCGAATATCGGCCAGTCGGGAGCGGGGCTCGTCGCGTCATCGTCATGCGCACTGTCTTCGTCCCCACTCGTCGGCGGCAAAAAGACCGCCTCGGTCATCCGATCGTGCAGCAGACCGAGCTCGGCGATCCGCTGCAGACAGGCTTTCGACGAGGGTGCCGAGGGCTTCGATTCCTCGGCGAAGCGCCAAGCGACCCCGCGCTCGATGCGCTCGATGCCTTCGAGTCCGCACAGCCGGACGATATCCCCGACCTTGCTCGACCATGGGGAGATCGTTCCCGGACGGGGGACGACGATCAGCGCATCGTGCCGGAAAAAACGGGCGTTTTCGGCGTCGGTCTCGCCGGTCGATGCTCCTTGCCCTCGGCCGGGATCGAGGCCGGGATCGAGATCGGCATCGAGCAGACGAGTCAGCCGCAAAAGCGATTCATCGCTCAAAGGAGTGGTACGAGGAGTGGTACGAGGAGCGGTATGGGGAGCGATATGCACGAGGTAGAACCAGTCGGCATCAGGGGCCAAGAGATCGGCATGGATCCCTTGCAAGCGTTCAGTACGCCCGCGATGCGAGACGAAGCGGGCGCTTTTCCCGCGCAGCATCAAAATGGTTCCGATCAAGGCAGGCGACATGATGCGATCATAACGGTGTCGATACATAGGGTCGATCGCGAGGTCGATCGTTTGACAAGCGCGAAAAGAGAAGGGGCGAAGGAGGAGCGGGGAATTCGGCGCCGGCATGACCTCGAAGCGGCGCTCCCGTCACGATGCCGATTACGATGAGAAGAGCCTCGTATCCTGTCGAATACGCGGGTTGAAAAGCGCTCGGCGGTCGACCTCTTGTTTCGGGCGCTCGGTCAACGATCGAGGCCATCGACCTTCACGTCGCATTCGCCCTTCGAGGGTCGAAGGACGCTGCCCTTGTCTTTTGCGCTTGCGTTGCGATATTTTCCGGCGATCGAAGGGGAACGATGGCACACTTTGACTGCCGAAGCCCGATTTCGCTCTCGGCGTCGGCAAGAAACGCTCGGCACCGCCGCCGCATTGACCCCGCCTCGTGATCTCGATGAGAATGGCCTCGACGAGTGACCAAGCGCTTTTGTGATTCGGGGCCCTCACCGGTCTCGGCGGTTCCGGGCGCGATGCGATCGAAGCGAGATATCTCGCTTTTTATCGCAGCGGCGATGCCGCATCGTCATGAATCCGGCTTGGAATTCCCTCTCGACTTGAAGGTCAGGAGTCTTGGATATGGCGGCGAAAAAAAGCGCACAGACCTCGAAGGGTGGCAAGGAGTTCTCCAGCGAGGAGTCCTCCGGCGAGCGGATATTGCCTGCGAAAAAACCGGCCGCGAAGGCCTCCGCCGCCAAGAAAAGCGCGGCGACGAGCGCCCGAAGCAAAAGCGCGGCATCGAGCCGAGGTGCAAAAACCAAGCCGCGGGCCGGTCGGGGGAGAGCGGCCGCTACGCGCACCGCCGCAAGCGCATCTGCAAGCGCAGCATCCCGGGTGAGCGAAAGCGGCGCTTCCAAGGGCGCCGGTCGGACAAAAGCCGCGGCGGATTCGGCCGCGGCGAAGGCGGCCAAGGCTTCGTCGCCCCGGACCGCCGCCGCGGAAGAGCCGACGCCTGCGATCGAAACCGTCCGCGCGCAGTCCGCCGGGGCATCGGCGGCGGATGATCCATCGCCTTCCGATCCTTCGCCCTCCGATCCTTCGGCTTCGGGGGTGCAAGCGAAACCCTCCACGCCCGAGCCCTCCTCGAGCGCATCGGTCCTTTCCCCGCCGACCGTCGATGCCGAGGAAAGCAAAAGCCTCGTCGGTTATCTCGCTCTTTGGGGTCCTTTGATCATCGTGGGGTTTTTGGTGATCGTTTTTCACGGAGATCAGCCACAAGACGAGCCCGCCGCCACCGATGCCTCGGCGCGATCGGAGCAGGAGCTTCCGGCAACGGCCCTCGTCGATCTCGAAACCCCTTCCGTTGCCGATGAGGATTCGGTATCTGAGGATTCGTTATCGGCTCGTTCCTCTCGCGCTCCGGACGATGCTCGAGATGATGTTATCCCCGAGCCCGAGCCCCCGCCTTTGTCCTTGCCCTTGCCCTCGGCTTTTTCCGGCGCCATGTCCGCGCCTTCGCCCGCGCCCTCGCCCGCGACCCCGCCGGCGACCGCCATGCACTTGGAGCCACCGCTAGCGCCGTCAGGCTATCCGCCACCGCCGGGTCCCTATCGCAATCCTTGGGGAAGGCAAAGGCACGATCCTTGGTTGGATCGAGAGGATCAGGATCGGGCGGATCGGGATATCTTCCATTTCGGAAAAGAGCGGGAGCGGCCGATGCAATGAGGCGAGGATGCCGTCTCTCCCTTCGTTTCGACTTCGCCGCCATCGCCGGCGCCATTGCCATTGCGATCGGCCATCATGGTCGATTGACCGGCGAGGCCGAAGAGCGATTCCCCCGCGCCGTCGACTCCGCCGGGCGCTCGGGCGCTCGGTGAAACAAAGGGACGAAGACCCGAGCCCGCCCCTTCGGCCTCGAGACCTAAAAGATCGTTCGCGCTGCGGTCTTGCGCACCATCAAGACTCGTTTTTTTCCTCCCCGCTTTGCGTCCGCGCCTGCCCTTCTTGCAGCGCATCCTCTTCCGAGCCGAGCAGCACCGCGATCCAATGGGTGTCCCGACGCGAGTCGAGGGCGATTTTGATCATGATGGTCAAGGGCACGGACAAGAACATACCCACCGGGCCGAGCACCCAGCCCCAAAAGACCAAGGAAAGAAAAACCACCAGAGGCGACAGACCCAAGCCGCGCCCGAGCAAACGTGGTTCGAGCACGCTCCCGACGGCGATATTGACGATTAGATAGCCGGCAGCGGCGACCAGTGTCGTTCCCGGCCCGAGCTGGATCAGGCAAAGCAGCAAGGCGGGCACGGCGGCGATGATCGAACCGATATTGGGAACATAGTTCAGCAAAAACGCGAGCAATCCCCACAGAACGGGGTAATCGACTCCCAGCAGCCAAAGCCAGAGCCAAAGCGTCGCCCCGGTCAGCAAGCTGGT
Source organism: Gammaproteobacteria bacterium (assembly GCA_965220535.1). Taxonomy (GTDB): domain Bacteria; phylum Pseudomonadota; class Gammaproteobacteria; order HK1; family HK1; genus HK1. Next base: position 669,951 of record OZ244833.1, on the reverse strand, counting down.
GGCGGTTTTGATCACCAAATAGCGTTTGACGTTCTGGCTGAAAGCCGTGAAGCGTTCGAGGGTGCGGCCCTTGCCCTTGTCGAGGGTGCGAAATTTGACGGAGAAGACCGAGGCCTCGAAAAGGATGAAGATCACGGTCAAGAAGATCAGCAGGGCATTGGTCAGCAGCGCCCCCAAGCCGTTGAAGAGGTCGGCGGTGAGTTCGATCGCCAACTCCGGTTTGAAGATATCGGCGAGGCTGATCAGCGGCGCGGTGATGCCCCGCCCTTGCAACCAAGCCCCGAGCGCCGCGGTCTGCTCGTTGATGCGCTCTTTGTACAGCGGCAGGTCGCGGCCGAATTCCGCGATCGCCGCGCCCACGATGCCCATCATCATCGCCCCCGCCACTATAATCGCGCCGATGACCGCGATCATCGCGAGCCATCGCGGCAGCCCCAAGCGTTCCAGCCAAGTCAGAGCCGGGGTGCCGATGATGGCGATGAAGGTCGAGAGCAGGAAAGGAACGATGATCGGCCCTGCGGTTCGAAGGCCGGCGATCACCACCACCAAGGCGGCGGCGATCACCAGCGCTTTGGCGGTACTCGATCCTCTCGAAGCGAGAAGATCGAGGAGCGTTGCGGATGAATCCGAATCGAGCGCGGGCGACGGTTTCGCCCCCGGCCTTTCTTCTTTCTCTTCTTCGGGATCGGCGGGATCGTTCATGCATTTTTCGATCGGGTGGAATGAAGGGAATCGCTTTCGCCGTTCTTGGTCGATCTTCGATGAGCGAGCGTATCGACATGCGTCGACGAAAAAAAGAAGCGCCGGTCTTCGTCTTCGATCTCGATCGCTGACCCGGCGCTCGCCGTCGCGAAAGGCATTTTTATCTTGGGCCCGAAGAATATCCTAGGCTTTTTCCGGCGCACCGACTTGTCGAACGCCATCGCCTTTGCGAACGAACACGGCGCGGCGCTTCGTCGCCAAGGGATCGTCGGCCCGGTCTCGAGCGTCCGTCGGACCCCCTCGAGAGTCGTTTTTGAAGTCTTTGCCTCGTCGAGCCCGATCTCCTGCGCCCTTGTCGGCCTCGGCATCGATTTTATTCGCTGTTTCGCGTAGATCGCCTCATGGTTTTCCGCACCGCCCCCATCGCCGTCGACGTATCGGGCATCGAGCGAGGACTCGAAGGTCCGAACGCCTCCCTTGCCGTCGCGCTCGCCCAAATGGAGGTCTGCGCGGGCCGGCCGGATCGCAATGTCGAGACGATGCTTCGTTTGATCGAGCGAGCAAGGGCCGAAGGGGCGGCGATCGTCGCTTTCCCCGAACTTTGCATCCCCGGCTATTTTCTCGGCGATCTTTGGGAGATCGACGCGCTGATCGAGGATTGCGCGCGATGGAGCGAAGTGATCTGCGAGGCGAGCGAGGGGCTGACGGTCGTTTTCGGCAACGTCGCTTTCCAAGCCGGAGCCGGAGGCGAGGATGGCCGTCTGCGTAAATTCAACGCTGCTTGGGTCTGCCACGACGGATCGTTTGTCGAACGCCCCGCATTGCCCGCGCCCTTGCCCGCCGGCGTGCAGCCTAAAACCTTGCATCCGAACTACCGCGTCTTCGATGACGATCGGCATTTTCATTCTCTGCGCAAGATCGCCGCCGAAACCGGCACCGCTTTGTTCGACTGGATGGTTCCTTGGGAAATTCCCTTGCCGACATCGACATCGACATCGACATCCGCATCCGCATCCGCATCGGCATCCGCATCCGCATCGGAAGGGGCGAGCTCGATTCGCTTGGGGGTGCAACTCTGCGAGGATCTTTGGCTCGAGGATTATCGCGATCGAGGATCCCCCGTCGATACCCTCAACGCTTGGTATCGAGCCGGGGCCGATCTCGTGATCAACCTTTCCGCCTCGCCATGGACCCAAGGCAAGAACGACAAGCGAAACCGGGTGGTGCGCGAGGCCATGGCGAACTCCCGGCTCCCTCTTTTTTACGTCAACCAAGTCGGAGCCCAGAACAACGGCAAGAACGTATTGGTTTTCGACGGCGGCAGCAGCGCGTATCGTGCGGACGGCTCGCTCGTTTGTCGAGCCGCTTCCTGGCGGGAAGAACTGTCGGTGCTCGATCTCGATCTCGATCTCGGCCCGGCGCGATCATCGTCGTCGTCGGCGAGGGTTGCGCAGCGGGCGAGCGCCCCGCCTTCCTCGGCGCTCGTCGAGCCTTTCGACACGACGCCTAAGGGGATGGAGGAGATCGTCGAGGCGATCGTCGTCGGCTTGCGCCATTTCGATGCGCTGCACGATCGCCGGGGGCGCTATCTGGTCGGCGTCAGCGGCGGAGTGGATTCGAGCGTGGTCGCTTGTCTGCTGCAAATCGCTTTCGGCCCGCAGCGGGTCTTCGCGGTCAATCTGCCGACCCGTTTCAACGCCGATCTGACCCGCGAGAACGCCCGCGCGCTGTGTGCCGCGCTCGGTATCGAATATATCGTTTGCCCGATCGAGGATCTCTATCGGAAGCTGTCGGTCCGCTTGCGCGAAACGGGATTCGAAGGCGCCCCCGGGGAGTGGACGGTGCAGATCGAGGAAAACCTCCAAGCGCGCATCCGAGGGGCGGATATGTTGGCGGGGATCGCCGCCAAATGCGGGCTCCTTTTCACCAACAACGGCAACAAGACCGAAACGGCTTTGGGCTATGCCACCCTCTACGGCGATGTCAACGGGGCCATCGCCCCGATCGCCGATCTTTACAAGCCCCAGGTACTGGCCCTTGCCGACTGTCTCAACCGCAGTCGTTTCCGGCGCGAGACGATCCCCGTCAATCTGCTCGACGGCACCGTTCCTGCCAGCGCCGAGCTATCCGCCGACCACGATATCGCCTTGGGGCTGGGGGATCCGATCAAATACGGTTATCACGACGCCCTGCTGGCTCGGATGATCGAGCACCGATATCACCTCGTCGATCTGCTGCAATGGTATTGCGCCGGGGAACTGCTCGAGCGCATCGGCTGGCGGGACGAGGAGCGCTTTCGTCGATGGTTTCCCGACCATCGCTCCTTCGTCGACGATCTCGAGGACTTGGCCGAGCGCTTGCGTCGGAATTGTTTCAAGCGCATCCAAGCGCCGCCGATCATCGTATTGAGCAAGCGATCCTTCGGCTTCGATCTGCGCGAAAGCCAGCTCCCCGCTTGGTGGCCGCAACGCTATTTCGATCTCAAAAAAAGCCTGCTCGAAGACGATCCGAGCGCAGGAATCGGGTGAGGGCGCGGCGAGGATGCGACGCAGATGCGGCGTGTATTCGATCCCTCTATACCGATCTTGCCGATCTTGCCCCTGTCGCTCGTCGAGCGATCCGGATCGCCTCCGATCGAATGGTCGGAAGACTTCGTATGCCCGCCTATCGCCTTTTATCAGATCCCTTGCTCGTCGAAAGCCAAGAGCCTCGACGGTCTTCTTTGCCGGACGACGATGAGCGACGATGAGCGACGACGAACAACGATGGATAGGGTCGATTCGATAACGCTCGCACTCTCTCTCCTAAGATGCCCGCTGCCCGCAAACTTCGACGCTTATCGGGGCCGCCGCATCGAAAGTATCGGCAAAGAGCGCAAAAGAAGGAGCGCGAACGAAGGAGCGCGAAGGGAGCCGGAGCCGAGGAGCGGCATCGCTTGCCGGCAGCGATCTCGGATCGCTCCTTCGAGGCCATCGATCGCCGAGCGATCGCCTTGGAAGGTCAATCGCGAGCGACGAACGCGATCTTGGCATCGCGCTGTCCTATCGACGGCCTCTTATTCGCTTCGGGCCGGGGCGCTTCGGGTCTTGGCGGGGGCATCGTCGAGGCCCGAAGTCTCTCATTCGCTGCCTCGGGTCGGTACCACCGCGATATCCACCGAAGGCCGCAGCTCCGCGCAAACCGAAAGCACGTCGTGAATATTCGACGAGCGGAATTTCTCGAAGGGGCTTTCGTCCCCCGAGCGATCCTCGTCGATTGCGGTATAGGTCTGTTGCTTCAAAATATAATCGAAGCGCGCCGCCCATTTGCGGGCTCCCAAGCGGGCGGTGGTCGAGCAGTTATCCACCATATAGGACACCCCTTTATAGTCCATATAGGGATTGAGACTGTCCACCGCCTCGATGATCGACTCGTTGGCGATTTCCGAATAGGGGTGGCCGCGATCCGCCAAGAGGTCGACTTGGGCCATCATGCATGCGAGATAGACACCGGCGGTCTCCGGATGGATCGGGGCGTAATTGCGGCTACTGTCGGCGCGCACCTTTTCGCCGGTTTCCCACATCCGGGTGCTGTCGATCGTCCCCATCGGATAGGTTCCGTGACGCCGGGTCGCCTGGATCACGCTGCGCACCTCGTTGCCGGAGGCGACGTCGTCGTAGATTTCCTCGAGGATCTCGCGGCAAGGATGGTAGGCCGCGTTATAGGCCTTGCGAAAGGCGGCCTTCTCGCCTTCGTCCAACTCCTCGTAAACCGCCTTGAGGCCGGAGCGGGAGATGGTCTTGCTGATCGGGCCGGTGATCGATTCCGCGCTGTTGATAAATGCGTCGTCGGGGGAATCGCCTTTGTCGACGAAGCGCGAGTAGAGGCTCTCGGCGATGCCGTGCACCGCTCCGAGAAGGATTCCACGCTCGCCGAAGATATCGGATTTGTACTCGCTTTCGAGCGTGGTCTCGAAGGTATAAGGAGATCCGAGACCCACCGCCCAAGCGAGGGCGTAATCGGTGGCGCGACCGGTGATATCCCGATGGACGGCGAACGAGCAGTTGATCCCCGCGCCATTGACTTGTCGCCCCTGTTCATACAGGCGGCGCACGGAAGGGCCCATGCCCTTGGGGCAGACCGCGATGACGTTGATATTGGCGGGAAAATCCTCGCCGAGGGCTTGCAGGTGGGAGAGCAGGAATCCGTGCGAGAGTCCCAAAGTGGTCTGCGGGCGGAAGGCATCGAAAATGCGTCGGTAGTTTTCGGCGAATGCCGCATCGGAAATCAGAAGCAAGGACATATCCGATTCCCGGATCACCTCGTACATTTCGCCCAAAGTCCCGTTATCTCGCGTGAAGCCCACCGCTTCGGCCTCGCGCATCGAAGACGAGCCCTCGCGCAGCCCGACTTTGACCTCGATCGACGAACCCTCGAGCGATTCGCGTAAGTTCTGCGCTTGCGCCGGGCCTTGCGAAGACCATCCGATCACCCCGATCCGAGAGATCCCTTCCAAAGCCCGGGGCAACAAAGGGAAGAGATGGCGACCGCCGGCAAGGATGGTCTCCTCGCGATCGGCAAGCCGGATGGTACGAGTGTCGAAGATATCCGAGGTGAATGCCACGATACGGCTCCTTGAGTGTTTTATCGGCAAAGGGGATGTCGGCGCCGGGAATTCGCACCGAATCCGATTCGGGTTTCGTACGAACGAAGCGAGTTTCCTTCGGCGCTCGGTGCGAATATCGAATCTGCGATCATACCCGTGCACCGCGAGGGCGTTTCGTCGACGAAGGGGATTTTTGCATATCGGAACCGTTTGTGCCGCCGCCGCGCTCGCCTCGATCCCCTTCGATACCCCTTGATGATCGCCGCCGCGGGCCGTCCCCTCGTCTCTTTTCGGTGCCTTCGCAGACGCAACATCCGGCGAAGGATGGCGAAGGATAAGGCATGAGCGAGACTCGTTCGTCGATCGACAGATGCGATGGGATCGGTTCCTTTGACGTCGACTACCCCGTAGAGCCGGTTTCGGCGGATGCAAGATGCCATGTCGCGAAGATGTCGACAAGGCCCCCTCGCAAAAGACGGGGGATTAGGGATCCTCCCTCATTTCGATCCTCATTTCGATTTCGAGGCGGATGCGGGCGGATCCATCGCAGGCTTGCCACCGCCTTCGGCTCCGGCGACGATTCGAGTCCGTCATCGGCCGATTTCCTCGCTTCTTAACCCCGGCCTTGATGCCTTGTCAGATTTTATTGTCGCGGGTATGATCCCCGTCCGGCTTGATGGTCGAACCGAAGGCTTTATGGTCTTTATCTCGGGATCCTTGCGATCCTCGGCCTATCCGTGTCCTTGGGGTTTTCGGTATTCCCTTCGATCCATCGGTCGGATAACACCAACCGAGCCGATTATCTGCCGAGACTCGTGCCGGAACTCGCTTCGGTGGCCGATGCTTCGGCGAGAGTATGGTTGACTAAGTCCGATGCTGCAGGGCTATGCGCGTGAAGACTCGGCCCAAGGGTCGATGGGGAAAAATCAGGGGAAAAACTTGGGGAAAAGCGATCGAAAATCCGCGAATCACCGAGGGGTTGATCTTTATTGATTTCTTGTGGTATGGTCGGATGTAACGAAAAGGAAACCCGAATCCCGATGATCCTCGGACTCGGGGCGACTTTCACGAAGCAAAGAGCAAGAGCGCAAGCAAGCAGTGATGCCGTAGGCAAGAAAAGCGAAAGTCGATGATTCAGGACAAAGCGATGTGAGTTGCCGGCGGAGTATCCGGCGCCCCGAGAATCGAAAAACAATAAAGAGATCGAAAACCATGAGCGACAACTTCAACAATCGAAGCGTCGACAATCGACCGCGCAGCCACGGCTTGTCGAGGGATGGTGTGCATCCTTCGCTCGCATTCTTTCGTCGGTATTTCGCTACCGGTCGTTCCCTGACCGAGCGTTTTTCCTCGACGGGAGATGCGTCGTCGTCGCCGGGATCCGGCGAGGGTGGCCAAGGGCTCTCTCGGAGCGTTATCGGGCGCGTCCATGCATCCATGCGTCCGATTGCATTCGCAGCAATGCTTCTTTTGTTCGCAGGTGTCCCCCCGGCGCTCGCGCAGCAAGTGCCGAATAACGAGTGGACCGAAGAACGACTCAATCAGTGGTGTACTGAAAACCCGACGTTTTGCACCGAAGAGGCGCTCCTCAGTTGGTGCAATGCGAGCGTAGCGAACAGGCGGGTTTGCGGATTGGGTCCCAGAGAGGAAATACCGCCGATTGACAGGCCCCAGGAGATCAAGTCGACATACAACGGCACTTTGCTGGTGATCAGCTGGAAGTCGTCTATCGCAGCGGATCACCCCGAACCGGAAAAATTCATCAACGGCTACTCGGTCACTATCAATGGCGGTCCGGCGAGCGTCACGACCGGGATCGGTACGAGCATCGAGATGAATGTGCCCTCGGGCTGTGATAGCACCTACTTGGTGCGAGTCCAAGTTTTAACCGACTACTCCATCCCGGCATCCGCCAACTCTCGCACCTTTAAATGCCCTGCACCCGGTCTGATATTCGACCCGGACAGATTGGCGCTCGCCGAGGGCACCAGCAAGATATTGAAGGTGAAGTTGGAAACGCCGCCGACCTCGAATGTGACCGTGAGAATCGCTCAGCCGTCGAATACCGACATAAGCGTCGATACCGACACCTCGGCCGGCGGCAACCAGAATACCCTGACGTTCACCCCCTCGAATTGGAATACGCCTCAATCAGTCAGGGTTTCGGCGGCCCGGGACGACGATATCGACAATGACAGTGCGCGGGTGTCGTTCTCGCCCTCCGGTGGCGGTTACGACAGTGTCAGCGGCAGCGTGTCGGTTACGGTGATCGATAAAACGCCGAAGATGCGGGTGGTCGCACGCTCTTTGGAAATAGATGAAGGTCGTTCGGACACCTTTATCGTACGGCTGGAAACGGAGCCGACGGCCAGTGTGAGGGTGACCTTGACCCAGCCTTCGAATACCGACGTAAAGGTCGACACCGACACCGGTACGTCCGGCTATCAGAATACGCTGACCTTCTCGACATCGAATTGGAATGTCTCGCAGCGCGTCTCGGTGTCGACGCAGTACGATGAAGATACGCAGGACGATACGGCGAGCATAGTGCTGGCGGCCTCGGGAGGGAACTATTCGGGCTTGTCCGATACGGTATCCGTGAAGGTAGTGGACAGTGACGGAAACAGGGTCATCACCCGTCCCACTATCCCGCAGACCCCCCACGGTCCTTCCGGCCCTGGCGCTGAGGTGATTACGCTGCCGGGCGTATCTCCGAACCCGAATCCGAATCCGCCGGAAGAGGGTGAGGAAGAAGATACGAGAAACCCGGAGGATCCTGATGATCCGGAGACATCGCCTCCGTTGACGACTCCCTCGAATCCGAACGGGCCGAACAATCCGGAAGAGGAAGAGGAAGAAGATACGAGAAATCCGGATGACCCGGAGGATCCGGAGACTTCGCCTCCATCGACGACTCCCTCGAACCCGAACGACGAGGACGAGGACGAAGACGAAGAGAGGGACGGCTCGGATGATCCGGATACGTCGACTCCGACGACTCCGAGCGGGCCGAGCGATCCGAACAACCCGACCGCGCCGACGAATCCCTCGAATCCGAACAACCCGAACGACGAGGACGAGGACGAAGACGAAGAGAGGGACGGCTCGGATGATCCGGATACGTCGACTCCGACGACTCCGAGCGGGCCGAGCGATCCGAACAACCCGACCGCGCCGACGAATCCCTCGAATCCGAACAACCCGAACGACGAGGACGAGGACGAAGACGAAGAGAGGGACGGCTCGGATGATCCGGATACGTCGACTCCGACGACTCCGAGCGGACCGAGCGATCCGAACAACCCGACCGCGCCGACGAATCCCTCGAATCCGAACAACCCGAACAACGAGGACGAGGACGAAGAGGAAGAGAGGGACGGCTCGGATGATCCGGATACGTCGACTCCGACGACTCCGAGCGGACCGAGCGATCCGAACAACCCGACCGCGCCGACGAATCCCTCGAATCCGAACAACCCGAACAACGAGGACGAGGACGAAGACGAAGAGAGGGACGACTCGGATGATCCGGATACGTCGACTCCGACGACTCCGAGCGGACCGAGCGATCCGAACAACCCGACCGCGCCGACGAATCCCTCGAACCCGAACAACCCGAACAACGAGGACGAGGACGAACGCGAAGAGAGGGACGACTCGGATGATCCGGATACGTCGACTCCGACGACTCCGAGCGGACCGAGCGATCCGAACAGCCCGACCTCGCCGACGAATCCCTCGAATCCGAACAACCCGAACAACGAGGACGAGGACGAAGGCGAAGAGAGGGACGACTCGGATGATCCGGATACGTCGACTCCGACGACTCCGAGCGGACCGAGCGATCCGAACAGCCCGACCTCGCCGACGAATCCCTCGAATCCGAACAACCCGAACGACGAGGACGAGGACGAAGGCGAAGAGAGGGACGACTCGGATGATCCGGATACGTCGACTCCGACGACTCCGAGCGGACCGAGCGATCCGAACAGCCCGACCTCGCCGACGAATCCCTCGAATCCGAACAACCCGAACAACGAGGACGAAGACGAAGGCGAAGAGAGGGACGGCTCGGATGATCCGGATACGTCGACTCCGACGACTCCGAGCGGACCGAGCGATCCGAACAGCCCGACCGCGCCGACGAATCCCTCGAATCCGAACGGACCGAGTGGTTCGAACGATCCGAACGGGTCGGGAGGCTCGAACAATCCCAATGGATCGGGAGGTTCGAACGGCCCGAGCGGATCGGGAGGTTCGAACAATCCCAATGGATCGGGAGGTTCGAACGGCCCGAGCGGATCGGGAGGCTCGAACGATCCCAACGGGTCGGGAGGTTCGAACGGCCCGAGCGGATCGGGAGGCTCGAACGATCCCAACGGGTCGGGAGGTTCGAACGGCCCGAGCGGATCGGGAGGCTCGAACGGCCCGAGCGGATCGGGAGGCTCGAACGACCCCTCCACTCCAAGCGCCGAGGCCTCCAGAGGAGTGGGGCTGATCTTCGAAGAAGTGCCTCTGGTACTCGACGAAGGACAGGGCAAAGCCTTCCGCGTGAAACTGGCGACACGTCCGACGGATGTTGTGACCCTGGCGACGAGTGCTTCGCTCGGGCTCGACGTCGAAGTGGATGCGGATGTGATGAAAGGAGGGATGCAGAATACGGTGGTGATCGAGCCCTCGGAATGGAACACGCTGCGCGATGTGAAGGTGACAGCGCTGTCGGATGAAGACCAGGATGACGATCACGGAGATATCAGCATCCGCGCATCGGGAGGGAACTACGAAGGGGTCACCGATAGCGTGAGCGTGACAGTCAACGACGATAGGAGGAGATCGGCGTGGTTGACACGCTTCGCCCGGACGGTGGGACTGCAGGCGATCGAGGGCATCGAGAGCCGCTTGGATAGCGGTAAGCGAGGGCATTCGGGCATGTCGGCGCGGATAGCCGGTCGTGACATCGAAATCGGAGATGCATCGACGGTGATGCGCGAAGAGAAAGCCTTGGATGACGACTTCGAACGCGAGAACACCCTGACCCTGAGCGAGGTATTGACGGCGGGAACCTCCTTCAATATCACCCGAGGCAGCCAAGAAGGCGGAGGGATGTCGTTCTGGGGCCGCGGCGGCGCGGCAGGATACGAGGGCGAGACCGCGGGAGCCTTGGTGGACGGAGAAGTGAGCACCGGCATGTTGGGCGTGGATTACGCGCAAGAGAATTGGATGCTGGGAGTGGTGGGGATGTATAGCGAAGGGGAAGGCGACTTCCGCGAAGGCGGTGTTCTGACGGAGAAAGAAGCGGATTTGACGACGATGATTCCGTGGGCCGCGATGGAATTCGAAGGCGGGATGCGGCTGCGCGGTGCGGTCGGCTACGGGAACGGCGAGGTGAGATTGAATCGCCCGGGCGGCGAACTGTCCGAGGGTTCGCTGGATTGGGGGATGCTGAACGCCGGGCTCAGAAAGGAGCTGACCGAGATGTCGGAAGAAGGCGGTTTCGGCCTTGCCTACACGACGGATTTCCTGTGGACGAGAATTCGCTCGGATGCGATCAGCGAGTGGGGAGAGATCGAGGGCGAGGCGAGGCGCATCCGTGCCGGGATCGAGGGCTCCCTGATGCAAAGACAAGGTCATGCCGCTCGTTTCTCGCAGACCGTGGATGCGGGTCTCCGTCATGACAGCGGGGATGCGGAGGAAGGATGGGGATTGGATGTGGGCGCAGGTTTGTCCTACGCCGACAGCGAGACGGGCTTGGAACTGTCGTTGAAAGGGCGGGTGCTGGTCCATCACCGCGAGGAAGCGGCTCGGGATTGGGGTTTGTCGGCGGGATTCGAATGGGATAGGAATCCGGGGACGAATCTCGGATTCTCGGTTCGGGTCCATAACGAATCCGGAGGGGTGGACTCCGATGGAGGGATGAAGACCCTGTTCTCGGAGGACGCGTTCCCGAGCCTAGTGGGCCGCGAAGAAAGAGGAATGCGCTGGCGAGCGGAGATTGCCTACGGAATGGATGTGGGCAAAGGATTGGTGGGTTCGCCTTACACCGAGCACGTCTGGTCGGAGGTCGAGCGTCAAGATCGGCTCGGCTATCGGCTGGATGACGAAAAGGACGGTGGACTGAAAGTGGATGTTTATGTGATGCGCAAGGAAAGCGAAGGGCGAGACGAGCCCGACCTCGGAGTCCGGGGAATCTTGAAATACGATATTCCATCGTGGGATTGATATGATGTCGGCAACGCCCGGGGCGCGAGTGATTCGCGCCCCGGGCGTTTGTCGTTACAGCGATGGCGATCGACTGCCCGATGGAGATTCGGTGGCGGATCGCTTTCAGGCTTTTTAGCGGTATATACGCCGGTAGATAGAGGTGGTTCCTTATCCCTTTTATAACAGCCCCCCGTCGATCCAAGCAAGCAGAGCAAGCGCACGTCTTCGAAGGCGTCCCGGTCCGGTGGCAAGGCATCGATCTCGGCCTCTCCCGCGGTGTACGAAAGGGGGGGGGGGGACGAAAAGGGCGGGATCGCCCCGAGATATGAGTCGGTATGAGCGCCGTCGCCGGCGATTCGATACCAAAATCCTATCCGACTCGATAAAGCGCGAGTTCTCCGGCCGATTCTTGGCGCCCGGCGGCCAAATTCACCAAGTCGATGCTGCGCGCGGATTCGAAAGACGAATCGTTTCGAGAATCGAACGACTCGAAGCCCACCGAAGACGGCTCGTTATCCTAAAAGTATCCTAAAAGGCTCGTCGATCCAGCCAAGCAGCGCGATTTTTTCGGCGACTCCCGGCAGCCAGGCATCGAGAACAGCCTCATGAACTCGTGAGCGAAGCGCTTCGATGATCGGTCGGCATAAGCGCGGGTCAGGAGTGGTTCCTCATCTTGGAAAAGCGCATCGGCCCGGTCAGCGCAGCGTGAATTCACGTGAATTCACCGACGATTCCAGGCGGTCAAACGCCGAAACGGACGATTTTCGGTGTTGAATTTGTTGTTTTTTTTCAAATAGGGGTTGAAAATTTCGATACATGTGTTACTTTGTGCACATTGAGAAGCTTTTGTGTGCTACGTCAAGCCCCTTGGACTATCGGGGGCAAAAGGAATCAAAGCCTGAAAACGAGCGGAAAAAAAGCATCGACGTGGTGGTGCAGGGGCTTTGGGGGATGGAGTCGAATCGGTAAAAAGAGGAAGAGGAAAATGACTTTTTTGCGAACTGTTTTCGAGATTGTCTCATTCGTCCGATCTGACGGGACTCGTATTCTTTTATTTTCCCCCGCTCGCTTCGGTCGTCCTCGTTCTTCCGACAAGCGCTTATTCCACCTCCTATCCATCATCACCCTCGAGCCTTCGACGAAACCGGCAAAAGTCGGCGAAGGTGGCGCCCTTCGTCCTTTTCGTGCACGACCTTGTGCGCATCCATCCTTCGAATTCGTCGTCATCGTGGTCGTTTCGCTCCTCGTCGGATCATCGGCGACACAGCTTCATGCCACCGAAGCGGGAGCGGATACCGAGAAGGTGAAGATCATCATCGCCGATGTCGATGGCAACCCGATACAGGTCAACCCCCAAGCGCCCGAGAATTTCGGTAGTTCCAGCTACCCTCCGACATTGACAGTGGATGAAGGAGGGGAAGTCAAACTGAAAATAAAGGTCGATCAGCCCCCCAAGTCCACCCGTGATCGGGGAAGGATCAAGATTTCCGGCGGCTCGTCGGGATGGACGGTCAGCGGCGTCAATAATTTCAGTCAGCTCTCTTTCCGTCATATAGCCGGCGAGGCCGAATATTGGGACGACTACCAGACGATCACGATCAGAATCTCGAACGATCAAGATCATTTGGACAATGCGATTCTCGTTCCGATAGCCGGGGTCCTCGGGGCTGAGTGGGAAGGGGGCCATGGTCCCGACACTGTTCGTTTATGGATACGACAACTCGACAAGGACAGTCATTTGAGATTTCACTCGGCGTCATCGGGCGGGGAAAGATTCGATTCGAACAACCCGATGGTTATCGAGGAGGGCAAGGAAAGGACCGTATATTTCGAGATTTCAGGGTACCCTGCAGGTAGGGTGAATCTCGGTATTTCGGCGGGCGAGGGCCTGACTGCCGATAGAAGCCACACTGCCATCGAATCGCTGACCTATCGAAATCGATTTCCGCTCAAGTTGAGCGCTGCCGTCGATAGCAACGATACCGATGAGAGAAGAAAGGTCACTATCAGAACATCGCCCCCGGCGGCCACCGATAATTACACTTCGAATACGGGCTATGGCTTCAAGACCGAAGCCGAACTCGACGTCATCGTTCGCGAGCCGCTAGCGGACGAAGATCAATTCAAACCGACTTTCAATATCGTCTCTCCTTTGACGATCGAAGAGGGGAGAGTCACTCTTTTCAGGTTCAAATATCCCCACCCTGAAAGGACGGTTCTTCCTACTTTGAGTGTCGAAGGCGAAGATAAGGACCGGGTCTTTATCGGCAAAGCCTCGGGGCCGAACGATCGCACCGAGAACCCATCATCGACCACCTTGACTTATGCGACAAATGAATTGGCACAATGGAACTACGTCAAGGTCTACGCATCGAATGACGATAAGGTGGAAACGGGAGTGACAGCGAGGATTGAATTTCGGACGGCGAATAATGACTCCCAATTTAGTTCGGATATCGCGTTGCTGGTCCAAGATGACGATACCCGCGGCATCGCTTTTAGCCCCGCCGCTAGCAAACTCGGTGGATTCAGACGAATCGGCGATATCACCGGCGGGAACCGTCCGCTCGTAACCGAGCAGGGCGCTGCCGGGACATTGAAAGTCAAACTCACATCGGAGCCGACCGGGAGTGTGAGGGTGAGCGGCAAATCCCTCCCTCAAGGCATCAGCCTTAGCCCGACCACCCTCGAGTTCACCGCTACCGACTGGAATGAAGAGCAGACCTTCAATATCAGCGCGGCAAATGATGTGGATCATGTCAATAACAATATATCGCTGACATTTACCGCTACCGGCGGCGATTATGCGAGTGTCGAAGGCAGCGCTTGGATCGATATCAAGGATAACGATGAACCGGGGGTGGTGGTGACCCCCTTGACGTTGACGATCGACGAAGGCGGTACCGATGACTTCAAGCTCACGCTGGCGTCGCGTCCCGATCGGGATACCGTGGAATTTTCGCTTACCCAAAGTTCTTATCTACTCATCGATGCCGATCCGAGGAAAGGGGGTATCCAAAATACGTTGATATTCGATGCTGATAATTGGAATCGAGGACAGACAGTCAAACTCAGCGCCGTCGATGACGATGTCGCGCTCGATAGAACCGTGGATATCACCTTGCAGACGACCATCGGCAGCGGTTATTTGGATTTACGAGGAAGCCGGATCTCGAAATCGGTCAGAGTCACGATCAAGGATAACGAGCCTTTCGGTTTCGTGATCGATGGCGATAAAACATCGAGCCTGACGGAGGGAGACAGTCTTATCTACAAAATCAGGCTGACCAAGAGGCCGGACGTCGCCGATTCCTCGGTGGTCGTGACGCACCAAAAATTCGGCGATCGCTTCGCAAGCGTCAGCATGACTCCCGAACGGCTGGTCTTCACCCAATCGAATTGGAACAGCGCGAAAATCCTCACCATCACCGCCGCCGAGGACGATGATTCGCTTGACGAGGACGGGCGCTTTGTCATCAGCGCCGATGACAGCGGATATGATGAGGGTGGATACGATTCGGCAAGCGCCACTCTCTTTTTGAAGGTGGCGGACAACGATAGGGCGCATTTGGTTTTCGGTCCGCTCTTTCCGAGGATACAAGAAGGCGATGTCGGTCGTGTGAGGCTTCGACTCGGAAGCGCCCCGACAAGCGATGTTCAAGTGGCGGTTTATCCCGTCGACGATAGCCTCTCGTTGGTCAACCCCTCTCGCGTACATGATGGCCGGAGCGAGAGGGTTCTGACATTCACATCGCAAAACTGGGAGTCCTCCCAAAGCGTTTATCTATCGGCGAAACAAGATGACGACGGCAGCGATACCGACTCCGAGGTGATCGGATACGTCGTCGATAAAAGTACCTATAACGTTCCCGACAACCGGCGCAAGAATATCGTCATCCATGATGACGATACCCTGGCCTTCGTGCTCGATTCAAAATCCTTGGATATCGACGAGGGGGGAGCGGGCGCCACCGTCAATATCAAACTCTCGGCCAAGCCGACGTTCTCGGATTCCGGCGGCGATACGGTCAATGTCAATCTGCATCATCCGGATCCCGATTTGATATCGACAAAAAGTCTGTTGCGATTTACGGCCTCGAACTGGAACGAGAATCAGGGGATTACCATCGTCGCGAACGATGATATTGATTTTTATGACGAGGATATAACGATCAACCTCACGGCCAACGGCGGGGATTACGACAATATCGTCGGCACCTTGAAAGTTGCGGTCGATGACGATGAGTATCCGAGTATCGTCATCGATCGACAAACTCTTTCGCTACGAGAAGGCGCAGCCTCCAGCTTCAATATCAGACTTTCGCATCGGCCCAGCGACGATGTCGTCTTGAACTTGGAGCAGCCCGGCTTGGCTTGGATAACCCTCGATGGCGATAGCGAGCGCCTTGGGGCACAGTCCACCGTAACCTTCACCATGTCGAATTGGAACGAAAACCGTAAGATCGGCATCATCGCCACCAGCGACGACGATGCCAACGACGAATCGAGTATCTTGCGTTTTACCGCTCAAGGCGGTAGTTATGACGGAGTTTCGGCGCGGCTGTCGGTGAGTGTTTCCGATCCGGATATCAACGAAATCGAATTGGTCTTTGCCCCCGACAACCACGTCTATACGGAAGGGGAGAGTTATACGCTTGGCATTCGCCTGAAATCCAGGCCGACCGGTTCTGTGGTGGTCAGCGCCTCTGCCGACGATGATACTCTCGTATTCAACCCGTCATCGTTGACCTTTACGCGAGAAAACTGGAAAAGGGTGCAAAACATAGCCCTGTCGATCTCCGAGGATGACGATACCGCGCAAAGTACACCGACTATCACCTTCACTGCCGTCGGTGGAGGCTATGATGGCGTCCCGAAAACAATCCAAGCATCGGTCAGAGATAACGATGCGAAACAGGTGATCGTCGCCCCCAGAAGTATCAGCATTCGAGAGGGCAGCAGCGCTATCGTCAGGGTCCGTCTTTCGCATCCTCCGGATAGCCCCGTTCAAGTGGCATTTTTCTTGGATGACTCATCGCGTCAATATCTGCGCAAGACCCTTCATTTCGTACCCGATCGCGATATGGAATTCACTCCCGATAATTGGAATGTCGAACAAACCCGTCGCTTGGAGGTGACGGATGACGATAACGCAGTAAACGAGACGATCAATATAAGAATCGACACCCGAGAAAATACTTTCTCTTCAGATCAGGCGAAAGTTCTGATCGTCGATGAAGATACTCAGGGGTTGGTTATTTCGCCCGCGGGCCCGATCACTTTGGATGAAGGCGAAACCGCATCCGTCAATATCGGTTTTCTGGCCCAGCCGATAACCGATAAGCTGGTCCGGGTGGTGCCCCCGGCCAGCGAAAGTCATTTGTCTTTGACGCCATCCAATTTGACGCCGGCCCGTCTGACTTTTACACCGAGCAATTGGAGTACGTCCCGGAAAATCGAGTTCTCGGCATCGCTCGATTTGAACAGTACGAGCGAGCGATACACGATACCGGTTCGTGTTTATGAAAAGGCAACCGATACTCTCGATTCCCGCTTCGGAACGCCCTCCATTAAGATCAATGTGCGGGATCGAGATACTTCGGAAAGCCGGCCGGGGATCGTGATGCTCGATAGCTTGAGGATCACGGAAAATATCAACACTTCGGTCAGCGTGAAGTTGGCTAGCCGCCCATCGGGAGCGGTGAGTGTCAGAATATCCCCTTCCGAAAGCGGCGCATCGTTCTTGAGGGTCGGCCCTATTTTGAATGTCCCCCACAAAATCAATCTGACCAAACTCTTCCATACCTTGCATTTCGATGAGGATAACTGGAACCGAGCGCAATCATTTCTCCTAGGCTCGATGCGCGATTACGATGCGGTCGATCGAAAAGCGGAGCTGATCGCGGTAGCATCGGGCAGCGGCTATGACGTCACGCACCGGATGACGATCAATGAGCGCGATCCTGATTTGGCGGAGTTGGTGGTCGATCCCGTCTCGGTATCGATACGAGAGGGAGGCGCACCCGCAAAGTTGAGATTGAGGCTCGGTACGATACCGGTCAACGGAAATGTAAACGTGGATATCGTGGCTTCCGCCGGCAGCGGATTGACCCTCGATCGAAGCTCGATGGTATTCACTCGAAACAACTGGAATACGCCGCAAATCGTCAATGTCAGCGCTCAAGAGGACAGCGATGACGCCCACGGACAGTTCGTCGTCGCCTTTCGCAGCTCCGGAGCGGACTATGATGGATTGAACGAATCCGTAGTCGTCGATATATCGGATAACGATAGACCCCAACTGCAACTGGAGTATACGAACGACGGCTTCTTCAACGGCATTTCCCTTCCCGAGGGAGGGACCGGAACCCTCAAGGTCAAACTTCAAGGTCGACCCTCGAGCAATGTCGCGGTGGATCTGAGGGTCATCATGGAACTTTCCAACGATCCGGACAAACCCAAAAGATATAGAGTCAATCCCACCGGTATCGACATGGATCGAAATCGGTTGACCTTCACTCAATCCAACTGGGATACTTGGCAAAGCGTGGTATTTTCTTCCCCTCAAGACAGCGATTACTGGGTGGAAGCGGGCAAGGTGCAAATGATTTACGGATCGAGGCGCGATACTCGCTACTTGAAAATCGTCGTGATCGAGGATGAAGCAGCCGAACCGGTGATCGCGGGTTTCCCTAAGACTATCGACGAGGGCGAGAGCCTGACTTTTACGGTTAAACTGGATGAGCAGCCTCATTATCCGAATCCCGGCAATCGCTTCTGGAGAGACGGTGTCAACTACTACGAAGTGGAATTCCTTTCGTCCAATCCGGCCGCGTTGGAGGGTGCGGACCCCGAGGGATTCTTCCGAGAAGATCCTATTTTCAATAACTGGGTATTTTTGTTCGGCAGCCGAAATTGGAATATACCGCAGACCGTCACTATCGTCGCTCCCGAGGATGATAATGCGGTGAGCGAAGAGGTCAGGATTTATGCAAAAGCCATTACCCAAGTGGATAACCGTTATTATAAATACCCTACCTTCAACAAGCTTTTGCCGACCATCAAGGTGATCGATAACGATGCTCCGAGATTGATCACCGATAGGGACGGAGCGCAGGGGTATTTGATCATCGACGAAGGGGGTAGCAATCGCTTCAAGATCAAACTCTCGGCCGCGCCCTTGGAAGCGGTGCGGGTGGATCTCACCCTTCCCGAAGACGGCGAGCTGAGCGCGGAACCCGAATCCGTCACTTTCAGCCCGTCGAATTGGAACGAGTGGCAAGAAATAACCCTCTCCAATACCCCGGACAGCGATAGCTATACCGAATATCGAGACGTGAAATTGCTCGCCACCGGCGGGAAATATTCCGGGGTCGAGACTCGGGTGGAGTTGGAATTGCCCGATAAAGATACCGAGATGATCGATATCGATCCCGAGGATATGGCGCTCGTCGAGGAGGGAAGTACCGCCTCGTTCCGGGTGCGGCTGAAAACGCGGGTGTTTTCCAGTCGCCATTCGGTACGAGTGACGATGACCATCCCCGCCGACAGCGATTTGACCCTCGATAGCGATCCTTCGACCCCCGGCAATCAAAACGAACTCGTATTCACAAATAAAAATTGGGATCGATGGCAGACCGTCTCTTTGAATGCCGCGACGGATATCGATGCCGTCAACGATATCGTGACGATTTCTCTTGTCGCCGACGGAGCGGATTATGTCGATGTGAGGAAGAGTCTGAAAGTGACGATTTCCGATGCCGAACAATCCCCGGAGATCGTGCTCACGAAGACCTCGCTAAAGATCGATGAGGGAGCTAGCGTGAGTTTCGATGTCAATCTCGGGACCAAACCGACGGGGGTTGTCACGATGACCGTTCCCTCGCCCTCCAATTCCGATATCACCATCGATAGCGATGATAGCGTTATCGGTCATCAGAGCACCCTCGAGTTTACCCCGGCCAACTGGTATATACCGCGAAGGATCGTCGTCTATGCGGCGCCGGACGATGATTTGGTAGGCGAAAGCGAGATAATCGAGGTCGCCGCCGCCGGTGGCAACTACGATGATCTGGATTTCGAACTCGCGATTACGATCGTCGATGACGATCGGGCATCGTTGATATTCTCGCCCGCTCTCCTCTCGGTCACCGAAGGCTCGTCCACGAATCTTATGGTCAAACTCTCCCATCGACCCGTCGGTGATGTCACCGCCGATCTATCGGTGATCGAGAATAGTCATATTCGAATCGACGATAGCCAACATCGATTCGATGCCACGAATTGGGATCGATGGTGGAGAACGAGCATCCGGTATACAGTGGATGAACATTCGGAAAATCAAGAGGGTTCGATCAGGCTTGGTACGACGGGAGGCTATTACGATGGATTGACGAGTGATATAGACGTTCTTGTTTCCGATAGCGAAAAAGCCGATGCTTTGATCTTTAGCCGGGGTTTTTCAGAAATCAACGAGGGTGAAAGCATCGACTTTACGATCAAACTTGCCTCTGAACCTCGTAACGGAGCGGAAGTCAAAGTCGCGTTGAAGGAGCGTTCGGGATCTGGAAATCCGACGGAACCGGAATCCTTGACGATCACCCCCGCCGCGCCGATTTTCACCGCTCTTAATTGGAACGAGCCTCAAACGATCAGGCTCTCGGCCGTGCCCGACGATGATGCCAAGGATAAAGACCTCCAATTCTTGTTCGAAGCCTCGGCCATCGATAAATCCAACTATAATTATAACGGAACACAAGGTTCTCGGCAATATTTTTCAATCACCATCAAGGATGTCGATACCAAAGGATTGATTTTCAATCCGAAGCGCCTGGTGATTTACGAGGGGGAGAACGAGTCGGTCGATGTCAGCCTGGCTACGAAACCCGAGGGTAATGTGAGATTGGAATTTCATTATACCGGCGTGCATGGTTTCGATAAATACATCATCGCCCCGTTGAATTCCAATAAGAAGCCGGTGACCGTTATTTATCTGAATTATTCTCCTGAGAATTGGAATCAACCACAGACGGTCTTCTATCATAATCGTGATGATAGCGACCTCAAATGGCATGGTAACCAAAATTATTTTACAGCTCACATTCGTGTGAGCGGAGGAGGATATGATATCGATGATATAAGGAGCACCCCTTTGCGTTATCGAGGAATCGACAATGACGGCCTTGATTTATCGTTCCAGGATATTCCCTATACCATCGACGAAGGCGAGTCCATCACATTCAAAATGAGATTGGCGGATCTGCAAGGTAATCCGATCTTCGGGGACGAGGAATTTCAGGATGTCACTATCACCAGTAGCCACCCCTCGCTTTTGAGTGTCGATAATGGTCGGGTCTCGACTGATGTACACACATGGGTCGATATAACGCTGACGGCCCATGAAGACGACTTGTTTTTATCGAGAGAGGTTACGCTCCTCTTCGAGCTGGATGCCAATTGGCTTATCGATACCGTGCATAAAGTGCAAATCATCGATAACGATCATTCTCGCTTGGTCATCGGCGATGCCCCGGTCATGGTCAACGAAGGAGGGACTTCGAATTTCACGATAAAACTCGGCAATCGACCATTCGGTTATGTCGATGTCCGCATGGACAAAATCGGTAGCGTCGATGTGAGTTTCGATACCGATCTTCTAAGAACGGGTAACCAAAATACGCTGAGGTTTAGCGAGACGAACTGGAATGTGGCGCGTACGGTACAAGTGAGAGCCGCTTCGGATCTGGATGCGGTTGACGATACCGCTGTCATCAGAGCCGTCGCGCGCGGCGAATTTCCTCGCGACGGCTACGACAATCAAATTGCCGATGTGAATGTGAAGATCGTGGACGATGAAACCGCCGCCATCGTATTTTCTCCTCGAAGAACTCAAGTGCAGGAGGGGAGCGATGCTTCGTTGAGCGTCTCTCTTGCCACCGAGCCCACCGATAACGTCACACTGCATTTTACCCAGCCGACCAATTTCGAAGTCAGGGTCGATACGACTCCGACGGTCGAAGCCATAGGAAATTCTTTGGTTTTTTCATCGGATAACTGGAATCAACCGCAAACCATCGGCATTTCGGCATCCGACGATGATGACGCCGTCAACGATCACGCTTTGATTCCCGTTCGCGCTTCGGGTGGCGATTACGAATCGATAACCTCCGATCACCCGGTACAAGTAACGGATGATGATAGCAACAGTCTTCTGTTCATCGATTTCCCGGAGTCGATCTCCGAGAGCGCGTCGCCCCGTCGATTCAGCATTCGCTTGTTCAAAGAACCGACCTCCGATGTTGTGGTAAGTCTTGCCTATGCCGATGCTACCGGTAGCGCAACTCTCGGCGTCAGTAAATCCGAGATATCGGAGCGATGCAGAATTCTGCCCGGCTCTTCTAAGGTCGCGTGTTTTGTCTTTACCACTGCCAATTATAATACCGCACAAGAGGCGGTGCTGACCCCGGTCGATAACGATGAAATGTCGGGGGATGTCAATATCGGGCTCAATTTCACTTCCGATGGCGGAGGGTTCGACGAGGATACGACCAAGCGCACGGTCAAGGTTCTCGATGATGACGAAGCCGGCGTCGAATTCGAAGGCACACCGGTTGTCGTGAACGAAGGAGATAGCAAAACCATCAAAGTAAGGCTTGCCACCAAACCTTATCTAGAAGAACGAGTCAGCGTGACCTTCCAACAACCGGAGAATACCGATCTCCGAGTCGGAAGCGGCGGCTCTGCGGTCGTTCTCGAATTCACCCGCGATAACTGGAATACTTGGCAGAACCTCAATCTGAGCGCGGCCGCGGACGATGATATATTCAGCGAAAACACGACCGTTCCTTGGGCCGCATCCGGTGGGGAATACGGGGATTCGGACGAGGATATTGCCGCCATTACCGGGTCAGTGGCCGTAAGGATTTCGGAGGGCTCGCCTAGCCCGGGGAGGTCGCTGGTATTCGAAGGCGTTCCGGTAAGCTTGGATGAAAATTCGAGTAAAAATTTCAAGGTCAAACTGGCCACCCGACCCGATCAAGACGTCAGGGTCACTCTTACCCAGCCTACGAACAGCGATATCAAAGCCGATACCGACCCTACCGCTTCCGGCCATCAAGTGGTCTTGGATTTCGGTACCACCGATTGGAATACGCCGAAATCGATTACCGTCAATGCCGCCGCCGATTACGATGCCGAAAATGATAGCGGAACGATAGGATTCAGCGCTCAAGGCGGAGAATACGATGGCGTCACCGCGGAAGTTAAGGTATCGGTGCTTGACGATGATAAATCCCCGGCGCTGGTTTTCGAAGATACACCGGTGACCCTCACCGAGGGTGGAACGGGCACATTCAAGGTGGCATTGGCGACTCGTCCGAGTGCGAATATAACATTGACTTTCTCTCGTGCCCCACCGACCAATTCCGATATCGCTTTGGATACCGATACCGATGCCGACGAAAACCAAAGGACCCTCTCCTTCACCCAAGCCAATTGGCATATCGCTCGGAGCGTCAGCGTTTCTGCCGCCGAGGACGACGATGCATGGAACGATAGCCAGATATTCAATATCAACGCCTCCGGGGGCGATTATCAGGGAATCTCGGGTCAAGTATCGACAACCGCTCTCGATAACGACTCTCCCGCATTGGTTCTCGATCCTACCTTATTGACTTTCAGAGAGGGGAGCAGCGCCGATTTCAAAGTCAAACTGCGTACGCGCCCGATTTCGAATGTCAATGTGACACTGACCCAGCCTGACAACACGGACATAACCGCCGATACCGATAGCTCTCGATCCGGCAATCAAATTTCCTTGACATTCAGCCCCTCCGATTGGAACAAAGAGAAAACGATCGTTGTATCCGCCGTCGAGGATTCCGGTCCGGGCAATGAAGTCGCTTCTATCCCCTTGGTCGCTTCGGGCGGTGGTTATGGAAATGTCAAAGGGAGCGTCGAGATAAGAGTGTCGGATGAAAGCTATAGCGTGGTGAAATTCGATCCACCGTCGGCGGAATTTCCCGAAAGCACCAGTTTTGTCCACCAAGTCCATCTTTCGACGCAGCCATCGGGTAATGTAACGCTCACCTTATATTCCGACAATTCGGATGTGACCATCGATACCGATAGCACGAAAGACGACAATCAGAACACCCTTGCATTCACTGTCGCCAACTATAACGTAAAGCAGCGAGTTACCCTCTATGCCGCCGACGATGTCGACAAGGTAGACGATCACGCCAAATTGACGGTGGCAGGCACCGGCGGTGGTTACGAAAGGGTGGTTATCAATTCGCTCGAGAATATACATCCGTCCGCCAATCACGTTCGGGTAAGGGTAAAAGATGACGATAGCGATATCTTGGAATATAGAAAATTTCCCCATTCGTTGAACGAGGGAAAATCCGCCACCTTCGATGTGAGATTGACTAAGGAGCCTGCTAGCGATACATCGGTCAGTATGGGTTATGGCCGGGGAAGCACTCAGCTAGAGCGTCTTGATCTGGGAGAAACCACATCCCGGACATTCACCTCCGATAACTGGGATGAGTGGCAGAGTTTTACCGTTAAATCCAACGAAAATGATACTGCTTGGATTCTCTGGCAGTATCCGCCGAATCCACGACATGAACATATCGATCTTACATTTAACGTCAATAATTTAGGCCAAGAGGACAAAAGGATATCCCTTATCGATAACGAAGTGGTGAAACTGCAATTCTCTCCGGATCCGACAAGGGTGCTGGAAGGCGGTGAACTCGTTCTTCGAGTCAAAACCCTCGTTCGCCCTCCGAGACAAGGTCAGAATTCCACTTCTATTTATGACAGGTGGACCGCGGATTTTTCTTTGCCCTCAGGTACGGATCTCGTGGTGGATACCGATAGAGATACAGCGGGAAATCAAACCGAAATGGTTTTTAATTATCGAGGGGAGAAAATCTGGAACAAATGGCAGTCGATCGTTATCAGAGCAAAGCAGGACGATGATTCTTTGAACGAGAAGGTCACCCTTGGCTATGATATGCAAGCGTCCATTGCATCCGATCCATATAATTATAACAACCTTGAGCATGAAATAAAAATCATCGATGACGATAATCTTTTTCTCGTTCTCGAAGACACTCCCTTGGCCGTGGACGAAGAGGCCACCGGGTATTTCGGTATCCGGCTCGGTAAAGAGCCGGCGGCGGATGTGACCGTGAGCCTGACGCAGCCCACGAATACCGATGTGACGGCCGATACCGATACCAAAACGACAGGCAATCAGACCTCTTTGACCTTCACTACCGATAACTGGAATATCCCGCAAAGAATAGCCGTCACTGCATCGAAGGACGATGACGCCGAGAATGAAACGGCGACGATCCCTCTAAGTGCTTCCGGCGGAGGTTACGATGACAAGAGTGCCGATGCCGAAGTATCGGTCCATGATACTTATAATAACCAAGCATTGGTGATCAGCAAGGAGACCGTAAATCTTATCGAGGGCAAGACCGACACTTTTTCCGTACGACTCTCGGTTATTCCGATCGTCGACTTGAAGGTGGCGATATCGAGCTCGAACAATCCCGATATAAGCCTCGATAAATATGAGTTGGCTTTCGATGCCGATAACTGGAATCAGCCCCAGAATATAACGGTCACCTCTCGACACGATCAGGATATCGTCAAAGACACCGAGACATTCAACTTGACGGTAAGCGACAGCGACGATCTTTACAGTTCCATTACGGGAACAGTGACGGTGGAAGTTGCCGATGATGACCGGCCCCATATCGTTTTCGATCCCTCGAAACCGGTCGTACCCGAGGAGGATTCCATCACGGTGAAGGCCAAACTCGGAGTCATTCCCAGCGATGATGTTACCTTGACATTCACTGTTCCTGACGGCACTGATTTGCGGATCGATACCGATACTGAACAATCCGGCATCCAGAACACATTGGCCTTCACGACGAGCAACTGGAATGTGGATCAAGAGATTTCGTTGAGAGCGCTTCGTGATGACGATCATACAGATGATAGTGTCAATTTAAGCGTGAGCGGATCCGGCGGTGGTTATGAGGGAGTGCTTGCCGATTTGATAAAGGAATTGACCTATATCGCGGTAGTGATAAGAGATAGCGATCATGGATTGGTTATCGAGAATTTTCCGAAGAGCGTCAACGAAGGGCAGAGTTTTTCATTCAGGTATCGATTTAGTGAAGCATCACGGAGGTCATTGCAGGACACTGGTAACTCTACGCTTACTAGCGTTCCGATTGAAGTGAAAATCGATGATCCCGATTCTTTGGTCGATTCCGGCGTGTGGATATATGATTATATCAAAGTAAATGATACATCGATTGGTCAGGGAGAATATCTTTCATTGAGTCCTTTGACACGAGGTGCCGATGGTCTTTGGGAGGAATGGAAGCAAGCCACAATCAAAACGGTGGAGAATGACGAGTTCTGGTTCAGATCGAAATCTTTCTCGATAACCTTCGGCTTTACGGCATTCAAAGACGCGGTAGGTACGCGAACTCTGAAAATCATCGATAATGAAACCGCCGACGTCATATTCGAGCCGGCATCGGCGACGGTCGTAGAAGGAGAGAGCTCGGCGGTCAAGGTCAAAATGTCCGTGTCCCCGGCTCGGACCAAAAGAGTCTCCGGAGGTGTTACCGAATCGATCGATTACGACTGGACCATCGGACTGGCAGCGCCCGAGGATTCGGATTTGTCCGTCGATAAAAAAACATTGACCTTTACCCGTACAGGGGACAATCAATGGAATCAATGGCAGACGATCAATTTGAGTGCCGCCGATGATTCGGATGGACTCGATGACGAAATCGTTCTTTCGGTTACCGCGACAGCCAGACACGATCTGAGAGAGACGGGGAGGCTTGCGGACTATGTACTGAACGACAAATTGGAAGTGACGATCGATGACGATGAAGGGGGAATCCTGGATATCCTGACTTTCGAGGATGTTCCGGTGAGTGTGAACGAGGGCGCCTCCGAGACGTTCAAGGTGAAACTTCGCAATCAACCGGCCGAGTCGCGTACCCTGACTTTTCGACAACCCGACAACTCGGACGTCACGGTCGATAGCGACCCGGATACATCGGATAATCAGACCGTATTGACGTTCACGACCCTTGATTGGGATAGTGCCCGAGAGGTCACGGTCACTGCCGCCGAAGACGGCGATGCGGTGGATGATACGGCTTCCATCCCCTTGACGCTTTCCGGAGGTGACAGCGATATAACCTCATCGGTTCCGGTCAAGGTCGACGATAACGATACGAAGGGACTGGTATTCGATAATTTCTCCGCTTCGATCGATGAAGGCGGTACCGCGACCCTCCGAGTGAAACTCGCGACGCTTCCGGCAAGCGATACCGGCGTGAGCATCGTTTCGAGCGATTCGGATACGCTTTCGGTCAACAAGGCAAGTCTCAGCTTCACCGTCGACACTTGGGATTCATGGCAAAGCCTGACCCTGACCGCCGCGGACGATGATTACGCTTACGGTCCTCCTCGACAAATCAACCTCGTTTTCACTCCCGATGCCGCATATAGCGAGGCGGTGACAAAGACCGTCGGAGTGACAGAGGATGATCGTACCGGTGTGATTCTTTCTCTTCTACCGCTTTCGGTGCCCGAAGGGACCACTCGATCGTTCAAGGCCCGGCTCGCAACCAAGCCTACCTCCCATGGAAGGCAATCGGGTTCGACCGATATCAGCCTCGTTTTCTCCAAACAAAGCAATAGCGACTCTCGCTTCTCTATAGGCTCCGGCAATACCCACACCCTTACGTTCAACAAAGATAACTGGAATACGGATCAGGCTGTTTCGATAACCGCCGGCTCGAATACCATCAGCAGCCATGAATTGATCGATATTGCATACGCCACATCCGGTCATGAATATGGCGATAGCGACGCGACGCCCTCCTTCTCGCCGGTGACCGGCACGGCACGTTTGATCCTCGTCGCCGGCGAAAAAACCCCGAGTCTTATATTCGAAGGCGCTCCGTTGACCGTGGATGAAGGCGGTTCCGCCACTTTCAAAGTGAGACTTTCCACCGCTCCGGGATTCGCCGGTGGCAGCAGCGAGACCGTTACGCTGAAGTTTTCCTCGAACGAAAGCGATGTCAGTCTGGACAGCGATTCGAGCGAGGCGAACGATCAAGATACCGTGGCGTTCACGGTCTTGAATTGGTCGCAGGCGAAGACCATCACCGTCAAAGCCGCCGAGGACGACGATGACGATCACGAAAGTGCTACCATCGCAGTCAGCGTCGATGGCAGCCTCGATCAAAGCAAGTGGGACGATGTGAACGGATCGGTAAGCGTTACCGTAAGGGATAACGATATCGAGAAAAAATTGATATTCGAAGGTGCCCCGGTATCGGTTGCCGAGGGTGGGACGAAGAAGTTCAAAGTGAAACTTTCAAGTCCACCGACGCAGGCGGTAGCCGTACGTATGATCCAACCGACCAACCAAGATATAACGATAGATGCCGACTCGTCTGTGCCCGGCAACCAGATTTCGTTGGTCTTCGCCTCTAGGGCTTGGGATACAGCACAAGAAGTTACAGTTGCCGCCGCGCATGACGATGATCGCATCGACGACAGCGCTTCTATACAGATGGGCGCTTTCGGCGGGGATTATACGGACATCACCGGTACCGTCGAAGTCAGCGTCGAAGACGACGAATCCCCCTTGGTCATCGTCACTCCGGAGCCGGTGAATATCGACGAGGGCGACTCGGTTACTTTGAAAATCAAGTTGGAGGATCAGCCTTCGGGTGATGTGACGCTGACATTTACCCAGCCCTCGAATACCGACGTAACCGTCGATACCGACAAAGATACGAGCGGAAACCAGAACACCTTATCGTTCACGGCATCGAATTGGAGTACGGAACAAAATATCACCGTCGATGCGGCCGAAGACGTCGATTCATCCCACGAAACCGCCGAGATTGCGATCGGTGCCGTCGGCGGAGGCTACGAGGGTGTTTTGGTCAAGCGGCTTTCGGGGGCAATGACCAATGCCATAAGGGTATCGGTATCGGATGACGATGAATCGCAGCTGATCCTACGCAACTTCCCGTCCGCTATAACCGAGGGTGAGAGCGCGAGTTTCGATATTAAACTCGCCGCCCTCCCGGATTCGGTCAATGGAGCGCAAGGCCCGACGAGCGATGTGGACTTGAATCTTTCCCATCAAGATAAATCATCTGCGAACGTGATCGTCTTCGACAAAAATTCCATCAATTTCACCCGCTCCAACTGGAGCCAATGGCAAAGCGTCACGCTCAGCGCCTCCGACGACAATATCGGGATCGATCAGCCTCCGGTCACGATAGTTTTCAAGGCCGACGGCGGTGGTTATGACGTCGAATTCACGCGCACCGTAGCGCAAAGGAACGCCGACACGAATCAATTCCTTTTCGATGGTGTCCCGGTCGAGCTGGAAGAGGGCGATAGCGCGACGATCAAGATAAAGATGTCAACGTCGCCGCTTTTCGATAACTTGCCTTGGAATGTCTCTCTCGCTCAACCGACCAACAAGGATATACGGATCGATCTCACCGCCTTGCAATTCAATCGTAGCAATTGGAATACATGGCAGGAGTTGACGCTGACGGCCGCCGAGGATGACGATGCCGTCGGTGATACCGCATCCGTCGAACTTCGAGGCTTGCTCCGAACGGTTGCCGACCCCGGTGCGACGGGGGCCTTCGATGCCGCAGGCCTGGCTTCCCCTCCGGAAGGCAGCATCCTCGTGGAATCCTCGGTCAGTGTGTCGGTGAGCGACGACGATGCCGCTTTGGTCGTTCCGGCGAGCGTGGCGGTGACCGAGGGTAGCGAAGCGACCTTCGATGTGAAACTGGCGGCGCAACCGGGGGCGGAAGTAACGGTGAAATTGACGTCGCCTGCGAATACCGATGTCACCATCGACAAGACCTCGCTTGCTTTCAGCACCGAAAACTGGAACGACCCTCAGAGCGTGAAGATCAGCGCGGATCATGACGAAGACGCGCAAACCGAAAACACGAGCATCGCTCTGGCAGCTTCCGGCGGTGGCTATGCGGACATTTCCGGCAGCGTGGCGGTGACGCTGAACGATGACGACACGGCGGCATTGACGATTGCGGCGGCGGATCCCTTTGACGTGTCCGAGGGTGGCAGCAGTGCATTCACGGTGCGTTTGGCGACGAAGCCCACGGAGGCGGTGACGGTCATGCTGGCCCAGCCGAGCGATACCGATGTGACGGTCGATACCGATACGACGACGCAGGGCAATCAAAAAACGCTGACCTTCACCGTCGCGGGCGCCGGCGACAAATGGGATACCCCCCAAACGGTGAGCGTGAGCGCGGCCGAGGATGACGATGCTGTCGACGAGAGTACGAGTGTCGAACTGACGGCATCGGGCGGTGATTACGGCGGCGTTACCGGCAGCCAATCGGTTTCGGTGAAAGACAACGACGAAGCGGGATTGACCGTCGTGGCGGCGGACCCCTTGCCTGTGGTCGAGGGCGGCAGCAATACATTCACGGTGTCGTTGGCGACGCAGCCCTCGGCGCCGGTGACGGTCACGCTGTCTCAGCCGAGCGATACCGATGTGCGGGTGGATACCGACCCCGTCGCATCCGGCAACCAAACCACGCTGAGCTTCACGACGGAGAACTGGAACGAGGCTCGGACGGTAAGCGTGAGCGCGGCCGAGGATGACGATACCGTCGACGAGAGAACGGACTTCAAGCTGACGGCAACGGGCGGCGACTACGAGGGCAAGGAAGAGACCGTTCGCATCGCCGTGGCGGACAACGATCGTTATCTGGTCGTGAAACCGGACTCCCTGACGGTCGCCGAGGGCGGGAGCGGCAACTTCACGGTGGCGTTGTCGAGCGCACCGAGCGCGGAGGTGACGGTGACGCTGAGGCAAGGCGACACGTCCAGCTCCGACGTGACCTTCGACACCGACACGACGACCGACGGCACTCAAAGCACGCTGACCTTCACGACCTCGAACTGGAACGAGGCTCGGACGGTGACGGTGAGCGCGGCGGAGGACGCCGATGCGCTTGCGGACAGGGCGACGATCGAGTTGAACGCGTCGGGCGGGGATTACGCGGGCAAGAGCGAGAGCGTGTCGGTGTCGGTTTCGGAGAACGACACGGCGGGATTGACGGTGTCGCCGACGGATTTGACGGTCTCCGAAGGGGGGAGCGAAACCTTCAAGGTGTCGTTGGCGACGCAGCCCTCGGCGTCGGTGACGGTCACGCTGGCTCAGCCGAGCGATACCGATGTGCGGGTGGATACCGACCCCGTCGCATCCGGCAACCAAGTCACGCTGAGCTTCACGACGGAGAACTGGAACGAGGCTCGGACGGTAAGCGTGAGCGCGGCCGAGGATGACGATACCGTCGACGAGAGCATGGACTTCAAGTTGACGGCAACGGGCGGCGACTACGAGGGCAAGGAAGAGACCGTTCGCATCGCCGTGGCGGACAACGATCGTTATCTGGTCGTGAAACCGGACTCCCTGACGGTCGCCGAGGGCGGGAGCGGCAATTTCACGGTGGCGTTGTCGAGCGCTCCGAGCGCGGAGGTGACGGTGACGCTGAGGCAAGGCGACACGTCCAGCTCCGACGTGACCTTCGACACCGACCCGACCACCGACGGCGATCAAAGCACGCTGACCTTCACGACCTCGAACTGGAACGAGGCTCGGACGGTGACGGTGAGCGCGGCGGAGGACGCCGATGCGCTTGCGGACAGGGAGACGATCGAGTTGAGCGCGTCGGGCGGGGATTACGCGGGCAAAAGCGAGAGCGTGTCGGTGTCGGTTTCGGAGAACGACGCGGCGGGATTGACGGTGTCGCCGACGGATTTGACGGTCTCCGAAGGGGGGAGCGAAACCTTCAAGGTGTCGTTGGCGACGCAGCCCTCGGCGTCGGTGACGGTCACGCTGGCTCAGCCGAGCGATACCGATGTGCGGGTGGATACCGACCCCGTCGCATCCGGCAACCAAGTCACGCTGAGCTTCACGACGGAGAACTGGAACGAGGCTCGGACGGTTCAGGTGAGCGCGGCCGAGGATGACGATACCGTCGACGAGAGAACGGACTTCAAGCTGACGGCAACGGGCGGCGACTACGAGGGCAAGGAAGAGACCGTTCGTATCGCCGTGGCGGACAACGATCGTTATCTGGTCGTGAAACCGGACTCCCTGACGGTCGCCGAGGGCGGGAGCGGCAACTTCACGGTGGCGTTGTCGAGCGCTCCGAGCGCGGAGGTGACGGTGACGCTGAGGCGAGGCGGGACGACCGACTCCGACGTGACCTTCGACACCGACCCGACCACCGACGGCAATCAAAGCACGCTGACCTTCACGGTCTCCGGCGAAGACGACAAATGGAGTACCGCTCGGACGGTGACGGTGAGCGCGGCGGAGGACGAGGACGCCTTGGCGGACAGGGCGACGATCGAGTTGATCGCGTCGGGCGGGGACTACGCGGGCAAGAGCGAGAGCGTGTCGGTGACGGTTTCGGAGAACGACGCGGCGGGATTGACGGTATCGCCGACGGATTTGACGGTCTCCGAAGGGGGGAGCGAAACCTTCAAGGTGTCGTTGGCGACGCAGCCCTCGGCGTCGGTGACGGTCACGCTGGCTCAGCCGAGCGATACCGATGTGCGGGTGGATACCGACTCCGCCACATCCGGCGACCAAACCACGCTGAGTTTCACGACGGAGAACTGGAACGAGGCTCGGACGGTAAGCGTGAGCGCGGCCGAGGATGACGATACCGTCGACGAGAGCATGGACTTCAAGTTGACGGCAACGGGCGGCGACTACGAGGGCAAGGAAGAGACCGTTCGCATCGCCGTGGCGGACAACGATCGTTATCTGGTCGTGAAACCGGACTCCCTGACGGTCGCCGAGGGCGGGAGCGGCAATTTCACGGTGGCGTTGTCGAGCGCTCCGAGCGCGGAGGTGACGGTGACGCTGCGGCGAGGCGGGACGTCCAGCTCCGACGTGACCTTCGACACCGACCCGACCACCGACGGCGATCAAAGCGCGCTGACCTTCACGACCTCGAACTGGAACGAGGCTCGGACGGTGACGGTGAGCGCGGCGGAGGACGCCGATGCGCTTGCGGACAGGGCGACGATCGAGTTGAGCGCGTCGGGCGGGGACTACGCGGGCAAGAGCGAGAGGGTGTCGGTGTCGGTTTCGGAGAACGACGCGGCGGGATTGACGGTATCGCCGACGGATTTGACGGTCTCCGAAGGGGGGAGCGAAACCTTCAAGGTGTCGTTGGCGACGCAGCCCTCGGCGTCGGTGACGGTCACGCTGGCTCAGCCGAGCGATACCGATGTGCGGGTGGATACCGACCCCGTCGCATCCGGCAACCAAGTCACGCTGAGCTTCACGACGGAGAACTGGAACGAGGCTCGGACGGTAAGCGTGAGCGCGGCCGAGGATGACGATACCGTCGACGAGAGAACGGACTTCAAGCTGACGGCAACGGGCGGCGACTACGAGGGCAAGGAAGAGACCGTTCGCATCGCCGTGGCGGACAACGATCGTTATCTGGTCGTGAAACCGGACTCCCTGACGGTCGCCGAGGGCGGGAGCGGCAATTTCACGGTGGCGTTGTCGAGCGCTCCGAGCGCGGAGGTGACGGTGACGCTGCGGCGAGGCGGGACGTCCAGCTCCGACGTGACCTTCGACACCGACCCGACCACCGACGGCGATCAAAGCGCGCTGACCTTCACGACCTCGAACTGGAGAACCGCTCGGACCGTGACGGTGAGCGCGGCGGAGGACGCCGATGCGCTTGCGGACAGGGCGACGATCGAGTTGAGCGCGTCGGGCGGGGATTACGCGGGCAAGAGCGAGAGGGTGTCGGTGTCGGTTTCGGAGAACGACACGGCGGGATTGACGGTGTCGCCGACGGATTTGACGGTCTCCGAAGGGGGGAGCGAAACCTTCAAGGTGTCGTTGGCGACGCAGCCCTCGGCGTCGGTGACGGTCACGCTGGCTCAGCCGAGCGATACCGATGTGCGGGTGGATACCGACTCCGCCACATCCGGCGACCAAACCACGCTGAGTTTCACGACGGAGAACTGGAACGAGGCTCGGACGGTAAGCGTGAGCGCGGCCGAGGATGACGATACCGTCGACGAGAGAACGGACTTCAAGTTGACGGCAACGGGCGGCGACTACGAGGGCAAGGAAGAGACCGTTCGCATCGCCGTGGCGGACAACGATCGTTATCTGGTCGTGAAACCGGACTCCCTGACGGTCGCCGAGGGCGGGAGCGGCAATTTCACGGTGGCGTTGTCGAGCGCTCCGAGCGCGGAGGTGACGG
Organism: Gammaproteobacteria bacterium; assembly: GCA_965220535.1. Lineage (GTDB taxonomy): Bacteria > Pseudomonadota > Gammaproteobacteria > HK1 > HK1 > HK1. The sequence continues at coordinate 636,081 of OZ244833.1, read as the reverse complement.
TGACGCTGAGGCGAGGCGGGACGACCGACTCCGACGTGACCTTCGACACCGACCCGACCACCGACGGCAATCAAAGCACGCTGACCTTCACGACCTCGAACTGGAACGAGGCTCGGACGGTGACGGTGAGCGCGGCGGAGGACGCCGATGCGCTTGCGGACAGGGCGACGATCGAGTTGAGCGCGTCGGGCGGGGACTACGCGGGCAAGAGCGAGAGCGTGTCGGTGTCGGTTTCGGAGAACGACGCGGCGGGATTGACGGTATCGCCGACGGATTTGACGGTCTCCGAAGGGGGGAGCGAAACCTTCGAGGTGTCGTTGGCGACGCAGCCCTCGGCGTCGGTGACGGTCACGCTGGCTCAGCCGAGCGATACCGATGTGCGGGTGGATACCGACTCCGTCGCATCCGGCAACCAAGTCACGCTGAGCTTCACGACGGAGAACTGGAACGAGGCTCGGACGGTAAGCGTGAGCGCGGCCGAGGATGACGATACCGTCGACGAGAGAACGGACTTCAAGTTGACGGCAACGGGCGGCGACTACGAGGGCAAGGAAGAGACCGTTCGCATCGCCGTGGCGGACAACGATCGTTATCTGGTCGTGAAACCGGACTCCCTGACGGTCGCCGAGGGCGGGAGCGGCAATTTCACGGTGGCGTTGTCGAGCGCTCCGAGCGCGGAGGTGACGGTGACGCTGCGGCGAGGCGGGACGTCCAGCTCCGACGTGACCTTCGACACCGACCCGACCACCGACGGCAATCAAAGCACGCTGACCTTCACGACCTCGAACTGGAAAGAGACTCAGACGGTTCAGGTGAGCGCGGCGGAGGACGCCGATGCGCTTGCGGACAGGGCGACGATCGAGTTGAGCGCGTCGGGCGGGGATTACGCGGGCAAGAGCGAGAGCGTGTCGGTGTCGGTTTCGGAGAACGACACGGCGGGATTGACGGTGTCGCCGACGGATTTGACGGTCTCCGAAGGGGGGAGCGAAACCTTCAAGGTGTCGTTGGCGACGCAGCCCTCGGCGTCGGTGACGGTCACGCTGGCTCAGCCGAGCGATACCGATGTGCGGGTGGATACCGACTCCGCCACATCCGGCGACCAAACCACGCTGAGCTTCACGACGGAGAACTGGAACGAGGCTCGGACGGTAAGCGTGAGCGCGGCCGAGGATGACGATACCGTCGACGAGAGCATGGACTTCAAGTTGACGGCAACGGGCGGCGACTACGAGGGCAAGGAAGAGACCGTTCGCATCGCCGTGGCGGACAACGATCGTTATCTGGTCGTGAAACCGGACTCCCTGACGGTCGCCGAGGGCGGGAGCGGCAATTTCACGGTGGCGTTGTCGAGCGCTCCGAGCGCGGAGGTGACGGTGACGCTGAGGCGAGGCGGGACGACCGACTCCGACGTGACCTTCGACACCGACCCGACCACCGACGGCGATCAAAGCACGCTGACCTTCACGACCTCGAACTGGAACGAGGCTCGGACGGTGACGGTGAGCGCGGCGGAGGACGCCGATGCGCTTGCGGACAGGGCGACGATCGAGTTGAGCGCGTCGGGCGGGGACTACGCGGGCAAGAGCGAGAGCGTGTCGGTGTCGGTTTCGGAGAACGACGCGGCGGGATTGACGGTATCGCCGACGGATTTGACGGTCTCCGAAGGGGGGAGCGAAACCTTCGAGGTGTCGTTGGCGACGCAGCCCTCGGCGTCGGTGACGGTCACGCTGGCTCAGCCGAGCGATACCGATGTGCGGGTGGATACCGACCCCGTCGCATCCGGCAACCAAGTCACGCTGAGCTTCACGACGGAGAACTGGAACGAGGCTCGGACGGTAAGCGTGAGCGCGGCCGAGGATGACGATACCGTCGACGAGAGAACGGACTTCAAGTTGACGGCAACGGGCGGCGACTACGAGGGCAAGGAAGAGACCGTTCGCATCGCCGTGGCGGACAACGATCGTTATCTGGTCGTGAAACCGGACTCCCTGACGGTCGCCGAGGGCGGGAGCGGCAATTTCACGGTGGCGTTGTCGAGCGCTCCGAGCGCGGAGGTGACGGTGACGCTGAGGCGAGGCGGGACGACCGACTCCGACGTGACCTTCGACACCGACCCGACCACCGACGGCGATCAAAGCACGCTGACCTTCGATTCCTCGAACTGGAGAACCGCTCGGACCGTGACGGTGAGTGCGGCGGAGGACGCCGATGCGCTTGCGGACAGGGAGACGATCGAGTTGAACGCGTCGGGCGGGGATTACGCGGGCAAGAGCGAGAGGGTGTCGGTGTCGGTTTCGGAGAACGACACGGCGGGATTGACGGTGTCGCCGACGGATTTGACGGTCTCCGAAGGGGGGAGCGAAACCTTCGAGGTGTCGTTGGCGACGCAGCCCTCGGCGTCGGTGACGGTCACGCTGGCTCAGCCGAGCGATACCGATGTGCGGGTGGATACCGACTCCGCCACATCCGGCGACCAAACCACGCTGAGTTTCACGACGGAGAACTGGAACGAGGCTCGGACGGTTCAGGTGAGCGCGGCCGAGGATGACGATACCGTCGACGAGAGAACGGACTTCAAGTTGACGGCAACGGGCGGCGACTACGAGGGCAAGGAAGAGACCGTTCGCATCGCCGTGGCGGACAACGATCGTTATCTGGTCGTGAAACCGGACTCCCTGACGGTCGCCGAGGGCGGGAGCGGCAACTTCACGGTGGCGTTGTCGAGCGCTCCGAGCGCGGAGGTGACGGTGACGCTGAGGCGAGGCGGGACGACCGACTCCGACGTGACCTTCGACACCGACCCGACCACCGACGGCGATCAAAGCACGCTGACCTTCACGGTCTCCGGCGAAGACGACAAATGGAGTACCGCTCGGACGGTGACGGTGAGCGCGGCGGAGGACGAGGACGCCTTGGCGGACAGGGCGACGATCGAGTTGATCGCGTCGGGCGGGGACTACGCGGGCAAGAGCGAGAGCGTGTCGGTGACGGTTTCGGAGAACGACGCGGCGGGATTGACGGTATCGCCGACGGATTTGACGGTCTCCGAAGGGGGGAGCGAAACCTTCGAGGTGTCGTTGGCGACGCAGCCCTCGGCGTCGGTGACGGTCACGCTGGCTCAGCCGAGCGATACCGATGTGCGGGTGGATACCGACTCCGCCACATCCGGCAACCAAACCACGCTGAGTTTCACGACGGGGAACTGGAACGAGGCTCGGACGGTAAGCGTGAGCGCGGCCGAGGATGACGATACCGTCGACGAGAACACGGACTTCAAGTTGACGGCAACGGGCGGCGACTACGAGGGCAAGGAAGAGACCGTTCGCATCGCCGTGGCGGACAACGATCGTTATCTGGTCGTGAAACCGGACTCCCTGACGGTCGCCGAGGGCGGGAGCGGCAACTTCACGGTGGCGTTGTCGAGCGCTCCGAGCGCGGAGGTGACGGTGACGCTGAGGCAAGGCGACACGTCCAGCTCCGACGTGACCTTCGACACCGACCCGACCACCGACGGCGATCAAAGCACGCTGACCTTCACGACCTCGAACTGGAACGAGGCTCGGACGGTGACGGTGAGCGCGGCGGAGGACGCCGATGCGCTTGCGGACAGGGCGACGATCGAGTTGAACGCGTCGGGCGGGGATTACGCGGGCAAGAGCGAGAGCGTGTCGGTGTCGGTTTCGGAGAACGACACGGCGGGATTGACGGTATCGCCGACGGATTTGACGGTCTCCGAAGGGGGGAGCGAAACCTTCAAGGTGTCGTTGGCGACGCAGCCCTCGGCGTCGGTGACGGTCACGCTGGCTCAGCCGAGCGATACCGATGTGCGGGTGGATACCGACTCCGCCACATCCGGCGACCAAACCACGCTGAGTTTCACGACGGAGAACTGGAACGAGGCTCGGACGGTTCAGGTGAGCGCGGCCGAGGATGACGATACCGTCGACGAGAGAACGGACTTCAAGTTGACGGCAACGGGCGGCGACTACGAGGGCAAGGAAGAGACCGTTCGCATCGCCGTGGCGGACAACGATCGTTATCTGGTCGTGAAACCGGACTCCCTGACGGTCGCCGAGGGCGGGAGCGGCAATTTCACGGTGGCGTTGTCGAGCGCTCCGAGCGCGGAGGTGACGGTGACGCTGAGGCGAGGCGGGACGACCGACTCCGACGTGACCTTCGACACCGACCCGACCACCGACGGCGATCAAAGCGCGCTGACCTTCACGACCTCGAACTGGAACGAGGCTCGGACGGTGACGGTGAGCGCGGCGGAGGACGCCGATGCGCTTGCGGACAGGGAGACGATCGAGTTGAACGCGTCGGGCGGGGATTACGCGGGCAAGAGCGAGAGCGTGTCGGTGTCGGTTTCGGAGAACGACACGGCGGGATTGACGGTGTCGCCGACGGATTTGACGGTCTCCGAAGGGGGGAGCGAAACCTTCAAGGTGTCGTTGGCGACGCAGCCCTCGGCGTCGGTGACGGTCACGCTGGCTCAGCCGAGCGATACCGATGTGCGGGTGGATCCGACTCCGCCACATCCGGCGACCAAACCAAGCTGAGTTTCACGACGGAGAACTGGAACGAGGCTCGGACGGTAAGCGTGAGCGCGGCCGAGGATGACGATACCGTCGACGAGAGAACGGACTTCAAGTTGACGGCAACGGGCGGCGACTACGAGGGCAAGGAAGAGACCGTTCGCATCGCCGTGGCGGACAACGATCGTTATCTGGTCGTGAAACCGGACTCCCTGACGGTCGCCGAGGGCGGGAGCGGCAACTTCACGGTGGCGTTGTCGAGCGCTCCGAGCGCGGAGGTGACGGTGACGCTGAGGCAAGGCGACACGTCCAGCTCCGACGTGACCTTCGACACTGACCCGACCACCGACGGCGATCAAAGCGCGCTGACCTTCACGACCTCGAACTGGAACGAGGCTCGGACGGTGACGGTGAGCGCGGCGGAGGACGCCGATGCGCTTGCGGACAGGGAGACGATCGAGTTGATCGCGTCGGGCGGGGACTACGCGGGCAAAAGCGAGAGCGTGTCGGTGTCGGTTTCGGAGAACGACGCGGCGGGATTGACGGTGTCGCCGACGGATTTGACGGTCTCCGAAGGGGGGAGCGAAACCTTCAAGGTGTCGTTGGCGACGCAGCCCTCGGCGTCGGTGACGGTCACGCTGGCTCAGCCGAGCGATACCGATGTGCGGGTGGATACCGACCCCGTCGCATCCGGCAACCAAGTCACGCTGAGCTTCACGACGGAGAACTGGAACGAGGCTCGGACGGTAAGCGTGAGCGCGGCCGAGGATGACGATACCGTCGACGAGAGAACGGACTTCAAGCTGACGGCAACGGGCGGCGACTACGAGGGCAAGGAAGAGACCGTTCGCATCGCCGTGGCGGACAACGATCGTTATCTGGTCGTGAAACCGGACTCCCTGACGGTCGCCGAGGGCGGGAGCGGCAATTTCACGGTGGCGTTGTCGAGCGCTCCGAGCGCGGAGGTGACGGTGACGCTGCGGCGAGGCGGGACGTCCAGCTCCGACGTGACCTTCGACACCGACCCGACCACCGACGGCGATCAAAGCGCGCTGACCTTCACGACCTCGAACTGGAACGAGGCTCGGACGGTGACGGTGAGCGCGGCGGAGGACGCCGATGCGCTTGCGGACAGGGAGACGATCGAGTTGAACGCGTCGGGCGGGGATTACGCGGGCAAGAGCGAGAGCGTGTCGGTGTCGGTTTCGGAGAACGACACGGCGGGATTGACGGTGTCGCCGACGGATTTGACGGTCTCCGAAGGGGGGAGCGAAACCTTCAAGGTGTCGTTGGCGACGCAGCCCTCGGCGTCGGTGACGGTCACGCTGGCTCAGCCGAGCGATACCGATGTGCGGGTGGATACCGACTCCGCCACATCCGGCGACCAAACCACGCTGAGTTTCACGACGGAGAACTGGAACGAGGCTCGGACGGTTCAGGTGAGCGCGGCCGAGGATGACGATACCGTCGACGAGAGCATGGACTTCAAGTTGACGGCAACGGGCGGCGACTACGAGGGCAAGGAAGAGACCGTTCGCATCGCCGTGGCGGACAACGATCGTTATCTGGTCGTGAAACCGGACTCCCTGACGGTCGCCGAGGGCGGGAGCGGCAACTTCACGGTGGCGTTGTCGAGCGCTCCGAGCGCGGAGGTGACGGTGACGCTGAGGCGAGGCGGGACGACCGACTCCGACGTGACCTTCGACACCGACCCGACCACCGACGGCGATCAAAGCACGCTGACCTTCGATTCCTCGAACTGGAGAACCGCTCGGACCGTGACGGTGAGTGCGGCGGAGGACGCCGATGCGCTTGCGGACAGGGCGACGATCGAGTTGAGCGCGTCGGGCGGGGACTACGCGGGCAAGAGCGAGAGCGTGTCGGTGTCGGTTTCGGAGAACGACGCGGCGGGGCTGTCCGTGTCGCCGACGGACCTGACCGTTGACGAGGGCGGGAACAACACCTTCACGGTGGCGCTGACGAGCGCTCCGAGCGCGGAGGTGACGGTGACGTTGAGGCAGGCGACGGACAACTCCGACGTGACCTTCGACACCGACCCGACCGCCGACGGCAATCAAAGCACGCTGAGTTTCACCGCCGGCAGCGACGACGACGACGGCAACTGGCGCACGGGTCAGACGGTGACGGTGAGTGCGGCGCAGGACGCCGATGCGGCGGACGAGAGCGCGAGCATCTCCTTGATCGCGTCGGGCGGGGACTACGCGGGCAAGAGCGAGAGCGTGTCGGTGTCGGTGAGCGACGACGAGACGCTGGCGTTGGTGGTGTCGGAGAGCAGTCTGACCGTCGCCGAGGGGAGCACGAAGACGTTCGATGTCAAGCTCAGTCATGACCCGGTTTCGGATGTTTCCGTTTCGCTGACGAAGACGAATACGGATGCGGTGGTCACGCTGAGCCGGACCTCGCTGACCTTCACCGGCGGAGCCGGGGGCAACTGGAGCAGGGGTCAGACCGTGACCGTGTCGGGTGTCGATGACGCCGATGCGGCCAACGAGACGGACACGGTCACGGTGAAGGCGACGAATGTCGCGGGAGTCGCGGACAAGACGGTCGCGGTGGCGGTGACCGACAACGAAAGGCTGGCGTTGGTGGTGACGCCCGATGGGGACTTGGCGGTCGGCGAGGGAAGCACGGGGACGGTGACGGTCAAGCTCAGTCATGACCCGGGTGCGGGAGTCTCCGTTTCCGTTTCGTTGTCGAAGGAGAACGACGACATCACGCTGAGCCGGGCTTCGCTGACCTTCGCCGGCGGAACCGGAGACGAAGGCAACTGGAGCACGGCCCAAAGCGTGACGGTGATGGTGGGACAGGACGACGATGCGGCGAACGACAGCGGCAGCGTCACGGTGTCGGCGACGGCGACGGGTTTCACGGACATCGCGGACAAGACGGTATCGGTGGCCGTCGCGGACGACGACCGGGCGGATTTGACGCTGTCGAAGAACAGCGTGGTCGTGACCGGCGTGAGCGTGTCGGAAGAGTCCACGGCCACCTTCGATGTGAGACTGGCGACGCAGCCGAGCGGTTCGGTGACGGTGACGATCGCTCGGCCGAGCAACGCGGATGTGACGGTCGATACCGATACGACGACGCAGGGCGATCAAACCACGCTGACCTTCGGCGTCTCCGGCAGCGGCGTTGGCAGCTGGAAAACGGATCAGACGGTGACGGTGAGCGCGTCGGCGGACGACGATGCCGTGGACGACAGAGCGACCCTGACTCTGAGTGCTTCGGGCGGCGGCTACGACGGCATTTCCAAGGAACTCGCAGTGTCGGTGTCGGACAACGACACGGCGGCGCTGATGTTGTCGGTGCCGAGCCTGAGCGTAGACGAGGGCGGCAGCAAGACATTCACGGTGCGCTTGGCGACGGAGCCGAGCGCGACGGTGACGGTGACGCTGAGGCGAGGCGGGACGACCGACTCCGACGTGACCTTCGACACCGACCCGACCACCGACGGCAATCAAAGCACGCTGACCTTCACGACCTCGAACTGGAACGAGGCTCGGACGGTGACGGTGAGCGCGGCGGAGGACGCCGATGCGCTTGCGGACAGGGCGACGATCGAGTTGAACGCGTCGGGCGGGGATTACGCGGGCAAGAGCGAGAGGGTGTCGGTGTCGGTTTCGGAGAACGACACGGCGGGATTGACGGTGTCGCCGACGGATTTGACGGTCTCCGAAGGGGGGAGCGAAACCTTCAAGGTGTCGTTGGCGACGCAGCCCTCGGCGTCGGTGACGGTCACGCTGGCTCAGCCGAGCGATACCGATGTGCGGGTGGATACCGACCCCGTCGCATCCGGCAACCAAGTCACGCTGAGCTTCACGACGGAGAACTGGAACGAGGCTCGGACGGTAAGCGTGAGCGCGGCCGAGGATGACGATACCGTCGACGAGAGAACGGACTTCAAGCTGACGGCAACGGGCGGCGACTACGAGGGCAAGGAAGAGACCGTTCGCATCGCCGTGGCGGACAACGATCGTTATCTGGTCGTGAAACCGGACTCCCTGACGGTCGCCGAGGGCGGGAGCGGCAATTTCACGGTGGCGTTGTCGAGCGCTCCGAGCGCGGAGGTGACGGTGACGCTGCGGCGAGGCGGGACGTCCAGCTCCGACGTGACCTTCGACACCGACCCGACCACCGACGGCGATCAAAGCGCGCTGACCTTCACGACCTCGAACTGGAACGAGGCTCGGACGGTGACGGTGAGCGCGGCGGAGGACGCCGATGCGCTTGCGGACAGGGCGACGATCGAGTTGAGCGCGTCGGGCGGGGACTACGCGGGCAAGAGCGAGAGCGTGTCGGTGTCGGTTTCGGAGAACGACGCGGCGGCATTGACGGTGTCGCCGACGGATTTGACGGTCTCCGAAGGGGGGAGCGAAACCTTCAAGGTGTCGTTGGCGACGCAGCCCTCGGCGTCGGTGACGGTCACGCTGGCTCAGCCGAGCGATACCGATGTGCGGGTGGATACCGACCCCGTCGCATCCGGCAACCAAGTCACGCTGAGCTTCACGACGGAGAACTGGAACGAGGCTCGGACGGTAAGCGTGAGCGCGGCCGAGGATGACGATACCGTCGACGAGAGAACGGACTTCAAGCTGACGGCAACGGGCGGCGACTACGAGGGCAAGGAAGAGACCGTTCGCATCGCCGTGGCGGACAACGATCGTTATCTGGTCGTGAAACCGGACTCCCTGACGGTCGCCGAGGGCGGGAGCGGCAATTTCACGGTGGCGTTGTCGAGCGCTCCGAGCGCGGAGGTGACGGTGACGCTGCGGCGAGGCGGGACGTCCAGCTCCGACGTGACCTTCGACACCGACCCGACCACCGACGGCGATCAAAGCGCGCTGACCTTCACGACCTCGAACTGGAACGAGGCTCGGACGGTGACGGTGAGCGCGGCGGAGGACGCCGATGCGCTTGCGGACAGGGCGACGATCGAGTTGAGCGCGGCGGGCGGGGACTACGCGGGCAAGAGCGAGAGCGTGTCGGTGTCGGTTTCGGAGAACGACGCGGCGGGATTGACGGTATCGCCGACGGATTTGACGGTCTCCGAAGGGGGGAGCGAAACCTTCGAGGTGTCGTTGGCGACGCAGCCCTCGGCGTCGGTGACGGTCACGCTGGCTCAGCCGAGCGATACCGATGTGCGGGTGGATACCGACTCCGCCACATCCGGCGACCAAACCACGCTGAGTTTCACGACGGAGAACTGGAACGAGGCTCGGACGGTTCAGGTGAGCGCGGCCGAGGATGACGATACCGTCGACGAGAGAACGGACTTCAAGTTGACGGCAACGGGCGGCGACTACGAGGGCAAGGAAGAGACCGTTCGCATCGCCGTGGCGGACAACGATCGTTATCTGGTCGTGAAACCGGACTCCCTGACGGTCGCCGAGGGCGGGAGCGGCAATTTCACGGTGGCGTTGTCGAGCGCTCCGAGCGCGGAGGTGACGGTGACGCTGAGGCGAGGCGGGACGACCGACTCCGACGTGACCTTCGACACCGACCCGACCACCGACGGCGATCAAAGCGCGCTGACCTTCACGACCTCGAACTGGAACGAGGCTCGGACGGTGACGGTGAGCGCGGCGGAGGACGCCGATGCGCTTGCGGACAGGGAGACGATCGAGTTGAACGCGTCGGGCGGGGATTACGCGGGCAAGAGCGAGAGCGTGTCGGTGTCGGTTTCGGAGAACGACACGGCGGGATTGACGGTGTCGCCGACGGATTTGACGGTCTCCGAAGGGGGGAGCGAAACCTTCAAGGTGTCGTTGGCGACGCAGCCCTCGGCGTCGGTGACGGTCACGCTGGCTCAGCCGAGCGATACCGATGTGCGGGTGGATACCGACTCCGCCACATCCGGCGACCAAACCAAGCTGAGTTTCACGACGGAGAACTGGAACGAGGCTCGGACGGTAAGCGTGAGCGCGGCCGAGGATGACGATACCGTCGACGAGAGAACGGACTTCAAGTTGACGGCAACGGGCGGCGACTACGAGGGCAAGGAAGAGACCGTTCGCATCGCCGTGGCGGACAACGATCGTTATCTGGTCGTGAAACCGGACTCCCTGACGGTCGCCGAGGGCGGGAGCGGCAACTTCACGGTGGCGTTGTCGAGCGCTCCGAGCGCGGAGGTGACGGTGACGCTGCGGCGAGGCGACACGTCCAGCTCCGACGTGACCTTCGACACTGACCCGACCACCGACGGCGATCAAAGCGCGCTGACCTTCACGACCTCGAACTGGAACGAGGCTCGGACGGTGACGGTGAGCGCGGCGGAGGACGCCGATGCGCTTGCGGACAGGGAGACGATCGAGTTGATCGCGTCGGGCGGGGACTACGCGGGCAAAAGCGAGAGCGTGTCGGTGTCGGTTTCGGAGAACGACGCGGCGGGATTGACGGTGTCGCCGACGGATTTGACGGTCTCCGAAGGGGGGAGCGAAACCTTCAAGGTGTCGTTGGCGACGCAGCCCTCGGCGTCGGTGACGGTCACGCTGGCTCAGCCGAGCGATACCGATGTGCGGGTGGATACCGACCCCGTCGCATCCGGCAACCAAGTCACGCTGAGCTTCACGACGGAGAACTGGAACGAGGCTCGGACGGTAAGCGTGAGCGCGGCCGAGGATGACGATACCGTCGACGAGAGAACGGACTTCAAGCTGACGGCAACGGGCGGCGACTACGAGGGCAAGGAAGAGACCGTTCGCATCGCCGTGGCGGACAACGATCGTTATCTGGTCGTGAAACCGGACTCCCTGACGGTCGCCGAGGGCGGGAGCGGCAATTTCACGGTGGCGTTGTCGAGCGCTCCGAGCGCGGAGGTGACGGTGACGCTGCGGCGAGGCGGGACGTCCAGCTCCGACGTGACCTTCGACACCGACCCGACCACCGACGGCGATCAAAGCGCGCTGACCTTCACGACCTCGAACTGGAACGAGGCTCGGACGGTGACGGTGAGCGCGGCGGAGGACGCCGATGCGCTTGCGGACAGGGAGACGATCGAGTTGAGCGCGTCGGGCGGGGATTACGCGGGCAAGAGCGAGAGCGTGTCGGTGTCGGTTTCGGAGAACGACACGGCGGGATTGACGGTGTCGCCGACGGATTTGACGGTCTCCGAAGGGGGGAGCGAAACCTTCAAGGTGTCGTTGGCGACGCAGCCCTCGGCGTCGGTGACGGTCACGCTGGCTCAGCCGAGCGATACCGATGTGCGGGTGGATACCGACCCCGTCGCATCCGGCAACCAAGTCACGCTGAGCTTCACGACGGAGAACTGGAACGAGGCTCGGACGGTAAGCGTGAGCGCGGCCGAGGATGACGATACCGTCGACGAGAGAACGGACTTCAAGCTGACGGCAACGGGCGGCGACTACGAGGGCAAGGAAGAGACCGTTCGCATCGCCGTGGCGGACAACGATCGTTATCTGGTCGTGAAACCGGACTCCCTGACGGTCGCCGAGGGCGGGAGCGGCAATTTCACGGTGGCGTTGTCGAGCGCTCCGAGCGCGGAGGTGACGGTGACGCTGCGGCGAGGCGGGACGTCCAGCTCCGACGTGACCTTCGACACCGACCCGACCACCGACGGCGATCAAAGCGCGCTGACCTTCACGACGAAACTGGAACGAGGCTCGGACGGTGACGGTGAGCGCGGCGGAGGACGCCGATGCGCTTGCGGACAGGGCGACGATCGAGTTGAGCGCGTCGGGCGGGGACTACGCGGGCAAGAGCGAGAGCGTGTCGGTGTCGGTTTCGGAGAACGACGCGGCGGCATTGACGGTGTCGCCGACGGATTTGACGGTCTCCGAAGGGGGGAGCGAAACCTTCAAGGTGTCGTTGGCGACGCAGCCCTCGGCGTCGGTGACGGTCACGCTGGCTCAGCCGAGCGATACCGATGTGCGGGTGGATACCGACCCCGTCGCATCCGGCAACCAAGTCACGCTGAGCTTCACGACGGAGAACTGGAACGAGGCTCGGACGGTAAGCGTGAGCGCGGCCGAGGATGACGATACCGTCGACGAGAGAACGGACTTCAAGCTGACGGCAACGGGCGGCGACTACGAGGGCAAGGAAGAGACCGTTCGCATCGCCGTGGCGGACAACGATCGTTATCTGGTCGTGAAACCGGACTCCCTGACGGTCGCCGAGGGCGGGAGCGGCAATTTCACGGTGGCGTTGTCGAGCGCTCCGAGCGCGGAGGTGACGGTGACGCTGCGGCGAGGCGGGACGTCCAGCTCCGACGTGACCTTCGACACCGACCCGACCACCGACGGCGATCAAAGCGCGCTGACCTTCACGACCTCGAACTGGAACGAGGCTCGGACGGTGACGGTGAGCGCGGCGGAGGACGCCGATGCGCTTGCGGACAGGGCGACGATCGAGTTGAGCGCGGCGGGCGGGGACTACGCGGGCAAGAGCGAGAGCGTGTCGGTGTCGGTTTCGGAGAACGACGCGGCGGGATTGACGGTATCGCCGACGGATTTGACGGTCTCCGAAGGGGGGAGCGAAACCTTCGAGGTGTCGTTGGCGACGCAGCCCTCGGCGTCGGTGACGGTCACGCTGGCTCAGCCGAGCGATACCGATGTGCGGGTGGATACCGACTCCGCCACATCCGGCAACCAAGTCACGCTGAGCTTCACGACGGAGAACTGGAACGAGGCTCGGACGGTTCAGGTGAGCGCGGCCGAGGATGACGATACCGTCGACGAGAGCATGGACTTCAAGTTGACGGCAACGGGCGGCGACTACGAGGGCAAGGAAGAGACCGTTCGCATCGCCGTGGCGGACAACGATCGTTATCTGGTCGTGAAACCGGACTCCCTGACGGTCGCCGAGGGCGGGAGCGGCAATTTCACGGTGGCGTTGTCGAGCGCTCCGAGCGCGGAGGTGACGGTGACGCTGCGGCGAGGCGGGACGTCCAGCTCCGACGTGACCTTCGACACCGACCCGACCACCGACGGCGATCAAAGCGCGCTGACCTTCACGACCTCGAACTGGAACGAGGCTCGGACGGTGACGGTGAGCGCGGCGGAGGACGCCGATGCGCTTGCGGACAGGGAGACGATCGAGTTGAACGCGTCGGGCGGGGATTACGCGGGCAAGAGCGAGAGCGTGTCGGTGTCGGTTTCGGAGAACGACACGGCGGGATTGACGGTGTCGCCGACGGATTTGACGGTCTCCGAAGGGGGGAGCGAAACCTTCAAGGTGTCGTTGGCGACGCAGCCCTCGGCGTCGGTGACGGTCACGCTGGCTCAGCCGAGCGATACCGATGTGCGGGTGGATACCGACTCCGCCACATCCGGCGACCAAACCACGCTGAGTTTCACGACGGAGAACTGGAACGAGGCTCGGACGGTTCAGGTGAGCGCGGCCGAGGATGACGATACCGTCGACGAGAGCATGGACTTCAAGTTGACGGCAACGGGCGGCGACTACGAGGGCAAGGAAGAGACCGTTCGCATCGCCGTGGCGGACAACGATCGTTATCTGGTCGTGAAACCGGACTCCCTGACGGTCGCCGAGGGCGGGAGCGGCAATTTCACGGTGGCGTTGTCGAGCGCTCCGAGCGCGGAGGTGACGGTGACGCTGCGGCGAGGCGGGACGTCCAGCTCCGACGTGACCTTCGACACCGACCCGACCACCGACGGCGATCAAAGCGCGCTGACCTTCACGACCTCGAACTGGAACGAGGCTCGGACGGTGACGGTGAGCGCGGCGGAGGACGCCGATGCGCTTGCGGACAGGGCGACGATCGAGTTGAGCGCGTCGGGCGGGGACTACGCGGGCAAGAGCGAGAGCGTGTCGGTGTCGGTTTCGGAGAACGACGCGGCGGGATTGACGGTGTCGCCGACGGATTTGACGGTCTCCGAAGGGGGGAGCGAAACCTTCAAGGTGTCGTTGGCGACGCAGCCCTCGGCGTCGGTGACGGTCACGCTGGCTCAGCCGAGCGATACCGATGTGCGGGTGGATACCGACCCCGTCGCATCCGGCAACCAAGTCACGCTGAGCTTCACGACGGAGAACTGGAACGAGGCTCGGACGGTAAGCGTGAGCGCGGCCGAGGATGACGATACCGTCGACGAGAGAACGGACTTCAAGCTGACGGCAACGGGCGGCGACTACGAGGGCAAGGAAGAGACCGTTCGCATCGCCGTGGCGGACAACGATCGTTATCTGGTCGTGAAACCGGACTCCCTGACGGTCGCCGAGGGCGGGAGCGGCAATTTCACGGTGGCGTTGTCGAGCGCTCCGAGCGCGGAGGTGACGGTGACGCTGCGGCGAGGCGGGACGTCCAGCTCCGACGTGACCTTCGACACCGACCCGACCACCGACGGCGATCAAAGCGCGCTGACCTTCACGACCTCGAACTGGAACGAGGCTCGGACGGTGACGGTGAGCGCGGCGGAGGACGCCGATGCGCTTGCGGACAGGGCGACGATCGAGTTGAGCGCGGCGGGCGGGGACTACGCGGGCAAGAGCGAGAGCGTGTCGGTGTCGGTTTCGGAGAACGACGCGGCGGGATTGACGGTATCGCCGACGGATTTGACGGTCTCCGAAGGGGGGAGCGAAACCTTCGAGGTGTCGTTGGCGACGCAGCCCTCGGCGTCGGTGACGGTCACGCTGGCTCAGCCGAGCGATACCGATGTGCGGGTGGATACCGACCCCGTCGCATCCGGCAACCAAGTCACGCTGAGCTTCACGACGGAGAACTGGAACGAGGCTCGGACGGTAAGCGTGAGCGCGGCCGAGGATGACGATACCGTCGACGAGAGAACGGACTTCAAGTTGACGGCAACGGGCGGCGACTACGAGGGCAAGGAAGAGACCGTTCGCATCGCCGTGGCGGACAACGATCGTTATCTGGTCGTGAAACCGGACTCCCTGACGGTCGCCGAGGGCGGGAGCGGCAATTTCACGGTGGCGTTGTCGAGCGCTCCGAGCGCGGAGGTGACGGTGACGCTGCGGCGAGGCGGGACGTCCAGCTCCGACGTGACCTTCGACACCGACCCGACCACCGACGGCGATCAAAGCGCGCTGACCTTCACGACCTCGAACTGGAACGAGGCTCGGACGGTGACGGTGAGCGCGGCGGAGGACGCCGATGCGCTTGCGGACAGGGCGACGATCGAGTTGAGCGCGTCGGGCGGGGACTACGCGGGCAAGAGCGAGAGCGTGTCGGTGTCGGTTTCGGAGAACGACGCGGCGGGGCTGTCCGTGTCGCCGACGGACCTGACCGTTGACGAGGGCGGGAACAACACCTTCACGGTGGCGCTGACGAGCGCTCCGAGCGCGGAGGTGACGGTGACGTTGAGGCAGGCGACGGACAACTCCGACGTGACCTTCGACACCGACCCGACCGCCGACGGCAATCAAAGCACGCTGAGTTTCACCGCCGGCAGCGACGACGACGACGGCAACTGGCGCACGGGTCAGACGGTGACGGTGAGTGCGGCGCAGGACGCCGATGCGGCGGACGAGAGCGCGAGCATCTCCTTGATCGCGTCGGGCGGGGACTACGCGGGCAAGAGCGAGAGCGTGTCGGTGTCGGTGAGCGACGACGAGACGCTGGCGTTGGTGGTGTCGGAGAGCAGTCTGACCGTCGCCGAGGGGAGCACGAAGACGTTCGATGTCAAGCTCAGTCATGACCCGGTTTCGGATGTTTCCGTTTCGCTGACGAAGACGAATACGGATGCGGTGGTCACGCTGAGCCGGACCTCGCTGACCTTCACCGGCGGAGCCGGGGGCAACTGGAGCAGGGGTCAGACCGTGACCGTGTCGGGTGTCGATGACGCCGATGCGGCCAACGAGACGGACACGGTCACGGTGAAGGCGACGAATGTCGCGGGAGTCGCGGACAAGACGGTCGCGGTGGCGGTGACCGACAACGAAAGGCTGGCGTTGGTGGTGACGCCCGATGGGGACTTGGCGGTCGGCGAGGGAAGCACGGGGACGGTGACGGTCAAGCTCAGTCATGACCCGGGTGCGGGAGTCTCCGTTTCCGTTTCGTTGTCGAAGGAGAACGACGACATCACGCTGAGCCGGGCTTCGCTGACCTTCGCCGGCGGAACCGGAGACGAAGGCAACTGGAGCACGGCCCAAAGCGTGACGGTGATGGTGGGACAGGACGACGATGCGGCGAACGACAGCGGCAGCGTCACGGTGTCGGCGACGGCGACGGGTTTCACGGACATCGCGGACAAGACGGTATCGGTGGCCGTCGCGGACGACGACCGGGCGGATTTGACGCTGTCGAAGAACAGCGTGGTCGTGACCGGCGTGAGCGTGTCGGAAGAGTCCACGGCCACCTTCGATGTGAGACTGGCGACGCAGCCGAGCGGTTCGGTGACGGTGACGATCGCTCGGCCGAGCAACGCGGATGTGACGGTCGATACCGATACGACGACGCAGGGCGATCAAACCACGCTGACCTTCGGCGTCTCCGGCAGCGGCGTTGGCAGCTGGAAAACGGATCAGACGGTGACGGTGAGCGCGTCGGCGGACGACGATGCCGTGGACGACAGAGCGACCCTGACTCTGAGTGCTTCGGGCGGCGGCTACGACGGCATTTCCAAGGAACTCGCAGTGTCGGTGTCGGACAACGACACGGCGGCGCTGATGTTGTCGGTGCCGAGCCTGAGCGTAGACGAGGGCGGCAGCAAGACATTCACGGTGCGCTTGGCGACGGAGCCGAGCGCGACGGTGACGGTGACGCTGAGGCGAGGCGGGACGACCGACTCCGACGTGACCTTCGACACCGACCCGACCACCGACGGCAATCAAAGCACGCTGACCTTCACGACCTCGAACTGGAACGAGGCTCGGACGGTGACGGTGAGCGCGGCGGAGGACGCCGATGCGCTTGCGGACAGGGCGACGATCGAGTTGAGCGCGGCGGGCGGGGACTACGCGGGCAAGAGCGAGAGCGTGTCGGTGTCGGTTTCGGAGAACGACGCGGCGGGATTGACGGTATCGCCGACGGATTTGACGGTCTCCGAAGGGGGGAGCGAAACCTTCGAGGTGTCGTTGGCGACGCAGCCCTCGGCGTCGGTGACGGTCACGCTGGCTCAGCCGAGCGATACCGATGTGCGGGTGGATACCGACTCCGCCACATCCGGCAACCAAGTCACGCTGAGCTTCACGACGGAGAACTGGAACGAGGCTCGGACGGTAAGCGTGAGCGCGGCCGAGGATGACGATACCGTCGACGAGAGAACGGACTTCAAGCTGACGGCAACGGGCGGCGACTACGAGGGCAAGGAAGAGACCGTTCGCATCGCCGTGGCGGACAACGATCGTTATCTGGTCGTGAAACCGGACTCCCTGACGGTCGCCGAGGGCGGGAGCGGCAATTTCACGGTGGCGTTGTCGAGCGCTCCGAGCGCGGAGGTGACGGTGACGCTGCGGCGAGGCGGGACGTCCAGCTCCGACGTGACCTTCGACACCGACCCGACCACCGACGGCGATCAAAGCGCGCTGACCTTCACGACCTCGAACTGGAACGAGGCTCGGACGGTGACGGTGAGCGCGGCGGAGGACGCCGATGCGCTTGCGGACAGGGCGACGATCGAGTTGAGCGCGTCGGGCGGGGACTACGCGGGCAAGAGCGAGAGCGTGTCGGTGTCGGTTTCGGAGAACGACGCGGCGGCATTGACGGTGTCGCCGACGGATTTGACGGTCTCCGAAGGGGGGAGCGAAACCTTCAAGGTGTCGTTGGCGACGCAGCCCTCGGCGTCGGTGACGGTCACGCTGGCTCAGCCGAGCGATACCGATGTGCGGGTGGATACCGACCCCGTCGCATCCGGCAACCAAGTCACGCTGAGCTTCACGACGGAGAACTGGAACGAGGCTCGGACGGTAAGCGTGAGCGCGGCCGAGGATGACGATACCGTCGACGAGAGAACGGACTTCAAGCTGACGGCAACGGGCGGCGACTACGAGGGCAAGGAAGAGACCGTTCGCATCGCCGTGGCGGACAACGATCGTTATCTGGTCGTGAAACCGGACTCCCTGACGGTCGCCGAGGGCGGGAGCGGCAATTTCACGGTGGCGTTGTCGAGCGCTCCGAGCGCGGAGGTGACGGTGACGCTGCGGCGAGGCGGGACGTCCAGCTCCGACGTGACCTCGTCGACACCGACCCGACCACCGACGGCGATCAAAGCGCGCTGACCTTCACGACCTCGAACTGGAACGAGGCTCGGACGGTGACGGTGAGCGCGGCGGAGGACGCCGATGCGCTTGCGGACAGGGCGACGATCGAGTTGAGCGCGGCGGGCGGGGACTACGCGGGCAAGAGCGAGAGCGTGTCGGTGTCGGTTTCGGAGAACGACGCGGCGGGATTGACGGTATCGCCGACGGATTTGACGGTCTCCGAAGGGGGGAGCGAAACCTTCGAGGTGTCGTTGGCGACGCAGCCCTCGGCGTCGGTGACGGTCACGCTGGCTCAGCCGAGCGATACCGATGTGCGGGTGGATACCGACTCCGCCACATCCGGCAACCAAGTCACGCTGAGCTTCACGACGGAGAACTGGAACGAGGCTCGGACGGTTCAGGTGAGCGCGGCCGAGGATGACGATACCGTCGACGAGAGCATGGACTTCAAGTTGACGGCAACGGGCGGCGACTACGAGGGCAAGGAAGAGACCGTTCGCATCGCCGTGGCGGACAACGATCGTTATCTGGTCGTGAAACCGGACTCCCTGACGGTCGCCGAGGGCGGGAGCGGCAATTTCACGGTGGCGTTGTCGAGCGCTCCGAGCGCGGAGGTGACGGTGACGCTGCGGCGAGGCGGGACGTCCAGCTCCGACGTGACCTTCGACACCGACCCGACCACCGACGGCGATCACCCGACCACCGACGGCGATCAAAGCGCGCTGACCTTCACGACCTCGAACTGGAACGAGGCTCGGACGGTGACGGTGAGCGCGGCGGAGGACGCCGATGCGCTTGCGGACAGGGCGACGATCGAGTTGAGCGCGGCGGGCGGGGACTACGCGGGCAAGAGCGAGAGCGTGTCGGTGTCGGTTTCGGAGAACGACGCGGCGGGATTGACGGTATCGCCGACGGATTTGACGGTCTCCGAAGGGGGGAGCGAAACCTTCAAGGTGTCGTTGGCGACGCAGCCCTCGGCGTCGGTGACGGTCACGCTGGCTCAGCCGAGCGATACCGATGTGCGGGTGGATACCGACCCCGTCGCATCCGGCAACCAAGTCACGCTGAGCTTCACGACGGAGAACTGGAACGAGGCTCGGACGGTAAGCGTGAGCGCGGCCGAGGATGACGATACCGTCGACGAGAGAACGGACTTCAAGCTGACGGCAACGGGCGGCGACTACGAGGGCAAGGAAGAGACCGTTCGCATCGCCGTGGCGGACAACGATCGTTATCTGGTCGTGAAACCGGACTCCCTGACGGTCGCCGAGGGCGGGAGCGGCAATTTCACGGTGGCGTTGTCGAGCGCTCCGAGCGCGGAGGTGACGGTGACGCTGCGGCGAGGCGGGACGTCCAGCTCCGACGTGACCTTCGACACCGACCCGACCACCGACGGCGATCAAAGCGCGCTGACCTTCACGACCTCGAACTGGAACGAGGCTCGGACGGTGACGGTGAGCGCGGCGGAGGACGCCGATGCGCTTGCGGACAGGGCGACGATCGAGTTGAGCGCGTCGGGCGGGGACTACGCGGGCAAGAGCGAGAGCGTGTCGGTGTCGGTTTCGGAGAACGACGCGGCGGGATTGACGGTGTCGCCGACGGATTTGACGGTCTCCGAAGGGGGGAGCGAAACCTTCAAGGTGTCGTTGGCGACGCAGCCCTCGGCGTCGGTGACGGTCACGCTGGCTCAGCCGAGCGATACCGATGTGCGGGTGGATACCGACCCCGTCGCATCCGGCAACCAAGTCACGCTGAGCTTCACGACGGAGAACTGGAACGAGGCTCGGACGGTAAGCGTGAGCGCGGCCGAGGATGACGATACCGTCGACGAGAGAACGGACTTCAAGCTGACGGCAACGGGCGGCGACTACGAGGGCAAGGAAGAGACCGTTCGCATCGCCGTGGCGGACAACGATCGTTATCTGGTCGTGAAACCGGACTCCCTGACGGTCGCCGAGGGCGGGAGCGGCAATTTCACGGTGGCGTTGTCGAGCGCTCCGAGCGCGGAGGTGACGGTGACGCTGCGGCGAGGCGGGACGTCCAGCTCCGACGTGACCTTCGACACCGACCCGACCACCGACGGCGATCAAAGCGCGCTGACCTTCACGACCTCGAACTGGAACGAGGCTCGGACGGTGACGGTGAGCGCGGCGGAGGACGCCGATGCGCTTGCGGACAGGGCGACGATCGAGTTGAGCGCGGCGGGCGGGGACTACGCGGGCAAGAGCGAGAGCGTGTCGGTGTCGGTTTCGGAGAACGACGCGGCGGGATTGACGGTATCGCCGACGGATTTGACGGTCTCCGAAGGGGGGAGCGAAACCTTCGAGGTGTCGTTGGCGACGCAGCCCTCGGCGTCGGTGACGGTCACGCTGGCTCAGCCGAGCGATACCGATGTGCGGGTGGATACCGACCCCGTCGCATCCGGCAACCAAGTCACGCTGAGCTTCACGACGGAGAACTGGAACGAGGCTCGGACGGTAAGCGTGAGCGCGGCCGAGGATGACGATACCGTCGACGAGAGAACGGACTTCAAGTTGACGGCAACGGGCGGCGACTACGAGGGCAAGGAAGAGACCGTTCGCATCGCCGTGGCGGACAACGATCGTTATCTGGTCGTGAAACCGGACTCCCTGACGGTCGCCGAGGGCGGGAGCGGCAATTTCACGGTGGCGTTGTCGAGCGCTCCGAGCGCGGAGGTGACGGTGACGCTGCGGCGAGGCGGGACGTCCAGCTCCGACGTGACCTTCGACACCGACCCGACCACCGACGGCGATCAAAGCGCGCTGACCTTCACGACCTCGAACTGGAACGAGGCTCGGACGGTGACGGTGAGCGCGGCGGAGGACGCCGATGCGCTTGCGGACAGGGCGACGATCGAGTTGAGCGCGGCGGGCGGGGACTACGCGGGCAAGAGCGAGAGCGTGTCGGTGTCGGTTTCGGAGAACGACGCGGCGGGATTGACGGTATCGCCGACGGATTTGACGGTCTCCGAAGGGGGGAGCGAAACCTTCGAGGTGTCGTTGGCGACGCAGCCCTCGGCGTCGGTGACGGTCACGCTGGCTCAGCCGAGCGATACCGATGTGCGGGTGGATACCGACCCCGTCGCATCCGGCAACCAAGTCACGCTGAGTTTCACGACGGAGAACTGGAACGAGGCTCGGACGGTAAGCGTGAGCGCGGCCGAGGATGACGATACCGTCGACGAGAGAACGGACTTCAAGTTGACGGCAACGGGCGGCGACTACGAGGGCAAGGAAGAGACCGTTCGCATCGCCGTGGCGGACAACGATCGTTATCTGGTCGTGAAACCGGACTCCCTGACGGTCGCCGAGGGCGGGAGCGGCAACTTCACGGTGGCGTTGTCGAGCGCTCCGAGCGCGGAGGTGACGGTGACGCTGAGGCGAGGCGGGACGACCGACTCCGACGTGACCTTCGACACCGACCCGACCACCGACGGCGATCAAAGCACGCTGACCTTCACGACCTCGAACTGGAACGAGGCTCGGACGGTGACGGTGAGCGCGGCGGAGGACGCCGATGCGCTTGCGGACAGGGAGACGATCGAGTTGAACGCGTCGGGCGGGGATTACGCGGGCAAGAGCGAGAGGGTGTCGGTGTCGGTTTCGGAGAACGACACGGCGGGATTGACGGTGTCGCCGACGGATTTGACGGTCTCCGAAGGGGGGAGCGAAACCTTCGAGGTGTCGTTGGCGACGCAGCCCTCGGCGTCGGTGACGGTCACGCTGGCTCAGCCGAGCGATACCGATGTGCGGGTGGATACCGACCCCGTCGCATCCGGCAACCAAGTCACGCTGAGCTTCACGACGGAGAACTGGAACGAGGCTCGGACGGTAAGCGTGAGCGCGGCCGAGGATGACGATACCGTCGACGAGAGAACGGACTTCAAGCTGACGGCAACGGGCGGCGACTACGAGGGCAAGGAAGAGACCGTTCGCATCGCCGTGGCGGACAACGATCGTTATCTGGTCGTGAAACCGGACTCCCTGACGGTCGCCGAGGGCGGGAGCGGCAACTTCACGGTGGCGTTGTCGAGCGCTCCGAGCGCGGAGGTGACGGTGACGCTGAGGCGAGGCGGGACGACCGACTCCGACGTGACCTTCGACACCGACCCGACCACCGACGGCGATCAAAGCACGCTGACCTTCACGACCTCGAACTGGAACGAGGCTCGGACGGTGACGGTGAGCGCGTCGGCGGACGACGATGCCGTGGACGACAGAGCGACCCTGACTCTGAGCGCTTCGAGCGGGGGCTACGACGGCATCACCAAGGATCTCGCGGTGTCGGTGTCGGACAACGACAGGGCGGCGCTGATGTTGTCGGTGCCGAGCCTGAGCGTAGACGAGGGCGGCAGCAATACATTCACGGTGCGCTTGGCGACGAAGCCGAGCGGGCCGGTAACGGTGGGGATAGAGCAAACCGTCCCGAGCAACGACGATGTGACGGTGAGTCCGGTCTCGCTGACCTTCACCGTCGCCGGCGATGATGACAACAAATGGGATGCCCCCCAAACGGTGACGGTGAGGGCGGCCCAAGACGCCGATACCGTGAACGACAGCGCTACCTTGCGCTTGAGCGTGATAGGGGGCGGCTACGACGACTCCGTCGCGGACAGCGTTTCGGTAGAGGTGAAGGATGACGACGCCGCAGGCCTGACGCTCTCGACGAATAGTCTGAGCGTGGACGAGGGCGGCAGCGAGACCTTCACGGTGGCGCTGGCGAGTCAGCCGAGCGGTGATGTGAGAGTGAGCTTGTCGCAAAGCGGTACCGCCAATGACGATGTGACGTTGGACAAGACTTCGCTGACCTTCACGTCCGATGATTGGGACAAGGCCCAGACGGTTCGGGTGAGCGCCGCCCAAGACGCCGATGCCGTGGACGACACCGCCGTCATCGCTTTGACGGCTTCGGGGAGCGGTTATGACACCCTCGACAGGGTGTCGGTCACGGTGGTCGACGACGAAAGAGGAAGTCCCGGGGAATCGGTTCCGCCGGGGCTCGTGATCTCCGGAGATCCGGTGGTCGTCGACGAAGGGGCATCGAGCGCGTTCACGGTGGCACTGGCAGCTCAGCCGAGCGAGAACGTGAGGGTTAGCCTGGAACAACCGACGAATACCGATGTGAGGGTGAACGAAACCTCGCTGAGATTCACGACCGATAACTGGGATAGGGCGCAGACGGTTCAGGTGAGCGCGGCCGAGGACGACGATGCGACGGATGACCGCGCGATCATTCTCCTCGTCGCCTCGGGCGGCGACTACGACGGCGTGAGCGACAGCGTGAGGGTCGAGGTGAGCGACGACGGCGAGACTCGGGTGGGACCTGCGCCCGCCTCTCCGAGTCTGGTGATCCTCGGCGCTCCGGTCGTCGTCGACGAAGGGATGTCCAAGTTATTCGCGGTCAGACTGGCGGAGCGACCGAACGCGGATGTGAGGGTGAGCATGTCTTGGCCGAGCAACCAGGACATAAGGGTCGATACCGACGCCGATGCTTTCGGCGAGCAAACCACGCTGCGCTTCACGATATCGAATTGGGATAGCTCCCAAGCGGTGGTCGTCTTCGCGCCCAAGGACGATGACACGATCGACGAGCGCGCGATCGTATCGCTATCGTCCTCGGGAGGGGGTTATAGCGGGGTGCGCGGCACGGTGTCCGTGAGGGTGAACGATCTCACCGTGGTTCCGAACCCGACCGATCCGGTGGTTCCGAACCCGACCGACCCGAACCCGACCGACCCGGAGCCGACCGATCCGGAGCCGACCGATCCGGAGCCGACCGATCCGAACCCAACCGACCCGGAGCCCTCCGATCCTGATGACCCGGCCCCCAAGACTCCGGTGGATCCGGGCCCTCTGGCAGGAGCGAGACTGGTCTTCGAGTCAGTGCCGCTGGAAGTCGAGGAAGGAGGAGAGCGGCGCTTCGAAGTGAGTCTTTCGCTTCCCCCGCGGGGCGAGGTCAGCTTGACGGTGGGGGAATCGGATAACCCAGATATCACGACCACGCCATCCGCATTGACATTCGGCCCCTCGGATTGGAACGAGAAGCGGGGGATCGTCGTCATGGCCGCCGAGGATGACGATGCGATCGACGAGAGCGCCAGGGTTTCGGTATCGGCTTCGGGGGGAGGCTATGACGGGGTCGAAGGGGATGTAAAGGTCTCCATCGTCGACGACGACGAAGTGGCCCTCGTATTGATGGAAGTGCCCTCGGAGATGGTGGAAGGAGGAAACGACGGTTTCCGGATGAGTTTGGCGACGCGTCCGAGCGGGGATGTGGAAATAGCCTTTACCGAGGAGAGGATGCTCTTGGTATCGAGTTTGCGTCCATCCGCAAAAACGGCGGGTGATATGTCGACGGGATTCCCTCGCTTGGTCTTCACTCCCGATGATTGGGATAGGCCGCAGGAGGTGGCGTTCGTGGCATCGCAGGATGACGATGGGGCGGACGATGAATCCCGGCTTCTGTTGTCGGCCAGCGGGGGCGGCTACGACGGTGTAGGAGAGCAGATCCTGATATCGATCAAGGACGATGACATCCGGGGTTTTGTTTTCGACGATGCGTCATTGGAGTTGGCCGAAGGGGAAATCGGATACTTCAAAGTGAGATTGACGACGCGCCCGATGGGTAGGGTGAGCTTGGTGTTGAATATGGAGCGCGGAATGAATGTCGAAGTGGATGGGGATTCGGCCGCGGATGGTATGCAGAATAGATTGGTGATCGAGCCTGCTCACTGGAAAAGGATGCACGAGGTGAGGGTGGTAGCGATGCCCGATGAAGACTTGGATGACGAGCGCGGAGTTATTCGCATCGAAGCATCGGGAGGGGACTACGACGGAATGACGGATCGGGTGAGCGTGGTGGTCAACGACCGGGGGAAGGGCTCGGCGTGGCTGACGCGATTCGCCCGCACGGTGGGGCTGCAAGCGATCGAGGGGATCGAGAAGCGTTTGGATAGCAGCCGAGGGAGCGAGGGGATATCGGTGCAGGTCGCCGGTCGCGAACTCGAGGCGGGGGATGCGTCGACGCTGATACGCGACGAGACGAAGGAGGACTTGCACGAGTACGAGGATTTCGAGCGCGAGGAGAGTCTGACCCTGAGCGAAGTGCTATCGACGGGAACCTCCTTCAATATCACCCGAGGCGTGGAAGAGGGCGCAGGAGTGTCGTTGTGGGGAGAGATTCAAGCGTCGGGATACGAAGGAGAGGGAGAGACAGCGGTGGTCTTGGTGGATGGAGAGGTGAATACGGGGATGCTGGGGGTGGATTACGCGCAAGAGAATTGGACCTTGGGGGTGGTGGGGATGCATAGCGAAGGCGAGGGCGATTTCCGCGAAGGAGACGATGTGATAGGGAAGGAAGCGAGCCTGACGACGATGATCCCGTATGGCGCGGTGGAGATCGAAAATGGGATGCGCGCGCGAGCTGCGCTCGGTTACGGGAGTGGCGAGGTGAGATTGAATCGTCGGGGCGCAGGCCTGTCGGAGGGTTCGTTGGATTGGGGGATGTTGAACGCCGGGCTCAGAAAGGATCTGAGGAATCTGCCGGAGGGAGGCGGGTTCGGACTTGCCTACACCACGGATTTCCTGTGGACGATGATTCGCTCGGATGCGATCGGCGAATGGGGGGAGATCGAGGGCGAGTCGAGACGTATCCGTGCGGGGATCGAGGGCGAGGCGATGCAAAGAAAAGGAAGCGGGGCCCGTTTCTCGCAGAGAGTGGATGCCGGGCTCCGTCATGACAGCGGGGATGCGGAGAACGGGTGGGGATTGGATGTGGGTGCAGGTTTGTCCTACGGCGACAGCGAGACGGGCTTGGAACTGTCGTTGAAAGGCCGGGCGCTGGTTTATCACCGCGAAGAAGCGGCTCGGGATTGGGGTCTGTCGGCGGGATTCGAATGGGACAGGAAACCGAATACGGATCGCGGATTTTCGGTTCGGCTCCATAACGATTCCGGAGGGGTGGAGCCCGAGGGAGGAGCCAAAGCCCTGTTCTCGGAGGATGCGTTCCCGAGCTTGGTGGGCAGCCAAGAAAGAGGGATGCGCTGGCGAGCGGAAGCCGCCTACGGAATGGATGTGGGCAAAGGGCTGGTGGGCTCGCCCTACGCCGAGCACATTCGATCCAAGACCGAGCGTCGAAATCGCATCGGCTATCGGCTGGAAGACGAAAAGGACGGCGGGCTGGAAGTGGATGTGTATCTGATGCACGAGGAAAGAGAGGAAGGCGAGCCCGAGCTCTCGATCGAGGGAAGCGTGAGATACGATATCAGGCGATGGGAGTGATCCGGGGGGTGATCGGGACGTCAGGGCTCCCGCTTCGCAGGATGGCCCGCCTCGCAGGGCAGGGTGGGACGATCCGAAGCATCGATGAGTATCGCAGGAGTATCGGAGGAGTATCGTCGTCGAGGCGGATGGATACAAAAGCGAAAGCGACAAGAAGGGATCGCTCGCGATAGTTTGAAGATCGCGAACCGGGACAAGCCGCCGGCGGCCGCCGAGCGTCGCTGAGTCCCCGGCCTGCATAGGCAGACCGATATGCGCCAGAGCGCCAGACCCTAGCCCTTTGACCCTAACTTTTTGCCGGCGTCGGTAGTCCAGATTGAACTTGTCGCCTAGGCCCGAGCGTCCCCGAGACGCATGCGAACAAGCCGTAGCCAAATACGAGCGAGTCGAAGCCGAAGCGATCCGATTGCGAACCATAACGATATTCAAGCGAGCGGGGCTCTCGCGGCCGCCCATCGACCTAATGCTGCGAATCATGAAGGCCGAGGGGCGAGCCAAAGCCGACCCCCGGCGAGCCCTTGACGAAGCCAAACGAGCCGGCGCGGTACAGGATCTCTCGGCTTCGAGCGAGAGACAAGTACGCGGTGATCCCCCCGGCTAGCGCTCGCTTGCCCTCGCTTGCCCTTGACCCTTCGCGGCGACCCGCGGGAGTCGCCGCCTTCGAATCCTGTCGGCGTGATCGCAAGTCCGCGCCGAAAGGAGCGGATCGCTTTGCGGATAAGGGATAAGGTTGACGGGTAGGGGTAAGGAATAAGAAATAAGAAATATCGTCGCGCTCGTCCGCTCTTCTTTCGCGCAAAAGAAAGGGCAAGGCGCAATATCGGGATAAATAATGGTCGGGGTGAGAGGATTTGAACCTCCGACCCCTGCCTCCCGAAGGCAGTGCTCTACCAGGCTGAGCTACACCCCGAATATTCCGCGCCGGTACCGATTTGCGATCTTGAATCCTTTATCGGTCGGCGCGACGACCGATCGCGAATTCCGCAAGATTCTGCAGCGTTTCTCGCGAGCGAGAGTCAGGGATCTCGAGCAACGCCCGCTTCGCAAGATCCGCATGCCTTGCCGCGATATTCAAAGTGTAGGCGATCGATCCCGTGGATTCAATGATTTTCAGCACCTCCTCGATGGTATCCAAGCGACTGCTCTTGACAGCCTCCCGCAGGAGATCCGCATTTCGGCCATCGCTTTCGCGGATGGCATGAATCAAGGGCAATGTGGGTTTGCCTTCGGCCAAGTCATCACCGGCATTCTTGCCGAGACGGGCACCCTCGCTCACGGGATAGTCCAAGACATCGTCGACGAGTTGATAGGCGACCCCCAAATGGTGGCCGTAACGAGCCATCGCTTCTTCCCGCGCCGCTTCGGCGGCGGCGCATATCGCTCCGATGCGCGCCGCCGCTTCGAAAAGATCGGCGGTTTTACGCCCGATGATCTCGAAATAACCGGCTTCCGTGGTATCCGGATCGCGACAGTTGATCAGCTGCATCACTTCGCCTTCGGCAATGCGATTGGTGGTGTGCGCCATGATCTCCATGATGCGGAGATTGCCGACATCCACCATCAGCTGGAAGGCGCGCGAATAGAGAAAATCCCCCGCTAGCACCGAGGCTTCGTTGCCGAAGAGACTGTTCGCCGTCGCTCGCCCGTGTCGCATCCCGGAGCTGTCGACCACATCGTCATGCAACAAAGTGGCGGTATGGATGAGCTCGATCACTCCTGCGAGCTCGATATGCCGCCTATCGTTTTTTTCGAGCTCGTCTTCGGATGAGGGCTTCGAAGCGCGAGCGCCGAGGAGGACGATGATCGGGCGCAGGCGTTTGCCGCCGCCGGCGATCAGATGCTCGGAAATCTCGTTGACGAGGGGGACATCGGAATCGAGGTGCTTTTGCAGCAGACGATCCACCGCTTCGAGATCGAATTTGACCGATTCCCGGATCGATGCGAGATCGGGGAAGCCGGCGGGGTCTTCGCGGAGGAGATCGGTGGCGGTCATGGGGGTCGTTTATTGCAGTCGTCGTTTCAATCTTTCGAAGGATAGGCTTGGAGCGGCGAGGGGGAATTATCGGTTTATTCGCATTCGAAGGGAGATTTTCGCATCGATGTCGTTTTTCGTCTCTTTCGATCCCCTCGTCGCTTTTTCGATCTCCGTCTATCGAGCCCCATCAGGGGGACGATGATTTCGGTATTCGAAAGGACCGATGGTCATCGGGCGAACATGTCGACGCCTATGCCGGTTATAATTGCCGGTCGAAAGCGACCGCTCGCTTCGTATTCGAGTTCGCCTCGGCCTTTGGAATTCATCGACGCCGGTGTGGATACACGCCGTGGCGTTCGATCCATGGTGTTTTTGGGCGCGTTTTTGGCCGCGGGGCTTTTGCGCGAAGCGCGTTTTTTCGGGTCGGCGGTCGCCCGTCGCTTTCGAGGCGGCGGTAGGGTCGGCAGCGATTTTCCTTTGGGAGCGAATCCAATGTATGCGGTGATAGCAACGGGCGGCAAGCAATATCGGGTCAGCGAGGGAGATCGCTTGCGGGTCGAAAGACTCGATGCCACGGAGGGCAGCGAGGTCGATCTCGACCGGGTCCTGTTGGTCAGCGACGGTCAAAATGTGGAAGTCGGCACGCCCTTTCTCCCCGGCGGCAAAGTGGTGGCGATCGTGCGCGCGCATGGCCGCTCGAAGAAGGTCAAGGTGGTGAAATTCAAGCGTCGCAAGAACTATCTTCGGCAGCATGGCCATCGCCAGAATTTCACTGAATTGGAAATCGGGTCGATTACGACCGGCTAGTTCGGAGTACGAAAAATGGCACATAAAAAAGCGGGAGGCAGCAGTAAAAACGGACGCGATTCGCATTCCAAGCGTTTGGGCGTCAAACTCTTCGCGGGGCAGGAAGTCAAAGCCGGAGGAATCATCGTTCGTCAACGAGGAACGCGTTTTCATCCGGGAACGAATGTCGGCTGCGGGCGCGATCATACGCTTTTCGCCACCCATGACGGACGAGTGTTTTTCGAACGCAAGGGGCCTTTGGGGCGCAAATATGTGAGCGTTCAGCCGGCCTGACTCGCTTTGTTCGGGTCTCGAGGGTGTTGTGAATCGCGCCGCCTAGAGGAGACGATCGTCTCCTCGGATATCGATGGGCGATCGATGTTTTATGCGAACCCTGCCGATCAAGGCAGGGTTTTTCGTTTCGGTGGGCCGGGCTTCGATGGCTCATGATTCTTTCAATCCCGGCTGATCGAACCCCGGACCATCGTATCGATCATGAAATTCGTCGATGAAGCGTTGATTACGATCGAGGCGGGGTCGGGCGGTAATGGCTGTTCGAGTTTTCGGCGCGAGAAATATATCCCCAAAGGAGGACCGGACGGCGGCGACGGCGGCGTCGGCGGCGATGTCCTGTTGATCGCCGATGCCGGACTCAATACCCTGGTCGATTTTCGTTTTACGCGACGGTTCAAGGCCGAGGATGGCCAGGCCGGTCAAGGCAAGAATCGGACCGGTCGAGACGGAGCCGACCGCCGGATCAGGGTCCCTGCGGGCACGATGGTTTTCGATGCCGCCGATGATTCGCTGCTCGGCGAGCTGGCGTTGCCCGGAGCGCAGTTGCGGGTGGCGCAGGGCGGATCCCGAGGGCTCGGCAACGCCCGTTTCAAATCATCCGTCAACCGCGCTCCGAGGCGTACCACCCAAGGCCGGGCCGGCGAATCCTTGGACCTGCGACTCGAACTGCGGTTGCTTGCGGATGTCGGGTTGGTCGGTTTGCCCAATGCCGGCAAGTCGACCTTGATCCGGGCGGTTTCCGCCGCCCGCCCGAAGGTGGCGGACTATCCCTTTACGACCCTCTATCCGGTTCTCGGAGTGGTCCGTCTCGGGGCCGACCGCAGTTTCGTGATGGCTGATATCCCGGGGTTGATCGAGGGGGCCCATGCCGGCGCCGGTCTCGGCAGCCGTTTTTTGCGCCACCTTTCCCGCAATCGAATCCTGTTGCATTTGGTCGATATCGCGCCGGGGATCGAACAAGCCGATGCCCTTTGTCGAGTGCGGGCTATCGAGCGCGAGCTTCGCTCCTTCGAATCCGGTTTGTTGGCCGAGCGGGAGCGGTGGCTGGTGCCATCGAAAATAGATCTCCTCCCCCCGAACGAGCGCGAAGGAGCGGTGGCGGCATTGGTGGACGCTTTGCAGTGGTCTTCTCCGGTCTACCCGATCTCGGCCCTGACCGGCTCGGGAGTGGATGCGCTGAGCGAGGCGATGATGCGAAGGATCGAGTCGAGCGGGCAAGGCGATATCGAGGTCATCGATTGATGTCCTCGCGAGCGGATAGAGGGGATCGGCTCGAAGTCCGAAACGACATCGAGTCCTCGTCCGGTGGGCGCCGGGAGTCGAAGGCGGGGAGCGGGGGTGGCGAGGGCCGCTGGGTCATCAAAATCGGCAGCGCATTGATCACCGATGACGGGCGCGGGGTCGATCCCGCCATCATCGATATATGGGTCGAGCAGATGGCCGAGTTGCTCCGGTGCGGGGTCGATGTGGTTTTGGTGTCGTCGGGCTCGGTCGCCGAAGGGATGCGGCGTTTGAATCTCGCCCGTCGTCCCGAGGCCCTCTACGAGCTGCAGGCGGTGGCCGCCGTCGGTCAAATGGGCCTCGCGCAGGTTTATGAATCGTGCTTTCAGCGGCGCCGCACGCATACCGCACAAATTCTCCTGACCCACGAGGATTTTTCCAATCGCGGACGCTATCTGAACGCCCGGCGCACGCTGCGGGAGCTGTTGCGGCATAAAGTCTTGCCGGTGATCAACGAAAACGATGCGGTGGCCACTCCCGAGATACGCTTGGGCGATAACGATAACCTGGCGGGGTTGGTGGCCAATTTGGTGGAGGCGGATCTTCTGATCATCCTCACGGATCAGCCGGGGCTTTTCGATCGAGATCCGCGCTCCTATCCGGATGCGAAGTTGATCGCTCGCGGCAAGGCGGGAGATCCGGCGTTGGAAGCGGGGGCGGGCCAAGGCGGGGCTCTCGGTCGGGGCGGGATGCGGACCAAGCTCAAAGCCGCCGCTTTGGCCGCTCGTTCCGGAACCCCCACCCGCATCGTCTCCGGCCGCGAGCCGAATGTGCT
Source organism: Gammaproteobacteria bacterium (assembly GCA_965220535.1). Lineage (GTDB taxonomy): Bacteria > Pseudomonadota > Gammaproteobacteria > HK1 > HK1 > HK1. The sequence goes on along the minus strand of OZ244833.1, from coordinate 603,975 downwards.
CTGTCGCCTGTTCGCCGGCGAGGAGATCGGAACTCGTCTCGAGCCGGGCCAAGCGCCGCTGCAGGCCCGCAAGCAATGGTTGGCGGGGCAGCTGAGCGTCCGCGGCCGTTTGTCGGTCGACGAAGGAGCGGCCAGGGTTCTGCTTGAATCCGGGCGTAGCCTTTTGGCGGTCGGGGTGCGGGCGGTGACCGGCGATTTCGCTCGCGGGGAAGTCGTCGCTTGCTTCGATCCTGCGGGGGTCGAAATCGCGCGGGGATTGGTGAATTACGATGCCCAAGAAACGCGTCGAATCATGGGCCACCGCAGTGAAAAAATCGCGGATCTGCTGGGCTATGCGAACGATCCGGAACTGATCCACCGGGATAATCTGGTGGTGATGGCCGAATGATATCCAAGTTCGAAGCGAAAGCGAGATGGCGAGCGAAGGCGGGCGATGGCAAGGCTCGTCCGAGCGGGCTTGCTAATGGGAGTCGAAAAGCGAAAAGCCCTCGATCAAGTCATCGATCAAGCGCTCGATGGATTCAACGAAGCCGACAAGGGCCAAGGCGATGTTTCGGCTCGAAAGCCCGGGCGAGGAAAGCGCAGGAATCGGCCAGCGTTAGCCGGCGGGCGGCCGACGATCGGAATGCAATCCGAGATCGGAAAAAACGATCTTGGTCCAAGCGCTCGTTTCGTTTCGGTGGAGAAGTGAAATACCGACTATATCGACGATTGCGTTTTCTTTTTCGCGCGGCCTTAGGGTTTGCCAAGGCCTTGCGCGGCTTTTTCTTCCCCTAGGTTTTATCAGGCGGATTCGAGGGCTTTCAGTCGGGCGTTGAGTCGACTTTTATGCCGTGCCGCCTTGTTTTTATGGATGAGATTTTTGCCCGCGGCGCTATCGAGCAAGGGGAATGCGCGTTTGGCGGCCTCTTGGGCGCCATTGACATCGTTGTTATCGAGCGCCCGGATCATGCGCTTGATGCCGGTGCGCATCCTCGAGCGCAAACCGGTATTGTGCATACGTCTTTTTTCGGATTGTCGGGCACGCTTTCTCGCTTGGGAACTGTTGGCCACCGTTTCTTCTCTCCTTCGAGTCGCGGGGCTCGATGCGAGGATATCGATCGAGCGAGATTGTTTGCAAATACCCGAAAAAACGGCATTTGCAAAGTCAAGTGGGTATTATGCACCAGCCGGATGCTTCATGGCAATGCGCTTTTCGGGCTTCGAAACGCCCTTGCCGCTTTCTTCCTCGATCCTTTCGGTAGCCCGTTCTTTCCTATCCCTCGTTCCGCGGTGAGCCAATCCCTTCTCAAATCCGTTGCCGCGGTCGGGGCGAGCACCGCCGCCTCGCGGGCCCTCGGTTTCGTACGCGATATCCTGATCGCCCGCGTTTTCGGCGCCGGCGCCGGAGCGGACGCTTTTTTCGTCGCGTTTCGCATCCCGAATTTTCTCCGCCGCCTCTTCGCCGAGGGCGCTTTCTCCCAATCCTTTGTCCCTATCTTGAGCGAATACCGAGCGCAGCGTTCGCCCGAGGATGTGCGCGATCTCCTTTCCCACGTGCTCGGGGCTTTGGCCGGGGGCTTGAGCGTGGTGACCGTGATCGGGGTCGTCGCCGCTCCGGTGCTGATCCTCGTCTTTGCCCCGGGTTTTCGCGCCGACCCGGAGAAATACGAACTGGCGGTGCAGCTGGTGCGGATTACCTTTCCCTACGCCCTCTTCATTTCCTTGGTCGCCTTCGCCGGGGGGGTGCTCAATGCATTCGGTCGCTTTGCCGTGCCCGCCTTCACCCCGGTCTTTTTGAACCTTTGCCTGATCGCGGCGGTTCTTTGGTTGGCTCCGGTGCTCGAACAGCCGGCATTGGCGCTGGCCATCGGGGTCTTCGTCGCCGGGCTCGTCCAACTCGCCTTTCAGTTTCCCTTCCTCGCCGCGATCGGGATGTTCGTACGTCCTCGGTTGCGGCGGGCCCACGAAGGGGTCGGCAGGGTGATCAAGCTGATGATCCCCGCGATTTTCGGAGTGTCCGTTTCCCAAATCAATCTGCTCGTGGATACGGTGATCGCTTCGTTTTTGGTGACCGGAAGCGTGTCGTGGCTTTATTTTTCGGATCGGATGATGGAGTTTCCGTTGGGCATCTTCGGCATCGCCTTGGCCACGGTCATCCTCCCCCACCTTTCCCGTCAGCATGCCCGGACCTCGGATCCGGTCGATTTTTCCGACACCATCGATTGGGCGCTGCGATTGGTGTTGGTGATCGCAACGCCGGCGGCGGTGGGGCTGGCGATGCTCTCCGCTCCTATCATCGCCTCGCTTTTTCATTACGGAGCCTTCACCGCGCACGATGTGGAGATGACCGTCCGCAGCCTGATCGCCTTTTCCGCCGGATTGATGGCCTTCGTTGCCGTCAAGGTCCTTGCCACCGGTTTTTTCTCGCGTCAGGATACCCGCACCCCGGTGCGGATCGGCGTGGTGGCGATGGTCGCCAACGTGATCCTCAACTTGTTGCTGATGAAGCCGCTGGCTCATGCGGGGCTCGCGTTGGCAACGACCCTATGTGCGTTCATCAATGCCGGTTTGCTGCTGCGCAGCCTGCTGGCGCAGGGCGTCTATCGTCCTCGCCCGGGGTGGGGCGGGCTCATCCTTCGGGTCATGGTCGCCAATTCGCTGCTGGCCGCGGGGCTATGGTTCGCGCAGGGGGATTTGGCCCGATGGCTGGAGATGACGGCGGGGGAGCGAGCGCTGACGCTGCCGCTTCTCGTTTTCGGAGGGATGATCTCCTATACCCTGATCATGCTGGCTTTGGGTCTGCGCCCGCGTCATCTTGCGGTGCCCGCAAGCGGCGGGACTTCGTTGGCGAAGAGGTGACGACCCCGGCGCTTTCGCGCCGCCTCGAACCGTTTCGAATACCGATGGCAAAGTATGATCCTTGTCGTCATTGCGCTTTCAATCGAAATCCCCCGATGACGCAGCGTAGCGGACGATGCGAAAAAGCCCCTTGCAAACCTTGGCGAATCCGAGCATGCACGCAAGAAAGGGATTGAAAGCCGGATTGGAATTGATCCGTGGGCGATATAGCCTGCAACCCGAGCATCGCGGTTGCGTAGCGACTATCGGCAACTATGACGGAGTGCATCGCGGGCATCGGGCCCTGCTCGATCGGCTCGATACACTGGCCTTCGAGCATTCCTTGCCCTCGACATTGATCACCTTCGATCCCTCCCCCCAGGAATTTTTTTCCCCCAAGGCGGCCCCGCCTCGCCTGACCCGCTTGCGAGAGAAGATCGCGCTGCTCTCCTTGTTGCCGCTGGATCGAGTGCTTCTCCTTCGCTTCGACGAGTCCTTGAGGCGTATGACTTCCGAGGATTTCGTCGATAACGTCTTGGTCAACGGTCTCGGGGTGCGGGTGGTGCTGGTGGGGGATGATTTTCGCTTCGGGCACCGGGGCGAGGGCACGTTCGATCGCTTGCTCGAATTCGGCCGGGAACGAGGCTTCGAGGTGGCCCGGATCGAAACCTTTTCGCTCCGCGGGCGGCGGGTCAGCAGCTCTTGGATCCGAGAAGCCCTCGCTGCCGGGGATTTCGCCCTCGCCCGTGAGTTGCTCGGCCGCGATTACAGCCTCGGGGGGCGGGTGCGTCGGGGTGATCGGCGGGGTCGGACCATCGGTTTTCCCACGCTGAACCTCGAAGTTCATCACCATCGCCTGGCGCTGCTCGGGATTTATGCAGCCAGGGTGAAGGGCTTGGGAGATCGGATGCGCGATGCGGTTGCCTATATCGGTCCGCGTCCGACCGTCGGGGGAGGGGATAGGGTGCTCGAGGTGCATGTATTCGATTGGGAGGGGGATGCCTACGGTCGCTATGTCGAGGTTTTCTTCGTCGCTTATATCCGTGGCGATCGGGCCTTCGACTCCTTGGAGGCGATGAGGGCTCGGATCGCCGTGGATAGCGACCATGCGCGCGCGATTCTCAAGGCCTCGAGCATCGAGCGATGAACGAAGAGAAAACCATGCGGCGTTCTTTCGATAAAAATATCCCGGACGGCGTATCCGATATCCCTTCCGGCGCCGAGCCTGCAGAGGGTCGCGGGGCGCTGAAATGGCTATGGTGTTCGCTGGCGGTGGTGATTGCGGATCAGTTGACGAAGCTCGCCGCGCTTTTATGGATCGATCCCTCGGCTCCGAAAGCGTTGGCCCCGATGCTCAACCTCGTCCTTGCCTACAACCCCGGCGCCGCCTTCAGCATCCTCAGCACGGCCGGCGGTTGGCAGCGCGGGCTTTTTATCGCTTTGGCCTTGGCGGTGAGCGCTTTGATCGTGCGTTGGCTTTATGTGATGCCCCGGGGGCAGCGCCTCATGTCGTGCGCGCTCTCGCTTTTGCTCGGGGGGGCGATCGGCAATATGATCGATCGCATCCATATCGGGGCGGTGATCGATTTTATCGATGTGCATGCGGGCGGCCGGCATTGGCCGGCGTTCAATCTGGCGGATAGCGCGATCTGCATCGGGGTCGTCTTGTCGATGGTTTGTACCTTGCGTCCGAACTCGGGCGCCGGGGAGTGAGTTTTTCAAAACCCCTTTTCTTATCCCCTCGATACGAAATCGGTCGAATGAGATTTCTTTTTCGATGTCGATGTCGATGACGATGTCGATGACGCAAGCGAAAAAAAGCGAATGCGTCGGATATCGCCGGGATGTTTTTTATAGCTGCGCAAGGGGGACACCGTCTTGGACGGTCCTTATAAAGACCCGATCGACGATATAAGAAACGATGCGGGGAAGGGAGGGGCTTTTTTATCGATCGATCTCTTGCCGGGGACGCTCGGTCGCTTTTTCGGATTTTTCGGATCATCGAAAAAACAGAGAATTCACGAAAGATCTTTCGATCCGAAAGCGAGGCTCGGCGACCGACGGGATCGTTTTTTTTGCCGCGATCGCCGACGACGCAAGAGGGGACGCAAGGGGGATTTCAAGAAGGTGCGCGAAAAACGCCGCCCGCGGAATCGTCCATCCCTTTCGATGACCAAAGGATCGAACGACCACCGAGAATCGTCGCGTTCGTCTTCCGCCGCCGGATACGATTTCGTGAAGCGGATGGGTTCATCGCGTAGAATTTCCCCGTCGCCACCTTGTCATGCGAGGTTTTTATCCATGGAAATCGTGCTTGCCACTCCCCGCGGTTTTTGCGCCGGGGTGGAACGGGCCATCGATATCGTGGATCGGGCGTTGGAGAAATTCGGCGCCCCGATCTATGTCCGCCATGAAGTCGTGCACAATCGCTCGGTCGTCGAGGATCTATCCGAAAAGGGCACCGTCTTCGTCGACGAGCTCGACGAGATCCCCGACGGGTCGATCGTCGTTTTCAGTGCTCATGGAGTTTCCAAGCAGGTGCGCAAAGAAGCGGCGCGCCGCGGTTTGCGGGTATTCGACGCCACGTGCCCGTTGGTGACCAAGGTTCATATCGAGGTCTCGCGCTATCAGCGAGAGGGGCTCGAGTGCATTCTCATCGGGCATGCGGGCCACCCCGAAGTCGAGGGTACGATCGGTCAGTTCGACGAGGCCTCACCCTCGGGAGAAACCCGATCTTCCCCGATCCACCTGCTCGAATCCGCCGCCGATGTGGCCGGACTCGAAGTCGAAGATCCCGATCGCCTTGCCTATATCACCCAGACCACCCTTTCCGTCGACGATGCCGCCGAGATCGTCGAGGCATTGAAGAAGCGTTTTCCCACGATACGAGGCCCGCGCAAAAGCGATATTTGCTATGCGACGCAGAACCGGCAAAACGCCGTCAAGCGCATCGCTCCTAACTGCGATGTTTTCGTGGTGGTAGGTTCCGTCAACAGCTCCAACTCCAGCCGACTGCGCGAGATCGCCGCTCGTTTGTGCGCATCGTCCCATCTGGTCGATACCGCCGGCGAGCTCGATCCGAAGTGGTTTCGCAAGGCGCGAAGGGTGGGGGTGACCGCCGGGGCTTCGGCCCCGGAAGCATTGGTGCGCGAGGTCCTCGAACGCCTTGTCGAATGGGGCGGCAAGCTGACCGAGGTGGAAGAAGCGAGGAGCGAGAACGTAACGTTTTCCTTGCCGAAAGAACTGACTTGAAGCCCCTCTTCGGCATTCGAAAACGAAAAAGCCTTCGTTGATCGGGGGTCGGGGGAGTTTCGAAGAAGTCTCGAAGAAGTTTCTCGCCGAAGGGGGATGCACGAGGATCCCGAAGGGGCTATCGCTTTTCCGATCGGCGAGTTGTTGTATTCTTTGTCTTCGGGTTGTCAAAAGAACCTGTCCCTCGACGGACAGGCGCTCGAAAGCGGGTATCGTCCCGATAGTCGTTCAAGGGGACCGTGCCCTTCGACATTCGATGAAAAATATGAATCGAAAAGGCAAAATATCGATCGAAGAGGATGTCGCCTTGACGCGGACCCATCGCGAAGAGGCGAGCGCCTTGCTGCGAGAGCATGGGGTCATTCCCACATCGCAGCGCGTGACCATCGCCGCGCATTTGCTGCTTCGTCCGCGTCATATCTGCGCCGACGAACTGCAGCGATTGCTGGTCGATCAAAATGCACCGGTCTCGAAAGCGACGATCTACAACACCTTGGGTCTGTTCGTGCGCAAGGGTTTGTTGCGCAAGGTACTCGTCGATCGAAGCCGGGTTTTCTATGATTCCAACACCTCGGATCACGATCATTTCCACGATGCGGAGTCAGGGCTTTTGATCGATATCGATCCGGGAACCATTCGCTTGCAGGACTTGCCCGCGCTGCCGCCGGGCACCGTTATCGACGGCATCGAAACGATCGTCAAACTGCGCCGGATATCTTGATATCGAATCCGAGCGGCGATGTCCGTTTTTCCAATCATCCTTGCCGGTGTAGCTCAGTTGGCAGAGCAGCTGATTCGTAATCAGCAGGTCGGTGGTTCAAGTCCACTCACCGGCACCATATCGAAAAAAGATCGGGCATGAGCGAAACGATCCGGATTCGCTCGGCCTCGAAAGACGGCCGGGAGCCCGAGGGCGTCGGGGAAGCGATGGACGGGGGATCCGAATCGGAGGGCATCCCGTCGGCCACGGCGGTTTTGTCGCCGGCGCTCGGGAGCCACGCCCTTGACGAAGCGCGTTTGGACGGCTGGCTCGCAAGGCATCTCGAGGGCTTCGGTCGCGGTCTTCGCATCCGACAATTCGAAGGCGGGCAATCCAACCCGACCTATCTGATCGAATCGCCGGTGCGCCGGATCGTTTTGCGTAAAAAGCCCCCGGGGACGCTTCTTCCCACCGCGCATCGCATCGAGCGCGAATACCGCATCCTCTCCTCGCTGGCCCCCACCGAAGTGCCGACGCCGGCCGTTCTCGGGTTGTGCGAGGACCCCGCGGTAATCGGCACCGCTTTTTATTTGATGGAATATTTAGAGGGTCGGGTTTTCGTCGACCCCCGCTTGCCCGGCGTTTCCGTCGCCGAGCGTCGCGCGTTGACCGTGGCCTTGGTCGCCGGACTTGCCGCGATCCACTCGGTGGATATCGAAGCGACCGGGTTTTGCGATCTTTTTCGCCCCGGGGATTATCTGGAGCGTCAACTGCGGCGTTGGACGAAGCAGTACGAGGCGAGCCGCACGGATCATATCGAGGCCATGGATCGATTGGCGGCATACCTTCAGGGCTATTACATCGAATATTTGAGCAAGGTGGCAGACCCGGCGACGCCCTTCGAAAGGCTAAGAGGGGCGAGTTTGGTCCACGGGGATTATCGTTTCGGCAATTTGCTCTTCGCCTTGCACGATCCCCGTCTCGTCGGGGTCCTCGATTGGGAGCTTGCGACCTTGGGCGATCCTCTTGCGGATCTCGCCTATATTTGCATGGCCTTTCACCACGATGCCCCGGGCTATTCCATGCTCGAAGCGGGTGGGGGGGCGGTGCCGGGAATCTTGAACGAGGGCGAGGTCATCGAGCGTTATATAAAAGGCCGGGGCTTGGGGGAAGCGGGGATGGAAGGGGGGATGGATGGAGATCCGAATCCGATTCCCCATTGGAATTTCTACCTCGCTTTTTCTTGTTTTCGTTTCGCGGCGATCCTCCAAGGGGTTTATCGTCGCGGATTGGAAGGAAACGCCGCTTCTCGCGAATCCCTTTCGAAACGAGACATGGTGAGAAGCTTCGCCGAATCCGGGTACGAGTTGTGCCGCTGAAGGTGGATGACGAAGGGGATTGGGTGTCGGGCGTCCGGCAGGTGCCGTCGCCGAATTTCGATTCGCGCCCCCCCGGCTGCGCTCCCGATCTGATCGTGGTGCATGGCATCAGTTTGCCCCCCGGGGAATTCGGCGGGCCGTGGATCGAGGCTTTTTTTTGCAATCGTCTGGATGCTAAGGAGCATGAATTCTTTTCCACCGTCGCGGATTTGCGGGTATCGGCGCATCTTCTGATCCGGCGAGAGGGGACGCCGGTGCAATTCGTGGCCCTATCGAAGCGGGCGTGGCATGCCGGCCAATCCTCTTGGCAGGGGCGGCGCGATTGCAACGATTTCTCGATCGGAATCGAACTCGAAGGGACGGATTTCGTTCGCTACACTCCGGCGCAGTACGATACCCTCGCCTCGCTTTGTCGTTCGCTGATGCATCGCTGGCCTGCGATTTCGCCGGATCGTATCGTCGGCCACAGCGATATCGCCCCGGGCCGCAAAAGCGATCCGGGGCCCTCTTTCGAGTGGGAACGACTGCGGACGATCCTCGATTCTTTGGCGGCCCCTTCGCGTGCTCGCTAGTCGCTTAGGGAGCGAAAAAAGCAGCGAAAAAGCGGCGAAAAGATGAAGCCTCGGATTTTCCGAAAAAGAGGAACGAAGAGCCTCGTTCGCCCTATACACTTTCTCTCTTCGCATGATTTAGGCGAGGGGATCGAGCGAGGCTCGTTTTGACGCTCGTTTCGACGATCGTCTTGAAAAAACGGGATCCCCCCGTCGTTTGCCGAGCATGACCGGGTAGCCGGGGATTCGGTATGAAGCCCTATCCCCCGATATCGGCGATCGCTTTTTCCAAGGAGGATCGGCTTTGGATATTGAACATGAGAGATAGATCGGAACGAGGATCGTCGATGAAGGCGCGAACCGGCGTCCGGTCTCGCCGGGGATACGAAAATACCCTGAGCTCCCCCCGCTTCGTCAAGCGTGATATCGCTAGCCTGATCCGTACTTGCGAAGCGAGTTACGTTCGGATCATCACACTGATTCCCGATATCGACGAACTGCTGGGGCAAAGGGATCGCATCGACCCTCCCGAGGCGGCGTCTTGCCGCTTCGTATCTAAGGCTTCGAGATCGACTTCGGCGCGAGATGGCTTGCTGGTTTCGAGGGTCGTCGGGGCGCAAGATCTCTATCTTCGTATCCTCGAACATCGGCGCTATACGACGGTGCTGAATTTGACCTACCGTCTTTCATCCGCCGATATCGACCGGGATCCGAACCGAGGGGGGAATTCCGATGGGCGCTCTTTCGAGCAAGGCGAATCCGGTGCCGGGGTGCGTGAAGGACAAGCGGCGCTTCCGAACGCCCGCATCCATGTCTATCACGATGCCCGGGCGGCGGAACTGGTTTCGCAAAGTCGCCGCCCCTCGTTTCGTATCGACCCCGACGCGCAAAGCGGGAGGAGGCCGAGCCCGACCCCGGAGCTCGAAAGGAAGTGGCGGATGAATCGCTTCTTGATGAAATGGCTCGGTTTTTGTCTCTACCAAGGGCATATCTTTTTGCCGGGGATGCCGGGCGTGAGCCATTTGCCCTAAGGCCCCGGGTGGCAAGACATGGGTGGCAAGGCATGGGTGGCAAGGCATCGAGTGGCAAGGCATCGAGTGGCAAATATCCTTTTCCTTTCTGGCAGGTGCCGCTGCCGCGGCCAAAGCCACGGCTAGAGGCTGCCGTGTTCGGGCACCGGTGGCATGCGATCGAGCAAAGGGGTGATGGGCAGTCCTAGCCGGTATTCGTAGATCGCGGCATAAGTCAGTACCCGACGCACATAACGCCTGGTTTCGGTGAAGGGGATATTGTCGATCCACGCGGCGGCGTCGATCGCTTCGTCTTTCGGCAACCAAGCCTTCACCCGGCGCAGCCCCGCGTTATAGGCGGCGGCGGCCAATGGCAGGCTTCCTTGCGTCCGATCCAGCATCCGCCGCAGATAATAGCTGCCGAAATCGAGGTTCGTCGAGGGGACGACGAGTCGGTGCGCTCCCTTCCATGGCACCTTCAGCGAGCGGGCGATCGATTGGCCGGTCCTCGGCATGATCTGCATCAGACCGACGGCCCCCGCTCCCGATCGGATATCGGGCATGAAAGCGCTTTCCTGGCGGATGAGGGCGAAGAGCACGGCGCTGGATAGATCGTGGCGTGCCGCCCTTTCCTCGATGGCATCGCGATAGGGCAAGGGGAAGCGCAGTTCGAGATCGTCCCAGCGTTCGATGCGGGCGATGGTGGAGATCGCTCGCCCGTGCCAGTTGCCGCAATCGGCGATCCACGAGGCGGCGAGGATCTCCTCCTCGTCGAGCGTCGGCAGCAAAAAGCGCCATTCGCGACGCGCGTCCGCCGGGCGAGAAAGGGCCAAGAGCTCGAAGGCTCGACGGGTCGGGGCGAGATTCGCGACCCGATTCACGATCTCGGCTTGCGGGGCGATGGCCTCGTGATTGAATCGATAATCCGCTCCGATCCGATCCGCGGCCAAAAACCCGTAATAGTCCCGCTTGGTGGCCAGGGCCTCGAGGATGCGCCGGGCGTTTTCGCCTTCCCCCGTTTCCTGCAACGCTCGAGCCCGCCACCAAAGCCATCGTTCCCGCTCTCGCTCCTCGCTCGGCATGCCGGCGATGCCCTCGAGGACCGCAGGCCAGGCGCGGTGCCAAACGGCACTGGCGACTCGCCAGCGCAGCAACTGGAGATCATCGGGGGCGGGGTCGGTGCGCGGCATCCATTCGAGGACGCGGCGGTCCCGCCGGTGGGCGAAGGTGAGGGCGATCCGACGGACGGCGGCGGCGCGCACGCTCGGTCCCGCAAGGCCGCGGGCTTCGAGTCGGAGCAGGGCCTCGGCCGCGAGCGCGGGTTCTTTGCGCGCGAGACGATCGATCGCGTGCCGCAGCAGCTCTTGGGCGCGCGCGGAGTTCTCGCCGATGCGCACCTCGGCGATTTCTTTCGGATTGCGGTGCAATCTTCGCCACAATGCCGACAAGCGCCGATCCTCCTCGTCGAGGAATCGCTCCAAGTAGCCGACGAGATCGGTATTGCCTTTTTTCATCGCCAAGGCGATGCGTTGCCATGCGATATCGGGGGAAAATCGATCCGAGGAGAGGTAGGTCGCGAAGATCGGATCGCAAGCCTTGGGGCGCGATTCTCCGAACAGCCACAGCTCCTCGGCGGCGGCAAGGGCGCGTCGGTGTCGACCGGTCTTCGACAGCGCCCGAGCGTGATGGCAGCGCAGGGTGACCGGGGCGTCATCCGTGTACCAGCGCAGGAATCGCTCCCATTCCCCGCGGGCCGCCAGCTGCCGCAGCCGGCGCTCGCGCGTCCAAGTCTCCACGACTTTGCCCGGGCGGCGTTCGAGGAAGGATTCGATCGTCGCATCCGATACGCTCGCCATATCCTTTCGCAGGCGGGCGTATTCGATATAAGGCAAAAGAGGGTAGTCGCTCAATCGTGCCTGCAGTGTTTTCCAGGCGGCGGCGCTCCGCGGAGGGTTTTTCTCCGCCAGTTCGAAAAGCTCGCGCTGCTCTTTCGGGAATCCCGTCGCCGGGCAAAGGGGGGGTATCGCCGGGGTCGGGACGGCGGCGACCGCCGGCCCAAGGCTCGGGGCGATCGATACTTCGGCTTCGGGGACGGGGCCCGGGCCGGGGGAGACGGCGACCGAGGAGAGGGTGCAGCCCGCAAGGGCGGTGGCGAGAAGGCTTGCGGCGACGATTCCTTTGCCGCTTGGATAAGGGTTCGGATAAGGGTTCGGATAGCCGTTCGGACAATCGCTTGGATAAGCGTGCCTCGGGTTTGCGCGAAGGGGTCGCGATTTGAAAAAAAGGGGGAAGGATCGATGAGTCGAATGGATGAACTGCTGATGATCATGTCGCGATTGCGCGATCCCGAAAGCGGATGTCCTTGGGATCGGGAGCAGAGTTTTCGCACGATCGCGCCTTATACCGTCGAAGAGGCCTACGAGGTGGCCGATGCGATCGAACGCGAGTCTTGGAGCGAGCTTGCGGACGAACTCGGCGATTTGCTTTTTCAGGTGGTTTTTCATACGCAGCTCGCTCGCGAGGCGGGTTTTTTCGATTTCGATGACGTGGTGAGCGCGATCATCGACAAGATGGTGCGCCGTCATCCGCATGTTTTCCAGCGAGAGAGGATGCCGGATGCGGCGGAACAGATCGCTTCGTGGGAAACGATGAAAGCGGCCGAGCGCTTCGAAGATCCCTCGATGCGAAGCCATCTCGACGCTATCCCGGTTGCGCTTCCCGCTCTTTCCCGAGCGACCAAACTGCAAAATCGGGCGGCGCGATGCGGCTTCGATTGGCCGGATATACAAGGGGTTGTCGACAAGCTCGACGAGGAGAAGGGCGAGCTCGAAAAAGCCGTCGCCGAGGGGAAGCGAGCGCCGATCGAAGACGAGATCGGGGATATGTTTTTCACCCTCGTCAATCTCGCCCGCCGTCTCGGGGTCGATCCGGAGGTCGCGGCCGGATCCGCCAATCGGAAATTCGAGCGCCGGTTCCGCGCCCTCGAGGAGCGCGCCAAGCGCGAGGATCCGGGCTTGGCCGCCGACGATCCGATCCCCGGGCTGCCTCTCGAGTCCTTGGAGAGATTATGGTCCTCGATCAAGGCCGAAGAAAAGGCCGAAGAAAAGGAATCGTCGTCGGCGGAGTGACGATGCGCCCGACGAGCCCCCCGACGATCCGCTGCCGCCGCGACGCCATCGCCGCCGGAGCGATGCCGTCGCGGCGGGGACCGCCGGTGCCGGGGGCGCTCGTTCACCGCTTGGCGAGGGCGTCGTTTTCGCGCTCGTGTTGGATACAGGCGTAGGCGGAATGATTGTGGATGGATTCGAAGTTCTCCGCCTCCACGACATAGCCGACGATACGCTCTTCCTCGTTGAGACGTTGGGCCACGTCGCGCACCATATCCTCGACGAATTTCGGGTTGTCGTAGGCGCGCTCGGTGACGAACTTCTCGTCGGGGCGTTTGAGCAAGCCGAAGAGCTCGCATGAAGCCTCCGACTCGATCAAATCGATCAGCTCCTCAATCCACATCCACCCGCGGGTGCGGGCGCGCACCGTGATATGGGATCGCTGATTATGGGCGCCGTAGCGGGATATCTTCTTGGAGCAAGGACAAAGACTGGTAACCGGCACCTGCACTTGGACCTCGGTGCGCGGACCTTGGGCATCGATCCGACCGATCAGGCTCACTTCGTAGTCCATCAGGCTCGTCACTTGACTGACCGGAGCGCTTTTGCGGACGAAATAGGGAAATTGCATCTCGATATACCCGGAGTCGGCTTCGAGGACCCTCACCATTTCGCTGAGCATATCGCGGAAGGAGCGAACGCTGATTTCGTATTCGTGGTCGTTGAGGATGGCCACGAAGCGCGACATATGCGTTCCTTTGAAACGATGGGGCAGTTCGACATACATATCGAAGGTGGCGATGGTGTGTTGCTCGCCCTGGGAGCGATCGCGCACCCGTACCGGATGACGAATCCCTTTGATTCCGACCTTGTCGATTGCGAGGTTGCGCGTATCCGTCGTGCTTTGCACGTCGTCGATCGTCTGCTCGTCGACATTATCTTCGAGCATCGCATCATCTTCGAGTATCGCTTCGCTCGCGGATTCCGCTGCGGCCATCGCGCTTGCGCTTTCGATCGCTGCCGTCGTTGTCGCCATGATTCACTTCGCCTCTTGATGAAAACCGCTCGTTCGAATGCCCGTCGGGGCGCTGCTTTGCCGAATCCACCGGCGATGATTTCTTGATTATGACGGGGAAACGTGAAGAGAGCGTGAAGGGATGCGAGATATCGGCGCCTTCGCACCCCGGCAAGCAAGGCCTTTTCAGTATCGCCGATCGACGATGAAGCCCGCGATCTGTCGCAATGCATCGAAAGCCGGGCCCAAGGATTCGATTTCCGCAAGCGCCCGATCGTGGAGTTCATGGGCCTTCGCGCGGGAAGCATCGACCCCGATCAGAGCGGGGTAGGTGGCTTTTCCGAGGGCGATATCCATCCCTCGATGTTTGCCGAGGGTATCGGTGTCGCCCTCGACGTCCAGTACGTCGTCGCGGATCTGGAATGCCAATCCCGTGTATCGGGCGTAGCGATCGAGGGATGCGAGGATCGTCGAGCCCTCGCTCCCGGGAGTGTCGACGATACCGACGCTCAAAGCCCCGAGCCTCGTGCAGGCCCGGATCAGCGCTCCGGTTTTGCGCTCGTGCATATCCTCGAGCTCCGCAAGACTCGTCGTTTTTTCGACGGCTTCGAGATCGATCGCCTGGCCGCCCCCCATCCCCGTGGAGCCGATCGCGTGCGCCAAAGTGCGCACCATTTCGCCGTTGGCCGGATGCTCTTTGCGCGCCAGGATTTCGAAGGCCAACGATTGCAGGGTGTCTCCGGCCAACAAGGCCCCGGCCTCGCCGAAGAGGCGGTGGCAGGTAGGCAGGCCCCGCCGCAGATCGTCGTTGTCCATCGACGGCAAATCGTCGTGCACCAGCGAGTAGGCGTGAACCAGCTCGACGGCGCAGGCGGCATCCTCGCTTTTTTTCGTTCGACCCTCGAGGGCATCGGCCACCGTCAGCACCAAGATCGCCCGTAGGCGCTTGCCCCCGTTCAGCACCGAATGGCGCATCGCGAGGTGCAGTCGTTGCGGGGGCAGATCGGCTGCGGGCAGCGTCCGATCCAGCAGCGTGTGGATACGCTCTCGCTCTTGGCTCAGTGAATCCTCGAAGCTCGTCTCGCCGGTTGCCGAAGGCGGGATCGAAGGGCTCTTCCCCGAAGGCGCGGAAGCGGTCATTGATCACCGAAGGGGCGTGGTTTGCGAAGGGCGCTCGCAGCGTTTCGTTCGAAGTCGGCCGTCAAGACCGGGTCTCGTCATCGTTATCCTCGACATCGAATTCATCGTCGTGCGCTCTTTCTTCTCCGTGGGCGCTCGCGTTTTCGCCGGAGTCCTTCGTGAGGGTCTCGACTCGCTGCTCGGCGCGGGCGAGCGCTTCGCGGCATCGACGACTCAACTTCGTTCCGCGTTCGAAGAGCTCGAGCGATTCTTCGAGCCCCGGGGGCGGATCCCCGTCCATCCGATCGACGATTTTTTCCAGATCGTCCAGCATTTTTTCAAAAGAGGGCGTTTCGGTTTTTTTGTTCATCGCGCAGGCTCTTTGCCGGTTCGGCATCGACGGTTTTTCGACGAGGGCGAAGTCGAAAAAGGTGAAAGGCTCGCCGAGACAAGGGCCGCGGCGAAAGGTCGAGGGGCAAGCAAAATTCCGATCATGACCGAAAAGGCCTCGTCTTGCCGGAGATTCGGCGAAAAAACCGCCGCGATATTTTCCCTACCCGACCATCGCATTTTTCCCGGGCGTTTTTTGCGGGCTTCGAGTTCGGTTTTTGTCGATCTCGATCCCCTCCGATCTCCCTTCGAAACCGGCTGACGATTCGAGGCTTTCCATCGACTTGCCGCGGCGTCGGCGTTGTCACCGGCGGCGAAAACCGCTTTCGCGACGATTTTTCGTGTCGATATCTTCGCACCGATATTGAATTCGCTTCGCATCGCCCTTATTATCTCCTACGATTTAGAATGATTCTAAATCATCGGATCGAACGATGCGATCACGAGAGTCGTGAAGAGAAGCCGTGAGATCATCGGATCGATAGCCGCCGTCGGCCCTCGCTTCGAGGGATCGACCGCCGGGTTCGACTGCGACTTACGTTCATTTTGCCAAAGGAGAATGCCTCGATGGAACTCAAGAGCAGCAAGACCGAGCAGAATCTCAAAGACGCCTTTGCCGGGGAGTCCCAGGCCAACCGACGTTACCTCTACTTCGCCCAAAAGGCGGATGTGGACGGCTATAACGACGTTTCCGCCGTCTTTCGCTCCACGGCGGAGGGAGAGACCGGTCATGCCCACGGTCATTTGGATTATTTGAAGCCGGTGGGGGATCCGGCCACCGGTTTGCCCATGGGCACGACCGCCGACAACCTCAAAGCGGCGATCGCCGGCGAGACCCACGAATACACCGATATGTACCCGGGGATGGCCAAGACCGCCCGCGAGGAGGGTTTCGACGAGATCGCGGATTGGTTCGAGACCCTTGCCAAGGCCGAGCGTTCTCACGCCAACCGCTTCCAAAAAGCCCTCGATAGCCTCGACTGACAGAGGGTTTTTCGTCTTCGTGCCTCTTGTGGCCGGTCGCATTCTCGGATGTGACCGGCCGGGCGGCATCGAGGGATCGATCGGGTCGAAAAGGCTTTTTCGCTCGCTCGGTCATCCGATGCCCCGAAGAACGAAGAAGAAGGCCGCGAAGAACGAAGAAGAACGAGGAAAAAGAAGGCGGAAAGCGTTGCCGGTCGATCATGGTATTTTCCGGGCCTGCGTCTTTCGCTCGTTTTGTTTGCCACCGCATTTCCCCGGGAAATCGTCGCCATGACCGAAGAGCGTCATCGAGAGGGCGGGCTTGCCGCTCCGCATCGTCATCCGATCGACTGGAAGAATCCCGAGTTTCACGACGAGGCTTCTTTGTTCGCCGAGCTCGAGCGGGTTTACGACCATTGCCATGGTTGTCGCCGCTGCGTGAGTTTATGCAAGGCTTTCCCGACCCTTTTCGATCTGATCGACGAATCCGCTTCGATGGAGCTCGATACGGTCGCGAAGGAGGATTATTGGAGGGTCGTGGACCATTGCTATCTTTGCGATATGTGCTTCATGCACAAATGTCCTTATGTTCCTCCGCATGAGTGGAATATCGACTTTCCTCATTTGATGCTGCGGGCGAAAACGATCAAGCGGGCGAAGAAGGGCATGAAATTGCGGGATCGGGTCTTGAGCTCGACCGATGCCCTCGGGGCTCTCGCGGCCAAGCCGGTGGTGGCTCCGATCGTCAATACGATGAACGCCTCGAAGCCCATGCGCGCGCTGCTCGCCAAGACCTTGGGGGTGCACGCCGATGCTTGGCTGCCGACCTTCGCTTCGAAGACCCTGCGTCGACGATTGCGGGATCTTCGGGCGAGCGGCGATCCGGCCAAGCCGCATTCCCCCGCGGCCACCGCGACCCCCACCGACGAGACCCGGGGCAAGGTCGCTCTGTTCGCCACCTGCTACGCCAATCACAACGAGCCGCAGGTCGGCGAGGATATCGTGCGGGTCTTCGAACATAACGACATCCCCGTGACTTTGGCCGCCCGCGAGCGCTGTTGCGGGATGCCCAAGCTGGAGAACGGCGATATCGAGGCGGTCGCAAGAGCCAAGGAAGTCAATATTCCGCAACTCGCCGCCTTGGTGGACGAGGGTTGGGATATCGTCGCCCCGGTGCCCTCGTGCGTGCTGATGTTCAAACAGGAGCTCCCCTTGCTCTTTCCCGAGGATCGAGAAGTCGAGAGGGTCAGGCGAGCCTTTTTCGATCCCTTCGAATATTTGATGTTGCGCCACCGCGCCGGATTGCTGAACACCCGTTTCGCCGCTTCTTTGGGCAAGGTCGCCTATCACGTCTCCTGCCATCAGCAGGTACAAAATATCGGTCTCAAGACCAAGGATGTGCTTTCGTTGGTGCCCGATACCGAGGTGATCCCGATCGAGCGTTGCTCGGGTCACGACGGCACTTACGCCGTCAAAGAGGAATTCCGCAAGATGGCGGTGGAGATCGCCCGTCCCGTCGCGCGTCGGGTCAAGGATCTCGAAGCCGATTGCTATACCAGCGATTGCGTGATGGCGGGGCACCATATCGCCAATGTGCTCGGGGAGGGATCGAATCCGATCGCCCCGATGACCCTGCTGCGTCGGGCATACGGCATCTGAAAGCCGGGCATCCGAAGCCGGATTCTTGCGCCCGCCCGATGTTTCGCAACGACGATTTCGCAACGACGATTTCGCAATAACGAAGAGGCATCGTTTCGATGGACAAGCTCGCTCTCGCCGATCTTTTCTCGTTGGAGGAATACCACACGCGTCGCGGCGAATTTCGCGATCGGGTTCTCGCCCACAAGCGAGCTCGTCAGGTGGCGCTCGGGGAGAACGCCACGTTGTATTTCGAAGATCGCCTGACCGTCCACTATCAGATCCAGGAGATGCTGCGGGTCGAGCGGATCTTCGAAGCCGAGGCGATCGAGGAGGAGCTTGCCGCCTACAACCCCTTGATCCCCGACGGCGAGAACCTGAAAGCCACTTTCATGATCGAATACGACGATTCCGACGAGCGTCGGCGAATGCTGGCGCGGCTCGTCGGGGTCGAAGCTCGGGTTTGGATCGAGGCCGATGCGGCAAGCGGCCCGGTACGGGTCTTCGCGATCGCCGACGAGGATCTCGATCGCGCCACCGACGAGAAGACCTCGGCGGTCCATTTCCTGCGCTTCGAACTGCCGCTCGAAGTGCGACAGGCTTTTCGCTCGCAAGGCGAGGTGCGCATCGGCATCGATCACGATGCCTATCGTGTCGAGCGGCCGCTAAGCGCGCAATCGCGCGATGCTTTGGGCGCGGATTTAAGATGAGATACTGGAAAAAACCCTCTTCGCCCGCTTAGAAGCGGGCGAATTTCCCTCGGCTTTCCCTTATGATTCGCGGATCGAGCGTACGCCTTGCGCTCGGCGAAGGCTTTTTCGATATCCATAAAGACGATTCGTTGACCAGGGTTCGCATTTTTCAATGACCGCCGATTACGATGCCGCCTCGATCGAGGTTCTCGCGGGGCTCGACCCGGTACGCAAACGTCCCGGGATGTATACCGATACTTCGCGCCCCGATCACCTCGCCTTGGAAGTCATCGACAACAGCGTCGACGAGGCGCTTGCCGGTTATGCCTCCCGGGTCGATGTCATCGTGCACGAAGACGCTTCGCTCAGCGTCGAGGACGACGGGCGCGGCATGCCGGTGGATCTGCATCCCGAGGAGGGGATCCCGGGCGTCGAGTTGATCCTCACCCGCTTGCATGCCGGGGGGAAATTTTCCTCGAAGACCTACCGTTTTTCCGGCGGATTGCACGGAGTGGGGGTGTCGGTGGTCAACGCCCTGTCGAGTCGCCTCGAGGTGCGGGTGCGGCGGGATGCGAAGGAATATGCGATGTTCTTCCAAGAGGGCGAGAAGAGCGCGCCCCTGGCGGAACAAGGCCCGATCGCGCGCGGCAAAACCGGCACCCGCATTCGTTTTTGGCCGCACGAGCGCTATTTCGATACCCCGAAATTCTCTTTTTCGCGGCTTGTCCATGCCTTGCGCGCCAAAGCGGTATTGTGTCCGGGTCTTAGGGTTTCCTTGGCGGACGAGAGCAGCGGCGAGCGCCACGAATGGCATTACGACCAAGGCTTGGGCGTCTACCTCGCCGCCGCTTTGGAGGAAGGCGCCGTTTTCCTTCCCGATCCCCCTTTCGAGGGCGCTCGCGAAAGCGAAGGCGAGGCGGTGGATTGGGCCGCGCTTTGGCTCCCCGAAGGGGGAGAGGGCCCGACCGAAAGCTACGTCAACTTGATCCCGACCCCCGCCGGGGGGACCCACGTCAACGGTTTTCGCGCAGGTCTGCTCGAAGCCTTGCGCGAATATTGCGAATTCCGCTCTTTGCTTCCGCGCGGCTTGAAACTCGCTCCGGAGGATCTCTGGGAGCATTGTCGCTACGTGCTCTCGGTGAAAATGAACGAACCGCAGTTCACCGGCCAGACCAAGGAGCGTCTTTCCTCGAGGGAATGCACCGCCGTCGTTGCCGGCGTGAGTCGGGATCAGTTCGCCCTTTGGTTGGGAAAGAACCCCGATCTCGGCGATCGGATCGCCGAGATCGCCATCGCCCGCGCCCAAGAGAGGATGCGCAGCGCGCGCCGGGTGCAGCGCAAGAAGATCGCCTCCGGTCCCGCCTTGCCCGGGAAGCTGGCCGATTGCAGCTCGCAGGACCTCGCCCGCACCGAGCTCTTTTTGGTGGAGGGGGATTCCGCCGGGGGCTCGGCCAAACAGGCCCGAGATCGACGCTTCCAAGCGGTGATGCCGCTGCGGGGCAAGATCCTCAATACTTGGGAGGTCGATCCGAGGGAAGTCCTCTCCTCCCAAGAAGTGAGCGATATCGCCACCGCGATCGGGGTCGATCCGGGTTCCGAAGATCTCGGCAATCTGCGCTACGGCAGGATCTGCATCCTCGCCGATGCCGACTCCGACGGAGCGCATATCGCCACCTTGCTCTGTGCACTCTTTTTGCGTCATTTCCCGGCATTGGTCGAAAACGGGCGCATCTTCGTCGCGATGCCGCCGCTTTATCGAATCGATGTCGGCAACGATGTTTTCTACGCTTTGGACGATGACGAGCGCCAAGTCGTGTTGGACCGCATCGCGGCGCAGAAGCGAAAAGGCAAGGTCGGTATCCAGCGCTTCAAGGGCTTGGGAGAGATGAATCCCTTGCAGCTGCGCGAGACCACGATCGCCCCCGGGACTCGGCGGCTGGTCAGGCTCACGATCGCCCCCGACGACGATACCGGCGAAGTCCTCGATCGTCTGCTCGCGAAAAAGCGCGCCGCCGACCGGCGGGCCTGGTTGTCGCAAAGCGGCAATCTCGCCGATCTTCCGCAACTGACGGGGGCCGACGACTCGCTTCCGATCGAAGCCGATCGAGATCCGAACGACGATGACGCAAGCCCTCTTGCGGCAAAGGAAGCCAAGGGAAGGAGATCACCGGCAAAAGAAGGGGGAGTCGAGGAGGCCGCCGAAGAGGCATCGAGCGCCGAGCCCCGGCCTTCGAAATCCCCCCGCCTTCGATCGCCGGTAGCCACCCCGGCCGCGACCCCGGCCAAAAGCCGATCCCGCGAACTTTCCCTCGATCTTTGAAACGAAGCGTTTTTCCCTCGTACCCCGAAGCGATCGAGCGCATAAAGACCGGCCCATGGAACAAGACCTGTTGACCGCCGACGAGCCCTTCTTTCACGAAGGGGAGAGTCGCCCGCTCAAGGAATTCGCGGAGAAGGCCTACCTCGATTATTCGATGTATGTCATTTTGGACCGCGCCTTGCCGCATCTCGGCGACGGTTTGAAGCCGGTGCAAAGGCGGATCATCTACGCGATGTCGGAGTTGGGGCTCGGCGGCGAGGCGAAGTTCAAGAAATCCGCGCGCACCGTCGGCGATGTGTTGGGGAAATTCCATCCTCACGGCGAGAGCGCTTGCTACGAAGCGATGGTGTTGATGGCCCAGCCCTTCGCTTTTCGTTATCCGCTGATCGACGGCCAGGGCAATTGGGGGAGTGCGGACGATCCCAAATCCTTCGCCGCGATGCGCTATACCGAAGCGAGATTGACCCCCTTCGCCCGCATCCTGCTTTCGGAACTGCACGAAGGAACGGTGGATTGGGTCGCGAACTTCGACGGCACTTTGCAAGAGCCGATCCTCCTCCCGGCGCGATTGCCCCACGTATTGCTCAACGGCGCCGCGGGGATCGCGGTCGGGATGGCGACCGATATCCCTCCCCATAATCTGCGCGAGATCGCCGCCGCCTGCGTGCATTTATTGGAGCGGCCGCGGGCACGGACCGAGGATCTTCTGGCTTGTCTTCCGGGCCCCGATTTTCCGACGGCGGCCGAAATCGTGACCCCCCCGGCAGAACTGGCGGCGATTTACGAGAGCGGTTCGGGCAGCGTGCGGGTGCGGGCGATTTACGAACTCGAAGACGGGGCGATCGTGATCAAGGCTTTGCCTTATCAGGTCTCGGGCGGGAGGGTCCTCGAGCAGATCGCCCAGCAGATGCTGGCGAAGAAATTGCCGATGGTCGATGACTTGCGAGACGAATCGGATCATGAGAACCCGACTCGGTTGGTGATCATCCCCCGCTCCAAGCGGATCGACGCCGAGCGTTTGATGTCGCATCTCTTTGCGACCACCGATCTCGAGCGCAGCTATCGCGTCAACATGACGTTGATCGGGCGAGACGGTCGGCCGCGCTCGGCGGATCTAAGGACGATACTTTCCGAGTGGCTCAAACACCGTATCGCCACCCTTCGTCGTCGGATCGAATACCGCCTCGCTCGGGTGCGCGAGCGGTTGCGGATCCTCGACGGGCTGCTGATCGCTTTTCTCGATATCGACGAGGTCATCGCCATCATCCGCCAAGAGGATCAGCCAGGACCGGTTTTGATGCGGCGTTTCGGTCTCGATGATATCCAAGTCCAAGCGATCCTCAATCTCCGCTTGCGCAGCCTCGCGCGCTTGGAGGAGATAAAAATCCGGGCCGAGCAGGATGCGCTGCGGATCGAGCGCGACGGCCTCGAAAAGACCATCGAGACCCGGGCTCGCATCGCGAAGGCGGTACGCAAGGAGATCCTTGCCGATGCCGCCGAATACGGCGACGACCGACGCTCGCCCATCGTCGAGCGCGAGGCGGCGCAGGCTTTCGGGGAGATGGATTTGAATCCGGTCGAGACCGTCAGCGTGATCCTCTCGCAAGGAGGGTGGGTGCGGGCGGCCAAGGGACACGAGATCGACCCTCGGGCTTTGAGCTATAAATCGGGCGACGGATATCTGGCGATGGCCCGCGGGCGGAGCAATCAGCCGGCGGTTTTTCTCGATTCGACCGGTCGCGCGTATTGCATTCCCTCGCATTCCCTCGCTTCCGCCCGCGGACAGGGCGAGCCGCTGGCGGCCCGTGTCAGCCCCCCGGCCGGGGCATCGTTCGAAGGGGTGTTGATGGGGGAGGCGGATGCCCGGTACGTCATCGCGAGCGATGCGGGCTATGCCTTCATCGTCAGGATGGATGCATTATGGTCGCGCACCCGAGCCGGCAAAGCCTGTCTTTCTCTGCCGCCCGGAGCCCGGGTCCTGCCCCCGGCGGCGATCGAGGATGCGGCCACCGATCGCTTGGCGATGCTAGGCCGCGAGGGAAATCTGTTGCTGCTCGGTTCGTTGGAGGAGTTGCCGCGTTTGGGACGAGGAAGGGGCGTTCGAGTGTTGCAAATACCCCCGGCGCGGGTCAAAGCGCGCGAGGACTTCGTGGTGGCGATGACGACCCTTGCGTCGAACGCCGTCTTGATCGTGCGCGCGGGCAAGCGTCATCTGCGTCTTCGGGGTAGCGATCTCGATGCCTATCTTTGCGAACGAGGACGGCGCGGAAAGCGCTTGCCGAAGGGTTTCCAGCGCGCCAGTGCGCTGGAGGTCGAGTGAGTCGAGTCGGATCACGGACTTTTTCGAAGGCGATATTCGCTTGGCCTTCGGTCGAACACCGGTGTCGCGCTTCGGGGTTCGAGTCCAAGTCTTTCCACCTTTTCCGGGGATAGGGATCGATGCCGAATATCAACACCAACGAGTTTCGAGCGGGAGCGAAATTGATGATCGACGGAGATCCGTGCTCGATCATCGAAAACGAGTTCGTAAAGCCCGGCAAAGGCCAGGCTTTCGTACGCACCCGCTTTCGCAACCTCAAAACCGGCCGCGTGATCGAACGCACTTTCAAGTCGGGGGAGTCGGTGGAAGCGGCGGATGTTCTGGAGCTCGAACTCCAATATCTCTACAGCGACGGCGAGATGTACCACTTCATGCATGCCGAGAACTTCGAGCAGCACGCCGCGGATGCCGATACGGTGGGGGATGCCGCCCGCTGGCTCAAGGAGCAGGATATCTGCACCATCACCCTATGGAACGGCTCCCCGATCGCGGTTACGCCGCCCAATTTCGTCACCCTCGAGATCACCGAGACCGACCCCGGCTTGCGCGGCGATACCGCCAGCGGGGCGACCAAACCGGCCACCGTCGAGACCGGGGCGGTGATCAAGGTGCCGCTGTTCATCGAAGTCGGAGAGTCGGTCAAGATCGATACCCGTATCGGCGAATATGTCTCGCGCGCCAAGGGCTGAGCGCGAGGCTTGGCGACCGGGCGCGAGCCTCGATACCCTGCGCTTGCGCGCGCGTTGGTTGCGCACCATCCGTTCCTATTTCGACGAACAGGGGGTGTTGGAAGTCGATACTCCGGTACTTTGCGCCACCACCGTCACCGATCCGGCGATATCGAGCCTGCATACGAGCGATCGTTCGGGGCGTTTGTGGTATTTGCAAAGTTCGCCCGAGTTTTCGATGAAGCGTTTGCTGGCGGCGGGGAGCGGATCGATTTTCCAGGTGAGCCGCGCTTTTCGCGATGGCGAGCGGGGTCGCCACCACAATATCGAGTTCACGATGTTGGAGTGGTATCGCGTCGGATTCGATCACCATCGCCTGATGGACGATGTCGAGGCCTTGCTGGATCGCCTCGTCGGATCATCCGAGCCCGCATCGAGGTTGGATTATCGCGAGGCCTTTCGGCGTTTCGCGGGTTTGGATCCCTTCGTTGCCGATCTCGATACGCTGCATGACGCTTGTCGGGCCCACGGCTTCGACAGCCGCCGGGCAAAAGCCGACAAGGAGCTCTGCCTTGATTGGCTCTTGGCCGAGGCGGTGCAGCCCGCTCTCGGCGCCGGCCGGACATTCGTGCTCGATTTTCCCGCTTCCAAGGCGGCGTTGGCCAAGACGGGAGCGGGCAATCCGCCGCTCGCCGAGCGCTTCGAGTTGTATATCGACGGAGTCGAGATCGCCAACGGCTATCATGAGTTGCGCGATGCCGACGAGTTGCGAAGGAGAATGTCGGCCGAATACGAGCGGCGGCGACGCGAGTGTCGCGATGCGGATCGGGGACCGACCCCGGAGCCGGACGAGCGTTTGATCGCGGCGCATCAAGCGGGCTTGCCCGCTTGCGCCGGGGTCGCCTTGGGCTTCGACCGACTGCTGATGCTCGCCGAGGGGCATTCTCGTTTGGATCGAGTCCTTCCTTTTGCCCAGGAGATCGCCTGAAAGCTCGAGTCGCAGGCGCAGGCAATCGCTCTCGTTCGCTATGCGAATTCGTCGTCCTCGCCGCCGCCGGCAACCAAAAGAGGCGATATTTCTTGACATCCCCCTTGGATAAAGGTGTAACTTGGCAAGTGTGCGAAGATCGCAACGGCGATAGCGGTGAAGATGATTCGCGCCGGCGGGAAATGAAATCGCAAAACGAGACAGTCGAAATCGTGCCCTGCTCGATTTTCGTCTCCTTAGGGGATTCCCGAAGCATCGTTTTTTTCGGGGATCGAGAGGAAACGAAATCGGCAGAATCGTTGCCCTGAAAAGATGACCGATGACCGGGAGTGCGGATGGACAGGAAACGTTCTCGCTTTTCTGCCGATGCCGACACGCCGGTTTTGCCTTCGGAGCGACCGAGCGGCGCGATATCCGAGAAAAACGATCAGGCATCGGACCAAGAGCTGACTCATCGAGCGCGACAAGGGGAGCGAGGCGCGTTCGACTTGCTGGTGCTTCGGTATCAGCGCAGGGTCGCTCATATCGTTTCTCGCTATATTCAGGACCCGTCCGAAGTTCTCGATGTGACGCAGGAGGTTTTTGTCCGCGCTTGGCGGGGGCTCGCCGGGTTTCGCGGCGAGAGCGCTTTCCACACTTGGATTTACAGAATCGCGACCAATACCTCCAAGACCTATCTGGTAGGTCAGATCAAGCGCAAGCGTCGGGTCTGTCATGAAGCGGAGGTGATGGAGGGCGATCATTCGAACGATGGCTCCGAATGGATGATCTTCGATATTTCCGAGACCCCCGAGGATTTGGCGGAGGGCGAGGAAATTCGCCAAGCGATCA
Source organism: Gammaproteobacteria bacterium (assembly GCA_965220535.1). Classification (GTDB taxonomy): domain Bacteria; phylum Pseudomonadota; class Gammaproteobacteria; order HK1; family HK1; genus HK1. The sequence goes on along the minus strand of OZ244833.1, from coordinate 578,212 downwards.
TCGAAGCCTTCGAATCCCTACCCGACGACCTTCAAGCGGTCGCGACCATGCGGGAGATCGAGGGGCTGAGCTATGAAGAGATCGGCCATGTCATGGGTTGCACCCCGAATATCGTGCGATCTCGCTTATATCGTGCCCGCACCAGGATCCATGAGCATATCGCTCCGGTCCTCGAGCGGAAGCGAAAACCGAAAGGGGGCTGAAGGCGTATGAAAAAATACGAGGATCAACCCGATATCCCGGAGCGTCTCAGCGCATATATGGACGATGAGCTCCCGCACCGAGAGGGTGCCGCGCTCGTCGATCGCATGCTCGCAGACGAGACGCTGCGTCGTCAGTGGGCCGATTTCCACCTGATCGGGGATACGCTTCGAGGCACCCCCTGCTCGCCGCAAACGGCCGTGGGCGATCCCGACTCTTTGTCGGCGAGGGTCGCGCGAGAAATCGATCGAGAAGCCGCCGAGGAGCGAAAGAGCGACGAAGTCGAGGGTCGGCGCTCTTCCTTGCCGGGCACGGACACTCTCGCCTCGCCGATACCGGTCTATCGCAGCCGCTCCCCGGCGCATTCCTCGGCTTCTTCGGCGCCCGCGCCCGCGGCGACCCCATCGACCCCGTCGACCCTCGAACCCGAAGATCGCTCGCCGGCTTCGGATCCGCTCGGGAGCCCGAGTCCTTTTCGCCCAAGGTCGATCGCCGGACCGGCGCTGGCGGCTTCGATTGCCATCGTCGCCATCCTCGGGATCGAGATGATCCCTTCCTCGGCAAAGAAAACCCGCTACGAAGATCTTTCGGGGGCATCGAAGGCCTACCCGGCGACGACGCAAGAGGCGACGATCGAGAGCGAGGCGGCTCTCGCCCCGATGGAGCCGGTTTCTTCGGACCCCTCCCTGGCGGATGTCTCTCGAGCCGCGGTCCATAACAACAGCTATCGAGTCAATTTGTATTTGTTGCGGCGGGGGGGATACCAAGGCAGCGAGATGCGAGCGATGTTGGGCTATAGCCGTATCGTCGGCGAACAGACGACAGCCGGGCATTGAAGAAAAAGGCGGCGTTTTCGAAACCGGGCATCGAAAAAGGAGACGATCGGAAAAAGACGAGAAAAACGAAATTGATCGGGAGCGTTTTCGATCCTCTCGATCAATCATCAACGAGTAACCATGGAGTGGGGGAGATGGGGGGACTCGAATCGATTTTTTCACGCTCGCCGCGTCGCTTGCGCCTGTGGCGGTGCGAGATACCGGCGCAGGTCTTCGCCCTTTTGCTGCTGGCGGGCTTGGTTCTGCCGGCCGGTCGGGTGCAAGGAGAAACGGAGCCGGAGGCTCGCGCTTGGATCGAGCGTATGAGCGAAGCCTCTTCGTCGCTCAGTCATATCGGGACTTTTGTTTACAATAACGGGGCGGCGATACAGTCGATGCGGATCATCCGTCGCGCCGGACCTCAAGGATTCCAAGAGCGTCTTTTCTCGCTCTCGGGGGTTGCGCGAGAGGTCATCAGGGACGGCGATCAGGTGGTCTGTATCATGTCCGACACCCGATCCGTGCTGATCGCGAAGCATTTGCCCGATAGCCATGAGGCCGCCTTTCCCGCAAGCCGCTTCGGGCACAAGATGATCGGCGATATCGATATCTCCGATATCTACGATCTCTCTCGGCACCGCGTTTCGGAGCGCATCGCGGGGCGTGAAGGGGTGGTGATCGATATAAGCCCCAAAGACCGCTATCGTTACGGCTCTCGTTTGGTGATCGATCGGCATACCGGGTTGTTGTTGAAGTCGGAACTGCTCTCGTCGGAGGGTGTATCGCTCGAGCAGTTCGTCTATACCCATCTCGATGTACCGGAATCGATCCCCGATACCGCTTTGCTTTCCGAGATTTCCGATGTCGGATTCACTCGTCACGAATTGATAGCGCCAAGGGATATCGCGACATCGGATCGACCTCGAGCCTTCGAGGATTGGTTGGTGGGGTGGCTCCCCGACGGCTTTCGGTTGATCAGCCGATCCTTCGATCTCGTTCATCCCGGGAAAAACCCGGCGGAGCATCGCATTTTCAGCGACGGGCTGGCATCGTTTTCGCTCTTCATCGAGGAATATCACGGCCACCCCCCTCCGATGCCGGAGAGCGCTGCCGTGGGAGCGGTCAATGCCTTCAGTCGCATCGAGGGTCCGGCGCATATCACCGTCGTCGGCGATGTACCGGTGCATACGGTCAAGAGGGTGGTGTTTTCGGTCGGCGAGATGTTCGCCCCCTGAGTTCGCCCCCTGAACGATCTTCCCGTCGTCGGGGATATCGCCCCCTCGAGCCCCTTTGCGATCTCGACAAAGCGACGAATTCGGCATCCGCAGGCGCGGTCGATATGTCGACCGGCGCCATTCGAATGGCCCTTCGGCGGCGGATTGCAATATCATTAACCCGCCCCGGCGCAACCCGCCCCGGCGCTTCGAAAAGGGAGACGCTTTTCCTGCCATCGTCCGGGCCCGAGGGAATATCCTCTGGCTCGGTCTCCTTCGGCTTTTTCCGACATGCGCTTTTTTCATCATCGGTATCGATACGAGGTTGTCATGAGATTCCCCCTTGGATTTCGTTTGTGCTCTCATCTATTGATTCGCTTATCGGCGATCGCGGCGATTCCGATCGTTTTCGCCCAAGCGGCCAATGCCGCTTCGCTACCCGATTTCACCGATCTGATCGAGCGCAGCCAAGCGGCGGTGGTCAATATCAGCATCGATCGGGAGCGTCGCTCCGGGCGCAATTTCCCCGAAGGCTTCGATATTCCCGAATTGCCGCCCGACAGTCCCTTCAACGATTTTTTCCGTCGCTTTTTCAAAGAGAACGGGGATATGCAGGGTTTCGGGACGACGGCTTTCGGCTCCGGTTTCATCATCTCCGAAGACGGCTATATCATTTCGAACCACCACGTGATACGAGACGCCGGCGATGTGATCGTTCGCTTGAGCGATCGGCGCGAATTCGATGCGGAGATCGTCGGCTCCGACGAGCGCAGCGATATCGCGTTGTTGAAGATCGACGCCACCGGTCTGCCGAGCGTTCGTATCGGCACCGACTACGATCTCGAAGTCGGCGAGTGGGTCTTGGCCATCGGCTCTCCTTTCGGATTTCATTATTCGGCGACCGCCGGCATCGTCTCCGCCAAGAGTCGTAGCCTGCAAGGAGAGAATTACGTCCCCTTCATTCAAACGGACGTTGCCATCAACCCCGGTAATTCCGGCGGCCCTCTTTTCAACCTGCAAGGCGAAGTGGTCGGGGTGAACGCCCAGATCTATAGCCGTACCGGTTCCTTCATGGGCCTTTCCTTCGCGATTCCGATCGATGTGGCGATGGATGTGGTCAACCAGCTGCGAGAGAAGGGACGGGTATCGAGAGGGTGGCTCGGGGTGCATGTTCAAGATCTGACGCGCGAGCTCGCCGAATCCTTCGGCATGGACAAACCCAAGGGGGCGTTGGTGTCCAGGGTGCTCGACGGGCCGGCTCGCAAGGGAGGCGTTCTCACCGGGGATATCATCTTGGCCTTCAACGAGAAGGAGATCGACCGCTCCTCCGATTTGCCGCCGGTGGTCGGATTGACCAGGGTCGGCGAGGAGGCCAAAGTCGATATCTTGCGAGACGGCGAGGAAATCACCTTGATGGTGGAACTAGGCGAACTGCCGGATGACGATATGCTGCAGTCCTCGGGAAGACGGGAGGCGGATATCGATCGCATCGGCATCTCGGTGCGCGATCTCAACGAGGAGGAGCTCTCCGCCGAGGACGGACCGGGACACGGAGTGGTCGTGATCAAGGTCGAAGAAGGGATCGCTCAGCGCGCGGGGCTGCGAGCGGGCGATGTGATCAAGACCTTCAAGAACGAGAAGATCGAGAGCGCGGTCGATTTCAAGCGCATCGTGGCGGCATTGGAGTCCGGGAAGGCGGTTTCGATGCTGGTGCAGCGAAACGGCGACCCCGTCTTTCTCGCGTTGAGACCGGAGTAGGCCGGTGGTTTTTTCGGCGCCGACGATCGACATCGCGATATCGGGATTCGGGGAATATCGAACGCTCGCCGCAGGGCTTGCGATATCCCCGCTTGCGAAGCCCGGCCCTCGGCAATCTCGCTCGTTCTTGGATTCGAGACCGGCGATCGTCCGGATCCGAGAACGGGCGTCGATGCATCCCCCGCCGCTCTTTCGATGACAGGGAAAACCGGCGATGCGCTTTGATTTCCCCACCCTGATCGTTCTGCTCGTACTGGCAACCGGGTTGATCTGGGCCTTCGACGCTCTGGTGCTCTCCCGTCGTCGTTCGCTCGCGCTGCGCGCAAGGCAGGCCGGCGGCGAGGAAGCCCTCGCGCCGGCGGCCCCTTCGCGTATCGTCGAATATTCGCGATCCTTCTTCCCGGTCCTTCTGATCGTCCTTCTGCTGCGTTCTTTCGTGGTCGAGCCCTTCCGCATTCCCTCCAACTCGATGATGCCGACGCTGTTGACCGGGGATTTCATCCTCGTCAGCAAATACAGTTATGGCATTCGCTTGCCCGTCGTCGATAGCATGGTATTGCCCACCGGCACCCCCGAGCGTGGTGACGTGGTCGTTTTTCGCTACCCCGAGGATATGAAAACCCCCTTCATCAAACGAATTGTCGGTCTTCCCGGAGACGAAATCGATTACCGCGACAAGATCCTCCATATCAACGGCGAGGCGATGGAACAAGGTCCTGCGGTGCGTTATACCGGCTATGGATCGGGAGCGGTGATGGACGGGACGAGCCTGATCCAGGAGAAGGTATTCGACCGTCGCCATCCCATCTTGATTCGTCCCGGGGCTCCTTCTCGCGAGACCCGCGGCGTCGTCGTCCCAAAGGGGCATTATTTCGTCTTGGGCGACAACCGCGACCATAGTCGGGACAGTCGTTTTTGGGGGATGGTTCCGGACGAGATGCTGATCGGCAGGGCCTTCGGGATCTGGATGAACTGGGATTTCGGTCATGGAATCGAATGGAGCCGGATTGGCCAGAGCATCCATTGAAGAACGCCTCGGTCATACCTTTGGCGATCGGGAGTTGTTGGAGCGGGCGTTGACGCATGGCAGCGCCGCTGCGAGCGATAACGAGCGGCTCGAATTCTTGGGCGATTCGATCCTCGCCTTCATCGTCGCCGAGCATCTTTTTCACCTTTATCCCGAGGCGGCGGAAGGCGACCTGACGCGCATGCGGGCCCGTATCGTTCGCCGCGAGAGCCTGGCCGCCGCCGCTCGCGATATCGGCTTGGGCCCGGCGCTGCGCCTTTCGCCCGGCGAGCGTCGCAGCGGCGGCGGGGAGCGCGATTCGATTCTCGCCGATGCCTTCGAGGCCTTGATGGGCGCCCTTTGGCTCGATTCGGATCTGCCGACTTGCCGCGAGCGAATATTGGCAACGCTGGCAAAAATCATCGAAGCGGCGGTCAGCGAGGGCGGGCGCAAAGACCCCAAAACTCGCCTGCAGGAATATCTGCAAGGCCGCGGCAAAGCCTTGCCCGATTACCGCATCGCGGCTATCGAGGGAGCGAAGGATCGTCGGCGTTTCATCGTGCACTGCAAAGCGGAGGGGATGATCGGGGAGACGACCGGGAGCGGCACCTCCCGTCGGCGGGCGGAGCAATCGGCGGCGCAATCGGCCCTTGCCCGCTTAGGGGTCGGCGATGACTCGCCGAGTCGGGAACGACGAAAAGACGAGAAGAGCGAGGGTGCAAAAAGACGCACTCCGACTCCTCGGAGATCCGAATCGCCTCGCCCGGAGAAGGTTTCAAAGGCGGAGGCGGGTGTGGAGGCGGACGCTACAAAGTCCTCTTCGTCCTTGGCTCATTCCGAGGATGGCGATGATTTGCCGATCCATGCAAGGCGAAGAGACGAAAAGAGCGAGGAGGCAAATACAAGCGCCCCGCCGCCCCGGATACCCGAACAGATATCCGAACAGATATCCCAAACCCCTTGCCCGGCGAGCGGGTCGACGGCGAAGTCGAGCGCGATTCGATCTTCACCGAAGCCGTTGGCGCCTTGGTGGACGCCGCCGGGTTTGATTCGGATCTGCGCCCGAGCCTCGATCGCTTGTTGGAGATACCTGACCGAAGCGGCGAAGAGGCGGTGAAAGGACGGGCACGATGATCGCGAAATCCCTCGGCAAGAGGGTATCGAGGAAAAGAGGCTTTGCCCGACGATCATCGCCGATCTCGTTCGATCGTCCAATCGGCTACGAAGCCTAAGCCGAGTCGAGTCGTGAACCGAGTCAAGTCGCAAGAAGAGGCCAAGCGATGGGCGAGATATGCATCCGACGCCTCCCGACGGTGCGGGGTCTTGAAGAGTGATGGCTTGCGAAACGACGAGCCCGGGAGCGAGGGATATCGCTTCGGGGGCAAAGGAGGCATCGATCGCGGGAGCTGCGGACTCTACGGACTCTGCGGACTCGAGGGCCTCGGGCGATCCCTCGGATATCCCCCGCCGCTGTGGTTTCGTCGCTGTCGCCGGGAGGCCGAACGTCGGCAAATCTACCTTGTTGAATCGGATCGTCGGCCGCAAATTCAGTATCGTTTCGCGGCGCCCGCAGACGACCCGCCACCGTATTTCAGGGATTTTGCATCGCGAGCGCTCGCAAATCGTTTTCGTCGACGCCCCGGGGATCCATCACCGCCATCGCCGCGCGCTCAACCGCTTCATGAACAAGGTGGCGGTCGGGGCCCTTGCCGGAGTCGATCTGGTATTGATGATCATCGAAGCGCCTCGATGGCAACCGGATGACGATTCCATCCTCGCTCGAGTGAAGGCGGCGACGAGCGCGGCGCCGACGCCGGTGATCCTCGTGATCAACAAGATCGATCGCCTCCGTCGGAAAGAGCGGATATTGCCGATGCTTGCCGATGTCTCGCAGCGCCACGATTTCTTGGGGGTGATTCCGATCAGCGCCCGCAACGGCGAGAACCTCGATCGCTTGATGGCGGTGGTCGAACCCGCGATGCCCGAGGGGCCACCGCTCTTCGAAGCGCAGATGAATACGGATCGAGGCGAGAATTTCCATATCGCCGAGATCGTGCGCGAGAAATTGATTCGGCGGCTGGGGCAGGAGTTGCCGCATCAACTCGCGGTCGAGATCGAGCGCTGCACGGATAACGGGCGGCAGGTGGAAATCAACGCTTTGGTATGGGTTGCGCGCAAACAGCATAAATCGATCGTGATCGGGAATCACGGCCGATGCCTCAAAGAAGCGGGTATCGAGGCGCGGCAGGCGATCGCGCAACTCCTCGATCGCCCGGTGCATTTGGAGATATGGGTCAAGGTCCGACAGGGGTGGCCGGATGACGAGCGGGCTTTGGCATCTTTGGGTTACGTCGAAAAGGGCTAGGGGGCATCGAGGTGCGCTGTCGAGAGAATCCTTTGTCGCTTGCGTCGTTCGCTGCGGAGATCGCGGGCTCGGCGCTTTCGAAGGCATTCGATCCTTGCCCGCGACGGGCGAAGCGATAGCCGATGCTTCGCACCGAGCGTATCGACCTCGAACCGGCCTTCGTTCTCCATTCCCGGCGCTACCGGGAAACGAGTTTGCTGCTCGAGGCTTTCGGTCGCGATAGCGGCCGGTTCGGGCTGGTGGCTCGCGGGGCCCTGCGCCCGAAGTCCCGCATGCGCGGCCTGCTCCAACCCTTCATCCCCTTGCTGATCTCATGGCGGGGGCGCGGCGATCTGGCAACCCTGACCGGGGTCGAAGTCCAAGGGGAGGTCGTTCCGGTACAAGGCTCCGCCGCTCTGATCGGTTTTTATGTCAACGAGCTCGTGCTCCGCTTCCTTCATCGCCACGATCCGGAGCCGAGTCTTTTCGAAATCTATCGTCGCACCTTGTCGCGGATCGCTCGCAAGGAGAGCCCCGAGCCCTCGCTGCGCATCTTCGAAAAAAGGCTTTTGCAGGCCACCGGCTATGCCTTGATGCTCGAACGAGAGGCGAGGAGCGGGGCGAAGATCGTGCCCGATGGTCGCTATATCTATCGGCCGGATTCGGGCCCCGAACTTTGGGACCCCCGTAGGCATTCCGGGCTCAGCGTCAGCGGGGCGACCCTGCTTGCGCTTTCTTCGGAGGAACTTTTCGAGCGCGATACCCTGCGCGAAGCCAAGCGGTTGATGCGGCGGGTCATCGCCGCGCGCAGCGGAGAGAAAACGCTGCTCTCGCGAAATCTTTGGCGTCGCCGAAGGCCCGATGCCGCCTGAAATCAATTGCCGGCGCAAGGGCGACGCGGGCGATCGACCGGGGCCGATTCGATCCGAAAAAGGGACGGAAAGGGAGAAAAGAATCGTGCCCGCTTCGGTGCGCCGCCGGGCTTTTGGTGATTCGCCGCGGCTTTTCCCCCCTACCGCCGGTCCCTAGGACTCGTGCCCGGCGTCGCATCGATCGACGAGTCGAGGGCGTCAAGGGGGCGGCAAGGGGGCGGCAAGGGGAGCGATACCGCCGAATCGTTTTTTGCACCGGGAAAACGCCGATCATCGATACCTTCGGCAAGCCGAGCCTTCGCCGCTCTTCTTGTCGCTCTTGTCGCTCCTCGCCGAGAAGACTCGGTTGCCTGCGAAAAAAGCGTTTTTTTCGAAGCGAGCGGGAAGCCGTGTCGAAAAACCCTCGGCATCGAGGACCCGGGCAAGGGGCGAGGCGATCTCGATCCTTCTCGATCTCTGCCCTTGGGTCTTCCGGCGAACAATCGAAAGGCGGGCTAAAAAACCTTGCGATTCGTTATCCGCCGCTGCGTCGACGTCCTTCGACGCTGCGCTCGATAAGCCCGGTGGCGAGTCGAGTGCGAGTCGATTGCGAGTCGAGGGCGTCAGGTGCGTCGAGCGCTACCGAGAAGGCCGAGCGGTTGAATGAATATCACTCCTCTCGATGCGGATCTCGACTCGGGCCTCGATTCGGATCTCGATAGGGATCGTGCCTGTCCGTCGAGCCTTCGCTTGCCGAGTTTTTCGAATCCGGTCCCGGCTTGCTCGGTCGGTCGCGATCGGTCGCCGTGCGATCATCGCTCGCTTCGGGACTCGCAGGACTCGCAGGTCTCGCCTCGTAGGGCGGTCGATAGGGTGGTTGTCCTTTGCCTTTGTCGGATGCGGAAGGAGTCCTATGACCGCTGTTCGTCGATTCTCGGGCGATACCGGGCATCCCGCTTTCGAACGAGGGCGATCCGCCGCCGGAGGAGAACGATGATCCGCCGTGCGTCCCGCCCGGTATCCCGCCATGATTCCCATGCGTCGAGGGCGAAAGAGGCGCTTCTCGCTCTCTCGTCGGTGCGGCGGGCAAGGGGGAGGCGGTGATATGAGGGTCGGCTCTTTTTTCGCCGAAAGGAGCCTGTATCCGATCCGGGTTTTTGGGTTCGCGGAAGGGATCGCTCGTCGGCGAAGGACTTGAGGGGGCTCTCCTCGTTGTCGGGCTCGGCGTGCCGAAGCCATCGGATCTCGTTCCTCGTTCGGCAAAGGGGCTTGTTCGGGGGCTTGCCGGGCTCGATGCCGATCCCCCGAGCCCCGAGCCCTCGCTCGAAGGCGCATCGGTATCCTGTCGCGGGTTCCTTTGCGGGCTCCTTTGCGGACTCTTTTGCGGATCTGGGCGCGGCGCGGCGGAGCCGGACCAAGGCGGCGAGGGCGAAAAACGCCTCGATCCCGGTTCGGACCGCCAATGAGCGGCTCTCGGCGTCGGGGCGGGCTGCGCCGGATACGCACTCTTGGGCTGCGGCTCTTCGAAGGCTCTCGTCGGCGCCGGAGAGGGATTGGCCCCTGCCGGGGTCGGTGGATAGGGCTTCGCTGTCCCTTGCCGCTCGGGCTCGGCGGGGCGGGGCGAAGAGGCACCGCTTTCGCCTTGCGACCATTGACCCGGCCTCGGCGGCGAGGGGCGATCCGGCGCCTGCGGGAAGGAAGGCCTCGCGGCATGATCGATCGGGCCCGCCGGTCGGGCCGCCGGCGGCGGATCGAAAGAAGGCGGCGTGAATGCGGGATCGGTCGGCGCGGCCGCGTTCGACCCCGGGTGTCGGGCTGCGGGCGTGCTTTGGGATGCGCCTTGCGCGGGCGCGGCCCGAGGATCGACGCTGTTTTCGTTATCGACGACGCTCGTATCGGGACGCCGGCCCTCTCGTCTGCGGCTTCCGCCTCGTCGTCCGCGTCGCGTGCGCCGGGGACGATCGAGCCCCTCGCCCGATGGTTCGCGATCTTGGGATTCGGGTGCCGCCGCGGATTCACCGGAAGGATCGGCGGCGCGGTTTCGCAGCGGTCGAGCCTCTTCCCGGGAATGGACCGTGGGGCTCGAATTCGCATTGCCGGATCGACGCCCCGACGACGACCGGTTCGCCGGCTCGCGTCGGCGGCGCGCTTCCTCCAAGTTCGAAGAGCTCGCGGAGGAGTCTTCGTCGCTGCGCCTTTTGCGATCGTTTTCGCCTCCGCTATCGCCGGCGGCTTTTTGGCCCCGCCCTCGGCCTCTCTCCGGGCCGCGGCGGCTGCCTTCGCCGCGATGCGAGGAGCGATGCCGCCGCGGTTTTTTCTCGGGCGAGCGATCTTGCGCTTTTTCCTCAGGCTTCGGATCCTCCTCGGCGGGAGAGAAGAGCCCCCGCAGGATTCGCGAGAACAGGCCGGGCTTTTTCCGCCGCTCCGCTTTGTTTCCATCGCCGGAGTCGGTTTTGGTCGAGGCTTGGGGCGGGCTCGCAGGAGGTGCGAGCGTTTGTGCCATCTTGACCGCCGGTTCGTCCGCCACCGGCGCCCGCGGAGCTTGCGTCCGAGGATCGATTCCGGCGGCGGCATCGGGGGGCGTGATCAGCTCGTAGCTTGACTGGTGATGAACTTCATGCTGACGGTTATCCTCGCGCACCCGCTCCACCTCGTAATTCGGCAGGATCATCTGCGGATCCGGTACGAGGACGATACGCACTCCGTTGCGTTTTTCGATCTCGAAGATCCCTTCGCGCTTTTCGTTGAGGAGGAAAGAGGCGACTTCGATCGGGAGGCGGGCGATCACCCGATCCGTCATTTCCTTCATCGCTTCCTCGTCGAGGAGTCGCAGCACCGAGAGAGAGAGGGATTCCGGCCCCCGGACGGTCCCTTGGCCATTGCAGGTCGGGCAAGTATGCTGGCTGGATTCGCCCAGCGAGGGTCGCAGCCGCTGACGCGACATCTCCAGCAATCCGAAACGTGAAATACGCCCGACTTGGATCCGCGCCCGATCTTCTTTGAGGGCATCGCGCAGCCGGTTTTCGACCTCGCGTTGGTTGCGGGTCGGGGTCATGTCGATGAAGTCGATGACGATCAGCCCCCCGGCATCGCGCAGTCTCAACTGACGGGCGATCTCGTCGGCGGCCTCCAAATTCGTCGACAAGGCGGTCTCTTCGATATCCCCGCCGCGGGTGGAGCGAGCGGAATTGACATCGATACTGATCAACGCCTCGGTATGATCGATGACGATGCTTCCGCCCGAGGGGAGACTCACCGAATGGGAAAAGGCGGATTCGATCTGGCTTTCGATCTGGTAGCGGCTGAACAGAGGAACCCTGTCCGTATAGTGAACGACCTTGGAAGCGCTTTCGGGCATCACCTGGTTGATGAATTCCAGCGCCTCTTGATGCACCTTGGGGTTGTCGATCAGGATCTGCCCGATATCCCGGCTGAAATAGTCTCGGATCGTGCGGATGATGATATTGCTTTCCTGATAGACGAGAAAGGGAGAGGGGCGCTCCTTGGCGGCGGCATCGATGGCGCGCCATAAACGCAGCAGATAGTCGAGATCCCGTTGCAGCTCCTCTTGGGATTTTCCGACCCCGGCGGTGCGTACGATCAGCCCCATCCCCGCCGGAATGTCCAAGGCGCTCAAGACTTCGCGCAGGTCGCTGCGCTCGTCCCCCTCGACCCGGCGGGAGATCCCCCCGGCGCGCGGGTTGTTGGGCATCAAGACGAGGTAGCGTCCGGCGAGGCTCGGGAAGGTGGTGAGCGCCGCTCCCTTGCGACCGCGCTCTTCCTTTTCCACTTGGACGAGCAGTTCGAGCCCTTCGACGAGAATATCGCGCACGGCGACGGGTTGGCCGGCGGCGTTCTTGCGCCCGGCCCGGTATTCATGCGCCACCTCTTTGAAGGGAAGAAAACCGTGCCTTTCCGCACCGTAATCCACGAAGGCCGCTTCGAGACTGGGCTCGACGCGCACGACCCTCGCCTTGTAGATACTGGCTTTGCGCTGCCCTTTGGCGGCGACTTCGATATCGAGATCGTAGAGGAATTGTCCATCCACCATCGCAACCCGGCATTCCTCGGGCTGGGTTGCGTTGATCAGCATACGTTTCATTGACAGGTTCCGGTCAGGCGCCGCCGCCGCGGCATCATCGGCCGGAAACGAGGAGAAGAGCGAAGGAGGGGAGGGTATATGGCAGCGGATGGCATTCAAGGGCGATGGAGCGCTTTGCGCTCCCCGGACTTTCCGAAGATCCGAAGTATCGAATCGATCCCCGGATCTCTCGCTACCCTACCGAAATCATGATCGAAATCACGATCGGAATCATGGCAACCCTTCATCCAAGGCTTATCCTTGAAATCGGGATGCAACGACCTTGAACGCCTGATCCTGATATGTGTTTCCAAATCCCCGGAGGAGGCAAAAGGCTCTTGTTTCGGCCCAAGGCGGCTTGCTCGATCCACCCTCGGACATCGTCGCTTTTCGCTTGACGCACCACCGTTCGAAAGCCATCCGGACCTTCGGGGATATTCACACTTGGCCATACACGCATCGTCATGCACGTTTTTCGTGCGCGACAGGTTTTTTCAATCGAGGAATCGCCGCATATCACATCGCCCGATTGTCGATTCGGGCCTCGCTTCGTCGTTTTCGAAGGCCCGGACCGCTCGGCTTTTCGATATGTCAAACCATGCCCGGCGGCAACGACATCGCGTTACCGATGGCATTTTGCTTTCCCTTGTCCTTGGGGCCCTTCGATGATTCGTCGATGCAGCCCTTGTCGGCATGGCCCGCAATGCGACACCATGCCCGTGACGATCCTTCGAGTCCTGTCGCCGAACTCCCGCTCTTCGCTTCGCCATCGTTCCGGCGTCGCGATTGTCGATTCGACATTCGGAAAAAATCGGCCCGTCGATCTCGCATCCGCCGTTCTTTCGATCGACGAGGGCAAAGCGAGGCTCGCCGACGCTTATCCGTTTTTTCCGATATCCGGTATTTTTCGGAACGTCAACGGCAATGCCGATTCTCACGCTCCGTTTTCTCGCTCGTATCCAAAAGATCGAGGACATCCGCCCGCGCACTTTTTAAGGCGGAGGGATATTCGGGTACCGATCCCGAACCGAGAGCGAATATATCAGATTGCCAGGATTTTTCCAAGCGGGATTCGCTTTTGTCGGCGGGCGCTTTTTTCGAACTGATATGATCCCGGCGATGAATCGTCCGGCCGGGATCTCTGTCGAGCAGGAGCGCTACGAGGCCGCGCAACGGGTTGTCGTGGACGAAGCCTTTTCGGGGCAGCGGATCGACAACTACCTGATGAGTCGCCTCAAGGGTGTGCCGCGTTCCCATATCTATCGCCTGCTGCGTCGGGGCGAAGTGCGGGTCAATCGGGCTCGGGTGCGGCAGCGTTATCGCTTGGCGACCGGAGATCTGGTGCGCATTCCGCCGCTGCGTCTTCGGGCCGAGAACGACGCCACCTCGTCTTTGACCCGGGCGCACAAGCGCCTGATCGAAGAGGCGATCTTGCACGAGGACGAGCGCCTGATCGTGCTGGACAAGCCCTCAGGGGTCGCAGTCCATGGCGGTAGCGGCATCGACTTCGGGGTGATCGAATCCTTAAGGGCGTTGCGACCGGATATCCGGCGCTTGGAGTTGGTGCATCGTCTGGATCGAGAAACATCGGGTTGCTTGATGGTCGCCGTCGATCGCCGGGCCCTCAAGGAACTGCACGAGGCCATCCGCCACGGAAGGGTGCGCAAGGAATATCTTCTGCTCGTGATGGGGGATTGCGGTTCGAAGCCCGTGGTTTGCGACGCCCCCTTGCAGCGTAAGGAGCGAGACGGCGGTGATCGTATCGTGCGCGTCGATCCCGAGGGAAAACCCTCTCGCACCCGCTTCGAACCCTTGGCAAGGGGGGAGATCGCAAGCCTCGTACGGGCTCGCCCTCGCACCGGCCGCACCCATCAGATCCGGGTTCATGCAGCGAGCCTCGGGCTTTTTTTGGCGGGAGACCGCAAATACGGCGATCGCGAATTCAATCGACGCCTGCGTCGCCTCGGTTTGCGCCGCCTTTTTTTGCATGCATCGTCGATCACGCTGCCGATGAATACGGGGCCTGATACGGGGTCTAAGGAGTCAGGCGATCGATGGATGCGTTTTCATGCGCCTTTGGGCGAGGATCTGAAATCCTTGCTGGTGGCTTTGGGTCTTCGCCCCCCGAGCCCTTGATAACGATGGCGATCGATTCTTTTCGCTTTTTCGATCCTTCGTTTTTCCGATCGATCGGCTACTCGAAAAGACGCTTTTTTCGCGCAGCGATGCAATGGCGGGGGCAAGGGTGGCCGTTGGCTATGGGTAGTGGGTATCATCGCTGCCCTCACCATACCGGGGGTTGTCGTGGGCGATGACAAAGAGGTAGGCTATCATGCTGCCAAGAATCCCGTGGACCGGGCGATTTCCACGCGCAACGACTGACACCGGTCCTCGTACGAGGGTCGCATCACCCAAGGGCAGCGATGCTCTCTGCTTCAATGGATATCATCAATGGACATTCTGATTCTAATCGCTGTATTGCTCATCGTCGCTACCATCGTCGTTGGCATCAGAAACATCTGCAGATACCTATTTGGCCCCAACTCCCTCAAGATCTTTATGGGGGTGATTGTCGGCCTATGGATTATCGGGCACGACGCACTGCAGTATGTACAATCCTCCAACGATGGCAGCGATGCCCTCTATCAATCAGGAGATCGAGCCATGCAAGAATCACCTGACCCCTGCAGTGGAGATAGGCCTTGACTGCGCAGACCTTTACCTCGATGACTTCGATGGCAAGCCTTCGAGGGCTGCAAGCGAAGCCACGATTGACAGGGTAGACGCATACATAGCGCATCGAGTCAAAGCCCATGGATCGACCCTGGCGATTATTCCTCGCTCCCTTCGATACGATGGATTGAACCCGCACGATTTGCCACTTGCGGGTAGTGACCAATTGCGATAGTCACGTCCATGACGACGAGACTTTCAGCGGCGAGCTTTTTATAAGGTCGAATACGGCGATGTCGATGGCAATACCGAAACCGCCGAGTTCGCAGCCCCCCGTTTGCACCGGTTATCTTCTGCGTATGCCGGAAAACTTCAATCTGCATTCGGCAACGCATCGTCCTCGATTCGTAAGTGATGCCCGAGAGATCGATGACGGAAGGTCCGATTGTTTTTCGGGCACCGCCGATTGTCTCGTTTGACCGCCAGCCGGCTTCTCGGGAAGATAGGGCCCTATGTTGTTTTGGATTTCTCGATCGCCGGCCTCGGTGGAACCGTCGATTCGGTAGAAGGCGGGAGGACGACCGGCAACTCGCCGAGCGCGAAAAAGACCTTTATGTTGAAACTCGCCCCGGCCGCGGCGAAAACGGAAGGGATCGTTTTAGCGTTTGCGAATCCCTCGGGAATCGATCCTCCTCCGGCGTCGATCCGCATCGGCGATCGATCTCCGAGCCTTTCGCAAACGACGCTTGCGTTCGCGGCATCGAACCATTCGCCGGCGCGAACGATCGGCTCGGTGGCGAACGAGGATTTGCAAGGGCTGCCCCGACCTTGGGCTTTTGTATTCATCGGGCGGATTTCGATCCATCGAAGGCTCGGTTGCGGTGTTTTGCGGCCGGTCCTCGTTGTAACGCGGATACAAGGACCCGGCCGGGGCGAGTGCGCCGTCTCGGTTCGGGATTTGCGATATCCTCTCCGTGATACACTTTGTCAAGGCTATTCGTCGAGGCTATGCACCGACTTCCTCGGGAATTCAATGAATTGCCGGTCGGAAAAGCGCGATATCGCTATGAAGGCTTCTTTTCAATCTCTTTGTCGGGTGGTCGTGGACGGTCGATCTTCTCGTTTGGCAGCGGTCGCACCGAGGGCGTTTTTTAGTGAATGACGATTTCAGCGACTTTCCCGATCCCCCGCACTCCTCCCGCCGGTTTTCGGCGACGGGAAAGGGATCCTCCGAAGGCGAGGGTTCCGCTTGGGAAAGGGAACTGCTCTCCCGCTTGCTTTTCGCCTCCCTGCGCGAACAGCGCGCCGCCCGTCGCTGGCGTATCGCTTTTCGCTTGGTCTTTCTCGGCCTGATCTTGTCGGCCGGGCTTTTGCTCTTATCCGACGAATTCGATACCGAGAGCATCCCCGCCGGGCAACATACCGCGCTGATCGATATTTACGGGGTGATTGCCGACCACAGCGACGCCGGCGCCGATTTGGTGATCGAGGGGCTGCGAGCGGCCTTCGATCACGAGGATACCGCCGCGATCATCTTGCGGATCAACAGCCCCGGGGGAAGCCCGGTGCAAGCGGGCTCGATCTTCGATGAAGTCATACGATTGCGGGCCATGCGCCCGGAGATCGAGGTGCATGCGGTGATCATCGATATCGGGGCCTCGGCCGCCTATTACGTGGCCGCCGCCGCCGATGCCATCCATGCCAATCGCGCCAGTTTGGTGGGCTCGATCGGGGTCAAGATCGAGGATTTCGGGTTCAGCGAAGCGATGCGGGAATGGGGGATCGAAAGGCGGGTTTTCGCCTCCGGCGACGACAAGCAATTCCTCGATCCCTTTTCGCCCCTCGAGGAAAAGGATGTCGCTCGCGCCCGGGTTCTGCTCGCACAGGTGCATCGACAATTCGTCGATGCCGTCAAGCAAGGAAGGGGAGATCGCTTGCGCCCGCGCGGCACCGATATTTTCAGCGGATCGTTTTGGACCGGGGAGGAAGCGCTCTCCCTCGGTTTGGTCGACAGCCTGCGCAGCGTCGACGAGGTGGCGCGGGAAATCGTCGGGGTCAAGGAAATCGCCGATTTCACCGTCTATCCGACCTACGACTACTTCGATATCTTGGGGGATTTCGCGGAATCGATGACCAAGATCGGGGTCGCGAGCGAGGATCTGCGCTCGGCGATCTCCGCCGCCCCCGAGATGCGTTGAAGCCCTCGCAGAAGAGGATCTCGTGCGCCTTGGTCCGATCGGTGAAAAGTCGATCCCGATCTCTGTCGCCGCCGATGCCTATTCGGGGGCCGCGATCGTCGACAACGTCGATAACGACGATAGCGGATCGAGGCCCGCCGCGCGCAGCATCGCGCACAGGCGAATCATCGGCAAGCCGATCAAAGCGGTGGGGTCGGGGCCGCTCATCTCCTCGAAGATAGTGCAGCCCAAACTCTCCGCTTTGAATCCTCCGGCGCAATCGAAGGCTCGTTCATGCGTCACGTAGGATGCGATATCGTCCTCGCTCAATTGTCGTAATTTGAGCGAAAAGGGCACCGTATCCGATCGAAGCGACCCGCTTGCGGTGTCGATCAACGCGATACCGGTGTGGAATTGCATCCACCGCCCGCCGGCCCTTTGCAACTGACGGATATTGTCGGCGCGATTGCCGGGCTTGCCGAGCAGGCGCTCGC
Source organism: Gammaproteobacteria bacterium (assembly GCA_965220535.1). Classification (GTDB taxonomy): domain Bacteria; phylum Pseudomonadota; class Gammaproteobacteria; order HK1; family HK1; genus HK1. The sequence goes on along the minus strand of OZ244833.1, from coordinate 560,598 downwards.
CGACCGTCGCCACTTGATCGGAGCCGATGACCAAGCCCGCCTCCAAGCGTCTTGCCACCGCTTGCGCTTTTTCTTGCGCAAGGCGTTTTGCAAGGTTCTGCGGGCTCTCGCCCTCGCGCGGGCTTTCGTCGATATCGGGGGGGATGACCGTGAAGGGAAGGCGCAGCCTCTCGAGCAGCGCCCGGCGCGAAGGCGAGGAAGAGGCGAGGATCAAAGGAGGGATCGAAGCCCCTTGCGCTTTCGCCGAAGCCGTCGCCGAACGACGAGGCCGAGGATGATCATGATGATGCTCTTTGCGGGAAAAAGGCGGCCTTTCGTTCATCGTCGTCGTTTCGATTTCGTGTCGGATAGGGTGTCGATTCGAGCGTCGATTCGGGTGTCGGACGAGGTGTCGGCCATGGTTCGAATCGGCCCTCGAGCCCTCGCGATTTTGTCTCGTCCGATGTCGTCATCGAAATCATGAACTCCGATCGCTGCCGGGAGTCTTTGGATGTCGATGCGCTCGCATCTCGCCGGGCGACGCTCGAAGGCGAGGTGTCGGTCGCCGGGATGCACCGCCTGCGAGCGCTGCGCTCGACGGGCGGTGCGGGAAGGATCCTTCGCTTTGCCCATGAACCCGTCCGTTATCGCCTCGCTTTTCGGCGCGACGAGGGCGGTGCGCCGCAGCTGTCGGTGAGCATCCGAACCACCGTGACCCTTCGTTGTCAGCGTTGTTTGGAGCCCTTCGATTATCGGATCGACACCCGATCGCATTTTCGGATCGTTCGCCGCGAGGAGGATACGCCGGCGGATTCGAACGCCCCCGAGGCGTTGATTTGCCCCGCCGGAAGGCTGGTGCGAGACGCGCTGATCGAGGACGAGATATTGCTCGCCTTGCCCGATATTCCGCGCCATGACGAGGCCTCCCTTGCCGCGGGAGAGATTTGCCGGGTGCCGGCGCTCGTCGCCGGGGATGCAAACGCGCCTTCGCCCGTGCGTCGTCCTTTTGCCGCCTTGGGCTCGATCTTCGAAAAACGCGGAATTGCATCGGATTCCGACGGAGTTTCTTAGCGTCGATCCCGATCGCCTGCTAGGCGAATCGGAGGCGGATCGGAGGCGGATCGGCGCTTTCGACGGGCGAGCCGAAGGCTCATCGAGACTTCACATTACAATATAGCCTCAATTTTCTCAGGAGAGCCGAAGCCATGGCCGTTCAGCAGAATAAAAAATCCCCCTCGAAGCGCGGTATGCGGCGGGCGCACGATCGTCTGCAAGCCCGCACCACCGCCGTGGATCCTGAAACCGGCGAAGTGCATCTTCGTCACCATGTCAGCGCCGACGGTTATTACCGCGGACGCAAAGTCATTCATACCGAACAAGACGATCCGCAGGATAGTTGAGCGCCGCTCCGGCCGACCCGCCGAAGCCTTTCGAAGCGCGATCGAAAACACTTCGAACCCGCCGGGAGTAGCCGCCGGCGCTATCGAACCCGAGACCCTTCGGATGCTCCGCGAGTTTTTCATGGCTTGCCCCGGGGGTTTTGGGCTTGGCTCCGGTCGCGTTTTCGACCCCGGTTTTCGAGAGGTTGCGCTCGGTCTCGGGGCGCAGGTCCGATGACAGCGAATATCACGATCGCCGTCGACGCGATGGGAGGGGATCATGGCCCGGGGGTCGTGGTTCCGGCGGCCCTTGCGATCATCGCCGAGCGAGACGATGTCGATCTGATCCTATGCGGCGATCGGTCGGCGATCGAAGCGTCGATCGGGACCTCGTCGCGCTCTCGACGCCTTCGCATCCACCATGCCTCCCAAGCGGTGGAGATGGACGAGCCGCCGGCGCGGGCTCTGCGTTCGAAGCGTGAATCCTCGATGCGTGTCGCCATCGACTTGGTGCACGAAGGGCAGGCGGATGCCTGCGTCAGCGCCGGCAATACCGGAGCGCTGATGGCGATTGCCCGCTTCGTGCTCAAGACCCTGCCCGGTGTTTCCCGCCCCGCGATCATCTCCGCCCTGCCCACGATCCGGGGGCAAACCCATGTTCTGGATCTGGGGGCGAATATCGAATCCACCCCGCGTCATTTGCTGGAATTCGCGGTGATGGGTTCGGCGCTGACCAGCGCGGTGGACGAGATCGAACGACCCCGGGTCGGATTGCTCAATATCGGCCAAGAGGTCATCAAGGGGAACGAACAGGTGCGCGAAGCGGCGCAGCTGCTGGAAAAAAGCGATCTCAACTATATCGGCTTCGTCGAGGGGGATGATATCTACCAAGGGACGGCCGATGTGGTGGTTTGCGACGGTTTTGTCGGCAATATCGCTTTGAAGTCGAGCGAGGGCGTCGCGCGCATGATCTCCGATACCCTTCGCCGTGAATTCCGGCGCAGCCTCGCCGCCCGGCTCGCCGGCCTGTTGGCGGGCCCGGTATTGCGCTCGGTCGGTCGCCGCATGGACCCTCGCCGATACAACGGCGCCAGCTTCGTGGGCCTGCGCGGGATCGTGATCAAGAGCCACGGAAGCGCGGATATCGTCGCTTGGCGACGGGCGATCTTGGAAGCGGTCGCCGAAACCGGCAAGAATGTCCCGGGTCGGATCGGCGAGGATATCGCCGCTTCTCTCGAGGCGATCGAAAATCCCCTGCAATTTCCTCCCGACGATAGCGATGCCCCCGCTCGCATGCGGCTCGGGGAGGAGGCGTGATCTATCCTCGTATCATCGGCACCGGCTCTTGTTTGCCGGAGCGAATCCTCACCAACGAGGAACTCGCGCGCGATTTGGATACCAGCGACGATTGGATCCGGGAGCGCACCGGTATCCGGCAGCGGCATCTGGTCGCCGACGATCAAACGACCGTGGATCTGGCCGCGGGCGCGGCACGAAACGCGTTGGCCGCGGCATCGATCGAAGCGGACACCTTGGATTTGATCGTGGTCGGAACCGCGACCCCGGATCGAATCTACCCCTCGACCGCCTGCCGCTTGCAGGCTCGGATCGGAGCCGGGAATTGCACCGCTTTCGATGTGCAAGCGGTTTGCACCGGCTTCGTCTACGCCCTCGGGATCGCCGAGAAATTCGTTCGTGCCGGCAGTGCGAAGCGGGTTTTGGTGGTCGGCGCGGATACCCATTCTCGCCTTCTGGATTGGTCGGATCGCTCGACCTGCGTGCTTTTCGGGGATGGTGCGGGGGCGGTGGTGCTCGAGTCCTCGGCGACCCCCGGGGTGCTCTCGACCCATCTCCATGCCGATGGCCGTTGCGAATCCCTTCTCTATGTCGAGGGCGGGACCGTGCATGGCCAGGTCGATGCCCTCGAGGGCGTCGCCGACGCGAAGGCCCCGGCGGGGAAGGCGCGTACGATCATGAAGGGCAAGGAGGTATTTCGCTTCGCGGTGCGGGCTTTGGGAGGGATCGTCGAGGAGACCTTGAACGCCAACGGCATCGACAAGTCGGCGGTCGATTGGCTAGTGCCGCATCAAGCGAATATTCGCATCATCGAGGCCACCGTGCGCCAGCTCGGGATGTCGATGGAGAGGGTGATCGTCACCCTCGGCAAGCACGGAAATACCTCGGCCGCCTCGGTGCCCTTGGCCCTCGATACCGCGGTGCGCGATGGCCGCATCAAGCCGGGGCAGATGCTCCTGCTCGAGGCCTTCGGCGGAGGCTTCACTTGGGGTTCGGCCCTGGTGCGCTATTGAACGATGGCTCCGCTCGCCAAGATATTTAGGGCCCGCAAGGCCGATCCCTTCGCGCACGGCGCGCGCCCCGGCGAGCGCTGCGCTCGCGGGCGTCCGAAGGCTTTGGTCGATCGATGAAATTCGCCGCCGTCTTTCCCGGGCAGGGCTCTCAAGCGGTCGGCATGCTCACCGATCTGGCGAGCCGTTATCCGCAGGTGCGCGAGACATTCGCCGAGGCCTCCGAGGCTTTGGGCTACGACCTTTGGGCCCTCGTGCAAGAGGGACCGGACGAGCGTTTGCAACAGACCGAACGCACGCAGCCGGCGATGCTGACGGCCGGAATGGCGGTATGGCGCTGTTGGGCGGCAAAGGGCGGCGCCGATCCCGATATCGCCGCCGGTCACAGTCTAGGGGAATATTCCGCCCTCGCCGCTTTCGAAGCCCTCGAATTCGCGGATGCGGTGCGCATCGTGGCCGCGCGCGGTCGCTATATGCAAGAAGCGGTGCCCGCGGGCCAAGGGGGGATCGCCGCGGTCCTCGGATTGGAGGACGAGGCGGTGGTTTCGGTCTGCGCCGGGGTATGCGACGAGCCCGGTTCGGGGCATGTCTCCGCGGTCAATTTCAACGCCCCGGGACAAGTGGCGATCGCCGGCGATATCGAGACCTTGGAGCGCGCGATGGAAGCGCTGCGGGCCGCCGGTGCGAGGAGGATCGTTCGGTTGCCGATGAGCGTTCCGGTGCACTGTCCGCTGATGGCTCCGGCCTCGGATCGCTTGCAAGAGCGTTTGGCGGCCATTCCCGTGCGCCCTCCCCGAGTGCCGGTTTTGCATAATGCGGATCTGCTGCCGCACCTCGACGAGCGGGATATCCGCGCCGCCCTTGTCGATCAGCTCGTCCGCCCGGTGCCGTGGAGCCGTTGTATCTCGTCGATGCGCGAGGCGGGGGTGCAAGCGCTGATCGAATTCGGGCCGGGCCGGGTGCTCGCCGGACTTGCCCGGCGGATCGATCGCGATATGCAGGTATCGGCGGTGCACGATGCCGATTCATTGGAGCAGGCTTTGAAGGTCGCCGCCGCCTTGTAGCGTGGCGGGCGAAGCGCGTTTCCTGCCGATGAGATCCGATGAGATCCGGCGGCGGGTGGATGGGAATCCGAGGAGATCGAGGAGGAGATCGAAAGTGATTTTCGAAGGCGAGATCGCTCTGGTCACCGGCGCGAGCCGGGGTATCGGGGCCGCGGTGGCCCGCGCGTTGGCGGAACGAGGGGCGATGGTGATCGGTACCGCCACCGGCCCCGAAGGCGTGCAGGCGATCGAGCGCATGCTGGCCGACGCTCCCGCTCCCGGTTCGGGGATGGTGTTGGATGTCGCCGATCCGGCTTCGGTGGCGGCGGGATTCGCCGCGCTCGCCGAAGCCGGGGAGATGCCGGGGATCCTCGTCAACAATGCCGGTATCAGCCGCGATACGCTGCTGGCGCGGATGAACGAGGAGCAGTGGCAGGCAGTGATCGAAACCGATCTCGGCTCGATCTACCGCACATGCAAAGAGTGCATACGGCATTTGATGAAACGCCGCGGAGGCCGGATCGTCAACCTCACCTCGGTGGTCGGTTTTATCGGCAACGCCGGGCAGACCAACTATGCGGCGGCCAAGGCGGGCATCGTCGGTTTCACCCGGGCATTGGCCCGCGAGGTCGGCGCTCGGGGGATCACCGTCAATGCCGTCGCCCCCGGATTCATCGATACCGACATGACTCGATCGTTGAGCGCCGAGCAACGCGAGCGATTGATGGAGTCGGTGCCCTTGGGGAAATTCGGTCGTCCCGAGGATGTCGCCGCCGCCGTCGTATTCCTCGCTTCGCCACAGGCCGCCTATATCACCGGCGAGACCCTGCACGTCAACGGCGGGATGTATATGGGCTGAGAATCGCGGCCCATCGCGCACGGTGCGCAAAGCATCGTCGATCTCGCCGATCTCGGCCCTTGCCCCCTCGATCGCCTGCGCTTTTCGTTTTTCCGTTTTTGCCAAGCGAAGTGGCATTGACTACACTATCAAGCGCTCCGCGTTTTCCGCCTCGGACGAGAACGAGAGCGGTCGATGATCTTCATGCCGACAGGAGGCCGAGCGCGCATCTTTCGACTGCGGATGCGAAAGAAGATCGAGCGCCGGCGTATTTGTCTTGATATGGCCCCCAAGTACAGGAATCCTCTCAAATGAGCAAAGTGGAAGAACGAGTCAAGAAAATCGTTGCCGAACAGCTCGGCGTCGAAGAAAGCGAGATCAGCGAGGGCTCCTCCTTCGTCGACGATCTCGGGGCGGATTCGCTGGCGACAGTCGATTTGATCATGGCTCTCGAAGATGAGTTCGATTGCCAGATTCCGGATGAGGAGTCGCAGGAAATCACGACGGTCAAAGGTGCGATCGACTATATCAAGGCCAATGTCGTCGCCGAGTCGGATGAGGAGTCTCCTGCCGATTCTCCGCCGGGTCTTCCGGATAATTCAGAATCATGATCGAAGAGCGAAGCGGCGTTCTTTGCCGCGAATATCGAAAGGCTCGTTCCCTAAGGCCTCTTTCGGCGGCCGCCTCTTCGCGCGGGTGAAGGCCGCAGGCGATCGAAGCCCTCTCGTCGACGGCGGTGTTCGAGGCCGGGGTTCGGGGGCGAAGCCAAGGCTTCCGAGAATTCAAAGACCCGAGGCCTTGGGCGGTCGATCGACGGGGGATTCGAATCCGCGGGATCGACCGCTATCGCCGGCATCGCTCGGAAGACGAAAAATCGCTTTCGCTCGTCGGGAAGAGGGCGATGATCGATGATCGAAGCGGTTTTTCCCTCCGAAGCCCGTTCGCCTCGACGACAAAATCCCTGACGAAACCTGACGAAACAACAATCCGATGCCTCGAATCGTCGTTACCGGTCTCGGCCTGATCACCCCGGTCGGGCACAGTGTCAAGGAGAGCTGGGAAAATATCCTCGCCGGTCGCAGCGGGGTGCGTCGTATCGATGCCTTCGATGTCAGCGAGTTCAGGAGTCGGATCGGGGCCATGGTGCGGGATTTCGACCTCGATCCCTGGATCCCGCCTAAGGAAGCGCGCAAGATCGACCCCTTCATTCACTACGGCATCGTCGCCTCCAAGCAGGCGATCGCCGATGCCGCCCTCGAAGTCGGCGCAAGCGACCCGGAGCGTATCGGCATCGCCATCGGCTCCGGCATCGGCGGCTTGCCGGGGATCGAAAAAGGACACGACGCCTTTCTTGCCGGCGGCCCGCGCAAGATATCGCCCTTTTTCGTTCCCTCCAATATCATCAATATGATCGCGGGCAACCTCTCGATCGAATACGGTATCCGCGGGCCGAACTACGGCATCGTCACCGCCTGTTCCACCGGCGCTCATAATATCGGCAACGCCGCGCGGATGATCGAGCGCGGCGACGTCGACGTGATGATCGCCGGGGGGGCGGAGATGGCCACTTCGCCGATGGGCTTGGGCGGTTTCGCGGCGGCGCGGGCGCTCTCGACCCGAAACGACGATCCGGAGGGCGCGAGCCGTCCTTGGGACAAAGATCGAGACGGCTTCGTCTTGGGCGACGGCGCGGGGATCATGGTGCTCGAATCCTTGGAGCACGCCCGCGCTCGCGATGCCCGTATCTATGCGGAATTCGCCGGCTTCGGGATGTCGAGCGACGCTTTCCATATCACCTTGCCGCCCGAAGACGGCGACGGCGCTCGCCGGTGCATGGATATCGCCCTGCGCGATGCGAAGATGAACCCCGAGAGCGTGGATTACATCAATGCCCACGGCACCTCGACCCCCGCCGGGGACGTGATCGAGACCCGGGCGGTCAAACGCAGCTTCGAAGACCACGCCCGCCATTTGATGATCAGTTCCACCAAATCCATGATCGGCCACCTCCTCGGGGCCGCCGGCGGAGTCGAGGCGGTGTTTTCGGTGCTTGCGATCCGAGACGGCGTCGCCCCCCCGACCATCAACTTGGAGGAGCCGGGCGAAGAGTGCGATTTGGACTATATCCCCCATCATGCGCGTTCGGCGAAGATCGACGTGGCGATGTCCAACTCCTTCGGCTTCGGCGGCACCAACGGGACTTTGATCTTCAAACGTTTTCGATGAGCCCGCGCCCGCGGCGGGGCGAGGGCCGGCGCCGAAAGCGTCGGGGCCGGGGATCCGAGCCGTGCGCGAACGAGCCTTTTCGCAGCCAGGATCGATGCATTTTTCCTATCTCTCGTTTTTCCTGTCCCTCGGGGCGCATCGGCGGTCGAATATCGAGGCTTTCGATGATGCCCCGATGATCTTCGCTTTGCCGCCCGCCGCGCGATCGAACTCGAAGGATTGCCGACCTTGACCAGCAAGCGCATCGTTCTTTGGACGACGGGATTTCTTCTTGTCGCCGGCGCGGTTTCGGCTTGGCTCTTCCATGACTGGAAGCAAGCGATGGAGCGGCCCTTGGCTCTCGCGGAGCCGGTGGTCTACGAGCTGCGGCGAGGGGCGTCGATCGGCGAAGTCGCCGAAGATCTCGACGCTCTCGGGGTGCTCGAATCGCCTCGCTGGTTGGTTCTCCATGCCCGCATGACGGGATCCGCGGATCGGATCAAAGCCGGCGAATACGCCTTCGCCCCCGGCATCGACGCCGAGGATCTGCTGGCCAAGCTGGTGGCGGGGGAGGTCGTCCAGCACGCCTTCACGATCATCGAGGGTTGGAATTTCCGCGATCTGCGGCGGCGACTCGCGGCCGACGAGGTGTTGTTGCAAACCCTGCCCGGCCTCGACGACGAGGAGATCATGCGTCGTTTGGATCGCGCGGATATCCACCCCGAAGGGCGTTTCTTTCCCGATACCTATCATTTCCCCCGCGGCACCGCCGATATCGACGTCTTGCGCCGAGCCCTCGAGGCGATGTCGGCGAGGCTCGCGGCCGCATGGCCCCGACGGCAAGCGGATCTCCCCTTGGCCACCCTCGACGATGCGTTGATATTGGCATCGATCGTCGAAAAAGAAACCGGTTCGATCGAAGAGCGGGCGCGGGTAGCGGGGGTTTTCGTCTCCCGCTTGCGCCTCGGGATGCGGCTGCAATCGGATCCCACCGTGATTTACGGTATCGGCGAGGATTTCGACGGCGATTTGCGTCGCTCCGATCTCGTTCGCGATACGCCTTATAACACCTATACGCGCCATGGCCTGCCCCCGACTCCGATCGCGATCCCCGGATGGGACTCGGTCGAGGCGACCCTCGCACCGGCGGAGGACGGCTCCCTTTATTTCGTTTCGCGGGGGGACGGAAGTCATGTATTTTCCACCAACTATCGCGACCACCGGGCGGCGGTGCGAAAATATCAGCAAAGAAAGCGAGGCTCGGATGAAAACTCATGAGCGAGGGGCTCTTCGCGGCCCGCTTTTCGGCGAGGCCAGGCTCTTGTCGGGGCGGCGAGGATGAGCGCTCGCGGGCGTTTCGTGGTTCTCGACGGCATCGAGGGAGCGGGCAAGACCACCCAGCTTGCGGCCCTCGTCGAGCGCGGCGCCGAGTTCGGAGCCTGCGATCCTCTGCTCACCCGCGAGCCGGGGGGAACGCCCTTGGGGGAATCCCTGCGCACCTTGTTGCTCGATTCGCGGCGGGAGGGGATGGACCCCATCGCGGAGCTGCTGTTGATATTCGCGGCCCGGGCCGAGCATATCGACAAGCTGATCCGGCCGGGCTTGGAAGCCGGTCGCTGGGTCTTTTGCGATCGCTTCACCGATGCCAGTTTCGCCTATCAGGGAGCGGGTCGGGGGATGGGAAAAGAGCGGATCGAAATGCTCGAGCGGGCGGTGCAAGGATCGTTTCGCCCCGATTTGGTCGTCATTTTGGACCTTGCGCCGGAGGCGGGGATGGCGCGGGCGCATCGCAGAGGACAAGCGGCGGATCGTTTCGAACGCGAACCCCTCGATTTTTTCCGCGCCGTTCGCAAGGGCTATCTCGAGCGGGCGCGCGCGGATCCGGATCGATATTTGGTGATCGATGCCACGGCCGAAAAAGAGGAGATCACCGCGCATATCATCGCCGGTATCCGTGAGCGCTCCCGTGAGGGCTCATGTCGCCGGGGGCTTCGATGATTCCCGAGCCCTTGCCATGGCACGATGCGCAGTGGGCTCGGCTCGCCCGCGGCATCGAAACCGGCGTCATCCCCCATGCGCTCTTGTTGCGGGGTCCCGGCGGCAATGGCGAGGGTCGTTTCGCCGCTCGCTTGGCCGCCGCCGTCTTGTGCTCGAAAGAAGGGAGCCCCCCTTGCGGGGAATGCGATTCCTGCGTGCTGTGTGCGAGCGGCAGCCACCCGGATCGGGTCGACGTCGGGGTGAGGGAGGATCGGCGCGAAATCGTCATCGATCAAATCCGCGAGATCATCCACCGCACCAACCTCACCCCCGGTATCGGTCGCCGCAAGGCGGTGCTGATCGATCCGGCGGAGCGCGTCAACCATCATGCCGCCAACACCCTGCTCAAGACATTGGAAGAGCCCTCCGGCGAGACCGTCTTCATCCTCGTATCGACCAATGCCACCTTGCTTCCGGCGACGGTCCGCAGCCGCTGCCAGATGATCGATTTTCCGACCCCGCCCCCGGCGGTGGCTTCGGCGTGGCTCGAACAGGCCCTGCGGAAAGAGGGTTCGAAGCACGATGCCGCCGCTTTGCTGCGGATCGCGCACGGAGCGCCAGTACGGGCTTTGGCCTTGTCGAAGGACGAGCAAATCGTTCTTCGAGAGAGTCTGGAACGCGAGGTGGACGCGCTCATGAGCGGTGAAGATCCGCTGAAGATCGCCGCCGCTTGGAAGGCGCGAGGACTCGATCGCGTTTCTTGGTGGGTCGGTGATATTCTTGCCGTCCGCTTGCGCGAATCGGCCCTCGAGGGACGAGTGCGTATCCGGCTGCTGCCCCTGATCGATCAATGCCTCGAGCTCCGGAATCGGGTGATCAATCGGGCGAATCCCAACGAACAGCTCAGTATCGAGCGTTTGGCCGTCGGCATCGCCGCCGCCAAGCGCAACCCTTGATCGAATCGAACGGGAACGAGGAAATGTCGATGGACGAATCAATCGGTCGCACCGTGCTCCATGACTGGCACGAAAGCCATGGCGGCAAAATGATCGCTTTCTCCGGCTTCGAGATGCCGGTGCAATACTCGACCGGCATCATCGCAGAGCATCTGGCGACCCGCCGCCATGCCGGACTTTTCGATGTGAGCCACATGGGTCGTTTTCGGGTGCGCGGCCCCGAAGCCGAGACCTTCTTGCAGCGCATGCTCACCAACTCCGCCGCCGGTCTTCCCCCCCTCGAAGCGCATTACACATTCCTCGCCAACGAGCAAGGCGGGGCGGTGGACGATGCCTATCTCTATCGCTTGGGGGTCGAGGATTTCCTCTTGGTGGTCAATGCCGGCAACCGCGATATCGATCTCGAATGGCTTCGAAGCCACCTCCCGGCGCACGGGGTCTCGTTGGACGACGAGAGCGAATCGGTCGCGATGTTCGCCTTGCAAGGGCCGAGTGCCGCCGAGGCCTTGGCGCAGGTCGTCGACGCTCGGGTGCTGCCCGAGAACAAACGCAATCGGATATCGATCACCCCCTTCGAGGGTCATCCTCTCGTCATTTCGAGAACCGGCTACACCGGGGAATCCGGTTGCTTCGAGATCTTTCCCGCAAGCGATGTCGCCGGAGCCTTATGGGATCTCTTGGTCGAAGCGGGGGCGACCCCGGCGGGTCTCGGGGCCCGCGACTCCTTGCGCTTGGAGGCGGGGCTGCCGCTTTACGGGCATGAACTGGGGATCGGCCCCGACGGACGGGATATCCCGCTTTTTTCCAACGCGATCGCCCGCTTCGCGGTGCGCGCCGGCGGCGCCGAAGACTTCATCGGGCGCAGCGCATTGCAAGCGCAGCGCGCGGAGTACGAGTTGATCCGTCGAGGCGAGCTGAAAACGCCCCCGGCCGAGCGCTTGCTGACCCATCTGGTGCAGCCGCTTGCCGTTTTCGAGGGCCGGCGACCGCTGCGTCAGGGCTGGCGAATCGTCTTCGCGGGCGAGGAGGTCGGTTGGGTGAGCTCGGGCACGATGGTCCCGTATCCGATCTTCCAAGGCGACGGGTTGATGGCCCGTCCCGGCGAGCAGCATGCGATGCGCCCGATCGGCCTTGCGCTGCTGCGCTCGGATCTTCACCCGGCCAGCGATCGCCCCTTGCATGTCGAGGTCCATGACGACCGGGGCAACGTGATGGAGGCCCAGATCGTCGAGCGCAATTTCTGGCCCGTTTCGCCTTACGGTCGTCCTTTCGGCGGTTTCGAAGCCCCTGCCGATCCTGCCGAGCCGGTTCCTTTGTCCCGGGCGCAATCGGCGGCGCTGCAGCTGCGGGAGTCGGCGGCGGACAATCATCGTTGGCGGCGTATCGATTGCATCAATCTCATCCCCTCGGAGAACTGCACCTCGGCCTTCGTCGAAGAACTCTCGATATCGGATCCGGTGGGGCGCTACAACGAGCACAACCATCTGCGGGCCCTCGGGGTCAACTCCGAGGAAGTGCGCTATTACAAGGGCACGGCTTACAGCATGGAGAAGGAGATCGAGCTGATCGCGGCCTTGAGGAGTTTTTTCGGTTGTCGCGGGGCGGAAGTGCGGGTCATCAGCGGCCAGATGGCGAACGATACGGTCTACGACGCCCTCAAACAATTCCGCAACCGGCACCGTCCGCGTCGTACCGCGGCCCCCTTGCGCCGAGTGTTGGTGCACGATCTCAACAAAGGCGGGCATTTGAGCGCACAGTTCGGCGGGGCGCTCAAGAATTATGTCGCGCACGATCCGCAGACCGAACGCCCGGCGGTCGATCATTTCCCGGCGCAGCCGGAACGGCCTTATCGTATCGATGCCGAGGCGGCCTGCGCACTGATCGGCAAGGGGCGTCCCGATCTCGTGATCTTCGGGCGCAGCGTGATCCTGCATCCCGAACCGGTAGCGGAGATCGTCGCCTATATCCATCGGGAATTCGGCGCCGACAACCCCGAGCGTCCGCTCGTGATGTACGACGGGGCTCATGTCCTCGGTCTGTTGGGCCCGCATTTTCAAGACCCCATCGCCGAAGGGGCGGATATCGTTACCGGCTCCACGCACAAGACCTTTTTCGGCCCTCAGCGCGGCGTGATCCTCACCTCGATCGGCCCCGGGCATGTTTTCGAGGGCCTTTGGCGCTTCGTCGCTTCGCGCACCTTTCCCGGGCATGTCAGCAACCATCATCCCGGCACTCTTCTCGGTCTGCTCGGCGCGACCCTCGAGATGCTTCATTTTCGAAACGAGTATCAGCCGCAGGTGGTGGCCAATGCGCGCGCCTTCGCCCGGGCGCTTGCCGAGGCCGGCCTCGGCGTCGAGGGGGATGAGCAAAGCGGCTATACCGATACCCATCAGGTGTTGATACGCGGGGCGCGGGGCAGCGGCAACGACATGGCGGACCGTCTCGAAAGCGCCAATATCATCACCAACCCCCAAGCCTTTTACGACGACCCGAGTTTCGCCGCCTCCTCCGGGGTTCGCTTGGGCACCCAAGAAATGACCCGCTTCGGGATGAACGAGGCCGATTTCGAAGCCTTGGCGCCCTTGGTGGCGAAGGTCATCCTCGATCGGGATTCGCCCCCCGAGGCGTGGCGAGACGAGGTGATCGCTTTTAGGCGGAATTTCTTGCAGATGCGGTATCATCTTTAAGCCTCGACCGGTTTGAGCCTCGATAAGTCAAGAGATCGACGGTCGAGGCTCTCCTATCGGCTTAATCGTTTCTATCTCGGGCGATAGGCGCAAGTCCCGGTCTCGCCCGCCCGTCGCCGCTATAGACAAGGCGAAAAAGACGAAAAAGCGCCATCAAGGGCTTATCGAGCGGACGATCGAGCGCCTCGCTTCGACCCGTCCTCACCCTTCTTTGCAAGGAGATCCGAATGCACGATCCCCTACCGCGACTTTCCGGGGGCTCCTTTCCCCCGATTCGAAGATCTCCCCTTTCGATTTTGCAGATCAATGTGGGATATCGTTGCAACCAATCCTGTGTTCACTGTCATGTCAATGCCGGACCCAATCGCCGGGAAGAGATGAGTGCGCAAACCGTGGACTCCATCGTCGAGTTCATGAAGGCCTCCGATGTCAAAACCCTCGATATTACGGGGGGTGCGCCGGAACTCAATCCCCATTTCCGTTTTCTGGTACGCAAGGCGAGGGAGCACGGGGTAAGGGTGATCGATCGCTGCAACCTCACCATCCTCTTCGAACCGGGGCAGGAAGATCTGGCCGATTTTCTCGCGCAACAGAGGGTTTCGGTAGTGGCTTCGTTGCCCTGTTATCTCGACGAGAATGTCGATGCGCAGCGGGGCAAGGGGGTCTACGAACGCAGTATCGAGGGTTTGCTTCGACTCAATGCCTTGGGCTACGGGGGCGACGATCCCGATCTCACGCTCGATCTCGTCTACAACCCCCAAGGCCCGGTGCTGCCGCCGTCGCAGACGGAACTCGAAAAAGATTACAAGCGGGAACTCGGGGATCGCTTCGGAATTCGCTTCAATCGCTTGCTGACCCTCGCCAATATGCCGGTCGGCCGTTTTGCCAGCGTTTTGATATCGAAAGGCGGATTCGACGATTATTTGCAGGTATTGCGAGAGGCCCACGTCGATGCCAATATCGAGCATGTCATGTGTCGCGATACGGTGAGCATCGATTGGGAGGGCTATGCCTACGATTGCGATTTCAACCAGATGCTGGGCTTGCCCATGCGCTGGAACGGCAAGGCCAAAACCCATATCACGGAGTTGGTTCCCGATCGATTCGAGGGGCGACCGATAGCGGTACGGGATCACTGCTTCGGTTGCACCGCGGGCCAAGGAAGCGGCTGCGGGGGAGCGTTGAACTAAGAGATCGAACCGAAACGCGCGGCGAAGCGAGCGGCGATCGAAACCGCCGGCTGCGTGATATCGCAAGCCGGGTCGATGCGAAGGCCGGGTCGATCCGAAGGAATTCCCGCCGATAAAGACAAGTGCCCGACTTCGAAAGCCCTTCGAAGCCCCTTCGAAGGGCTTTCGACTCAGGTCTCGGCGATTCATGATCGACGGGATCGTCTTCTTGGGCTCTTCGTGCCCTTCGGCCGAGGCTCAAGTCGCCTTCGTCAGGGTCGAAGGAGGAACGATATCGATATTTCGCGGGCGAATCGCATCGTAAACCTTGCCATCGAATATCTTTATGTCGGATAGATAGACGATATCCGGTATCCCCCCGATCGTTGGATGGGGCATACCGAAAGCCCGATACCCACAAGGCTCGATGAGGGTCGACGCATCGCCGATCGGATATTCCCGGTCGATTGCGAGTATCGGATTCCTTTGCGGAAAACCCCTCTTCGAGTCGATGAGGGGCGTGATTTTCGAAGCGCGGGCGCCGCCCCCGAAAATCGCTCGCGAAATTTGCATCGCGCGAAGGGTGAGGGTCTTTTCCTTGCCTTTTTCGCGCATGATTCGGCTTTCGGAAGGGACTTTGCAGTCGAACGACGATGCTTCGGGTCGGTGCGCGGGTATCCAATTCCCTTCGAAGCGTCCTAGAGCGAAAGCCGTGCATCGTGGCCGATATGATGATAGTATCCGGCCGAATATAGATGAGATATCAATTAAGGAAGACAAAGATGAAAATGCTGTCTGACAGGTCTTTTTTGTCCACTGATCGCTTCTTCCCGCCGTGTGGGGGGGGGGGGGTAGATATTTATTTAGCCTCGACGAGAGTCGAGAACCCCTTTCAGCGGGGATTGAAGGGCATTCCCGAGGCTTCGAGTCTTCGATGCCTTTCGGCTATCGGTAAGAATTCCATGGCAGCCCAAGGATATCACCTCCGTGGCACCGATTCTCGCCGGCCTTTTCGTTGTGATTCAACATCAGTCTTTGCCGCAGCGATAATAACGAGGGCTTTGATTCCGGCACGAGCACAAGACCGGTATGGACGAAATCACCGAATCGAATCGGTCCGATCCTCGTCGCCTCGATTCGCCGAGAACCACTTCGCTCCCTCGGGCGAATCGATTTTCGGATCATCGCTTGGCAAATCGAATTCGTCCCCGATGAAACGATTCGTCTTCTCCATCGTCTGTTCGTTATCGGTGCTTGCGGCCTCGAGTGCCCAAGGACAGGAGGTCACCATCAGCCCCCCGAGCGGCACTTTGACGATCAACGAGGGCGACTCCGCTACCATCAATGTCACTCAAACGGCTGATAGCTCGACTACATATCGGTATCAGGTCTATACTGCGCGTGAAAACACAGGTGATCCTGCTCCGGATGATTGGTCGTATCAGCCTTGGAATTGGTATGTTCACTCTACAACGACGCAAGGATCTTTGACAAATAGCGTCACTATCCAAACTTTCCATGATGACGATGGGCAGGACGATACAGGTTATGATGCCACTTTGTTCTTGTACAGGACTTTCGCTGACGATACCGGCTTGACAAAAATAGCCGAGTACCCGTTCACCATAAAGGATGACGACACTCGCGGGATTGTCATCCCTTCGAAATATTTCGAAAGACTTCCCGGCAACGTCAATGATTCTCTGGTTGTAGACGAAGGAAGTGACAAGACTTTCACTCTGGCACTGGCCACGGAGCCAGTCGGCGGCGATGTGACGATAAGGATAAGGCAGGCTCCGGGACCAGTGACTTTCTATCCATCGACCCTGACCTTCAAATCAAATGGAGGTAACTGGAGGGCGCCCCAGACCATTACATTAAGAGCCCTCGAAGACGACGACGCGATTACGAACGGGAGCTACCTTTACTTTTCCGCCTCGGGTGCCGATTACGAGGGCATCTCCATAGAAGGCCGTTGGATATCGATTGTCGACAACGACAGTGCCGAATTCGCTCCGAGCGTCTCGACCTTATCGATTGATGAAGGCAACGAGGCCAAGTTCACTTTGAAGTTGACCGCGAAACCGTGGCCCAAAGTCGGTGGCCCCGTGATAATCAGATTGAACCTGACCTCGTCGCATAGCCATGTGAGTGTCTCGCCATCGACTCTGAACTTTCGGGATATTTACTGGAACGTGCCTCAAACCGTCACGGTCCGTGCCGACGACGACGACGATGCTGTGGACCCGGCAGCGGCAACGATCGACATTTCCGTCGACTCGGGCGGAGATGGAGCTCTTGATGAATACCAAGGCTTCACCGACACCATTGCCGTCAATGTCTCCGAAACCGACACCGCCGGGGTGGATGTCTACAACAGCAGCGGGGTTCGACCCTTTGGCCTGACGACGCTCGAAGGGGCCGACATCGATTATAAGATGAGGCTGACTTCGAAGCCGAGAGGCGGCAACGTGACCCTCGACTTCTCCATGAGCAACGGCTCCGATGTGAGCCTTTCTCCGACCTCCTTGACCTTCACGCCCTCGAACTGGAAGACGCTGCAAACCGTCACCGCCACCACCGCCGAGGACGACGACGAAATCCGGAACGATTCGACCCTGACGATCGCCGCTTCGGGGGCCGATTATGGCGACTACTCCCGCACCATGGACGTTTACGCCAACGACAACGACGTCCCCACCTACATTCGTAGGCCCGCAGGCAGCGTCACGGTCAACGAGGGGGAGATCGTCGACTTCACGATCCGCCTCACGGCGAAACCCGCCGAGAACATGACGGTGGTTCATAACATTCCGCAGGGGAACAGCAGCCTTTATCGCATCGAAGACAAAAGCGACGGCATCACGACATTCCATTTCACGCCCGACAACTGGAACGTGCCGCAAACCGTTTCCTACTTCGCGCTGTGGAAATCCAAGGGCACGAACGACGATAACGTGCGTCGGCTGACCACCCGGATGTTGACCGGCATCAGCGGAAGAATCGAAAGCTACGTCTACGACCAAGTCATCATCGCGGGCAACGGAAGCCCGATGGTTCTGTCGTCCGATACCTTGGATATCGGCGAAGGGAGTTCGGGGACCTTCACGCTCAGGCTGAGGGAAAAACCCGTCGACGATTCGAATTTGACCGACGATAAGCGTCGCATCGTCGTCGCCTTGAGGAAGAGCGGCAGCGGCGATGTAACGATCTCTCCGACGAGCCTGACCTTCACCCCCTCCGACTGGGACACGGCCCAGACCGTCACGGTGAGCACCGTCGCCGACGCCGACAGCGCCGACGACAGCGCGAGGATCTCGTTTTCGGCGAGCGGCACCACCTTCGGCACGGCCAATCTCACCGACGGCGTGCGCATCTCGGTCAAGGAGAAAGCGCTCGTCCTTTCTCCCTCGGCATTGGATATCGACGAAGGGGGCAGCGAGCGCTTCGGCGTCGAACTGGCCACGAAGCCGAGCGGAAACGTGACCGTGAGCCTGACTTCGTCGGACAGTCAGTTGAGCGTTTCTCCGGTTTCTTTGATCTTCACGCCTTCGAACTGGAACTCGGCGCAAAACGTCACCGCGAACGCCGCCGAAGACGACGACCGGGTCGCGAGCACGGCCCGCATCGACCTGTCAGCCTCCGGCGCCGACTACGCCGGCATCACCGCTCGCGTCGCCGTCAGCATCGGCGACGACGATGCCGTGCGCTTTTCCCCCGTCTACGAGATCGACGCCGGCAATCGCCGCAAGGCCATCGACGCATTGAGGATGCCGGAGTTTTCCTACCGCATTCTCGGGATGTACTTGGAGGCGAAGCCGAGCGGGAACGTGACCGTGAGTCTGGCCACGAGCGGGCATGCAGGCTTGACGGTGGAGCCGACTTCCTTGACTTTCACGCCTTCGAACTATTACACGCTGCAGAAGTTCAGGGTCCGAAGCCCGATTTTCCATGGCGCCACGGAAAAATCCCTGACCCTCTCGGCTTCGGGGGGCGACTACGACGGCGTCGTCCGCAAACTGTCGGTCACGGTCGATGACTCGAACGGATTGGGCATTTCGGAAGGACAGATCGCTCCCTTGGAGATCGTCGAAGGGGAAAGCGAGACCTTTACCGTGGTCTTGCGCGATACGCTGAGCGGCAACGAAAGGGCTCATGTCGACCTCGCAAAATCCGAAGGCACGGATTCCTCCGTGATCACGGACAAGATTCTGTCGATTTCCCCGCGGGTGTTGCGCTTCGACTCGACGAACCATAGCCGGCCCCAAACCGTCACGATCGCCGCTCTTGCGGACGACGATCGGGACGACGAGAACGGCAGTTTTTCGCTCGATGCCTATTACTACGACCCACCGAACGGGGCCGACCTGTCCGGCAATGGATGGCGTGCTTACCAAACGCGTTCGGCGACCCACAACGTGAATATCTCGGTGAAGGACAACACCGTCTTGCAGCCGAGCACCCCGGCCGGTCTGACCCTGTCTGAGACCTCGACCTTGAGAGTCCCCGAAGGGGGCAGCGCGACCTTCACGGTGGTGTTGGGCAGGGAACCGACGGGCGGTTCGGTAACGGTGAGCGCGAGCGTGAGCGCGGGTTCCGACTTGAGCCTGTCGCCGACGAGATTGACCTTCACGGCGTCGAACTGGGACAAGCCGCAGACCGTCACGGTGCGAGCGGCGGAGGACGATGACGCCGCCAACGACAACGCGAGCGTTTCGCTGTCGGCCTCGGGGGCCGACTACGGCGGCGTGTCCAAGACTCTGTCGGTGTCGATCGTCGACGACGACCCGCGCGGCTTGGCCTTCGATTCCTTGGACTTGGGGTTGACCGAAGGGAGCCAAAAACAATTCACGGTGAAGTTGGTCTCGCAGCCGAGCGGAGGCGACGTGACCGTCGCCATCACCAAAAGCAGCGGGAGCGATGACGTTTCGTTCTCTCCGGCGAGTCTGACCTTCACGGATTCGAATTGGACTACGCCGCAGAACGTGACGGTGAGCGCGGCGGAGGATGCCGACGGCGTCGATGACCGCGCGACTCTCTCGGCGGTGGCTTCCGGTGCGGACTACGCCGGCATTTCCGACAGCGTGAGCGTCAAGATAACCGACAACGACAAGCCGGGGCTGACGATCGACCCGTCGAGCTTGGATGTACCTGAAGGGGGAAGCGCGAATTTCAAGGTGAAGTTGACGGGGGCGCCGAACGGCGGGGATGTAAGCGTCGCCATCGTCAAAAGCGGCAGCGGGGATGTAACGATTTCGCTTGCGAGTTTGACCTTCGCGGCCGCGAATTGGGCTTCGGAACAGACCGTCACCGTGAACGCGGCCGAGGACGACGACGCGGCGAACGACACCGCGAGTCTTTCGTTGACGGCGTCGGGCGCCAACTACGGCGGCATCACCGACAGCGTCGACATCGAAGTGAGCGACGACGAGGACCGCAACCTGACTTTGAGCGATTCGAGTCTGGGGCTGACCGAGGGGACGAGCAAGGATTTCACGGTGAAGTTGACGGCGGCGCCGACCGGCGGGGACGTCACCGTAACCGTGAACAAGAGCGGCAGCGATGACGTGACGGTCTCGCCCGCGTCGTTGACCTTCAAGGCGGGGAACTGGAATACGCCGCAGAACGTGACGGTGAACGCGGCGGAGGACGGCGACGGTGTGGCTGACAATGCGAGCGTGTCGTTGACGGTGTCGGGCGCCGATTATGCAGGCATCGCGGACAGCGTCGTGCGCATCGAGGTGACGGACAACGACACGCCGGGCTTGACCCTCCCGTTGAAATTGGAAGTGGCCGAAGGGGGCGACCAAACCCTCGGCGTAAGCCTGACCGCGCAACCGAGCGGCGGCAACGTGACCGTCGCCATCGCCAAGAGCGGCAGCGACGACGTGACGATCTCGCCGGCATCTTTGATCTTCACGGATAGGAACTGGGAGTCGGTGCAAAGCGTGACGGTGAGCGCGGCGGAGGACGAAGACGGCGCCGATGACAACGCGAGTCTTGCGTTGACGGCATCGGGCGCCGACTACGGCGATGTCTCGGCCGGCGTCCAAATCGAGGTGAGCGACGACGACGAGAAGGGTTTGTCCGTCGCCTCGACCTTGTCGCTGAGCGAAGGGGGCTCCAAGGACTTCACCTTCCGGCTGCAAACGAAGCCGGTGGGCGGGGACGTCAGCGTCGCCGTCACCAAGAGCGGCAGTACGGACGTATCGGTGTCGCCGTCTTCGTTGACCTTCGAGGCGTCGAACTGGAACACGCCGCAGACGGTGAGTGTGAGCGCCGCCGAG
Source organism: Gammaproteobacteria bacterium (assembly GCA_965220535.1). Lineage (GTDB taxonomy): Bacteria > Pseudomonadota > Gammaproteobacteria > HK1 > HK1 > HK1. Next base: position 539,772 of record OZ244833.1, on the reverse strand, counting down.
GACGAAGACGGGGCAAACGACAGTGCGCGGGTGTCGCTGGCGGCGTCGGGAGCCGACTACGGCGGCATTTCCGAGGCCGTCTCGGTCGATGTCACCGACAACGACACGCCGGGCTTGACCCTCGACCCGTTGAAATTGGAAATGGACGAAGGGGACGACGAGCTCCTCGGCATCAGCCTGACGGCGGCGCCGACGGGCGGCAACGTGACCGTGTCGTTGACCAAGAGCGGCAGCGACGACGTGACGATCTCGCCGGCGTCGTTGACGTTCACGGCCGATAACTGGGAGTCGGTGCAAAGCGTGACGGTGAGCGCGCAGGAGGACGAAGACGGCGCCGCCGACAGCGCGAGCCTGTCGCTCTCGGCCTCGGGGGCCGACTACGACGATGTGAGCGACGTCGTGCAAGTCGCCGTGAAGGACAACGACGAGAAGGGTTTGTCCGTCGACTCGACCTTGTCGCTGAACGAAGGCGGCGACAAGGACCTCACCTTCAGCCTGAAAACGAAGCCGGTAGGCGGGGAGGTGAGCGTCGCCGTCACCAAGAGCGGCAGCGGCGATGTGACGATCTCCAAAGAAAGCGCGACCTTCACGGCGGAGAACTGGAATGATCCGCAAACGCTCAACGTCAGCGCCGCCGAGGACGCCGACGGGGTGAACGACAGCGCGAGGATCTCGCTGTCGGCGTCGGGAGCCGACTACGGCGGCATCGGCGAGAGCGTGCGGGTGGACGTAAGCGACAACGACAGTCCGGGTTTGACCCTCGCCCCGACGAGTTTGAGTGTGAACGAAGGGGGCGACGAGCGCCTCGGCATCAGCCTGACGGCGGCGCCGACGGGCGGCAACGTGATCGTCGCCATCGCCAAGAGCGGCAGCGATGACGTGACCGTCTCGCCGGCGTCGTTGACGTTCACGGCCGATAACTGGAAGTCGGTGCAAAGCGTGACGGTGAGAGCGGCGGAGGACGAAGACGGCGCCGCCGACAGCGCGAGTCTGTCGCTCTCGGCCTCGGGGGCCGACTACGACGACGTAAGCGACGTCGTGCAAGTCGCCGTGAAGGACAACGACGAGAAGGGTTTGTCCGTCGACCCGACCTTGTCGCTGAACGAAGGCGGCGACAAGGACCTCACCTTCAGCCTGAAAACGAAGCCGGTGGGCGGGGACGTCACCGTCGCCATCACCAAGAGCGGCAGTACGGACGTATCGGTTTCGCCGTCGTCGTTGACCTTCACGGCGGAGAACTGGAACAATCCGCAAACGCTCAACGTCAGCGCCGCCGAGGACAGCGACGGAGTCGACGACAGCGCGAGGATCTCGCTGTCGGCGTCGGGAGCCGACTACGGGGGGCTGACCGCCGACATCTCGGTCGAGGTCAGCGACAAGGACACCCCCGGGCTGACCCTCGCCCCGACGACGCTGAAGGTGGACGAAGGGGACGATACCACCCTCGAAGTGAGCCTGAGCGCACAGCCGAGCGGCGGCAACGTGACCGTCGCCGTCGCCAAGAGCGGCAGCGACGACGTGACGATCTCACCGACTTCTTTGACCTTCACGCCTTCCAACTGGCGCTCGACGCGCAGCGTGACGGTCAGCGCCGCCGAAGACGACGACGGCGCCGACGACAACGCCAACCTCCGGCTGACGGCATCGGGAGCCGACTACGCAGGCATCGTCGACAACGTCCGAGTCGAGGTCGACGACGACGATCCCAAGGGTCTGACCCTCGCCCCCGAGAGTTTGAGCGTGACCGAAGGGAGCGCCAAGGACTTCACCGTGGCTCTGAAAACGCAGCCCGCAAGCGGGAGCGTCGTCGTCTCCTTGAACGCGAGCGGCAGTTCGGAGGTGAGCGTCTCGCCGGCGAGGATGACCTTCACGGCCTCGAACTGGAACGCGCCGAAGACCGCCACCGTCAACGCCGACGAGGACGACGACGGGGTCAAGGACACCGCGACCGTCTCGCTGGCCGCCTCCGGCGCCGACTACGGCGCCATCGCCGACGAGCTCCAAGTCGAGGTCAACGACAACGACGCCCCCGGATTGACCTTCGACCCCTCGACCCTGGATGTCGCCGAAGGGGGCGAGGCCTCGCTCGAGGTCGGCTTGACCGTCCAACCCACCGGCGGCGACGTCACCCTCGCCCTGACCAAGAGCGGCAGCGAGGACGTGAGCCTCTCCCCGGCTTCGCTGACCTTCACCCCCGACGATTGGAGCGCACCGCGCATCGTCACCGTCGTCGCCGCCGAAGACGACGACGGGGTCAAGGACACCGCCGCCCTCTCCGTGGCCGCGTCGGGCGCCGACTACGACGGCATCACCGGCAACGTCCAAGTGCGGGTGAGCGAAAACGAAACCGTAGGTCTGGTGGTCGAGCCCGCGATCTTGGGCTTGACCGAAGGCGGCGAGGGCGCCTTCACCGCGAAACTGAGCGCTCAGCCCACCGGCGGGAACGTGGCCTTGTTCGTGACCAAGAGCGGCAGCCCCGACGTGCTCTTGACCTCGACGAATCTGATTTTCACGGCCGACGACTGGAGCGTCGAGCAAAGCGTGACGGTCAGGGCCAACGAAGATCACGACGGCATCGCCGACAGCGCGGTCGTGTCGCTGTCGGCATCGGGTGCCGACTACGGCGGGGTCAGCGGCGGCGTGCAGGTGCAGGTGTCCGACAACGACGCTCCGGGTTTGGTCCTCTCGTCGCTGCTGCTGGCGGTGGACGAAGGGGGGAGCGGCAGGGTGGGCGTGAAGTTGTCGGTGGAGCCGAGCGGGGATGTGTCCTTGGCCCTGACGAAGAACGGGAGCGTGGACGTATCGTTCACGCCCTCGTCGATGACGTTCACGCCGTCGAACTGGGACGAGTCTCAAGCCATCACGGTGAACGCCGCCGAGGACAGCGACGGGCATCCGGATACGGCGAGTCTGTCGCTGACGGCGACGGGCGCCGACTACGAGGGCATCACCGCCGGGGTTCAGGTGCAGGTGGTGGAAAACGAGGCCTTCGGGTTGAGCGCCACGCCGCGCGAGTTGGAAGTGAGGGAGGGCGAGGAAGCGCCCTTCACGGTGAGTTTGACGGCGCAGCCGAACTGGAACGTAAGCGTCGCCTTGACGAGCGAGAACCCCGACGTGAGCCTGTCGCCGTCGACCTTGCGCTTCACGCCCTCGGATTGGAACCGGCCGAAAACGGTGGTCGCAAGAGCCGCCGAGGACGACGATTTGCTGGCGGATTCGACGACGGTCACGCTGCGGGCCTCGGGCGCGGACTTCGACGATATCACCGGCAGCATGCAGATCACGGTCATCGACGACGATGCCGAGGAGGGTATCAATCCCCAGGTGGTCTTCGACCTGACGCTGACCCCGGAGTCGCTGAGTCTCGACGAGGGCTCGAGCGCACGCTTCACCGTGCGCGCCCGCGTGCAGCCGGTCGACGAAGAGATAGTCGTGGCCTTGGTAGGCGGCGGCAGTCCCGACGTGAGTTTCGACACCGACCCCGAGACCGATGGTCTTCAAAGCGCTTTGACCCTTACCCCCGACAACTGGGATGTCGAGCAGCCGGTGTCGGTGCACGCCGCCGAGGACGACGACGCGGCGCCGGACCGGGCGAGCGCATCGTTCGTGGACGCCGGCGGCAAGGTCATCATCGTCGGGCGGGTGTCGGTGGCGGTGGCGGACGACGACACCCCGGGGCTGAGCGTCGACCCCGCGGCTTTGCAGGTTGCGGAAAACACGAGCGGGAGCTTCACGGTGCGGCCGGTGACGCGGCCGTTGGGGGATATCCTGGTCTCCTTCGACAACGGCGAGACGGATACCGCGTTGTCGCCGCCGAACCTGAAGTTCACCTCGTCGAACTGGCGAAGGGCGCGCAGCGTCACGGTCGACGGGGTGGCGGACGTGGACGCCGAGGACGATGCGCCGGCGGATATCACGTTGACGGCCCGGGGCGGCGGCTACGACGGCGTTTCCGCACGGGTGCAGGTCGGCGTCGACGAAGCGGCGCCGGGGACGCTTCCCGAGGAAGCGACCCCGGGCTTGGTGATCGTCGGCGCGCCGGTCGAGATCGACGAGGGCGGCACGAGGGATTTGCGGGTGAGGTTGCGAAACCGCCCGACGGGTGATGTCGAGCTCGCTCTGAGCGTTTCCGGCGCGAGTATCGAGGTCGATGCCGACACGTGGCGCGAGGGCAACCAAAGCGCGCTGCGCTTTTCGCCCTCGAACTACAACGGCACGCGGGTGGTGAGCCTGTTCGCGCCCGAAGACGAGGATACGAACGACGGTCGGGCGAGCGTGTCGCTGGTCGCGTCGGGGGCCAACTACGACGGTTTGACCGCCGAGGTGTCGGTGAATATCGACGACAACGACTCGCCGGCGCTGCTCGTTTCGAATCCCGCGGTCATCGATGACCGGCGCGCGAGTTTCACGGTCAGGCTCTCGGTGGAGCCGAGCGCGGCGGTCGATGTCGCGTTGTCGGTGGCGGGGGAAGTCGAGGGCGTGGCCGTCGACACCGACCCCGACACGCCGGGGAATCAAACCGCCCTTGCCTTCGCGGCCTCGAACTTCGACGTCCCGCAACGGGTCGTCGTCGTCGCGGACGAGGATTTCGAGGGCTCATCGGTGGATATCGTCCTTGCGGCCGGCGGCGGCGACTACGAGGGCATCGTCGACCGGGTGACGGTGCCGCTCGGGGTCGGCGAGTACACGGACGAGGGGGACCCGCGCTATTGGTGGCCGGTGCGCACGCTGGCGTTGGCCATCGCGCCGCCGAGCGTCGGGGACCGAGCGGTGGTCTCCGTCGGCTGCCGCGAAGAAAGCGCTTGCGAGGTCTATCTCGATTGCAGCGCGCAGAAGAACGGAGAGAGTTTCCGGGGCGGGCTGCCCGATGCCATCGTCGGTTGGGGCGTGGCCAGGCTGAGTGCGCAGGATATCGTCGATATCACCGGCGGGGATTGGTCGGGGATGGGACGATTGGGATGCGCCTTGCACAGCGAGGAGCGCATCAGCGCCCAAGTGTGGACGCGCTCGGGCGACGGGGTGCTGGTCAACAACAGCGCGCTGGTGAGGAGCGTCAATATCGAGGGGGTGCATCGGGCGGATATCGAATCGATTCCGGGCCCCGGGGAGTTGGACCTGTCGAATATCCGCATCCGTTGCCGCGCGGCCTATACGAAGCACTGCGGCATGACCGCCTTGTCCTGCTACGACGACGAGGGAAGCGGATACCGCGGCGACTTGGGGACGATCGAGCGCGGTCGCGTGAGGCACGTACAGACCTCGGAGTTGGCGGATCTCATCGGTCATCGCTGGAGCGGCGCGACGCTCGGCTGCGAGTTTCGTTCGGACGAACCCTTCACGGTGCAAGTCCTGACCCGCACCGGCGGTGGCGGGGCGCTGGTCAACAACAACGCCACCGGCCAAGCGCCCTTTTAGAACGAGGCGCCTTGCCGGCTTGGCCGGCTTGGCCGCTTGCGCACCGGCGCCGCTGGCCAAGCGCGAAAAAGCGGTCCCCGTCCCGATCCCCCTTCCGCTTCGAAGCGGAAGGGGGATTTTTCTTGGTCAAGAGACTTAGACGGGGGGCTTCGACGCTCGTTCCCCCCGAAGATCCGCGAGCCACGACGATGCCACCGGCCAACCCCCCTTGACCGAGGCCCCGACCCTCCGTCGGCAACGCTCGCAAGCAAGGAGCGCACAATCCCCCTTCGCGGTTCGGGTGCGCAGATCTCGTGAGTAAGGCTTCGCCGCTCGTTTCCCCGAAGGCTTCTGCCTCGGGGGAAACAGGTCGATGCCGAGCCTCTCGCTCTTCGACGATTGTCGCTTTTGATGCCTTGTTTTCGATCCCCTGCTTTCGATCCTTGGCCGAAACTGGGCGCCTTCCTCGCTCCTCCTCCCGAGGTGAACGACCTAAGAACTATCGTCGGCTTTCGACCATCTTTGTCATGGTATCGCCGGAGCGAGGCGGCATCGCCTTGCCCCTCGCTCCGATGCCCTTGCCTGCGCCGTCAGTGCATATGAAGACCGCCGTTGATGTCGTAGTTCGCCCCGGTGATGAACGCCGCTTCGTCGGAGCACAAGAAAGCGACGAGGGCGGCGATCTCGCGGGTCTCTTGTAGACGCCGTCCAAGTTGGTCGTCAGCACCGAATCCCAAGCCTCCTTTTCCAACTTCTTCAAGGTCGCATCCCGAGTGATGCCCGCGCAGTTGACCAGAATATCCACCGGACCCGACTCGCGCTCCGCCTGCGAAACCGACCGGGCGCAGGATTCATAATCGGTTACATCGCCTTCGACGAGGGCGATCCCTCCCCCGTCGGCGGCCTGCCGGGCAATCCAATCCCTCGCTTCGTCGCTGCCGACGGTTCGCGAAAGATCCAGCGCAATCACCTTGAAATTCCGCTTTGACAAACTCTCGTAAATCGAGCGGCCGATGATGTCGGCAAACCCGACTGGCTTGCCGTGATTGTTGAAGGGGTGTGCGCCGCATCGATCGAAGCGTATCGATGCGGATATCGGAAATAAAGGGCTTTTCCGATCAGGACAAGCATCGGCAAAAGGGATGAAAGGGGCAGCTTTCGGGGTCCCTGCGACCTTCGTATCCCCGGTTTATCGATCGATGGCGGGGGGCTCTTTCGGATCGAGATCGTTCGAAGCCTCGACGAACGGGGCTAGAGCCGCCGCTATCCGGTTCTTCGGTCGGCGTCTACGGGAGGATCGCTGTTATCCGCAGCCGAATCGGTCAGGGGATCCGAAGGGGGCTCGGAGGCGGCCGGGGGAGGAGGATCTAAGTCGGCGGATTCGGAATGTTGCCGGGAACGATCCGAGGAGGTGATGGCGCCCGCATCAGATTGCTCTGCATTTCCTGCCAAGCGAGAAGATTGCGCTCGGTGAAGCTCGCGTATCGCGGAGACGGGATCGCTGCTCATCATCGCCTGCATCTGTCTTTGGAGGCCCGCCTGCTGATCCACGAAGAGGCTCAAACTCCGCTCGAGCTAACTGGTCACCGCTCCTTGCAGCGAACCGCCATAGAAAAAGATCCGATGATTGGACTTCGACGAAGAGCTCTTTCAAATCGAGGGGGTGTTCGGGGGGGCAAAGGAAGATCTTCCTTGGGATTCTCTCATTTGCTGCTAAATTTACACTTGTTAGCACGAAATTGACACATCGATACTCCCGAATCGACCGCGTCGAACGCCGCCGAGGACGAAGGCTCGCCGCTCGGAGTCGGGCGAGGCGGTCTTTCCGATCGGGCAAGACAAGGAGGGGCATCGAGGCACGACCTCTTTCGTGAGATTTTCATTTTTGCTGCTAAATTTACACTTGTTAGCACAAAATTGACAGTTCGACACTTGCGATTCACCCCGAACCACCCTCATCGAGCACCGCCCGAAACCGAGACTTCGCGCTGTTCGGGTCCGAGCGAAGCGGCCTTTCCGATCGAGGGAAACCGATAGGGGCTTCGAAGTGATACTCTTTCGTGGCGCTCTCTCGTTTGCTGCTGAATCGACGCTTGTCAGTACTGAATTGACATCATCGATATCCCACCCTGCTCCTTCTTTCGAGCCCGAAAGCGTGCCGCGGCTATTCTCGCAAGCCAATCGCAACGATCGATTCGAGGCACCGGTTCGAAGAAAGGGTTAGCGTCGAGAAACGATCTTCGCTACCCAGGTTCCTTGAACGGCAATGCGGGATTCGAATGCTTGGAAAAGCGAAAGCCGAAATCCCGCTCGGCATCACACTAAAACGCTCGACCAGGCCCCGAAAAGAGGGCCCCATCGACAACGAGACCGTGACGCAAAGGTCGAGCGGGAGCGCCGGCGGCCCGATGGCCGGGGATCGACAATCCCTTGGCCTCGAAGCCCTTCGGCTCGGCGTTCTTGGAATTCCCGCAAGGCTCGATCCACGCGTATCGCTCATCCCCGCCAATGACCGTCAGCGGAAAAAAGGAGAAAAGCATTTCCGGATCGAATATTTATGAAGCGCTGCCGCAGATATCGCAAAAACGCGCTGATCGACGAGGAAGGCTACCGGAGCATGTGTCGGCGATCGCTGGACGACCCGGACGGTTTTTGGGCATAGATGGCGGACGAGCGTCGAAGCCCCCGTCGAAGCTCTTTGCCAAGCAAAAATCCCCCTCCGCTTCGAAGCGCAGGGGGATTTCGCTTTCGCGCTTGGCCAGCGGCGCAGGTGCGCAAGCGGCCAAGCCGGCAAAGCGCCTCGTTCTAAAAGGGCATCTGGCCGGTGGCGTTGTTGTTGACCAGCGCCCCGCCGCCGCCGGTGCGGGTCAGGACTTGCACCGTGAAGGGTTCGTCCGAACGAAACTCGCAGCCGAGCGTCGCGCCGCTCCAGCGATGGCCGATGAGATCCGCCAACTCCGAAGTCTGGACGTGCCTCACGCGACCGCGCTCGATCGTCCCCAAGTCGCCGCGATATCCGCTTCCCTCGTCGTCGTAGCAGGACAAGGCGGTCATGCTGCAGTGCTTCGTATAGGCCGCCCGGCAACGGATGCGGATATTCGACAGGTCCATCTCCCCGGGGCCCGGAATCGATTCGATATCCGCCCGATGCACCCCCTCGATATTGACGCTCCTCACCAACGCGCTGTTGTTGACCAGCACCCCGTCGCCCGAGCGCGTCCACACTTGGGCGCTGATGCGCTCCTCGCTGTGCAAGGCGCATCCCAAGCGCCCCATCCCCGACCAATCCCCGCCGGTGATATCGACGATATCCTGCGCGCTCAGCCTGGCCACGCCCCAACCGACGATGGCCTCCGGCAGCCCGCCCCGGAAACTCGCCCCGTTCTTCTGCGCGCTGCAGTCGAGGTAGACCTCGCAAGCGCTTTCTTCGCGGCAGCCGACGGAGACCACCGCTCGGTCCCCGACGCTCGGCGGCGCGATGGCCAACGCCAGCGTGCGCACCGGCCACCAATAGCGCGGGTCCCCCTCGTCCGTGTACTCGCCGACACCGAGCGGCACCGTCACCCGGTCGACGATGCCCGCGTAGTCGCCGCCGCCGGCCGCAAGGACGATATCCACCGATGAGCCCTCGAAGTCCTCGTCCGCGACGACGACGACCCGTTGCGGGACGTCGAAGTCAGACGCCGCGAAGGCAAGGGCGGTTTGATTCCCCGGCGTGTCGGGGTCGGCGTCGATCGCCACGCCCTCGACTTCCCCCGCCACCGACAAGGCGACTTCCACCGCCGCGCTCGGCTCCACCGAGAGCCTGACCGTGAAACTCGCCCGCCGGTCATCGATGACCGCGGGGTTCGAAACGAGCAGCGCCGGCGAGTCGTTGTCGTCGATATTCACCGACACCTCGGCTGTCAAACCGTCGTAGTTGGCCCCCGACGCGACCAGCGACACGCTCGCCCGACCGTCGTTCGTATCCTCGTCTTCGGGCGCGAACAGGCTCACCACCCGCGTGCCGTTATAGTTCGAAGGCGAAAAGCGCAGCGCGCTTTGGTTGCCCTCGCGCCAAGTGTCGGTATCGACCTCGATACTCGCACCGGAAACGCTCAAAGCGAGCTCGACATCACCCGTCGGGCGGTTTCGCAACCTCACCCGCAGATCCCTCGTGCCGCCCTCGTCGATCTCGACCGGTGCGCCGACGATCACCAAGCCCGGGACCGCTTCCTCGGGAAGCGTCCCCGGCGCCGCTTCGTCGACGCCGACCTGCACCCGCGCGGAAACGCCGTCGTAGCCGCCGCCCCGGGCCGTCAACGTGATATCCGCCGGCGCGTCGTCCTCGGCGTCCACGTCCGCGACCCCGTCGACCGTGACGCTGCGCGCCCTCCGCCAGTTCGACGAGGTGAACTTCAGGTTCGGCGGCGACAACGCGGTATCCGTCTCGCCGTTGTCGAAGGAGACCAGGATATCCCCCAACGGCCGCGTCACCGGCCGCACCGTGAAGCTCCCGCTCGTGTTTTCCGCGACCCGCAGCGTCGCGGGGTCGACGCTCAGCCCCGGGGTATCGTCGTCCGCCACCGCGACCGACACCCGCCCGACGATGATGACCTTGCCGCCGGCGTCCACGAACGAGGCGCTCGCCCGGTCCGGCGCCGCGTCGTCGTCCTCGGCGGCGCGCACCGACACCGGTTGCTCGACATCCCAGTTGTCGGGGGTGAGGGTCAAGGCGCTTTGAAGACCATCGGTGTCGGGGTCGGTGTCGAAACTCACGTCGGGACTGCCGCCGCCGACCAAGGTGACCACCATCTCTTCGTCGACCGGCTGTGCGCGGGCGCGCACGGTGAAGCGCGCGCTCGAGCCCTCGTCGAGACTCAGCGACTCCGGAGTCAGCGTCAGGTCGAAGACCACCTGGGGATTGATACCCTCCTCGGCATCGTCGTCGATGACCGTGATCTGCATGCTGCCGGTGATATCGTCGAAGTCCGCGCCCGAGGCCCGCAGCGTGACCGTCGTCGAATCCGCCAGCAAATCGTCGTCCTCGGCGGCTCTTGCGACCACCGTTTTCGGCCGGTTCCAATCCGAGGGCGTGAAGCGCAAGGTCGACGGCGACAGGCTCACGTCGGGGTTCTCGCTCGTCAAGGCGACGCTTACGTTCCAGTTCGGCTGCGCCGTCAAACTCACCGTGAAGGGCGCTTCCTCGCCCTCCCTCACTTCCAACTCGCGCGGCGTGGCGCTCAACCCGAAGGCCTCGTTTTCCACCACCTGCACCTGAACCCCGGCGGTGATGCCCTCGTAGTCGGCGCCCGTCGCCGTCAGCGACAGACTCGCCGTATCCGGATGCCCGTCGCTGTCCTCGGCGGCGTTGACCGTGATGGCTTGAGACTCGTCCCAGTTCGAGGGCGTGAACGTCATCGACGAGGGCGTGAACGATACGTCCGCGCTCCCGTTCTTCGTCAGGGCCAAGGACACATCCCCGCTCGGCTCCACCGACAACTTCACGCCCACGCTGCCGCTCCCCCCTTCGTCCACCGCCAGCAGCAGCGACGAGAGGACCAAACCCGGAGCGTCGTTGTCGGACACCTGCACCTGCACGCCGCCGCTGACCCCGCCGTAGTCGGCACCCGATGCCGACAGCGACACGACCGCGCTGTCGGCGATGCCGTCGTGATCCTCGTTGGCCCTGACCGTCACGCTTTGCTCGACGCTCCAGTCGTCGGCCGTGAAAATCAGATTCGTCGAGGTCAGGAGCACGTCGGGGCTGCCGCTCTTGGTCACGAACAAGGCCACGTTCCCGCCGGTGGGCTGAGCGCTCAGTTTCGCGGTGAAGGCGCCCTCGCCGCCTTCGGTCAAACCCAAGATCGCGGGCTCGACCACCAGACCCACGGTTTCGTTTTCGCTCACCCGCACTTGGACGTTGCCGGTGATGCCGTCGTAGTCGGCGCCGGACGCGGCCACGGAGAGGGCGGCGGTGTCCTTGACCCCGTCGTCGTCTTCGGCGGCGACGACGGTGACGATGCGCGGCGTGGTCCAATTCGAAGGGGTGAAGGTCAGCGAAGCCGGGGAGAGGCTCACGTCCTCGCTGCCGCTCTTGGTCAGGGCGAGGGTGACGTCGCCGCCGGTGGGTTGGACGGTCAAGCCGACCTCGAGCGAGGCCTCGCCCCCTTCGGCGACATCCAGGGTCGAGGGGTCGAAGGTCAATCCGGGGGCGTCGTTGTCGTTGACCTCGACTTGGAGCTCGTCGGCGATGGCGCCGTAGTCGGCGCCGGAGGCGGCCAGCGAGACGGTCGCGGTGTCCTTGACCCCGTCGTCGTCCTCGTCGGCGTTGACGGTGGCGGTCTTCGGCGCGTTCCAGTTCGAGGCCGTGAAGGTCATCCTCGCCGGCGAGACGCTCACCTCCGAACTGCCGCTCGCGTTCAAGGAGACGACGACGCTCCCGCTTGCGGGCTGCGTTTTCAGAGCCACGGTGAAGTTCTTGGCGTTCCCTTCGGTCACGCTCAAACTCTCGGGGGCGAGGGTCAGACCCTTGGGATCGTCGTCGTCGACCTCGACTCGGACGTTGTCGACGATGCCTGCGTAGTCGGCTCCCGATGCCGTCAGCCGGAGGTTGGCGCTGTCGTCGGCGCCGTCGTCGTCCTCGGCGGCGCTGACCGTCACGCTGCGCGTCGAGCGCCAGTTGGAAGGCGTGAAGGTCAAAGAAGTCGGTGAGATCGTCACGTCGTCGCTGCCGCTCTTGGCGATGGCGACGGTCACGTTGCCGCCGCTCGGCTGTGCGCTCAGGCTCACTTCGAGGGTGGTATCGTCCCCTTCGTCCACCCTCAGCGTCGTCGGGGCGAGGGTCAGCCCGGGGGTGTCCTTGTCGCTGACCTCGACCGAGATGTCGGCGGTCAGCCCCCCGTAGTCGGCTCCCGACGCCGACAGCGAGATCCTCGCGCTGTCGTCGACTCCGTCGCTGTCCTCGGCGGCGCTGACGTTGAGCGTTTGCGGATTGTTCCAGTTCTCCGCCGTGAAGGTCAACGACGACGGCGAAACCGATACGTCCGTACTGCCGCTCTTGGTGACGGCGACGGTGACGTCCCCGCCCACCGGCTTCGTTTTCAGGCTGAAGGTGAGGTCCTTGTCGCCGCCTTCGTTCAGCGACAAGGTCGAGTCGACGGACAAACCCTTCTCGTCGTTGTCCTTCACGGCGACTTGCACGACCTCGCTCACATCGTCGTAGTCGGCCCCCGAGGCCGAGAGCGACAGGCTCGCGCTGTCGGCGGCGCCGTCTTCGTCCTCTTGCGCGCTCACCGTCACGCTTTGCACCGACTCCCAGTTATCGGCCGTGAACGTCAACGACGCCGGCGAGAACGTCACGTCATCGCTGCCGCTCTTGGCGATGGCGACGATCACGTTGCCGCCCGTCGGCGCCGCCGTCAGGCTGATGCCGAGGCGCTCGTCGCCCCCTTCGTTCACACTCAAACTCGTCGGGGCGAGGGTCAAACCCGGACTGTCGTTGTCGCTCACATCGATGCGCACGCTGCTGTCGGGGATGGCCGTGTAATCGGCGCCCGAGACGGTCAACGACACGCTCGCGCTGTCGTCGACACCGTCGATATCCTCGGCGGCGTTCACCGTCACGTTCTGCGTCGAATTCCAGTTCGATTCCTTGAAGGTCAACGACGCCGGCGAGACCGTCACGTCATCGCTGCCGCTCTTGTTCACGGTAACGGTGACATCCCCGCCGATCGGCGCCGCCGTCAACTTCACCGTGAAATCCTTGCTTGCCCCCTCGGTCAGCCCCAGACTCGGAGCGCTCAAAGTCAGGTTGCGCTCCTCGTCGTCGCTCACTTCGATGTCGACGCTGTCGGTGATGCCGCCGTAGTTGGCGCCCGAAGCCGTCAACGAAAGACTCGCGGTGTCGTTCGCCGCGTCGTCGTCCTCGGCGGCGTTCACCGTGACGGTCTGTTCCGAAGCCCAATTCGCGGCCGCGAAGGTCAAACTCGCAAGCGAAATCGTTACATCCCCGCTGCCGCTTTTGACGATGGCGACGCTTACATCCCCGCCGATCGGCGCCCCCGTCAACTTCACCTTGAAATTCGCGCTTCCCCCTTCAGGTACATCCAAGCTCGACGGGTCGATCGTCAGCCCCGGTTTGTCGTTGTCGGTTATCTTGACGCTCACGCTGTCGGAAATGCCGGCGTAGTCCGCACCCGACGCCGACACCGCGAGAGTCGCGCGGTCATCGACGCCGTCGGCATCCTCCGCCGCGCTCACCGTCACGTTCTGCGGCGTAGTCCAATTCGAATCCGTGAAGGTCAGCCTCGCCGGAGAGAACGAAACGTCATCGCTCCCGCTGCTTTTGGTGATGGCGACGGTCACGTTGCCTCCGCTCGGCTGCGAGACCAAATTCACCGTGAATTGGTTTTGGCTCCCTTCGGTCAACCCCAAGTCCAAGGAATCGAAGGCCAAGCCGCGCGGGTCGTCGTCGAGGATCGAAACCTGCATGCTCTCGGTGACGTTGGTGTAGTCGGCCCCCGAGGCCGACAGCGAAACGCTCGCGTTGTCGTTGGCGGCGTCATCGTCCTCGGCCGCGCTCACCGTGACGGTCTTCGGGTCTTTCCAGTCCGACGCCGTGAAGGTCAATCTCGTCGGCGAGAGACTCAAATCGGAACCCGTGTTTGCGCTTGCACCCGCGCTCGCACCTGCACCCGCACTCACGCCGGTGCTCACGGTCACGCTGCCGCCGACCGGTTGCTTGTCCAGCACGACGGTGAAGTTCTTGCTGCCCCCTTCCGAGATTGTCAACGTCGAGGTCTCAGACAGGGTCAGACCGGCCGGGGTGCTCGGCTGCAAGACGGTGTTGTCCTTCACTTGGATCTTCACGCTGTGGGTCGCCGAGCGCGTTTGGTAAGCACGCCACCCATTGCCGGAAAGGTCGGCCCCGTTCGGTGGGTCGTAATAAAACGCATCGAGCGAAAAACTGCCGTTCTCGTCGTCCCGATCATCGTCCGCAAGAGCGGCGATCGTGACGGTTTGGGGCCGGCTATGGTTCGTCGAGTCGAAGCGCAACACCCGCGGGGAAATCGACAGAATCTTGTCCGTGATCACGGACGAATCCGTTCCTTCGGATTTTGCGAGGTCGACATGAGCCCTTTCGTTGCCGCTCAGCGTATCGCGCAAGACCACGGTGAAGGTCTCGCTTTCCCCTTCGACGATCTCCAAGGGAGTCAGCTGTCCTTCCGAAATGCCCAATCCGTTCGAGTCATCGACCGTGACCGACAGTTTGCGGACGATGTCGTCGTAGCCGCCTCCCGAAGCCGAGAGGGTCAGGGATTTTTCCGTGGCGCCGTGGAAGATCGGGCTTCGGACCTTGAACTTCTGCAGCGTGTAATAGTTCGAAGGCGTGAAGGTCAAGGAAGTCGGGTCCACCGTCAAGCCCGCATGCCCGCTCGTGGTCAGACTCACGGTCACGTTCCCGCTCGGTTTCGCCTCCAAGTACATCCCGAGAATGCGGTAGGAAAACTCCGGCATCTTCAGTGCGTCGATCGCCTTGCGGCGACCGCCGGCGTCGATTTCGTAGACGGGGGAAAAGCGCACGGTATCGTCGTCGCCGATGCTGACGGCGACGCGAGCGGTGATGCCGGCGTAGTCGGCGCCGGAGGCCGACAGGTCGATGCGGGCCGTGCTCGCGACCCGGTCGTCGTCTTCGGCGGCGTTCGCGGTGACGTTTTGCGCCGAGTTCCAGTTCGAAGGCGTGAAGATCAAAGAAGCCGGAGAAACGCTCAACTGACTGTCCGACGAAGTCAGGCTCACGTTCACGTTCCCGCTCGGCTTCGCGCCCAGTTCGACGCTGAAACGCTCGTTGCCCCCTTCGTCGATATCCAATGTCGAGGGAGAAAGGACGAGCGCTTTCTCCTTGACCGAAATGCGCACGCCGTCGGTGAGATTGGCCGTGCCGAAGGTGCGACCGCTCGCCGAAAACGAGATCCTCGCGCTGTCGTCGGCGTTGTCGGCGTCGGCGACGGTACTCACCGTGACGGTCTGGGCCGTGTCCCAGTCGGAGGGGGTGAAGGTCAGGCTCGTCGGAGAGATCGTTACATCGCCGCTGCCGCTCTTCCTCAAGGCGACGACGATGCGAAGATTCTCGTCGATCTGATTCGAATCCTCGACGGGTTTTTCCCGCAGCCTGAGCGTGAAGGTCCCCGAACTCCCTTCGCCGATATCCAAGGCATCGGACGACAGAACCATCGGGCTCCCGTTGCCCGCGAGGATGACTTGGTCGTAGACGTAGGTTTCGGTTCTTCCGCTGATGCCGGTCAACATCCGGGTGGTCAGCCGACGCACGTTATCGTCGTTCGTGCCCTTGGATTTCCACAGCGCGAAGTAGGAGACGGTTTGCGGCACGTTCCAGTTGTCGGGCGTGAAATGGAATGTCGTGACGCCGTCGCTTTTGTCTTCGATGCGATAAAGGCTGCTGTTCCCCTGCGGAATGTTATGAACCACCGTCATGTTCTCGGCGGGTTTCGCCGTGAGGCGGATCGTGAAGTCGACGATCTCCCCCTCCTTGACCGTGACGCTGCCTGTGGGCAGACGAATATAGGTGGGAATGTCGTTGTCTTGGGCGTAAACGTCCATGGTGCGGGAGTAGTCGCCATAATCGGCCCCCGAAGCGGCGATCGTCAGGGTCGAATCGTTCCGGATTTCGTCGTCGTCCTCGGCGGTGGTGGCGGTGACGGTCTGCAGCGTCTTCCAGTTCGAGGGCGTGAAGGTCAAGGAGCTCGGGGAAAAACTCACGTCGGAGCCGCTGCTGACTGACAGGGAGAGGGTTGCGTTGCCGCCGCTCGGCTTTGAAGTCAGCCTCATCTTATAATCGACGTCGGCCCCTTCGAGCGTCGTCAGGCCAAAGGGTCGAACCCCGCTGCTGTTGTAGACCTCCACCCCGAGGGTTTCGCTTTCGACGACATTGATTTTGACGCTGTCGGTCATACCGTAGTAAGACTGTCCCGCGCCCGTAAGGGTGATCGCTGCTTGCGGAATCACCGCATCCTCGTCGTCGGCGACGCTGACCGTGACGGTCTGAGGTATGTTCCAGTAAGGGGCATAGAAGGTCAGGCGAGATGGCGAGACGCTCACTTGATTATGGGACGAGGCCAAGTCTACAAACGTAGGATATCCGTGAGCCGCACCGTATGTCCACTGTTTCGCGGCCAATTTCAAAGTGAAGTTGGCCTTGTTGCCTTCCTTTATCGATAAAGTCGAGGAGCTGACGTCGAACCCGAGTTTGTCGTTATCCCTGAGCCAGACTCGGGGGGAGGGGCTTATCCTGACTCCATCATAGTCGGCGCCCGAGGCGGAAATTGTAATATGTGTATCTCCCGCGTACGCATCGTCGTCTTCGGGGGATCTTAGCGTGACGGTCTGGGGCACCCTCCAGTTACCTCCATTAAAGCTGAAGGTCAGGGTCGATGGGTAGACATATAAATATTTCCATCCCGATTTCACAGTCACCGTTACATTGCCGCCGACCGGCTCCGTGGCCAGTGCCAGAGTGAAAGTCTTGTCGCTTCCTTCGTCTATGGCAAAAATATTATTAAGAGTCCCGTTTGGAGTGTCAACGGATTCAAGATATTTCGAAGGGAGGACAATCCCGCGAGTGTCGTCATCCTTTATGGTGAACTGGTAATCGGCTATTTTTGTCCAGCCGGTATTGTCAGGGAGATGTCTCCACAAGACCAAAGTGGCATCATAACCTGTATCGTCCTGCCCATCGTCATCATGGACAGTTTGGATAGTGACGCTATTTGTCAAAGATCCTTGCGTCGTTGTAGAGTGAACATACCAATTCCAAGGCTGATACGACCAATCATCCGGAGCAGGATCACCGGTGTTTTCACGCGCAGTATAGACCTGATACCGATATGTAGTCGAGCTATCAGCCGTCTGAGTGATATTGATGGTAGCGGAGCCGCCCTCATTGATCGTCAAAGTGCCGCTCGGGGGGCTGATGGTGACCTCCTGTCCTTGGGCACTATAGGCCGCAAGCACCGATAACGAGCAGATGATAGAGAAGACGAATCGCTTCATGATGACGACTCCGGTTTGCTAGGCGACGTTCCGAAAAGCGTAACAGCCCGAAGGACCGATAGGCGAATCGAGGCGGCTTGGGTCGGCCGAATCCGATTCGGTAGTTGCATTCATACCGGCTTTTGCATTCGTGCCGGAATCGAACCCCTCGTGATCATCGCCATGCCAAAAGTTGATTTTGAATCTCGACAAAAAATTCGGTGAGAATCGGGGCCACGGAGGTGAAATCCTTGGGCGGCCATGAAATTCTTGCCGATAACTGAAAGGCATCGAAGACTCGAGCCTTGACAATGCCCTTCAATCCCCGCTGAAAGGGGCCCTCGACTCTCGTCGAGGCGAGATAAATATCTACCCCCCCCCCCCCACGGCGGGAAGAAGAAGCGGTCAGTGGGCAAGAAGACCTGTCAGGCAGTATTTTCATCTTCGCTCTCCCTCTTAACGGAACCTATTTCTCTTCACGGAACCTATTTACGGAAGAAGAAATTAAATCTATACGATGCTGAATATTACCATAATATCGACAGGGGGGGGCAAGCCCGTTCGAAACCGTGGTGCCGACGAGGCGCCGATCGGAAATCGATGGTTTTCCCCGATCTTTTCGCGCCCTGGTGCGCTTTTCGGGCGCGAGGGTTCGAAGGGCGGGATTTCGGGTTTAGGGCGGGGTCGGCCCCGGCTCCGCTGTTCTCGCCCCCGGGTCGCTTCGTGCGAAGGCAGATCGTTCGGCTCCGATGCGAGCGCCGGCCGAACGCCGCCTCCGGCTCGATGGGCGTCGGCTGAGCAACGCGCTTCGAATCTCCCCTTCTTGTTCGGGCGGTGGCGATTCCAACCACTTGACTTGTCGCCCGGCGGAGGTTGCGATGGGGACGCCGTCCAAGATCGCGATTCGCGTGCGCTGCGATGCGGGGATGCGCTCTTTCGAGCAGACGATGCCGCTCAGATTGAGCGGGTCCGCAGCCCCGACGATGACGAGCTTCCCTCGCTCGTTCTTTCTTCGTAGCCCGCGCAGGGTCTCGATCGCCTGCGGAAGGGCGTATTGCTCGCCCGCGAATCCGGCGACGAAGCGGCCCCCGCGAATTTCCCCTTTGGCCTCCAGCCGCCGCCATTGACGCAATAGCGAGCGCCATGGAAGGGGGATGTTTTCGCGCGCCAGCAGAGACTTGAAAACGATGCCGTAGCGTTTCAGCAGGGTGCGGGCGAGCCTCTCGGCGGCCTCGTCCTCGCTGTCGGATCTTTCGAAAGCGGTGCCGGAGGCATCGACATCCTTTTTTCGACGCGGCAGGCAAGACCACCTCCCGGCCTCGCCGATGGTGCGCAAACGGCGGGCGACCGGGTGGATGAAGGCGCGCAACCCCGCGAAGCCGTCGGCGCCGACGAAGCCGCAAGCGCTCAGCTCGCCCAAAGCGGCGGCGATATCCGGCCCGCAGCCCCCGCCGGCTTCGATGATTTCATCGAAAAAGGAGGGCCCGCGTTCTTCCAAGATCGCCAGCGTCCGCTGCGCCGCCGGCGACAGCGATGCGTTTGCCGCGCCCGTTTCATCGGCGTCGGATCCCGCGGCCCGGGTCAGCCACAGCGAGGCGTGGGTCCGACTCAGCAAGGCGATGGGGGTCGAGCGAATCGGTCCGAAGGATCGTCCCGCTTTTTCCCGTTCCGGGGGGATCGGACGCGCCCATCGCGCCCGCCCGGCAAGACAAAGCCGATCGAGCATCGAGGGGCTGAAATCGGCGATGCGGGCCGGAAGGATGTCCGCCTCCCATGCCGCCGCGGGCGCGGCGAAGCCCTCGAGTTCGGCGATCACCGCGGCCAAGGACGCAAGCCCCTCGCGCCGCTCTTCGCTCCCGACTTGTTGCCACGCGATCAAAAAGCGCATCAAATCGACCTGCGAGACCGGCTCGATCTCGCGGCGAAGACGATTGAGGGTGGTGCGATGGATACGAGCCAAAAGACGCCGTTCGCACCATTGTTCCCCTTCGGGGTCTTGCCCCGGCGCGTTCGCGATGAAGTGCCCGCGCAGGGCGTAGCCTTCCGCTTCGAGGGCCGAAAATGCGTGGTGAAGGGCCGCTTGGGGCAGCCTTAGGGTCTGCGCGAGCGACTCGACGCGCACCGGCCCCGAGCAGGCGAGACGGGCCCGAATCAACTCCCTTCGGGCCGCGTCGGTCGGCGGGGCGGCGATGAGTTCGGGCGGCAGATCGAGGGGCGGATCGGCGTGCCCTCCGGCGTATGCGGATTGCAGCAGAGACAAACGCTCGGCGGCGCACCAAAGCGCACTTTCCTTTTCCGCCTTTTCCTTTTTCTTGCCCGCGGAGGGGGAGTCGGAGTCGGAAGGGGGATAAAAACGGGTGGCGCGACCGCTTGCGATCAGGCTTTCGAAGAGCGAGGGCCAAGACCCTTGGGCTTCGGTATCCGAAGCCTTCGAGTCCTCGGCTTTTCCGCTTCGACCCTCGGCTTCGCCGAGGCAGCCGATCGTTGTCAGGGCATCGTGCAACTCGTCGGCATCCCGGGCGAGCGGCCAGGCTTCGGTGCACACCTTTTGGATGGCGGCCGGATCGAGTCTTCCGATATCGGCGGCGGATTCCGGATCGAGGGTGCGGCGGCCGGCCACCGCTCGGGTGCGCCGCTCCTCCAAGGGGGCGTCGTCGAGAAAGGCGAAGGGGCGAGCGTCGAGGATCTCCATCGCCAACGCCGAGGGCTCCGTCAGATCGCGGGCGACGATTCGAATCCCGCCCCCGACGAGCCCCTCGATCAGTCGCTCGAGCCCGGTGATATCCATCGCTTCGGTCAACGCATCGTCGACGGTTTGCTCCACCAGCGGATGGTCGGGCACTTCCCGGGGCCCCGAGAGATTCTCGGCGCAGGCGATCTGATCGGGAAAGACCACCGCGACCAAATCCTCCGCCTGCATGCGTTGGATCTGCGGTGCGACCTTCGTTCCGGCGCGAAAGCGGGGGATCGCCAGCGAGATATTGGCATTCCACCGCCAGCGCGTTTCGAAGACGGGGGCCTCCAGCAGCGCCTGGATCAATACCTCGCGCACGCTCGCCGGCGAGAGGTAGCGGCAGATATCGGCGAGCGCGAAGCTGTGGGTTTCTCCCAACGAGAGCACGATGGCGTCCTCGTTGGCCGCCGCTTGCAACTCGAAATTGAATTTTCGGCACATGCGCTTGCGCAAGGCCAGGCCGAAAGCGCGATTGATGCGGCTCCCCGAACGGGTATGGATGACCAGCTGCATGCCGCCGCTTTCGTCGAAAAAACGTTCCAGCACCACCGTTTTTCGATCGGGCAACGCCCCCAAGGCGGCATGCGCCGTTCCCAAGTACTCGATGATTTGCGCGCTCGCCTCGAAGCCCGCCCCGGTGCTCGTCGCCAGTTCGCGAGCGATTCGGCTACGGCCCCGGCGGCGATCTTCCGCGTTCGCCGCCCTTTTTCCCTCGTCTTCCAGCCGGCGCCCGATCGTCTCGAGCAGATTGCATATCCGAGCCGAGAGTTCGTCGCTGCGCCCCGGGGCTTCCCCCAGCCAGAAGGGCAGGGTCGGCGGCATCCCTTGGGCATCCTCGACCCGCACCGCCCCTCGCTCGACGCGCAGGATGCGCCAGGAACTGTTGCCGAGCTGAAAGATATCGCCGGGCATGCTCTCGATCGCGAAATCCTCGTTCAAAGAGCCGATGCGCATCCCTTGGGGCTCGAGCACCACATCGTAGTCGGCGTTATCGGGGATCGCCCCGCCACAGGTCATCGCGGTCAGTCGTGCGCCCCGCCGCGAACGCAGCACGCCGTGGATGACGTCCCGATGCAGGTAGGCTCCTCGCCGCCCCCGTCTGGTCGCGAATCCATCCGCGAGCATCGCCACCAGCCCTTGCCAGCGAGGGGCGTCGAGCTCGCGATAGGGCCAGGCGCGACGCACGGTGGCGAACAAGGCATCCTCGGCCCATTCCTCGGCGGCGACCATCGCCACCACCTGTTGCGCCAGCACATCGAGCGGATGTTTCGGGATGTCGATCCGGTCGAGATCGTCGTGCTTGACGCCGTCGAGGATCGCGGCGCATTCGATCAGTTCGTCCCGGCTCAGCGGAAAGAGCCGGGCGCGGGGAATGCCCCGGACCGCGTGGCCGGCGCGGCCGGCCCGTTGCAAGAAGGCGGCGATCGATCGCGTCGAGCCCAGCTGGCAAACGAGATCTACATCGCCGATATCGATCCCCAGCTCCAACGATGCGGTGGCGACCAAGGCCTTGAGTTCGCCGGATTTGAGGCGTCGCTCGGCCCGCAGGCGGTGTTCGCGCGAAAGGCTGCCGTGGTGCGAGGTGACGTGCTCCTCCCCCAGCGTTTCCGCCAGCGCGCGGGCGATCCGCTCCGCCATGCGGCGGGTATTGACGAAGACCAAGGTGGTGCGATGCGCTTCGATCAGGGCGCAAAGTTTGCGGTAGACCTCGCTCCAGACCTCGGCGGACATCACCGCTTCCAAGGGGCTATCGGGCAGTTCGATCGCGAGGTCGCGTTCGCGTCGATGGCCGGTGTCGACGATGGCGCAAGGGTGGGGCTGCCCGTTCTCGCCGCCGGTGAGGAAATGGGCCACGGTCTCGATCGGGCGCTGCGTCGCCGACAGCCCGATGCGGGTCAGGGGACGCCCCGCCAAGGCGTCCAACCGCTCCAAGGAGAGGGCGAGGTGCGCCCCGCGTTTGTTGCCGGCGAGGGCGTGGATTTCGTCGACGATGACGGTGCCGGCGCTGCCAAGCATCCGGCGCCCGCCCTCGCTGGTCAGCAGGATATAGAGCGACTCCGGGGTCGTAACCAAGATATGCGGCGGTTGCCGGCGCATCGATTCGCGCTCCGCCGCCGGGGTGTCGCCGCTGCGGACCATCGCCCGGATGCCCGATAGCGGCTCCTTCGCCCTCGCCAGCGCCTCGTCGATACCGGCAAGGGGGATTTCGAGGTTCTTGCGGATATCGTTGCCCAAAGCCTTGAGCGGGGAGACGTAGACCACGCGCACGGCATCGGGCAAGGCGGCGGTGCGGCTTTCGCGCACCAGCGCATCGATGGCGGAAAGAAAAGCGGCCAGAGTTTTGCCGGAACCGGTCGGAGCGGCGATCAGCGTGTGGCGACCCTCGCCCACCGCCTTCCAAGCCTGCGTTTGGCATTCGGTCGGGGCTTCGAAGGCGGATTCGAACCAAGAGCGAACCGCAAGATGGAAGGTATCGGGGATCATCTATCGTTCCCGACGCCCGCTATTTTGCGAGGCGATCGACGATAGGCAGATGGTGCGGGAGCGCGCCGGCAAGGGTGTCGCCGGCTTCGCCTGCGATGCCCGTGGTTGCCCAAGCGGGGCATAATCGACCTTTGGCGGTGGACCATCGTCATCGCCCCTTCGATCTTTCGACAATCCCGATCCCGACAAACTCGACCCCAAGGAGAACGATCATGACCGTCGAAGCCAAAATATCCGTTGTCGATTTGGTGGAGCAAGCGCGCCGGGCCATCGAGACGGTGCCGGTGGGCGATGCGGTAGCGATGCATGGCGATCCCGATGTCGTTTTCGTGGATCTGCGCGATGTACGCGAACTCGAGCGCGAAGGGCGGATCCCCGGCGCGGTGCATATTCCGCGCGGCATGGTCGAGTTTTGGGTCGATCCCAAAAGCCCTTATTACAAATCCGCTATCTTCGATCAAGACAAACGCTTCGCATTTTACTGCAACAAGGATTGGCGCTCGGCTCTGGCCACCGAGGTCGTACAGCGAATCGGATTGCAGCGGGCATGCCATATCGAAGGGGGCTATACCGCTTGGAAAGAGGCGGGGGGACCGACGGAGGACTATGCGCGTAAGGAGGGTTGATTCTGTTTCGGCGGCGAGTTTTCAGATCGAGTGCGTCGTCGATCACCGAGGCGGCGGGGAATGACCCCGATAGCCTTGCGAGCGATCGCGCGCCGAAGCCGAGTCCCGAAGCCGAGTCCCGAAGCCGAGTTCCGAAGCGAGTTCCGAAGCCAAGCGATCGTTCGTTTTCGCTATGAAATCGACGAACTCGGATTCTTATCCATCGCAAATCCATCGCCAATCCCGTTCCGAGAGGCGTTTCGTCATGAACGATCGAAGGCTCATCAAAAGGGTGCGCTTGCAGAACTACAAGAATATCGCGATCTGCGATATTTCTTTGGGGCGCATCGCGGTCCTTGTCGGACAGAACGGATCGGGAAAGAGCAATTTTCTCGATAGCCTGCGCTTCGTGGCCGATTCCTTGCGCTCCTCGCTCGATCATGCGATGCGAGAAAGAGGGGGAATCGGCGCCGTGCGGCGTAAATCGAGCGGCCATCCGACCCATTTCGGAATTCATCTTGAATTCGATTTAGGGGAGATCGAGGGTCGTTATGGATTTTTGATCGCCGCTCTTCCGCAGGGCGGCTATGAAGTTCAAAGAGAAGAATGCGTGGTGGCAAGAAAGAATGCGATATCGCCCGACCATCATTATGTGGTGGAACGCGGTCGCTATCGAGAAGGGAATTTGGAATCCTCGCCCCCGGCCATCATGCCGGATCGTCTCTATCTTGTCGCCCTTTCCGGATTGGAAGAATTTCGTCCGGTTTATGACGCGCTTTCGACAATGGGTTTCTATCATTTCAACCCCGACGCCATTCGCGGGATCGAACAAGCGGATCCGGGGGATATATTGGCAAGAGACGGCAGAAATCTACCGAGCGTTTTACATAATATCGAAAAGAATCATCCCGATTTCAAACGAAGGATCGAACAATATCTGGAAAATATCACCCCGGGAATCGTCGCCGTGAAACGGCAACCGCTCGGATCGATGGAAACCCTCGAATTCAAGCAAAGGGTACGAGGGGCAAAGCATCCGTGGAGATTCGAATCCGGCAATATGTCGGATGGAACGCTTCGAGTCCTCGGGGTGCTCGTGGCTCTTTTCCAAGGGGCGGGCAAGGACGATTCCACCAATCGATTCATCGGCATCGAAGAGCCGGAAATCGCTTTGCATCCCGCCGCTGCTCGAGGTCTTGTCGATGCCATCGAGGATGCATCCGATCATACCCAGATTCTGATGACCAGCCATAGCCCCGATCTTTTGGAGCATATATCGGAAGAATCGATTCTCGTGGCAAGCGCTTGCGAAGGAGAAAGCAGTGTGGAGCCGAGTCGAATCGGTCTTATGGAGGTGAAAAGTCTCGATACCGGCAAGGATTGTTCTTGTCATCCCGGAGATCTTCTTCGTATGAATCGGCTATATCCGAAAAAGTCCGAGTCTCCCATGAAAAACATGAAAAAAACCGATATTTTTGGGACTCAGGCGGTTGGATAGCGATATGCTCGCAAGCATCGTCGAGGGTCTCCGAAAGTCGAAACTCTAGTCGAAACTCTACTTGAGATCATGCGCCGAATCGATCAAGAAAAACCCTCGAATCCATGATTGAAAACCAAGAGCCCGATTCGTATCGATAAAGGAAAGATATTCAAAATAGCAAAAGGCCGAGTGTTCGGTTTGCCGTCGATCCTGCTTCGAAAAAGAAAGAAGACGGCATTGTCGCTTTATTGGATGCGGATGATGATTGCCCGATCGATCAAGCGAATATTTTTTTGCAAGCCTTTTCCGGAGAACCCCGAGTCCATCCGCGATGCCAAAGGATGGTTGAAAGATCGAATGCCACGGGGGCTATCGTATAAAGAGACGATCAATCAAAAAGAATTCACTCGGATTTTCGATATGGAGGCGGCAAGAAAACGTTCTCCCTCCTTCGATAAATTATGGCGGGATATCCGTTGTCTTATCGATCCATCGGCGAGTCGGTAGCCGAAGAGTCGGTCGTTCGTAGGTCGTATCGTTTTTTTCGACCCTCGGAACCATGCTATCGACAAGCGCCATCGAAAAAGGGCAGGGGGGTATTTTGCTTCTATGCGTGTATCATCGACGCTTTGTCGACGGGTTCCGAAATCGATTCGTCGCGGATCGCGTTTTAATCCCTTGGTTCTTGTCAGAGCAAGAGCGCTGGTATGAAAGCGCTATGCAAAGATTTTACGCGTATCCACGATACGGGCACACTCGCCAAGCTCGGCTTGCCGACAAGGCGACGACGAGGAGAAAAGATCGATGCTGCGTTCCGAAGTCAACCGAATCCTGCGCGAAAGCGATGCTTTCATTCGTTCCTTCGGCTATGTGCTGCCGCCCTTTGCCTATCTTTCACCGGACGAACTGAAAGAATCGGTATCGAGTTCCGGAGCGATGATTCGCGATCATGCATTGGGCTGGGATATCACCGATTACGGACAAGGTCGTTTTGCGGATCTGGGGCTTTTTCTTTTTACCGTGCGCAACGGCAACGCCCGCAATGTGGCACAGGGGATGGGGATGCTCTATGCGGAAAAGATCATGATCTCCGGGGAAGATCAGATCAGCCCGCTGCATCGTCATCACCTCAAAACCGAGGATATCATCAATCGAGGCGGAGCCAAGTTGGCATTGGAACTCTTCACCTCCGACGAGGAAGGCGGTTTGGACGATCGCAACGACGTTCGCGTCCGTTGCGACGGGATATGGCGCACGCTGCCGGCGGGAGCGATCTTGGAACTTTCCCCCGGCGAAAGCATCACTTTGGAGCCCCATTGCTGGCATCGATTCTGGGGCCAGGGAGGCTCGGTATTGATCGGGGAAGTCTCGAATGTCAACGACGATCATGCCGACAATGTCTTCGCGGACGAAATCGGCCGTTTTTCTCGTATCGTCGAGGACGAGCCGCCCCTGCACCTGCTGGTCAGCGACTACGAGCGATGGTTCGCGTGAGAGCTCTTTGACTCCGGTCGAGAAGACCCTTCGACTATATCGACTATTTCGTCGACACCGCGGGCGTCGATTCCCCGCCGCCCCCGGCCGCGGCTTCCTCGATGACCTCGGGATCGTTGCGACGAGGGGCTTCGGTGCTCAAATATCGGCGCCAGCGACGGGCGCCGCCGGTGGCATGAAAAAGCCCCAAGAGGTGGCGCGTGATGCTGTGCAGCCTCGTCCCTTTTTCGATCTCGCGGCGGGCGTAGTCGATCATCCGCGCCGCGATCTCGATGCGGCTTTGCCCCGCGGCCGCATCGCCGAATAGCCGCCGGTCGACATCGACCAAGGAATAGGGATTTCGGTACGCTTCTCGTCCCATCATCGAGCCGTCGACCCGACGGTTATGCTCGATGGCTTGTTCGATCGAGGCGATGCCGCCGTTGATCACGATTTCCGTTTCCGGGAAATCCTGTTTCAGCCGGTAGACTCGATCGGGGCGAAGCGGCGGGATTTCCCGGTTTTGCTTCGGACTAAGCCCGCTGAGCCATGCCTTGCGAGCGTGCACGATGACCGTGCGGCAGCCGGCTTCGGTGACGGCTTCGACGAATTCCAGCAGATCCTCGTAGCGGTCTTGATGATCGATGCCGATTCGGGTCTTGATGGTGACCGGAAGCGGACCGGCTTCGATCATCGCGCCCAAGCAATGCGCCACCCGCCGGGGTTCGGCCATCAGGCAGGCCCCGAAGCGACCGCTTCGTACGCGATCGCTCGGGCAGCCGGCGTTGAGATTGACCTCGTCGAAGCCCGCTTGCGCGGCGATCCGGGCGCATCGAGCCAAGGCCTCGGGATCGCTGCCGCCGAGCTGAAGAGCGAGGGGACGCTCGGCGGAGTCGAAGGCCAACAGGCGCTCGCGGGGGCCGTATTCGATGGCGTCGGTGCTCACCATTTCGGTGTAGAGCAGTGTGCGGCGGGTGATCAGGCGCATAAAATAGCGATAGTGCCGGTCCGTGCAATCCATCATCGGAGCCACGCAAAAGCGCCGGTCGACGGGCGCTCGGCCCGCGCGATGCGAAGGTTCGGCCGCAGCCGGTATTGCCGGAGTCTCCATGATTTCGAATTCCAGTCCTCATGCCAAGCGTCAGGCTCGCCTTTTGTCGATCGCTAGCTCATGCTGTGTCCGATGCCGCGCAAAGGGCTCGACGACACTCAAGTCCCGCATCGGAGCGTCGATGATGCGAAGGGTGCCCTTCGTCGAATTCGCCGATGAAATTCCTAACCGACAACTCTCCGTGCAATCCATCATCGGAGCCACGCAAAAGCGCCGGTCGACGGGTGCTCGGTCCGCGCGATGCGAAGGTTCGGCCGCAGCCGGTATTGCCGGGGTCTCCATGATTTCGAATTCCAGTCCTCATGCCAAGCGTCAGGCTCGCCTTTTGTCGACCGCCGGCCCATGCTGCGTCCGATGCCGCGCAAAGGGCTCGACGACACTCAAGTCCCGCATCGGAGCGCCGATGGTGCGAAGGGCGCTTTTCGCCGATTTCGCCGATGCAACCCGCTTCGCATCGGGCAGCATCGCATCGAGCCGCTTCCTATCGACCCGAGGATGGCCCGAATACCCCAAGACCCCTTTCCGAGCGTGACCCCCTCTTCGTCCCAAGGCGATGCGGCCAAGCAGGCATCCCCGCTATCGAGTATCGGCTATCGGCGCGCTTTCCCCGGCCTGATGTTGGGCGTGATGCTTGGCTGTACGGTGGTGCACGGGTTTTTCCCCTCCTTCCCGAGCGCCGCCGGAGCCTTGGCGGCATGGTTGGCGGGGGTGGCGGTATGGCATCGTCTGCCGCCGCGGGTGCGGATGCAGGTAGGAACGATGATCGTCATCGGTCTTCTTTGCCTCGGCATCGCCTACCTCCAAGGGGTGCGTATCGACTGGATGGAAGCCGCCGGGCGATCGCTGCCGATCCTCGCGATGCTGACGGGAGTCGCTTTTTTGCGCTTGGTCTATCGCGCGCCGGGCGTGACATTTCGCCCCGGGGCGCACGGTTGGGGAGCGTATCTGCGCACGATGCTCGGCTTGCATCTTTTCGGGGCCATCATCAATATCTCGGCCTTGGTGGTTTTTGCCGATCGTCTGTCTCGTATCGCGCCGCTGAACCGCCGCGACCTTCGGATGCTCGGGCGCTCGTTCACCACGGCGGCCTTCTACTCGCCCTTCATCGCCGGGGTCGCGCTGGCGTTGGGCATGATCCCGGGGGTCGATTTCCCGCGCTTCGTGATCTTCGGGATCACCCTGGCAGGCGTCGGCTTCGGGATCACCCTTCTTCTGGCGTGGGTGGAAGAGGGCCCGCTCGCCCTCGCCCGCCATCGAGGCTATCCCATGCGCCTGCAGAGCCTATGGCTCCCGGTGGCGTTGGCGGCGGCGGTGATGATCGTGCATCGGCTATGGCCCTCGCTGACGATCTTGCTGTTGATCAGCGTGCTCTCGCCCTTGCTGGCCTTGGCGGCATTGGCCTTTCGCGCCGGCATTTCCTCCGCGGCGCGCAGCGGAGCGCATTTTACGCTCGACGAGTTGCCGGGGATGAGCGGAGAACTCAGCATCTTCTTGGCCGCGGGGGTGCTCGGCACCGGACTTTCGGGGCTCGCCGCGGCTTGGCCGGAGGCGATCCCCGCTCTTCCTTTGAATCCCCTCACCGGGGCCGCGATCGCCGCGACCCTCGCCCTTTTCTCGATGGCGGGAGTGCATCCGCTGGTATCGGTCACCGCCTTGGTGAGCGCCATTTTGCCATCGGTATCGGATCCGACCTTCTTCGCGATGGTCTGCGTTGCCGGTTGGGGCTTGGGCTCCGCGGTCGGCCCTTATTCCGGGGTCAGTTTGGTATTGGCGGCGCGCAGCGATATTTCCAACTGGCAGATTCCAAAGTGGAACGCGCTTTGGTGCGCCTTGATGGTGTTGGCGGCGGGCGGTGTCTTTTCGATCTACGATGCATTATTTGCCTGACTAGGGACTTAGCGGAGGGTTCGAATGTCGGATATCGACGACAGCGAGGAAAAACGAGCCGAGTCGACGCGGGAACTGCTCGAGGACGCGGCGCAAAGAGCGCTTGCCTATCTGGATCGCCTACCGCAACGGCCGGTTCTCGCTTCTTGCGATGCGACGGCATCGGTGCGGATGCTCGGCGGGGACGATCCGTCGCTCGAGGGTCGACCGGCGGCCGAAGTCTTGGCGCTGCTCGACGAAGTCGGCCGCCAAGGCACGGTCGCCAGTGCCGGACCGCGCTATTTCGGCTTCGTCACCGGCGGAGCGCTACCGATTGCCCTGGCCGCCAATTGGCTGGCCGGGGCTTGGGACCAAAACGCCTTCAGCGAGATGAGCTCCCCGATGGGCGCGGCGGTCGAGCGCGCGGCCTTGTCCCGGGTATCGGAAATCCTCGATTTGCCGCGGGACGCCCAAGGAGCCTTCGTCACCGGAGCGACGATGGCCAACTTCACGGCGCTGGCGGCAGCGCGGCGGCAGGTGCTGCTCGCTCATGACCACGATGTCGATCGCGACGGATTGACCGATGCTCCCCCGATCACCGTGGCGGTGGGGGAGGGCGCCCACGCCACCGTGCTCAAGGCCATCGGGCTGCTCGGCCTCGGGCGCGGCAAGGTGGTGAGAGTGGCGGCGGATGCGCAAGGTCGCATGCGCCCCGATGCCCTTCCCCGATTGCAAGGGCCGGCCATCGTTTGCACCCAAGCCGGCAATGTCAACACCGGCGCCATCGATCCGATCGCGCGGATTTGCACCGAAGTCCGAGCGAAGGATGCATGGGTGCATGTCGACGGCGCCTTCGGGCTATGGGTGCGGGCTCTATCCTCGATCGACACCCTGGATATTGATCCGGCGCGCAAGAGCCAAGCATCGAGGATTGCGGCTCAGGGCCTCGGTATCGAGAGCGCGGATTCATGGGCCACGGATGCCCATAAATGGCTGAACGTCCCTTACGACTGCGGCATCGCCCTCGTGCGCAACCCTCACGCTTTGCGCGGCGCGATGTCCATGCAGGCGGACTACCTCCCGGAAGCGGCGGGGTGCGAGCCCTTCGAACACACCCCGGAGGCGAGCCGCCGCATGCGGGCATTGGAAGTCCTCGCGGTGCTGGAAACCTTAGGGAAAACAGGCGTCAGTGCCCTGATCGAGCGCAACTGCCACCAAGCCCGACGCTTCGCCGAAGGCTTGAGCGCCGCCGGCTTCGAAGTCCTCAACGAAGTGAGCCTCAACCAAGTGCTGGTCTCTTTCGGCGACGATGCCACCACGCGCAAGGTCATCCGCACCCTGCAAGAAGAGGGCACCTGCTGGTGCGGCGGAACCCGTTGGCAAAATCGCGATGCAATGCGCATCAGCCTGTCTTCATGGGCCACGAGGGATGCCGATGTCGACCGCAGCCTCGACGCCATGCTGCGGGTGGCAAAATCCGTACGCGACGAAGGGACCGGCTAGCTCGTCATTGCCCGATTTTCAAAGCCTTCGGCGAGCTGAAAAAAATCGAAGGGACCGATATTTTCGGGTGTAGACTTCACAAGGCAGATGACAGGTGCGGTTTCGAATACCCCGCTTTGTCGATGTGATTCGAGTACAGACCTGTTTGCAGGGGTCCCCGTTCGAGGAGTCGATATCGTGAAGATGATGGCGATCGATGACATGTTTTTCCCGGAAGATGACATGCTTTTCCCGGAATGGGCCGGCAAGGTTTATTACGGCGATTGTCTTGACATCATGCGGGAATTACCGGACAATGGAATCGATTTGATCATCACATCACCGCCTTATGCTGATGCGCGAAAGCATACTTATGGAGGGGTGGCACCGGATGAATATGTCGAATGGTTTTGCGATAGGGCGCAGGAAATGTTCAGGATACTGGCTCCGACAGGATCCTTTGTTTTGAACATCAAGGAAAAAGCGCAGGATGGGGAGCGCCATACTTATGTTCTTGATTTGATTCTTGCCCTCAAACGGGATATCGGATTTCGTTGGGTCGAGGAATATATATGGCATAAAACAACGGCCGCTCCGGGTAAGTGGAAATATCGATTCCGGGATTCATGGGAAAGGCTTTTGCATTTTTCCAAGACCCGGAATCTGAAGATGAATCAAGATGCAGTGAAGGTTCCGGTCGGGAAATGGACCGGAAAGCGTCTTTCCAATATGAACGAGAACGATCGAAGCCGGCAGGAATCCGCCACGAGATCCGGAGTCGGCCGATGTATCGCAAACTGGGAGAACCGAGCGCTCGTGTATCCCACCAACGTTCTCCATAAATCACCGGTTGCCCATAATACGGGACACAGTGCGGCGTTTCCCGAGTGGTTGCCGGAATTTTTCATAGATCTTTTCACCGACTCAGGGGATATCGTGCTGGATCCCTTTCTCGGTTCGGGAACGACCTATCGGGTTTCCAAACGTATGGGTCGAGTACCGGTGGGTATAGAAAAAAATCGGTCGGCAAAAATGGAGCTGGGGTAATGGTATTGAAATGGATATCTCCCGCTGATTTGGATTTGCATATCGAGGGGCTGATGAAAAAATCCAAGAACGCAGCGGAGAAAGCTTCTCGTAGGCGATCTAAAAATGTGATCGATCCCTTCTCATCTCTTCTGATTTCGGCGACCTATATTGTCAATGAAAAGAGTGACTTGGAAAAGATGCAGAATATCGAATCCGGAGTTAGAGGTATGAGCAATGCCCTTGGTGATTTCCATCAAAAAATTCTTTCTTCTGTGGATGGATGGAATAACCATGACGCGGGATATGATTTGGAGTGTCCCGATAGGTGTATTTTGGCAGAGATTAAAAATAAATGGAATACGATGAACGCTGGTGGACGAAGAGGTGTTTTATCTGATCTAGAGACAGCTATAAGGCAAAAATCTTCTAAATGGTGTGGATATTTGGTTATAATCATCCCAAAAAATAACGAACGTTATGAAATATCCATAGGAGATAGTAAAATTATAGAGATAGACGGTGCTTCTTTCTATCATAAAGTAACGGGCGATCCAAATGCGATACACGATTTATTCGATGCTCTATGCGATAAAATTTCTCCATCTTCCGAGGTAGCGAACTATTGTCGTAAAATCATGGAAAAGAGCTTGCCTCCAAGAATATAGTTATCAATTCAGATCAATATTCATGTCCGACAGGGAGATTGTATCGCCTCGGGGTTAGATATTCCGATTCTTGGGGTAGCATCCTCTTTTCGCTATTCAAATAAGAGGGATGCGAGTGAGCGCAATCACAAAAATATCATCTTTGATCGATGTGAATAATTTGGGGCGATCCTTAACCTTTTCTAGGTGCGTGAATAACGCATATCACCTTGTTGTCGCTTGGGTCTATTTTCATGATATTTGTCTTGCCGCTGTTAATTGCGATCTGTAACTTCATAGCCTCATTAGCGGAAAATATCAAACCACTATTACATATGCGTAGTCTGTGAAGATTTTTGTATCTTTCAAGTGTGCTGGATGTAGGAAGATGTTCTTCCGCTTTCTTTAACTCTTGTTCAATATGAGTTATGACTTCTTTCATTTCTTCAAAAGGATACATAAGTTCGGCGTCCGTAGGGCATTTATTGAGCATTCGTATGACTTCTGCTTCAATGATCGCGGCACTCGTCAAAGCGGCGGAAATGTTCGCCATCAATCTAAAATGTTCAAGCAATTGATCACACGATCTCGTTTTTAGCCACCTAGCCGAAGCGGTTATGCCTTTCACGAGTTCGACTTGACCGGCTTTCAAGAGATGTTCCGGGTTCGACGATACTCTTGCTCGTTGGAAGAGATCGAAACCCGTCATGATTGGATAGAGATTATTTCCTCGAAGCAATTCATCGTGAGTATCGTAGATATGACCGAGTATCAATCGGAGTTGGGAGATGGACTGGTCGATTTTATCTTCAAGCGTTCCGAGCCTGTAGTAAATAGCGACTGAGAGTGCCAAATTTGCTATCGACTCGATAGAGGAGACGGATGCTGCAGAATTTGCGAGGCGGGTTGCTTTCTTAAGGATGCTTCTCGTTTCTTTGGGCGGCGTGATATTTGCTATGTGCAGCCATTTCACCACTTGGTGGCTTTGTGCTTCCAAGAGACTGCCGCTCTTGATCATAAAATGACCAGATTCCAATCCACTGAGCATCCAATCTTCAAGAATGAATTCGACTTTATAGGTGCTAGCCATTGCCAAGTCTCCTTGTCTTATTGATCTGAGTCATCGTCTGGATAATCAAGCCTCAAAAGCGCGATTTGTACTACGGTGGGTACGGTTTTTCGGTATGCCGGTCCTGTGATAGATCTAATGGCCCATGCTGCCAAAATAACATTTAGACCGGGTATCAGCAGTCCTAGACGTGAACCGATCGCGACGCCAGCAGCTCTAGCAAGGATCCCCCTGATAATAATGCTGATCAAGCCGCTAGATAAGATGAACTTCAAAAAATCTTTCCAGGCATCGTCTTCCCAATCTCCTTTAAAATTTGACCACCCTTCTTTGCTTTCCGAATACCCTTGACCGAAGATATTCTCTCGTTCCTCCGGAGTGAGGTCGTCCCAGTATTTTTTGGCGATTGAAATCAATATCATCTCTTCGATTTTATTCACTTTGAGGGCGGTGGAGTCGGGTATTTTAACTTTAAGTTTGCTCGCAACGTCTTTGACGATCTCCTTGTAGGCAGGGCCCTCCCATCCTCTGAATAAATTCACAAGGGTGTTGCCTCCGTCCAAGCGAATCTCGCTCGCCAATTTATCAGGTCCTTCCGAGGGATCGATCCCGTGGCGTTCGTAGAGGCCTTCGAGATCTTTCTTGCCCTCGGGCGAATTCGAGATACGGCACAGAAGAGGATTGAGGTCGGGGTCGAATTCGGACATTACCGGCTCCTTGTCGATGGATTGGATGACCTAAGCAGCAGGCGAATATTGCAGAATATTGCATATAGCCTTGTTGTTGCTAGAATCGATTTTAATGAGATCCGCCTCGCCGCTGCTAAGGGCGAGTTGCCAATTCAATGACTCATTGATGCAATTCACCAAAGCATCATTACAGTTGCGTAGTTTGGAAAGATATCCGCGGCCCTTCATCGCATTGGATTTAGAAGGAGAAACTTTCGCTCTTCCTAACTCTTGTTCGATATGGGCGATGACTCCCCTTGCTTTTTCGAAGGGGTATCCAAGCTCGTTTTCCGTAGGAGACTTCTCAAGCATCCGTATGGCTTGGGCCTCGATGATTGCGGCCTTCACCAAAGCGGCGGAAACAACCGCCACCGATGCAAAATGCTCGAGTAATGCATCGCACGATTTCGTTTGTAGCCAGTGGGCTGCAACGGTCATACCTTTCACGAGATTGACTTGAGCGTCTTTCAAGAGGTGCTCCGGGTTCGACGAGACCTTTGCTCGTTGAAGGAGTTCGAAACCCGTCATGATGGGATAGAGGGTGTTTCCTCGAAGCAATTCATCGTTGATTTCGTTGACACGATCGAGTAGCAACCGGAGTTGGTCGATGGATTGATCGATTTTCTTTTCCATCGTTCCGAGCCGGTGGTAAATAGCGACCGAGAGCGCCAGATTCGCGACCGATGAGATAGAAGCGATATCGAGCTTGGCTGCTGCATTCGCAAGGATTTCTCTCGTTTTTTCGGGTGGAGTAATATCTTTCACATTCAGCCACTTTACCACTTTGTGGCTTTGTGCTTTCAAGAGATTGCCGCTCTTGATCATATATTTACCGGACCCCAGCCCCTTGATCATCCAATCTTCAAGAATGAATTCGACTTTGTAGGTACTAGCCATTGCCAAGTCTCCTTGTTGATGGATGAGCTGATCATCCGGAAAAATCAAGCCTCAAAATCGCGATTTGTACTACGGTGTGCACGGTTTTGCGGTATGCAGGTCCTGCAATATCAATAATGGTCCATCCCGTCAAAATAACATCCAAGAATGGCACCAGCATTGCTGGCAAGCGCGAACCGAATACACTGATAATCGGGCCTATCGTTGCTCCAATAACGCTGTGCTGTATAGCATACTTTACTATATCCCCAGAGATGTTCGGGTCGATTTCTTTTATCTGCTCTACGAGATCCTTTCGCTCCTCCTCGGTGAGTCCGTCCCAATATCGTTTGGCGATGGCGGTCAAAATTCTCTCTTCGATTTCGTTCACCCTGAGGGCGGTGGAGTCGGGTACTTCGACGTCAAGTTTGCTCGCAACGTCTTCGACGATCTCTTTGTAGGCAACGCCCTCCCATCCTCTGAATAAATTCACGAGGGTGTTGCCTCCGTCCAAGCGAATTTCGTTTGCCAGTTCGTCGGGTCCTTCCGAGGGATCGATCCCGTGGCGTTCGTAGAGGTCTTCGAGATCTTTCGCGCCCTCGGGCGAATTCGAGATGCGGCGTAGAAGAGGATTGAGATCGGGGTCGAATTCGGACATTGCCGGCTCCTTGTCGATGGATCGAGCGAACTTGAAACACATAAGAATATTTTATAGGCTGATAAATAGTATCACGATTGCGATGTTTCATGTCAATAACGAAACGTTGAAAAAACTGTAAAAAATGGTCAAAAGCGGGGAGAATTCGATGAATTATTGGCAAAAAAAGAGATTTTCGGTCTCAGTCGAATTCGTGATATTCCCGTTAGGAACGCTGCCGAATGGGTGTATTTCGGCTTTTGAAAGCCATTAAAAGCCAAATTTTGCCGCCTGGCTGCTAGCGCGTAGCGCGGGTATCGGGGGCGCTCGGCCTTGAAGCGTGGATGCAATCACTGTCCAAGGGATCTCGAACTCCGTGTAGGGATAGATTTCTGTCGGGTCTGCGGCTTTGGCTCCGGTGTGCTCGGCATGCCGTTTTTTCATCGTGAAGGCACTGTGTGTTATCCCATGAGATCAGGTCTTGATGAGTGGTTCAGAAAATTCCAGGGCGGGGGAACTCGCTGTTGCTAGGACGGGGGGATACCTCGTTGCTGGCACTGTTGTTGACCAAGGCTCCGCCACCGCCGGTGCGGGTCAGAAGTTGTGCCGTGAAGGCTTGGTTCGATCGGATTTCGCAAGAAAGCCGAATTCCGCTCCATCGATGGCCGATGATATCGGCGAGTTCGTCGGCTTTCAGATGCCTTGTGGTCAGGCGTTCGACGATGCCCAAGTTCCCCTTGTATCGGTATCCCGAGTCATCGAAGCAGGAGAAATTGGTGTCGGTGCAATGCGTATCGGCAGGGGCGATGCAGCGGATGCGGATATTCGATACCTCCGATTCGGTCGGTGAGGGGATCGACTCGATATCCGCTCGGTGGACCTCGTTCTCCGGGGCGCTGCGAATCATCGCGCTGTTATTGACCAGTACGCCGTCTCCCGAATAGGTCCAAATCTGGGCGCCGATGGTGTGATCGCTGCGCAAGGCGCAACCCAACCGCCCCTTGCCGGACCACGAGCCGCCGGTATGGCGCACGATATCCGTGGCCGTAAGCGCTCTTCCGCCTCGAGCGGGGATCGGCCCCGGGACCCAGCCCTTGAAGGTCGAGCCGTCGGTCTGCGCACTGCAATCGAGGTAGACGGTGCAAGGGCTTTCTTGATGGCATCGGATGCGCAATTCGGAAGCGTCGTCGGCGGTATCGGGCGGGATGGCGAGGATATAGGCCTTCGCTTGTTCGGGAATTCCGCCCTCGGGTCCGTCGTCGTCGTCGTCGAAGATCGCCACCATGATCTCGCCGGTCGTTCGGTCGTAGTTTCCGCCGGCGGCGGTCAAGGTGATGATATCTCGCTCATCCTCCCGGCCAGCGTCATCGGCGGCCTCGATAGCCACGCTTTGCGCTTCGCTCCAATTGTTCATCGTAAAGATCAAGGAGGATGGGGAAAGCGTGATATCCGCATTGGTGCGAGATAGCGATACGAAGACGATATCGGTATTGACCGGCTTGGTATCGAGGCGGACGGAAAAGGAAACCGGCGCCTGCCCTTCCATCACATCGATCCTGTCGGCGGAGAGGACGAGCTCGCCGGGGGAGTCGATGACGGTGAGGGATATAGAAGCGCTCAACCCTTCGTAGCCCTCGGCCCCGGAGGCGACGAGGGTGATGGTGTCGTTGCCGTTCGTTGTGTCGTCGTCGAAATCGGCGCGGACGGAGACGCTTTGCTGCCGATTCCAATCGGATTCGGTGAAGGTCAAGCGCGTCGGGGAAAGCGAGACGTCATCGACGGTCTTCGAAAGCGCCACGGTGACGCTTTTCGCCGGACGGGTGCCGAGTCTGACGCTGAATTCCCCGGACTCCCCTTCGTCGATCGTCAAGATTCCGGCGGGGGACAAAACGATGGCGGGGATGAGCGTATCGCCGTCGCTGATATTGACCCTTTTGGTCGCCCTCGCGACGAAGCCACCGGAGGCGACGAGGGTGATGGTGTCGGTCTCGTTTTCGGTATCGTCGTCTTGGCCGGCGCTGACGGTGACGTCTTGCGGTGCGTCCCAATCGGATTCGGTGAAGGTCAAGCGCGTCGGGGAGAGCGAGACGTCATCGACGGTCTTCGAAAGCGTTACGGTGACGTTTCCCGCCGGCCGGGTGCCGAGTCTGACGCTGAAACTCGCCGAGCCCCCTTCGTCGATCGCAAGATCTCCGGCGGGAGACAAGATGATATCCCCGGTGGGCGGGTCGTCATCGGCGATGTCGACCGTTTTGGTCGCCGTCGCGACGAGGCCGCCGGAGGCGGATAGGGTGATGATATCGGCCTCGTTCGAGGCATCGTCGTCGTGGTCGGCGCGGACGGTGATGCTTTGGGGCCGATTCCAGTCGGATGCGGTGAAAGTCAGGCGAGCGGGGGTAAGCGAGATATCGGCATCGGTTTTCGAAAGGGCGACGATGACATCGATTTGCGGCCGGGTGCCGAGCCTGACGCTGAAACTCGCCGTACCCCCTTCGTCGACGGCAAGGTCTCCTGCGGGAGACAAGATGATATCCCCGGTGGGCGAGTCGTCATCGACGATGTTGACCGTTTTGGTCGCCGTCGCGACGAGGCCGCCGGAGGCGGATAGGGTGATGATATCGGCCTCGCTCGAGGCATCGTCGTCGTGGTCGGCGCGGACGGTGATGCTTTGGGGCCGATTCCAGTCGGATGCGGTGAAAGTCAGGCGAGCGGGGACAAGCGAGATATCGGCATCGGTTTTCGAAAGGGCGACGATGACATCGATTTGCGGCCGGGAGCCGAGTCTGACGCTGAAACTCTTCGACCCTCCTTCGTCGATGACGAGGGTTCCGGCGGGAGACAAAGTGATGGTGCCGGCGGGTGGTTCGTCGTCGATCACCTCGATGGCCTTCGTCGCATCCGGGGCCTCGATGCCGCCGGAGGCGGATAGGACGATGGTATCGGTGAAACTCAGATGATCGTCGTCGTGCTCGGCACTGACAGTGATCGTTTGCGCATCGCTCCAGTCGGATTCGGTGAAGCTCAGGCGAGTTCGGGAGAGCGAGATATCGTCGCGGCTCTTCGAAAGGTCGATGGTGACGTCAGCGTTCGGCTTGACACTGAGCCTGACGGTGAACTCCCCCGATTCTCCTTCGTCGATGACTAAGGTCTCGGTGGGGGATAAAACGATGGTTCCGACGGGCGAGTCGTCGTCGCTCACATCGACGGTCTTCGTCGTTTCCAAGGCATTGATCCCGCCGGTGGCGGATAGGACGATGGTGTCGGAGAAGTCCGAGAGATCGTCGTCATGCGCCACATCGACGCTGACACTTTGCATCCTGTTCCAGCTGGATCGGGTGAAAGCCAAACTGCTCGGGGAGAGCGAGATATCGTCGTGGGTCTTCGAAAGGCTCACGACGACATTCCCTTGCGGCATGACGCTGAGCCTGACGCCGAGAATTCCCGTTTCGCCTTCGGTGATCTCAAGGGCGGTGGCGGGAGACAAAACGATGCTGCCGACGGGGGTGGTGGCCTGATCGTCGTCGTTGACGTTGACCGTTTTCCCCGCATCCGGAGCGTCGATACCGGCGGAGGCCGATAGGACGAGGGTGGCGACTTCGTGATCCGTATCGCTGTCGTGCACCGCCCTGACGGTGATGCGTTGCTCCGTTCTCCAACCCAATCGGGTGAAAACCAAGCGCTCGGGGCTGACGGAAACCGCCGCCGGATCGTCGTTCGAAACCGTAATCGTGACATCTCGTATCGGTTGAGCGCTGAGCTTGGCGGTGAAACTCCCCGATTCCCCTTCGTCGAGCGAAAGGGCTTGGGTAGGGGAGAGGACGATGGTGCCGGTGGGGGCCGTTGCATCGCTGTCTTGGATGATGAGCGTCGTATTGGAAGAATTTTGTCTCTTGATGAGCGCGCTCGTTCGAAGGTTGAAGATATCGGCGTTGAATTGGCTGGCTTGGTAGGTGGAAAAAGGATCTTCGAGCGCTCTAAAGGAGACGGATTGCGGCGTATTCCAGTTCGAGGGGGTGAAGATATTGGTCCCGGCATCGAGCAAAATATTGAAGTTGCCGAATATCTGCACCCTGACATTCTCTTTCGGGGCTTCGCTTAGTTTGACGCCGACGGATGCCCTCGCTCCTTCTTCGACGACGAAATCCCCGTCGGGGGAAAAGATGACGGTGCCGGAAAAGGCCGTATCGTCATCGCTGACGGCGACTCTTTTGGTGACATCCGGAGCGCTGATCCCCGATGCGGAAGCCGATAGGGTGATGGTGGCGGTCTCGTCCATACTGTCGCTGTCTTGCACGGTATCGACGGTAACGCTTTGCTCCGTTTCCCAACCCAATAGGGTGAAAGTCAAACTCCGGGGGCTAAGGGAAATCCCCGTATCGTCGCTGGTCAGCGAAACGATGGTCTGCGTTTTCGGCTGCCGGCTGAGTTTGACGGTGAAACTCCCCGATTCGCCCTCGTCGAGGGAAAGGGTATCGGCGGATGACAGGACGATGGTGCCGGTGGGGATCGGTGCGTCGCTGTCTTGGATGATGAGCGTTGTATTGGAAGAATTTTGCCTTTTTATGAGCGTGCTCGTTCGAACGTTGAAGATATTGGCGTTGAATTGGCCGGTTTGGTAGGTGACAAGAGGATCTTCGTTCGCTCCAAAGGAGATGGACTGCGGTGTATTCCAGTTCGAGGGGGTGAAGATATTGGTTCCGGCATCGAAAGTGATGCCGACGCTGCCGTCTACCTGCACCCTGACATTTTCTCCCGGGGCTTCGCTGAGTTTGATGGTGATGGTTGCCCGGTCGCCTTCTTCGACGGTGAGCGTCCCCTCAGGGGAGAAAACGACGTTGCCGGTGAAGGCCGTATCGTCATCGCTGACGGTGACTCTTTTGGTGATATTCGGCGCGATGATCCCCGATGCGGAAGCCGATAGGGTGAGGGTGGCGTCGGCATCGAGACTATCGCTGTCTTGCACGGCGTTGACGGTAACGCTTTGCTCCGTTCTCCAGTTCAGATGGGTGAAAGTCAGGCTCTCGGGGCGAAGGGAGACCGCGGCATCGTCGCTGACAAGCGAAACGACGGCTTGCACTTTCGGCTGCCGGCTGAGTTTGACGCTGAAACTCCCCGATTCGCCCTCGTCGAGTTCAAGAGTACCGGCAGGTGAGAGGACGATCGCGCCGGTGAGGACCGGGGAGTCGCTATCGGTGATGACGAGCGTCAGATTGGAAGTGGTTTGTTCCCGGATGGTCACACCCCTTCGAATATTGTAGATAGTGGCTTTGAAAGGCCCGGTTTGGTAGGTGGCAAAAGCATCGTCGCTTGCTCGAAAAGAGACGGATTGCGGCGTATTCCAGTTCGAGGGGGTGAAGATATTGGTTCCGACATCGAGCAAAATATTGAAATCGCCGAGTACCTGCACCCTGACATCCTCTCCCGGGGCTTCGCTCAGTTTGATGGTGATGGTTGCCCGGTCGCCTTCTTCGACGGTGAGCGTCCCCTCGGGGGAGAAAACGACGTTGCCGGTGAAGGCCGTATCGTCATCGCTGACAGTGACTCTTTTGGTGACATTCGGCGCGATGATCCCCGATGCGGAAGCCGATAGGGTGATGGTGGCGTCGTCATCGAGACTATCGCCGTCTTGCACGGCATCGACGCTGACGCTTTGCTCCGTTCTCCAGTTCAGATGGGTGAAAGTCAGGCTTTGGGGGCTAAGGGAGACCGCGGCATCGTCGCTGACAAGCGAAACGACGGCTTGCACTTTCGGTTGCCGGCTGAGTTTGACGGTGAAACTCCCCGATTCGCCCTCGTCGAGTTCAAGGGTATCGGCAGGTGAGATGACGATCGCGCCGGTGAGGACCGGGGAGTCGTTATCGGTGATGACGAGCGTCAGATTGGAAGTGGTTTGTTCCCGGATGGTCACATCCGTTCGAATATTGGAGATAGTGGCTTTGAAAGGGCCGGTTTGGTAGGTGGCAAAAGCATCGTCGCTCGCTCGAAAAGAGAGGGATTGCGGCGTATTCCAGTTCGAGGGGGTGAAGATATTGGTCCCGGCATCGAGCAAAATATTGAAATCGCCGAATACCTGCACCCTGACATTCTCTGTCGGGGCTTCGCTGAGTTTGATGGTGATGGTTGCCCGGTCTCCTTCTTCGACGGTGAGCGTCCCCTCGGGGGAGAAAACGACATTGCCGGAGAAGGCCGCCTCGTCGTCGTTGACGGCGATCGCTTTCGTCGCATTCGAAGCGTCGATGCCGCCGGCCGCCGACAGGGTGATGATGCCGCTTTCGTTCCTCGCATCCTGGTCCTGTCCGGCGCTGACGGTGACGCTTTGGGCCCGGTCATAGTTGGAGGTGGTGAAAATCAGTCTACTCGGGGAGAACGAGATGGCATCGCCGGTTTTCGAAAGGGAAACGATGATATTGGCATCCGGCCGGGTATCGAATCGGACGGTGAAACTCCTCGTCCCGCCTTCGTCGATCACAAGCGTTCCGGCAGGGGACAAGACGATATTGCCGGCGGGGACATCGTCGCTTACGTTGATCGTTATCGTCGCATCCGAGGCCGTGATACCGCCGGATGCAACCAGGGTGACGGTATCGGAGAGGTCCAGATTATCGTCGTCGTAGGCCACGCTGACGGTGACGCTTTGGGTCTTGTTCCAGCTGGATTCGGTGAAAGCCAGAGTCGTCGGGGAAAGGGAGATATCGTCTTCGTTCTTCGAAAGCGTCAAGATGGCGGTCCCTTCGGGCCTGGCGCTCAGCCTGACGGTGAAATCCTTCGATGCACCTTCGTTGATCGACAAGGATTCGGCGGGAGACAGGACGATGGTCCCGGCGGGCGGCTCGTCATCGTCGACGTTGATCGTTTTCGTCGTCACAGGCGCCGTGAAACCGCCGGATGTGGTGATGGTAACGCTATCGGTGAAGTCCAAGGTATCGTCGTCGTGGGCCACCGTGACGGTGACGGTTTGCGGTCGGTAGTAGTTGGTCGAGGTGAAGGTCAGGCTCGTCGGGGAAAGCGAAAACAGCGAGTTGTCGCTCGAAAGCCTGACGATGGCATCCTCGCTTATATCGCCCGAGCCGACTCCGAATCTGATGGTGAAGCTCCCCGATTCGCCCTCATTGATCGAAAGCGCTTCGGTGGGAGAGATATAGATGGTGGCGACGGGGGTGTTTTGGGCGGCTGCGGGGGAAAGCCCGACGATGGCGATAATGGCGAGGATGACCGCGGCACCGGAGATCGTTTGTTTCATGTTTTTTCTCTTGGTGTCCGCGGGAGAAAAATCCATCGGGAAAGGGGTGATTGAATTCCTAAAGAGTCTCGATATTGATCGGTCGATTCGACCAAGGATTATTTTAATGGCAAAACTTACATGAAATATCGTAAAAAGGAAGGGCATTTCGGTGAATGCATTCTTCTAGTTTATCTTCTAGTGCATCTTCGAAGGGGAGCGCTTGGCCCAAGCCTTTTTTTCGGCCCCGAGCGCCGATGATCGGCTTCGGCGACTCGCGTTTTTGTCGATGAAGGCGTGGGTTGCAGGGAATTCGCAAGACGCAAAAACGCAAGGCCGAAAACGCAAGATCGAAAACGCTCGCTATCGACCTTGACGCATCGCGCTTTTCTGACCGGAACGCCTATCGTTGCCCGCGCGGCCTTCATCGCCGTCGATGGCCGGTTTCGATAGTTTCATCGCTCCCCTTTTTTATCCGCGCTCTCGCTCGGGTCCAAGGTCGAGCGGCCTCGTTCAAGCCAGGATTTTGGATACCACCTCGTAGCTGTCCTTCGAGAGATCGGAAGAGGATGCAAGAGCGCCCTCGAGTTCCCGACGCAGAAGATCGCTGCGGTGATCGTCGAGATGCCGCCAACGGCTCGCCGCTTGGAAAAGCCGCGCCGCGACTTGCGGATTGAAGCCGTCGATCTCCAAGGCGTATCGGCAAAAGAAGCGGTATCCCTCGCCGGAGATATCATGAAAGCGGTGCTGGTTGCCGTGGCAAAAGGCGCCGATCAATGCCCGCACTCGGTTGGGGTTGGTGAGATCGAAGGTGGGGTAGGTCAGCAATTCGCGCACCCGCTCCAAGCTATCGAGTCGGCGGCTGGTGGCTTGGATCGCGAACCATTTATCGATGACCAAGGGATCGTCTTTCCATCGATCGTGGAAGGATTCGATCAGCGGATCGCGCTCGCCCCGGGTATCGTTCGCAAAACACCGAAGGGCCGCCAAGCTATCGGTCATATTGTCGGCGTTCTCGAATTGCCGCCGACAATCATCGCGTATTGTCGGATCGTCCAGCGCCATCAAATAGCCAAGACACAAGTTCTTGAGGCTGCGCCGCCCGACGTCGATTCCGGCGAAGCGATAGGGCTCTTCGCTGTGGCAGGCCTTGCGGACCGCGCGGAGATCGTCGGCGAGTCGACGGGCGATCTCCTCGCCGAGGCTTTTGCGCGCCTCGTGGATGGCGTCGACGGCGATACGCTCTCCCCGATCCGTCATGCGGTCGGCAACGCTCGATTCGAAAGGCAAGGTAAGGGCGTGAGCGATCAGCGCCGGGTCCAGCGTTTGATCCAAAAGCAAGCGGCGAAGAGCGGCGATGAAGTCGGCGGCGATCTCCTTCGTCCTCCCCGGCGCACGGTCTTGGCCGTGATCCTCGACCATCTTGAGCATCAGGCGCATCCCGTATTCCTGGGCGGCATCCCAGCGATTGAAGGGGTCGCTTTCGTGGGCGATCAGGAAAACGAGCTCGTCGTCGCTGCGTTCGATGTCGACTTTGACCGCAGCGGAGAAGCCGCGCAGGAGGGAGGGCACCGGAGGGGAGGGAATATTCGAAAACCGAAAAGCCTCGCGCTCGTTTTCGATTTCGAGCACCGCCTCCGATTCACCGGCAAGAGCCGCGGCCTCGCAGTGCAGCGGCAAGGAGCGTCCGTCCTCGCCGAGCAGGGCGATGCGCAGCGGCAGATGCAAGGGGGATTTTTCCTTTTGACCGGGGGTCGGGGGCGTGCGCTGACGGACCTCCATCAGA
Organism: Gammaproteobacteria bacterium; assembly: GCA_965220535.1. GTDB lineage: Bacteria > Pseudomonadota > Gammaproteobacteria > HK1 > HK1 > HK1. The sequence continues at coordinate 495,125 of OZ244833.1, read as the reverse complement.
TATTCCGAGCGCATATCGTCATGACGGGTGCGGATATCGAGCGTCGGGGTTCCGGCTTGGCTATACCAGCGCCGAAAACGCTTCAGATCCGTGCCGGAGGCGTCTTCCATCGATGCCACGAAATCGTCGATGGTGACCGCTTGCCCGTCGTGTCGTTGAAAATAAAGGCGCATCCCGGCTTTGAAAGCCTCCTCGCCGATCAGCGTTTGCATCATCCGGATGACCTCGGCGCCTTTTTGGTAGATCGTCAGGGTATAGAAATTGCTGATCTCCTGATATTCCCCGGGTCGCACCGGATGCGCCATCGGCCCGGCATCCTCGGCGAATTGGTGATTGCGCATGATATGGACATCCCCGATCCGGCGCACCGCCCGAGACGACATATCGGCGGAGAATTCCTGATCTCGAAAAACCGTCAATCCCTCCTTGAGGCTGAGCTGGAACCAGTCGCGACAGGTCACTCGGTTGCCGGTCCAGTTATGAAAATATTCGTGGGCCACCACGCTCTCGATGGCCGCGAAATCCCCGTCGGTGGCGGTATCGGGGCGCGCCAAAATATAATGCGAATTGAAAATATTGAGGCCTTTGTTTTCCATCGCCCCCATATTGAAATCGTCCACGGCGACGATCATGAAAGTATCGAGATCGTATTCGAGCCCCCATACTTCCTCGTCCCAGCGCATCGCCCGTTGCAAAGAATCCAGCGCATGACCGCAGCGATCGATATTATGCTTTTGCACATAGATGCGAAGCGTGATATCGCGACCGGAGCGGGTCTTGAAACGATCCTCGACGAACTCGAGTTTTCCCGCCACGAGCGCGAAGAGGTAGCATGGTTTGGGGAAGGGGTCTTCCCAAATCACGAAGTGGCGGCCATCGTCCAAAGATCCGCGTTCGACATCGTTTCCGTTCGAGAGCAATACCGGGTATCGCTGCGCGTTCGCGACCAAACGCGTGCGGTAGCGGGCCATGACATCCGGTCGATCCAAAAACCAGGTGATGCGACGAAAACCCTCGGCCTCGCATTGGGTGCATAGATTGCCCGACGAGGCGTAAAGCCCCTCGAGGGATTTGTTGGTGCCGGGATGGATTTCGACGCCGGTGGCGAGGGTGAAGCTATCGGGGACGTCGCGGACGGTCAGACGCTCTTCTTCGATGGCGATGCGATCGTCGGCAAGACGATCATCGTCAAGATGCACCCACAGCGTTTTCAGTCCCTTTCCCTCGAGCGTCAAATCCGCATGGCGAGTCGCGGCGGGGTTGCGCCGGATCGTCATCTTCGTTTGCACCAAAGTGCATCGTTCGTCCAAGGCGAAGTCGAGCGACACGGTGTCGACGAGAAAGGGCGGCGGGGTGTAATCTTCAAGGCGGGTGATGACAGGTCCGGCGGGGTCGGCATTTTGGGCAGATTCGGCGGCGAAATCCATGGTCATGGGGTCTCTGACAAGGCAAGGTGGCAAAAAGACGGCAAAAGGATGATTATATTGCGGATATCTTTTTTCGCCCCCGGCATCGCCTCTTCGGTAGACAGGGCGACCGGCGAGCGGGGGTTGCATGGCTCGTCTGGCGGTTCGCATGGCGGTTCGTCTGGCGGCTCGTGTCGCCGCCCCGGCGAAAGCCCGAGCGCAAGCGGCGAGGATCGCATCGCTTGCAAGGCGGCAGGCTCGAAATCCGCTGCCCGAAACCGGCCGAAGGAGGGTTTTTACGAAAAGGCGTTATCGATGCGCTCGATCTCCGATGGCTCGTCCGATGGCTCGTCCGATGACTCGTCCGATGACTCGTAAAGGGATTCGATCCACCGAAGCCCTCGCAGCCCCCGAGGCGTCGCCGCTATCGAAGTCGCAACGCAAGCGTGATGCGCATCGCTCGCAAGATCTGGGCGAATCGCTGATCGGGCTTTCTGCGGCGGATCGAGCCCGGCTGCCCTTATGGCCGGCGCTCGAAGCGGCGATCGACGGGGCGCAAGGTCTCGAGCGTATCGCCCGGCGGCGCCAAATTCGCTATATCGGTCGTTTGCTGCGCGAAGGAGACGGAGCGTCGGTGGCCCAAGCCTTGGAGCAGGTGCGCAATCCCGGATGGCGGGAAAGGACGCGCCATCTCAAACTCGAGCGTTTGCAAGAAGCGCTGATCGAAAACGACGAAGCGCTTTCGGAGCTGCGAGAAAGGGGCGTGGATATCGATATGCAGCGTCTGCGACAGCTGATACTCGCCGCTCGCCGGGAGCGAAAAGCGAAGGTATCGGAAGAAGAGGGCTATAAAGAAGGTGTCGATAACGAGGGTATCGACAACAAAGGTATCGACAATAAGGGTATTGACAACAGGGGCGCCGGTAAAAACGAAAGACTTTTGTTTCGCTTTCTCGTGCGTTGCGGACTTGATGGCTGAAAAAATGCCGAAAACGTCGATCGTGTCGGCAAGACGGGGATCTTTGTAAGCCTGATTTTTCGCAAAACTGATTTTCGCAAGATTAGGGGTTTGCGACCCGAAAAGCGAAGGTCTTGGCGCCGGCTTCGATCGAAGTCCCCTCGTTCGATATGATTCGGTTTTCATAAGAATTCGGCGAAAGAGTTCAAATCATCGACGATCGAAAAGCCCCGGATTTGCCGGTCGCTCGATCGATATGCGCTTGCGATACCGTCGAATCGAAAAGAGCCTCGTATCGGTTCACGACAATCGATCGGGCAATCGATACCCTATTTTCTTGAGGGCGATCGTCTCTCTGCGAAAACGCGCATATAGCCTTACGAGATGCGCCAGCGGTTTGCGAACCCTCACAGGCTTATGCCCCTCCAAGGGGCCGGATTGCCGGTACGAGAGACGGGAAAAAGAGAACGATGAGGGAAATTCGCTATTCACTCGGATTTGCCGACGACGATCGGAAACGGGCGGCATGGCTCTATAACGCCGCTTTCGGCGAAAAGATAAAGATCGCCATCCCCGACGAGGCCCGGCGACTCGCCGTGCTGGCCGAGGGCTTCGAGGAATCACGGGCGATCATCGCCGAGTATCGAGACCGGATCGTCGGGCTGGCGGGCTTCCATCACCGAGAAAAATCCCTGACGAGCGGGATCACCGTGTCGATCCTGCGTCGTCGTACCGGGATGCTCGGGATGCTCCGCGCCGTCGCGGCCTTCGCCTTTTTCGAGCGCGAACCCAAGCCCGGGGAGTTGCTGATGGACGGGATCGCGGTCGACCCGGCGATGCGCGGACAAGGGATCGGCACCGGCTTGCTGCGAGAGTTGTCCGTCTATGCCGGCGAACAAGGCTATCGAAGCATCCGCCTCGATGTCGTCGACACCAACGAGAGGGCGTACAAACTCTACCGACGCGAAGGATTCGTGGCCACCGAAAGGGTCGAATCGGCTTGGCTCGGGCGCATCCTCGGATTCTCGGCGGCAACGACGATGCACAAAGAAATCCATATCGACCCGAAAGAGCCGCCGAGCCCTTAGAATTGTTTTGCCCCTTCGCTTCGCAAGGGGCGCTCCGATATGTAATTCCTGTAATTCCCCTAACAACGGCTTTCGAAATCAAGGGCCGAGGAATCGAAAGAAAAGCGACTTGCGAAAGCGAATTCGCAAACGATCGGGCCTTTGTCGATGGGCGCGGGCATTGCCCTTTTCGCGGTCCTTGCTTGCCCTTGTCACCGAGTTTTGTTAATCTTCGCTCCCGTCCGAGAGGTCGGTTCGCGACCTCGCAAGGCGGGTTCCCATAAAAAGATGTCACGATTCATCTTCATCACCGGCGGTGTCGTTTCATCTCTCGGCAAGGGGATCGCCTCCGCGTCGCTTGCCGCTATTTTGGAAGCCCGAGGGCTTCGCGTCACCCTCGTCAAGCTCGATCCCTATATCAACGTCGACCCCGGGACGATGAATCCTCTCCAGCACGGGGAGGTCTTCGTCACCGAAGACGGGGCGGAGACGGACCTCGACCTCGGCCATTACGAGCGTTTCATTCGTCTTCGCATGAGCCGGGGAAACAATTTCACCACGGGTCAGGTTTATTGGAATGTGCTGTCCAAGGAGCGGCGCGGCGAATATCTCGGCAATACCGTGCAGGTGATCCCCCATATCACCGACGAGATCAAGGCGTGCATTCGGCAAGGGGCGCAGGATGCGCAGATCTGCTTGGTCGAGATCGGCGGCACGGTGGGCGATATCGAATCCCTGCCCTTTTTGGAGGCGATTCGCCAGATGCGCATCGAGCTCGGCGATCGGCATTCGCTCTTCATTCACCTCACCCTCGTTCCTTGGGTTTCGACCGCCGGCGAACTCAAGACCAAGCCGACCCAGCACTCGGTCAAGGAATTGCGCTCGATCGGCATCCAACCGGATATTCTTCTTTGTCGCTCCGCCCAGCCCTTGCCGGAAGCGGAGCGCGGCAAAATCGCGCTTTTTACCAACGTCACCGAGCGGGCGGTGATCAATTGCACCGACGCCGACAGCATCTACCGCATCCCCCGCATGCTGCACGAGCAGGGGCTCGACGATTTGGTGGCCGGGCAATTCGGCATCGAAACCGCCCCGAGCGACCTTTCCGAATGGGATGCGGTGATCGCGGGACTCGAAGACGCGAAACGGCAGGTCGACATCGCCTTGGTGGGGAAATATACGGATCTCCCCGAGTCCTATAAATCGCTCAGCGAGGCGTTGATTCATGCCGGTATCCATACCGGCACCCGGGTGGAGATCCGCTATGTGAATTCCGAAATCGTCGAGGAACGAGGAGCGGATTGCTTGGCGGGGATGGATGCGATTTTGGTGCCCGGCGGTTTCGGCGGGCGCGGGATCGAGGGCATGATCCTCGCCGCCCGCTACGCGCGGGAAAACGAACTGCCTTATTTGGGCATCTGTCTCGGCATGCAGGTGGCGGTGATCGAGTACGCGCGCCACCGCGCCGGGCTCGAAGGCGCCGACAGCACCGAGTTCGATGCCGATACCGAGCATCCGGTGATCGCGCTGGTCACCGAGTGGATGGGGGACGACGGCAAGATCGAGCGTCGTGACGATCAGTCGGATCTCGGGGGGACGATGCGATTGGGCGGGCAGCGGGTGCGGCTGCGGCGCCGCTCGAGGATTCGATCCCTTTACGAGCAAGATATCATCAGCGAACGCCATCGCCACCGCTACGAGTTCAACAATACCTATATGGATCTCCTGCAGGACGCAGGCTTGAGGATCGCGGGCAAGACCACCGACGGCTCCCTCGTGGAGGTGGTCGAAGTGCCGGATCATCCGTGGTTCATCGGCTGCCAGTTTCATCCCGAATTTCGATCCACCCCGCGAGATGGCCACCCGCTTTTTCGCGGTTTCGTCGAGGCCGCCAACGCCTGTCGATCGAAGAAAGAGCAAGGCCGGGGGATCGCGAACGACAAGGCGGCGTCGGCGATGGATTCGGCGCCATCGAAGTCCCACGAAAAACGCAGCGGAGCCGGTCTTGTCGGTATCGACGGATCGGTGTCTTCGCGCCCGCGCCGGGGTTCTCGTCGATGAAAGAAACGAGAGCGTCGACAAGGCTCGACGAGGGGGCGCCAAGCGACGATTCCCTCGTCGATATCGGGCCCTTCGAAGTCGGCAACGATCGAAGGATATTCCTGATCGCAGGGCCGTGCGTGATCGAATCCGAATCCCTGGCCTTGGACTGCGCCGAGACCCTGGCCCGTATCGCCGAGCGTTTGCCTATCGATCTCGTCTACAAATCCTCTTTCGACAAGGCCAACCGCAGTTCGCACGAGAGTTTTCGCGGTTTGGGGATCGAGGCCGGTCTTCGCATCTTGGAGCGGGTGCGATCGGAAACGGGCTTGCCGGTCATCACCGATGTCCACGAGGGAACGCCCCTCGACGAGGTCGCGGCGGTGGTGGACGTGCTCCAAACCCCGGCCTTTCTTTGTCGCCAGACCGATTTCATCCAGCGCACGGCGAGCTGCGCCAAGCCGGTCAATATCAAAAAAGGCCAGTTTCTCGCGCCCGGGGATATGCGTCAGGTGGTGGCCAAGGCCAAGGCGGTCGGCAATCGGCGCATCATGGTCTGCGAGCGCGGCGTCAGTTTCGGCTACAACTACCTGATTTCCGATATGCGGGCGTTGGCGGTGATGCGCGATACCGGCTGCCCGGTGATTTTCGATGCCACCCATTCGGTGCAGATGCCCGGCGGGGAGGGGACGCGCTCCGGCGGTCAGCGCGAATTCGTGCCGGTGCTGGCGCGAGCGGCGGTCGCCGCCGGGGTGGCGGGGGTCTTCATGGAAACCCATCCGGATCCGGAGCGCGCTTTGAGCGATGGCCCCAACGCTTGGCCCTTGGATCGGATGGAGGCCTTGCTCGAATCCCTGGTCGCTATCGACGAGGCGGTCAAATCCCGTCCCCGCGCCGAGGATGCTTTGCGTATGCCGGACAGTACGCCGGATGCCGGGGATCGGCGCGATCCCTCGTCCGCCGCCGCTCGTACCCCCGGGGCTTCTTTCGTCTCGCCGACCCCGCCCGACTAGGGGTCGGCCCAAGCGCAATCCCGGACCCTTCGACAAGGAATCGAACGATCGTGACCCTCATCCATGATATCGTGGCCCGCGAGATAGTCGATTCGCGCGGCAACCCGGCCCTCGAGGCCGATGTGCTCGTGCGCGATGCGCAAGGCGTCGAATTTCGCGGCCGGGCGGCGGTGCCCTCCGGCGCCTCCACCGGTCGGCGCGAGGCGTTGGAATTGCGAGACGGCGATCCGAAGCGTTATCGGGGGCGCGGACTTTTGCTGGCGGTCGCGAATATTCGCGAGCGGATCCTGCCGGCTCTGGTCGGGATGGATGTCTTCGATCAAGGCTCGATCGATCGTCGGATGTGCGAGATCGACGGCAGCCCCAACAAAAAGAATCTGGGGGCGAACGCCATCCTCGCGGTCTCCCTCGCCTGCGCGAAGGCGGCGGCCGGCGCCGAGGGTTCGCCGCTTTACCTCGGCCTTGCGCGCACCGCCGCCGATCGATCTTCATATCCCGATTCGAAGGGCGTTTCTCGTGCCGCCTCGTCGCCCAAGACGATGCCGGTGCCGATGATGAATGTCCTCAACGGAGGCGCCCACGCCGACAATCCCCTCGATATCCAAGAGTTCATGATCGTGCCCGTCGCGGCGCCGGACCTGCGCGATGCCGTCCGCTGCGGGGCGGAGATTTTTCAGACCCTCAAAGCGGCGTTGACGCAGCGCGGCCTGACCACCGCCGTCGGCGACGAAGGGGGGTTCGCACCGGCGCTGGCATCCTCGGAAGAGGCGATCGAGTCGATCTTGGAGGCCATCGGGCAAGCGGGCTACGCCGCCGGGAGCGAGGTCTATCTGGCGTTGGATGTCGCCGCCTCGGAGTTGTACGAGGAGGGGCGCTATCACCTGAGGGGCGAGGATCGAATCCTCGACGCCGGGGAATTCACCGACTGGCTCGAGGCGCTGGCCAAGAAATACCCGATCGTCTCGATCGAGGACGGCATGGCCGAGGACGACAAGGAGGGCTGGAGGTCGCTCTCGGAGCGTCTTGGCGATAGCATCCAGTTGGTCGGGGACGATCTTTTCGTTACCTGCCCCGAAACCATCGCTCGGGGGATCGAAGAGGGCCTTGCCAATTCGGTCCTGATCAAACTCAATCAGATCGGGACTTTGAGCGAGACCTTGAAGGCCATCGAAGTCGCTCGTTCGGGCGGCTATACGGTGGTCATCTCGCATCGCTCGGGGGAGACCGAGGATACTGTCATCGCCGACCTCGCCGTGGCCACCGCGGCGGGGCAGATCAAGACCGGATCCCTTTCCCGCTCGGATCGGGTGGCGAAATACAATCGCCTCATGCGTATCGAAGAAAGCCTTGTCGGGGGCGAAGGCGCGTATTATCCCGGCTTGGAGGCCTTTCGCTCCTTCGTCGACGCTCGTGCAGCGACATCGAAGGGCGGCATTCGATGACGCGACCGCCCTAGGCTTCGCCGAAAAAGCGTTCGCTGAAAAAGGGCTCGCCGAAAAACGAACTTGTGAGGATCCGCCGATGTCGATTTTTCTTTCGCGGACAATCATCGTCGGCCTGCTGGCCCTGACCGGGTTGCTGCAGCATCGTCTTTGGTTTGCCGATGACGGGATGCGCGAGGTGCATCGCCTCGAACTCGCGCTGGCCCGAGGGGAGGAGGAGAACGACCGGCTCGACGAGCGTAATCGGCGTCTTTCGGTCGAGGTCCACGAGCTCAAAGAAGGCTCGGATGCGGTGGAAGAGCGAGCCCGCCACGATTTCGGGATGATTCGTCGCGGCGAGATCTTCTATCGGATCGTCGGGCAGTGATGTTTTGAAGGCCGAGGGTGTCAGATAGAGCGCGAGTCTGGGCGATCGTCCCGGCGGCGGGAAGCGGATACCGCTTCGGGGGGACGAAGCGCAAGCAGTATCTTCCCCTCCTCGGTCGGCCGGTGATCGCCCACGTCCTTTCTCGTTTGTTCGAAACCCCCGGCCTTCTCGGGATCTCGGTGGCGGTCGCCGCCGACGATGCCGATTTCGATTCGGTCGTGCAATCCCTCGTTCCGCCGTCGGCGATGCGGTTGATGCGTATCGAAGGAGGGGCGGAGCGGGCGCATTCGGTGATGGCGGCATTGGAGCGCCTTCGTTCGGCCGGCGCTTGCGAGGATGATTTGGCGATGGTGCACGACGCGGTCCGTCCTTGCGTGGCATCGAGCGATATCGAACGCGTGGTGGAGGCCGCCCGCGCTCATCCGCACGGCGCGGTGCTCGCCGAAGCGCTATCCGACACCATCAAGCGAAGTGCGCCTTCCGAGCGAGATCGGGCGGCGATCTCGAGCGACGAGCCGAGGATAGAGGCCACGGTGGATCGGAGCCGGCTATGGCGCGCCCTGACCCCGCAGGTCTTTCCCTTGGCCGCTTTGTATCGCGCCTACCGGCAGGCCTTGGCCGCCGGCATCGAGATCGGGGACGAAGCGAGGGCGATGGAATCCGTCGGCGCAAGCCCCGTACTTGTCGAGGCTAACGCCCCAAACCCCAAGATCACGCGGCCCAAGGATCTCGCCCTTTGCGCGGCGCTGCTGCAAGCCTCGTCGGCGAGTCTTACGCGGATCGAAAAGACGGAGATCGAAAGGAACGAGGCCTCGGAAAATACCGCTTCGGATCCTCGTCGCCCCGATCGAAATCGTTCCCGATGAAACACCCCGTCGATTTTCGCATCGGCCACGGCTACGATGCCCATCGCTTCGCGCCCGCGATCCCGCTGGTTCTCGGCGGAGTCGCCGTCGATTTCGATCAAGGTTTGGTCGCGCATTCCGATGGCGATGTGTTGATCCACGCGCTATGCGACGCCCTGTTGGGGGCGGCGGGACAAGGTGATATCGGTCGGCATTTCCCCGACCGCGACCCGGAATTCGCCGACATCGACAGCCGTATTTTGCTGCGGCGGACGATCGCCCTCCTAGGCGATCTCGGCTGGGAGGCGGCCAATGTCGATGCGACCTTGATCGCCCAAGCGCCGCGGCTTGCGCCCTACCTGCCCGAAATGCGACGACGACTCGCAGCGGATATCGGATTTTCCGAAGCGGCCCTCAATATCAAGGCGACGACCACCGAGGGCATGGGCTTTCCCGGACGCAAAGAAGGGATCGCCGCCCATGCGGTGGTTCTGATCCGCAAAGCCTCGTAAGCGATCGCCTCCCTCGGCGTCGATCCCCTGTCTTGGCCCCTCGAACGAGCGATGCGAAACGAGCAAGGGGTCGATCTCGCCTCGATCGAGGGCTTGCAGGCTTTTGGCGAGCCGCCGGCGGCGAGGGCCCGGCTAGCGGAGGATGCGCAGGATTTCCAGGTCGTCGAGATTCCGAAATTCCAGCCCCGAGGCAGCGGCGCCCATGCGTGGTTGAGGATTCGAAAGCGCGACATCAATACCGTCGAGGTCGCCGACGCCCTGGCCCGATTGGCGGGCGTGCCCCGCTCGGCGGTCGGCTTTGCCGGGATGAAAGATCGCCGGGCGGTGGCGACGCAATGGTTCAGCGTGGATCTCGCGAATCGAGAAGACCCGGCGTGGATGCGCTTGCAATCGGATTTGATATGCGTGCTCGAGGCATCTCGCCATCCGCGCAAGCTGCGGCGCGGAGCCTTGCTCGGAAATCGTTTCGACATCGTGCTGCGCGACGTGGTCGTCGAAAACGAGGAGGCTTTTCGCAAGAGCGTCGAAGGGTTGCGGCAAGGGGGAGTGCCGAACTATTTCGGCTCTCAGCGCTTCGGCATCGATCGATCCAATCTGCGCTTGGCCGAAGATCTGTTGATCCGCCGCCGCCGTTTTTCGGATCGCTTCCGTCGCGGTCTTGCGCTCTCCGCGGCGCGGGCCCTCGTTTTCAACCGGGTGCTGGCGGCGCGCGCCGAGCGCCCCGGTTTGTTGCCGGGGGATGTGATGATGCTCGAGGGGCGAAAAAGCGTTTTCGTCTCCGAGAGGATCGACGAGCGGACGAACGAGCGCTTTTCGGCGGGGGAGATCCATCCCACCGGACCCTTGTGGGGAAGGGGAGAGCGGCTCTCCCGAGGGAGGGCTCGCGAGCTCGAAGATCGCATCGCCGCGCAATTCCCGGCCCTTTGCCGGGGTTTGGAGCGAGAGCGGATCGATCAGGCTCGCCGGGCTTTGCGGGTATTCGCGCGCAATCTGGAAGTGAGCCTTGCCGGCGATCGGGCGAGCCTTTCTTTCGAACTGCCCCCGGGCAGCTACGCCACCGTCCTCGTCGGTGCGCTTTTCGCCCTCGACGCCTTTCGGGGTCGAAAGGGGCAAGAGGGATCCCGTCGTCGGTCCGAAGACGACGGATAACCGGCAATCGAGCGAAGTCGAGGGAAAAGAGCGTTGAACGAATCGGTCACCATCGAAGACGTGCGGCTCGCCGCTTCGCGTCTTTTTTCGAAAGCGCACCGAACCCCGGTGCTCGATTGTCGGAGCGTCGACGAATCGGTCGGGGCCAAAGTGCATTTCAAATGCGAGAACTTTCAAAAGGGCGGGGCGTTCAAGTTTCGCGGGGCGCTCAACGCGATCCTCGATCTCGACGAGGCCGATCTTGCGCGAGGCGTCGTTGCCCATTCTTCGGGGAATCACGGCGCCGCGCTGGCCTTGGCCGCGACCTTGGCGGGGACGAAGGCGAAGGTCGTCATGCCCGCAAACGCCAATCGAATCAAGCGGGCGGCGGTCGAGGCCTACGGGGCGCAGGTGGTCGAATGCGCCCCGACCCAAGCGGCTCGAGAGGCGGCGATCGCCCGCCTGATCGAGGACGAAGGAAGGATCGAGGTGCATCCTTACGATAACGCGCGGGTCGTCGCCGGGCAGGCCACCGCGACCTTGGAGTTCATCGAGCAGGTGCCGGATCTGGAGGTCTTGGTGGCCCCGGTCGGGGGCGGCGGATTATTGGCCGGTGCGGCTCTCGCGGCCTCGTCCCTAAGGCCGGGGATGGCGGTGTGGGGGGCGGAGCCCGAGGAAGCCGACGATGCCGCTCGCTCCCTCGCCGCCGGAGAGCGGATCGTCGATCCCTTCGCGAAGGTCGCGACCGTCGCCGACGGTTTGCGCGCCGGCATCGGCGAGATCCCCTTTTCGATCATCCGGCAAGGCGTCAGCGAGATCGTGACCCTATCCGAAGAGGCGATCATCGAGGCGATGCGCTTTTTATGGGAGCGGATGAAGATCGTCGTCGAGCCCTCGAGCGCGGTGGCGTTGGCCGCGCTTTCGGCTCGCCGCGACGAACTGCGCGGTCGCTGCGTCGGGGTGATCTTAAGCGGGGGCAATGTCGATCTCGATGCCCTGCCTTGGTCGCGGCCTTCGCCTTCGCCTGCGCCCTTATCGAGCGCGTAGCGAAAAAAGCGATACGAGCAAAGCCCCATGTCCCGCCATATATCCCGCGACCGCATCGGTTTCCTCTTCCTCAATATCGGGCATTTCCTCGATCATTTTTTCATGCTGATCTTCTCGACGGTCGCCGCATTGAGTCTTTCTCGGGAATGGCAGATGGAGTATGCGGAGTTGATCCCCTTGGCGACCGCGGGCTTTGCCGCGTTCGGCTTGGCCGCGATACCGGCGGGTTGGATCGCGGACAAGTGGAGTCGGGAAGGCATGATGGTGATTTTTTTCCTCGGCATCGGGGCGAGCTCCGTCGCCACCGCAGCGGCGCAAAGCCCGTTGCAGATCGCTTTGGGGCTCTTCGCAGTCGGGCTTTTCGCGGCGATCTATCATCCGGTGGGCTTGGCGATGGTGGTGCAAGGACGGCGGCGCACCGGGATACCCTTGGCGATCAACGGCGTATTCGGCAATTTGGGGGTCGCATGCGCGGCGTTGGTCACCGGATTTCTCATCGACAACGCCGGTTGGCGCAGCGCCTTCGTCCTTCCCGGGCTGATCACGATCGCCATCGGATTCGGCTACGCGATCTTTTTGCACAAGGGCCGAAAGGGGCTGCCCTCCGAGACATCGGCGGCGGGCTCTTTCGAAGCCGAAGCCGCCGCCGCCGAATCCGAGGCCGTCGTCATCGACCGCATGACCTTGATGCGGGTTTTCGCCATCATCGTTTTCACCACCGCCATCGGCGGCCTCATCTATCAAAGCGCGACCTTCGCCTTGCCCGAAGTCCTCGAAGAGAGGCTCGAGGGCGCCGGCTCCGCCACCGAAATCGGGCTTTATGCCTTCGTGATTTTTGCCGTGGCATCGGTCGCCCAGTTGGCGATCGGTTATCTCGTGGACCGCCGTTCGGTGCGCACCGTCTTCGCCTTCGTCGCCGGGACCCAAGTCCTGTTTCTTTTGCTGATGATCGATCTCGAGGGTCCGATGGTGCTGCTCGTGGCGATCGCTTTCGTGTTGGCGGTTTTCGGGCAGATACCGATCAACGACGTATTGGTCGGCCGTATCGCTCGCAGCGAGTGGCGAAGCCGCGCCTATGCGTTCCGCTATATCGTGAATTTTTCGGTGATGGCCACGACCCTGCCGCTGATCGCTTGGATTCATGCCGCTTCCGGTTTCGGCACGCTTTTTGCGGTGATGTCGGGCGCCGCCGCGATGACCCTTCTCGCGGCATTGCTGCTGCCGTCAAAGGGAGGGATCGTCATCCCGGCAAGGCCGGCGGCGGATGCCGCGGCGCGGCGGGCTTCGGCCACCGGGGCCGAAGCGACCTAGCGGTTTTCGCAAGCCCGGGCCTTCGCAACTTGGGCCTTCGCAGCTTGGGCCTTCGCAAGCCTAAGCCCTTCGCAAAGGACATCGGATGAACGACCAGCGCATCGCCGAAGAAAACGAGGCATCGTCGCCGGCGCCGAGCGCCCTCGATACGCCTGCCGCCGATCCCTTGCAAGTGGCCGAGCGATGGCTGCAGGAGGGACGCTCGGTCGCGTTGGCGACGGTCATCGCCACTTGGGGTTCCTCGCCTCGCCCCGTCGGAAGCCGGCTGGTGATCGATCAGGATGGATGCTTCGAAGGCTCGGTTTCGGGTGGCTGTATCGAGGGGGCGGTGGTGGCCGAAGCCCTCGAGACGATTCGCGACGCTCGTTCGCGCACGCTCGATTTCGGGGTCAGCAACGAGCAGGCCTGGGAAGTCGGGCTGACCTGCGGCGGCCAGGTGCAAATCCATATCGAGCGGATCGAGGAATGAACCCGCCTTTCGTGTTGCCGCTCGCGCCGCCGCTCGCTTTCGGAGAGCCTCGATGAAGCGCGCTTGCCTGCGCGATCTGATCGCCGCGCGCGCGCAGCGGCGCTCGCTGACGCTGATCACCGGATTGACAAGCGACCGGCAATGGATCGAATACGAGGGGGCGAGCGACCGGATCGAATCCCTCGAGGGCTCGACCGCCGCCGGGGTTGAAGAAAATCTCGCAGAAAAACCGGCAGAAAATCCGGCGGGAGGAATCGGTGCAGTTGCCGGCGCGTCGTCGGCCCCGACGCCGCTGCGCGAAGCGGCGCGCGAAGCCTTGTTCGAAAGTCGAAGTGCGTGCCTCGAATACGAGGGCGAGGAGTTTTTTTTGCAGGTGATGCACCCTCCCTTGCGTTTGTTCGTGATCGGGGCGGTGCATATCGCGCAGAGCCTGGTGCCGATGGCCGTTCTTTTGGGCTACGAGCTCGTGTTGATCGATCCGCGTCGGGCTTTTGCCACTCGGGATCGTTTTCCCGGGGTCGCTCTGCGCGTCGATTGGCCGGACGAGGTCTTGTCGGTGGCCGAGATCGATAGGCGCAGCGCGGTGGTGACCTTGAGTCACGATCCGAAAATCGACGATCCCGCTTTGCAGCTGGCCCTCGCTTCGCGCGCCTTTTATATCGGCAGTTTGGGGAGCGCCCGCACCCACGCCAAGCGTATCGATCGCCTAGCTGCGCAAGGCTTCGCGCCCGCCGATATCGAGAGAATTCATGCCCCGATCGGCCTTGCCATCGGCGCCCAAGGGGCCGGGGAAATCGCCGCTTCGATCATCGCCGAGTTGGTCGCGACCCTTAGGACTCCGAAGGAGCCGATGGCCCACGAGGGTTGATCCGAAAATCGGCCGATGGTGCCCGGGGCTTGTGGGCATCCCTTCGAAAACGTCGCTTTTCCTCCCTTGGGCCCTTGTCGTTCGACGAAGCGAGACGATAAGGAACGACGCTCATCGGCGCGGGGCTCGTCGCCGAGCCGGGGCCTTCTTCACCCGGCAAAGGGTGTCGAAAGGCGCAGAATCAAGCAGGGGTCGATCGCCCCGCTTGCCGACGAGGAGCTTTTCGATGAGGCGATCGGGGCGCGTTGCCTGCGGATTCGAGCCTTTGAAGGTGGCGGCCCTGCTGCCGGCGGCCGGGCGCTCGATGAGGATGGGGGCGATCAACAAACTCGTCGACCCCTTGTCGAACGTGCCGAGCGCGATCGCGCCCTTGGGTCGGGCGCTGGTGCGAGCGGTGGCCGAGGAGATCGCGAAGGCGCGTTTGCATCCGATCGTGGTGGTGACCGGCTACGAGGCGGAGCGGGTCGAAAAGGCGCTCGCAGGCTTGGATCTGCAACGGGTGCATAACGAGAACTATCGGGAGGGGATGGGCTCGTCGCTGCGCTGCGCCGTTGCCGCCTTGCCCGCGGATGTCGATGCCGCGATCGTTTGCCTCGGGGATATGCCCTTGCTACGAGCGACGCATATCGAGCGCTTGGTGGCGGCCTTCGACCGGAGCCGGGGTTGCGAGATATGCGTTCCGGTCTTCGAGGGTCGGCGCGGGCATCCCGTCCTCTTCTCCCGGCGCTTTTTCGCTCGGATGGCGGTCTTGGAGGGGGATCAAGGGGGGCGGCGGATCCTTGCGGAATACGAGGGCTTCGTGCGCGAAGTGCCGATGGACGATGCCGCGGTGCTGGTGGATATCGATTCCCCCGAGGATATCGCGGGCACCCTCGGGGCATGGCCGAGAGGGGACGAGGCATCTTGATATCGAAGGATCTCTACCAAGCGGCGATGATCGAGGCGGCGCGGCGGGTCGGCGACTACGGTCGGCTTTTAAAGGCGGATGCCGGCACGACTCTCGACAACCCCCTGTGCGGCGACCGGGTGATCCTCGATATCCGCATCGAGGAGGCTTCCCTTGCCGGCTCCTCGTCGGGCTCTTCTCGGGGGCGGCGCGTCGTGGAGGTCGGTCATGAGGTGCGCGGATGCCTGTTATGCGAGGCGGCGGCGGTGGTGGTCGCCGAGCAAGCGCCGCTGCACGAGATCGACTCGCTGCTCGGGCTCCATCGCCTGATCGAATCCGCTTTGCGGGAAGGGACGCCCTTTCCGTGGTCGGCGCTCGATATCTTTTCCCCGGTCGCGGCCGCGAAAAGCCGCCATCGCTGTGTCACCTTGCCCTTCGAGGCTCTGCACGAGGCCCTGCACGAGGCCTTGACGATGGCGGGTACGAGCGCGAATCGCCCCGATCCGAGGCGATGACATGCCGATAAGCGATGATGTCGGCTTCCTCGAAGGCTTTGTCTTCGCGCCCTCGCCTCATTCGGATCGCCGGCGACCCAAGCCCTCGATGCTCTCGATCAGCAATGAAATCATCGGGCTGCCCGCTTCCCGATGCTCGATCTTGACCGGCAGAAAACCGAGATCCTCGGCGCACCAGATCGTGGTTTCCCGCTCCTTCTTCCCGCTATCCTCTCGCAGGCGTTTGACCACCACGGTATCCAAAGGCCCGATCGCGCTTTCGATACGCTCTTTGCGCAGGATGTCGAAAATATAGGACCTGACCCGGCCGCCGTCGGCGATCGGGTAGCGGAGATCCTCTTTCCCCTGCTCGAGATCGTGCATCAATGCCAGCAGATAGCCGAGTTTGTCGTTGACCCCTTCGGGCACTTCCTTTTGCCACGGACCTTCGGGGGATCGAATCCGGGCGAGGCGTTTTCGATGATCGAATCGAATATGGATTTCCCGCTCTTTGAATCCCGTGCGCCGGTAGTGATACTCGCTCGGATGCCAGTGTCCGTCGAATCTCGCCCATTCGCTGCGCTCGGTGATATCGCCGCCGTAAATCAAGGACATGATGCCGACGGCTTCGGTATGTGATTGGAAGGTATAGCGACCCTCCTCTTTGCCTGCGGACCAATGCGTTTCCCCGATTCGATTGCCGCTCGATACCAGCGAGAATTGCGCATCGAAAGGCCCCGGCAAAGAAAAGCCTTCGAAATCGTAAGCCGCCGCCGACGATGCGATCGCTGCCAAGGATATCAACGTCGTCGCGAGGGCGACGCCGCGGGAGCGGGCACTTCGAGGGGAACGGGCGCGTTTGGGAGATCGGACGGTCGGCATCGTTTGGGTCATCGGCCAAGGAACGAATCCCAAGCCTTCGAATCCAAAGCCTTGGAATCCAAGGCCGTCGGATTCGGCTTGGTGGCAAGGGGAGCGCGGGAAGAGGATCGATGATCAGGCTCGTTTACAGCATATCGCTTTATCTCTTGACGCCTTTTTTCGTGGCGCGTCTTGTGTGGCGCGGCTTTCGAAACCGCGCGTATTGGCGGCGGATCGGCGAGCGTTTCGCTTTCGATGTCTTTTTCCGCGAAAGGGCATCGAACGAAAGCGATCGAAAGGCTATATGGATCCATGCGGTTTCCTTGGGAGAGGTGCGGGCCGCGATTCCGATCATCGAGGCCCTGCGAGAACGCCACCCCGATCGATCGGTGATCGTCAGCTCGACCACCCCCACCGGGATGGAGCATATTGTGCGGGTTTTCGGCGAGGGTGTGGTGCATCGTTATCTGCCTTTCGATCTCCCCGGAGCGGTGACGAGATTCCTGCGCGATATTCGTCCGCAGACCGGGGTGATCATGGAAACCGAGATCTGGCCCAACCTGCTGGCCGCCTGTCGCAGGCAAAGGATACCGGTGATATTGGCCAACGCCCGGCTATCGGAGCGCTCGGCCAAGGGCTATCGCCGGTTGCCCTCCCTGTTCACCCCGGCGATGCGCACTTTCGCCTGCATTTCGGCGCAAAGCGCAGGCGATGCCCAAAGGCTGGTATCGATCGGCGCGAAGGAGAGGGCGGTCGAGGTCGGCGGCAATACCAAATTCGATATTCGCCTGCCCGAGGGTGCGGTGGAAAAGGCGTCGAGGCTGCGGGCCCGATGGGGAGCCAAGCGCGGCATTTTGGTCGCGGCCAGCACCCACGAGGGCGAGGAGCGGCAGGTAT
The DNA here is from genome assembly GCA_965220535.1 of Gammaproteobacteria bacterium. Taxonomy (GTDB): domain Bacteria; phylum Pseudomonadota; class Gammaproteobacteria; order HK1; family HK1; genus HK1. Next base: position 477,514 of record OZ244833.1, on the reverse strand, counting down.
TGGAGGCCTTCGGCGCGGTGCTCGATCGTTTCCCCGACAGCCTGCTCGTTCTCGTTCCGCGGCATCCGGAGCGCTTCGATGCGGTGGCCGCGCTGGTCGAAAACCGTGGTTTGACCCTCGCCCGGCACTCCCGTGCGCTCGAAGACGGGAGCGGATTCCAAGTTTTCCTCGGGGACAGCATGGGGGAGCTGCCGCTCTTTCTCGCCGCCGGCGATATCGCTTTCATCGGTGGCAGCCTGGTGGAGATCGGCGGGCATAATTCCCTCGAAGCGGCGGCCGTCGGGCGGCCGGTGCTTTTCGGCCCCCATACCTTCAACTTTGCCGAGATCAGCCGGGATCTGATCGACGTCGGCGGGGCGAAAAGGGTCGGCGATGCCGCCGCGCTCGGGCGGGAGGTCATCGCTTGGCTGGAGGATCCGCATCTGCGGCAAAATGCCGGTGAGCGGGGAAGGGCTTTCGTCGCCGCCAATCGCGGGGCGAGAGATCGGGTGTTGGCAACCATCGAGCGCCTTGCGGGCCTGAGCGAAGACGAGCCCTAAACCGCCTTGAACTCGAGCGAAAAGGGCGTATCGATCCCGAGAACGAATTTCTCTCGACACCATCGAGGATACTAAGATGGCCGCTTTCAAATGATCGAACTTGTGCTGATCCGACACGGGCAGAGCCTGTGGAATCGGGAAAACCGCTTTACCGGCTGGCATGACGTCGACCTCTCCTCGCAAGGCATCGAGGAAGCCCGTCATGCGGGCTCGCTCCTTGCGGCGTCGGGGCATCGCTTCGACCTCGCTTTCACCTCGTTGCTCAAACGCTCGATCCGCACCTTGTGGTTGGTATTGGACGAGATGGATCTGATGTGGATTCCGGTCCATCGGAGCTGGCGACTGAACGAGCGGCATTACGGGGCCTTGCAGGGCCTCGACAAAGCCGAGACGGCGGCGAAGTTCGGCGATCGACAAGTGCATCGTTGGCGGCGGGGATACGAGACCCGCCCGCCGGCGCTCGATCTCGCGGACGAACGCCATCCGCGCCACGATCCGCGCTATGCCGCGCTCGAAGCCGAGGCCTTGCCCGTCGGCGAGTCCTTGCTCGATACCGAAGCGAGGTTCCTTCCTTTTTGGGAGGAGCGAATCGCCCCCGATCTGCGGGCGAAAAAGCGGGTGCTGATCGTCGCGCACGGGAATTCCTTGCGGGCATTGGTCAAACACTTGGATGGTCTGGGAAAGGAGGAAGTCGTGGAACTGAATATTCCGACCGGGGTGCCGATGGTCTACTCCTTGGACGAATCGCTGCGCCCCTTGGAGCGACGCTATTTGGGCGATCCGGAAGCGATTCGCTCGGCAGCGGAGGCGGTCGCGGCCCAAGGGAAGGCGGCACGGAGGAACGAGGGATGAGCGAAGCGACGCAAGAGAGTCACCCGGAGATCGATTTCGACGATTTTCTCAAGGTGCAGATGGTGATGGGCACCGTCGTCGAAGTGCGCAAGAACGAGAAGGCGAGGGTTCCCGCCTTCGTCCTCGAAATCGATTTCGGGCCTTACGGTCGGCGCACGAGTTCGGCTCAGCTGACGCGCAACTATTCCCCCGATACGCTCTTGGGAAAGCGGATCGTCGCGGTGTTGAATTTCCCGCCGAAGCGCGTCGCCGGAGTGAAATCCGAAGTCTTGGTGCTCGGGGCGGTATCGAAGGATCGGGGAATCGTGCTGCTATCGACGGATTTCGAGGTCGAGAACGGCAGCCCGATCGCCTGAAAGCCTTTCGTTCGACGCCTTGGCGATTTGCCTCGCCGACTTGCCTTGGCGAGAATCGCGCGCGGTTTGGCACGGTGCCGCCTCGTCGACAAGGCTTTGAAAGAAAGTTGCATATCCGTGCATTCGTCTTCGCACGAGGATGTCATATCGATGGTGTCGAGGCATCGAGCGGCACCGTGATCGAATGCCGATCTCCCAAGGCATTGGCAGATGGGGAGACTCGGGTTGCGCAGACCACAAGAAAGAGAGGATTCCTCGGTGCTTCGGCCGCGGCGAAAAACCAGGACTCGCACAATCGGCGGCAAGAATCCATTGCGGTGCCGACGGGGGGAGGATCACAAGGCGGAGGCCTCGGCGGCGCCGGGGAAGAGCGGCAGGCTCGTGCGCTCCGCTAGTATCGGAATCGGCGATCTCCGGCCTATTGGCACGACGGATGCGCGGGATCGTTTCCATAGCCCCGACACCGCTTGGGTGATTCGCAGATGCCGGCGTATTCGCTTCGTTCGGCTCGCAGAAGGAACCGTGGGGCGATGGAAAGTTAAAAACCGCGAGCAGATAAATAAACCGGCCCCCGCAGCCTCCGGCAGGCTTGCGGGGGCTTTTAATATCGGCATGACATCCTCGTTCATCGATGAACGAGGATGTCATGCCGACAGGCAATTCCCTTCGAAACGACGCGCAAAAACGGGCGCTACCGGAAGACCCGGATTCGTTATCACTGCAGCCATTCGGAGACGGTGGTCAGATCCGCCTCGGTGAGGATGCCCGCGGCCCGCCGCAGTTTGATCATGTCGTTGATGAAATCGTAGCGCGCATTGGCCAAATCGCGCTGCGCCTCGAAGAGATCGCGCTTGGCGTTGAGCACGTCCACCGAAGTTCGGGTGCCGACCTGAAAACCGGTATCGACGGCCTCGGTGGCCACTTCGCTCGAACGCACCGCCTGTTTGAGAGCGTTGATCCGGGAAATGCCGGATCCGAGGCCGAGCCAAGCGGTACGGGTATCGTGCTGGGTGCGCCGACGTTCGCTCTCCAGATCCGCCAGCGCTTTTTCGTGGAGCTGGGTTTTTTCCCGCAGGAGCGAGCGGGCCGTTCCGCCGTCGTAGAGGGAGAATTCCAGCTGCACGCTGATCCGAGTGTTCGAATCGGAGCCGCTGTCCAAATTGCCGCTTCCCCCGCCGTCGTAGCTCTCTCGATGCGTGCCGCCGGCGCTGATGACGGGCCGACTGCTGCCGATCTCGATGCGCCTGATCTCCTCGTGGGAGGTGCGCACGGCATAATCGGCGGCGATCAGGCGTAAGTTCTGTTTCAATGCGATCTCGGTCCACTGATCGATATCTTCGGGTTCGGGAAGGCTCAGCGGGATATCCCCCAAGCGCAGGGGGTTTTCCACCGAATCCCCGCTGACCTCGCGCAGGGATTCGATGGCGGTGGCAAGGTCGTTGTTGGCGCTCAGAAGGCGGGCGTTGGCGAGGTCGAAGCCCGCCTTGGCTTCTTCGACATCGGTGATCGCGATGAGGCCGACCTCGAAGCGCTGCCGACTCTGTTCGAGTTGTCGGGCGAAGGAATCGAGGGTGGCTTGGGCGAAATCCACCCCGTCTTGCGCCCGCAGAACACCGAAGTAGCGTTCGGTTACCCGCACGATCAGGTCTTGGAGGGCCGCTTGGTAAAGGGCATCGGCGCGGGCGATACGGCTATCGGCCTGCTCGATCGCGATTTGCAACGACGGGCTGTAAATCGGGGCGCTAAGGCTAAAGAGAAGACTGTAGGAGTCGTAGTTCGTGCTTCTCGTGGTGGTGCGGTCGGGGTAGACGTCCCGGGAACGCTGCATGCTGAAGTCGGCGTTCGAGCTGACCGTGAGTTTCGGCAGCAAAGCCGCTCTCGCTTGCGGCATCAGCTCTTGTGCGGCGCGGTTTTCGGCGCCGGCGGCGAGGTAGACCGGATCGTTTTCGAGGGCTCGCTCGAAGGCGCGCAGCAATGTGTCGGCGGCCACCGGAAGGGTGGTTGCGGCCAACGACAGGGCTCCGATCAAAGCCCATGCCCGCTTGGCGATGCGCCGCTTCGAAGACGCACGAGGACGCAAGTCTTCGCTCGGCTCCTTGCTCGCCGCCCGGGGCAAGGCCAGGCTCATATCGTGAAAGGCCGGGGCGCTTCGATCCCCGACAGCGGGGGCACGACCGTTTCGAACAGGCTTTCCCGTATCCATTCTTGCTCTCCGCTGCGCTGAACGAGTAAGGCTTCCATGACCGGAGCGTTGCCGACGACGATGAAAAGTCGTCCCCCGACGGCCAGCCGACGCTCGAATTCGACGGTGGCGCCGGCGAAAGGAACCGAGCCGCCGACCACGATGGCGTCGTAGCGCTCTTGCGAGGACCACCCTCGGCTGCCGTCTCCGATCTCGACGGCGATATTGCCGAGCTCGAATTTCGCAAGGGTTTTTATCGCCCCTTGCGCCAAAGCCGGACGAATCTCGATGCTGGTGACAAGGCCTGCGCTTTGCGCGAGCAGCCAAGTCAGAAAGCCGCTGCCGGTGCCGATTTCCAAGACATGCTCGTCGTCGGCGACATGCAGGGCCTGCAGCAGCCGCGCCTCGATTTTCGGCGGCAGCATGAACTGATCTTCCCCGATGGGGATGGCGATATCGGCGTAGGCGAGACGTCGCCAAGCCGGATCCACGAAAGCGTCTCGGGGGGCGCGTTCCATCAGATCGAGCACGTTCCGATCCAGCACATCCCAAGGGCGGATCTGCTGCTCGATCATATTCCAACGGGCTTGTTCGAGATTCATCGTATCGAGGAGGCGTTTTTAAGACGTCCGAGGACGTATGATCGACGAGGATCGGGGATCGAAAGGGCCTTTCGAACCCCCTTCGCCAAACGTCGAATTATACGAGCGATCTTCGCCGACAGACACCGCCACCTCGACCCTCTTCGAGTCGAAAACCGCAGGTGCGGGTTCTCGATGGCGGCTCGCGCCGAGCTTCGATGCTTGAAAGTCGCTCCCCGCCGGCGCTCGCCGGCACTCGTCGACGGGCATCGAATCAGGCTTTTTCCGTGAATCGTCCCTTGGAGGGTTCGTTTTCCGAGCCCTCGTTTTCCGAGTCATCCAAGGCATCGGCATTCGGGCCGGTGGGATTCGGATCGCCGGCCGAGGCCGCGATGGCCCTCGGTGCCGATTCCGTCTCCGTTTTTTCGCTGCCGGGCTCGCTGCGAGGATCGCTCGCCGGTTCGTGATCGTCGGGTTTGCGATGATCGGGCTTCTGCCCCTCGACCCGCGCCCCGCTTTCCGGTCTTGCAGGGTTTGTCGAGGTCCCGGAAGGATCGGCGAAGCGATCGTTGATTCTTTGCACGAAGCGATCCGCCTGCGCGATGATATCGGCGATCCGCTCGCGCGTCTTTCGACCGAAGCCCGCCGGCGTTTGCCCGAAGATCGAGCGCCAAGCCCGGGTATTGTGATCGAAACCGCGCCTGATCCATTCCCTCGATCGCTCCGGACGCTCTTTGTCGCGAGCGAGCCTTCTGCCGATGAAGCGGGCGGCGAGCCGGCGTATCGAAAAATGCAGGTATAGCCCCGATCCGGCGATCAGGGCGAAGAAAATCCCGGCGAACCATGGATTGGCGATCAGGGGATCGAACCACGGCGCGGAAAACAACGCCCCGCCTCCCCAATAGCCCGCAGGGATCGTCCACAGCAAGAAGGCGACGACGACGAGCCCCAAGACGATGCCCTCGGCCCACAGCACCAGATTCTTCCACGACGCTTTGGCGGCGGCGATGGCCGGAACCGCTTGTTGTTCGATTTCCTTGGCGGTTTTTTCGAGCGATCCGATGATGCGATAGAGGCGTTCGATCTCCACTTGGTGGATTCGTCGACGGATATCGGAGATATCCTCTTGGCATTTCGATTCGAAACGCTTGCGCACCTCCTCGTCCTCGATCGGTTGTGCCGCTTCTCGGTTGTAGATGCAATAGAAGCGTCCGGCGGTGAGTCCGGCTTGGGAGAGTGCGCGTTGCCAAGCGGCGAGGACATCGTCGGCGTTGTCCTCGCGGGCGGCGGTGTCGATCTGATTGAGGATATAGAGGAATTTATTGGAATCGGGCCGCTTGATGGTATCGCGGACGAGATGATTCAAGGTATCTTGCATCGCTCCGGGCTCGGGGTGTCGGGCATCGAAAAATACCAGCACCAGATCGGAGAGGTCGATGATGTGATCCGTAACCTGCAAGGTTGCGGTGCGCTGCGCATCGGCATCGAAGCCGGGCGAGTCGATCAGGATTTTTCCTTTCAAAGCCTCGCTTTTGCAGGTTTTGAGTTGGAGATAGGCATCGATCCGACGCCCCTCGCCTTGGGTGACCCGCTCGATATCGTGGCTGACTTTGTAAAAGGGGAAGCGCGGGTCGGAATCCAAGGCGACGCCGGGCAGGGTGCGCGAGGCCTCGTCGGCGCCGAAGCAGATCACCGTGAACTTGTCGTCCACCGCTTGGTTGCCGGTGGTTTGCAAGGGCGCTTGCAGCACACTGTTGATGAACGAGGATTTGCCCGAGGAAAAGGTGCCGAGCACCGCCACCAAGGGCCACCATGGAACCTGCGTCGCGAAGGATTCGTCGCGTGGCAGGACCCCCAAGTCGTAGGCGACCTTGTCCAAGGCGCGAAAAGATCGCACGACCTCGAGCAACAGGGGGTTCTCCTGTTCGAGGTGCGCTTCCAAACTCGTGATGCGTCGATCGATCGATGACATGGGAGGCTCCCGGTGGCAGTCGATCGAAGTCTATCACCGGCACCGACACGCTTAGGCGCCTTGCCCTCGTCGCTGCGCCTGCGGGCGCAGATCCGGCTTTCGAATATCCCTTTCGGCTTCGTCTTCGGGGCGGATCCAATGACCCGATCGTCCGCCGCGCTTTTCGACGAGGCAAACCGCCTCGATGACCATTCCTCGATCGACTGCCTTGCACATATCGTAGACCGTCAGCAACGCCGCTTGCACGGCGTTGAGGGCTTCCATCTCGACCCCGGTGGCGCCGACGGTTTCCGCTTTCGCCCGGCAGCGCACCCGGTTTTGCGTCGTATCCGGCACGAGATCGACTTCGACGCTCGTCAAGGCGATCGGATGGCAAAGCGGAATCGTTTCCGAGGTGCGTTTCGCCGCCATGATCCCCGCCAGCCGAGCGATGCCGATCACATCCCCTTTGCGATGCCCCCCGGAAACGATCATCCCCAAGGTCGCTTCTTGCATGCGAATATCGCCTTGCGCCACCGCCGCTCGACGGGTGGCGGGTTTTTCCCCGATATCGACCATCCGCGCTCGTCCTTGGGCGTCGAAATGGGTCAAATCGCCGGGCTCGTCGCTTGCGGGGATGTCGCTTTCGCTCATGATCGATCTCTCGCCTAAGCAGTCGTCGTTATCGAGGGGCGGTTTCCGTCGATCCCCTCGATCGGCCAAGAGGCGGCCAAGAGGCGGGCTATGCGGATGCCTTCGAATCCCCGCCGGTGCCCGCAAGAGCCTTGCCCTTGCGGGATTCGATCGCGAAGACGATCAACGCGATCAAGCGATGGAAGCCATGCATGAACTTGCCCCAAGGCATCGACAGGAAAAGGGCCAATACGAAACCCAAGTGGATGCAAAGGACGATCCCCATGGCGGCGGTATCGCGCACCGCCATCAGAAGAAGGCCGCTGGCGCTGACGAGGATCAACAGCATCGCAAAAGCGCTTCCCGTGCCTTGCGCACCCTCTTTGAGCTGCGTGCGCGGATCGACCTTCGTTTTTAAAAAGAGCAGGCCCGCCGGGCCGATCAGCAACCCGATCCCTCCGAGCGTGCCGAGGATCTTCGGTACGCTGACGAAGCCGTAAGGGGCCGGCAGGTCGAAGCCGTAGTGCATCAAGGTGCCGGCGCAAGTGGCGGCGAAGCAGAGCATGAAGCCCCAAAAACTCAAATGATGGAGGCTGCGGCGGAGCATCGAGGGGCGTTGAGTCGGCCAAGTGCAGCCCTGACCGGCACCGCCGTCGAGGTATCGAAGGCTCAGCGCATCGCGAAAGCCTTGCAGCGTATCCGCCGTCCCGACGGCCGTCGATCCCGGCAACGACAGGCCCTTGTGGAAGCTGCGCATCGACAGAACGAGCGCGATCATCGAGACAATGGCGGCGGTGCCGAAAACCCCCACCATTGTGCCGTGCGATATCACGCCGTAAAAAGAATCGGGATGCCGGCCGAAAAGGGTGTCGAGCCCGCCGAAGATCGCGGTGGGCAGGATAAAGGCGACGATCGAGATCGTCGACAAGAGAAACGCCGCCAAGCCGCCGTTGTCCAGCAAGGGACGCATGGACTTAGGCCGGATATGAAGTATCCGGCTTTGTCGGCGCAACCCGGTCATCACCGCCGGGACATTGACATCGAAGGCATGCGGTTCGGCGTATTGGCAGTGGTGGTAGCAGGCGCCGCAGTCATGGCAAAGATTGGATAGATAGTCCAAGGTCTCGGCGTTGAATTCCAAGCGCAATGTCATGGCTTTGAAGAGCGCGCAATGCCCCTCGCAGTAGCGACAGGCATTGCAGATGCCCATGATCCTCGCCCCCTCGTCGATCAGCGTTTTTGCGGGCATCGACGCTCGGCGATCGTTTGTTTGTCGGTTTTCGAAGGGCATTTTCGGTTCGAGTCTTTTTGGCTCGGGTCTTCTTGGTTCGAGTCTTTTTGATTCGAGTCTTTGGGGAGACGGCGCGGATTTTTTCGATCCGAGAGCGAAGCCGACAGGCGCGGCGATGCGTTCTTTGCCCGATAGCGTTTTCGTTCGGCTCAATCCCGCTCGGCGACGCGCCGACCGCTGTCATGGTCGAAAAAATGCATCCGGCGGCTTTCGGCGACGAAGCCCAAGGTCTCGCCCGGCGCCGCATTCGGTTTGCTCTCCAGTTTGGCGACGAAGTCGTTCCCCTTCTCGCCGATCAGATGGACGAGAACGTATTCCCCGAGTTCCTCGACGAGTTCCAAACGACCCTCGATCAAAGCCTGCCCGGTATCGGCCGGCTGCAGGTGTTCCGGCCTGATTCCCAAGGTCGCCCCCGGGCTCGAGACCTTAAGGTGGGGTTTCGCCAGGCTATCGGGCTCGAAGAAATTCATCTTGGGGCTGCCGATGAAGCGGGCGACGAAGGCATTGGCAGGGGAGTCGTAGAGTTCGATCGGGGTTCCGACCTGCTCGATGCGGCCATCTTGCAGAACCACGATGCGATCCGCCAAGGTCATCGCCTCGACTTGGTCGTGGGTGACGTAAATCATCGTGGATCGAAGGCGCCGGTGCAGGCGCGCGATTTCAAGGCGGGTTTGAACCCTCAATGCCGCATCGAGATTCGACAGGGGTTCGTCGAAGAGGAAGATTTCGGGATCGCGAACGATCGCCCGTCCGATCGCCACCCGCTGGCGCTGTCCGCCCGAGAGGTGTCGCGGACGACGCTCGAGCAACTCATCGATCTGCAAGGCCTCGGCCGCTTCGCGCACCCGGCGGTCGATCTCCTCTTTCGGGGTCTTCGCTTGCTTCAAGCCGAATGCCATATTCCCGTAGACCGACAGGTGGGGATAGAGGGCGTAGGTCTGAAAGACCATCGAGACCCCGCGCTTCGACGGAGCGATATCGTTGACGTTATGTCCGGCGATCTCCACGCTTCCGGCGCTGATATCCTCGAGTCCGGCGATCATCCGCAACAAAGTGGACTTCCCGCAGCCCGAGGGGCCGACGAAGACCACGAATTCCCCGTCCTCGACATCCAGATCGACGCCGTGCACGATCTCGACATCGCCGTAACTCTTGCGCAGATCGCGCAGTTTCAGATCGGCCATTTTTTATCCATGTCGTCGATAGCGGATTGCAAGTAGGCGCCGAATTCCGGATAACGTTGCGGGATATCGCCCCAAAGCCCGGGTGCTTCGATGAAATCTCGCGCCTCGCCGAGAAGGGGCTCGAGCAAGGCGAGATTCGGTTCATGATAGGGGAATCGCGATCCCCCGGCCTGCGCTTGCCGAGCGAAATGATACCAAGCGGCGATCGAGGCGATGGCGTGTTTCGGTAGGTGTCCGCGTTCGAGGGCGTCGGCGACGGTGGGCATGACGAAAATCGGAAACTTGGCGTAGCCGTCGGCGCAGATCCGTTCGAGCCGGTCGCCGATCCCTTGGTTGCCGAAGCGCCGCTCGATTCGATCTCGATAGGCTTCGCGGTCGAAAGGGAGATCCGCGGGCAGGCCGGGCAACACCTCTTGATCGACGAAAGCGCGGAAACGAGCGGCATGGACCGGATCTCGGATCACCTCGTCGAAGCGATCGTATCCATCGAGGGCCCCGAAATAACAAAGTGCAGTATGGGACCCGTTGAGAACCCGAATCTTGGTTTCTTCGAAGGCGGTGACGCTCGATACGATGTCGACGGCGACGCTTTTCAAATCGGGAAAGGGCCCGGCGAAGCGATCTTCCAACACCCATTGTTTGAAGGATTCGGCATGGATCGGATGACGCCCCTCCTCGCCGAAGAGTTCGGCGCTGCGAAAGATAAGTTCGGGAGTCGTTGCCGGGGTGATGCGATCCACCATCGAGTTGGGGAAGCGGGCATCGCTTTTCAGCCATCGCGCCAACTCCTCGTCCTTGCATAAATCAAGATAGCGCATCAGATTTTCCCGCAGCATATCCCCGTTGCCGCGGATATTGTCGCAGCAAAGAACGGTGATCGGCCCGCCTTCGGATTGCATTCGCTTGCGCAACGCCGCCCTCAAAAAAGCGTAGACGGTTCGTTTTTCGCCGCCGCTCGTTTCCGCGCACACGAGAGGATTCTCGAGATCGAGCCCCCCGTTTTTATCGAGGCAATAACCGCTTTCGCTGACCGTGATCGAGATGATATGCACGCTTTTCGAGGCGACCGATTCCTCGGCATATTCGGGATCGACGCTCCAGTCGCGAAAATCCAGATGGGAGCGCACTTTGCGGTATTCCACGCCCCCTTCGGGGTCCATGGTCTTCAACGCATAGCCCGTCGAGTTCGCGCTCGCGGCGCGAAAACGCTCGCTGTCGGCGGCGCGCAAGTTGATCGCGCAGATCCCCCATCCGAGATCGCCCGACGCCTGCATATAGTCGTCGATATATTCGGCCAAGTGGGCGCGATGAAAGGCGCCGAATCCCAAATGGACGATGCCGATCCGACAACGCGATCGTGCATAGTCCGTTTGCTTGAGCCGGGGCTGCATGTTTTCGCGATCCTTGTAAAAGACGGCGAGGATGGACAAGAGCGGCCTGTATTGGCGTTCGATATCGAGACTTGGGATTCGAGCGCTCGATTCGCCTCGATATCGTCGCTCGCCGAGTCGAACGTTACGGAACATCGTGATGGATGCGCAGTATATCAAGACATCGCCCGCCGACGCTCGATCGTCCTCCCTCGCCTTGGAGTTTTTTGAATCGCAAGCGCATGTATTGACCGGGCATTTCGATCCGACAAGGCGTTCCCCCCGCAGCCGAGAGGATATCCATTACCAACCCCACGCCGGAAGGCCGATCGTCTTCCCCGGCCGGCAGGTCGCTTCGACGAATCCGAGCCTCGCCGGATCGAAAAATCCCGAGGAAAGCGAAGCCGAAACCCCGCTCGATCGGCAAAGAATCAGCCTCGGTTTCAACTTCCGCCAACGAAAAAAAGGGGATCGACCCGAAGAACGCTGCGGCCAATCAAATCGTCCGCGCCGACCTCTTGGCCAGACACGACGATGGCCCTTAGATCTTCCAAAGATATCGAGAAGCGAAAGCCGGGACTCCCTCTTTCCTTCTTGACCTTGCCTTTTGGAAACGAGCCGGCAAGACTCGCAAAACGCCGCCTCGAACTTGAGTCGCGCCGGAATCTGGCCGGGAAGCCATCGCTAAGGTGGTACTATTCGCCCCTGATTCGATGGCTACGTTGAAGATCGACTACGCTCAAAATGCCCTCGGGGATTCGGAAGAGGCGATTACGAGTACTCGATGACCTCATCGATAGCCACCCCGATCCGACTCAAGTCGAACTTGCGAAAAAATGCCTGCAGTGCATTCGACAAAGCCAATGGACGATAGCCTTATCATCGACGACACGAGAGATTTGCGCTTGCTTTCCGCCCCTTCAATCGGAGAAGTCCCATGAACCCGGCCCGATTCATCCTTTCTGCTATATTTATCTGCTCGACATTAATCCCCTTTTACGGGGCTTTTGCGCAAGAATTTTTTCTCTCACCCCCTTCTCCTTCTAGATCAATGACTCTCACCGAGGGGGGGGGGAGGATAGTTTTACGATAAGGATGCAGACATCGCTTGAGACATCTCTCGAATCTCGACCTACTGGAGCGGAAACTTTTAGTATTACGAGTGAAGATCAAGGAGCTGTCACAGTCAACCCGCAAAGCGTTACCGTCTCTTCGTCTGATTGGATCGCATACTCGCCTGCTACTGGTTTTCATAGATGGCGATCGCCGTTATATACAATCACCGTATCCGCTGTGGAAGATGACGATACCGAAGATGAAACTGTCAAAGTTATTCCTCGGTATAGGCGTGGTAACGTATCCCGCAGTGTATTAGTGACAGTCTCCGTCACCGATAACGATCCGCCGTCGGGAACCATCGTTCTTTCCGATTCCAATACAGCGCTGAGCATCGACGAGGGCGGATCGGAGACTTTCGACGTAAGCCTCAGCACCGCGCCGAACGCGAACGTGACGATCTCTCTTACGAAGACGAATGCGGATATCGACCTCGACAAGACTTCGCTGTCCTTCTCCACATCCAACTGGAACCAAACGCAGACCATCACCGTCACCGCCAGCGAAGACGACGATACTACGGACGATTCCGACACCATCACCCTTTCTGCCACGGGCGGGATAACCGCTCCCGAAGTGACGAAAGCGGTCTCCGTTACCGACAACGACGCCCCTTCGGGAACCATCGTTCTTTCCGATGCCAATACAGCGCTGAGCATCGACGAAGGCGGCTCGGGGAGTTTCGACGTCAGCCTCAGCACCGCGCCGAACGCGAACGTGACGGTCTCTCTTACGAAGACGAATGCGGATATCGACCTCGACAAGACTTCGCTGTCCTTCTCCACATCCAACTGGAACCAAACGCAGACCATCACCGTCACCGCCGGCGAAGACGACGATACTACGGACGATTCCGACACCATCACCCTTTCTGCCACGGGCGGCATCGATGCCGCCGATGTGACGAAATCGGTCTCCGTTACCGACAACGACGCCCCTTCGGGAACCATCGTTCTTTCCGATGCCAATAGAGCGCTGAGCATCGACGAGGGCGGCTCGGGGACTTTCGAAGTCAGCCTCAGCACCGCACCGAACGCGAACGTGACGGTCTCTCTTTCGAAGACGAACGACGATATCACTCTTTCCCCGTCTTCGCTGACCTTCACCACGACGGACTACGGCGCGAAGTCGGTCACCGTCAACGCCGCCGAAGACGCCGATACTACGGACGATTCCGACACCATCACCCTTTCTGCCACGGGCGGCATCGATGCCGACGATGTGACGAAATCGGTCTCCGTTACCGACAACGACGCCCCTTCGGGAACCATCGTTCTCTCCGATTCCAATACAGCGCTGAGCATCGACGAAGGCGGCTCGGGGTCTTTCGAAGTCAGCCTCAGCACCGCACCGAACGCGAACGTGACGGTCTCTCTTTCGAAGACGAACGACGATATACGCCTCGACAAGACTTCGCTGTCCTTCAACACATCCAACTGGAACCAAACGCAGACCATCACCGTCAACGCCGCCGAGGACGCCGATACCACGAACGATTCCGACACCATCACCCTCACCGCTTCGGGCGGGATTGACGCTCCGAACGTGACGAAGTCGGTCTCCGTCACCGATAACGATGACGCTCCCGCTCCTTCGGGAACCATCGTTCTCTCCGATACAACGACGCTGAACATCGACGAGGGCGGCTCGGAGTCTTTCGAAGTCAGCCTCAGCGCCGCCCCGAACGCAAACGTAAGGGTTTCTCTGACGAAGACGAACTCGGATATCACCCTTTCCCCGTCTTCGCTGACCTTCGACACCTCGAACTATGGAACCGCGCAGCGGGTCACCGTCAACGCCGCCGAGGATGCCGATACCACGAACGATTCCGACACCATCACCCTCACCGCTTCGGGCGGGATAACCGCTCCGCAGGTGAGAAAGTCGGTCTCCGTTACCGATAACGATGGCTCTTCCACCCCGTCGGGAACGATTCAGGTCACCCCTTCGAGAACGCTGACGATAGCCGAGGGCAGCTCGGGGAGCTTCGAAGTCAGCCTCAGCGCCGCCCCGAACGCGAACGTAAGGGTTTCTCTGACGAAAACGAATTCGGATATCACACTTTCCCCGTCTTCGCTGACCTTCGACACCTCGAACTATGGAACCGGGCAGCGGGTCACCGTCAACGCCGCCGAGGATGCCGATACCACAAACGATTCCGACACCATCACCCTCACCGCTTCGGGCGGAATCACTGCACCTCGGGTGACGAAGTCGGTTTCCGTCCGTGATAACGACTCTCCGACGACGCCTCCCACGACGAACCCCTACGACGGAACCCTTGTCTTCTTGCCCGCAGGCAATATCACCATCGACGAGGAGGACAGGCAGACCATCTCCGTCAAACTCAGCAAACGACCGACGGATACCGTGTCGGTGCTGATTTCGAAGACCTCGAACACTTTCGGAATCGGTTTTTCCCGCGAAGGGATGGTCTTCACCGAGACGAATTGGGACCGCTATCAATCCATCGATATCATCGCCCACAAGGATTCCGACAAGAGCGACGACAGCCATTTCGTCGCCTTCGAGTTCGCCGGCAAAAGAATCCTTCGAAGCGTCGTCGTCAGGGATAACGACAAGGAGTCGCTTCGAAGCCAAGCCCTCGCCCTCCCGCCCCCGACCTCGGGCGACAGCGCGACCCTTCGGATTCGATGCCTGCAGGATTCTCCTTGCTCCGTCGCTTTGGATTGCTCCGCCCAAGCGGACGGGGAAGTCTTCCAAGGAAGACTCCCGCAGCCCATCCCCGCTTGGGGAACGGCCTCTCTTTCGGTGCAGGATATCCAAGCCTATACCGGAGGAAAGTCTTGGGCAGGCAAGGGTCGTTTGGGATGCGCCCTTCGAAGCAGCGCGACGATCGGCTCGCAGGTGTGGACGCGCTCGGGCAACGGGGTGCTGGTCAACAACAGCGCGATGATTCGAAGCGTTGCCGAAGGCGGAGTCCATCGGGCGGATATCGAATCGATTCCCTCGCCGGATTCGTCGGATGAATCGAATATCCGGATTCGCTGCAACTCGCAAGAAGGGGATTGCTTCGAGACCTCCTTCGTGTGCTACACGGACGACGGGAGCAGGTACGAGTGGAGTTTGGGGCGTATCGAGCGCCTGAACACGAGGCATTTGCAATCAGAAGAACTGGCAAGGGGTATCGGCTATCGATGGGAGGGCTTGGGCCTTGTTTGCGAAGTTCGTTCGAGCAGGCATTTCACGGCGCAGGTGCTGACCCGCACCGGTGGCGGCGGAGCCTTGGTCAACAACAGCGCGACGGGGGTGCGATAAGGGGCGGCAAAAGCCCGCTTCTATCGAAGTCTGAAAAGAGGCTGCCAAGAGCCGGCGCGATGCCGGCTCTTTTTTATATATCCGAATATCCGATATTTATCTATCCGATGCACCGATAGGTCGTGCATGGTCGATATTGTCGGCCCCCGGCAGTGCCGAGACGAAGATCGTCAGCGAGGCTCGGATGCTGACTCGATAGCCGCGATAGCCGCAGAAGGGGCTTGGATTCGAGCCGAAAACGATCAATCGATGCGGACGCCCTCGACGACGTGGATCGTCGCCGGGAACGACCAAGGCAAATTCAACCCCGCTTGCATCAACCACGTCCCGCCGGCGGTCAGCGCCTTCGATTTCATGAGCGGGTCCCCGCGCGACAGGGCCGGGCATCGATCACGGGTGAGCAGGTCGACACGGTAGCGGGCGTCGGGGTCGAGCCCGGTCAGGGTCAGCGGCCGGGGCGCGATTTGGCGCGAGGTATGCAACTTGGCGGCGAAAACGACGAAACGCTCCCCCCCTTCGGCGCGCTGCATTTCCGCGATGACCGCCTCGTCCATGCTGTCGAGGCGAAGGATGTCGGCGCGAAACAGCCAGTCGCGATTCTCTTTCCACCACCGGCAGACCCCCTTGAGCGCCGCCGCTTCCTCTTCGCTCAGTTCCCGCAAGTCCATCTCGAAACCGAAATGGCGTTGGGCGGCGGTCCAAGCGCGCAGGTGGATATCGAGCGTCCGCCCGGAGGTATGGCATCGGCGAGGACCGACATGACTGCCGGTCACCGCAGCGGGCAAGAACAAAGCGGCGTCGTGTTGGATTCGAAGCCGTTCGAGGGCGTCGTTGCTGTCGCTGAGCCATATCCGTTGACAGCGTTCCAAGATGCCGTAGTCGATACGACCGCCACCGCTGGCGCAGGATTCGATTTCGACACCGGGATGCGCCCGCCGCAGGCGATCGAGCAGGGCCAGCAAGGCTCGGGTCTGAGCGGCGTCGGCCAGCGGCAGAACCCGGTTGTGATCCCATTTGATGTACTCGATCGCATGGCTCGTCAGCAGCCGGTGCACGCGCTCGAAAAGGTATTCGAAGACTTCGCGGCGCGTCAGGTCGAGAACTCGCTGCCGGCGCCCTTCGATCTGATCGACGGGGCCCGAAATCCAGTCGGGATGCGCCCGCGCCAGATCCGAATCGCAACTGACCATCTCCGGCTCGAGCCAGAGCCCGAAGCCAAGGCCGAGCGATCGCACCCTCTCGATCAGCGGCGTCAGCCCCTGCGGATATTTGCCGGGGTCGACCTGCCAGTCACCCAACGAGCTCGTATCGTCGTTGCGGCGACCGAACCAGCCATCGTCGAGGACGAAGCGCTCGGCCCCGAGGTCGGCGGCGATCCGCGCGATATCGCTCAATATCTCGATATCGTGATCGAAATAGATCGCTTCCCAGCAGTTGTAATGCACCGGTCGGGGGAGCGAAGCCTCGGGCCAGCGAACCACGCGCTCGCGCACATGCCGCTGCAATGCCGTGGCCGCTCCGTTGAGTCCGGCATCCGACCAAGCGAGGTACAAAGTCGCGGTGGCGAATTCGGTATTCGCCTCGGCTTCGCTGCCGCGGGCATGGCCGAATTGCACTTGGCGTCGACCGTCGGGCAATTCCTCGGCGATCATGCCGTGGCCGCCGGACCAGCCATAGTGGCAGGCATGAACCTCCCCGGCGGTGTTGCTCGTGCCCTTGGCCGGGAGATAAAGGCCGGGAAAGTGTTCGTGTCCCGTGCGTCCGGTGGGATTGTTGCGCGCCCTGATTCCGGCGGACCAGGAATGAGTCGCGATCTGGAATTCGCCGCACCAGCGCCCCGAAAACTCGATCGATTCCCGCCCTTGCTGCGGGGCGGGAAAAACCGGCGCCGCCAGCCACTCGAGATGGACCGGCCGGCGGCTTAGAAGGCGCGAACGGCAGGCGATGACCCGGGTCTCGGGATGGCTTCGAAACTCCGCCTGCCAAGTCAGCCCCGCTGCCGGATCATGGGCTTCGAAGACGATGCCCTTCGACAAGACGCTCGCGGATTCGAAGCGCAAGGTCGGATGCAGCGAAGTTCCGTCGCTGCGGCGCAGGATCAAGCCTGCTTGGCCCGGGAAAGTGTCGATCGCCAAGGGGCAAAGGCAAAGCGGTGGATGGG
This sequence comes from Gammaproteobacteria bacterium, assembly GCA_965220535.1. GTDB lineage: Bacteria > Pseudomonadota > Gammaproteobacteria > HK1 > HK1 > HK1. The sequence continues at coordinate 460,019 of OZ244833.1, read as the reverse complement.
CATCGAGCATGCCCCCGGTGATATCGATCGATGTCGCCTGCGCCAGTTCGTCCAAGTCCTCGTCGGCAGGCAACGAACGCCCCCAGTAGACGATCGAGGGTAGATAATGGCCTTCGTTGGCGAATACCAGCGTTTGGTGCCCGTCGTCCAAGCGCCAGGATCGCGTCATTTGACGGCTCCGAGCGTCAGCCCGGCGATGAAATGGCGTTGCATCGAGAAGAACATCAAGACCGGGGGCAAGGCGGCGACGATGGAACCCGCCGAGACCAAATGCCAAGCGGCCAGCCATTGGCCGTTGAGCGAATACAGCCCGGCGGTGATCGGTTGCGATTCGGCGCCTTGCGTGAGCACCGTGGCCCAGAAATAGTCGTTCCAGATGAAGGTGAAGATCAGCACCGACAGGGCGGCGATGGCCGGTTTCATCAAGGGCACCACGATATAGCGGAAGATACGAAATTCGCTGACCCCCTCGACCCGGGCGGCCTCGATCAATTCCCGCGGCAGGGTGCGAATGAAGTTGCGCATGAACAGGGTGCAAAATCCGGTTTGGAAGGCGATGTGAAACATCACCAATCCGCTGACGCTGTTGTACATGCCGAGCTGCAAGGTCAAATCGCGCACCGGCACCATCAAGATCTGGAAGGGGATGAAATTCCCGGCCACGAACATGAAAAACACCGGCAGGTTGGCCTTGAAGCGGTAGACGGCGAAGGCGAAACCGGTCATGCAAGACAGAGCCACCGAGCCGATGACGGTCGGGATCGTTACCCTGAAACTGTTCAGCAGATATTGCCCGATCGGGGTGTTTTCGAAGATCGCGGTGTAGTTTTCGAGCATATCGAAATCGCTCGGCCAGCCCCAATAGTTGCCGGAGATGATATCCCCGGCGGAGCGGACCGAGGTCAACGCCACCGCCAGCAGCGGCAGCAACCAGACGATCAGCGCGATCGGCAGCAGGATTTTGTAGGCCCATCGGGTCGAGGGACGGGCATATTCGATGGGACGCGGATACATGGCGTGAGGGTTTGGGCGGGAGGGCTTATCCGCGCCGCTCGTCGCGATACATCTTGCGCAAGAAGGCGGCGATGTAGACCATCATGATCAAGAACAGGACGACGGCGATCGCCGCCCCGTAGCCCATGCGGAAGCCGTATTCGGAAAAGGCTTGTTCGTACATATAAAAGGCGAGTACGCGACTCGAACCCCAAGGCCCGCCGTCGGTCATGATCGCGATCAAGTCGAAGGAGCGAAGGGCGCCGATGATGGTCACCACGAGCGCGATGAAGGTCGCCGGCCGCAGTTGCGGCAAGATGACGAACCACAGCATCTTGAGGCCGCGCGCGTTGTCGAGGCGCGCCGCCTCGATTTGTTCTTTGTCGACCGCGTTCAGGCCGGTCAGATAGAGGATCATGCAATAGGCGGTTTGGGGCCACAAGCCGGCGGCGATGATGCCGTAGGTGACCCATGTTTCATCGGCGAGCACCGGGATGGCCTCGAAGCCCATGGCCATCAAGGCGATATTCATCAGGCCGTCGCTGGGGTCGTAAAACCAAGAGAACATGAGGCCGACGACGACCTGCGAGATGACGAAGGGGAAGAAGAACAGGGATTTGTAGATGCGGATGCCGGGCACCGTCTGGTTCAAAAAGAGGGCGACCGCAAGCCCGGCGGGGATCGCCAGCAGATAGAGCACGAGCCAAATCAGGTTGTTTTTCAGCGAGGTGTAGAAGGCCTCGTCGTCGATCAGTTCGATATAGTTATCCAAGCCGATATAGCTTTTCTCGCCCAGACCGTCCCAGTCGTAAAGACTGATGCCGATCGATTGGAAGATCGGCAAGATGACGTAGAGCAAAAACATCAACACCCCGGGCGCGAGAAACAGCCAAGGCGCGAGGCGTTGTTGGTTGGCTCTCCAAAACGCTTTCATGGCGGCAAAAGCCGAAAGACCCTTCCTTGGACGAAGCGGGGGCGAGCCCCGAAGCGATCCTCGAAACGATGCCCGCCGGTCGGCGGGCATCTTGCAGGATCGAGCAGGGACTTCGAAGACCCCGAGACAGGGATCGCTCCGCCCTCCAAGGCTTCGAAGGGCTTATTTGTAGACCCGGGCGCGGACCTTCTCCAAGCGATCCAGGATTTTGTCCAAGCGATCGGGTTTGACCATGAACTCCTGGAAGCCCTCCATACCGGCCTTGGCCATTTCGGCCGGGGCGTCGCGATCGAAGAACTGGGCGATCCCCCCTCGGGTGGAGGAGAGCATGGCCAGACCGGCGTGCAAGAACTTGTCGTCGTTGACTTCGGAGTTCTTGTTGATCGGCAGCTGGCCCAGGGTCTTGTTGATCTTGGTCTGGACGTCGGCGCGACCCAAATAAGCCAGGAATTTCTTGGCGTCTTCCTTGTTCTTGGCGTTGGACGGGATATGGATCGTATCCGTCGGCGCCTCTTCGGCCAATGCGATCTTGCCGTCGATGATCGGGAACTGGAAGAAACCGAGCTGATCATCGCTCAATCCCGCCTCTCGCAGCGGCGCGACCGCGAAGTTGCCCATGACATACATCGCCGCTTCGCCTTGGACCATCGGCGCCAGCGCTTCTTGCCAGGAGTAGGCGGCGTGGTTGTCGATGAAGAATCCTTTGTCCAGCAGCTCCTTCCAGTTGGCCATGGTCTTGCGCACGCGATCGTCGGTCCATGCGACCTGACCTTGCGTCAGGGCCATGTGGAAGTCGTAGCCGTTGGTGCGAAGGTTCATGTAGTCGAATACTCCGCCGGCGGTCCACAGGAACTTGGTCCCGATGGTGATCGGCTTGATATCGTTGGCGAGCAGGGTTTCACCGGCAGCGACGAAATCGGCCCAGGTTTTCGGTACGCCGATCCCCAGCCTTTCGAAGATATCCTTGCGGTAGTAGATCCCCCATTGGTAATAGGTATAGGGCACCCCCCACTTCTTGCCGTCGATGGTCATCGATCCGGCGGCCGAGGCCAGCGAATCGTTTAGGCCTGCGCTTTCCCAGACATCGTCGACCGGCTCGAAGAGCCCGGCCTCGACGTAGGGCAGCATGCGGTTGCCGGCATACCAGTTGGCCAAGTCGGGGGCGTCGGCGGTGAGGAAGTTGCGGATCGAGGTCTTGTAGCCCTCGTGGTCGAAAAGGTTCCACTTGACCTTGATATCGGGATGCTCGGCTTCGAAATCCTTGATCAACTCCTCGAAGGCGGCCTTCGGCGCCGGATCCGAGGTATCGGTGTTGATGACCAGCTCGCCGGCCAAGGCCCCGGCGCTTGCCAAAGCCCCGGCGGCCAGCATGCCAAGGGTCGGTTTCAGATTGAAAGGCATCGATCGTCTCCTTATCGATTGGTTTTGATGGCGATTCGGTGTCGGCTATCCAGCCGCCGCAGTGTTCGTTCGAATATTCATCTTAGTAGATCGTTTGTAGATCGCTTTTGGATATCGCGGATACGACCGACTCAAGGCGCGAAAGGCGAGGGTCGATCCCTTCCCTTCGTTGCGGCACCGGATCGGATCGGCAACGAATACCCGAATCCGCTACCCGTATCGCTACCCGAATAGGCAAAAGGGCGATCGAGATTCGCATCGGCGGCGCTCGGATCGAGCGGACGCTTGCCGAGCCACGGCGGCATCGAAGGCCGAGGGCGTCGTTTCGATGCAAGGGATCGCCCGAGCCCCCGAGCCGGACCGAGTCATTTGAGGAAAGGCGTGGGCTCGACGAAGGGATAACGGGCCTTGGCCTTGGTTCCGACGGCGCTGTCGTTGCGAATGAAGCGCTCGCCGTCGTCGGGGCGAAAACGAAAAGCCCAGTTGGGATCCCCTGCGGTCGTTTTTTGTATGAACAAACGCTCCCGCTGGCTTTGAATGCACTGCTCCGAGATACTCTCGGGATCCCAATCGGCCAGCAAGCGCGCCCGCAACCGCTCCTCGATTCGCGCATATTCGCTGCGACCCGCGAGATTGTCGAGTTCGAGCGGATCGGCACTCAGATCGTACATCAGTTCTCGGTGACCGTGCGTGTAGATGAGTTTGTGGTTGTCCACCCGCACCATGCGACAAGGGGCGACGACTCCCTCGCCGGTATATTCCGATACGACCTCGTTGTTCCAAGCGGCGCTTTCCCCGGCCATCATCGGTAGCAGGGAGTGGCCGTCGAGCGGCGATATCGGTTCGAAGTCCCCTTCGCCCGCCAAGTCCATCAGCGTCGGCAGCAAATCGACCAAGGAGACCAATCGATCGCAACGGGCGCGGGAATCGAAGCCGGGAATGCGCAGGATCAGCGGTACGGTCACCGACCATTCGTAGAAGGATTGTTTGAACCACATGCCGCGCTCGCCGAGCATTTCCCCGTGGTCGGAGGTGAAGACCACGACCGTATCGTCCTCGATATCCAAGGCTTTCAGGCTATCGAGCAGGCGGCCGACCTTGTCGTCGATATAGCTGCACATGCCGTAATAGGCATGACGGGCGTTGTGGATATGCTCGCGAGTGACATCGTGCAGGTCGCCGCCGTGGGCGTAATGCAACCAGCGGCTCATCGCATCCTTTTCATCCAAAGGGATATCGTCCACCGCGGGCATATCGACCTCGTCATGGTCGTAGAGATCCCAGTATTTTTGCGTCGTGACGTAAGGGGAATGCGGGTGGGTGAAGGAGACCCATAACATCCACGGTCGCTCTTGGCGGAAGCGGGCGAGGTCGTAGAGTTTTTGCACCCCGCAGTGCTCGACCTCCTCGTCGTAGTCGATTTGCAGGCTACGGGCGCACAAGCCGGAATCGACCACGGCGCGCATATTGATGCCGGTCGGGCGATAGCGCTCGCCGACGATCCAATCCGGGGTCCAAGCGAAGTTGGAGGGGTAGATATCGGTGACGATCCGCTCGTCGAATCCGTGCAGTTGGTCGGGTCCGACGAAATGCATTTTGCCGCACAAGACCGTGTGATAACCGGCCGAGCGCAGATAGTGGGCGAGCGTCGGAATCGATGCCGGCATTTCGATCGCGTTGTCCCACATCGCGATCGCGTTGGCGAGACGACCCGCCATCATCGATGCCCGCGACGGCACGCACAGCGGAAAGTTGCAATAGGCCTGTTCGAAGAGCGTTCCTCGTTCGGCGAGTCGCTCGAGATGCGGCGTCTTGACCAGTCGATGTCCGTAGAGCGACAAGGCCTTGGCCGCCATCTGATCGGCCTGGATGACCAAGATATTCGGGGCTTTGGAAGTCATGGGAGCCAAGGGAGTCAAGAGAGTCAAGAGAGTCAAGGGAAAAGGGACGACCGCGAAGCGGGCGGTCATCCCCGATCATCCCTTTTTCGCGAGCGTTATTGGATGGTCATTCCCAGCCTTTCGGTCAACTCCTTGAAGGCCTCGTATTGGGCCTTGACGAAGGCCTTGGTTTCGGGCGGTTTGCGGATATCCGGCACCGAGCCCAAACCCCGGGTCAGCTTGAGCCACGCCGTATCCTCGCTCAGCTTGCCCAGCACATCGATCCATTTGTCGACGACTTCGTCCGGCAGATCGGGCGGACCCCAAAGCCCGCTCCAGCCGATCACGGTTTCAAGCCCGGGGTAGCCCGCCTCGGCGACGGTGGGAACGTCCTTGATCGACAGCACCCGCTCCTTGGTCGAGACCGCCAGCGCCCGCATCTTGCCGGCCTGGATATTGCCGATGACGCCGGAAAGATTTTGGAACATCATGTCGACGTGGCCGCCGACCACCGCCGCGGCCGCCTTGCCGCCGCCTTTATAGGGGACATGCTTCATCGCATCGCCGGCAAGACCCATCTGATCCAGCGTCATCACCATGGCGACGTGCAGCAGCGTGCCGACCCCGGCGGATGAATAACTCAGCTTTTCGCCGGCATCCACCGCGGCCTTGATATCGCCCAAGGAGCGGTAGGGCGAATCCGCGTTGACCACGAGCACGAAGGGATTGAGTTCGAGCAGCCCGATGAACGTGTATTCATCCCAAGCGTAGGGGATTTTGCGGTTGATCGCGGGCACCGCGGCTTGCGATCCCACGCGGGCCAGCAGCAGCGTATAGCCGTCCTTCTTGCCCTTGGCCACCGAGGTCGATCCGGTCACCCCGGCCGCCCCGGTCCGGTTGACGACCAAGATGCCGTTGCCGAGGTAGCCGGCGGCGGTGGCCGACAGGGTTCGCGCCGCGAGATCCGCAGCCCCGCCGGGGCCGTATGGCGAGACTAAGGTGACCGGTTTGGTCGGGTAGGCCGCCAAGGCGTTGCCGGCGAGCAGCGCCGATGCCATGGCCGCCGCAACCGCCAAGCGCGAAAACATCGAGGGTATTTTCATTGTCATTCTCCGGGGATTGTTCGTTCCGCTTGATCGGGCGGATTGACGGGCAGGAGCCTTTTTATCGGGGGTCGCCAAGACCCGAGCGAGCGATCATAAAAGATCGCTGCGGGCTTTGCCGCTTTCGAGCGGATTTTGCATTGCCGAAGCGCCGCCGAGGCTCGGCGGGAACGAGGCTCGGTGGAAATGTACCCCGACCGCTCGATCGCCGGGGCTTGAATCGCGGCCGCCGCCGGTGTCGACCCCAAGCCTCGCCCAAGCCTCGATATCAAGGATCGTATGCGATCGGCCCGCCCTCGATCACAAAGGCCTTTCCGATCAAGGGCGTGCCGATCGAGGAAAGCAAGGCCCTCGCCGACGAGCCCCGGACTCGGCCGATCCCGCCGACCTCGGCGATGCCGAAGCGGTCATTTGCGCGATCGCCGTCACCGGTGCCGCCGATCCCGGCGCCGACCGCTTGGCGATCGATTCCGACGCCCGGCCGGAGCGATATCGACATCGCTCGCATCGTCTTTAATTACTCTGGACTGCCCGATCGATTCCGATAATATCCCCGATGCCGAGAGTCTTGCGGCCCGTTGTTTCGGAGCGACGCGTTTCGGAGCGACGCGCAAGGCGGTCAGCGCGTACCGCCGGCGCCAAGTCGATTCGATCGCGGCCTGATGATCCAAAGACGAAACCCCGATCTCGTCGTATCGAGCGAGATCGGGGCTTCACGGCGCCCAGCGGACCCTTCGAGTCCGTCGAACCCGGTATCGGTGCACAGCACGGGAGCCAACCGAAGCGTGCACCCTTCGAGAATACCGTCCATGTCAAGGCATCGATCGCCCCGCGGCCGTCATTTTCAAAAAAACGCGTTTTCTATAAGCGTCGATGGGAAAGGGTGATTTTCCATTCATATCACCGAAGGGAGTCAAGCGATGATCGATTTCTTGGGAATGGTGTTGACGCTGGGCGTCATTTGGTGGGCTATATCTTGGGTCTTCGGAACGATATTCGGACCCTTCATCCGAGCGCGTGAAGAGCGAATCGACCGTGAAGAGAGATTGATTAGAGCGGTGGAGCGAATAAGCGATCGGCCGGAGTACGAGCCCGAATCCCCGGCCGATGTGTACGACTTCGGAACGGGGGATAAGCGATGATATCGACGATGCACGACCGCGCCCCCCGGTGCCCGCTCGGATTGGCGCCCCCGCTTGGCTTGGACGGATTCGCTCGCATTCTTCACCGCGATCGGGGGCGGCGTCGCGATCCTCGTGATCGCCGCCGGCTATGTCTTGTTCTTCGATGACTGCCATGAAATCCCCCGGGTAGCGGCCGATCTTGCGCAAGTCCGAGCCTAGTACGAACGCGCCGCCGCATCCGACCGAGCGACGGCCAAGACCGAACGATTGGCCATCGAACTCGTCAGGCAGGTGCACGGATCGCTTTACGCGGGCGTGCTTGCCGGTGCCCGATCGGGCACCGAGCGCGTCGGTGAAATCTTGCGATACACGGTCGTCGAATCGGCCGCCGCCGGCGACGAAACGGCCGAAACCATCTTGGCGTTGGAAGGGTCTGACCCCGACGATTCCAGTTTGGCAAGAAGCGTGATCGCAACCGAAGCCGGGCGCATCTTTCGAGCGCGGGCCGTGGACGATGGAACGCTCGACGAATACGACCGAGCGAGCACCGAAAGCATGAGGGCCTTCATGGAATCGATCGATCGTATCGTCGCGTTTCGATGCCTCGCCGACCATCGGCCGCAGCCCGATGACAGACAGATCGATGACAGACAACTCAGTGATCGACGATCAAGATCGATAGCGCCAAAGGATACCGAGCCGACATGATCGAATCGAAGCGCATCTTGCTCATGGACTTAGGCGATCGGCACTTCGTCGACCGCCTCGCCGGAGATATCGCTGTCCTCGGCGATCCCCGAGGGCGCCTCGATGCGGGCGATCCGTGAGTTCCTCTATCGCGATGATTTCGCGACGATTTCGCGATAAGCGATCCGAGACGATCGAGATGATCTACTCTTACGGCAATTCTTGCGGCAATCCCCCTTCGACCGGTGGCCGATCCTCATGAAAGCGCGCCTGACCGGGGTCGGAATCCTGATCATCGGGCTGACCCTCTTTTTCCTTCTGATTCCGATGGGGATCGATTCCCCGGGGAGGGTCGACCATATCACCCTCGCTCCCGATTTCTGGCCGCGCATCATCTCCTTGATCCTCGCTGCGATGGGCATTTTGTCGATCCTCTTTCCCGGGCAAGGCCCTGGACAAGGGGAGTCGGATTCGGACGAGACGGCGGCGGCCGCCGCAAGCACGCTCTCGCGTTCCTATCGGCTAGGGGCGGTGCTCGCATCGCTCTTCGCTTATTACTTCGCCATCGATTGGCTGGGCATGGTGCTGCCGGGCATGGCCTTGATCCTGCTTTTGGGGCTCCTTGCCGGGGAACGGCGTCCATGGCCCCTGATCGCGCCGGCGCTTTGCCTGCCGGCGCTGTTATACGTCTTCTTCGTGCACGTCGCGAATGTTCCGATTCCGCTCGGCGTTTTCGAGTTCTTGCGAGGCTAAAACGATGATCGAGCAATTGGGCGACGCGTTCGCGCTGTTTTTGACGATCGAAAACGTCTCGATCGTATTCATCGGAGTCGTCTTCGGCACCCTGATCGGCGCCATCCCCGGCATGACGACACCGATGGGAGTGGCGCTGGCGCTGCCCTTCACCTTCGCCATGCAGCCGGTCACCGGGATATTGCTTTTGCTCGGTATCTACAAAGGCGGACTCTACGGCGGCTCGATCACCGCCATCCTGATCAAGGCCCCGGGCACCCCGGCGGCATCTTGCACGGTGCTCGACGGCTATCCCCTGACGCAAAAAGGGCAGGCGCGCAAGGCTCTGGATATGGCCCTCTATGCCTCCTGTTTCGCCGATTTCGTTTCCAACCTCTCGCTGATCCTGCTCGCCGGTTTGCTCGCCACCTTCGCCCTCAAGTTCGGTCCGCCGGAATTCTTCACCCTGATCGTCTTCTCGCTGACGATCATCGCCGGCGTCTCCGGCGACAGCCTGCCCAAGGGCATCGCCTCTGCGGCCTTGGGGCTGATCTTCGCCACCATCGGCCTCGACATGGTCTACGGCACCGGCCGTTTCGTCTTCGACGAATGGGAGTTGATGGGCGGCCTCAATTTCATCCCGGTATTGATCGGCCTGTTCGCCCTGCCCGAAATCCTTCGCTGGTTCGCCGGCGGTAGCGTCGATGCCACCCGAGCGGCAGCGATGCGCGGGGGCGGTGCGGGCTTCGCCGAGTTCCGCCGTTGTTTCAAATCGATCCTGCGCGGCAGCCTGATCGGTGTCGTCCTCGGTTCGATCCCCGGTATCGGCGGCGCCCCCTCGGCCTTTTTGTCCTATAGCGAAGCGCGGCGAAATTCCCCGCGGCGGGATAATTTCGGCAAGGGGGAACTCGAAGGCGTCGCCGCCGCCGAAGCCGGCAACAACGGCGTCGCCGGGGCGACGATGATTCCGCTGCTGGCCTTGGGGGTCCCGGGCGATGTCATCACCGCCGTCATCTTGGGCGCCTTCATGATCCACGGTTTGCGTCCGGGCCCGGTGATGTTCGAACAGAATCTGACCATGATTTACGCGCTCTTCATCGGCATCATGTTGAGTTCGGCCTATCTGTTCATGGTGGGGAAGTTCTCGATCCGCGCGATCAGCCGTATCGCCGAGATTCCGAATCGGCTCTTGTATCCGGTGGTCCTGGTCTTTTGTTTGTTCGGCGCTTATGCCATCAACAACAGCGCTTTCGATGTCCTCGTCATGCTCTTGATGGGGGTGGTCGGCTATTCGATGATGGTCTTCGGATTGCCGGCGCCGCCCTTTTTGATCGCCTTCATCTTGGGACCCTTGCTCGAGGATAATTTTCGTCAATCGATGATCCTCTCCGAGGGCGGCCTCGGCATCTTGTTCCGCACGCCGATTTGCTGGGTCTTTTGGGCCATGACGCTGGCTTCGATCTTCTTGTTGATCAAAAGCCGGCAAAAGCGCATTCCCCTGGCGGGTTGAGCATGAGGGCTTCGGGTTCGGGCCGCTATCGATTCACCTTCGCGGTCGTTTCCGACACCCATTTGAATCAAAGCGACCACGAATGCAACTCCCCATTCGAGGTCAACCGGCGGGCCAACCGGCGGTTGCGCTGGGTCATCGACGATCTCAACCGGCGCGATCTCGCTTTCGTCCTCCACTTGGGCGATGCGGTGCATCCCGTGCCCTCGATGGAGGATCCATATACGGTCTCGGCGCGGCGCTTTCTCGATCAGTTCGCCGCCTTGAAGCATCCTTGGAGGATCATCCCCGGCAACCATGATGTCGGCGACAAAGCCATCGAGTGGGGTCCGGCGGGGACCGTGCGCACCTCTTTTCTCGACGCTTGGGAGCGTCATTTCGGCGAGCAGTATTTTCATCGGACCGTCGAAGATATCCATTTCATCGGCATCAACGCCCAACTGCCGGGCTCCGATCTGGCCGCCGAGGCCGAGCAATACGACTGGCTCGCTCGCCTCCTCGATCGAATTCGCGGCGAGCGAATCTTCATGGGCTCCCATTACCCGCCCTTTCTCCTCGATGCCGACGAAGCCGAGCATTACGACAACCTGGCGCCGAAAGCGCGGGTTTGGTTGCTCGATCTCCTCGAGGGATACCGTATCGAAGCGTTATTTTGCGGCCATGTCCACCAGTTCTGGTACCACCGACTCGCGGCCACGGACTGCTATCTATTGCCGTCGACGGCTTTTACCCGTCAGGATTACAGCGAGATCTTCCGCATCGCCGCCAACGACGAATACGGCCGCAACGATACGAACAAACTCGGCTATGCGTTGATCCATGTTTTCGAAAAGGGGCATCGCTTCGAGATGGTCCATAGCCAAGGCGCCGAGCTGGACGAAGGCCAATCGGTGTGCCTTGCGATGCCGAGGATGTCGAGCCCGGCGTTGGCGCCCGAGGCTTGCGTTTTCGAAAACCGCGGGCTTTTGGGTTTCGATCTGCGTCAGGATTGGTGCGAGATCGTCGAGATTCCGCCGAGCGGCGGGCTCGACGAATTCGATCGCAAACGGGCGCGCAACGATTACCCCCTGCTTGCGCTGATCGAAATCGGGGCGCGCGAGCTACGCCTGCCCTCATCCGATCTTGCCGACGATCGACGGCGCGCTCGCCTGGCGGAGTTGCGCCGCTTCGGTTTTCGCTATCGCTTTTATCGCTTCGGCGCCGCTACGAAGGCGATACGCGATCTCGTCGAGGCCCACGCCGATCTCATCGATGTCTGGGAAAGCTGCCGGCGCTTGGATGCGCCCGTCGACTCGGCCTTCGTCGAACTGCTCGAAGGGCAGGGCATCGAATGGCATTTCTCGCCCTGGCGCAGCAAGGACGATGTCATCGCATCGAGGGGGCGTTATTTCCACGTCATCAACCACGGATTCACCGCCGCCGACGGCGATCTGCTCGCCGCTTGGCTTAAAAGCGAAAGCGGGCGAGCCGCCGACGCCTATATCCTGCGTTCGGGCTTCGAAGAAGCGCTGCAACCGGCGTTGGCTCTGGCCAAGGATATCTTCGAGCGTTTCGGCAAAAGCGCCGTCATCCATCTTCGCTTGGCCGGTGACAATCCCGCCCTTTGCATGAACGACGGCGTGGCCCAAGCGGCCCGTCTTTGCGAGGCGATCTTGTCCGCGCATGCCAACGAAGCCGTCGACCTGATCTGCGACACGCTGGCCGATGTCGATCGCGGCTATTTCCCCCGCCGAGGCTTGTTCGATCGCCGATTCAATCCCCGCCCGACGGCCTGTTTGGTGCAGCGGCTGAACCGGCTTTTGGGGGAAAGGGCAGGGGCAGGGGATCGACCGCTCGAACGACGCGACTTCGCAGGTGCCGTCGGCTTCGAGCCGGACTTCGGCGAAAGCGATCGGTGGATTGTCATCCCCGACCCCGGAGCCGCTGCGGTGGACCCGCAAAGCATCGCCCTCGAAGCGGCACGCTCATCGACCGCGATCGAAGCGATCGATCTGATCGACGGGCAATCGATAGCAGCAGGTGGCAGCACGCGAAATCCCTTCTTGATGCGCTGCCAGGCAGCGGCATCGCGCACATAAACCCCTAGCCCTTTCGAAGAGCGGCTTCGAGGGCGGGCAATCCGATCGTTTCGAATGAACTTCGGTCGGCGCACCGGCGATCGAAGCGTCGGAACGCTCCTTCGAAACGCTCCTTTGCTCTCCCCCTTATTCGACCGACCGCTTCGAATCCCCGCAACGGCGGGGCGCTTCGTTCAAGCCTTTCGAGCCGGTCGAGCCGAATCAGGGGCCGGGAGGATCGTCCGATGTCTTCTTACGCGCTTGGCGCAAGACCGAAACCGGCGCGATACGCAGGCCCTCGGCTTCGACCTCATACGAGTTGTAGTTGATCCAAAAGACCTCCCGGTCGGTCTCGCGTCGGCGCAGCCCCGACGGGAGTTCGCAAGTCGGGATCCCGGCGACGCCGGCGGCGTCGGCGACGATTCGAAACGCCGCCGCCTCGTCGGGCCAGCCCGTCAGGTATCGGCAACGATCATCGCCGAGCAAGACGGGCTCCCCGTCGGCATCGCGCTCGAAGACGGTGGCCCCGCCGTCGACGAACTCGCGGTAATGACGGATGCCGCCTCCCGCCGGCAGTGCGATATCCATCTGCGGACCCAAACTCTCGACCCCGACGACGCGCAGATCGAGCCCGGGAAAATCGGGTGGCAGCGGCGTCGGGATCGCCATGTCGATATCGCGGGCGGCGCTGCGCGGACCCAACAGCAGTTGCCGGGCGGTTTTTTCGAGCGCGTTCTTCAAATCAAGCGACATAAAGACCAGACCCGGCGCGAGCACCAAGGACCAAGGGCTGAAATCCCTCGTCGTCGGCGGCAGGATATCGATCGACAGACCCAAGCGGCGCAAGGCACGATAAAAGCCGAAGACCAGATCGAAATAGCTGCATCCGGCGCGATGGGGTTGGATATCCCAAGCGTGGCCGGCGTCATAGTCGAAAAGCAGCGCGACCGGTGCCGGGATGCTTTGGCCGATCTGCGGACCGGCGGCGATCTCCGCGGCCAAGTCCTCGATTTCCGCCATCGCCGGGGCGTCGCTCCCGTCGGGATTCTGCAGACCGGCGTGCATCTGCTCTTGGGCGAAGGGCGCTTGGCGCCATCGGAAATAGCATACGGACTCGGCTCCGTGGGCGAAGGCCTCCAAACTCCACAAGCGCACCATCCCCGGCAGGGGCGCCGGGTTATAAGGAGCCCAGTTCACCGGGCCAGGCTGCTGCTCCATGATCCACAAGCGCCTCTTGCCGACGGCGCGATAAAGATCGTGATGGAAAGCCTGAAAGTCGGGCTCGCCCTGGCGAGCGAAGCGCCGACGGGTGTCGGCATCGGCCCCGGCGCGCTCGGCCAAAAAACCCAAGGGGTAGGAATCCCAAGCGGCGATATCGAGATCGTCGCCCACCGCGAAATGATCGAAATCCATGATGCGCCCCATATAGTTGTGGGCGATCGGGGCATCGCTGTGGGCGCGGATGATATCGACTTGGAGGCGATTGAAGCCGACCACTTGGTCGGAAGAGAAGCGGCGGAAGGCGAGCCGGTGCGTGGGGTTGGCCTCGGTGACCGTCAGCTCGGGCGGATCGATCTGATCGAAATCGTCGTATTCCATCGACCAGAACACATTGCCCCAAGCCCGGTTGAGTCGGTCGATATCGAGATAACGATCCCGCAACCACCGACGAAAGGCCGTGCGCGCGGCCTCGCTGTAAGACAGGGTCGTGTCATGACAACCGTATTCGTTATCGGTCTGCCAAGCCTCTACGGCTTCGTGGCGACCGTAGCGCTTCGCCAATGCACCGACGATACGAGCGCATTCGAAGCGGTAGCCGAGATGGCTGAAGCAATAATGCCGACGGGAGCCGAAGGTGCGCGGCCGACCCTCGCGATCCACGGCCGTCATATCGGGGTGGCGATCGAGCAGCCAGCGCGGCGGCGTTGCCGTGGGGGTGCCGAGCACGATACCTAAGCCTGCGGCGCTCAGAGTCTCGATGGCCCGGTCGAGCCACTCCCAGTCGAAGCGGCCGGGATGCGGCTCGATCCGGCGCCAAGCGAACTCGCCGATTCGCACCCGGCGCAATCCGACCTCGGCCATGCGCCGGGCATCGCGCGACCAGCAGGATTGCGGCCAGTGCTCGGGGTAGTAGCAGCACCCCAAAACGCGTTGCCCGCCGGGCGGAGAAGGGCTCATCGTCAGCGTATTCGCAAGCCGGATTCGGGATCGAAGAGGTAGGCGCGGGCGGGATCGAAACGCGCGGTGAAATCACGGCCCTCGACGACGCTGCGGTCCCCGCCGAGATCGATGACCAGGGGGTTGCCGCTTAGGCTTCGCGTATAGGCATAAGAAGTTCCCCCCAAGTTCTCGATCACCTCGATCGGCGCCGTCAGCGCGACCGAGCCGGAGGCGTCGAAATGCTCGGGACGGATGCCCAAACGCACCGTGCGTTCGAGCGCCGGGGGTCGTTCGAGTTCGAGGTGAATCTCGGTGCGCGCGAAATCGACAAGGCCTAACGTGGCACGATGGCCTTCGACGGCGGTGACCCTCGCCTCGAGGAAGTTCATCCGAGGGGAGCCGATGAAACCGGCGACGAAGAGATTGTCGGGATCGTCGTAGAGATCGATCGGCGATCCGACCTGCTCGATCCGCCCCTCGCGCAGCACGACGATGCGATCCGCCAAGGTCATGGCTTCGATCTGATCGTGCGTTACGTAGATCATCGTGGCTTCGAGTCGCTTGTGCAGGTTGGCGATTTCCAGGCGCATCTGCACCCGCAGCTCGGCGTCGAGGTTCGATAGAGGCTCGTCGAACAAGAAGACATCGGGCTCGCGAACGATGGCCCGCCCGATGGCCACGCGCTGGCGTTGACCGCCGGAGAGTTCGCTCGGTTTGCGCTCGAGCAAGCGATCGAGGTGAAGGATATCGGCGGCGCGATCGACCCGCCGGCGGATATCCGCCTTGTCGACCCCGTTCATGCGCAGGCCGAAGCCCATGTTCTCGCGCACGCTCATATGCGGGTAGAGGGCGTAGGTCTGGAAGACCATGGCGACGCCGCGATCGCCGGGGTCGGCGGCGGTGACATCGCGCGAGCCGATTCGGATCTCGCCTTCGAGCGTGCTTTCAAGCCCGGCGATCAAGCGCAACAGGGTCGATTTGCCGCAACCCGAGGGACCGACGAAAACGATGAATTCCCCGGGGTTGATCGACAGATCGACGCCGTGGATGACGGCAACCCCGCCGAAGGATTTTTTGACGGAAGTCAGTTCGAGTCCGGCCAAGATTTTTCTCTCCTGGGCGTTTGGCTAGGCGTTTGGCTTCGAGATCGCGAAGGGGCATCGCTCGCATCCTCGCTCGTTTCCTTCGAAGCCGGCGGAGGGTCGCGGTCCAACGCGGCGACGGTTCGGCGCAAGCCTCTTATTTCCTCCAAGATTTCCTCTTGTTTGTCGCTGGTCGCTTTGTGCGCGTCGGCATTGACCCCGTCTTGCATCGCTTGCACGACCACCCCGATGAACAGATTGAGGACGGTGAAGGTGGTGAAGAGGATAAAGGGCAGGAAAAAGAGCCAAGCCATCGGATGCTCGACCATGACCGGTCGGACGATCCCCATCGACCAACCCTCGAGCGTCATGATCTGAAACAAGGTATAGGCCGAGGCGAAGAGATTGCCGAACCACTCGGGAAAGGCCTCGCCGAAGAACTCGGTGGCGATGATCGCGCTGACGTAAAAAATCAGCCCCAACAGCGCGGTGGAACCCCCGATATTGGGCAGGGCCCGGAACAAGGCCCCGACCACGCGCTTGAGCGAGGGCGCGACCGTGATCAGGCGCAATATCCGCAGGGCGCGCAGGGTCCGCAGCACCGCGAGAGGGCCGCTTGTGGGGGCAAGCGCGATGGCGATGACCACAAAGTCGAAAAGATTCCAAGCGTCTTTGAAAAAGCCGAGCCGCTGAACGAGTATCTTGGCCGCGATTTCCACCACGAAGACGGCGAGGATGACGGCTCCCAACGGAGCCAACAGCCACCCGAAGCGCGCCATCGCCTCGTCGTGGGTTTCAAGCCCGAGGATGAAGGCGTTGACGAGGATCAGGATTATCACCGCGCGCTCGGTGCGCGGATGTTCGAGCAGAGCTCGGAGTGCGGACATCGCAGTATCAGTCGATCGGGGTAAAAAGGGTTCTAAACAAGGGCGCGGACGCGATCGACCGGCGGGTCCGAGCGCATCGGCACCGACCGACGGCAAGCCCCCGATCGATATCGTCGATTCATCTTTTCGACTTTCGCGCTCGGGCTGCGCTTGTCGCCGCTCATCGCCATCAATCCCTCCGATAGGCGTTTTTTCATATTCGGCTCGTCAAAATCGTCGGCATGGAAAAACACTTGCATCGTCATTCTCCTTTGGCGGTCGTTTGATTTTCCAGTCTTTTTGATATCGTCCTTATTTCGTCGACTTTGTCTTTGACCTCCTCTTTGAAGTTGCCCAGAGAAAATCTGCAAATATACGGTGTCCCTTCGTTGCTCTGTAATATAACGGTTAGATATCTTCCTTCAGCAAAGCAGTCCACGAAGCCATAGAAATCGATTTCACTCAAAATGCATGTTGCGCAATCCCTACTTCTCGAAGGAATACCAGCTTGTTTGATTAAGTGTAAAGGATGCACTGAAAATTTCATTTTTATAGGAAAAGTAAGACTATATATAGTTCTCCATTCAAAGACAGGCATGAATTTCCTCGTTGCCCATTTTTTTAAAAACGAACAGAGCGAGCTAAAGAGCAATTTTAAAGGTATATCGAGCATTTCACCCTTTCCTATACCAAAGTGAGTCCCGAGAAAAGATTGGTTTCTTCTTATTATCCTTTGTTCACAGTCATGAAAAAATGAATCAATCACCTTTCTTTCGGTTTCAAGCCCCATATAGTAGTTATCAGCCGTCCATTTCATCGCTGCCACCATCGTTGCGAAGTGACTTGTGAACGAATCCAAGAGAGCGGAGCCATGTGACTCCCTTGGTCGCGCTCTTGGTACATGATGCCTTGTTTGTATCCACGGGAGTTCGGAATCGTTCGTTCGATGGCGGTCGCGAGGCAATCGAGACTCGTTTACCTCAGTACATTCCCGCCATCGACGCCGATGGTTTGCGCCGTCATATACGAGGATTGATCTCCGGCGAGAAAGACCGCGACCTTGGCGACATCGCTCGGCGAGCCCATAAAGCCCAAAGGAACGGCCTCGCCGACCTCGCGTTTCTTCTGACCGATCGCCTTGCCCTCGAATTTCGCGAAGAGCCCGTCCACCACCTCCCACATCGGGGTGTCGATCACCCCCGGCGAGATGGCGTTGACCCGAATCCCGTAGGGCGCCAAGGCCAGCGCCGCCGATTGCGTATAGCTGATCACTGCGGCTTTGGTCGCGCAATAATGCGCCACCAGCGCTTCGCCTCGATGGCCGGCTTGGCTGGCGAGGTTGATGATCGATCCTCTCTTGCCGTCGGCGACCATCCTTTTTGCGCAGGATTGCATCAGGGCATACATCGCGCGCACGTTGACCGCGAAGAGCCGATCGAACTGCTCGAGTCCGGCGTCCAAAATCGACCCCATATCGAAAATCGCGGCGTTGTTGAACAAGATATCGGGCGATTCGAGCGCGATCCACTCGTGTAGCCCGTTCATCTGGTCTTCCGAGCCCAAATCGAAGGCCCGGTATTCGATAGCGTTATCCGCGCTCGATTCGAGATTCGCATCGAGGCCCGACTCGATATCCCGATCGGTCGCTAAAACCCTCGCTCCCAAGGCATGAAAATGCCGCACCGTTTCCGCCCCGATACCGCCCTTGGCTCCGGTGACGAGGCAGGTCTTGCCGCTCAAGTTCACGGGCGCGGGATTCACGGAGTCCATCGGCTCGGAAGGGTTCATTTCACGGCCCCGAAAGTCATTCCTTGCACGAGTTGTTTTTGCACGAACCAGCCGAAGATCATGATCGGAGCGCAAGCCAGCGTCGAAACCGCCGAGAGTTTGGCCCAAAAAAGACCCTCGGGGCTCGAAAAAGACGCGACCAGAGCGACCAGCGTGCCGGCATCGGAGGAGGTCAAGACGATCGACCAAAAAGCCTCGTTCCAGCAAAGGACGATCGATAAAAACGCGGTCGCAGCGATGCCGCCTCTAGCCAAGGGCATGACCACTTGGGTGATTTCGGCGAAGGTCGAAGCCCCGTCCATACGCGAGGCTTCGAGGATCTCGCTCGGGATATCCCGGAAATAGTTGAACAGAATCATCATGATGATCGGCAAGTTGATCATCGCATAGATGAAAATCAGGGCGAACCTCGAATCGAGCAAACCGAACTTCTGGCAGATGAGATAGATCGGCATCAGCACCCCGACCGCCGGCAGCATCTTCGTCGACAGCATCCACAGCAGAACGTCTTTCGTCAGGTGCGAGGGTTTGAAAGCCATCGCACAGGCCGCCGGAATGGCGATGATCATCGCCAAGACCGTCCCCCCGAAACTGGTGATGATCGAGTTCAACGCATATTTCGTATAGTCGGTACGCTCTTGGATCAACAAGAAGTTATCGAAAGAGGGTTCGAAAAAGAGCAGCGGCGGGGTCGATATCGCTTGCTGCTCCGTCTTGAAGGCGGTCAGGATCATCCACAGGATGGGAAAAAACATCAAAAACCCGATGATCCAAGCCACCCCCACGATCGAGCGATGAAGCAAAATCTGTTTTTGCCGATCCGTCATCGCTTCATACCGCCAAGTTGCGTCCGATCAGCCGGATCAGAAAAATCGCCACGATATTGGCAAGGACGATCGCGAGCACCCCTCCGGCGCTGGCGACCCCGACATCGAAACCTTGCAGCGCCTGGGCGAAGATCAAGAAGGCGAGGTTGGTGGATTGAACCCCGGGTCCGCCGCTGGTGGTCACGAAAATCTCGGCGAAGATCGAAAGATGGAAGATCGTTTGAATCATGATCACGACCGCGATGGGTCGCGCCAGATGCGGCAGGATCAAATGAAAAAATCGCGCCCGGAATCCGGCGCCGTCGAGCAAGGCCGCTTCTTTTTGCTCGTGATCGAAATTTTGCAACGAGGTGATGAAGATCAAAATGGCAAAGGGTGTCCATTGCCAACTGACGATCATGATGACGCTGAACAAAGGTGCGTCTTTTAGCCACTCGACGGGCTCCAATCCTAAAAAGCCGGCCACGACCGCGAAGAGCCCGTAGATCGGATGCAGCATCATGTTCTTCCACAGCAAGGCATTCACCGTGGGCATGATGAAAAAAGGCGAGATCAACAGCACTCGCAGCAGGCCGCGCCCGGGGAAACTGCGGTCGATCAACAAGGCGATCGCCAAGCCCAGCCCGACGGTGATGACCAGCACCGATCCGACGAGTGTCAGGGTATTGAAGATCGCGGGCCAAAAGGAGGGATCGGTGAAAAAGAATTCGTAATTCGACCATCCGACGAAGCCCTGTCGCTCGGGGTAGAGCAGTTGGTAGCGGATCGTCGAAAAATAGATCGTCATGCCCAGCGGCACGAGCATCCATAACAGAAGCAGGATCACGCTCGGGGCCTGCAAGAGCCTTGCTAAGGTCCGGCTCATGACGTGATGCGAAACGATAGCGATATCGATAGAAGAACGACGACCTCACGGGGCGGCAGTGCGACGACCGCCGCCCCGTGAGGGTATGAACGACAAACCGAGCCCATCGGCTTCGATCAGTAATAGCCCGCCTTGCGCATTTCGCGATCCGCGGCCGCCTGCGCGTTCGCCAGGGCTTCGCTGACCGAGACATCACCGGCCAAGGCGGCGGTGAATTGCTGACCGACGGCGATACCGATCGCCTGGAACTCGGGGATCGCGGCGAATTGCACCCCGGTATAGGGGGTCGGATCTTGGGTCGAATTCGAGGGATCCGCCGACATGATCGCCTTGAGTTCGGCCTCGGCGAAAACCGCCGCGGCGCGGAATTTCGGATTGGCGTAGGTCGAGGATCGGGTGCCGGTCGGAACCGCGCCCCAGCCGTTCACCGAAGCCACCAGCTCGATATATTCCTTCGAGGTCGCCCACTCGATGAACTTGCGCGCATCGTCCGCTTGCTTGGTGCCTG
Organism: Gammaproteobacteria bacterium; assembly: GCA_965220535.1. Taxonomy (GTDB): domain Bacteria; phylum Pseudomonadota; class Gammaproteobacteria; order HK1; family HK1; genus HK1. The sequence goes on along the minus strand of OZ244833.1, from coordinate 439,502 downwards.
CGGGGATCGCCAACGCCCAGGCCCACAGCCAGTTGGCACCGCGGTTGGTGACCGCGACCGGCGCCTGAGCGAAGGCCATCTTGTCGGCCACCTTCGATTGCTCGGGATTGGTCACGAAAGAAGCGGCGATGGTGGCGTCGATCCACATCCCGCATTTGCCTTCGTTGACCAAAGCCAGAATCTCGTTGAAGGAGTTGCCGGTCGATCCCGGAGGGCCGTAGTTGTTGAGGAGATCGACATAGAAACTGATCGCATGATTCCAAGCCGGGCTGTCGAGGGCCGGCTTCCAATCCTGATGGAACCATTTGGCGCCGAAACTATTGGCCATCGTGGTCAGGAAGGCCGCGTTGTCGCCCCAGCCCGGCTTGCCGCGTAGGCAGATACCGTAAACGCCGGCGTCCTTGTCGGTCATGGCCGCCGCCGCATCCGCTACGTGCCCCCAAGTGGGGTTGTCGGGCATCGTCATTCCGGCGGCATCGAGAAGATCCTTGCGATACATGATCATCGAGCTTTCGCCGTAGAAGGGGGCGGCATAGAGCACCCCGTCATGGCTCAATCCGCCGCGCATCGCGGGCAGGATATCGTCGACGTCGTAGTCGCTGCCGAATTCGAGGGCTTCGAGCCAACCGCGAGAGCCCCAGATGGGAGCCTCGTACATGCCGATGGTCATGATGTCGAACTGACCGCCCTTGGTCGAGATATCGGTGGTCACGCGTTGACGCAGAACCCCCTCTTCGAGGGTGACCCAGTTGACGGTGATGCCGGGGTTCGCTTTTTCGAAATGCGAGGTCAGTTTTTGCATTTCGATCATGTGACCGTTATTGACCGTGGCGATGGTCAACTCTCCGGCCATCGCCGCGCTGCCGATACAAGCCGCGCCGATTGCCAGGCTTTTGATTCCGTTGCGAATGGATCGCATAATCCGTTTCCTCTTAGGTTGTTATTCAAGACGAATCTTGAGAGTCCATATCGGTTTTGAAATCGATACCAGTACGATACCGATACGGTGAAGAGAGTAAGTCTGCGAACTTGCAGGCGATATTTTTACCCGATCTCGACGGTTTTTGCAAAAACGAGGATGACGAGGACGCAAGCATCGACTCGACGAGGGCTCGAAAAAGCCTTGTCGCCACTTGTATCCGAATCGGCGTTCGAATCCGAAAATATCCTTCTCTCATTCCTTCGGTCTTCCCCTCGGTGCCGGGGCGTTGTCGTATGATCGATATTTTTTCGGGCCGAGAAAGCGGCTTTTTCACCCCCCGCCCGAGGGTTCGAAAACTCGATATCGGATAGGCCGGACCGACCTTACGACGCACCGGACGGCCGCTTTGCAACCATCGCCGGTTTCGTCATGCCCTTTGATAGGCGCTTGTTCGACAACCCTGATCGCCGCATCGTTTTCACACCTGAGTTTTCACGCACAAGGAGAAATCCCCGATGCCCGAATCCTCCGATCCCGCTGTGATGCGCTACCCCTCCGGCGCTCCTTCCTGGGCCGAGTTTTCCGCCCGCGACCTGACGGCCTTCAAGGCTTTTTATCCTGCGCTTTTCGGCTGGGAGTTCGATGCCGTGGGCCCCGACGATCCCGATGATTATCTTTGTTTGATGCACAAAGGGCAGATGATCTGCGGGGGCGCTCTTTGCAAAGGGAACGATGTCCCGCCCCACTGGAAGGTCTATATCACCGTGGACGATCTCGATGCGACCACCGATCGGGTGCGCAAAGAAGGAGGAAGGGTGCTGGCCGATCCCTTCCCGGTGATGGATATCGGGCGGATGTCCGTCGTTCAAGATCGGCAAGGGGCGACCCTTTGCCTATGGACGGCCCTGACCCATCACGGCGCCCATGCGATGCAGCGACCGGGAGCGCTTTCCTGGTTCGAGCTCGCCACCGGCGATCCGGACGATGCCTGCGACTTCTACCGCTCGGTGTTGGGAGTCGATATCGTCAAGGACCAGAACGCCTCAATGCCCTATACCCGTTTCGAGGTCGGCGGCATGCCGGTGGCCGGGCTCATCAAGATCGGCGAGGGCGGAGACGAATCTTACGATTGGAGCGACACTCCACCCCATTGGGCGGTGTACTTCGGGGTCGACGATCTCGATGCCGCGATGGCCAAGGTCAAAGCCCTCGGCGGCCGGGTGTGTAAGGGTCCCATCGATATCAAAGTCGGCCGTATCGCGGTGATCGCCGATACCGAGAATGCCGTATCCATGTTGATGCGTATGAATCACTGGTAGGAAAGGGGGCTTGCCAAGACCCGCGCAGCAGTCGGCGACGGCTCAGTTCCTGTCGCCGATCAGTGCCTCGAAGGCCAAGCGCCCGAAACTCCCGGCGAGGATCGCGAACCCGATGCCGGCGACCGGCACCAGCGTTCCCGCCGGTCGCATCATCACGAAGATCGCGCCCAAAGCGACAAGGGCCACCGCCGACGAGGCGATGGCCCACCTCGATTCTTTCGATTCCCACCAAGTCAGGGCTCCGATAATCACAAGGCAGATCGAGATGCTGCCGGGGAGCGGGCGCATCTCTCCTAGCGGCGGGAGGCCGCTTGCGATCTCCGGCCACCACCATCCCATCAGATATCGGTGCAAATCGAGCAGTCGCTCGTCGGTCAGCGCGCCCAAAGGCGACCATTGGAAGGCAATCGCGATCCCGGCGACCACAAAGAACCCGATTCGCCGAAGATATCGATGCCGGATTCGAGGACCGGTCGAATTCAAAGTCGTCTCTCCTTGGCGAGTTTTCTTGTTCGAAAGACTCGAAAAAACTCGGCTCTTTGCGAAAACAGCGCCTTCACCGAAAGCGCCGATTCCGATACCCCTCGGCTCGGTGATAAGCATCTTTCGGCTACGCGGCCGAAGGGTGGATTGTCGCTTGACTCCTCGGTCTTAAGGAGCATACTGACATTTCCCAAAAAAGAGGATATCTTCCAATGAAATCTACCCCCCCCCCCCCCCCAGATCGCAAGACAAGGGCAAACCGAAGCCTCAACGCCGCAAGGAATGCCAAGAAAGACGAGTTCTATACTCAGCTCACCGATGTCGAAAAGGAACTTCGCCATTATGAATCGCATTTCGCAGACAAAGTCGTTTATTGCAACTGCGACGATCCCCGCATCAGCGCTTTTTTCACCTATTTCTCCTATCGATTCGAGCCTTTGGGCCTGAAAAAACTCATCACTTCCTGCTATAAAAACCGCTCCCCGGATCTTTTCAGCAGCCACGATTCGCAGAAGGCTATCTATCTCGAATACGAAGGCGATCGCAACGATAACAAAATCCCCGACGTCGAGGAAATCGGCGTGAAGCATTTCGAAGGCGACGGCGATTTCAGGAGCCCCGAAAGCATCGAGTTGTTGCAGCAGGCCGATATTGTCGTTACCAACCCCCCTTTTTCTCTTTTCAGAGAATATATCGCGCAACTGATGGAATACAACAAGCGATTCTTGATCTTGGGAAATTTGAATGCTCTGAAATACAAGGAAATCTGGCCCTTCATCAAAGAAAACCGAATCTGGCTAGGGTGTAATTCCGGTGCCCGACAATACGCCGTCCCCGACGATTATCCGAAAAAAACCATCATCGGCGAGGACGGCAAGAAATACACCTCGATGGGCAATACCTGTTGGTATACGAACCTCGACCATGCCAAACGACACGAGGAGATCATCCTCTATCGAAAGTACAACTCCAAGGACTATCCGCCATACGACAACTACGACGCGATCGAGGTGGAAAAAGTGAAAAATATCCCGATGGACTACAAGGGCGTGATGGGAGTCCCGATCACCTTCTTGGAAAAATACAACCCGGATCAGTTCGAAATCGTCGGCTTGGACCGAGACATCATGTGGGGAAAGATTCCCGAGTACATACGCCCCGGCTGGACCGGAAGCTTGGGTCAGGGCCTTGTCAATGGAGAGCAAATCTACGCCCGAATTCTGATCAGGAAAAAGGGGTCTTGAATCATGAACATCGAATTCAAAGAAATCACCGTACGTTCGCTGGTCGAAGGCTATGTGGACAGAGGCGACGAAGGCGTTGTCGGCTATGGCGGTGCGCTGGATATTCGTCCGCCTTATCAGCGCGAGTTCATTTACAAGGATAAACAGCGCGATGCGGTGATCGATACGATTCTCAAGGGTTTTCCCTTGAATGTCATGTATTGGGCGGTACGCTCGGATGAGGGTTTCGAGGTGATCGACGGGCAGCAGCGTACCATCTCCATCTGTCGATATGTCAAAGGCGCTTTTTCCGTCGACGGGCTTTATTTCCATAACCGGCAAAACGATGCCCAAGAGAAGATCCTCGATTACCAGTTGACGATTTATCAATGCAGCGGTACCGATAGCGAGAAACTCGAATGGTTCAAGACCATCAATATCGCCGGTGAAAAACTGATGGATCAAGAGTTGCGCAACGCCGTCTACCACGGACCTTGGGTTTCCAGTGCCAAGAGTCATTTCAGCAAGCAGAACTGTCCCGCTCAGGGCATCGGCAGCGCTTATATGAGCGGATCCGCCATTCGTCAGGACTATCTTGAAACGGCGATCCGTTGGGCGAGCGAAGGCGAGATCGAGGACTATATGGCAAGGCATCAGCGCGAAGCGAACGCCAACGCCCTTTGGCTTTATTTTCGAAGCGTGATCGACTGGGTCAAAATCGTCTTTCCCAAGTATAGAAAGGAGATGAAGGGGGTGGATTGGGGTGTTTTGCATGCAAAGTTCAGGGATGAAAAACTCGAACCGCCGGTGCTCGAAGAGAAAATCGCCGAGTTGATGATGGACGACGATGTCACCGACAAAAAAGGTATCTATGCTTATGTGCTGACGCGCAAGGAGAAGTATTTGAATATCCGCGCTTTCTCGCCGAGCCAAAAGCGCAGCGCTTACGAGAGGCAAAAAGGCGTTTGTCCCCTATGCGGCGGCTCTTTCGAACCCGATGAGATGGAGGCCGATCACATCACCCCTTGGCATGAAGGGGGCAAGACCGATATCGCGAATTGCCAGATGCTCTGCAAGGACGATAATCGGCGTAAATCGGGGAAATAGTTCAAACTTCTCCCGAGCGCCATGAAGACCGTTTGAGCGCCGGGGTTCGAAAAGGGCTTCGAGGAAGGGTGAAGAGGATCGAGGGGCGACGAAGCCGTCGTCCCGTCTACGGGGTTCGTTGCCCCGAGCCATCGCCGAGATGCAGTATCGAGCGCCGCTTCGGGAGGGTTTCCAAGCGATATGAAAACGCAAGCGCAGGAGCCGGATCCGCAGTTCGATCCATTCGATCTGCACGGACGCATCGCCTTGGTTACCGGGGCTTCGAGCGGCCTCGGTCGGCATTTTGCGCAGACCCTCGCGGCCCGCGGGGCGAGCGTGGCGTTGGCGGCGCGGCGCATCGATCGGCTCGAATCGCTGGCGCAGATGATTCGCGACACCGGCGCGGACGCCCATCCGGTGGAGATGGATGTCACCTGCAAAGAGAGCGTCGGCCGGGCGTTGGATTCGGTGCAAAGCGCTTTTGGCACCCCCGATATTTTGGTCAACAACTCCGGCATCGCTCGCACCGCCGCCACCTTGGAAACCAGCGAGGAGGATTGGTCGGCGGTGATCGATACCAACCTCTCCGGGGCTTGGCGCGTCGCTCGGCGCACGGCGCAGCGGATGGTGAAGGCCAGGCAGCCGGGGTCGATCGTCAATATCCTTTCGATCCTCGCTTTCGGGGTTGCCGGCGGGCTCGGGGCATACTCCGCTTCGAAGGCCGGCCTGCTCCAGCTCACCCGCACCATGGCGATGGAGTTGGCGCGCCATCGGATACGGGTCAATGCCATCGCACCTGGCTATGTGCGCACCGAGATGAATCGCGGGTTTTTCGAGACCGAAGCGGGTAAATCGATGATCCGGCGTATCCCTCAGCGGCGGATCGCCGATCCCGAAGAACTCGACGGCGCCTTGCTGCTGCTCGCCGGCGATGCCTCTTCGTATATGACCGGTTCGACGATCGTGGTCGACGGCGGGCATTTGGCGGCCGGCCTTTGAGACGAGGCGATATCGCTCGGGTGAATGCCATCGAAAAAGAGGAGGCATAAGAGTCCGGCGAACAAAAAGGGCCGGCGATAGTCAAAGAAGCATAGGGGGTTCGAAGGCAAGGGGGCAAAAGGGGGCAAGGGAAGAGCCGAAGGGATTCGACTCGACCTTGGCCTTAGAAGTCGCCGACGGCTTCGGGGTGCTGTCGATTCGGCCGGTTCGCTCGACCGCTCTATGGCGATGGAGCGGGCGCTCCGTCAAGGGATCGATGCCATCCGCAAAGAGGCGACATCGAGATCCCGACAAACCGAAAGGATCGTCGCCGGTCGAAGAGGTCGCGGGGAGCCGCCGAAGGGTAGGGAGGTTTCGCAAGGAAGAAAGGGAAGGGGGGAGCGGTCAATCGCAAGGTGACAGAGCGTTCGAACCCTGTTTATCGGGCAGCGAAGCGCATATCCATGGCCAAGGGCCTAGCCTGTTCCGGCATATTCTCGTCTCGGTGGAGATATTGACCGTTGCGCCCGCTAGTGGTAAGTGTAAAGTTGACAAAAGAGCAGGAGCGAATGCATGAATCGACACCACCTGATCGCCGCGACCTCGTGATCGTGCGGCCGAAGAAAGAACTCGACGATCGAGCGCCGCGGTGCGAAAACCAGAGGAGGTGCGCACCATGAAGAACCAGACCTCACCATCGCCTCGCTCGGAGTCCGCTTTGCCGAGCGAGCCGGCCCCTGCCGCCATCGACTCGCCGGATTTGCAGTTGGCGGATATCGAACTGGACGATAAATACACCCGGACGAGCGGACGGGTTTTTCTCACCGGAATCCAAGCGCTGGTGCGCCTCCCTTTGGAGCAGCGCCGACGCGACGAAGCCGCCGGATACAACACCGCCGGTTATGTCAGCGGTTATCGCGGCTCCCCGCTCGGAGGGATGGACCATCAGTTCGGCGGCGCAAAGGAATATCTCGACCGCCACCACGTAGTCTTCCATCCCGCGGTCAACGAAGATCTCGCCGCGACCGCCTGCTGGGGCACGCAGCAAGCCGAACTCGACGGCGATGGCTTGTACGACGGCGTCTTCTGCCTTTGGTACGGCAAGGGACCGGGGGTGGACCGCACCGGCGACGTCTTTCGCCACGCCAATTTCGCCGGCAGCTCGAAGCGAGGCGGGGTGGTGGCCCTGCTCGGAGACGACCACGCCTGCGACTCCTCGACCACCGCCCACCACAGCGAATACGCGATGATGGACGCCTCGATCCCGGTGCTCAACCCGGCGGGGGTGCAAGAGATCCTCGACTACGGGCTCGTCGCCATCGCGCTTTCGCGCTACAGCGGTTGCTGGGTATCCCTCAAATGCGTGCACGATACCGTGGAGTCCGCGGCCTCGGTGGATGTCGATCCCGCACGCATCCGCATCGCCTTTCCCTCCGACGCACCCTCCGACCCCGACCTCGGGATCCGCTGGCCGGATACGCCGCAAGAGCAGGAGCGGCGGATGTACGGAGAAAAACTCGAGGCGGTGAAGGCCTTTTGTCGTGCCAATCACCTCGATCGGACCATCGTCGATAGCCCTAAGGCTCGGCTGGGGATCGCCTCCACCGGCAAATCCTTCCTCGACGTACAGCAGGCCTTCGAGGATTTGGGAATCGACGAAGAAACCGCGAAGTCTTTGGGTATCCGCCACTACAAGGTCGCGTTGACCTTTCCCTTGGAGCCGCAAGGGGCGCGGGCGTTCGCCGACGGTTTGGATGCGATCGTGGTGGTCGAGGAAAAGCGGGCCGTGGTCGAAAGCCAGCTCAAGGAGATCCTCTACGGCGAGCCGAGTGCCCCGGGCATCATCGGCAAGCGCAACGAAAAAGGGCAGGATCTTTTTTCCCCGGTCGGCAGGCTCGACAGCAACCATATCGCGGCGGAATTGGGTCGTCGGATCCTCGCCATGGGGCTCGCAGGCGAAGAGCAAACCGGCTCCCTCGCCGAGCGAATCCGGGCTCGGGTCGAATCCTTGGAATCGCTGATCGAGATCGAAGGCTCGCTGCCGATCACGATGGAGCGCATGCCCTATTTCTGCGCCGGCTGCCCGCATAACAGTTCCACCCACGTCCCCGAAGGCAGCCAAGCCCTATCCGGAATCGGCTGCCATTATCTGGCGCAGTTCATGGACCGCTCCACCGCCCGCTATACCCAGATGGGCGGGGAGGGTTCGAGCTGGATCGGCCAATCGCGCTTTTCCCGGCGGAAGCACGTTTTCCAAAATATCGGGGACGGCACCTACTTCCATTCCGGCCTGCTCTCGATCCGAGCCGCGGTCGCCGCCGGAACCGATATCACCTTCAAGATCCTCTACAACGATGCGGTGGCGATGACCGGCGGTCAGGCGGTGGATGGCCCCATCTCGGCGCCGATCATCACCCGTCAGATGCACGCCGAGGGAGTCGAACGCATCGCGGTGGTCAGCGACCAGCCGGAAAAATACGGCTCCGACGCCGGTTTCGCCCCCGGCACCAAGGTATGGCACCGACGCGATCTCGATACCCTGCAACGGGAGTTTCGCGAGATCCCCGGGACCACGGTGATCGTCTACGACCAAACCTGCGCCGCGGAAAAACGTCGTCGCCGCAAGCGCGGAAAGTTCCCCGACCCCCCGATGCGGGCCTTCATCAACCCCGTGATTTGCGAGGGATGCGGGGATTGCGGCATCAAATCCAACTGCGTCGCCGTGGTACCGGCGGAGACCGAGTTCGGGCGCAAGCGGGCGATCGACCAATCCTCCTGCAACAAGGACTTCTCCTGCGTCGAGGGTTTTTGTCCCAGTTTCGTTACCGTCCATGGCGGGCGCTTGCGCAAATCGGCGTCGGCAAGCCCTCAGATGGCCACTCCTGAGCCCGTCATCGCCTCGACCCTCGAGCGTCCCTGCCAGATCATCATCACCGGAGTGGGGGGCACCGGAGTGCTCACCATCGGCGCGCTGCTCGGCATGGCGGCGCATCTGGAATCCAAGGGCTGCTCGATTCTCGACCAGACCGGGCTTGCGCAAAAAGGCGGAGCGGTGGTCAGCCACGTGCGTATCGCCGCTTCCCCGGCGGATATCAGCACCATGCGGGTCGCCTCCGGAGCCGCGGATCTCGTGATCGGTTGCGATACCGTGGTTACCGCCGACCCCCGCACCCGCAGCACCATGCGCAAAGGAAGCACGCAGGTAGTGGTCAATACCCACCAGACCATGACCGGCGCCTTTACCCGCAACGTCGATCTTCTCTTCCCCGCCTCGGCCCTGATGCGCGATATCGAGGGCTCCGCCGGTCCCGAATGCGTAAAGCAAGTGGAAGCCACGCAGCTGGCCACCGCCCTATGCGGGGACGCCATCGCCGCCAATATGTTCATGCTCGGATACGCATGGCAGCAAGGCTTCATCCCCTTGTCGAGAGCCGCCATCGTCCGCGCCATCGAACTCAACGGCGTGGCGGTGCCAATGAACACCGGGGCCTTCGAATGGGGACGCTGCGCCGCCGCCGATCCCGATGCCGTAGCCCGTATCGCCAAAAAAGCCACCGGCGTGGCCGAAGTCCCCCCGCCTCAAGACGAAAAAGCCCTGATCGAGCACCGCGCCGCTTTCCTCGTGCAATACCAGAACCGAGCCTTGGCCGATCGCTACCTCGCCCTGATCGAACGCGTGCGCCAAGCCGAGCGCGACCGGGCCAAAGGCATGAGCGGCCTCGTCGAAGCGGTGGCCAAGGGCTATTTCAAACTCCTGGCCTACAAAGACGAATACGAAGTCGCCCGCTTGCACTCCTCCTTCGAATTCCGGCAGCGGCTCGAAGCGACCTTCGAAGGAGACTTCTCCCTCGCCTTCCACTTGGCCCCACCGCTCCTCGCCCGCCGCAACCCCGCCACAGGGGAACCGCGCAAAATGCGATTCGGCCCGTGGATGATGAAACTCTTCACCCTCCTCGCAAAATTCCGAGGCCTGCGCGGCACCCCCTTCGACCCCTTCGGCTATACATCCGAACGCCGCAAAGAACGAGCCCTGATCGCCCGCTACGAGCAAACACTGACCGAGATACTCAAAGGACTCGACCACGAAAACCACGCCTCGGCGATCGAAATCGCCTCCCTACCGGAAAAGATCCGCGGCTTCGGCCATATCAAACTACGAAGCATCCAAGAAGCGGAGGCTCTTGAAGCCGAACTGCTGCAGCGCTTTCATAGCCCATCGATGACGACGGATGCGGCCTAAGCGTTGTACGTTAGGAGCCTCGCCATCACTCTTTGGAAGGCACGGCGAGCGGTGTATGAGTCGGGCGGTGATTCGGTAGTTGACATCGATAAAGATCATTGATTAGTATGTCTCGTCTTCGGGTTGATGTGCCTTACAGAGGGCATGGTGATTATTCAAGTCCATGGGCGAAGGCTGGTACCTAAACAAAAACGATTATCTAAAGGACCATGAAAGAGTTAACGGAAGAATCAACGGAAGAATCAAAGCCAAATCTGGGCTATCCGGATTTGGAAGACGCGGAATTTGTATATCGGGCTCTATTGGACCACGGTATGTTTGCGGATAAAATTCCTCCCTGCTTCAAGTCCGAAGGGCTGGTTGATTTGCTAAAGGATAAGTTTCCATGCAAGAGTTGGCCGTGTCAGCCTCGTGGATACATTCAATATTTTGCATCAAGGCATTCTAATGTACCTAGAGATTTAGCCATTCCGCATCCTAATTCTTATATATGGCTATGTGACTATATTAAGAGCAAATGGAGTGAAATTAATATACATATTGGAAAAACAGAAAGAAAAAACTATCTCCATGTTAGGAAGATAAGTGACGAACCATATATACTAGATATGAATTATAAGAAAGACGAAGATAAAAGTGAAAAAGAAAGACTTCGAATTGATTATCTTATGGGCTGTACTCATATTGTAAAAGTAGATATAGCAAATTGTTTTCCAAGCATGTATTCTCATTCAATTCCGTGGGCTCTTATGGGAAAAGATAATGCGAAGGTGAAGAGAAGAAAACAGATCTGGGAAAACAAACTAGATTGTCTGTCAAGAAATTTAAAGAATGGAGAAACCAACGGCCTCTTAATCGGACCTCATACATCCAATATTATATCTGAGATAGTTCTGACACAGGTGGATAAAAAATTATGCGATAGTGAATTTAAAAGTTACATTAGACATATAGATGACTATGAATTTTATGCAAATAATGAAAATAATGCTTTTGAATTTATTAAAAATATCACTCTTTTTCTTAAAGAATATGATTTGAATATAAATCAAAATAAAACAAAAATTACTCCAGTATCGGAATATCGTCTAGAATTATGGGTAGGTAGATTAAAAAGACATCCTGTCGCTCTAACTGAAAAATCAGAATCTCTGAATTTTTCAAAAATTCAAGATTTTATTGAACAAGCCATGGATATTTCAAAGAATATTGAAGATTTATCACCATTAAAATATGCGATTAGGGTTATATCTAATAAAAATCTCTTAGATAATGCAAGACTTCTCTATGTGAAGAGAATCATTGCGATGACGATTATTTATCCGTACTTGCTTCCTTTGCTGGAAGGACTTGTTTTCAGACACTGTAAGGACAATAAGGAAATCAGTGAAATACTAAAAAGCGCTTTACCAAAAATGATGAACGCAGCTCTATATAAAAATCAATTCGATGCTATTTCTTTTGGGTTTTATTATGCGATCAAATATGGAGTTAAAATAGAAAATTCTTATGAGATAATGAGGGAGACTATAGAAATAAAAGACTGTATATCTATTCTTCTTGCGTGGAAGTATTGCATTGATGTCGAAGATTCAAAAAATGTGTGCTTATTTGACGATTTTGCATCAAACCTGCGCAATGATGAAGAAATAAATCAAGATAGATACTGGATATTTTTATATGAATATTCTCGAAAAAATAAAATTTCTCTTGATTGTAAGAAACAATTTGTTTTATCGTATCTAATGAAAGAGGGTTTTACATTTTTTAGAGATAAAGAGAAATGGGAGTCTTCAGATGTGTATTTTACAGGCTATGAGTATGCAGGGGAAGATATTCCGAATCTTGAAGAAGAGGAAATTCCCCCGCCCTAGAGTTTTTTGATCTGCCCTTTTGATCGGCAGAGGTCAAAGTGATTGGCACCGTCATCTCGACCTCCACGGGAAAGACTCATGGTGTCTTGCGGGCTTGCCGGGTTTGGGAGGTGAGTCTCTCCAGTGTATACCGTTGTACCGTGGTCTGAAATCGAAGTCGAATAACCAAGCCCCGCGCAGTCGCCCCGGTCCATGCGGGTCGATGCCCGATCCAGAACTGGTCAAAGAGATTAGGCGGATGATTACGGCCAGTCCGTTCCATGCCAGTCCGTTCTATGGCGAGGGCTATTACAAAGTGCGGGTGCGCTTGAAACACGAGAAGATTCACACATCGAAGGCACGGTTTTTGCGACTCATGCGCGAGAACGATTCGCTTGCCAAGCCATGCTGAGGGCCGCAGCGTGGTCCTCGGGCTCGTGATGGAACCATCGTGCCTTTGAAGTTTAGAGATGTAGGGTACCGACATGAAAACGATCGTTTTCGGCACCGGGCAGCAAGTCTGCGTCTTCGTGGATGTCGACATTGTTCAGCGAATTGCGTGGGTCTGCACGCGGCCACACGAGACATTCGCTTCGACGCGTTGCAAACTGATCCGTCGAGGTGTGCGGGGTATGTCATCGGAGCCATCGGTGAGGGGTGGTGGCCGGATTGAACATCCAGCAGTCCGTCAGCCGCGAGTTCCGTGAATTCCAAAATGAGATTGCCTGGCTGGAGACTACTTCGTCGCCGTTCTTTGTCCGCTCCCTCGAAGGCAATGGTTGCGCCGAGAGATTCATCCGCACCTTGAGGGGAACTTGCTCTGGCTCAAAATATTCCAGACCATCAAAGGGCTGTAACAGGCACTGCAGAAGTCAAGGATTGTTATAATCCAGTACTGGCTGATTGAACTTCATGGACACTGCTCGCCGAGCCAGTTTAGATGAGTGACGATTGACGAAATCTCAGCGGTCGCATAAGATTCACAAGTGCCTCAATAACCCAAGGGTATTACAGTTGCTAGATCAGAGTGTAGATGACCCGCGCCGTGCGGAGCTCAAAGAGCTTTTACGCCAGAAGCAGCAGCTTGCTACCGGGCTGCTTGCGGCAATGGCCGCCGCATTCGTTCTGCTCCATTTTTTCGCAGACTATTACCCCCAACATAAAGGCTTTGAATTCGTTTTATTCGGCCATGATGTCAGTCTTATCGGAATCTTGAAGGCTTTTACCGCGGCGGCGATGATCGGTGGTCTTGCCGATTGGTTCGCCGTATCCGCATTATTTCGCAACCCGCTGAGACCGATACCGATTCCACACACGGCAATCATCCCGAAACGCAAAGATGAAATCGGCGAAGAATTGGCCAATTTCGTTCGCGACCAATTTCTCGTCCAGGAAGTGGTCGAAAGGCGACTCAAAGACTCGGAGCTGAGTCGTCGCGTCGGCGACTGGTTGCAAGAGTCGAAAAACGCTCGGAGTGTGAGCAGTTCCTTCAGCGAGACAATCAGCTGGTTCCTTTGCAGTACGGACAGCAGCGAACTTCTCGGCAGTCTCAAACGCATGCTCACAGGTAGCATTGCCCAGCGCATACCCGTCAACAAAGCGCTTGCCGCAATCGTTGATGTTTTAAGAACCGGCAACAACACCCAACTCCTGATCGATGAATTGACGGAGTTTGGCCTCCGACAGATAGAACAAAATCGAGAGGCTATTTTGGGTTTCATTCGCAATAACTTAAACAAAGAAGAAAGTGGGTGGAGTATTTTAAAGTGGCTTGGAATCGGAAAAATAGGAGACGAAAAAATCAATGAAATCTATACTAAGATTGAGTCGGAGTGTCGACAGTTATTGAAGAGAATCCGCGAAGACCAGAGTCATTCGGTACGCGTCGAGCTCGATAAGCGCCTACATTCATGGCATGAGCAGCTGATGAACGACGATTCAACCGCCAAGCGTTGCGAGCATCTACGTGATGAATTCCTTCGCAACGAAGTCGTTCAGAATTTTTTCCAATCCATCGGAGAAAAGGCTCGAGAGGCGATACATGCCGAGTTGCAGAACGATTCTTCGGATATCCGTCAGAGCCTCGAACGAGAGATTCAGCGTATAGGCAAGGGATTGAGCGGTGACGTCGAGTTGAGAAAGGGGATCGACAGTTGGCTCGGGGAGTTTATTACCGGGATAGTCGTGCTCCATAGCAAAGAAATCAGCCAAGTTATCTCGGATACGATAAAGACATGGCCCGCCCAGAAGACAGCCGAAAGTATCGAGTTGCATATCGGTAGCGACCTCCAATTTATTCGCATTAGCGGCACGCTAGTCGGCGGATTCGTTGGTGTCATCATCTACCTGCTTTTCGGGTTCTCGCATTAGAGGTCGCCGTGGTACGACCGGCGCACTCGCTCGCAATGCCCGATTCCCGCTTCTCATCGCCCCGACCGAAGAAAATCAATCTTTGACTCGGAAGACAACGGCTGACGGTTTGACATAAGCCAAGATGTGGTGCTATGGACCCTCCTCAGGGCTAGGACGTGGAGGTAGCCCGCTCGGAGTATCGATGCGGGCGGCCGATATTAGCCGTTCGGATTACGGTTTTTTCTGCAGTACATAATACGCTCGCCGGATATTCGGCTTGAAGCGCTCCGGAATTCGACCCCAAACCAGCACATCCACCTCGAAAGGCAGATCGCTTTCCTCGAACGCTTCTCGCAAGTCGCATATATCGCCTATCTGAGAGTCGTCAGCGAAGGCGACCATATCCAAATCCGAAGTACGCCTAGATTTGAATGTCACCCGAGATCCGAAAGCCCAAACCTCGGTTTCGGGCAGATATTCTTTCAATAGCTGCAAGACAATCCGATGATGCGCCTCCTTCAGATCGATCTCGTCATGCTCGCTCGCTGTCGGCGATACTATTTCTTTTCCCATGGCACACCGGTTATCATTTCGTAAAGTTTCACCGCATCGTCGAGAAAAGCAGGTATCAATTCCATAACATGACCGAATTTCGCTATATCGTGCTCATGGGAGGTCATATAGTATGCCTTGACATATTCAAACCAACGTTCCGCCCCACCGCTAAGCAGCCCATTGCGATCCGCCGCCCTGAATATGGGCTTTGCCCCGTCGCCGAGGTCGGGCACTCCCAACTCATCCGAGAGATGACGGCGCAATGCTTTCAGGGTTACCGCATAGCATATTTCGAAAGACTTAATCACGGCCATTTGGTGCATCTCTTCGATCTTGGGGTTGACATCGATTCGCCGCTGCTCCAAATATGTTCCGTGATAGCACTCTAGATTTTTCAGCACCTTCTCAAAGCCAGCGTAGTCTAGTATGTCTTCGCTCATTTTCGGAGATTCCTGGTAAGTGTCTTCCCAGTGCCGATGATCCATCGCGTCCGTCTAGCCATGTGATTATCACAGAGTCTGCATGAAATTGGAATCTACTTGGAGGTCGCTCGTATGATAACCCCGACAAAAAGAACGTTCCCGTTTGGGTAGAGGGTATTCCATGCCCCTTGTTCGCGTTCCGATTGATATCCCTTGTTCCGTGGATTTCATAGGAAAGATTTCAATACCGACATCGACGATATCGGAAACGAAGGCACTTAAATGTCGGCCTCCTTTGGCTACAGACTCGCCTCGGTCAGCCAGTGCTCTTCGGTCACGATCGATAGGGGTACGCCGGACTCGCGGTATTGCATGGCGCGTTCAATCTTGCGGCCGAAGGTTTCGTGTGCCCAACTAGGGGTCACGTAGTCGCCCAAGATCAAATAGTTCAGTTTGCGGGTGACGCTGGTGATGTTGATCCCGCCTAGTCGTTCGATTTCCTCCTGACACTGCTTTCTGGTGCCGAAAGCGCAGGTCCCCGTGAACAGAAATCTGCTCTCCTGAAAGTCGATTTCGGGTGCGGGTGAGCAGACCGGTAGGCGGGTGGTTTTGAATACTTCGTCCGGTTCGGCTTTGCCGCCGGAGAAATTTTGCAGCAGATTGAATAGCTCGGAGGCTTCTTCCGCGTCGAGCTCCCCGTCTTCCATCATCGGGGCGACTTTCCCCAGCAAATTCAGGATGATGGGGTTCTTGGAAGCGCTGCTTTGCACCAGCCAAGCGTGCAAGCATTCCGCCTCGGCTTGATTGACGACTCGGTCGGCAATGAACGCCTTGGATAGACCGATCAGAGTGTCGACCTGCCGGTCTTGGATATTCTTTCGGTTGAACCGCTCGTAGAGATTGCTATCCATTCGACTCTCCCTCCATTACTTGAGAGGCTCACACTTCGGATCGTTCCCTCTTCCTCGCTCCAAGCTTGGAACCTATTGGATAGGATGCAAATCGCAAGAGGGTTGCATGCTAGATCAGATTGAATCATGATGCGACAGGAAAATTTTCGGCTGATGAGATAAAATTGACAAGTATCTTAATAAATCCGGGGCACTACATAGATAAATCGTTTTTTATATTTTTCATTTGTAAATATCTTTGACGAGTAAACATTAAAGATCGTCTATACAAACTAGCAAAGTCACTACATGTATTAAGAGCAGGACTGATTGTTGCATTTGGCATTCGTGATTTAAAATAATTTATATAATTTTCATTTCTACGCTGACAATCTTCCGGTTTATCATATATTCCATAGCAAGTATATTGAATGTTTTGTATATTCATCCTTTCCAAATTTATTTTATTCAGATTACTCTCCAATCCTTCTCCGACTCCGAGCACATATAAGTGAGTAGCTTGTATTTTTCCAGATAAAATTCTATCATTTATTTTTTTATAGCACCCTTTATTTTTCTCGGTTAGTCCGATTGGGGTAATAGACATCTTTGACGAAACAGGCGTTTCAATGTTCTCCGGATGAACGCCATCCATAAAATAAATACAGCCATGTGGTTGAAATATATTATTTTCCATAATTATCGGCCAAATCTCCGCGAACTCCTTAGTAAACGACGAAGTAACTTCACTTCCATTGCCGTAAGAAATAGTCATTGTTTTGAATTTTTTTATATCAATCAAACTCATATATCGATCAATCAATAACTGTTTGATTACAATATTCAAAATTCCATCATAATTGAAAGTAATGAAAAATTTATTACTAAAAATCTCCATTAGATCGTTTTGACTATAAACATCATAATCAAAAATTCGATATAGGAAATGCTGATCATGAAAAGGACTCATTACATGAAGGAGTGGAATGAAAATTCTTGAAAAAACAGATATATTATGACCTTTATTATATTTATCTTCCATTATCTCATCGATTGTTTTGTCTTCTGATTCAGGATCATTCAACCATCCTCTTACTTTCTCGATATTTTCCTCAGAGACCCCAGGAGTCGGTTTCTTTAATATTTTATCTTTCAATTCATTCCAAGTGGGTAGGTAATATGGGTGTTCGGCAGACGCCCCAGCTCCTAATAAAAACAATTCACCATTTTTACTGTACATCGACTTGGCCTCTTGTTTGGAGGTTGATGGGTGTATTCTCGTTCTCAGATCTCGCTACTCTGGATGACTCCATTTCTCTTCTATCTTTACTGATGAAAATTAGCTTAGCTCTAATTAATTGCTATCCAATTATCGTTATATTCAATTGATTTGAGCACACGATTAGGCTCAACAATTAATGGCACATCATGATTGATTCGAAATCGGATGACGGATCCGGGAACATGGCGAATAATTGTGAACTGACTTCCATGAGACTGCCAAGTAAAATGATGACTACCGTCGGCTTTGTTTCGACCTTCCAGATTGCCTCTGCTGTTCTTGCTCCATTTGTAGTCTCCGGGGATATGGCGATTTATTTCTTCCTCGAACAATGCGAATTCCTTTTTTTCCATGTTGCGGATTAGTACGATCAAACGAGTATCATAGTGGTTACTTTTCGCTTCATTCAGTCGATTGTTCCAGATTGATAAAACAGATTGGCCTGTTTTTCTTAAATCAATGTGCGCGTTTTCAATGCCGTGAGAATAATTTGGGGAATTACGACCAGATATTAATCGTACTATCCTCTTTTTATGCGGTTGATTGTCTTTCACGGTTTTGACTGACCAGGCAGTTTCATTAAGAGCAACATCAGCCAATCCTAAAGGACTTTTGTAGTGCTTCCCACTAATGCTATCGGCGAATATATTCCCGAATTCATTGCCACTGATGTCTTTGTAGCCAATGGCTAGGCGATATACTATTTCTTTGCCGATTGCATAGATTACAGAATCCGGTATTTGGCCGATCGGCCAAGGACCGGAAGGCCTTCCACTGTCACCACGCAGCCGTGGTTCATCCGACATTGGTCAGTCCTCTGATGGTAGCCTCAATCATTGGCACAGGGACGGCATTGCCTGCCTGTTTGCGGCATTGCGAGTCTTTGGCATGCAGATTGAAATCATCAGGGAATCCTTGTAACCGGAACATCTCTCGAGGAGTCAGGCGACGCTCTCCATTTACCAGCAAGTAGTTGTAGCTCGCACCGGCACGAAGGGCACAGGAGAAGGGATGGCTGGCCACATTACCGCCTTTATTTTCGTGCCAAATTGCCGGTCTGATATCGGCTTGATGGGCTGCGCGCCTGGCACGAGCGATGCGCTCGCTGACAAAATGTCGTTGATCGGGGTTTTTCTCCAGTATTTGCGCAAGGGATTTGCGCTTCTTGACTGGATCAGGCCACTCGAAGCAGTCCAAGTTATCAAGTCGCCCGACAATCAAAACGCGCTCCCGCAACTGCGGGAGCCCGTAGTCCAAGGCATTCAAAATGCGAAACTCGGTTTGATAGCCAAGGTCCTCCAAAGTATCGAGAATTCGCTGCATGACATGTCCGCCAGCGGCTGTGATAAGTTGCCGGACATTTTCAAGGATAAATGCCGTGGGCCGCTTCTCGGCCAAGATGCGGGCAATCTCGAAAAACAGCGTTCCCCGAGTATCGTCGAATCCACCACGATTGCCGATAATGCTGAATGGCTGGCAGGGGAAGCCCGCGCAAAGCAAATCATGGTCGGGAATGCTTTCAGCCTTGATAGCGGCTATATCTCCGTGAGGGGTGATGCCGAAATTGGCGGCATAAACTTCGCGGGCAGCCTCATCTATCTCAGATGCGAAGACGCACTGAAGTCCATTTCGGGATGCAGCCAAATGAAATCCGCCGACTCCGGCAAATAAGTCAATGAATGACTTCAATTTCTTGGGGTGCGTCGGTGTGATCCTTCGTTTTTTCAGTCCGACAGGTACTCTCCGCTTTGTTGTTGACTTGGCAATATCGGAGAGGTTATCGTCGAATTCGCTGAATAGCGGTACTTCTCGGGAGTCAATCAGCGTATGCTTTTGCGCTTCATGGCTTCCTTTAGAGTCATAAAACCGCTTCAATCTACTAGCACTCTTCTTCGGTACGGTTACAGAATCGACGATTGCGGCGGCGGCATCGTCGAATTGGTCAAATAGCGGGGCTTCCCGGTATTCGGCCCGTGCATGGTCGTGCATTTTACGATCTCCTTTGCTACTACAAGCCTGCTTCTGACTGCTTATCCCCAATAGGCATCGGCTTTCTGCCCGCCTCCGATTGCCCAATGGTTTTTCTCATTCATCGTTCACTATACCCGAAAGTCGTTTTGGAAGCAGCATATCGAAGGTGTATTTCTTGTCCTCGGACGCACCCATGCTCTCGTGAAGGATGTTCTCGACTTTCCGGTTGAGTGATTTGAGGTTCGGCGACAGCGGCGGTGGCCAATCGTGTCATTGTAAGAGCAGTCGGCTCAAATTGCCACCGTATTTTCTGACGCGAACTGTACCCCGAATCTACGTCGCTTATCTGAAGTGATCTGAGCGTCTAGGCTAGAGGACGTTTTCGGCTAGGTCGGTTGTCGCAAGATAAGGAGCGATTGAGCGGGTGTGAATGTTGGGGTGCATCTTCGCCGATCGAATGTCTGAATGGTGCTTCACGGCATTTCTTGCTCTAACGATCAGCAGTAGCGACTTCCAGTAGTGAAAGGATCTTGCGGTGGCCGTGGGATGTGGCTTTGTGGGCAGGATCGTATCCGGCGTGATCCGGGGTATTCGGGTCGGCTCCGTGTTCGAGCAGGGTTTTCACCATCATGGGAAGGCCCTGTTCGACCGCGATATGCAAGGCGGTGGCACCTCGTTCGTTCTTGGCTTCGAGGGCAAGTGGTCGGTAAGAGAGCAGGGTGTCTACCGCTGCGCTCTTGTTGCCTTGTACCGCTCGCATCAAGGGGGTGAAGCCGTAGCTGTCTTGCTGCGCGGGATTCGCGCCGTGATCAAGTAGGATACGGATGCCCGAGGCGTGACCTTTGGAGGCTGCGACCATCAGGGCACTCCAGTCGAAATGCCCGCGAAGATCGACATCCGCTCCGTGGTCGATCAGCAAGGAGATCGTTTCTGCATCGCCGGGGATGGCTGCGAACATCAACGCGGTGCCGCCGTTGTCGTTGCGGGCGTTGACGTTCGCGCCGAATCGGATGAGCTCACCCACGAGTTTGGCGGATCCGGCTTTCGCTGCGCCCATCAGCGCGGTTTTTCCGTGGCGAAGGCGCAAGTTAGGGTCTGCGCCTTGGGCGAGGAGGAGTAGGGCGCAGTCAATCTTGCGCTGCTCGAGGGCGATACCGAAGGCTTGGTTGATATCGTCGTGGGAGGGTTCGTTCGAATCTCCCTTCGTGTCGGCGTCAGGGCTTGAAGGGAGCAGGCGAGTGGGGGAATCGGCAATCGCTGACGGCATTGTGGTTGCCGAGATGCTTGATAGCAGTAACAGGAGAGTGGTGATGATGGCGGGAAAGGGGGCTTGAGTCCTCTGTCTCCGAATCTGCTTTAAAGACGAATGGTGCTTAGATAGTAGTAACAGGGTGCGCACTTCGGGTTTTTCGAGACGCTTTCCTGCTTGATGCATTTGCTTGTTCAATTGCCATACGGAAAAGCCGTCACCTCGTCGGTGACGGCTTTTCCGCTTGTTGGATGGTCCGTACGCTTTGCCTGCTCGCAAGTCTCGGCTTCAGGCAGTGGTCGGGGCCGAGCCCGTTTGGGTGTTTTCGGTACTCGCAGGCGGGGTTTGGGAGTCGCCCGGGTGGATGTGTTCGGCGCTGCCGGCGATTTCCTCGTACCAGCGGTCGTGGTGTTGTTTGGCCCAGTTGACGTCGACGTAGCCGGTGGTCATCGCTTCTAGTGAGCCCTCGGAGCCGATGGTGCCGATGTAGGCGTGGCCGAGCCAGAAGGCGATCCAGAGGAGGGAGCAGATTCCGTGCACGATATGGGCGCTTTGCATGGTGTTGCGGGTTTGTTCCCACTCGACGGGGAAGCCCAAGATGATGCCGCTGACGATGCAGGCGACGCCGAAGGTGGTGATGAACCAGAACCAGACTTTTTCGCCGGCGTTGAGTCGTCCGCTGCTCGGGTGGCCCTTGCCGACCATGCCTCCGCCTTTGATGAACCACTGGAGATCGCCTTTTTCCGGTAGGTTGTGGACGATCCACATCACGATCATCAATGCCACTCCGGGGGTGAAGATCCAAGGTCCGATGAACTCGTGCATTCCCATCGCCATGGCGGCCCAGATGGAAAAGCCTTCGGGGCCCATCAGGGGGATCAGTACCGTTCGTCCGAAGAGCAGGCTAAGTCCGGTGGCCGCCAAGATGACGAATGAAGCGGCGGTTATCCAGTGGACGAAGCGTTCCAAGGGTGTCCAGCGCAGGATTTTGACCCCGGAGTTTCCGTCTTCGAGTTTGATCTTTCCGCGGATGGCGTAGAAGTGCAGCATCACGACGATGATTCCGAAGAGGAACCAGCCGCCGTAGACGGCGATGACGCGGTTGCGGATCTGGCGCCAGTTCTGGCCGGTGCCGTTGATGAGGTTGCTCGCCTCGCGGTTGATCCAAGGGTCGTTGCTGTCGGGCATCGGGCGGCCGGTGACGGAGCTGTAGTCCAAGGTGGCGCCGTCGTTGCCGACTCGCTCTTGTCCTTCTCGTACCGCTCGCCAATAGTTGGCGCGGGGGTTTTCGGCTCCTTGGCTTTGGTTTTGCGCGTTGGCGTCGGGCAGGCCGGAAAGTCCGACTTGGAGGTAGCCGATCAAAGGCAGGAATACCGCTCCCGCCACTATCAGGGCGACGCATGCAAGGGTGATCCGAAAATAGCGTTTGCGACGCGAAGGAGTCATCGGTGTGTTTTGCATGATGGCGGGTACTCCTGATTGATGTTCTTCTTGCCGCTCTTATGGCGACTTTTTTCGGGGAGGGTCGTGTAAGAGTGCGCTTCGCCAAGGGCGGCTAGCGATCCGTTTGCACCGTTTCGAAGCGTTCGCTCAGCGTATCGGTTCTTGTCGTTGCGCTTTGTCGAAGCAGGGGATCGCTTTTGCCCATGTATTCGCCGGGGCGGTGCATGGTGACTTCCGTCGAGTCCCAGCATCCGGCGAGGAGGGCGGTTGCCATCGCCACCCCGAGGATCTTTGCGCTTGTTCCGAGTTTCATGACGTTGGGTATCTCCTCGGGTGGGTCGCTCGTATTTCGCGAAAAGCAAGGCGATCCGAATTCGCGGGCAAGGGGGGTTATCGCCTGAGAAGAGAGGACGAGCCTTGTTTTCGAGGGGTTCGGTGCGCGCTTTCTTAAGAAAAGACTGTCTTTTGCAGAGACCGTCTCGTTGCGCTTTCGAAGAGCGTCTGGCCCGCGCAAGATGCTCATCCCTTGTTTTCTATCCGCACGCGGCGCTTGGATTGCGGCATCTCGTCGATCGATCGTAGCGACCGAAAACGTCCGTCTTTCGGCGACGAAGACGACGATACAGCGTACGGGTCGCGGATGCGCTTTCGATCTGCGAAAGATCCGCGAAAGGGCGAACGCCACTCGCCGACGATGCGAAAAGCCTCCCAAACCCCTCAAGAAAAGGTTATCGGCGAAGAGCGCGGAAAAAACTCGGGCGAGGAGACCTTGAGATCTTGAAGGTGAGCCTCGAAGGAGACGATGCCGTCATCGCAACGCCGCCTTCGAGGCTCGTTCAATCGCCTTGGATATCTCCCGTCCGTCCGCAATATCCGCGCAGTGGTCGCCGCTTCAGCCTTTCTCGATGTAGGCGGTATCCCACCCCCATTGCTGGGGTCGACCTCCGCGCCGGGTCAGGCGCTCGCGATAGATATCGGCGACGAGGTCGCCGTCTCCGGCGAGCAGGGCCTTGGTCGAGCAGAACTCGGCGCACAGCGGGAGCTTGCCCTCGGAGATGCGATTGCGACCGTATTTCTCGTACTCGGCCTCGGAGTTGTCCTCGGCCGGGCCGCCGGCGCAGAAGGTGCACTTGTCCATCTTGCCGCGCACCCCGAAGGCCTGCTTTTCCGGATACTGCGGCGCCCCGAAGGGACACGCATAGAAGCAGTAGCCGCAGCCGATGCACAGGTCTTTGTCGTGCAGGACGATGCCGTCGTCGGTGGTGTAGAAGCAATCCACCGGACACACGGCCGCGCAAGGGGCGTCGGTGCAGTGCATGCACGCCACCGAGATGGACTTTTCGCCCGGCACCCCGTCGTCGAGCACTACCACGCGCCGCCGGTTGACCCCCCAGGGCACCTCGTGCTCGTTCTTGCAAGCGGTGACGCAACCGTTGCATTCGATGCAGCGCTCGGCGTCACAGAGAAACTTCATTCGAGCCATGACGATTCTCCCTTAGGGTCTTTTCAAACGGCGCGGATCTGACACAAAGTGACCTTGGTCTCTTGCATCTGGGTCACCGAGTCGTAGCCGTAGGTCATCGCGGTATTGCAAGCATCACCGCGCACGTAAGGAGCGGTTCCTTCCGGGTATTTGGCCAAGAGATCCTCGCCTTGGAAAAATCCGCCGAAATGGAAGGGGGTCCAGATCACCCCCGGAGCCACTCTGCGGGTAACCAAGGCCTTGGCCTTGATCCTCGCCGTTCCTTCGGTGGGCGTTTCGATCCACACGATCTGGCCGTCCTTGATGCTGCGATCGTTGGCGTCCTTGGGATGGATCTCGACGAACATATCCTGCTGGAGTTCCGCGAGCCAGACCGTCGAGCGTTGCTCCTCGCCCCCGCCCTCGTATTCGACCAGTCGTCCGCTCGAGAAGATCAACGGGAACTCGCCCGAGTGGTCGGTGGCCTGCAAGGACCGGTAGCGGGTGGGCAGGCGGTAGAAGCGCTTGCGATCTTCGTAGGTCGGGTACTGGGCGACCAACTCTCGATCCGGAGAGAAGAGGGGCTCTCGATGGATCGGCACCGGATCCGGGAAGGTCCAAACCACCGCCCGCGCCTTGGCGTTGCCGAAAGGAGCGCAGCCGTGGTTGATCGCCACCCGCTGGATTCCGCCGGAAAGATCCGTTTTCCAGTTCTTGCCTTCGGCAGCGTCTTTCTCGTCTTGCGTGAGATCGTGCCACCAGCCCAGCTGCTTGAGCACGGAGTGGTTGAACTCGGGGTAGCCGTCCGTCAGGTCGGAACTCACGCTGTGCACCCCCTCGGCGAGCAGGTTCACGCCATCGCGCTCCACCCCGAAGCGGGCGCGGAAGGTCAAGCCGCCATCGCCCACCGCCATGCTCGTGTTGTAAAGGACCGGGGTGCCCGGATGCCCTTTTTTGGTGACCCTCTCGCCCTTGGTATTGACGTAGGTGAACTCGGTATCCGGGTTCCCCCATGCGGGCCAAGGCATGCCGTAGTAGTCGCCGTCGGCGGGACCGCCTTCGGCTTTCAAGGTGGTGGTGTCGAAGGTCTTGCGATTCGCGGCGTGCAGTTTCAGCCGCTCCGGGCTTTGACCGGTGTAGCCGATGGTCCACATGCCGCGGTTGATCTCGCGGGTGATGTCTTCCACCTCGGGCTCGTCGGTCGCGGCGTTGACCCGGATATTCTTGAACAGTTCGTCGGCAAAGCCGAGTTTGCGGGCGAACTTGGCCATGATGATGTGGTCCGGCAGCGACTCCCACACCGGATCGACGATCCGGTCGCGCCATTGGATCGAGCGATTGGAAGCGGTGACCGAGCCGTAGGTCTCGAACTGGGTCGAAGCCGGTAGCAGCCACGTTCCATCGGTGCGATCGTTCATCACCGCGGCGTGGGTGGGGTAGGGGTCGATGATGACGAGGAGGTCGAGTTTCTCCAGCGCCTTTTTCATCTCGATGCCGCGGGTCTGGCTATTGACGGCGTGCCCCCAAAGGACCATCGCCCGCAGGTTGTCGCGCTGACCGATATTCTCTTTGTCTTCGTTGACGCCGTCGATCCAGCGCGAGACGGGGATCCCCTTGTAGTTCATCGGCAGGACTTCTTTGCCGCCGTCTCCCATCACCGGGGTCGGATCGAAACGCCCTTTGAGCCAGTCGAGATCGGTACCCCATACCCGCGACCAATGCGTCCACGCCCCGGCCGAAAGTCCGTAATAGCCAGGCAGGGTATGGGAAAGGACGCCGAGGTCGGTCGCCCCTTGCACGTTGTCGTGGCCGCGGAAGATATTGGCTCCGCCGCCGGATTTGCCGATATTCCCCAACGCCAGCTGCAACACGCAATAGGCACGGGTGTTGTTGTTGCCGATGGTGTGCTGGGTGCCGCCCATGCACCATACGATGGTTCCGGGGCGATTCTCGGCCATCATCTGCGCGGCGGCCTTGACCGTTTCCGCCGGGACCCCGGTGACCTTCAAGGTCTCTTCCGGCGTCCACTTCGCGACCTCCTCGCGAATCTGGTCCATGCCGTAAACGCGTTGATAGATGTACCGGCGATCTTCCCAGCCGTTTTCGAAGATATGCCAGAGCATGCCCCACATCAGCCCCACATCCGAGCCCGGCCGCAGCTGAACGTGCAGGTCGGAATGGGCCGCGGTGCGGGTGAAGCGGGGATCGCAAACGATCATCTTCGCCCCGTTTTCCTTGGCCCGCAGGATATGCTGCATCGCCACCGGATGGGCCTCGGCGGGATTGGAGCCGACGAAGATCATCGCCTTGCAGTTATGCATATCGTTGTAGGAGTTGGTCATGGCGCCGTAGCCCCATGTATTGGCCACTCCCGCAACCGTGGTCGAATGACAAATCCGCGCTTGGTGGTCGACGTTGTTCGTGCCCCAGTAGGCGGCGAATTTGCGGAAGAGGTAGGCCTGCTCGTTGCTGTGTTTGGCGGAGCCGAGCCAATACACCGAATCCGGCCCGGATTCCTCGCGGATGCGCAGCATGGCATCGCCGATCTCGTCGATGGCGTCGCCCCAGGTCATGCGCTTCCATTGCCCGCCGACCATCTTCATCGGGTATTTGAGGCGGCGGGTGCCGATGCTGTGCTCGCGCACCGAAGCGCCTTTGGCGCAATGGGCGCCCAAGTTCAGCGGGGAATCGAAATCCGGTTCCTGCCCGGTCCACACCCCGTTTTGCACTTCGGCCATGACCCCGCAGCCGACGGAGCAGTGGGTGCAAACGCTGCGTCGTACCTCGGTGGGTACGTTGTCCTTGGGGCCGTGGCCGACCGCGGCCTTGGCCTTTCGCATCATCGTGGCGGGAACCATCGTGGCGACGGCCGCCCCGCCCATGGTCAAACCGGAGCGAGCAAGGAAAGCCCGGCGCCCGATCCCGTCCGAGGGAGCGGCGACACCGACGCCGTTGCTTCGTCCTCGGGAACTCTTCTTGATCAATTTCATGAGTCGTTCTCCTGGAGTTGGCGCCGGCGTTTAAAAGCGTGCCAGACGGTAATACCGCTCGATGTGATCGGTCAGGTGGTAGCCGGCGGCGGGTGCCTCGGCCAAGGCGGCGGGATTGTCCAGCGGCGACGGCTCGGCGTTGGCGGCATGACTTGCCACCGCGACCGCGGCGACCGCACCGCCGCCCGCCATCGCTTTTTTCAGAAATTCCCGCCGTTCACGAACCGAAGGTTGTTTTGTTTCCATGGGGTGCCTCCTCTTAAAAGGCGTGTTATATCGCGGGTCATGATAGCCGATCTTGGGGATGAAATTTCAAGGGCGGAATGCGGGGGGAATTCGTGAAGGTCGATCGGGTTTCGGAAAAGGCGATCGGGGCGGGGCGATGGCTGCCTCGGCCGTCGTTTCGAGTGAATTTCATTGATAGGAGAAGTCTGTCAGGGGGAGCGACAAGGCCAAGTCCGGTCTTTGACGTGCCTTTCAAAGCGTCGAAGAGGAAGCCGGGGAGGTGGCAGAGGGAACTCATGTGCTCTCTTGACCGGCCGATCGAGCGGTGCTCGATGGGCACCGTCTCGAGGCTTGGTTCTCCGATACGGCGGGAGTCGCGAAGGGCGTTTGCCCGCGGGAAGTGGCGGCCGAGATGGAATGTCTCGCCAACGATGGGGCGGCGGTCATCGATTCGAAGGGATCCGATGAGATCTGATGAGAGTATCCGATGACTCGTGGCGTAGGCTTATCGGAGAGTCAAGAGCATTCGGTGAGCAGGTCGGATATTGACCAAGTATCGAGGGGGGATTGCATATCAGTGAATTTCGAAGGACGTTTTCCCGTCTTTGTCCTTTGAGTTCGGGTCGGTGCCGGTTTTGATGAGTGCCTTGATCGCGTCGGCGTGTCCGTTGTCTGCGGCGTAGTGCAAGGGTGTCTTCCCGTTTTTGTCCTTCGCGCTCGGGTCGGCACCGGCTTTGACCAATGCATCGATCCCGTCGATATATCCATTCTTCGCGGCGATGTGCAAAGGTGTCCGTTTGTCTTTGTCCTTCGCGTTCGGGTCGGCACCGGCCTTGATCAGTGCATGGATAGCGTCGACCTGTTTGTTGCCCGCGGCGAAGCACAAGGGTGTCGCCCCGTTACCCAGTGTCGTGTTCGGGTCAGCGCCGGCCCCGACCAGTGTGCCGATCGACTCGGCGAGCCCGTTGCTCGCGGCGAGGTGCAAGGGCGTCCAGCCGTGATCGGCTTTCGCGTTCGGGTCAGCGCCCATTTTGAACAGTGCTTCGACCGACCCGGCGAGTCCGGTGACCGCGGCGAGGTGCAAGGGCGTCCACCCGTGATCGGCTTTTGCGTTTGGGTCAGCGCCCACCTTGAACAGTGCTTCGACCGACCCGGCGATCCCGTTGACTGCGGCGTAGTACAAGGGTGTCCACCCGTGATCGGCTTTCGCGTTCGGGTCAGCGCCGATCTTGGCCAGTGCCTTGACCACATCGTTGTGTCCGTTGACCGCGGCGTAGTGCAAGGGTGTCTTCCCGTTTTCGTCCTTCGCGCTCGGGTCGGCACCGGCTTTGACCAATGCATCGATCCCGTCGATATATCCATTCTTCGCGGCGATGTGCAATGGCGTCCGTTTGTCTTTGTCCTTCGCGCTCGGGTTAGCACCGGCGTTGATCAGTGCATCGACCGTATCGGCATTTCCATTGCCCGCAGCGACGTGTAAAGACCTACTCCCGTTTTCGTCCTTCGCGTTCGGGTCGGCACCTACCTTGACTAGTACACCCACAGCGTCGGTATGCCCGTTCAGCGCCGCGATATGCAAGGGCGTCCGTTCGCCTTTGTCCTTCGCGCTTGGGTCGGCACCGGTTTTGATCAGGGCATTGATGGTATCGGCGTGCCCGTTCCGTGCGGCGTAATGCAAGGGTGTTTCCCCGTCTTCATCCTTCGCGCTGGGGTCAGTGCCGGCCTTGACCAGCGCCTCGATCGCCTCGGCGTGCCCGTCCTGTGCGGCGTAGTGCAAGGGTGTCGTTCCGTCCTCATCCTTCGCGTTCGGATCGGCAGGGGAGTTTTCTTTCACGGCGAATACCCTTTTCGATGGTGTTTGCGCGAGGGTGATCGAGAGATAGCGGGCATCGAAGGCGAGGAAGGCGGCGAATTCCTGCCTTGGAACGGAAGCGGGTGTCGGTGGCTTTGGCCATGTCCTTGCAAAAGCCGGGCATCCAAGGGTCGATACGGCGGGAGAAGAATCGTCGCTGTATTTCGAAGCCGCGTTTCGGGGAGGAGACGATCAGGGTCATCGCTTCCGATAGTGTGGCGGTGTGGTCTTCCGGTTCTTCGATGACTCGTGGCGTAGGCTTTTCGGAGAATCGCGAACATTCGATGAGCAGGTTGTTGGAAGCAGTCGATGTTGAAAGGGGGGGCCGCATATCAGTGAATCCTCAAGGGTGTCCCCCCGTCTTTGTCCTTCGCGTTCAGGTCGGCGCCGGCCTTGATCAGCATCTCGATCGCGTCGGTGTGCCCGTTGCCCGCGGCGAGGTGCAAGGGTGTATTCCCTTTTTCGTCTTTCGCATTCGGATCGGCCCCGGCCTTGATCAGTGCATGGATCGCATCGGCGTGCCCGTTTTCCGCGGCGAGGCGCAAAGGTGCATTCCCGCTTACATCCTTCTCGTTCGGGTCGGCACCGGCCTTGATCAGGGCATCGATCGCATCGGTGTGTCCGTTTTCCGCGGCGAAGTACAAGGGTGTCGTTCCGTGATCCAGTGTCGCGTTCGGGTCGGCGCCGGCTTCGATCAGCGCCACGATCGCATCGGCTTGCCCGTTGTCCGCGGCGATGTGCATGGGCGTCCATCCGCTACGGGTTTTCGCGTTCGGGTCGGCCCCGGTTCTGATCAGCGCTTCGACCGTTTTTGCGCATCCGTTGTCTGCGGCGTAGTGCAAGGGTGTCGATCCCCAGTTGTTGCTCTTCGCCTTCGGATCGGCCCCCACCTCGACCAGTGCATAGACCGCGTCGGTGCTCCCGCTGATCGCGGCGAAGTGCAAGGGCGTCGCCCCATCCTCATGCCTTGCGTTCGGGTCGGCACCGGCTTTGAACAACGCTTCGATCGCCTTGGTGTGTCCTTTGCCCGCGGCGAAATGCAAGGGTGTTTCCCCTTTCTCATCCCTCGCTTTCGGGTCGGCCCCGGCCTTGACCAGTGTCTCGATCGCATCGGGGTGTCCGTTGATCGCGGCGAGGTGCAAGGCCGTTCCCCTATCCTTTTGCCTCGTGTTCGGGTCGGTGCCGGCCTTGATCAGTACCTCGATCACATCGGGGTGTCCTTTGCCCGCGGCGAGGTGCAAGAGTGTTCCACCGTAGTCGTCCATCACACTCGGGTCGGCACCGGGCTTGACCAGCGCGTCGACGGCATCGGCGTGTTCTCCGGCCGCGGCGAGATACAAGGGCCAATCCCCTTTTTCGCTCGGCGTGCTCGGATCGGCACTTGCCTTTATCAGCATATCGACCGCATTGGCGTGTCCTTTATGCACAGCGTAGTAAATGGGCGTCCACCCGTCTTCATTCTTCGATCTCGGGTCGGCGCCGGCCTTGATCAGCGCGTCGACTACATCGGCGTGTCCTTTGAGCGCAGCCGCATGCAAGGGCGTTCCCTCGTCATTTTCCTTCGCGTTCGGGTCGGCGCCGGCTTTGACCAGTGCCTTGACCGCGTCGATATGCCCCTTGAATGCGGCGAACTGCAAGGGAGTTCTCCCATTCTTGTCTTTCGCTTTGGGATCAGCGCCGGCCTTGACCAGTGAGTTGACCACGTTGGCGTGTCCTTCGCTCGCGGCTCCGTGCAAGGGCGTCCACCCGCCTTCAGTCCTCGCATTCGGGTCAGCGCCGATCTTGACCAGTGCCAAAGCCACGTAGGGGCGCCCGTTCAACGCTGCGAAGTGCAGGTATATCGTGAGCGGTTTTTCTTTCACGGAGACTTACCTTTTCGATGGTATTTGCGCGCGTGCGATCGAGAGACAGCGGACTTCGAAGGCGATGAAGACAGCGGCGAATCTTCCCGCCTCGGTAGAAGCGAACATCGGCGGCTTTGGCCGGATACCTGCAGAAACCGGTCATCCGAGAATCGATATCACGGGAGAGGAATCGCTGCTTCCTTTCGAAGCCCTGTTGCGGCGAGGAGAGAAATTCCCCGATCGATATCGGGCTGAATCAGCGTCGGATATCGTCGTTCGCCTCTCGATGGATGTCGTCGAAACGATTCTTCGTCCGCAGCCTCGAACGATCTTCGCTCTCGGCGATCCCCTCCTGATCTGGCCGTTGCATTCGAGCGATCCACGGTTTCGATAGATATATTGACTACGTTTCGTGCCAGTTGTTCGCGACGAGGGGCAAATTTTTCGCTCAGCTCCTTTTCCTCCCTTCCGAATCGCCGCCGGCCTTGATCAACGCCTCGACCGTGCCGGTGTGCCCGTTCTGCGAGGCGTAGTGCAAGGGCGGATATCCGTTGCCGGTCTTCGCGTTCGGATCGGCCCCGGCCTCGATCAGCATCTCGACCGAGCCGATGTGCCCTCTAAGTGCCGCAAGGTGCAAGGGCGTCCACCCGCTATCGGTCTTCGCGTTCGGGTCGGCATCGGCCTCGATCAGTACCTTCACCGAGTCGGCGTCCCCTTTGAGTGCAGCGAAGTGCAAGGGCGTTCGCCCGCGTTCTTCTTTCGAATTCGGGTCAGCGTTTGCCTTGAGCAGTGCCTTGACCGCCTCGGTGTGCCCGCTCCACGCGGCGATGTGTAAGGGCGTCCACCTGTCATCGGCCATCGCGCTCGGGTCAGCGCCTGCCTTGAACAGTGTTTCGACCGAGTCGGTGTGCCCGTTGTCCGCGGCGATGTGCAGAGGTGTCCACCCGTAATCGGCCTTCGCGTTCGGATCAGCCCCCGCTTTGACCAGTGCATCGACCGAGTCGGTATGTCCGTTCTGCGCGGCGATGTGCAGGGGTGTCCACCCGTCATCGGTCTTCGGGCTCAGGTCAGCCCCTGCGTTGACTAGTGCTTTGATCGAGTCGGTGTGTCCGCTCCACGTGGCGATGTGCAAGGGAGTCCTCTCGCCATCGTTCTTCGCGTTCGGGTCAGCCCCCGCTTTGATCAGTGCATCGACCGAGTTGGTATGTCCGTTCTGCGCGGCGATATGCAAGGGTGTCCATCCGTAATCGGCCATCGCGTTCGGGTCAGCCCCCGCTTTGACCAGTGCATCGACCGAGTCGGTGTGCCCGTTCTGCGCGGCGATGTGCAAGGGATTCCACTCGTCATCGGTCTTCGGGCTCGGGTCAGCCCCCGCTTTGACCAGTGCTTCGACCGAGTCGGTGTGCCCGTTCTGCGCGGCGATGTGCAAGGGTGTCCATCCGTTATCGGTCTTCGGGCTCAGGTCAGCCCCTGCGTTGACCAGTGCTTCGACCGAGTTGGTATGTCCGTTCTGCGCGGCGATGTGCAAGGGTGTCCACCCGTTATCGGTCTTCGGGCTCAGGTCAGCCCCTGCGTTGACCAGTGCTTCGACCGAGTCGGTGTGCCCATCCTGCGCGGCGATGTGCAAGGGTGTCCTCTTGCCATCGTTCTTCGCGTTCGAGTCAGCCCCCGCTTTGATAAGTGCATCGACCGAGTCGATGTGCCCGTTCCGCGCGGCTGAGTGCAAGGGTGTCCATCCGTCCTTGTCCTTCGCGTTCGGGTCAGCCCCTGCTTTGAGCAGTGCATCGACCGAGTCGACGTGCCCGTTGAACGCGGCGGGGTGCAAGGGTGTCCACCCGTCATCGTCCTTCGCGCTCGGGTCAGCCCCCACTTTGACCATTGCATCGACCGAGTCGGCGTGCCCGTTCTGCGCGGCTGAATGCAAAGGTGTCACTCCGTCATCGTTCTTCGCGTTCGGGTCAGCTCCCGCTTTGAGCAGTGCATCGACCGAGTCGACGTGCCCGTCGAACGCGGCGGGGTGCAAGGGTGTCCACCCGTTATCGTCCTTCGCGTTCGGGTCAGCCCCTGCTTTGAACAGAGATTCGACCGAGTCGATGTGTCCGTTCTGTGCGGCTGAATGCAAGGGTGTCCGACCGTTATCTTTCTTCGCGTTCGGGTCAGCCCCCGCTTTGAGCAGTGCATCGACGGAGTCGGTGTGCCCGTTCTGCGCGGCGAGGAGCAAGGGTGTGCCCCCGTTTTTGGTCTTCGTGTTCGGGTCATCCCCTGCTTTGAACAGTGCATCGACGGAATCGGTGTGTCCGTTGAACGCGGCGGAGTGCAGAGGTGTCCACCCGTCCTCGGTCTTCGCGTTCGGGTCAGCACCGGCCTTGATCAGTGTGTCGACCGAGTCGATGTGCCCGTTATCCGCCGCAATGTGCAAGGGTGTCACTCCGTCCTCGGTCTTCGCGTTCGGGTCAGCACCGGCCTTGATCAGTGTGTCGACCGAGTCGATGTGCCCGTTATCCGCCGCAATGTGCAAGGGTGTCACTCCGTCCTCGGTCTTCGCGTTCGGGTCAGCACCGGCCTTGACCAGTGTGTCGACAGAGTCGGTGTGTCCGTACAGCGCGGCAATGTGCAAGGGCGTTACCTCGTCATTGTCCCTCGCGTTCGGGTCAGCCCCCGCTTTGAGCATTGCATCGACCGAGTTGGCGTGCCCGTTCTCCGCGGCGAAGTGCAAGGGTGTCCCCCCGTCCTCGTCCTTCGCGTTCGGGTCAGCCCCCGCTTTGAGCATTGCATCGACCGAGTCGATGTGCCCGTTATCCGCGGCAATGTGCAAGGGTGTCACTCCGTCCTCGGTTTTCGCGCTCGGGTCAGCACCGGCCTTGACCAGTGTGTCGACAGAGTCGGTGTGTCCGTACAGCGCGGCAATGTGCAAGGGTGTCACTCCGTCCTCGGTCTTCGCGCTCGGGTCAGCACCGGCCTTGACCAGTGTGTCGACAGAGTCGGTGTGTCCGTACAGCGCGGCGGGGTGCAAGGGTGTCACTCCGTATTCGGTCTTCGCGTTCGGGTCAGCCCCCGCTTTGAGCAGTGCTTCGACCGAGTCGATGTGCCCGTTTGATGCTGCGGGGTGCAAGGGTGTTCCCCCGTCATCGGTCTTCGCGTTCGGGTCAGCCCCCGCCTTGACGAGTGCATTGACCGAGTCGATGTGCCCGTTCCCCGCGGCGATGTGCAAGGGTGTCCACCCGTCATCGGTTTTCGCGTCCGGATTAGCACCTGCTTTGATCAGTGCATCGATCTTGTCGATGTGCCCATTCTTCGCGGCGAGGTGCAAGGGTATCGAAGGCAGGTTTTCTTTCACGGTGAATTACCTTTTTGATGGTGTTTGGGTGAGGGTGATCGAGAGGTAGCGGGATTCGAAGGCGAGGAAGGCGGCGGTGAAGGTTCCTACCTTGGAGTAGAAGTGGGCGTTTTTGGTTTTGGTCAGGTCTTTGCAGAAGCTGGGCATCCAGGGGTCGATGTGGCGGGAGAAGAATCGTTGTTGTGTTTTGAAGCTGTATTCTGGGGAGGAGACGATCAGGG
Organism: Gammaproteobacteria bacterium; assembly: GCA_965220535.1. Lineage (GTDB taxonomy): Bacteria > Pseudomonadota > Gammaproteobacteria > HK1 > HK1 > HK1. Next base: position 405,303 of record OZ244833.1, on the reverse strand, counting down.
CCATGGTTTCCAATAGGGCGGCGGTGTGGTCTTCGGGTTCTTCGATGACTCGTGGCGTAGGTTTATCGGAGAATCACGAGCATTCGATGAGCAGATTGGATGTCAGCCGGTATCGAAAGGGGATTGCATATCAGTGAACCCTGAGGGGTGTTTCCCCGTCTTTGTTCTTAATGTTCGGATCAGCGTCGGCCTCGATGAGCGCTTCGATCGCGTCGATGTGTTCGTTTTCAGCGGCGAAGTGCAAGGGTGTCCACTCACCTTGGTTTTTCGTGTTCGAGTCGGCGCCGGCTTTGGTCAGCGCACGGATCGCATCGGCTTGTCCGGTGCCCGCGGCGATGTGCAAGGGTGTATTCCCGTCCTTGTCCTTCGCGTTCGGGTCGGCACCGGTTTCGGTCAGTGCTTGGATAGCATCGGCGTGTCCGTTGCCCGCAGCGATGTGCAAAGGCGTATTCCCGTTTTCGTCCTCCGCGTTCGTGTCGGCACTGGCCTTGATCAGTGCCTGGATCGCATCGGTGTGTCCGTTGCCCGCAGCGAAGTACAAGGGTGTCGCCCCGTTATCCAGTGTCGCGCTCGGGTCAGCGCCGGCCTTGGACAGTGCCTCGATCGACTCGGCGTGGCCGTTGCTCGCGGCGATGTGCAAGGGTGTCCACCCATGATCTGTTTTCGCGTTCAGGTCAGCACTTGAATCGAACAATGCATCGACCGTGTCGGCGTGTCCTTTGTTTGCGGCGATGTGCAAAGGCGTTTGCCCGTTCTTTTCTTTCGCATTCGAGTCAGCACCTGCCTTGACCAGTGCATAGACCGCGCTGGTATGCCCCTCCCGCGCGGCGTAGTGCAAGGGTGTATCCCCGTCTTCGTCCTTCGCGTTCGGGTTGGTGCCAGCCTTGACCAATTCTTCGATCGCGTCGGCGTGTCCGCTATACGCGGCGAGATGCAAGGGCGTTCCCCCGGTTTTTACCTTCTCGTTCGGGTCAGCGCCGACTTCGAACAGCGCTTTGATCGAGTCGATTTGCCCGTTGCACGCGGCGAAGTGCAGGGGCGTTCCCCCGTCCTTTTCCTTCGCGCTCGGGTCGGCACCGGCCTTGACCAGTGCCTTGACCGCGTCGGTATGCCCGTACTGCGCGGCGATGTGCAAAGGCGTCTGTTCTTCTTCGTTTTTTGCACTTGGAGCAGCACCGGCCTTGACCAGTGCGTCGGCTGCATCGGAGTGCCCGCTCCGCGCGGCGCAGTGCAAAGATATCTCCCCGTATCCGTCCTTCGCATTCGGATCAGCACCGACCTTGACCAGTGCCTTGACAGCGTTGGCGTGCCCGTTCTGTGAGGCGATGTGCAAGGGCGTCGCTCCGTCCTTTACCCTCGCGTTCGGGTCAGCGCCGCTTTTGACTAATGCGTTGGCCGCGTCGATGTGCCCGTTCTCCGCGGCGAAGTGCAAGGGCGTCGCCCCGTCTTTTTGCTTTGCGCTCGGGTCGGCACCGGCCTTGACCAGTGTGTGGACCGCGTCGGGGTGTCCGTTCAGCGCGGCGCAGTGCAAGGGCGTCGTTCCGTCCCTTACCCTCGCGCTCGGGTCAGCACCGCCTTCGAAGAGTGCGTAGACCGCGTCGGAGTGCCCGTGCTGCGCGGCGAGAAGCAAGGGCGTCGCTCCGTCTTTTTCCTTCGCGTTCGGGTCGGCATCAGTCTTGATCAGTGCCTTGATCGTGTCGGAGTGTCCGTTCACCGCGGCGATATGCAAGACCGTCCAGTCGTTTTTGTCCTTCGTGCTCGGGTCAGCACCGGCCTTGACCAGTGCTTCGACCGAGTTGGTGCTTCCGCCCTGTGCGGCGATGCGCAAGGGTGTCCACCCGTCTTCGTCCTTCGCGTTCGGGTCAGCACCGGTCTTGACCAGTACTTCGATCATGCCGGCGTGCTCGTTCAGCGCGGCGAAGTGTAGGGGTGTCCACCCGTTCTTTTCCTTTGCATCGAGGTCGGCGCCTATCTTGTACAGTGATTTGACGGAATCGGTGTTTCCGTTCTGTGCGACGAGATGCAAGGGCGTCCATCCGTTTTCGTCCTTCGCGTTCGGGTCGGCGCCGGCCCTGAACAGTGCCTCGACTGCATCGGCGTGCCCGTTCAGCGCGGCGATGTACAAAGGCGTCAGTTCGTCTTTGTCCTTCGTGTTCGGATCAGCACCGGCCTTGACCAGTGCCTTGACCGCATCGGCATGTCCGTCCCGCGCGGCGTAGTGCAGGGGTGTCTCCCCGTTTTCGTCCTTCGCTTTCGGATCAGCACCGGTCTTGACCAATGCATCGATTGCATCGGTGTGTCCGTTCCGTGTGGCGCAGTGCAAGGGTGTTTCCCCGTCTTTGTCCTTCGCGCTCGGGTCGGCGCCGGCTTTGACCAGCGCATCGACCGCATCGGCGAGTCCTTTGTGCGCAACGTAGTACAAAGGTGTCCACCCGTTTTCGTCTTTCGTGTTCGGGTCGGCGCCGTCTTTGACCAGCGCATCGATCGCATCGGCGAGTCCTTTGTGCGCAACGTGGTACAAGGGTGTCCACCCGTTTTGATCCTTCGCGTTCGGGTCAGCGCCAGCCTTGATTAGCACCTCGAACGCATTGACGCGTCCGCATATCGCTGCGATTTGCAAGGGCGTCCATCCGTCTTGGTCTTTCGCGTTCGGGTCGGCACCGGCTTTGACCAGCGCCTCGGCAGCACCGGCGTGCTCGTTCCGCACGGCGTAGTGCAGGAGTGTCTCCCCGTCTTGGTCCTTCGCGTTCGGGTCGGCACCGGCTTTGACCAATGCCTCGATCGTGTTGGTGTGGCCGTCTAGCACGGCGAGATACAAGGGCGTCCACCCGTTTTTTTCCTTCGCGTTCAGGTCAGCGCCTACCTTGACCAGTGCTTCGACCGCGTCGGTATGCTCGTTCAGCGCAGCGTAGTGCAAGGGCGTTCGTTCGCCTTCGTCCTTCGTATTTGGGTCAGTGCCAGATTTGATCAGGGTATCGACGGCATCGGCGTGTCCGTTTCGTGCGGCGTAGTGCAAGGGTGTTTCCCCATCTTCGTCCCTCGCGTTCGGGTTGGAACCGGCCTTGACCAATGCCTCGATCACGTCGGTATGTCCATTCTTCGCGGCGATGTGCAAGGGCGTCCATTCGTCGTTGTCCTTCGCGTTCGGGTCAGTGCCGGCCTTGATCAGTGCTTCGACCGCATCGGCGTGCCCGTCTCGTGCAGCGAAGTGCAAGGGTGTCATTCCGCCCTCATCCTTTGCATTCGGGTTTGCAGGAGAGTTTTCTTTCACGGTCAATTCCCTTTTCGATGGCGTTTGCGCGAGAGTGATCGAGAGGTAGCGGGCATCAAAGGCGAGGAAGGAGGCGAATTCCTGCCTTGAGTCGGAAGCGGGCGGCGGTTTTGGCCATGCCCTTGCAGAAGCGGGCATCCAAGGGTCGATATGATGGGAGAAGAATCGTCGCCGTATTTCGCAGCCGTATCCCGATGGTTAGGGCCATGGTTTCTCATAGGACGTCGAGTTCGGTGGCGCTTTCTGAGGCCGGTCTTTGCATTCGAGCTATCCTCGATTTTGATCAGTACTTCAACTACGTTTCGCGCCCGTTGTTCGCGACGAGGTGCAAGGGTGTCGCCCAGCTTCCTTTCGGGGCAGTGCCGGCCTTGACAGTGCTTTGACCGTGTTGGTGTGTCCATTCTGCGAAGCGAAGTGTAAGGGTGGATATCCGCTGCCGGTCCTCGCCTTCGGGTCGGTGCGAGCCTCGATCAGCATGAGGTGCCGGCGCGATGCGTTTTTCCGTGATTCGGGGCATGCTTGTTTTCGCTCAGTCTGTTGGATATGTCGGGTGTGAGCCGTCAGGGATATTGTCTGCGTGATTGGCTTGGTCCGGGGTGTTCTCGGCTCAGGTGTTTTCTCGATCTTGCGGTTTCGACCGTGGGGTCTTTGTCGGTAGCGGGTTTCGGTCGGTGCTACAGGTGTTGGTCAAAGGCGATCAGGAGTAGGAGAGGGCGATATCGCGGCCTTGAGCGAGTCGATCGGCAAATTTGCGGTCTCGGTCGCCATGGCCGAATAGGAACGATGTGAAATTTGCGCCTAAGGTGAGTCCAAATACGAAGGCATACCGCCCTTTTTCGCGATCGCCTCGGCAGTTGTGCTTTGCTGCGCGCCGATAAAGATGACGCTCTCGGCTCGTTTGGTGCGGCGAATGGGCGGAGCGCAGGCTTGGGTCAAATGCTTCGTGAAGACGAAGAGCAAAAAAGATGTGCCGTGAATACCAACCGCCTCGCCTCGATCGTGATCGAATGCGAGCACGACCTCCAAGGAGCAGTTCCCTGCCATGCCGTTCGGATGAAAGCGGACGGGTGGGCGTTGCCGGGCAAGGGGCTGCACTGACGACCGCACCGACCAAGGAGCGAAACCATGCGAAAACTGAAGGAACGCCGACACCGGGACGTCAAGACGGGCTCAATCCTTGTAGGTATGGAAAAGGGGCGAAAAGTCTCCGTCTTCTCGTGTTACCGCCATGAGACTCTCGCCGACAAAGCGATTGCAGAAGCACTCGAAAAGGCCGGGGACTTGCCGACGAACAAGGAGAAGCAAGCATGACCGCAAATCAAGAGATCGCCGAGGCGATAGCTCGCATTCTCGCCGAGCACGGTATCGAAAGAAGCGAGGACGACTACAAACGATTCCACTTGCGCCGACTGAAGAATCGGCACGTCGATACCCTCACGGGTATCGTCCAAGGTGTCGTCAGCGACGGCAATATCACACATAAGGAAGTCGAGTATCTGCGCAATTGGTTTGACCGCCAGCATCCCGAAGAAATGGAGCCGATCCTGCTTCCGATACAAGAAGCGATCGAAACGGCGCTTGAAGACGGCAAGATCGATCCAGACGAAGAACGGCACCTCCTCGGGATGCTGTGCGATTTCGTCGGAGAGTCGACCGAAGAGATCGAGCGTATCGAAGCCGACGTCATCCGTCCGACTACACTCCCGCTCGACGACCCGCCGCCGGTCGTGGACTTTCACTGCCGACGCTTCGTGTTTACCGGTACCTTCGACTTCGGTACCCGCTCGGACTGTCAGGCTCAGGTCGTTCGGTTGGGAGGCGTTGCCGCACCCTCGCTTACGAAAAAGACCGACTATCTGGTCATCGGAAATCGGGTGACCGGCGCTTGGAAGCACGAGCGGTTCGGCTTGAAGATCATGAAGGCGGCCAAAAACAGATCGGAGGGCGTGTCCGTCGCCATCATCGACGAACGACACTGGCGGAAAGCGTTCGAGGGCTGACGACAGCGGGGAACGATCCACGCCTCGGGTCAGCATCCACAAAAACGAAGCCCCCTCTTCGTGAGAGGCTGGTTTCAATCGCAAATCGCGCGTTCCTTTTTCAGCGTGCGGATATCTGCAGCTATCCTTGTATCGCATATAATCAGTTATCGTTTCCGAAAATCTGTTGGCTCTACCCTGTGTCGCCGCAGATGGTTTTGACTTGGATTGGAGGGTGTATCTGATGAGAAAGCTTATTGACCTTTCAAGCGATGAAGCAAAAGAGTATTTCCTAAAAGGCAGTAGCTATTTCAATGGAGATTTCCCTGAGTATATCACTTTTGAGCCGATTATTGATGCAGTGAAGAGCGTCTTGAAGGGTAAGGATTATAGCTGCAACGGAAAAAGGCCATCCGGATATGATGGCGTTAACTATCAGTTCGTAGCTAACAAGGATGGTCGATTTGCTTGGCGTCCGTATGAACTTATGCACCCTATTATCTATGTGTCTTTGGTCAATAAAATTTGCGATAATTTCAACTGGGAATCTGTGACTAAAAAATTCAAAGAAATGAGCAAAGGAATTGTCGAATGTTGCAGTATCCCGGTGATATCTGATGGAGAACAGTCTGATAAAGCTAGTCAGGTAACAAGCTGGTGGATGCAGTTTGAGCAGAGATCGCTAGAGTATTCTTTAGAATATAGTCACCTGCTTCATTCTGATGTCACGGACTGCTATGGATCGATATATACTCATAGCATCCCTTGGGCTTTACATGGAAAGCAAGTGGCTAAAAATAACAAATCTTGTAAGTAGCTTATAGGAAATCAGATCGATGTTCACCTTAAAGACAGCAGACACGGACAAACGAACGGTATCTGCCAAGGATCTACCCTAATGGATTTTATAGCCGAGATAGTTCTCGGCTATGTTGATGATCTTGTGGACAAGGAAATCAAGAACGACTCGCCCAGAGATGATCCAGATTTTAAGATACTGAGATATCGTGATGACTACAGGATATTCGCTAACAGTGACGAATGCGCAGAACAGATTCTGAAAATTGTCAGCGATAAACTTCGATCTGTAGGCATGAAGCTTGGCCTTGCTAAAACGAAACTAATGACCAATGTGGTCGAGGGCTCGATCAAGCCGGATAAATTGGCAGGAATTGAGCTACAAGACTTAGGTGAAACAAATGCCAAAACAATTCAGAAGCAGCTACTTAGATATCAGCATATCGACCGCATTGGCGTGTCCTTTATGCACAGCGTAGTAAATGGGCGTCCACCCGTCTTCATTCTTCGATCACGGGTCGGCGCCGGCTTTGACCAGTGCCTTGACCGCGTTGATATGCCCCTTGAATGCGGCGAACTGCAAGGGAGTTCTCCCATTCTTGTCTTTCGCTTTGGGATCAGCGCCGGCCTTGACCAGTGAGTTGACCACGTTGGCGTGTCCTTTGCTCGCGGCTCCGTGCAAGGGCGTCCACCCGCCTTCAGTCCTCGCATTCGGGTCAGCGCCGATCTTGACCAGTGCCAAAGCCACGTAGGGGCGCCCGTTCAACGCTGCGAAGTGCAGGTATATCGTGAGCGGTTTTTCTTTCACGGAGACTCACCTTTTTCGATGGTATTTGTGCGCGTGCGATCGAGAGACAGCGGACTTCGAAGGCGATGAAGGCAGCGGCGAATCTTCCCGCCTCGGTAGAAGCGAACATCGGCGGCTTTGGCCGGATAACTGCAAAAACCCGGTCATCCGAGGATCGATATCACGGGAGAGGAATCGCTGCTTCCTTTCGAAGCCCTATCGCGGCGAGGATAGAAATTCCCCGATCGATATCGGGCTGAATCAGCGTCGGATATCGTAGAAACGATTTTTCGTCCGCGGCCTTTCGTGCCAGTTGTTCGCGACGATGTGCAAATTTTTCGCTCAGCTCCTTTTTCTCCCTTCCGGATCGGCGCCGGCCTTGATCAACGCCTCGACCGTGCCGGTGTGCCCGTTCTGCGAGGCGTAGTGCAAGGGCGGATATCCGTTGCCGGTCTTCGCGTTCGGATCGGCCCCGGCCTCGGTCAGCATATCGACCGAGTCGATGTGCCCTCTAAGCGCCGCGAGGTGCAAGGGCGTCCACCCGCTCTCGGTCTTCGCGTTCGGGTCGGCACTGGCCTCGATCAGCACCTTCACCGAGTCGGCGTCCCCTTTGAATGCAGCGAAGTGCAAGGCTGTTCGCCCGCGTTCTTCTTTCGAATTCGGGTCAGCGCTTGCTTTGAGCAGTGCTTCGACCGCTCCGGTGTGTCCGCTCCATGTGGCGGAGTGCAAGGGTGTCCATCCGTCTTCTTCCTTCGCATTCGGGTCAGCACCGGCCTTGAACAGTGTTTCGACCGAGTCGGTATATCCTTCCTGTGCGGCACAGTGCAAGGGCGTCCACCGGTCATCGTCTTTCGCGTTTGGATCGGTGCCAGCCTTGATCAGTGTTTCGACCGCATCGGCGTGTCCGTTGAACGCGGCGAAGTGCAAGGGCGTCGCACCCTTCTTTTCCTTTGCGTTCGGGTCGGCGCCGGCCTTGGTCAGTGCATGGACCGTGTCGGCGTGCCCGTAGAGCGCGGCGAAGAGCAAGGGAGCACTCCCGTCTTTGTCCTTCGCGTTCGGGTCGGCACCTGTCTTGATCAATGCTTCAGCCGCATAGGTATGCCCGTTCCGCGCAGTGTAGTGCAAGGGCGTCCACCCACCATCGTCCTTCACACTTGGGTTAGCGCCAGCCTTGGCCAGTTTATTGGCCGCATCGGTATGCCCGTTGAACGCGGCTTCGTGCAGGGGGGTCCATCCGCGGGCGTCCTGCGTGTTTAAATCAGCACCTACCTTGATTAGTGCTTCGACCGCGTTGGTGCGCCTTTTGCGCTCGGCAATCCGCCTTCCAAGCTCGGCGATGTAGGTATCGGTCTTTGTGTTTAAGTCAGAATCTGCCTTGAGTAGTTCATCAACTGTGTTGCCGTGCCCTTTCCATGCGGCGAGATGTAAGGGTGTCAATCCGCTATCGTCCATCGCGTTCGGGTCAGCTCCTGCCTCGAATAGCACCTTTACAGAGTCGCCGCGCCCGTTGATCGCGGCGAAATGCATGGGTGTCAACCCACTATCGGTCTTCGCGCTCGGGTCAGCACCTACCTTGATCAGTGCTTCGCCTGAGTTGGTATGCCCGTTCCGCGCAGTGGAGTGCAAGGGCGTCCACCCGTCATCGTCCTTCGCGTTTGGGTCGGCACCTGCCTTGATCAATACATCAGCCGCATTGGTGTGCCCGTTCCGCGCGGCAGAGTGCAAGGGTGTCCGCCCGTCATCGTTCTTCGTGTTCGGGTCAGCACCCACTTTGACCAGTGCATCGACCGAGTTGATGTGCCCGTTGTTCGCGGCAAAGTACAAGGGCGTCCACCCGTCATCGTCCTTCGCGTTTGGGTCGGCACCTGCCTTGATCAATACATCAGCCGCATTGGTGTGCCCGTTCCGCGCGGCAGAGTGCAAGGGTGTCCGCCCGTCATCGTTCTTCGTGTTCGGGTCAGCACCCACTTTGACCAGTGCATCGACCGAGTCGATGTGCCCGTTGTTCGCGGCGAAGTGCAAGGATGTCATTCCGCTATCAGTCTTCGCGCTCGGGTCAGCGCCTACTTTGACCAGTGCATCGACCGAGTCGGTGTGCCCGTTTAGGGCAGCGATGTGCAGGGGTGTCACTCCGCTATCGGTCTTCGCGTTCGGGTCAGCTCCTGCCTTGAATAGTACCTTTACAGAGTCGCCGCGCCCGTTGTTCGCGGCGAAGTGCAAGGATGTCATTCCGCTATCAGTCTTCGCGCTCGGGTCAGCGCCTACTTTGACAAGTGCATCGACCGAGTCGATGTGCCCGTTATGCGCGGCGACCTGCAAGGGCGTTTCCCCGCTATCGTCCTTCGCGTTCGGGTCAGCGTTGGCATTGAGCAGAGCCTTAACCGAGTCGATGTGCCCCACGGCGAAGTGCAAGGGTGTTGCCCCATCGTATCTTGTCGCGTTCGGGTCCGCACCAGCCTTGACCAACACTTTGACTGAGTCGATATGTCCGTTCCGCGCGGCGGAGTGCAAGGGGGTCTGTTTGTCCTTTTGCTTTGCGTTCGGATTAGCACCAGTTTTTAACATAACCTTAACTGAGTCGGTATGTCCGTTCTGCGCGGCGAAGTGCAAGGGGGTCGCCCCGTTATATATTGTCGCGCTCGGATCAACTCCAGCCTTGACCAGTTCTCTGACCGATTCGGTATCTCCGTTCAGTGTAGCGAAGTGCAAGGGCGTCCACCCCATCGCGATCGTGTCTTCGTCGGCATCAAACAAGTCATCAAGCAGTGCATCATCAGGGTCGGCGAGGTGGCTGGGCCTTAACCCGCTTTTGTCCTTAGCGTTAGGGTCGGCACCTGCTCTGACCAGTACTGCAATTGTATTGGTGTGACCTTTACGCAAGGCGACGTGCGCGGCGATGTGCAAAGGTGTCTGTCCGTTATTGTCCTTCGCGTTTGGGTCGGCATCTGCCTTGATCAGTATTTCGACCGCATCAGCGTGTCCTTTATCGGTAGCATTATGCAGGGCTGTCCACCCGTTTTTGCTCTTCGCGTTGGGGTCGGCACCGGCGTTGATCAGTATCTCGATAGCGTGGGCGTGTCCTTTATCTGCAGCATCGTGCAAAATTGTCCACCCGCTATTGTTCTTTGCGTAGGGGTCGGCACCGGCGTTGACCAGTATTTCGACAGCGTCGATATGTCTTTCCTGTGCGGCTTCGCGCAAGGGTGTCCACCCGTCTTTGTCCTTCGCGTTAGGATCGGCACCTGCCTTGATCAGCATTTCAACCGAATAGGTGTGTCCGTTGAACGCAGCAGAGTGCAGGGGCGTTTGCCTGTTTTTGTTCCTCCCATTCGGGTCAGCACCAGCCTTGATCAACACATTGATCGCGTCGATATGCCCGTTCCATGCAGCGAAGTGCATCGGCATCCACCTGTCGTCGTCTTTCGCGTTCGGATCAGCACCGGTTTTGACTAAGGACTTGATCGTGTCGGCGTCTCCGTTAAACGCGGCGTGATGCAAGGTCACTAACCCGTCCTCTTCCTTCGTGTTCAGAACAGTGCCATCTTTGACCAGCGTATCGATTGAATCGGGGTTCCCTTCCTGTGCGGCGAGATTCAAGGGCGTTACGCTGTCGTCGTTCGTGTTCGAGTCAGCGCAAACATTGAACAGCACATCAATCGAATCGAGGTCAATCGAGTCTATGTTCTCGTTGAGTTCAGCAAAATGTAGTGCATCAGCGTAGGGCGTCTCCTCGTTTTTGTCCTTCATATTTGAGCTGGTATCAACGTTGAACAGTTTTTCGAGCGCGTTTATGTGTCCGTCCCGCGCGTCATGTAAGGCCGCCTCTGAGTCTTCGTCTTTCTCGTATAGGTTAACGCCAGATTTGATCAGTAAATTGACTGCATCAACGCCTTCCTGCTCGGCGAGGTGCAAGGGCGTCCATCCGTCTTCGTCTTTCGCGCTGGGGTCAGCGCCAGCCTTGATTAGTGCATCGATCGCATGGATTTTCCCATTCTCCGCGGCGGCATGTAAAGGTGTCCGACCGTCCTCTTTCTTTGAGCTCGGGCTAGCTCCAGCCTTGATCAGCACTTCAATCACATCGGTATGCCCTTCCTGTGCGGCGTAATACAAGGGTGTTTCCCCGTCATCGTTCTTAACGCTCGGACTAGCACCTACCTTGAGCAGTGTATTGACCGAGTCTGTGTGTCCGTTGAATGCGGCACCATGTAAGAGAGTTTCTCCGTTTTCGTCTTTCGCGTTCGGGTCGGCACCAGCCTTGACCATAGCAACGAACACGTCGGTATGTTCTTTGAAGGCGGTGTACAAGGGTGTGTTCCCGTAATTATCCTTCGATCTCGGGTCAGCACCAGCATTGATCAGCGCCTTAACCGCATCGGTATGTTCTTTGACGGCGATGTGTAAGGGTGTACGCCCGTAATTATCTTTTGAGTTCGGGTCAGCACCAGCATCGATCAGCGCATCAACCGCATCGGTGTGTTCTTCGATTACGGCGGTGTGTAGGGGTGTGAACCCGTATTCGCCTTTCGCGTTCGGGTCAGCACCTGCTTTGATCAGTGCATAGAACGGGTTGGCGTCGTATTCATAATGCTCCGCGGCGAGGTGCAAGGGTGTTTGCTTGTCTTTGTCTTCGGCACTAGGGTTGGCACCTGCTTTGACCAATGCCCTGATCGTGTCGGTGTATCCGTACTGCACGGCGTAGTGCAAGGGTGTCCACCCGTCTTTGTTACTCGCGCTGGGGTCAGCACCCGCTTTGACTAATGCATTGATCGCGTTGGTCTGTTTGTGCTGCGCGGCTTCGTGCAAGGGCGTTTCCCCGTCAGGAGATTTCGCTCTCGGGTCAGCGCCAGCTCTGAGCAGTGCTTCAATCGCGTTGATGTGCCCGTTGCCCGCAGCGTAAAACAATGGCGTCCGCCCGCTATTGATTTTTGTGTTCGGGTCAGCGCTGGCTCTGATCCGTCTTTTCGTCGCGTTAGCGTGCCCTTCAGTGGGCAAGGGCGTCCACCCATTACTGGTTATTGTCCCGCCTTTATCCCTCGCATTCGGGTCAGCGCCAGCATGGATCATCGCATTGACCGCATTGGCGTGTCCGTTGAGCGCAGCAATATGCAAGGGTGTTCTTCCCTCTTCATCCTGCGTGTTTGGGTCAGCACCGGCATTGACGAATATCTTGATAGTGTCGGTGTGCCCGCTGAACGCGGCAATGTGCAAGGGCATTCGCCCGCTTTCATCCATCGCCTTCGCGTTCAGGTCAGCCCCTGCTTTGAGCAGTACCTTGACAGAGTCGGTGTGTCTGTTCCTCGCGGCGTAGTGCAAGGGTGTCCATCCGTTATCGGTCTTTGCGTTCGGGTCAGTCCCAGCCATGAACAATGCTGCAACCGCATCGATCTTTGCCTTTGGGTCAGAGTCGGCCTTGATCAATGCCTCGACCGCGGCGAGTTGCAAGGGAGTCCACTTGCAGTCGGTCTTCGCGTTCGGGTCAGCACCGGCCTTGAACAGTGCTTTGACCGTGTTGGCGTGTCCTTTCTGCACGGCGATGTGCAAGGGTGCCCGCCCGTTTTCATCCTTCTCGTTCGGATCAGCGCCGGCTTCGATCAAGGTATTGATCGTGTCGTTGTCTCCGTTCCATGCGGCGAGGTGCAAGGGTATTGAAGGTGGTTTTTCTTTCACGGCGGATCACCTTTTTGATGGGGCGTGTGCGAGGGTGATCGAGAGGTAGCGGGATTCGAAGGCTAGGAAGGCGGCGGTGAAGGTTCCTACTTTGGAGTAGAAGTGGGCGTTGTTGGCTTTGGTCAGGTCTTTGCAGAAGCTGGGCATCCAAGGGTCGATGTGGCGGGAGAAGAATCGTTGTTGTGTTTCGAAGCTGTATTCGGGGGAGGAGACGATCAGGGCCATGGTTTCCAAGAGGGCGGCGGTGTGGTCTTCGGGTTCTTTGACGCCCTCGCAGCGTTCGAAGCCGAGGGTGTCTAGTTCGGTGCGCAAGGCGGCGAGGGGGCGGTCCATCAGGAAGCCGGTTTGGTACCAGGATCCGTAAGGGATGAGTTCGCCGCGGCCGACGCCGATGAAAAGGGCGTGGTATTCGTTGTCGATGGCGTCGATATCGGCCGTTTGTGCCGCTTCGCGCAACATCTGCCAAGCGTGGCCGAGGTTTTCTTCGGTGCTTTTCGAAGGGGGTGTTTCTTTGTTTGTAGGGGAGGGGGGTGATCCGGCCTGTAGGAGGCGATCGATCAGTTCTGCTTGCGGCGGTGCGGCGAAGAGGGCGGCAAGCAGGCTGTAAGTGTTGGCGCGAAGGTGGTTTTCTTCGCTTTCGGGATTTTTTGTGGGTGTGGCCATGGTATCGGTATTGATGCGGGGAGTTGGTTGCGAGGAGGTGGTTTGTACTTCATTCGATCTCTGATGGATTGTTTTCCATCGCTCTTATCAAAAATCAATCTCGTTTTTCTTTGTAGGAGGATTGAGCTTCTTCGTGAGGTATGTGCACACCGCACGGGACACATGGGCTATCAATTCCGCATCGTCGGGTATCGGATGATTCTCTTCGCTGTCGTTCTGCGAGGCAAATTCGTAGAGATTGAACACTGCTGTGTCCAAGGGTTTTGGCAAGCCGAGGTCTCTGATGGCTTCGATTTTCAGTGTTTTGTTTTTCATCGTTCTTATCCAAAATCCGTCTTGTTTTTCTTTGTAGAGCGGGGATACTTCTTCGAGAGGTATGTGCTGACCGCACAGGATATATGGACCACCAATACCGCATCGTCGCGTGTAGCACGACTTTCTTCGCTGACATGCCGTGCGTGCTGAGAGGAAAATCTGTAGAGATTGGCTACCGCATCGTCCAAGGGTTTTGGCAAATCGAGATTTTTTGCGATTTTGCCGAGTGCTTTTTTACTCATCAAGATATCTCGCGCGACGCATTCGAGTGCGGCCATCGCGTGTGAGATCGCCCCGGTTATATCGGGTTTAGGTCTTCGGGAAATACCCTTGATGGCTTCTTTGATTTCCGATGCCGCTTTTTTTCGACCTGTATTTTGTAGGATATTTGCGGTTTCGGCGGTTGCGGATTGGAAGGCATCATCGCCGCGAAATACGATTCCCTCGCCTTGTTTGAGCTCCCAGCCGATGCCTAGATTGACGAAGAGTTCATTCATCTTTTCTACATACTTATCCGGTTTGCAGTCGATGTAAGGCATCTCAGAAAGACGATACAGAAGATTTTCTGCTACGTCGTAGACTTTGTACCAAGGGTAACTTCTAACGGCGATAAAAATTTCGTTGCGAATGGGAGTTTCGCTCCGGTTGCCATCATTGATTTTATGAGCCATAGTGCGACATAGCATAGATCGAATGTCGCTGTAGCTTAGACCGCATTCGTAAGCATTCTCAATCATGGCATCCGGCAAGCCATCAGGCGCGTCTTCCCTGATGGTGATTTGGGGTGTGGGTGCAAATCCATTGCGCTCAGAGAATGTCATTGGTGTCTCCAGATGGAGAGTTATAGGCTGGTTTCGGGAATATACATTCCCTCAACGATTCCTTGGCGACTGCGTTGCCGAGGCGATATCTCAATACCTACCTTATTCCTCTCCCCCAGTCCGAACCCGAGGCTACCGAAAGGCGGCCCGGCCCAAGGTGGGGTGCGAAAGCGTTGCCCAAGTTGTCCGGGTATCGATCCTCTTGCCTTGTTCGAGTTATTGGTTGTATTCAAAGCCCGTAATGATCGAACCAGTCAATGTCGGTCGCCTTGGGCTTCGTTGCGGAAGAGGTCTTTGACGCGGCAGTCTTCGCACATTTGTAGGCGGTCGAGGGCGCCGGGGGCTTGGAACATGGAGTGTGAGGATAGGCGTTCTTGCATGCGCATGATGAGGGAGAAGGTGCCGAAGACTTTGCCGCATTGGATGCAGTGGAAGGGTCGGTCTTCGTTGAGGGTGCGGGTGCGGCGGCGTTCTTCTCGATCGAAGAGGTAGCGGGGGGTCGGGTGGATGCATGATTCGGGGCAGGCTCGTTCGCAAAGTCGGCATTGGACGCAATTGGCTTCGATGAAGGAGAGGCGGGGTTCGTCTCCTCCGGCTTGCAAGGCGGAGGCGGGGCAGACGGAGACGCAGCTCATGCACAAGGTGCAGGCTTTGGGGTCGACGCTGACTTGGCCGAAGGGGGCGTGGGCGGGGAGTTCGACGCTTTGCGGTTTTATCGGGGCGTGTTCGTGGAGGTGGTCTAGGGCGAGTCGGATGTCGGTGCGCTTTTCGCCGATGGGGGCGAAGGTGGCGGGGGGTGCGAAGGCTGTGCTTGGATCTTCGTGCGCTTGGGCATGCTCGGGTCGGTCTTCGTGTTCGCCCTTGCTCTTTGTGTGGATCAGAACGCTTTTTATATCGCTTGCGGTTTCGATGGTCGAAAGCAAGTTTCCGGGGTAGCCCATCGCTTCGAGCAGGTGGCGCAGGATGTCGGCTTGATGGGCGATTTCGCGTTGTACGGATGGAGGGGTTTCGGGCGGGACGAGGAGGATTGCCTGCGCTCCCCAAGCGATGCTTGCGCTCCAAGCGTCCATTCCGGCGGATCCGATTTCTTCTACCGGGAAGGGGAGGATGGATTCGGGGGCTGTTGCCGCTTCCTGCGACCATTGCGTGGCTCCGATCTCGCGGTCGTGGAAGAGGATTGTCGGGTGTTTTCCGTCGGCTTCCCGGTAGGCCTTCAAGGCGGTGCGTATCGTGCTCAGCAGGTCTTGTGCCTTTGGCCAAGCGTAGCTCACGGCTCCGGTCGGGCAGGCGGTGGCGCAGACTCCGGCGCCTTGGCAGAGGTGGGGGTCGACTTCGATGCGTTCGCCGAGGGAGCGGATGGCGGAGGCGGGGCAAGCATCGAGGCAGCGGGTGCAGCCGCCGATGCCGGAGGCGCCGTGGGCGCATATCGAGGGGTCGTAGGCGAAGTAGCGGGGTTTTTCGAATTCCCCGACCAACTCGCTCGCTTCGTCGATGGCTCGCTCGAGGGCTTCGGTGTTATCCGTCGGTGCGAAATACCCTGGCGGTAGCAGGGCTTCTTTGCGTGCCGGTTCCAAACGCAGGTCGATCACGAGGTCGAAGGGGCGATCTGCGGTCAAGGGGGAGGGGGCGATCGGCAGCGGCGCTTCCTCGTGGCCTCCGGTGAGTCGGAATTGCCCGAGGTGGCCGTCCACGGTGCGCACGTCGGCGAAGATGATGCGTTCGCCGGATGCCCAAGGATGCGGGGCGGAGTCTTCGTCGGCGGGCGGGGCGATGATCGTGCTTTCGAGCCGTTCGCCGATGCGTTCGGCGAGCGCTCGGGCTTGTTCGAGTTCGCCGATGATCGCAAGCCTGCCTTCCGATTGATAGCCGACTCCCGGGCTCGCTTCTTTCGGCACTTGATCTTCGCTCGCTCCGGCGGCGGCAAGGGCGGCGGTGCGGGCGATGCCCTCGGCGGTGGTTGCCGGTAGTTCGTTCATGTCGCCCTCGATATTGTCGATGGCTGCGGTGGTGGCGGTCGGGGATCGTTCGTTTCGGCGGTGTCGGGGTTTTCGGTGGACTGACTTTGCGCCGCCTCGGTTTTGCTCGCGCCTGCGCTGGATATGTTCTCGGTCTTTGCGGTGGGCTCGGCGGTTTGGGCGAGGGCGTCGGGTGCGATCGGTCGGGGGTTCGGATCGAGTGGTTTTAGCCGACCGGAGGTTTCCTCCGGATCATCGGTTTCGCCGGTTTGCGCGGTCGCTGCGGTCGCGAAGTTTTCGGTGGGTTCGTCCTCGAAGGGTTTTTGCCCTCGATCGCGGGCGGTGAGTCGATCTTGCGTCTCTTTGGTTTCGCTCCCGCTTTCGTTGGAGATGGTCTCGGTCTTTGCGGCGGGCTCGGCGGTTCGGGCGCGGGTGTCGGATTCGCTGTCGAGAGGGGGGTCGGAAAGGGCGTTCGATCGGGGAGTCGTATCGAGCGGTGGTTGCCGGGCGGCGATTTCTTCCGGCTTTTCCGGGTCGTCGGTGGGGGCCGTCGCTTCGGCACCGGAGTCCTCGGTGGCTTCGTCTTCGAAGCCTTCTCGATCTTCCCCCGGCGCTGCGCTTCGCTCCTTCTCGTCTTGGCCTCGCTCGTCCTCGTCCGCATCCTCGTTCGCATCCTCGGCGCTGCGTTCGGCGGTTCGGGTCTTCTCGATCTCCTCGCTGGTTTCGGCCTCGGCCCGCGCTCGTTCGGCTTCGACTTCTCGTTGGTGTTTCATGTCGGCGGTCACCATGTCGCCGAGGCCCTCGAAGGAGGTGAAGTCGTCGTCGTAGTCGTCCAAGCCGTCGCGAACGTTGAAGGCGGCGCTGAAAAAGAGTTTGCGCAGTGCGCGTCGGCGCAGGTCCTCGCTGACTCCGGAGGAGAGGAAGCCGCTGTAGTCGCTATGCTCGTCGAGGCTTTCGAGGGGCGGCATATCCGCATCCGTCAGGATCTTTTCTTCGGCTTCTCCCTCGGCTCGCCGGGCGGCGGTCGGGTCGGAATCGGAGGGGGCGTTGTCGCCCTTCGCTTCGGAGGGGACGGGTGAGGCGAGGGATAGAGCATCGCCGTCGGCGGGTGCAACGCTTCGTTTCTCGTCTTCGTCTTTGACCTGTCGGCGGCGTTGCAGCCATCGCCGCAGCGGTCCGGCTTCTTGCGCATCGGTCGGGGGTGCGAAGGCGGGATCGTTCTCCTGTCGCTTTTCGCTCATATCGGCTTTCTCCCCATCCTGTCGCCATGGGGATCGGGTTTTCTTTCCCCGCTCCAGTTCTCGCGTCGTCGCTTTTTCTTGATCTCGGGACGGTAGTGGTCGACGACATAGCGCTCGGTCAGGGCGATGATCTTTTCCGGCATCGGCACCCGGTAGACCGGATCGTCCGATTCGAGGTGGGCATTGGCCTCGTCTTGGCTGGCGGTGATGATCGCGGGGAAGATATCCGGGTGGTCGTCGTTCGGCTCCTCGCTTTCCTCGGCTTCGAAGCAGACCACGAAGAGGGAAGGGCGATCGCTTTGCAGGTTATGCCAATAACTTTCGCAGGCATCTTGGAAAAGGCTCAGGTTCAGGTTCGGCCACAGGTAGCGGCGGCGTTCGCCCTCTTCGTGCACGAGAACCGGCTCGCGCGGTGGGGAGGTAGCCCTCTGACCTTCCTCGCCGACGACCGCTCCCACCGCCTCCCACTGCACCTGCGACCACTGCCCGGCGCGGGCGATGCGCCTTTCCAACAGCACGCTGACGGGAATGCGAAGCGCAGGAGCGCAGGTCTCGCTCATCTCTTCGCTCCGCACAATCCGGCGGCGGCGGGGTGTCGGAAAGGCTTTCGATCGCAGACCGGCGAGCGACAGGGACAAGGCGCTTTTTCAGCCATGGTCGTAAGCGCGTCGCACTTCCTCGATGATGATGTCGATCCCGCGTCCCACCCGATCGTCGTCCGCCGCCGCGTAGCTGATGCGGATGCATTCGTTTTTATGTCCCCAGTCATCGTCTTCGAGGCCGGGGAAGAAATGGTTCCCGGAGACCACGAACACTCCACGCTCTTTGAGCCGTTGATAGAGGGTGTGGTTGGTGATCGGAAGTCGGGGCATCCAAAGCCACAGGAAGAAGGCGCCTTCGGGTTTGTGCACCAGCGCTCCGCAATCGGCCAGACCCTCGCGGAGTCGGTCGAGGGCGCGTTGGGCCTTGCCGAGGTAATAAGGACGAATGGTGTTGCGGCTCAAAGAGAGGATTTCGCCGCTGCGCACGAGATCTTCGGCCAGCAGGGGGCCGAAGTTGCCGGGGGCGAGGCAGAAGATGGAGTTGATCGCGCCGAGGGCGCCGGTGATCTCCTCGTTGGCGACCACGATACCGGTGCGAAAGCCGGGCAGGCCGATCTTGGACAGGCTCATGCACAGCACGACGTTCTCGTCCCATTCCATACGGGCGTCGCTGTGGACGATGCCGGGGAAGGGCAGGCCGTAAGCGTTGTCGACGATCAGCGGCACCTCGCGCGCCCGGGCGAGTTCCCCCAAGCGTTGCATTTCCTCGTCGGTCACGACGTTGCCGGTGGGGTTGGTCGGGCGCGAAACGCAGATGGCACCGACCTCGTCGACGCCGCTCACCGCATCGAAATCGATGCCGTATTTGAACAGGCCGTCGCCGAGTTCGTCGATGGTCGAGCGCCGGGAAGCGAGGATATCGGGGCTCAGTCCCAGATCGTTGTAGCCGATATATTCCGGGGCCAAGGGCAGCAGGATGCGGCGGTGCTCTCCGTCCTCGCTCGGCCCCGCGAGGAGATTGAAAAGGGCGAGGAAGGCGCTTTGGCTGCCGTTGGTCAGCACGATATTGCGCTCGCTCAGATCCCAGCCTTGTTCTTTGCGCAGAAGATCGGCCAAGGCTCGGGCGAAGTCGCGGTCCCCCTCGGGGACGGCATAGCGCCCGACGGCCTGCTCGAAGACGCGCTCGCGTTGCATCAGAACGTGCATGCGAGAGCGAAAGAGTTCCTCCGCCTCGGGGATGAAGGCGGGGTTGCCTCCCCCGAGTTGGAATATTTCGCGGCCGTCTTCCGCCGCCGCTCCGAGATCGTCCATCAAGGAGCGTGTCCCCGTTTCGCCGGTCAGTATCCGGCCGAGCGCGGAAATCTTCATGGTTGTCGTTCCTTGTTGTCGTTCTTTAGTCTTGCCTTGCCGTCGATTCGATGGTTCGAAAGATCCCCGAGGAGGGGCGAGATCGCATATCCCCGTATTTTGCAGGCTCGATCTCAAAGCGGCGTGTCGAGGAGGCGTTTGTCGACCAGCGTCTGTTTATGTCCGCAGACCGAAAAGCCGGCGCGGCGATAGACGCCGAGCGCCGCCGGGTGGTCGAGGGTGCAGGTATGCAGCCACACCCTTGCGGGCGGTGCGCGGCGATCGTTGCCCGCGAAAGCCATTCGAATCGCCCGATCCAGCAGTATCGGCCCCAACCCCTTGCCGATGAATTCCGGGATCAACCCGAAATAGGCGATCTCGACCTCCGAGCGCCGACGGCAGTCGAGCTCGGCGTATCCCGCGGGAACGCCGTCGACATAAGGGACGAGGATCTCGACGAGCGGATCGTGGATGATGGCCGCGAGGGCCTCGTCGGCGAGCCGTCGGCGTTCGTACCAATGCCATGCCGCCCCGACCGTATTGTAGAGATAGCGATAGAAGGAGACGGGGGGATTCAAGGCGCGAAGGGCCAAAAACTCGCTACCGGATTCGCTCTTGTCCTTGCGGGCCGGGGCGACCCGTTGCGAGGGGTCGAGCATCTCCAGCCAAGTGATGGTGACCGGCAGGCTCTTTGGTTTTCCCCCGAGCGATGCATCGTCGAGGAGGTCGTTCGGAAGCGGCACGTCGATGACGGAGTTGTCGAGTGAGTTGCGCATTCGATCGATCATCAGGTCAAAGGATCCGGCAGGGTGTTTGAAAACGCTCGTTTTCAAGCCTTCGAGTCTTTGCGAGGGGCTTTGCGGGCCGGGTATTTGCCATAGAAGGAAGGGGAATCGAAAGCGAAAAGCAAAGAGCCCGAGCGCATCGAGCGAGAATATCCATCGCTGCGTTCGATGCGTCGTTTTGCCACCCGATAGATTCGGGGAATCCCTTCGGATATTTCTTCGGATATCCCTTGATTCCCCGTGGATGAATCTTTTTCGAGCCGGAAGACTCGTCTTCCAAAGCGCAAGGACGAAGCGCAAGAACGGCGATGACGAAGGCTGGCCGATCGGAATCCGCGGATGCCGCTCGTCGGTCCGATTCGAAGACGACGCGATGGTCCGAACCCGGGCAGCGGCATCGTCTTCGATCGATTCGATAGTCTCCGAGAAGCGCCCGAGAAGCGATATATCCGCCGAAGGGACGAGCGCGAGACCGCCTTTCCTCCCCTTGCCATCGGGAATTTCGCGCAGGCGGTCGAGGCGGTCGGCAAAGCGGGCTAGTGGCTAGTAGGCGGGCGAACTCGAAGCGCTGTTGTTGACCAGCGCTCCGCCGCCGCCGGTGCGGGTCAGGATTTGCACGGTGAAGGCTTCGTCGGAGCGCAGCTCGCAGCTCAAGGTCGAGCCTTGCCAGCGATGGCCGATGATATCGGCCAGTTCCGATGTTTGCAGGTGTCTTGTGCTCAGGCGTTTGATCGTTCCCAGGTCGCCGCCGTGTTCGATGCCTTCGTCATCGAAGCAGGCGAGCGTGGTCGCGGTGCAGTTTTTCGTATGGGGTGCGCGACAGCGGATGCGGATATTCGAAAGATCGGTCTCGTCGGGGCCGGGGATCGACTCGATATCCGCTCGGTGCACGCCCTCGATATCGATGCTTCGAAGGCTCGCGCTGTTGTTGACCAGTACGCCGTCGCCGGAGCGGGTCCAAACCTGGGCGCTGATGCGCCCTTCGCTGTGCAAGGCGCAGCCCAATCGTCCCATCCCGTCCCAGTCGGCTCCGGTGATCGCGGCGATCTCCTGAGCGCTCAATCTAGCGATGCCCCAAGCGGCGATGGGCTCGGGCAGCCCGCCGCGGAAGGCTATCCCGTCGATTTGCGTGCTGCACTCGAAGAAGACCTCGCAAGGGCTGTCTTGTCGGCAGCCGATGTTGATCACCGCTTGATCGCCCACGGTCGGGGGCGGGATGGCGGGAGCCAGCGTTTGCACCGGCCACCAATAGCGCGGGTCTCCTTGGTCGGAGTATTCGTTTTCGCCGCCCCTTCCCGACCGCGCTTCGATATCGGCCATCAAAATCGTGACGATGTCTTGGATGCCATCGTAGTTGCCGCCGCCGGCGCGCAGGGTGATGTCGATGCTGTGCTCTTGGAAGTCGTCGACGACGGTGATGAAGACGCTTTGCGGGGTTGCGTAATTCGAAGGCGTGAAGCTCAGCCGGGTCTGATTGCCCGGCGTGTCGGTGTCGGTATCGAGGGCCACGCCCTCGACGCTCGAAGGCAAGGACAAGGTGACTCCCACCGGCGCGCTCGGGGGGTTCGAGAGATTGACGGTGAATCTCGCATGGGTCCCGTCGATGGTCGAGGACATCGGATTCGAGGAGATCAAGGCGGGGGAGTCGTTGTCGTCCACGCTCACCGAGACCGCCGCCTCGAGGCCGTCGTAGTTCCCGCCCGTCGCCGAGAAGGAAAGACTCTCCAGTTCGTCGAGGGTGTCGTCGTCTTCGAGCGCGGATACGCTCACCACCCGCGTGCCGTCGAAGTTCGAAGGCGAGAAGACCATCGTGTTCTGGTTGCCGTCGCGCCAAGTATCGGTGTCGACCCTTACGTCGGTGCCGGAAAGGCTCAAGGTGACCTCGACGCTCGCCGTCGGACGGTTTCGCAGTTTCAGGTGAAAATGGCTCGTTCCGCCCTCGTCGACGCCGACCGGGGTGCCGGCGACCACGAAACCCGGGGCGTTGGTTCGAGGGACGGCTGCCGGCCCCGCTGCTTCGTCCACCCTCACCTGCACCTGCGCGCCGATGCCGTCGTAGCCGCCGCCGGCGGCCGAGATCGAGATATTCGCCGGCCCGTCGTCGGTGTTGTCCACATCCGCCATCCCGCTCACCGTGACGTTTCGCGCCCTTCTCCAGTTGGAGGGGGTGACGATCAGATTCGAGGGGGATATGACGGTATCCGAACCGCCGTTGTCGAAGGTCAAACGGACATTCCCGATCGGTCGGGTATCGAGGCGCACGGAGAAGATCGCGCTCGAACTCTCGTCGATGGTCAGGGCTGCGGGGAGGGCGTCGATCCTAGGGGTGTCGTTGTCGGCCACTTCGATCGGCAGGTTGCCGGTGATGGTGACGTTGTCGACGGTGCCCAAGAACAAGGCGTTCGCCCGATCTGCGACCGCATCGCTGTCCTCGGCGGCATCGACCGCGATCGTCCGCTCGATATTCCAATCCAAGGGCGTGAAGGTCAGCGTGTTCTGATTGCCGTCGGTGCGGGGGTCGGTATCGAAGCTCACGTCGGGGCTGCCGCCGCCGGACAAGGTGATCACCACGTCCTCGGGGGGCTGTGCGCTCCCCACGACGGTGAAGGTCGCGCTCGAACCCTCGTCAAGGCTCAGCGAGGTGGCGGAGGGGAAGATCAGCGGTTGGGCGATCGACGGAGGAGGGAGCGGTTCGGCATCGCCTTCGGTCACCGTGACCTGCACGCTGCCGGAGATCGCATCGCCGTCAAAGGTGCCGACGAGGGAGACGGTCGCGGTATCCGTGTCTTCGTCATCGTCCTTGGCGGCGCTGACGGTGACGGTTTGATCTCTTTGCCAGTTCGAGATCGTGAAGGTCAGCCGCTCGGGGGAAAGCGTCAGATCGGGGTTGTCGACGGTCAGATCCAAGTTCGTATCTTGGTCGCTCGGTCGCGAATTCAGTCTCACGGTGAAGGTGTTGTCGCTGCCCTCGACCAGCGTCAATATCGTCGGAGAGATGGTGAGTCGGGAGATATCGTTATCCACGATCTGCACCGACAGATTGCCGGCGATGCCTTCGTATTCGGCGCCTGCGGCCGTCAGCGAGACGGT
This sequence comes from Gammaproteobacteria bacterium, assembly GCA_965220535.1. GTDB lineage: Bacteria > Pseudomonadota > Gammaproteobacteria > HK1 > HK1 > HK1. Next base: position 382,042 of record OZ244833.1, on the reverse strand, counting down.
GGCGGAGTCGGCATCGAAATCGTCGTCTTCGGCGGCGCTCACCATGACGGTGCGCTCGGTGTTCCAGTTCGAGTTCGTGAAGGTCAAACTCTCTAAGGACAAACTCGCATCGGGGTTCGACGACGCCAAGGCCACCGTGATATCGATGCTCGGCTGCGCCGCCAACTTCACCGTGAACTCCCTTTGGCTGCCTTCGTTCATCGTCATGCCGGTCGGGGAGATGGTCAGCCCCGGGGCGTCGTTGTCGGTGACCGATACTTGCAGGCTGCCGGTGATATCGGTGTAGTCGGCACCCGAGGCCGCAAGGGAGACGGTCGCGGTATCGGTATCGAGATCGTCGTCCTCGGCGGCGCTCACCGTGACGGTTTGCGGCGCTCTCCAGTCGTTGGGGCCGAAGGCGAGATTCGCCGGCGAGAGCGTGATATCGTCGCTGCCGCTCGCGGTCATGGCGACGCTTACGTTCCAGCTCGGCTGCGAGCTCAAAATGACGGTGAAGGTGCCGTCGCTTCCTTCGGTCAGTCCCAGCGCCGAGGGGCTGACGATCAACTCGCGACTTTCGTTTTCGGTGACTTCCACTCGCACGCTGTCGGTGATGCCCTCGTATTCGGCCCCCGATGCGCTCAGCGAGATGCTTGCGATGTCGATCGCCAAGTCGTCGTCTTCGGCGGCGCTCACCGTGACGCTCTGCGCTCCGCTCCAGTCGGAATCCGTGAAGGTCAGACTCTCGGTGGACAGCGAGATATCCTCGCTGCCGCTCACGGTCAGGGCGACGCTCACTTCCCCGTTCGGTTGTATGGCCAAGCTCACATCGATGGTGTTGCTGCCCCCTTCGGGCACCGGCAGGGTCAAGGAAGAAAGAACCAGCCCCGGGGTGTCGTTGTCGGTGACCGATATCCGGATGCTGCCGGTAACGCCGTCGAAGTCGGCCCCCGAAGCCGAGAGCGAAACGCTCGCGCTCTCGGCGATGCCGTCGGTATCCTCGGCCACCGAGACCGTGACGGTCTGTTCGGTGCTCCAGTCGGAGCGGGTGAAGGTCAGGCTCGAAGCGGATAACGAGACATCCTCGCTGCCGCTTTTGGTCAGGTCGACGGTCACATCCCCGCCGGTCGGCTGAGCGATCAGCCTCACCGAGAATCTGCCTTCGCCGCCTTCCGTCACCCCCAGATCCGCGAGGCTGAGGCTCAAGCCCGGGGTATCGTTATCGGTGATCGATATCTGCACGCTGTTGCTAACGCCGCCGTAGTCGGCCCCCGAGGCGGTCAGCGAGATGCTCGCGCTATCCGCCACGCCGTCGTTATCCTCGGCGGCGCTCACCATGACGGTTCGGGCCGAGTCCCAGTTCGATGACGTGAAGATCAGCCTGCTTTGATCGCCGATCGCGATCGGATCGGCATCGAGGCTCATATCGGGGCTTCCGCTCGCAGCGAGGTCGAGTATCACCTCCCCGCTCGGCTGCGCCGCCAACTTCACGGTGAAGGACTCTTCGCTTCCTTCGTCGATGGTCAATGTCGCCGACGAGAGGGTGAGCCCCGGGGAGCCGCTGTCGGTGACCGTCGCTTGCAGGCTGCCGGTGATGCCGCCGTAGTCGGCGCCCGAGGCGGTCAGCGAGATGCTCGCGATATCCTCCTCCAAATCATCGTCATCGGCGGCGGTGGCGGTGACCGTCTGCGGGGCAATCCAGTTATCGACGGTGAAAGTCAGGCTCGTCGGGGAGAGGCTGACGTCGGGGCTGCCGCTCGTTGCCAAGTCGACGCTGACATCCCCGGCGCTCGGTTGCGCGGTCAATCGCACGGTGAAGGTGCCGTTATCCCCTTCGGTCAGCCCCAAGGTCGACGGGGGGTCGATGGTCAGCCCGCGGCTGTCGTTTTCGCTCACCGATACTTGCAGGCTGTCGGTGATGCCGCCGTAGTCGGCGCCCGAGGCCGTCAGCGAGACGCTCGCGGTGTCATCGACGGCATCGTCGTCCTCGGCGACGCTCACGGTGACGTTTCGATCCGAGTCCCAGTTCGATCTCGTGAAGGTCAGGCTCGTCGGGGAGACGCTCGTATCGTCGCTGCCGCTCGTGGCGATAGCGATTCTCACCTCTCCCGTCGGTTGGATCGCCAGCCGCACCGTGAAGTCTTTGTTGCCCCCTTCGGCGATCTCCAGTTTCGAGGGCGAGAGGGTAAGCCCCGGGGAATCGTTGTCGGTAATATCGATTTTTATGCTGCCGGCGATGCCGCCGAAGTCGGCCCCCGAAGCCGAAAGCGAAAGGTTTGCGGTGTCGTCGACACCGTCGTCGTCCTCGGCGGCGCTGACGGTGACGATTCGGGGCGTATTCCAGTTATCGCTCTTAAAGGTCAGGCTCGTCAAGGACAGGCTCATATCGTCGCTGCCGCTCGCGCTCAGGGCGACGCTTACGTCCCCTGTCGGCTGTGCGGACAACTTCACGGTGAGATCCTTGCTGCTTCCCTCCGTCAACCCCAAGGTCGACTCGGGATCGATGATCAGTGCGCGGCTCTCGTTGTCGGTGACATCGACCCCGACGCTTTGGCTGATGCCGCCGTAGTCGGCTCCCGAGGCGACGACCGAGATGCTTGCGGCGTCATCGACGGCATCGGCGTCCTCGGCGGCGTTTACCGTAACGGTCCGCGCCGTTCTCCAGTTCGAGGGGGTGAAGGTCAGGCTCGTCGGCGACAGGCTCACATCGCCGCTGCCGCTCGCGGTCAAGGCGATGCTGACGTTTCCGCTCGGTTGGGTTGCCGGCCTCACGGTGAAGTCTTTGTTGCCGCCTTCGGCGATATCCAAATCCGCCGCCGAGAGGGTCAGTCCGGGGGAGTCGTCGTCGCTCACCGTCGCTTGCAGGGTATCGGTGATGCCGCCGTAGTCGGCACCCGAAGCCGTCAGCACGATGCTCGCGCTGTCGTCGGTTCCATCATCGTCTTCGGCGGCGCTTGCAGTGATGGTCTGCGGCGTCTTCCAGTTCGTGGCGTCGAAGGTCAGTCTCGTGGAGGACAGACTCACATCGTCGCTGCCGCTCTTGGCCAGAGCGACGCTTACGTCCCCGCCGGTCGGCCGCGCCGTCAATCTCACGGTGAAGTTGCTGCTGTTTCCTTCCGTCAACCTCAACCCCAAAGTCGTCGAGGGGTCGGTTCTCAATCCGACGGCGTCGTTTTCTTCCACATCGACTGGCAAGGAGGCGGTGATGCCGCCGTAGTCCGCTCCCGAGGCCGTCAGCGTAACGCTCGCGCTGTCATCGGCGGCGTCATCGTCTTCGGCGGCGCTCGCGGTGACGGTCTGCGGCGTCTTCCAGTTCGTGGCGTCGAAGGTCAGGCTCGCGGGGGATAGGCTCACGTCGGTATTCGTGCTGCTCGACTCGACGCTTACGTTCCCGCCGGTGGGTTTCGCGGCCAGTCTCACCGTGAAGGAGTCGCTGCCTCCTTCCGGCATCGACATCTTCGAGGCATTCAAGGTCAATCCCAAGGAGTCGTTTTCGGCGATCTCGACTTCGATCGTGTCGGTGATGCCGTTGTAGTTGCTTCCGGAAGCGGAGAAGTCGATCCGTAACGCTCTTCCGACGAAAGCATCGTCGTCTTCGGCGACGCTCGCGGTGACGCTTTGGTTCGTGTCCCAGGTCGAAGGAGTGAAAGTCAGGCTTGTCGGAGAAACGCTCAATTGGTGGTGCGACGTTTCCAAGCTCACCGTCACATTCCCGCTCGGCTGCGAAAACAGCTTCACGTTGAAGTTTTTGTCGGCCCCTTCGTCGATTTCCAATTCCGAGACGGACAGGACGAGTTTTCTTTCGACCACCGAGATTTTCACGCCGTCGGTGACGGTGGCTTGGCCGAAGACGGGACCGGTCGCCGAAAACGAGATATTCGCGGTGTCCGAAGCGGTGTCGTTGTCGTTGGCGGCGCTCGCCGTGACGGTCTGGGCCGTATCCCAGTTGGATGGGGTGAAGGTCAGGCTCGTCGGAGAGATCGTCACATCGCCACTGCCCCTCTTGCTCAAGGCGATGGTGATCCGACGCTGCGTGTCGGTCAGTTCGGAGTCGTCGAAGGGTTTGATCCTCAGCTTGACCGTGAAGCTCGCGGACGCTCCTTCGTTGACATCCAACTCGTCGGTCGAGATAACCAGCGGGTTTCCGTTCCCGGCGATAGTGAGTTGGTTGTATGCGTAGGTGTCGAGTCTTCCACTGATACCGGTCAACATCCGAGTGGTCAGTCGACGCACGTCATCGTCGTCGGTGCCGTCGGCTTTCCAAAAGGCAAAGTAGGAGACGGTTTGCGCTACGTTCCAGTTGTCGGGCGTGAAATGAAAGGAAGTGATGCCGTCGCTTCGCTCTTCGCTTCGATGAAGAGAGCTCGGCGCATTCGGGATGTTATGAATCACTGTCATTCGCTCGGCGGGTTTTGCCGAGAGGCGGATCTTGAAGTCGATGCTCTCCCCCTCCTTGACCGTTGCATCGCCTGCGGGCTCGCGAATGAATGTGGGGATGTCGTTATCCAAAGCATAGATATCCATGTCGCGGGAGTAATTGCCGTAGTCGGCACCCGAAGCGGTGATCGTCAGGGTCGACTCGTTCAGGATTCGATCGTCGTCTTCGTCGGCGCTTGCGGTGACGGTCTGCAGCGCGTTCCAGTTCGAGGGCGTGAAAGTCAGGAGGGTCGGCGAAAAACTCACGTCGGATCCGCTGCTGACGGACAGGGTGAGGGTTACATTGCCGCCGTTCGGCTGCGAGGTCAGCTTCATCCGGTAGTCGGCCGAGGCGCCTTCGATCACCGAAATACCGAAAGGTTGCAATCCTTGAGAGTTCTGAACTTCCACTCCGACGGTGTCGTTGTTCGCTTCGACGGTGTCGTCGTCGCCCGCAGCGGAAATCTCGCTTCGTACCGTGCCTGAGAGCGTATCGTCGTCTTCGGCGACGGTCGGCGCGACGGTCCGAGGATCGTTCCCGTTCGAGGGGGTGATGGTCGTTTCCCCGAGCCCTTGTGCGCCCGAGGATGCGAGCAGCGATAACGAGCAGAGGAGGGGAAAGACAAATCGTTTCATTATGAAGACTCCGTTTTGCCGGTTTGCCGCAAGGCTGCAAGATTTTTGTATCGGTTGTCGAAGGATAGGGTGTCCGAGAAGGGTTTCGGTCGGGCCCTACGGAATGTCACTCTCGCTCGTATCGAGCGATATGCTGCAAAAAGCGCCACCGGAAAGCCGAAGCATCGTCGAAAAGGCTTTCTGCGTGGCGATGGAAGCCTCCTTCTTTATCGTCGAATTCCCCAAAAGGTCAAGGCATTTTCAAAGTTTTCCGGGCGGGAATTCCGGCTCGCATCGAGGTGAAAACGAAAGGGGGGAAAGCCGAAGCGGCGAGCCTTGGCAACGCCGAGACTCGTCAAAGGCTCGTTTTCGGCCTTTTTTCGGCCCTTTAAGACGACTGTTTCAATCCCCCTTTGCGAAAAAAAATCGCGAAAAAAAGAGATAACTTCAAGAAATATCTATCATATCGGAAAATACAATATTATCACTCGGCAAGAGGAAAGGCAAAGGAAAAGCCCGAAGCCGAGCCGAGATGCGCTCGGGAAAGGGGGGCTTTGACAGCGCCGAGCGAAGCCCTTTTTCGACAAGGAGTATCCGATCTTTTCGGCTCGCCGCGACTTCGCCGAGCGAAGAGGGGGTTTTTGAAATTCCCTCGTTCGGAAACGATCGACGATGGCGTCGACGATGCCCGCCGCCGGATGGTCGTTTCGATCCCTCGCTCGGTGTATCGGTTCGGTCAGGTCAGGCTACCATTTCGCATCGGCCGGTCGGTGGTTTTTTCCGCCGCGCGATTGAAAAAGCCGACGATTCGCGAACGCATCGGGGCAAAGTCGAAGCGAAATCCGAGGCGATCGATTTTGCCTCTCGGTCGTCTTTGACCGCGATCTTTTTTCCGTCTTTTCGCAGCGAAGAGCTCTTCAACGGGCGACGGGTTTGCAAATGAACGAAGCGAAGGCTTGTCGAAAGCCGCTCATGACCCGGGCGGGCTTGGCCCCGACGCATAGGGTGCGGGCCGTCGATGAATACGCGCAGGAGCGCGACCTGCAGGTTGCCGGGGAGCGTCCGCTGACCATCAAGGTGGACGGGCGGGAGATCGTTACCTTGATGACCCTGGGCACCCACCCCGAGGCTCTGGCCTTGGGCTATCTGCGCAACCAACGGCTTTTCGAGGATATCGAGGATATCCGCTCGGTGGAGGTCGATTGGGATCGCGAGCGGGTCGATATCACCACCTTGGACGGCAAAGGCATCGCCGATCCCGAGCGCAAGCTCGAAGGCCGTATCGTTACCACCGGTTGCGGTCAGGGGACGGTCTTTAGCTGTACCTTGGATAAAGTCTACGAAACGCGCCTGCCGTCGATACGCCTGAGTCAGTCGGGAATTTATGCCCTGCTCGAGGCGATGGCCGCCTACAACGCGATCTATCGACAAGCGGGGGCGGTGCATGGATGCGCTTTGTGCCAGGGCTCCGATATTTCGAGTTTTATCGAGGATGTCGGGAGGCATAACGCCGCGGATGCGATTTCCGGGCTGATGTGGCTCGATCGCATCGACGGAGCGGACAAAGTTTTCTACACCACGGGGCGGCTTACCTCGGAGATCGTGATGAAAGCGGCGTTGATGGGCATTCCGGCGATCGTATCGCGCTCGGGGGTGACGCAAATGGGCTTGGAACTGGCGGAGACGCTCGGAGTGATGATGGTGGCGCGGGCGAAGGGTCGGCATTTTCTCGTCTATCACGGTGCCGATCGGATCGATTTCGATGCGATTCCGGTCAAAGGGCAAGCGGCCGATCGCCGCCGCGCCTCGGCGCCGACCCCCGGCGAGGAAGCGACGGCGACGAGCGCCGACCGAGGTCCTTCGTAAAATGCCCGCCCGAGCGCTCGCGCCGACGGCGTCGACAAGGCGAAGCCCTTCGAGATCGGATAACCGATCAATGCGCTTTCGTTTCGCCAAGATGCACGGCATCGGCAACGATTTCGTGGTGATCGACGCCACGTCGGCCTCGTTGCCGAATGCGAGGCAGATCCGTTTTCTTGCCGACCGCCGCCGAGGCGTGGGCTGCGATCAGGTCTTGCTGGCGGTGCCTGCGGTCGATACCGGCGACTCCCGCGCAGATTTGGGGGTGGCGATCTTCAATGCCGACGGCTCGCGTGCCGGGCATTGCGGTAACGGAATGCGCTGCATGGCGAAGTTCGCTCGCGAGCGCGGGCTGGTGGATAGCGACGAGATGAGCCTCGAGATCGTCGACCCCCCGATGCCGATGTCCTCCCCTCGGGTGCGGGCGACCGTCGAGCCTAAGGGGATGGTGAGGGTGGAGATGGGAATCCCTCGTTTCGAGCCGGAGGCGATTCCGATCGTGATCCCGAAGCGCGAAATCTCGTCAGGCAAGGCGGACGATGCGCTTTTCGATGCGGCGCCGGATGCGCTTTGTTCGCTTGACTCGTCGCTTGACGTGTCGCTCGACTTGTCGCTTGACTTGGGCGGCGGCGGCGAGGTCTTGCGTTTCGCCGCCCTCTCGATGGGCAATCCGCATGCGGTGCTGCGGGTGCCGGATACGGAGATCGCGCAAGTTCGCCGTATCGGCTCCGCCTTGCAGGACCATCCCTTCTTTCCCCAAGGGGTGAATGCGGGCTTCATGCAGATCGTCGCGCCGGATCGCATTCGCTTGCGGGTTTTCGAACGCGGTGTCGGGGAGACCCCGGCTTGCGGATCCGGGGCATGCGCTGCGGTGGTGGCCGGGCGGCGAAGCGGCGATCTTGCCGAGGAGGTGCAAGTCGAGTTGCCCGGCGGCACGGTCGAGGTCCGTTGGCCGGGCCCGGGGGAGAGCGTGCGCCTGTCCGGTCCGGCAACGAGGGTTTTCGAAGGGGAGATCGAGCTGTGAACGATCCCGAATCGGCACCCGCACCATCGTCTTCGGGCTCTTCGCCCGATTCGTCGTTCGATCCGGTTTTTCTTTTTTGCCGACATATCGAGAAGATCCGCGGCCTTTCGGCACATACCGTGTCTGCCTACCGCCGCGATCTCCATGCTTTTCGCGCTTTCTTGGCGGCGAGTCTTGCCCCGGCCGGCGCCGCGAGCGATTTGCCGGCGCGCGCTGCGCAATCGCCGCCCGATGATCCTGCATTCGAAAGCATCGATTGGAAGGGGGTGCTAACGCAGGATGTGCGGGATTTCGCCGCCTCGCAAAAGCGTGCGGGCCAAAGCGGCCGTTCGATCGCCCGTCGCCTTTCGACACTGCGCACTTTTTTCGATTTCTGTATCGGGGAGGGTCATGTCGAGCACAATCCGGCGCGCTCGGTTTCGGCTCCGAAATCCGGACACAAGTTGCCGGGGGTGCTCGATGTGGACCGCGCCTGTGCGCTGGTCGCCCTCGAAGGGGAGGATCCGCTGAGCTTGCGGGATCGAGCCCTGCTGGAACTCGCCTACTCGAGCGGCCTTCGTCTTTTCGAACTTCGTGCGCTCGATCTCGGCGATGTCGATTTGGAGGAGGGGATCGTGCGAACGGTCGGCAAGGGGCGCAAGGAGCGGCGGGTTCCGGTCGGAAGCCATGCCTGCGAGGCGATCCGAAGGTGGTTGCCGGCGCGGAAGGAGATCGCCGGCCCTAAGGTCGAAGCGCTTTTCGTCAGCCTTCGGGGGCGACGAATTTCACCCCGCTCGGTGCAGATGCGCTTTTCCCGGCGCTCGCTCGAGCGCGGTATCGGAATCGATGTGCATCCTCATATCCTGCGACATTCTTTCGCCACCCATCTGTTGGAATCGAGCGGAGATCTGCGGGCGGTGCAAGAACTGCTGGGCCATGCCGATATCTCGAGCACGCAGATCTATACCCATCTCGATTTCCAGCATTTGGCGCGGGCTTATGATCGGGGGCATCCGCGAGCGAAAAAGAAGTGATGCATCTGAAGATTCGCCCGAAGATGCATCCGAAGATGCGTCCGAAAAGGATCCCCTAAGACGCGTCGATAGCGGGTTATCGAGGCTTTTTGGCTCTATGGGCTTTAAAAACAGGGGCTTTAAAAATAGGGGCTTTAAAAAACAGGCGCTCTAAAAAATATGGTCTCTAAAAAACATGGGCTCGAGAAAAAGCGATCTCTTGTCGCCAATCTCATCGATCCGGTCGAATCGGGCCTCGATCGGTTCTTTTCGGCGGCGGGCTTTTTTCCCGGCCCGATCGTTTCGCAAGGGCGGGGTTTCGGTGGGGGGATGGATCATCGGGCGCTTGGAATCGTGTCGAGACCGGCAAACCATATCCGCATGTCGAGCCTTGCCGACCAAGGGCTTTTCCGGCTTTTCCTACCGGTGTCCGAGGATATCGCCGACGAGCAAGGGGTCTCTTGTTTCGATTCTTGTTTCGATAGCGGGGCGCGAAGGGCATACGCGGGGAAGGGCGCGCAAAGATGAGTGATTTCGGTGGAATTTTAGGCGAGGCGGCCGGACTGCTCTTGGCACTGGACCCCGATTTGATGGAGATCATCGGCCTTTCGCTGCGGATCACATTGGTCTCCCTCGTGATCGCCTGCTTCATCGGCCTGCCGCTCGGGGCGTTGGCGGGGGCCTTCGCCTTTCCCGGGCGCAGTGCGCTGATCGTGCTTCTCAATACGCTGATGGGGCTGCCACCGGTGGTAGTGGGGCTGATCGCCTACCTGATCCTCTCGGCTTCCGGGCCTTTGGGTCCGCTCGGCCTGCTTTATACCCCGGCGGCGATGATCATCGCGCAGACGATCCTCATCACCCCGATCGTCGCCGCGCTGACGAGGCAGGTGGTCGAAGATCTGCATCTGGAGTACGCCGAGCAATTCGCCTCGATGCAGGCGGGCAATATCCGCCGCATCCTCGCGCTGATGAAGGATGCGCGCTACAGCCTGCTGACCGCGGTGCTGGCGGGTTTCGGTCGAGCGATCTCCGAGGTCGGAGCGGTGATCATCGTCGGGGGGAATATCAACCACGTCACGCGGGTGATGACCACGGCCATCGCTCTTGAAACCTCGAAGGGCAACTTGCAGCTCGCGCTGGCTTTGGGGATCGTTTTGCTGCTGCTGGCGGTGATGATCAATGCCGGGGTGATGGCGCTGCGGGCCTTCGCCGATCGTTCCGCTCTTGCATGAACGCGCTCGATTTCGAGATCAAGGCTTTATAACGCCATGCCCCAAAGCACGATCGATCTCTTCGCTCCGGCGACGCCGGATTCGCTCTTGGAAAGCGCAGCAGCCCCGGCGCCCGGCGAGCGGGCGTCGAAAGAGAGCGAGTCGGAATCTCCGGTCGCATCGGATGCCGGGTCGCCGCTGATGGAGACCTGCGGTCTTTGCTTCGAGGCGGAGGGGCAAAGGCTTTTGCAGGGCGTCGATATCGCCCTTCTCCCCGGTCGACGCACGGTGATCATGGGGGCCAACGGTGCGGGCAAAAGCCTGCTCTTGCGGCTGCTGCACGGCTTGGTGGAACCCACCGCGGGGGAGGTGCGCTGGCAGGGTCGGCCGCTCGATCGAGCGGCTCGGCGGCGACAAGCGATGGTTTTCCAACGGCCGGTGATGCTGCGGCGTTCGGTGCGGGGAAATCTGCGTTTCGCTCTTGCGGTGCGCGGCATCGGGGGTGCCGAGCGCGCCGCGCGCGAAGCGAAGGCTCTTGCGCGGGCGCGTCTTGCGGATCAGGCGGATCGTCCGGCGCGCTTGCTCTCCGGCGGCGAGCAACAGCGCCTTTCGCTGGCGCGGGCGTTGTCGACCTCCCCGCGGATGCTCTTTCTCGACGAGCCGATGGCGAGCCTCGATCCCGCCTCGACCCATGCGGTCGAGAGCCTGATCGAGCAAGCCCACGCCGACGGAGTCACCATCGTCTTGGTGACCCACGACAAAGGGCAGGCGAGGCGGCTCGGCGACGATTTGATCTTCCTCCACCGGGGACGGGTCGCCGAAACCGGTCCGGTGGCGGAGCGACTTCGAACCCCTCGTTCGCCGACGATGCGGGCTTGGAACGAAGGTCGTCTCTATCTCGAGGATGAATGATGCGCCGCTTTCGTTGCGCTGACGATGGCTTTCTCGACGATGCCCCCGCCGGTGCCGCCGGCGGGGCCAGGGCGATCGCCGGGCTCGGATCGCTTTGGCGTTCGTCGCGGCGTTCATCGTGGCCTTCGTCGTCGCGCCGCCGCTTCTTTCGAAGCCTCGGGCGGTGCCCGCTCTTGGGGATCATCGCCCTGATCGTCGCGCTGCCGGGCTTGCCCCTCGCCTCGGCGGCCAAGGAGCAGGCGCCTTTCATCATCGTCCAATCGACGACGTCGACCCGCAATTCCGGTCTTTTCGAGCATCTGCTGCCCCTTTTTCGCGCCGATACCGGTATCGAAGTCCGGGTGGTGGCGGTGGGCACGGGACAAGCGCTGCGCAATGCCCGCAACGGAGACGGGGACGTTCTTTTGACCCATTCGCGTATCGACGAAGAACGTTTCGTGGCCGAGGGCTACGGGATCGAGCGCTTCGATGTGATGTACAACGATTTCGTCCTCATCGGACCGGCTCGGGATCCTGCGGGGATCGCAGGTGGCGACGATGCGCCTTTGGCCCTGTCGAAGATCGCCGAGGCGAAGCGGCCTTTCGCTTCTCGCGGCGATGACAGCGGTACCCACAAGGCGGAACTCGGGTTGTGGCGGATAGCCGGGGTCGACGTACAGGCGGCTTCGGGTCGTTGGTACCGGGAAACGGGCTCGGGGATGGGCACGACGCTCAATATCTCGGTGGGAATGGCGGCATACGCGTTGACGGATCGCGCCACTTGGATCGCCTTCGGCAACAAGGCGGATCATCGGGTGTTGGTGGAGGGCGACCCGAGGCTCTTCAACCAATACGGGATCATTTCGGTCAACCCCGCTCGGCATCCCGAAGTCAAGGCGGACGAAGGGCGGCGATTCGTGAATTGGATCCTCTCGCAGCGGGGGCAAGAGGCGATCGCCGCCTACCGCATCGACGGACGGCAACTGTTTTTTCCGAACGCGAAGCGATGAGGGATGCGGCGCTTTTCGCGCGATGACGAGGCGCTTGGCGCCGGGGCAACTGCCAAAGGAAGAAAAATGCGATTTTCGAAGGATCGTCTTGTCGAAACCCCCTTGTCGATGAGATTGTCGATGCGCTTGCCGGCGGCGGCGATCTCGATCGTCGTCGGCTTGTTTGCGGCGGTGCATGGCCAGTCCTTGGAGGCCCAAGACCGGCTTTCGATCCTCTCCGAGGACGATATCGAGTCTTGGGAATCGAAAAACGGGGCGAAAGGCCTATGGAAGGAGAGGGAATTCAGCGGTCGAACGGTATACGAAGCGGTGAGCCTTGACGATAGTCCGGCTTTGCGGGCGACGAGTCGGGGCAGCGCCTCGGTGCTTTATCGCGAGATCCGTGTCGATCTCGAGAAAACGCCTTATCTGCACTGGGATTGGCGGATCGAAAAGAGCATCGGCGGGGTCGACGAGCGCACGAAGGAGGGCGACGACTACAGCGCGAGGGTCTATGTGGTGCGCGCCAACTCCGTTTTTTTCTGGAAGACCCGGGCCGTCAACTATGTCTGGGCGGGTTCGCAGGCCGCCGGGGAGGCTTGGCCGAGCGCCTATACCGATGCCTCCTATAACGTGGCGTTGCGAAGCGGCGATACCCGAGCCGGTCGATGGGTCCACGAATGGCGGGATGTGCGAGCCGACTTTCGCGATCTTTTCGGGGAGGATATTCGCTATATCGACGGCGTGGCGATCATGACCGATGCGGATAACAGCGGCGGCGAAGCGGTGGGTTGGTACAGGAATGTTTTCTTCGGCAGCGAGCCGGGAGAGGCGCAAGGGGAGTAGTTCTTTTCGGGAATGGCCCGGCGTTGTCGGCGTCGGTTCGTCGGCATCGACCCCTCGGCATCGATCCGAAAAGCGATGCTTCATGAGCGCTCGATCCGCTCGAACCTCCTTCGCCGAAGCCGAGACGGCTTCGATCGTCGCCTTGATCGTCTTGAGGCTCGTTCGTGCGAAATCCTTCGAGGGCGGGCTCGGGCCGCTCGTTCGGGGCCTTCTTCGAGGCTATCGTCGTCTGATTTTCAAAGATACCCGCCGGCGAGGGTCGGCGCGAGGGTCGGCCTTGGCTTCGGCGGGCGGTGAAGGGGTTTCAAGGCTTTATGACGCCTTTTCCTCGCAAGCGCTCAGTTTCTTGCGGATATAGGTCGAATGCGGGATATGGAGAAGGTCGGCGAGGCGGCGGATCAGGTGCTCCTCGTAGCGGTCGATATCGCCGTCGGCATAAGCCACGCGCCATAACAACTCCAAGATATGCGCTTTTCGCTCGGCATCGAGCCTTCGGTTGATGGCTTGGGTGAACTCGTGCAGGGAGACGATTTCGTCCGCCCGGCGCTCGCCGAGCGCAAGCAAGTCTTGGGCCTGCCCTTCGTCGAGCCGGAACGCGCGCGCAAGCGCGGCGACCACCGCCTTGCGTTCGTCGGGGCGACTCGTTCGATCCGCCCGCATCACCTCGACGAGCAAGATGGCGGTCGCCAACTCGCAATCGTGCTCGTCCTCGGCCGGCTCGTCGCCGGATGCATCCTTCGACAGGGCTTCGAGCAGGGCTTCGATGCCGAGCCCTCGTATCAATCCCGGCATGGTTTTTTCCTCGGCTTGGAAGTCATTGGGGCAAGTATCGGGGTGAGCATCGGGGCAGGTTCAAGGAGGGTGGCCGTTTCGATGAGGGGATCGTCGATCCTTCGCGGATAAACAGCGACATTCATCGAAATACATCGACATTCATCGAAAAAAACGAGCGGTCATGCCGCTCAAGGCGGCGGGCGGGTATTTCGAGGGCTTTTTTCCGTCCGAGGACCGCTATCGACCCCCGATCTCGATCGGGGGCCGAAAAATATCGCCCCCGGGGGAGGGCGAAAAGACGCTCTTCCTATTGCCAAATCCCCGGATCGTATTTGATGACCGCCCCGACGCCGACATCCTCTTCCTTGCGCGCTTGGTTCTCGTTTTCTTCCCGGACCACGTAGATATCCAGCTCCAACCCCCCGTTTTCTTCGGGCCCGGGCAAGAGACGATAGCCCACCTGCCCGCGCTGCGTATCCCCGGTTCGGCCGAACTCGAGATAGGGCAGACCGGTTCGCCCCCGGGGCTGCGAGAAACCGTAAGCGACCTCCGCCTCCCAAAGGGAATTCTTGCCGATGCCTTGGGCGCTCGGGAAGGCCTCGTCGGAAAGGAGGGCGCTCAAGGCGCTGTCGGGGGCGAGATCGTTGCTGATGCGGGCGGAGAATCCGCGCGGCGAATCGGGATTGAGATCCCATCCGAGCGATGCGGTGACGCCCCAGTCGCGGGCGGCGCTGTCCTCTTGGTGGAGTACCAGCGCCCGCGCCCGCAGCGAAGCGCTGATCCCGCTGCGGTGATCGTTGTAGAGAAGCCCGGCGCCGACATCCAACCCCCATCCCTGCTCGGCATCGCCGCTGTCGTAGCGCAGCGCCCCCTCCAGGCTTTGGATGAACCGCGAACGATCGTTGGTTTGCAAATGCGAGAGTTCGACCCCGAAGCGAGCGCTTCTCGTCAAGCCTTCGATCTCCTCGACCCGGCCCCCCAAGCCATCGGCCCGCGTTCTCGTCCACAGGAAATCCGAAAGATGGGCGAAGCCGAAGCCGTTGCCGTCGGCGGGGTCGACGATATCGTCGCGCATCCCGATGGCCATCATTTCCCATTCGACATCGGAAGAAGCCGCGGCTTCGCCTTGCGGAGTCAGCGTCAACTCGCCTTTTCCGTAGCCGACGGCGCTCCAGATGCGGACGCCGTCGGCGATATTCAACGATCCCCAAGGGACGAAAGAAGTGAGCGAGATATCGCTTATCGTCGATCGATTCCCTTCATGGTATTTCCCTTCGCCGACGCTGTGCATGGCCATGATGCCGAGCATCCAATTCCTCTTCGCGAAATCCATCCCTGCGATTCCGGTGATCGTTTCGCCTTCGATATCGACCCCGATCTCCTCTCCGCCGAAGCGGGAATACGCGCCTTGACCCCAAAGGGCGAGGGAGCCGCCGCCGGGGACGCTGCCGACGACATCGAAGTTGGTGCCCGCGGCGATCACGTCCTTGAACGAGAGGGCATCGGCTTCGATATCGCTTGGCTCGTCCGTCGGAGCCAAGACCAGATCCGGATCGCCGGCCTCGATCTCCCGTCCGGCGATTCGCATCGAGGCCGTCCCCGGGATGCGTTGCCTTTCCATCCGATCTTCGATGCTCTCGACCGCCTGCCTTCCGGTCGCGCGGCCGAAGCGCGTGAGCCAAGCCGCCGGGGCATCGACCTCGTCGATCGAAACCACGACGCTGCCGGTGACGCTGGCGTAGTCGCCGCCCGTGGCTCGGATGGAGAGGGTCTCCGATGCGCCTACTACGTCATCGCTGTCTTCGCTGACGGCCAACATCACCTTTTTCGGCAGGCTCCAGTCGGCGGGGGTGAAGGCGAGGGTGCTTTGGCTGCCGGCGACCGATTCATCGGTATCCAAAACGAAGTTCAAGGCCCTCGGGCGATCGACGGCGATGATGACGGTCCCCGCAGGACGCGTCGCGAGCTTCACGGTGAAGCTGTTGGTGCCGCCTTTGAGCACCGTCACCGGGGCGCCTTCGATGACGAAGGCGGGCTCGTCGTCATCGACGATCGATATCCGCACGCTCCCGGTGGCGTCGTCGTAACCGCCGCCCGAGGCGCTAAACGCGATCCGCACGCTGTTGTCCGCGCTATCGTCGTCATGGTCGGAAAGGACCATGATGACCTGCGCCTCGTTCCAGTTATCGACGGTGAAGGCCAGCGAGATTCGGGTTTCCCCCGGCCCTTCGGCAGCGGCCGTGGGGTCGGCGCTCAGGCGAATGGCGCCCTCGGCCCGCTCGGCGATGATTTCGACCGCGGCATTGGGGCGCGACGCGAGACTCAGCGAGAAGCTCCCGATACCCCCTTCGGCGATCGTCGGCGGTACGTTTTCCAAAATCAGCGAGGGATCGTCCGGTGGCAGCGGAACGGGCTCTTCGTCGTTGTCGGTGATCCGGACCACGATCGACAGCCTCTGGCCCGCGAAAAAGCCCTCGGAGCCGCCGGTCAGCGAGATCGACCCGTTCTCGTCCGCGATATCCCTATCCTCGGCGACGCGGACGTCGACGCTTTGATCCCGCCCCCAGTTCTCGGTGGTGAAAACCAATCGTTCGGGGCTGACGACGATATCCGGGTTGTCCAAGACGCGAAGGTCGATGGTCGTGTCGTTTTGCGGTCGGTGCGAAAGTCGGATCGTGAAACTCGCGCTTTGGCCCTCGTCGATGGCCAGCGGCGAGGACACCAAGGAGGGCGGAATGACGAGGTTTTCGTCCCGGGTGGTATCGTTGATGCGCACCGTCACGGCCCCGGTTTTGCCGGCGTATCCTCCGCCGCGGGCGAGAAGTCGTATCGTGCCGCTTTCGCTCGCTTTGTCATCGTCCGTCGCGCCGGCGACGATGACCGTTTTCGGTCGATTCCAGTCGAAAAGCGTGAAGTTCAAGACGCTTTGGTTGCCCGGCGTCCCGGGGTCGGTGTCGACGGTGATTTTGTCGACAGAAGGAGGGGTCAGATCGACGCCGACATCGTCGCTCGGTCGGGAGGCGAGGGCGACGGTGAACGTCCCGCTCGCCCCTTCGTCGATGTTCAAGGAGGTGGGGTCGACGACCAAGTTGATCTCGGCGACATCCTCTACGCTCACCAATACCGAGCGGCTCAGCGTGTCGTAACTGCCGCCGCCGGCAACGATGCCGATCGACGAGGAATCGTCGTCGCCGTCCTCGTCGATGGCCGCGGACACCGAGACGGTTCGTGCTTCTTCCCAATTCGAGGAGGTGAAGATCAGCGTATTTTGAGCGCCCTCGGCCACGCTATCCGCATCCACCGTCAGATCCGAGTCGCCGGGCACGGTGAAGGTCAAGGTGACGTCCTCGGTCGGCAGGACGTTGAGGCGAACCGTGAAGGTCGCGCTTCCGCCCTCGGCGAGAACCACCGGGGTATCGGTGAACAACAGATTGGGCGAGAAATCCCCGCCGGTGAAGTTATCGGCGACCTCGACGTCGATCGAGGTCGATTTGCCTTTATAGGGGCCGTTGTTCTCGTCGTCGGAGATGCTCAGCGAGAGGGTCGCGTTTTCGTTGTCCGCATCCGCATCCCTCGCCGAAGTGATCTTCACGAACTTCGATCGACCCCAGTCGGAGGTGTTGAAGCGTAAGGTCGTTTTGTCGATGATGGTATTGACGGCCCCGTCGAGCGAGACATCGATGGTTACCGAGGAGGTTTCCCCGGGGTCGGCCCCGAGCCGGACCGAGAGGTATTCGCTCGAACCCTCGTTGACGTTGATGGGACTTTCGCGGGGGTGAATCCGGATGTCGTAGGAATCGTTGTCGGCGATATTGAAATCGATTCCTCGTTGCAATCCTCGGTAGTTGGAAGGGCCGGTGATCGCGATTTGGACATCCCCGCTGTCGGCGTCGACATCCAGATCTTCCAAGGGGAAAAAGCGGACCCGTTGATCGCTGTTCCAGTTATCGGGGGTGAAGGTCAGGGTATCTCTGCCGGCGCCGTCGCCGCCGGCAGAGATCGAGAGTTTGTTGGCCGAGTCGCCGCCCGTGGTGAAGGTCAAAATAGCGTCGGCCGTCGGTCGATGGGCGAGTTTGACGTTCATGTCGAAGGCCACGCCTTCTTCCAACTCGAGTCGGGTCTGATTCTGCTCCAATCGATCCCCGCCGAGCACCAGCGCCGGGGCGTTCTCGGGGGTCGCGCTGTCGTTGATCGTGACCGTCAACGAAATATCATCCACCTCATCGTATTCGTTGGCCCCCGCCGCTTTGATGTCGAAGGTCGCGCTGTCGTTGTCTCTGTCGGCATCCGAGATCGATCGAAGGGTGAGGGTCTGAGCGGTGTCCCAGTTGTCTGCGGTGAAACTCAGTTCGTTGCTATCGACCACGACCTCCAAGTTTTCCGGGTCGGTTTGGGCGATGCTCACCGTCGTCGTCGCGGTCGGCTCCGAACTCAATTTGATGGTGAAGGTGGCGTTGGTTCCTTCGTTCCAAGCCAGGGTTCGGGAATTGCCGGTATCGTTAAGACCGCTGATCACGAACCCCGCCTCCTCGTCGTCGGTGACCGAAACGGTCACGTTTTTCGCATCGACATTGTTGTACTCATCGGAGCTGCCGGAAGAGACGGTGATGGCGATGATCGTTGCATCGTCGACGGCATCGTCGTCTTGAGCCGAGCTGATGACGACGCTTTGATCGATATTCCAGTTGGCGGAGGTGAAGGTCAGGCTGTTTTTGTCCAAGGTGATATCGCTGTTGGTCGTCTGGGAGGTTTGGGCCAAGGCCAGCGTGACGTCTTCGATCGGTTGGGTGGCGAGTTTGACGTTGAGGGTGCCGGTCTGGCCTTCGTCGATCGCATCGACGCTCGAAGCGACGATGCCCGGGTCGTCGTTGTCGTTGACCTCGACCATGATGGCGTCGCTGCCGGTGAGGCTCAGCCCTTCGTAGTTGCCGCCGGTGGCGGTGATGGTGATGGTGGCATCGTCTTTCACGCCGTCGGCGTCGTCGGCCGCGGCGACGGTAACGGTTTGTGCGCTGTCCCAGTTGTCGGGGGTGAAAGTCAGCTTGTTTTGGTTGCCGTTTTGGGAGGTGTCGGTATCGAGGGTGATATCGGTATTATCGGTATTGCTCGGCTGCGCCAGGGTCAGCGTAACGTCCGCGGTCGGCTTGTTTTTGAGCTTGACGGTGAAGGTATCGCTGCTTTGTTCGGTGAAACTCAACGTTGTTTTACTGATGTCGAGCTCCGGGGCATTCGGGGGGGTCGCCAGATCGGTGACCGTGACGGTGAGGGTTTCATTTTCGGTAGTGGCGTAATCGGCACCGTCGGGGTTAATGGTGATGGTCGCGCTGTCGTCGTCTCTGTCGACATCCGAGATCGAGGTCAGGGTGACGGTCTGCGCGCTATTCCAATTGCCGACGGCGAAGCTCAGGCTCGCCGGGGAGATCGTTATCTCGTTCTCGCTGGAGGTGATGGCGGCGGTTACGGCTCCTGTCGGCTCCGATTCCAACTTGACGGTAAAGGTTTGCGTATTGCCTTCGTTGATAGTCAAGGTACTGTCGGACAAAACCACTCCCGTCTCGTCGTTTTCGGTGACGGTGATATTCGCCGTCGTTTTGCTGAGCCCTTGGTAGTTGCCGCCGGCAGCGGTGATGGCGATAGTCGTGGTATCGGTTGCCGCATCGTTGTCTTCGGCGGCGCTCAAGGTGACGGTCTGCTCGGTGTTCCAGTTGGAGGTGGTGAAGGTCAATGTGTTCTGGTTGTTGTTGGCGGCGGTGTCGGTGTCGAGGGTGATATCGGTATTGCTCGGCTGTTCCAGGGTCAGTACCACCTGCTCGCTGGGCTCGTTCGACAGTTCGACGGTGAAGGTGGCGGTGCTGCCTTCGTTCAACGAGGGCATGTTGGAGATGGTCAGATCCGGGGCGTTTGACGGGGATACCAGATCCGTCAGGGTGACGGCAAGGGTCTTGCTCTTGTTATCGTAGCCGCCGCCCGATGCGCTCAGTTGGATACTGGCGCTTTCGTTGGTTCGGTCGACATCCGCAAAGCCTTTCAAAGTGACGTCCTGCTCTTGATTCCAGTTGCTCGTGGTGAAGGTCAGGTTCGCCGGAGAGACCTTTACATCGGCATTGTTCGAATTCGTGCTGACCGTCACGTTCGCGCTCGGCACCGAATCCAATTTCACGGTGAAGGTACGGTTGCTCCCTTCGTTGAAAGACAGGCTCGCTGCTGGGTTTAGAACCAGATCGACGCTATCGTTTTCGGTGACGGTGATGGTCGCCGTCGGTTTGCTGAGCCCTTCGTAGTTGCCACCGGTAGCGGCGAGGGTGATGGTCGCGGTATCGGCTGCCGCATCGTCGTCTTCGGCGGCGTTCAAGGTGACGGTCTGCTCGGTGTTCCAGTTGGAGGTGGTAAAACTCAAGCTCGACGAGGGCGTCACATCCGAGTTGCTCGAGGTCAGCGTGAGGGTCACGTTATCGCTCGGTTCGTTTGCGAGTCGGACTTTGAAGGTGCCGCTGCCGCCCTCGGTCAACGAGGTCATGTCGGAGATGGTCAGATCCGGGGCGTTTGACGGGGATGGCAAATCCGTCAGGGTGACGGCAAGGGTCTTGCTCTTGTTATCGTAGCCGCCGCCCGATGCGCTCAGTTGGATACTGGCGCTTTCGTTGGTTCGGTCGACATCCGCAAAGCCTTTCAAAGTGACGTCCTGCTCTTGATTCCAGTTGCTCGTGGTGAAGGTCAGGTTCGCCGGAGAGACCTTTACATCGGCATTGTTCGAATTCGTGCTGACCGTCACGTTCGCGCTCGGCACCGAATCCAATTTCACGGTGAAGGTACGGTTGCTCCCTTCGTTGAAAGACAGGCTCGCTGCTGGGTTTAGAACCAGATCGACGCTATCGTTTTCCGTCACGCTGACGGTAAAGGAATCGGTGATGCTGCCGTAATCGCCGCCGGAAGCGCTGAGGTTGAAAGTGGTGGTGGATTCATCGACGGCATCGTTGTCTTCGGCGGCGGTGATGGTGAGGGTTTTGGGGGTTTGCCAGTCGTTCGCGTCGAAGCTCAGGTTCGCCGGGGTAGCGCTGACATCGCCGCTGCCGCCCGAGGCCTTCGACACACTGATCGTCACATTGCCTCCGGCCGGTTCGCTTCCCAGTCTGACGGTGATGGTGTCGTTGTCGCCCTCGTCCACCGTCAAGGAGGGAGCGGAGAGGACCAAGGATTTGGAGTCGTCATCGTTCACCGTGACGCTGACGGTTTTGCTGGCGACGTTCGTATAGTCGGCGCCGTCAGGATCGATGGTGATGGTCGCGCTGTCGTTGGCCGCATCGTCGTCTTGGCCGACCGAAACGGTGACGGTCTGCGTGCTGTTCCAGTTGTTGCCGCCGAAGGTCATGCTTGCCGGCGAGACGCTTACATCGCCGCTGCCGCTCTTCGTGATGGCGACGCTGACGTTGCCGCCGGTCGGTTGCGCATCGAGTATCACGGTGAAGGTTTTGTCGGCTCCGCCCTCGTCAAAGGTCAACGTGCTTCCCGATATCTCGTTTCCCGAGAGTGTCAGCCCCGCTTGGTCGTTCTCTTGCACCGAGACGGAGGCCGTTGTTTTGCTGAGCCCTTCGTAGTTGCCACCGGCAGCGGCGAGGGTGATGGTCGCGGTGTCGGCTGCTGCATCGTCGTCTTCGGCGGCGTTCAAGGTGACGGTCTGCTCGGTGTTCCAGTTGGAGGCGGTAAAACTCAAGCTTGACGACGGCGTCACATCCGAGTTGCTCGAGCTCAGCGTAAGGGTCACGTTCTCGCTCGGTTCGTTTGCGAGTTGGACTTTGAAGGTGCCGCTGCCGCCCTCGGTCAACGAGGAGGGCATTTCGGAGATGGTCAGATCCGGGGCGTTTGACGGGTTTGCCAGATCCGTCACGGTGACGGAAATGGTCTTGCTCTTGTTATCGTAGCCGCCGCCGCTCGCATTGATGTTGACGGTGGCGCTGTCGTTGGTTCGTTCCACATCCGCAAAGGCCTTCAGGGCCACGCTCTTTGGGGAGTCCCAATCGTCGGTGCCGAAACTCAGGCTCGTCGGATTGAGCTTTACATCCGTATTGGTCGAAGAGATGCTCACCGTCACGGCCCCGGTCGGCGCCGATGTCAACTTGACGGTGAAGGCGGAAGAGTCGCTCGTGCCTTCGTTGATGGTCAAGGTCGGTTTATTGACATCCAACTCGGTGGTTTGAGCCACCGTCGGGGCGACCCAAAAGATCGGAAGCAGCGCCAGCAAACGAAGAAGCGCCATCGATCCTCGAAAGCGAATCGCTTGCCCGCCGCCGACGGATCGAAAGCGCACGGGGCTTGCCTGCGAAGGAAGCCTCGGGGAGCGCCGATCTCTTTTTTGCGGCTGCGATATGTACAAGGATGTGTATCGGTGAGTGTATTGACCGTTCGACTTCATCTTAAGTATCTCCGTTCGATGCTCCGCTCGTCGAAGAGTTATCGAGCGTTCGCATATCCGAACTCGATCTCGCGCTATGCGAAAAAACGGAAGCTGCAGTCGATCGCCTCGGTCTGAGCCGGATCGTTTTTCGCCTCGTCGATTCGAGTTGTCGATAGCATCGTCGTCGCAATCGTTTCGTTTTCCTCGTCCATGATTCATGCGAAATCAGGGCTGTCGTTGTCGAAAAATCAACCGCCCCAAAGGATCGAATATAGCATAAGAACAGGTTAAAAGACAATGGCAGCGATGTTTTGTTCATCGAGTCCATCGGGCTTCGATGGCGGAATTTCGATGCCATATCGAGTGGCATATCGGTCGCGGGAATTGCAAACAAGCGATCTCCGATCATCGCCCTCGATCGCATCGGCGTATTGCCGCGGTAGTCGATACGATGCCTTCGAAAGGGTCAAGCGTCGTAAAATCGTATCGGGTGTATCGACCCCCCGACTATCTTTTAGGGTCTTTCGGATTTCACGTGGATTCATCGAAGCGATGACAAGGACGAGAGCGCAATCATGTTGACCGGACTCAAAGTTCGAAACTTCAAGCCCTTCGACGATATCGAGATCGAACTCGACGATCGGGTGGTATTGATCGGTCCGAACAATTCGGGCAAGACCGCCGCGCTGCAAGCGCTTGCGTTGTGGGAGATCGGATTGAAGCGTTGGGTGGAAAAGCGCGGCGTCGGAGAGGTGCCGATGAAAAGACCCGGGGTCACCATCAACCGTCGTGACTTGATCGCAGTGCCGGTATCGGAGACGAATCTTTTATGGCGCGACCGCCGGGTACGAAGCGGCCAGCATATCGACGGCAAGACCCGTTCGAAGAATATACCGATCGAAATCGTCGTCGACGGGGAGACTCCCGCGGGCGAGAAATGGTCTTGCGGGCTTGAATTCGATTATGCGAATCCGGAGGCGTTTTATTGTCGATCATTGGCAACCGGTAACGAGCGTATGCCGGTTCCGCAACAGGCAACCGAAGCCAAGATCGCTTATTTGCCGCCGATGTCGGGATTGATCGCCAACGAGACGCGGATCGATCAAGGGGCGATCGACGTTCGGATCGGAGAGGGACGCACGGCGGAGATTTTGCGAAATCTTTGTTACGGGATCACCGAAGGCGTCGACGGAGAAAAGAGATGGAAAGAACTCGCCGCCGGTATCGAGGAGATATTCGAAAATCGCTTGGACGAGCCTCGATATATCAAAGAGCGGGGCGAGTTGAGAATGACCTACCGCACCCCCGGCGGTACCCGACTCGATATTTCCGCCGGCGGAAGGGGGCAACAACAAACCCTGTTATTGCTCGCCTATATGATGGCCAACCCCGGTGCGGCGTTGTTGCTGGACGAGCCCGATGCCCATCTGGAAATTTTGCGCCAGCGTCAGATTTACCGGCTGTTGAACGATAACGCGGACAAGAACGGAAATCAGATCATCGCCGCCAGCCATTCGGAGGTGGTGCTCTCGGAGTCCGCCAATCGAGATCATGCGGTGATCGCTTTCGTCGGCAAACCCCATCGAGTCGGTAAAGATCGACGAGATCAAGTGCTCAAAGCGTTGAGGGATATCGAGTTCAGGGACTATATCTTGGCGGAACAAACCGGCTGGGTGCTCTATCTCGAGGGACCGACGGATCTCGATATTTTGCAAGCCTTCGCCGAAAAACTCGATCATCCGGCTAAGAAGACCTTGAAGAATCCCTATGTTCATCATGTCGCCAATCGACCGGATAAAGCTCGATCGCACTATCACGCCTTGTGCGAGGCAAAACCCGATTTGGTGGCGGTCGCCATCTACGATCGACTCGATAAACAATTGAAATCCGATGAGGGCTTCGTGCAGAAGATGTGGCGCAAGCGGGAGATCGAGAACTATCTTTGTCAAAAAGAAACGCTATTGTCTTTCGCGCAAAACGAAGGGCGGCGCCGTGTCGGAGATCTCTTCGCCACTTTATGGTCGCAGCAGATGCAAAGCAGTATTTCGCAGATCGAAAAGTCGCTCGAAACCCTCGGCAAGCCCTCGCCTTGGGGAGAGGATATCAAAGCGAGCGATGATTTTTTGATCCCGCTGTTCAAGCATTTTCATGATGCGCTCGAGGCTTATAACTCGATGGACAAAAAGGATTTTCACCGCTTGGTCGAATGGATCGAATCAGATGTCATCGATCAGGAAATCAGCGAAAAACTCGATGCCATCGTCGATCTCTCGCAGCGGGCGAGACCCGGTGGGAGTTAGAAGATCACCTTTCGTTTACGCCATTCCCACCGGGGTTTTCAAAGGGGCTTCATCGCTCGGACGCTGCTCGATCCGCGAGACAAGACGGGTGCGGATATCGGCGGCCGAGGGTCGGTCGAAGAGGTTTTCGTTTTCGTGCGGATCGTTGATCAGATCGTAGAGTTCCCCGGCACCGGAGTTCAACTCGAGGGTCAGTTTGCAATCGCCTTCGTGGACGGTGCGCAGTTCCAACGCCACTCCGACCCGATTGGCGCCGAGCCCCCATTCGTTGAGAGCGCAAGAACGACGCTCGCTTCCCTCGATCACCGGTCGCAGGCTTCGACCGTGCTGGAAAAGCGAGGCCTCGACATTCGCGTAATCGAAAAAAGTGGCGCTCAAATCGAGTGTCGAGACCGGGTCCGAAATGCAGGCGTTTTTCGGAATCCCGGGGCCGCGGATCAACAGCGGGACTTTGAGCAGCCCTTCGTAATGCATCGGACCTTTCAGTATCAACCCGTGATCTCCGAGCCAATCGCCGTGATCCGAGGTATAGACGACGATAGTGTTTTCGCCGAGCCCGGAGCGGTCGAGGTAATCGACGATCCGTCCGACTTGATGATCGATCAGGCTGATTTGACCATAAGTGTTGGCGATGATCTCCCGTAACTGTTCGTCGCTTTGCGGTTCGATACGGGAATAGTTCTTGCGGATATCGACATTTTTTCTATCGCCTTCGGGTTCGTTGTTGACCGCCGCTTCATGCCACCAGGGTCGCTTGTGCAAATCGCGTTCGCGATGAAGCGGCAGGTCGACCTGCGCCGGGGGGTGCAGGCGAGACCAGGGTTCGGGGCAGTCGAAGGGATGGTGGGGGTCGGGAAAGCTGATCCAAGCGCAAAAGGGTCGCTCCCGATCCCGTCCGTGGGCGAGCCACTCGAGCGCTCGATCCGCCGTCCAAGTCGAGTTATGCCATGCCACGGGCAATTTCGAATGCCAGGTTTGCGCCGCCCCTTTGGTATCGCCGGCGTTTTCGCGGTAGAGCCGCAGCCTTTCGTCGCCTAAGCCTGCGGCATGGAAAAAGCGTTCGTAGTGCTGGCCCGCCGGCGGCTTTTCCGGCGGAAACCAGTTATGCCCCACCAGCACGAGTTCTGCGTATTCGAAACCCATATAAGGGCCGTACCATCGCTCGTCGTAATCGGCCGACGATCGCAGGCATTCCGGAGTGCCGGTGGGGGCGAAGGTATGGTAGGTGGAGAAATGCGCTTTTCCGAAAAAAGCGCTTTGATAGCCGCTCGCGGCGAGGGTGCCGGCAAATCCTTTTTCCCCGATTTCGGGGTCGAGATCGATACCGTTGTCGTGTACGCCGTGGGTGCGGCAAAGCTGTCCGGTGAGGATCGAGGCGCGAGCCGGCTGGCAGACCACCGTCGGCGTGATGCAGCCTCGAAAATGCGTTCCGCGGCGGGCGAAGGCATCGAGATGAGGGGTCTTGATACTGCGCCCCATCGAGCCCAGACAGTCGGCTCGCTGCTGATCGGAGGTGATCAGGAGGATATGCGGGCGTTTCATGTTCTCTCCTTGCGCTGCCTGGACATCACGACGATGACGATGATGCTAAGCAGCATGAGGACGGCCGCCACCGGCCGGGTGAAAAGAAAGAAGGCATCGCCCCCGGTCGCCGCGAAAGCCTGTCTTGCGGTCTCTTCGAGCTGATTGCCGAGGATGAAGGCGACCACGAAGGGCAGGGGCGAGATGTCGAGCCGGCGCATCAGGTAGCCCAAGGCCCCGAAAAAGAGCAGAAAGAGCACTGCGCTTAGGCGGGTGTATTGGATATAGATGGCGGTCATCGTCAAGAGCAGGACGATCGGCAGCAGGATATGTGTTTTCACCTGCGCCAGGATGCCGATATGGCGCATGAATATCCCGCCGATGGTCCAGTTGAGGAGGTTGGCGAAGATCATCGAGGTGAACAGACCGAAGACGATGACCAACTCGGGGTTGAGCCCGGCGGAAGTGCGAAAGACCGAGGAGCCGGGGTTGAATCCACCGATGGAATCCATCGCCAAGATCAGGAAGACCGCCGCCGTATTGCCCGGAATGCCGAGCGAGAGCGTCGGGATCAGATTGGCTCCGGAAACCGAACTGTTGGCGGCCTCGGTGGCGGCGACGCCCTCGGCAGCGCCTTTGCCGAAGGGTCGGGCGTCGGGCCTTTTGCGGGCGTGAATCCTCGCTCCCAGGGTGTAGCCGATGGTCGCGGCCAGGGTCGAGCCGATTCCGGGGAGGGCGCCGATCGTGGTTCCGACGAGGGCGGAGCGACCGATATGGGGGAAGAGCCTTGCGCATAAAGACCAAGGCAAGCGGCCGAGATCCCTTCCGGCCTTGCCGAGCGCTTGCGATGGCTTGATTCCCTCTCGGCGGATATCGTCCAAGGATTTGAAGATCTCGCCGACGATCAGCACGCCGAGCACGGCGGCGGCGATGGGGATGCCTTGGGCCAAGGCCTCGGTGCCCCCGGTTAGTCGAGGGTAGAACTCCTCGCCGGTGCCGATGAAGGCCGCGAAGAGCCCCAAGCCGGTCGCGATCAGCCCCTTGCCGACCGAAGAGCCGATCACCGCGGCGATGAACGAGAGCGAGAGGATCAAAAGAGCGGTTTTTTCCGGCAGATCGAGCCAGGCTTCGACGGTGGTCGCGATGAAGGCGGCGCCGACGATCAAGACGATATCGGAGAAGGTATCCCCCGAAACCGAGGAGAGATGGGCGACGCGAAGGGCTTGATAGGCCTTGCCTTCGCGGGCCATCGGATAGCCGTCCAAGGTGGTCATATAGGCATCGGGGGTGCCCGGGATATTGAACAGGATCGCGGGGACGGCGCCGCCCAAGGTCGCCCCCTTCATGATGCCGATCAGGAAGCCCAGCACCGGTAGGAGGGCGTCGGCGCTGTAGCCGAAGATCGAGATCAGGATCGGCAGGCAAACGGCCATCGCCATCGGTCCCGCCAGCCCCGGGGTGGCGCCGACGACCATGCCGAGCAAGAAGCCCGCCAGCACCATCAGCGGGGTCAAGGGCAAGGCGAGCCCGAAGATCGACACCCCGGAAGCGGGGCCGAAAACGGCATCGATCCCCAAGGGGATATAAGCGAGGAATTCCAATCACACATCCCCGTTCGGCGGCAGCAGGAGATCGTCGAAGGGAAGGTCGTAGATCGCGATCATGCAAAGGGCGGCCAAGGCCCCCAACCCCAGATGCCTCGGCCTCGGGCGGCCTTCCGAGCGGGCGATCAAGGCGCCGATGATCAAGGCGCTGCCGAGGAAGAAGCCGATATATTTCCAAGGCGGGGTGTCGCGTAGCGTTCGATATTCGAGGCCTTCTCCTTGCATCCCCGGCGACAGGGCGAGATCGACCGCCAGCGGCCCGGCCCAGCGCATCGCAGCCAGCCCGGCGAGGATCACGATCAAGGTCCACCCCAGATTGACGAGTCCCGCTCGGTCGAGGGAATGCTCCTTGCCGCCTTGGAGGGCATCGAGGATCGCCCCGACGAGGATGAAAGCGCAGGCGACCACCGGGGCGAGGGCGTCCCCGATCACCGTTTTTCCGCGGGAGATTTCGTAGATTCCGCTGCCCGAATCGAGGAACGAAAGGGCAACGAGGCCTGCGCCCAGCGCAAGAAAAGCAAGGCTTGCGATCCGGTTTCGTCCGATCGGTTTCATCGCGAAAATATCGATATCGGGAAAGGGAGCGAAGGCGGGTCGAGCCCAAGCCATCGCCGGCGAGGCGCTCCGGCAAGGGGCTCGCTATCGTCGCTACGAAGGTCGCTATGTCGCCGCCTTCGTTGCCCCTTGATTCCCCCTCGACTCGGCCTTTCGACAAGGGGCCTTTTCGACCCCCGCCCCTTGACCGGAATCTTGACGAGAATCGCTTGCCCGCTTTCCGGCCCTTCAGTTCGAGGCGGCGGCGATCAGGCGTCCGGCGTCCTCGAATTCCTTGACCACCTGCGCCTGCAGCCTATCGCCGGAGATCACCGTCGGAGCCCCGAAAGCCTTGCGGATGAAGCCGTTGGATTTGCTGCCCTCGCGATTGACGGCACCGAAGATGGCTCCGATCCAAGCATCGCGCACCTCCTTGTCCATATTGCCGGGCCCGATGAAGACGAAATAGCCGTCGGAGTTGAATTCGAGACCGAAATCCTTCATCGAAGGAGCGTCCGGCGTCTGCTTGAGCGGGGTCGAAAGGGCGGAGGCGAGATTGACCAGATCGCCGGCCGCGACCCCCTTGGCTTGGATACCGGCCATGAAACCGAGATCCATATCGCCGCCGTTGACGCCGTTCATCACCGCCTTGCCGCCCTTGACCTCGACGATATTGAAATCGACTCCCTGCGCCTTGCCGAGCAGATAGGCAAGATCCGACAGGCGAGGGCTCATCGTGCCGAAACGAAGCGCTTGCCCGGCTTTGGCGGCCTCGACGACATCGCCGAAATCCCCCCAGCCCATCGAAGTCTTGGCGACGATCCCCATCTGGAAGCCGGCGGTGGTCGCGATGGCGGTGAAGTCGTTCGGACCGACGCCGGCATCGGCCACGCGCATGTTGTAGCCGAGGGTCTCGGTGACGACCATGCCGATGACCGTGCCGTCCGCGGGCTCGTCCTTCAGCGCCAGCGCCAGGTTCATCCCCCCTTTGCCGGTGACTTGCTCGGGGATGATCTGCCAGCCGTGGGCTTCCTCGATATCCTGCGCGATCAGTCTGGCTTGGGTATCGGCGCCGCCCCCGGCGGCAAAGCCGATCAGCATTTTGACCGGTCCATCGGGAGACCAGTCGTGGGCGGTTGACGAGCCTGCCATCATGAAGAGGGCGGCCAAGACCGCGCTTATCAATCGGATCGTGACTCTCATCTTCGCTGTCTCCCCCGTATTTTTATCGTGATGGAATCCAAGATGGACGGCGATCGAGAAAAGGTATTATCGTCGGGCTCGCCGGCATCTCGCTCGCTTCGTTTTATCGATCTTCTTATGAGCGGCGAGGCGCTCTTCGAACTTGAACGGCAAGCGATTGTTGACGATACAACGAAATTTTGCAAGATACGCTCAAGATCCGCTCAATGGATCCGCACGTTTCGAGACGGTCGTTCGAACAAAGAGGCGTCGCAAAGAATCATGTCTGAGCCCTCGAAGCCCCAGCAGTTCTTGACCTACCGTTTGGCTTGTGTACAAACGCGCCTCAATCGGCAGGCGCTCAAGATATTGAGTTGCAATTTCGGCCTGACCCTCAGCCAGTGGCGGGTATTGGCTTTGATCGCCGGCGGCGGAGAAATCAGCTCCCGATCGTTGACCGAGATCTCGACGATGGACAAGGGTTTGGTCAGTCGTACCATCAAGGGCTTGGTGAAGGCGGGGATTTTGCAGGGACGGACGAATGCCGCGGACCATCGCCAATATCTTTGGTCGCCGACGGAAAAGGGGCGTGCGCTCTACGAAGCGGCCTTGCCCGTGATGCGCAAGCGACAACGGCACTTGCGCGCATCCCTCGGCGAGGCGCAGCTGCACCACCTTCTTTCGGCGCTGAGCGCACTCGAATCGGCGGCCGAGAAAACGGATTTCTAGCATTGAAACCCTTCGAGAGTTTCCGCGGTTGGCTCGATCGATATCGGGAGCGGATTCTTTCGCTCGAAAAAGACGGTTCCAACCCGCCCCCTGTCCCGGATGAGCCCGCCCCGATCGTGGAGTTCACCAAGCACGCCGAAGATCGCATGATCCATCGAGGCATCAGTCAAGAAAACGTGCTGCAGATATACGAGCACAAGAATTTCGACAAGCCTCGGGGCAAAGGCAAAAAGAGCGGCCGGCCGCGGCGCGGGTGGATGATCAAAAGGCCCAAGTTGGCCATGTTGGAGAATCAGAAAAAGTTGTCGAAATCCGATGCCGAACGCCTCAACGGCGTGATGGTGATCTGCGAGCGCCCTTCACCCGACAGAATTCGAGTGGTTACCGTTCAGCATAAATTAAAGCGTCACAGGCAATGACCCGCTCCAATCTGTTGATCATCATGTCGGATGAGCACCAAGCGCGGGCGATGGGCTGCGCCGGGCATCCCTTTGTCCGCACCCCATGCATGGATAGTTTGGCGGCCACCGGTATGCGCTTCGTCAACGCCTATACCCCCTCGCCGATCTGCGTGCCCGCGCGGGCGTCGTTCGCCACCGGTTTGCCGGTGCACAAAACGCGTCTTTGGGATAACGCGATGCCTTATGAAGGCTCGATCCCGGGTTGGGGGCATGCCCTGCAGCGGGCGGGAGTCGCGGTCGAGAGTATCGGCAAACTGCACTATCGCGCCGAGGAAGATCCTGCGGGTTTCGATATCGAGCACCTTCCGATGATGGTGCACGAAGGGGTCGGAATGGTCTGGGCCTCGATCCGCAAGGAAGACGAGCGAGTCTTGCCGACCTCTCGCATGCTCGGTCCTTATATCGGCCCTGGCGAGAGTGCCTATACCCGATACGATCGAGCGGTGGCCGAATGCGCCGTCGATTGGATTTCGGCCCGCGGGAAAGAAGCGCAAGGCTCGAAAAAACCCTCGATCGACGAAGAGGGTGCGCGTGTCGCGAAGGACAAGGGCACTTCGAAGGGCGATGCCAAAAGCGGGCCGTGGTGTCTTTTCGTCGGCTTCGTGGCCCCGCATTTTCCCTTCGTCGTGGCACCGGAGTTTTTCGATCTCTACCCCTCATCGATCACCGGAGAGGTCAAACTGCATCCGAAAAACGGCTACCCGAGGCATCCGTGGGTCGAAAAGCAAAATGCGCTGATGGACAGCGAGGCCCTGTTCGAGGACGAGGCGGAGCGTCTGCGCGCTTTTGCCGCCTACTACGGCTTGGTCAGCTCCCTCGATCGGCATATCGCATCCATCCTTGACGCGCTCGAAGCCTCGGGACAAAAAGACAGCACGACCGTCGTCTATACATCGGACCACGGCGACAACCTCGGCACCCGCGGCTTATGGGGGAAATCGACCCTCTACGAAGAGAGCGCGAGCATCCCGATGATCATCAACGGACCGGGTATCGCCGCCGGTATCTGCGAGACGCCGGTCAGTTTGTTGGATCTGGCAAGCACCGTCCCGGCGCATTTCGCGATCGACTTCTCCGGCGAAGGCGAAGATCTCCGCCGCATCGCCGCATCCCCTGCCGCCCCCGAGCGCCCGATTTTGAGCCAATACCACGCCGCCGGAGCGGTCAGCGGCGCGTTCATGCTGCGCAAGGGTCGCTTCAAACTCATCGACTATGTCGGCTTCGAGCCCGAACTCTTCGATTTGGAAAACGACCCGGAAGAGCTGGAGGATTTGGCTTCGAACCCCAAGTTCGCATCGACCCTCGAAGCGATGAGAGCGGAACTGCGCTCGATACTCGACCCCGAGGCCGTCGATGCCTTGGCCTTTGCCGATCAAGCGGCGTTGATCGAATCCTACGGCGGACGGGAAAAAGCGTTGCGCTTGGGAGCCCCGGCGGCGACCCCGGTGCCCGAAGCCGCGCTTCGAGACAGCAAAGGGGCGAAAGAGGTCGCCGGCTGAGGATTTGGCTGCCGGTATTTGCGGCGAGGCGTGCGAAGTCGGAGCGATTTTCTCGCTCGATCGGGACTCGATCGGGACATCGAAAATCGTATTGACGATCCGTGCTATCAGTGGGCAAGATCGCCCCCGATCTTGCCGCTTCTTCCTTCGCATCGTATGAAAAGCGCACCGAGGAGACCGCGATGTATCGATACGACCTGCTGTTCGGCAATGCAAAGACCGGAGCCTCCGATTGGATCGTCGGCTTTGTCTCGATGGAAGCGGCAAGGGCTTATGCCGATCAACTGCGAAACGCTCGCAAAGACGACAATATCGTTTGCACCTTATACGCTCGTACCGAAGAAGGGGAGTTTCGTCGCTATACGGGGGATGGTTTTCGCGCCGAGCCTGTGCCCGAGGGCGTGAAATATCGCTACCTCGTTGCCTGCGAGGACGGTTCGGTCGGACAGGTTTTCGATGATCGCCGAAGCGCCGAGGACTTCATCGCCAGTCATCCGGGATTGTTGCTGCGCTTGCGCGCCCAAAGAGCCGATGGCTTCGCCGCTCCTTCGCAAAAAACCGCCCGCGCGAAAGCGCAAGCCGAAAAACCCGGCGTCGAGGCATCGAGGCAAGGCGTGCCCGGACCGGGCAAGGTGTCGGCGGTCAATCGCGGATCGACGAAAGGGGCGGGTCAGGGCAAGCCCGACGCTCCCTCCCAAGGACAAAAGAAACCCGGCAATCCTCGCTCGGGCCGGGATTGGGTCGCCCCGGCGCTCGCCGGTGCCGCCGGTGCCGGAATCGGAGCCTTTGCCGCCAACGCCGCCTTCGCCGATAGCGCAGGCGAGGGAGCATCTGCAGATCCCTTTGCCGCCGAGGGTTTGCCAAGCGAGGGCATGGCTTTCGGCGAGGGCGAGCCTTTTGCCGGAGAAGGGCTTTCCGCTGCCGGACTCGGCGAGAGCGCTTTCACCGGGGAAGGCTTTTCGAGCCCCGGCCTTGCCGAGGGAGGCGCTTTCCTCGGAGAAGACTTTTCGACCGCCGGACTCGGCGAGAGCGGTGCCGTCATCGGCGATATTTCCCCTTGCGACGACGGCTCGATGCTCGCCGGTATGACCCCGGGAGAAGATATCATCGCCGACACCCCGGAAGGACTGGCAGACGAGAATATCGCCGGTTTGGGCGACGACTTTTCCGCCGAGGATATCGCCGGCGACGAGGACGACGAAGGTGGCTTGTTCGGAGCGCTCGCCTCGCTCTTCGACGATGATTAATCGACGATCGATCGTCCGTTGATCGAGATGTATATGCCCGCCTGACAACGCCCCTTATTTGCACCGACCGACCGGTCGGTCGGTGGGTAAGGGCTCAGACCAAGGTGCGGAAGGTCAACGAAATGCGGCGTTGACGCGGAATTCGAACGCCTTCTTGTTCGTCGCTTTTGCGAGTGGCGATGCCGTGCAGATAATGCGTGCGCCCCGAGCCGCGATAGACCATCAGACTTCGGTGCCGTACCACGGCTTCCATCGCATCGCCGGACTGTCCCTTTTTTGGCGTGAGACTGATCATGCAATCGCCGGCGAGGGACACGGCGGCGATCTCCGGGCCGAAACAATCGCGGTCGATATGCGGGGCGATGCCTTGCCCGGGCTCGTATTCATTGACGATGAGCTGGTCGGGAAAGCGCTTCATAAAGCCTTCGCGGCGAAGTCGTTCGGCGAGCGGGGTGATCCAATCCGGCAAATCGCCGATCCGATCGCCTGAGCCGATTCGCCTCTTGGTGTAATCGTAGCGAAAGCCGTAATGCTGGACGCGCCGCTTCAAATCGCACATCCAATCCGCAGCGTCGACGGCGCGAATCAGCGTTTGCTCTTCGTCGTTGCAGATGAAGTCGTCCCGATAGTCGATATCGATCCGTTCAAGGGCTTCAACCTGTCCGGGAGGAAGGGTCAGCGCCGACGGATCGGCGGGTTCACCGAACAGGCTCGCTTGTTCGAACCGCGCGATTCCCTCGGCTTGATGGGACGGGGGGTTCGGTCCGGTTCGATCGGAGAACGGGTCCGTTTGTGATTGCAATCGCTGCATCTATCGCTCTCCGGTAATCATTGCCATGGCCGAAGTTTTCCGCCACCCCCGGTTCCGCCAATAGCAGTCTTCTATATCATTCCGACTATACACGATATCGTCAGATCGACCAAGCCGATCCAACTTCGCGGTGAATGCGTGCCAGTTTTCTTCAAAATTGCCTGATGGGTTCTGGTAGATCGCAATGCTCTTGCAACACTCATTGAATTTTTTGAAGATACCATGCCAGTCCTGTGCCAAACTTTGCGCTAAGACATAAGGGAGAATTTCGCCACCTTTCAATGTTCCTGGTGCAAGGGCATGAGAGAAGCAAAGTACGGCGATATCGGGTGAAAAGGGTATCTGTAAATCATTAATTCGATCGGAGTTGAAAATTTCGGATGATTGATAGAGGGTATATTTTTCTCCAATTTTTTTAGCGAAAGAGCACATGTTGCAGGATATATCAATACCGAGATAATGGATGTTATTGTTGCGTTTAATATCGTATTTGTCAAGCAACTCGGCAAAAACGAGTCCGGCGGTCATGGGCCCGCATCCGAAATCAACGAACAGAATTTTTCGATCAACCAAATCAGACTTTTGGAGATATTTCTCCAGTGCATATCGGTTCTGCTTGATATGCATCTCCATATAACCTTCGGTGGAGCAATAATAGGCGGCACGGTAGGAAGGTTTTTCGTCCACTTGCAGATTACGGGGCTGATCGAAATTAACTTTGCCTTGATGTAGAGCATTTTCTCTGTTCATCTCGATTTTGTTGAAGAAGTTCACGGCCTCAAGGCAAATATCCCACTGCTTCAATTCTTCCCATATTTTGAGAGCGTCGATAGACATCAAGTGATATCTCCTGAAAGAGCGCATTGCGCGATGGGGTTCGTGGACAAAGAAGGTGATGGTATTTAGGGTGACAGAGATTGATTTGTTGCTCTATCGATACATCGTTCATATCGATGTCGCTTTTTTCCATCCAAGGATTAGTATCCAAGGGTCTGTGTAGAGAGCATGCAACGCATCAATGTGTATTTTATACCAATACTTGAATCGGGACAATGCATGAGAGATCGAGAAAGAGCCAAAGCGTTGAGCGATTTGGATGTATTACGAAGCGGCAGATGGAATCTGATGATAGGCAATCGGTGGTTTTCAATATAGATCAAAAACTGTCACTGTCAATGTTTTCAATTTTTAATATATCGCAAGAAAAAGCACTCCGCCTCACAATCGTCCGCCCGCACAGCCATCGGGCCGGGTCGGACCGTTGCAGAGCCTGATTTCTCGACTTGGTTCCGGGTTCGGGCACTGTGGCAGAATAGACCGCAGGCCAGCGGCTCTTTGCCCCCGCCTGCTCTATCGAGAAGAGGATCGATCATGACCGACCGATATGCCCTGTGTGCCGGCGGCGTTCTGAGCGCCGATATTGCATTTCCCGACCAAGAAGGCGCCGTGCGTTTTTATGCGCGGGTGCTCACCAGCGGGGAGAGCCCGCTTTGGCGCGAGGATCTGATGAACAGTCAAGGCATACCGGTGATCGGTTTGGGCGCGCGCAGCGAGGAATATGCCGACCTTCCGCTGCAGTGGATGCCGCATATTCAGGTGGTCGATGTCGCTCGGAGTGTCGAATCGGCGCTCGGTTTGGGTGGCCGTGAGGTGCTGCATTCCAAGGGCGACGACGGGGCGAGTCAGTGGGCCGTGCTCCTCGACCCGAACGGGGCGGCATTCGGGCTGATTCCGGTGGTCCGGAAAGAGTATGCCCCGCCTGCCGGTTCAATGGCGGGGTCGGGCCGCATCTCATGGCTTGACCTGACCGTCGCCGACGCCCCGGCGACCCGAGATTTCTACCAAAGCGTCGTCGGCTGGTCCGTGCAGGAGGTCGAAATGGAGGATGCCGGCGAGCGCTATGCCGACTACTGCATGGTTGCCGCCGACGGCAATGCGGCGGCCGGGGTTTGCCATGCGCGCGGGATGAATATCGGTCTGCCCCCGGTGTGGCTGATTTACCTCCCCGTCGGCGACCTTGCCCAAAGCCTGCAGCGGGTAGGCGAGGAAGGCGGTTCGATCATCCGCTCGGCAGACGAAAAAGACGACGGCTATACATATTCGGTGATTCAAGACCCGGTGGGGGTTC
Organism: Gammaproteobacteria bacterium; assembly: GCA_965220535.1. Lineage (GTDB taxonomy): Bacteria > Pseudomonadota > Gammaproteobacteria > HK1 > HK1 > HK1. The sequence continues at coordinate 346,037 of OZ244833.1, read as the reverse complement.
ACTTGGCTTTGAGACCGGGCTCGGCATAAAGCAGGGCTTGGGTTTGATCCATCGGCGGAACATCTTGTCTTACCGGTCGCCCGCCCGCATAAAACGCTGCGGATTTTCGGCAAAATTGCGGGCTTTGACGGGGGATATATCGGCGGCGACCGGCATATCGATCGGGATTTGCCGAATATGGCGGTCAATAATCGGCGGGGCTTCATGCGGCAATCGCCACCGGTTTACCAAGAGTTCGATCCGGGCGACACCGAAGTTACCACCGAAACGGCATGCGGCTCGTTTGTACGTTATCACCCGGCGAAACGGATCAGGCCGATATTGTTTTGTCGCCGTGCGCAACCGACGAATATGCCATCTCTTTTTCCGCCTCGCGTTCTTTACCGGATTTCCGGGATCGATCCGTTTCGTTCCCGACTCGTTGACTAATCCGCCTCTCCCTTTTGCTGGCCGAAAATCTGCGCCAGAGCCATCAACAATGTCGTTACCAAGACCATGATCGTCGAGATCGAGGCGATCGTGGGGTCGATTTGATCGCGCAGGGCGTTGAACATATTGCGGGTCAAGGTGGGGTTGTCTCCGCCGGAGATGAACATCGCCACCACCACTTCGTCGAAGGAGGTCAAGAAAGAGAGCAGGGCGCTGGTGACCACGGCGAAACGGATCTGCGGCAGGGTGATGGTCAAAAAGGCTTTCCATCTCGGGGCGCCCAAACTCCGAGCCGCCTCTTCTTGGCTCATATCGTAACTCTTGAGAGCGGCACCGGTGACGATCACCACCAAGGGCAGAGCCAAGACCGTATGCGCGAGCGCAAGTCCGGGCAGGGTATAAAGAATGCCGATCTTGACATAAGCGTAGAAAACGCCGATGGCGACCAGCACCACGGGGATCATCATCGGGGTGATCATCAGCAAGAATGCCGCTCGCATATAGCGCACCTGCGAGCAGTGCAGTCCGTAGGCGGCGAGAACCCCGATCGGCGTCGCCACCAGCATCGTCAGGAAGGCGGCTTTGAACGAGGTCGCGGTGGCCTGCATCCACTCCGTCGATCCGAAATAATGACCGTACCATCGGGTCGACCAACTCTCCGGCGGAAATTCCAGATATTGACTCTCGGAGAAGGACATCGGGATCACGATCAGGGTCGGCGCGATCAACAAGACCATGATGACGGCGGAAATGATATAGAGCCATAGCCTTCGGCCATGACTGATCCCGGTCTCGGATGCCGGGGAGCGGAGCCAAGCGAGCATCTAACGTCCTCCTCCTGTCATCCGCTCCAGATTCATGAAGCGCGAGGCGACCCATAAGACCGCCAGGGTCAGGATCAGCAGCACCACCCCCAAGGCGCTGGCCGCTCCCCAGTTCACGAAGAGTTCGATATTCGAGACGATCTTCATCGATACCAAGATCACCTTGCCGCCCCCCAATACCGCCGGGGTGACGAAAAACCCCAAGCACAGGATGAAGACCATCAATGCGCCGGCGATCAGGCCGGGGGTCGTGAGGGGGAAAAACACCGTCCAAAAGGCGTAGCGGGGGTTGGCGCCGAGATTCGAGGCGGCCTTCATATAGTCTTGATCGATGGTTCGCATGGCCCCGTAAACCGGCAGCACCAGAAAGGGGAGCATGATATGAACCATCCCGATCAGGGTGCCCGACATGTTGTGCACGATCTTGATCGGCTCCTCCCAAAGCCCCAGCGATATCGCCCAATCGTTGACCAGACCGCGCTTTTGCAAGAGCACGAGCCAAGCGTAGGTTCGCACCAGCAACGAGGTCCAAAAAGGAAGGAGAACCGTGATCAGACAGAGGTTGGCGAGACGCCGCGGGAGGCGGGAGATGAAATAGGCCAGCGGATAACCGATCAGGATGCAAAGGCCGGTGGTCAAAAAACTCACTTCGAAAGTCGTTTTGAATATTCGGGCGTAGGATTTGCGCTCGATCATTCGTTGGTAGTTTTCGAAGGAAAACCCGCCGTCGGCGCCGATGAACGATACATAAAAAAGCCAGCCGACCGGGACGATCAAGATGATCAAGATGAGGGCGATGGCGGGCGAGGCGAGGGTGAAGAGCCATAAGCGCTCGATCCGGTCGTCTCGCTTCAAACCGGCTTCGTTGATACCGGCGGCTCGTCGTTGCTTCGTTGCGATCATGGCTTTCGCTTTTCGGTTTTTTGCCGGGGCCGGATCAAGCATCCGTGCGCGAAACGCAGATTTTCGGGATCCTAGGGCGTCTTGTCGATCACCCGAGTGGATTTTCTTTCGCCGAGGATCATCGCTGCGAGCGTATGTCCGGCCCGAGCGAAATCGGGTTCGATAGAGGCCGGCGAGCGTTGCGCTTTCGGATCATATCCGCCCGATGATAGCGACCCGATTCCGGCGGCTCGCCCTTGCTTCGTTGCGGGCATGGCTTTCGCTTTTCGGTTTTCAGGTGCCGGATGCCGGTTCTCGGGATCGTAGGGCACCTTGTCGATCACCCGAGCGCTTCGTCTTTCGCCGAGGACCATCGATTCGAGCGTCTTTCCGGGCCGATCGAACTCGGGCTCGTCAAAGGCAAAGGCCAGCGAGCGTTGCGTTTCCGGACCATATCCGCCCGATGATAGCGACCCGATTCCGGCCGCTCGCCCTCGCTTCGTTGCGGGCATGGGTTTCGCAGTTCGGTTTTCAGGTGCCGGATGCCGGTTCAAGCATCCGTGCGCGAAACGCAACTTATCGGGATCGTAGGGCGCCTTGTCGACAACCTGAGCGCTTCGTCTTTCGCCGAGGACCATGACATCAAGCCTTTGTCCGGGTCGAGCGAACTCGGGCTCGTCACAGGCAAAGGCCGGCGGAGCGTTGTGCTTTCGGATCATATCCGCCCGATGATAGCGATCCGATTCCGGCGGCTCGCCCTCGCCTCGTTGGGGGCATGGTTTTCGCTCTTCGCTTTCAGGTGCTGGATGTCGGTTCAAGCATCCGTGCGCGGCCGCAAGTTATCGGGATCGTAGGGCGCCTTGTCGATCACCTGAGCGCTTCGTTTTTCGCCGAGAACCATGACCTCGAGCCTTTGTCCGGGCCGAGCGAACTCGGGCTCGATATAGGCAAAGGCCAGCGAGCGCTGCACGCTCGGACCGTAGCCGCCCGATGATACCGCTCCGATGCGCCGACCGGAGTGCATCACCGCTTCGCCGCCATGGCAGTCGATTTGCGTATCCACCTCCATGAAGGCGCAAATCCAGCGTAAGGAGTCGGCATCGGCCGCTTCGCGAGTCGCCGCCCGGCCGATGAAGCCGCCGGGCTTGTCGATGTCGACGAATCGCATCACGTCGGCTTCGGGCAGGGTCACCTCGTTGGTCAACTCCGATGCCCCTTTGAACATCTTTTCCAAGCGCATGGCGTTCATCGCGAAAGAGCCGGTATTTTCGATGCGGTATGCGGCGCCGTCTTCCATCAGGCGATCGTAGACCGCCGCCAGCGCCTCCATCGGCAGATGCAACTCCCACCCGAGCTCCCCGGCGTAGGACATGCGCAAGGCGCGCACCTCGGCCCCGGCGATATCGATGCGGCGGGCGCTAAGCCAGGGAAAGGATGCGTTGTCGAGCGCAGCGGAGGTCACCGCCGCGAGCACATCGCGGCTTTTCGGTCCTTGCAATGCGAGCGCACCGAGTTCCGACGAGCGATTGGCAATATCGATGTCCTCGTCGCTGCGAGCATGCCCTTTCAGCCAATCATGCACCCGGGTTTCGAAAAAGGCGGCGCAGACCAAGTAGTAGCCGCCTTCTTCGAGACCGACGACGATCGTTTCGGCCTCGATACGACCCCGCTCGTTTAGCAGGTGGGTCAAGGCGATCCTCCCGGCGCGCGGCAGGCGGTTGGCGATCAGCCGATCGACCAGAGCCCCGGCATCGGCGCCCCGGACCTCGATTTTGGCGAAGGCGGAAATATCCATCAGCCCGACCCGCTCGCGCACCGCCTTCACCTCGCGCTCGACCATATCGAGCCAGGGTGCCCGGCGAAAGGAGTGGATATCCTCGGCCGCCATGCCGTCGCGGGCGAACCAACGCGGACGCTCCCAGCCGAAGACTTCCTCGTGGACCGCGCCTCGTTCGACCAAGCGTCGGTAGATCGCACTGGTTTTCACCGGCCGCGCTTCGAGGCGATTGAAGTTCGGGTAGGGGATCTCGTGGCGCAGCAGGTAGTCCTCGCACGCCTTGCGCACGGCGTAGTCGCGGTCGGCGAAGTCCCCATAGCGGCGCGGGTCGAGTTCGCGCATCGAGATATCCGCCGCCCCGTGCACGATCCACTGCGCGAGGTATTTGCCCGCCCCCGGTCCCCAGCCCACGCCGATCTGAGAGCCGCAGCAGCACCAGTAGCCGGGTAGCCCCGGTGCCGGTCCGAGCAGCATATTGCCGTCGGGCGGATGGGTGATCGCCCCGTGCACCGTGCGCCGGATCCCGGCATCGGCGAGCACCGGCATCCGCTCGAGGGCGTTTTCCAGCCAAGGCATGACGCGCTCGTAATCGGGCTCGAAGAGTTCGTTCTCGGATTCCCAAGGCGTGCCGTCCAACCAAACGGTATTGGGGTCGGCTTTTTCATAGATCCCGATCAAGCCGGATTTTTGCTCCATACGGATATAGCCGGAAACCAAGCGGTCATCGCGCACCACCGGCAGTTCCTGCGCCAAGTCCGCGAATTCCGCTATCGGTTCGGTGACGAAATAATGGTGGGTCATGCAAGTGATCGGAAGGTTCAACCCGACCCACAGCCCGATCTGCCGGGCGTAGGTACCACCGGCGTTGACGACGATTTCCGCCCGCCAATCTCCTTGCTCGGTGCGCACCAACCATTCCCCGTTCGGCGTTCGCTCGGTGTCGATCACCCGATGATGACGAAGGATCGTCGCCCCGAGATTGCGGGCGCCGCGCGCCAAGGCGAAGGTCGCCCCCGCGGGATCGACATGACCGTCCTCGGGCGTCCACAGCGCCGCCTTGACGCCATCCAAGTTGTAAAAGGGATGCTTCTTCGCGATCTCATCAAGCCCTAACAGTTCCATCGGATGCCCGAGCGCGGCGCCGACGCTGATGGTTTGTCGCAACCAGTCCACTTCGTCCTCGGTATAGGCAAGGCGCAACGACCCGCAGTCGTGGAATGTCACCGACTGCCCGGTCTCGGCCTCGATATTGCGATAGAGATCGATCGCATAACCCGAGAGTTTGCCGAGCGTGAAATTCGATGTGGAATGCGTGATCTGCCCCGCGGCATGCCAAGTGGAGCCGCTCGTCAGTTCACCTTTTTCGAAGAGCACGCAGTCCCGCCAGCCCTCATGAGCCAAGTGATAGAGCAAACTGGTGCCCATGATGCCGCCGCCGATGATGACCACCCGCGCCTGTTGTGCCATCGCTTCGAATCTCCTTTGCGTCCTTTACGAACCGGCTGCCGCGATACGAATCGCGACAATCGCGGGGTTTGCGCGAAATACGAAGTGCGAAGTGTTCCAAAGGTGTCGATCTTTCGTCAACCTCGGGGAGAATATCTTGTCGGCGGCTGCGAATGCCGAAAACGGTCGATTTCTTACGGCGGCGTCCGCGCGCGATGCTTGCCGTTGATGGTACACTCGGCGTTCTTTATACACGGCACAAGGGAGAATCGAATGATGCAGGATATAGAAGAACTCCAGTACGAGAGAAACGTCGAGTGCTATGGCGAACCGACCCCTGCGCAACTGGCAAGGGCTGCCTTGCGGATCGAAGAGGCGTGCAGAGAGTTCGTCATGTATGCTAAGCGCGCCGATGACGCTATCGGGAGCGATGAATTGAATATCCCCGATCCTCCAGGATTCAAAAAGGCTTATAAATCGCTCGCTGATGCCGCCGCTGAGATTCGAACCTGGCTGGAGGAAAACGGTTATAGCGATCAAGTTGTCACGGAAGAAGAGGGTATCCAAAGGGTGGAAGAGATGATCGGCAGATTGCACAATAAAATCGCTGGGCTTCGCAATAAGCTGACTTTTTCGGGGTTGGCTAGTGCTTGGACGCAATTTAGGGACCCGTGCAAAGCTCTTTCCGAATGTGCTGATGCCGCCATACGACGTCGTGAACAGATCCGCTCTGCTGAACGATTCAAGAAGGCTTGTAAAGCGCTCTATACAGTGGTGGCAGAGAATCAGGGCTGGAAGCATAAAAGCTGTTGACCGTCATAAGACGGGTGGCCGCCTTTTCATATTGTCGCGCAGGAAGAGTACGCGGCAGTGATCGAAAAGCTGTTTAAAACCAAGATAGATCCGAAGGTCTCGATAAAGTCGATTAGAACAATCGCTGATTATCAGTCTGGCAGTTCTGGCGGGCATGTTGGTTGCATGACTCCAACCCATAAAATGAAAAGCGAAATGCTTCCCTTAGCCATCGAGTTTGTCGCATAAATGGCAGGTGAAGTACCCGACCAATACACAAAGGACAGGTTGCCGGAAGGATATAAAAATCAATCGTCGGGAGCGCGACGAAAGTACGACTGATCTGTCGTCTCCTCCAATGAAGTTCAAACCAAGGGTTTTCTCGTCGATATAGGGCTTTCGGTATGAGAAAAAGAAATCCGGATTGGGCCTTGGATGAATGGCTTCTTTCGCTTGAGATTTTTCTCAATAATGGTCATCTGCCTTATAAGGAGCAGATGGCTTATTTGAAAAAGCATTCGGAGCTTCGTCAGGAACTCGGGAGGTTGCTTGGGCATGATACGAGCGGGAGCTATCGAAATCCCACCGGACTTTGGCTCAATCAGATGCAACTTTCTTATTTGCGGTCAGGGGATCGGAAGGGCAGGGTTTCTGCGGGGGCCAAGCGGGCTTGGGCTTTGTTCTCGCAGCGTCCGGAATCGTTGCGCAAGGCCTGCGATCTGATTTATGCCAATTTGCATCCTTTCCTTAGGGTCAGCCATCATCGCGATGGGTTGATTTTGCCGGATCTGTCCTTCGATACCATTCACCCGGAAGGGTTTTTTCTGACGCAAAGCCATCTATCTCATGACAAACCGATGATGCGCGATGTGGTCAGCGGGATGGTGATGAAGCGGGAAAAACAGGATTTCATCTTATGCAGCGGCTGCGAAAAGGAATTCGGAGGGGCGCAAATCAATCGGCTGCACTGTCATTACAGTCACAAGAACCAACTTGGTCTTATCGAAGACACTATGTTCGATTACAGCAAATACAGTCTGTACTGCAGTGAATGCCACGCAGTGGTCCACGAGCGAAAGCCTTGGATCAATCTTCGGGAGCAACTGCGCTCATATTGAGTCGCCTATTCTTTCGAGATAAGGAAGGGCAAGGATCGGGAATCACGCTCTGACCGGTTTTGGCCGGTCTTGACGTGATCGCCCTATGCCCTCGATCGGTGCGTTCCGACCGAAGGCGGTCGATGGCTTTTGTCCTTTCGATTCTTGCCGTTATCGGGTAGCGGGATAAATAGCCTTAGGGCGGAAAGCCGAAGGCAAGGAAAAGATCGTCGGGCACCCGAGGCGAGGCGTCGATGAGCGCTCCGGGCGAGTGCGAGGAATGGCTGGGGGGAGGTATTGGATTGCGCCGGATAATGGTTCACAATGCGCGCATCGGTCGCGGTCAGCCTGGAGTTTTTGGCCATCGCTTCCGCGGTGTCGAAGCGATGGCGATCGCCGGTGGCGGGTTGCCGGTATCGAGGGTCGTAGTACGCGATAGCGGGCTGTCGGTTCCGACTATCGGGATGCCGTGGTTCTTCGCTTCGATGCGAGCCGCCGCTGCGGTATCGGGGGATGCGGCCGGTTTTCACAGCGGCCGAGGCGGGTCGAAAAAGGGCAGGGCGCATCTTATGCGCTCTTGGCGGGAATGTTTCGGGGTTTTGTCGGGAGGAGGAAGATCGAATGAGCGTCGATCTCGACACCGCTTTGCCTGGCCGTTATTACACCGACGAGTCGATCCGTCGTCGCGAGAGCGATACGGTGTTCGCGCACACTTGGCAGTATGCGGGGCATGTCGGCGAGATTGCCGAGCCGGGCGATTATTTCACCTTTTCCGTGTTGAACGAGCCGTTGTTTTGCATTCGCGATCAAGAGGGTGTGATTCGTGCCTTCTATAACGTCTGCCGCCACCGCGCCCACGAACTGCTGCAAGGCTGCGGCAATCGACGTCGTATCGTTTGTCCCTACCATGCGTGGACCTACGATCTGAGCGGTCGGCTGCAGCGTGCGCCGAACTCGCAATCGACGCCGGGTTTCGATGTCGGTTGCGTACGGTTGCAGGAAGTCAAGGTGGAGGTGCTTTGCGGCTTCGTCTTCGTCAATTTGGATCGCGAAGCGGAGCCGATGGAAAAGTGGTATCCGAACGTGGCTCGGGAGCTGCGCGAATTCGTGCCCGATATCGATGATTTGCGCGAGGCCATGCGTTTCGACATCGAGGAGCGTTGCAACTGGAAGGTGTCGATCGAAAATTACAACGAGTGCTATCACTGTCGATTGAATCATCCGACCTTCGCCACCGGGGTGGTGAAGCCCGAGACCTATAATATCAAGCCTCAGGGTCATTGTCTGCGTCATACGACCGAATGCGCCAACTTGGAGCGTATGAGCTATCCCGTCGATCTGCAGGCGAACGCTCACGCGGGTGATTACAGTTCTTGGTTTTTATGGCCGGGGATTTCTTTTCAGGTCTATCCCGGCAATATATTGAACACTTATGTTTGGCGTCCGTCGGGGGTCGATAGGGTGAGCATCCTTCGCGGCTGGTATAGCTCGGGCGGGCAGAGCAACGAGGTTATCGAGCGACTTGCGCAGCAGGATCTCGATACCACCGTGGCGGAGGATGTGCGCTTGGTGGAATCGGTACAGCGGGGTTTGAGTTCGCGCGGCTATATCCCCGGGCCGTTGGTGATCGACCCGAATCAAGGGGTCAACTCCGAGCACTCTTTGCAGGCTTTGCATCGGTGGCTGCTGGAGGCCTTGGGCGATGAACGCCAAAGGGCGCAAGCGTAGGCGCCCGTTCTATCGGCGCCCCGTAGGCCGCTTGTTTTGCCTCGGGAGCGATTGTCGGGGTAGCCATTCGGCTCTGCTCTAAGGTGAATGGTGCAGATCCATCGTCTAACGCATCGTAAAACGATTTTCGAAAGAGAGAGTCCGGCTTTCCTTCACTCGCTTGAAGGGAAGAGGGCGATCAAGGCCATGATGATCAGTAAGAGCACGACGACGACAGCAATTTTCAAATCCTCCCTTTCGAAGGGTACATTCCTTGTTCGGGGCGAGGAAGACCTTTCGTTGGAAACTATCGGATCATCGGCATAGGCCGATCCTTGCTTTTTCCCGAGCACCGTATCTCCTGATTCGCTTTTTTGTTCTTCGGGCGTGTCAGATATTTCTTTCTTCTTTTCTTGTCTTCTCGATAGCGCATCCTCCTGCGCTTGTTTTCTCCAATATCTTTGGAACGCTCTGTCCATGATGAACAGCAATAGCCCGACGGCGACGATGCCGATGATTGCGCCTGATTTCGCCCCGGAAAGCAGTTCGTATTCGAATCCATAACCGGCGGTAGCGGGAAGGGATTCGAGGTTGTCGTCGATATAAATCGTTCCCAAGAGATCGAAGAACAGATATGTCATGGCCCCGATGCGAAACGGGATTTTTCCCCGAAGACTAAAGAAAACATCCGACCAAGGCAACGAGATGCAAGCGAATGCCGAGGGCGACCGTTATCACTGCCCCCTTGATCAGCTCAATCCCGGTTCAATCCAAAAATCCGTTTTTTCTCTTTTTGTCCGCGGTTTTTCGAAACGAGTTTTTTCATCGCGCTCGTTGCGTGCTTTGCCGATACCACCGCGCCGTCCGCCGCCCGATCGCTCTTCAGTCGAAGCGCATCGAGACCTCGCCGAGTCCATCGAAGGCGGCGCGCAGGCGATCTCCGGCTTGTGCTTCGTAGATCCCGTCGGTGGCAAGGCCGGTGGTGACGTAGTCGCCGGCGCATAGCCCCAAGCCGTGTTCGGGCAGGGTGTCGGCGAGCCAGGCGAGGGCGTTCAAGGGGTGGCCGAGCACGCGATCGCCGGTGCCGGTTCGTATCGTCTTTTCGTTCGCCTCCAAGGCGACTTCGGTCGCGGCGAGATCGATCGCTTGCCGGCTATCGACGGCGTCGCCGAGGACGAGGCAGCCGTGGATGGCGTTGTCGGCGGCGAGGATCGTTGCGCTCACATCGCCCAAGGTCGGCAGGTGGTTGTCGACGATCTCGATCGCCGGATGCACGGCGCCGACGTATTGCATGATCGAGGAGGCGGTGTAGGGGGAGTCGCTCGGCGGGATATCGCGCGCAATCGAGAATGCGAACTCCGCCTCGACGATACGACCGAGATAGGCGTCGGCGGCAATGACGGCTCGGTTATCGAAAAGACGGGATTGCAGCAAGCGGCCGTATACCGGATGGGGCACGCCTAGCATCCGCTGCGCCGCGGGGTTGGTCAGCGCGATCTTGTAGCCGATCCTCGATGTCTGCTGCGATGCGCACAGCAGGTCCACCAAGATCCTTTGCACTTCGTAGCCGACTTCGATGGATTCCGGCGTCATCGTAGGCGGAATCGAGTCCACCGCGCGTCTTTGCACCCGCAGTGTATGGAAAAACTCGGCACTGGCTCGGATGTCGAACATCGTATTCGGTGCCTCCTTGGCAAAGCGAAAATCAGGCGACTCGATCGATTGGAACAAGCGTAGCGACGAACGGGGTGGGTGCGAAGCGTTTGGCGCCTTTCGATCCGGTGCTTGTGATCACCGACACGGAGAAAGATCGATGCCGGCATCATCGTGGGCGGAATCGAGTCCGCGGCGCGTCTATCCGAACGCAGGCCTATCCGAACGCAGGCCTATCCAAACGCAGGCCTATCCAAACGCAGGCCTATCCGAACGCAAGCGTGGAAAACTCGGCTCCGGCTTGGATATATCGATCGTACCCCGGCACTCCTGACAAAGCGAAAATCGGCCGACCGGAACGCATATCGATAGGCGAGAAAGCCCTCGGCCCGACCATCGTATTTGTCCTTTTTTCGACTTCGCGCCCTTAGGCGATTCCCTCCCTCACTCGCCGCCGGCATCGATCAACACCGTATCCTCCGGGGCCAGACTCAACATGATTCGATCGCCGACCGCCGGCAGCGAAGGAGAAGCGGCGCTGCGCATCACGCCGCGCATGACGATCGAATCGCCCTTGTCGAGCCTTGCGTGCAATAGATAACTGTCGCCTTGGTAGACGACCTCGGTGGCGGTGGCGGGAAAACGGTTGGCGTTCGTGTTGGCGTTCGTAGCGGCATCGCTTGCCAACGCGACCCGCTCGGGCCGGATCATCAGCAGCAAACGCTCGGCATTCGGTGGCGGGCTATCCATTTCGAGCCGCATATCGCCGTAGAGGATATCCTCGCCTTTGCGGGTGACTTCCAAGAAGGTCGATTCGCCGATGAAATCGGCCACGAAGCGATTGGCGGGACGTTCGTAGATATCGCGGGGGCTCGCCAGCTGCATGATCTTTCCTTTGTTGATCACCGCGATCCGATCCGACATCGTCAACGCCTCGCGCTGATCGTGGGTGACATAGACGGTGGTCATCCCCAATTCGCCGTGCAGGTGGCGCAGTTCGATTTGCATCTGATCCCGCAGTTTTTTGTCGAGCGCGGACAAGGGTTCGTCCATCAACAAGATGCGGGGCTCGAAGACGATCGCTCGCGCCACCGCGACCCGTTGTCTTTGCCCGCCGGATAGTTGGTCGATACGGCGATCCCCGAATCCCCCCAGCCGCACGGTTTCCAAGGCGCGTTCGATCCGCAGGCTCGCTTCGGCTTTCGGGACCTTGCGGATGCGCAAGGGGTAGCCGATATTGCCGGCGACGTCGATATGCGGGAAAAGGGCGTAGCTTTGAAAGGTCATTCCCACATTGCGCAGGTGGGGCGGGGTGCGGATCACCTCCTCTTCGCCGAATTTCAGGCTGCCGCAATCGGGTCGGGTGAATCCCGCCAGCACCATCAAGAGCGTGGTTTTCCCCGATCCCGAGGGTCCGAGCAGGGTCAGAAATTCACCGCTTTTTATATCGATCGATACGTCGTCGAGAGCGTAGAGCGGTCCGTAGGTCTTGGTGATATTGCGCACCGTGATCGGCAGCGCTTCTTGGCGGTTTTGCATGCGGGCTAGCGGGGCGGTTGTCGGTGGGAATCGGCGAATCCGCGAGCGAGGAGGAGCCGACGGGTATGAAAGGCCCGTCGGCTCCCTATCGCCGACGCTGCGAAGTTACTCGGTCAGCATTTCCGCGTACATCTCCGCCGCTGCGGTTTCCCATTTGGCGTACCACTCGAGCGAGACGGGCAGTTGCATGGCGGCGTTCGCCGGGGAGGAAGGCAAGGCGGCCGCGGTTTTCGAGTCGATCACGCCGGTTTGGTATGCGGCGCGGTTGGTCGGGCCGTAGGTGATGTACTTCGGCAAGTCGTCTTGATATTCGGCTTTCGAGATCTCGGCGAGGAACATCATCGCCGTGTCTTTGTTGGGGGCTCCTTTGGGGATCGCGAAGCAGTCGTAGTCGAGCAAGGCTTGTTGGAAGCTGTACATCACCTTCGCCCCGTCTTTGGCGGCGTTGTCGAAACGACCGTTCCAGCCGGTGGTCATATCGACCTCGCCGTCTTTCATCAGCTGGGCCTGCTGCGCCCCGGAAGTCCAAAATACATCGATATGCGGGCGCAGTTCGCGGATTTTGTCGAGGGCTCGTTCGATACCGGCTTCCGAATCGAGCACCCGGTAGACGTCTTCCGGCGCCACCCCGTCGGCCATCAACGCCGGTTCGAGAGCCCCGGGGACTTTGCCGCGATAGGCCCGCTTGCCGGGGAACTTCTCGACATCGAAGAAATCGGCCCAGCTCTGCGGGCCGTTCTTGCCGTAGGTATCGGTATTCCAAGCGTAGACGGTCGAGAATACATCCCCGCCGACACAGTGATCGGTGTAGAGGGTGGGGTAGAAGGTCGAGACATCGATCACGTTGTAGTCCAGTGGCTCGAGGAGCCCCTCGGCCGCCGCTCGAGCGGCGGAGCCGGAGCCGCTGGCAACGATATCGAGCGTTACTTTCCCCGAAGAGACTTGCAGTTTGACATCCGACATCCCGCCGTAAGTTTCCTGTTTGACTTCGATGCCGGTATTGGCGGCGGCGGGCTCGAAGAGGGCTTTGCTCTGCGCTTCTTGGTAGGAGCCTCCCCAAGAGGCGATCGTCACCTTTTCGGCGAGAGCGTTGACGGCGATCAAAGATGTCGCGACGGCGACGAGGACTTTCATTTTCATTTCTCAATCTCCTGTGAGTCTTCATGCCGCTTAAGCGGCGAGGTCGGTATCGAAGATCGGCTCGGCGCCGATCTCGTTTTTTGTCGACTGATTCGAGCGGCGATTCGTAGCGGCGATTCGTAGCGGAGAGTCCCGCTTTCTCGGCGATCGGGAATCTTGCGCCGATTCTTGTCGATTCGTATCGATTTTTTCGCCTCCGGAGCAAAAGCCCGGAGAAAAACCCCGGAGCAAACCCAAGGAGGGCACTTGCAAATTCCGGCATCGAAACCGACGATCTTGCGCTCTTCGGAAGGCGTGCTTCGCCCGATTGGCGATATTCGTTTCCGCTCGTCAAGGTGCCAGTGTATAGTCTCGCACGGCCGCTTGCTTCGCCGTTCGTCGTGGTGTGCTCGGCATTCGCATCGTTGCGCTGTCGCCTCCTTCGCCCTTTCTATCGTTTTATGAAGAATCCCACCTCGTGAAGCCCGCGCGATATTCGATTTTTTCTCTGCTGGCGAACGCCATCGGCGGCCATCGATATTGGTCGCGGGCTTGGCGCTCTCCCGAGCCTTGCGCGCACTACGACGTGGTGATCATCGGCGGCGGCGGGCATGGCTTGGCCACGGCCTATTATCTGGCGAAGTTGCACGGTATCACCCGGGTCGCGGTGTTGGAGAAGGGCTGGCTCGGGGGCGGCAATACCGGTCGCAACACCACGATCGTCCGCTCGAACTATCTCCTCGATGCCAACGCGCATTTTTACGAGCACTCGCTGAAACTGTGGGAGGGTCTGTCCCGCGAATTGAACTACAACGTGATGTTCAGCCAACGGGCGGTGTTGAATCTGACCCATAACGACTCCCAGGTCGATGCCGCCCACCGTCGCGGCAACGCCATGCGTTTGAACGGGATCGATGCGAGGTGGTTGTCCAAAGAAGAGGTGCAGGCGATGGTTCCGCTGCTCGATTGCTCTTCTTCCGCTCGCTTTCCCGTCAACGGGGGGTTGATGCAGCCGCGAGGGGGGACCGCTCGCCACGATGCCGTGGCTTGGGGTTTCGCCCGCGGCGCCGACGCTCATGGCGTGGATATCATCCAAAACTGCGAAGTCGTCGGCATTCGCACGCAATCGGGGGCGGTGCAGGGCGTCGAGACCTCCAAGGGCTTCATCGGCGCGCCCAAGGTGGGCATCGCGGTCGCCGGACACAGTTCGCAGGTGGCGGCGATGGCCGGGATCCGCTTGCCGATCGAATCCCATGTCCTGCAGGCGATGGTCACCGAGCCGGTCAAACCGGTGCTCGATAGGGTGGTGACCTCCGGGGCCACGCATGTCTATATCAGCCAGACCGACAAGGGCGAGATCCTCATCGGCGGCGATCTGGATTTTTACAACTCCTACGCTCGCCGCGGCAACTTGCCCGCTTTGGAGCATGTCGTGCAAGGTGCCATCACCCATTTTCCTTTCCTGGGACGCTTGCGGATGATGCGCACTTGGGGCGGGGTGATGGATATGACGATGGACGGGAGTCCGATCATCGGCCGACTGCCGATCGAGGGCTTGTATCTCAACGGCGGTTGGTGCTACGGCGGCTTCAAGGCGACCCCGGGATCGGGCTGGTGTTTCGCTTCGACCATCGCCAACGACGAACCGCATCCGCTGAACGCTCCTTTTACTCTGGAGCGTTTTCATCGAGGCGCGGTGCTCGATGAAAAGGGTGTCGGGGCGAGCCCTTGGGCGCATTGATCGGGGGTATCGATCGGGCGTACTGATCGGGCATATCGATCGGATAAGGGAGCCCGACGCCCGAACGAAGGCGCGGGAAAAAACGCTTGCCGGACGCTCGGCCGAGCATCGACGAATCGAGCATCGACGCTTTGAATATCGGCACGAGGCCCAAACGATGGCGTCCGAAAAATACCCGGAGGATGGATTCTCGTGTTGTTGATCGACTGCCCTTGGTGCGGGCCGCGGGCCCAGGTGGAATTCGTTTACGGCGGGGATGCCTCGGTTTCGCGTCCTGCCGATCCGGATGCGATCTCGGAAGACGAGTGGCTCGGCCATATCTACCTGCGGGAAAATCCTTGCGGCGCGCATCGGGAATGGTGGCAGCATCGCGCCGGTTGTCGCCGCTGGTTGATGGTCGAGCGCGATACCCTGACCCATCGTATCCGCGCCTGCGCACCCCCCGGGAGGGAGCCGGGTGAGCCCCTCGCCGCCGATGCCGAGCCGGATCTTGCGCAAAGCGAGGTGCGCAAGCTCGGCGGGCAAAGCCCGGGGTCTGCGGGATCGAAAGCGGATTCGCCGATAGCGAGAAGCGGGGTGGATGCGGGGGTGGAGGTGCGCCCGAGCGCGTCGGCCGCTGCCCCCGCTGCCCCCGCCGCATCGCCGCCGACTCCGGAAGGCCCGCGCCTTGAACAGCCGTGGCGCGCCGCGCAAGGAGGTCGAATCGATCGATCGGCCCCCCTGCGCTTTTCCTTCGACGGGGTCGAATACGGCGGCTATCGAGGGGATACCCTGGCGTCGGCTTTGTTGGCGAACGGGGTGCGGCGGGTCGGTCGCAGTTTCAAATACCATCGCCCGCGCGGGGTTTTTGGGAGCGGAGCGGAAGAGCCGAATGCGCTGGTGCGCCTCGGAGAAGGGGCGTATGCGGCCCCCAACCACAAAGCGACCGAGGTCGAACTCTTCGAGGGTCTGGTCGCTCGCAGCCAGAACTGTTGGCCCTCGCCGGATTTCGATATCGGGGTCTTGGCCGATTTCTCGTCGCGCCTGCTCCCGGCGGGTTTTTATTACAAGACCTTTATGTGGCCGGGTTCGTGGTGGCGCCTTTACGAGCATTTCATCCGCAAGGCGGCGGGTTTGGGGCGATCGGCGACCGATGCGGATCCGGATGCTTACGATCATCGCCATGCCTTTTGCGACGTGCTGGTGGTCGGGGGCGGTCCGACGGGTTTGATGGCCGCCCGAGCGGCGGCGCTTTCCGGGGCGCGAACGATCTTGGTCGACGATTCCGGCGAGCCGGGCGGAGATCTGCTGGCCGCCGGCGATGCGATCCGTATCGACGGATTGCCCCCTGCGACCTTCGCCGAAAGGACGCTCGAGTCCTTGGGCGCATTTTCGAATCTTCGCATCCTTTCTCGCGCGTGCGTTTTCGGCCATTACGACGACAACATGCTGGTGGCGGTGGAGCGCATCGGCGATCACCGGCCCTCGTCGGCGGCGGCGAAACCCCCTTTTCGTCAGCGTCTTTGGTGGATCAGGACCAAGGAGGCGGTGTCGGCCACCGGGGCGATCGAACGTCCCTTGGTCTTCGAAAACAACGATCGCCCCGGGGTGATGCTCGCCTCCGCCGCCAGAACCCTCGCCCGTCGATACGCGGTGCGTTTGGGCGAAGATGCGGTGATTTTCACCAACAACGATTCTGCCTACGAGGCGATCCCCCCTTTGCGGGCGACCGGGGTGCGTATTCGTGCGGTGGTCGATGTACGCAAGGAGGGTCCGGGCCGGGCCGCGGCGGCCTTGCTCGGCGGCGGCTCCGTCTCCGTCTCCGGCGGTTCCGCCGGTGCAGGCGATGCGGCCATCGAGCTGATCTGCGGCAGCGCCGTGAGCCGAGCGGCGGGTTCTACGCTGCGTACGGTGGAAGTGCGCGCACTGTCCGCCGACGGGACCGAGATCGGGCGCGAGGGGCGGCGGATCGAATGCGATCTGCTTTGCGTCTCCGGTGGTTGGAATCCGAACGTGCATCTTTTTTCGCAGTCCGCAGGAAAACTGCGTTTCGACGAAACGACGGCCGCTTTCGTTCCCGAACCAGGCACCGGTTTCGCTCATGCGGCGGGAGCCGCTCGTGGCTGCCGCGGCCTCGGAGAATGTCTTGCCGACGGTATCGCGGTCGGCGCTCGGGCGGCGCGCGCCGCGGGTTTCGAAGCCGGCGCTCCTTTGCCATGCCCCTCGGTGGACGAGCCCCCCGCCGAAGCCGTCGCTCCTTTGCGCCCTTTATGGGCGGTGCCGATGCCTCGCGGGCGGCGGGGCAAGCGTTTCGTCGATCTCCAAAACGATGTGACGGTGGCCGATATCGATCTGGCGGCCCGCGAGGGCTATGACTCGGTCGAGCATTTGAAGCGCTATACGACCGCGGGGATGGGCACGGATCAGGGTCGGACGGGCAATGTCAATGCCCTGGCCCTGCTGGCCGAGCGGCGGGGAGTGTCGATTCCCGAGGTCGGGATCACCACCTTTCGTCCGCCCGCCTCGCCGACCGCTTTGGGGGCGATCGCCGGGCACCGTCGCGGCCGGGATATCGCCCCGGTTCGCCGCTCGCCGCTACACGACAGGCATCTCGCGCTCGGGGCGGTTTTCGTCCCCGCGGGTTTGTGGATGCGTCCGCAGTTCTACCCCCGCCGGAAGTCCGCTTCCGGCTTCGAGTCGCCGGCGGAGGCCATCGCCCGCGAAGCCCTTGCCGTGCGCCGCAAGGTGGGAATCGTGGATGTTTCCACTTTGGGCAAGATCGCGGTGCAAGGACGCGATGCCGGGGAATTCCTCCACCGCGTCTATATCAATCGCATTCGCAACCTCGCCCCCGGCAAAAGCCGTTATGCCTTCATGCTGCGCGAGGACGGTTTCATCTTCGACGACGGCACCCTTACCCGCATCGCCGAGGATCGCTGGTATCTGACCGCCAGCACCGGTCATGCGGCGGCCGTTCTGGCTCATCTCGAACGCTATGCGCAGATCGTTTGGCCCGACCTCGATGTACGGATCACCGATGTCGGCGAGCACTGGGGAGCGGTGGCGGTGTCGGGTCCCGAGGCGCGCGCCTTGCTGCGAAATCTCTTCGCCGACGGAACGGATGTCTCGAATGCGGCGTTGCCGATGATGGGCTGCATCGAGGCGAGCCTGGCCGGGGTGCCGGTGCGTATCATCCGCATGAGTTTTTCCGGCGAGCTCTCCTTCGAACTGCATTGCCCGGCCGACGATTGCCCGATGCTGTGGGATGCCTTGATCAAAGCGGGCGCGGAATTCGACGTGCAGCCTTACGGCACCGAGGCCCTCGGGGTGCTACGCATCGAGAAGGGGCATGTGGTGGCGAGCGAGCTGGACGGGCGTACCATCCCCGCCGACTTCGGCTTCGACCGGATGCAAAAGGACGAGGATTTCATCGGTCGGCGCTCGCTCGAGCGCTTCGGGCGCCCCGGCGGGCGCAAGCGCAAGCGGCTGGTCGGCTTGGTCTCCCGCACCGACGAGGCGATCCCGCGGGGGGCTCAGCTGGTATGGAACCCGACCGCCCCCGCCCCGGTGTCGATGCTCGGGCATATCACCTCCACCTGCCATAGCCCGGTCCTCGATCGTTCGATCGCTCTTGCCCTGATCGACGACGAGGCCGACGATCTCCCGCCCGGGAAAAGCGAATGGAAAGGCGAGATCCTCTATGCCGCCTCGCCCCTCGAGTCGCGCTTCGTTGCGGTGGAGGTTCGCGATCCGGTTTTCGTCGATCCGGAAAATCGACGCAGCCGGGGATGAGTCTTCCCGTCGAGGCGCTGCCGCTCGGCGGTCTTTGGCAGCCGTCGAGCGTGCTTCGATCCTCCTCTTTCTCCTTCGGTGGCGGCGGGGGGTTCGGAAGGTCAGAGCGACGAGCCTTTGGCCGAGCGGCGGGGATTTTCGATCGTCTCCGGCGGCGCCCGGCTCCGACCGGCTCCGACCGGCTCCGACCGGCTCCGAAAAAAAGCATCGTCGTTCGAGCGATGCCCTGACGAGATGATCTCGACAATTGCGAGAGCGATGGCGAGAGCGATGGCGAGAACCACGAGTATGAGAAGGCCCCTGCGGTGAGCGAATCCGCGCGCACGAGCGCCCTCGAGGCTTGTGTCGTCCCCGGTCGATTGGCCGCCGGTCGGCGCGACGAGTCGCGGATCGCCGAGCATGGCGATACGCCGGCCGCCCTTTTTCTTTCCCCGGGGCCGCCCGCCGCCGTGGCGCTCTTGGGGGGGATCGAGGATACCGGGCGGCTTGCCGAAGCCTTCGCCGTCGCCGCCGAGGCGTTGCTTCCCGGCCGCTGGCTCCTCGCCGAACCGGCGGGAAAGCAGGTGATCCTCGCGTGGGCCGGACCGGGGCAATGGCTGGTCGAAAGCGCTCGGGTTTCGTATGCGGAGCTGATCGAGGGGATCTCGACGGCGCTCGGCTCGTCGGCGTTCGATGCCCTCGATCTTTCCTGCGCCCGCACTCCGATCCATCTTGCGGGGTCCGCGGCGCCGGAGTTGTTGGCCGGACTTTGTCCGATCGATATCGAGACGATGCGTCCCGGCGACGGCCTTTTCACCCTCGCCGGATCCTTCGATATCCATCTCATGAGAATGGATCGGGAGGTTTTTCGACTCGGTGTTCCGCGCAGCTTCGCGCAAGCGATGTGGGAGACGCTCCTTCGAGCCTCGCGCGAGTTCGAAGTCGAGGTCGGCCTTGTCTCGCCGGGGATGACCGGCGCTTGACGGTGCGCATGACGGTGCGCCGCGCCCGCCGCTTCGAAAACGAAGATTACCGGGGCGACGAACCCCCACGAAAGAGCGCAAAAAGAGCCTTCTATCCTGCAGTCACAGCGCCTCGTTATAATGCGATGGCGCATCCGACTCGTCGCCGATAGTTTTTCGAATAGTTTTTCGAATAGGGGTCTTGCGCCGACCATCGGGCGTCGGGATATCCGCTTTTTCGAAGCGTGTCGAGGCGTCGATTTTTTTCGAGCCCCCGCTTGGAGCCTCGGTCGCCGGCAGGGGGGTCGATTCCTCTTCCGATCCTTGCCGAGCCGCCGATTTTCATCGAACGGGATCATCGAAGAGGATCAAGGAGATCCGAGGTGAGCTATCAGGTCTTGGCCCGTAAATGGCGTCCTCGTGATTTCGAGCAGATGTCGGGGCAAAGGCATGTCGTGCAGGCGCTGGTCAATGCTCTGGACAGCGACCGCCTTCATCACGCTTTTCTCTTTACCGGCACCCGCGGGGTCGGTAAAACCACGCTCGCTCGTATCCTCGCCAAATGCCTCAACTGCGAGCGAGGGGTGAGCTCGAAACCCTGCGGCGAGTGCAGCGCCTGCCTCGAGATCGACGGCGGGCGTTTCGTCGATCTGCTGGAGGTCGATGCCGCCTCGCGCTCGAAGGTCGACGAGACCCGCGAGTTGATGGACAACGTCCATGTCGCCCCGACTCGCGCTCGCTACAAGGTGTACCTCATCGACGAGGTCCACATGTTTTCCGAGAAGAGTTTCAACGCCCTGCTCAAGACCTTGGAGGAGCCCCCGCCCCATGTGAAGTTTCTGCTCGCGACCACCGATCCGCAGAAACTTCCGATCACGGTGCTTTCGCGCTGCCTGAAGTTCAACCTGAAACGGCTGCCGGCGGCGGAGATCGCCGCCTATCTCGAGCGCATCTTGGGCGCGGAATCGATCCCTTTCGATGCCCTTGCCCTCGTCGAACTTGCGCGTTCGGCCGACGGGAGCATGCGCGATGCCCTGAGCCTGCTCGACCAAGCCATCGCCCACGGGGGCGGAAAGGTGGCGCCGGAGGAGGTGCGATCGATGCTCGGCATGGTGGACCGCAGCCGTATCGTCGATCTGATCGAGGCCTTGGCGGCGACCGACGCGCCGGCGGCCATGGCGGTTGTCGAAGCCATCGCCGAGGATGCGGTCGATTGGCGGGAGGTCTCGGGGGAGATGGTCAATACCCTGCATCGGATCGCGGTGCGACAAGTCCTCGGGCCCGCGGCGCCGGGCGATTTCGAATCCGACGCCGCCGTCGATGCCCTCGCCGAACGACTGACGCCGGAGGATGTGCAACTTTTTTACGAGATCGCTTTGCGCGGCCGACGGGATCTCTCATTGGCTCCGGAGCCGCGATTGGGCTTCGAGATGACGGTGATCCGCATGCTGGCCTTCGTGCCGGAATCGGTTCCGGTGGCCGCCGGCCGCGAAGCCGTCGCCGCCAAGCCCTCAAAGGCCCCGATGCCTTCGAAGGCGCCGGTCGAGGCGCGTTCTCCCGCAGCCGCCGCGCCGACGTCGTCGCCCGAGCCGCCCGAGCCGCCGGCGCCTTCGGATCGACCGCCGCCCCCGGCATCGCTCGACCCCGGCAACTGGCGCGAGACGGTGGAGAGTTTGGGATTGATCGGGATGTCTCGACAATTCGCTTTGCACAGCCTTTTGCTCGCCGACGATGGCAAGCGGGTGACGTTGTCGCTCGATTCTTCGAAACACCCCCTTGACAACGAATCGACACGCAAGGATCTGACCGCCAAGTTGAGCGATTACCTCGGTCGTTCGGTCGAGCTCGTCGTGGTCCTCGGCGAAGAGGGCGGCAAGGCGAAGCCCGAAGGCATCGAAACCCCGGCCGAGAGCGGCGCCCGCGAGGAGGCCTCGCGTCGGCGCGAAGCGGTGCGACAGTTGGAAGAAGATCCCAACGTAAAGTTGATCTGCGAGACCTTCGATGCCCGCGTTCGGCCGGAGATGGTCAAATTGATGGATTGAAGGGGATTCGCAAAGATTGTTTTTCCGAACCGACGATCGCCGGCCGGAGCCGATATTCGAAAGCGGATTCGCTTGTCGATCGCAAGGCTCTCGCCTCGCCGAGGGTCGATTCGGTATTTTCAGGAGGCCGTCGATGAACGACAACGCAATCGGACAGTTGATGGAGCAGGCGAAAAAGCTCCAAGGGGATTTTCAGCAAGCGCGCGACAAAATCGCCACGATCGAGGTCAAAGGAGAGGCCGGGGCGGGAATGGTGACGATCACGATGAACGGTCGCTACGACGTGCGCTCGGTGCAAATCGACTCGACCTTGATGGAGGGCGACAAAGCGATCCTCGAGGATATGATCGCCGCCGCCTTCAATGACGGGGTGCGCAAGGTGGAGAGCGAGACCCGCAGCGCCTTCGCCGGCATGATGCCTCCGGGGATGGTCTTGCCCGGTATGCGTTGACGATGTCATCGAGCCCGCTGATCGCTCGGCTGGTGGAAGCGCTGCGTTGTTTGCCGGGGGTGGGACCCAAATCCGCCCAGCGCATGGCCTTTCACCTCCTCGAGCGCAACCGAGATGCCGCTCGCGAGCTTTCCCGGGTATTGGAGGAGGCGATGGAGCGGATCGGTCGCTGCGAGTCTTGTCGGACTTTCAGCGAAGACCCTATGTGCCCGGTATGCTCGGCCAAGGGTCGCGATCGTCGGCTTTTATGCGTGGTCGAAACCCCGGCGGATATGGTCGCGGTCGAATCCGCCACCGGCTACCGCGGGATGTTCTTCGTGCTGATGGGGCATCTTTCCCCCCTCGACGGAGTCGGCCCGGCCGAGCTCGGCCTCGACCGCTTGGAAAAGCGGCTCGACCGCGAGGGCTTCGACGAGGTGGTGCTGGCGACTTCATCGACGGTCGAGGGAGAGGCGACGGCGCATTATCTGGCGGAGATGGCGCGCGAGCGGGGTATCCGCGCCACCCGTATCGCCCAAGGCGTGCCGATGGGCGGGGAGCTGGAGTTCGTCGACGGAGGCACCCTTGCGCGGGCGATCAGCGCTCGGCGCGAGCTATGAAGGCCGAGCCTCGAAGGCGTGGCCCTTCGTTCGTCGAGCGTTCGTTCATCGAGCGAAGGCGTCGAGCGCAAACGTCGAGCGGGAACGTCGAGGCTCCCGAGGCGGCCTTCGCATCGTGCCGGGTCTCGACGAGCGCCGCGCCGCGACCGGCATCGTCTCGATGGCCGAGCGCTTAAAGGTCGGGTGCATGGCGATACCCGCCTCGAAGTTGCCGAAAAGCGACCCCTCGTCGGCATCATCGCCCGGCCGCCGAGCCTTCGTAGGCCGCCGGATAGCACCGGATAGCGGCCTTCCCCCTTCGATCGCCTACTGACGGACTCGGAATGAATATCAGCGCGAAAAATCTCGTTTGGATCGATCTGGAAATGACCGGGCTCGACCCCGAGCGGGAAAATATCATCGAGATCGCCACCGTCGTCACCGACCAATCCCTCGAAGAAGTCGTGGAAGGGCCGGAGATCGTGATCCGCCAGCCGAAGGCCCTGCTCGACGGGATGGATGAATGGAATACCAAGCAGCACCGCCGCTCCGGTCTGGTCGATCGCGTCCTTGCCAGCGATTGCGGCTTGGAGGAAGCGCAGGAGCGCACGCTCGCCTTTTTAGGGGAGTATCTGCCCCCGAGGGCATCGCCGATGTGCGGCAACAGCATCTGCCTCGATCGCCGTTTCCTGATTCGTTATATGCCTCGCTTGGAAGCCTTTTTTCACTACCGCCACCTCGATGTCAGCACCGTCAAGGAGCTATGCGCGCGCTGGGCTCCGAGCCGATATCGGGAGGTCGTCAAGGAATCCCGCCATCGGGCGATGCAGGATATTCACGACTCGATCGCCGAGTTGCGTTTTTATCGCGAGCATTTTCTCAACGTCGATCCCGCGGCCGACGAATCGCCGGCCGGGGGCGATTGATGGCTCGTCGCCGCGAGGCTCCCCCCTCGCGCTCCCTCGCTCCTTTTTGCGCAAGACGCTCGCGCTCGCTCGGCGGGCCAAGAGCGGTGATATCCGCTTGATTGTGTGATCGTGTCTTTGGCGCTTGTTGGCACCGAATCCTTGCCCGCGGCCCTTTATCGGGTGGCCGATGCCAAGGCCTTGGATCGTCTGGCGATCGAGAAGGCTTCGATTCCGGCGATCGAGCTGATGGAGCGGGCGGGAAGGCAAGCCTTTCTTTTGCTGCGCGAGCGTTGGCCGCAAGTCCGGCGGCCGGCGATCTTTGCCGGCCCGGGCAATAACGGCGGCGACGGCTTCGTGATCGCCCGGCTCGCGGCCGAGGCGGGCTTGTTCGTTTCCCTCTATACGCTCTCGTCGCCGACGGCTCCGGCGGGCCCGGCGGCCGCGGCCTGGGAACGATTGCAGGCCTCTTCCGCCTCCTTTCGGATCCGCACGCTCGCGAGCGAAACGATCGGCAAGGAAGGGGACGATCCCTTCGCCCTCCCAAGCGATATCGATCTCGTCGTCGATTGCCTTTTCGGCACCGGACTTGCGCGCCCGTTGCAAGGGGCGGCGGCGAGGGCGGTGCGGGCGATCAACGATTCGGCGGCGCCGGTTCTGGCCGTCGATATCCCCTCGGGCCTCGATGCCGACCGCGGTCGGGCGGTGCGCGACGAGCAAGGGCGGGGCGAGGCGGTCAAGGCGACGCTCACCTTGAGCCTGATCGTTCTCAAACAGGGGCTTTTCACCTCCGAAGGCCGTGAGCTCTCCGGTGCCCTCGTCCATCGCGACCTCGGCCTTCCCGCCGATCTGCTGACGGCGTTCGCGCCTTCGGCCCGGCGGCATCGTTTCGAGGACGGCATCGCATCGATCGCCCCTCGCCGCCTCGACGCTCATAAAGGGGATTTCGGGCATGTCCTGATCGTCGGGGGCGATTTCGGCATGGCCGGGGCGGCGCGTCTTGCCGGGGAGGCCGCCTTGCGCTGCGGTGCCGGGTTGGTCAGCGTGGCCACTCGATCCGAACACGTTCCGGCACTGGTCGCCGCCCGCCCCGAACTGATGGTGAAAGGGGTCGAATCCCCCGCCGCGCTGCAGCCGATGATCGAGCGGGCGCAGGTGATCGCCGTCGGCCCGGGCTTGGGAAGCGGCGACTGGGGATATTCCCTGCTCGAGCGGATTTCGCTGTCGGTATCTGAATCGGAATCGGCATCGGAATCGGCATCGGATCGAGCCCTCGTCCTCGATGCCGATGCACTCAATTGCTTGGCGCGGGACGAGAGCCTCGAGAAAGCGATCCGAAAATCGCAGGTCACGGTTCATACCCCGCATCCGGGGGAAGCCGGAAGGCTGCTGGGAATCCCCACCGCGGCAGTCGAGGCCGATCGTTTCGCGGCGGTGCGTCGCCTCGTTCGACAGCGGGGCGGGGTTTGGCTGCTCAAGGGTGTCGGTACCCTAGTGGCGGCCGCGGGCGAGGAGATCCGTATCTGCGAAGGAGGCAATCCGGGGATGGCCGGCGGCGGTATGGGCGATGTGCTCACGGGCATCGTCGCCGCCTTGCTCGCCCAGGGTCTTCGCGGCTTCGATGCCGCCTCCATCGCCGCTTGTTTGCATGCCGCCGCCGCAGATCGGGCGGCATCGGAAGGCCAACGCGGGCTCGTTGCCGGCGATCTCCTTTATCCTTTGCGGCGCTTGGTGGATAAACTATGAGCCTGCGACCATCGAACGCCGATCTCCGGTCGATCTCCGATCGATTCTTCGAACCCTCGGTCGTCGATCCGCGTCGTCGAGTCGCATCTTTGGCCGATCTTTGGAACCCCTATCGATGATCCAGACATTCGACCTGCCGAACGAGGAGGCCACCGCCGAAATAGGCAAGGTGCTGGCCAAGGCCGTCAAATTCAAAAAAGGCTCTCTTAGCACGGCGATCCTCATCGGCCTTCTCGGGCCCTTGGGGGCGGGCAAGACCACCTTGGCCCGTATACTCCTGCGGGCTTTGGGCGTTGCGGGCACGATACGAAGCCCTAGCTATACCCTCGCCGAGCCCTACGAGACCCGTATCGGCCAGGTTTGGCATTTCGATCTCTATCGGCTTTCGGATCCGGACGATCTCGAATATCTCGGGATCCGCGATCTGTGCACTTCGTCGAGCCTGTTTCTGATCGAATGGCCGGAGCGCGGCGGCGGGGAAAGCATCGAATTCGATTTGTTGATCAATATGGGTCTATCCCCCGAGCCCGAAGACTCCGATCCCGAGGACTCCGAGTCCGAAAAGCCCGAGTCCGGAAACCCCAAGTCCGGAAAGCCCAAGTCCGAAAACGAGGAACCGACGCCCCGCCGAATCACCTTCGCCACCGGGACCCGAAAAGGGCGAACGATTCTCGGACGAGTGCTCAAGTCTCTTCCTGTCGGGTGGCAGCCTCTCCAGCCGGCTTCGTTGTCGTAAGTCGTTTCGATACCCCGCTCCCCCCATCGTATAAAGAAAGCGCTTGCCTTTGTCGCAGTACGAGCCTTTTTCGGATCATGCCTTTGCCTTGTTTCGGTCAGTTCGCGATTCGTTTCTTGCGATGCCAAGCGGTGGCGTCGACGGGGATATCGCCGGCATTCTTCGGCTCGATAGGGATGGCGATCGTCGTCGCCGCTTTTTCGATCCCGACGGTCTCGGCCGCCGATCGCGCCCTCGTCGAAGGGATACGCCTGTCGACCCAAGCGCAACGCACCCGAGTGGTGCTGGATATCGATCGTCCGCTCGAAGCGAGGGTATTCGCAGAGAGCAACCCCCAGCGTTTGATCATCGACCTTGCGAATACCCGTTTGGCGGGCTCGATTCCGAGGGTGTCCAAAGAGGATATCCGCTTGGCGCGGATCCGCTTCGCCCATCACGACAACGGCCGCCTGCGCTTGGTATTCGATCTCAAACGAGCGGTGAGATGGAGCGAGGCTCTTTTCGCTCCGGCGGGGGAATACGGCCATCGCCTCGTTTTCGATATCAGGTCGAAGGTGGGCGATGCCGAAGCGTCGCCGCCGCCTTTGCTGCGAGGAGCCTCGGCGCCGGCGGCGTCTTCGCCTTCGTTGCCTTCGTCATCGTCTCCCGTCGCCGTCGCCGTCGATCCCGATAATCGCTGTCAGCGCGGTCAGTGGGATCCGGATCGCCTGCGCGATACGATCGTGGTGATCGATCCGGGCCATGGCGGCCGGGATCCGGGAGCCGTCGCTCCCTCGGGATTGCGGGAGAAGGACGTGGTGATGGCGATCTCGCGCTATCTCGCCCGCCTGATCGACAGCGCCCCGGGGATGCGCGCGATCCTGACCCGCACGAGCGACCGCCGGGTGCCTTTGCGCAATCGCACCGGTATCGCCCGCACCCATCGAGCCAGCCTCTTCATCTCGATCCATGCCGACGCCTTTCGCAACCCGCGCATATCGGGGAGCTCGGTCTATATCCTTTCGCATAAAGGGGAGAGCAGCGAGGAGGGGCGTTGGCTCGCCGCGCGCGAGAACGCCGCGGCCTTGGCCGGAGGGGATTCGCTCGACGGCATCTCATTGCGCGAATGCGAAGACGACGATTTCGTGGAAACCATCCTCGACTACTCCCAGACCGGGGCGCGCAAGCTCGGCACCCATGCCGCGGTGCAAATCCTCGCGGCCTTGACCCGGTCCACGAAGCTCCGCAAGCGCAATGTCGATCGCGCCGGTTTCGTGGTTCTCAAAGCCCCCAATATCCCCTCGCTGCTGATCGAAACCGGGTTCATGACCAACCCCACCGATGCGAAGCGACTGGCCACATCCTCCTATCAGCGCAAGATCGCCGCCGCCATCATGCAGGGGATCGAAGCCCACTTCAAGAAATTCCCGCCGCCGGGGAGCCTGCTGGAGGTTTGGTACAAGGGCACCGACCATCGGGTCGAACGCGGGGATACGCTCTCCGAACTCTCCCTTCGCTATCGGGTATCGGTGCAGGATCTGCGTCGGCTCAACAAGTTGCAAGGCGATCTGATCCGCGTCGGCCAGGTGCTTCGCGTGCCCCCGACGGAGGAGGGCTGACGATTCGATCGAATTCCCCGCCATTCGATATTCCTATTCCTATCCCTATCCCTACCCCTATCCGAAGCGCTTGGAATCGACCTCGCTCTCGGGATCGCTTCTCACGGCCTTGTCCTCGATTCTTTCTTCGATCGCTTCTTCGATCACGCCGCCGCCGAGGCATTCGTCCCCTGAGTAAAGGACCGCGTACTGACCGGGAGTGACGGCTCTTTGCGGGCTATCGAAATGCAGCGCGATCTTCCCCGTCGTCGGGTCGGCGATCGCCTCGCAGGCCTGATCCTCCTGCCGGTAGCGGATCTTCGCGCAGCAGCGAAGGGGCAGGGGCGGTCGAAGCCCCGCGATCCAGTGCATCTTCGCAAGGGGGACGACGCAGCGATAAAGGGCGCGATGCGCTCGCCCTTGTACGAGGATCAGGGCGTTGCGGGCATGATCCTTCGCCGCGACATACCAAGGCTCGCCGCTATCCCCGGCCCGCCCTCCGACCTTCAGCCCCTTGCGTTGGCCCAAAGTGAAAAAGGCCAAGCCCCGATGCCGGCCCAAGCATTCGCCGTCGACGCTCTCGATCGGCCCCGGACGAGGGGGCAAGAAGCGCTCCAAGAAATCGGCGAAAGGTCTTTCGCCGACGAAGCAGATCCCGGTGCTGTCCCGTTTGGCGAAGGGAGCGAGTCCGGCTTGTCGTGCCCATTCGCGCACCTGTGTTTTGTGCAGATCGCCCAAGGGAAAAATCGCCCGCGCCAGGTGTTTTTGATCGAGGGCGTGCAGGAAATAACTCTGATCCTTGCTCGCATCTCTTCCTTTGAGGAGTTGCAAGCCGGTGGAGGAACGATGGATGCGAGCGTAATGCCCGGTGGCGATCAGATCGGCCCCGAGGCGTTCGGCGTGGTCGACGAAGGCGCTGAATTTCACTTCGCGGTTGCAAAGCACATCCGGATTGGGGGTATGGCCGGCTTCGATATCGCGCAAAAAGGGGGTGAAGACTCGATCCCAGTAGATATCGGAGCAGTTGACGGTATGCAAGGGCACTTGCAGTCGATCGCAAACCCTTCGGGCATCGGCGAGATCGTCGGCGGCGGTGCAAAGCCCCGAAGCGTCGTCTTCCTCCCAGTTCTTCATGAACATCGCCTGCACCGGGACCCCCGCCCGCACCAGCAGCAGCAAAGCCAAGGCCGAGTCCACCCCGCCGGACAGGGCGACCATCACCGAAGCCCCCGGTCGCCCCGGTCTCGAGCTGCGCGCAAGTCGCGGATCCGCCGCCAATGCCGCCAATATCGCCGACGATTCGCCAAGCGGTGTCGACGAATCGGGGAAGTCGGTGATTTTCGTCATCCAAGGCCCTTCTTTAACCGGCGTTCTCTCGCATCCTTTCGATGATCGGGTCGTCCCAGCTGCCGCGGATCGAATAGCGATAGGAGAAAAAGCGATTGATGATCTCCCGTCCCAAAAGACCCTCGCCGACGCGCAAAGGGGTCAGGGGCAAGGCGGAGGTGATCTTCGGAACGAGAGTGACGACCAGATCGTAATCTTTCTCCACAAGACCGATGCGGCCGGTGACGCTCAAACGCAAGGATTCGCTTTCGATCGTCAGGTCGCCGGTATGGGCGTGGCCGTCGCTGAGGCGAAAGTCGCCGTCCAAGCGGTCGTAATCGAGCCCTTCTTGGAAGAGGTCGTCGAAGTCGAAAAGGAGTCGTCGGGGCAGGGATTCCAAGATCAAAAGGCTGAAGAAGCGAGCGAAGAGCCCCCGATCGAGGTTTCGCAGACTCCCCGGTCCGGATCGCAGAGAGAGGATGCCGCCGATCCGCTCGAAATCGATGTCGGTCGGCGAGCCCGTCCACAGAGCGTTGAATGCCAACTCGCTTTTTCC
The DNA here is from genome assembly GCA_965220535.1 of Gammaproteobacteria bacterium. Taxonomy (GTDB): domain Bacteria; phylum Pseudomonadota; class Gammaproteobacteria; order HK1; family HK1; genus HK1. Next base: position 316,402 of record OZ244833.1, on the reverse strand, counting down.
CCGCTCCACCACCCGGCCGTCGAGTCCGATGCGGTCGATGATGCGGCCGAGATCCTCCCCCCGCAACTGACCTTTGATCTCGCTTCGCACTTCGCCCTCGTCGATCATCCACGATCCGATACCGTCGACGCCGAAATCCCGATTGCGCAGCCGGTAATGACGGAACTGCACGCCCTCGTCGTTTTGCGCGGTCGAGAGCTCGAAGGTTCCGAGATCGATCGAGCCCCATACGAGACGACGGATAAGGAGTTCCGTTGCCGGCAGCGTCGGCGGGCTCGCTTCGGGGGTCGAAACGACCGGCGCTGCGACCGGCGGGGCATCGTCGACCGGCACCGAGTCGGGTTCGATATCGTCCGCCGCCGCGATCTTCAGTTCATCGAATTCCGCGCGAATGCTTCGCCGGGCTCGACGGGCATCGATCAGCCGTAGCCATCCCTTGATCCCCTCGCCCTCGAGGTCGACCCGCCAATCGAGGAGATCGGGCTCTTTTTCGATCGGGAAGGCGTGTAGACGAAGCCCGGGCAAGGAGCGGCCACCGGGAAGGATCAATCGATCGACCGCGATATCGATGTCGCCGATGGCATCGAAGACCGAAGCGTCGGCGCTCGTGCCCGAGGGCGAGGCGGACGAGACGGACGAAGCCCCCGATATTTCCGCGGGCGAGACTCCCGAGGGCGATTGCGCGAAGCCGAAGGAGTCGAGCAAACGCTGCCAGCGAGCGATATCGAGCGTCGGAGCGGCGCCTTTTATGCGAATGCCGGAGGGCTTCGCCGCCGCGCGATCGGGGTCGATCCCGCTGCTTGAATCGAGGCGATCGCTTAAGGCCTCGGCGGGGCCTAAGAGGATCTCGCCGCGTTCGACGGCAAAACCCTCGGCGGGGGAAGAAAGAAGGAATCGGGCCTGCGCTTGATCCGCGTAGCGAAGATGCAGAACGTGCGCTTGGCCGATGACGAAGCGATCGTCGACAGACAATCGCCGGATGCTCTTCGCGTCTTTGCCGAAGGGCTCGGGCAGATCGAGGGCGAGTCCGGCGAGATCGCTTTCGAGTCGAAATCGGGCTTCGAGCGCCGAGCCTTTGTCGTCGAGGCTCGATCGCGGGATTTCCAGCGTTGCCTGCCAGTGCGTCTTGTCCGGCTTCGCGTCGGCTTCGCGCAGGATATCGGGCAGGCTCGCGCCGATATTGCGCAGGTGGGCAAAGAAGAGATCGGGGGGAGAGCGACCGTCGAAGGCGATGCGCAGGGCGCGTCGAGGGGGGGCGGCGCGGTCGGAGTCGTCGGCGCCCTCGATCGAGGAGACGAGGGTATCGTCGATCGCGATCCGGATCGCCTGCCCGAGATAATCCGCCCGCAAGCCCTCGGCCTCGATGCGGTCGCCGTCGAAGCGGATGCTTCCCTCGAGCGCTTGCAACCCTTCGTCGAAGCCCTCGATATCCACCCCGGTGCGCTCGAGATCGATCACCCCTTGCGCTTTCGTCTCTTCGGTCCGTCCGAGGGGCACTTCGATATCCAATACGACGGCTCCCTCGCCGTCGAAAGAGAGGCTTTCGGACAAGCGTTCGAAATTCTTTTGCAAAGGGCTTAGCGCGAGGTAGCGGATGCCGTCGGCGACCGGGCCCTCGACCCCGCCCGAGATCCGCAGCCGCGGGGGAGCCGCGCCCATATCCTCGATGCCGACCTCGCTTTCGCGCAAGGTCGAGCCGAAGATTCCCCCCTTGTCGATGCGCGCTTCCATACGGGAGTCGACGAAGCGCACCCGCCCTTCGATATCCGACAGGGCGGGCCATCTCGAGGCGTAGGCGAAGGTCGGGAGCGCGAGATCCAGCTCGGCTTCGATAGTTCGCTCCTCGATGGCAAAAGCGAAGGGCCCGGGGGTGTCCCCGGGGGGCGGATCTTTTGCGTCCCTCGCATCGATCCGGCTCGGTCGATCGTCGATGACCGGCGCTGCCCTGAGCCCTTTGATCTCCAAACGAGCGCCCTCGACGAACCCGACAGGCATCGCGGAGTCGATCCAACGATCGACCGGTGCCGGCACGACCCCTTGCGGCAGCAGCGCTCGCACCGCCTCCAAACTCGCAGGCGATTCGTGCGCCTCGTCGAGCGCAAGCCGAAGCCCGAATCGCATTTTGCGATCCGGGCCTTCGGGTCCGTCGCTTTTGGACTCATCGGTGCGTCGGGGGGTGTGTCGGGGGGCGCGTCGGGGGAGGTGGAGCCTTCCCGTGGCTTTCAAAATCCCGGCGTCGCTGCGGGCGGAAAGTTCGCAAACGACGAGCCCGCCTTGCGAGTGGGCGGGTGGATGGGCCGCGAGTTCTTCGCCGGAGACCTTAGGCGGCGGGATATAGGTCAGCGTTCCCGAAAGCCCGGGCAAGGGGGCGAGGAGGGATGGCCAATATTCGGAGGAGAATGCCAACTCGCCGGCTTCGATACGGGCGACGATCCCTCCTTCGGGACTCAGTTCGATGCTTCCTTCGACTCCTGCGGGGGCGATCGCCGCTTTGGAAAGCGGGATGCCGAGGCCTTCGAAAGACGCCCGCCCGCGGGGTCGAATCGTTTCCGCCTCGGCCCCGAGGACCGGCGTAGGCGATATGCCCGAAGAGGGAGTCGCCGCTGCCGGCCAACGGATTTCGATATCGTCGAGGCGGCCCTCGATTCCGAGCCCCCGAATGCGTGCCGCCAAGGCCGGGTCGTCGCCGGCCAAAGCCGCCAAGGAGAGAAGATCGTCGATCTCCATCCCCCCGGCGCGCAAGAAAAATCCCGGCGGTGGGGCGCTTTGCGTTGCCGGGGTCGAGGCTTCTTCCGGCGCTCGCTCGCGCTCGCGGCCTTCGCCGATTCGAGGGGCGAAGCGGCTCAGTTCCAACGAGCCGAGGGTCAAAGGGATATCGTCTTGCCCTTCGATCGAGAGATCGTCGAAAAAGGCGCGCCATCTCGATATCCCGCGCTCGAAGGAGAACGAGCCGTCGATCCGACCGGCAAAAGAAAGCGCCCGCCCGAAGGAGGCAAAAAGCCCGTCCTTCGGCGCTTCGGCCTCGTTTTCGCTTTGCGCGAAGGCCTCCTCGTCTCCCGGCGAGGCGAGGGAGGCCATCGAGGCCACGCGCAAAAAGCGAAGCCGGGCTTGTCCTTGGCCTCGAACGATCCGGAAGTTCCGCACGGTAGCCTGGGCTTCCCCCGAGAGTTCACCGGCGAGGTGCAGCCCTTCGCCGAAGCCCGAAGCGAAGCGGCGAAGGCTTTCGAGGCGAAGACCGCTCGCTTTCGCTTCGACCCGAGCCGACCATGAAGAAAGCGAAGGGGAATCGTCCTCAAGCGTCGCCGTGAAGTCGATCCTTCCCTTCGAGGGCGCTTCTCGGGGCTCGTCGTCCATCGCCCGGGCTTCGGGCTGCAAGAACGCTTCGGCTTGCGGAAACAAGGTGCCGACGACCCGCCAGGAATCGGCGCTCGACGGGGCGCGCCCTTCGCCCTCGACACTTCCCGCGATGCGCTCGATCCGGATGCGCTCGAAGAAAAGCGGCAGCTCGTGCCCTCGTTCCCGCCAGAGGATCGTCGAGTTGTCGAAGGTCAGATCCTCTTGGCTCGCAAGCCATGCGAGCATGGGCTGCAGCGAGGATGCGAATGCCCGATCTTCGGCGTCTTTGCCCGCATCTTTGCCCGCATCCGCATCCGCGGCCGCCTCGCCCTCGACGGCGGCGCCCGCCAAGCGGTGTCCGGCGACGACGAGTCCCCCGTCGGCGGAGCGCAGGGCCGGGAAGGCCAGTCCGTCCAGGGTGATTTCGCGCACCCGAGGCACGGCGTCGAGAAGGCTTCGGATCGGGTCGATCACGAAGGTGATCGAATCCAGTCGCAAACGCTCGTCGAATGCCGGCGGGGCGAGGGCGCCATCCGGCGGAGCCGTCGCATCCGCAGGCTCGGCTTCCCCCGCCCGCTCCGCCACCCGCAAATCGTCGAGCTCGAAAGCGAGGCGGAGCCCCCGGCGGTGGATTCGTATTTCCTCGAATTCGATCGACTCTCCGGCGAGTCGGCTGACCCAATCCTCGATGGTCGGGCGATATTCGTTGGCTTGGGAAAGGAGGAATTCCGTCAGCAGCGCCAAAGCGCCGGTCGTCAGCAAAAGGAAGCCGCCGATATACGCGGCCCATCGCCGGATCGAGCCTTGCTTCGCTTTTTGGCCTTGCTTCGCTTTTTTTCTTTCCCGCGGGGCGGCGGTCGGCTCGGGAACGCGAGGCGGGGCGGGCGAGGGGTTGCTGTTCATGCGGGAAGCCGCAAAGGGGGTGGGGGTGTCGGTTGCGCGATGGGCTGCGAGGGATTCCGATTCGCCCGGCACTCGACGAGCATCGGCATTTTACAAGGGCACGATATCGTAACGCTCGCGGGCGTATCGAGCCTCGATACGAATATCGACGGGTTTGCCGATCAGCGCCTCCAGTTCGGAAAATATCGTGTATTCATCCTCGACCAAGCGCCGGCCGATTTCGGGGGAGGCGACGACGAGCAGCCCCTTGGTATCGAAGGTGCGCGCATCGCGCAGGATGTCGCGAACGATTTCGTGGCATAGGCTCTCCGACGATTTGATCGTCCCTTCTCCGCGGCAGTGCGGACAGTCCTCGTAAAGGCTGCGCCGCAGGCTTCGACGGGTGCGTTGGCGGGTCATCTCCAGCAATCCGAGCCCCGAGATATCGCCGATACGGGTGCGGGCGCGATCCCCGGCCAAGGCTTTTTCGAGGCTTTGCAAGAGTTTTTCGCGATGCGCTTGTCTTTGCATATCGATGAAGTCGACCACGATGATGCCCGCGAGATTGCGCAAACGCAGTTGGTGGGCGATGGCATGGGCCGCTTCGATATTGGTTTTGAAAGCGGTTTCTTCCGGGTCGCGCCCGCCGACGAAGCTGCCGGTATTGACATCGACGGCGATCAGCGCCTCGGTCTCTTCGATCACGATGGACCCGCCGGATTTCAAAGGCGTTCGTGGTTGCAGCGCCTTGCGAATATCGTTTTCGATCGCGTAGAGATCGAATATCGGCGGATCGCCGTCATACAGCTCGATACGCGGGCTCATATCGGGCAAGAAGCGGTCGGTGAAGTCGATGACCTCGCTCACGGCGGCTGCCGAGTCGATCCGCACCCGATCGATGACGGTGCCCGAGAGCTCGCGCAGGATACGCACCACCGGAGGCAGATCTTCGTGGACGATGCCCGGGGCCCGGCAAGTCTTGCCTTTGGCGACGATCGAATGCAAAAGCCCGAGCAGGAATCGCATATCGGATTCGATGAGCGTCGCCGAGCAGCCCTCGGCGGCGGTGCGCACGATCCACCCGTCGTTCGCCGCCGCATCGAAGTTTTCTTTCTCGGGGCTTTCCTCTTCCGAAGCCGATTCCGAAGCCGATTCCGAAGCCGAGACTTCGTCGGCGAAGGCTTTTCCCTTCGCGGGCTCCGACGCGGACGATGCGGCATCCTCCTCCTTCGATATCCGAGCGGCGGCGCTCAAGGTGGCGATGCTTTCCCGATCCCCCGCCCGACCCTCCGCCCGATCCCCCGCACGCCCTCCGGCGACCTCTTCGGGGCCTTCGATCCGATTTGCCCCTGCCATCAGCCCCTGCACGATATCCCGCAGCCTTCGGCGTTCGGACTCGTCCTCGATCCGCTTCGAAACCCCGATCACCGGAAATCCCGGCAAGAGCACGACATGACAAGAAGGGATCGAAAAGCGGGTGGTGATCCGCGCCCCCTTGGTGCCGACGGGATCTTTGACGATCTGCACCAGCCTCTCCTCGCCTTCGCGCACCAGCTCGTCGATGGGGATTTCGGGGGTGTCGTCGCGATGCGCGCCGCCGATCGCATGATCGGGATCCGCGATATCGGCGATGACCGGAGAGGCGATATCCGAGGCATGGAGAAAAGCCGAGCGCTCGAGTCCGATATCGACGAAGGCCGCTTGCATCCCCGGCAAGACGCGCATGACTCGCCCCTTGTAGATATTGCCGAGCAGACCGCGTTTCCCGCGCCGCTCGATGAAGATCTCGCGCAGCACGCCCTTTTCGACCAGCGCGATCCGGAGTTCGGGCGAGGCGATATTGACCAGCAGTTCGACGCTCATGATCCCGATCGCTTTTTACGCGCTAGCGTGGCCGCCAAGCGCAGTGTCGGCGGGCAAAGATCCGAAGGCGCGGGGATGTCGCGGCCCTTTTCGGCGATGTCGCCGGCGCATATCGTTTCGCTATCCGGTCTATCATTTCGCAACCGGGTGTATCGTTTGCAAAGGGTTCTTTCGATGATCCAGGTGTCGGGTTTTTCTCGGCGGACGACGATCGAGGCGCCGGCCGCCATAGTCGATCGACACTCGATCGAAAATGTCGATATTCCGCCGCGGATTTCGATCATCGAGCTTTCCCCCTCCCCTCGGGCGTGGGTCTTCGCCTCGTCTTCGCGCCGGGGTGTCGGTGGGTCCTTGGTCCGGCATCGATCGCCTTCGTTTCCTCGATGCCCGTTTGACGCTTCGCTCGATGCAAAAGAGCGCCGATGAACAGCGATCCTTCTCCCCGATCGACGACCTTGCCCGAATCGTCGAGGCCCTCTCCCGAGAGCGTCGCGAGCGAGGCCCTCGCTTCGGTCGACGATTTCATCGCCGCGCAGCGTGCGGACGATGCCGGCGAGATTTCGGCCTCGGAGCGCGGGATGTGGTCCGCGGTCTCGAAGATGATCGCCGATCTCAACTTGGGTGTCCCGTGTATCCAAGCCGCTCTGCTCGCTCCTTTGGTGCATCGCGGAACCGTCGATCAAGAGGCGGTGCGTGCTCGTTTCGAGCCCGAAACCGCAGATCTGATCGAGGGCTTGCTCCGCTTCGAGACCCTGCGCGCTCTGCCCGCCGGCGCCTCCGTCGCCGAAGATCGATCCCGCGTCGACCTTCTGCGCAAACTCTTGTTGGCGGCGGTCGACGATGTCCGGGTGGTGGTCGTCCACCTCGCCTTGAGCCTCCATCGCTTGCGCACCGCCGATCGCCTCGAGCCCGAAGAGCGCCTGCGACTCGCCCGAGACGGATTGGATATTTCCGCGCCCTTGGCCGGTCGCCTCGGCGTTTGGCAGTACAAATGGGAGATCGAGGATCTCTCCCTGCGCGAATCCGACCCGCAGGCCTATCGCGACATCGCCTCGAAACTCAACCAGTCTCGCGCGGATCGGGAGGCGAATCTCGAAGTCGCGAAAAAACGACTCGAAGACGAACTCGCCAAAGAGGGGATCGAAGGCGAGATCGGCTCTCGGGTCAAGCATATCCACAGTATCTGGCGCAAGATGCAGCGCAAATCGCTCGATATCGCCCAGATTTTCGACCAGCACGCCTTGCGGGTATTGGTCGAAAGCGTTGCCCAATGCTATACGGTGCTCGGGATCGTACATAGTTTGTGGACGCATATTCCGCGCGAGTTCGACGATTACATCACCCGCCCCAAACCCAATGGCTACCAGTCCTTGCATACCGCGGTTTTGGGACCGGGCGGCCGCACCTTGGAGGTGCAGATCCGCACCCGCGAGATGCATGCCCAAGCCGAACTCGGGGTCGCCGCCCACTGGCGCTACAAAGAAGGAGGCAAGGGGGCGGATCCGAGCCAGGACAGCCGCATCTCTTGGTTGCGCCATCTTCTGGATCCCGACGCCGCCGACGATTCGGATTCCTTGCTCGCGTCTTTCGGCAAGGAGTTGGATGCGGAGCGGGTCTACGCCTTCACCCCGCGCGGCGATATCTTCGATCTCCCGATGGGCTCGACCCCGCTCGATTTCGCCTATCAGATCCATACCCAAGTCGGTCATCGTTGTCGGGGGGCGAAGGTCAACGGTCGGATCGTGCCCTTGACCCATATCCTTCGTTCCGGGGATCAGATCGAGATCCTCACCGCGCCCCAGCCGCGCCCGAGCCGCGATTGGCTCAACCCGAACCTCGGCTACCTCGGAAATCCGCGTTCGCGCACGAGCGTGCGCAACTGGTTCAAGCAGCAGGACCGGGAGCGCAATATCGTCGACGGCCAGGAAATCTGGGATCGCGAGATCAAGCGGCTGCGGATCGAGAATCCGCCGCGGGAGGAACTGCTCGAACGCTTCAACTGCGCCGTATTCGACGATTTGCTGGCGGCGTTGGGGCGAGGGGATATCAGCGGCGCCCAGCTCGCCGGTGCCTTTCAACCCTGGCTGCAAGCGTCTCGCCTGTCGGCACCCAAGCCCCTTCGTCCGGCGAAGTCGAGCCGTAAAAAATCCCACGGGGTGCAGATCCAAGGCGTCGGCAATCTCCTGACCCAGATGGCCCGCTGCTGCAATCCCCTGCCGAACGATCCGATCAAGGGCTATATCACCCGCGGCCGCGGAGTCAGCATCCATCGCAGCGATTGTCGCAATGTCCTCAATCTCGACGACGGGGAGCGCTCCCGGTTGATCGATGTCGAATGGAGCGGCGACGAGCAGGAGACTTGGCCGGTCGAGATCGTGATCGAGGCGCATGATCGCAAGCATCTGCTGCGCGATATCACGGCGGTCGTCTCCGGCGAGACCCTCAATATCGTGGCGATGGATTTGAAGTCCGATGCTTCGACCAATACCGTGATCGTCAACCTGACCTTGGAACTGCGCAGTCTCGAGCAGCTCTCTTTGGTCCTCGATCGCTTGTTGCAGTTGCCGAATGTTTTCGAATGCCGGCGCCGGGCTTGAATCCCTCGTCGCTCGCAGGCCACCGTCTTTTCGGCTCGATCGTCGGAACTCGCGATCGCGAGGGTGTCGTTCGAGGGGGCCTCGCCTCGACGAGGCGACAACGAGGCGACAACGATTTCTCGGGTCGGGATCTCGTTCCCCGGCGCGTTTTTTCGGCCTCTTGCCCTCGAAACGATGCCAAGGGCTGCGAAAAAGACGCGACGGGTGTTAGAATCCATCCGCGAAAAGCCCAAGAGCGGGTCGCGAAAGCGAATCCTTAGGCTCGATTTTGCGGGGATTTGCCGGCCCCGCGATAGCCGCAAAACCCCTTCGGGGCCGCGGCGGCATCGAAGCGCCCGGAGAGGGCTTCGCCGCTTCGCTCGGCCGCCGCCGAGGATTTGCGATCCCCCGTCGTCGTGCATCGCCGGATCGAAATTTTCCTCGCATGATATCTTGTCGATCGAAAGGTCCTTGCGCGATGGGCAACGGAACGAGTGAAACGATGAGAAGGCGGCGATGAGCATCCTGTTGATATGCTTCGGTACTTGGTTGGTGTTATCGGGAATATTCGAATCCTGGTTATTGGCTTTGGGAGTCGCATCGAGCCTGCTGGTGGCGTGGTCGTTGCGCCGCGCGGACCGCCGCGACGGCGAGCCGGTCGTTTTCTCGATGCGCCTTTGGCGCCTGCCGGGTTATTTCTTCTGGCTCGGCATCGAAATCGTCAAATCCAATATCGATGTCGCCCGCTGCATCCTCTCCCCGAGTCTTCCGATCTCCCCGGCGGTGAAGTGGCTGCCGGCGAAGCAGCGTAGCGAGCTCGGTCGCGTTCTTTATGCCGATTCGATCACCTTGACCCCCGGGACCTTGTCGATCGACCTGACCGAAGACGAAGTGGAGGTGCACGCCATCGACGAGGCCTCCTTCGCCCTGTTGGATTCGGGGGAGATGGGGGATCGGATCTGCGCTTTGGAAAAGGATGCGAAGACGTGATCGATACGGTGCTGGCGATCAGCGTCTTCGGGGTGATCGGGGCGATGGCCATCACCTTGATCCGCGCCCTCGCGGGGCCGACGGTCTACGATCGCGCCTTGGCCGTCAACAGCTTCGGCACCCTGACGGTGATGGTCCTTGCGCTGCACGGATTCTTGACCCATCGCCCGGAATTCCTCGATATCGCCATCCTCTACGCGCTGATCAATTTCATCGGCACCGTGGCTCTGCTGCGCTTTTTCTCCTCGAGCCCGGTCGAGGCGCCGCCGGATGCTCCGCCGGAAGCGGTCGAAAACGCCGCTCCCGCTCCCGATCCCGCCCCGGATCACGAAAAGGCCTAGGAGCGGCACGATGAGCTTTGCGATCGATCTTCTGGCCGCTTTTTGCCTGTTGACGGGGACCTTCTTTTTGATCGTCGGGGCCATCGGCCTGGTGCGATTGCCGGACTTTTTCACCCGCATCCATGCGACCGGGGTGATCGACACCCTCGGCGCGGGCTTGGTGCTGGTCGGTTCGATGCTGATCGCCGGGTGGACGCAAGCGACGCTCAAACTCCTTCTGATTTTGGGCTTCATGCTGATCACCGGCCCCACCGCCACCCATTCCTTGGCCAAGACCGCCTTGCACGGGCGTTTGGATCCTCTATCGAGTCGGCCGTCGACGGAGAAGCCGCCATCGAACACCTGATCCTCTTCGCGTTGCTGGCGTTGATGGTGGCCAATGCGGTGGCCATCGCCCGCATCACCGGCCTCTTCGCGGCGGTGATGCTCTTCGGCATTTTCAGCCTGCTCTCGGCGGTGGTGTTCTTGGCGCTCGACGCGGTGGACGTCGCCTTCACCGAAGCCGCGATCGGCGCCGGGATATCGACCATCTTGCTGCTCGCGACCTTAGCCCGCACCGGCTCCTTTTCGCGCCGCCGACCGCCGAAGTTCCGTCCCGCGGCTTTGGTCTTGGCGGTGGGATTGGGCCTGCTGATGCTCTATACGACCCACGATCATCCGCATTTCGCCTCCGCCGAGGCCCCGGCTCATCGCCATGTCGTTCCCCGTTATCTCGAGCAAGGGCCGCAAGAGACGGGTCTGCCGAATGTCGTCACTTCGATCCTCGCAAGCTATCGAGGCTACGACACCTTGGGTGAGGTGGTGGTGATCTTCACCGCCGGAATCGGGGTGATCGCGTTGCTGGGCTTTTCCCGCGCCCCCGGCGCTCCCCGGGGCTCGTCGCCCCGGGCGCAGGCCGAAGCCGGCCGCAAGACGAAGCCTGCGGACAATCGTCTCGAGCGGGGGATCGACGGCTGATGCAGCGCCATATCGTGCTCAAGGCGGCGGCGAAGATCACCTTGCCCTTCATCTTGTTGTTCGCGCTCTACGTACAGTTTCACGGCGACTTCGGCCCCGGCGGGGGCTTCCAAGCGGGGGCGATCTTCGGCGCCGGAATCATCCTTTACGGCTTGGTCTTCGGGGTCCGCTCCGCGCGCAGCTTGATGACCCCGGAAGTGGCCTCCGTCGCCGCCGCCGCCGGCGTCTTGCTCTATGCCGGGGTCGGTATCGCCTCGATGCTGCTCGGGGCGAATTTCCTCGACTACGACGTGCTCGCCGCCGAGCCGGTCGCCGGTCAGCATCTGGGGATTTTGCTGGTCGAATTCGGGGTCGGTCTGACGGTGATGGCGGTGATGGTGATCTTCTTTCACGCCTTCGTCGCCGAAGACTTCGGCGCCGAAGACGATTCCCCGGCCGAGCCCTCGGCGCGGGCGCAAGACGAATCCGAGCGACGACGAGACGATGGTTGAGGCTTTTCTCGGCGGCTATGCCTGGTGGGGCAGCGTTTTGCTGCTCTCGATCGGTCTTTATGTGGTGATGGCGAGCCCGAACCTCATCAAGAAGGTGATGGGCTTGTCGATCTTCCAAAGCGCCGTTTTTATCATGTACATCCTGATCGGGGCGATCGAGGGCGGGACCGCCCCCATCGTCGATTCCGACCATACCGTCTACGCCAACCCCTTGACCCACGTGCTGATCCTGACCGCGATCGTCGTCGGGGTGGCGACCGCCGCGCTCGCGCTCGCGCTGGTGGTGCGCATCCACGCCGCTTGGGGGAGCATCGAGGACGACGAAATCGCCGATGCGCAGACGGATGCGCAGACGGATGCGCAGACGAGGGAGGAAGGAGAGCGATGAGCCTGCCGGCGGGTCTTATGGCTCAACTCCCCGCCTTGCAGATCGTCGTCCCGCTGGTGGCGGCGCTGCTCGTCGCGCTGCTGCGTCATCCGGAGCGGGCATGGTGGACGGCGATGGTCGCCGGTATCCTCGGTTGCGTCATCGCCCTTTTCCTTGCCCGGGCGGCGGCCGAGGGCGAGGTGATCGTCTATGCCTTGGGGGGCTGGGTCGCTCCCTTCGGCATCGAATACCGCATCGATTCCCTCAACGCCTTGGTGCTGGTGATCGTCAATTTCGCAAGCGCCCTCGCCTTGCTGCACGCTCGCCGCAGCGTCGCCTCCGAGCTGCGCCCGCAGCGCATCCACTGGCTCTATTGCGCCTGGATGCTTTGCCTGACCGGTCTTGCGGGCATGACGATCACCGGGGACGCCTTCAACGTCTTCGTTTTCCTCGAGATCTCATCGCTGGCGAGCTATATCCTGGTCGCCCTCGGCCCGCGCCGGGATGCGCTCTTGGCATCGTTTCGCTACCTGATTCCGGGCTCGATCGGGGCGACCTTTTTCCTGATCGGTCTCGGGCTGCTTTATATGATGACCGGCACCCTCAACATGGCGGACCTCGCGCAGCGGATCGGCGAGGCCGAGGCCGGCCGGACCATCGCCGCCGGAGCCCTCTTCGTGGTGATCGGAATCGGGATCAAGGCGGCGATATTCCCGCTCCATGCTTGGCTGCCCGGGGCCTACGAACAAGCCCCTTCGAGCGCCGCCGCTTTTCTCGCCGGGGCTTCGACCAAGGTCTCGCTCTATGTGCTGATGCGCTTCGTTTTCGATATCTTCGGCATCGATCTCGCCTTCGGACAACTCGACCTCGACCTCCTCCTGATGGTGCTGGCGATCGCCTCGGTGGTGGCCGGTTCCCTGGTGGCGGTGCAACAAGAACAAGTCAAACGCCTGCTCGCGTGGTCGAGCATCGCCCAGATCGGCTATATGACCTTGGGGATGGCGCTGGGCAACGCCTCGGGTATCGCCGCCTCGGCCCTGCATTTATTCAACCATGCGCTGATGAAAGTGGCGCTTTTCCTGGCCATCGGCAACTTCGTCTACCGCACCGGATCCTCGGCGCTTCGCTCTTTGACCGGGGCCGGAAGGCAGATGCCATGGACGATGGCCGCCTTCGTCGTTGCCGGGCTGAGCCTGATCGGCGTTCCCCTGACCGCGGGCTTCGTCTCGAAGTGGTATCTGCTCGGCGCCGCTTTGGAGCGGGGGATGTGGCCGATCGCGCTGCTGATCCTCGTTTCGTCGGTGGTGGCGGCGATCTACTTATGGCGGGTGGCGAGCGCCGCTTTCGAAGCCTCGCCTCGAGACTCGTCGTCGAGGGATATCGTCGAGGCTCCGTGGACGATGCTCGCCCCGCTGCTGATTTTGGCGGCGGCCAATCTTTGGTTCGGGGTGGACCCCTCCTTCGGCATCGGGTTGGCGGAGCGCGCCGCGCTCGGCTTGTTGAATGCCTCGTCGGATCCCTCGTCGGAATCGTCGCCGGCGGCGGCGACGGCGATCCTGGAATGAGCCGCCTCCGGCGCACCGGCACGAAAACGAATCGATGATCCTTCCCGCGCCGGAATTCCTCGCCTTGGGCTGTATCGCCCTGCCGATGCTTTGCGCGGCGCTGATCGCGCTTGCCCGCAGATATCCCGACCTGCGCGAGGCGATCACACTGGGAACCGGGCTTCTCGTTTTCGCCGCCATCGTCGGCTTATATGCCGAGGTCGCGCAAGGCGCCCGCCCGCAATTGACGCTCGCTCCTTTCGTGCCCGGCATCGATTTCGCGCTCGAAGTCGAGCCCTTGGGGCTGATCTTCGCGTCGGTCGCCGGTTTTTTGTGGCCGGTGACCTCCCTGTACGCGATCGGTTATATGCGGGCTCACCACGAGAAGAATCAGACCCGTTTCTACGCCTGTTTCGCCCTTTCGATCGCCTGCGCGATGGGGGTCGCCTTCGCCGCCAATCTCGTCACCTTATTCGTCTTCTACGAGTTGTTGACGCTCGCCACCTGGCCTTTGGTCACGCATGCGGGCACGCCCGAAGCGAGGCGGGCGGGGCGCCTTTATCTGCTGCTGCTGCTCTCGACCTCGATCGTCTTGCAACTCCTGGCCATCGCTTGGACTTGGCAGGCGGCGGGCAGCGTCGATTTTCGTGCCGGGGGGATCTTGGAAGGCCACTTGTCTGCGGGGCTCGCGACGCTGCTCTTTTGTCTGTTCGCCTTCGGGATCGGGAAGGCGGCTTTGATGCCTTTTCATCGCTGGCTGCCGGCGGCGATGGTCGCTCCGACCCCGGTCAGCGCTCTGTTGCACGCGGTCGCGGTGGTCAAGGCCGGGGTGTTCACCTTGACGAAGGTGGCGGTCTATATCTTCGGCCCCGGTTTTCTCGCAAGCAGCGCAAGCGGGGAGATCATCGCCTTCGTGGCCGGATTCACGATCCTCGTCGCTTCCTTGGTGGCGATGCACAAAGACAATCTCAAGGCGCGGCTCGCATGGTCGACCATCAGCCAGCTTTCCTACGTGATCCTCGGGGCCAGTCTCGGTACGGCATGGGCGGTGGCGGGAGCGGCCTTGCATATCGTGATGCATGCCTTCGGCAAGATCACGCTCTTTTTCTGCGCCGGGGCGGTGTTGGTGGCCACCCACCGCACGCGGATCAGCGAACTTGGCGGCCTCGGGCGCCGCATGCCGATCACGATGGGGGCCTTCGCCGTCGGCAGCCTTTGCATCATCGGCTTGCCCCCGCTCGGGGGGATGTGGAGCAAGTGGTATCTCTCGGTGGCCACCGCCGATGCCGGGCAGTGGCTCTTGTTGGCGGTGCTCTTGACTAGTTCGCTTCTAAGTCTTGGCTATTTGCTGGTGATTCCCTTGCGCGCCTTCTTGTCGGCCGCACCCGAGGAATCGACCGATGACAGCCACCACCCCTCGGACCACGACCCGCAGGGGGGCCAGGGGCGAGGCAAAGCCGAGGCCCCGATCGCCTGTCTTGCGGCCATCGTCATCACCGCATTGGGGGGGGTGGTTCTTTTCGCTTTCCCCGATCCCTTTTTCGACCTGATCGACCAGGTGGTGCCGCTGCGCCGGTGAAGCGAGGAATCGATGACGCAATACGTCTACACCATGAATCGCGTGACGCGAATCGTCCCGCCCCGACGCGAAATCCTCAAGGATATTTCCCTGTCGTTTTTCCCGGGGGCGAAGATCGGGGTGCTCGGTCTCAACGGGGCGGGAAAATCGACCCTGCTGCGGATCATGGCGGGGATGGATATCGAGCACGAGGGCGAGGCGCGAGCGCAGCCGGGGATCAGGGTCGGCTACCTGCCGCAGGAGCCGCAGCTCGATCCCGCCTTCGACGTGCGCGGCAATGTCGAGCAGGGGGTGAGCGATATCCGTCGCCTTCTCGAGCGCTTCGACGAAGTCTCGGCTCGTTTCGGGGAGGTCAGCGACGAAAAAGAGATCGACGCCCTGCTCGAAGAACAAAGCGGCTTGCAGGACGCGATCGACGCCGCCCGCGGCTGGGAACTCGATCGGCGCTTGGAGATCGCGGCCCACGCCCTGAGGCTGCCCCCGTGGGAGGCGGCGATCGAACGCCTTTCCGGCGGTGAATGCCGACGGGTCGCTCTGTGTCGGTTGTTGCTTTCGGCCCCCGATATGCTCTTGCTCGACGAGCCCACCAACCACCTCGATGCGGAGTCGGTGGCGTGGCTCGAACGCTATTTGGAGGAATTCCCGGGGACGGTGATCGCGGTGACCCACGACCGCTATTTTCTCGACAATGTCGCCGGTTGGATATTGGAACTCGACCGCGGCCGGGGGATTCCGTGGGAAGGAAACTATTCCTCTTGGCTCGAGCAAAAGGAAGTTCGTTTGGGTCAGGAGGAGCGCGAGGAGAGCGCCCGTCGGCGCGCCATTCGCGCCGAACTCGAATGGATCCGGGCCAATCCCAAGGGCCGCCGGGCGCGCAACCGGGCGCGGGTGCAGCGCTTCGAGGATCTCGTCTCGCGTGATCGTCAGGCGCGCAGCGAAACCCGGCAGATCCGCATTCCGCCCGGTCCCCGGCTCGGAGATCATGTGGTCGAGGCCCGCTCGCTGCGCAAATCCTTGGGGGATCGTTTGTTGATCGACGATTTGAGTTTCGATCTCCCCCCGGGCGGGATCGTCGGGGTGATCGGAGCCAACGGCGCCGGCAAAACCACCTTTTTGCGCATGATCGCCGGCTTCGACACCCCCGACTCCGGCAGCCTGCGACTAGGAGAGACGGTCAATATCGCATACATCGATCAAACCCGCGACGCCCTCGATGCCGCCAAGAGCGTCTGGCAGGAGATTTCGGGGGGCCACGAGGTGATCGAGGCCGGGGGTGTCGAGGTGCGCACTCGGGCCTACGTCGGTCACTTCAACTTCAAAGGTTCGGATCAGGAAAAACGGGTCGGGGATCTCTCCGGCGGCGAGCGCAATCGGGTGCATCTGGCCAAGTTGCTTTTGCGCGGGGCCAACCTGCTGCTGCTGGACGAGCCGACCAACGATCTGGATGTCGAAACCCTGCGGGCGCTGGAAGAGGCGGTGCTCGATTTTCCCGGCTGCGCGGTGATCGTCTCGCACGATCGCTGGTTCTTGGATCGCTTGGCGACCCATATCCTCGCCTTCGAGGGAGAGGGTCGCGCGCTATGGTTCCAAGGCGCTTATGCCGATTACGAAGCGGATCGCCATCGGCGTCTCGGCGAAAAAGCGCAGGCCCCTCGAGCCGGATTCAAACGCCTCGATCCGTGAATTTTTTTACCGGCAACGACGATGTCGATGCCCCCCCTTTTTGTACAACCCTCGAAAAGGAGAGCGATCAAGATGGTTTTCTCGACCGACCCGGCCGAATATCGGCGCGTACTCGACGAATCGGATCTGATTTGCAGCGAGGCCGAAGTGAATGAGGCATACCGCAGGTTGGCCGAGGAGATCGCCGAGGTCTACCGGGGAAAATCCCCTTTGATCTTGCCGGTCATGGTCGGCGGGATGATCACCGCCGCCCGCATCTTGGAACGCCTCGACTTTCCCCTGAGCATCGATTATGTCCATGTCACCCGTTATCGCGGGAGCACTCGCGGCCGCACTTTGGAGTGGCTCGCCCATCCCTCGAGCGATGTCAAGGCTCGCAGCGTGCTGGTGGTCGACGATATCCTCGACGAGGGCGTTACCTTGTCCGCGATCATCGAGCATTTCCAGGCTTTGGGGGCCGAGGATGTGCGCTGCGCGGTATTGGTCGACAAGCAGTTGAATCGTTCTCGGGTGCTGCCGGAGGCGGATTTCGTCGGTCTCGAAGTCGAAGAGCGTTTTCTTTTCGGCTGCGGGATGGACTACCGGGGCTTTTTCCGCAACCTGCCCGGCATCTATGCCTTAAGTCCGGCAGAGGCGGCTCGTGCATGAGCGATATTGCGATTATCGGGGGCACCGGCCTTCGTTCCCTCGAGGGTTTTTCCATTTTGCGCAAAGAAGAGGTCAAAACCCCTTGGGGCATGCCCTCGGCGCCTCTTTGCCATGGCGAGATGCGAGGCGCCGGCGAAGCGTCGGGGCGAGGCGAGACGATGATCTTTCTCCCGCGGCACGGCGACCCTCATGTCATCCCTCCCCATCGCGTCAACTATCGAGCCAATCTTCATGCCTTGCACAGCCGCGGGGTGCGACGCATCATCGCGGTGACCGCAGTGGGGGGGATCCGCCCGGATATCGAAGAAGGCAGTATCGTCATCCCCGATCAAATCATCGACTATACGTGGGGGCGAGGACATAGCTTTTTCGACAGCGAATCCGACCCCGATATCATGCACGCGGATTTCACTTTTCCCTATTGCCGCAAGATGCGCTCGGATCTGCTCGCCGCCGCCCGCCGGGTCGGGGTCGAGGCGGTCGACGGAGGGGTCTACGCCGCCACCCAAGGCCCGCGCTTGGAAACGGCGGCGGAAGTCGATCGCATCGAAAAAGACGGGGGGGATATCGTCGGCATGACCGGCATGCCCGAAGCGGCGCTCGCCCGCGAACTCGATATCGCTTATGCCAACTGCTCGGTGATCGCCAACCGAGCCGCCGGTCGCGGTTCGGGCTCGTTGTCGATGGAGGCGATCTTAAGCGCGCTCGAATCCGGGATGATCGAACTGCGCCGATTGATCGAAGCCTTTTTCGCGGGCGAGCGCAAGTGAGAACGATAATGAACGATAATCAACGACAAGCCCGAATCGGCCTTGAAAACCCTTGGAAATTCGGTGTCGCGGCTTGTTTTGCGCCCCGCGTTCGCCGAGCGAAAAAGCGCTTGGGGGTATGCGAATGGCTCGGTTTATGGTAAAAATTAGCGCATACTCCCCCGTCGACAATCGTCGGCGTCTCTTTTTTGCATCAACCGGCCTTCCCCATGACAGGAGAAATAGGACGATGAGCGATTTTCCTGCAACTTTCGCTAACAACGATAGAGCTCGCGAAGCGCCGGGATCGGATGCGCTGCCGACGAGCGATCGGCGCTTTATTCAGGGAGATTTTCTTGCCGGTTTTGCATTTTCGACCCTTTTCGCCGTCGGCTGTATTTTGCTGCCCTTGGGCGCCGCGCAATCTCAATTCATCCCTCCGGCACATCTTAGTATCCAAGAAGTCGGGCCCGACGAGGGATACAGAAAACCGGGCGAGCCGGATAACCGATATCTTTCCTTGATCAACGAAACGGGTCACAGCGTCAATATCAACTACCGAATCGTCGCCAAAGACGGCGATTGCAAAGAACGCCGGACCGAAAGACTCGCCGGCGGTTCCCGTTTGGATCTGCCTTACGATGCCGCCGGGCACATGGATGCCGAGCAGGCCACGTCGGTGCGATATTGTGCCGAGTACGAGGATTTGCCGGTCCAGCGATTGAGCGGTTATGGCGCTTGCGGAACGCTGCCGGCGAGCTGCGCTCTCGGCGGTATCGTTTTCAGCCATGTCGTCCCCGCGAAATATGCCCCGGGATATCTGATGCTCTCTGTCGACGGCTTGGAGATCGAAGAGGGGGAGCAGGATAGTTTCACCGTCAGCCTTTCGAGCAGACCGACCTCGACGGTGACCGTGAGTTTGGTGCGCTTGCACCGGAATCGCAATATCAATCTCGATCGCGATAGCCTCGTTTTCACCCCCTCCGACTGGAACATAGCGCAGCCGGTGACGGTCATGGCCGACGAGGACGCCGATGCCGTCGATGATTTGGATGTGATTTCCCTCATCGTCCAGGGCGATAACTACGCCGACGACGCGATCCGGGTGGATGTGAGGGATAACGATACCGTGGACGGGCGCGCCTTCGAGCTCACCGGGGTGACCGCCCCCGGCAGCAGAAATGCCAAGGTCGCGTTGATCGAGGGCGGAAGCGAGCACGATATCACCGTCAGGCTCGCGAGCCGGCCGACGGAGAGAGTAACGATGGATGTGAAGGTTTTCGGCAACGGCGATATCATGGCCGAGCCCTCGCAGTTGATATTCACCCGCAGCGATTGGGACCGGGCGCAAACCATCACCATCAGCGTCATCGAAGACGCTGACATCACCGACGACCTAGGCGAGATAAGCCTTAGTAGCTGGGGCGGCAACTATTCCGGTTTTCAAACGAAGATCGCCGTGCTCATCGAGGATAACGATCGCGAGGCCAAGCCCGTCGATCCGAGCGGTCCCGCCGCTTGGCCGGTGCAAGCGGAGATCTTCGCGATCCCCCCGACCGGGGTTCGAGATCAAGCGGTCGCCCATATCAAGTGTTTGGAGAACGATCAAGGCAGTTGTCGGGTTTATCTCGATTGCACCGACGAAATCGGCTCGGCCTACGAAGGGCAGACCGCCCCGATCGATTCGGGCGCCACCCTTCGCTTGAGCTCGAGGGATATCGTCAATATCGCCGGGCGTACATGGGAAGAGAACGGGCGCCTCGCTTGCGCCATCAGGAGCGAGTTGCCGGTCAGCACCCAGATGTGGACCCGTTCCGGGGATGCGGTTTTGGTCAGCAACAACGAGGTGATCCGCAGCCGGGTCGGTAGCGACCATCGCCATGTCGCAGGGATCTATTCGATTCCCGCCCCCGATAGCAGTCGGGATATTTCCAATATCCGGATTCGTTGTTCCCCCTACGACACGACCTGTACCGATACGACCATTCGATGCTTCGACGACGACGGGGGGCAGTATGAGGCCACTATCGGCACCATCCGGCGTTCGATGGTCAGGTTCATGCAAACGCGAGAACTCTCCGACATGATCGATCATCGTTGGCAGGGGATGGGACTGTCGTGCGAACTCTCCTCGGATGGCCGCTTCTCGGTGCAGGTCTTGACCCGTACCGGCGGCGGGGCGTTGATCAACAACAGCGCCAGCGCGGGGGCACCCGATTACGGCGTTCCCTTGGTGACTCCCGGCACCCAGGATACCCGGGCCGCGAATTGAGTCTCGGCCGGCCGGAGAGAGCAAGGAGATAGAAGGGTCCCCGGGCATAGAAGGCTCCGTGCTCCGGGGTGCTTCGGGCTTTTTCCGGGCTTTCGAATCGCTCGATCTTCGACGGGCTTTTGAAAAGGACGGATAGGCGGATAGACGGATAGCGTCTACGAAGAGGCGGCTTCTTCATTTGCATCGGCAAAGAAGAGAAGCCGCCTCTTTCTCTTTGTCGATAGATCGATCCCGAGAGACCGATCCCAAGAGAGTTCATGCGCTCGCCGATCGAAGCCCTCGCTGTTTTCATATCGACCCGAAAAAGCGATCGTGTTTTCTCGGTATTCGCTCGCTTCGTTGTCGAGTCGAGAATATCGGGAGATCCCGAGCCGTCGATACGCTTTTTCGAGGCTCCTGCCGATAGCTAAGGGAAAGTAGTTTCTTCCGAGTCCTTCTTTTCAGTCCTTTTTTCTCGGCGCTTTTCGTATTCTTTTTCTTCGTAGTCGTTTCCTTCGTCGCCGCGCTCGCGATCATTTGATCTTCAACAGCACCCCGAAGAGCGGGTGGTCGAAAAAGTGCAGGCGTTGGGTGCTGACTCGGCGCTTGGCGACCAAACGATAGCGAGCGGGGAAGCCGTCTTCGAGCAAATACAGGTGATCCGACAGGGCATCATCATCGCTCGTATCGGCGCTCGTATCGGCAAGCCCTTCGGCCCCGTCTTCGATCCCCTCGGCGATGCCCTCGAAGCCGGCGGCGACGAGATCCACCGGCGGCGGGTTGTCGCCCAAGCGGTCGTAGATCAGATCCAACTCCACTTGCAGATAACGTCCGCTGCGGGAAATCTTCACGGTTCCCCGCACGGCAGGTCGGATTTTTTTGGTCGGATCCGGGAGTTTTTCCCGGCGGATATCGCCCTCGGCTTCGGCGCTTTCGTCGGCCAAGGCCGGGCGTTCCCCGACCCATACCGCTTGCGCCGACTCCGCCGAGCGGGGAGCGAAGACCAGCCAGCCGCTATGGAGCAAGGGCCGAAAGTTCTTCGATCGCCGCAGCCGCCGGTATTCTTTTTGCAGCATCAGGTCGGAAGGGATGACGTAATGCACGCCCCTTTTCAAGGCCGCCCCGGGCACGGCGCGTTTGGGTGTCAGGGCGTCGAAGGGGGAGGGTTCGTCGGGATTGCTCTCCCAGAATTCATCGTCGAGCCCCGCAAAGTCGAGGTAGTCGAAAGCGATGATCTCCACCGCATATTTGCGACCCTGCGCGTGGCCGGGATCGGCAGCGCAAAGGGCGGCGATCGCCAAGATCGCCAGAATCGCGGATCGAAGGGATATTCGATGCCCGTCCCGGGGTCCATCGGGAGCCTTGTCTTGGATGACACTCATGCCGCCTCCTGCAACTTGAAGTCGCTCAGGATTCCTTCGATCGCCGCTATCTTGCCCGCGGCATCCGGATAGTCTCCGCTAAAACGCAATTTATCCGGGCCGTCGAGACGAAAACGCGCCGGCTCTTTTTGTACCAGGCGGATCACGCAAGCGGGATCGATCAGCGGTTGCGGGTGAAAAAGAATGCGTCCGCCGCTATCCCCGACCTCGATTTTGCGAATCCCGAAAGGCGTCGCCCGTAATTTGAGCCCGGTGATATCGAAGAGCAGGCGAGCGGGATCGGGCAAGGGACCGAAGCGATCGATCGTCTCGACCATCACCTCCTCCAATCTCTCCCGGTTCTCGGCGCCGGCGATCCGCTTGTACATGATCAGGCGAGTGTGGACATCGTGAAGGTAGTCTTGAGGGATCAGGGCCGGCTCGCGCAAATCGATCTCGGCCCCGGTATCGAGCGGACGATCCAACTCCGGTGTCCGCCCCGCCCGCAGATCCTCGACCGCCCGTTCGAGCAGCCGAGTATAAAGAGAGTAGCCGACCTCTTGGATCTGACCGCTTTGCTCGCTCCCCAAGAGTTCGCCCGCCCCGCGGATCTCGAGGTCGTGGGTCGCGAGGGTGAAGCCGACGCCGAGATCGCCCAAGGATTCGATCGCATTCAGCCGGCGCAAGGCATCGCGGCTGATCAGGCTCCGCTCCGGGATGATCAAATAGGCGTAGGCCCGATGATGGGAGCGTCCCACCCGTCCGCGCAGTTGGTGGAGTTGGGCGAGCCCGAAGCGGTCGGCGCGGTCGATGACGATGGTATTGGCGTTGGGGATGTCGATCCCGGTCTCGATGATCGTGGTGCAGACCAAGACCTGAAAGCGGCGGTGATAGAAATCGAGCATGATCCGCTCCAGATCCCGCTCGCGCATTTGGCCATGCGCCACCCGCACCTCGGCCCCTTCGAGCAATCCCCGCACATCGCTCGCCACCCGCTCGATGGTTTCCACTTTGTTGTGGATGAAGAAAATTTGCCCCCCGCGCCGCAGTTCGCGCTGAAAGGCTTCGCGCAGCATTTGCGGATCCCACTCGCGCACGAAAGTCTGGATCGAAAGCCGCTTTGCCGGCGGGGTGGCGATCAGCGAGAGATCGCGCAGCCCCGACAGGGCCATGTCGAGGGTGCGGGGGATCGGGGTGGCGGTGAGGGTCAAGACATCCACCTCCGAGCGCAGGGCTTTGAGCCTCTCTTTTTGGCGCACCCCGAAGCGATGCTCCTCGTCGATGACGACGAGCCCCAAGCGTTTGAAGCGGATGCCGCTGCCAAGCAGTTTGTGGGTGCCGATCACGATATCGACGGTCCCGTCGGCGAGTCCTCGCAGCACGTCCTCTTGCGCCTCGCGGCCGCTGAAGCGGGAGATCTGTCGGACTTGCACCGGCCAGTCGGCGAAGCGATCTCGAAAGGTCTGCTGGTGCTGCTGCGCTAACAAGGTGGTGGGGACGAGGACCGCGACCTGCTTGCCCGCATGGGCGCAGACGAAAGCGGCGCGCATCGCCACTTCCGTTTTGCCGAAGCCGACATCCCCGCAGACCAAGCGATCCATCGGCGAGGAGCGGGACATATCCGCAAAAACCTGGGCGATGGCCGCGCTTTGATCCGGGGTCTCGTCGAAAGGGAAAGCGCCCTCGAATTCCTGCAAGGCGCCGGGGTCGGCGGCAAAGGCGATGCCCGGACGCCCCGCCCGCCGAGCCTGCACGTCGAGCAGTTCCGCGGCGACATCCACCACCTTTTCCGCCGCCCGCCGCTTGGCCCTCTCCCATTGCTTGCTGCCGAGTCGGTGGAGGGGGGCGGCTTCGGGATCGATACCGGTAAAGCGCGAGACGAGATGCAAGGAGGCCACCGGCACATAGAGGCGGTCTCCTTCGGCATATTCGATCTGGAGGAATTCCTCGAGCCCGCCGGCGACCTCCAACACCGTAAGGCCCGCATAGCGTCCGATCCCGTGGGCCTCGTGCACCACCGGCGCTCCCGGGTGCAGCTCGCTCAGGTCGCGGACGATCCCCTCGGGGTCGCGTCGTGCCCCGCGGCGGCGACGCTCTTGGGCGGCGCGGGCACCGAAAAGTTGGGGCTCGGCGATGATCTCGACAAGGGGCTTTTCGATGCGGGCGCCGTCCTCGAGCGGGGCGACGGCGATCGCCAAGGGGGCGCGGCCGTCGATGAAGTCCCCGAAGCCTGCAACCGGGGTCGGCCGAAGATCGTGGGCCGCCAGGCTTTCGAGCAGGATCTCGCGTCGTCCCCGGGTCTCGGCGACGATCAGGCAGCGCCCGGAAAAGCCCTCGAGAAAATCCTGCAACAGTTTCATCGGTCTTTCCGCTCGCCCGTCGACCGGCATCGCGGTCGGCGCTCGGGTCGCGAAGGAAAGCGTCCTGCCGGAATCCGAGCCTTCGTCGGCGATACGAAGACGGACCCCGGGGTGGGGGGCGATGCGGGCGAAGAGTTCCTCGGTTCGCAAAAAGAGCTCGTCGGGGGAGAGGATCGGCCTTTCGGGATCGTAGCGGCGATCCTCGAAGCGTTCCTTGGTATCGCGCTGAAAGGCATCGGCCGCTTCGTGCACGCCCTCGGCCAGAACCACCACGGTTTTCGGCGACAGAAAATCGAAGAGGGTGGCGACCTCGTCGTCGAAAAAGAGCGGCAAGTAATACTCGATCCCCGCGGGCCATCCTCCTTGCGAGACCTCGCGGTAGATCGGGCATTTCGAGGGGTCGCCTTCGAAGCGTCGTCGCCAGGATCGGCGAAAACGAGCCACC
Organism: Gammaproteobacteria bacterium; assembly: GCA_965220535.1. Classification (GTDB taxonomy): domain Bacteria; phylum Pseudomonadota; class Gammaproteobacteria; order HK1; family HK1; genus HK1. Next base: position 291,979 of record OZ244833.1, on the reverse strand, counting down.
GCTTCGGAAACGGTCGGAAATTCGTGCGCCGGCAGGATGTCGATTCGATCGATCCGACTTTCGGAGCGTTGCGTTTCGGGGTCGAAGGTGCGGATGCTCTCGACCTCGTCGTCTAAAAGGTCGATGCGCAAAGGGGCGACGGCCCCCATCGGAAAGAGATCGAAGAGCGCCCCTCTGACCGCATATTCGCCATGCTCCATCACTTGGTTCGTGCAGGCATATCCCGCTTGTTCCAAGCGCAGGCGAAAGGTGTCGATCTCCAGGGTGTCGCCGCGGGCGATGCAAAAACGGTAGCCGTCGACGAAGGCTGCGGGGGCGATACGGCCCATCAAAGTCGTCACCGGACTTACCAATACCCCGGCGTTCAGCGAGGGCAAGCGCGCCAAGGTCGCCAAACGCTCGGAGACGATACCTTGGTGGGGGGAGAAAAGATCGTAGGGCAGGGTTTCCCAGTCGGGGAATCTCAAGATCTCCGCATCCCCGGGGCGTTTCTTGCGCCGCTCGTCGTTCGTTTCGCCGCCCGCCGCTTCGGGATCGGGAGCGTCGAGATAGAAGGCGAGTTCGCTTTCGATGCGGTGAGCGGCGCCGCTGTCGGGGGTGATGACCAACACCGGCGCCTCGGCCTTGCGCACGAGAGCGGCCAAAGCCAACCCCCGAGCGCTGCCGTAGAGCGAGGACCAGCGTATGGTGGAGCCCGCCGCGGGGACGACGGGATCGAGCGGGGAAAGGTCTGCGGACATGATTCGAAAAAGAGGAAGTGGATATTTCGAAAAGAGGGGTGTCGACGAAAGGCGAAGCGACGAAAGGAGAAAAAACAAACGAGAGATCCGCCGCTTCGATTGCGGGAATTTTATCCCTTATCGACGGCCCGATGTTATCGACGGTCAAATGTTATCGACGGCCCGGGGCGCGATCTCCGCCGGCAGCCGCTTTCACGCTTTCGGGATCCCGCCGGTCAAAGAGGCCGCTCCTCGAAGGGGCCGCCCGGCGAAGGGGCATCCATCGACCGAGGGCTTTTCCAAGCGATCGCGCCGACGATATTTTCGGCGAGGACCTTGTCGAAGACGGCTTTCGGGATCGGCAAATCCCGGATCGTCCATCGATCGCGCTCCTCGCCTTCGATCCGCAGTCCGTTCAGACTTGGCACCGCCCCCGTCGCGACATCGAAGCGGCTGAAATTCGTCGATATCCCGGTGCCCAGGGCCTTGACGAAAGCCTCTTTTCGCACCCACGTGCGAAAAAAAGCGAGACGCCGGGCGTCGTCGTCGCGATAGCGGCGAAGCGATCGTCGCTCGGCAAGGGAAAAGCGGCGCTCGGCGATCGCTTGCCAGTTGCGCTTCGAGTCGACCCTTTCGATATCGATCCCGATGGCCGGCCTTTCGCCCCCGGCCGCGGCGATCGCCAGCGCCGATACGATAGCGGCGCCGCTGTGAGAGAGGCTGAAATCGATCGCTTCGTTGCCTGCCGAGGGGGGATTCGCCGGGGGATTCGAAAGCAGCCGCCCGCTCGAACTCGAGAGGGTCGATGCCGGGGACAGGAAGGGGCGGCCATGCGAATCGATCCCGATATCGATCGATTGCGGCGGCCGGGCCAAGCGCCGCGAGAGGACTTCGCGTATCAGCCACCGCCCTCCGGCGAAATGCGCTCGCGAGATCGGATGGCGCATCGCTTGCAGACGCCGCCGCTCCGCTTCGCTCAAACAAGCGGTCAGCGAAGGCCGAAGCGCGTCGAAGGGCCGGCGATCCGACCACCAGATCTCGATTTCGTTCTCGATCTCGTTTCCCGCGTGATCGATATCACTGATCGCCGCCTTGTGCGCGACCGGCTCGACGCCCGCGAGGGACGGCGATATCCGACGACGATCGACCCTCGCGATCGCCGCCTCTTCGGGAGAGTCGGAGCCGGGGATCAGCCGGGCTCTCCCACCGATTCCTCGCGGCTTTCGAATTCCAGGTGCAGCGTCCCGTCCTCGGCCAACGAGATACGAACATGCCCTCCGCCTTCCAATTTCCCGAAGAGAAGTTGCTCGGCCAAGGGGCGCTTGATATTCTCCTGGATGATGCGGGCCATCGGCCTTGCCCCCATCGTCGGATCGAATCCGTGGCGGGCGAGCCAGTGTCGCGTTTCATCGCTGACCTCGATCGACACTCGTTTCTCCTCGAGTTGCCCTTCGAGTTCGATGATGAATTTATCCACCACCGAAGCGATGGAATGTTCGTCGAGCGGGGCGAATTGCACGATGGCGTCGAGCCGGTTGCGAAACTCGGGGCTGAACACGCGCTGGATCACCTCCATGCTGTCGCCGGAGTGGTCCTGTAGGGTAAAGCCGATCGAAGCCCGGTTCATCCGCTCCGCCCCGGCGTTGGTGGTCATGATCAAAATCACGTTCCGAAAATCCGCCTTGCGGCCGTTGTTGTCGGTCAAGGTTCCGTGATCCATCACCTGCAGCAGCAGGTTGAAGACCTCGGGATGAGCCTTTTCGATCTCGTCGAGCAAGAGCACCGCATGGGGATGTTTGTTGATGGCTTCGGTCAGCAGCCCGCCTTGGTCGAATCCGACATAACCCGGAGGAGCCCCGATCAGGCGCGATACGGTATGGCTCTCCATATATTCGGACATGTCGAAGCGGATCAGCTCGATCCCCAAGATACGCGCCAGCTGACAGCTGACCTCGGTTTTGCCGACCCCGGTGGGTCCGGCGAAGAGGAAGGAGCCGATCGTCTTTTCTCCCTCGCGCAGTCCCGAGCGCGCCATTTTGATGGCCGAAGCGATACCGTCGATGGCTTCGTCCTGGCCGAAGACCACGAGTTTCAGGTCGCGGTCCAAGGTGCGCAAGGCCGCCTTGTCCGAGGTGGACACCGCCCGCGGCGGAATACGAGCCATCTTCGAAACCACCTGTTCGATCTCCGCCACCCCCACCGTCTTGCGCCGCCTGGAGGGCGGCAGGAGTTTTTGCGAGGCTCCGGCCTCGTCGATGACATCGATCGCCTTGTCGGGCAGGTAACGCTCGTTGATATAGCGGTGCGCCAGTTCGACCGCGGCTCGCATCGCCGGGCGCAAATAGCGCACTTGATGGTGCTCTTCGAAACGGGATTTGAGCCCGTTGAGGATCTTGACGGTTTCATCGACCGTCGGCTCGACGATATCGATTTTCTGGAAGCGCCGTGAAAGCGCCCGATCCTTGTCGAAGATGCCCCGGTATTCTTGGTAAGTGGTCGAGCCGATACAGCGCAATTCCCCGGAGGCGAGCATCGGTTTGATCAGGTTGGAGACATCCATCACCCCGCCGGAAGCGGCTCCGGCGCCGATGATGGTGTGGATCTCGTCGATGAACAGGATGCTTTCCTTTTCCTCTTTCAGCCGAGCCAAGATCGCCTTCAATCGTTTCTCGAAATCCCCCCGATATTTCGTGCCCGCCAGCAGCGCCCCGAGATCGAGGGCGTAGATGGTGGCGCCGGAAAGGACCTCGGGCGCCCCTCCTTTGACGATCATCCGGGCCAAGCCCTCGGCGATCGATGTTTTTCCGACCCCGGCCTCGCCGACGAAAAGGGGGTTGTTCTTGCGCCGGCGGCAGAGGATTTGGATGGTGCGTTCGAGCTCCGCCCGCCGCCCGATCAGAGGGTCGATCTTGTCGAGCGTGGCCTGATGGTTGAGATCGACGGCGAAGAGCTCGAGCGGGTCGCGAGACTTTTTCTTTTCCGGCGGGAAGTCTTCGTCGACGGTCGCCGAGGTCTCGTCGCCCTCGGTGTCCGGGTTGCGGACGATTCCGTGGGAGATGAAGTCGGTGGCGTGCAGCTTGGTGATTTGCTGGAGTTTCAGAAGGTGAACCGCGGCGGATTCGTCCTCCCCGAAGATGGCCACCAGGACATTGGCCCCGGTTACCTCGCGCTTGCCGGAGCTTTGGACGTTGCGCACCGCGCGTTGCATCACTCGCTGGAAAGCCAAGGTGACGTGGGTTTCGCGCTCGCCCTCGGCGTCGATCGTGCTGACGTGCTCGTCGATATGCTCTTTTAGCCGGGTGCGCAATTTTTCGATATCCGCATGGCAGGCTTTTAGCACTTCCAAGGCATCCGGGTTATCGAGCAAGGCCAGCAGCAGGTGCTCCACGGTCATGAACTCGTGGCGCTTCTCCAAGGCGATTTGCTGCGTGATATTGAGGGTATGTTCCAGTTCTTTGTTCAGCATGGCAAATCTCCGTCTTGCGACGATGCCTTATGCACGATCCATCGTGCACAGGAGAGGATGATTGTTTTCACGAGAGTAATCGTTGACCAAGGCGACCCTGGTTTCCGCGATTTCCCGGGTATAGCAGCCGCAAACCGCTTTCCCCCGGGTATGGATATAAAGCATGATCCGGATCGCTTGTTCGCGCGGCATCGAAAAGAAGCGTTCCAGCACATGGACGACGAATTCCATCGGGGTGTAGTCGTCATTGAGCAACAAAACGTTATAGAGGGGAGGTTCTTCGACCTCCGGCTTCGACTCGAGAACTTCGACGCCTCCGTCGGTGTCTTTGTCGATGTCGTTTTCGCTATCCCCGGACATGGTTTGCCTTTGAAAGAGCGTCGAGCATGATGGAACGATCCGAAATCGCAAAAAAGAAATTTCGAACGAAGCGACGAGGGTTCGAAGATCTCGTTCGCGGCGCAAAGATTATCCGGCAAGGATTTGAACGATCCGTGAAAACATATTCGGTGCGATCGATTTTGCAACGGAAGAATGCACTATATCACGCAAGGAATTCCACGCTCTTCATCGCCCTTCGACCGGATCGATCGAAAAAAAAGGAAAAAGGAGCCCCGCGTTGCATGCCTTGGTATTTGCCATGAAACACTTCGACTTTCAAGGGGAGATCCGATCTCGAGTCCGCACGATCTCGAAAGCGCGCATCGGCGTCCGCTCGCGAGTCTTTTCGAAAGAACGCGTGCGCTTTCGAAAAAGAAAGCCGTGAAAAGCCCGTGAAAAGACCTTCGAGCCCCTTCGAGCCCTTTTAGGATCGAGGACAGGCGGGGTCGAGCTCGTTTTTTCGCTGACGGGTCCTCGTTCATCCACGGCTTTTTTCGCCTCCGATCCGAAGCGATCGTCCCCGAGCCCTCGATCCTAGTATGATTGCCCGACAAAGCCCCTCGTCTTCGATGCGCTCGCCGCCGGGCGAGACGATTTGCGTTGCGAAAGCCGGTTTCGAAAGCCTTGCCAAGGAGGTCGATTTTGAAAGAGCCCGCACAAAAAGCCGATGCATTGCTGGCATCGGGAAGGAAGCATTATCTTCCGAATTACGCCCCGGCGCCGATGATCCTCGATCACGGAAAAGGGGCTCGCCTTTGGGATACGCTGGGCAACGAGTATGTGGATTTGGGGGCCGGGATCAGCGTCACCGCCTTGGGTCATGGCGACGAGGAACTGACAAGCGTATTGGCCGAGCAAGGCGCTCGCTTATGGCATGTCAGCAACCTTTATTTTTCCGAGCCCGCGATCCGACTGGCCGAGGAACTTTGCGCCGCCACCTTCGCCGAGAGGGTCTTTTTCTGCAACTCGGGGGCGGAGGCCAACGAGGCCGCGATCAAACTCGCCCGCAAACATGCAAGTATCCGTCATGGCGACGAAAAGCGCGAGATCCTCACCTTTCGCGGCGGCTTCCACGGCCGCACTTTGGCCACGGTGACCGCCACCGCCCAGCCCAAATACCATGAGGGTTTCGAACCCTTGCCGGGGGGCTTTCGCTACGCCGACTATAACGATATCGACGCCTTGGCGGCACAGATCGGAGATCGCACCTGCGCGGTGTTGGTCGAGCCGATCCAAGGCGAAGGCGGAGTGGTGCCCGCCGCGCCCGGCTTCTTGGCGGAGATCGCCCGCTGCTGTCGCCGCCACGAGGCTTTGCTGATCTTGGACGAGGTGCAAAGCGGGCTCGGGCGAAGCGGACGCTTTTTCGCCCATCAATGGGAGGAGGGGGTGGTCCCGGACGTGGCGACGATCGCGAAATCCTTGGGCGGGGGGCTCCCCATCGGAGCGATGTTGGTGGGAGCCGATGCCGCCGAGGCTTTGCAACCCGGCAGCCACGGCTCCACCTTCGGCGGCAATCCCGTCGCGGCCGCGGTGGCCCGGGCGGTGCTGCGAAGGGTGCAATCGAAGGAGTTGATCGCCAATGTCGAACGCCAAGGCGAGCGCTTGCGGGCGCGCTTGCTCGCCTTGCATAACGAATCGGGGATCATCGACGAGGTGCGCGGTCGGGGATTGATGCTCGGGGCGGTGTTGCGCAAGGAGTGGGCCGGTCGGGCCGGCGAGCTGGTCGAGCATTGTCGGCGACACGGGGTGCTCGTATTGCAGGCCGGACCCGACGTGCTGCGATTTCTGCCGCCGCTGAATATCCTCGACGAGGAGCTCGACGAGGGCATGGATCGCTTGGCCGCGGCCTTGGCCGCTGCCGATGCCGATACGGGCAACGCCTCCGGTGCCGAATGATGCGCCGGGCGATATCGAGGATTCGATAAGCGAAGCGCCGGCGCCGAGCGCTCCCTGGTTCGCTTCGGCCCGCTTCGCAAGCTCACCGGCGATCACGGCACCGAGCAGCGGCCCCGTAGCAGCCCCCATCGCCCCTTCGACGGGATTTAGCAAGATGAGAAAGCGTATCATCGCCTCGCAGCTGTCGATGGCCGTCATGCCCTCGAGCGCGGTCTCGGCGGATGCTCTCGAGCGCTTTGTCCCCGGCGTCGCCAAGACGAAGCCGACGGCATCGCATCGGTGAAAGGCCGGCGGCGAAAGCGCATCGGCGAAGGAAGACGCATCGCCGAAACGAACGCTATCCAAAGGACACATCGCCCCGGCGTCGCTCGGCTCGCCGACACGACAGGGCGCAAGGGCTTTCGCGGCAAAAGGCGCAGCCAAGTTCGATTGCCGATAGCGGTATCGATAGCGGTGTCGATAACGGCGTCGATAACCGATATCCCGCGGCGACCGCTGCGGAGTTCCGACACGCCATCGGCACGGCCGGCTTCCCAAGCGCTTTTCCCGTGCGAGCGAAGCCGGTCGAGCGCAAGCGCCGACCTCCAAGTCCTCGTCTCTTGCGGGCTTTTCCCCGATCCCCTTTTCGCCGCCGGCGAGCGGCGGTTTGATCCCGTCGGCGTCGACTCGAAACGATGAGCGAAACCCCTGCGAGCGAAGCAGTAGTGAGCAAAACCCGCTCTTTCGACATCCTCCCGGTGATCATCGCCGGAGGGACCGGCACCCGCTTGTGGCCGCTTTCCCGCGAGTCCTTTCCCAAGCAGTTTTTGCGCATCGTCGGCGAGGGGACGATGCTGCAAAACACCCTGCAGCGACTGCGGGGAATCGAGCGAACGCTTCCCGCCTGCATCGTTTGCAACGAAGAGCATCGTTTCCTGGCGGCTCACCAGAGCCGGGAGATCGACGCCCCGGTCGCATCCATCTTCTTGGAATCCATCCCCAAAGGCACCGCCCCCGCCGTCGCTCTCGCCGCTTGCCACGTGCTGGCCAAGGGGGAGGACCCGCTGCTGCTGGTGATGCCCGCCGACCATTACATCCCGCAACCGGCCGCCTTCCACAAATCGCTGCGGGCGGCGCTCGCCGCCTTGGGCTCGCCGCCAAGAGCCCCCTCGTCGGACTCGGAATCCGCACCCCGCGAAAGGCTGCTCGCCACCTTCGGGGTGCAACCGACGCGGCCGGACAGCAACTACGGCTATATCCAAGCCGGTCTGGCGCTCGGCGGGCCTGCCTCCGATGCGCCCGCAAACGAGTCTTGTCTTCCCCGAAGAATCGAGCGTTTCGTCGAAAAGCCGGATCGGGCCAAGGCCCACTCCTTCATCGAAAGCGGGGATTTTTATTGGAACAGCGGCATCTTTCTTTTCGAAGCCGCGGCCTTCGTCGCCGAACTCGACGAGCATGCGCCGGAGATCGTCTCGCGCTGTCGCGAGGCGGTCGATTCCGGGCAATGGGATTCGATTTTTTTCCGCCCCGGTCCCGAGTTCGAACGCAGCCCCCTCGATTCCGTCGATTGCGCGGTGATGGAAAAAAGCGCATCCGGGATCGTGGTGCCCTTGGAGGCCGGTTGGAGCGATGTCGGCTCTTGGCCGAGCCTGCACGAACTCGAAGAGCCCGATAGCGACGATAACGTTCTGCGCGGCGACGTGATCGCCGTCGATACCCGCAACTCCTTGGTTCGTGCCGACCACCGCTTGGTGACGACACTGGGCCTCGATGGCCAGCTCGTGGTCGAAACCGCCGATGCGGTGCTGGTGGCGGACCTTTCGCGGATCGACGGCCTTCGCGAACTGGTCCGGCGTTTACGAGAAGGGCCAGGGCAAGCGCAAGGGGCGCAGGAGTCGCAGCGCACAGGTGGGGGCGGTCGCACGGAGCATCGATTCCACCGGCGCGTCCACCGCCCGTGGGGTTTTTACGAGGGGGTCGAAAGCGGCGCCGGTTATCAGGTCAAACGCATTCGCGTGGATCCGAAGGCGCGACTGTCGATGCAGATGCATCGCCGGCGCTCCGAACATTGGGTCGTGGTGCGCGGCCGCGCGGAGATCGTTTGCGACGATATGGAGCGCACGCTTTCGCGCAACGAATCGGCGTGGATTCCGGTCGGCGCTCGCCACCGCATTTCCAACCCCGGCCCCGAGCCCCTCGATCTGATCGAAGTGCAGATCGGCGATTACCTCGGCGAGGACGATATCATCCGTATCGAGGACGATTTCGGACGGGCTCCGAAAGCCGAGCCTTGAATCCGGCGAGCGTGATAAAACAACCCACCCGCCGCTATCGGCTGCGGTGCGAGGATCGAGGATCGGCGATCGAAGAGATTGCGTCTCGAAGCGCCGACCGATCGCTTAGGTTTCGCAGGCGAAGGCTTCACCGAAAACTCGCCGCTCGATTCGATCCTCGATGCGAAGAGCGCGGCAAGTTTGACTTTGCCGCTTCGACAAAGGGGCCTGGTTGCGAACAGAGGTTGCGAACGGAGGATGCGAACAGGAGAGCGGCGGAAAGTGGCGGAAATCGCTATGGCTTTGCCCGGAAAATCGGATTTTCCGCCCCCGCTCCCGAGCCCTTCCGAACCGATCGAAGCGCGGATACTTACATTCGCATCGAAAATGTGATTGAATTGCTGCGAATGGTGATCCCGGACGAGCTTCGAAAGCCCTCTCGCCAATCCGGCGAGACAGGCATCGGCTTCGTATCCGACTCGGATGCCGCCTCATGAGGCGAAGCGCTTCGGTCGTCTTCGTCTCGACGAGCGCCACGATCCATTCCGAAGGGAGAAAAAACAGATGAAATCAATTGCTCACTCCCGAAAATCAGGGGCCAAACGACGGGCTCGTCTTTCTCGCCGCTCGCTTTTCGGAGCTTTTGCAAGACGCGCTCGGATATTTATCGAGCGAATCCCTTCTATGCTTTCGGGATTCGAATCCCCGCTCGCCTTTATGAAAACGTCGGTTTCTCGTAAGAAGGGCGAAGACCTCTTCGCTCGAAAGAAGAGTGGGGTCGTTCGTGCAGTTCTTCTTGTTTTCGTAAGTATGCTGATCCTTCAGACTCATTCTGTCTTTGCGCAGACGCCGAGAAAGCCCGCACACGAATGTGTCAGTAGCCATACCAACACGACCAGAGAAGGAAACGTCTTTTATACTATAGAGAATGACTGCACCGACCATATTAAAATTAGAGGTCATAGGACCATACCTCAGGATCCTAATAAACCTCAGGAACCTAATAAACCATGCGCAAATTGGGACGTTAATAATTGGCAGAGTTCCCCCATAACCGTAGATTTCCCCACCCAAGCATGTTTTGAATATGTAGAAAAAAATAAGCAAGACGAAACTATCTATCAAGGGTGCGACACCGTAACAATCAATGATTGCGGCAGTGATTTAGAGAAAATCACTATTGTCAAACCGCTTGAAATTCCATGGCGTATGGATGTTTCTTCTCCTTCGCAGACGCTGACGATAGGCGAAGGCCGTTCGGGCACCTTCAACGTCAGACTCTCTAGGCCTCCGACTGCGAACGTGACGGTCTCTGTTTCGAAAACGAATCGATATGTGACTGTATCTCCGACCTCTTTGACCTTTAAAAGTTCGAACTGGAGAACCGATCAAACCATCACCGTTGATGCCGGCGAGGATGACGACGCCACGAACGATACCGATACGATCACCCTTTCCGCTTCGGGGGGAGGATTCAACGACGTTCCGAATGTGACGAAATCGATCAGCATCGGCGATAACGACACCGCGGAGTTCTTGTTGAAACCAACCTCCTCCTCCTTGACCATGACCGAAGGCGAACAAACCACCTTCGAGGTGCGCCCGGCGGCACGACCCTCGGCGAATATCACGGTGAGCTTGAGCGTCTCGGGATCGTCGATCACCCTCAATCCGACCACGCTGAGATTCGATCAATGGGGCCAAGATAATCCTTGGAATGGATACTTGGAGGTAACCGTTTCCGCGCCTCATGACGATGATAGAGACAACGAATCGTCCACGATCACCCTGACAGGTTCGGGCGGTGATTATCAGGGCAAGACGAAGAGCATCTCCGTTGCCATCACCGATGACGATACATCCCTCGCTCTTGGCCCTCAGGGTACGTTGGAGATAAACGAAGGCGGTTGGAAACAACTCACTGTTAGTCTCTTGTCCGCCCCGAGCGGGGACGTGACGGTCTCTATATCGAGTTCGAGCACGGCTTTGACCCCCTTTCCGGCTTCGTTGATCTTCTCCTCTTCGGATTGGAATGTTCCCCAGAACTCTATCATCCGCGCCGCCGAAGATGACGATAGCGCGAACGACTCCGCTACGATTACCGTTTCCGCTTCGGGAAGGGGATTCGATTCTCCGAACGCGACGAAATCGGTCAGCATCATCGATAACGATACCCCCCACCTCGACCTGTCCACCACCAAAGTGAGCGTGACCGAAGGTGGACAAGCCACCTTCCAAGTGAAACTGAAGACACAACCGTCGTTTGCTTCCCTTCCCCGCATTGTCTATGTCGACTTGACTCCCTCATCAGGTGTCGCCGTCGATACCGACCCGAACACGACGGGCAACCAAACCACGCTGACCTTCGACAGTACGCGTCTTTGGAATGTATACCAGACGGTGACCGTTTCCGGCTTGCAGGACGATGATCGGGATGACGAAAACCTCAATATCACCCTGAGAGCTCGGGGCGGGGACTATGGGAGCGCGACGGGGAACGTACTCGTTTCCGTCACCGACGACGACAAGCCATCGGGGACGATTCAAATCGAACCGACAGGGGATCTGACGATAGAAGAGGGCGGATCGGGGATTTTAAAGGTCAGCCTCAGCGCCACCCCGGACTCGAACGTGACGGTGTCTCTTTCGAAGACGAACGATGATATCACCCTTTCCTCGACATCGCTGACCTTCACCTCTTCTGACTTTGCAACCATGCAGGAGGTCACCGTCACCGCCGCCGAGGACGCCGATACGGATGACGATACCGGCACCGTCACCCTTAGCGCCCAGGGCGGAATCGAGGCTCCCTCCGTAACGAAGACCGTTTCCATTACCGACAACGATGAACCCACACCGACGGGAACGATCGTTCTCTCCTCGACAGAAGCGCTGACGATAAACGAAGGCGGATCGGGGAATTTCGACGTCAGACTCAGCACCGCGCCGGATGCGAACGTGACGGTATCTCTTTCGAAGACGAACGATGATATCACCCTCTCCCCGACATCGCTGACCTTCACCTCTTCTGATTTTGCAAACACGCAGCAGGTCACCGTCAACGCCGCCGAGGACGCCGATACGGATGACGATACCGACACGATCACCCTTGCAGCCACGGGCGGGATCGTCGCTCCTTCTGTAACAAAGGCCGTTTCCGTCACCGATAACGACGAGGAACCCGCACCTGAGGGGAATATCGTTCTTTCCGATACGGAGACGCTGACGATCGACGAAGGGGGTTCGCAGACGTTCACCGTCAGGCTCTCGACCGCGCCGGACGATGACGTTAGCGTCAGTCTTTCGAAAACCAATGACGATATCACCCTCTCCCCGGCCTCGCTGACCTTCACCGCCTCGGATTGGCAGACGCCCAAAACCGTCACCGTCACCGCCGCCCAAGACGCCGACGCCGAAGACGACAGCGATAGCATCACCCTCTCGGCCTCCGGCGGCATCGATGCCGATGACGTGACCAAAGCGATCTCGGTGACCGACGACGAGGTCCTCGGAAATATCGTCTTGAATCCCACGGAGACGCTGACCGTCAACGAGGGCAGCAACGGGACCTTCACCGTCCGACTCTCGGCGGCCCCGAGCGCCGATGTCACCGTCAGCCTTTCGAAAAACGATGACGATATCACCCTTTCTCCGGCCTCGCTGACCTTCACCTCCTCGGATTGGGAGAGGCCCAAAACCGTCACCGTCTCCGCCGCTCAAGACGCCGACGCCGAAGACGAGAGCGATACCATCACCCTTTCCGCTGCCGGCGGCGGTTTCATCGCTTCCCCTGTGACCAAAGCGGTTTCGGTGGACGACGACGAGGTCCTCGGAACCATCGTTTTGGATTCCACGGAGACGCTGGAGATCGAAGAAGGTGGTTCGAAGATGTTCACCGTCAGGCTCTCGGCGGCCCCGAGCGCCGATGTCACCGTCAGCCTTTCGAAAACCAATGACGATATCACCCTTTCTCTGTCCTCGCTGACCTTCACCACATCGGATTGGGAGACGCCCAAAACCGTCACCGTTTCCGCCGCCCAAGACGAAGACGCCGAGAGCGAGAGCGACACCATCACCCTAACCGCCACCGGTGGCATCATCGCCGAGGATGTCACAAAAAGCGTCAGAATCGCCGACGACGAAGCCCCACAGGGCACGATATTGACGAGCCCCGGAACGCTGTCTTTGAACGAAGGCGACTCGGGGAGATTCACCGTCGAACTCTCATCCTCGCCGACCGAAAACAATAACGTCACCGTCTCGCTTTCGCCGACCGACGCCGATGCCCTCACCCTCGACAAAACTTCGCTCACTTTCACCGCATCTGACTGGAACACCCCCCAAACCGTCATCGTCACCGCCGCCCATGACCCCGACACCGACCCCGGGAGCCACACCCTCACCCTGTCCGCTTCCGGCGGCATCGACGCCCCCGACGTCATCATGTCGGTCTCGGTGATCGATGACGACCGCGCGGGCGGTTTGTCCCTGTCCCCGTCGGGGACGCTGGAGTTGGTCGAAGGCGGCAGTGTCAATTTGGGCGTTTCCCTGACGCAGAAACCCAGTGTGGCCAGCATCGAAGTCTCGCTTTCCAAAACCGATTCGATCCTCACCCTCGAGCCCGCATCGCTGACCTTCACCGACTCGAACTGGAATCAACCGCAAGCCGTCACCGTCTCGGCCGCCGAGGACGAGGATGTCGAGGACGGCTCCGATACCATCACCTTGACCTTCACCGGCGGGGGCAACTATGCCTCGGTCCCCGACCAAAGCGTCCAAGTGCGTATTCTCGATTCCCCGGGGGAGCTCACCTTGACCCCGACGGAGTTGAATCTGACCGAAGGCGGGGACCCGGTCGACTTGCAAGTCCGGCTCGATACCCAACCGGTCAACACTTTGATCGTGACGGTGAACTTGACCGCCGGTCGCTCGGGTCTTGCGCTCGACCCTCCGATTCTCGTCTTCCCCGCCGATCGCTGGGATACCCCCCGCAGCGTTGCCGTGCGCGCCATCAACGATTCGAATACCATCGACGAGCGAACGACGATCACCGTCACGGCCGTCGGCGGCAACTACCGCAGCGTGCAACGAACGGCGACGGTGCGGGTTCAAGACGACGATGAGCAGTCGGTCGCGCTGCCGCCGGTCAAAACCCAAGCCCTGGCCTTCCCGCCGGTCGGCGCCCAAGACAGCGCCACCATGCGGCTGCGCTGCAAACAGGCTTCGCCTTGCGATGTGATATTCGATTGCAGTGCGCAAGCCGACGGCTCGACCTTCGAAGGCACCCTCCCCGAACCGATTCCCGCTTGGGGCACGCAGACCCTGACGGCGGAAGATATCGAGCGCTATACCGGCGCCTCGTGGGCGGGCAAGGGACGCTTGGGCTGCGCCTTGCGCAGCGAGGCAAAGTTGGGCTCGCAAGTCTGGACGCGCTCCGGCGACGGCGTCTTGGTCAACAACTCGGCCTTCATCCCCAGCGTGCCCGAGGGCGATGAACACCGCGCGGATATCGAGTCGATCCCCGAACCCGAGGGCGCGGAAAAAACGAATCTGCGCATCCGATGCATCGCCCCCGAAGGCAGCGATTGCACCGCCGTTCGCCTTGCCTGCTACGACGACGAGGGGACGCGCCACGACGGCGACATCGGCACGATCGAACGCCTGCAAGTGCGCCATATCCAAACGATGGAGATCGCCGAGCGCATCGACCACAGCTGGCAGGGGATGGGCCTCGCCTGCGAGATGCGTTCGAGCGCCCCCTTCACGGTACAAGTGCTGACCCGCACCGGAGGCGGCGGAGCCTTGGTCAACAACAGCGCGACGGGGGAACAATAAGAGGCGGCAAAAGCCCGCCTCTTTCATCGCCCCTCCCGCGAGCCCCCGAAAAACGGACTCGGTTCGAGAGGGTGGCTCTCTCGAAAGGAGAAAGAGCCGGGAAAAAGCCAAGACTCGCTTGCAAGATGCCCTCGAACGCACCTTTGCCGGCGGTTCCGGCAAGGGTTCGCACCGGCGGGGCGTCGGTCGACAACGTGCGAAGCGGAGGAGAGTGCCTCGCCCGGCCGATGATCGATTCCTCCGCAAGGTGAGGATCGATGGCGAGGATTCTCGCAATCTGATCCTCGTTCATGGCGCATTCCATCACCAATGCCTGACCCTCTCATTCGAGAAGGATTCCTCTCGACTCTATCGCTTCGGCCAAAGAGCCTTGGCTGTGAGGGGCAGCGGCGGAAACCCTTGGCGGCGAGTCGATCTTGAAAAGGAGAAGATAAAACACTATCATCGCAGGAGAAATAAACCGCTTCGGCCGAGCATGAAAATTCACTTGAAGCCCTCTATGGGTTGCAAAGGATAAACAGCCATGATCACTACCCCCCCCCCCCCGAAAATTAGAAACCGAACGCCGAACTCGTCTTTCTGATCGATCATTTTCCGATGCTTTCATAAGAGGTGCTTTAACGCTTATCGATCGAATCTCTTCTATTTTCACGGGTGCTATACCTCCACTCGTCTTTATAAGAAATTCAGTCCTTCGTAAAAAATACAAAGCCATCTCCCTTCAAAAGAAGGGTCGGATCGTTCGTGCAATCTTTCCTATTTTTATAAGCGTGTCGATTCTCTATATCCCTTCCGGCTTCGCGCAGGCGCAAACTCCGGCGATCGACGTGAATCCCCCCTCATTGACCGTGGCCGAAGGCGGGCAAGCCACCTTCCGGGTGCGACTGGCGACAAGACCCTCTGGTAATGTCCAGCTAGGCCTGTCACCGAGCGGAGGACTACCTATCATCGTCGATGGCGACCCAAACCAGACGGGCAATCAAACCAGTATTTCATTCAGCCAGACGACGTGGAATGTATACCGGACGGTGAACATTTCAGCAGTCCATGACAATGATATGGATGACGAATCTTTCGATTTCACCATGCTTGCTGTGCTAGGGGGTTACAATGGCGTGTCGGGAACCATAAATATCACCGTCACCGACGACGACAAACCATCGGGAACGATTCAGGTCACCCCTTCGGACACGCTGACGATAGCCGAGGGCGGCTCGGGGAGCTTCGAC
The DNA here is from genome assembly GCA_965220535.1 of Gammaproteobacteria bacterium. Classification (GTDB taxonomy): domain Bacteria; phylum Pseudomonadota; class Gammaproteobacteria; order HK1; family HK1; genus HK1. The sequence continues at coordinate 276,201 of OZ244833.1, read as the reverse complement.
GTCAGTCTCAGCACCGCACCGAACGCCGACGTGACCGTCTCTCTTTCGAAGACGAACGACGATATCACCCTTTCCCCGACCTCGCTGACCTTCACCACGACGGACTTTGGCGCAAAATCGGTCACCGTCAACGCCGCCGAGGACGACGACACCGCGCACGATTCCGACACCATCACCTTGTCCGCCACGGGCGGGATAAGCGCTCCGGACGTGACGAAGTCGGTCTCCGTTACCGATAACGACAAACCCTCGGGAACGATTCAGGTCACCCCTTCGGATACGCTGACGATAGCCGAGGGCGGCTCGGGGAGCTTCGACGTCAGTCTCAGCACCGCACCGAACGCCGACGTGACCGTCTCTCTTTCGAAGACGAACGACGATATCACTCTTTCCCCGTCTTCGCTGACCTTCACCACGGCGGACTACGGCGCGAAGTCGGTCACCGTCAACGCCACCGAGGACGACGACACCGCGCACGATTCCGACACCATCACCTTGTCCGCCACGGGCGGGATAAGCGCTCCGGACGTGACGAAGTCGGTCTCCGTTACCGATAACGACAAACCCTCGGGAACGATTCAGGTCACCCCTTCGGATACGCTGACGATAGCCGAGGGCGGCTCGGGGAGCTTCGACGTCAGTCTCAGCACCGCACCGAACGCCGACGTGACCGTCTCTCTTTCGAAGACGAACGACGATATCACTCTTTCCCCGTCTTCGCTGACCTTCACCACGACGGACTACGGCGCGAAGTCGGTCACCGTCAACGCCGCCGAAGACGCCGATACTACGAACGATTCCGACACCATCACCCTTTCTGCCACGGGCGGCATCGATGCCGACGATGTGACGAAATCGGTCTCCGTTACCGACGACGATGACGCTCCCACCCCTTCGGGAACCATCGTTCTCTCCGATACAACGACGCTGAACATCGACGAGGGCGGCTCGGGGTCTTTCGACGTCAGCCTCAGCGCCACCCCGAACGCGAATGTAAGGGTTTCTCTGACGAAAACGAACTCGGATATCACCCTTTCCCCGACTTCGCTGACCTTCGACACCTCGAACTATGGAACCGGGCAGCGGGTCACCGTCAACGCCGCCGAGGATGCCGATACCACGAACGATTCCGACACCATCACCCTCACCGCTTCGGGCGGGATAACCGCTCCGCCGGTGAGAAAGTCGGTCTCCGTTACCGATAACGATGGTTCTTCCACCCCGTCGGGAACGATTCAGGTCACCCCTTCGAGAACGCTGACGATAGCCGAGGGCGGCTCGGGGAGCTTCGACGTCAGCCTCAGCGCCGCCCCGAACGCGAACGTAAGGGTCTCTCTTTCGAAGACGAACTCGGATATCACCCTTTCCCCGTCTTCGCTGACCTTCGACACCTCGAACTATGGAACCGGGCAGCGGGTCACCGTCAACGCCGCCGAGGACGCCGATACCACGAACGATTCCGACACCATCACCCTCACCGCTTCGGGCGGAATCAGCGCTCCGCAGGTGAGAAAATCGGTCACCGTCCTTGATGACGATTCTCCTAGGCCACCCCCGACGAACCCCTACGACGGCACCCTTGTCTTCTTGCCCGCAGGCAATATCACCATCGACGAGGAGGACAGGCAGACCGTCTCCGTCAAACTCAGCAAACGACCGACGGATACCGTGTCGGTGCTGATTTCGAAGACCTCGAACACTTTCGGAATCGGTTTTTCCCGCGAAGGGATGGTCTTCACCGAGACGAATTGGGACCGCTATCAATCCATCGATATCATCGCCCACAAGGATTCCGACAAGAGCGACGACAGCCATTTCGTCGCCTTCGAGTTCGCCGGCCGAAGAATCCTTCGAAGCGTCGTCGTCAGGGATAACGACAAGGAGTCGCTTCGAAGCCAAGCCCTCGCCCTCCCGCCCCCGACCTCGGGCGACAGCGCGACCCTTCGGATTCGATGCCTGCAGGATTCTCCTTGCTCCGTCGCTTTGGATTGCTCCGCCCAAGCGGACGGGGAAGTCTTTCAAGGAAGGCTCCCCGAGCCCATCCCCGCTTGGGGAACGGCCTCTCTTTCGGTGCAGGATATCCAAGCCTATACCGGAGGAAAGTCTTGGTCGGGCAAGGGTCGTTTGGGGTGCGCCTTGAGGAGCAGCGCAACCATCGGCTCGCAGGTGTGGACGCGCTCGGGCAACGGGGTGCTGGTCAACAACAGCGCGATGATTCGAAGCGTTGCCGAAGGCGGAGTCCATCGGGCGGATATCGAATCGATTCCCTCGCCGGATTCGTCGGATGAATCGAATATCCGGATTCGTTGTAACTCGCAAGAAGGGGATTGCTTCGAGACCTCCTTCGTGTGCTACACGGACGACGGGAGCAGGTACGAGTGGAGTTTGGGGCGCATCGAGCGCCTGAACACGAGGCACCTGCAATCGGAGGAACTGGCAAGGGGCATCGGCTATCGGTGGGATGGCTTGGGCCTGACTTGCGAAGTGCGTTCGAGCAGGCATTTCACCGCGCAGGTGCTGACCCGCACCGGTGGCGGCGGGGCCTTGGTCAACAACAGCGCGACGGGAGTGCGATAAGGGGCGGCAAAAAGCCCGCATCTTTCATCTCCCCTCGCGCCACTTCCGAAAAAAGGCTCGGTTCAAGGCGGTGGCCCTCTCGAGCGGGGCGAGGAAGAGCCAAGCAGAAAGCCAAGGCTCGTTTGCAAGATGCGCCTAGGCGTCTCTTTCGCGCTGTAGGTGTCGACCCGAACCGGCGGAGCAGCAGCCTTGGTCAACAACAGCGCGACGGGGGTGCGATAAGGGGCTCGGTGTTCGGGCCTTCGAGCATCCGAGTATCGCAGGCAGGGCTCGGGTCTTGCCTGCGATACTCGTTTGAAGGGCACGATTCACCGCGCGGATATTGACCCGTATCGGTGGCGGTGAAAGCCTCGTCGACGAAGGCACGACCGGAGGGAGATAAGGAGCGGTAAAACCCGCCTCCTTCGTCTCCTACGAGCCCCCGAAAAACGGGCTCGGTTCAAGAGGATGGCTCTCTCGAAAGGAGAAAGAGCCGTGAAAGAGCCAAGACTCGCTCGCAAGATGCCTTCGAACGCACCTTTGCCGGGGGTGCCGCAAGGGTCCGCACCGGCAGAGCGTCGGTCGACAACGGACGAAGAGAGAGTGCTTTGATCGGAAGATGATCGATTCCTCCGCAAGAGATGATCGACGCTGAGGACTCTTGCAATCGAGTCCTTGTTCATAGCGCATTCCATCACCGATGCCCGACCCTCTCCTTCGAGAAGGATCTCTCCCTCGAAAGGGCCGCCGGTGCCTCGTTTTCGCACAAGACTCGCTTCGACGGGAAGAGCCACCCCCGCCGGCTTTTCGAGGGATTGTTCATAGAGCCGACAGGAAGGGAACGATAGAGGCGCTTGATGGCAAAGCGGGAAGAATGCCGATCCCGCAAAAGCCCGAGACACGCAAGACTTCGTTCACCGAAGCAGATCCGCAGTCCTGTAGTCTGGTCTCGACTTGGCCGCATCATTCAAACCAAGGGTCGTGACGTGGCTTCTTCGGGGCGATGATGTGGAAAAGATCGCCAGCAAGCATCGGCGAGAGGCGTTGTTTGCGCAAGGCGAAGCACTTGTGGTCTAAAAGATCGGTTTTGGCAACCCGAGTTCTGGCACTCGTATCGATAACTGTCTTGATGGGTATCTTGATGACCACGGGGCGTTGCAATCGACCTTGGCACTGAAATTCCCGATCGACACACCCCCCCCATCGCCGTCGCTTATCGAGGCGAGAGCAGACGCTCGATCACCGATTCGTAGACCAGGCTCAGCCGATCGAGATCTTCGACTCGCACCCGCTCGTCGATCTGGTGGATGGTGGCGTTGACCGGACCGAATTCGACCACCTCGGCTCCGGTGGGGGCGATCCGAGTTTTACCACTCGTATCAATAACTGTCTTGATGGATATCTTGATGACCACGGGTCGTTGCAATCGACCTCGGTGCTGAAATCCCCGATCGACACCCCCCCATCGCCGTCGCTTATCGAGGCGAGAGCAGACGCTCGATCACCGATTCGTAGACCAGGCTCAGCCGATCGAGATCTTCGACTCGCACCCGCTCGTCGATCTGGTGGATGGTGGCGTTGACCGGGCCGAATTCGACCACCTCGGCTCCGGTGGGGGCGATAAAACGTCCGTCCGAGGTTCCCCCGCCGGTATCGCCCTCGGGGTCGATGTCGAGGATCGACGAAGCCGCCTCTCGCACTGCCCGGGTAAGCGCGCCGGGCTCGCTGATGAAGGGCTCGCCGGAAAGTCGCCACTCGATTCGGCTCTCGACGCCGAGATCGCGGCAGGTCGATTCGACCGCCTCGACCAAGGAGTCTTTGCTGTGAACGGGGGAGTAGCGGAAATTGAAATCGGCATGGGCTTGTCCCGGGATCAGGTTTTCCGCACCGGTTCCTCCTTTGATATTCGAGACTTGGAAACTCGTCGGCGGGAAGGGGGGTTGCCCCTCGTCCCACTGCCTTGCGCTCAGCTCGCCGATCAGCCGAGCCAGGTCGTGCACCGGGTTGTGGGCGAGATGCGGGTAAGCGATATGACCTTGTATCCCTTGGACCGTGATATGCCCCCCCAACGATCCTCTTCTTCCGATACGCATCACGTCTCCGAGCCGATCGCGACTCGAAGGCTCTCCGACCAAGCACCAATCGATATTCTCTTCACGCTCTTTTAAAACCTCGATGACCTCGCGGATGCCGTGAATCGCAGGACCCTCCTCGTCGCTCGTCAACAGCAGGGCGAGCGAGCCGGCCGGACGAGGGAATTTCTCGAGGAAACGCTCGCAAGCGGTGACCATCGCCGCGACCCCTCCTTTCATATCCGCCGCCCCGCGTCCGTAGAGCCAATCCCCGCGGATCTGCGGCTCGAAAGGAGGGCTGCTCCACGCCTCGATCGGCCCTGTGGGAACGACATCGGTATGCCCGAGCATCACCAAGAGAGGGCCTTCGTCGCCGTGACGCGCCCAAAGATTGTCCACCTCCCCGAAGCGCATCTGCTCGATCTCGAATCCCGATCGTTGCAGCCGCGTCGCCAGCATCGACTGGCAGCCGGCATCGTCCGGGGTGATCGAGGGGCGTTCGATCAACTCGCAAACGAGATCGAGAGTGGGTGATGTCATGGGTCAATACCTTTTGCTAAGACGTCGATTCAAGATCGTTGCGGACGAAGGGGTTGTATCCGGCCTTCGAACGAGGGGGTATGCGCCGGCCGGGAGGAAGAAAAAAGATGCGAGATTCGAATCCTGCGCATCCGAGTCGGGGTCGAAAGGGGCGGTCTATGCCGAGCCCCATGCCGAGCCCCGCCTCGGTCGGAGCATCGAAGCCTTCTTTTCGGATTTCAGCCCCGGCCTGTGCCTCGGTCGCTTTCGGGGGCCAGAACATCCGGGCGAGATGCAAGATCGTCCCGCTTGTTTTCCCGCTCCGTCGGCTCCGATTCCGTTTTCTGCAATCGCATGAGCCAGAGCCCTTGGAAGATGACGAAAACGAAGGTCAACCCCAGCATGCCGAAGAGTTTGAAATTCACCCAAGTATCGGTATCGAAGCGCGAAGCGACGAAGAGATTGAGCCCCCCGCAGAGCGTGAAGAACGATATCCAAGCGATATTGAGTTTGGTCCACGCCGAATCGGCAAGGCGCGACCCCGATTCCGCGACGACGGACCCCATCACTCGCTTGACGATATTGCTCGAACCGATGAATTCGCTGGCGAGAAAGGCGGCCGCGAAGAGCCAGTTGACGATGGTCGGCTTCCACTTGATGAAACTCTCGTTCCCGGTGGCCAGCGTGAGCCCGCCGAAGACGGCGACGCAGGCGAGCGTGATCAGATGCATCTTGCCCACGCGACGTTCGCGCAACCAAATCACCGACATCTGTATGGCCGTGGCCACGATCAGGACGCCGGTGGCGACGAGAAATCCTTGCCTCTCATCGCCGTGCATCTTATAGACGATGAAAAAGAGGATGATAGGAATAAAGTCAAGAAGCTGTTTCATGCATACCTCGCCCGTACGCCGCGATATTCGAAAAACTGCATGCCGTGGTCAAGAGTCGGATATCAAGCCGAACGACCGGAACGAAGTATAGCCTGCCGGCGAATCGCTTCGCCTCCCCGAGCCCTTCGGATCGACCGGTTTCGATGCCTTCGAAGGGCATCGTGCACCCTTGCCGATATGCGATGCGATGCGCAAGATATGCGGCCAAGACCCGATCAAAGCAAGCGCAGGGTGTACGCGCTCGGCACCCTTGGCCGACCCGTAGAGAGCGAATCGACGGGGACGTAGTGCGAATCGGAGAAATAGACGATTTCACTCCGTCGGGGACGAACAACGGATAGCGCAGGCTTCGAAGGGGTTCGGGGAGACCCGATGACGGGCTTCTTCGCCTAGACACTCCCCGACCCGAGCCGGCACCCATCGGAATCGTTCGTTCCGCTCATCTCGGTCGTCTCGAGGCCGACACTTCAATCCCCAGATGCAAACGCCTCTTGCCGGCGGCTGATATCGGCTGTCCCCCGCCCTAGAGTTATTTGAGACACTCTTCAAGACCTGCTCTTATGGGATAAAGAAGTGCCTTCACGATGAAAAAAGAGCATGCCGAGCAGGCAGGAGCCAAAGCCGCGAAGACCTCGCTTGGATAGGATCGGTCTTCGACCGGGAAGCAACGCATGACGGCGTCGCGTAAGCGAAGAGGCTGTGCTGCGGTCGATGAAGGGTGAGGACATGAAACTCATCGCCCGGAGTTTCTTAGGTGACAGCAGCCGATGTCAGCCGCCGGCGAGAGAGGGTTATCGAAGCGAGTCTGTATCGCTTGCAGTCTCGGGCTCGCGACGCCCGAGATGTAGAGGTCGCCCGACTGCACGCCAAGGTGGGCGAACTCACCATGGCCAACAGATCTTCTTGACGAGAAGATGGAAGCTGGCCGCCCTTTTGCGCCGCGCAGGTCAAAGCGATGAGCACCGTCATCTCGACCTCTACGAGAAAGGCCTACGGTGTCTTTCGGGTCTGCCAGGTCTGGAAGATGAGTCGCTCCGGCGTGTATCGCGGTCTGAAAGCGCAGTCGGATAATCAGGTCCCCCGCCGCGGGCTTAGGTCCGTGCGGGCCGATGCCCGATGCGGAACCGGTCGAAAAGATCCGGCAGGTGATCAAGGCCAGCGGGTTCCATGGCGAGGGCTATCGCAAAGTGCGGGCGCGCTTGAAGCGCGAGAAGATTCACACATCGAAAGCGCAGGGTTTGCGACTCATGCGCGAGAAGGGTTTGCTCGCCAAGCGATGCCGAGGGCCACAGCGTGATCCTCGGGCTCATGATGGAACCATCGTGCCTTCGAGGGTCGATGAGATGTGGGGCACCGACATGACAACGATCTTTCTCGGCACTGGGCAGCAGGTCTTCGTCTTCGTGGCGGCCGCCCGTCGTTCGGCGAGTTGCAGGTGAAGCACGCGGCCACTCGAGGCACGCGCTTCGAAGCGTTGGAGTCGGTCCGCTTGGGGGTGCTTTCCGAATGCTTCGGAGCCATCGGCGAGGGCGTGGCGACGGGGTTGATCATCCGCCATGACAACGGATCGCATGCCATCGGTCGCGACTGCCTTTGGCGAGATCGCTTGGACGAGATCTCTGGGGCAAGGATCGCCTCGTCGCCGTCCTTTGTCCGTTCCCGAAGAAGGCAATGGATGTGCCGAGCGCTTCATCCGCACCTTGAAGGAGAATCTGCTCTAGCCAAAACCCTTTCAGACCATCGAAGAGTTGCAGCAGGCACTGCGGAAGTTCAAGGATATCTACAACCAAGTCTGGTTGATCGAACGCCACCGACAACGCTCTGCCGAGCCAGTTCAGGCGAGGGGTGGCGGGCGAGGGGCGAAGCCCGGGCGGCCGTATAAGATTCAAAAGTGTCTCGATAACCCTAGGGCGCTACAGTCCCTCATTCGTTGTTTCCGGGTCGAAGACCGGGCTTTTCCCAAGCGAAGTCTTCTCGGCTTTGGATCGTGCTTGCGCATTCTTCTTTTTTCATCGTGAAGTCACGCCCATACCCCATAAGATCAGGTCTTGAGGAGTGTCTCGAATAACTCTAGGGCGGGGGACTTTCTCGATGGAAAAGGAGACGCCTCCTTTCGGATGCGCCTCCAGTGTGCCCGGAATCGGGCGGGTTATTTGCTCTGATCACCCTTTAGTTGCTTCGATGGGAAGAACGACATAAATATCGTCCCCATTTTCTTTCGGAAATCCCATCCTGTCCATTTCGGCTTCCGCGTCCTCCTCCTTGCAGAATCTCTTTATTTCCCTGACTATCCCTCCGAGCGGGTCCATCTGGACGATCTTGAACTTGTACCTGTACTCCTCGGGAATCCGAATCATCCAACCGCCATGATGAAACTCCCATCGCTCTAAAACTTTCCCGTATATCTCCCGTATTTCGAACGCCGAACTCGTGTCTCCATTTACCTTCACCCAGTCAACCGCTTCGTGTTTGAAACTGAATCGCTGCGGATGAACCTTCTCGAAGTCCTTCGCGATTTCAACAAGCACTAATCCACTCATTTTCTGAACTCCCCTTTGAATGCCCTCTCGGGCGTTGTGCCGATCCCACATTTTACCTTCCTTCTAATTCTCCTTTCGCAAATGGTCGATGGTCATATCCGCTCCCTTCTTCAATCTGCAAGGACCGCAAAGGACGGCTAGATTCGTGATGTCATTCGTCCCCCATCGTATCGGGGGATCACCACCTAAGGGAGATCGCTTGGCCATTCGAGAAAGAGTCCAAGCGCATCGGCAAGGGATGACGCGTTGTGCTAAAAACTATCGGCGTCTTTCAAAACCCGAGTGGTTTTGTGGGCGTTTTGTTCCTTCGCCAGCCTTGCAGGGGTAACTCCTTCGAAGGTTCGCGCTCTGATATTGGAGCCCGCCTCGATCAGCAGCACAGCGGCAGCGGCGGAGTCGTTGAAAACGGCGGCATGCAAGGGCGTACCGCCGTTAACGCCCTTCGCATTGACATCGGCACCGGCTTTGATCAGTTCGAAGACGATACCGGAGTAGTCGAAAAACGCGGCGTGATGCAAAGGTGTTTGGTCGAGAAAATCCTTTGATTCAATATCGGCTCCGCTTTCGATCAACGTCCGCGCGACGGCGACGGAATTATTAAAAGCGGCGGTATGCAAGGGTGTGCCGCTAGCCTCGTTCTTCGCCTCGATATTGGCTCCGCTCTCGATCAACAAACGGGCGATGGCGGCGTGATCTCTGATGGCGGCAAGATGCAAGGGCGTGCTCTCGCTCCTGTTCTTGGCCTCGAGATTCGCCCCGCCTTCGATCAACTGCCGAGCGGCGCCGATATCGTTATTCGCCGCTGCCTCATGCAAGGGAGTATTGGGTGCATCGGATGCAGCGAAGACGGGGCCTGCGGCGCAGAGCACGACAACCCCACAGAGCATCGAATAACGTGGCAAACGAATCATTGGACCAATCTCCCAAGATCGGGAATCTCCTATGATTGGACGCACTCCGACAGATGCTTGTCGGGAGGGCGGGGGAGTGCATCGGTTAGGTTGCGGCCGCGTAGGGTAAACCGCCATTGCTTATACGTGTATCGATCATAGAGATCGAGGGAGAAATACGATGGTAGTGAAACCGGTTGGCATTCTATCTTCTTTTATTCCTTCCATTCCTTTCGGCAGCAAAGGGAGAAGTGGTACAGCCGGTGTAGACGCCCGCTATCAAGCCCCCTTCTTCGGAAGATGCCGATATCATCCTCTCGTAGAGAGCCAAGGGTTTTCCGAGTCGGCCATCCTGTCCGCTCTTTCTCGGACCCGCTTGTTCTTAGACCCGCTTGGCATCCCGATGTCGGTCCAAAGATCATCCATCGGGCGACCCTTCGGTTCAGACATGAAAAGATTTTTCGATAATCTCCCGCCGGGCGCAGGAAAGACCGATCGATTTTCTCGGCCCGACCTCTTCATTATTTCCAATGGGCACCTCCATCCATTCGGAGGAGCTTCGCGCCCCTTGTAAGAGTATCGATATCCTTTCTCGTCCGGTTTGGACAGCGGCGATTTTCTCCATTTCCCCCGCTTTTCTCCCTCATCGCTTCATCGACTTCTTCTCTCGGAATATTGAATCGGTGGGCATCGCTCTTGGCTTGGTACAAGGCCCGATCTATGTTCCGAGGGTATTTCTTCGAAACCCCGTTCTTTGCCGCTCCGCGCTTCCAAGTGATTTCGTTCCGAAAGTTCTCGGCACCGAAGACCGCATCCGTCATCATCTCGATGTAATGCGTTGATGTCATGCGAAGCCGGGTCATCGCAGTGCATATCGATGCCCCCGGTCTTCTTCGAGACCCGATGCATCATCAGAAGACGAACCCCTCGATAGCAGCAAAACGCCCCCATGCTGTCGGAATGTCCATGCCGCACCGCTCGAAACGCTCTCGATCGATGCCATCCCGATCGCTCTTGCCACGGGCCGGGCGGCGAGGCTCGAGGCGATGGAGGGATATCGATGTCGATCCGCGGCCTTCGAATCGGTCGCCGCCGCCGAAAATCCAACGAAAATCCAACGAAGATCGTGACGTATCTTTGGAGTAGGGCAGGGGCGACCGACTCCCCCTCGCCGGAGAATAGGGCGAAAGGCTTTCAAGCCCGCTATCCATAATGAATCCCGTTACGAATCCTTTAGCTAATCCATGCTCTTTTTCGGGATATCGCCGGCGCCGTGCCGGCGTTTATTCATCGGATGCGGCGGCATCTCGCTCGGTGGAAGTACAATCAAGCACAACCGTCTTTTCGAACGAGTCTTTTTTCGCAACATTTACCGAAAAGTGATCGCCAAATGAGTCAGTGCTTCCAAATTCATCCTGATAACCCCCAACAGCGGCTTCTCGGCCGGATATGCGCGATCCTTCGCTCGGACGGGGTGATTGCCTATCCCACGGATTCCACGTGGGCATTGGGCTGCGGTATCGGTCATCGCAAGGCCGAAGATCGGATCCGCTCCATACGCAAGATCGACGCCTCGCACGAGTTCAGCCTGTTGTGTCGCGATATATCCGAACTCGCCAGTTATGGAAGGCTCGATAACAGCGCGTACCGCTTGTTGCGCTCATGCACACCCGGCCCCTATACCTTCATTCTCAATGCGACCCGCGATGTGCCTCGGCGCTTGCAGGATCCGAAGCGTCGGACCGTCGGCGTGCGAGTGCCGGATCATAATGTGCTGCACAGCCTTTTGGAACTCCACGGAGAGCCCTTGTTGAGCACTAGTTTCATGCTCCCCGACGACAACCTGCCGCCGATCGACGCCGGCGATATCATGGAAAGAGCCGGGAATCGAGTGGATGCGGTGGTCGATGCCGGAGCCTGCGGTATCACGGGAACGACCATCGTCGATCTCACCGGCGAGTTGCCGCAGGTGGTGCGCGAAGGGCGTGGAGATCCGACACCCTTTCGCTCTTGATCGGCGACTCGCGGTCGCGGCCTCGGACGGTATCGCTTCACGATCGTCGCTTTCGTCGCTCGATTCCCCGACGGCCGACGACTTCAGGAACTTATTATGGTGGCCAGGGTCAAATGCACCCGGCATCGATTGACTTGCCCTTTCTAGGCATTCACACCGCGGGCACTCGCTCGCATCACCACGAAGAGGAAATAATATGAAAAAGCAACAGGGGTCTGCGCTTGCGGTCGGTCTGATGATCATCGCAATCGTTTCGCTCGTGATTGGCACGGCCGATGCGCACGCTTGCCAATATCACACTGACAACACTTTCGGCGACACGCCGATTCATGCGGCCGTCAGGACCGGTGATGTCGCCGCCGTCAGGAGCATGGTCGCAACCGCGCCGAATCTAAACACGCTTTGACGTCGCAACGGGCAAGGATATAGGGCATATCAACTCGGTGGGCTGCTCGATAACGGCACAGCCTATATCCTGCCCGAAGCGAACGCCGAGGCGGTCGGCTGCAATTCGTAAGTACCCCCCTTCGATGTACGCAAGACACCCCCGCCAGATGACTGGAAGCCCCCGCCGGCACAAGGGTCGCAAGGGTCGCAAGGGTCGCCCCGCCATCGTCCAATAGCGGGGGCAAGGGTGGCTGCCTGCTTTGGGCGGTGGTCATCATCGCTGCCATGATGCTCTTGGGGTACTTCATAACGCCTGCCCCATTCACCTCGCCAAGCCTCGAAGGCATCGCGTACTGATGGCGTGTTGATATGGCTTTGGTACTTCCTCGCCATCATCGCTGCCCTCACCTTGCCATTTGTCGGTATCGCCCTGCTGGTCGCCCTCATCATCTGGCATTGCCTGCGGGTGCGCAGGGCGGCATCGAGGCTTGACCAGCAGATCATCGATGAATTGCTCCATATCGAAATCATGGAGGCACAGCATCAAGCCAAGCGCACCCCTGCCCCCTCGCGAGCTGCGACCCATGAATACATTGCGCCCCTCCACCCCCGAACAGGAGATAACCGGCGGGGCGCACCCCTTCGAGGGCAGCGATGCCATTTACTTCAATCAGGAGACATACCATGCAATGCAAGATACCGCGCAAAGGTGCGCGAATCGATAAACGATGCCTGTGATGAAGGTGCCACTGCCACCCGCATCTGTGCGCACCCTTCACCCGACAATATGGGGGTAGGGCAAGGCTGCCATCTTCGATACCTTCGAAGAGGCTAAGCGATTCATGGAGGAAGCGAGGGCAGGGCAGCATGAATACCCCGCAGATTCGGGGGCTGCTTACTGCATCTGCGAGGTGCACCCCGATACCCAAGGTTGACCATCGAACAGGTGAAACCCGCATATTGCAATATAAGGTGAGATGGTGACCTCGCAGTTACCGCCCGATTCGCTTTTTGCGATCTCGCTCGTCTCCCGACTCGCGAAAAAGCGCTTTTAAAACCCCGGCCATGAAGGCGATTTTTCCGCTTGACGGCGATGTGCGCGTCGTCCGACACCGCTTGCTATCCGGCGAATCGCTGGCAGCCCGCGCCGATATCGGCGATGCGGCCGCACCCTCGGGCCGGGTTGCTTAGGTTTCGTCGCTCGATTCGTCGGCGGACGACGACTTCAGGGCGTTTTCTTGCCGCCCGATTCGCTTTTTGCGATCTCGCTCGTCTCCCGACTCGCGAAAAAGCGCTTTTAAAACTCCGGTTATGAAGGTGATTTTCCTAGCCGCCAGCGATATGCGCGCCGGCCGAAATCGCTTGAGAACCGGCGAATCGCTCGCAACCTGCGCCGATATCGGCGATGCGACCGCACCCTCGGGCCGGATTGCTTACGTTTCGTCCGCTCGATTCTCCGAACGGCCGACGATTTATAGGGCGTTTTCTTGCCACCCGATTCGCTTTTTGCGATCTCTCTCGTCCCCCGATCGCGAAAAAGCGCTTCCAAAGCCCCGGCGATGAAGGCGATTTTCCCGGCCGACGGCGATGCGCGCGTCGTCCGAAATCGCTCGAGATCCGGCGAATCGCTCGCAGACCGCGCCGATATCGGCGACGTGATCCCTCGTCTTCGGCTATTCTTCCCCCTTTTTAGTCGGACATCGGTCGGATACCGTTTGCGGCATCGAAAAGAGCCTTTCGAATCGATTGTCGGGCATTCGTTTCGATCTCCGATCGCCGAGGTCGTTTCCTCTTTCCCGAGTCGAAGACGGTTTTGGTGTTTTTGACGAATTTTTCGGCGATATCGCCGATTTTTCGCGCCGGAAAAGGTGGGAGAGGCCCGGATATCGAAGCGGATGGAAAAGGTTTTTCGCACTCGGATAAAGCGTCGCCGAGCTTTTTGCCCATCGAGTCCCGCAAGCCTTCTTCGTTTTCGAAAACTTGTCGCCTTTTTCCCTATCGTTTCTCGCCGGCAAAGTAAAGATTCCTTAGGGCATCGATGATCGCTTCGAAGGGATGATTCGCATTTCGATGCGCCGATTCCTTCGGCCGAGCCGACCTTGCCTTCGCCGCCGGAGCGATCGACCGGCAATCCCGTCCATTCGCTCGCTGCGGTGTCATTCACACTCTTTTTAGCCTTCGAGCGCAGCAGCCGAGCCCGCCCCTTGGGGAGCGCGATACCCATGAGTGTCCTCGCATTGAAGCGGCGCCGTGTCCTTTCCGGGATGCGCCCCACCGGACGTCTTCACCTCGGTCATTACCACGGGGTGTTGCGCAACTGGTTGCGCTTGCAAAGCGAGTACGAGTGCTTTTTCTTCGTTGCCGACTGGCATGCGCTGACCACCCATTACGAGGAAAGCGGGACGATCGAGGCCAATACGCGGGAAATGGTGATCGACTGGTTGGCGGCGGGCATCGACCCCGCGCAGGCGAAGGTTTTCGTCCAGTCGATGGTGCCCGAGCACGCCGAACTGCACCTGTTGCTTTCGATGATCACACCTTTGGGCTGGCTGGAGAGGGTGCCGAGCTACAAGGAGATGCGCAACAACCTTCCCGACAAGGATTTGGATACCTACGGATTTCTCGGCTATGCCCTCCTGCAAAGCGCGGATATCCTGATCTACCGGGCGGGTTTCGTGCCGGTGGGGGAAGACCAAGTGGCGCATATCGAACTCACCCGCGAAATCGCTCGTCGCTTCAACGCATTTTTCGGGCGCGAAGAGGGTTTCGCGGACAAGGTGAATGCGGCGATCGAAAGGCTGGGCTCCGAGGAGGCCGAGCGCTATCGCGATCTTCGGCGGCGTTATCGGGAGCGCGGGGATGGCGAGGCTTTGGAATCCGCCCGCTCCTTGCTCGAAAACCGGACAGAACTCGCCGTCGATGATCGCGAGCGCTTGTTCGGATACCTCGACGGCGAAGGACGGGTGATCCTCCCCGAACCCGATCACCTCCTGACCGAGGCATCGAAGATGCCGGGGCTCGATGGCCAGAAGATGTCCAAGTCCTACGGGAATACCATCGAGCTGCGGGAGGAGCCGGATCAGGTGCAGAAAAAAATGCGCACGATGCCGACCGACCCCGCTCGGGTGCGGCGCAACGATCCCGGCGACCCCGAGCGCTGCCCGGTGTGGCAGTTCCACCTCGTCTACAGCGACGACTCGACCCGCGAATGGGCCGGGGCCGGTTGTCGCAGCGCCGCGATCGGCTGCATCGAATGCAAGCAACGGGTGATCGACGCGGTGATCGAAGAGCAGGCGCCGATCCGTCGGCGGGCGGCGGAATACGAGGCGCAGCCGGATCTCGTTCGCAGCATCATCTCGCAAGGGTCCGACCGAGCCCGCAAGGCCGCTTGCGAGACGATGGAAGAAGTGCGCTCGGCGATGGGTCTTGTCGGATCGTGAATACCCCGGGAGTCGGTGAGGAGCCGGGCATCGACTCGGCGGTCGGTGCTTCGACGAACGCTCGCTCGGCAAGCGAGCCCGAGGCCGAATCAAGCCCCGATGGGGGTCCGCACCAAGCACGAAACGGCGCGGAAGAAGGCGCTGCCTCTCCCTTGTCGTCGCCGCCGAGCGAAGACGCCCCCGGGGGAAGCGAGGGCGAAGGCTCCGCGGGCCGGGCCGCGGGCAAGACGGCAAAGGGCGATGAGGAGGCCGGCATCGATCCGGCGGCCGATGCCTCGACGAACGCTCGCTCGACAAGCGAGCCCGAGACTGAATCAAGCCCCGATACGGATACGAACCAAGCAGGGACCGGCGCAGTAGCGGAAGAGGCCGCCGCATCGCGTTCGCCCTCGCCGAGCGATGACGCCTCGGGAGAAAGCAGCGAGGGCGAAGACTCCGAAGGGCAGGCCGCTCGCAAGGCGACGAAGGTCGGCGAAGAGTCGGGCATCGACCCCGCTTCCGACCCCGCTTCCGCACCGTCTCGTTCACCCGCATCCAAGAGCGCCGAAGACCCCGCCGACCCTTCGCCCCAACCCCGCCTCGAGCGGCAAGGCGAGATGCCCTTTGCATTGGTGGAGGGCGAGCCGATGACCGTCCTCCCCAAAGACCTCTATATCCCCCCGCAGGCCTTGGAGATCTTTCTCGAAGCCTTCGAAGGTCCGCTCGACCTCCTGCTCTACCTGATCAAGCGGAAAAATCTCGACATCCTCGACGTGCCGATCGCCGAGATCACCTTGCAGTACATGGAATATATCGATCTGATGAAGGAGTTGCAGCTCGAACTGGCCGCCGAGTACATGGTGATGGCCGCGACCTTGGCG
The DNA here is from genome assembly GCA_965220535.1 of Gammaproteobacteria bacterium. Lineage (GTDB taxonomy): Bacteria > Pseudomonadota > Gammaproteobacteria > HK1 > HK1 > HK1. The sequence continues at coordinate 260,030 of OZ244833.1, read as the reverse complement.
GAGATCAAATCGCGCATGCTGCTGCCTCGCTCGGAGAGCGTGGACGAAGAGGAAGACCCTCGCGCCGAACTGGTGCGACGGTTGCAGGAATACGAACGCTATAAAGAGGCTGCGGCTCGGCTCGAACAGATGCCTCGCGTCGGCCGCGATTTCGTCGAGTTGAGGGTCGATGCGCCGGTGCCCGCGGCCGTCCCCGAACCCCCCGCCTTTCGCCTCGACGATCTGATCACCGCATTGTCCGAGGTCCTCGCGCGCGCCAAGATGTATCGCCATTATCAAGTGCGGCCGGAGCCGCTTTCGGTGCGCGAACGGATGTCGATCGTGCTCGATCGAGTGCAGAAGGGGCAAAAGGGGGATTTCGTCGAGTTCACCACCTTGTTCACCCCGCAAGAGGGTCGGCAGGGGGTGGTGGTTACATTTCTCGCGTTGCTCGAACTGCTGCGCGAGTCGTTGGTGGAACTGGTTCAGGCTCGACCCTTCGGGCCGATTCATGTCAAGGCGACAGGCGAATGACCCGGGATGACATCATTTTGCATATCGAGGCGGTGTTGCTGGCGGCAGGCCGTCCGGTGCGTATCGAGGAGTTGCTGGCGATTTTCAACGGCCACGAAGACCCCCCCGATCGCAAGGCGGTGCGGGAAGCGGTGGCGGATCTGGCGGAACGCTGGCGCGACCGTTCCCTTGAACTGAGCGAAGTCGCCAGCGGTTTTCGGGCGCAGATCCGGCAGGAATTCGCCACCTCCGTCTCCGTGCTGCGGCACGAGCGTCCGACCCGCTACTCCCGTGCCTTGATGGAAACCCTGGCCCTGATCGTCTATCGCCAGCCGGTCAGCCGCGGTCAGATCGAGGAGATCCGCGGCGTCGGCGTCTCCAACTCGATCATCAAGACCCTGGTCGAGCACGACTGGATCCGCGTCGTCGGCCATCGCGAGGCCCCGGGTCGCCCCGCCCTCTACGGCACCACGAAGCATTTTCTCGACAGTTTCAACCTCAAAAACCTCTCGGCATTGCCACCGCTCGGGGATATCAAGGAGATCGAGGACGCCCCCGTCGATCTCTTCGCCGGCTTAGACGAAGCGATGCTCGACGATCCGCAATCCGAAGCCGAGGAAGAGGGAAAAGAGCCCCCGTCCGAGCGGGGAGTTCCCTTGGCGGGGGGTGCCGAACCCGGAGCCGAATCCGATAGCGAGGAGCCGGGCTCGCAAGAGAACGCCCCGGAGGGAGCTGACATATCGGCGCCGGACGAGTCCGATGCCGGCGAGGCGACCGCCTCGGGAGGAGACGAGGAAGGGCGTGCTGCGGACGACGAGGGCGAGCCCGAAGGCGTCGACGATTCCGAGCATGGAGACGACCCCGAATCCGAAGACGACTCCCGCCAAGACGATGCCACCGCGGAACCCGAGCACGAGATCCCCTCGTCGGCAGACGAATCCACCGTCGCCCCCGAAGACGAAGGCGAAAGCCCCGAACCCCAAGAGTCGGCGCAAGAAGAGTCGGCGCAAAGAGAGCCTCCCACTACCGACGAGCCAGGCGGATGACTTCCTCCGATGGCCGACGAGCACGTCGGTTCAAGGCAGCCGAGGGCTTTGAGCGCACATTCACAGGGTCTGCGGGGGATTCGAATCGCCCCGCCTCGAAACCTGAGGGGAGCCAGCGCGCAGGTTCAGGAGGCTTGAATCGTCCCCTAGCGAAGCCTGCAGGCGATAGGCGCACCGCCGCCGAACTTTCGGATCGCATACCCACGAAACCCGCGGCCGGCAAGCGTCCCGCTGCCAAAAGTTCGGCTCGTTCACCCGCAAACCCTGCGAGGGACAAGCGCACCGGTGCGGGAGATTCGAGCCGCTCCCCGGCAAAGCCCGTTGGCGATAGGCGCACCGCCGCCGAGGTTTCGGATCGCATACCCACGAAATCCGCGACCGACAAGCGTCCCGCTGCCAAAAGTTCGGCTCGTTCACCCGCAAAGCCTGCGAGGGACAAGCGCACCGGTGCGGGAGATTCGAGTCGTTCCCCGGCAAAGCCCGTTGGCGATAGGCGCACCGCCGCCGAGGTTTCGGATCGCATACCCACGAAATCCGCGACCGACAAGCGTCCCGCTGCCAAAAGTTCGGCTCGTTCACCCGCAAAGCCTGCGAGGGACAAGCGCACCGGTGCGGGAGATTCGAGTCGTTCCCCGGCAAAGCCCGTTGGCGATAGGCGCACCGCCGCCGAGGTTTCGGATCGCATACCCACGAAATCCGCGACCGGCAAGCGTCCCGACGCAAAAAGTTCAGGTCGTTCACCCGCAAAACCTGCGGGGGGCAAGCGCGCCGGTGCGGGAGATTCGAGTCGTTCCCCGGCAAAGCCCGTTGGCGATAGGCACACCGCCGCCGAAGTTTCGGATCGCATACCCACGAAATCCGCAGCCGACAAGCGTCCCGCCGCCAAAAGTTCGGGTCGTTCTGCCGCAAGGCCTGCGGGGGACAAGCGCACCGGTGCGGGAGATTCGAGTCGTTCCCCGGCAAAGCCCGTTGGCGATAGGCGCACCGCCGCCGAGGTTTCGGATCGCACGCCCACGAAATCCACGACCGGCAAGCGTCCCGACGCTAAAAGTTCGGGTCATTCAACCGCAAAGCCTGCGGGGGACAAGCGCACCGGTGCGGGAGATTCGAGTCGTTCCCCGGCAAAGCCCGTTGGCGATAGGCGCACCGCCGCCGAGGTTTCGGATCGCACGCCCACGAAATCCACGACCGACAAGCGGCGCGACGCAAAAAGTTCAGGTCGCTCTCCCGCAAAGCCTGCGGGGGGCAAGCGCACCGGTGCGGGAGATTCGAGTCGTTCCCCCGCAAAGCCCGTTGGCGATAGGCGCACCGCCGCCGAGGTTTCGGATCGCACGCCCACGAAATCCACGACCGACAAGCGGCGCGACGCAAAAAGTTCAGGTCGCTCTCCCGCAAAGCCTGCGGGGGGCAAGCGCACCGGTGCGGGAGATTCGAGTCGTTCCCTCGCGAAGCCCGTGGGCGATAGGCGCACCGCCGCCGAAGTTTCGGATCGCACACCCACTAAATCCGCGGCCGGCAAGCGTCCCGACGCTAAAAGTTCGGGTCATTCACCCGCAAAGCCTGCGGGGGACAAGCGCGTCGCCGAAGGCTCAAGTTACGCATCCGCAAAGCCCACAAGGGCGAAACGCGCCTCTGCCGAGGGTTCGAATCGCTCTCCCGCAAGACCTGAAAAAGAGAAACGCACCGATGCGGAAGATTCAAGTCGCTTCCCCGCAAAGCCTAAGAGAGAGAGGCGCACCCCCGCCGAGGGTTCGGATCGCATACCCGCAAAACCCGAGACCGGCAAGCGTACCGCCGCCGAAATAACGGGTCGTTCCCCCGCGAAATTCGCAGGAAGAAAGCGTACCGACGCCAAAGGACCGAGTCGCTTTTCCGCAAAGCCTACAGGGTTGAAACGCACCGATGCAGGAGGCTTGAATCCTTTCCCCGCGAAGCCTGCGAGGGAGAAACGTTCGTTCACCGAAGCTTCGAGCCGCCCTTCCGAAAACCCCAAGGGGTTGAAACGCGCCGCTGCAGGAGGCTCGAATCGTCCCCCCGTGAAGCCTACGAGGGAGAAACGTTCGTTTACCGAAGCTTCGAGCCGCCCTTCCGGAAAGCCCAAGGGATCGAAACACGCCGATGCAGGAGGCTCGAATCGTCCCCCCATGAAGCCGACGAGAGAGAAACGTTCGTTCACCGAGGGTTCGATTCGCCCTTCCGGAAAGCCCAGGGGATCGAAACGCGCCGATGCAGGAAGCTCAAATCGTCCCCCCATGAAGCCTGCGGGGGAAAAACGTTCGGTCACTGAAGGTTCGAGTCGTCCTTCAGGAAGGCCCAAGGGTCTGAAACGCACCGATGCAAGAGGTTCGAATCTCTCCCCCGGGAAGCCTGCGAGGGAGAAACCTTCGTTCACCGAAGGCTCGAGCCGCCCTTCAGGAAAGCCCAAGGGTTTGAAACGAGCCGATGCGGAATACTCAAATCGCTCAACCGCAAAGCCTGCGGGCTATAGGCGCACCACGGCGGAAGGCTCGGATCTCACCCCCACGAAATCCGCGGCAGGCAAGCGCACCTTCGCCAAAAGTTCGAATCGTCCTCCCGCAAAGTTCGCAGGAGGAAAACGCACCGACGCCAAGGGCTTGAGCCGCCCCCCCACAAAGCCCGCAGACAGGAGGCATTCGGAAAAAAAACCGCCTTTCCGCAAACGCCCGAGCGAATCCCACTCGCCGCCAATCCACCCGACCGCGGCGAATCCGAACGATCACAACCCACACGAGAAACTGCAAAAAGTCCTCGCACAAAGCGGCCTCGTTTCCCGGCGCGAAGCGGAAGAGCGAATCGCCGCCGGACGCGTCACCGTCGACGGACATCCGGCGAAAATCGGAGATCGAGTCGGCACCGACTCCCTGTTGCGGATGGACGGCGTTCCGGTGCGAAGCGGAGCGTCCAAAAATCGACTGATCCGCTACCACAAACCCGCCGGCGAACTCACCGCCCGCCGCGACCCCTTGGGAAGACCCACAGTCTTCGACCGCCTCCCGCGCTTGGGCAGAGCGCGATGGATCGCCATCGGCCGACTCGATTTCAACACCACCGGCCTGCTCCTGCTGACCGACGACGGCGAACTCGCCCACCGCCTGATGCACCCGAGCTCTCTGATCGAGCGCGAATACGCAGTACGCATCCTCGGCGACCCCTCACCCCAAGACCTGGCCCGCCTGACCACCGGCATCGAACTCGAAGACGGCCACGCCGCCCTTGATACCCTCAAAAGCGCAGGCGGAGAAGGAGCCAACCGATGGTTCCACGTCGTCCTCAAGCGAGGCCGAAAACGCGAAGTCCGCCGCCTCTTCGAAGCCATCGGCTGCACCGTCAGCCGCCTGATCCGAGTACGCTTCGGCCCGGTCAAACTACCCCGCCACCTCCACCCCGGCCGCCACGAAGACGTCAGCGAGCAAGAGGTCCAAGATCTGCTCCAGCAAGTACGCGAAGCCAAAGGCGAAACCGAAAAACGACCCCGCCCAACCGCCCCCGGCAAGCGATCAACCAAAAAACCAGCATCGAGGTCGAACCCCGGCGTCGCCGCCAATCGCTCCCCCGGATATCGGCAAAACACCCATCCCCGAAAAAAGCCCACATTCCGAGAAGACCACCGCCCGAAGAGTGGCACCCAAGAGGCGAGCCGTAGTAGCCCACGATCCGATCCAAAAAGACCCCCTCGGAGAAAACCGACCCCCGAAGCCCCCGCCCACGAAAGACCGGATCGAAAAGAACGCCGCCGCGAAACCCGCCCCGAGAGCCAACCTCGAAACCATCCGCCTCGAAACCAGACAAAACTCGCGAACAAACCAAGACCGCCTAAACCGGACCTTTCGGGCAAAGCCAGGCCGGCGAAACCGAGCGTTTCAGGCAGGGGAAAAACAACGAAGTCCGACCCTTCCGCCAAGGGAAAGCCTGCAAAGACCGATCCTTCGTTCAAAGAAAGACCGGAAAAATCCGCATCTTCAGGCAAGAGAAAACCGTCAAAGTCGGGTCTATTGGATAAGGGAAATCTCACGGCAAGCCCTAATAATCAATCTCGCAAAAATACTTTTTCAAAGCATCCTCATAGAAGCATAAAAAAAGGAAAAGGGTAGAGATTTTATCCGCGAACCGAAGAATAAAGACAGGAAATCGCTTTGAACGATGCCCGTTCACTTATCGAGGTTACTCTGAAGTATGGAGTTACTGCTGTGGACCGTTGATTTTTATCGTTCTTCCCAATACTTACTTAGGCTAAAAATTCTGAATGGTAATGCAGGAGTAGGGCGTTACAGTTGAATAGATCATTTCGAATTTTTATTTTTTGAAAGACTTTTGGAAGAAATGATGCCCATTCCACGAAGCATGACCTCAGTTTGTGATTCGTTCATATTTCCTTTTCTTATGAAACCTTGAAAATTGTCGTTGAATGGATTGAATTTCACTCCGCCTTTTTTCTGTATATTTTCATCAAAGAATTTTAGATATTCTATAAAAAATTTAATGAAGTAGATGCAAGCTTTATAGCATTGTGCATCGGTTACATCCGATATAGCTTCCCATCTATTTTTAGATTTTTTAGTCTCATCGGATGACTTTCCGATTTTCTTTCCATGAGCTAGACGACTTCTCAATCGGGTTGCGAAAATCAGATTTCGAGTTGTTTGATGTTGATTATCTGGATATTTTTCGATGTTTATTGATGCATTACTAAGATCATTTTTGAAATTTGCAATTATAGGTCTAAATGAAGCAAGATGCTTTTTTGTCGATTCAAAATTACATTTAAGATTCACTACGGCAATATAACAAAGGGTATTTCGAATAGCATGATCAAGGAGTGCATAAAGGTAAAGGATATTTTCATGAGGTATTCTTCCATCAATTCGATCTCGGTTATTTTTATCTTTCAAAAAATAGAATTCATCAGAAATATCATTTAGTAGACGATACAGTTGAACTTTATTTGATTTTTTTCCTCTTTTGGATTTATTCATATTTTCCTTATCTTGTTCGTTATCAAATTCATATTTCTTATCAAAAAACATATCGAAAGATTTCTCTGCTCTTTGTTCTTCATCAATTTTGAGAAAAACAAGTCCCTTTAAGTAGTAATATAAAGAATTATCAGGTTGTATACGTATTGCTTGTTCATAGTCATTAAGAGCACCTTGGTAATCTTCTATATAACTCTTAGCAGTACCTCGGTTAGAATAGATATCGGCATCATTAAGATTCAGCCTTATCGCCATATCAAAATCAGAAATTGCCCCTAGATGATCCCCCCGAAATGCTTTGGCGGTTCCACGATAACTATAGGTGTTGGCATGATAGTGGTTTAGTTCGAGAGATGCATCAAAATCAGCGATGGCTCCAATATATTCGCCCAAGTTACTCTTAATATAGCCGCGAATAGTAAGAGGAATTGGTATTTTACAATCACTCTCTATCATTTGATTGAGAGTCATGAGCAGGCTAGGATAGAATTCGTCTGATTGGTTCTCAGGCAAATTTCGTGATAGCCAAGCCATTTCTGTATCTGCACACTCCCAGTTTTGCTTGCCGACCGCATCAAGCAGGGCGTTTTTGTGGGCTTCTATTTCTCGTTCGGTTGCCATCGGATTTATCCTTAGGTGAGCTGATGTAAGAGAGGGTTCCAGGTTTTTATCCTAAAACCAGGGAAAAAACAAGTCCCACGGATTATCTCAAACAAGTCATCGCCTCCGGCTATGCACGCTGCCCATACTCTCTGATTTGGATATAACATCGAGCGGTTTCCGCCAAATTCGAGTGCGGCTATGCGCTTGAATATTCGAGGATTTTTGGTGGCCATATCCGCGCCCACAGCGCAACCCCCCACCGCTAGCCCTCCAAAGCCCGCAAAATCGCCGCCATACGCTCGGCGAGCACCTCCCGATCCGGCTTGTAGGCACCCATCCGCAGCAATATCAGACCGCGCGAGGGGATGATGAACATGAACTGCCCGTCAAATCCCTGCGCGATGAAGGTATCGGTCGGCACGCCGGGGTAGTACACCTCGTCATCGCCGAGCTCGGGGTTGAGGCGCCAATGTGCTCCGTGGCGACCGATATCGTCCCCACTTTGGTCCAGCGCGGTCTCCTTAGAGCCGTGCGCAGCCCAGCCCTCCGGCAGAATTCGTTGGCCCTCCCATATTCCGTCTTGGAGATAAAGCCTGCCGAGTTTGATCCAATCGCGGGCCGAAGCCGATACGAAGGAAGAGCCGATGAGATTGCCATAAGCATCGGTGCCGGCGTAGGCGGTATGCATACCGAGCGGCTCGAAGAGCAGGGTACGCATGGGCTGTTTGTATTCGGGGACCAAGGATGCCGCCGCTACCGCCAGCAAGTTGCTGGTACCGCTGGAATATTGCCAGTGCGCCCCGACCGGATGCGAAAGCGTTTTGTCCGCCGGGATTTGATCGGCGCTGCGCGATGCAAACAGCATGCGCGTGACATCCGAGGGTGTCCCGTAGTGCTCGCCCCATTCGAGGCCGCTGGTCATGCGCAGCATATTTTCCCAAGTGATCGCCGCTCGCGGGTCGTCGGGCTGCTGGTGCCACAGCGGTTGCGGTAGCGGTTCATCCAAGGAGGCCAGTCGGCCCTCATACATCAGCCGACCCACCATAGCGTGTAGCGCACTTTTGGACATCGACCAGCCGATCAACGCAGTCCCCGGACCGACCTCCGGTGTGTATGCCTCGTGCAGCACGCCCGAAGCATCGGCCACGATCACGGCGTGGGTCTTCAATTCAGGCTCAAACCAAGCCTCGACGGCCTCGATCAAATCGGCATTTTCCGATCGCTTCAACTCGAGATCGGTTTCACCCGGAACCGAGGCGACTTCAGGCAAGGGCTTTTCCAATCCCAAGGGCAATCGACAACCCCAACCCGGCTGAAATTGCGCACTGTGCGCCACCAATCCGAAGAAATTGGCATCCACCCGACCTTTCTGACGATCGACATCGACTGAGAGATAACCAAAATCACTCAGTTCTTGGTCGAGAACGTGCTCCGGGGTGCGCCCACCCTCGAAGACACCGATACACAACATCCGTGCTTTGAAAGCCGCCGCGATCATGAGAGCGGAGTAGCCGTAGAAGACACCGTACCCGCCCGCCAGCACGATTCCGAGTGTTATCAAGACTCTGCGTAGATTTTTCAAGGCTATTCGGCTCCGGTGGAGATGATCTGTGTGGCGATGTTCTGACGGGCTAGAGGTTCGGGCACTGGGCACCGGTAGGGTCGGGAACTCTAAGCGAATGATTTTTCAAGGGTTGTAAGCCTTTCCGATTATCGCCTAACCCTCTTGGTCTGCTGATCTGCTCTCGCTAGTGAAAGTTGTGGGTATTTCGCAAAAAATCGCCCATCTCCTGATTGAGAGTTGCGGAAAGGAGGTTGAGGCGGAGTTCAGTCAGCCTGCTCACGGGTATATTTCGGGATACACATATCCTTTTCGATTTGGCTATGCTCCTGCATCGCAAATCCTCGGCCACCGTGTTGAAGTCGGTGCATTTTTAGATGGTGATGTGGGACGGCCTCGAAGCGCTAAGTCGTTGAGCAGGGAATCGTCCTTGTGCATGCCCACCATGCATGATAGGATGCGGTCTCTTTTCCTATCTCTTGAGGCTTTTTCCATGATCTTCCGTGCACTTGCCATTTTTGCCGTCCTGATATTGTCCCAATCCGCTGCAGCGCAGACCTATCTGGGCAACCTCAGTACAAACCCCTCCGACCTTGACAGCGTTTCCAACCCTTATGGTGCTGGCAGCCGCAACGGATTAAACAGCATCAACAACATTTATGGCAAATACGGAAGTCCGTCTTCGAATCGGAGCGTAAGAAACCCCTACGCTACCAAAGCGCCGAAGCTGTATGACCAAAACGGCAATTATCGCGGTAGGTTGAGCAGCAATCGCCGCGACCCCGATTCGATCTCGAATCCCTACGGACGCTATGGCAATCCGAGTTCTCCTGATAGCATCCACAATCCGTTAGGTGCTGGCAATCCTTCCCGGATCGACAGCCCGACGAACCCGTATGGAAGGGGCTGGAAAATCATCGCCGACGATGATTGATAGCGGTCTCATTGGTCCCTTGGCTCTCTGTCATGTAATATCCCAAATCGGAAACCCGGAGGCTAGACTCTGAATCTGTCCGACAGAGTTAGGCCGAGCAGGTTGAGGTCATTTTAGTCGGCCGACGGGCGTAGGAAGGATTTGTGGCTCATACCATGAAAATAGAGAGAGATTTTTACGAACCATCCCCTGTTGACCTTTTCCATAGATTGTATGTGCTAGTAAGGATATCTCCTGGAGAGAGGCTATCATTTGATTGGGTTGCACTCCCGTAAGTGGGTTTTCTATCGGCTGCTGGTGCGATCACTGGAAATCTACTCTCATGAGTACGAAACTCTAGCCGATGTATAAGACTGATCTGCATGATAGGGTAGAATACCGGAGCGAACAGACCGGCACCTGACATGATATAGACGACGAGAGGAAGTTTTCCGAAATAATTTAAAATAATTTCAATTTTCTGCTTGATAGTATCAGGATTAATACAGCAAGATGGGATAAGTAAAAAGAGTATTGGTACAATTAAAGTAAGCAGAGCCAATCCGTAATTTATGCACAGAAAAGGTTTGATTGTTTTCTCGTATATTTTACGTCTTTCATTTAATTCTTCTTTATTAAATTCGATATTTTTTCTGAGGGAGGAAACAAACCGTATAACACTCTCAAATTGTTTGAATCTGATTTCTGACGGTTCTAGGCGTAAAGCCTCTCTAAAATCATTGATGACACCAACACGTTCCAATTCCTCTTTCAGGCTTTCATCATTGTTTTTATGATTTATTTTAGCTATTTCTAGATTGACAGAGCCACGATAGTGGTAAGTATTTGCATCATTGGGATTATATTGGATAGCTGCGTTAAAATCTTCTATGGCTTCTCGGTGTTTTCCTAGAGATTCTTTGGCGGCACCCCGATTTCTATAGGCAATAAAATCACTGGGATTTCGTTGGATGGCCATATCAAAATCGATAATGGCCTCTTGATGTTTTCCGAGTAATTCCTTTGCGGCTCCTCGATTTCTATAAGCAATAAAATCATCGGGATTCAGTTGGATAGCCATATCAAAATCGATAATAGCCTCTTGGTGATTCCCCAATAGTCCTTTGGTAAGTCCTCGGTTACCGTATCCAATTGCCTCATTGGGATTCAGGCCAATAAATTTATCAAAGTCTTCAATGGCTTCCTGATATTTCCCTAATGCTCTCTTGCTAGCACCGAGATTATTGTAGATATTGGGATCATCGATATTCAGTTGGATCGCTTTATCAAAGTCAGAAATCGCTTCCTGATGTTTCTCCAGTAGCCCCTTAGCTGCGCCGCGATTACCGTAGGCTTCAGCATCATTAGGATCAATTTTTATAATTTCATCTAGATCTGCGATAACTCCCCGGTGATCGTTCAGAGATTTTTTGATGATGGCTCGAGCATAGTAGAGATTGACGTCATCGGGGCTCAGTTTTATGGCGTAATCCAAGTCAATAATAGCCCCTTGATAGTCAAGCAGTTCGTTTTTGACAGTGGCACGATGGAAATAGGCAATGGAATCCTTTGGACCTAGCCTTACGGCTTCATCGTAATCGGTAATGGCTTCTTGCTTTCTCCCCAAATTCATTTTTATGGAGCCGCGCATAATAAAAGCGATAGATTCTTTACAGTTTTCCCCTATAGCCTGATCGAAAGATGTGAGCAATTCAGGGGAAAAATCAAGCACTTGGCTCTCAGGGAGGTTTTGAATCAGCCAAGTCAAGCCGTGCCCTGCGCTTTCCCAATCCTGCTTACCGACCGCATCCAGCAAGGCGGCTTTGCGTTCCGCTATCTCTTGTTCAGTTGCCATCGGATCGGTCCTTGCTGCTCGGGAGAGACGATTGTCAGGGGAAAGGTCTTGCGGCCACGCCCAATATCAGTATCGGCAAGGGTAGGGCAGTCTAGGTAAGAGGTATTTCGCAAGGCTTTTAGGATATCCCTTGCCAGTACCGAATACTGCAGGCTTTTCGAGTCGGAAAAAGGTTGGTGGGCGCGGCTGGGATTGAACCAGCGACCCCCGCCGTGTGAAGGCGGTGCTCTCCCACTGAGCTACGCGCCCGACTCTTGGCTCGGATTTTACCCCACTTTCGAGTCTGTCGGGTCAGGCTTCGTAAACCGCGACGGGTGTGCCGAGGGAGTCGAAATCGGGCTTGACGCCGAGTCCCGGGGTGTCGGCGGCGTAGAGTTTGCCGTCTTGGGTATGCGGCCCTGGCTTGCCGGTGTGGCCGATATTGTAATTGTGCAGGTCGGTCGAGTTGACTAGGAACTCCTTCGGGGTCGAAGCCGCTAGATGAGCGATGGCGGCGGTCGTGATTTCACCGCCCCACGAGTCTTCGGAGACGACGGGGATGCGGTGGTCGATGAAGTGGTCGCGCATCCGGCGGGTTTTGGAAAGGCCGCCTTGTTTCGAGATTTTGAGGCAGATGATTTCGGCCGAGCGATCCGCCACGACTCGCTGCGCCATCTGGAAATCGGTGATGCACTCGTCCAGTTTCATCGGCAAATCGATGCGGCGACGCACCTGCAAGCACTCCTCGTAGCTTTTGCAGGGCTGTTCCATGATGTAGTCAAGGTTAGATGTGGCACGCGCAACCCTGAGGGCCTCGTCGACATGCCATCCTTGGTTGGCGTCGGCCAATGCGACCTCTCCTGCTTGAAGATGCGGTACGGTGGCATGGATGCGTTCGATATCCTCGACCCAATCGGCGCCGACTTTGATTTGGAAGTGCCGATATCCTTTTTCGCGCAGCCGATTCATGTCGCGGGTCATCGCTTCCGGCTCGGCTTGGGGCGCTACGCGATACATCGGTGCCCCGTGCGTCATTTTGCCGCCGAGCAGCATCCAGACGGGTTGTTCGGTTGCCTGACCCAAGATGTCCCAGCAGGCGATGTCGAAGGGTGATTTGGCGTAGTCATGACCTTGGATGATGTGATCCATCAAGCGCTCGATGCGTCCGACCTGTCGCGGATCTTCGCCCAGCAAACGGGTTGCCATGAGTCGGGCCGCCGCTTCGACCCCTTCGGAGTGCGCAGCCATATAGTTTTCGCCGCAGGGGCAAAATTCGCCGCAGCCGCTGATGCCGGCATCGGTGTCGATGACGACGACCGAACTGACCGCCACGCGAAATGCGTTGCCGCGCCCCCATTTGTAGACGCCATCGACGTAGGGGAGATGCTTTTTGTAGATGGAGATTTTGGTGATTTTCACGGGATGGATCGTCAGTCGAGGCTTTCGATCAGGCCGGTGCCGTGCGGGAGGCGGATGTTTTGTGTGTCTTGCATAAGGCGTTCGTTGGGCTCGGCATATTTCAAGATGCCGAATCACTGGAAAATCAACGGAAAAGCGGGTTGATTGTGTGGTGTCGGCGATAAGCATATCAAAGGTTTTTGCTTGTTATGCCTGTCCGAAGGGGTGGCTGCCGGGTCGGATTTGCCGCGGTATTTTCATACTTGGCCGAAGTCGAGCGATGCCGGGTTGTCGAGGTCGATTCGGGTCGGAATTTCGGCTCGAACGAAGCTATCGATCCGCTTGATTTGCGCTATGCGATTTGCCCGATCACATCCCCCGATCGCCGATGTGCGTTCGCCGACTCGGTATCGTCGCACGCTGCTTTCGTCTGCGGTGCGACGGGCGCCGAGTCGCCGGTGCTTTCGATCTTTGAGCCTTCGAGCCGAGGAAGGGCGGTGAAGCCGGCTGCGTTCCCGGGCGTGCCGTGTTTCGAAGGCGTTAGTGTCCTCGGCGCGGATGAATCCCGGACGGACGCTTTCGTGATTTCTCCCAGACAGCCATCTTCTTCGGGGATCTTTTACGACCTGCGGCTCCCGTGAGCCTTTATGATCCGCGCCCATGAACGTTCGCACTCGTTTCGCTCCGAGCCCGACCGGGGTTTTGCACATCGGCGGTGCCCGCACCGCCTTGTTCTGTCGGCTTTTCGCCCTCCACGAGGGTGGTCGCTTCGTGCTTCGTATCGAAGATACCGATCGCGAGCGTTCGACCTCGGCTTCCATCGATGCCATCCTTGACGGGCTGCGCTGGCTCGGCCTCGAGGCCGACGAGGGGCCTTTTTTTCAAACGGATCGGTTGTCTGGCTACCAAGACGCCATCGAGCGCTTGCTGAGCCAAGGTCGGGCATACCACTGCTATTGCAGTCGCGAAGAGGTCGATGCGATGCGGGCGGCGCAGCGTGAGCGGGGCGAAAAGCCCCGTTACGATGGCCGTTGCCGGAACCGTCGCGGGCCGCCTCCGCCGGGCATCGAGCCGGTGGTGCGTTTTGCCAACCCCTTGGAGGGCAGCGTCGTTTTCGACGACCTCGTGCGTGGCACGGTCTCTTTCGAAAACAGCGAGCTCGACGATCTGGTCATCGCCCGCAGCGATGGCATGCCCACATACAACTTCGGCGTGGTGGTCGACGATCTGGAGATGAATATCAGCCACGTCATCCGTGGCGACGATCACGTAATGAATACCCCGAGGCAGCTGAACCTGATCCAGGCTTTGGACGGATCGATACCTCGCTACGCTCATGTGCCGATGATCCTCGGCCCCGATGGTCAGCGTCTTTCGAAGCGACACGGGGCAACCGGGGTGATGCAGTTTCGGGCGGACGGCTATCTACCGGAAGCGTTGCTGAATTACCTCGTGCGTTTGGGTTGGTCGAGGGGGGATCAGGAAATCTTCGCCTTCGAAGAGATGGTCGAGCATTTCGATATCACCGATGTGGCGCGCTCGCCCGCCTCTTTCGATTACGAAAAACTCGGCTGGCTCAATCAGCATTATTTGCGTCAGGCGGATAGCGCTCGTCTCGGACCCTTGTTGGCGGAGCAGGTCGAGGCGCTGGGGGTCGAGGCACCGGATGCCGACGATGCCTGCTGGCCTTTCCATGTCGAGGTGCAGCGCGAACGCGCCCGCACCCTCAAGGAGATGGCGGAAAAATCCCGCTTCGCCTTCGATGAGTACGAGGATTTCGAGGAGAAAGCCGCGAAAAAACATCTGCGCCCGGTCGCCTTGGAGCCCCTCATGGCGGTGCGCGAGCGGTTGCAGCGAGTGGATGCTTGGGAAACGCCCGCCTTGCAAGCGGCGGTGGACGAGTGTGCCCAAGCGCTTTCGCTGAATCTGGGCAAGATCGCTCAACCCTTGCGGGTGGCGTTGACCGGTACCGCGGCATCGCCCGCCATCGAGATCACCTTGCAGATGGTGGGGCGCGAGCGGTCTCTTTCTCGGATCGATCGGGCGATCGCCAAGGTGCGGGAGCGGGCGCAAGCGGCGGGTGGCTGAACGAGCCCGGTGGCTCTTGGACCCTTTGTTCGATGTGCGTGAGCGGTCTTGGCGATAGCGGATTCGGGAGCCGCATGTCTTGCAAGCGGCGGAGGGCGAGTGTGCGCAAGCGCTTTCGCTGAATCTGGGCAAGGTTGCATAAGCCCTTGCGGGTGGCGTTGACCGGTACCGCGGCATCGCCCGCCATCGAGATCATCTTGCAGATGGCGGGATACGAATAATCTCTTTTTCTGATCGATCGCGTGGATTGCCGATGTCAGGGATCGGGCGTAAGCCACGGGTGGCTCGAACGAGTCCGGTCGTTCTTGATATCCTGCCCCGCAGCGGTGCGTGAACGGCTGCACCGAGTGTGGACTCGGGAGCCGCGGCGGTGGGCGAGTGCGCTAAAGGCGATGTGCTCTCGTTGAACTTGGGGAGGGTCGCTTAGGCCTTGGCGGATGGCGTTGATCGTCACCGCGTTATCGCCCGCCATCGAGATCGCCTTGCATAAAGCAGGGCGCGAAGAGTCTCTTCCCGGATCGATCCGCGCGATTGCCGATGTCAGGGACCGGGCGTAAGCCACGGGTGGCTCAAACGAGTCCGGTCGTTCCTGATATCCTGCCTCTCAGCGGTGCGCGAGGTGCGTGAACGGCCGTACCGAGTGTGGACTCGGGAGCCGCGGCGGTGGGAGAGTGTGCCAAAGGCGATGTGCTCTCGTTGAACTTGGGGAGGGTCGCTTAGGCCTTGGCGGATGGCGTTGATCGTCACCGCGGCATCGCCCGCCATCGAGATCGCTTTGCATAAAGCAGGGCGCGAAGAGTCTCTCCCCGGATCGATCCGCGCGATTGCCAGGGCGTGAGGGCGGGCGCAAGCCACGGTTGGTGGCTAAACGACCCTGGTGGCTCTTGAACCCTTTCGTGGCGGGGCGTGAGCGGTAGCGGCGCGCGCAGGCTCGGGATATGCCCGCCTTGCAAGCGGCGGCGGCGGACACAGGTGGCGCTGACCGATGATGCGCCGCCTCCGCGGGTCATCGAGATCGTCTTGTAAACGGCTATGGCATCAGGTCGAGCGCGAACAATTCCTTTCCCGGATCGAACGCGCGGGGTGTCAAAGCGCGAGCAAGGGGCGGCTGAAAGCCCTTTTTTCGATCCGCCCGATCAGTCGATGAGCATCGGCAAAAGAGTTCGGATAAAGAGTAGTAAAATACCCGTCATTCGGCTTGAGCCGGCGAAGCGATACGGCAGTATGAGTCTCGGGCAGGGCCTGGGCGTCTTTCAATCGATCGAATAAACGAGGAGAGATTCGATGAACCCTTTGGAAAGCATCACCGGAACCATCGTCTGCGGCGTCATTTTGGCATTGGTGTTGGCCGCCATCGTTTGATGCCTTGTAAAGAATCGCGATAGCCCTCTTTCACCGGGGGCGAGAAGAAGCGCTGAATCGAACTTTTTCCGGAGGATTGATCGATGGACCTACAGTCTCTGCTGGCGCTGGAGCGCTGGATTCACTTCCTGTCCGGGGTTGCGTGGATCGGGTTGCTTTATTACTTCAATTTCGTGCAAGTTCCCGCAATCGCCCAAGCCAATGCCGACAAGGAAGGCCCCGGCCCGGCGGCCATTAATAAATACATCGCTCCCCGAGCGCTGCTGTGGTTCCGGTGGGCGGCGGTTGTGACTTGGCTTTCGGGAGCGGCATTGCTGCTTTCGCAAGGTCGATTCCTAGAGGCCTTTACGCTTGACGAAACCGCCCGCGGGATCGGCATCGGCGCGTGGCTCGGCACCATCATGCTCTTCAATGTCTGGGCGCTGATCTGGCCCAATCAGAAGAAGGTGCTGGGGATGGTCGAGGCCACTGACGAGGAGAAGAACAAAGCGCGTCGGACGGCGCTGTTGGCTTCGCGCACCAACACGATGCTCTCGATCCCGATGCTGCTCTTCATGGGCTCCGGTCACGGTCAGCTCTTTTAGAGACTTTTTGAATCCCGATGCCGCTTTTTTCGCGGCTTCCAAGCCGTTTGCAGGCCGGGAGCGTTCTCCGACGCTCCCGGATCGTTTTTTTCGGATGAGACGATGACCGGGAAGCGAAGCCGATGAGGATTCTCGTCAGCAATGACGATGGTTATCTCGCACCCGGACTTCGAAGCCTTGCCGATGCGTTGAAACCCTTGGGCGAGGTGATCGTGGTCGCCCCGGATCGCAATCGCAGCGGGGCCAGCAATTCCTTGACCCTCCGCAGCCCCTTGCGTTCCCGCGCCATGGACAACGGCTTCATCAGCGTCGAAGGCACGCCGGCGGATTGCACCCACCTTGCGATCACCGGCTTGCTCGATCCCGAACCCGATATCGTCGTCTCCGGCATCAACGCCGGTGCCAATTTAGGCGACGATGTCATCTATTCGGGAACCGTGGCTGCGGCGATGGAGGGGCGTTTCTTGGGGTTGCCGGCGCTTGCGATTTCGCTCGCATCGTACGAGTGTCGTCATTACGAAACCGCGGCCGAAGTCGCAAGGCGCTTGGTCGGTATGATCGTCGACCGCCATCTCGAAAGGCGATTGCTCGAAAGCGGGGCGATTTTGAACGTCAACGTCCCCGATATTCCTCTTGCCGAACTTCGCGGGATTCGCGCCACGCGACTCGGCAGGCGGCGGCAATCGGAGAAGGTGATTCCCGACAAGGATCCACAAGGCGAGACCATCTATTGGTTCGGGAAGCAAGGGGAGGCTCAAGACGACGGGCCGGGGACCGATTTCGAGGCCATTCGTTCGGGATTCGTCTCCCTGACCCCTCTTCACACCGACCTGACCAGCCACCGGGAGATGGACAGGACGCGGGAATGGCTTTGCGATCTGGCGATCCCCTGAGCGACGACGGAAGCGATTCCTTCGCCAAGGATCGCATCAAGGGTGTCGGCATGACTTCCATGCGCACCCGCGAACGTCTGCTTGACCGTCTGCGCGCGAGCGGCATCGAGAACGAAAGGGTGCTCGAAGCGATTCGTCTCGTTCCTCGTCATCTTTTCGTCGACGAAGCGCTCGCCAGCCGTTCCTACGAGGATATCCCCTTGCCGATCGGGCGCGGGCAGACCATCTCCCAGCCTCTGATCGTGGCGATGATGACGCAGGCGGTTCTTGACGATTCTCCCGGCGCTCGCATCCTCGAGATCGGCACCGGATGCGGCTATCAAAGCGCGATCCTCGCCTCGCTTTTCGATCGAGTCTTCAGCGTCGAGCGCATCGAATCGCTGCTGGTTCGGGCGCAAAAGCGATTGGACGCCTTGGGTTTTTCCAATGTGTATTTCCGGCATGCGGACGGCAACGAGGGTTGGCCCGAGCTGGCCCCTTTCGATGCCGTGCTGGTGGCCGCCGCACCGGAGAAAATACCCCCGATGCTGATCGATCAGCTGGCCCCCAAAGGTCGTTTGGTGATCCCCTTGGGCGGATCGAGAGGGCAAAAACTGATGCGCCTGACTCGGCACCCCGTCGGAAAGGGGTTCAGCGAGGAAATCTTGGATAGCGTGACATTCGTTCCGATGTTGACGGGTATCCGATGAACACCGCCCTTTCGAAACGCCCAAACCCGCGCCGAGACTCGGCCTCGCGGCTCGAGGGAGCCATCGCCGGTGTCGGCGACCGTGGTCGGGTGGCGACCGCGGCCATCGCGAGCCTCGATGTCGAGCCCGAAAGACGCGGCCTGAAGTGCGGCACAGGTCGTTCGGCGACTCCTGTGGGCGGATCGAGAGGGCAAAAACTGATGCGCCTGACTCGGCACCCCGTCGGCAAGGGGTTCAGCGAGGAAATCTTGGATAGCGTGACATTCGTTCCGATGTTGACGGGTATCCGATGAACACCGCCCTTTCGAAACGCCCAAACCAGCGCCGAGACTCGGCCTCGCGGCTCGAGGGAATCGTCGCCGGTGCCGGCGACCGTGGTCGGGTGGCGGCCGCGGCCATCGCGAGCCTCGATGTCGATCCCCTTGATGTCGAGTCCGAAAAGCGCGGCATAAAGCGTGGCACAGCCGCCGCGGATTTCACCCCTCACCGACTGCCGCGGGCCGGATTCGTTTGCCTCGTCGTCTTCGCAAGCGCCGTCGTCGGACTGCTCGGTGGCTGCACCGGCCAGTTGGCACCGGAACAGTTCGCCCCCGCCGGACCGCCGAGCACACCCTTGGTGCCGGGGCGCTCCAGCGAATATGTCGTCAAGAAGGGGGACACTCTCTACGCCGTCGGTTGGGTCTTCGGGGTCGATTACCGGGAGTTGGGGAGGATCAACGGCATCGAAGATCCCAGGAAACTCAAGATCGGGCAGGTTCTGCTGATCCCGGAG
Source organism: Gammaproteobacteria bacterium (assembly GCA_965220535.1). GTDB lineage: Bacteria > Pseudomonadota > Gammaproteobacteria > HK1 > HK1 > HK1. The sequence goes on along the minus strand of OZ244833.1, from coordinate 240,801 downwards.
ACGGAAACGAATCTGGAGTTCGCCTTTCCCGCACTCGATACCGAGCGGGCGAAAAAGCCCGCATCGAGCGAGCGAGCCACGGCCGAGCCTGCGAAGATTGTGGCGGAGAATCAGGCGCAAAGTCAGACGCAAGGCCCGGCGCAAGTCCCCACGCAAGTTGCTACGTCGTCGCCGAACAAGACCGAGGATGTCCCCGAGCCGGCGGCATCGGCGGACGAGAGCGCAAAGCCGCAGGTAGCGTCGCCCGCGCCGGAAAGCGGCGAATCCCAAGTGGCCGCCGTTGCCCCCGAACCCGCTCCTTCCGCCTCTGCGCCCAAGACACCCGAGGTGCCCAACGTGCCCAAGGCCCCCAAGGCCCCGTCCGCCCCGGTCGCCAAACCGAGCGCAGCGCCGGCGGCAAAGGCATCGGCTTCGGCAGTGCCTTCGTCGGCACGAGCCACGGCTTTGCCGAGCGGACAAACGAAGAAAAAACCGCTCCCTCGTCCTCCCTCCACCAAGGTCGCCATCGCCAGACCCGAGCCCATTCCCCTGCCGACGAAGGTCGACAGATGGATCTGGCCCACCTCGGGCAAGGTCATCGGCACCTTCCGGCGCGGAGGCGGCAAAGGGATCGATATCGGGGGCGACCTCGGTCAGCAGGTAAAAGCCGCTGCCATGGGAGAGGTGGTTTATGTCGGCAACGGCTTGGTCGGCTACGGCAATATGATCATCATCAAGCATACCGAGGATATTTTGAGCGCCTACGCCCATAACCGCTCGCTGAACGTCAAAGAAGGGGAGTTCGTGCCCCGCGGTCATCCGATCGCCGAGATGGGAAGTTCGGGTACGGACCGGGTCAAACTGCACTTCGAGATTCGGCATCGGGGCAAGCCGATCGACCCGCTCAAGCGACTCCCTCGTTAGCGACGCGCGAATCGAAGATCGAGACATCTATCTATCCGAATCGAAGCGGATAGCCAACGAGATATTTGAAAATGCGTGCAGAGGGAATCACCCTCGCGAGCGTGCGAGTGGATGTCGCAATACGACTTCGGCATCCTTAAGATTCGTCATCTCGGTGGATACGAACGCAGTGACGGATATGTCAACATCAAAGCGACCCTCGAATCCCTTTATCTGTGCTCGACCCGGTTATCGCTCGTGGCGGGGTTGGATGAGAGAGGAAAAGGGGAGTCATTTCTGGTGGATCCGGACGGATTCAAGAACGCCCTTGAAGCGATGACGGCCAGCGCTCGATTGGCCGGCCCGTTCGCCCCGGCCTCGCTCGTCCTCTTGTCCGAGCGAGACGATCGCCGGTGAGTGCGTTCATGACCGAAGGCGCGGCTGGCGAGGGCGCAGCCTTCATCCTCAAACGAAACATCGAGAGGGAGCCGGCCGATGGAAATGTTGTTGACGCTTGGCGCGTTGGGATTCGGAGCGTTGGTGCTGTGGGGGATGATGTCGGGTGACGACGGCGATCGGAAACGAAAGAAGTTCGACGCCCAAGCCACGGATGACTTGTTCGACGGTGCGATCGGTGGTACTTCAACGGGACGCGGAAGGCAATCGACGAGGGAGCGAATGTCAACGCTAAGCAGAACGGCCTGACGCCCCTGATGCTCGCTTGCGACGCAGGGCACGAGGGCGGGGGTGACGGCCTCTTCGCACCGGATGAACAGGAATGGCGGGTGAAGATCGTTCGGGCTTTGCTCGAAGCGGGCGCCAAGCTCGGATCGAAGGACGACGACGGAAATACGGCCATGGACTACGCCACATCGAAAAAGATGGATCTCGTCGTGGATGTCCTGATCGAGGCCGGTGCCAAGCCCAGCAAGGGGAGGCTTCGAAAGCCCATCGAAGAGATGGAGGACGATCTTTTCGACGAGATCGAAGCGGGCGATCTGTCCGAAGTCAAATATCTGATCAAAGCGGGGGTCGGAATCGAGGAGCGGAATGTTCACGGGCTGACCCCTTTGATGGCCGCGGCGACATTCATCGACGACGAATCCGAGGACGGCCGCGCGAAGATCGCTCGATTCTTGCTTGGCAAAGGCGCGGATGCCAACGCCGTATCCGAGCCGTTGTACACCGAAGAGCACCAGCCCGAAACGGCCCTGCAAATAGCGATGAGGACAGGCGCAAGCAAGGTCGTCGATGTCCTCGTTCGGGCGGGCGTGTCGCCTGATACGGGCAAGAAATGAGAAGCCCCGGGCGGTGCACCTGATGCTCGAAAGGGCATCGAGGCCGGCAGTCGACTCATTCGGACGACGAGGCATGAATCCGGCGATCGCGCTGTTTGCGGCGTTCCTGTTCGACCGCGTTCACGCGGCCGTCGGAACGGGCTCGCCCACCCTCTATTGGGGCGTCCTTTTCCAATCGGGAGCCGCCCTCGACGGCGATGCTCCCCCGATGCTCCCCCGATTCACGGAAAAAAGGGACTCCATCGGCAAAGCGGGATCAATCCCGATCCCGCCGCGTATGAACAAGGGGAATCATCATCGACGAAGCAGCACGAATCGCTCGCCGCTACGACCGCGCTCATGAAGCCATCGCTTGGGTGGTTGCCCTTGGATGGGTACTCGCATTCGCTTTCTTCCTGTGGGAGGAGGCGAGAGCCACCGCCCTCGCCAACGCGATCGATTCGGGCGATCCCGGCGAAGTGAGAGCGATCATCCAAGAAGGGGCGGATGTGAACGAGAAGAGCGAGAACGGATTCACGCCTCTCCACATTGCCGCTTGGCGAGACGACTACAACGCGGACGATGTGGTGAAAGTGTCGATCGAACACGGAGCCGAGGCGGGCGCGATCAGCATTGGCGGATCCACCCCGCTAGCGAGCGCGGCGTTCTCGGAGGGCGGGTAGAGAGTGATGGGCGCGCTCCTTGTCCTTGATGCGGGGGCGGGGGCGAACCCGAACGGAGCGGCGGGGCTGTGCCTCTGGTCGGCGCGGCTTACGCTGGGGAGCCGGCCAGCGCGGTGATCTTGCTACGGGCTACGGGTCTGGGGCTGACCTCGAAAAGGCGGACGACGATGGTCGGACCGCGCATGACGTGGCACGCGAGCAAGGACACCTTCACGTGATTCGGGCGATGGATGCTTTTGAAGAAGGGGACGCGCACGAGCCGCTTCGCTTCGACGACACTCCGCTTCATGCATTGATTCGGGGTGGAGATTCGGGGTGGAAAGGAAGGCTCGCGCGATGATCGCGGTCATGTCCAAGGAGGCGATGTGCATCGAAAACTCACTCCGCCAAACGCCTGCCGCTCTCGCCACCGCTCTTGGGATGCATGAGCTGTTCGGGTCGCTCACGATTCTCGGCGCCGGGCTCGGGGGATGCTCGGACGACGGCGACGCGAACCCGATCGGCGGCTTGGTCGGAGCCATCTTGCGCAACATGATAGGCGGGCAATAGAAGTCCGCTTACTTCTTCACCTACAAAGGACACACGACGCCGCAAGATTCACGAAATCACGAACCTATGAGATCGCCGATCTCGACGGACTTTGTTTGTCGAGCGAAGCACGAAGGCTCAAGTCGTGGCGGGGTCCCGATCTCCCGATGCTTCGATGGGAAGCAGCAGCGCGATCACCTTTCTTCCTTCCGCGCCTAGGATATTGAAGGTGCGGCAGGCGGCGGGGGTGGACATAATATCGACCCCGATCCCTTCGTCCATCAAAGAAGAAAAGAGGGTCAAGGGCAATATCCGGTGTTTTTCACCGGTTCCGACGATGACCAATTCCGGCTCGAGGGTGCGCAATCGCCGGCAGGTGTTCTCGTCCAAATCATCGATGCGTTTTTCCGGGGAGTCGGTGATGATCTCGTCCGCCCCGAGCAAGATCGTGCCGGTGAGAGTACGCTCGTTGACGGTGATGAAGCCGTTGCCGTAGGCGTTGATTCGCTGCTTGGCGCGGTTCTCGGAATGCAATTTCATGGTTTTTCGATCCTGTTGTTCGCGCGTACGAATACGTTCGCTTTACACAATGATGGCAGAATGATGACAGATCAATGAAAATCCGGCATACGAGGGGGATTTCGAACCGGGTGATTGCACCGCGCGATTTGTCGCTTGAATTGCGTGAAACGAAAAAAGCCTTTTTTGCGTTTTGGCCGGTGGGCGCCGCACGCCTTGGCGGATGCCCGCAAGACCGGCCTATTTTAAAGTTCCGATAAGGGAGCCATAAAGTGCGGATTGTTTTGTTCGGATGTCCGGGTGCGGGCAAGGGTACCCAGGCCGATTTCATCAAAGAACGCTACGGAATCCCGCAAGTGTCGACAGGCGATATGCTACGTGCCGCCATTCGCGCCGGGGACGAGATCGGGCAAAAAGCCTCCGCGCTGATGAACGAGGGGCGTTTGGTGCCCGATGAAATCATGATCGATCTGGTCAAGGCGCGTATCGCCCAGCCGGACTGCGAGCGGGGTTTTTTGCTCGACGGCTTTCCGCGCACGTACGCCCAAGCGGTGGCTCTGCGGGAGCACGAGGTCGGGATCGACGTGGTGATCGAGATCGTGGTGCCCGACGATCGGATCATCGCCCGGATGAGCGGAAGACGCGTCCATCTCGCTTCCGGGCGAAGCTATCACGTCACCTTCAACCCTCCGAAGCGCGAGGGCTTGGACGATCTCACCGGCGAGCCGCTCGTTCAGCGAGACGACGATCGAGAGGAGACGGTACGCCATCGGCTTGCGGTCTATCACGAGCATTCGGCGCCGACTATCCGATACTATAAGCAGTGGCGCAAAGAATCCCCCGAGATCGCGCCGTTGGTGGTGGACGTAAGCGGGATCGGGACCCCCGAGGAAGTTCGCGAACGGGTATTCCAGGCGATTGGAGGACGCCGATGATCGACGAGCAGGGATATCGCCCCAATGTAGGAATCGTTGTGCACAACGACAAAGGACGGGTACTTTGGGCGCGTCGGGTCGGTGGCAAGGCTTGGCAATTTCCCCAAGGAGGCATCAAGAAAAACGAAACGCCGATCGATGCCCTTTATCGGGAACTCGAAGAAGAACTCGGCTTGCTTCCCTCGCACGTCGAACTCGTCGGCCAAACCAGCGGCTGGCTTCGTTATCGCATCCCCGCGCGCTATATCCGAAAGAAAAGCAAGCCGCTTTGTATCGGCCAGAAACAGCGTTGGTTTCTTCTGCGCTTGGTCGGTGGCGAGGAGGATGTGCAAGTTGCGGCCAATACCAAGCCCGAGTTCGATCATTGGAAGTGGGTGAACTATCGACGCCCCTCCCGCGAGGTGGTGTTTTTCAAGCGTAAGGTCTATCGCCGGGCGTTGCGAGAGTTGATCCCCTTGATCCGCGATCGGATCGGTCGAACTTGAGATCGAGCATGGTCGATCGATCGCCGATGAACTTTTTCGGGTTCGCCGATCTGCCGCCGGGATTCGAGGCGCTCGAAAGCGAACCGGAATTCGACCCCGCTCGCCACCTGCAACTCGAAGCCCCTAAGACCGTCTACTCTTTGGGTGAGTTCGGCTACGAAGGCGCGGCTTTGGCGGATGCGCCGGTCGATTTCGCGGCCACCTCGGTCTTTCGCATCATGAGCGAAGAGGGTGCGGCCCATCTTTATCGGATCGCCAAATCCTTGGAGCCTTTCACCACCTCCAATGCCCGCGTCGAGCGCAACCTGCGCGGCGGGGTCTATCGTTCGAAGTTCCTGCGCGATCTTTGCCTTTCCCCCGAAATCACCGAGTTCATGTCCGGTATCGCCGGCATCGAATTGATACCCCATACCATCCCCCACCAACTCGGCCATATCAACTTCAACCCCCATGAGGTCGGACGGGATGTCGATAAATGGCATGTCGATACTCTGCGCTTCGACTACGTGATGTTCATTACCGATCCTCGTTCGAACGAAGGCGGGCAATTTCAGTATTTCAAAGGCACGCGCGAGGAGGTCGAGGCGTTGAAGAAAGCGGGCAAGACCTTGCCGCCCGATCGAATCATCTCCCCGGCGATGCCCGGCGCCGGCTACGGGATATTCCAGCAGGGAAGCCATGTCGTCCATCGGGCGAAGGGGTTGACCCGCCCGGGCGAGCGCATCACGATGGTCAACGGATATATCCCGCGCGATCCCTCCTTCCCCGACCATGCGCGCTATGGCCAGCTGATCGATGTCGATCCCCCCGAAGTCGTCACCACCGAATACGGCAGGCACGCGGCGAACCACGCGAAACGCTATCTCGAACGCTATCTTCTACAACGCGATTTCGCCGACGACCGTCAAGGCGTGGCCGACGATCTCGAGAAAGCGGCATCGATCCTGCAAACCGCCGCCCGCAATATCCGCGCCGGTCGCAAGGAGATCGAGCATTTCGGAGGGGACTGATCTTTTTTCGGCGGCGTGGCTGGGGGGTGCTTCGGCGGGTGACGTGCCAAGAGTCGGCTTTTGCGCTGCCTGGGAGGTAGCCGAGGGTGCGCTTGTAGGCGGGCGGTTGCGAGTTCGGCGGTCGGTGCTGTTTCGCTGACGATCGGCAATGTGAGGTCGACGATTTCGAGAAAGCGGTATCGATCCTGCAAACCGCCGCTTGCAATATCCGTGCCGGTCGCGAGGAGATTGAGCATTTCGGGGAGGGTTGATCTTTTTCGGCGGTGGGCTGGAGGGGTGCTTCGGCGGGTGATGTGCCAAGAGTCGGCTTTTGCGCTGCCCGGGAAGCAGCCGAGGGTGCGCTTGTAGGCGGGCTGTCGCGAGCTCGGTGGTCGGTGCCGTTTCGCTGATGACCGGCAAGGTGAGGTCGACGATATCGAGAAAGCGGTACCGATCCTGCAAACCGCCGCTTGCAATATCCGCGCCGGTCGCGAGGAGATCGAGCATTTCGGGGAGGGTTGATCTTTTTTCAGGCGGCGGGGTCGCGCAGGTCGCGATCATTTTGGCCATCGCAGCATACGGGAGGTGGTCCTCTTTGTTTGCGGTGGGGACGGGGTTGCTTCGGCGGGTGATGTGCCAAGGGTCGGGCTTTTGCTGCTCCGGGGAAGTAGCCGGGCTGTTGCAAATGCGGTTGTCGGTGCTGTCCTCGATGATCGCTATCGCTTGGGCTCATCGTGCACGAGACAGCCATTGTCGACTGGCTGAGCGTCGAAAAGGCGCGGTCGGGGCGCTCTGGTGGGCTATGTCTTGAGGGCCGTCTCGCATCGTTGGATAATCGCTCGGGATTGCATCTGACCGGTTTGGCCGAATGAAGGTCTGGCCGGCCGGCAGCCGGCGCTGTCTTCGGGCGTTGTTACCGCTCGGGTTCGTCGATGCGCGGTCGGCGGTCGGCGCATGAGACAGCCGTCTGGCTGATGGGTTGAGTGCTCGAACGACGGGATCGGGGCAATAGGACATTAGAGCGGGAGGGAGCGGGAGGAGCCTCGTACTTGCCAAGTAATAGGCAGGGATCATGCTTCTGGCCGACCTGATCGGGATGTCGAAAGCCTGTCCACCGGTGCCGTCCTGGAATATCGCCGTCGCTCGTGTTCATCGGCCTATGAGGCAGGCATCCTTGACTTGCTCCGATAGACTGAGTGTGTCAATGACGGGGCCGGACGCTTTGGCGGTTGATGTCTTGCGAGCCTGTCTCGCACCGCTAGGCAAGAGGCCGGGATAGTGCTTTTGGTCGATCTCGCAGGATTACCGAAAATCCGGCTGTCGGTGCCGTCCTCAAGCATGAGTGTTACTTAGGTGTATCGGTGCGCGAGGCAGGTATTGTCGGTCGGGTCGATGGGTCGAGTGCGCAAACGAAAAGGGTAGGAGCACTACGAAGTGGTTGGGACCGCGCTTCTAACCGGTGCCGTATCGGGCATCGCCGCCGCTCGAGTTCATCAGTTCATTGGGGCGCGCGAGACGGCCATTGCCGGTCGAGTCGAGAGATTGACTATGAAGATGAAAGATCATTTCGGTAGCGCAAAGACGAAGCGCTTTCGTCATCCCGAAAATCCTCGCCGGTCGTCATGAACGCCCGCGAAGCCACCCCCATCTTGGAGCCGACTCGCTGGCCGGATCGACGATTGATCGATCTGCTCTCGACTCCTTTGCCGATCATCCAAGCCCCGATGGCCGGAGCCAACGACGCTTCGATGGCGGCCGCGGTCAGCGAAGCGGGCGGGCTCGGTTCGCTGCCATGCGCCATGCTGGACCCGGCTCGCGCTCGAGACGAATATCGGCTCCTGCGCCGAAAGACGCAAAAGCCGGTCAATATGAATTTCTTCTGCCATGTCCCTCCCGCCGTCGACCCCGAGCGCGAGCGACGCTGGAAATCCCGTTTGGCCCCTTATTACTCCGAGTTCGGCATCGACCTCGATCAAAGCGTCCCCGCGGTCAGCCGAGCCCCCTTCGACGATGCGATGTGCGAAGTCGTCGAGGATTGCCGCCCCCAAGTCGTCAGTTTTCACTTCGGACTGCCGGCCCCGAGGCTGCTGGAGCGGGTGCGGATGACAGGCTGCAAGGTGATCGCCAGCGCCACCACCGTCGAGGAAGCCCGCCACCTCGCCGCGTACGGCTGCGACGCCGTCATCGCCCAAGGACAAGAAGCCGGCGGCCACCGCGGAGTCTTTCTCGGCGGCATGGTAGAAGCGCAGCCGGGCGTCATGGCCCTCGTCCCGCAGGTAGTCGATGCCGTCGGAGTCCCGGTGATCGCCGCCGGCGGAATCGCCGACGGAAGAGGCATCGCCGCCGCATTCGCACTCGGTGCTTCGGGCGTGCAAATCGGCAGCGCCTACCTGCTCACATCCGAATCGATCATCAGCGACCTCCACCGCACCGCCCTTGGCCATTCCCGCGACGATCAAAGCGCACTCACCAACCTCTTCAGCGGCCGCCCCGCCCGCGGACTCGTCAACCGCATCATGCGAGAAATCGGCCCGATCTCCCCCGACGCGCCCTCTTTCCCGACCGCCGCCAACGCTTTGGCCCCACTGCGCACCGCCGCCGAGACCACCGGCTCCGACGATTTCTCCCCGCTCTGGTCAGGCCAAGCCCTCCCGCTGGCCAGGCGTTATGCGCCTTCACGGAGCGAAGATGTGGAGAAAACGAGCGAAGAAAAGCCCGCCGAAGAGCGCACATTGCCAATCGGTGCCGCCGCCCTTACCCTCGCCTTAGCCGAAGATGCTCTTACCCGGCTGGAAGTGCTTGCGAAAGAATCCTGAAATCGCCCACAAAGCGATGGATCCCCTGGACAAAGAAAAAAGGATATCGAATGAACCCTACCCGGTGCAAAGGAACGCACCATGATGCTTCGTGAAGTTCGTCTGTATGACCGAAAGGAGATCCTCTCATGCTGATCTACGCCAACCATCTGACCTTACAGGGATCGGATGCTCCGGATGCCATATTTCGCGCTGTAGGAAAATGGCTAGAAGAGAAATTGGGGTACCATCCAAAGGAATTGAAAATAGAAAGTAGACATGAGGGGATGACGCAAGACAATATTCCCTCGACGCTTAAAATCTATGCAGCATTAGATGATGCGATTGAATATTATGCATGGGTATTGAGGCATTCCCATAAATATAATAAGGATTGGAAGTGGACCACCGAAATCGGCGTCAAGCTGGGAGATGGATTTCTCGATATTTCCTTTGTTCTTCGCGTTGATGGGATGAGCACCAGAGCCGATAGTTTGCGTGCCTCTCAGCCGAGAGTGGTTCCGTATGTCATTGATGAGATCCGAAGGATGGGTAAAGCAAAATTCAAATCATCCGTGCCCGGCTTTAAGGTAAAAAAAGCTGGAAAAAATTCTGATACCTATAGGGCATTGCTTGTTGATATAGAAAAAGAAAATAGAAAATATCCTTATATTTTAGTAAGTCCGACAGCCGAAGGAAAATATTTACTCAAGATAAATGATCTCCAAAAAAAGCTTGTCGGACTTGCGCAAGTGGTAAAGATTGATCACGGGTTCAATATCCATGAAATGGAAAAGATATTGGGAAAGCTGTGGTCAGTGAACGAAGGAGCAGTCAATATTTTGCAAACACCAAATCAATTCAAAGTCCGCAATCGATTTTTTCGGCCGGAAAAAATAGAAAGTTGGGGCGATAAGCAAGACTCTCGTATTTCTGAGGTACTTTCTTGGGTAACGCACGAAACGAACATACCCTATTTTCGTGATCGAATTCGCCCCGAAAAAATCGCTCAATTATCAATGCGTCAACAATCGGAAAATTATACAGGAGAGATGATCGATAAATATAAAGAAGAGAGAGATGAAGCCATCCGTCAGAGGGAGCGATATGTTGAGTGGACTAATGAGTTGTTGGAAAAGGAAGATGCTCTCAATTCAGAAATTGAAAAGCTGACTATTGAGTTTCTGGAAAAAGAAGAAGGTCTTAATTCGGATCTAAATCAAAGAAATGAACAAATCGAAAATCTGGAAACAGAACTGTATAATAAAAAGAACATCATCGAATCCTTGGATCAAAAGGAAAATACGGAATCTGATCGGGTTACATCGGATAGTGTGAATCTTCTAATTGATGTGCTGTGTGAAGACAAACTGACGCCTTCTAGATGCCTGGATGTGATTGAAGAAATTCATGGAAGCAAGTGTGTTATTTTGGAAACCGCTAAGAAAAGCGCTAAAAAGTCTAATTTTTTCGAGGAAGGAAGAAAACTTCTGAAGCAATTGATAAAGTTAGTAACGAAATATCGAGAAGTTTTTATTAATGAAGGCGACGAGAAAGCTAAGGATATTTTTGGAAGAGATGAATATGCAGCACGGGAGTCCCGAACTGTCGAGAATAATAGAAAATTGAGAAAAAAAAGAACTTTTGAGTACAACGGAGAACAGATTTTGATGCTCCAGCATTTAAAAATAGGAGTTGACGATGATAAAAGAAAGATCATTCGAACTCATTTTTGTGTAAAAGACGAGATAATAGTCATAGGTCATTGTGGGCCACACCTTCCGCTGAAGTGAGAGAATTGGGGAGATTTGAAAGATCGAATTCGACATATCCCACCGGTATTTTCAAAATCGACGAGGAGGCTCTGACGAATCTAGGTATTGAACTGTCAGAATTCACTTCCCCGTCAATCAAAGCGTTCAATCACCTTGATATTCAGATAGTGTACGACATTCTGAGGTCAATAAACGAAAGCCTTTATCGTCCATAATACGAGCACTTCGAAGCAATCATTAGGAATTTCAACGACACATTCAAGATCTCCGACGAACGAAGAATCCTTTCAAGAAACCCCCATGACATCCGATAACGCACCCATCAATAGATCGAGTTCCCGATCCACATCCACCCGCATCGGCTCGCAAGGATCGTTCGCCTTGACCACCGAATCTCTTAATATTTCATCAGGCACAGCCCCAAAAAGCGTCGGTCGTTGATTTTTTAAGGGATAATCTACGGGATGTGACTGGTCTGTATGCCAATGAGTAAGCATACTACATCGGAACGAGTGCGGTGACGATGCTGAATTAATGAGAGATTTGTTGATTGAACCATGATGACCCGACGACAATTTCTATCGACACCTGCCTTGATTATAGGCAGCATGGTGCTTGGACATAGAGAAGGAATGACCATGTCTGAAAATTTACCCGGCGTGGACGATCAAAAGTCGGCAGGAGCGCAGGCTGAATGGTATATGCCCGATGAGAGTGAACGACATACCCGTACATGGATGGCGTTCGGGGCCAGCGCTGAGATTTGGGGCCATGACATCTTGTCCGAAGTGCAACGCAACCTGGCAACGATCGCCCGTACGATCTCCGAATTCGAGCCAGTGATCATGTTGGTGCGCGAGAATGAGTTAGATATTGCCTATGATCTGGTAGGGGATGGAGTGGAGTTGCTTGTCTCACCGTTGGATGACCTGTGGGTGCGCGATACCGGACCCGTGTTTGTGCTGACCAAAGAGGGAGAAAAGGCAGCGATTGATTTTAATTTCAACGGATGGGGGAACAAACAGACGCATCGGCGAGATGCAAAGGTGGCGAGGTTTATTGCCGAGAAATCGTCGGTCTCGGTCATCGATACGGAACTGGTATTGGAGGGAGGATGTATCGAGGTCGATGGGCAAGGGACGGCGATTATTACCGAAAGTTGTGTGTTGAACGACAACCGCAATCCGAGCGTCAGCAAGACGCAGTTCGAAGATCTGCTCATGCCTTTGCTTGGTCTGGACAAGATCATCTGGTTACCGGGAATTCGCGGTCGCGATATCACCGATGGACATACGGATTTTTATGCTCGATTTGCACGCCCCGGTATGGTGTTGGCTGGTTATGATCCCGATCCCGCTTCCTATGACCACGAGGTGACGCTTCGACATTTCGATATTCTGTCATCGGCCACGGATGCGCAGGGTCGTAGCCTTGATGTCATATCGCTTGAAGGGCCGCTCGATATTCGCGAAGACTATTTATCCGATGATTTCGCTGCGGGTTATATCGGTTATTATTTGTGCAACCAAGGGGTCGTTATGCAGGGCTTCGGTGATCGGCAGGCCGATGAAGCGGCACGACAAGCGATTCAGACTGCGTTTCCCGATCGTGAGGTGGTTCAGCTAAATACTGACGGTATAGCCGCCGGTGGTGGGAGTATTCACTGCGCCACCCAACAAGAGCCGGCGGTTTGACCATTCGTGTAAACGAGTGCGATACCACCCTCGATCGAAGAGCCCATTCGAGAAAAATTCTTTGACCTTCGATAGCGCATCGCTTGATCGCTCGAGTTTGAAAGCACTCATCTCATGGTATATCGGGAGAATCGCTTACATTGACTACATCGCCGCCAAATACCTCATCCGGCACCCCGCCTAAAAGCGATCGGCTGGATTTCGAAGGCGACGCCAATGCCCTAAGAGTGCTGGTCGAGGGCGAGAGACTCTCCTACGGGCACCTTTCGAATCCCGCATTCGCCGCCGAGATCAGCAAGATCGATCCGCTGCCACATCAACGGGTTGCGGTTTACGAGCACATGCTTCCGCAAAGCCCTTTGCGTTATTTGCTGGCGGACGATGCCGGTGCCGGCAAGACCATCATGACCGGGCTTTATCTACGCGAGAGTTTCACTCGCCGCACGATCCGCCGCGTTCTGATCGTTGCCCCCGCAGGCTTGATGGGGAACTGGCATCGAGAGTTGCTGGAACTTTTCCGTCTCGATTTCGAGATTGTCATCGGGGCGGATGCGAAGCAAGGCAACCCCTTTGTCGGCGCCAAGAGCGATCGGATCGTGACGAGCCTCGACAGCCTGCGCAGCCCCCGGTTGTTCGAGCGGCTGCGCGCTCCGGAGGTCGAGCCTTACGATCTCGTGGTCTTCGACGAAGCGCATAAACTCTCGGCGAGCCAAGATTCGGACGGCACTTTTCGCCCGACCGCTCGCTATCGCCTTGCCGAAGCGATTGCCGGGGTACGCGATGTTCCCGAAGAATGGAGGATGCCATGGGCGGCGGAACACCTGCTCTTGTTGACCGCGACCCCTCATACCGGCAAGAACTTTCCCTATTATTGTTTATGGCGACTTTTGGAACCGGATCTCTTCAGCGTCGAGATCGCATTCGATCAGTTCCCGCGAGAATCGCGTGATCGATACTTCATCCGACGCATCAAGGAAGAGATGGTCGACTTTCAGGCGCGCCCTTTGTTTCCCGAACGTCTATGCAATACGGTGAGCTACGATCTGAGTCAGGGCGAATTCGGCGAGCAGACTCTATACGATCAAACCACGGCCTATATTCGCTATTCTTATAACCAGGCGCGATTGCTGAATCGACAAGCGGCGCGTTTTGCAATGACCGTTTTTCAACGGCGATTGGCAAGCAGCACCCACGCTCTGCTTTGTTCCTTTCGCAATCGGCGCGATAAGTTGGGTCGGCTGATCGACGATATAGAATCCGGCCGGATATCCGGGGAGGCCATGCACACCCGACAGGAAACGCTCGATAGAAAAATGCGTGAAGAAAGGCTCGTTGACGTTCTTGCCACCAAAACCGCCGACGAGGAATCCCTCGAAAAGGATCACGAAGAGCACGAGGAAGGGGAGGCCGAGGCGCTTGGCGCTTTTTTCGCCATCGGTCTTTCCGAACTGCTCGATGAGCGGAGCAAACTGGATGAGTTGATCCATTTGGCGGAGAGGGTACGCGACAGCGGTCAAGAATCGAAGTTCGAGCGTATGAGCGAACTGCTCGGTGCACCGGAGTATCGAGATCAAAAAGTCATTATCTATACCGAACATAAAGACACTCTCGATTTTCTCAAAAATCGATTGCAAGAAATCGGCTATACCGATCAAGTCGCCTATATCCACGGCGGACTCGACTTCAAGGAGCGGGATGCGCAAGTGGAACATTTTCGCCGACCGCACGATCAAGAGCATGGAGGCGCCCGCTTTTTTATCGGTACCGATGCCGCCGCCGAGGGTATCAACCTTCAGTTTTGCGGGATATTGATCAACTACGATATCCCTTGGAATCCGGCCCGGTTGGAGCAACGAATGGGTCGGATTCATCGCTATGGTCAAAAGCGCGACAAAGTGAGTATCGTCAACTTGGTGGCCGGTCAAACGCGCGAAGGCCGCGTCGTCAAGACCCTGCTCGATAAACTCGAGGAAATCCGCAAGCAACTCGGTTCCGATAAAGTCTTCGATGTCGTCGGACGCATCTTCGAAGGGATTTCGCTGATCGACTATATTGAACGCGCGGTCGAATCCGAAGACGGGGCAAAAAGACAATCATCGGATCTGGAAGGCAAACTCACGGTGGAGCAGATACGCGCCATCGAGGCGAAAGAGGAGAGTGTTTACGGCAAGGGCGGCGATGTAAGGGATGCGTTGCCGCAAATGAGGCAATCCCTTGACATCGAGAATAAACGTCATCTCCTGCCCGGTTATATCCGGCGTTATCTCGAACACGCCGCGCCCCTGATCGGTGTCGAACTCGAATACGATCCGGATGGTCATTTTGCATTGCGGGAGCAAACCCCCGGGGCGTTGGAGGGTTTGCACTCCTTACTTGATATGTGGCCGGAATCGGCTCGCCATCGCTTCACGGTACATCGCCCGAAAAACCCGCACGATGCCGTTTTTCTCCATCCGGGAGAGCCGGTTTTCGACCGCCTTTCGGCGCTTGCGATGGAGCGGGCTCGCAGCGCCGGCGGAAGAGGGGCGATATTTACGGATACGTCTGCCGCCTCGCCCTATCTTTTCCATGTCGCTCGCATCAGCGTGATTCGTACCGTCGATCCGAATGGATCTGCATCAAGATCCAAAGAGATTTTGGAGCAAGATTTGATAGGAATCAGACAGGATGCCGAAGGGAATATCGAAGAGGTTTCGGTGGAACTCCTGCTGTTATTGACCCCGGCACCTCGGATCAGTTCGTCGAGCGTGATTTTTCTCGATCGCAGCGACGAGCGGCGTCTCCAAGCACAAAGACATATCGAAAACGAGTCCCTCGGCGAGCGCGTCAAAAAGCGGCAAGGATCCGAACGGGCGTTTTTGGCGGAAAGGCAAGAGACCCAAAAACGCACTTGCGATTTACGGGAATCCGAACTCGCCGCCGCCCGCAAACGTTGGACGGAAAAGGCCCGGCAAGGCGACCGTTCGGCTAAGGCCGAGATCGAAAGGATTCGCAAAGAGCAACGGAGCATGAGCGAGTGGCGAGAGCGCACCCTCGATGATGCGCGCGAAAGAGTGGAGCGAATCGCCTCTGGCACCGTCGAGATCATCGCCACCGCCCTCGTTCAGCCCTCGATGGAACCCGAGGATATCAAGGCTCGCGACCTGAACGTCGAGCGTATCGCGATGGAAGAGGCGGTAGCATACGAAAGAGCCCACGGAGCGGAAGTCATCGACGTCTCGACGCCGGAAAAAGCGCGAAAGGCGGGTCTTGCCGACTATCCGGGTTTCGATCTGCTGTCGAAACGACCGGGCGAAGAGCGCGATATCGAAGTAAAAGGGCGCGTCGGAACCGGCGGGGTCGAACTCACCGAAAACGAATGGGCAAGAGCCTGTGGTTTACAAGAACGCTACTGGCTCTATGCGGTATTCGATTGCGGCACGCAATCACCCAGACTTGTCAGAGTGCAAAACCCCTTCCGCGAACTGATCACCAGCGGGGCATCGATCAAATACCAAGAGATCGTGAAGGCGGCGGAATCCGATGAATGAGCGAGCGAAGGGCGCTCCGAAAATCCTGTCATCGTATCGAGCGGACCAAGAGGTAGCAGGTATGTCAGAGTTGTTGTCGCGCACCGGGATTCGGTTATCCAAGCGGAAGTCTTCGGCCTCGAAATCCAAGGATAATATCGATCTGCGCATCATCCAAGGCGACAATTTGACGGCTCTATCCGCCATAGCCGATGCCTCCATCGCATTGATCTACATCGATCCTCCTTTCAATACCGGAAAGGAACAAAAACGAGTCAGGATCCGCACTGTCAGAGACGACAACGGAGACCGCATCGGCTTCCAAGGACATCGTTATCGCACCATCGATTTGAGTGAAGCCGGATATCCGGACACTTTCGGAGATCGATATCTGGATTTTTTGGAACCGAGATTATGCGAGGCTTACCGCACGCTACAGGACGACGGCTCGTTGTTCTTCCACATCGACTCCAAAGAGGTGCATTATTGCAAGGTACTGCTGGATCGAATTTTCGGCCGCCGATCCTTTATGAACGAAATCATCTGGTCTTACGATTACGGCGGCCGTTCCAAAAATCGTTGGCCCGCAAAACACGACAATATCCTGTGGTACGCCAAAGATCCGAAACGCTATACCTTCGACTACAAAGCAATGGATCGCATCCCCTATATGGCCCCGGGTCTGGTAGGGCCGGAAAAGGCGGCGAGAGGAAAAACCCCGACGGACGTATGGTGGCATACTATCGTCCCGACCAATTCCCGAGAAAGAACAGCGTACCCGACACAAAAGCCCCTCGGACTTTTAGAGCGCATCGTCAAAGTACACTCCCACCAAGGCGACCGCCTACTGGATTTCTTCGCCGGCAGCGGCTCTTTCGGCGAAGCGGCAGCCAAACATGGCAGGAGCTGCACCCTCATCGATAACAATCCGGTAGCGGTGCGCATCATGAAAAAGCGTTTGGCGCATTACGAGCCGGTGCTGGAAAAAGCGAAAGGGGGAGGGAAGATACGGATCTGACGGCAAAATCCGCTTTTCGGTAAAATCCCGATGAATCGGAGTTTGGAGTCGGATCGAGGAATACGACATGCTAAAGCGCATCAAAATCAAGGGCTACAAGTCGCTATGCGACATTGATGTGGAGTTGCAGCCGCTCACCGTCCTTTTTGGCCCCAATGCTGCCGGTAAAAGCAATTTTCTCGATGCGTTGCAGCTCCTTTCGAGATTTGTCACCTGCCCTACACTAAGAGATGCTTTTAATTTATCGTTCCGAGGAAGTCCTCTGGAATCCTTTTCTTTTCCTCCGGAAGGACTGGATGATCTGCGCAGCCGAGATTCGATTTCTTTCAGTATCGAGGTGGATTTCACACTCACAGATTTTGTTGTCGACTCGGTGCATAGACAGATAGGAGGTTTTAGGCAGTCCTCCGAACACGGGACGCCTGAAGCGGCGACAGTGGACCGAGGTATTTTGAAAGAGCGTTATCTTCGCTATCATATCGAGATCGAAATGTTACCGAGTTTCGCTACCTTGCGGATAGAGGATGAATATTTAGTAGCGCTCGACGACAAAGGCGAGTCATTAAGCGGTAAGGGATGGTTTAAATATGATTTTCTTACGACAAAAGAAAAATACGAGAGTAGCCGAGATGTGGCTATGAGAGAAGAGCCGAATGTAGGCATGCATCGAACCGTCGGACTTAATCATAGCGTCCTTTCTCAATCCTATGATCCGCGATATTATCCGTATTTAGCGGCTGCGAAGCAAGAGATCGCGAGCTGGCGTTTTTTCTATTTCGAGCCGCGTGAACGTATGCGCATTCCCGATCCGGTCAAACCCGCTTGGCATATCGGTCCGATGGGCGAAGAGCTGCCTTCCTATCTGCATACACTTAAAACGGATAACCCACGCCAGTTCAAGTCTTTGGAGAAAAGTTTGAGACTTATGCTGCCTCGGGTCGAGGGTATCGAGACGTATCTTGATGATCGCGGCGATATCGAGTTGAAGATTAAGGAGGATGGCGTTGCAATCTCAGTCCGAGCTTTATCGGACGGCACTTTGCGTATGCTGGCGTTGCTGGCTCTAGTAGGAAATAAAGAACCTCCCTCGTTGATTGGCTTGGAGGAGCCGGAAAATGGCATTCATCCTTGTCGAATCGAGTTTGTTGCTCGGCTGTTGGAAACGCAGGCTAGAATGAAGCAGACGCATTATATCGTTACGACTCACTCTCCTACGTTGGTGGACTGTTTACCTAAGGAATCGCTTTTCGTTGTTACCAAGGGCGACGAAGGTACCCGAATAGAGCCATTTTCTGCCTTCGGTTCTTTGGGTCGCTGGTTTTCTGCCGATCTACCATCGGTTGATGTGGATGAGACGGCGGATTCCGAACCTCTCAGGGTTTCGGAAAGGATTTTGCGGGGGGATTTCAATGGCTAAGGACAGCGATTCAAGATCGTCCGAGCCTTCCAAACGGATCGCTGTTTTCGGGGAAGATTCCGCTCATCAAACAATAATCGATGGGTTGATCCAGCGCGTATCTAAGGAGATCAGCGTCGAGGCGAAGACGGAATGGCGTAATGCACACGGGGGATATGGCAGGGTGGTAACAGAGGCCAAAAAGTATTTTCGCGAGGTATGGCTGCCGGATTTTTTCGCTGGCAAGTACAATCCGGTGCTGGAAAAAGCAAGTGGGTGAGGGGAAATACGGATCGGACGGATGAATCCGATATTCGGTAGAATCCCGGGAAATCGGAGTTCGGAGTCGGATCGAGGAACGCGACATGCTAAAGCGCATCAAAATCAAGGGCTACAAGTCGCTGCGCGACATTGACGTGGAGTTGCAGCCTCTTACTGTCCTTTTCGGTCCCAATGCTGCCGGTAAAAGCAATTTTCTCGATGCGTTGCAGCTCCTTTCGAGGCTTGTTACCAGCCCTACGCTTAGGCAGGCTTTCTATCCGCCGTATCGCGGCAAAGTGCTTGAATCTTTTTCTTTTCCTCGGGAGGGACTGAAAGGGCTGCGGAATCAAGAATCGGTTTCCTTCAGTATCGAGGCGGATTTCACGCTCTCCGATTTTGTTGTCGATACGGTCAATCAGCAGATCAGGGGTATGACGCAACCCTTTAAGTCCGGCACGCCTGATGAGTCGAAAAGGGTTCGGGGTCCCGTGAAGAAGCGTGATTTGCGGTACCGTATCGAAGTCGAAATGTTACCGAATTCCGCTACCTTGCGGGTAGCGGATGAGTATTTGATCGCTATCAACAGTAAGGGTAAGCCATTAGGTCGTAGAGGCGATTATAAAAATACTTTTCTCATTCCCGGAGAGAAATTTGGTGATAATCGACATGTCTTTGTTAGAGAAGAGCCGAATACAATGATGCTCAAGGACATTGGAATCGATCAAAGCGCTCTTTCTCATTCTTATTATCCACCGATTTATCCGTATTTGGTGGCCGCGAAGCAAGAAATTGGGAGTTGGCATTTTTTCTATTTCGAACCCCGTGAACGCATGCGTGCCCCCGATCCGTTCAGACCTGTGTGGAATATCGGTCCGATGGGCGAGAATTTGCCTGCCTATTTGTATACCTTGAAAGGACAAATCCCGCGCCAGTTCAGTGCCATAGAGCGGAGTTTGAAGTTCTTGATTCCTGAAATCGAAGGTATCGAGGTTTATCTCGACGATCATGGCGATGTCGAGATGAGATTTGTGGAAGATGGCGTATCGATTTCGAATCGAGTTATTTCGGATGGTACTTTGCGGATCCTGGCTTTGCTTGCGCTTGGAGGAAACAAGCGACAATTACCCTCTCTTGTCGGATTGGAAGAGCCGGAGAACGGTGTTCATCCTCGGCGCATCGAGCTTGTTGCCGAGCTATTGAAGACTCGGGCGAGTTTGACGGGGCGAACTCAGTGCATCGTTGCCACTCACTCGCCGACACTTTTGGATTGGATTCCGAAAGAATCACTTTTCGTCGTTACCAAGGGCGATGAAGGTACTCGGATAGAGCCCTTCTCCGCTTTCGGTCCCTTAGGTCGTTGGTTTTCTACCGATCTTCCTCCCGTGGTTGAGGTGGATGAGGCAGATGAGACGGATATTGAGCCCCTTAGAGTTTCGGAAAGGATTTTGCGCGGGGATTTCGATGATTAGGGCCGGCGATTCGGTGTTGCCTGAGTCTTCCAGATTGATCGCTGTTTTCGGAGAAGATCTGATTCACCGAGCAAGTGAGATTGAAATTCGGAAAAGAAGATCCGCGCGTTTTATATAGGATCGGGTTCACTCTATACGACTCAACCATGGTGCGAGGGGACGGGGTCGACTCCACGATCTTTTTCACAGATATAAGTAAATCTTTCAAAAAGATCGACAGGCTCGGAGTGAGAATCGACTGAGCTATATAACTTCGGGAGAGTCGACTCTCGGCTCTCCCTCTCAACTGCAAAGGGGATACCGATGGAAAAGCAAGAGTCGAGCAAGTGGAATTTGTATCTTTTCATGACTCCGTTCTTGGCGCTGGGCGGTTATAAAAACCAACCGGCACTCGAGGGTGCCGGGTGGATTGAAATCGCACACGCGGTTTGCACCGGACTTGCAGGGATGCTATTTGCCATCGCCCTGTTCGGATCGATCGCGATCGTTTTGAACAGAGTGATCCGAATGATAGTTTCGGTCTTCGGAGCCCGCGTCTCGAAATGGCGCTGGAAAACTTTCGTTTTTATCCCTCTCGTTTTCGCCGTGCCGCCGACTGCGGCTTCGGCTGCTTTATATACTCAGATCGATCCCGAAAGGATCGCGCTGATGAATGCGGAGCGTGAAAAACGAAATGCCGAAGAGCGAGCCGAGAGACTCGAAGCGGATCGCCGCGCTGCAAAGAGAAAGGCGTACAAAGGAATCGACGAGAACGGGAACGGAGTTTTGAAAAAGGGAAGTATCGTTTGCAGGAGCCCGAATCTCGCAGAAAGAGAATGGCGAAAGTCGATAGACGGGTATAAAGGGAAGATCGGGAGCGGATGCTTCTCAACGACGAGAGACCTTTCGGTCCGTGTTTTCGGTACCCCTTGCTACGGCGGACTTTCAGGCAGGCTGTCGAAAACCTGTCAGTTCGAGTTACCGATCGAGCCTGGGGAAGTTTGGTATTCGAAAGGTCATCTTTTCGACGCTCGATAGTTATAACTTTCGGGGGCGGTCTTCGCCCTCCTTTCCACGGGAGAATCGAAATGAACATCGAAGAGACGGATGAAGCAACCAAAGCAGTAAAAGAGTTTGCTCGAAAGGAGCGGATTTTCAATCAGCCCGATCTCGACGATATTTTGAAGATTTGCGCCGAAGCGAAACTATCGTCTGCCGAAGGAACTGAGTACCAAGAGCAAGTGAGTAGCGGGCTGAAAGAATTGCTGACGGGCTCTCCATATAACGACCACGACGGGCTCACTCTTTCTCAAATCGAGTCGAAGGATCGCGACGCCCTCATGCAGCCTCTCGACAAACTCGAGTGCGCGTACCATCTATTGACTTCGATCCGCGCGTTGGTCGGGGTGGTCGGGGGGTTGATTCAGCGTGTGTCGAGAGAAGTCAATGTCGAAGCGAAGACAGAATGGCGTAATGCTTATGGGGGGTATGGCAGAGTAGTGGCAGAGTTCAAAAAGTACTTTCACGATGTAAGAGGCCAAGCGACATCACCGGATTTGGTAGTGGTCGTCACAGATGCGAACTGCAAGGGGTATAATGAGCGCTCCAAGGTGCTTTCCATCGATCGGAATTCCGTGCCCCCGGTCGTCTGTGCGATACCCGATCCTCACATCGAGCGTTGGCTTTTGCTGGATGGTGCGGCCTTCAAAAAGGTGTTTGGAAGAGGCTTTCGGGCGCCCAAGAAGAAGTGCGAGCGCGATTTTTATAAGAAAATTCTGAGCGATGCGTATATCGATGTGGAGGCCGATCCGAGTATCGGCGGTATCGAATGCGCGAGAAGGATCGTATCGGAAATTGATCTAGACCGGGCGGCCGATGCCGATGACTCATTTCAGCGATTTATCGATGATCTGCGCCGAGTGCTCAAAGGAGATTTTTTATGACCGACAAACGCTTGATCGAGGTCGCTTTTCCTCTGAAACAGGCGTCGATCGATTCGGTGCGTGAGAAGACCGGTCATAAAGGACATCCGTCGACTCTCCATACTTGGCCGGCGCGTCGTCCGTTGGCGGCGTCTCGTGCGGCGTTGATCGCTACCTTGTTGCCCGATCCCGGGAGCGATGAAAAGCGCAAGGAAATGATCGAGCGTTTGGGCGGAAAGCTCGTGAAGACTGTCAAGAAGAAGAAGCGATCGGATGGCAATGTGGAAGAGGTCGATTCGTGGGAGACCGAAGGGGGTGTTTTGCGTTGGGGTCGGGAATCCTCTCCCGAGATGGATCGCTTTCGCGAGGAGATTCGTAAGTCTTATGGAGATCGCGCTCCGAAGATGCTCGATCCTTTTTCCGGTGGCGGTGCCATCCCGCTCGAAGCGATGCGTTTGGGTTGTGAGGTGACGGCCGCCGATATCAATCCCGTTGCTTGGTTTATCCTCAAATGCACTTTGGAATATCCGCAGAGGCTTGCCGGGCAAATCAAAAAACTGCCTGACTTCGCTCTTGCCGATACCGACTTCATGGCGGAATATCTTGAAGCCCGAGGACTGAAGCTGGCCGAACCTAGTCGCCGAAGGAAAAGGTCGAACGGGTCTCGCCAAGGTTCGTCGAAATCTGCGGAAGGGCAGGAAACGCTGGATTTATTGAGTCAAGAGAATGATAATCTATCATCCGATGCTTTGAATGCGAATTTCGCTTGGCATCTACGTGCATGGGCAAGACGAGTTCTCAAAAAAGCGCGTAAGGAACTGGCACGTTTTTATCCTCTTTATGCCGAGTACTGCACATTGGAACCTTATAGAGTTGCTACGCATCCGAAGGGTGAATCATTCAAATTGATTCCTCTCGATGATGAAGGTGAGCCTCGGCTGGATCTCCTGAATTTTTCGGGGGGGGGGGGGGGGGGGGTAGAAGATCTCCATCAAGACGCAAGCGATAATTTATCGATTCACCCTTCTAAACCTCGCTGGATTCCAAAACCTGTCATTGCCTATCTATGGGCGCGAACCGTCCGGTGCAAATCGTGCCGGGCCATCGTTCCCTTATTGAAAACTTGCTGGATTGTAAAAAAAGATTCCAAGAAGGTGTTGCTCGTTCTAAACCCGCTTGCGGATGGGAGCGGTGTCGAATTCTATATTGATATCGATGCCGATTCGGGAAGACCTGATACCGGCACGATGAGCCGTGCCGGGGTGACTTGTCCTTGTTGTCGCACCATCATGACGATGGAAGACCTGCGGGTCGAAGGTCGTGGGGGGAGGTTGGGAACGGTAATGACTGCTGTTGTGGTAGATGGATATAAAGGTAAGGAATATCGCTTGCCGACGCCGCACGAAATCGAGATCGCAGAGAAGGCATCAAGCGAGTTGGATCGTGTTTTTGCCGAGGTGCCCTTTGGCTTGCCGAGCGAAGCAATGGCAGGTATCGGTACACTTGGGTTCAGAGTGCCACTCTATGGCTTGAATCAATGGAAAGATCTTTTTACTCCGCGCCAGTTGCTAGCACTGGGCACGTTGGTCAAAGCATCGAGAGATTCTTTGACGGAGATTTCCGATATCTATGCCGAAGAAGAATGGCGTGAGGCAATTTTTGGTTTTCTGGCCATTGTGCTTGATAAGACGGCAGATCGCAGCTCGAGTATTTGTCGTTGGTTGAGTTCGGGAGAATCGACGACGGGCATGTTCGCCCGTTTTACGTTGTCAATGGTATGGGATTTCGCTGAAATTCCGGTCATCAAAGAGGCGGGTGGCGGTTGGCTGGCGCAAAGCGAATGGATCGCTCGCTATTTAGAGCATGGCCTTGATGCGACGAAGCATGGGAGTGTGAGGGTACTCAAGCAATCCGCAATCGAGGTCCCTGCGCATGAAGTCGATATCATAGTCACGGATCCGCCTTATTACGATGCAATTCCCTATTCGGATCTGATGGATTTTTTCTATGTCTGGTTGCGCCGCACGCTCAATGGATTATCACCGGAGATCGATGCCGTTTTTTCCGAGTCGTCGGGGCCGAAATGGAACCACGAGGCGAATGACGGCGAGCTGATCGACGATGCCTCTCGTTTCGATAAAGACCGGGAAAAATCGAAGAAGAACTACGAGGCTGGCATGGCCCGCGCTTTTTCCGCTTGCTATCAAGCGCTACGACCTGACGGAAGGTTGGTGATCGTCTTCGCCCACAAGCATCCGGATGCTTGGGAAACGCTGGTCAGCGCGGTGATCAAGGCGGGGTTCACGGTGACCGGTAGTTGGCCGATTCAAACCGAGATGAACTCTCGGATGCGGGCTATTTCATCGGCGGCATTGGCATCCTCCATCTGGCTCGTTTGTCGCAAGCGCGACCCGAAGGCCAAGGCCGGTTGGGACAAGCCGGTTATCGAGGAGATGCAAAGCAATATCGTTCGGTGTCTGCGCGATTTTTGGGATGCAGGTATTCGCGGGCCGGATTTCGTTTGGTCGGCTACCGGTCCGGCGCTCGAGGCCTATAGCCGTTATCCGGCGGTCAAGAAGGCATCCGAACCCGGTCAGTTGATGGAAGTCGATGAATTCCTGCGCCAAGTGCGCCGCATCGTGGTCGATTTCGTGGTCGGCAATGTGCTCTCCCCCGAAGGCGAATCATCGGTCGGCGACCATTCGCTGGACGATATCACTACTTATTACCTCTTGCATCGAAATGATTTCGGTTTTGAAGGGGCGCAAGCCGGTGCCTGCATTCTTTATATGGTCTCTTGCAACCTGTTGGATCGGGAACTGACCGATACCCACGGCCTGTTGGTAAAAGGCGGTCGTTCAGGAAAGCCCCGATCGGACGATGATTCCGATGCCGCCGGTGAAGAGGGCGGGCAGAGTGTTGCGTCCGGCGGAAATGAATTCAGGTTGAAGGCCTGGTCCGCTCGTAGTTCCCAATCGCTGGGCGAGGAGAGCGCTGCCGGTCGAGTCGTTCCGATGATCGATCAGGTGCACAAACTGATGCATCTATGGAAGGCGGGCAACGTGGTCAAGGTCGATGACTACCTCGATCGCCATAGCCTTCGTCGCAGTCAAATTTTCTCGCGACTCATCCAAGCGTTGATCGAGCAAAGCCGTCGCGATAGCAAGAACAGCGATGAACGCTCGATCTTGGAACGCTTGGCGAATCATTTGAAGAGCGTGGGGAGCACATCCCAGCCCGGGCTCGATCTCGAAGGTTGAATCGATAAAAGGAGGGTAAAGAAAGATGAAAAAAACCACCGTCGAATCTTGGCATGACGTGGTGCACCTTCGTCCCGATATAAAAAACGAAGAGTTATCGCTCAAAGCCTTCGCCGCGGACCTTCACGATGTGATGCTCGGGCGCAATCCGGGCGTCTATCACGACCCCGAAGAGTTCTTCTCCCTGACGTATCCGACGGTGAAACTGCGCGATCTCGCTCGCGATGTAACGCGAAGGCTCGCAGGGGGGTCGGAAAAAGCGGTGCGTCGCCTTCATATCACTTTCGGGGGCGGCAAGACTCATTCGCTGATCACCTTGGTGCATTTGGTGAGCGATCCGGATGGCTTGCCTGATATTCCATCGGTGCAGGAGTTCAAGACCCATTGCGATATAGAAGGCGGCTTTCCCAAGGCCCGCGTCGCCGCGGTGGTCTTCGATCGGCTGGATGCCGAAAAGGGTATGGCAGTCAAAGCCCCGGACGGGACGCTTGGAACCTTCAAAATGCCTTGGAGCCTGATCGCGTGGCAGTTGGCGGGCGAAGCGGGGCTGCGCCTGCTCAAGGAAGATGGAACGGAGCGCTCGACTCCGCCGGCCACCGGTGTCATGGAAAGCCTCTTCGAGTTGGCGCGCAAAGAAGTCCCGGCGATATTGGTTTTGTTCGACGAGGTGTTGTGGTTCGTACGCACGATGGCCGATCAGGATTCGACTTGGATTGCGCGCATGGCCAATTTTCTGCATAGCCTGACACAATCGATCACGAAAGTGCCGCAGTGCTGTCTGGTGGCTTCGTTGTTGGCTTCCGAAACCGATAAGATGGACGAGATGGGGAAGCGGATCAGCAAGGAGATCCACGATGAATTCAAGCGCGTGGCTGATGAGGGTATCCAACCGGTGGAAAGCCACGATATTCCTGAAATTCTGCGTCGTCGACTCTTCGCTCTCGAAAGCAATACGAATCGCAAGCGATGGCCGGGGCAAGTGGTCGCTGCTTTGAACGGTATCCAATCGATCGACGAGTTCACGGAAAAAAACCGGACCCAAATGGAAAAAAGATATAACGATTCCTATCCTTTCCATCCGGATCTGATCTCGCTCTTCTATGCAAAATGGACGCAACTCGAGGGATTCCAACAAACCCGCGGCATTTTGAAAACCCTGGCCGTCGCTTTGCGCGATGCGGAGAAGTGGGATCGGCAGCCGATCGTTTCCGCGCAAGTTTTTCTCGGCGCTCCGGATGCGGAGGGATTATGCGTTGCTGCCAAGGAACTTGCCGATATCGCTCAGTTGGAGGAATACGAAGGGCGGCGACAGAACTGGTCGGCAATCATCGAGGCCGAGCTCGGCCATGCCCGCCGGGCTCAAGACGACCTTCGCAGTCTCGGCGAGCGCGAGATCGAGCAAAGCGTGGTTGCAACCTTTTTGCATTCGCAACCGATCGGTCAGCAGGCGATGACCTCCGAACTGAAGCCATTGATCGGCGGCAGTGCGCCCGATCCGATCGAGTTGGACAAGGGGCTTTCTCGTTGGGCGGAAAACTCTTGGTATCTCGACGATAGTCTCATCGACGATCAGGCGAACGATCTGCCCAAATCGTGGCGGTTGGGATCGAAACCTAACTTGAATCAGATGCATCACGACGCTCGTCGCGATATTGCATCGAAATATATAGACGAGGTATTGAACGGCGAGTTGCGCAAAGTCAAAAACCTGACCGAAGGCACCCGCAATGCCGGGGTGAAATCCTATACCTTGCCGGCCCGGCCCGCCGATATCCCGGATGACGGGAATTTCCAATACGCCGTGCTCGGCGGCGATGCCGCTTCCGAAAAAGGAAAGCCGAGCCGAGTTGCGATGCGCTTTATCGACGAAACGACCGGACCCGAAAAGCCGCGAGCGCTCAACCGCAACACCGTGGTGCTTGCCGTTCCTTCGCAAGAGGGTTTGGAGGCGGCGCGCAACAAAGTGCGCGACTACTTGGGCTGGGAAAAAGTGCGTGTGATGTTCGAAGGGCGAGACGATATCGATGACGGAACGAGGGTTCGATTGCAATCCGGCCTGCGAAGAGCGAAGGGAGAAATGAGTGCGCAGATCGCCACGGCGTGGTGTATCGCGGTGACCGTGAACGATGCCAATGAAATCGACGCTTATCGCATCTCCCCCGGCGATGAGCCTCTGTTCAAAAGGATCTCGAGCAATTCCGATCTGCGGATCGAAAGCACCGAGATCAACGCCGAGGCTTTGTTGCCGGGCGGCCCTTACGATTTATGGCTAGAAGGCGAGAGCGCACGCTTCGTCAAAGATCTCGTCGGGGCGTTCGCCGCGACCGCCAGGCTTCCGAAGATGTTGAATCGCCAAGCGATCTTGGAAACCCTGCTGCAAGGATGCGAGCGCGGGGATTTCGTTTTGCGCACGACGCGATCGGATCAATCGAACAGAACTTTTTGGAAACGACGACCCGATGATATCGCTTTGGAAGATTCGACCCTCGAAGTGGTGCTATCCCATGCCGCCGTTTTGAACGAACTCGATGATGCTCTTCTCGCCCCGGATGTTTTGCCGCAACTATGGGATGAGGGGATGATCACCCTTGCCGATATTCATGCCTATTTTTCGGGCGAGCGAAGCGTGTCGGTCGATAAAGGAGGTTATAGCGAAGACCTGCCGATTCCGAAGGCGACGCAGGAGGCGATCGAAACCGCGATCGAGCGGGCGGTCGAAAACGGAAGGGTTTGGCTTGTGAACGGCCCGATCGGTATTTCGGGCGAGGAGATCCCGCCCGGTTCATTGAACGAGCGGGCGCAGTTTCATCGCCCGCCTGAACCCCTGAATCCTGCCGATTTGCTGCCGGAGAAACTTGGCAGCGGATGGAAGGGCGACGAAACCGATGCTTTTCTTCTTCATAACGCGCTTGCCGTCCAAGCGGGCAAGCCGCTGCCTTGGAGTTCGGTCAAGAACGCGCTCGGCAGCGCTTTTAATCTCGGGCTCCTCGAACGATTGCCCGATTCCGGGGCTTGGCCTTGCGATCTCGGCGGCGCCAGTGCGATCAAGATAAAAAAGCCGGTCGACGGGGCTGGAGGAAAATCTCTTTCCCCGACAAGCGGCAAAACGGCGATGGCCGATTTGGAAGCGCACGAAGTTCAGGATTTGAGCGATAAGATCGATGATATTCGCAAGGTAACGGCGGGGCATTCGTTGCGTATCAAAGTAACGATCGAACTCGGAGAATCCGAAGCGGTCGATCCGGAAGTCATCGAGCGGATCAACGATATCTTGAGAGATATCAAACCCGATTGGCGAATAGACTGAATCGTCCGATTCCTACGACCTCCCCCGCTCCGGTCTTTTCAAGACACTTCCTAAGACCTGCTCTTATAGGATGACGGAGGAATCTCAAGATGAAAAAGAGGGGATGTGGGGCACCGACATGACAACGAGCGTTCTCGGCACGGGCTGACGAGTCTTGGTATTCGTGGCCGGGTCGACCATTGCTCGGCGAGCTGCGTGGACCTGCACGCGCTCATGCGAGGCACGCGCTTCCACGCGTTGCAGCCGATCCGCCAAGGGGTGCTCCGAACGCTTCGGAGCCCTCGGTGAATGAGTGGCGACCGGGTTGACTATCCGCCATCAGTCTGCCATCAGAACGGGTCTTGGATTGCTGCAACCAACACTGGCTGGTCGAATGGCTGGTCGAACTCCACCGATACCGCTCGCCGAACGCCCTTCGTACCGACCCCTTTTGGATTTCGCGGACAGGCAGTCTCAAGTCATGACGAAGATGTATACCGAACTCGCCTCTTGGTGGCACCTGCTCTCCGCACCGGAGGACTATGCCGAGGAGGCGGCTTTATACGGCGGAGCCCTTCAAGATGCTTGCGACGGGCGACCGAGGACACTGCTCGAGCTGGGCAGCGGCGGAGGGAATAACGCTTCTCATTTGAAGGCCCGTTTTGACGTGACGTTGGTGGACCTCTCCGCCGACATGCTCGACCGGAGTCGGAATCTGAATCCGGAATGCGAACATATCCAAGGAGATATGCGATCGGTGCGGCTCGGTCGAGAGTTCGACACGGTGTTCGTCCACGATGCGATTATGTACATGACCACCGAGGAAGATCTCGCCGCGACCATCGAGACGGCTTATCGGCATACGAGGCCGGGAGGCGCTGCGCTCTTCGTTCCGGACCACCTTGCCGAAAACTTCGAAGCATGGACGAGCCACGGTGGCAACGACGGCAACGACCGCGCAATGCGATATCTGGCTTGGGCGTGGGATCCGGACCCCGAAGACACCACCTTCCTTACCCAGTACGTCTATGTGCTGCGCGACGCCGACGGATCCACGCGGGTCGTCGAGGAGCGTCATACGCAGGGCCTCTTCCCCGGCAGCGCTTGGCTGCGTCTTCTGCGCCAAGTCGGGTACGAGCCGGAGGAGCGAGGCTTCGTTCTCGAGGAGGAGGATCAGGAGATCACGGCCTTCCTCGCTCGAAAATCGCTTGGAGCCTGATCTTTGGTCAGGCTTTTCGCCCGCGACCCTTGAGGATAGAACCGCGTCGGATAAATCCTGTGTGGACATAACCTAACCGGTTCCACGGATATAGCCATGGCCGCTTATCGCATTTTCCGAATGGACGACGATGATGGGCACGCCCCGCCGACGTGTTGCGTAGTTTGCGCAATAACGCTGTAATGTGCCGCCGAATGGATCGCCCGCGCCCGTTCAGCGAACCCCGGCCACGCCTACCTTGTTCGGGGGATTGGATGGATGATGCATTGGTACCGAGCCGAAGTGAATTGCACCCCGGCGGGCTATGAATGGGATCCGAACGATTGGGAGCCCGCCCGTCATTGGCCGGATGGCATCCCCGCCAATATCCCGGCCATATTTCCTTCCCGCATCGATGCACAAGCCGTTATCGATAAATCGGCGATCACTCATCGTCCGCCCGTATTCCGGTTTCGCATCACCGAAATCCGGTGCTCCGCGCAATAAGGAGATTCATGCCATGTTCGTAATACATCGATCGAAACGATGGCTATTCGGTGGCTCTCGACGATAAAAGCGAGCCATCGGGCGGTGAAGGGCGGTGAAGGAGGGATTGGATATATACACATACCTTTCGGTCCATCGGGCTCGAATGGAGCGTCCTTTCTCGCTCTTGCGATCCGCGATGCGATTCGTATTCGATCCGTATTCGATTCGTATTCGACCCGTGCTCGACGGCAGCGCAGCCAGTGTCTCGGTGGACGAGAGATGGACGAGAACCCGTGCGTGCGCGGTGCTTAGGAAAAGCCAAAGGAATTCCGCCGGGGGTTTCCGTCTCCGGTCGAGGATCTGGCCAAGGAGCCGGCTCGACGAGCCGGCGCAGCCCAATCGACCCTCGAAATCGACCCCTCGGGGCGCTTGGCAGTAAAGTATCCCGCCCGATTCGGTGTACTCTTTTGCAGGACATGATCGAAGCGATGACGATGGCAAGGCTTGAAATCTGCCCGAATCATCCGATCATGTTTTATCCTTTTAGCCCGTTTTTCAGTCCCTCGAGCGGTTCGCAAGGCGCTTTTTGCCGATCTTGGTGATTCTTGGCGATCCCCTCGATTCATTCGATGGATAACGACCACGAGCCGTGAACGACGCGGCATTCGTATCAAACCGAGGAGGAAGGAATGAAACACACGCTTAGAACGCTCTCGCTTGCACTGGTTACCACCTTGGCCGCAGGTCATGCGATGGCCAGCGAAACCGTGCGTATCGGGGTGCCGTCTTGGACCGGTGCGCAGGCCATCGCCAATTTGCTCAAGGTGGTGGTCGAATCGCGTATCGGCGGGACTGCGGAATTGGTGCCCGGCAACAACGCCACGATTTTTCAGGCCATGGACCAAGGCAAGGGGGATATCGACGTCCACCCCGATGTTTGGCTGCCCAACCAAGAAAGTTTCACCAAGAAATATGTCGACGGGGCGGGGACGGTGAGCCTGTCGAAAAATTCTTACGAAGGGAATCAGGGCTTTTGCGTCTCCAAGAACTTCGGGGAGGCCAACGATATCACCGATATCGCCGATCTCGGCCGCCCCGACGTCGCCATGAAGATGGACAGCGACGGCGATGGCAAAGGGGAGATGTGGATCGGGGCGCCGGGATGGGCTTCGGCCAATGTCAACGAGGTCAAGGTGCGCGATTACGGGCTGATGGATTTCATCGAGCCGGTGCGGGCCGAGGAGAGCGTGAAAACCGCGCGGGTCAAGGACTCCATCGCCAAGAACGAAGGCTATGCCTTCTACTGCTACAAGCCGCATGCGATTTGGTATATGTTCGACGTGAAAATGCTCACGGAGCCCACTTACGACCCGGCGAAATACATGATGGTGCAGCCATCGGATTCGGCCGACTGGTTCGAAAAGTCGATGGTCGCCACCAAGGATGCGCTGAAGAACGTGCAGATCGCGTGGTCGAATTCGCTGGCGGAGCGCTCGCCCGCCATCTTCGAGTTCCTCCAAGGCTTTGCGTTGACCGCGGACGATGTCAGCAACTTCGCCTTCGAGATCTCGGGCAACGGTCGCGAGCCGGCGGAAGTCGCGAAAGAGTGGGTCGAGGCCAACTCCGAGCGCGTCGACGGCTGGCTCGGTCTTTAAAGGCCTTTAAGGTCTAAGGTCGAGGCGGACGGTCAAAGCCCAAGGCGGATGACGGCATCGCCGGTCGCGCGGTCGGTGCCGTCATCCGATTACGGGAACTGCGATGTCCGATGCGCAGCCAAGCGGCGCAGCCAAGCGGCACGACGGGGGATCCGCCGAGGATATCGTCGTCGACATCTCCGGCGTTTGGAAAATCTTCGGGGATAACGCCAAGGTCGCGTTGCAGGCCATCTTGGAGCGCGGCTTGTCGAAAGCCGACGTGCTCGCCGAGTACAACGCGGTCGTCGGCGTCGCCGATGTCTGCCTGCAGGTACGGCGCGGGGAAATCTTTTGCGTGATGGGCTTGTCCGGCAGCGGCAAGTCCACCTTGGTGCGCCATATCAACCGGCTGCTCGAGCCGACCGCGGGCAAGATCTTGATCGAAGGCACCGATGTCATGGAGCTCGGCGGCAAGTCGCTGCAGCGCTTCCGCAACGAAAAGATCGGCATGGTGTTTCAAAACTTCGCGCTCTTGCCCCACCGCTCGGTGCTGGACAATGTCGCGATGCCGCTGGAAATCCGCAATATCCCGAAGAACGAGCGACTGCGCAAGGCGGCCGAGATCCTCGAGGTCGTCGAGTTGGGCGCTTGGGGCAACAAGTTCGCGCACGAACTCTCCGGAGGGATGCAGCAGCGCGTCGGCCTGGCGCGCGCCCTCGCGGCGGACCCGGACGTGTTGCTGATGGACGAACCCTTCAGCGCGCTCGATCCCCTGATTCGGCGGCAGTTGCAAGACGAGTTCATCCGGCTTTCGAAGATCCTGAAGAAGACGACCCTTTTCATCACCCACGATCTCGACGAAGCGGTGCGTGTCGGTCATCGCATCGCGATCATGCGGGACGGGCGGGTGGTCCAAACCGGTGCGGCTGAGGATATCGTCATGCATCCTGCGGACGACTATGTCGCGGACTTCGTCGCCGGCATCTCGCGGCTCAAGGTGGTTCGGGCGCGGGCGGTCATGCAGCCGCGAACGAGCGGGGCGGGCGAAGCGGGCGATGCCGCCGTGCCGGAGAGCGCCCAACGCGTGCCTGCGGACGCCCCGTTGAGCACGCTGATCAACCTCGCCATCGAGGACGACGCCCCCATCGCCGTCGTGGATGAGGGCCAAGTGATCGGCCGGATCACCCGCGGCGACCTCCTCAAAACCGTGATCGAAGGCACCGAAGTGTCATGACACGCCAAAGCGAAGCGCAAGCCCCGGCGACGCCCGCGAGCCAAGACCGCCTGGACCGAAGGGCTCGGGTCGAGGAATTCGTGCGCACCAAGCCGAAGTGGTACGCCGATCAGTTCGAAAAAATCGGCGACAAAGCCGGCTTCCACCCGACCTTCAACTGGGCCGCGGGATTGTTCGGCCCCGTCTGGTTCGGGGCGCGCGGATTGTGGAAGTGGGCCCTGCCGTTTTTGGTCGTCGAGACCATCGCCTTCGTCTATTTGGCGCGCGGCCTCTTCGGCGATCTGGCGGCGGATGCGCGCACGCGGATCGCCTCCATCGAAGGCACGCTCGATTTGCGCCGTCAGCAACTGGAATCGGCGATCGAAAGCGGCTCCGAGAAAGAGGCGGTTTACCGGCGCGCCGTCGATTCCCTCGAAAGCGCGATCGGCGGCATCCGGGCGGAGGCCCAAGTGCTGGAAGAGCAGGGCATCTGGATTGCGCTGTCGGGGCTGGTGCTCTTGCTGGTGGTCAAGATCGTGCAGGCGGTCGTGGCCAATACCGCGCTCGAAGCCCGTTTTTCCCAATGGCTGTCGGATCCCGCTTTGCCCTCGGGCTTGCCGCTGCAGCAGATCGTGGTCAGCGCGATGTTCATGATTTTGATCGTCGGCGCCGCCACCCTCAACTACAGCTACCCCGGCCAGTTCGATCTGCTCGCGGTCTTCCCCACCGACCCCGATATCAGGCTCGGCAGCATCGCCAAGGTGGAGAGTTTTTTCGCCGCCGCCGTCATGCACGGCGAGGCCCTGTTCGACATGATCACCTTGGGCATTCGCCTGATCCTCGATGCCTTGGAGCTGACCTTCGTCCAAACCCCGTGGATCGTGATCGCAAGCTTCATCGTCCTCCTCACTTGGCTATCCGCAGGCGTGCGCACCGCCATCTTCACCGGCGCTTTCTTGGCCTATATGGGATTGCTCGGATTTTGGGTCAAGGCCATGACCACCCTGGCTTTGCTCGGCACGGCGGCGTGTTTGTCGATCGCCATCGGCATTCCGCTGGGCATGTTCTGTGCCCGCCGGCCGAGACTTTACGCCGTGATCCAGCCCATCATGGACTTCATGCAGACCATGCCCGCCTTCGTCTTCATGATCCCCGTCATCGCCTTTTTCGGCACCGGCAAACCGGCGGCCGTCGTCACGACCATGATTTTCGGCGGCACCCCGGTGGTGCGCCTGACCGTGCTCGGCCTGCGCGGAGTGCCCGAGAGCGTGCGCGAAGCCGCCATCTCCTTCGGCGCGAGCAAATGGTATTTGCTCACCCGGGTCGACCTGCCGCTCGCCGCCCCCTCGATCCGCGCCGGCATCAACCAGACCATCATGCTCTCGCTCGCGATGGTGGTGGTGGCATCCCTGATCGGCGCCAAGGGCCTCGGCGAGGACGTGCTCGAAGCCCTGCAATACGCCAACGTCGGCCAGGGCATCCTGGCGGGCTTTTCGATCCTGTTCTGCGCGATGATCCTCGACCGCATCGTGCAGGGTGCGCGCAAATAACGCCTACGGTGCCCAAGGGGTATCGGGCAATCGATCCAAAATCCATCCACCTCCGCCTCTTATTCAACGAGTGCGATATCCATCGACGATCATTTCTTCGGGCGAAGGGTGCTATTGCACGGTGCGCTGCCTTCGGGCTCGATCGATGGTTTTGGCGTGCAAGGTTTCGATGATGATGGAGATAAGCAAGCGGGAAGGGGGCAGGGAATGATCGTTTCCGACGTCGATCTCGACGCTATCCAATCCCATTGGGTGATCGCTTTGATCGATGACGAGGATCGCAAGCGCGCTTTTGAACTGGCCGCAAAGCGTTTGGCGAATTGCGCTGCCGGGTGCGAGTTTGGATTCGAATTCCAAGACAGCGAAGCGAGCGACAAGAGGAAAAAGGAGAATAGATTGCTCTCCAAGGTCGCCCTCGCTCATGAGATAGCAGCCATCGAAGGGCTCGATACGCTGTGTCTTCCCGATAGCGGGGATGATCCTTCAAGCAAGCAATCCGCCGCCGCTTCATACAATCTTTTCGATATCAAGCGGCTGACGGGGATACCAAAGGATACCGACGAGCGCATTTTTCATGTCTTGAAACTCTCCGCACTCGCTTGTTGTGGGGGTCGGGAGGCCGATTTGTGGCAATGGTTCGAAGAAAATCCTTCCGCGATAGAGATTCCCTCGGTAGCCGATGAGTCATGGGATCGTCGCCTGTTCTATCGATTGTTCGATTGCTGGATCCGGTTGCTGAGCAAGAAAGGATCGGATGATTTGGAGCGGGTACGAGAGATCGTCGCCAGTTTGCGAAAGGAACAGAGTTTGTATGAAGAGGCCTATCTTGCCAAAAAATCCAGTTCGGGAACGCAGACGATGGCGCTGCGACTGGTTTATTTCTATCACTGGGCGAGAGCGACCGAGATCATCGCTGAATATAGGTTGCAAGGTCAGCCCCGGACAGCCTTCGCCGAGATCGATAAAAACTTCGAATCCGGCATCAAGGCGGCGAGATTTTCAGGGGATAGGGAGCATGAGATGAATCTTCTTTGGCTGAATGCGGCCGGCAGAGTCATGATCACTTATTCCTCGTGGTGGGAAATGTGAATCGTCAATGGGATCGAGGATTTCGATGATGTGGAGTTTGCGATGCAATTGGAAGATTTGAGGCCAGGCGTTGTCGTGCACGGTTTGGTTCGGGATGTCTCGGCCAAGGTGGTGGCGGTCGAGAAATACGGTGCCGACGCGGTGGAGTTGACTTATAAGTTGCCGAATGGGGAAGTGCATAACGATCTTTTATATCGGGATGCCGAGGAGCGGTTGGAGATCGTGAAATCCGATCGACCTTGGGCTTTCGATGGCGATGGTGCGCTTTTTCGTCTCGTCTCCGAGGCGATGAGGATTCATCTCGCCTATCTTTTCGACCCCTTGCTTGCGGTGCATAGTTCCAATATCGAACCCTTGCCGCATCAGATCGCCGCGGTATATGAAACGATGTTGCCGCGTCGGCCTTTGCGCTTTTTGTTGGCGGACGATCCCGGGGCGGGAAAAACCATCATGGCCGGGTTGTTGATCAAGGAGTTGATGGCGCGTGGCGATTTGAAGCGATGTTTGGTGGTTTGTCCTGGCACTCTTGCCGAGCAATGGCAAGGCGAGCTCGGCGAACGCTTTCAGTTGCATTTCGAGATTCCGAGCAAAGAGCGTCTTGACTTGGCGCCCGGCGGCAATTGGTTTATCGAGCACAATCTCGTGATCGCTCGTCTCGACCAACTTTCGCGCAACGAGGATTTGCAGCAAAAACTGCAATCCCCCGATGCGCACTGGGATTTGATCGTCTGCGACGAAGCGCACAAGATGTCGGCGACCTATTCCGCAGGCGAGATCAAATATACCAAGCGCTATCGATTGGGCGAGTTGCTTTCCACGCTGACGCGTCATTTTTTGTTGATGAGCGCAACGCCGCATAACGGCAAGGAAGAGGATTTTCAGGCCTTCATGGCGTTGCTCGACAGCGACCGCTTCGAGGGTCGTTATCGTGAGGGTGTTCATACTTCCGACATTTCCGATCTCATGCGGCGGATGGTCAAGGAGAGTCTGCTCAAATTCGATGGCAAGCCGCTTTTCCCGGAGCGGATTGCGCATACGCTTGCCTTTGAACTTTCGCAAGAAGAGGATCGTCTTTATAAGGCGGTGACCGCGTATGTGCGCGAGGAATTCAACCGGGCCGAGGCATCGGAAAGGGGCAAACGAGTCGGCACCGTCGGGTTTGCCTTGACCCTTTTGCAGCGTCGTCTTGCATCCTCTCCCGAGGCCATCCATCGCTCTTTGCAAAGACGGCGCGAGCGATTGGAGGATCGTTCGAAGGAAATCGAGCGCTTGCATCGAGACGGAACCGATATCGCATCGGCATTGCACTCCAAGGCTCCGCAGTTGGATGCCGAATCGATCGATGATTGGGAGGACACTCCCGAAGCCGAACGCGAGGATTTCGAAGAAGAGATTCTCGATCGCGCGACCGCTGCCCGTTCCATCCCTGAACTCGAAAAAGGGATCGAAACGCTGAAATCTTTGGAGGACATGGCATATCAAGTCAAGAACAGCGGCGAAGATGCGAAATGGAAAAAACTTTCGGAATTGCTCGAAACGATCTTCACGAAGGAGGCAATGGCCTCTGATCGATTATCGGAGTCGGATGCCTCGTACGGCGATCGAAAAAATACCGAGCCGAAATACTCCCCGCAGCAAAAACTGGTCGTTTTTACCGAGCATCGAGACACCCTCGACTATCTGCACCGACGCATCGAAACTTCATTCGGCCGCCCCCAAGCGACGGTTGTCATCCACGGCGGCGTCAGGCGGGAAGATCGCATCGATATCCAAGAGAGTTTCAGGCACGACCCCGAAGTGCGGGTACTCTTGGCGACCGACGCCGCCGGAGAGGGTATCAATCTTCAGCGCGCTCACTTGATGGTCAACTACGATCTGCCTTGGAATCCCAACCGCTTGGAACAGCGTTTCGGGCGTATCCATCGTATCGGTCAAACCGAGGTCTGCCATCTTTGGAACCTGGTGGCGAAGGGAACTCGCGAGGGGGATGTTTATCAAAGACTGCTTGATAAGATCGATCAGATCCGTAAGACCTTGGGGGATAAGGGAGGCAAGATTTTCGATACCCTCGGCAAGTTGCACTTCGAGGGCAAGTCGCTGCGCGATCTGATGATGGAAGCGATTCGTTACGGCGAAAGTAAGGCGGTTCGGGCACGGTTGAATACCGCGATCGACAATGCTCTGGATCGGGAGCGTTTGCAGGATTTGATCGAGGAGCGCGCGTTGGTGCGCGAGATGATGGACGATACTCGGGTGCAGAAGATCCGGCAGGATATGGAAAGGGCACAGGCGAAGCGGTTACAACCACACTATATCAAGTCTTTCTTTTGCGAGGCCTTCGAAGAACTCAAAGGTCAGGTCCGACAGCGCGAACCGCGGCGCTTCGAGATACCGAATATTCCGGCATCCATTCGAAATCATGATCGGCGCTTAGGGACAGGCAAGCCGATAGCGCAGCGTTATCAACGTATCGTCTTCGAAAAAGAGTTGATAACACCGCCGGGGAAAATTCCGGCGGAATTCATCTGCCCCGGACATCCTCTTCTCGATGCCGTTGTTACCCTGACGCTCGAGCGTCATTCAGATATTCTGAAACGCGGGGCGGTTTTGGTCGACGAGCGGGACTCGGGAAAAAAGCCCCGCGTGCTTTTTTATCTCGAGCATGCCGTGCGCGACGGCGTTTCCGCTGGCGAAGGCGCTCGGCGCATCGTTTCCAAGCGCATGCTCTATGTCGAAATCGACGAGGAGCGCCACACCCGTTGTTTGCAATATGCACCCTATTTGGATTATCGCCCTTTGAAAACGACCGCCGAGGGCGATCCCGATCTCGCTTCGATCCTCGGCAGTCCGCAATGCGCGTGGGTCGATTCCGATATAGAAGATCAAGCGAAGGAGTACGCGATCCAAAAGGTCGCTCCCGAGCATTTGAAAGAAATCAAGGGAGCGAGGCAAAACCTGATCGACAAGACCAGGGCCGAGGTCAAAGATCGGCTGACGAAGGAGATCAGCCATTGGGATCGACGGGCCGCCGAACTCGAAGACAAGGAGCGATCGGGTATCGAAGGCAAAGGTGCCCGGCTCAATGCGAGCATGGCGCGGCGCCATGCCGACGACTTTCGCGAGCGACAATCGAAGCGACTCGTCGAACTCGATCTCCAAGAGCGAATGACGGCATCGCCTCCGGTCATCTCGGGCGGCGCCCTCGTGATCCCGCAGGGGCTGCTGAACGATCTGCGGGGCATCGATCCCGCTCCCGTCCCCGAGCGATCGAGCCCGGACACCCAAGAATCGGCGGCTAGGGCTCGAGAAATCACGATGCAAGCCGAGAGATTTCTCGGATTCGAGCCGACCGACAGGGAGTTCGAGAAATTGGGCTACGATATCGAGAGCAAGATGTCCGACGGGCGGCTCAGGTTCATCGAGGTCAAAGGGCGGAAAAGCGGAGCGGACACGATTACCGTGACGCGCAACGAGATCCTCTATTCGCTCAACAAACCGGAGGATTACATCCTCGCCATCGTCGAGTTCTTCGATGACGGCGGGCATAAGGTGCACTATGTGCGCAGGCCCTTCCAAAAGGAGCCGGATTTCGGAGTGACGAGCGTCAACTACAAAACCGCGGATCTGCTGGCGCGGGCGCAACCGCCTTCATAACCCTCACTTTGGGACTCCTTTTCGATATGCGTACGAGAAAAAAACTGATCGAGGTCGCGCTGCCTTTGGCGGCGATCAATGAGGCTTCGGTACAAGAGAAGATGCCGGGTATTGGTCCGCATCCTAGAGGGTTGCATCTTTGGTGGGCGCGTCGACCGATGTGCGCAGCGCGAGCGGTGCTCTTCTCGCAGCTGGTGGATGATCCATGCGAATATGAGGATGAACTGCTGGCGAATAGCGATAAAAAACGAGCGGCGGAATATGAACTGAAGAAGAGATTGGAAGACTTCAAGAAAAGGCAGGCGAATACTGAGGGGGACGAAACTTTACTATCTCCGAGCCTTGAAAAGCCGACATTGGAAAAGGTGATCACGGAGATCGAGCGCGAACGGCTCTTCGGCATCATCGAGAAGATGGTTCTTTGGAAAGACCCCGATTTCGAGAGGACCATTGAAAAGGCCCAAGAAGAAATCCGACATAGTTGGCGGCGAACCTGCGCGGACAATACGGATCATCCGCGGGCGAAAGAAATATTCGATCCCGAAAAACTACCCGCCTTTCACGATCCTTTCGCCGGCGGCGGTACCTTGCCGCTGGAGGCCTCCCGCTTGGGCCTGGAAAGTCATGCCGGGGATTTGAACCCGGTGGCGGTGCTGATCAACAAGGCGATGATCGAAATCCCCCCGAAATTTGCGAATCGTCCCCCGGTTAATCCAGTTTCCCGGGCCGATAAAGAATTGATCGACCACGAATGGAAAGGGATGGATGGAATCGCCGAGGACATCGTCCATTACAGCCGGTGGATACGGGACGAGATGGAAAAGCGTATCGGTCACCATTATCCGAAGGTCGTGATCAGTGCCGATATGGTCGAGAAAAGACCGGATCTGAAGTGCTATCTGGGGCATGATCTTCCGGTCATCGCTTGGCTTTGGGTGCGTACCGTCAAAAGCCCCAATCCTGCCTTTGCCGAAGTGGATGTACCCTTGTCGTCCAACTTCATGCTCTCAGCCAAGGCGGGAAAGGAGGCATATATTGAGCCTGTGATAGAAGGTGACCGTTATCGATTCACGGTGAAGGTTGGCAGTCCTGTCGATATGGAGAGTAAAAGGAAAGGGACCAAGATTGGAAAGGCGAAATTCCGATGCTTGATGTCCGGGGTGCCGATGGAAAGTGAATATATTAGAGGTGAGTTCAAGGCGAAAAGATCCAAAGCGAGACTGATGGCAATCGTTGTTGATGGAAACCCTGGTCGTATCTATTTGGATCCGATACCGGAGCATGAAAAAGCGGCCCTTGAAGCGGAGCCGATATGGAAGCCGGAGGGAGAGATGAACCAGAAATCAACAGATTTATTAAGTGGTCGTGGCTATGGATTCTCCGATTGGCATGAGATCTTTACATCGCGACAACTACTAGCGTTGACCACACTTTCGGATTCGATCGGCGAGACGAAAGGGAAGGTATATAAAGATGCGTTATCGGCAGATTTTATAAACGATGAAAAATCGCTAGTAGAAGGTGGGATCGGTAGAAAAGCTTATGCCGAAGCGATTAGTGTTTACCTTGCCTTTGTTCTGGATCGTTGCGCTGATTTTTCGAATGCCTGTACCCGTTGGCAAGTAGACATTCAGAAATCTATGAATGTCTTCAGCAAGCAAGCTATTCCGATGGTTTGGGACTTCCCCGAAGTGGCTATCTTGAACGATACTGTCGGTGGAGTTATACCAGTCTCGAGTTTTATTGCAAAGTGCAGTAAAGAGATTTCTGCGGGGGGGGGGGGGGGGTATGCTGATCAGCAAGATGCAGCATTAAGTGAGCGATCAAAAGACAAGGTTGTTTCCACAGATCCTCCTTATTACGATAATATTGCCTACGCCGAACTTTCCGATTTCTTCTATATTTGGTTACGCCGCTCGGTAGGGTTGATCTATTCCGATCTCTTTTCCACTCTTGTTTCCCCTAAGGCCGATGAGCTTATTGCCAGTCGCCATATGCATGGCGGCAAGAAAGAAGCAGAGAGATTTTTCCTTGAAGGCATGACACAAGTCATGTACCGACTTTCCAAGCAATCTCATCCGGCTTTTCCTTTAACTATCTATTACGCCTTCAAACAGCAAGATAGTAAGGGCGAGAGCGATAAAGCTAGCACCGGCTGGGAAACTTTTCTCGATGCAGTGATTCGCGCAGGTTTTTCGATCACTGGCACATGGCCGATACGTAGTGAGCAGGCATCTCGAACTATCTCCATAGGCACCAATGCTTTGGCCTCCAGCATCGTCCTCGTTTGCCGTCGACGCTCGGAAAAAGCCTCTGTCGCCACAAGTCGCGAATTCCTTTCTCAGCTGAAGGTCAAACTCCCGCCAGCTTTGATGGACTTGCAGCGCGGCAATATCGCACCGGTCGATTTGGCGCAAGCGATGATCGGTCCTGGAATGGCGATTTATACCAGATATGCAAAAGTCATCGACGCCGAAGGAGAGAAACTCACTGTTCGCGATGCACTGAATTCGATCAACCAGATTCTGGATGAAATTCTGGCGGAACAAGAAGGAGATTTCGATGCCGAGAGCCGTTGGGCTCTGGTCTGGTTCGAGGAAAACGGTTTCGATGAAGGGGATTACGGGCAAGCGGAAGTACTCTCGAAGGCCAAGAGCACCTCGCCCGACGCTTTGGCCGATGCCGAAATCATCCGTTATGTCGGCGGCAAGGTTCGACTCCTCAAACCGAGCGAGTTGCAGCAAGAACCACAGCCAGGTGCCCGTTCGACCGTTTGGAAGACCCTGCATTACCTGCTGCAAGTATTCCAAGCCGGGGGAGAGACCGCGGCCGCCGAAGCATTCAGCAAGCTCGGGGCATCGGTAGAAAGCGCCCGCGAGCTGTGTTATCGACTCTATAACCTATGCGAGAGCAAAAAACGCGACGCCGAGGCGCGTCCCTATAACGAATTGGTTCGAAGTTGGCCCGAGATACAAAGACTTGCACGCGAGAAGTCGAGGATCGAGCCCGATCAGGGTTCTATTGACTTCGACCCATCTTCAGGCACCGAATAAAGAATCGACCCGCGGAGAAAACCATGGCGATCACCCACCGAGAACGAATCGGCAAAGCCCTCGATCTCCTCAAAGAGGGGCTTGCCCCCTTTGTCAATCGCGAGATCAAAGAGGCGATCGATACCCATCGGCTCGAAGCCCATGATATTCGTGAATATTACGAAGATCCGATGGCGGCGGATAAGTCGATCACGGAATGGGATGTCTCGGCTCTGTTCAAGGTGATGTTGGAAAAATGGAGGGAGGTTTTCAACAAAACCTTGGGTTCGGCGGATCGTGCGTTGATATTGGAGATTCGATCCTATCGCAATAAATGGGCGCATCAGGAGAAGTTCTCGAGCGACGATGTTTATCGAACCCTCGATTCCGTCGGGCGACTCTTGGCGGCGGTTTCGGCGCCTCAATCCGAAGAGATAGAGCGGTCCAAACAGGAGTTGTTGCGCATCCGCTTCGAAGAGCAAACCCGCGGGGAAATGCGCAAGCAAACCAGCCAGTTGATCGAGAGCGCGGCGGCCGGGAGTCTCAAATCATGGCGCGAAGTCGTCACCCCGCATCCGGATGTCGCCAGCGGGCGCTACCAACAAGCGGAGTTCGCCGCCGACCTTTGGCAGGTGCATTTGGGGGAGGGCAGCGAT
Source organism: Gammaproteobacteria bacterium (assembly GCA_965220535.1). Classification (GTDB taxonomy): domain Bacteria; phylum Pseudomonadota; class Gammaproteobacteria; order HK1; family HK1; genus HK1. The sequence goes on along the minus strand of OZ244833.1, from coordinate 197,624 downwards.
GAATACCGCGACCCTTCCGAATTTTTCCGCCGTACTTATCTCACCCAAAGCCTCGACCGTCTCATGGTCGGCGCCTTGCATCGCCTTTCCGGCCAAGGCGGCGATCCGGTGGTTCAACTGCAAACCAACTTCGGGGGCGGTAAAACCCATTCGATGTTGGCGCTCTATCATCTTTTTTCCGGTGCCGATGCCACGCAGCTGATGGGGGTCGATGCCATCATGCAAGAAGCGCAGGTGGACCGAATTCCCGAAAACGCGCGTCGGGTGGTGTTGGTGGGCAACAAGATATCCCCGGGCAACCCCGCTATCAAAGAAGACGGCACGAAGGTCTCGACCCTTTGGGGCGAACTCGCTTGGCAGTTGGGCGGCAAGGAGGCATATCAAACCATCGCCGCCGACGATGAAAAGGCCACCAATCCCGGCGACCGGTTGCGAGAACTCTTCAATCGATACGGTCCGTGCATCGTCTTGATCGACGAGTGGGTCGCTTACGCCCGGCAACTCCACGATCAGAGCGACCTCCCTGCCGGTAGTTTCGAAACTCAGTTCAGTTTCGCGCAGGCCCTGACGGAGTCGGCGAAGTTGGCCGATGGCTGTTTGTTGGTCATCAGTTTGCCAGCCTCCGATAGTACCGTGGATTCACCCCATACCCGCGCCGACGATGTGGAAGTCGGCGGTCTGCGCGGCCGCGAGGCGTTGGATCGCTTGCGCAATGTGATCGGTCGTTTGGAATCGCCTTGGCGACCGGCGAGCGCGGAGGAGGGTTTCGAGATCGTGCGGCGTCGTCTTTTCGAGCCTTTTTCGGATCCCGGGCAATATAAAGATCGGGATGTGACGGCACGGGCGTTCACGGATTTCTATCGATCCAAGCACCAGGAATTCCCTCCCGAATGCAAAGAGAGCGATTACGAGAAAAGGATCAAGGATGCCTATCCGATCCATCCGGAAATATTCGATCGTCTCTATAGCGATTGGTCGACCCTTTTGAAGTTTCAACGCACGCGAGGGGTTTTGCGGTTGATGTCGACCGTGATCCACGACCTATGGGAAAAGGGCGACAAAAATCCGTTGATTCTCCCGGCGCATATCGCGATCGACAACCATCGTATTCAGTTCGAGCTGACACGCTATTTGGACGATAACTGGACACCGGTGATCGAAAAGGATGTGGACGGGGGGAGTTCCCTGCCTTCTCGGATCGACGGCGAAGTGCCGAGCCTCGGCAAACTCTCCGCTTGTCGGCGGGTGGCGCGGACGATCTATCTAGGCTCCGCTCCGACCGCGTCTGCGGCGCAGCAAGGACTCGAAGATCGAAGGGTCAAATTGGGATGCGTTTTGCCCGGAGAGCAACCGACGGTATTCGGGGATGCCTTGCGTCGTCTCGCCGGGGCGGCGACCTATCTTTATCAGGACGGCTCGAAATATTGGTATTCCACGCAGCCGACGGTGACGAGGCTTGCCGAACAACGGGCGGAACTGTTCGCCCGAGATGACGGCAAAACGATGCCGGAGTTGGAGGCTCGGATCAAGCAGCAACTGACGGAGCGAGGGGATTTCGCTCGCATCCATATCTTGCCGCGCTCGGGGCAGGATATTGCCGACGAAGATATCGATGCCGGCTTGGTCGTGCTCGGCATCGATCACCCCTATCAAAAGGGAAAAGGCAAGGAGAACGAAGCCGAGAAGGCGGCCAAGGCGGTATTGGAGTATCGCGGCACCTCGCCGAGAATCTATCGTAACACCCTCGTTTTTCTCTCCCCCGACGAGACGAACTTGCAGGATTTGATGAAGGCGGTTCGGTACTATCTTGCGTGGAGTTCGATAGTCGATGACAAAGACACTCTCGAACTTTCCAAGCATCAGGCGAGCCAAGCGCAGAACCGGAAGGAAGAAGCATCGAATATCGTCGATTCTCGAATCCCGGAAACCTACCAATGGTTGCTGGCACCGAAACAAGAGAATCCCAAAGCGACGATGATCGAATGGGAGGCCATGCGTCTTTCGGGACAAGACAAGTTGGCGGTGCGTGCCGCCAAAAAATTGAAAAGCGGCGAGATGCTGGTCAATAGATACGCCGCCACTCGCTTGAGGATGGACCTCGATCGCATACCGCTTTGGCGCGGCGATCATGTTTCGATCAAACAGATCGTCGAGGATTTTGCCAAATACACATATCTCACTCGGGTCGCAAGCTCTAAAGTTTTATTGGATGCGATAGAAGAAGGTGTCGCGTTGCTGACTTGGGAGCAGGACGCTTTCGCCTTCGCCGATAGCTACGACGAGGACTCCGGCCGCTATCGGGGGATCCGTGCCGGAGAGAATATCCGGCTCTCGGAATCGGATAACGGATTGCTGGTCAAACCTGAAGTCGCGCGCCGACAACTCGATGCCGAGAGTCAACGCTCGGAATCGAAAGAAGGAGATGCAGCGCAAGCGACGGCATCGCCGAACGGCAATGAGACCGCCATCGATCGCCCGCAGGATACCGATGCCGTCGGCGATGCATCCACCCTACCGCCGAGCGCCCCGCAACCCAAACGTTTCCACGGCAGCGTGCAACTCGACGCCGAACGAGTCGGCCGCGACGCAAGCCGAGTCGCGGACGAAGTCATCTCGCACCTTGCAGGACTGGTCGGCTCCAAGGTCACGATCACCCTCGATATAGAAGCCGACATCCCCTCCGGCGCTCCTGATCATGTCGTTCGCACGGTCACCGAAAACGGACGTACGTTGAAGTTCACCCACCATCAGTTCGAAGAGGAGTAGGGGGCCGACGAGATAGGCCGATGCGGTACCGATGCGCCGATTTGCCTCGTCAACGCATAAGTACAGCGGACTCGATATCGAGCGAGTCGGTCGCGATGCGCAAGCCGGGCTGCGGACGAGGTCATCTCGTTATTTGGCGAGATTTGTCGGCTCCGGAGGCGCAATCAGCCTTGATATAGAAGCCAACTTCTTATCGGAACTCCCCGGACATGTCGTTCGTACGGTCAACGACAGTATGCTGAATCTCACTAGCCATCAGATTGAAGAGATTTTGGTGGTGAGTCAAACATGTCATTTACTATATCACTATCAAAAAAAATTAATTCTTTCCCGAGATCTTCGGATATTTCATCAACTTAGTGATATATCCCTTGTTACCATGGCTGATCGAGGCCGCATTACGTTATGCCGGCAAAGCGTTGACGGTTCCATCGCTGTCGTCTTTGGCGGTGATCTACCCATTCATGCTTGACCAGCCGCTCGGATACGTAGCGTCGAAGAGCCCGTATCTGGAGTTGAAGTCTCAGGGCGCCGGAAATCAATGCGTGGACCTACGGATTGCTCGGTAACAGCTGCCCATGCCTTTGTCTATACAAAGATACCGAGGCCTTTGAGTCGGCACTGTAGTCGGTAGTGCCTTGGAATCCTTAGATGGATTCACTAAACAAATATGCGCATAATCAATATTGATTGTGTTGTGGCAAAAAAATATCTGATCGACCTGAAGGTTGGCCCCGATCGTGACCATCAGCCACGTAACGGACACTTCGAACTGTACTGTTTACGAGCGCCTGGACTATTTCAAAAAGGGTTCTCATACCATAGTCGTCGAGTTGTCGCCGCAGACTCACACCCGAAGACTCTTTTTCTTGTTCGCATCGATCGAATTTTCCCGAGCGTCCTTAAGGTTGTCGATCCTAGGTACCTGCCTCATCGGCGATCCTTTGCCTGTCTCGGTTGCCGGGAGTATGGAAGCGAGCAATCCGGGCGCACGGTGGCGGTCGGTAGTAGAATAGCGGGTCGAGACAGCGAATTTTCATGATCGAACTCTTTGAAAAGCCATGCCTTATAAATCGCTCGTTCAACAGACCCTGCATTATTTCGGGCGTCCTCATCAGGAGGTATTGCTCGAGCCGTTGCGGATTCCGGCGGCTTGGCTCGGCGACGAGATGCGCGATCGCGACGATTGGCGGGTGCGGTTGAGCGACGAGGATATCGATGAGATCGAAAGGGCATCGGTTTTTGCCAAGGATACCGGCAAGCCGCTGCACGAGCTGGGCAAAGCGGATTTTCCTTTGCCGACTTTGAGCGAGAAGATCGCGCGGTGGCGGGGCGAGATCGTATCGGGACGGGGCTTTCAGGTGATTCGCGGGCTTCCCGTCGAGCGTTGGTCGCTATCCGATTGCGAACGCTTCTTTTGGTGCTTCGGTCTGTATTTCGGGTTGCCCGGGGCGCAAAATCCCCGGGGGGATCTTTTGGGCAATGTACGCGACGAAGGGCTTCCATCGGGCGGCAAGAGGGTTCGTTTTTATCAAACCGGCGGCAAGATCGACTATCACTGCGACGCCGCCGATGCCGTCGGCTTGCTTTGCGTGCAAAAAGCGCTTGCCGGTGGGCTTAGCCGAATCGTCAGCTCGGTCAGTGTCTACAACCGGCTCTTGGAGCGAAAACCGAATCTGATCCGCCGGCTCTACCGACCCTTTTTTTTCGATACCTACGGCGAGGGCGGGCTCGATTATTTTCCGATCCCGCCGTGTCGCTTTGCCGATGGGCAGCTGCGGACGTTCTATCACAGCGATTATTTTCGCTCTGCGGTACGCTACCCGGCGGTGCCGCCATTCACCGATGAGGAGCAAGAGCTCCTTGACACCTACGAGGAAATCGCGAATTCGCCGGATATTTTCTTGGAGATGGAGTTTTTGCCCGGCGATATCCAACTCCTTTCCAACCATACCCAGCTGCACGCGCGCACCGAATACGAAGACGGGCCCGAGCCCGAGAACAAAAGACATCTTCTGCGCTTGTGGATATCCTTGCCGGGGCAAAGCGGCTTCGAATATCGTTGGCGCGCCGCTTCGAGTCGGCTTTCGTTGGTGGGATCGTTGCTCGCTCAAAGAGCGGTGCAGCGATGGCGTCGCATACGGCATCGATGATCGATGATCGGCTATCGGCAGCCGGTGGCCGGCGGGATCGTAAGATTGCGGCGGCGAGCGATTGGCCAAGAGGGATCGAATGCCAAGGATCACCCCCTTGAGGCGATGATTGGAAAGGGTCCTTTCGATGCAACGCAGCCGGGTCAAGATTTGCGGGATCACCTCCGTCGAGGATGCCTTGGCGGCGGTGGACGCCGGGGCCGATGCCATCGGCTTGATGCGCTATCCGCCGAGCCCTCGCTACGTCGGCTTGGATATGGTGCGAGCGATCCGTGCCGCCTTGCCGCCGCTGGTTGCGACGGTGGCGGTGATGGTCAATCCGGAGCCGGCCGAAATCGAAACGCTGCTCGAGGGGGCGTTCGTCGATATCATTCAGTTTCACGGCGAGGAGTCGCCCGAGTTTTGCCAAAGCGCGGGGCGGCCCTTCGTCAAAGCGGTGCAAGTGCGCTCCCGCTCGGATATCGAGGAGACGGCGAAGCGCTATACGAAAGCGCGGGCGCTTTTGCTCGATACGCATCACGAAAGCCTGCGCGGCGGGACCGGTACCACCTTCGATTGGGAGATGGTGCCGATCGAAGTCGGATCGCCGTTGATCCTCGCCGGGGGGTTGACACCGCAGAACGTGGGCGATGCCGTTCGCCGCTTGCGACCCTTCGCCGTGGATGTCAGCAGCGGGGTCGAGAACGCTCCCGGGATCAAAGATCCCGAGAAAATCAGACGATTCGTCGAGGAGGTCATCAGTGCCGGAACCAGCGCAGGGACGTTTGAACGTCAAACCCGAGGATCGTCTGCAAGGACGCTACCCGGATGAGCGAGGGCATTTCGGCCCTTATGGCGGAACTTTCATTGCCGAGACCTTGGCCCGTCCGGTGGCCGAGTTGCGCGCGGCATGGGAAAAATATTCCGCGGATCCGGAATTCATCGCCGAGTTCGAAGACGAGCTACGCCATTATGTCGGTCGTCCTTCGCCGCTTTACCACGCCCGGCGGTGGTCGAAAACCTTCGGCGGGGCCGAGGTCTGGTTCAAACGCGAGGATCTCAACCATACCGGGGCCCATAAGATCAACAACACGGTGGGTCAGGCGCTGCTCGCGCAGCGGATGGGCAAGACTCGCATTATCGCGGAAACCGGTGCCGGTCAACACGGGGTGGCGACGGCGACCGTCGCGGCGCGTTTGGGTCTTGAATGCGTGGTCTATATGGGCGCGGAGGATATCGAACGCCAGGCTCCGAATGTTTTTCGTATGAAGCTGCTCGGGGCGCAGGTCGTGCCGGTCGAATCGGGTTCGTGCACCCTCAAAGACGCCCTCAACGAGGCGATGCGGGATTGGGTCGCCCACGTGGACGATACCTATTACATCATTGGCACGGTCGCCGGGCCGCACCCTTATCCGACGATGGTGCGGGATTTCAATGCGGTGATCGGGCGCGAGGTGCGCTCGCAGATGCTCGAGCAGGCGGGGCGACTTCCCGATGCCTGTATCGCCTGCGTCGGTGGCGGCTCCAATGCGATCGGCCTTTTTCATGCCTTCCTCGATGACGATCAGGTGCATCTTTACGGGGTCGAGGCCGGCGGCACGGGCGTGAGCGGCGGGCGACACGCCGCGCCGCTGACCGCAGGTCGCCCCGGGGTCCTGCACGGGAATCGTACCTATCTGATGCAGAACGAGGACGGGCAGATCAGCCCCGCGCATTCGGTTTCCGCCGGGCTCGATTACCCCGGTGTCGGTCCCGAACATGCTTGGCTCAAAGATATCGGCCGCGCCGAATATGTCGTGATCGACGACGACGAGGCCCTTGCCGCTTTCCACCGCTGCGTTCGCACCGAGGGCATCATTCCCGCCTTGGAGTCGAGCCACGCATTGGCTTTCGCCGCGCAACTCGCTCCTCGTATGGAGGACGGGGATATCATCGTGGTCAACCTTTCCGGCCGCGGAGACAAGGATATGAAAACCGTCGCCGCCATCGAGGGGACCGGTCTATGAGCCGGATCGCGGCCCGTTTCGAATCCCTCGCCCGGCGGCGAAAGACCGCTTTGATCCCCTTCGTTACCGCCGGGGATCCCGATTCTTCGACCACCCTTTCCTTGATGCACGCAATGGTCGACGCCGGAGCGGATATTTTGGAACTCGGCATCCCTTTTTCGGATCCGATGGCCGACGGCCCCGTGATTCAACGCGCCGGGGAGCGCGCTTTGGCCGCCGGCATGCACTTCAAGGGCGTGCTCGAGATCGTGCGCCGCTTTCGCAAGCGGGATCGGGAAACTCCGGTGGTGCTGATGGGCTACCTGAATCCCTTGGAGTCGGCCGGCGGGGCGAAGGCCGCGCTGAGCGCCGCCGAAGCCGGGGCCGATGGCTTCATCGTCGTGGATCTACCGCCTGAGGAGGCGTACGAGTTCGCCCCGGCGGTGAACGAAGCCGGTATCGATACGATATTTCTCCTTTCGCCGAACAGCGACGACGAGCGGATCGCGCGTATATGCGCGTTGGCCCGCGGTTTCGTGTACTACGTTTCGCTGCGCGGGGTCACCGGGGCCGCCAGCCTCGATCCCGAGGAAGTGGCGCAGCGGGTGAGGCATATCAAGGGGATGACGGATCTGCCGGTGGGGGTCGGCTTCGGAATCCGCAGCAAGGAGGATGCGGCGCGGGTCGCCCGGGTCGCCGATGCGGTGGTGGTCGGAAGCGCCATCGTCTCTCGTATCGAGGAGGCGATCGAGCGAACCGATGGAGCGGAAAAGGGTGCGACCGGCGATATCGTTCTCGCGACGGTACCGGGGTTCGTTGCCGAACTGCGCGCGGCGATCGACGAAGTCGATGCGGCAGTCGATGCGGTAGCCGATGCGACAGTCGATGACATCGGCGGGAGAGGATCGTGAGCTGGTTCGGAAAACTGTTGCCCTCGCGCATTCGCACCGAGGGCGCGGGAAAGCGCAGCAATATCCCGGAAGGCTTGTGGACCAAATGCCCCGAATGCAGCGCGGTGCTCTATCGAGCCGAGCTCGAGCGCAACGCCGAGGTCTGTCCGAAGTGCGAGCATCATATCCAGCAAAGCGCCCGGCGCCGACTGCACCATTTCTTGGACGAGGGATCGCGCCTCGAAATCGGGGCCGCGATCGAGCCGCTTGATATCCTCAAGTTCAAAAGCGGCAAGAAATACAAGGATTTGCTGGCGATCGACCAAAAAGCGACCGGCGAAAAGGATGCGCTGGTGGCGATGGAGGGAAAGGTGAAGGGGGTCGCGGTCGTGGCGGTCGCGTTCGAATACAACTTTCGCGCGGGTTCGATGGGCTCGGTCGTGGGGGAGCGTTTCGTGCGCGCGGTCGAAAGGGCGATCGAAGGGAAAACGCCTTTTATCTCGTTCGCCTGCAGCGGCGGGGCGCGGATGCAAGAGGGTCTGTTCGCCCTGTTTCAGATGGCCAAGACCAGCGCTGCCATCACCCGCTTGCACGAGCATCGGCTGCCCTATATCTCGGTGCTTACCCATCCCACGACCGGGGGGGTGTCGGCAAGCCTCGGGATGCTCGGCGATATCAATATCGCCGAGCCCGGGGCGCTGATTTGCTTCACCGGCCCCAGAGTCATCGAGCAAACCATCGGCGAGACGCTGCCCGAGGGTTTTCAGCGCAGCGAATTTCTCCTCGAACACGGGGCGGTGGACATGATCGTCGATCGCCGCAAGCAGCGAGAGACCATCGCCGACCTTGTTTCGATGCTGACCGGTGCGCCGAAAAGTTGATCTTCGAAGATCGACCCCGAGTCCCGGCAAACCCGGGTCTCGGCAAACGAATCGTCAAACGAATCGTCAAGCGAAACGCGATGCGTCATCTCCGCCGGGCCTGTCCTTCGACCCTCGTCGAGCGTCGAATGCTCGACGAGATCGGACCCTCGCGGCGTGGCCGCCTTTGACAATGGATCTTTCAGCGAGATGCCGTCCATGAGGAGTGTTGCGAGATTGGGCCAAGCCGACGGTTTTTTCCGCCGCGAAGACGCTCATCGGGCGAGCCCGCGCTTCGCGTCCGCGACAAGCCAGCGCTTCGCATCCGCGACAAGCCCGCGCTTCGCCTCCGCGGCGAGCCCGCGCTTCGCCTCCGCGAAAGGCCTCGATGAATGGTTGTCGTGGTTGGGCACATTGCATCCCGAAACGATCGCTTTGGGGCTCGATCGGGTGCGGCGGGTGGCCGAATCTTTGGGGCTTGCAACTGGGGCGGCTTCTATCGAAGCGGCGACGAGCGCGGCCGGCGACGGTCGAAAAGCGAAACCGAGCTCCGCTTCGCCGATTCGCATCGTGATCGCCGGCACCAACGGCAAGGGCTCTTGCGCCGCTTTTTTGGAGGCGATGCTGAGCGCCGCCGGTTTTCGCACCGGGGTCTATACCTCGCCTCATCTGTTGCGCTACAACGAACGCGTGCGGATCGCGGGCAAGGAAGTCGATGATGCGAGCCTGATCCTGGCTTTGGAGCGGGTGGAGGCCGCCCGCCTCGAAACGCCCTTGACTTTCTTCGAGTTCGGAACCTTGGCGGCGGTGGATTTGATCGAGCGTTGCGATGTGGATATTTCGATCCTCGAGGTCGGGCTCGGGGGGCGCTTGGATGCGGTCAACCTCTTCGATTCCAGCATCGCGTTGATCACCTCGATCGACATCGACCATCGTGATTGGTTAGGGGATGATCGCGAGTCGATCGGGCGGGAAAAGGCGGGTATTTTGCGACCGGGAAGGCCTTGTATCATCGGCGACCGCGACCCGCCGCGCAGCGTTCTCGAGCATGCCGAAGCGATCGCCGCCGCTCCTTGTTCGATCCTCGGGCGTGATTTCGAGGCGGTATCGCAACCGTCGAAGAGCGCGAAGGCGGGGGCGACTTGGCACTGGCGCGACTCGCAAGGCATTCGCCTTGCCGATCTGCCGCCGCCGGGGTTGTCCGGTGATCATCAGCGGGAAAACGCCGCCGCCTGTATCGCGCTTTTCCAGCGGCTGGCGCCGATATTGCCGATCGATTCCGTCGCGGCCGAGGAGGCGATACGCGAAGGGATCGCTCGCGTCGCGATTTGCGGGCGTCAGCAAAGGATCGATATTCCGGCAAGGGTCGAGGCAGCGGATCGAGCGGCCCCGATAGGGGATCTATCGGAGCCGAGAGCGTCGAGCGATGACGCCTTGTCCCTCGGGGCCGCCGAGTCTTCCGATGCTTCCGAGTCTTCCGATGCTTCCGAGCCCATCGACAAAGGATTCGTGCGGCTGCTGGTCGATGTCGCGCACAATCCGCTCGGGGCGAGGGTTCTCGCCGACCGTTTGGCGGCGAGTGCAAGGCCGAGGAATCCGAGAGATTCGAAAGAGGGAATATCATCCCCCTCGGGTTTGTTCGCAGAAGGCGGCGGGTATCCCCGGCGGCGCGCCGTCTGCGGCATTCTTGCCGACAAGGATGCCGCTTCCATGTTGCAAAGTCTTTCGCCGGAGATCGATCTTTGGTATGTCGCATCGCTCGACGGTCCCCGGGGACGCAAGGCTCGGTATTTGCTCGATGCCTTGCCGCAAGGAGCGAAAGGACGGCCCTTCGATTCCGTGGAAGCGGCTTTCGAGGCCGCCTTGGCCGAGAGCGAGAAGGATGACGAGATCGTGGCCTTCGGCTCCTTCGTAACCGTCGAAAGGGTGTTGCGTCGTGTCGCACCCGATCTTTGCCGGGAGGTTTGAGGCCATGGAAGAGCGTCTCAAGCGGCGTTTGGTCGGGGCGGTGGTGCTGGTTTTGGCGGTGGTGATTTTCGTGCCGATGTTCTTGGGGACACCGCATACGATCTATGTCGAGGCGCCGACGAGCGGCGATTCGGCATCCCCGGGAACCACGCCGGTGGCCGAGAACGAAAGATCGGATGAGAGCGACGCTCGGGCGGTCGAACGTCCGGCCGAAACGGTCTCGATCGTTCGTATCACCTCGGACGGGCGGGTCAAGCATGAATCGACCGCCGCTCCCGAAGCGGTCGATGGGGCTGACAAGACGCAACCTGCCGCGGACGACGAAAACGCCCGCAAAGAAGAAGTATCCGTTGCGGACAAAAGCATCGCCGAGCCTGCAGTCCCGGCGAACGACGAAAAGGCGGCCGCAGCCGATACCGCCTCGGACGAGCCTCCTCCCGGCGAATCGGCCCGAGGCGAAGCCGAGTCGATCGAAACCGCGGAAAACGAGCCCCCCGAAAAAGACGGAAAAGAGAATGCATCGGATAGGCAAGCGAGCGCCTCGCCCGGCGGATGGGTGGTGCAGGTCGGAAGTTTTTCCGATGCGAAGAATGCCGAGACCATGAAGGAGCGCTTGCGCAAGAACGGCTATCGGGTCTTTACGGTGTCGGGGAGAAACGCAGCCGACAACACTCGGATGACTCGAGTTTTCGTCGGCTCCGAAAGCAGCCGCAAAAAAGCGAATACCCTGAAAGCCCGCATCGAGAGCGATGAGCGAATCGGGGTCGCGAAGGGGCTGGTCAGACCTTGGCCGGACGAAGCGGATAAGAGTCGAAGTCAATGACAACGAAGGGGATAGAGGCGAGGCTTGAGGCGAGGCTCGAGACGATGATCGAGGCGAGGCGATCGGTGCTCTCGCTTCCATCCAAAGCATGGAAGCTATCTTCGTGAAAACCGACGAAGCGATTCGACAAGAGGCCGAGGATCGATGCTGATCGTCGACTACGCCATACTCGTCATCATCGGCTTATCCGCTGTCTTGGGTTTGGTGCGGGGGATGATCCGCGATTTGTTCTCGATCGCCGCTTGGATCGCGGCATTGCTGGCGGCCGTTTTTTTCACCGATATCGTCGCCTCTTGGTTCGAAAGCCAAGTGGCATCGTCCACGCTCCGGCAGGCAATCGCCTTCGCCTGCCTTTTTGTCGGCGTGCTGCTGCTCAGTTCGCCCCTGATGCGGGTGGTCGGCGAACTCGTCGATCGAAGCGGGCTTTCGGGCACGGATCGGATCCTCGGCTTTTTCTTCGGCCTGTTGCGCGGCGCGGTGATCGTCGCGCTGCTGGTGATGTTGAGCCGGTCGACTCCCTTGCCGAATCAGCCATGGTGGGGCGCTTCGATCCTGATCGCCTACCTCGAATACCCGGCGGATCAACTCCGCCGACTCTTGCCCGACGATCTGGAAGAGTATTTCCACCTCCCCGACGATCTTCCGAAGGCGAAGATCTCTTATTCGCTTCCTTCGTTGCCCGAGGGTGGCGACGAGAAGGCCGGGGTGCCTTCCGCCCCGGGGCCGGGGCGAGAAGGAGGGCGTTTGGACGGGCCTTCACCGGGTTCGCCGGATGATTCGAGCGCGAAACCGGAAGAAGACGAGTCGTTGGCGATTTGAGCGAAGAAGCGGCAGGCCTGCGCTTCGCTTTGTCGGTGGCCCGCCGATAGAGCCAAGCGATTCGAGCCAAAGAAGGCGAGCCCCTTTGTTGAACGAATCCCGCTCGCAAAATAGGCGAATAGGCGAATCGGATTTCGGCGAGGGCCGCTCGGCCAAGCTTTCGGGAAGCATTGCAATTTCGAAAAAAGCGCGTATGAGTCGAAACACCACGCGCTTTTTCCTTCCCCCGAAGGGGAATCGAGGCTCGCGCAGCCGCGCTTTTGCGTTGCCGGATCGTGGGCCAAGAGGGATGTTATCGATGTGCGGGATCGTCGGGATCGTCGGCCAAAGCCATGTCAATCAAGCGCTCTACGATGCGCTCACCGCCTTGCAGCATCGAGGTCAGGACGCCGCGGGTATCGTGACTTGCGATCACCGGATTCACCAACGCAAGGGCAAGGGCTTGGTCCGCGATGTTTTTCGTCAGCACCACATGGATCGATTGCGCGGGCGGGTCGGCATCGGACATATCCGCTACCCCACCGCCGGCACCGCGTCTTCGGCCGAGGCCCAGCCCTTTTTCACCAACTCCCCTTATGGCATCGCCTTGGCCCATAACGGCAATTTGGTCAACGCCCGCGATCTGGCTCAAGAGGTATTTCAAGACGATCTGCGCCACCTCAATACCGACTCCGATTCCGAGATCCTCCTCAATATCTTTGCCAGCGAGTTGGCTCGCGCCGGCCGCATCCGTATCGACGACGAGATCGTTTTCAACGCGGTGAGCGAGGTCCATCGGCGCTGCACCGGGGGTTATGCGGCGGTCGCCCTGATCCTCGGTTACGGCATCGTCGCGTTTCGCGATCCCTGCGCGATTCGTCCGATCTGCCTCGGGATGCGGGAAACGCAAGCGGGGATGGAAGCGATGGTGGCATCGGAAAGTGCCGCTCTCGATGGCTTGGGTTTCGAGAAGATCCGCGATTTGGCTCCCGGGGAGGCGATGATTTTGGCTCCGAACGGCGATGTCCGCTCCCGTCAGTGCGCGGATGATGCGCGCTATGCACCTTGTATCTTCGAATATGTCTATCTTGCGCGGCCGGATTCGATCATCGACGAGGCCTCGGTACACCAAACACGCTTGCGGATGGGCGAAAGCCTCGCCCGACAGATCCTCGCCGAATGGCCCGATTACGATATCGATGTCGTCATCCCCATTCCCGATACCAGCCGCACCGCCTGCCTTCCGCTGGCCGATGCCTTGGGCGTGAAATATCGGGAGAGTTTCGTCAAGAATCGCTATATCGATCGAACCTTCATCATGTCCGGGCAAATCGAGCGCAGCGATTCGGTGCGGCGCAAGTTGAACCCCATCAAAGGGGAATTCCAAGGCCGCAATGTTTTGTTGGTCGACGATTCGATCGTTCGCGGCACCACCTGCCGACAGATCATCGAGCAGGCGCGCGAGGCCGGGGCCCGGCGCGTCTTTTTCGCTTCCGCCGCGCCCCCGGTGCGTTACCAAAATGTCTACGGTATCGATATGCCGGTCGCGAACGACCTGATCGCTTTCGATCGCACGGAAGATGAGGTGGCGCGGGCGATCCGCGCGGATCGACTCTTCTACCAACCGCTCGAGGGCTTGCTCGATGCCGTGCGTCGCGAAAACCCGAATCTGGAGGAGTTCGATACCTCTTGTTTTACCGGCGAATATGTCACCGGCGGAGTTTCGAAGCGTTATCTGGATCGAATCGCTCATGATCGCGCCGACAACCCGGTGCAAGAGGATCCGGAATTCCTGATCGCCTCCGCCGGGGAGGATGCCGAGGTTCCGGAGCTGCATAACCATGTTTGAAAAGCCCGATCCCTTTTTCGCGCGGGGCGACGGGGAAGGGATATCGGCATCGAATTCCCCGCTCGGATCGAAGCCGCCATCGAAACCCCTTGGCCTTGGCCGAGCGCCGATATTTCTCGGCGATGCCCCTTCCGACGGGGCGCTCGTCGGCAACGATCGAATGAACGATCGAATGAGAGATGCGATCTGCGATCCTCGCTCGCCCGAGCCCCGCGACATTCTGCTCGAAGCGTTGCGCGCCGCCCTCGATGCAACCGGTGGACACCGGAGCGTAAAGCGTCGTTTGGCGCACGAATCGATTGATAGACCCTGCGCCGCTTTTGCGGTGGGCAAGGCCTCGGCCTTCATGATGGCGGGCGCTTTGGACGCTCTCGGAGAGCGGATCGAGCGCGGGCTCGTGATTTCGCGGCATGGCTATGCGAAGGGGGTGATCGACCCGGCTCGACCGATCGAGGTGGTCGAGTCTTCGCACCCGGTGCCGGATGCTTCGAGTATCGAGGCCGGGCGGAAACTGATCGATTTTCTGCGTCGCTTGCCGCCGCGGATGACGCTCTTGGCAATGAGTTCGGGAGGGGCATCGGCCTTGGTCGAAGTCTTGCCCGAGGCTTTCGGGGCGCAGGATCTCGCAAGGGTCAATCGCTACCTCTTGGGCTCGGGCTATCCGATCGGGATCATCAACCGGGTGCGCAAGCGTATTTCTCTTATCAAGGCCGGCAGGCTCGTGAATTTCACGGGCTCGCGGCCGGTGCTCAATCTGATGATATCGGATGTGCCCGACGACGATTCGAAGGTGATCGGCTCCGGCTTGTTGATCCCCCATAGCACAGAGGATATCGACACCGGCGATATCGATTTGCCCGACTGGTTGACGGCGATGGCTCGCTCGACCCCCGATCTGCCGGATCCGGATGCGATGCGCTCGATCCGAAGCGAGATCGTCGCTCGTCCCGCGGATGCTCGGATGGCCGCTTCCGCTTGCCTTCGGAAGGCGGGTTTCGAGGTCGTCGAGCATCGAACGCTCCTGCAAGGCGATGCGGTGGAGGCGGGGCGGCGCATCGGCCGCATGATCGCCGATGCCGCTCCGGGCAGCGTGCATCTATGGGCGGGAGAGACGACCGTGCAACTGCCCGAGCCTTGCGGAAGAGGAGGGCGCTGTCAGAGCCTCGCCCTGGCCGCGGCGAGGGAGATTGCCGGCAAGGCCGGGGCCTATCTGCTGGCGGCGGGGACCGACGGAAGCGATGGCCCCGGCGAGGTGGCCGGGGCCTTGGTCGATGCCGGCACCATCGAGCGAGGCCGAAGCGCCGGCGGCGGGCTTTGCGCCCGAAAAAGCCTCGAAGCCGCCGATGCCGGGACTTGGCTCGATGCCGGCGGCGATCTCCTCCATACCGGTCCTACGGGAACCAATGTGATGGATTTGATCATCGCCTTGCGCACGCACTCGCCGGGATCGGCCTAGGCCGAATTTCTCGGCTTCGACGACGCCTTTCGCTCGATAAGCGAAACGACACCGAAACGACAACGAAAACGACGGAGGGATCGAAATGGAAGAGGTGAAAGAGGTGAAAATAACTGCCCTGAGCGACGACGAGTGGCGACAGAGGCTGACCCCCGAGCAGTTCCGAATCACTCGACGCAAAGGAACCGAGCGCGCTTTCAGCGGTGAATACCACGATTGCAAGGCGCAAGGGGTTTATCGTTGTCGCTGTTGCGATCGCCCTTTGTTCGACTCCGCGAGCAAATTCGACTCGGGTACCGGCTGGCCGAGTTTCGATCGGCCGATCGACGCATCGAGCGTCGCCGAGAAAGACGATCGTTCGCTGTGGATGCGTCGCACCGAGGTCGTTTGTGCCGCTTGCGACGCCCATCTAGGCCATGTTTTTCCCGATGGCCCGCCACCGACCGGGCTACGCTACTGCATCAACTCCGCCGCCCTTCGCCTTGATGAAGGGGATCTCGAGGACCGGCATTGAGCCCGGTCGCTTGCGCAGCAGGTCGGGTCGGGACTCCGGATCCGAAAGCACCGGTCGTATAATCCACCGGCGAATTTCCGAGGGCTTTCGTAGTTTCGAGATCGACTTTCGAGAAGGTGCGACCGAGGCAAGGGCGAAAAACGACATTCAAGCGAATACGAGAGGTCATGATTCGAAGATGCGATTTCATGCGATCGAGATTTTGACGGCGTTGTTGGCGGCTGCGGCTGTTTCCACGATCATCTTCTTCGTTCGAGGCGGTCCCACCGCTCGAGCGGATATCCATATCTATCGTTGGTACGACGATTCCAGGGTGTTGGCGGGCAAGGAGATCTACAAACAGAATTGCGCTGTTTGCCATGGCCCGCAGGCGCAATCCGTTCCGAATTGGCGAGAGCGCGATGCCGACGGCCTGTTGCCGCCCCCGCCTCTCGACGGGAGCGCCCATACTTGGCATCACCCCTTGCTCGTTCTTGCGCAGCAAATCAAATACGGAACCCCCAAGGGACGAATGCCGGGTTTCCAAGACCGGCTGAGCGATCAGGAAATCATCGATGTGATTGCATGGATACAAAGTCTGTGGTCCGATCGGACCTATATGTATTGGTGGAAGATCCAGCAGATCTCGCAGCAACGATCCAAGCAAAGGGAAAAGCGCGAGGGAGAAAAAGGCGACAGGTGAATCGTTTTTGGCCGACGGCTCTTCGAAGGAGCCCTCCGAAAGAGCCTTGCGAAGAGCCCCGCTCGCTGTCGATTCGAATGCCGATTCGGGCGGCGGCTCGACGAAGATCCGTCGCGGATATTCGATGGCCCGAGGCGAAGTTTCGTTCGGCGTCGATCGATGGACTATCGAGGAGTGCGAGCGTGGTGCGGGTCAAGTTCTTTGCAAGCCTGCGTGAGGAAATCGGGAGAGGGGAGGCCGAGGTCGACCCCGAAAAGGCCAAGACCGCCGCGGATGCCTGGCGGATCGCCACCGGTGGACGCTCCTTGCCGAAGCGGGTTTTGGTGGCGATCAATCTTGATTATGTCAATGCAGATGCCCCGATACGCTCCGGGGACGAGGTGGCGTTTTTCCCTCCCGTGACCGGCGGATAGGCAAAAAGTCCGCCGCTTGTTCGTCGCCGCTGCCCAAGGCGGCGCGAAGCGTTTGGTGAAGCGACTTGATCCGCTCGCCGTCGAGGGGTCGATTGTCTTTGCCGGTAATATGGAAAATATCCTCGGCGCGCTCCCCGAAACTGGCGATTTTCGCTTGTTGGATGCGCACGTCGGCGTCGGCCAAGAGCCAGCCGACCCGTGCCAATAGCCCCGGCAGGTCGGTGGCGATGACCTGCATCAGCGTATACCTCCCCCCGGTATCCTGGGTAAAACCGATCTCCGCCGGCAGCGTGAAATAGCGCAGATGACGCCGCGCGATGCGGTGTATCGCTCGCGGGGTCTTCGCCGGATTGCGCAGCCCGCGCTGCAATGCCCTTTGGATTTCTTCGTGCTCCGGGCGCTCGTCGCCGCTGCCCGCTTTCGATCCCGCTTTCGATCCCCCGCGGGGCGTGGATACCGGGGCCACCGTCAGCGAGTCCAAGGTCAACCCGTGATTCCCGGTCATGATTCGAGAGCCCAATACGGTGAGGTTCAGTCGTTCCAAAATCGATACGGTGGCGGCGAAAAGGAATTCCTGATCGCGGGCATAGATGAAGATCTCGGTGCCGCCGCGCCCCTCGCGCACCAAAACGAGGGGGAGATCTTCGGGGCCCGCCGGCAAAATATGCTCGGTATGCCAGCGAATCTCGTCGGGGGAATGACGCAGCAGGTAGCTTTCGCCGAAGTTTTCCCACAAGGCTTCGGCCTGTATCGGATCGATGCCTTGAGCGCGTACCAGCCGACCGGCTTCGCGGCGGGTTTCCCGGATCAGTTCGGCTTGTTCGACCGGGGAATCGAGCCCGCGCATCAAAACCCGCTGCGTTGCCAAGTAGAGATCGTGCAACAAACTCATTCGCCAGTCGTTCCAAGCCTCGGGATTCGTGCCCCTTATATCCGCGATCGTCAGAAGGTAGAGATAGTCGAGACGGATACGATCTCGGACCACCGACGCGAATTCCGTGACCACCTCCGGATCGCTGATATCGCGGGTTTGGGCGGTCAGCGACATCGACAGGTGCTGCCGCACCAGCCAAGCGACCAAATCGCAATCGTCGTCATCGAAAAAGTGCTCTTTGCAGAAGTCGTGCGCGATCAGCGCTCCCGTCTTTGAATGATCCCCTTCCAAGCCCTTGGCGATATCGTGGAAGAGCCCGGCGGCGACGAGCGACTCCGGTTTCGGAAGGCGGGCGAAGATATCGGGGCAATGCGGGAATATGCGATGGCTCTCGGGATCGGCCAATAGCCTGATATTGCGCACCACGAAGAGGGTGTGTTCGTCGACGGTGTAGATATGGAGCAGATTATGTTGGGTGAGGCCGACGACTTGCCCGAAGGCCGGCAGGTAGGCCCCCAAGATGCCGTAGCGATGCATCTTTTGCAGCGCATCGTAGACCCCCTGCGGCCGGCGCAGGATCTCGACGAAGAGCCTTCGGGCTTCGGGGTCGCTGCGGAAGCGATCGTCGATCAGGTGCAGATGGGCGCGAAGGAGGCGAATGGCCGAGGCCCGGATCCCTTTGCATTCGGGATGCTCTTGCATGACGAGGAAAATTTCCATCAACGCCAAAGGCGAGCGCTCGAAAATATCCTCGGAGCGGACATCGAGGTAGCCGTCGACACTGCAAAAGCGTTCGGAGATCGGACGGATACGGCGGCGTCGCGAAGCGGAAACGCTGTCGCGAAAATGCGCCAAGAGGATCTCGTTGAGTCGCGAGATTTCCCCGGCGCTTCGGTGATAGCCCCTCATCAGCTCTTCGATTCCCGCTCGTTGGCCCCGATCGGCAAAGCCCAATGTCTCGACGAGGGTGCGCTGGTAATCGAAGAGCAATCGTTCCTCGGCGCGGCCGGCTGCAAGGTGCAGCCCGAAGCGCAAGCGCCACAGGAAATTGCGGGCATCGACGAGCGAGGCTTCTTCCGCCGGGGCGATAAGACCCGACTTGGTCAGATCCGCAAGGCCCTCGGCGGCGAAATATCGTCGGGCGACCCACACGATGGTTTGGAAATCGCGCAACCCCCCGGGGCCTTCTTTGATATTCGGCTCCAAGTTATGGGCGGTGTCGTGGAAGTGGCGATGCCGCAGGCTTTGGCGGGCGCCGAGCTCTTCGTGGAATTTTTTGTCGGAGCGGATTCGCCTCGATCCGCTGCGGCGACGCATCGTTTCGAAAACCCCGGCGGCTCCGCAGACCAAGCGCCCCTCCATCAAGCTGGTGGCGACCGTGATATCGCGCCCCGCTTCTTCGGCGCATTGACTCGGGGTGCGTACGCAGCTGCCCACCGAAAGCCCGATACCCCACAAAAAGGCGAGAAAGTTCTTGATCCTCTCGGCATCGCCTTTCCTCGGCTCGCGGCGCCCGACGATCGAGATATCGATATCCGAGAAGGGATGCAACTCGCCGCGGCCGTATCCTCCGATCGCGCATAACGCGAGATCCGAAGCCCCGTCGAGCTCGAAACGCTGCCAAGCGACTCTCAACAAGGAGTCGACGAGAAGGGAACGGCCGCCAACCAAAGCGGTGATCTCCTCGCCGGCGGCGAAGCGCTCCTCGAGGGCATCGTGCTCTTGTTTCAGTCGATGACGAAACGATTCGATCGGGGAGTCGGCTGCGAGCGCGATATCCCTCGTTTTGGCGCCGGCGATATCCGCCGCCGATGCCGATTCGCTTTTCTTGCCCTTGTCGCTCGTGTCGCTCATATCGCTCATGGATATCATTTCGTCGGGGAGAGGGTCAGGATATCGCAGCCGGAAGCGGTCACCGCGATGGTGTGCTCCCATTGCGCGGAAAGGCTTCGATCCTTGGTGACGACGGTCCATCCGTCCGAGAGCAGTTTGACGTGGCGCTTGCCGGCATTGAGCATCGGCTCGATGGTGAAAGTCCACCCCTCCTCGACGACCAAGCCGGTTCCCGGGCTCCCGTAGTGCAGGATCTGCGGCTCCTCGTGGAAGCCGTATCCGATTCCGTGCCCGCAATACTCCTGCACGATCGAATAGCCGTGGCGGTGGGCATGACCGGCGATGGCATGACCGAGATCCCCGAGCCTGATGCCGGGTCGCACCGTTTCGATGCCGATCTCCATCGCCTCGCGGGCGATACGGCACAGACGTCGAGCGGCGACCGAGGGCTCGCCGGCGAACATCATGCGGCTGGTATCGCCATGAAGACCGTCTTTGATCACGGTGATATCCACATTGACGATATCGCCGTTTTTAAGGCGTTTGCCTCCCGGAATCCCATGGCAGACTTGGTGGTTGACTGAGGTGCAGATGGATTTCGGATAGCCGTGGTAGCCCAAAGGGGCGGGAATCGCATGCTGGACATCGACGATATGTTGATGGCATTTGGCGTCGAGTTCGGCGGTGGTGACCCCGGGGCGTACATATCCTTCGATCAGGTCGAGAACTTCGGCGGCGAGTCGGCCGGCGATGCGCATCCGGGCGATATCTTCCGGGGATTTGGGGGTGATTCCGCCCTTGCGTGCCCGGCGCGGCCCGCGGGCGGGGGATATCTTTTGCAAAAACTCTCGCTCCCTATCCCTTTCGGCGGGCGGGAAGGGTGCACCGGAGCCATCTTTCGTCGCCGAAGCCGAGGCTTCTAAGTGCAAGGGTGGATCGTGCGGATGAAAATTGGATGACATGGCGGTACCAAAAGGGTTGTCGATGATTGATCAAGGGCTCGTCCAAAACCCCCGATGCTGTTTTTTTTTCGAGCTGTCTTTTTCGAGAAATATCGACCGATCGAAGACCGAAATAGACGAAGCGAACGAGCCTTTCAAGGACACGATCGGGTCATCTATGGTATAAATTCCGCACTCGCAAGGCAACGAGGCGATGAATCCGCACCGGATTCGGCGGCTTTGGAGCCTGACGAGACACTTCGCACATGCTCTTCGTCGACCGGTGTCCGGGTGCCGCGAAGCCCCTTTTCGGCTTCGTGGTTGGCGCTGCAGAAGGCATGGAGGCTCAACCCGCTTGATTCGAGGATTTATCGTCATCATGGCCAATGTGTCGATTCGCGACATGCTCGAAGCCGGTATCCATTTCGGACATCAAACCCGATTTTGGAATCCGAAGATGCGTCCCTATATCTTCGGGGAACGCAACAAGATCCACATCATCGATCTTGAAACCACCCTTCCTCTTTACAAAGACGCCTTGAACTACCTCGGGCGGGTCGCGGCCGAGGGACTGACCGTCTTGTTCGTGGGCACCAAACGAGCGGCGCAGGAAAGCATAGCACTCCATGCCCAGCGCTGCGGAATGCCTTATGTCAATCGTCGCTGGCTAGGCGGGATGCTGACCAACTTCCGCACCGTCAAGCAATCGATCCGGCGCATGAAAGATCTCGAGGCGATGATCGAGGAAGGCAGGCTCGACCGCCTCAGCAAGAAAGAGGGCCTTTCTCTTCGTCGCGAGCTGGCCAAGCTCGAGAACGGCATCGGCGGCATCAAGAATATGGAAAAGATCCCCGATGCCCTTTTCCTGATCGATGTCGGGCATGAAAACATCGCGGTGGCCGAAGCGGTCAAGCTCGAAATCCCGGTGGTGGCGGTGGTCGATACCAACAATACCCCGGAGGGAGTCAATTACGTCATCCCCGGCAACGACGATGCGATGCGCGCCATCGATCTTTACGTCACCGGGGTGGCCGATGCGATCGTCGAGGGCAAGGAATTGCGCCGCCGGCAGGTGGCTTCGGAGGTCGGCTCTTCTCTCAAGACCGACGAAGCCGACTCCGACGACTCCAAGGGAGCCCGCAAAAAATCCCGCAAGCCGAAGCCTGCGATCACCGTCAAGGAAAAATCGATCGCATCCTCGAGCGATGCGGGCGAAGCGGAAGCGGCCTCGAAGGAAGCGCCTGTCGACGACTCCGTCGCCGACGATTCCGAGCCCGAATGAGGGCAAACGCTCATCGACGAAACGATTCGCTCGTCGTACCGAAGCATGTACCGAAGCATCGTCGATGGCCGCCGCGAGGAACGCAAACCATCGATCGCTTTCGACAGCGGGCGATCGATTCGATTCCCCCCGATCCTTCGGGATCGGGGTTTTGAATATGCGAAAGCCGATGCCTGTCGAGGCCGGCATTTAGGCGGTACGCATAACGAGCACCGATCAAGGAAAGGATGCGATGCAGATCAGCGCAACGATGGTCAAAGATCTCCGGGAGCGGACCGGAGCGGGGATGATGGACTGCAAGAAGGCTCTCGAAGAAGCCGGGGGCGATCAGGAAAAAGCGGTCGAAATCATGCGTTTGTCGGGCCAGGCCAAAGCGGATCGCAAGGCGGGTCGGATCGCCGCCGAAGGGGTGATCGCGATCCATGTCGACGAGAGCGCCGGACGGGCGGTCATGGTCGAGGTCAACTGCGAAACCGATTTCGTGGCCAAGGAACAAGCCTTTGCCGATTTCGCGGATAGCGTTTGCCGGCGCATCTTCGACAGCTCCCCGAAAGATATCCGCTCTTTGAGCGAAATGCCTGCGGAAAAAGGAGGAAGCGGTCCGACCATCGAAGAAACCCGTCTCGAGCTGATCGCCCGCATCGGGGAAAATATCGGCATCCGGCGTTTCGAGATCGTCGATTCGAAGGGTGGACGTCTCGTCTCCTATCTGCACGGTCATCGTATCGGAGTGATCGTCGATGCCGATGGAGGCGATGTCGCCTGCGCTCGCGATATCGCCATGCATGTCGCCGCGAGTCGTCCGCTTGCGATCGACGAGAACGATATCCCCCAAGACCTGCTCGCCGGCGAGCGCCGCATCATCGAAGGGCAGATAGCGACCAGCGGCAAACCCCCGGAAATACAGCGGAAAATGCTCGAAGGGAGGGTGCGCAAATATCTGCAGGAGGTGACCTTGCTCGGCCAGCCCTTCGTCAAGGATCCCGATCGATCCGTCGAGCGATATTTGCAGGAGGCCGGGGCCTCGGTGAGTCGTTTCGTGCGTTTCGAGGTCGGCGAGGGGATCGAGAAAAAAACCGGCAACTTCGCCGAAGAGGTCATGTTGCAAGTTCGCGACAGCGGTTGAGCGCTTTCGACTCCCCGAAGCGTCAGCGGACGAATCGACCCTTCCTCGATGATTCGACGACACCCCCCTGCCGATGCCTCGGACGAGATATCGAGTCGTCAAGCGCGATGGAACGACCGACCCCTTCCATGAAAATAGACCTTCCTCGGAACCCATCGAAGGCCGAAGTCGCTTCTCGAGCGTCCCTTTCCTCTCGTTCTCGGCAAGGGGAATCCTTGCCTTGTCGCCGAGTGCTGCTCAAATTGAGCGGCGAGGCGCTGATGGGAAGGGCTCGCGGCGGGATCGATCCGGATGCATTGCAAAGAGTCTCGCTCGAAGTGGCGGAATTGTGTCGCCTCGGGGTGCAGGTGGCTTTGGTGCTCGGTGCGGGAAATATCTTTCGCGGCGCCGATTTGGTGCGCGGCGGGGTAGAGAGGGTTACCGCCGATCAAATCGGCATGTTGGCAACGGTGATGAACGCCCTTTCCTTGCAAGACACCCTCGAACGAAACCGCCTTGTGGCGCGAGTGATGTCGGCATTGCGGATCAACGCACTGTGCGAGCCTTATTTGCGCCGCCGCGCCATCCGTCATCTGGAAAAGGGCCGGGTGGTGATTTTCGCCGCCGGGACGGGGAATCCTTTTTTCACCACCGACACCGCAGCAAGCCTAAGGGCGGTGGAGATCGAAGCGGATCTCATGATCAAGGCGACCAAGGTCGATGGCGTTTATTCCGCGGACCCGATTTCCGACCCCTCCGCCCGACGGTTTTCCCGCTTGGATTTCGACGAGGCGTTGAATCTCAAACTATCGGTGATGGATACCACCGCCATCGTGATGTGCCGGGATAATTCGATGCCTTTGCGGGTGATCGATATGAACCGCCCCGGGGCTCTCGTGCGTTCGGTGATGGGTGAAGACGAAGGGACTTCGCTCGGAATCCATCCCGAACATCCCGTGCAATATGCCGGGCCTTGCGCGGGAAAAAACGAGCGCTCTTCCCTGTCCGCACCCTCGTCGACCCCGAGTTCGCCCCCGAATTCACCGAATTCAAGTGTATAATCCAGCGGCGACGGTCCTTTTGATCAAGGGTCGGTTTCGATATTCGGTTTTCCCTTCGAGCAACTCCCGGTTTTCGGAGATCGGTCAGATGGTCCGATGCACAATGAACACGCCCGGCAAAGCTTTTTCCGTGCGTTCGTCGATGGTCGGGCCGATGATCAGATTGATGGTCGCGTCGATGATCGGAGCGCTGTCGTTATCGGCAACGTCCGTCGCCGTGGCCGATGAAAATTATCGTTCGGGTTTTTCCTTGGTCGCCAATCTCGGTGTCAGTCGCATCGGGGATCAAGGCATCGTTTTGGCCGGCGGCACCCCCGATGACGGCGGCTATCGTTTGGATAACGGCAGCGACGAGATCGGTTATGTCGGCGGTATCGGGCTGCGTTATAACTTCGGACCCGCTTGGGAAACCGAGATCGCTTGGGAATACCGCAAAAACGACGGCGCGATGACGTCGAATGACGGCTATACGATGACCGATGTCGACTATCGATCGAGTCTTGTATTTTTGAATCAAAGACGCTACTTCAACACCGACGGCGATTGGCAGCCTTATGTCGGTGCGGGATTGATGGCTATCCAAAATCTCGAACTCGACTACGAACTGAACGGGAATCATCGAGTCTATCAGGGCGATGGCGGCATCGGGGCGCAGTTGATCACCGGATTGAGATACCATCCGCCCGACAGTCGTTTGATCTTAGGCTTCGAGCTTCGCTACGGGAGTGTCGACGGGGAGGCTTTGTATAGCGACGGCGGGAGGGGTGCGATCGATAATATCGACTATAGCCCGCTGACATTGCAAATGAATATCGGATGGAGATGATTGCACGCTCGAGAAAGAAAAGAGCGTCGATGAATATCTCGATCCTTCGAGCGATATAATTCGCGTTTCGCTTCCGCTTTTCGTTTTTTGCAGATCGTCGAGGTTCTTTTATCCGATGGTTGAACAGATCACCCAAGATGCCGAGGCGCGGATGACTCGCAGCGTCGAGTCCTTGCACGGGGAATTGAGCAAGATTCGGACCGGGCGGGCGCATACCAGTTTGCTCGATCATATTCAGGTCAGCTATTACGGCAGCGATGTACCGCTTTCGCAGGTCGCGCGAGTCGTCGTTTCCGATTCCCGCACCATCGCCGTCTCTCCGTGGGAAAAAAAAATGATCCCGGTGGTCGAAAAGGCCATCGCCGCTGCCGATTTGGGACTCAATCCGGTGACATCGGGGGATGTGATCCGAGTGCCGCTCCCGCCCTTGACCGAAGAGCGTCGCAAGGAAATGATGCGCCTTGTCCGGCAAGCGGGCGAACAGGCCAAAATCGCGGTGCGCAATATTCGACGCGATGCCAATCAGAACATCAAAAGCCGGATCAAAGAGGATCGCCTCCCCGAGGATATGGAAACTCGTACCGAGGCGCAGATTCAAAAACTCACGGATAGTCATATTACGATGATCGACGCTGCGCTAGAGGAAAAGGAGCGCGACCTGATGGAGATCTGAGCAATCCCTCGATCACCGTCGCGATTACCATCGCCGAAGTTTCTCGTTCGTTTTGTGGATACGATATCGTCGTCGTTTCCGATCGCGAGCTCGCCTTTGTTTTCTTTCTCGTGGCGCTCAAAGGGACTTGCGAGTCTCGGCTTGATGAGAACCATGGATTGCATATCATGATAGCCTTTGAAAGGCTCATCCGCGAAGGCGAAACGATCGAGGTTTGTTTTGGTGCTAAAGTCCCGGGAAAATTCGCCTGCCGCCGATCGTCCGAAAAAAGCCGATCTCGTCATCGCCGACGAAGACGAAGCACAAGGTGAGATCGATGACTCGTCGAGCGCGTCCTTGCCGCGTCATATCGCCATTGTCATGGACGGCAACGGGCGTTGGGCGCGTCGCCGTCGGCGCCCGCGTTTCGCGGGGCATCGGGCGGGGGTCGACGCGGTCAAAGGAGTGGTTCGCACGTGCGCCGAAAAAGGTATCGAGGTTCTGACCCTCTTCGCATTTTCCAGCGAGAATTGGCGGCGACCCGGGGAAGAGGTGAGTTTGTTGATGGATCTCTTCGCAAGCGCCCTCGATCGGCAGGTGCGCAAGCTGCATGAAAATAATATCCGTTTGACCGTCATCGGCGAGCGCGACGCCTTCGGTCCGGCCTTGTGCGAGCGAATCGCTTCCGCCGAGGAGCTGACGCGAAACAACAGCGGTTTGCGTTTGATCATCGCCGCCGACTACGGGGGGCGTCGAGATCTGGTGCAGGCGTGCCGGGATATCGCAACGAGGGTGCGTGAAGGGGGTATCGACCCGCAATCGATCACTGCGGAATCGCTGGAAGAGAATCTATCGTTGCGCGATTTGCCCTCGCCCGACCTTTTCATTCGTACCGGTGGCGAAATGCGCATCAGCAATTTCCTGATTTGGCATTTGGCATATACCGAACTCTATTTCACCGACACCCTCTGGCCCGATTTCGACGCGGTGGCTTTCGAAGCCGCGCTCGTTTCCTATGCCGGGCGCTTGCGTCGCTTCGGACGCACCACCGAGCAGGTGCTTGCGGCGCGAACGGGTTGATCCGATGCCGCGCGCGCTCCGAAGCCGAAGCAGGCGCCGGAAAGAGGAACACCTTCGCTCGAGGGTATTGACCTCGGTCATCGTCGCCCCGGCGGTGGCGGTGGCGATCCTCGTCCTGCCCCCGTGGGCAGTGGCCCTGATCCTCGCCCTCGTCGCCGCCGCCGCCGGACGGGAGTGGGGGCGCATGATCCCCGACGGAACCGTCTTCGTACCGGTGATCGTTCTGTCCTTGCTCGCGGCGGGGCTGGCCGCGGCCTTCGGACACTCGCTCCATCTGCAGTTTCTTTGCGTGCTCTCGCTTTGCGGTTGGGGACTGGCCTTGGCTTGGATCGTGCGCTTCGAGCGGGGGCGCGAGGTGCGCTTTCTCAAACATTCGACGGGTCATCTGATGGCCGGATGGTGGGTCATCGTGCCGACATGGTGCGCCCTCGTTTACCACCTCACCGACGCTTCGGGCTCCGGGGGCTCGGGGGGCTCGGCCTCCGATCCCTCCGTCGGCGACTGGCCGGGGCAGTGGCGGATTCTTTTCGTCTTGCTCTTGGTTTGGGCGGCCGATACCGGAGCCTATTTTTTCGGCCGTCTTTTCGGCAAGCATCCGCTGGCGGGGAATACGAGTCCGGGCAAATCCCTCGAAGGGATGGCGGGCGGCCTGGCGGCGGTCGTCGCGCTGACGCTGGCGACGGGTTGGTTTGCGCAGTGGCCGCCAAAGGAAATCCTGGCGTTCGGGTTGCTGACCGTCGTCGTTTTTCTTTTCTCCGTTTTGGGAGATCTATTCGAAAGCCTTGCCAAACGCCATCGGGGAATCAAAGACAGCGGTCGCCTGCTGCCGGGGCACGGCGGGATACTCGATCGCATGGATAGCCTGAGCGCCGCCGCCCCCGCCTTCGCCGTCGGGATCGAGCTCTTGCGGGTGTTGTCATGAGGCTTGTGACGGTGCTGGGGTCCACCGGATCGATCGGAAAGAGCACCCTCGAGGTGGTGGCCCGCAACCGATCGACATTCGGGGCGCTCGCGCTCGCGGCGCATTCCAATGCCGATCTCTTGGCGGAGCAGTGTCGACGTTTTCGTCCGCGCTATGCGGCCTTGGTCGATATCGACGCTGCCCGCCGCCTCGCCGAGTCCTTGGCCGCCGATAGCCTCGATACCGAAGTGTCGGCGGGGGTCGAGGCCTTGATCGAACTGGCGGCCCATCCCGAGGCGGATCAGGTGATGGCCGCGATTACCGGGGCCGCGGGTCTTGCCCCCACCCTCGCGGCGGTGAACGCGGGGAAACGGGTATTGCTGGCGAACAAGGAGTCCTTGGTGGTGGCCGGGGGGTTGCTGATGGACGCCGCCGCCCGATCCGGGGCCGCTGTCTTGCCCATCGACAGCGAGCATAACGCGGTCTTTCAATGCATCGCCGGAGCGGGCTTCTCGGCCGGCTCGAATCCCCCCTCGAAGAAGGGCTTCGCCGCCGCCGGCGCTCGCTTCCCCGATCCGCCGACTTCGAGTCTGCCGACTTCGAGTCTGCCGGCGGCGAGGATTTCTTCCATCCGGCGTATCTTGTTGACGGCGTCGGGCGGCCCTTTCCGCCGGCGCCCGCTCGATACCTTGCATCGCGTGCAGCCGGAGGAGGCTTGCGCCCACCCCAATTGGTCGATGGGGCGCAAGGTCTCGGTCGATTCGGCGACCATGATGAACAAAGGGCTCGAGGTGATCGAGGCTTGCCGGCTTTTCGATCTCCCGGTCGAGAAGGTGGAAGTCGTGATCCACCCCCAAAGTTTGATTCACTCGATGGTCGAATACGAAGACGGGTCGGTCTTGGCCCAGATGGGCGCTCCGGATATGCGTATCCCGATCGCCCATGCGATGGCTTGGCCCGAGCGCGTTCCTTCGGGAGCGCGTCCGTTGGATTTGGTCGCCGCCGGGCGGCTCGATTTCGAAGCCCCCGATTTCGAGCGCTTTCCCTGCCTGCGCTTGGCTTTCGAGGCGATGCGAGCGGGGGAGACGGCGGTGATCGCGCTCAACGCCGCCAACGAGATCGCGGTCGAATCCTTCCTCTCGCGCCGTCTGTCCTTCGATCGCATCCCTGCGGTGATCGAGGAAACGATCGCTCGATGCAGCGCTCGTTTCGCGGCGGCGACAAGGCCTTCGGATCTGGAATCGGTACTCGCCGTCGATGCGATGGCGCGCACCGAGGCGCGGGGGATCGTGGGCGCCGCCGATCGTCCGATAGCGTCTTGAACCTTACGTTCGGTATCGACGACCACTAAAAATTCCAAGGAATCGGATAAGAGACGAGCATGGATTTTTTCCACGGACTATCTGAGTTTTTGTACGCGCTGCTTGGCTTTCTGATCGTGATCGGAGTGCTGGTCACGGTGCATGAATTCGGCCACTACTGGGTGGCGCGGCGTTGCGGCATCAAAGTGCTGACATTCTCCATCGGCTTCGGCACTTGCCTTTGGCGCCGCTACGGTGGTCAAGACGGCACGGAATACGCCATTCGCGCCATTCCTATCGGCGGCTATGTCCGCATGCTCGGCGAGCGTGCGGAAGAGGGAGAGGTCGACGAATCGGAGCGACACCGGGCCTTCGACCGCAAACCCCTGCTCGCCCGCGCGGCGGTGATCGTCGCCGGTCCGGCCTTCAACTTCCTCTTTGCGGCGATCGCTTTCGCCCTCGTCCAACTCATGGGGGTCGAGGGGCTGCGCCCTCTGGTAGGGGAGGTGGTTCCCGGCTCGACGGCGGCGCAGGCGGGTTTTCGGCCGGGCGATGAATTGCGATCCGTCGCCGGCGAGCCGACCTCTCTTTGGGTGACCGCCTCGCCGATGATCGTCGCCGCCGCCTTCGACAAAAGAGCGATCGATATCGAGGTCGTCGACGACTCGGGAAGAGAGCGCCGGCGAAGCGTCGATCTGCAAGGAATTTCCGCGGAGGATATCGCGCAACGCTCGATCCTCGATCTGCTGGGGATCGTGCCGGATCGGCCACCGCTGCCGGCGGTGATCGAAGAAGTCGTCGCCGACTCCCCGGCCGCCGCCGCCGGCCTGCTCGCCGGGGATCGCGTGATCGAAGCTGCCGGAGAGTCGATCGAGAACTGGGGGGATTTGGTGATCGCGATAAGGGCTCGACCGGAGCAAGCGATTCGGCTCCTCGTCGAGCGCGACGACGAGCCGCCGATCGTCCTGAACGTGATTCCCGAAGCGGTCGAGGAGCAAGGGCAGACCTTCGGGCGAATCGGGGTGATACCCGATAGCGCCTTGGCTCCCGATGTGCGCGAACGATATTTCTTCACCGAGCGTCGCGGGCTTTGGGATGCGCTGATCGGCGGCCTCGACCGGACCGGCGAGATCACCTTGCTGACCTTGCGCCTGATGGGAAAAATGCTGACGGGGAATATCTCTTTGAGCCATCTCAACGGGCCGATCGGCATCGCCGACTATGCGGGCGATTTCGTCAGGAGCGGCGTGTCGGATTTTCTCGGCTTCATGGCGGTGGTCAGCATCGGCTTGGGGATCATCAACCTCTTGCCGATCCCGATACTCGATGGCGGGCACCTTCTTTTTTGCGTGATCGAGACGATTCGCCGACGACCTCTTTCCGAACGAGCCCATGCCGCCGCCAACGGGATCGGATTGGCATTCGTCGTCGGCCTGATGAGCCTCGCCGTTTACAACGATCTGTCGAGGTTGTTCTGATAAACCCGAAAAATTCCGATGTCGGGTAAGATCGTGCGATAATTCGCCGAAGGCGCAGCCTGCAGCCTGCGCTTTTCCCATCGATGGATGCTCTTTGTCTTCGAATATCGACGGGTTTTTCGAGCCTGAGGAAATTTCTTTTGAATCGTCCGCTTTTTTCCCTCATCCACGTTATTTTGTTGTGGGCGATCGTGCAGATCGCGGCGGCGGTCGAACCCTTCACCGTCGACGATATTCGGATCGAGGGGCTGCAAAGGATTTCTCCGGATACCGTCTTCAACTATCTCCCGATCGAGGTCGGGGATACGGCCGACGACGATCGTATCGCCGCGGCGATCAAGGAACTTTTCCAAACCGGCTTTTTCAGCGACCTCGATATCTCTCGAGAAGGTCGGATCTTGGTGGTCACGGTCGTCGAGCGCCCCTCGATCGGTCGGATCGAGTTCAGCGGCAACCGCAATATCGATACCGAAAATCTCGAAAACGCCTTGGAGAACGTCGGTTTCACCGAAGGCCGGGCATTCGACCGATCCGTCTTCGAGCAAGTGGAACAGGAAATCCGTCGAGCCTATTTCGCCCAAGGCCTTTACAGCGCCCGTAT
The DNA here is from genome assembly GCA_965220535.1 of Gammaproteobacteria bacterium. Taxonomy (GTDB): domain Bacteria; phylum Pseudomonadota; class Gammaproteobacteria; order HK1; family HK1; genus HK1. The sequence goes on along the minus strand of OZ244833.1, from coordinate 166,553 downwards.
CACGAGCACGGTCACCGAACTCGAGCGAAATCGGGTCGCGGTGGCTTTCGATATCTCCGAGGGGGTTGCCGCAAGGATCCGTCAAATCAATATCGTCGGCAACGTCTCTTTCGCCGAGGACGACCTGCTCGACGAGTTCGAATCGATCAGCGGCGGGCTTTTTTCCTTCATTCGCAGCGCCAACCTCTATTCCAAATCGAAACTCGCCGCCGATCTCGAGACCCTGCGCTCTTATTACCTCGATCGAGGCTTCGTCAACTTCAATATCGACTCCACCCAAGTGTCGATCACCCCCGATAAAAAGGATATCTATATCACCATCAATCTATCGGAGGGGGTTCGCTACACCGTACGCGACATCGATCTGCAAGGCGATATCGGGGATATCGAAGAAGAACTCCGCGCCTTGATCATCGTCGAGCCGGGCGATGTCTTTTCCCGCCAGGAAGTGACCGAGAGTTCGAGGCTGATCGGGGAACGTTACGGCAATGACGGATATCTTTTCGCCAGCGTCAATGCCGTGCCGACCTTGGATGACGAGACGGGCGCGGTCGATCTCGATTTCTATATCGATTCCGGCAAGAGGGTCTATGTTCGTCGGATCAATTTCAGCGGCAACGCGAAGACTCAAGACGAAGTGTTGCGCCGCGAGATGCGACAGCTAGAAGGCAGTTGGGTATCGACCGGCGCGATCCGGCGATCGAAAGAACGCCTCGAGCGTTTGGATTTCTTCGATTCGGTGGAGGTCGAAACCGTCGCGGTTCAAGATACCGACGATCAAGTGGATATCGATATTTCGGTCTCGGAAAAATCATCCGGCAATATTCTCCTCGGAGCCGGCTTTTCGCAATCCGAAGGAGCCGTTTTGAGCAGCAGCATCACCGAGAAAAATTTCCTCGGCACCGGGAGTCGCGTCAAACTCGCCTTCGATAACAGCGAGGTCAATCGGGATATATCGGTGTCTTGGTTGAATCCCTATTGGACCATCGACGGTATCAGCCGGGGTATCGATGCCTATAATCGCCGTACGGATGCCAGCGCCGCCAATCTTACCGACTACAATCTCGACGATATCGGAGCGGCCTTGAACTTCGGGATTCCGGTATCGGAATACACCGATATTCGGGTGGGATTGGAATTCAAACAAACCGATTTCATCTTGGGGACGGCCCCCTCGGAGGAAATCATTCGTTTCAACGAGCAAAACGGCCCGGATTTCGTCACTTTGCTCGCCAGCACTTCTTGGTCCCGGGACGGTCGCAATAGCTGGGTATTGCCGACCACCGGCAGCCTGTCGCGCTTGCGCGCGGAGGTCGCCCTGCCCGGAGGCGATCTGACCTATTACAAGATATCCGCTCAGCACCAGCACCTCTTTCCGATCCCGGGCCGCTTCGTCCTGATGCTCGAAGGCGAGGTCGGATACGGAGAAGGGTACGGGGATTTGACGGAGCTGCCGTTGACCGACAACTTCTTCGCCGGGGGCTTGCGCTCGGTGAGGGGCTTTACCGCCAATACCCTCGGGCCTCGGGATTCCAAGGGAGATCCTTTGGGGGGCAGCTTCAAAACCGTGGGAAGCGCGGAGTTGGTGATCCCGATCCCCTTCGTCGAGAATGCCGGGGCTTTGAGGGTCGCCAGTTTCTTCGATATCGGCAATGTCTATGGCCCCGGCGACGATTTCGACTCCGATATGCTTCGTTATTCGACCGGACTTTCCGCTCTATGGCTGTCTCCGATCGGGCCTTTCACTTTGAGCCTCGCCGCTCCGATCGGCGAGGAGCCCGGGGATGATACCCAGAGCTTTCAATTTACCTTCGGTACCAGTTTTTGAAGGACATCAAAGGTCAAAAAATGACTATTTCGATCCACTCGTCGATGCGCATGGTATCGATACTCGCTATCGTTTTCTTGCTGCTTGCGGCCACGGCGTCAGAACGCTTCGCCAACGCCCAGAATGTCAGAGTCGGCTTCGTCAATTTCGCCGCCTTGTTGGACAAAGCGCCGCAATCGGAGGCCGCGAGCAAGCAGATCCAAGAGGATTTCGCGAAAAGGGATCGCGATCTCCTCGCCCAGCAGCAGGAGTTGACGACCCGCGAGGAAAACCTTCGTCGCAACGCCGCAATCATGTCCGCGGAGGAGCGCACCCGGCAGCAGGGAGAATTGCGGCGATTGGAGCGCGAGTTGCGACGCACCCAAGAGGAATTCCGAGAGGATCTGAATCTGCGGCGCAGCGAGGATTTGAGCGCTTTGCAAAAGATGATGGCCGAGGTGATCCGGGAAATGGCGCGCGAGGAGAACTACGACCTGATCATCACCGATGGGGTGATCTTCGCCGGGGCCAATGTCGATATCACCGATCGCGTCCTCGAGCGGCTGCAAACCCGATTCGAAAAACCCGATTCTTGATATCGATGCCACCGGCCTTCGGATGCATTCGATAGATTCGCCGGCTCTTTTCAGAGCGGCTTGATATCGAAACCCTCGCTTGCCCGCTACCGTTCATGTCGCATCGCCTCGAGGAGATCGCCGGGTATATCGGGGGCCGCATCGTCGGTGCCGACGATATCGCGGGCATCGAGGTGGAAAGCATCGCCACCTTGGACGGGGCCGGTCCGAAGGATATCTCCTTTTTTTCGAATACCCGCTACCGCAGTCGTTTGGCATCGACTCGGGCGGCGGCGGTGATCCTCGCCCCGAAATTCGTCGCCGAATGCCCCGTGGCGAGTTTGGTCGTCGATGATCCCTATCTCGCCTACGCCAAGGCGGCGACCCTGTTCTCGTCGCCGCTCTCGCCTGGGCCCGGTATCGCTGCCGGCGCTTTTGTCCATCCCGACGCGAGCATCGCCCCCGGGGCATCGATAGGCAGCGGCTGCGTGATCGAACAAGGAGCGAGGGTCGGCGAAGCCGGCGTCTTGGAGGCGGGCGTGTTTCTCGGTCGGGGCTCGGTCGTCGGCCCTCGATGCCACATCTATCCTCGTGTCGTGATCGGCGAAAATGTGACCATCGGCGCCGGCGTCATCTTGCACCCCGGTGCGGTGATCGGAAGCGACGGTTTCGGCTTCGCTCCCGAGGGCGAGCGCTGGTTCAAGATCCCCCAACTCGGCGGGGTGCGGATCGGTAACGATGTGGAGATCGGCGCCAATACCACGGTCGATCGCGGGGCTTTGGGGGATACCGTGATCGGAGATGGCGTGAAGATCGACAATCAGATCCAAATCGCCCATAACGTATCGATCGGTGCCCATACCGCCATCGCCGCCGGGGTTGCCATCGGAGGGAGCGCCCGGATCGGCAAGCGTTGTCGGATCGGGGGAGCGGCGGCGATTGCCGGCCACTTGGAAATCGCCGATGATGTCGTGCTGACCGCGACCTCGGCGGTTTCGTCCTCCATCGGCGAAGCGGGCACCTATTCATCCGGAATGCCGGTGCAGGAAAATCTGCGCTGGCGACGTAATATCGCCCGTTTTCGGCGGCTCGACGAAATGGCGAAACGCTTGGCCTCGATCGAGAGCGAGCGCCGCAACCCCCCTTCGCCGAAGAGCGAAGCCCTTCGAGACGGCGGTGAAACGCCCCGCTCGAAGAACTCTTCGTCTCCTCGGGCACCGCAAGAATCCCGGCTTGATCGTCGACACGATACCGGAGCCGAACGAATGCTTACCGGAGAGTCAGACTTTATGCCTGCCATGCAAATCGAAGAAATCCTCGCCTGCCTTCCGCACCGCTACCCCTTTTTGCTGATCGATCGGGTGATCGACTACGTGCCCGGGGAATCGATGGTCGCGATCAAGAATGTCAGTATCAACGAGCCCTTTTTCCCGGGTCATTTTCCGGGCCGTCCGGTGATGCCGGCGGTGATGATCTTGGAGGCCATGGCTCAGACCACCGGCGTTCTTGCATTGCGCTCTTTCGAACAGCGCTCTCGCACCGCGATGTATTACCTTGCCGGAGTGGACCGCGCTCGCTTCCGGCAGCCGGTGGTTCCCGGGGATCAGCTGCGCATCGAGGTGCGCATCCTTCGTCGCCCCAATCGCGGGATCTGGAAGATCGGGGCGAAAGCGAGGGTGGACGACAAACTCGTGGCCGACGCCGATATCCTCGGCGCCTTGCGGGACGAAGGGGAGTGATCCACCCCGGCGCCATCGTCGATTCCGGGGCCGAACTCGCCCCCGATGTGGAAGTCGGACCTTTCAGCGTGATCGGCCCCGAAGTCGAGATCGACAGCGGCACGACGATCGGATCGCATGTCGTGCTCGAAGGCCCGACCCGTATCGGCCGCAACAACCGCATCCATTCCTTCGCCTCGTTGGGAGGCGCCCCGCAGGATATGAAATACCGGGGCGAGTCGTCTCGCCTGGAAATCGGGGACGATAACGTCATCCGCGAATACTGCACCTTCAATCGGGGGACCGAGCCCGGAGGGATGCTCACCCGGATCGGGAATCGGAACTGGATCATGGCATACGTCCATATCGCCCATGACTGCCGGCTCGGCAACGGGATCGTCATGGCCAACGCCGCTTCGATCGCCGGACATGTGGAGATCGAGGACGACGCGATTTTGGGTGGATTCTCGACGGTTCGTCAGTTCTGCCGTATCGGCACCGGCTCCTTTCTCGCGATGACTTCATGCGCTCTGAAGGATATTCCTCCTTTTATCACCGCCGCCGGCAATCCGGCGAGTCCTCGCGGCCTCAACAGCGAGGGGCTGAAACGGCGAGGGGTGCCGAAAGAAACGGTGCGCTCGTTGAAAAGCGCTTATCACACTGTTTATCGTCAAGGATTGACCGTCGACGACGCGATCGGAAGGCTGGCGGATCTGGCGGCCGACATCCCGCAAGTGGAGCGTTTTTGCGCTTTCGTGCGCCAATCGAAGCGAGGGATCGTGCGCGAGCGCGGCCCGCGCCGCGAAAACGTCCCCGAAGACGCCTCCGAAAACACCCCCGAAAACGCTCCTTGACGTCGCTTCCGCGAACCCTCGATCGACCGACCGGCTTCGAGCGGCGTTTTCGATACCCCGTCGGCAAATCGAAAGCGCCGAAGACCCGCGGGGATGACAAGGCGATATCCTTCGCGCCGACCATCGTCGAAGGGCAAAGGAGATCGGTGGCAAGGGGATCGAAAACGCCGCATTGCGAAATGACGGTGGCGGTCTCGAAAGTCGATCGACTCGCGGCCCCCGCCGGATGCGTCTCGTCGAGAACGAGTCTCGCCCTCGACACCGAAACCGAGGCGATGCCCGCGGCAAAGGCCATGGCCGGATGGAGATCCTCGAGCGGACCGCTCGATCCCCTCGAAGCGATCCGAGAAGCGATCCGAGAAGCGATCCGAAAAACCGAAATCGGGCAAGGGAGGAATCGGGCGCGGCGATACGACTCGGGTCTAGGAAAAACGATCGATATCTTCGCCCCGATCCCGCGGGTTTTCCGGGCGGGGCGGGCCGCCACCACCGGGCAGGCATGATATTTTGCCAAGAAGCGGATGCTCAAAATCGCCATCGTCGCCGGGGAACCATCGGGGGATCTGCTGGCAAGCGCCCTGATTCGAGCCTTGCGCGCCCGCCACCCCGACTTGCACTGCGAAGGAATCGCCGGCCCTCGAATGATCGAGGCGGGTTGTCGTTGTCTTGCGCCCGTCGAGCGCCTCTCGGTCATGGGGCTATTCGAGGTCCTCAAAGATTACCTAGGGCTCGCCTGGCTGCGCCGGCGACTGATCCGACGCTGGATCGCACAGCCCCCGGATATATTCATCGGCGTGGATGCCCCGGATTTCAATCTCTCGTTGGAACTCGCCTTGCGTCGTGCCGGAGTGCGTACCGTCCATTTCGTCAGCCCCTCGGTTTGGGCGTGGCGACGATATCGGCTTCGCAAGATCGCCCGGGCGGTGGATATGATGCTGACCCTCTTTCCCTTCGAGGAGGATTTTTACACCGAGCATCGTATCCCCGTGCGCTTCGTCGGACACCCCTTCGCCGACGAAATCGAGATGGAACCGGATCGCGAGAAGGCGCGCGCAAAGCTCGGTCTCGAGGCGGAAGGGAAGATCGTCGCCTTGTTGCCCGGCAGCCGTATCGGCGAGCTGCGAGCGTTGGCCGAGCCCATCGCGCTCACCGCCCGTTGGATCCATCGACGAAGACCGGGGATTCGCTTCGTTTGTGCCCTCGCCGATTCACCGACCTTCGATATTTTCTCGCAGACCCTGGCGCGTCATGCCCCCGATCTTCCTTGCACCTTGTCGATCGGCGGTGCGCGCGATGCGATCGCCGCGAGCGATGCGGTTCTGCTCGCTTCGGGGACGGCGACCCTCGAGGCCATGCTGCTCAAACGACCGATGGTCATCACTTACCGCACGATGCGGCTGACGTGGCTGCTAGGTCGGCGGCTGCTCTTGGCGGCGCATATCGGACTTCCCAACCTCCTCGCGGGCGAGCGCTTGGTTCCGGAACTCTTGCAGGACGAGGCCGTCCCCGAGCGGCTGGGACCTGAGGTGCTGGAATGCCTCGATCACCCCCGTCCCGAGCGAATCGAGACATTTCGGCGCATCCACCGCCGACTGCGCAACGATGCCGCGACCAAGGCCGCCGAGGCCGTGCTGGAAGTGGCGCAGACAACCGGATGAAGGGGTCGGCAAGATGCAAGAGCGTATCGCGGGAGTCGACGAGGCGGGGCGAGGGCCGCTCGCGGGGCCGGTCTACGCCGCCGCGGTGATCCTCGATCCGCGAATCGACATCCCCGGCATCGACGACTCCAAACGCCTTTCTCCGGCGCGCCGGGAAGCGGTGGAAAAAAATATCCGGCGCCATGCCTTGGCTTTTGCGCTGGCTAGGGTCGAGGCCTGCGATATCGATCGGATCAATATTTTGCAAGCGACGATGGAAGCGATGCGCAAGGCCTTGCTCTCCCTCGAGCCCCTTCCGCATCGAGCGCTGATCGACGGGAATCGATGCCCGCCATTGCCCTTTCCGGCGCAGGCGGTGATCGGCGGCGATCGCCGAGTGGCGTCGATCGGGGCCGCTTCGATCATCGCCAAGGTCGCCCGCGATCGAGCGATGGTCGATCTGGATCGCCTCTATCCGCGATACGGCTTCGCCCGCCACAAGGGCTACGGAACGCGGGTTCATCTGAAGGCATTGCAGGCGTATGGACCGACGCCCGAACATCGCCGCAGTTTCGCGCCGGTACGCCTGATGAAAGCAAGGGAGGCTCTTGGGTAGTAAAATCGGTAGGATCGCTCGCCGATCGAGGAAGCGACGGTGTTCGCTCGAAATAACCGCTTTGTCTTTTTGCCTTGCACCGTGAGATACCGATGAGCGCTTTGCTCGAAGAGTCGACGATCCTCGGCGCCGCCGAAAACCCCGAGATGATGCCGGATCCCGTCGTCGATCCCGTTGTCCGATCCGCCCCCTTCGTGCACCTGCATTTGCATTCCGAATATTCCTTGGTCGACGGGATCACCCGCATTCGTCCTCTGATTGATCGGGTCAAGGAAGAGCGCTTCCCGGCGGTCGCCATCACCGATCATGCCAATCTCTTTTGCATGGTGCGCTTTTACAGCAGCGCGCTCGCCGCCGGGATCAAACCGATCGTCGGCGTCGATTTGCCCATCGCCCCGCAGACCGCGACCGATCCCCCGGGCTCGATGGTCCTGTTGGCGATGGGGGATCGGGGTTATCGGCAACTGACCCGTCTGCTGACCCGTTTTTACGTAGACGATCGTTCCTCCGCCAACCCGATGGCCGAACGCGCATGGTTCGAAGATCACCTTGCATCCGTTGCCGACCTCATCGCCATCTCTCCCGGGCCGAGCGGCGATGTGGGGCAGGCCTTGATGAACGGAGGCTTGGACAAGGCCAAGCGCCGGGTCGAAAAATGGGCGGGTATTTTCGAAGATCGTTTTTACCTCGCAGTGCAGCGCACCGAACGGCCGACGGACGAAGCCTGCTTGGAGGGGAGTTTGGATCTGGCGAGCGAATTTTCCTTGCCGATCGTCGCCACCAACGATGTCCGCTTTTTGCACCGAGACGATTTCGATGCCCACGAAGCGAGGGTGTGTATCCGCGAGAGCCGAATCATCGCCGACCCCCGACGGCCGAGGCCTTATAGCACCGAGCAATACCTCAAATCGGCAGCGGAGATGGTCGAACTCTTTGCCGATCTTCCCGCGGCCATCGAAAACAGCGTCGAGATCGCCCGTCGCTGCACCATGCGAATTTCCCTCGACGAGGCCCATTTGCCCGAATTCCCGGTGCCCGAGGGCTACGCGCTCGACGATTGGTTGGCCGAACGCGTCGAAGATGGACTGAACCGGCGTCTGAGCGTTCCTTGCAACGGCGCTCCGGTGGTGGCGCAAAGCGATCGAGAGGCCTATCGGCAGCGCATCGAAACCGAGCTCGACGTGATCCGGCGCATGGGCTACGCCGGCTATTTTCTGATCGTCGCCGATTTCATCCGATGGGCGAAGGAGGAGGGGATCCCGGTGGGCCCGGGCCGCGGTTCCGGCGTCGGCTCGCTGGTCGCCTACGCTTTGGGTATCGTCGATCTCGATCCCTTGCACTACGACCTGCTCTTCGAGCGCTTCCTCAATACCGAGCGTATTTCCTTGCCGGATTTCGATGTCGATTTCTGCATGCAAGGGCGCGATCGGGTAATCGAATACGTATCGATGCGCTATACCCAAGATCATGTCTCCCAGATCATCACCTTCGGCACCATGGCCGCCAAAGCGGTGGTGCGCGATGTGGGCCGGGTGCTCGGCCATCCCTACGGCTTCGTGGATCAAATCGCCAAACTGATCCCGCCCGACTTGGGGATCACCTTGGAGCGGGCGCTCGACGAAGAGCCGCTCAAGGAGCGCTACGCGGCGGACGAGGAGGTGCGCATGATCATCGACCTCGCCCGCAAACTCGAGGGGGTCGCGCGCAATGCCGGCAAGCATGCCGGCGGAGTGGTGATCGCTCCTCGCCCCTTGAGCGAGTTCACCGCACTTTATCGGGAGCCGGGTTCGGATAATGCGGTCACCCAGTTCGACAAAGACGATATCGAGTCCATCGGACTGGTCAAATTCGATTTCTTGGGTCTGCGGACCCTGACCATCATCGACTGGACCGTGGATACCATCAATCGGCAGCGGGAGGCGGCAGGCGAAACCCTTCTCGATATCGGCTCTTTGCCGATGGACGATGCCGGGGTCTATCGGCTGATTCAAAGCGGCCGCACCACCGCCGTTTTCCAACTCGAATCACGCGGCATGAAGGAGCTCGTGCGCCGATTGCGCCCGGACTGCTTCGACGACATCGTCGCTTTGGTGGCGCTTTTCCGCCCCGGCCCTTTGCAGTCGGGGATGGTCGAAGACTTCATCAAGCGCAAGCACGGACTCACCGAAGTCAGGTATTTGCACCGGGCTTTGGAGCCGATCCTCAAGCCGACCTACGGGGTGATCCTCTACCAAGAACAAGTGATGCAGATCGCGCAGGCTCTTGCGGGCTATTCCCCCGGAGGAGCCGATATCCTGCGCAGCGCGATGGGCAAGAAAAAGCCCGGGGAGATGAAAAAGCAGCGCGATATCTTCATGCAAGGGGCGCAGGAGCGGAAGATCGATCGGAAAACGGCCCGTACGGTATTCGATCTGATGGAGAAATTCGCCGGGTACGGCTTCAACAAATCCCATTCCGTCGCCTACGCCTTGCTCTCCTTCCGGACGGCGTGGCTCAAGGCGCACCATCCGGCGGCCTTCATGGCCGCGGTGCTCTCGGCGGATATGGACAGTACCGACAAAGTGGTCGATTTGATCCGGGAATGCGAGAGTTTGAAGATCAAGATCACCCCCCCTAAGATCAACGAATGCGTCTGTCACTTCAGCGCCGCCGGCAAGCGCACCATCCTCTACGGCTTGGGGGCGATCAAGGGGGTGGGGGAGTGGGCGATCGACGAGATCGTCGCCGAGCGCGAAAAAAACGGCCCCTTCGTGGATCTTTTCGATCTGGTCCGGCGCACGGATCAAAAGCGGGTCAATCGACGCGTGCTCGAATCGCTGATCCGATCCGGGGCCCTCGACTCGCTCGGTCCCGAGGGTGCCGCCGCTTCGGATTCCGGCATCGCTCGGGATCCCGGCATCGTTCGGGCCACGCTCTCGCAAAGCCTGACCGGCGCCATGCAAGCCGCGGATCAGATTTCACGCGGTCGATCCGAGGGCCAAGACGATCTTTTCGGGGAGGCCCTTGCGGGAGAGGAGATCCGCAGTCATTTCGTCACCGGCCAAGAGTGGTCGAAAGAGAAAATCCTCGACGGAGAGAAAGCCAGCCTCGGCCATTATCTGAGCGGTCATCCCATCGATCGATACAAAGTCGATCTCAAGGCGATCAAACCGGTCAAAATAAACTCTTTGCAGCCCGGCGACGGCTCGCGCACCGTCGTCGGATTGGTCACCGGAATACGGACCCATAATACCCGCAGGGGTCGCATGGCCGTCGCCACCTTGGAGGATCGCACCGGGCATGTCGAAGTTCGCTTGTTCTCGGATATCTTCGAAAGATATCGAGAACTGATCGCAAAGGATCGTTTGGTATTCGTGGAAGGCGAGATCGAGGACGATTCCTATACCCAAGGCTGTTCGGTGGTGGCCGCTCGGGTTTTCGATATCGCGGGCGCGCGCGAGGATCGAGCGAGCCATATCCTGATCGATCTCGACAATCTCGACAATTCGCAGGTCGAAAGCGCCGTGGGATGCCTGAAAGAGAAGATCGAATATTGGCGCCGCGGGTGTCGCGGGGGCACCCGAATCCATATCCGCTATCGCCGCTTCGACTTGCAGGTGGATTTGCCCTTGGGGGGTGCTTGGCAGGTGCGGCCGGTGGAAGATCTGCTCAGCGATTTGCGCGATGTGACTGGCGTGAAACAAGTGCAGGTGGAATACCGGACGGTCGATTCCGGGGTATTCTAAGCTCGCTCGATAAGAGCGACGAAGGGCGACGAAGCCTGCCAAGGGCATGGCTCGGGTCGCATTTTCGAAAGAGCCGCTTTTTTCGAGCCGAAGCCCTCGCCCCTTTCGCGCTTCGGATTTTTTACGGAGAAGTCGTGAATTTCATCGATTTTGAAAGACCGATCGCCGAACTTCAGGCCAAGATAGAGGAACTTCGCCTGATCGAGGGGGATTCCTCGATCAATATCGGCGAGGAGATCGAGCGGCTGCGTTCGAAAAGCGAAGATCTGACGCGGTCGATCTTCAGCAAACTCACCCCGTGGCAGATCTCGAAGATCGCCCGCCACCCGCAGCGCCCCTATACCCTCGACTATATCGAGCGCATGCTCACGGGCTTCGTGGAGTTGCACGGCGACCGCCAATTCGCCGACGATGCGGCGATCGTCGGCGGGATCGGGCGTTTGGGCGCTCGCTCGGTCATGGTCGTCGGCCACCAGAAGGGCCGTACCACCAAGGAAAATATCCACCGCAGCTTCGGGATGCCGCGCCCCGAGGGTTATCGCAAGGCCCTGCGTCTTTTTCAGATTGCGGAGCGCTTTCGCATGCCGGTGATCACCTTTATCGACACCCCCGGCGCGTGGCCGGGGATCGGGGCCGAGGAGCGCGGTCAGGCGGAGGCGATCGCCCGCAACCTCTACGCCATGACCGCCTTGGAAACGCCGGTGGTTTGCACGGTCATCGGGGAGGGGGGATCCGGAGGGGCGCTCGCCATCGGCGTCGCCGATAACGTGATCATGTTGCAATACAGCACCTATTCCGTCATCTCGCCCGAGGGTTGCGCATCGATTCTTTGGAAAAAATCGGAGCGAGCCCCCGATGCGGCCCAAGCGATGGGGATCACCTCGGATCGCATTCACGCTTTGGGGTTGGTGGATCGGATCGTCAAAGAGCCGCTCGGCGGGGCGCATCGCGATCCGGATACGATGGCGCGGTCCTTGCGCAACGCCATCGTCGACGAACTCGACCGACTCGATACGATGGATATCGACTCTCTTCGCAATCGACGTTACGAAAGGCTGATGCGCTACGGTCGCTTCAAGGAAAAGGAATGAAAGAGCCGAGCCCGGACCCGAATCGGAATGGGGAAGGGGAGGCGGGCCAAAAAGCGACCGAAGACGAGGGACTTCGGCGCAGGCGGGTCTTTTTCGTCTCCGACAGTACCGGCATCACCGCCGGCACCTTGGGCAATGCGCTTTTGAGCCAGTTCGAGCATGTCGATTTCATCATGGTGACCATTCCTTTCATCACCGATGCCTCGCAAGCCGTCAGCGCCGTCGGACGTATCGACGCCGCGGCGCGAGAGGACGAAGGGCGACCGATCGTCTTTAGCACCCTCGCCGATTCCGGGCTGCACGAGATCATCGCGAGCAGCCAGGCTTTGGTCTTCGATCTCTTTCGCACCTTCATCGGGGCTTTGGAGCAAGAGCTGCACTCCGGCTCCAGCCGGGCCGCCGGGCGCTTCCATAACGTATCCAATCGCGCTTTCTACGAGGGTCGGATCGGGGCGGTGGAATTCGCCTTGGCGCACGACGACGGGGCCGGGGTGCGCAGCTATCGCGAGGCGCAGATCATCCTGATCGGGGTGTCTCGCTCCGGCAAGACCCCGACCAGCGTCTATCTCGCGATGCAGTTCGGGATCAAGGCCGCCAACTATCCTTTGACCGAGGAGATCCTCTCCTCCGGGAGGGATTTGCCCCCCTTCTTGTTGGACCACCGATCGAAACTCTTCGGCTTGACCATCGATCCCGAACGCCTTTGCGGCATTCGAACCGAGCGTCGACCCAATACGATCTATGCCTCCTTCGCGCGCTGCCGCAGCGAGGTTCGAGAAGCCCAAGCGCTTTACGACCGCCATCGCATTCCCTTTTTGGATACCAGCGCCGCTTCGGTGGAAGAGATTGCATCCAAGGCGCTGAAATATATGGGCCTTGGCCATCACGCATGAGATGGGGCTGCGGGAAATCCCCGGTTCTTCGGCAGATGAGTCCCGAACAAGATGCGGTGCCCGAGGGGAATAGCGCACCGTCGACAGGAAAAGGGCAGCCCGGCTCCTCCTCGTCGGCCGGTCGGAAAGCGGCATCGGACACCGCCGGCGATGCAAACGTCCCTCTCGCCGAGCCTGCGGATATCGAAACCGGGGTGTTAGGGGCATTCATCGAAAGCTTCCCGCGCCCGACCCGCTTCGTCGTCGCCTTCAGCGGCGGCCCGGATTCCTTGGCCTTGCTCCACGCCTTTTCGAATCTCATCGAAGGCCGAGATCGGCTGCACGCGTTGCACGTCGATCATCGCTTGCACCCGGATTCTCGCGCTTGGGCGGATCATTGCGAAGAGATTTGCCGGGGTTTGGGGGTCGGATTCACCGCGATTCGAGTCGATGGCGAGCGAGGCTTTCAAGGCAAGGACGACGAGGCGGCGGCGCGACAGGCCCGCTACGCCGCCTTCGAGAATTTCATCGACGAAAGGGATGTGCTTTGCACCGCCCATTGCGAGGACGATCAGGCAGAGACCCTCTTGATCAACCTCTTTCGCGGCAGCGGGGCGAGGGGGCTCGGCGGTATCCCGGCGCTGCGTCCCTTGGGAGCGGGAAGGGTGGCAAGGCCGCTCCTTTCGATCTCCCGCCAAGCCTTGCGCTCCTACGCGAAGGGGACGGGGCTAGCGGCGATTCGCGATCCGGCCAACGAGGATCGGCGTTTCGCGCGGGCCCTCCTTCGACACCGAGTGATGCCGGAAATCGCCCGGCGCTGGCCCAAGGTCCACGAATCGTTGGCGCGAACCGCAACCCTCGTTCGCGAATCCGTCTCGCTCAATGACGCCTTGGCGCGGATCGATCTCGAAACCGCCGGGGAAAAGGGTATCGAGGGCGATACCGCCGACACCCTCGATACGAGCGCTTTGAGGACGCTGACGCCGGCGCGTCGGCGCAACGCCATCGCTTTTTGGCTGCGCGGTCGCGGCATCGAAAGCCCTCCCGCTCGCCGATTGGAAGAGATCGCCGGGCCCTTGATCGAAGCGCGACCGGATGCGACACCCTGCGTGCGTTTGGGGGCATGGGATTTACGCCGCTTTCGCGCCCGGCTGTGGCTCGTTCCTCATCGACGCCCTGATATTCCCGGCGACGGCCCCCATCCATGGACGATACCCGATCGCCTCGTCTTCCCCCACGGCCTGTTGAAAGCGGTGGCAAAACCCTCGGCATCGCCGGCGGAGGAAGCATCGCCGGCCCAGGAAAGGGGAGTCGGAGATCGCGACCGCGATCGACCCCTGCTCGATGCGAGGGTCGTCGGCAGGTCGATCGACGTGCATTTTCGTCCCTCGCCGCATATTCGGCAGGGTCAGCGCGGGACTTCGCTCAAGAAGCGTTTCCAGCATCTTCGCATCCCGCCATGGGAAAGAGATCGAATCCCCTTGATCCATGTCGACGGAGCGCTGGCCGCGATCGCCGGGATATGGGTCCACCCGCGTTTCGCGGCGAGCTCCGGGGATGGTTGGCGTATCGTTTGGGAGCCTGTCGTTCCCCGAAGCCGCTCGCTTGCATAAAGGATTTGCATAGAAGAAAAGGGATTCGAGCCGAGCGGAGCGCCTTCGCCGAAAGCCGGCGAGAAGGGCTCGGCGAAGGAATGCGAAGGCAAGGCGATGCGATTCGATGCCTGTCTTCGGATCGAATCCCAGAGGCCAAGGATATAAAATATCGAGGATTCGCCTTTCTTGCCCTCGTCCTTCGTCTTTTTTCCCGCGTCTTTTTTCCTGATCGGTATCTCTTCCCATGCAGCGACGCATCTCATACCACACCTTCGGTTGTCGACTCAATCAATACGATACCGAGGCGATCCGCACTTTGTTGGGCAACGAGTACGAGCCCGCCAAGGAGGGCGAGGACGCCCCGATCCACCTCGTCAACACCTGTAGCGTCACCGCCCGCGCCGACGCCACGGCGCGCAAGGCGATTCGGCGCATTCACAGCGAGTCTCCGACGGCGAAGATCGTGGTCACCGGTTGTTATGCCCAGCGCGCACCGGAAGAACTCGCGGCCTTGCCGGGGGTTTCGTTGGTGGTCGGGGCGGCGGATCGCACCCGCATCAAGACGCTGGTGGACCGGCTGCACGACGATACCCGAACCCTTGCGAACTCGCCGTTGATCGCCGTCTCTCCCGTTTGGACGGCAAAGAGCTTTCTCGATGTCTCGATCACCGAGATGACCGAACACTCTCGGGCTTTCGTCAAGGTGCAAGAGGGCTGCAACGAGGCTTGCACCTTCTGCATCGTCCCCCAAACCCGCGGCCCGTCGAGAAGTCGGGCCTTCGAGAGCGTCCTCGAGCAGATCCGGAGCCTGGTGGGAAGCGGTTATTGCGAGGTGGTTCTCACCGGGGTGCATTTGGGCGATTACGGGCTCGATCTGCCGCCGCGCCGGCGTCTGCTCCCGGATCTGATCGAGGCCATCTTGGCCATCGACGGCATCGAACGTTTCCGTTTGAGCTCCATTGAACCGGCCTCGATCAGCGACGATATCATCGAACAGATGGCCTCCTCGCCGATTTTCGCCCGCCACTTCCATATCCCCTTCCAAAGCGGCAGCGACCGCGTGCTCGAGCGGATGAAGCGACGATACAACGCGCAGGAATTCGAAGATCTGATCCGGCGGATCAGCGAGAGGATCCCGGATTGCGGGATCGGCACCGATGTGATTTGCGGCTTCCCCGGCGAAAGCGACGACGATTTTCTTCGTACCTTCGAATACGTAGAATCGCTGCCGATCACTTATGCCCATGCATTTACCTACTCCCCCCGACCCGGCTCGGAAGCGGAACATTTCGGCGATCAAGTGCCGGGGGATATTCGCAAACGCCGCACCCGGGCTTTGAAAAAACTCTCGGCCGACAAAAATCGCCGCTTCGCCGAACGCCACCTGCATCGGGTATTGGATGTGCTGATCGAGCCCGCCCGTCGCGGCGGTATCTCAAGACAAAGCGGTTGGAGCGACAACTACCTCAAAGTCGAGCTCGACACTGAAACGTCGGATTCATCGCAAAGCCCGGAGGAGCAAGCGCATCGGCGATCGAGGATCGAAGCGCTCGAGATCGTCGCCCTCAACGAAGATGGCACCCTTTCGGGGATGCCGCTTGATAGCGGTGCCGATGGAGCGATATCGAGCGAGCCAAGCATCCGATAGTCGAAATCGCCCTTATCCGGAGCGATTTCGGGGCTCTCAACCGGTTTTTGGATCGACCGACTTTCACTAACCCTCGGATAAAACCCTCGGCATTTTTTCCGCCGACGTTTGAAAGCGGCAAGATCGAGCCTCGCAAAGCTTCTGCCAAGGGGCTTTGCGCTCCACTGGCGTATGACCGACCGCAGAGGAAGGGCAATACGAAAGTCCGTTTTATATCCATTTCATATAAGGGTCGTATCGTCTACCGCCAACCCGCCGGCCGAGGGCTCGCCCTTGAAAAGAGTGTCAAATGACCCGGTTTATCTCGTCGGCGTCCTTTCCCGCCACCGCTCGAAAGCGTCCCGATAAAGCCCCGCCAGTTCCCGCCAAGGCTCCTCGCTCCAATAACGCACCGCTCGGCCGCTAGGGGAGGGGAGCACGAAAATCCGCGTGCGCCCGATACCGGCATCTTGCAGCCCGTAATCACAACGGGGAACTTGGAGATATTCCTGCGCCGCTCGCTTGCTGGTGAACGCCAAATAATCGGGGGCGAAACGGCGAATCTTGCCTTCGAGAGCGTCGGGATCGAAAGCCGCCTGGCTCAGCGCACTGTCGGCGCCGTGCTCCGTCTTGTTGAGATCGGTCAAACCGATGCGATATGCCAGCAAATCGGGATAGTCGGCGGGGGAAAGCCGATCCCGGGTAAAGCCCGCACGGGCAAGCACGGCATAAAAACGATTCCCCGGATGAGCGTAATAGGCCTTTCGACGATAAGACTCATCACTAGGCGCGGTCCCGCAAAACACCACGATCAGACCTTTTTCCAGCAGATCATCGACAAGCACGATCGCGACCCGAAAATGCCGCCTTATCGCCCGCTATCGATCCAAGCGGTCGGCGGTCTGTCTATCCAAAACTTGCCTTCGCCGGCTTGCTTTTGCGTATCGACCCGCGCGTATCAGCCGCATTTCGAATCGCCGCAGCTAAGGCAGGTCATGCATCCGTCCATGCGGATGACGGCCACGGTATGGCATTTTTGGCAGAGCCGGGAACCTTCGGGGAATCCGCCTCCCGATTCCTCGCTATCCTTGGATGGGCTGACGATGCCCTTGGCGGCTTCGTAGCGCGCTCTTAGATCGTCGAGATAGTCTTGCCGATGCTCGTCGATTTTCGGATCCGAGAGCATCCCGATCTTGCGCAGGTGGGTTTCGACGACATCCCCGATCTCGGCGACCAACGAGGGAACATAGCGACCGCCTTTTTTCAGGTAACCGCCGCGGGGGTCGAAAACCGAGTGCATCTCCTCGACCAAGAAGGTGACATCACCGCCCTTCCTGAAAACGGCGGATATGATGCGGGTGAGGGCGACGATCCACTGAAAATGCTCCATATTCTTGGAGTTGATGAAGATCTCGAAAGGACGTCGGTTTTCGTGCTCCGTACCGAGATTAAGCACCATATCGTTGATGGTGATATACAAGGCGTGCTCGGAAAAAGGCGGTTTGATCTTGTAGGTCGAGCCGACAAGCACATCGGGCCGCTCGAGCCTCTCGTGCATGCGGATGACTTCCGCTTTTTGCTCGGGTTTCGGCTCGGGAGGGGCGGGCTTGCTTTCCTTCCCGGTCTTGATGCCGTAGCCGACGATCTTCTTGTCGATTTTGGTGCTCATCGTGAACGCTCGATCATGAGTGGTGTCGTGTCGTCGAACGAGATCGAGAGCGAACTCTCGACGACCCCTTAGGCTTCGATCGATCGGATCGCGGATCGCGCCTTTATCGCCTTTTAAATTAAAACCTTCCGTAATACCCTTCCTTGATGGCGTCGTAGAGATTGGCGGCGGTATGCGATTCGCCGTCGTATTCGATTTCTTCGTTGCCCTTGACCTCGACGATCGAGCCATCCTCCAACTCGAACTGATAGATGGTATTTTCCAGATCTTCCTCCTTGACCAACACGCCTTGGAAGGCGGCGGGGTTGAAGCGGAAGGTCGTGCAGCCCTTGAGTCCCTTTTCGTAGGCGTAGATATAGGTATTTTTGAAGTCGTCGAAAGGGTAGTCCGACGGGATATTCACGGTTTTCGATATCGACGAATCCACCCAGCGTTGAGCCGCGGCTTGAATATCGACATGCTGGCGGGGCGTGATATCGTCGGAGGTAATGAAATAATCCGGAAGCGACGAACCGCCCTCCCGATCGCTTCGCCCCGGCATCGCATCGGGATCCACCAGCGCCCGCCAAGCGAGGAGTTCGAAGGAGAAGACATCGACCTTCTCCTTGGTTTTGCGCCCGGAGCGGATCACATTGCGCGAATAGTGATGCGCGAAACTCGGCTCGATACCGTTGCTCGCGTTGTTGGCCAACGAAAGAGAGATGGTCCCGGTGGGGGCGATCGAGCTGTGGTGGGTGAAGCGCGCTCCCTGCTCGGCCAGATCGTCGACCAACTTGCCATCGACTTCCGCGATCCGCTGCATATAGCGGCTGTAGCGGGCATGCAGAACCTTGCCCTTGATCGTATCGCCGACCTCGTAGCCGTCGCGGGCCATTTCCGGTCGCCGAGCCAGCATCTCCTCGGTGACCGTGAAGGATTCTTCCATGATCGGGGCGGGACCCTTTTCCCGGCTCAACTGCAGCGCGGTGCGCCAACCGGCCATCGCCATCTCTCGGCTGACCCTATCGGTGAAGGCAACGGACTCCTTCGAGCCGTAGGCCATGCGCAACATCGTCAAGGTGGAGCCGAGGCCGAGAAAACCCATGCCGTGACGCCGCTTGCGATTGAGCTCGGCGGCTTGTTGCGGCAAGGGCAAGCCATTGATCTCGATGACGTTGTCGAGCATCCGGGTGAAGACGGTGACCGCCTCTTCGAATATCTTCCAGTCGAAACGCGCCCGCTCGGTGAAGGGATCGCGTACGAAACGGGTGAGATTGATCGATCCCAGCAAGCAGGAGCCATAAGGCGGCAGGGGCTGCTCGCCGCAAGGATTGGTGGCGCGAATATCCTCGCAGAACCAGTTGTTGTTCATATCGTTGATCGCATCGATCAGAACGAAACCGGGCTCCGCGAAATCATAAGCCGAGGACATCACCACATCCCAAATCCGCTGCGCCCTCATCCGGCGATAGACGCGGCAAGCCACCTCGCCCCTTTCGTTTTTCACATAGTCGGCATCGAGCGGCCAATGCCGCCAGATCACATTTTTCCGGTCATCGAGATCGATGCCATCGGCCTCGACCTCGGAGCGGGTGAGCGGAAACGCCAGATTCCACCCGGCGTCGTCGCGCACCGCTTCCATGAAATCGCGGGTGATCAGCAAGGAGAGATTGAACTGTCGCAAGCGACCGTTTTCGCGCTTGGCGCGGATGAACTCGAGAACATCGGGATGGCCGACGTCGAAGGTCGCCATCTGCGCCCCCCGGCGGCCTCCGGCGGAGGAGACCGTAAAACACATTCGATCGTAGATATCCATAAAGGAGAGGGGGCCCGACGTATAAGCGCCGGCCCCGGTGACATAAGCCCCGCTCGGCCGCAGGGTCGAAAATTCGTAGCCGATACCGCAGCCGGCTTTCAACGTGAGCCCGGCCTCGTGCACCTTGTGCAGGATATCGTCCATCGAGTCGTCGACGGTGCCGGAAACGGTGCAGTTGATGGTCGAGGTCGCCGGCTTGTGCGCGGTGGCTCCGGCGTTGGAGAGCACCCTTCCGGCGGGCGTTACCCCTTGGCGAAGGGCCCAGAGGAACCTCTCGTACCAGATATCTTGCTTGCCGTCGGCTTCGACTTCGGACAAGGCACGAGCCACCCGCTGGAAGGTCGCATCGATATCACGGTCCAACACCCTCCCGTCGCGCGCGATCAGGCGGTATTTATTCTCCCAAATATCGTAGGAAGCAGATTGGAGAGGGATATCGATGGTACCCGAGGAGGGGGCACCCGGTTCGGCTTCGGCTTCGAATGAAGAATCCGCGGGTGAATCCGCGATGGTTTCCGCCATGGAGCGCGCGAGCATCGGAGGGTTCATTGGAAGGACCCGCCTTTGAAATGCTCAAGGATTCGAGCGAAAAGATACATGAAGCGAGGCCCCCTAGTGTTTTTATGCCCCAACGGAACGGCGAGAGATTTGGAAGCCGACACACTCATATCGGAGTGTCTCAAGCAAGTGAGGGTTGTCTAGCGTTTGGCTCATCTTATTAAGGCCTCATGACATCAACGCAACGGCTTTTTACGGCATAAGACGTGCGCCAAGAGGGCTACGAACGATTTACAGGCCAAAGCGGAATGGAGCATCGATGGAGATCTCCGAGATTTCGCGTTGATTCAGGGAATTGGCAGCGGAATATGACGCCGATCCCATGCGCTGATTCAAGTCTAGATCCAAGCCGGGTTTCTAACTCACAGAAAAATCCTCCTATCAGCCGAAGCAGGATCATCACAAAATTTTCGTTACCCCAGAATGCTAGTGTACGCAATTTTTCTCCCTCGTAAAAGAATTTTATTGCCTTCTCAGACGACTCGAATCAACACCCCTTTCCCCCGCCCTAGAGTTATCTGAGACACTCATTAAGACCTGTTCATAGGGGATAAAGAAGGGACTTCACGATGAAAAAAGAGCATGTTGAGCACGCAGAAGCCAAAGCCGCGGGGACGTCGCTTGGAGAGGGTCGGTCTTCGACCCGAAAGCAACGAATGACGGCTTCGCGTAAGCGAAGAGGCTGCACTGCGGGTGATGAAGGGTGAGGACATGGAACTCATCACCCGCAGTTTTTTAGGCGTAGGCAGCCGATGTCAGCCGCCGGCATGAGAGCTTTATAGCAGGGCGCATCAGTTGCTTGAAGTCCCGGGCGAGCGATGTCCGAGATGCGGATGTCTCCCGACTGCACGCCAAGGTGGGCAACTCACCATGACCAACGAGCTTCTCGACGAGAAGATCGAGCGGATGGAAGCCGGCCGCCCTTTCGGTCGGCGGAGGTCGAAGCGATGAGCACCGTCATCTCGACTTTTGCGGGAAAGACCTACGGTGTCTTGCGGGTCTGTCGGGTTTGGAAGATGAGTCGCTCCGGTGTGTACCACAAAGCGGGGTCGGACAGCCAAGCCCCGCGCCGCCGGCCCGGTCCGTGCGGGCCGATGCCCGATCCGGAACTGGTTGAAGAGATCAGGCAAGTGATCAAGGCCAGTCCGTTCTATGGAGAGGGCTATCGTAAAGTGCGGGCGCACTTGAAACGCGAGAAGATTCACACATCGAAAGCGCGAGTTTTGCGACTCATGCGCTAGAACGGTTTGCTCGCCAAGCCATACCGAGGGCTGCAGCGTGGCCCTCGGGCTCATGATGGAACCATCGTGCCTTTGGGGGTCGATGAGATGTGGGGCACCGACATGACGACGATCCTTCTCGGGAATGGGTAGCAGGTTTGTGTCTTCGTGGCGGTCGCCCGTTTTTCGGCAAGCTGCGTCGGTTAAGCATGCGGCCACGCGCGGCACGCTTTTTGAAGCGTTGGAACCGGTCCGCTTGGGGGTGCTTTCCGAATGCTTCGGAGCCATCGGCGAGGGGGTGGCGACAGGATTGACCATCCGCCATGACAACGGATCGCAGTCCATCGGTCGCGACTTCCTTTGGCGAGATCTCCGGGGCAAAGATCACCTCGTTGCCGTCCTTTGTCCGTTCCCGAAGAAGGCAATGGTTGTGCCGAGCGATTCATCCGTACCCTGAAGGAGAACCTGCTCTGGCTAAAGCCCTTGTGGACCATCGAAGCGTTGCAGCAGGCACTGCAGGAGTTCAAGGATCGCTACAACCGGTTCTGGTTGATCGAACGCCACGGACAACGCCCTGTCGAGCCAGTTCAGGCGAGGGGCGATGGACGAGATACCGACGGCCGCATAAGCTTCAAAAGTGTCTCGATAACCCTAGGGTGCTACGCCTTCTAACTGCGCATACTTCACATCACTTGCTTTCCCCCGTGGCGCTGTTGTTGACCAGCGCTCCGCCGCCTCCGGTGCGGGTCAGCATCTGCACCGTGAACGCCGCCTTCGAGCGGATCTCGCAGGCCAGACCCAAGCCCGGCCATGTCGTTCCCAAGCGGCTCGCCAACTCCTGCGATTGCAGATGCCTCGTCCTCGCCCGCGCGATATTCCCCAGGCTCGCTTCGTATTTCGCCCCGTCGTCCAGGTAACAAACGAGTGCGGTTTCGAGGCAGTTCCCTTGCGCCGAATCTCCTTGCGCCGAAAGGCAACGGATGCGGATATTCGATTCGTCGAAGGCGTCGGGCGAGGGGATCGATTCGATATCCGCTCGGTAGAACTCTCCCTCGGCGACGCTTCTTATCGCCGCCCCGTTGTTGACCAGCACTTGATTCCCCGAACGCGTCCACACCTGCGAGCCGATGCTCGCTTGGCTGCGCAAGACGCAGCCGAGCCGACCCTCCCACGGGGCATCCTTTCCCGTCAAACGCTCGATATGGCCGGGAACGAGGGTGGTCGTCGCCCACGCGCGAATCGCCGGGAGATAGCCGTGCAACACCTCGCCCGCCTGGGTCGAGCAGTCGAGGAAGACCGTGCAGGGCTCGTCTTGCTTACATCGGATGCGCACGAAGGAGGTATCTTGCGCCGTGGTCGAGGGAATCGCCAGGGCCTGCGATTTGACGGCCCAACCGGGATTGCCCCCGGGGGCTTCGTCGTCGTCGATGACCGATACCGAGAGCGATTCCTTGTCGCTCAACCCGCCGGAGGCTTCCAAGACGATCTCGTCCTCGTCGTCGGCGATATCCGAATCCTCGGCGGCGAAGACCTGCACCGGTATCGGCACACCCCAAGTGGTGGAGGTGAAGGTCAAGGCGTTCGGGATCAGGGAAACCAAGCCCTCTCGGCTCGACAGGACGACGAGGACGTCTTGCGGCGGCCGCTTGGAAAGCGTGAGGGAAAAGGTCTCCAAACTCCCTTCGGGGATGTCGAGGCGATCCGAAGGGTCTAAAAGCAGTCCGGTGCCGCTGTCGCGAACGATCAACGCCTGCGTGTGGAGAATGCGGCCGGGGACGAAGAAGACGATCTCGCCTTCGTCGTCGGCGGAGTCGGCATCCTCCGAGGCGAAGAGGTCGAGCTCGACGAAGCGGTCCCATCGACTCGGGGCGAAGGTCAAGGAGGTCGGGGAGAGGCCAAGGTCGAGGCCGTCCTTCGAAATGCTGACGGTCACGCTCCGGCTCGGCTCGCGGTCGAGTTTGAGCGAGATGGAAAGTCGCCCGCCCTCGGGGATGTCGAGGGGACCTGCGGGAGAGACGACGAGGCCCCCTTGATAAGCGGAAGACGGCGGCGGCTGCGTCGTCGGGGGACCACCGCCACCACCGCCTCCACCACTGTCACTGCCACCGGCGTCGCTATCGTCATCGACGACGAACACCGGCAAGTCCGCGCGCTTGCCCGCGTAATCCCCGCCCACCCCGCGAAGGGAGACGACGAAGGATTCGTCGTTCGCATCCTCGTCATGAGCCGCCGAGACGCTCACCCTCTGGTATCGATCCCAAGGATTCGTCGAGCCCGCTCGATCGAAGGCGAGCGTCGTCCGATTGCCCGGCCGGTCCGGCTCGGTATCGATGACGAGCGAGGGATCCGAGGCGCTCAACATGACCACGACATTCGCCGAGGGCGGTGTGCCCAAGCGCAGCTGAAAACTCCTTTGCCCGCCTTCGTTCAATCTCAAAGAAGGAGCGCTCAAAACGAAATACGCCTGGTCGTCGTCGCGAACGCCGACCGCCAGTGTCGCCGCCGGAACGTCGATCCCGCCCGAGGCCGTGAGAACGATCGTGTCGGTATCGTTCGTGGCATCGGCGTCCGGCGCGGCAAAGATGTCGACCTTCTGCCCGATGACATAATTCGAGGGAGTGAAGGTCAGCGAGGTCGGGTCGAGGGTGATATCCGGATTCGAATTCGACAAGGAGATCGTCGCGTCGGCATTCGGGCGCGCCCCGAGGCTGACATAGAACACCCTCGATCCGCCCTCGTCGATCGTCAGCAGTGCCGAGGGGGAAACTTGAATCGCCCCCAAGGGGGTGTCGTTATCGGGGATCGAGAGGGATTTCGAAACTCGCGGGGCGTCGATGCCTCCCGAGGCGTCGAGGACGATCGTATCGGTGTCGTAGGTCGAATCCTCGTCATTGGCGACTTCGATGACGACCGATTGTGCGCTTGCGTAGTTCGCGGGGGTGAAGGCCAACGAGGTCTTCGAAAGGGAGACGTCGGCATTGCTCTTCGACAGCGAGACCGTCACGTTCCCATTCGGAAGTCTAGAGAGGCTGACATCGAACTCCCCCGAACGGCCTTCGCCTATCGTCCAAGGCCCGGAGGGTCGAAGAACGATGGCTCCCGGCGGGGGATCGTCGTCGAGGATATCAACGGCAACGCTCGCCGTCTTGCCGGCGTAATCCCCGCCCGCGCCTCGAAGGGAAATACTGACCGATTCGTGGTTCGTATCATCGTCATGGACCGCGGAAACGCTCACATTTTTGTATCGATTCCAAGCGTTCGTTTGGCCGTAGCGATCGAAGGCCAGGGTGGTCTGATTGCCTGCCGTATTCGGATCGGTATCGATGGCGATGGATGGATCCGAGGCGCTCAAAGTGACCGTGACGTTCGCCGAGGGTCGTGCCGTCAAGCGCACCCCGAAACTGCCTTGTCGGCCTTCGTTCAAGTTCAAGGAGGTACGGGTCAGATCGAAGCGCGCTTCCTCGTCGTCGAGAACGCTGACAGATTTCCTGGCGGCAGGAGCGTTGATTCCTCCCGATGCGGTGAGGACGATGGTGTCGGATTCGTCTTGCGCATCGTCGTCTTGCCTTGCGGAGACGGTGACCTGCTGTGCGCTTGCATAGTTCGAGGGGGTGAAGGTCAGCGAAGTCGGGACAAGGGTGATCCCCGCATTCGACTTCGATAGCGTGATCGTCGCGTTCCTGCTCGGCGCGGTCGAAAGACTGACGGAAAGACTCCCCGATCCGCCCTCGTCGATTGTCAACGTCTGCGCCGGGGCGAGAACGATCGTTCCCGAGGTCGGACGCCGTTCGGGGAAGACCGCCGTAAAGCCGCTGCGTCCGCAATCCGAAACGGTCACGGTCGAACATGCCAGATAGCCGGATGCCCATTGATGCCCGGTGTTCGAATATTCCACGCAGGCCTTTCCCGGCTGAATGCTTGCGGCCAAGAACCAACTTTCATTGGGCGAAAGTACCCTCCACGAAGTATTGCTAGGAGGACGGCATCCACGGCTAAAAGAGTATCGCCCGTCACTTATACGGATGATTATTTGTTGACTGCATCCGTTTCGTACAGTACCTGAGCTCGATGTCACGCAATCCTTGACCGGAGTATAGGTCTGCGCAAAGACGGCAGGGATGTGGAGCATCGATATCGCTGCGAGCGCAAAGGCGATAAGGTGACATGCAGCAAAGCGTTTTCTAACGGGGGGGGGGGGGGGTAAATTCTTTTGTTTTCATTCGAGTTTTTGACCTTTCGAAATCAATAGCGGTCCCGGAAAAATCATGCGCCTGAGGGCACTTTGTTTTTTCGGTGGAATCCGATTCGGATGCAAGACCGAAAAGCCCGCCTTGCCGGGTTCGAACAAGCGGCTTTCAAAGTCCGTCCGAAAACCCTTTGGACACCCCGATAATATTATTTTTTCCCGGACCTTGCCATATCAACCCTCAGGATCGAAGTCCTTGGCCACCGCTTGCAGATCCGGCATCAGCCTAAGGAACGAACGCTCGATCATCGGGTAGTGGTCGTCGAGATCCTGCGCGGCGTCGGCGAGCGTCTCTTTTCCGAAGCGCGAGCGGCGGGCCAGGCCCTCGAAGGCTTGATCGAGGCCCGCGCGATCGCGGTATATCCCCAGCCAGCGGTTTTCGACCATGCGCTGCAAGCGCTCGCGCCGCTCCTGATCGCGAATCGGGAGTTTCGAGGATTCGCGATCGATGCGGCGACAGGTCCTTTCGACGAAGTCATCGAAGGCGGTTGTCGAGTAGATCGCCCAGTTGCGGAAAAGGCAGTGATCGAAGAAGACGTCGAGGATCGCCCCGGCGTATCGGCGGCGCGGGGCGGCGATCAGATCTTTGGCGGCGCGAAAGGCGCGATGACGATCCGCATGGTGATCGATCAGCCGATGGAGCCGGATCCCGGCCACGATTTTGAGCGGGGTCTTCGGGGGAAGCGGTCCGCGGACGAAATCGGCGCAGGTGTTGCCGGCGAGGATCTCGTCATCGTCGGGGGAGAGCAGGGCGTGGGCGAGGAAGTTCAAAAAATCCATTCCTTTTTTCGGATCCGGCGATAGCCGGCGGGGCTTTTGTCGATAACGTTCATCGGCAACGTTCGGCCGCGGGTCCGACTATTGCCCGAGCGATGAGTGTCCGAGGGTTTTGGCGACCGCAGGGCTGCGGGCGATGGGTTTTTAAGGAACGACTCGCGAAAGGAGAATGCGAATCGGCTCGCCGCCGACGGTCGGCACCGGTCCGAAACTCCCCTCGATATCGCCGCCGGCCCGCTCGGCTCGGCCCGTGCGCGAAAGCCGGGCGCTGACGATCACGGTCGAAGCCGATGACAGGCCTCGACCGGCGATCATCGCGCTCGACTCGTCGAGGACCACGCTCGTCGGCAGGGCCGCAAGGGTGGTGCGAACGATGGCCAGCGGCGGGCCGGAAGGGGCGGGGCTTTCTCCCGAGGCATTCGGGGCGGGTCTTGCGAAGACGAAGATCGTCTCGTCGCCGCCGAGCCCTTTGGCCAACTCGGCTTCGATATCGACCTCGACCTCGATGCGCGGAGCGAGAGGGTCGGTGCGAGCGGCTTTTCGATCGACCGCCTCGACACTCGAATCCGCTTTTTCGGATCCCCCCTCGGTTCCATCTTCGTCATCGATTTTCGGGGCGCTCTCTTCGCGCTCGATATCGGGCTTCGAACTGCCCGCCGAGGCCTCGCTATCCCCTTCGGGCTCGCCTTGGTCGGCAAGGGCGCCCGCCCGCACGCGAGTGAGCCACTCGAAAAGCATTTGCCCCTCTTGCGATTGCTCCGGCAACAGCGCCTGCAGCCGCTCCCAACGCGCCAACGCTTGTTCTTCTTGCCCTTGCTGGAAGGCGGCGAACCCCCCGATCCAAAGGGCGCCTCGATGATCGGGATCGATTTCCAATGCGCGTTCGATCCGGGCGATGGCGCTTTTAGGGAAAGCCGGGGAGTTCGACAGCTGGATTTCCGCCTGCGCCCAATCGGAAAGGAGCGATGGATCATCGCCTTGGATGGCATGCGCGCGCTCGAAGGCCCGGATCGCGGCACCGGGATCGTCGAGATCCATCCGCGCCTGCCCGAGAAGGATCCAAGACTCGGCGTCATCCGGATCGCTCTCGAGTTCGGCTTCGAGCGTATTCGCCATCATCTCGAGGTCGGATCTCTCCTCGGCCGAAAGCGCGCCGATCCCGGAAGCGGGAACCCCGGCGAGGGAATCGCGCCCGGGGTCGATTGCCCGCAGCGAGCCGAACTGCAAATAAAGAGCGACGCTGAAGATCGGAATCACAAGCCCGAGAACGACGGGCATCAGGTAGCGCGAGGTCGAATCGGGCGAGCCGGGGGCGGGCGGCGGCGAAGGCGCATCGCTTTCCCTTGCGCCGCTTCTCGTGGGCCGCGCGGTTTCGCGAGCCGCTTTCGCTCTGCTTGGATCGTCTGCGAGCCCGAGATCGGCGATCAGCCCGTTTTCGATATCCTCGCGCAGGGTTTCGTAACGTTCTTTGTCGATCTTCCCCTCGCGGCGCTCTCGATCCAGCTCCTCGATCCGCTCTTGGTAGAGCGCAAGATTGATTCGCTCGTTTTCGTCGATCCCATGCGCCGAAGGATCGGGCTTCTCGCCCGAGGGCGACGGGCGCAGCAGCGGCGGGAGAATCCAAAGCAGCACGGCCGCGATCATCAGCGCCGCGAGAAGCCAGAACATGATCATGGGAGGGGGATCGAAAACCAAGTGGATGCGATTGCGATCGTCGAAAACGAGCGTCGTCTCGACAAGGAATCCTCCGACGAGAAGGGCGCTTCGTCGAAAAGGCAGGGGTCGGGAATCGAAAGGGGATCCGATGCAAGGATCTTCCCTTGTGCGGGCGATAGAGCGAGGCTATCGCGACGCTTCATAGTGTTGCTCGCTCTGCGCGATATCGTTTCGAGCCTTCTCGCCGTCCGAACCGCTGCCGGCAACCGGTCCGGGGATAGATTGACCGCCACGCTCGAAGCCGCAATCTCGATGGCTTGTCGTTCCCGGAACATCTATCCCTCTTGCCCCTCGTGCCCTTCGCGAAGAGTCGGGTTGCGCAAGCTTCGCGGGCGGCGGAGCGCTTCGATCCGAGAGTCGAATCGTGCATCGGAAAAGCGGCTCGACCGGATAGGTCGCCCCCGGATAGGCCATCCGATAATAAGCGACTCGCATTTCGAGAAAGGGATTTCGTAAAAATGCCGGGGTCGGTCGAATGCCGGGTCGGGTAAACTGTCCCATGCCTAGCCACGGCGGCGGTCGAGGGGGTGGATAGATATGCAGCGCTTTTTTGATATCCGACTTGAACGATCGAAGATCGGGCATATCGACTCCGATCGGCTTCGAGGGCGTAACGAGCGGAACTCCCCTTGCGCAAGATTCGATGAAGCGGCATCGCGCCGCGCCGACTTTTCGCATCACGCGGACTCGTGCCCGTCCGCTTCGACATCGAACCCTCTTTTCGTCTTCGCTCCCTATCATCGAGGAATCGCACCGTGAGCAAAGGAAAGATCGCCCTTGTTCTGATCATCGCGGCTATCGTCGTCGTTATTATCGGCTTCGACCTCGGCCGATTTCTCGAATTCGAGGCCCTCAAAACGCACCAAGCGAAGATCGATGCCCTCTACCAAGAGCGCCCGATCCTCCTGCTGATCGGCTATTTTATCGTTTATGTCGCGGCCACCAGTCTTTCGCTGCCCGGGGCGGCTACGATTCTCACCCTCGCCGGGGGGGCGGTATTCGGCCTTTTATGGGGCACGATCGTGGTCTCCTTCGCCTCCACCACGGGGGCGACCATCGCCTTCTTGGTCTCCCGCTACCTGCTGCGCGATGCGATTCAAAAGCGCTACGGCGACCGGTTGAAGGCCATCAACAAAGGCATCGAGCGCGACGGGCCCTTCTACCTCTTCACCTTGCGCTTGGTTCCGGCCGTTCCCTTTGTCGTGGTCAATCTGTTGATGGCCATCACCCCGATGCGCACGCTGGTCTTTGCGCTGGTCAGCCAAGCGGGGATGCTCGCCGGGACCATCGTCTATATCAATGCCGGCACGCACTTGGGACAACTCGATTCCTTGCAAGACATCCTCTCTCCCGCCTTGATCGGCTCTTTCGTGCTCTTGGGTATTTTTCCCCTGATCGCCAAGAAGATCGTCGATATCGTCAAATCCCGTCGCGCCATCGCCGGTTGGACGAAGCCGGCGCGCTTCGAGCGCGACTTGGTGGTGATCGGAGCGGGCTCCGCCGGTCTCGTATGCTCCTATATCGCGGCGATGGTCAAGGCGAAGGTCTCTTTGGTCGAACGCCATCGCATGGGGGGAGACTGCCTCAATACCGGATGCGTTCCCTCCAAGGCCTTGATCCGCTCCGCCAAGTTGGTGCATCAGGCAAAGCATGCGGATCGTTACGGGCTCGAACCGGCGGAGATGAAGGTCGATTTCGCGCGGGTGATGGAGCGGGTGCAATCGGTGATCGAAGATATCGAGCCGCATGATTCGGTGGAGCGCTATACCGGTCTCGGGGTGGATTGCGTGGCGGGCGAGGCGAGGATCACCTCGCCGTGGACGGTCGAAATAAAAGCGCCGAGCGACGAGCCTTCCGCTGCCCCGCGCACCATCACCACCCGCAATATCGTGATCGCTACCGGCGCCCGGCCCTTTGTGCCTCCGATCCCCGGCCTCGAGGAGGTCGGCTATCTCACCTCGGATAGCTTATGGGATCTGCGCGAACTGCCGCCGCGCTTGGTCGTGCTCGGCGGCGGACCGATCGGAAGCGAGCTCGCTCAGTGCTTCGCTCGTTTGGGCTCGAAGGTGACACAGGTGGAGATGCTGCCTCGCATCCTGATCCGCGAAGATCCGGAGATCTCCGAGATGGTGAAACGCCGTTTCCTCGAAGACGGCATCGACGTGCTCACCGACCATCGCGCCAAATCCTTCTCGCTGCGAGACGGCGAAAAGCATCTGCTTTGCGAGCATAAAGACGAAGAGGTCGACATCCCCTTCGATCAGGTCATCGTGGCCGTAGGAAGGGCCGCGAATGTCAAGGGTTTCGGCCTCGAAGATCTCGGCATCGAGATTTCCGAGCGACGCACCGTGGCGGTCAACGATTATCTCCAGACCCGCTTCCCCAATATCTTCGCTTGCGGAGACGTGGCCGGTCCTTGGCAGTTCACCCATGTCAGCGCCCACCAAGCGTGGTTTGCCACCGTCAATGCCTTGTTCGGTAGTTTCCGCAAATTTCGCGCGGACTATTCGGTGATCCCTTGGGCAACCTTCACCGACCCCGAAGTGGCTCGCGTGGGACTCAACGAAACCGAGGCGAAAGAGCAGGGCATCGATTACGAGGTGACGACCTACGGAATCGACGATCTCGATCGAGCCATCGCCGACGGCGAGGCTTACGGGGTGGTCAAAGTGTTGACGGCCCCCGGTAAAGATCGGGTGTTAGGCGTTACCATCGTCGGCGAACACGCCGGCGATTTGATCGCGGAATTCGTGGCCGCGATGCGCAACGGTTTCGGACTCAATCGCATCCTTTCGACAATCCATATCTACCCGACCTTGGCCGAAGCCAACAAATACGCCGCCGGGGAATGGAAACGCGCCCGCAAGCCCGAACGCCTGTTGCGCTGGATCGAGCGCTATCACGCCTTCCGTCGAGGGTGAGGGGAGAGGCAAGATTCAAAGATAGACGGCTTTTTCTATCGATGGATATTCGAATAAGGAAGGATGATCTCGGGAGTCGATTCTCTTCCACCCGAGGCGGCAACCGGACGGCATTGCATGATAAAAAAGCGTATTGCGACCTCCGGGTTGCGATCTCCGGGACACGATGGCGAGAGATGGTTTCGAAAAAACAGACTGCCATACAAAGAATCGGCCTTGGGGGCGATTGCAATGGAATCGCTCGACCGGCTGCGGGCTTTGGTGGCCACTAAAAATCGACGAATCATCCGAGCCATCCCGGCGAAGAAAAGGCATGCACTTTTCCGACACCTTCGATTGCGCTGCAAACGATAATGACAAGGAGGATACGATGAAGATTACCCCCCCCCCCCCCCGAAAAAATTCAGTAAGCGAACGAGGAACTCCTCCTCCTAATCCATCGTTTTTATATTCTGTCGCAAGAAGCGCCAGGGCGCTTTTATATAGAATCCGTTTCGTTTCCCGCCGCATCGAATTCCCTTTGGATTTTTGTAAAAACCGATCCCCTCGCAAAGAATGCGAAGGCTTGTTTTTCCGGGGGTTGAGGGGTCAATGGCTCGGGTATTTGCGTGGCCCCCTTTCACTGGCGGCGGCAGGATTGATACTCTTAGCCCCCCTTGGCGAATCATCTGCTCAGTCGACAGGTTCGATGTCTTTCAACAAAGCCGTAACGATAGAAGAAGGCAGCGACTTCAAGGTTATGGATGCATCGCTGTTTCTAACATTTTCGCCGGCGTTAAATGCGTCTTATACAATGTCGATAAGTAGTAACAATCCGGATTTCGAAGGCTGTCTGGCCACTTCATCAAGTACTTGTCCGAGGACATCTTATAACCATGACCCTTCTCCGGGTATGGTCGGTTCCATCTCCGGTCTTTTATTCCGAGGCAGCGCCAAAGAGGATAACGATTCCACGAACGATGAAGTCACCGTTACTGTAACGTTGAACGGAGGGGGTTATAGCAATTCTCCGATTACGGCGACTTTTGACTTGACCATCATCGATAACGATCCCCCACCGGGAACCATCGTTCTCTCCTCGACGAATGCATTGGAAGTAGGCGAAGGGGATTCGGAGAGCTTTTCGGTCAGTCTCTCGGCCACCCCGAAATCGAATGTAACGATTTCTCTTTCGAAGACCAACGCTGATGTGACCCTCTCCCCGACTTCGCTGACCTTCACCACCTCGAACTATTCGACGGCGCAGCAAGTCACCGTCAACGCCGCCGCCGATGACGATGCCACCGACGACTCCGACACCATCACCCTCGAAGCATCCGGAGGAATCGACGCTCCGAGGGTGAGGAAATCGATCACCATCACGGATGACGATACGCCGGAATTCGATCTGTCCGCCGCCTCTTTGAGCGTCACGGAAGGCGCACAAAGTAGTTTCCAAGTGCGTTTGGACACCCGACCCTCGGCGAATGTCACGGTCAGTCTGACGGCCTCGGATCCCGACATCGCCATCGATACCGACCCGAATACCGCGGGCAACCAAAACACCCTGACCTTCAACCGAACCGGCCAGACGAACGCTTGGAATGAATACCAAACGGCAAACGTTTCCGCGGCTCATGACAACGATGCCTACGACAAATCCGCCGCGATCGCTCTTGTCGGCGCCGGCGGAGACTACGCGGGCAAAACCGCAAGCCTTGCCCTTTCCATCGTCGACGACGAGCCGCCGCGAGGCAGGATCCTTTTCTCCCCGACCGAGGCCTTGACCATCGACGAAGGAAGATCGGGAAGTATCGATATCCGCCTTTCCCGACTTCCCAAAGCGGACGTCACGCTTTCCCCGTCAAGCGACAACCCGGACCTCGCCTTTTCCCCTGCTTCTTTGACCTTTACCCCTACCAACGGAACGAGCGCCCAAGCGCTCTCGGTTTCGGCCTCCGACGATTCGGATTTCACGAACGAATCCTCGACGATCACCCTCACCGCCCGAGGAGGAATCATCGCTCCCCCGGTCTCGAAGGAAGTGAGGGTCATCGACAACGATATACCGCCTTCGGGAACGATCCGCATCTCCCCGCTCGAGATTCCCTCGATAGCAGAAGGGGATTCGCTGAGCATCGAGATTTCCCTTTCGAGCCTTCCGGGAGCCAACGCATTCATCACCCTGTCGAGCGACAACCCCGACCTGACCCTCTCGCCGACTTCTTTGACCTTCACCCCTTCGAACTACTCGAACGCCCAATCGGTCCTTTTGACAACGGCAGAGGACGACGACGATACCGACGAAAGCGTATCGATCACGATTGCCGCCTCGGGAGGAATCGGCGCTCCGCCCATAACGACACAAGCCCGGATCATCGACGACGATAAACCCTCGCCCCCGCCGCCGGCCTACGTCTACGACGGAACGCTCGTCATCGCCCCCGAAGGAAGGCTCGTCATCGACGAGGGCAGCGAAGCAAGACTCGACATTCGCCTCGGGGCACAGCCGATGAGAGCGGTATCGGTTCTGATATCGAAGACATCGAAGACCTTGGGAATCGGTTTCTCTCGCGAATCGATGACCTTCACCCCGACGACATGGAACGAAGCGCAGACATTGACGATCGTGGCCCACGAAGACGACGACCGGGACGATAGCGTCCACACCCTCGTTTTCGACTTCGAGGGCAGGAGAGCCATCCGAGAGGTGATCGTCACCGACGACGACAAAGAGTTGCCAAAAACCTACGCCCTCGCCCTCCCGTCGCCGGGTTCGGGCGACAGCGTGACCCTTCGCATTCAATGCAAGCAGGAGACTCCTTGCTCCGTCGCCTTCGATTGCTCCGCCCAAGAAGACGGGGAAGTCTTCGAAGGAAGGTTGCCCGAGCCCATCCCCGCATACGGGGCGATCTCTCTCTCGACAAGGGATATTCAGCGTCATACGGGGGAAAAATCCTGGGGAGGAAAGGGTCGTTTGGGATGCGCCCTTCGCAGCGGCGAGAATATCGGCTCGCAAGTGTGGACCCGTTCGGGCAACGGCGTGCTCGTCAACAACAGCGCGATGATTCGAAGCGTCCTCGAAGGAGAGGTCTATCGAGCGGATATCGAGTCGATCCCTTCGCCCGACTCGTCGGACGAATCGAATATCCGGATTCGCTGCAACTCTCCGGTGGCGGATTGCCTCGATACCGCTTTCGTTTGCTACTTGGACAACGCAAGGAGATACGAGTGGATGTTGGGGCGAATCGAGCGCCTGACGACCAGACATCTGCAATCGGAAGAACTCGCAAGCGGCATCGGCTATCGCTGGCAAGGCTTGGGTCTGACTTGCGAAGTGCAATCGAGCAGGCGTTTCACGGCGCAGGTGCTGACCCGAACCGGCGGCGGCGGAGCGCTGGTCAACAACAGCGCGACGGGAGGATGAGATTGGCAAGCACGAACCGCCGGCTAATGCGAGCCGATGCTTCCGATGCGTCGGCCGATGGCAATCGGATATTCCGCTCGACAAAAGGCTAGAAGAAGCGGGACGATCCAAGAAAAGGCAGCATGCCGGGCATGCTGCCTTGATAACGGACAGTTGAGGACTAAAACCGGACTATGACTTCTTGGTTCCCTTCTTCTTGGTTGCCTTGTAGATTGCGTAGCCTGCCAAGCCGGCAACAACACCGATGCCGGTGAATGAGAGCAATCCCAATCCTACCGCGGTTCCCCCCATAGCCAACCCCGCCCCTCCTGTAACCGCGTATGTCCCCGCCCCGGCCACTGCACCTGCGCCGGCTGCTTTGGCGACCCCACTGCTGTCTTTTTCGCTTTCATCTCGGTCAGTCATTGTCAATCTCCTTTTTGAAGGTTTTTACTTGAAAAATTCGGCATAGCGTCGTTCCCATCACGCCGCTCCTTGGTATTATATGTGTTTAGTGCTGCCGCAATCCTTCGATCGCCGATATCATGAAGACCTTCGGGTTCGTGCAAAGATTCGGGCGCGGTATCGCGCTTGCAAAGACTACCTTGGAAAAGAACGGAAATCCGCCACTGGAATTCAAGGTGGATTCACATTTTGTCTTTTGTACCCTGCGAGCCAAACCATGAGCGTTCCCGTACTGACATTTTTCAACAACAAAGGCGGGGTGGGAAAAACCTCTCTGATCTATCACCTCGCTTGGATGTTCGCCGATTTGGGCAAAAACGTGGTCATCGCCGACTTCGATCCGCAAGCCAATCTGACCGCGGCTTTTTTGGATGATGAGGACGTCAATGAGGTATGGGAAAGCGCGGATAAAAACGCCACTGCGTATCAATGTCTGACCTCTCTGCTGACCGGGGTCGGCGATATCAATAAACCCAAGTTGCATCAAATTGATGAGTGCCTTCATCTGATCCCGGGCGATATGGCTCTGTCTACGCTCGAAGAAGATCTATCAGAGATCTGGCCGAAGAGCATGGGCGATAAAAACCTATACCGCCCCATGCGGATACTCGGTTCATTTTGGCAGATTGTGCATAAGGCTGCCGATGAAGTCCAAGCAGAGGTGATTTTGGCCGATATCGGTCCCAACCTCGATGCCATCAATCGCTCGGTGCTCTTGGCCACGGACTACGTCGTCATCCCCTTGGGTACCGATATCTTCTCGCTGCAAGGGCTGAGAAATTCGGGACCTTTTTTGAACGACTGTCGAAAGAGGTGGAAAAAACGTTTGGATAACTGGAACGACAGCGAGGAGAAAAAAGAACACCCCGATTTCCGGCTTCCGAAGGGAAGCATGCAGCCGATAGGCTATCTCTGTCGGCAATGCAGCCTGATATTGACGCGGCCGATCAAAGTGTATGACAAATGGGTACAGCAGATCCCTCGAAGCTATCGAGAGGTGATCTTGGGCGAGAAATCCGCAGAAAGCGATGGTATAAAACAGCAGGATGATCCTTACTGCCTGGCCACTATCAAGCACTACCGCAGTTTGGTTCCGATGGGGCAGGAGCACCGCAAACCGATCTTCAAACTGACCCCGGCGGACGGGGCCATCGGTTCTCATGCCGGTGCCGTGCAGGGCGCCAGAAAAGACTTCGAGAGGCTGGCAAAACGCATCCTCGACGAGATGGAAAAGAGGGAGGAGTCGCAGCTCGACCCTTCGAGTCGATAGCAGCGTTTGGAGTCTGCAAGTCATGCGGCGATGCGGGGCTCGCCCGGCGAAATGCGAATCGGTTCTGAAAATCAAGGTGCCGACCGACAATCGCTCGACGAATCGAGGATCGATAGCCCGACGGACTTCGAAGATAGAACACCCGCAAACGCTTAGGCTTTGCTCGGCTCTTCGAGCGCAGATCGGGGGTGCGAAACGGCAACCATCGGCGCACGACATCCTTGGATTGCTTGTGAAAGTATCGGATGTCGGCAACCACAAAAAACCGCGCCCTGCCAATCCCCTTCGATCACCCAAGGAAGGGAATGGTTATGCGAACCGCTCCCGAAGCGACTCTTCGCCGAATCGATGCCCGCCGGCACGAGACGATGGATCATCCGCGTTGCAACGGGAAAGCGATAGACAAGGGTTTTCAAAAAACCGGCGGACGTCGAAAACCGAGCGGCAAGACGCTTCACGGCTCTGGGCGCCGCCTTTTTCATCGAGTTCTTGGATAGTTGCCACCGAAGTCGGAAAGCGCAAAAACGCCTTTCATCGGCCGGATAATGCGAAAACAAGCGAAAGGTATCGAACCGAGCGCCCTTCGCAGGGGTGGTGCATCGCCGAAAAGGGGCGGTAGGCCGATCGAAAGTCGAGCGGTTGCGGGGCAGGGGAGGGAGAATATGCATCCTTCGGCTTGAATCGGGCACGAAATCGGGCAAGATATCCGACATTCTTCAGACAATCCACGTCCTTGGCCGGACGTATCGACCGAAACCATCCACTGTTTGTCGTCGTTTATGATATCACGCCATCCGAAATGGCTGAAAAGCAAAGTGAAGGAGGCCGACGATGAAGGAAGGGCAAGGCTCGCATCCACTGGGGCTTTCCGGTGCACAGGATCGAAAGGAGGCATCCGAGCGTCGAACAGGTCGGCCGACCGCGCTGGATCGCTGGATCGTTCGGCGCATCGCCGCTCAGTTAAACCAGCCGCCGGTGGCCATCGCGCTTTGGAACGACGAGGATGTCTATCACCCCGTCGGGGAATGCCACGGACGCGTTCTTTTCCGGGATCGGGGCGCTCTGCGGGGGGTGGTTTTCGCCCCGGAGCTCGGCTTCGGGGATGCTTACAGCGATGGTCGCATCGAGGTGATCGGCGATCTGATCGATGTGCTGGCGCATTGCTATCGCAGTGCGGATCGAGGGGGCTCCAAAGGCTCCAAGGGAAGCAAACGCGGTTTGTTCGGAGGGCTGCCCAAACCCGGCTCCAATACCCGGACGAACTCGCGCAAGCATATCCACTATCACTACGACCTCGGCAACGATTTCTACCGGCTGTGGCTCGACGAGGATATGGTCTACACCTGCGCCTATTTCGATCGGGAGGATGCGACTTTGGAACAGGCGCAAAAGGCGAAGATGGATCATGTCTGTCGCAAGTTGATGCTAAAGCCAGGGCAACAGGTGGTCGAGGCCGGCTGCGGCTGGGGGACATTGGCGTTGTTCATGGCCCGCGAATACAAAGTCAAGGTACGGGCTTTCAATATCTCGACGGAGCAGATCGCTCACGCCCGCAAAGAAGCGGCGCGACAGGGCCTTACGGACCAAGTGGAATTCGTGCAGGACGACTATCGCAATATCGAAGGGAATTTCGATGCCTTCGTGTCGGTGGGGATGCTCGAGCACGTGGGGGCCGACAACTATCGAGCCTTGGGCGAGGTCATCGCCCGCTCGTTGAAAGCGGAAGGGTTGGCGCTGATCCATAGCGTCGGGCGCAATCGTCCCACCCCGGTCAACGCTTGGCTGGAGCAGCGCATCTTTCCCGGCAGCTATCCGCCTAGCCTGCGCGAGATGATGGATATCTTCGAACCCTATAACTTCTCCGTCATCGATATCGAGAATCTGCGCTTGCATTATGCCCGCACCCTCAAGGAATGGCTGACGCGTTTCGATCGGGCGGTGGAGACCGTGCGCGCGAAATACGATGATAGTTTCGTGCGCGCTTGGCGCCTCTATCTGGCGGGCTGCTCGGCAGCCTTCGCCGCCAATTCGCTCCAACTTTTCCAAGTGGTCTGCGCCCCGGCGACCAACAACGAAGTGCCTTGGACCCGGGAGCACGTTTATTCCGGATCCAAGTCCGGGTCCGGCCCATCGCATCCGAACGTCGGGGATTGAGCCATGGAAAACGTCGATGTTCTCGTGGTGGGGGGCGGACCGGCGGGGTCGGCCTGTGCTTGGCGTTTGATGCGGGCCGGCGCTTCCGTTTTGGTGCTCGATCGAGAGGAATTTCCACGCACCAAACTCTGCGCCGGCTGGATCACACCGGAGGTGGTCTCCGATCTCGAAATCGATCCAAAGGCCTATCCGTACCGCTTCAATACCTTCGATGGCATCGTGGTGCATATCAAAGGTCTGAAATTCACCTTGCCGAGCGTGCAGCACTCCATCCGGCGCTACGAGTTCGACGACTACCTTCTAAAGCGCAGCGGAGCTCGCTGTGTCGTGCATAACGCCCGCACCATCGAGCACGACCGGACCGATGGCACCTTCACCGTCGACGGTCTTTTCCGGGGGCGTTATCTGGTCGGTGCCGGCGGGACTCGTTGTCCGGTCTATCGCAGTTTTTTCCGCGATGCCAATCCTCGCGCCCGCGAGTTGCAAGCGGCGACCTACGAGCATGAACTGCCCTACGAATGGCAGGACGAGCGTTGTCATCTATGGTTTTTCGACAAGGGCTTGCCGGGCTATGCCTGGTATGTGCCCAAGCAAAATGGCTATCTCAACTGCGGTATCGGCGCGATCGCGGAGAAGATGAAGGCCAAGGGGGTGGATATCAAATCGCATTGGCAGCATTTCGCC
This sequence comes from Gammaproteobacteria bacterium, assembly GCA_965220535.1. Taxonomy (GTDB): domain Bacteria; phylum Pseudomonadota; class Gammaproteobacteria; order HK1; family HK1; genus HK1. The sequence continues at coordinate 127,576 of OZ244833.1, read as the reverse complement.
CGCAAGCTGGAGCGTCGTTTGACCCCCCAAGCCGGGTTCTCGCCCAAGGGCTACAGCTATTATCTGCGGGGCAATGTGGATGTGGTACGAATCGGGAATGCTTTTATCACCGGGGATTCCGCCGGGCTTGCCACGCGCGATCTCTGCGAGGGTATCGGACCTGCGGTCCGAAGCGGTTTCCGCGCCGCCGATGCCATCACCGAAGGCAGCGAATACCGGCTGCATGATATTGCCGCCTACAGCTCGGAGTTCGCCCCGGTACGTTGGCTTTTGGAGCGCAGTTTTGCCGGCGGCAAACTGGCGGCGCCCTCCGCCACCGCCTGATAGCGCCAACGCTCGATAGCCTTTTGGCCATCCATCCCTTGCCGCAAGGAGGCGAGAGCCTATCGCCGCCGACCGCCGCTTGGATCGACGGAAATTCGAATGCCTCGCCTGCGGCCGTTCTCTCCCCCTGCTTCGACGCTCATACGATACGACGATACGATTTTTTCGAGCCCGTCGCCGCCGACCGGGAGCGTTCGGGATTTGCAACCGCCGACCCTCATAAACCATGATTCGGATCGATGATGTCGCGCTCTTTCGCGGACCCAAGGCGGTGCTGGAAAAAGCCGACTTGGTGGTGCAAAGGGGGCAGAAGGTCGGAGTGGTCGGGGCCAACGGTGCGGGCAAATCCAGCCTCGTTCAGATGATCTTGGGTCAACTCGCCCCGGATCGAGGTCGGCTCGATCTGCCGGCGGGTCTTGATGTCGCCACCATCTCGCAGCAGGCCCCTAGCGGCCCTCAAGCCCTGATCGATTACGTGATCGAGGGCGATGCCCGCATCGCCGAGATTCGCGCCCGCTTGGCAAGAGCCTTGTCCCGCAGCGATGCGCTGGCCGAGGCCGCGGCCCACTCCGATCTCGAGGCCATCCACGGCCATGGCGCGGAAGCCGCCGCCGCGCGCATCCTGCGTGGATTGGGCTTCGCCCCCGAGGACGAGCGGCGATCTCTGGACGATCTCTCCGGCGGGATGCGGATGCGGGCGGCCCTCGCTCGCACCCTGACCGCCCCTTGCGACCTGCTGCTGCTCGACGAGCCCACCAACCATCTCGATGTGGATGCCGTTCTTTGGCTCGAAGCCTGGCTGCGACGCCATCGAGGAACCCTTTTGGTCATCTCGCACGATCAGGAATTCCTCGATCCGGTCGTCGATCACATCGCACTGATCAGCGGCGGGCGCATCTTTTTCTATACCGGCAACTACAGCGAGTTCGAACGGCGACGCGGCGAGGATATTCGTCGCTCGCACCAGCAGGCAGAAAGGCAGAGCCGGGAGAGGGCGCGGATGGAGGCATTCGTCGAGCGCTTTCGCGCCAAGGCGAGCAAGGCCCGCCAAGCCCAAAGCCGGCTCAAGGCCTTGGCGCGGATGGAGGAGATAACGCCGCTGCCTATCGCCTCGTCGAGCGACTACCGCTTCGAATTTCCCGGCCCCGAGCATCTTCCGCGCCCCCTTTTGACGCTCGACGGGGTTTCTTTCGGCTACGGAAAGCGTACCGTTTTGAGCGATATCGGCATGACCCTCGTTCCCGGCGACCGCATCGCGCTTTTGGGAGCGAACGGGATGGGAAAATCCACCTTGATGCGGGGAATGGCCGCCGCTCTCGACCCGCAGGAGGGAAGGACGGAGCGTTCGCCGCATACGAAGATCGGCTATTTCACTCAGCACCGGATCGAGCAGATCGATCTGCGAAGCACCCCGCTCGATTTGGTGCACTCCATCGATCCGGTGATGCGGGAGCAGCGGGCGCGGGATTTCCTCGGCGGCTTCGGCTTCGGGGCGGAGGCGGTGACCAGTCCGGCGGAGCCTCTTTCCGGCGGCGAGAAAACACGCCTCGCCTTGGCCTTGTTGCTTTTGGAACGTCCCAATCTGCTCTTGCTCGACGAGCCCACGAATCATCTCGACATCGATATGCGACGGGCTCTCGCTCTCGCCTTGCAATCCTTCCCCGGTGCCTTGGTGCTGGTTTCGCACGATCGCCATCTGCTGCGTCTCGTCAGCGATTCCCTCTGGTTGGTTTCCGGCGGGCAGGTACAACCCTTCAAAGGCGATCTCGACGATTATCGTACGTGGCTGCTTTCCGGGCTGTCCGGGTCGCAGTCCTCTTTGCCTGCAAGCCCCGATGCGATCTCGATCGAGGATCCGAATGCGCAAGCGATGGCTTCTCGCACCCCCGCCGTGCGCAAACGGGATCGACAGCTGAAAAAGCGCGAGGAGGCCGAGCGCCGCCAACGCATCGCGCCCCTCAAAAAAGCGATCGCGAAGTTGGAAACAGATCTCGAGCGATTGGGTCAAGAGCGCACCGAGATCGGTTCGCTCCTTGCCGATAGCGCCACCTACCAAAATATGGAACACTCGGATTTGCAGGAGTTGCTCGACCGCCATCGCCGCATCGACGGCGAGATCGAAGCGATCGAGAGCGCTTGGCTGGAAAAGAGCGAGTCCTTGGCGGAATTGAGCGAGCGGGATATCGAGCGAGACGAGCCGGAAGGGGTTTCTTGATCATCGTTTCGAGCAAAGTAGGGTGGGGCGACGGTGCGATTTTTTTCTCGATCATCAAGGGCTATATGCAGTATCATCGACGAAATCGGTTTTATCGGATAGATCGGGTTCTTGGTGTTCCGAATCAGGAACGAAGCACGAGCGATATCGAGAATTGATAGCGAAACGAATCGGTCGTCTCAGATCATCTCCGATAAAAAGCGAGCGCTCCGAGTCCCCGCACGACATACGAGGAGATAAGGTATGGACGATCGAGTCAAAAATATTAGAATCCACATCCCGGCCGGTGTTCGAAGAGGAATTAAGTCTATCACAATCACGAATTGGACCGGTCAGATGTTTATTTGTCAGCGCGAACAAATCAAGCATCTGGAACATTATTTGAAGGAGGGGATACAACGTCAGGGAATCTATATTCTTTTCAATCAACATGGAGCACAACGAAAACCCGATGTTTATATCGGGGAAGCGGAAAATGTTATTAATCGTCTGCGGGGACATATCAGAAACAAAGATTTTTGGGAAAAAGTTTTCATTTTTACCAATCAAAACGAAGATATCAATAAAACACACTTCAAATATATCGAGTCGTGCATGGTGGACTTGGCGAAAAATACCGACGAAGTGAATCTCACCAACGGAAACTTACCGCAACAGCCATCTCTTTCCCGATTCGACAAAGATATGATGGATGAGTATTTGGATCACGCTATCATTCTTCTCGAAACCCTCGGTTTTTCTTATCTACAACCCGGCAAGAAAAAGCGTTTGCCGAGAAGGGCGACCGAAAAATCGAATGAAGTATCAAATGAATCCTTGCAACAAAGGAGTGATCGATCACCGACGAGAGAAAAAAATATCGTTGGAAGAAAGAAATATCAATCCAGCGAAGAGCCTTCGCGCTCCACCACGCGTCTTCCTAAAATCAGGGATATTTTCGCGGCCGGTCTGATGAAGACCGGAGATGAAATTTGGTTCAAAAGAACGCCCGATCGAAAGGCGATTCTGACGTTAAACGGTAAATGTCGGTACGGTGGAAGGGAGATGAGTTTGGCCGAGTATGCCAAGTCTGTATCGGGGTGGATCGGGGTCAATATCTATGATCAGTTGCACCACGGTCCCAGCGGAAAAATCATCAGAGAATTGCGCAACGAACTGATGAATTCACCTTCCGATGCCCTGCCAAGATCAATATCACCCGAGCGACCGGTATCGCCCGATAGGGATTATCAGCCGAGATCGGTAGACAGAAATACGAAACCGGTGAAGACTCCCCGTACCCCATCGCACACCGGCCTTCCGAGGGTCAAGGATATTTTCGCCGCCGGTTTGATGAAGGCCGGAGATGAAATTTGGTTCAAAAGAACGCCTGATCGAAGGGCAATTCTGACGGCAAGCGGGAAATGCGAGTATGAAGGGAGAGAGATGAGTCTGTTGGAGTACGGTAAAATCGTATCGAGGTGGGAAACGATAAATATTTATCAATTTTTTATCCATGGTCCGAGTGGAAGCCTCATCGGAGAACTACGTAATCGATTGTCGAAACCATATTCCGATATCAAATCAAAATCGATACCGATCAAGCAGCCGGTGTCGATTGCCGAGAATCCGAGATCGACCGATCCCATTTCAGGGATCAGGTTGTATTTCGATAAGCCGATGAGAGGAATCAAGGCTCAAGGTATTCATTCCACCGACGGTTTTTTTGTACTTGCGGGATCATCTGCCACCCAAGAGACGAAAGTCTATTCCATGGCTTCCGCCTATCATGCATTGCGGGAAAAATTAATTGCACGCGGAGCGATCGAATTACGAGACGATCGTCTCTACTTTACGCAAGATGTACGATTCAAAAGCCCATCGACGGCAGCCACGGTGATCTCCGGCACATCTCAAAACGGACGGATCGTCTGGAAAGACAAAGACGGAAAAACGCTCAAAGAGATTCAACAAGAGTCGTCTTGAGAATCACCTCGACAGTCTCGGATTCGTCGCTCCATGATCGGCGGCAACGAGAGTCTGTCTCTTCGCACTGAATCGTGGACGAGGAAAACGATATGATCGATTTTTATACCGCGGCGACGCCCAACGGCTACAAAGTCTCGATCGCACTGGAAGAAATGGGTATTGCATACCGGCTCAAGCAATTGTCTTTATCCGATGGCGAACAAAAGCGACCGGAGTTCTTGGCGATCAATCCGAACGGACGTATTCCCGCTATCGTCGATCGCGAGGCCGACGATTTCGCGGTTTTCGAATCCGGCGCCATTTTGATTTACCTGGCGGAAAAAAGCGGTCGCTTCTTCGGGGAAGGGGATGATCGGGTGCGCTCCTTGGTGCTGCAGTGGCTGATGTTTCAGATGGGAGGAGTCGGGCCGATGCAGGGTCAAGCCAATGTCTTTCATCGTTATTTTCCGGAGCGTTACGAACCCGCGGTGCAGCGTTATCAAAATGAAACCCGAAGGCTCTACCAAGTGCTCGACAATCGCCTTGCCCAAGCCGAATTTCTTGCCGGGGATTACAGCATCGCCGATATGGCGACCTATCCCTGGGTCAAGATCCACGGATGGTCGGGGGTGTCGTTAGAGGGTCTCGATCATCTGCAGCGTTGGTTGGAGGCAATCGCGGCGCGACCGGCGGTCGAGGTAGGGATGCGAACGCCGCCGCGGCCTGACCGTAGTGACGATGAAAGCGTTCGTGAGGCAGAAAAACGCGGCAGCAAGATCATCCAACTTTGAAAAGGGAGATCCATTTTCCGATCTTTGGCCAAGAAACCATATCGGCGACTTTCCGGCCCTGACTTTCCGGCCCTTGTTTATCACGCCGGAATCGGCCTCCGACGAGATGGTTTTCGGCTTCGCTATTCGCCGATCGGAGGAATGAATTTCTCGTCGATCTTTTTCGGCGCTCTTTGCTCGGCGATATCGATAGGGCAAATCCTCGTCGCGACCTTTCGGATATCGATTCATCGTTTCCTTCCGTCTCTTTTGAAACCCCTTTTACGGGTTTGCATCGAGATCGCCTCTTCTATCAAGCGGGCTCTTTCGTATGCCGCCCCTTTCGTCGGCACCGTCGATTCTCCTTCGGCGGCAAAGAGATCCAATGTGGTTCGGCGATTCGATCGGTTGTCCGAGGAAGCGTTATGGAAGTCTCGTATCAACCGATCCATCGTATCTCGGTGGGATTCGGCGCTTCCATCGGCGAGGATATGGACAATCTCGCTTCCCCCTTTGGCCAAGGCGTGGGAAACCAACAGGGTTCTATGGCAATGAAGGGGTTCTTTTTCTGCGCACATCAAGGCGATGTCGAATCGCTTCGCCTCGACAAGGAGCCTTGCAATCCCTTGCCGAAACCATGGCTTCTCCGCGACTCGGTCATAACGGATACGCCCGTTGTCATCGAAGCAATCGGGATCGGCAGTTCGTCCGCCCAACTCCCGGCCTAGGAACAGATAGGCAATTCCCTGCATTTTCAGAGCCTCGGCGAGGCGGCGACGATTGAACCAAGGGTTGTATCGGCTCCAAGGATTGGAACGCACATCGGCGACAAGCGTGATTTCGTGTTTTTTCAGCCTGGCGATCAGCGAAGAGATCGGGTGATTCGAATGACCGATGGTGAAGAGAATAGGGGGGTTCATGGTCTTCATCTCGCCGAGATCATAGCCTTGGACATACCCTGGACGAGTTCGATTTTTCGACACTCGATACCATCGCATCCGACAAGCCAAGGCATCTTCGATATGCCCTTGCCATTGACAGAAGGCGGCGATAAAAGCCACACTTCCCGAAATACCGCTTCACGAAGATTGAATGTGCGATCTTCTTATATGATCGTCGCTTCGTTTTCTCTTTTCGATCGGCGTTCGAACCGGCGCTTCGATATCGGGGACCAAGGCTCGCAAGCCGCAAGAGCCAAGGTGATTTCCTTTTCCGATCGCCGGCAGCGAAGGCCCGATTTCAGGCGGTGCGCGATCGTGAAGTGCCCGAAAAAAGGCTCGCTTCGACGAGCCTTTCGAGCATTGCCGATGCTGATGCCGATACCGCCGGATCCGACGATAAAGAAGCCCCATGACCGAAACCACGATCATCGCCGGTGCCGGACAAGCCGGTGGCCAAACCGCCATCAGCCTGCGTCAAGCGGGTTATGAAGGCGATATCATCCTTTGCGGAGCCGAGGGTTTGCCTCCTTATCAGCGCCCGCCGCTATCGAAGAAATACCTCGGCGGCGAGCTTGACCGGGCGCGGGTCTTCCTGCGACCGCCGTCTTTTTACGAGACCGGCGGAATCGATCTTCGCCTCGACAGTCCGGTTCGAGCGGTGGATTGCGCCGCCCGAAAGGCGACGCTGGAAGGGGGCGAGTCTCTCCTATATAGCCAGCTCGTGCTTGCCACCGGCAGCAATCCCCGGCCACTGACGGTTCCCGGGAGCGATCTTTCCAATCTTTTCTACCTGCGCACCCTTGCGGATGTCGATGCGATCCGCGAGCGTATGGAAGCGGGTAGACGGCTTGTGGTCGTCGGCGGCGGCTATATCGGTCTCGAGGTCGCGGCGACCGCCAAGCAAGCGGGGCTTTCGGTGGTCGTGCTCGAAGCCGCGCCGCGTTTGCTGGGAAGGGTGACCGCCCCTGAAATGTCCGAGTACTACCTTGGCGCTCACCGCTCTCGCGGTGTCGATATCCGGCTCTCCGCCGCGGTCAGCGCCTTTTGCGGGAGCGGGGCGGTAGAGGCTGTCGAATACACAGGGGAGGACGGTCTCGACGAAAAGATCCCGGCGGATCTGGTGGTGGTGGGTATCGGGGTGAGCCCGGCGACGGCGCTCGCGGAAGAGGCCGGTCTTGCCTGCGATGACGGTATCTCGGTCGACGAATATTGCCGTACATCCGACCCCCATATCTACGCCGTCGGCGACTGCACGCGCCATCCGAACCCGATCTTGGGGCGTCGGTTGCGCTTGGAGTCGGTGCAAAATGCGATCGAACAAGCCAAAACCGCGGCGGCGAATATCGTCGGAAACCCGCTTCGCTACGAACAGATCCCTTGGTTTTGGAGCGACCAGTTCGACCTCAAACTTCAGATGGCGGGGATTTCCGAGGGCTATGATGCCATCGTGCAGCGCGGGGGGATGCAAGCCGATGATTTCGCTTTGTTCTATCTGCGCGAGGACATTTTGATCGCGGTGGATGCCGTCAATCGCCCGCGCGAGTTCATGGCCTGCCGCAAAATGCTACCGGAGCGGGTACGGATCGATCCGAGCCGGCTCGAGGACGAGTCGATCCCAATGCAGGAGATGATTTGACGCATGCCGAAAATCACGTTCATTCAGCCCGATGGCAGCGCCGAAACGGTGGATATCGCGGAAGGATTCTCGGTGATGGAGGGGGCGATGGAATACGGCATTCCCGGCATCCTCGCACAATGCGGAGGCGGGTGCTCGTGCTCGACCTGCCACTGCTATGTCGCCGACGAATGGGTCGCCGCATTGCCCGCTCCGGCCGACGATGAAAGCGGCCTGATCGAGTTCGCGTGGGAACCGCGGGAATCGAGCCGATTGACGTGCCAGATCCGCGTCACCCCCGAGCTCGACGGTCTTGTTCTGCACGTGCCGGAGCAGCAGATATGAACCATCCCGCCGGCGGGTCGATTCCCCGATCGCCCCCCGTCCGACTCCGGCGAAGACGAACGCTCCGCCCCGCGACGGGCCTTTCGTGCACGATCCTTCCTCGATGACGACGCCCGGGCATCGTCCATCGGAGCCCGTCGAAGCGCATCCTCGCGATCTTCGCGGGCGTTTTTTGCACGATCTGCGAATTTCGGTGACCGATCGCTGCAATTTCCGTTGTACCTACTGCATGCCCAAATCGATTTTCGGCCCCGGTCATCGCTTCATGCCTCGCAAGGAGATGTTGACCTTCGAGGAGATCCGCAGGCTGGTATCGGTCTTCACGCTCCTCGGGGTGCGCAAAATCCGACTCACCGGCGGAGAGCCGCTCTTGCGCCAGAACTTGGACACGCTGGTGCGGATGCTAGGAGAGATCGAAGGGGTCGACGATCTGACCCTCACCACCAATGCCTCCTTGCTGAGCCCGCAACGCGCCGAGGAGCTGCATGCCGCGGGTCTAAGACGACTGACCATCAGCCTCGATGCTGTGGACGATACGATTTTCGCTTCGATGAACGATATGGGGGTTTCCGTGCGCCCGGTGCTCGAGGCCATCGATCATGCCGCGAACGCGGGTTTCGCCCCCATCAAGATCAATATGGTGGTGCAGCGTAACGTCAACGACAGCGATATCCTGCCGATGGCTCGGCGCTTTCGCGGAACGCCCCATATCGTTCGCTTCATCGAGTATATGGATGTCGGGAGCACCAACGGCTGGCGTTTGGACGAGGTGGTCTCCGCCGAAGAAATCATCGAGATCATCGGGCGCGAGTATCCGCTCGAAGCGATGGAGCCGAACTACGCGGGAGAGGTGGCTCGGCGCTGGCGCTACGTCGACGGCGGCGGGGAGATCGGGCTCATCACCTCCGTCACCCGACCCTTTTGCGGCGCCTGCTCGCGGGCGCGTCTATCGGCGGAGGGACGGCTTTATACCTGTCTTTTCGCCCATCAGGGCTTCGATCTGCGGGGTTTGCTAAGAGGCGGGATCGATGACGAGGCGCTGGCGCAGGTGATCGCCTCTCGTTGGAGGCAGCGGGACGACCGCTATTCGGAGATCAGAAGCGAGTTCGGGTCGTCGAGGGACGAAGCCGAGCGAAAACCTCGTATCGAGATGTCTTATATCGGCGGTTGAGGGCCGATCGCACCGGCTTTTAAGGGCTTTAGGGGCATTGGGGCCGAGATTGGCCGAGGGCTCGACAGATTGCTCGGCGACCCGGATACAATTGCGCATAATATCTATTATGTAAAGTCATGAATTGATATAGACACTTGATATCGACATATCGACGCCGAGCATCGAACAAGGGGCATCGAACGAAAACGGAGCGAAGAAGACTCCCCCGCGATCGAGCACCCTCGTTGCACTGAGACGACACTTAGAGCCGATGGCCCTTCGAGAGATCGGATTCGTCGGATTCGAGGTTCTGTCGCCGATAAAGAATAAGAGCCTAGGAACGAGATGGTGCCCGGGACCGGATTCGAACCGGTACGGCCAAAGCCGGCGGATTTTACCTGCCACTACAGTTTTCACTGCACGCATCCGCGCTTTCGATCGCTCGCCGAAGCCTTGGCCGGTTTCCCGAACGCCGCGACTGCGACTTTTCGTCGTATCGGTCGTATCGACGGACGAATGCGTTTTGTGGTCTGGACTATCCCTTTGCCCTATGCCGATTCGCGTCGCCGCCGCCCGCGAACGTCAATCCGCCGCGCCGGCACCCACGCTACCCTTGTTCGAAGAGCATCGACACTTAGGCAGGGGCCGTCTAGTCTCTACACTTTCCCGCAAGATCCAATCGTCTCCCTCGCTGACGAGAGAAGCGGATGCCGGCGGGCTTAGCTCGGGATCGCCATCAGCCAAGCCTGTTAAGGGTTCCCCGAATTTGACCCCTGTTCACCTGCGGGTTTCCCCGCAGGGGACCCTGACGAGTCCGCTGCGTCTACCTGATTTCGCCACCCGGGCATTGGAAAAAGCGAAAAGGGATCGGGCATCGAACCGAGAAATGGAGGCTGAGGTCGGAATCGAACCGGCGTACACGGCTTTGCAGGCCGCTGCATAACCACTCTGCCACTCAGCCGTCGAGAGAAAAGAGCGCACCGAAAAGAGCCCTTTTCGATCATCGGCATGCCTGATGATTGGATTTGGAGCGGGAAACGAGATTCGAACTCGCGACCCCAACCTTGGCAAGGTTGTGCTCTACCAACTGAGCTATTCCCGCCGGATAAAACGAGGATTGTATGGAGCGAGAGATTTCTGTCAAGAACCCCAAGCCGCGGTTTTCGCGATTTTTTCGCAAAAGAGATCGGCAAAGCGGTTTTTCGGCATTTATCGCTGTCTCTTTCTCCCGGCATGGAGCTCGTGATCGCCGATCGCCGGGCGGCGCGGCGTCAGCCTTCGGAGGCGGTATCGCTATCCCCCGAGGAGAGGTTTTTTTTATCCCGGATCACCGACCACGCCGCCTGCAGATAGGCGAACATCGACCACAGCGTCAACCCCACGGCCACATAGAGCAGCAAAAGACCGAGGGTATAGCTTCCGATTCCCCCGACATCGTTTCGATAGAGCATCAGCAGCAGCGCAATCATCTGGACCGCGGTTTTCACCTTGCCGATATTCGCCACCGCCACCGTCGTACGCTCCCCGAGCTCGGCCATCAATTCCCGCAAGGCGGAAACGACGATCTCGCGCGCGATGATGATCGCCGCCGGTATCGCTATGAGAGCCCGAGGGTCGCCTTGTACCAACAAGACCAGCGTAACCGCGACCATCAGTTTGTCCGCGACCGGATCGAGGAAGGCTCCGAAGGTCGAGACTTGCCCCAAGCGTCGAGCGAGGAAGCCGTCCGCCCAATCGGTCACCGCGGCCAAGGCGAAAATCACGGCGCAAGCCGATGCGCCCCACTGAAAAGGCAGATAAAACGCGATGACCAGCACCGGTATCAGTGCGATACGAAAGACGGTGAGGAGATTGGGCAGGTTCATGATGCGTCGCGGAAGGCTCCGTGGATAAGGAGAGCGAGTTCGCGGCTGATACCCCGAATGCGCATCAGATCCTCGACCCCGGCGCGCGAGACTCCCTGCAACCCCCCGAATTCGCTCAGCAGTCGCTGCCGTTTGCGGGCTCCGATCCCCGGGATCCCTTCCAATACCGATGATTTGCGGGTGCGACCGCGCCGGCCGCGGTGGCCGGTGATCGCAAAGCGATGGGCCTCGTCCCGGATGCGCTGGATCAGATGCAGCGCCGGGGAATTCGAAGCGGGATCGAGAGATCCCCGGCGATCCGGTAAAACGATCCGCTCGAGTCCCGGCTTGCGCGAGACCCCCTTGGCGACTCCTGCGAGCGCGACCCCCTCGATCTGCAAGGCCTCGAGCGCCTGCGTCGCTTGCCGTAGCTGTCCGCGTCCACCGTCGATCAGCAGCAGATCGGGCAGCGGCGCTTCCTCGCGCTGCAGCCGAGCGTAACGTCGTTCGAGGGCGCTGCGCATCGCCGCGTAATCGTCTCCCGCCTTGATCCCGGTGATATTGAAGCGGCGGTAATCGGATTTGCGAGCGCCCTCGTGCCCGAAAACGACACAGGAGGCCACCGGCGACTCCCCTCCGGTATGGCTGATATCGAAGCATTCGATGCGCTCGGGGGTATCGTCGAGATCGAGCAGGTCTCGCAACGCTTCGAATTGATCGCGCAGGTCGCTGCGAGCGGCGACCGCTTGGCGATGGGCGAGCTCGGCATTGTCGACGGCCATCTCGATCCAGCGCGCCCGCTCTCCGCGCACCTTGGAGCGCACCGGAACCCGGCGTCCGGTCTGCTCGGCGAGCGCCCGTTCGAGCAGATCGACCTCGACCTCGTCGACTCCGGCGCTCAGCAGAATTTCATCCGGCACCGGACGCTTGCGACCGCTACGGGAGAGGTAATGCTGGGGGAGAAAGGCGCACAGCAAATCCGCCTCGCTCGCATCCGCCCCGTGGACCGGTCGGATCGTGCGCGAGCCGAGGCTTTGACCGTTGCGAATCACGAAGAGTTCGATCACCCCCACTCCGTCGCCCGCTCGAGCGGCCACGACATCCACATCCCCTCCCGAACCCGATACGTACTGTCGCGCCTGAACGCGGCGCAAAGAAGCGATCAGATCTCGATAACGCGCCGCCTGTTCGAACTCCAAGGCCTGCGAAGCCGACTCCATTCGCAGCACCAGCTCGTCGATCATTTCCTCGCTCTTCCCTTCGAGAAACATCAGCGCATGGCGCACATCGTGAGCGTAGATTTCCTCGTCGACCAGCCCGACGCAAGGAGCCGTGCAACGTTTGATCTGGAACTGCAGGCAAGGACGGGAACGATGATTGAAGAAGGAATTCTCGCATTGGCGAACGCGAAAGAGTTTTTGCAACTGATTGAGGGTGTCGCGGGTCGCCGCCGCGCTGGCGAAGGGTCCGAAATAGCGGCCCTTGCGGCGCTGCGCCCCGCGATGGAAACCCAAACGGGGAAAGCGCTCTTCGGTGGAAAGATGGATATAAGGAAAACTCTTGTCGTCTCTCAAGACGATATTGTATCGAGGGCGGTGCTCCTTGATCAGGTTGTTCTCGAGCAGCAGCGCCTCGGTTTCGGTATGGGTGCGGGTGACCTCGATCGACTCCGTATGCGACATCAAAGCCCGCGTTTTGGCATCGAGTTGTTCTCGATGCCGAAAATAACTCGAGAGCCTGTTTTTCAGGTTGCGCGCCTTCCCGACATAAAGGACGCGGGTCGCCCGATCCAGCATTCGGTAGACCCCGGGATCGTTGCCCAAGTTCTGCAAAAAAGCCCGCGCGTCGAAGGCCTTCTCTCGCTCTTTCGATTCCACGGATTCCAAAATATCTGCATCTCCTTATCGAAGCGGCCGAGGTTTTTTTCGCGCCCTTCCCCAACCTCGATCGCGGGCGTTTCGATCGATGTGGATGGTACTCGCCCCGTCGACTCGCTCCGGCGAAAAGCCGAGCGAGCGAAATCCCCACCCGATCGTCATCGCCCTTTTCGTCTTCGTCCCCTCTTCTCGTCTCGAGAGCCGAGCGCTTTGCAAAAAACCCTTCTTGATTCGTGGACCCTCGAAATCCGTTCCGACCGACGCGACGAAGCGTGCGAGTCATTCCGGGTCGCGCACCGGAACGCAAGGGTCGAAAAGCCCGTTGCGGATACAAAAAAGCGCCACCTCGACATCGTTGTTGGCTCCGATTTTACGCATCACCCGCATCCGGTAGGAGCTGACCGTCTTGGGGCTGATACAAAGACGCTCGGAGATGGTGCTGCGGTCGCAACCGCTGGTCACCATGGCCATGACCGTCAGTTCGCGCACGGTCAGCATTCCGATGGGCGAGCGCTTGGGCGCCAGTTTCTCGACGATCATATCCTGTGCGACATCCGCATCGACATAACGAACCCCCTCCGCCGCTCTTCGGATCGCGGTCGTCACCTCCTCGGGTTTGCAGCGTCGAGTGAGATAGCCGCAAGCCCCGCTGTCCAGCGCTTGCGAAGCCATGGGGCCGCTCCCGTGGTTGCCGATCAGCACCACTTCGGGCGGTCCTTGACACCACCCCAAGCGCCGAGCGATTTCCAGTCCGCCGATATCGTGCACGTCCATGCCCGTCAAAAGCACATCCGCGCCCTGCTCTCTCGTCAGCCGAACCGCTTCCTCCCCCTTCTCGCATTCCCCCAAAAGATGAATATCGGCGGCCTCCTTGAGCAACAGCACCAGACCCTTGAGAGCCAACCGATAGGAATCGCATACCACCACCCCGATCCGATATTTCATTTCCTTTTCTTCCTCGGCAGTCGTCCGCCATTAGGGGACATCATTTCTTTTGACCACCGACGGGGGTTTTTTGTTCACGATTTTCGTGGAAAATATCGATCCGCTCCCAAGACTCTTTGCCGGAAGCGAACGTCCGGCCTCGGATTTCGAACCACCCGCTTGGCTTTTCGCGCCCGCCTTTCGCGCTCGATGGGCGCCCGAAGGGTGTCCGATGCTCGCCCTTTTCCGGTCTGTGAGCGAATCGCCTTTGCCCTTCGATCTGTGCAAAACGCTCCTTTTCAGCCCCGCTCGAAGCGATTTCGGATGCATCCGTGCCCTTCATGCCAGGGATTCGTCGGTCGGCATCGCATCGATATCGCAAAGCGCCCTTTTTCGTTTCGGCGCATCACGAATATCCGATGGCCCTCGCCGGATTTGGTAAAATCACCGATATTTGTTGTCGCTGACGTGTTAAAATACAACCCCAAGAAATCACGGCCCTATCGGTCTATCGTGGAGTCGAGGCGAAAAGGCGATATGAAGCGATGAGAACAGTATTGCCCCCTCTTTTCGCAGTCTCCGCGCTGTTGGCCGCCTCGGTGTGGGCTTTCGACGACGAGATCGATCGGTCGGTGGTGAGCGCCAACAACGATCCCGGCTTCACGACCAGAAAATCCACCGCGGACGGAGTCTCGGGGATGTTCGAGGGACAAACCGATCCGCTCTACGTGAAACTTTCAAGTCAACCGACCGGGACGGTGACCGTAACCTTCACGTCATCGAACAGCGATGCAACGATCGACACCGACCCTGACACCGCCGGCAACCAAAACACCCTGTCCTTCACCACCTCGAACTGGGACGAGGAACAGGCGGTCGATATCACGGCGGCCGAGGATGACGATAGAACCGGTAGCAACAACGACAAAAGTGAATCGACGACCATCACGATGTCGGCTTCGGGGGCCGACTACGAGGGCATCGTCGGCACCGAGACCATCACCATCTACGATAACGATCTCATCTTGATATCCCCGAAGATCCTGACCGTCGACGAGGGCAGCAGCGGCGAGTTCAAGGTGAAGTTGGTGCAAAATCCGGCCCGGACCATCATCCTCTATCAGTCTTTTCAGGGAAACCTCAATTCCGACTTGACTTATACCCCTAACGTTCCTGGCACCTCCGCAGCCTACTTGGTGTTCACAAGCAATAATTGGAATGTCGAACAGACGATCACGGTGACAGCGGCGGAAGACGACGATACCGATGATGAGAGTCACCGAACGATCATCTACTATTCCATAGATGCGGATAATTATTATTATCGCGCCGTCTCCCCTCTCACGGTGAGGGTGAAGGATAACGAACCCCTGAAAGTGAGCAAGAATAGCCTGTCGATGGGCGAAGGCGGCAGCGACACCTTCGATGTGAGGCTAGGAGCCCAGCCGAGCGGGACGGTGACCGTGAACTTGACGCAAAGCGGAACCTCCAATCCGGATGTAAGCGCTTCCCCCAGCCAAATCACCTTCACGACCTCGAACTGGGATACCGATCAGACAGTAACCGTCTCCGCCGTCAGGGACGCCGATTTCGACGACGACAGCGCGACGATCGTCCTCACCGCAACGGGCGGCGGTATTAGCGGTAGCGGCACCACCGTGAACGTGAGCGTCGCGGTGACGGATATGAAGATCATCACCGCCTTGTCGAGAGAGGACGGCTCTCAAAGCGGGATATTCGAGGGGGAAAGCGAACCCTTCTATGTAAGGCTGTCGATCCAACCCTCGGCGTCGACGACGGTGACTCTGACCTCGTCGAATTCCGATTTGACCCTCGATACCGACCCCGAGACCAACGGCAACCAAAATTTCTTGACCTTCACGACCTCGAACTGGAACGAGAACCGAACGGTGATGCTCACGGCGGCCGAAGACGATGACAAAAACAATACCGACTCCGACAAGCGAGAAGCAGCGACCATCACGATAGCGGGCGAAGGCGCCGACGCCGGCCTTAGCGCAACGGTGCCCATGTGGATCTTCGATAACGACATCATATTGGTAACGTCCGATGAATTGACCGTCAACGAGGGGGGTAGCGGTTCTTATAGCGTGAAATTGGCGAGACAGCCCTCCTCGAACGTCTCCGTCTATCACTTCGTTCCCACATGGTTTCGAGACGGGAATCCATTGACCTATACCAGCCGACGGGACTTCACGCCCGGCAATTGGAATACCCCGCAGACGATCACGGTGACCGCAGGCGAAGACGACAATACCGTCGCCGAGAGCTACCGAACGCTTTTGGTCAGTACGGTCAGTAGTAATGGCGGCGATTCTTATTACGACCGAGCCGTCAAAAGCATCACCACGAAAATCAACGACAACGACACCCCCGGCTTGGTGACGGACCCCCAAAGCCTGGAAGTCGACGAAGGCGACGACAACACCTTCAAGCTGCGGCTGGCAACCGAGCCGGCCACGAATGTGACAGTGAACTTGAGTTCGTCGAGCTCCGAGCTCACCCTATCCTCGACGAGGATCTCCTTTACGCCTGCGGGCTGGAATACGGATCAGACGGTGACCGTCACCGCCGCCGAAGATGACGACGCCATTGACGATGACACGAGCATCACCTTCACCGCTTCGGGGGCGGATTACGGGAGCGTTAGCGACAGTCTTTCGGTCACGATAGCCGATGACGACACCGCCGGCTTGACATTGAATCCTTCGAGCCTGCAGATCGACGAAGGTGCGCAAAAGACCTTCTCGGTGCGTTTGGACACGCAGCCGAGCGCGAATGTGAGGGTGAGTTTGGCGCAACCCTCGAACAGCGAAGTGACGGTCGATACCGATACCGGAACGGCGGGAAATCAGACCGATCTGAACTTCACCACCTCGAATTGGGACAGCCCGCAAAACGTGACCGTCAGCGTCGCGGACGACGACGACTACGCGGACGACGGATCGACGACGATCTCCTTGACCGCCTCGGGCGGCGATTACGGCGATGTAACCGGCAGTTTGGATGTCTCGATCAACGAAACGGACTCCCTCGGTTTGGATACCCAAAGGAGCGTGTCATTGACCGAGGGCGCAAGCGCCACCTTCACGATGAAACTGACGGGGGCGCCGACATCAGGTTGGGTCGAGGTGGATCTGGTCCAGCCATCGAATGCGGACGTGACCGTCGATGCGCAAAGCGGACAGTCGGGCAACCAGACGAAAGTGATTTTCAATTCTAGCAATTGGAACCATTCGCGAACGATCACCGTCTTCGCCGCCGAGGACGATGACGGGGTTGCGGACGCCGCGACCATCGCTATTACGCTATGGGATCGGGTACCGAATACGAGAGCCAATGACAGCATCACGGTATCGGTCAGCGACAACGACCCCGTCGGCCTGAGCCTGTCGGGCTTGGTCTCATCGAATACCTTGAGGGTGACCGAGGGCGAAAGCGGCGAGTTCACGGTGAAGCTGAAAACCGAACCGACCGAGCAAGTAACGATCGCTTTGGCGCAAAGCGGGACGAACAACCCGGACGTCTCGTTCTCCCCGGCCCAGTTGGTCTTCACCGATGAGAACTGGAACGAGACGCAAGAGGTGAGCGTCTCCACCCTCGTCGACGCCGACACGACGAACGAGGCGGCGACGATTTCCCTCACCCCCTCGGGCGGGGAATACGACGATAGCTCCGCCTCCGGCAGCGTGTCGGTGGTGGTGCTCGAAACGAACAATCCCGCCGACCTGGAACTTTCCCGCACGAGTCTACGGATCACCGAAGGACCGGGCGGCATCTACTCGACGGGTACCGTGACGATAAGGCTGCAGTCGCAGCCGCTCGCGAACGTGACGGTGGCGGTGACCGAAGAGGAAGTTCGTCACCCGGTCAATTGGGTGGGGGTCAAACAAGACGTGAATATCTCCCCTACCAGCCTTACCTTCACGAGCTCGAATTGGAGTACGGCGCAAACGGTGACCTTGACCTCCGGCGAGGACGACGATCTCGCAGAGGATGATCATGCCGATATCGTATTCACGGCCTCGGGCGGCGATTACGCAGGGGTAACGTCCAAGATGCGGTTGAATGTGGTCGAAGACGATTTATTCGGCCATGATATCAATCTTCCTTTAACCGTCGACGAGGGTACGACGGTCACCGGGGGCTTCTGGCTCACATTCCAACCGGAGGCGAACGGGCCCGTAACCGCCTCTTTGGTGCCTTTGTCGAGCGATCTGACAGTCGATCACGATCCCGTTACCCCCGGTATCCAAGAATCGCTGATCTTCACCTCCTATAACTGGCTCGTGCCGCAAAATATCTCCATCGCCTTCGCCGAGGAAGACAATGCCCGGGATGACAGGCTGCTCTTGGCCTTTAAAATGTCCACGGATGTCATGATCACCAACCCGCAGTATGTCGACGAGAACGGCAATCCCTTGGGCGGCAAGCCATATAGCACCCAAACCAATTCGAAGAGGTTCTTGGTGCGGGACAACGACGAAGTCGGCCTGATCTTTTCGACACTCGAACCATCGATCCCCGAGGGTGACAGCAGCACGATCACGTTGAAGTTGGAAGCCCAGCCGACGACTCTGTCGGGCCAACCGAATGCGGATGTGACGATATCGTTCGGATCACCTTCGAACAACAATGTGACGGTCGATACCGATTCCGACCGTGGAGGCCGCCAGAGCACGCTGACCTTTACCGACGGGAACTGGAACATAGCGCAGACGGTGACTCTTTCCGCCGTCGATGAAGAGCATCTCGCCGATTACTCCCTGACCATAGCGGTGGCGGTTTCAGGAGCGAATTACGGCCATCTAAGCGCCGACTTGGAGGTCGATGTGGTGAACGACGATATCCCCGGCTTGGTGACTTCCCCCCAAACGGAGCTGGTGGTGGGCGAGGGTGCCACCAATACCTTTACGGTGAAGCTGGCGGTATTGACGCCTGCGAATGTAACGGTGGCGGTGACGCAGCCGGAGGGTACCGATTTGACGATCGTGCCGCAAAGCCTGACCTTCACGCCGTCGAACTGGACCAAAGAGCAAACGATATTGGTGGCGGCAGGCTCGGACGACGACGCCATCGACGACAGAGTCGCGGTATCGCTGAGCGCTTCGGGCGGAGGTGGATATTACGACGACGTCACCCACACCCTGACGGTCGAGGTGGACGACAGCGACCCTCGCGGCCTGAATTTCCCGCGGAACGTGGTGATCGACGAAGGCGGCTCTTATGCCCTCCCCGTGAGATTGGAAACCCGACCCTCCGGGAATGTGAGATTGAGTATGGGGGTACCGACGAATTCCGATGTGACACGCACCCCCCTTAGCTTGGACTTCACGGCTTCGAACTGGAACGTGCCGCAAACGGTCCGACTTTCCGCCGCCGAGGACGGCGACGATACGAACGAAAGCGCAACCATGTCGCTGACCGCATCGGGTTCGGACTACGAGGGCATCGTCGCCAGCACGTCGATCCAAGTGACGGATGACGATCAGATCGGTTTGGTGGTTTCGCCGAGGAATATAGTCGTGAACGAGGGGGGGAATAATACCTTCTCGGTGCGATTGGCGGCCCAGCCGACAAATCAGGTGACGGTTAGCGTGGGGCAGCCGGCGAATCCGGATATTACGCGTTCTCCGATCAGCTTGTCCTTCACGACCTCGAATTGGAGTACGGAGCAGAGCGTGACCGTCAGCGCGGCCGAGGATGAAGATCAGGTCAACGATAGCGCGACCATCGCCTTGAACGGGGGGGGCACGCTTGTAGGCCGGGTGTCGGTCACGGTGACCGACAACGATGTTTCGGGTTTGTCCGCCTCTCCGGCGAGTCTGGTGATCGACGAGGGGGCCACCGGCTCTTTCTCGGTCCAATTGACAAGGAGACCGAGCAATGATGTGCTGGTGACGTTGACACAGCCATCGGATTCCGACTTGAGTATCACCCCTGAAGATCTGGTTTTCACGGCATCCATTTGGGATACGCAACAGAATGTCAGCGTCACGACCGCCGAAGACGACGATGCCATCGATGAGGTCGTGAGCGTGTCGCTCACCGCTTCGGGGGCTACGGAGTACGCAGGAGCGATCGGCAGCGTGTCGATCGAAGTGACCGATACCGACACCGCCGCTCTGACTTTTTTGGATGGCACCCAGACGATTTCGGCGGCATTGAACGCGAACGAGGGCTCGAGCGGCTCCTTCAAGGTGCGTTTGGATACCCGGCCGAGCGCTGTCGTGAGGGTGAGATTGACGCAGCCGTCGAATCCCGACGTGATCGCCGACGTCGATACCGCCGCCGAAGGCATCCAAACCGATCTGTTTTTTACGCCTTCGAACTGGAACACCCCCCAAACGGTGCCCTTCTCCGTCGCCGAGGACGACGATGCCATCGACGACAGCGCAAGCAGTATCGCCTTTGCCGCTTCGGGCGGTCATTACGACGGCGTCACCGGCAGCGTGTCGATATCGGTGACCGACGACGACAACGCCGGCCTGATCTTCTCCAGCGTATCGGGCACCGACGATATACCGACTCTGACGGTGAGCGAGGGCGGCGAAGGCTCTTTCATGCTAAGGCTAGCGACCCAGCCGGGCGGAAACGTAAGCGTGGGTTTGTCCCAGCCCTCGGGCGGCGACCTCACATTCACCCCCCCCTCCCTATCCTTCACGCCCTTGAACTGGAAACAACTGCAAACGGTCAACGTCGCCGCCGCCGAGGATCTAGATGCCGTGGATGACGGGACGAGCGTCTCGCTCAGGGGCACGGGGGCGGATTACGGCAACGTCGCCGCCAACCTCTTGATAACGGTGGAGGACAACGACACCCCCGGTCTGGTGATCAACCCGACGGATCCGGCCTTGAGCGAGGGCGGCAACAATACCTTCACCGTGAAATTGGTGACGCGACCGAGCTCGAACGTGACGGTGAGATTGACACAGCCCTCGAATTCCGACTTGACTCTCACTCCCGCCAGTCTGGTTTTCACGGATTCCAATTGGAACAGTACCCAGACGGTGACCATTACCGCCGGCGAGGACGAGGACGTCGCCGACGATTCCGTGGATATCACCTTGACGGCTTCGGGCGGAGGCTACGACAACGTCACCGGTACGGCTTCGGTCTCGGTCTTCGACAACGACGTCGCTCGCATCTCTTTGTCCTTGACGAGGCTTGCGTTGAACGAGGGCGGCGTCGGCACCTTCGAGGTGAACCTGACGAAACTGCCGGGGGAGGATGTGACGGTGAGATTCAGGTTGCAGCCGGCGGACGCCGACCTGACGATCGACACCGACGCGACCTCGCCGGGTAATCAGAGCACCTTGACCTTCACCGTCGGCAGCTGGGATCAGGTGAGAACGATCAACGTCCACGCCGACGAGGACGATGACGTCACCGATGACCGCGCGACCATTACCCTCACGGCCGCCGGCGGGGGCTACGACGATGTCACGGGTATGGTGGATATCTCGGTGGAGGACGACGATAGCGTCGGTTTGACGCTTTCCGCAAGGGATTTGGAATTGACCGAAGGCGGCACGGTGGATTTCACGGTGGGTTTGGTGGCGCAGCCGAGCGCGGATGTAACGATATCGATTTCGCAGCCGTTGAACCTCGATGTGAGGGCTTCGCCCGGCAGTTTGACTTTCACGCGCGACAACTGGGGCACGGCTCGCCGGGTGAGATTGAGTGCCGCCGCCGACGATGACGCCATCGATGAAAGCACGGATTTCTCCTTGACGGCCTCGGGCGGAGGCTACGACGGCCTTTCCGCTCGCTTGTCGGTCGATGTGAGCGACGACGATACCCCGGGCTTGACGATCAATCCCCTGACTCTGACGGTCCCCGAAGCCGGTAGCGAGACCTTCACGGTGAGATTGACGACTCGGCCGAGTGCGAATGTGGCAGTGGATTTGACATCGGCGTCGAATACCGATGCGAGCCTCTCCCCGGTACGCTTGACCTTCACGGACAAGAGCTGGGACAAGCCCCAGACGGCAACCTTCTCCGCCGCCGCCGACAATGACGCCGAGAGCGAAACGGTGCTCGTTTCCGCGACGGCTTCAGGCGGAGACTACGCCGGAGTCACCGGCAATCTGACGGTGCGGATAACCGATAGCGATACCCCCCCCGATCTGGTTCTATCGCCGACGGAGCTCACGGTCACCGAGGGCACCAGCGGGAAATTGAAGGTGAAGTTGTTGACGATACCGAGCGTGGATGTGAAGGTGAGCGTATTGCAACCCTCGGATGCCGGCATCATCGTCGATGCCGATACGATCACGCCGGGCAACCAGGATACGCTGGTCTTCACGAACAAGAATTGGAATACATTTCAACTCGTGACCGTCTTCGCCGCCACGGACGACGACGATAAGAACGAGAAAACGAGTATCTCCTTGATCGCTGCGGGCGGAGACTATACCGGCGTCGACGGCATGGTGGAGGTATCGGTGATCGATAACACCGAAACCGTTCCCGGCTTCGTTTTATCCCCGAGGGACCTGAGCTTGGCTGAAGGGACCAGCCATCCTTTGATGGTGAGCTTGACGACACGTCCGAGCACAGATGTAACCGTGGAATTCCCGCGCCCGTCGAATACCGACGTAACGGTCGATACCGACACCAGCGCTTCCGGCAAACAAAACGCACTGTTGTTTACGTCATTGAATTGGGGCGTGGCCCAAGCGGTCATCGTCTCCGCCGCTCAAGACAGCGATGCCGACGATGAGCAAGCGGATTTGTCCTTGGTGGCTTCGGGTGGGGACTATCGAGGAATCACCGATCGGATAGCGGTTTCGGTGACGGACAAGGATTCTCCCCCCGGCTTCGTTTTATCGCCCTCGGAAAGGCTGACGGTAAGCGAAGGCGACAGCAGCACCTTCACGGTGAGGTTGGCGACCCGACCGAGCGAGGGAGTGACGCTGACCATGACGCAGCCCTCGAATTCCGACGTGAGGGTCGATACCGATACGGATCGGGAGGGATACCAGAACCAAATATCCTTCACCCGCTCCGATTGGGATCGAGTGCAGGCCGTGAGCGTCGCCGCGGCCGCGGACGAAGACGATATCGACGACAACGCGAGCCTGTCGATTTACGCCGCGGGAGCGCAAGAATATTCGAATTTGACCGAAACGCTCGCCATCGTCGCCATCGAAGCCGACCCCTCCTTGTCGTGGCCGGTCAAGAGCGTGATTCCCGCAATCCCGCCCCTTAGCGCCCAAGATACGGCCGCCCTTCGTATCCGCTGCAAGGAACACAGCCAGGATTGCGATATCTTCTTCGATTGCACGGCCCAAGACGGCACGATCTATCGGGGCCGGATGAACTCTCCGATCGCGGCGATGAATACAAAAACCCTGAGCATCGAAGAGCTTGCCGATCTTGTCGAAGGCGATTGGAGCGGCAAAGGCCGCCTCTTCTGCCCTCTTCGGTCGCAACAGGATATCAGCGGACAAATTTGGACCCGCTCCGGAGACGCGGTGTTGGTCAACAACAGCGAGATACTGAGAAGCGCCGAAGTGGTCAACGCCCGCGGCAGAACGTATCACCAAGCGGATATCGAGTCGATACCCTCGCCGGGGGATTTCAATCTGAGCAATATTCGTATCCGATGCGAAGGCCGAAATGACTGCACCGGCGTGACTTTCGAATGCTACGAAGACGACGGGGGGTTATATAGCGGGATATTGGGCTTCATCGGGCGAAAGCATACGAGACATCTGCAAACGCAGGAGTTGTCATCGATGATCGGGCACCATTGGCATGAGATGGGGCTGTCTTGCGAGGTCAGATCCGATAACCCGTTCAGCGTGCAGATCCTGACCCGAACCGGCGGCGGAAGGGCCTTGGTCAATAATAGCGCGAGCGGCATCGTCGGAAACTAGGGGCAGCCTTGCCGGTGCCCTTGCGCCGCCGCCGATCGTTCGCCGAGCATCGGTGCCCTTCCCCATCGGCGGTTTTTACAGGCCCCACCCCCCTAAAGAGACGCCCGAACATCCCGAACGCCGGCAGTGCGCAAGGACCGTGCGTCGGCAATGGCGCCGGTCGCGGCTCCTATCGTGCGCAATTATCGTAAGCAGTCGACATCGATCGCGCCAGCGCAAGTCGACGGCGTTTCTCGGCGCAAGGACCCGATCGGCGGCCGATGGCGTCCGCGAAGCGAAATGGCTTTTATTCAAGATTTTCGCGGATAATATCGATCCCGTTACGGATCGCTTTTTCATCGGTAGCCGAAGACGAACGATGCCATCGAAATCGGCTCCGCGACTATGCAAGGCGAGGCTCGTCGGCGCCCCGATTCGACCGCCCTTCCCTGTCGAGCCTTGTCGTGATGCTTCGAAAAGCGGCGATATCCGAAAAAGCGAGAAAAGCCCGCGCGACGCCGTCTTCTCGAAGCGATCCGAGGCCTTCGCAGGCGCATGAAATTCGGATTCGTTTCCGTCAAGAACCAAACGACAAAAATGCCCTATCCCTTTCTTATGTATTGCGTTTCTATGCTGTTTTATGCTATCTTACACGAGAGACAGGTACGATGCCATCGACGGGTAAAGTCTTATCCGATGATAGGAGTGGTCAAGGAATTCCGAGATGTCGGCAAGCGTCCACCGGATGCGTTGCGAGGAAAAATGCGAGCGATCCGGCCAACGAGACGATCGTGGCGATGTCGGCCGGCCATGGGGTCGAGGCGAGCAAGGGTAGCGATGACGCGATGAGAAAAATCTCGACCATCCTTTTTGCTTCCGCCTTGCTGCTCACCACCTCCGTATGGGCGCAGCAAAAGTCTTTGGTCATTTCCGATACCGACGTGACCATGACCGAAGGAGGCAGATACTCCTTCTCGATGAAGCTGAGTTCGCAGCCGACCGATGATGTGACGGTGACGGTGAAGCCGGTGTCGAGCGATATCTTGGATGTCGATACCGAAGTCATCGAGTACCGACATCAAAACACGCTGACCTTCACCACCTCGAACTGGAATGTCGATCGGACGATAATTCTCATCGGCAAGACGGATTCCGATTCCACCGACGAAAGCACCCACGTCAATTTGACCGCATCCGGCGGGGGATTCGACAGCGCCACCGGCAAAGTGACGGTCTCGGTCATGGATGGAGATTGGGGCGGCTTGGTGTTGTCGAAGAAGTGGTTAGGGATTTACTATTTCGACAGACGGATCTTTCAGGCCTTCGCAGACCGGGAGAATGCGGAAAAATTCAGGGATCAAATAAACGAAGACGATGGCAATAGGAGAGTAAACAGCATCGGTATCGTATACGATAATAGCAGCACTAAATTTAGCTTCACGGTGAAGTTGGCGTCCAAACCGAAAGCCGGCAGCCGGACGACAGTGGCCGCGATCATCAACCGGGATCGAGTCATGACCGTCACCCCGAGCGTTCACGAGTGGACCGCGGACGAGTGGAACCAACCCAAGACATTTACGATAGGAACTTTTACCGCCCCGGACGACCCCAATATACTGCCGCAGGACCGACTGAACGAAAGACAGCAAGAGAGCGACGAGTTCCCTCAGATTTTTTTGGTTCATCGGCTCAAGGAGGGCAATGCAAAAGCGAGCGATCAAGGAGTTTATCAAGGGACAGCGATCGTAGACGTCGATCTCGTGGATCACAGGAATGCAACGGGCGGTTTCACGGTGCAAGCCTCTTCGCATCGACTCTCCCCCGGTACCGTCGGCACCATGGCGGTGAAGATGAGCGATATCATGGTAAACAGCGATTGGACCGACGTGGAGGCGTATGTTCCCGGCGAGTACGCAAGTCAGTTGGAAATCGTAGGGAAAAGAAAAGTTCGATACTTTCCCTCCACTGCCCCACAGGGCCCCTACGGGCGTGAATATCAGACTTTCCAGTTCAAAGCCAAGGAAGATGCGGATATCGACAATGATATCGCTTATCTCAGATTCCGTATCACGGAGGATAACGATAGCGAGCTTCAGCTTCGTCGGGCGGATCTGAGGATCTCCGTCCGTATCGACGATAGAACCATTCCGTCGTTGCAGATCACCCGGGCCGCACCGACCGACCACCCGGGAAACCCCTTGGAAGGAAGCGCCGCCACCGTCAAGTTGAAGCTCGGGGCGAAGCCGGCAGCGACCACCCTTAGCGGCATACCGTCGACGGTATCGGTATTCGTCGACAATTCCGACCCGCTATCGTTGACGGCGTCTCCGGCGGTTTTGCAATTCACCAAAGACAACTGGAATCAAGACCAGACGTTCACGTTCACGGGCGTGGACGATATCGACGCCCTGAACGAGAGCGTCAAACTGAAATTCGTGGCCCGCGGCGGTCGTTTCGACGAAGCATCCGGCGGTCCCGTCGATGTGGAAGTCACCGAGACCATCAGCGTCTTGGACGATGATGCGACCTTCGTCCTCTCGGCCGCCAAAGTCTCCATCGACGAAGGAGGCAACGGCAGCCTTCGCGTGAGGCTGAAAGGAAGACCCTCGGCGAACGTAAGCGTCGCGCTTTCGAGCAATGACAGCGGGGCGATGACGGTATCCCCTGCCAACATGGTCTTTACGGATTCCAACTGGAATACCGAGCAAAGCGTTACCGTCACCGGCGTTCAAGACCTCGATGCCGTCGACGAGAGCGTGCATCTGGTCTTGCGCGCCTCCGGGGCCGATGAATTCGAGGGCAAACAAGGCGCGGCGCTGGTCGAGGTGGATGACGACGAGAGCGTCGATCTGACGGTGAATCCGACGAGGCTGAGGGTGAGCGAGGGCGGCGAAAATACCTTCACGGTAACCTTGGCGACTCGGCCGAGCGCCGACGTGACAGTCACTTTGGCGAAAAACGGAACGGGCAGTTCGGATATCACCTTCGACACCGATCCGGATACCGACGAAAATCAAGACACCCTCACCTTCACCACTTCGAACTGGAATGCGGCCCAAACGGTGAAAGTCTTCGCCGCCGAGGACGACGATATCGCGAACGAAAGCGCCGGTATTTCTCTTACCGCCAGCGGCGGGGATTACGGCAACCTCACCGGCAGTCTCGTGGTGACGGTCATCGATAACGACTCTGCCGACCTGACGATTTCCTCGACCTATCTGACCATCGCCGAAGGCGCGAGCGGCAACTTCGATGTGGCGTTGACAACCAGGCCGAGCGCCGACGTGATATTGGATTTGACATCATCGAATTCCGATGTGACGGTCGATACCGATACCTCCACCGCCGGCAACCAAACTTCTTTGACCTTCACCCCCGACAACTGGTCCACATCGCAAAGGGTGAGCGTATCGACCGCCGAGGACGAAGACGGGCTGAGCGACAACGCCACCTTGCAGATTCGAAGCCGGAGCTCCGATACCGCTTATGCCTCCATCGTCAAGTTCGTAACGGTTTCGGTAAGCGATAAAAACCCTCCCGCCTTGACGCTTTCCTCGAGCCGAGTGAATGCCCCCGAAGGCAGTAGCGGTCATTTTACGGTGAGGCCGGCGACGCGCCCGGGCGTCGACATCACCGTGAGCGTGAATCCGCCTTCGAACTCGGATGTGACCGTCGATGCGGATACGGAACAATCCGGCAATCAAAACTCGGTGAGATTCACCCCCTCGAACTGGGAAACGCCGCGCAGGATAACGCTCTATTCCGCCGAGGACGACGATGGAGTCGATGACAGCGACAACATCACGTTGTCGGCCTCGGGCGGCGAGTACGAAAACGTCACCAGCCAGAGCGTGCAGGTCCATATCGAGGATAACGACACCGCCAACCTGTCGATCTCCGCGTGCACATCCCCCACCAAATGCGAAGCCACGGTCAACGAAGGGAGCAGCGTCTCGTTCACCGTCGCTTTGGCAACCCAGCCGGTGGGCGGTGACGTAACGATCAATGCCAGTCGCCTGAAGGGTACGCAGATGACGATCGATACCGATGCGAACACCTCGGGGAATCAGAACACGATGAGCTTCACGAGCACGACCTGGAATAACCCCCAGACCGTGACGCTCAGCGCACCGGAGCGCAACGACAGCAATGCCGATGAGTCGGAAACGATCTTGCTGAGCGCGGCCGGCGCCGATTACTCTACCAAAGTCGGTACCGTCAATGTGACGGCCATCGATAACGACCGGGGCTTGGTGCCTTCTCCGCAGAGTTTGGAACTGGTCGAAGGCAATAGCACCATTTTCGGATTGAGATTGGCATCGAGACCGAACGGCGGAAACGTGATTGTCAGTTTGTCGTCATCGAGAAGCGATGTGACCGTTGACACCGACGCCGACACCAACGGCAATCAAACCACCGTGACGTTCACAAATTCCAACTGGAGTACCTTCCATCAAATAACGGTTCGGGCGGCAGAAGACGACAACGACGATGACTTCGAGAAAATCGCCGACATATCGCTGTCGGCGTCGGGTGCCGATTACGGCACCGCTGTCGTTACCGGCAGCGTGAGGGTTACGGTGACGGACGACGACGTCTCCGAGAATTTGGTCATCGAGCCCTCGAAGTTGACCGTGGTCGAAGCGCTTTCGGCGCCCTTCGAAGTGAGCCTTGCAAGCCCGCCGAGCGGCCCGGTGAGGGTGAGTTTGACCTCGCCCGAATCCGAGATCACCCTCTCCCCGACGACTTTGAACTTCACGGTTTCGAATTGGGATAAGACGCAGTCGGTCAGGGTTTCGGCGGCCGAAGACAACGACAGCGACTATGAATTCATGAAACTGTCGCTGTCGGCGTCGGGTGCCGATTACGGCGATGTCACCGGGGAGTTGGATCTGACGGTTTCCGATAACGATTACTTCATCGTGGCCCCCTCCCCGGCCAACGAAGTCCAAATCATGGAGGGTAACAGCAAGACGCTGACGGTCAAACTGGCATCGAAGCCGAGCGTGGCCGGGGTCGTCGCCAATATCGATCATCGACCCGGCTTTTCCAATCAGGATATAACGGTCTCCCCTAGGACCCTTTCCTTCACTTCGTCGAATTGGAATACGACGCAGCGGCTGACGTTGATTTCCGTTCAGGATAACGATGCCGAAGACGATATCGGCACGCTCTTGATTCGATCCATTGACAGCCAATACACCAGCCCCTCTATCCGCACGAGGGTGCTCGATGACGAAAACCTCGGCTTGCGAGCGTCCCTTCAAAGCCTGGCACTGATTGAGGGCGGCGGCCAAAAAAGCTTCACCGTGAACTTGGGTTCCGAGCCCTCGGCCAATGTCACGGTCACGCTGTCCAGCGACAACTCCGACCTTACGACCGATAAAAAGACATTGATCTTCACGACCGGCAACTGGCGCACCACGCAGACGGTGATGGTCAGCGCGGCCAAAGACGACGATTCCGCGGACGATAGCGCCACCGTCTCTTTGATCGCTGCGGGGGGCAATTACGAGGACGAGACCGTGAGCATCTCGGTCGCCATCACCGATATCGACACCATCGGATTGGATCTCTCCGATTTGAAATTATCCATCGACGAAGGCGGTACCGACGACTTCTTCACCGTGAAATTGGCAACCGTACCGAGCGCGACCGTGACCGTGGAACTGGCCTTCGATCGCCCCGAGGGTCAAAGCGGGCCTCGCTCCAATTCGACGGTCTTCTCCCCCGAGCGCTTGGTCTTCACTGCCGACAACTGGAACACCCCCCAATCGGTGAGGGTCACAGCGAACGAGGACAACGATGCAAGCGCGGAGACCGACAGAATCAATCTGACGGCGAAGGGAGGGGATTACGCGGGCAAGACCGCAAGCGTAGTCATCGAGGTCGCGGATAACGACGCCATCGGCCTGACCATCAAAGCGGATACCGACCCCCTGACCGTCAACGAAGGCGGCAGCGGTCATTTCACGGTGCGGCTGGCGACGGTGCCCTCGTCCGATGTCACTGTAACCCTGACCCAGCCGACCAACACCGACGTGACCGTCGACACCGATCCCGACACCGCAGGCAACCAAAATAGACTGACCTTCACCGTCTCGAACTGGAGTGAGGAGCAACGGGTGAGGGTGAACGCCGGCCAAGACGAAGATGCAGCCAACGACAATGCGAGCGTCTCCTTGAGCGCTTCGGGGGGCGGCTATGCGGATATCGAGAGCAGTCTGTCGATCCGGGTGAACGACGACGATACGCCGGGCTTGATCCTGATGCCGCCGAGCCCTTTGAATATCACCGAGGGTGAAAGCGGCAACTTCACGGTGAGGCTGAAGACCCGCCCGAGCGCGAACGTAACGCTGACATTGACCCTGCCGACCGGCACCGACGTCACCCTCGACAAAACCACGCTGACCTTCACCGGCGCCAACTGGAATACCCCCCAGACGGTCAGCGCAAACGCCGCCCAAGACGACGATACCGCGAACGACAACGCGACCATCTCCTTTACGGCTTCGGAGGGTGGCTACGACAGCGTGCGCGACAGCATGACCATCCGGATAACGGACGATGACAGTCCGGGCCTGACCCTCTTGCCGACCGCTTTGACGATCACCGAAGGCGGAAGCGGCGATTTCACGGTGAGGTTGGCACAGCAACCGAGCGCCGATGTGACAGTGAACTTGGCGCAAAGCGGAACCGACAATCCCGATGTGAGCTTCGATGCCGACACCGCGACGAGCGGCAACCAGAGTGCGCTGACCTTCGACGACGAGAACTGGAACACCCCCCAAACGGTGAGGGTGAGCGCGAACGAGGATGAAGATGCTGTCGACGACTCCGCGAGCATCTCTCTTACGGCTTCGGGACAAGGCTACGACAGCGTGAACGAGAGTCTTTCGGTTACCGTTTCGGATAACGATAGCGCGGCTCTCGACATCGTGGCCGCGACCAAGCCTCTGCCCGTCACCGAGGGCGCGAGCGGCAGCTTCGAGGTGGCGTTGACAACCAAGCCGAGCGCCGACGTGACGTTGAATTTGACATCATCGAACTCCGATGTGACGGTCGATACCGATGCCTCCACCGCCGGCAACCAAACTTCCTTGACATTCACCGGTAACAATTGGAATACCCGCCGAACGGTGACGGTGAGCGCGAGCGAGGATGCCGATACCGCAAGCGAGAGCGCGAACATCAATCTGGCCGCTTCCGGCGCGGAATACGAAGGAGTCAATGGCAGCCTCGCGGTCACGGTGAGCGATAACGACACCGCGAGCATCGTGGTCTCCAAACCCTCCTTGACCGTCAACGAAGGCGGAAGCGGCACCTTCACGGTCCGTTTGGGCACCCAGCCGAGCGTGAATACGAGCGTGACGGTGAGGCTGGCACAAAGAGGAACGCCCAATACCGACGTCCGGCTGGACAAAACGGCGTTGGCATTCACGAGCGCCAATTGGAACCTACCCCAAACGGTGAGGGTGAACGCGGACGAAGAAAGCGCCGATGCCGTGAACGACGAGTTGATTATCGATCTGACGGGCGTGGGAAGCGGTTACGCCAATATCAGCAACAGCGTGTCAATCACCGTGATCGACAACGACGAGGTGGCTTTGTCGCTCTCCAAGACCGTTTTGCAAGTGAACGAGGGTGATTCGGCGACGTTAGAGGTTTCTTTGGCATCGCAACCGGTCGTCGCCGTGACTGTCGCGTTGACCGCGGCGAGCGGTGGCAGCCCCGATATCACTTTCAGCCCGGCGACGCTGACCTTCACCACCGGCGATGACGGCAACTGGAACACCCCCCAGACCGTGACGTTCAACACCGTCACCGACGGCGACAGCACCGACGACATCGCGACGATCACCCTTGCCGGTACCGGCGTCATCGAAGCCACGGCAACCGTGAACGCCTTGGAGTCCATCGTGGCGGACCGGAACACGAACTTCATCGTTATCGAAGAAGGCTCGACGGGAACCTTCACTTATGTGCTGGAATCGCAGCCGCAGGCCGACCGCACGATCGATATGAGTACCACCCACGAAGCTCTCAAGCTCGCCACCGCCGGCGGTACCGCGAGCCGGAAGCTTAGCCTGACCTTCACCTCCGGGAACTGGAATCAAGCGCAGACAGTGACCTTATCCACCCCCAAGGACGAGGATATGGGGGATCGCGAGGTACATGTCGATTTCACCTCGGTCGGCTTGTCCCGTAAACAAGGCGATGACAACCGTCTTCGGGTGATGCTCATAGATGGCGACCCCTCGCTCAACATCCTCGGTATCGCGAATAGGCAGATGAGCGTGAGCGAGGGCGGGAGCGGGACCTTCAGGGTCCAATTGGGGGCTCGGCCGCTCCATAGGCGGGAAGTCGACTTGGCATCGCCGACAGCAGGTATCACCGTGAGCCCGTCGAGACATATTTTCTTTGGGGGCAACAATTGGCATCGCGACAAGACGGTGACGGTCAGCGCCACAGCCGACGACGACTCGACCGACGATACCGCGACCGTGACCCTGAAAGGCAACGGTTTCGTCGATACCTCGGTCACCGTGAATGTGCTCGAACTCATCGTGGCGGACCGGAACCAAAATTACATCGTCGCCCATGAAGGTACCTCGACCGCCACCTTCACTTATGTGCTGTTATCGCAGCCGAGCGTCGACCGCACGATCTCGATGACGCCCGATACCGATCTCACGGTCGACACCGATTCGGAGACCGCGGGCAACCAGACCTCGTTGACCTTCACCTCCGAGAACTGGAGTACCCCCCAGACGGTGACGGTCGGCGTCGCTCATGACGACGACGGGGCCGATCGCGATGGATACATCAATTTCACCTTGGGCCCTGGCCTTAAACAGAACACCGGGAATGGGAGGGACGATTACAGACTACGGGTGCGGATGCTCGATGACGATATCGCCTTGACCCTGTCGCCGACACCGCTGAACGTGTCCGATGGTTCCACCGGTACTTTTACCGTCAAACTGGCAAAGCAACCGCCGAGAAAAGACGATCGGACGATCACCTTGGCCGTGGCCGACGGGGGCAGCGCCGATATCACTCTTAGCCCGAACACGTTGACTTTCACCGGCGCCGATACCGGCGGCAACTGGGACACCCCCCAGACCGTAACGGTCACCGCGACCGCGGATGACGATACCACCGACGATAGCGCGACGATCAACTTCACCGGCACCGGCATCGTCTCGAGCTCGCTGACCGTCGGCGAGAAGGAAAATATCGGACTGACCTTGTCCGGTAGCCCGCTGACGGTAACCGAAGGCGGTTCGGGAACGTTCACCGTCAAGCTGGCGTCCTCGCCGGGCGGTAGCAGAACCGTCAATCTGGCATCGAACAACGCTGCGGTCACGCTCGATACCGATCCCGATGAAGACGGCAACCAGACATCGCTGACTTTCACCGGCAGCAACTGGAATACCGCCCAAACTGTAACCGTCAAGGCGGCGGCGGACGCCGACGATAGCGACAATAACGTGACGGTCAGCCTTAGCGGCATCGGCATCACCGCCGCTTCGGCAAGCGTGAGAGCGTTCGAGGCCATCGGTATCGAAATACACGGCGGCAGCAACTCTTTTTCCGTCACCGAGGGAGGAAGTAAACACTTCAGCCTCAGACTGCGAAAACGGCCTGGCAATCACAGAACCATCACCATGAAAAGGAGCCCCCGAAGCATAGGAAGTTTCAGCGGGCGGGCGACCTTCAACGGATCCAACTGGAATGGTTGGATACAGGTCTCATTCAATAATGAGCACGATGGCAACTTGAAGAACGAGAACGGACATGTCGAGTTCTCCGGCGAAGGGATCGAGACTATCAGAATCGGGGTAACCGTTACCGACGACGATCTCCCTAATCTGATCACATCGAAATCATCGTTGATCATGAACGAGGGCAGCTCGACGACGTTCACGATCAAACTCGACCAGTGCCCGAATGACGATACGAGCTTCGACTTGATGATATCCGACAATTCCGATATCACCTTGAGTCCGATCCGGATGACCTTCACCAGCGGTGATGACGGCAACTGGGATACCCCCCAAACGGTGACCGTCACCGCCGCGGCGGATGAGGATTCGGGCGATGACAGCGAAACGATCAGCCTCACCGGCGACGACATCAACGACAAATCGATAAGCGTGACCGTCCTCGAGCCCCGCGTGGCAGTTCGGAGCGCCGATTCCATCGTCGTCGATGAAGGCACCTCGACATCCACATTCACTTATGTGCTGGAATCGCAGCCGAGCGGAAATCGCACGATCAACCTATCGACCACCCACGCCGATCTCACGATCGCCACCGGCGGAGGCACCTCAAGCCGGAATCTCGCTTTGACTTTCACCTCCGAGAACTGGAATACCGCCCAGACGGTGACGGTCAGCGCCGCCGAAGACAGCGATAAGACGGACCGCTATGAATATATCGATACCACCTTGGGCGGCGGCTTGGTCCGTAAAGCCGATACGGATGAACGATTGCAGGTGTTGATGCGCGATAACGATATCACGCTCGCTCTTGCCGATACGCCGCTGGAAATAGTCGAGGGCGGAAACAAGTCTTTCACGGTCAAACTGGGATCGCAGCCGATCGGCGACCGGGAGATCGCCTTGGCATCGAATAACACCGACGTCACGATCGACACCGACTCGGTGACCGCGGGCAACCAGACCCGGCTGACCTTCACCGGCGGCAGCGCCGGCAACTGGAACACCGCGCAAACAGTGAGGGTTACGACGACTGCGGATGCCGATACCGACGACGACGAAGCGGATATCACCCTCAGCGGCAATGGCTTTGTCGACGCAACGGTAAAAGTCACCGTATACGAGCCCATCGAGGCGGAGCGGAACAAAAACACGATCGAGGTCGCCGAGGGCACCTCGACCGCCACCTTCACTTATGTGCTGAAAGCGAAACCGAACGAAGATCGCAAGATATCGATGACGACCTCCCACGCCGATCTCACGATCGCCACCGGCGGCGGCACCCCGAAGCAGACCCTCGAACTGACCTTCACCGAAGATAACTGGAATACCGCCCAGACGGTGACGCTCAGCGCCGCCCATGACAGCGATGCGAACGACCGCAATGCGGAAATCGATTTCACCCTCGGCACCGGCCTTTCCCATGCCGATGGGACGAGCGAAAAACTACGGGTGACGCTGAAAGACGACGATGTCGGCTTGAGCTTTATGCCGGCAGCTCCGGAAGTAACCGACGGAGGCGATGGCGGCAGCACGAGAGTCTTCATCGTCAAACTGGCAAAACAACCGCCGAACAAAAACAATATTACGGTCAACTTGGCATTGGTATTGGCAGATGGATCCGAGGACGACGAACTCAAGATCGCCGGCGTCAACGACAATACCCCGAGCCGGAACATCACCCTCAACTTCACCGGCGGAGATAGCGGTAACTGGGACAAATACCAATCCGTGGCGCTCCACTCCGTCGCTGACGCCGATACGAAAGACGACATCCACACGATCAATTTCACCGGCACCGGACTTGCAACCACTGCGTTGGGCATTGCCGTCAAAGAGCCTATCGCAGCCGTGCTGTCGAGCATCCCTCGGGTGGTCGAAAATAAAACCGCTACGTTAACCCTCAAGTTGGCGTCCAAACCGGACGACGCTGACAGAATGGTCACGTTGGTTCCGTCCTCCCCCGCCACCGTCGACACCGACCCCGGGACCCCAGGCAACCAGACCCGGCTGACCTTCACCGGCGGTGACGACGGCAACTGGAATACCGCTCGGACGATAACGGTCGGTCTCCCTGCGGACAGCGTTTCGAACGACACCGGCAGTGTGAGAGTCAGCGTCCAAAGTATCGGCGGCGTTATCCCCTCGCATCGAGACATACCGGCGTGGAATCTCATCAAGGCAAAGCGGAGCGAAAACTCCGTCAGCGCCGTCGAGGGCACCTCGACGACCACCTTCACTTACGTGCTCGAAGAGCAGCCGGGACAGAATAGAGACCGGACGATCGAGATGTCGACCACCGACGCCGATCTGACGATCGCCACCGGCAACGATACCCCGAGCCGGAACCTCACTTTGACCTTCACCTCCGCAAACTGGAACCAGCCCCAGACGGTCAAGATCAGCGTCGCCCACGACGACGACTTGGACAACAAAACACAATACGTCGATGTCACCCTCGGCCCCGGTCTTGAACATACAAGCACGACATCATCTCGGCTAACGGTGACGATGACCGATGACGATGCCCAGAACGGGGATGTCGGGCTGACCCTGTCGTTGCCGCGAAACAAGCAGGACAAGCTGGATATAACCGAAGGCGGCTCCGAGACCTTCACGGTCAAACTGGACGAACGGCCGAACGACAACCGGAGGGTTACCCTAGCCCAAGATCTGTCGGAGGGTGATACGAACAACACCGATATTACCTTCAACCCGACATCGTTGACCTTCACCAGCGACAACTGGAACACCGCCCAAACGGTGACGGCCAACACCGTGGCGGATAGCGATGACACCGCGGATGACAAGATAACGCTCAAGCTCGACGGCGATAAAATCACCTCCGCTTCGATAACCGTGACCGCGAAAGAGATCATCAATATCACGCGGAGCGTCAACACCATCGCCGTCATCGAAGGCGTCGCCGGCAACTCGGCGCCCTCTTTCACTTATGTACTGGCATCGCGGCCGACCACCGACAGAGAGATCACCTTGTCGACCAGTCATGCCGATCTCAGAGTCGGCGCCGGCGTCGATAGCACCGGAGATCGAACTCTGACCTTCACTCCCGACAACTGGAACACACCCCAAAGTTTCGGAGTCTTCGCCGTCGAAGACAGCGACACGGCGGACAGCACCGCATCTGTCAGCACCGTTTTGGGCCCCGGCCTCGCCTTCAGCGACGGGACAAACCCGAGTTTGGAGGTATCGATAAGCGATAACGATATCGAGCTGACCTTGGCGCCGACATCGTTGAACTTGGACGAAGGCGAGAACGGCACCTTCACCGTCAGGCTGACAAAACAACCGCCAAGCAAAAACGACAGAACGGTCAACTTGGCATCGACCGATACCGACGTCACGATCGACACCGACCCCGGGACCACAGGCAGCCAGAGCTCGCTGACCTTCACCGGCGGCGACGACGGCAACTGGAATACCCCCCAGACCGTAACCCTCGATACGACCGCGGATACCGACGCGGTCGACGACACCGCGACCATCAACCTCACCGGCACCGATATCGCCTCGGCCTCGCTGATCGTCAACGCGATGGAATCCGTCGGACTGACCTTGTCGGCGACATCGTTGACGGTGGTCGAAGAGGGCTCGAACACCTTCACGGTCAAACTGAGCGAAAAGCCGGGCGTCGACAGGAGGGTCGTATTGGCACCGGCCGACGCCTCCATCACCATCGATACCGACTCCGATACCTCAGGAGACCAAAACACGCTGACCTTCACCGGCGGCGACGACGGCAATTGGGACACCCTCCGAACCGTAACGGTCACAGCCGGTTCCGATGCGGACTCCATCGATAACACAGTGAAAATCGATCTCACCGGAGTCGGCATTACCGCCGCCTCGGTCGACGTAAGGGTGCAGGACAACACGATGGCACTGACCATCGAGCATGATCAGGGGACGAATGCACTAGC
This sequence comes from Gammaproteobacteria bacterium, assembly GCA_965220535.1. Lineage (GTDB taxonomy): Bacteria > Pseudomonadota > Gammaproteobacteria > HK1 > HK1 > HK1. Next base: position 90,071 of record OZ244833.1, on the reverse strand, counting down.
GGTGCCCGAAGGCGGAAGCGCCAAGTTCAAGGTGAGTCTGACGACCGCCCCGAGCGGGCCGGTGACGGTGGGGATAGCACAACCCGGCACCGCCAACAACGATGTGAGGGTGAGCCCGACCTCGCTGAGTTTCACGGCCTCGAACTGGAACCAGCCCCAAGACGTGACGGTGAGTGCCGTCGAAGACGACGATGCCTTTGCGGACAGCGCGACCCTGCGGTTGAGCGCCTCGGGGGGCGGCTACGACTCCGTCGCCAAGAACGTCGATGTGACGGTGAGGGACAACGACACGCCGGCATTGGTGGTATCGAAGAACAATCAGACCATCGACAGCCTGACAGTCGCCGAAGGCGGCAACAACGACTTCACGGTGAAGTTGAGAACCCAGCCGAGTGCGAACGTGACGGTGACGGTGGCGCGAAGCGGCAACAACAACTCCGACGTGACCTTCGACACCGACGCGAGCGCCGGCGGTGACCAAAGTACGCTGACCTTCACGACATCGAACTGGAGAGAAACCCAAACGGTGAAGGTGAGCGCAGCGGAGGACGACGACCCCCTCGTCGACAACGCGACATTGTCTCTGAGCGCCTCGGGCGGCGGCTACGACTCCATCGCCCAAAACGTATCGGTGACGGTGACGGACAACGATACGCGGGCTCTGACGCTATCGAAGAACGAGCTGAGCATCACCGAGGGCGAAACCACCTCCTTCAAGGTGAGACTGGCGACACTGCCGACCGGGAACGTGACGCTGACGCTGTCGCAAAGAGGCACCAACAATCCCGACATCACCTTCGACACCGACGCGGACGAGGACGGCGATCAAGCCACGCTGACCTTCGACACCGGGAACTGGAAAGAACCCCAAACGGTGACGGTGAGCGCCGGCCAAGACACCGACACCCTCGAAGACAACGCCACCATCGATATCAGCGCCTCCGGCGCCGATTACGGCAGCGTGACAAACAGCGTGAGGGTGAAGGTCTCGGACAACGACACGCCGGGGCTGACCATCGCGGCGACCGAGGGGGGGACGGACCCGCTGTCGGTGACCGAAGGGGGCGACGCCACCTTCACGGTGAAGTTGACGACGCAGCCGAGCGCCGATGTGACAGTGACGATCACTCGGACGACGAACAACACGGATGTGACGTTCGATACCGATCCTGACACGGAGAACGATCAAAGCACGCTGACCTTCACCGTCGATGGCACTGATGACAAGTGGGACAAAGAGCAGACGGTGACGGTGAGGGCGGCGGAGGACGACGATGCCATTACGGACACCGAGACCTTGCGTTTGAGCGCTTCGAACGGCGGCTACGACGACGTCAGCAAGGACATCGCCGTGACGGTGACGGAGAACGACACGCCGGCATTGGCGGTATCGAAGGACGATCAGACAATCGACAGCCTGACAGTCGCCGAAGGCAGCGACAACACCTTCAAGGTGGCGTTGGCGACGAAGCCGAGCGGGGATGTGACGGTGACGCTGACGCAGCCGTCGAACACGGACGTGACGGTGGACACCGACACGACGGAGGCGGGGAATCAGTTCACGCTGACCTTCACCGCCGGCAGCGACGACAACGACGGCAACTGGAAAACGGGTCAGACGGTGACGGTGAGCGCGGCCCAAGACCTCGATGCGGCGAACGACAGCGCGACCGTTGCGCTGACGGCTTCGGGTGGCGATTACGGGGACGTGAGAGACAGCGTGAGCGTGTCGGTGACCGACGACGAGACGCTGGCGTTGGTGGTATCGAAGGGCAATCAGACCATCGACAGCCTGACAGTCGCCGAGGGGAAGACGGAGACGTTCGATGTCAAGCTCAGTCATGACCCGGTGTCGGATGTCACCGTTTCGCTGAGCACGGGGAGCGACGACATCACGTTGACGTCGGCCTCGTCGCTGACCTTCACCTCCGACAACTGGAACAATGCCCAAACCGTGACCGTGATGGCGAAACAGGACGCCGATGCGGCGGACGAGACGAACACGATCACGGTGTCGTCGTCGTCGGTGCCGACTTCCAAGACGTTGTCGGTGAGCATCGACGACGACGAGACGCTGGCGTTGGTGGTGACAACGCCCGCAACCGATGACGCCGACGACAGGTTGACAGTCGCCGAGGGTGGCACGGCCGGTTCGTTCGATGTCAAGCTCAGTCATGACCCGGGTGCGGGTGTCTCCGTTTCGGTTTCGTTGGAGAAGACGAACGGGGACATCACGCTGAGTCCGGCCTCGTCGCTGACCTTCGTCGGCGGAACCGTAGCCCAGGGCAACTGGAACACGGCTCAGACCGTGACTGTGGATGCGGGACAGGACGACGATGGGGCCGACGACACCGTCACCATCACGGTGAAGGCGACGGCGACGGGTTTCACGGATATCGCAGACAAGACGATAACCGTGACCGTGACCGACGACGACCCGGCGGCATTGACGCTGTCGAAGGGCAACGATGACGCCGTGACCGAGGTGAGCGTGACGGAAGGCGGCAGCGTCGAGTTCGATGTGGAACTGGCGACGCAGCCGAGCGGGACGGTGACAGTGAGGATTGACCAGCCGAGCAACACGGATGTGACGGTCGATACCGATCCTGACACGGAGAACGATCAAAACACGCTGAGCTTCACGGCTTCGAACTGGAACGAGACCCAAACGGTGAAGGTGAGCGCGGCGGAGGACGACGATACCGTCGCGGACGACGTGACCTTGCGGTTGACCGCCTCGGGCGGCGACTACGGCTCCGTCACCAAAGACCTCACGGTGAAGGTCCCGGACAACGACACGCCGGGGTTGACCATCGCGGCGACCGAGGGGGGGACGGATCCGCTGGGGGTGGCCGAAGGTGGAAGCGCGACCTTCACGGTGAAGTTGACGACGCAGCCGAGCGGGCCGGTGACGGTGACGATCGCTCGGACGACGAACAACACGGATGTGACGTTCGATACCGATCCTGACACGGAGAACGATCAAAGCACGCTGACCTTCGCGGTCGACAAATGGAATGCCCCCCAAACGGTGACGGTGAGGGCGGCGGAGGACGACGATGCCATTACGGACACCGAGACCTTGCGGTTGAGCGCTTCGAACGGCGGCTACAACGGCGTCAGCAAGGACCTCGCGGTGACGGTGACGGAGAACGACACGCCGGCATTGGCGGTATCGAAGGGCAATCAGACAATCGACAGCCTGACAGTCGCCGAAGGCAGCGACAGCACCTTCAAGGTGGCGTTGGCGACGCAGCCGAGCGGGGATGTGACGGTGAGGCTGTCGACGGACAACACGGACGTGACGGTGGACACCGACACGACGGAGACGGGGAATCAAGTCACGCTGACCTTCAATGTCTCCGGCGACGACGACTGGAAAACGGCTCAGACGGTGACGGTGAGCGCAGCCCAAGACCTCGATGCGGCGGACGACAGCGCGACCGTCGATCTGACGGCTTCGGGGGGCGATTACGGGAGCGTGAGCGACAGCGTAGCGGTGACGGTGACCGACGACGAGAGGCTGGCGTTGGATGTGTCGGCGAGCGCCCTGACCATCGACGAGGGGAGCATGGGGGAGTTCACCGTCGAGCTCAGTCATGACCCGGGTTCGGGTGTCACCGTTTCGGTTTCGTTGAGGAAGGAGAACGACGACATCACCATCGATACCGACTCCGATACCTCAGGAGACCAAAACACGCTGACCTTCACCGGCGGATCCGCCGGCACATGGGACGATCCCCGAACCGTGACGGTGAGTGCGGACGAAGACGACAGGGATGCGGCGACGGACACCGACACCATCACGGTGTCGGCGACGGCGACGGGTTTCACGATCGCGGACAAGACGGTCGGCGTGACGGTGACCGACAACGAGACGCTGGCGTTGGTGGTGACAACGCCCGCAACCGATGACGCCGACGACAGATTGACAGTCGACGAGGGGAGCACGAAGGCGTTCGATGTCAAGCTCAGTCATGACCCGGGTGCGGGTGTCTCCGTTTCGGTTTCGTTGGCGAAGGAGAACGACGACGACGGCATCACGCTGAGCCGGACCTCGCTGACCTTCGCCGGCGGAACCGGAGCCCAAGGCACTTGGAACACGAACCAAACCGTGACCGTGTCGGGTGTCGAGGACGTCGATGCGGCGAACGAGAGCGCCACGATCACCATCAGTCTCGACGCGACGAAGGTCGACGACGACAAGACGATAACCGTGACCGTGACCGACGACGACCCGGCGGCATTGACGCTGTCGAAGGGCAACGATGTCGTGACCGAGGTGAGCGTGACGGAAGGCGGCAGCGTCGAGTTCGATGTGAAACTGGCGACGCAGCCGAGCGGGGATGTGACAGTGAGGATTGACCAGCCGAGCAACACGGATGTGACGGTCGATACCGATCCTGACACGGAGAACAATCAAAACACGCTGAGCTTCACGGCTTCGAACTGGAACGAGACCCAAACGGTGAAGGTGAGCGCGGCGGAGGACGACGATACCGTCGCGGACGACGTGACCTTGCGGTTGACCGCCTCGGGCGGCGACTACGGCTCCGTCACCAAAGACCTCACGGTGAAGGTCCCGGACAACGACACGCCGGGGTTGACCATCGCGGCGACCGAGGGGGGGACGGATCCGCTGGGGGTGGCCGAAGGTGGAAGCGCGACCTTCACGGTGAAGTTGACGACGCAGCCGAGCGGGCCGGTGACGGTGACGATCGCTCGGACGACGAACAACACGGATGTGACGTTCGATACCGATCCTGACACGGAGAACGATCAAAGCACGCTGACCTTCGCGGTCGACAAATGGAATGCCCCCCAAACGGTGACGGTGAGGGCGGCGGAGGACGACGATGCCATTACGGACACCGAGACCTTGCGGTTGAGCGCTTCGAACGGCGGCTACAACGGCGTCAGCAAGGACCTCGCGGTGACGGTGACGGAGAACGACACGCCGGCATTGGCGGTATCGAAGGGCAATCAGACAATCGACAGCCTGACAGTCGCCGAAGGCAGCGACAGCACCTTCAAGGTGGCGTTGGCGACGCAGCCGAGCGGGGATGTGACGGTGAGGCTGTCGACGGACAACACGGACGTGACGGTGGACACCGACACGACGGAGACGGGGAATCAAGTCACGCTGACCTTCAATGTCTCCGGCGACGACGACTGGAAAACGGCTCAGACGGTGACGGTGAGCGCAGCCCAAGACCTCGATGCGGCGGACGACAGCGCGACCGTCGATCTGACGGCTTCGGGGGGCGATTACGGGAGCGTGAGCGACAGCGTAGCGGTGACGGTGACCGACGACGAGAGGCTGGCGTTGGATGTGTCGGCGAGCGCCCTGACCATCGACGAGGGGAGCATGGGGGAGTTCACCGTCGAGCTCAGTCATGACCCGGGTTCGGGTGTCACCGTTTCGGTTTCGTTGAGGAAGGAGAACGACGACATCACCATCGATACCGACTCCGATACCTCAGGAGACCAAAACACGCTGACCTTCACCGGCGGATCCGCCGGCACATGGGACGATCCCCGAACCGTGACGGTGAGTGCGGACGAAGACGACAGGGATGCGGCGACGGACACCGACACCATCACGGTGTCGGCGACGGCGACGGGTTTCACGATCGCGGACAAGACGGTCGGCGTGACGGTGACCGACAACGAGACGCTGGCGTTGGTGGTGACAACGCCCGCAACCGATGACGCCGACGACAGATTGACAGTCGACGAGGGGAGCACGAAGGCGTTCGATGTCAAGCTCAGTCATGACCCGGGTGCGGGTGTCTCCGTTTCGGTTTCGTTGGCGAAGGAGAACGACGACGACGGCATCACGCTGAGCCGGACCTCGCTGACCTTCGCCGGCGGAACCGGAGCCCAAGGCACTTGGAACACGAACCAAACCGTGACCGTGTCGGGTGTCGAGGACGTCGATGCGGCGAACGAGAGCGCCACGATCACCATCAGTCTCGACGCGACGAAGGTCGACGACGACAAGACGATAACCGTGACCGTGACCGACGACGACCCGGCGGCATTGACGCTGTCGAAGGGCAACGATGTCGTGACCGAGGTGAGCGTGACGGAAGGCGGCAGCGTCGAGTTCGATGTGAAACTGGCGACGCAGCCGAGCGGGGATGTGACAGTGAGGATTGACCAGCCGAGCAACACGGATGTGACGGTCGATACCGATCCTGACACGGAGAACAATCAAAACACGCTGAGCTTCACGGCTTCGAACTGGAACGAGACCCAAACGGTGAAGGTGAGCGCGGCGGAGGACGACGATACCGTCGCGGACGACGTGACCTTGCGGTTGACCGCCTCGGGCGGCGACTACGGCTCCGTCACCAAAGACCTCACGGTGAAGGTCCCGGACAACGACACGCCGGGGTTGACCATCGCGGCGACCGAGGGGGGGACGGATCCGCTGGGGGTGGCCGAAGGTGGAAGCGCGACCTTCACGGTGAAGTTGACGACGCAGCCGAGCGGGCCGGTGACGGTGACGATCGCTCGGACGACGAACAACACGGATGTGACGTTCGATACCGATCCTGACACGGAGAACGATCAAAGCACGCTGACCTTCGCGGTCGACAAATGGAATGCCCCCCAAACGGTGACGGTGAGGGCGGCGGAGGACGACGATGCCATTACGGACACCGAGACCTTGCGGTTGAGCGCTTCGAACGGCGGCTACAACGGCGTCAGCAAGGACCTCGCGGTGACGGTGACGGAGAACGACACGCCGGCATTGGCGGTATCGAAGGGCAATCAGACAATCGACAGCCTGACAGTCGCCGAAGGCAGCGACAGCACCTTCAAGGTGGCGTTGGCGACGCAGCCGAGCGGGGATGTGACGGTGAGGCTGTCGACGGACAACACGGACGTGACGGTGGACACCGACACGACGGAGACGGGGAATCAAGTCACGCTGACCTTCAATGTCTCCGGCGACGACGACTGGAAAACGGCTCAGACGGTGACGGTGAGCGCAGCCCAAGACCTCGATGCGGCGGACGACAGCGCGACCGTCGATCTGACGGCTTCGGGGGGCGATTACGGGAGCGTGAGCGACAGCGTAGCGGTGACGGTGACCGACGACGAGAGGCTGGCGTTGGATGTGTCGGCGAGCGCCCTGACCATCGACGAGGGGAGCATGGGGGAGTTCACCGTCGAGCTCAGTCATGACCCGGGTTCGGGTGTCACCGTTTCGGTTTCGTTGAGGAAGGAGAACGACGACATCACCATCGATACCGACTCCGATACCTCAGGAGACCAAAACACGCTGACCTTCACCGGCGGATCCGCCGGCACATGGGACGATCCCCGAACCGTGACGGTGAGTGCGGACGAAGACGACAGGGATGCGGCGACGGACACCGACACCATCACGGTGTCGGCGACGGCGACGGGTTTCACGATCGCGGACAAGACGGTCGGCGTGACGGTGACCGACAACGAGACGCTGGCGTTGGTGGTGACAACGCCCGCAACCGATGACGCCGACGACAGATTGACAGTCGACGAGGGGAGCACGAAGGCGTTCGATGTCAAGCTCAGTCATGACCCGGGTGCGGGTGTCTCCGTTTCGGTTTCGTTGGCGAAGGAGAACGACGACGACGGCATCACGCTGAGCCGGACCTCGCTGACCTTCGCCGGCGGAACCGGAGCCCAAGGCACTTGGAACACGAACCAAACCGTGACCGTGTCGGGTGTCGAGGACGTCGATGCGGCGAACGAGAGCGCCACGATCACCATCAGTCTCGACGCGACGAAGGTCGACGACGACAAGACGATAACCGTGACCGTGACCGACGACGACCCGGCGGCATTGACGCTGTCGAAGGGCAACGATGTCGTGACCGAGGTGAGCGTGACGGAAGGCGGCAGCGTCGAGTTCGATGTGAAACTGGCGACGCAGCCGAGCGGGGATGTGACAGTGAGGATTGACCAGCCGAGCAACACGGATGTGACGGTCGATACCGATCCTGACACGGAGAACAATCAAAACACGCTGAGCTTCACGGCTTCGAACTGGAACGAGACCCAAACGGTGAAGGTGAGCGCGGCGGAGGACGACGATACCGTCGCGGACGACGTGACCTTGCGGTTGACCGCCTCGGGCGGCGACTACGGCTCCGTCACCAAAGACCTCACGGTGAAGGTCCCGGACAACGACACGCCGGGGTTGACCATCGCGGCGACCGAGGGGGGGACGGATCCGCTGGGGGTGGCCGAAGGTGGAAGCGCGACCTTCACGGTGAAGTTGACGACGCAGCCGAGCGGGCCGGTGACGGTGACGATCGCTCGGACGACGAACAACACGGATGTGACGTTCGATACCGATCCTGACACGGAGAACGATCAAAGCACGCTGACCTTCGCGGTCGACAAATGGAATGCCCCCCAAACGGTGACGGTGAGGGCGGCGGAGGACGACGATGCCATTACGGACACCGAGACCTTGCGGTTGAGCGCTTCGAACGGCGGCTACAACGGCGTCAGCAAGGACCTCGCGGTGACGGTGACGGAGAACGACACGCCGGCATTGGCGGTATCGAAGGGCAATCAGACAATCGACAGCCTGACAGTCGCCGAAGGCAGCGACAGCACCTTCAAGGTGGCGTTGGCGACGCAGCCGAGCGGGGATGTGACGGTGAGGCTGTCGACGGACAACACGGACGTGACGGTGGACACCGACACGACGGAGACGGGGAATCAAGTCACGCTGACCTTCAATGTCTCCGGCGACGACGACTGGAAAACGGCTCAGACGGTGACGGTGAGCGCAGCCCAAGACCTCGATGCGGCGGACGACAGCGCGACCGTCGATCTGACGGCTTCGGGGGGCGATTACGGGAGCGTGAGCGACAGCGTAGCGGTGACGGTGACCGACGACGAGAGGCTGGCGTTGGATGTGTCGGCGAGCGCCCTGACCATCGACGAGGGGAGCATGGGGGAGTTCACCGTCGAGCTCAGTCATGACCCGGGTTCGGGTGTCACCGTTTCGGTTTCGTTGAGGAAGGAGAACGACGACATCACCATCGATACCGACTCCGATACCTCAGGAGACCAAAACACGCTGACCTTCACCGGCGGATCCGCCGGCACATGGGACGATCCCCGAACCGTGACGGTGAGTGCGGACGAAGACGACAGGGATGCGGCGACGGACACCGACACCATCACGGTGTCGGCGACGGCGACGGGTTTCACGATCGCGGACAAGACGGTCGGCGTGACGGTGACCGACAACGAGACGCTGGCGTTGGTGGTGACAACGCCCGCAACCGATGACGCCGACGACAGATTGACAGTCGACGAGGGGAGCACGAAGGCGTTCGATGTCAAGCTCAGTCATGACCCGGGTGCGGGTGTCTCCGTTTCGGTTTCGTTGGCGAAGGAGAACGACGACGACGGCATCACGCTGAGCCGGACCTCGCTGACCTTCGCCGGCGGAACCGGAGCCCAAGGCACTTGGAACACGAACCAAACCGTGACCGTGTCGGGTGTCGAGGACGTCGATGCGGCGAACGAGAGCGCCACGATCACCATCAGTCTCGACGCGACGAAGGTCGACGACGACAAGACGATAACCGTGACCGTGACCGACGACGACCCGGCGGCATTGACGCTGTCGAAGGGCAACGATGTCGTGACCGAGGTGAGCGTGACGGAAGGCGGCAGCGTCGAGTTCGATGTGAAACTGGCGACGCAGCCGAGCGGGGATGTGACAGTGAGGATTGACCAGCCGAGCAACACGGATGTGACGGTCGATACCGATCCTGACACGGAGAACAATCAAAACACGCTGAGCTTCACGGCTTCGAACTGGAACGAGACCCAAACGGTGAAGGTGAGCGCGGCGGAGGACGACGATACCGTCGCGGACGACGTGACCTTGCGGTTGACCGCCTCGGGCGGCGACTACGGCTCCGTCACCAAAGACCTCACGGTGAAGGTCCCGGACAACGACACGCCGGGGTTGACCATCGCGGCGACCGAGGGGGGGACGGATCCGCTGGGGGTGGCCGAAGGTGGAAGCGCGACCTTCACGGTGAAGTTGACGACGCAGCCGAGCGGGCCGGTGACGGTGACGATCGCTCGGACGACGAACAACACGGATGTGACGTTCGATACCGATCCTGACACGGAGAACGATCAAAGCACGCTGACCTTCGCGGTCGACAAATGGAATGCCCCCCAAACGGTGACGGTGAGGGCGGCGGAGGACGACGATGCCATTACGGACACCGAGACCTTGCGGTTGAGCGCTTCGAACGGCGGCTACAACGGCGTCAGCAAGGACCTCGCGGTGACGGTGACGGAGAACGACACGCCGGCATTGGCGGTATCGAAGGGCAATCAGACAATCGACAGCCTGACAGTCGCCGAAGGCAGCGACAGCACCTTCAAGGTGGCGTTGGCGACGCAGCCGAGCGGGGATGTGACGGTGAGGCTGTCGACGGACAACACGGACGTGACGGTGGACACCGACACGACGGAGACGGGGAATCAAGTCACGCTGACCTTCAATGTCTCCGGCGACGACGACTGGAAAACGGCTCAGACGGTGACGGTGAGCGCAGCCCAAGACCTCGATGCGGCGGACGACAGCGCGACCGTCGATCTGACGGCTTCGGGGGGCGATTACGGGAGCGTGAGCGACAGCGTAGCGGTGACGGTGACCGACGACGAGACGCTGGCGTTGGATGTGTCGGCGAGCGCCCTGACCATCGACGAGGGGAGCATGGGGGAGTTCACCGTCGAGCTCAGTCATGACCCGGGTTCGGGTGTCACCGTTTCGGTTTCGTTGAGGAAGGAGAACGACGACATCACCATCGATACCGACTCCGATACCTCAGGAGACCAAAACACGCTGACCTTCACCGGCGGATCCGCCGGCACATGGGACGATCCCCGAACCGTGACGGTGAGTGCGGACGAAGACGACAGGGATGCGGCGACGGACACCGACACCATCACGGTGTCGGCGACGGCGACGGGTTTCACGATCGCGGACAAGACGGTCGGCGTGACGGTGACCGACAACGAAAGGCTGGCGTTGGTGGTGTCGGAGAGCAGCCTGACCATCGACGAGGGAAGCACGAAGACGTTCGATGTGAATCTCAGTCATGACCCGGGTGCGGGCGTCTCCGTTTCGGTTTCGTTGGAGAAGACGAACGGGGACATCACGCTGAGTCCGGCCTCGTCGCTGACCTTCGTCGGCGGAACCGTAGTCCAGGGCAACTGGAACACGGCTCAGACCGTGAGGGTGAGTGCGGGACAGGACGCCGATGCGGCCGACGATACCGACACCGTTACGGTGTCGGCGACGGCGACGGGTTTCACGGATATCGCAGACAAGACGATAACCGTGACCGTGAACGACGACGACACGGCGGCTTTGACGCTCTCGGCCACCAGCGTGAGCGTGACGGAAGAGTCCACCACCACCTTCACGGTGAAACTGGCGACGCAGCCGAGTGCGAGCGTGAGGGTGACGCTGACGTCGAGCAATAGCGACGTGACGGTGAGCCCGGCGGGCACGCTGACCTTCACCACCGAGAACTGGAACCGGACCCAAGATGTAACGGTGAACGCGGCGGATGACACCGACACCGACGACGATCGCGCGACCTTGCGATTGAGCGCCTCGGGCGGCGGCTACAACGACATCTCCAAGGACTTAACCGTCAGTGTGAAGGATAACGACAGGACCGGCCTTACGCTTTCCGCCACCAATGTGAGCGTGGACGAAGGCGGAGATATCACCTTCACGGTGAAATTGGCAGGGCAGCCGAGGGCGGATGTGACGGTGAGTCTGTCGCAAAGCGGCACGCCCAACGACGATGTGTCGGTAAGACCGACCTCGCTGATCTTCACGGCATCGAACTGGGAGGATGCTCAAACCCTGACGGTCAATGCCGCCGAGGATGACGATAGCGTGGACGATCGCGCGACCTTGATTCTGAGCGTTTCGGGCGGCGGCTTCGACTCCATCACCGAGAGAGTCGAGGTGACCGTGAGGGATAGCGAGAGTGAACCGACCGAAGAATTGCCTCCTCCGGATATCGTGACCTCCGGAGATCCGGTCGGAGTCCCCGAGGGAGGATCCGGGACCTTCACGGTGAGGTTGCAAGCGCCGCCGACCGATAACGTGACGGTGTATCTGGCACAACCCTCGAACAGCGATGTGAGGGTGAACGAAGTCACGCTGAGATTCACGCCCGATAACTGGAGCTTGGCGCAAAGGGTAACGGTGAGCGCCGCCGAGGACGACGATGCCACGGACGATAGCGCAAGCATCGTCCTCACGGCATCGGGCGCCGATTACTCCGGCATGAGCGCCAGGGTATCGATCACGGTGATCGACAACGATCAAGAACCGGTATCGCCGCCCCCGAATCGTTTCTTCGTCATCTCCGGTAACCCGGTATCCGTCGACGAGGGGGCGTCGGCTTCCTTCGCGGTGACGTTGACGGCCCGGCCGAGCGCGGACGTGACGGTTGTCGTGGGGCGCCCATCGAACGATCGAGTAACGACCGCTCCCGACCGCTTGATCTTCACGACCTCGAACTGGAACGCTCCCCAAGCGGTGACCGTCTTCGCAATCGAAGACGACGATGGCGTGAACGAAAGGGCGAGCGTTTCCTTGCGGGCTTCGGGTGGGGGTTATAACGGGGTCACCAAAGTCGTGACGGTTTCGGTGAGCGACGACGATCCCCTCTCTCCTGCCGGATTGGTTCTATCCGCAAAAACTCTGACCGTGGACGAGGGTTCCAGCGACATCCTCATGGTGCGCTTGGCGAGCCGTCCGAGCACGGATGTGAAAGTGAGTTTCATGCCATCGTCGAACGCCGACGTAACGGTCGACACCGATAGAAGCACCTTCGGCAGCCAAAGCGCATTGATATTCACGCCATGGGATTGGAATTCGGGTCGAGTCGTGGTCGTCTCCGCGGCTCAAGACAGCGATGCGATCCACGAGCAAGCGAGTATCCCCCTGATAGCGTCGGGCGGGGGCTATAGCGGCATCACCGACTATATCGCGGTGTCGGTGATGGATAGCGACTCCTCGCCCGGCTTGGTTCTATCCCCTTCCGAGAGCCTGACGGTGACCGAAGGCGACAGCGGTATCTTCACGGTGAAACTGGCAAAACTGCCGAGCGCGGATGTGATATTGACCTTGGCCCAATCGCCGAACTTCGATGTGACATTCGATACCGATTCCGGCCTAAACGGCTACCAGAACCGACTCGTCTTCACGCCCTCGAATTGGAATCGAGTGCAGGCGGTGATCGTCGGCGTCGCCGCGGACAAGGACGATATCAACGAAAGCACGATCGTGTCGATTTCCACCTCGGGAGCGTCGGAGTATTTGGATGTGAGAGACAATCTCACCATCTACACCATCGAACCCGATCCGGCGTTGGCATGGTCGGTCAAGAGCACGATCCCCGCGATCCCCCCCGTCAGCGCCCATGATTCGGCATCCCTTCGGGTCCGCTGCAAGGAAGAAAGCGGACGCTGCGATATTTTCTTGGATTGCACCGCCCAGGACGGCACGATCTATCGAGGCCATCTGAATCCGATATCGGCGATGAGCACCAGAACTTTGAGCACGGCGAATATCGTCGATATCGTCGGGGGCAATTGGAGCGGCAAGGGTCGCCTCCTTTGCTCTTTGAGATCCCAAAAGGATATCAGCGGCCAGATCTGGACCCGTTCCGGGGATGGAGTGTTGGTCAACAACAGCCAGATACTCCGGAGCGTCGAAATGACGAATGCCCAAGGCCGGACATACCACCAGATGGATATCGACTCGATACCCTCGCCGGACGATATGAATCTGAGCAATATTCGTATCCGCTGCGAAGCGAACAGAGACTGCCCCGACGTGCTCTTCGAATGCTACAAGGACGATGGAACCCGATATAGAGGGAATTTGGGATTCATCGGGCGAATGCATACGAAGCATTTGCAGACGGAGGAACTGTCCCGGATGATCGGCTACCGCTGGAAGACAATGGGACTTTCCTGCGAAGTCAGCGCCGACAGCCCCTTCAGCGTGCAGATCCTGACCCGCACCGGTGGCGGTAGAGCCTTGGTCAATAACAGCGCGGGTAGCGCCGGAGGTATCGGCGGAAATTAGACGAATCCTCGCCGCCCTGCTCTCTTTTTCGCGAGCGCCGAAACGCTGCGAGGCAAAAAAGACCGCTTATGCCAAGGCTTAGACAAGCTTCGAAGGCCCTCGGAACGATAAAGCCTTGCATCGCCGAATGTCAAAGGTCGAATGCACAGGCCTGATCGAAGGAGCGCCCACCGAGAGATCGACGCACGAAAATACAAGCCGCTTCGGATAGAACGACCACCCCCGAGGGGGACTATGGGGTTTTAGCGATCGATCGAGTGCCGACAATCCTTTCGGCGTGCAGGCCTCCTCTCGGGCACGAAACTCGGACGCAAAAGCCTTGGCCAAAATAACTTATGCGACGCGAGACGACGAGCCTGCGGATATCGGATCGGACCTCCTTCGAATCCCCTGAACGAAAAGAGAAGGGAAGATAAAAAGGGTGAGGATGCCCTCATGGCCTTGATATCGTCGATCGACCGCACATCCATCACCGATGCGCCGTGATGACCGACCGATGGCCGGCGGCAAGATACATAGGTAATGGCCTCGCCGGGGTGATGGAATGCTGCCCCCTATCCTTTGCCCTGCGTGTGAATTAGGGGCCAAGGCTTTCACACGGGCCGGCGGCCCGTGCAGGATCGGTGTGTCATGACAGGCAGCGGTGCCATGCTGGAGAGATGCCCCTGGATGATGGATTGCCCGATGGGGAGTGTCAGTGGCACCGCCCGCAGGCGATGCTCGGACATCGTTTCGGGTAGCAGCCTGCGCCATGCGATACGCCATCTGATACGCGCTGCGGATTCGATGAACCGGCGGGCGTAATGGCCTGATACCGGATCGCCGGTGGTATCGGTGGCCGCCGCGCAATGCAAAGATTCCTGTCGGCATCGGGGTGCTATCGGGTGGGCGACGGTGCCTGAGTATTTTGCACCCCTGCCGGATTTCGACGACGAAAGCATTGACGACTAAGGCATTGGTTACGGGTGGATGACTGCCGGCGCATATATCTTCGGATGATGCTTCGGACGATGCGATCGTAGATATGCATGGCGATGGGCTGCATGGCTATGCCACCTTAGATTCGACAATCCTGATCCGATCATCGAAACGATTGCCCCGATGGATGACACGCCTGCCGGCAACGAAGGCCTGCGCCTGCGCACGGGCGGCAGAACGATGGCTTGGTCGCCATACCATCCGATGGTCCTGATCTCGGGTCGTTCGATCGCGATCCGGGAGATCACGATCGATACCCGATCGATACCCCATCGATACCCTACCCTTCCTCGATCTCCCGCAGCGATTTCAATACCTTGGGCGGGGATATCGGCAGATCCGCAAAGCGAATGCCCAACGCGTCGTTGATCGCATTGGCGATCGCCGCCATCGGCGGCACGATGGGGGTTTCGCCGACCCCGCGTACCCCGTAGGGATGCGAGGGATTCGGCACCTCGACGATGACCGTGTCGATCATCGGCACATCCGAGCACACCGGAATGCGGTAGTCGAGGAAGCCGGGGTTTTGCAAGCGACCTTGATCGTCGTAGATATATTCCTCGTTGAGAGCCCAGCCGATCCCCTGCACCGCCCCGCCCTGCAACTGCCCTTCGACATAATCGGGGTGCACCGCCCGACCCGCATCTTGAATCACGGTATAGCGAAGGATGCTGACCCGGCCCGTCTCCCGATCGACATCGACGTCCACCAAGTGGGTTCCAAAGCCGGGACCCGCTCCTTGAGCGTTGATCTGCGCTCGCCCGACGATCGGTCCTCCGGTTTTCCCGGCGCTCCCGGCAATATCGGCCAACGACAAGGGAGCGAATTCCCCGGCGTTGGCACCGGCGGGACGGGCTTCGCCGTCCACCCACTCCACCGCCTCCGACTCGATATCCCAGATCAACGCCGCTCGCTCGCGCAGTTGGCGGATCATATCGTTGGCCGCCTCGATCACCGCCAACCCGCTGGCGAAAGTGGTGCGGCTACCCCCGGTGAGGAAGGTATAGCCCAAGGTTGCGGTATCGCCGATTCGAGGGCGAATCCGCGTCGCATCCACTCCCAAGCTTTCCGCCGCTTGCAAACACAGCGACGCGCGCGAGCCGCCGATATCCGGGGTGCCGGCAACGAGGGCGACCGTCCCGTCTTCGCCCAGATTGAGGGTGGCGCAGGTTTGTCCCCCGATATTGAACCAAAAGCCGGAGGCGATCCCGCGTCCCTGTCCGGGGGCGAGCGGTGTCCGATAGTGCCGGTGTTCGCGGGCCGCTTCCAGGGTCTCCACCAAACCGACCGGTCCGAAGGTCGGCCCGTAGGCGGCCTTCACTCCCTCCTTCGCGGCATTGACCAAGCGCAGTTCCAGCGGGTCCATGCCGATCTTTGCCGCCATCTCGTCGATCACGGATTCCACGGCGAATTCGGATTGCGGGGCGCCCGGAGCCCGATAAGCGGCGGCTTTGGGACGATTGACGAGAACATCGTGGCCGACCACCTTGACATGCTCGATATCGTAAGGGGCGAAAGCGCACATGCAGCCGGCCTGCACGGGAGAGCCTTGGAAGGCTCCGGCCTGGTATTTCAGCTCCGCCTCGCCGGCGGTGATGCGTCCGTCTTTGCGCATCCCCACCTTGACCCGAATGCGAGTGCCGGGGGCCGGACCGGTGGCGCGAAAGATTTCCTCGCGGGACATCGCCATCTTGACCGGATGCCCGGATTTGCGCGAAAGAAGCAGCGCCAGCGGTTCCAAATAGACCACCGTCTTGCCCCCGAAACCGCCGCCGATTTCGGAGGCGATGACGCGCAATTTCGAGACGTCCATCCCCAACAGTTTCGCGCAATGCCCGCGCACCACGAAATGACCTTGGGTGGAGCACCAAAGATCCGCCTGCCCGTCCTCGGAAACATCGGCAACGCAGGCATGGGGTTCGATATAGCCCTGATGGACAGGACATGTGCTGAAGTCGCGCTCGACGACGAGATCGGCTTCGGCAAAGCCTTTCTCCACATCCCCGTGGACGAATTCGATCCGCTTGGCGATATTCGAAGGCGCCGACGGCGGGGGCTCGACGCCGGCGGTGATCAGCCCCTCGTGCACCAGCGGGGCATCGGGAGCCATCGCTTCGTCGACATCGATAACGTGCGCCAGCGGCTCGTAATCGACTTCGATTAAGGAAAGCGCTTGTTTTGCGATCTTCTCGTTGACCGCGGCGACCGCGGCGACGGCATGGCCCTCGTAAAGTGCCTTTTCCCGCGCCATCACATTGCGCACCATATCGCGATAGTTGGCCAGCATCTCCCCCGCAGGAACGAATTCCGATGGCTGATCCGCGAAATCGTCTCGGGTGATCACCGCTTTGACCCCTAAGAGGGCCAAAGCCGGGCTCGGGTCGATCGAGCGAATACGGGCATGGGCGTGGGGGCTACGCAACACCTTGCCGACGAGCATATTGGGCAGATGCAGGTCGGCTCCGAAACGGGCCCTTCCGGTGACCTTGTCAACGCCGTCGGGGCGCACCGGGCGCGTGCCGATCCAGCGGGTGGCACCGTTGCCGGTCCCGCTGCCGTTGACCTTCCCTTCTTCCCGTTGCGAAGGGTCCGCGACGGAATGCCTATCGCCTTGCACCTTGCCTTTCATCGCTCAACCTCCTTTCGAATCGCGCATATCGGCGGCGGCATCGAGGACGGCGCGCACGATTTTGTCGTAGCCGGTGCAGCGACAAAGATTGCCGGCCAGCCAATAGCGAACCTCGCTTTCCGTGGGGTCCGGGTTGCGTTCGAGCAAGGATTTCGCGGCGATCAGAAAGCCCGGGGTGCATATCCCGCACTGCAAAGCCGCATGCTCGAGAAATTTCGTTTGCAAGGGGTGAAGTCGCTCGCCCGTGGCCATCCCCTCGATCGTCTCCACGCTCTTGTCTTGGGCCTCCACCGCGAGCATGAGGCAAGCGCAAACAAGGCGCCCGTCGACGATCACGCTGCACGCGCCGCAATCGCCGGAGGAACAGCCCTCCTTGCTGCCGGTCAGATGCAGTTCGTCTCGCAGGATATCGAGCAGGGTCTGCTCGGTTTCGCACAGGAATTCGACCGGATCACCGTTGATGACAGTGGTGATATGGGATTTGATCATCATGCGCTCCTCGCTCGTTCGACGGCGATTCGTGCCGCTCGGGTGGCCAGCACTCCAGCGACCGCAGTGCGGTACTCGGCGGTGCCGCGCTTGTCGTCGATCGGACGGCAAGCGGCGCGCACCCGATCGGCCATGACTTCGAGGATATCCTCGTCGCAGCCGGTGCCCACCAAAGCCGCCCCCGCCTCGTCGACGGTAATCGCGGTGGGGGCCACCGCCCCGACCGCCACCCGCGCCGAGACGCAATGACCGTTTTCGTCGAGGGTCAGATTGATCCCCGTTCCGACCACCGCGATATCCATCTCGGTACGAGGAATGAAGCGTAAATAAGCGTCGCTCGAGCGCGGCGGACGCACCGGGAATTCGAAGGCGAGGACGAATTCCCCGGATCCCAAGGAGATGCGCCCGGGACCTGTGCATACCTCCTCCACCGGCATCGTGCGCATCCCTTTCGGGCCGGCGATCCGACAACGAGCGGCGGCGGCGATCAGCGCCGGGACGGTATCCGCCGCCGGCGATGCATTGCAAAGATTGCCCCCCAAAGTGGCCCGTCCTTGAATCTGGGTCGATCCGATGAGTTCGGCGGATTCCACCACCCCGGGCCAAATCGCCTTCGCCTGGGGGTGCTCGCCGAGCTCCGCCCCGCTGACGGCCGCTCCGACCACCAGCGCTCCCTCCTCGACCCGGATCGTTCGCGCATCGTGAATGCGCTTGATATCGACGACGAGTTCGGGGGCGATCGCTCCGGCGCGAAGCTGAACCAGCAGGTCCGTTCCGCCTGCAAGCACGCGACATCTCGGCCCCTCCCCCGCCAGCAACTCGACGGCGGCTGCGGTCGTTTCCGGCGCTTCGTATCGCACGAAAATCTCTCCTCGGTCAAAAATGCGTCAAAGGTGTGTCAAAAGGTGAAAGATTACCATGTTAAAAATCCGCCGGCGCCTCGGGATCATGACGAGCGGGCGAAAAAGCGGGCACGATCGCTCGCAAGGATCTTAGGCCTTCGCCGCTCGATCTCGGCGTATCCGTTTTTACGTCCGTTTTTACATCCGCTTTTAAAGGAGTACACTTCCCTTTGTCGTTCCGTCGTTTTTTCGGGGCCGTAGCTCAGCTGGGAGAGCGCAGCGTTCGCAATGCTGAGGTCGTGGGTTCGATCCCCATCGGCTCCACCAAAGTCCATCGATAGTGCGCTGATCGATGTTTGTCCCGATAGAAAAACGGCGCGCTTTTCCCCGAGCGAGTCGAAAAACCCGTCCGATATCGAGCGAGAATCCGAGCCCCGGTAGCTCAGATGGATAGAGCGTCCGCCTCCTAAGTGGAAGGTCACAGGTTCGAATCCTGTCCGGGGCGCCAAGCCCCGCCCCCTTGCACGATCCCTACCGACCTCGATCGATCCCCCGCCGTTTGCATCCCCGACGATCTTCCGACATTCGACGATTCGCCACGCCCCGCATGATCCGACACTTTTACGCGCAGCGCTTGCTCTCCCGATTGATGCTGCGAGCGACGCGAATTCGCTTCGGCCCTTGGAAGAACCGGCAAATCCGATGGTTTATCCGCCGCTACGAGGTGGATATGAGCATCGCCGAGCAGCCTCTGCCGAGCGCTTATCCGCATTTCAACGCCTTTTTCACGCGGGCCTTGGCGGCCGGCGTCAGACCCGTTGACCATGGCCCGGGCGGCATCGTCTCGCCGGTGGACGGCACGGTCTTGGAAAGCGGGGTCATTCAAGCCGGCAGCATCGTCCGAGCCAAGGGCCATCGCTTCTCTTTGTCGGATCTTTTCGGAGGGGGGTATTTCGACGGGGCGAACCGCCGAGAAGCGATATCCGACGATATCGACGGGGATGTCGAGGATCTCGCCGAACTTGCGGGGAAATTCGACCGGCGCGCCTTCGAGCGCGGGCATTTTGCCACCTTCTATCTATCGCCCCGGGATTATCATCGTATCCACATGCCCATCACCGGCCGGCTGCGGGCGATGGTGCACGTACCCGGGAGCCTGTTCAGCGTCGACCCTTGCGCCCGCGGCGCCATCGACGGCGTCTTCGCCCGCAACGAGCGGGTGATCTCTTTTTTCGATACCGAGATCGGTCCGTTGGCGATGGTATTGGTCGGCGCTCTGTTCGTCGGCTGTATCGAGCAAAGGTGGTGCGGGGTGGTCAACCCCTCGACGAGGCGTCGGCCTTTGCTCAAGTCATACGATCGAATATCGAGCGGCGAATCCCCGATCGTCATCGAGCAGGGCCGGGAAATGGGTCGCTTCAATATGGGCTCGATGGTGGTGATGGCGCTCGGGAACGAGCGCGTGCGCTGGCTGACGGGACCGCCTGCGAACCCCGCGACCGACGCCCCCGACGCCGGCGAGGCCCGGCACCCGACATTCAAGGCCGGAGCGAGGGTGCGTATCGGCCGCCGTATCGGCGAGGTCTTGCCCCCTTGATATCCAACTTGATATCCAACTTCGTATCCGACTTGATATCCAAAGACGGCCGCGGCCTCGAATCGAGATATCCCCCGGCACCGCTTGCGAAAAACTCCGAGCGCAAGGGCGACGGGGAGCGCGAATCGTCACGACCCGTCGAGGGTGATCCGTAGACAATAAGGGATGCGAAATTAGGGTATAGTGCGAAGGCGATATCGGATCCGCGAATCGATGAAAAAGCGATGAAAAATCGATGAAAAAATGGCCTCCGACTCCTTCGCTTTCGAGCATCGCCGCGCCCTCGGATCGGGTCTTGACAACGAGATGTCGATCAGGTACTGATTGATCAAATGCCATCGATCTCCGGGCTTTTTGAAATCCGTCGATGGTAGTGAACGCCGCATAATCGATTTCACCGACAAAACATGATCGAAACGACAATATCGTTATGAGCGAAGCCCCTCCTCCATCCGCATCGAAGCCCCCGGCGGGCACCGATGCCGCTTTGGTGCTGGCCGACGGCACATCGTTTAGGGGGCACGGTGCCGGGGCGACGGGAACGGTCGTCGGCGAACTATGCTTCAACACCTCGATGACCGGCTATCAGGAAGTGTTGAGCGACCCCTCCTACGCCGGTCAGATCATTACCTTCACCTTTCCCCATATCGGCAATACCGGTTTCAACCTCGAGGATAACGAAACCGGCAAACCGGTGGCGAAGGGTTGCGTATTGCGCACATCGATTACCGAACCCTCCAACTGGCGTTCGCAAGGTCATTTTCACGACTGGCTGGTCAAGCACGATTTGGTGGCGATCACCGATATCGACACCCGGCAGCTGGTGCGCCGGCTGCGCGACCGAGGGGCGATCGCCTGCGCGATGAGCCACGCCGCGAAGGGCTCCGAAATCGACCTCGAGGCGCTGCACGAAAAGGCCCGCGCATGGCCCGGCCTGAAAGGGATGGATTTGGCGGGCAAGGTAAGCGCTCGCGAACGATTTCCTTGGAGCCAAAGCACTTGGAATCCCGAGAGCGGCTACGGAGAAATCGAATCCCCGAAACGGCATGTCGTGGCCCTGGACTACGGCGCCAAACACAATATCCTGCGCTGCCTTGCCGGCTTGGGTTGTCGAGTGACGGTCGTCCCCGCGAATTCGACGGCGGACGATATCCTCGCGCTTCGCCCCGACGGAATTTTTCTCTCCAACGGCCCCGGGGATCCGGCGGCGACCGCCGACTACGCCGTCCCCGCCTTGCGCCGAACCCTCGAAAGCGATCTGCCCGTCTTCGGCATCTGCTTGGGGCATCAGATGCTGGCCTTGGCCTTGGGAGCCCGCACCCGAAAAATGCACCACGGACATCGGGGAGCGAATCATCCGGTCAAGGATATCGAAACCGGTCGCATCGAGATCACCAGCCAGAATCACGGTTTCGAGGTCGATCCCGACAGCCTCCCCTCGGGAGTGATCCAAACCCACGTCTCGCTCTTCGACGGCAGCAACGAAGGCCTGCGGGTAGAAGGTCGTCCGATTTTTTCCGTGCAACACCATCCGGAAGCATCGCCCGGTCCCCACGATAGCCACCACCTCTTCCGGCGTTTTGTCGATGCCATCGACGAGGCCCGCTCGTCCCGGAAAGATTGATGCCCGCTCGCGACGATCTCGAATCCATTTTGGTTATCGGCGCCGGCCCGATCATGATCGGGCAGGCCTGCGAATTCGATTATTCCGGCACCCAAGCCTGCAAGGCGTTGCGCGAGGAGGGTTATCGGGTCATCCTGATCAACTCCAACCCCGCCACGATCATGACCGATCCGGAAACGGCTCATGTCACTTACGTAGAGCCGATCACGCCGCAGATGGTGCGTCGGGTCATCGAGCGCGAACGTCCGGATGCTCTCCTGCCGACGATGGGGGGCCAGACCGCCCTCAACGTCGCGCTGGATCTCGATCGCGAAGGGGCTTTGGCGGAGCACGGTGTGGAGCTGATCGGAGCGCGAGGGGAATCCATCGCGAAGGCCGAGGATCGTCAGCTCTTCCGCGCGGCGATGGATCGGATCGGCTTGGAAAGCCCCCGCAGCCGACTCGAGAACTCCCTGGCCGGCGCGATGGAAGCCCTCGATTTCGTCGGCTTGCCCGCGATCATCCGCCCCTCTTTCACCTTGGGGGGAACCGGTGGCGGGATCGCTTGGAATCGGGCGGAGTTCGAGGAAATCGTCCTAAGGGGTATCAGCGCCTCCCCGACCGGAGAGGTGTTGATCGAGGAATCCTTGCTCGGCTGGAAAGAATACGAGATGGAGGTCGTCCGCGATCGCGTCGACAACTGCATCATCGTGTGTTCCATCGAAAACGTGGACCCGATGGGGGTGCATACCGGCGATTCGATCACCGTCGCTCCCGCCCTCACCCTGACCGACAAGGAATACCAGCGCATGCGCGAGGCGTCGATCGCGGTCTTGCGCGAGATCGGGGTGGATACCGGCGGCTCCAACGTGCAATTCGCGGTCGATCCCGCCGACGGTCGGCAGGTGATCATCGAAATGAACCCCCGGGTCTCGCGCTCTTCCGCCCTCGCCTCCAAAGCGACGGGCTTCCCCATCGCCAAGGTGGCGGCGCGCCTTGCCATCGGCTATCGCCTCGACGAACTCGATAACGATATCACCGGTATCACCCCCGCTTCCTTCGAGCCGACCATCGACTATGTCGTGACCAAAATACCGCGTTTCACCTTCGAGAAATTCGCGGCCGCCGATTCCAGTCTCACGACCTCGATGAAATCCGTCGGCGAGGCGATGTCGATGGGGGGCAACTTCCTCGAATCGATGCAAAAAGCCCTGCGCTCGATGGAGATCGGCTTGGACGGCTTCGACGAAACGGTGCCCGACGAAGCCAACGGTCCCGACGATCGCGAAGGGATCCTCGCCGCCTTGGCAAAAACGCGACCGGATCGCCTCTTATTGGTGGCCCAGGCTTTTCGCGCCGGAGCCTGCGTCAAATCGATCCACGCCGTCAGTCATTACGATCCTTGGTTCTTGGAGCGCATCCGGGAATTGGTGGAGGCCGAGGAGGAGGTACGCAAAAACGGTCTGCCGGAAGATCCCTACCGCTTCGGTGCCATCAAGCGCATGGGCTTTTCCGATGCCCGCCTTGCGAGCCTTGGCGGCCTCGACGAAGAGGAAGTGGCGCGCAGGCGTCACGCCCTCGGGGTTGCGCCGATATACCGGCGCGTCGATACCTGCGCCGCGGAATTTCCCTCTCGCACTCCTTATCTATACGGTTCGTTCGAGCATGGCGGGGAATGCGAATCGGAGCCCTCGGATCGCAACAAGATCGTGATCCTCGGGGGCGGCCCCAATCGTATCGGCCAAGGGATCGAATTCGACTATTGCTGTGTCCATGCCTCCTTGTCGTTGCGCGAGGCGGGATGGGAAACCATCATGGTCAACTGCAATCCGGAAACCGTTTCCACCGATTTCGATACCTCGGATCGCCTCTATTTCGAGCCCTTGACCCCCGAAGACGTGATTGCATTGATCCGAACCGAACAACGCCGGGGGGTATTGGCCGGGGTGATCGTTCAGCTCGGCGGCCAAACCCCGCTCAAACTGGCGCACGATCTCGTTCGCGCCGGAATCCCGATCTTGGGCACCCCGGCCGACGCCATCGACCGCGCCGAAGATCGGGAGCGCTTCCAAGCCCTGTTGCACGAACTCCGGCTGCTGCAGCCGGAAAACGCCATCGCCCATTCCCGCGAGGACGCCGTGGAATCGGCAAAGCGTATCGGCTATCCCTTGGTCATCCGGCCTTCATACGTGCTCGGGGGACGAGCGATGGAGATCGTCCACGACGAAGCGCATCTTCGAAGATATATCTCTAATGCGGTTCAGGTTTCAGGCTCGGGGCCGGTGCTGCTCGATGCCTTCCTCGAAAGCGCGGTGGAAATCGACGTGGACGCGATCTGCGACGGCGAGGATGTCTTCGTGGCCGGGGTGATGGAGCACGTCGAGGAAGCCGGGGTCCATTCCGGCGATTCCGCCTGCTCCCTTCCGCCATGGTCGCTCGAGGAAGAGTTGATCGTCGAGATCGAAAAACAAACCCGACGGCTCGCCTTGGCCTTGGGGGTCAAGGGGCTGATGAACGTGCAATTCGCGGTTTGCGACCGCAAGATCTATGTGCTCGAGGTCAACCCTCGAGCCAGCCGTACCGTCCCCTTCGTCGCCAAAGCGACCGGGGTGCCGGTGGCATCGATCGCCTCTCAAGTCATGGCCGGAGTGCCCCTGCGCTCCTTCGACTTGCCGCCCGGCGCCCTATCCGGGATTCGCGATCGCCCCGTCGGCGAAAAGCCCGTGGGCTATCCGGTCTCGGTCAAAGAAGCGGTCTTCCCCTTCTCCCGTTTTCCCGGGGTGGACGTGCTGCTCGGGCCGGAAATGCGCTCCACCGGCGAAGTGATGGGGATCGATCGGAGTTTCGCCCGCGCCTTCGCCAAATCCCAGATCGCCGCCGGCAACGAAATCCCCGCCGAAGGGACGGTGTTCATCTCCGTACGAGACGAAGACAAAGATCGGGCGGTCGGATTGGCCGAGCGTCTTTCGAAGATCGGCTACGACTTGGTGGCGACTCACGGTACCGCCGACGCCCTGCGCAAGGCCGACCTGAGCGTGCAAGGAGTCAACAAGGTGCACGAAGGGCGCCCCGATTGTATGGATACCATCAGAAACGGCGAGGTGAAACTCGTCATCAATACCACGAGCGGTGCGCGAGCCATTACCGACAGCATCGGGATACGCCAATCGGCTTTGGCCGAGGGAGTCCCCCACTATACGACGATCGCCGGGGCGGAAGCGCTGGTTCTGGCGATGGAGGCTTTGAAAGCGGAGGAACTCGATGTCACTCCTTTACAGGAGTGGTTCCCCGGCTAAGCCCCGTTTGAATCGCCGCCAAGCCTGCGTCGAACCCGATAAGCCGTCGATAGTCGTCGGCCGACAATCCGATAGACCCGCCCGCCGATATTCATCCTTGGCGAAGCGCGGACAAGTCATGACCGTCGAAAAGCCGAGGGGTTTTCCGTCGAACCGACCGATATCGGCCGGCGGTCTTTTTATCACTTGTCGATATCGTCTTATTAATCTCGATAGCGCCTCGATATCGCCCGGTCGAGCGCGAAGCGCCGGGGTGATATCGGGGGATGCCGGTGTCGGCGGCTTTTTTCCGCCCCCCCTACTCCAATCTTTTTCTTCCTTCGACGGATCCTATATCCCGACCCCGTATATCCCGACCCCGGGCCCGATCCCTCGCTTTTTTCGAAAAGCGCTTTTATCGCCCGCTCTCGAGGGATTTTTAAAAAGCGAAGGCGCGGGCGCAAAGATCCATCAAAAACTCCGGATAGAAGCCGAAGGCGAAGACCGCCAAGGCATTGAGACTGAGCACCCATCGAACCGCATTCGGCGCCGTCACCGGTGCCGGGGATTCCGGGGCATGGAAAAACATCAACCCGACCACCCGCAAATAATAGAACAGACCGACCACGGAGAAGATCACCGCCACCACCGCCAACCAAGTCATGCCGACGTCGACCACCGCGCTCAACACCGCCAACTTCGCCCAAAAGCCGACGAAAGGCGGGACTCCGGCCATCGACAGCATCAAGATCAACATCATCAACGCGAACCAAGGATTGCGCTCGATGATCCCTTTGAGATCGTCGATCCGATCCGCCTCGGCGACGCCCTCCTTGCGCCCGAGCCAGATCACCATGCCGAAGGCCCCCAGAGCCATCAGAGCATAACTAAGGACATAGAACATCGACGCCGCCTTGCCGTCGGTGGTGCCGGGCAAAAATCCGATGAAGATGAAGCCGACGTGGGCGATCGCCGAATACGCCAGCAGGCGTTTCATATTCGTCTGCGCGATGGCGACCACATTGCCGATGGCCAGCGAGGCGATCGCCATCAGGGTCAACATTTGCGTCCAATCGGAAAAGAGCCACGCCAAGCCGTCTTCCAAGGCCCGCACCAGCATACCGAAGGCCGCGAGTTTCGGGGCGGTGGCGATCAACATGGCGATCGGAGCCGGAGCGCCCTCGTAAACATCCGGCACCCACATGTGAAAAGGAACCGCCCCGAATTTGAAGGCGATACCGACCACGACGAAGACCAAGCCGAGAAGGGCCGTCAACGGCGGCGAAGAGGAACTGCCGATGGCCGCGGACACGCCGGCGAAATCGATCGTCCCGGTGCTGCCGTAGATCATCGAAATCCCGTAAAGGAGGATCCCCGAGGCCAAGGCCCCGAGCACGAAATACTTCATCGCGGCCTCGCAAGAAAGAGGCGAATCCCGGTTAAGAGCGACCAGCGCATAAAGCGAAAGGGAAAGCAGTTCGAGGCCTAGATAAAGGGTGAGAAAACTCCCCGCCGACACCATCACCGACATCCCGAGCGTGCCGAAAAGAACCAATACGTAATACTCCCCTCGGGCTTGCCCTCGTTGATCGAGATAGGCCTGCAGATAGAACGACCCGATCAAAACGATCAGCAAGATGAATATCTTGAGGAATCCGGCCATCGCATCGCTGATGAAACTGCCGGCGAAGGCCGTGGTGCGGGCATCGGGAAAGAACGCGATCACCAGAGCCAGCGTTGCCACCAAAGCCAGCTGCGCAAGACGACAGGTGATGGCCTCTCGTCCCTTGTCGAGAAAGGCATCGATCACCAAAATCGTACAACCGGCGGCGAGCAGGAAAAATTCCGCAAGCGCCGGCATCGACGACAGCAATAGAGAGTCGCCGGCGTTCATTGTTCGATACCTGCGTAGGGTATCGAGTCGATCTCGGTATCCATGCTCATGCTCGAATCTTCGATGTCGAAATATATTCGATGAGGTGATCGACGCTCGGCCCCATCACCTCCAGCAGCGGCGCCGGCCACAAACCGACGAGAAACACCAGCAAGGCCAATACGAGAAGGATCAGATTCTCCCGCAGGGTACTGCCGGTCAGCGCTTCGATCTTCTCGTTCGCTATCGCCCCGTAGATGACTCGTTTGTACATCCACAGGGTATATGCGGCCCCTAAAACCAAGGTCATCGCCGCCAAAACGGCGATCCATATCCCGGCCTTGAAGGAGGCGAGGATCACCATGAACTCCCCCACGAAACCGGAGGTGCCGGGGAGCCCGGAATTGGCCATCGCGAAGACCATCGCCAACGCCGCGAATACCGGCATCCGATGCGCCACCCCGCCATAGTCCGAGATCATGCGACTGTGCAAGCGATCGTATAAAACCCCGATACAAAGAAAGAGCGCACCGGAGATGAAACCATGCGAAATCATCTGCACCATCGCTCCTTGAATCCCAAGGCTTGCGGTGGTTCGATCGAGGGGGTCGGCAAGCAAGATCGGAAAGACGATGAACATCCCCAGGGTCACGAATCCCATATGGGATACCGATGAATAGGCGATCAGTTTCTTCATATCCGGCTGCACGAGAGCGACGAAGCCGATATAGACGATGGCAATCAACGAGAGCACGATCATCGGCAAGGCCAACTCCCCGCTCGCATCGGGCACGATCGGCAAACTGAAGCGCAAGAAGCCATAGCCGCCGAGTTTGAGCATGATCGAGGCGAGGATGACCGAGCCCCCGGTAGGGGCCTCGACATGGGCATCGGGTAGCCAGGTATGCACCGGCCACATCGGCACTTTGACGGCGAAGGCGATCAGGAAGGCGACGAAAATCAATATCTGTTCTTGCATCCCCAAACGAAGATCGTAGAGCTCGAGGATCGCAAACGAATCGGACTTCGAATAAAGATAAAGAAAGGCGATCAACATCAATACCGAACCGAAGAAGGTATAGAGAAAAAATTTCACGGTGGCATAGATACGGCGCGGCCCGCCCCATATCCCGATGATCAAAAACATCGGGATCAGCAACGCCTCCCAAAAGAAATAAAAGAGAATCGAGTCGAGCGCCGAAAAAGCCCCGATCATCAACCCCTCTTGAATCAAAAAGGCGGCCATATACTGCGAATTCTTGTTTTCGATCCTCCACCCCGCGAAAATCACGAGCACGGTCATCAAAGCGGTCAGAAGGATCAAGGGCACGGAGATGCCGTCGGCCCCGAGGTGGTAGTTGATATCGAAAGCGGGAAGCCATGGGCTGTGCTCGACGAACTGCATGGTCGCCATGCCCGCCGCGTCCCGATCGAAGGCCGCCCACAGCCAAATCGACAGGATGAGAACGATCAGGGAAACCACTGCCGCGAACATGCGCGCGGAATCCTCCCGATCGGGCCGGTTGCGATCGCGACGCCCCGATATCAATATCCAAGCCCCGCCGGCGATCGGGATCCATGTCAGAAGGCTCAAAAGGGGGATATTCACGATCATCTGCTCCGTCATCGATCCCTCGGGCTCAAAGACGAACGATCACGAAGAAAGAAACCAGCAGCACAAGGCCGATGATCATGACAAAGGCGTAATGGTAGAGAAAACCGCTTTGGATCTTGCGGATCACCTGGGCCAATCGACCCACTCCGTGGGCGCTTCCGTTGACGATCAATCCGTCGATCAGCCGCATATCCCCGATCCGCCACAACCCGCTGCCGATCCCCCTTCCGAAGCCGGCGAGGGTTTTTTCGTAGAGATCGTCGAAATAGTATTTACGCACCAAAAGGGTATGCAAAGCGCCGAGTCGAGCGGTGATCTTGGCCGGAAGATCCGGGCGCCGGCACCATAAATACCAAGCGACGACGACCCCGAGAGCGGCCAGCCAAAAAGGCGCGGTGACAAAGGAATGCAGCATCATCGCCCCCGCTCCCTCCCAAGCCGGAGCCATCTGACCGAGAACGTCGTGCTCGGCCATCACCATCATGCTTTGACCGAAATGGGAGCCGTAGAGGATCGATTCGGCGAATAACCAGCCCGAAAGAAGCGAAGCGAGGGCGAGAAATATCAACGGAAAGGTCACCACCGCCGGGGTTTCGTGCAGATGGGAGCGGGTGTGTTCATCCATGCGCTCCTTGCCGTGGAACACGAGAAAATACATTCGGAAACTGTAAAGAGCGGTGATGAACACCCCCGCCAAAATACAGACGGAGGCGAAAGCGCTCCCCGGCAACTGCGAATGACGCACGGCCTCGATCAAAGACTCCTTGGAAAAGAATCCGGCGAAACCGGGGGTGCCGATCAAGGCCAGGGTACCGATCAACGATGTGATCCAGGTGATCGGCATATAGCGCTTAAGTCCGCCCATGCGGCGCATATCCTGCTGATGGTGCATGGCGATGATGACCGAGCCGGCGCCGAGAAAAAGCAGCGCCTTGAAAAAGGCGTGGGTCCCGAGATGAAAAATACTCGCGGCGTAAGCCGAGGCCCCGAGCCCCGTGGTCATATAGCCGAGCTGGGACAAGGTGGAATAGGCAACCACCCTTTTGATATCGTGCTGCACCAGCCCGAGCAGGCCCATGAACAAGGCGGTGATGGCCCCGATGATCAACATCGTGCTCAGCGCGGTCTCCGAGAGTTCGAAGAGCGGGGACATCCTTGCGACCATGAAAATACCGGCGGTCACCATCGTTGCCGCATGGATCAACGCCGAGATCGGCGTGGGTCCTTCCATCGAATCCGGCAGCCATACGTGCAGCGGGAATTGCGCCGATTTGCCCATCGCCCCGATGAACAGACAAATGCATGCCACCGTCAGCATCGACCACTCGGCGCCGAACAAAGGCAGGGATATCGTCTCGTCTTGGAGGGTGGGCGCAAGAGCGAAGACCTCGTCATAACGAAGCGAACCGGCGTAGGCGAGCAAGCAGGCGATGCCGAGAAGAAATCCGAAATCGCCGACCCGATTGACGAGGAATGCCTTGAAGTTGGCGCGAATGGCGGATTCCCGATCGAACCAAAAGCCGATCAGAAGGTAGGAAACGACCCCCACCGCCTCCCAGCCGAAAAAGAGCTGCATGAAGTTATTCGACATCACGAGCGTCAGCATCGCGAAGGTGAACAGCGATATATAGCTGAAAAATCTTTGATAGCCGGGATCGTCGCGCATATAGCCGATGGTGTAGATATGCACCATCAACGATACGCTGGTAACGATCACCATCATCGTCACGCTCAACTCGTCGACTAAGAAGCCGACCGGTATTTGCAGATCCCCGACCACCCCCCATAGATAGAAAGTGTGATCGATCGGGGGATTGCCGGCGACCACGATGTGGTACCAAGCGACCGCCGAAAGGAGCGTGGAGATCGCCACTCCGACGATCGTCACCCGATGGGCCCCGGTGCGGCCGGTCGCCCGCCCGCCGATCCCGGCGATCAACGCTCCGATCAAAGGAGCGAGCACCGTCCACAACGCGACTTGGATCATCTACCGCTGTCCTTGTGTTTTTTGGGGCTCGAAGGCAAAGGCCCAGAGTTCGGATAGCGCAAAACGCTCAACGCTCAATCCTCAACGCTCGACCCTCAACGCTCAATCCTTAACCCCGGGCCTTGTCGATATCCGCTACGTTGATGGTGCGACGACTGCGGAAGAGAACGATGAGGATCGCAAGTCCGATCGCGGCCTCGGCGGCGGCCACGGTCAGAATGAAAAAGACGAATATCTGCCCCGTCATATCATCGAGAAAACGAGAAAACGCGACGAAATTGAGGTTGACCGAAAGCAGCATCAACTCGATCGACATCAACAAGATGATCACGTTCTTCCGGTTAAGGAAAATCCCGGCGACACTGAGACAAAAGAGGATCGCTCCGAGTATCAAGAAATGCGACAGAGGGATCATCGAGGCCCCTCGCTCGATTCGGATTCGGCGGGCATGGATACGATACGAACGCGATCTTCGCGTTTGACCGCGACCTGCTTCGATGGATCTTGGCTTTTGGTGCCGCTCCGCCGCCGCATGGTCAACGCGATCGCCGCGACGATCGCCACCAAGAGGATAGCGGCGGCGAGCTCGAAGGCGTAGAGATGGGCGGTATAGAGCAGCGCTCCGAGTTCTTCGGTATTGCTGTGATCGGCGGAGCGAAAGACGATCTCCTTGGCCGCGGGCAATTCGAGGCTCGAGGCCCCGAGCACCAGCACGATTTCGACGACCACCACCGCCGCCACCAACGCCCCGATCGGAAGATAACGGGCGAAGCCCTCGCGCAAGGGGGCGAGATTGATATCGAGCATCATCACCACGAAGAGGAAGAGCACCATCACCGCGCCGACATAGACGAGCACGAGAACGATCGCGAGGAATTCCGCCTCCAACAGCAGCCAGATACCGGCGCTGGTGAAAAACGCCATCACCAAAAAGAGCGCGCAATGCACCGGATTGCGGGCGCTGATCACCATGATCGCCGAGGCCACGAGCACGGCGGCCAGGGTATAGAAAACGAAGGAGATGAACATCAACGGTAGAGGGAATCGGCCAGGCGGTCTTTTGCTATCTCCGCCTCGAGAGAGTCGCCCAAGGCCAATAATTTATCCTTGGTCATGATATTTTCGCCCCGCTTTTCGAAATGATATTCGTGCACCCGCGTTTCCACGATCGAATCGACGGGGCAGGATTCTTCGCAAAATCCGCAGAAAATGCATTTGAAGAGATCGATATCGTAGCGGGTGGTGCGACGACTGCCGTCGGCGCGTTTTTCCGAATCGATGGTGATCGCCAACGCCGGGCAAACCGCCTCGCAGAGCTTGCAGGCGATACAACGCTCCTCCCCGTTCGGATAGCGCCTCAAGGCGTGCAAGCCGCGAAAACGCGGGGATTTCGGCGTCTTCTGCTCCGGATATTGCACCGTGAATTTCCGGCGCGTCATATAGACGAAGGTCAGGCGCAGACCCTTGAGCATTTCCAGCAGGAAGAGGCTTTTGATGTATTGCCGAATCGTTTCCATGACGCTTTTTTCAGGCCTTGTCGAACCACGGAGGCAAGCCGATCATGATCGCGATACCGGTGACCGCGATCCACACCACCGTCAGGGGAATGAACACTTTCCAACCCAGACGCATGATCTGATCGTAGCGATACCTCGGGAAAGTGGCGCGCAGCCACAAGAAAAGAAACATGAAAAAGACGGTCTTGAAGATGAACCAATGCACCCCGGCCTCGAATAGCCCGCCGATCAGCGGCAACCCCGCCGCGGCCGGGAAGGGAGAAAGCCAGCCGCCGAGAAACATCAAAACCGTCAGCGCGCTGATCAGGATCATATTGGCGTATTCGGCGAGGAAAAACACCGAAAACGCCATGCCCGAATACTCGACATGAAAACCGGCCACGATTTCCGATTCGCCCTCGGCCACATCGAAAGGCGCCCGGTTGGTCTCGGCGATACCGGAGATCATATAGACGAGGAACATCGGCAGCAGCGGGAGCCAGAACCAGTGGACGATACCCCCCTGCTGGGCGGCCACGATCTCGCGCAAATTGAGGCTGCCGGCGGCCATCAACACCACCACCAAAGCGAAACCCATGGCGATTTCATAAGCGACGATCTGAGCGGCGCAGCGCATCGCTCCGAGCAAGGCGTATTTCGAATTCGACGCCCAGCCGGCGATGATCACGCCATAGACCCCCAACGAGGTCATGGCGAGGATATAGAGCAGCCCGGCATTGATATCGGAAATCACCAGAAAATCGGAAAAAGGAACCACCGCCCACGCCGCGAGGGCGCAGGTCAAGGAGATCACCGGGGCCATCAGAAAAAGGAAACGATTGGCGCGGGCGGGGACGATCAACTCCTTGAACATCAGCTTGACGGCGTCCGCGATCGGCTGCAGCCACCCTTTGGGGCCGACCCGATTCGGACCGAGACGCACCTGCATATAGCCGATCACCTTGCGCTCGGCGTAGGTATACCAAGCCACCGTGATCAACAGCGGAACGAGGAGGAAGGTGATTTTCAGCAGCGTCTCCACGAACAAAAAGAGATCCGCCGGGAGCCATCCGAAGAGCGTGATCAGGATCTCGGACATCATTCGATCTTCCCGCTGCGCTCGATGACGAGCGTGCCGCCGTCGGCGTCGATGGCGGCATTCGAGGGAATTCCGCTCGGCAGATAAGCGCAGCCTGCGGGAACCCTCTCATCGGCGACGAGATCGATCTCGATCGCTTGGCCGGATTCGTGGCCGACTCGCACCGATGCCCCCGCCTCCAACGAGAGGCTTTCGATGGTGGCGGGATTCAGCCCGAGCCCCATACCGGCATCCAATGCGTCGCGCGTGGCTTGCAAGGGGGCGGAGCGGCGCACCAAGGCATCCACGGCGTGGATCGGCACCGGGGCGATGCGCTCGATGCGGCGCTCGTCTTTCGACGGCGCATCGGCGGTCTTGTCAAGGGTCTTGTCAAGGGTCTTGTCGAGGGTCGCAGGCCTCGGCGGCAGTCTCCAGCCGAACGCGCTCGCCGGTTGGGGATCGCCGATCTCCGAACGGATATCGGCGAGATTTTTCTGTTCGAAACCGGCTAGTTCGAATAGATTGCCGAGGACCCGAATGATCCGCCAAGCCGGACGGCTCTCCCCCGGTGGCTGTGCCGCCGCCTCGAAGGATTGCCAAAGCCCCGTCATATTGACGAAGGTGCCGCCGGTTTCCGCGAAGGTGGCGATCGGCAGGATGATATCGGCGTATTCGAGCATCGCCGCCGAGCGAAAAGCGCTCAAAGCGACGACGAAGCGGGAAGCGGCGAGTTTGGCCCGGGCTTGCGCCCCCTGTGCGCAGTCGAATTCCGGCTCGACCCCCAACAACAGCCAAGTATCGGCTTGCGAGCGCAGCATCGCTGCGGCATCGAGCCCCGTTTTTTCCGGGGCGCTTCCTTGCGGACCCCGATGCGGAAGGGCTCCGGCGATCCACGCGCCGGCGGGATTCGCCCCCTCGTCGAGGGTCCCTAGGGTAGACCCCGTCAGCTGCGCAAGGCAGGCGGCAAGCGCGCGCAAGGCCGCCGCTTGTCGATGACAAAGGGCCTGCGGTCCGATCAAAATCGTCCCCCGCTCAGCTTCGAAGAGACTGCGGGCGATGGCTCGGGCCTTTTCATCGGGGGCTTCTTCCGCCGGCCTCGTCCCTTCGAGCCAAGCCCCCAAACCCTCGGGAACGCGACCTGCGATCTCGGCTGCGGCCCCGGCCACCCGGAGCAGCCCGGCGATCAGCGCCGAGGGCGGCACGACGATGCGGTCGTGCGCCGCGAAGTTGAGCGCATGATCCGTGGTATCGAGAAAGGAGATCGCCGCCCCGCGCCCGCTCGCCTTGCGCAGGCGATGGTTGATCAGCGGATGCTCCTTGCGCGTGATGGAGCCGATCAGGAATGCGGCATCGATCTCTTCGAGATCGTCGATACCCCGACCGAGGGTCGGATAGCTCGGGGCTTGCGCTTGGTCGGAGAAATCGCATTGCCGCAAGCGATGATCGATATTGGGGCTGCCGAGCCCGCGCACCAAGCGCTGGAAAAGAAAGAGTTCTTCCAAGGTTCCGGAGGGGGAAGCGAGGGCCGCGATCTTGTCGGCTTGCGCGGCGGATATCCCGGCAACCACCGCCTCCAAGGCCTCTTGCCAAGGGATCTCGTGCCAGCCCTTTTCATCGCGTCGCATCGGGGCCCGCACCCGATCGTCGCTGTAAAGCCCCTCGTATCCGAAGCGGTCTCGATCCGAAATCCAAACCTCGTTGATCGACTCGTTGGCGCGCGGGAGCACGCGCATCACCCGGCCTTGACGCACATGGAGGTGGATATTCGATCCGATGGGATCGTGGGGAGCGATGCCGTCGCGCTGCTCCATCTCCCAAGCGCGGGCGCGAAAGCGAAAGGGTTTCGACGTCAGGGCCCCGACGGGGCACAGATCGATCACGTTGCCCGAGAGTTCGTTGTCGATCCCTCGTTCGATGAAGGTGCCGATCTCCACGTGTTCGCCCCGACCGGTGAGCCCGAGCTCCGGCATGCCCGCGATTTCCTCCCCGAAACGAACGCAGCGCGTGCAATGAATGCAGCGCGTCATATCGGTGGCGATCAACGATCCCAGATTCTTGTCGACCACCACCCGCTTGCGCTCGTTGAAACGAGAGATATCGCGCCCGTAGCCCATCGCCAGATCTTGCAACTCGCACTCCCCTCCTTGATCGCAAATCGGACAATCGAGGGGGTGGTTGACGAGCAAAAACTCCATCACCGATTTTTGGGCTTCGCGGGCGACCTTGGAGCGGGTGAAAACCCTCATCCCGGCGGCCACCGGAGTGGCGCAAGCGGGCTGCGGTTTGGGCGCTTTTTCGACTTCCACCAAGCACATGCGGCAGTTGGCGGCGATCGTCAACTTGCGGTGATAGCAAAAACGCGGGATCGGGATGGCGTTGGCATCGGCCACCTCGATCAACATCTGGCCCTTGCGAGCGGTGCATGCCCGCCCGTCGATCTCGAGTTCGAGAAGGTCGTCGCTGTCGGTGCTCATCGATTCGATGCCTGCGTGATATCCGGTTTGCCGCCGCTTCAGGCCGCTTCCACCATCGACACTTCGGGCGGATGTTTTTTATGGTCGATGTGATACTGAAACTCGCTGCGAAAATGGCGCAAGAAGCCCTGTACCGGCCAAGCGGCGGCATCGCCCAAGGCACAGATCGTGCGTCCCTCGATATTGTCGGCGACATCGACGAGCAGATCGAGTTCGTCTTGTCGGGCTTCGCCCCGCTCGATACGGCACAGAACTCGATAGAGCCAGCCGGTGCCTTCGCGACAGGGGGTGCATTGGCCGCAGGACTCGGCGTAATAAAAACGGGAGATGCGGCGCAGCATGCTCACCATCGAAGCGGTTTCGTCCATCACCACCACCGCTCCCGAGCCGAGCATCGAGCCCGCTTTTTGAATGGAGTCGTAATCCATATCGACCTCCATCATGATCTCGCCGGGCAAGGGGGGCACGGAGGAGCCGCCGGGGATCACCGCTTTCAACGCCCGGCCCTCTCGCACCCCGCCGGCCAATGCCAGCAGGTCGCGGAAGGGAGTGCCCAAGGGAACCTCGAAATTGCCCGGACGATTGACATGCCCGGAAACGGAGAAGCATTTGACGCCGCCGTTGTTCGGGCGCCCGAGCTGCATGAACCAATCGCCGCCCTTGCGCATGATCGAGGGCACCGAGGCGTAGGTCTCGGTGTTGTTGATCGTGGTCGGCTTGCCGTAGAGCCCGTATTGCGCGGGAAAGGGGGGTTTGAATCTCGGCTGCCCCTTCTTGCCCTCCAACGACTCGATCAGGGCGGTTTCCTCGCCGCAGATATAGGCCCCGGCGCCAAGGGTGCCGTAAAGATCGAAATCCACCCCGCTCGAAAGGATATCGCGACCGAGCAAGCCCGCCTCGTAAGCGGAGCGCACCGCTTGTTCGAAACGCGAGAAGGGCTCGTCCATGAACTCGCCCCGAATATAGTTGTAGCCGACCGTCGCCCCCATCGCATAGCCGCCGATCGCCATGCCCTCGACCACCGCATGGGGGTTGAAACGCAAGATATCGCGATCTTTGCAAGTCCCGGGTTCGCTTTCGTCCGAATTGCAGACGGCGTATTTCTGCCCCGCGGCATCCCGGGGCATGAAACTCCATTTGACCCCGGCGGGAAAGCCCGCTCCGCCGCGCCCGCGCAAGCCGGATTTTTTCACCTCGTCGACGACCGCCTGCGGGGGGATCTTCTCTTTCAGAATGCGCCGCCAAGCCTCGTAGCCCCCGATCTTCTCGTAGGCCTCGATGCTCCAAGGGCGATCGAGCCCCGAGGTGGCGTAGCAAACCGAGTCGAGGTGGTCGATCAGCGGCGGATTCGAAGGAGTCATGGCAGTCGTTTTTCGGTGGCTAGAGTGTCGATGGAAGAGTGTCGGTGGGGAATCGTCGATCGGGATATTGTCGATGGGGGTATCGTCGATGGGGGTATCGTCGATGGGGGTATTGTCGATGGGAAGAGCCGATCGGAAAAGACGATCGCGGAATCAATCCAACGCATCCAAGATGTCGTCCACTTCGGCGGTGGTCAGGTTCTCGTGATAGACATGATCCACCATCATCATCGGCGCTCCGCAGCAGGCGGCGAGGCATTCCTCCTCGGGTTTCAGATAGAACTTTCCGTCCTCGCTGCTTTCGCCGACCCGAATCCCCAAGCGTTTTTCGATATGGGCGAGGATCTCCTCGCCCCCTCGCAACATGCACGATATATTCGTGCACACCGAAATGCTGTGGCGACCGACCGGCCGGGTCTCGAACATCGAATAGAAAGTTGCGGCCTCGTAAACCCAGATCGCCGGCAAATCGAGATAGACGGCGACCGCGTTCATCAACTCCTCGGTCAAATGGCCCTCGTTTTGATGCTGGGCCTCGCGCAATGCCGCAAGCAGGGCCGAGCGGC
This sequence comes from Gammaproteobacteria bacterium, assembly GCA_965220535.1. Classification (GTDB taxonomy): domain Bacteria; phylum Pseudomonadota; class Gammaproteobacteria; order HK1; family HK1; genus HK1. The sequence goes on along the minus strand of OZ244833.1, from coordinate 52,044 downwards.
GCTGCTCGCCGGGATAGCGCCGGCACCAATCGTCGATGCTTTTTTTGGTGTGATCGCTCAACACCTTGCGCGCCCGATCCGGAGTCATCGGCTGCGAAACGAGGAGCGTTGCGGTATCGGGAGACTGAGGCATCAGCGGTCGATCTCTCCGAAGACGATATCCATCGTGCCGATGATCGCCACCACGTCGGCAAGCATATGCCCGCGAACCATCTCGTCGATCGCCGAAAGATGGGCGAAACCCGGGGCCCGCACCTTGAGTCGGTAGGGTTTGTTGGCGCCGTCGGAGACGAGATAGACACCGAACTCCCCTTTGGGATGCTCGACCGCGGCATAAGCCTCGCCTGCGGGAACGCAATAACCCTCGGTAAAGAGTTTGAAGTGGTGGATCAAGGACTCCATATCCTCTTTCATCTCGGTGCGCGTCGGGGCCGCCAATTTATGATCTTCGAGCATGACCGGGCCGGGGTTGTCGCGCAGCCAGTCGACGCATTGGCGAACGATACGGTTGGACTGACGCATTTCCTCGATGCGCACGAGGTATCGATCGTAGCAGTCGCCGTTGACGCCCACCGGGATATCGAAATCGATCCGGTCGTAGACCTCGTAGGGTTGTTTCTTGCGCAAATCCCATTCGACGCCGGATCCGCGCAGCATCGGGCCGGTGAACCCCAAGGCCAAGGCGCGCTCGGGAGAGACGGTCCCGATACCCACGGTGCGCTGCTTCCATATCCGATTGTCGGTCAAAAGGGTTTCGTATTCATCGACGCATCGAGGGAAACGCTCGGTGAACGACTCGATGAAATCGAGCAGCGAGCCTTGGCGCAGAGCGTTGAGGCGTTCGAGATCGCCCTCGTTTCGCCCCGGCGCCGGCAAATGCCGCGGCATCCGATCCGGTAAATCGCGATAGACCCCGCCGGGGCGGTAATAAGTGGCATGCATGCGGGCGCCCGAAACCGCTTCGTAGCAGTCCATCAGATCCTCCCGCTCGCGAAAGCAGTAGAGGAAGACGGTCATCGCCCCGATATCCAGACCATGAGCCCCGAGCCACATCAAATGATTGAGGATGCGGGTGATCTCGTCGAACATCACCCGGATATATTGCGCCCGCAAGGGCGGTTTCACCCCCAACAGTTTTTCGATGGCGAGCACATAGCCATGCTCGTTGCACATCATCGATACATAGTCCAAGCGATCCATATAACCGATGCTCTGGTTATAGGGCTTGCTCTCGGCGAGTTTTTCCGTCGCCCGATGCAACAAACCGATATGCGGATCCGCCCGCTCGATGATCTCGCCGTCCATCTCCAGCACCAAGCGCAGCACGCCGTGCGCCGCCGGATGCTGGGGACCGAAATTGAGCGTGAAGTTCTGGATTTCAGGCATCGTCGGAGACGTCAGTCGGGCGGCGGGGCGGATTGGGCGTCGGCATCGGCGTCGACGATGGCCGCGGGGGTATCGCGGATCACCCTCGGCACCAGCGTTCTGGGGGTGATCGACACCGGCTCGTAGACCACCCGGCGACGAGTCGGGTCGTAGCGCATCTCGACCTCCCCGATCAAGGGAAAGTCCTTGCGGAAGGGATGCCCGACAAAACCGTAGTCGGTCAGGATGCGCCGCAGGTCCGGGTGGCCGTCGAAGAGAATGCCGAAAAGATCGAAAGCCTCGCGCTCGTACCAATCGGCACAAGGCCATATATCGCGGACCGAAGGGATGATCGGCGGATCCCCTTCGCCGCTCGTGCGCAAGCGGATCCGATGATTGAGATCGCAAGAAAGCAGGTGGTAGACCACGGCGAAACGCGAGGCCGGGCCGGAATCGTCAACCGAATCGTCGGCGTCGTCGGCGCTTTCGGTGCCGGTCGGCGGCGAGCCCTCTTGCAAGAAATCCACCGCCTTGTCGCCGCCCGGTGCCCGCTGATGCGGACGCACCGCCCGCGAAAAGCCTTGGGCCGTCGCGATATCGCTTGTCCGCCAATCCGTCCGGCCGTATTCGAGATAATCGACACCGCACAGATCGATCAGCTGCGAAAAGCGAAAATCATCCTCGTCGCGCAGTCGGCGGCAAAGGGACAAAAGCCGATCCGGAGCGACGGTGAGGGTGATCCCGCCGCCGGCGGACTGACAAGACTCGACCGCATCCCCCAGCCGATCGTGCACAAGCGTCATGAGAGGGGGTTTTAGCGTCATCGTGAGGATTTTCGATCGATGGATGTCGTCAGGAGGAAAGAGCGAGCGGGGCCGATCGACTAGCGAGCGATCGTATGCTCGCGCCGGATTTTGTCGTGCAGACGGATGATCCCGTAAAGCAGGGCCTCGGCCGTCGGCGGACAACCCGGAACATAGATATCGACGGGGACGATCCGATCGCAGCCTCGAACCACGGAATAGGAATAGTGGTAGTAGCCGCCGCCGTTGGCGCACGAGCCCATCGAGATCACCCAGCGCGGCTCGGGCATTTGATCGTAGACCTTGCGCAACGCCGGAGCCATCTTGTTGACCAGCGTGCCGGCGACGATCATCACATCCGATTGCCTCGGGCTCGGGCGAAAAACCGTCCCGAAACGATCGAGGTCGTAGCGAGCGGCGCCGGCGTGCATCATCTCCACCGCGCAGCAGGCAAGGCCGAAGGACATCGGCCACAAGGAGCCGGTGCGAGCCCAGTTGATCAGTTTGTCGGCGGTGGTGGTGACGAAACCCTCTTCGATATAACCCTCTATTCCCATTCGAGCGCACCCTTTTTCCACTCGTAGATGAAGCCCACCACGAGGATCGCCAAAAAGACCATCATCGCCCCGAAGCCCAAAACGCCGATTTCATCGAGCACCACGGCCCACGGAAAAAGAAAGGCGATTTCCAGATCGAAGATGATGAAGAGGATCGCGACCAAGTAGTAGCGCACATCGAACTTCATCCGCGAATCCTCGAAAGCCTCGAAACCGCACTCGTAAGGAGAGAGTTTGTCGGCATCCGGACGACGAGGACCGAGCACCGATCCCGCCACCAGCATCGCAGTGCCGAGCACCGCCCCGACAATGAGGAAAAGAAGGATCGGAAAATAGTTCTCCAGCATCGAATATTCGCCCTGATGATTTCGTCGTCGAAGGATGCCGGAATTGTAAGAGAGAATCTTCCAAAATGATATTGAAATGGACGATATCGACATATCGATTCTTTATCGGATCATCGAGGATCGCAAAAGAAAGGATCGAAAAAGACGGCCGAGCATCGAAGACCGGACTCGAATCATCGCGTCCGAAGGCGCCCGAGCTTGGGATAACCGGCGCATCCACCCTTTGCGTCGGGTAGGTGATCGGGCAAAGCGGAATCGCCGGCGAGATGCGATGTCGAAAGATATCGAGACCGAATCCATCGCAGACGAGATCGGCCAGCGATACTCGGTCGGCGATGCGGGCGCCTATTCCATCGCAATCCCCTCGCAATCCCCTCGCAATCCCCCGTGCCCGCACCCGATGATGTCGATGATGTCGACAATATCGGGAACGAAATCTCGGGAACGATAAAAGACGATGGTGCCGAAGGCCGGACTCGAACCGGCACGCCACGAAGGCACTACCCCCTCAAGATAGCGTGTCTACCAATTCCACCACTTCGGCAATAAGGGTTCCCGTCGCGATTCGAATTCGCCTCGAAGCCCGTCGAATCGCTCAGTTGGTCGATTCCGACGTCGATTCCGATGCCGATTCCGATGCCGATTCGGATGTCGATTCCGACGAATCGCCTGCATCCGAGTCACCCGAGTCATTCGTAAGATCACCGATATCGAGCACGATATCGCCGCCTCCTTGGAGCGTCTCGGGATCGATCTCCACTTCGATATTCGAACTCGAACTCTCGCCCTCGGGGGAGACCACGATGACGTTGTTGCCGTCGCCGCCGGCCTCTTGCCCGCCCTCCTCGGGCGGAGTCGGCACCGCGGCGACATCCCCGTCGGCGCCGTCGGGCGCGACCGGAGTTTCGACTTGGCTGACGACGCTGCTTCCTTCGAGCGAGGTCGTCGAAATATACGCCAATGCCAGGCTATTGGCGAAAAACAGCGCGGCCAACACTCCGGTCATCCGCGACAGGAACGATGCCGGTCCGCGCGATCCGAAAAGAGAGCCGGAAGAGCCGCCGCCGAAGGATGCTCCGGCGTCCGCCCCGCGCCCCTGCTGCAAAAGCACGAGGGCCACCAAGGCGACACAGATGAGGATCTGGATAATCAAAAAAAACTGTTGCATTTGCGCTCAACCGCTCCTGTCGCTTTCCGACCGTTGGATCCCTTGGCTCGCAGATTGGCTCGCAGCCCGGCAGATCGTCGCGAATTTCCCGGGATCGAGAGAGGCGCCTCCCACCAAGGCCCCGTCGATCTCCCCTTCCGCGAAAAGATCACGGGCGTTGCTCTCCCCGACACTGCCGCCGTAAAGAATTCGAATACCCGAAGCCGCTTGTCGATCTCGGCTCTCGATCCGCCTACGCAAAAAAGCGTGCACTTCCCCGGCTTGATCCGGGGTCGCGCTCGACCCGGTTCCGATGGCCCAAATCGGCTCGTAGGCGAGGGTGATCTTGAAAAGAGCCTCGGCCCCGCCATACGCTTCCAAACGATTCAAAACCGCATCGAGCTGGCGGCCCACTTTTTCCTCGGTACCACCGGCCTTGCGCTCGTCGGCACTCTCGCCGACGCAGATCACCGGCATCAAACCGGCTTTTTGCGCTTGCTCCGCCTTCTGCGCGACATCCTCGTCGCTCTCGCCGAAAAGCGTGCGGCGCTCGGAATGCCCCACCAGCGTCAGACGGCATCCATGCTCGACAAGCATCGACGCCGAGACCTCTCCGGTAAAAGCACCCTCGCTTCGGCTCGCGCAGTTCTGGGCTCCGATTCCCAAAGGGCTGCCCGCAGAGATCGAAGCGGCTTGCGCAATCCCCACGAAGGGAGGGCAAACAGCGATATCGATCCCCGACAGCGACCGCGCCTCCTCGGTGGCAGAAAGGGCCAGCGACCGAGAATCCTCGATGGCACCGTTCATCTTCCAGTTGCCGATTACGAAGGGGCGACGCATGAGTCCTCGGTCGGTCTCTCGCTATCGATTCGAAAAGCATCCAAGCCGATGCCAAGCCTTCCATCGGCGTTGCCGGATCGCCGAACGCCGCCATGCGAAAGGACGGGAATTCCCGCACTCGCCGGCAGCGTCGCCAAAACCGGAGATACTAGCGACGATGCCTCCGGTATTCAAGTCTTCGAACGAACGATCGCCCCTTCGATCGAGGATTTTCCGGCGAGGCGTGTAGCGCCCTAGGGTTATCGAGACACTTTCGAAACTTATGCGGCCGTCCGGGTTTCGTCCATCGCCCCTCGTCCACCGCCCCTCGCCTGAACTGGCTCGACAGTGCATTGTCCGTGGCCTTCGATCGACCAGAACCGGTTGTAGCGATCCTTGAACTCCGGCAGTGCCTGCGGCAACGCTTCGATGGTCCACAAGGGCTTTAGCCGGAGCAGATTCTCCTTCGGGTGCAGATGAATCGCTCGGCACGACCCTTGCCTTCTTCGGGAGCGGACAAAGGACGGCGACGAGGTGATCCTTGCCCCGGAGATCTCGCACAAGAGATCTCGCCCCGGATATCTCGCCAAAGGAAGTCGCGACCGATGGACTGCGGGCCGTTGTCATGGCGGATGGTCAATCCTGTCACCACCTCTGTCACCACCCCCTCGCCGATGGCTCCGAAGCATTCGCAAAGCACCCCCTAGCGAATCGATTCCAACGCTTCAAAAAGCGTGCCTCGCGTGGCCGCGTGTTTGACCGACGCAACTCGCCGAACGACGGGCGATCGCCACGAAGACGCAGACATGCTGCTAAGTCCCGAGGACCATCGTTGTCATGTCGGTGCCCCACATCTCATCGACCCTTGAAGGCACGATGATTCCATCATGAGCCCGAGGGCCATTGCGGTCCTCGGCATGGCTGGGCGAGCAAATCGTTCTTGCGCATGAGTCGCAAAATCCGTGCCTTCGCGACTCATCTTCCAAACCCGGCAGACCCGCAAGACACCGTCGGTCTTTCCCGTGAAGGAAAGAGATGAGGGCGCTCATCGCTTCGACCTTCGCCGACCGCAAGGGCGGCCGGCTTCCATCTTCTCGATCTTTTCGTCGAGAAGCTCGTTGGCCATGGTGAATCGCCCACCTTGGCGTGCAGTCGGGCGAGCTCCGCATCTCGGGCATCCACTCCCCCGGGACTCCAAGCGACAGATGCCCCCGGCTATAAGCCTCTCATGCCGGCGGCTGATATCGGCTGCCGACACCTAAGAAACTCCGGGCGATGATTTCCATGTCCTTAAGCCTCAACCACCCGCAACGCAGCCTCTTCGCTGACGCGAGGCCGTCATTCGTTGCCTTCGAGTCGAAGACCGATCCTCTCCAAGCGAAGTCTCCGCGGCTTTGGCTCCGGCCTGCTCGGCATGCTCTTTTGTCACCATGAAGTCACTCCCTTATCCCCTAAGATCAGGTCTTGGGGAGTGTCTTGAATAACTCTGGGGCGGAGGAGCGAAGGGGTTTCGCTCTTTCGCTCTAAGGATCATGCGTCTCTTGCGGCGCCGGCGACGAGGCTCGATCGGGATCGATCATCGATGCCAGTCGGTCGGCGATGGCTTCGGTCTTTGCCCGATCCTTGCCCTCGACCATCACCCGCACCACCGGCTCGGTGCCGGAGGCTCGCACCAATGCCCGGCCCTCGTCTCCCAAGCAAGAGCGGGCGGCGGCGACGGCCTCTTGCAGAGCGTCGTCGGATGCCGGGTCAAAAGGCTCTCTCGTGCGGATATTGTGGATGACTCGCGGGTAGCGATTCATGCCCTTCCCCGCTTCGACGAGGCTTCTTTCGGAGTCGACCAAAGCCCGAAGCACCTGCAGCGCGGCGACGATGCCGTCTCCCGTACAAGCCTGATCGAGACATACGATATGGCCGGAGGGCTCCCCTCCGAGGACGCTGCCGAGCGCGCGCATCCGCTCCATCACATGACGATCCCCGACCCTCGCCCGCTCCAACCCCACTCCCCTCGCGCGCAGGGATTCTTCGAGCCCCAAACTGCTCATCACGGTACCGACTACCGATTCGATACGCTCCCCGCGAGCGAGACGATCTTCGACCAAGATGAACAAAATCCGGTCACCGTCGAAGACTTCGCCGCGGGCATCGACCATCGCCACTCGATCCCCGTCCCCGTCGAAGGCGATACCGATATCGGCGCGGGTACGGCGGACCGTTTCGCAGAGGGCGCGAATATCGAGCACCCCGCAAGCAGCGTTGATATTGAGACCGTCGGGGGAACAAGCGATCGGAATCACTTCCGCTCCGAGTTCGGAAAACACCTTCGGCGCGATATGGTAGGTGGCGCCGTGAGCGCAGTCGACGACGATCCGCATGCCGTGCAAGCGCAGGCCGACGGGCACCGTGCTCTTGCAAAATTCGATATAGCGACCGGCGGCGTCGTCGAGCCGAATCGCCTTGCCGAGGGCTTCGCTCGATACGGTTTGCATCTCGGCCTCGACCTGGGCTTCGATCGCGTATTCCATCGCGTCGGATAGCTTGATACCGTCGGCATCGAAAATCTTGATGCCGTTATCCGAATGGGGGTTGTGGGAGGCGCTGATCACCACCCCGGCGCGAGCGCGCAGGGTGCGGGTCATCCACGCCACGGCCGGGGTCGGCATCGGCCCCAACAACATCACATCCGTCCCCGATGCCGCGAGCCCGGATTCGAGCACCGATTCGAACATATAACCGGAAATACGAGTGTCCTTCCCGATCAGGATGCTCCCTCGACCGTCGTCCGATCCGCCCCCGCCGCGTTCCTCTCCGGCAAGCGCCATGCCCAGCGCCCAGCCGATCTTCAAAACGAAATCCGCGGTGATCGGATGCTTGCCGACCTCGCCCCGGATCCCGTCGGTGCCGAAATAGCGTTTGGTTTTCTTGCTCACCGCCCTTTTATTTCCTTTATGCGAAGGTTATCCGGCGAAGCGATCCGTCGACTCGATAGCCTCGTAGCCCTCGACACCCGCGAGGATATCGATGGCGGCGCGGGTTTCGGCCACGTCATGCACCCGCACCACCGAGGCCCCGCGCTGCGCCGCGAGCAAAGCCAAGACCACGCTCCCGACCATACGAGGGTTCGCATGCAAAGTCGCTTCGGCTCCTCCCGAAGTCTTCGTCGCGGCGAAACCGCGACGCCCTTGCACCCGCTCGAAGATCCCCTTGACCATCGACTTCCTGGACATCCCCACCAGCACCGGATAACCGATCTCGACGAATCCCGGCAAAGCGCCGAGCAAAGCCAAGTTGTGATCCAAGGTCTTGCCGAAGCCGAAGCCGGGATCGATGACGATACGATTCTTGGCGATGCCGCGGGCCTCGCAGATCCTCGCCCGCTCGACCAAGAAGCCTTTCACCTCTTCCACCACATCATCGTAAACGGGCGCATCTTGCATCGTGCCCGGCTCGCCCTTGATATGCATCAGACAAACCGGCACGTCGAGCGCGGCCACGGTATCGACGGCATCGGGGGCGCATAGCGCTCTGACATCGTTGATCATCGAGGCTCCGGCGGCAACCGCCGCCCGCATCACCTCGGGCTTGCCGGTATCGATGGAAATCGGGATATCGCTTTCCGATGCCAACGCCTCGATCAAGGGCATGACGCGATCGATCTCCTCCTCGACCCCGACCGGAGACGCCCGGGGACGGGTCGATTCCCCGCCCACATCGATGATCTCCGCCCCCGCCTCGATCATCGACAGCGCATGGCGCAACGCGATCTCGGGATCGACGAAGCGGCCGCCGTCGGAAAAAGAATCGGGGGTGGTGTTGAGGATCCCCATCACGAAAGGCGGCGAAGGCGCTTTCCACAACGCATCGAGAGGACGGGGGGTGGAGGCTTTCATCGATTTCGCCCGGTGTGGGGCTCCCGTATGGCGCTCCGATGCGGCGCTCCGATGCGGCCGCAGCGACAAGCGGCGATCGCGGCCGCGATTTCAGCCGTCGATGCCAAAAAAGAAAGAGAGTGACCGATCCCCGGTCCATTCTTCCCGCCGGCAGCCATATTCACCGGCAAGACAAATATCGACAGGACGAAGCGACCACCGCCGAGCACCCTACTCGGCCCCCCGGCTACGGGCTCGATCGGCAGATATTCGTCAAGGAAACGAGATCGAATTCATGCCCGAAGAAGAATAAAGCCCCGGATTCGACCCATCCTCGACGAGTCCGTATCCGCCGCCGGGCTCGGATCCCTCCGAGATATCGAAGGGCGCCGTCTTGGAGACGCAAACGTTGGATACGCAAGGGGTGCCGAAGAACTCATCGATCGCTTGGCGAAGAGAAAACGCTTATCGACGATGATAGCCTTGACGACCGGGGTCGTGAGAGAAGTCGAAATCGATGGGATACAAAGAGCCCGTCCTGTCATCTCTTAGCCGCAGCTCCTCCTCGGCCACTTGGCCGCTGGCGATGAGCGCCTCGGCCTTTTGTTTCAAAACTTCGATGTTTTTCGATCCCTTCACGTATAACCAATCAACCGATATACCTCGCTTCACCAGCCAGATCACCCTTTGTCCTCCTCGTTTGTATTCCCGCAAGCGGCGGTTGCCAAGAAAAAAGAGCCCCCGAGCAAAGCGTGCTGCAAAATGGGCCCGCCTCATCCGAATTGCGCGATGCGAATCGCGCGATGCATGATGGGCTTTTTTCGTTCTACCTATCGACCTCGCCCGGTTTTGATTGATCACTCCTTGGAAAAGCACTCTTTCGAAACTGCGCGAGCGTTCGCGATATTCACCGGCTCGTCGACGATTCGGCACCTAAAGACCGGGGCGAAAAAACGAGTCGATGCATACAAAATGAACACGAAGAGGCTCGCTTCGAACCATGATCGTCGTTCGATGACCGATAACGACAAGCCCCGCCCTCATATCACTCGCATCGGATAACGATACCGGCCTCGACGGATTCACCTTGCGCATTTGCGCGAAATTCCTGCACGAAATTCGATGAGGTCTTATCGCTCATCAAACGATATCACGATAGTCCCCGATAGTCCCCATCGGCGGCCGATAGCCTTGCGCTCAATGCAGGCTTGCGGGGCCACCGATGGAGCCGGTTTCCGAGCCGGACGATTCTTTCGATTCCCTTCTCGTATCGTCCTCTTCGCCCTGTGCGTCCACGGCATCCGCAGGAGCGTCGGTGCCGTCGCCGGAGGGAGGCTTGGCCGAATTCGACCAATTGCTCGGGGGGCTCGGCACCTTCCCCTCCATGATTTCCTTGATCTGCTCATGGTCGATCGTCTCGTAACGCATCAGAGCATCGGCCATCAGATGGAGTTTCGGTTCGTTCTCCTGCAGCAGTTTTTCCGAACGCTCGTAGTTGCGGTCGACGATACGACGCACCTCCTCGTCGATCAAATGCTGGGTCTGCCCCGAGACCTTTTTATGCTGGGCGACGCTATGCCCCAAAAAGACCTCGCCCTCCTCGTCGCTATAGGTCAAAGGCCCGAGTTTTTCCGACAAGCCCCATTTGGTCACCATATTGCGGGCGAGTTCGGTGGCCTTTTGGATATCGTTGCTGGCCCCGGTGGTAACGCTATCGGGACCGAAAATCAGCGATTCCGCGATGCGGCCGCCGAAGAGCGTCGATATCTGGCTTTCGAGGCGTTCTTTGCTATAGCTGTAGCGATCTTCCTCGGGCAGGAACATCGTCAACCCGAGGGCCATCCCCCGCGGGATGATGGTTACCTTGTAGACCGGATCGTGCGAGGGAACCAGCAAGCCGATGATCGCGTGCCCCGCCTCGTGATAGGCGGTGAGGCGTTTTTCGTCCTCGCTCATCACCATCGAGTGGCGCTCGGAACCCATCATGATCTTGTCTTTGGCCTTTTCGAAGTGCTCCATATCGACGGTGCCGCGATTGGAGCGCGCCGCGAAAAGCGCCGCCTCGTTGACCAAGTTGGCCAGATCCGCACCGGAAAAGCCGGGGGTTCCGCGGGCGATGACGCTGGCCACGACATCCCGGTCCACCGGAACCTTGCGCATGTGGACTTTCAGGATTTGCTCGCGCCCGCGAATATCGGGCAGAGGAACGACGACTCGCCGGTCGAAACGACCGGGGCGAAGCAGCGCCGGATCCAGCACATCGGGACGGTTGGTCGCGGCGATCACGATAATGCCTTCGTTGCCCTCGAATCCGTCCATCTCCACCAAGAGCTGATTGAGGGTTTGCTCGCGCTCGTCATGTCCGCCGCCCAAACCCGCGCCGCGATGGCGCCCGACGGCGTCGATCTCGTCGATAAAAATGATGCAGGGGGATTGTTTCTTGGCCTGCTCAAACATATCCCGCACTCGAGAAGCCCCCACCCCGACGAACATCTCGACGAAATCCGATCCGGATATGGTGAAAAAGGGAACCTTCGCTTCCCCGGCGATGGCGCGGGCAAGCAAAGTCTTGCCGGTACCGGGCGATCCCACCATCAACACCCCGCGCGGGATCTTCCCGCCGAGTTTTTGGAACTTATTCGGATCGCGCAGAAAGTCGACCAGTTCGACCACTTCCTCCTTGGCCTCTTCGACCCCGGCGACATCCGCAAAAGTGACCTTGACCTGATCGTCATTGAGCAAGCGCGCCCGGCTTTTGCCGAAAGAAAGCGCCCCTCGTCCGCCCGCTCCGCCTTGCAGCTGACGCATGAAGAAAATCCATACGCCGATCAACAAAAGCATCGGGAACCAAGAGATGAAGATTTGCAGCAAAATGGACTGCTTTTCCGGCGGATGTGCATCGATCACCACGCCGTTTTCGAGGAGATCGCCGACCATCGCCCGATTGTCGGTTTCCGGGGTGTAGGTATTGAAACGCTCGCCGGATTGAAACTCGCCCTTGATGACGCGTCCCTCGATATCGACCTGCTTGACCCGACCTTGCCGGACATCGGTGATGAAACGAGAGTAGTCCACCTCTTGCGACGAACTACCGCGCCTCGGACCGAAGTTGTTGAAGACGGACATCAGCACGAGGGCGATGATCACCCAAAGGATCAGATTCTTTGCCATGGTATTTAGGTACCGCTGTGCCAGATGGAATGAAAGGTTCCGTTGCCGGTGGGGACTCTCTTCGGGGTGGTTTTCAAAGTGATTTCACACCCGAAAAGAGGAAAATCGTGAGCGAGCGATCGTCGAACGTCGATCATTGCCGGACGATGCATCGTTTGATGCTATCACTTTTGCCGGTGTTTTGTCCGATTTCGTTGCCCGCACTCGATCGAAAGCGCCTAACCCCCTTCGGGCGGGATTTCAAAAACACGCTCGAAGGTCGTTTCAAGTCTTTGAAGCAGACGAATCCGAAGCCGATTCGACCCCGCGCGCCAAGGCATAGACCTCGGTCGATCGATCGCGAGAAGCCGGCGGCTTTTTGATCGCGACCCGAACGAAGGACTTGCGCAGCATCCGCAAATAGTCATCCGCCTCTTCGCCTTGCAGAAGTTTGACCAAGAACGAACCTTCGCGCTTCAACGCCCCGAGGGCGAAATCCGCAGCCCCGTCCGCCAAGGCCCGCCAACGAGCCTGATCGTTGGCCTTCACCCCTGATAGATTGGGGGCCATATCGGATAATACAAGGTCCACCGAGCGATCGCCGATCGCTTCTTGCAACGTGCAAAGAACCTCCGGCGAAAGAAAATCCCCGCGGATGAATCGAACCCCCTCGATCGGCTCCATTTCCGATCGATCGATCGCCACGACCCGACCGCTCCGACCGATGGCCCGTCGGGCCACTTCGGACCAACCACCGGGAGCGGCCCCGAGATCGACCACCGTCTGCCCCGGCCGAAAGAGCCGATTTTGCGCGGCCATCGCTTCGAGTTTAAGAGCCGCCCGCGAGCGCAACCCCCGACGCTTCGCATCGTGAAAGAAGGCGTCCTGCTCTCGCTGTCGATGCCAAGACCCGCGCTTGCTCCCCACCGAATTTCGCTCCTTCTTCCGCCTTCGTCCCGATTACCCTTTCGAAGCGGGCTGTCATCCCCATGCCCCGTCAAGGGCTTCGCCCCACGAGCTTGCCTAGCGGCAACCACACCCTTTCTCTCTTTATAAAACCGAAAGCCGAGTTCCCGGCCTCCCCGGCAACGAATCTTCACAAACACCACTCTTTTACTCAGCGCACCACCTTGAATCCTTCGCCGGCCGAGCCTCTCGGCAACTTCGGTTGCCTAGGAGAGAACGCCCATCGAAATACCGAAGTCGATACACCTTTCACGATGACGAGGTTCTTTACCATAAACCTCATCTTTTCAACGGAGACTTTTGGCATACCACCTCTTGTCCACGAAAACAAACGCAGAAGCCGTAGTTCAAATGATATATCTGGAATATCAATCCGACTTGAATAGCGCGTTTTCTTGTCTCGTACTTCCCGATTGACTTGACATCTCGAGGACGGCCAATGTCAACGTAATTAATGTGCTCTTCGACGAAAACCTCGAACTCACCATTTTCATCACCGGTCATTTGATTTCCTTTCAAGGGTTTTTATAAAAGGAGTGGCTATTCAGGCTCCATCGAAACGATTCGAAACCCTTCGATTTCAATCCCTCGAGCAAGCGATGGACTTCCCTTATTTAGCCAAGCCAAGGGTTTATCGCGCATCCAAGAACGGCGACCCCGATCTCTCCGGCAGGAAGGACTTCGGCTCTCCTCCTAGATATATTCCACCGAGATGATCTCGTACTCGATCGTTCCGCCCGGGGCGGCCACCGAAACCTCGTCTCCCTCCTCCTTGCTGATCAGAGCGCGAGCGATCGGAGAACTGACCGAAACCAGACCGGCGCCGATATCCGCCTCCAAATCGCCCACGATCTGATATCGCACCCGTTCATCGTTATCGATTCGGGCCAGTTCGATGGTGGAGCCGAAAACCGCTCGACCGCCGGCATCGATGGTCGCCGGGTCGATGATTTCGGCGGTGGCAAGGCACTCCTCGATATCGGAGATGCGGCTTTCGATAAAGCCCTGCTGTTCTTTCGCCGCATGGTATTCGGCATTCTCGCGCAGGTCGCCGTGGGCGCGGGCTTCGGCGATCGCCGCGATGATCTTCGGGCGATCTTCGCCTTTCAGTCTCAAAAGCTCGTCCCGAAGGGTCTGAGCGCCGTTTTTCGTCAGCGGTCTACGGTTCATGATCGGTTTTCCGTGTAGAGGGCTGCGCCGATGGGGATAGTGGAATTTTTCGTTCAGGATGAGTGGCTCGAACTCATCGTCTTCGTCGACTTCCTCGGGCAAGCGAGATGCGTTCACAAGCCGACCCTCACCACGCTCGTCCGTGAGTCTTAGGGAAAATACCGCAAGGGGTTTTTGAAAATCAAGTGCTGCCGCTTCGAAAGGGTCTTTTCAAAGTGGCCTTTTCGATTCGGCCCTTCGAAGATCGACCGAACAAAGGGATTGTCGCGCTTTCGACTCTCGAAAGACCGACGCGAAGTCCCCCCCTTCGCCTTAGCCTCGATCTTCAGCGTAGACCGAGAACGTCCTGCATATCATAAAGGCCGGCCGGCCGATCCACGAGCCAGCGAGCGGCGCGTACGGCACCGGCCGCGAAATTCGCCCGACTGGACGAACGATGCACGATCTCGATGCGCTCGCCCTCGCCGGCGAAAAGAACCGTATGCTCGCCGACGATATCACCGCCCCGGATGGTTTCGAAGCCGATGGTGTCTCGCTCGCGAACTCCGGTACGCCCCTGCCTGCCGTAGATCGCGCTCTTCGCGAGTTCCCTTCCCGTGGCGGCAGCGACGATCTCCCCCATGCGCACCGCGGTTCCCGAAGGGGCATCCACCTTGTTGCGATGATGCGCCTCGATGATCTCGATATCGACGCTCTCCCCCAGAACCTTGGCCGCCCTTTCCAGCAGATTGAAACATAAATTGACCCCGACGCTCATATTCGGCGCATGGACCACCGGGATCTCCTTCGCCGCCTCGTGAATGCGCGCCAGCTGCTCGGTCGAAAAGCCGGTCGTGCCGATGACGAGCGGCCGACCCTCCCGACGACAGGCCTGCACATGCCCGACGCTCGCCTCGGGCAAGGTGAAATCGATACCCACCCGGGCGGCGCCAAGGGCGTCGGCGAGCGAGCCGGCGATGGCGACCCCCAACTCCCCGACCCCGGCGAACAACCCCGCATCTGTCCCGATCAAAGGATTGCCTTCCTTTTCGGTCGCGGCCGCCAGACTCGTCTCCTTCGTCTCGTGCACCGCCTGCACGAGCATGCGACCCATGCGCCCGCCGGCCCCGAATACCGCGATGGGGAGCGGATCGGCGATTGAATCGGTGCCCGCGTCGTTTGGATGTTCAGCCATTGAGAATCTCCCGCACGGAGTCCAGCCACGACTTCGATTTCGGTTCGTGGGTCTTGGCGCTCCCCGACACCGCTTCTTCGAATTGCCTCAGCAGCGCCTTCTGCTTTTTATCGAGGTTGACCGGCGTTTCGACGATCACCTTGCAGAACAAGTCCCCCGGCCTCGGATTGCGTGCCGTGCACACCCCCTTGCCGCGCATCCGAAACTGGCTATCGGTTTGGGTTTCGGGGGGAATTTTGAGGCTGACCTTGCTATCGAGGGTCGGGACTTCGATCTCCCCCCCGAGAGCGGCCTTGGTGAAACTGATCGGAAATTCGCAATAGAGATCGTGGCCGTCACGCACGAAGAATGAATGATCTCGAACCTCGATATCGATATAAAGATCGCCGTTGGGCACCCCCGGCTCGTCACCGACTCCGCCCTCGCCGCTCATGCGAATGCGATCGCCGTTATCCACCCCGGGGGGGATCTTCACCGACAGTTTTTTATTCTTGCGAACGCGGCCGCTACCGCGGCATTCCCGGCAAGGGTCGGTGATGATGCTTCCCGCTCCCTTGCACCGAGGACAGGTCTGATGGATCGAGAAAAAGCCCTGCTGCACCCGTACTTGCCCTTGCCCGCCACAGGTATTGCAAGTCTTCGGCCGCGAGCCCGGGGTCGCGCCCGAGCCGTCGCAGGTTTCGCACCGGGCTTCGACGGAGAAGCGGATCGTCTCTTGGCAACCGCGAACCGCATCCTCCAACTTAAGTGCCATTCGATACCGAAGGTCCGCCCCTCGACGAGCGCGCTGCCCGCCGCGACCGCTGAAAATATCGCCGAAAACATCCTCGAAGATATCCCGAAACCCGGCACCCCCTCCCCCGCCGCCGGCACCGGCCCCGACGGCCTCGTGTCCGAATTGATCGTAGGCCTGTCTTTTTCGATGATCGGAAAGCACTTCGTAGGCTTCCTTGGCCTCTTTGAACTTCTCCTCGGCCTCGGCGTTATCCGGATTCCGATCCGGGTGATATTTCATCGCCAAGCGACGATAGGACTTTTTCAGATCCGCATCGTCCACATCGCGAGAGACCCCCAAAACCTCGTAATAATCCCGCTTGTCCATGGCTTCGTATCGTAAATTGCAATCTGTGGGGCAAGGGTCAATCGTCAAGCGGGGTGATCACCCCGTTATTGTCAATTGATATGCGGGTTCTGCCCATCGCAACCGACATACGCTTGCGGTATTCCTGCGCAGGGGTGAGGGTGGCGAATCGTGCGCATTCATGCCAAAAGTTCAGTGGGCAAATGTCCTGGTGGCTATTGGCATGATGGTCGATATTCGCGCGTGCCTTATCGGCACTGGCGTATAGAGTAAACGCTGGATTACTATCATGGGGTGATTTGATAACAAACCATTCTTCGAGAGCCTCTACGATGTAGAGATTGCTAGGCAAGGATAGGGGGATGTCGGGTGATTCATTCATAGCATAGCTCCTGATTGATAGAGCGCTGGCCTCGCTTGGGTGAAGCGACCCCGCCGGGGGCAAGGGCGGCAATGGGTTATCGCTTGGACGGGGGTGAACGGTGAGTGGGGGCGAAAAAATCGAAGGCGAGGGTTTCGATATTCGGGATCAAACTTCGAGCCCGATATTTATGCACTTCGCCCTCGCCTATCGTCGACCGATCCGGATTTCGCTAACACAATCACGGGCGATCATCTTTCGATCATCGCCCGTGAACGAATATCCCTGACCGTCAATGAGTCGTCCGGATTTTTTCGGACGTTTTTTCGGACAAGGAGGCGAGGCACCGACAACCCCGCTCCTCGTCCGTCCATCGACAAGCGCAGGCTAAGCGGTGCGATCAACGACGACCGGCATCGGCTTTGTTATCGTCTTTGACTTCCTCGAACTCCGCATCGACGACATTGTCGCTTTCCGCTTTTTGCGAACCGCCGCGACCGGCATCGTCGCCGAAGGGCGCATCCCCGCCCGGACCGCCCGGCCCGGGCTGCGATTGAGTGTAGACCCGCTCGGCGAGTTTGCCGGCGATCTCGGCCAAGGTCTTCGAGCGCGTCTCGATCTCCTCCCTGTCGTTGCCCTCCTTCACCGCCTCCAAATCATCGATCGCCTTGTTGATAGCGCTTTTTTCCGATTCCTCAACCTTGTCCCCGAGATCTTCGAGCGATTTTTTCGTGCCCTCGATCAGGGCATCGGCGCTATTTCTCGCCTCCGCCAACTCACGAAACTTTTTATCCTCTTCGGCGTGCGCTTGGGCGTCTTTTACCATCCGATCGATTTCTTCGGGAGAAAGCCCCGATTGACCGGTGATTCGGATCGACTGCTCCTTGCCGGTGGCCTTGTCCTTGGCCGATACGTTCAAGATGCCGTTGGCGTCGATATCGAAACTCACCTCGATCTGCGGCACCCCGCGCGGAGCCGGGGGAATCCCTTGGAGATCGAAACGACCCAGCGATTTGTTGTCGTTCGCCCGGTCGCGCTCGCCTTGCAGGACATGCACGGTCACCGCCGGCTGATTATTCTCGGCGGTCGAAAAAACCTGTGATTCCTTGGCCGGGATCGTCGTGTTCTTGTCGATCAACTTCGTCATCACCCCGCCCAAGGTCTCGATGCCCAAAGAAAGCGGCGTGACATCGAGCAAGAGCAGATCCTTGACGTCGCCTGCCAGCACCCCGCCTTGGATCGCCGCCCCCATCGCCACCGCCTCGTCCGGGTTGACATCCCGCCTCGGCTCCTTGCCGAAGATCGACTCCACCACCTCCTGCACCTTCGGCATCCGGGTCTGGCCGCCGACGAGGATGACATCGTCGATATCGGAGGCCGAAACACCGGCATCTTTCATCGCTGTTCGACACGGCTCCACGGTACGGGCCAGCAAATCCTCGACCAGCGATTCCAGTTTGGCCCGCGTCAGTTTCATGGTGAGATGCTTCGGCCCGCCGGCATCGGCGGTGATGAAGGGGAGGTTGATATCCGTTTGCTGCCCGAAGGAGAGCTCGATCTTCGCCTTTTCCGCGGCATCCTTCAGACGCTGCAAAGGAATCGGATCGTTGGCCTTGCGCAGGTCCATCCCGTTGTCTTTTTTGAACTGATCGCAAAGATAGTCGATGATGCGATTATCGAAATCCTCGCCCCCCAAGAAGGTATCGCCGTTGGTCGACTTGACCTCGATCTGATGGTCGCCGTCGATCTCCGCCATCTCGATGATCGAGATATCGAAGGTGCCGCCGCCCAAATCGTAAATCGCGATCTTCGAATCGCCGTGCCTTTTATCCATGCCGTAGGCCAGCGCCGCGGCCGTGGGCTCGTTGATGATGCGCTTGACATCGAGCCCGGCGATGCGCCCGGCGTCCTTGGTCGCCTGACGCTGGGAATCGTTGAAATAGGCCGGCACGGTAATCACCGCGGCTTCGACCTTCTCGCCCAAGTACTCCTCCGCGGTCCGCTTCATCTTCTGCAGCACGAGGGAGGAAATCTCCGGGGGCGACTTGCGCTGCCCGTGAACCTCGACCCAAGCATCGCCGTTATCCGCCTTGACGATGGCGTAGGGCACGATTTCGATGTCGCGCTGCACTTCCTTGTCTTCGAAGCGGCGCCCGATCAGACGCTTGAAGGCGTAAAGAGTGTTCTTGGGATTGGTCACCGCTTGGCGCTTCGCCGCTTGCCCCACCAACACCCCTTCTTTGTCGGAATCGGTGTCCTCGGGGAAAGCGACCACCGAGGGGGTGGTTCTCCCGCCCTCGCTGTTTTCCAAAATCCGCGCCGACCCTCCCTCCATGATCGCAACGCAGGAGTTCGTCGTGCCGAGATCGATGCCGATGATTTTTTCGCTCTTTCCCGTCGTCATTGTCTTTATCTCCGATTAGCCTCGCCGTCTTTCATCAATTGCGAGGTGGTTTTGAAATCTTGGGGCATCACCTTCGATGCCGAAAACAGGCCGTTGCCTGATGAATGCGAGCCGTCTCGAAAATCATCGCCAACGGGATGCCAAGGAGAAATCGAAGGCTTTCGACGACCCGAGGATTTACCCGAGGCTTCTCCCTTCCTAGGGCGATATGGGGTCTTGGAACGATCTTTGCAAGCACGAGCGCCAATCGAATACGGCGAAAACCGGCGCGGGCGCGATGCAAAATCCGCGATGCGAAATCACTTCGCGATCACCACCATCGCGGCGCGCACGACACGTCCGTTGAGCAAACAACCCTTTTGGAAAACGGAAAGAACGGTTTTCGATGCCACCCCCTCCCTTTCCTCCTCGAGGATGGCTTGGTGGACCTCGGGATTGAAGGGCTCGCCCTTCGGATCGATGATTTCGATCCCGTGCTTCCCCATCGCCCCGTCGATCATGTCCAAGGTGAGGGTCATGCCCTCGATGATTTTGTCGATAGCCGAATCGCCCCCGGCGGCCAAGGCTTTTTCCGAAGCCCCTTCGCCACCGGCCACGGTTTCGACTCCGCCGGTTTCGACCCCGGCACCGGCGCCGGATTCAGCCCCGAGAACCGCACTCGACGCACTCTCTCCACGCCCAAGCGCCGGATCCGACTCCCCCACCGACTCATCGGTAACGCTCTTTTGCTTCTGCGCCGCCTCAATCCCTTTTTCGAGAGTGTCTCGAACCGGCAAAATCTCCTTGACAAAGCCTTCGAGCGCGTACTTATGCGCATTCTCGATATCGCGACCCGTACGCTTGCGAACATTTTCCAACTCCGCCTGGGCGCGAAGAGCCTGATCGCGATAACGCTCGGCCTGCTCTCGCGCCTCGGCGAGCTCGGCGGCGGAAGGCAATACCTCGACGGCCTCCTCCGCAGCGAGAACCTCCGGCTCTTCCACCGACGACGAGTGCTCCGGGCTGTCTTCGGCGACACCCTCGACCGCGTTTTCGTCCTCGGCAACACTTCCTGTCTCGGCACCCGCTGCCGTCGCCTCGAAGCCCGAGACTTCCGCCTGCGAGTCACCCTCGGGGGCTTGCCGCTCACTTAAGTCCTCGCGAGATTGCGAGCCGGACTCCGGCACCGACCCCGGCGAACCCGTCCCCTCGCCCGACTCCCGAGAATGCTCACCCGCCCCACCGGTGGATGCGCTCGCCTCGGAAGATTCCTGCACCGAATTCTCTTCGCTTGCCATGATGATCGAGCCTTTTATCAGTACCGCACGATGTCGTTAACGATGGAGCCCAAGGCCTCGGCCGCGGATATCCGCAACCGACCCAAACCCCGCAAGCATCAAAGGCGAATCGAGATCATCGCCCTTGAACGAATACACATTTCCCTCAAATAGGGGCACTTCGCTTTCCAATCAACCGAAAATGCACCGAGCCTCCGCTCATCGCCAAGTGGAAAAATCGGTTAGGCCCTACCTTCCTTCCTGCCTTCCCAATCGCCACCACCCAAGCCGATGCCGAAAACCACATCCCCGGCTCGCCCTAACAGCAACCGGCGGTGGATGCGCTGCGGTGAATACGCTAAAAGAGATCATCGACGAGATCGGCCAGCGCTTCGATACGCGCTTCGATCACTGCCGTGTCATTACCCTCTTTGACCTCTTCCAAATCATCGATCGCCTTCTCGATAGCGGCGTTTTCCGACTCGTCGATCTGATCGTCGCGCTCATCGATCGCTTTTTTCACCCTATAAATCATTCCGTCCGCTTTATTTCTCGCAGTTACCAACTCGCGAAATTTTCTATCCTCCTCGGCATATTTCTCTGCATCCCGGATCATCAGTTCGATCTCTTCCGGAGAAAGTCCCGATTGGCCGGTGATTCGGATCGACTGCTCCTTGCCGGTGGCCTTGTCCCTAGCCGATACGTTCAAGATACCGTTGGCGTCGATCTTGAAACTCACCTCGATCGGGACACCGCGCGGGGCCGGTGTGATTCCCTCAAAATCGAAATGCCCCAGCAATTTATTTTCCTTCGCCCGATCGCGTTCACCTTGAAAAACAGACACATTCACTGCCTGCTGATAATCACAAACGGTTTCATAAGTCTCTGATTTCTCGGCTGGTATCGTCGTGTTTTTTTCGATCATCTTCTCCATCACACCACCCCACAACTCAACGCCCAAAGAGAGGGGTGTCACATCGGACAATGTCAAGTCATCGACATCGCCCGCCAATATACCGCCTTGGATCGCTGCACCGAGCGCGACCGCTTCGTCCGGATTGATATCCCGCCGGGGTTCCTTACCGAAGATCGACCCCACCACCTCTCGCACTTTCGGCATCCGAGTCTGGCCACCGACGAGGATGACATCATCGATATCGGAGGCCGAAACACCGGCATCTTTCATCGCAATTCGACATGACTCCGCGGTGCGCTCGATCAAATCATCGACCAACGATTCCAACTTGGCCCGTGTCAGCTTGACCTTGAGAAGCATAGGACGTCCATCATAGGAAATGATGTTGGGAATATTGATATCCGTCTGCAACCTGGAAGACAGCGTGGTCTTCGCATCTTCTGCCGCCTCCTCCAAGAGTATCAAAGTGAGGGGGTTTTTGCTGTTACGCAGATCAATTCCATGCTGTTTTTTGAACTCATCGCAGAGGTGGTTGATGATACGTCTATCGAAATCCGCGCCCCCGAGGTCGGTAACGCCGTTGGTCGACTTGACCTTCATCGCGATCTGCGGCTCCCCGGTGCGAGCAATCGGATCATCGACCTGCGACTTCGGATTTGCCTGTGTCGGCTTCGCATCAAGATATTTCGAACTTCCATCATCGCGGGCGATACAAGGGTTGCCTTCAATCGACTTGTCTGTCTCCTTCACCTCGATGATCGAGATATCGAAAGTACCCCCACCGAGGTCGTAAACCGCAATTTTCGAATTTCCCGGTCGCCTTTCCATGCCGAAGGCCAAAGCGGCGGCCGTGGGTTCACTGATAACGTATTTGATATCCAACCCGGCGATGCGTCCGGCGTCCTTGGTCGCCTGACGCTGGGAATCATTGAAGTACGCCGGCACTGTAACCACCGCGGCCTTGACCGGCTCGCGCAGCTTTTCCTCCGCTATCTGCTTCATCTTAAGTAGCACTCTGGACGAAATTTCCGGAGGGGATTTGCGCTTTCCATTGACCTCGACCCAAGCATCGCCGTTATCCGCCTTGACGATGGAATAAGGCATGATTTCAATATCGCGCTGCACTTCTTTGTCTTTGAAACGACGACCGATCAGGCGTTTGAAGGCAGAGAGCACCGAGACCTCTTCGCTGTTTATCTTCATGCGTTTCGCCGGTACACCTACCAAGTAGGGTCTGGCGTCTTTGTCAAAGGCAACCACCGAGGGGGTAATTCTCCCTCTCCCGGATCCGGACTCGTCGTTTTCCAAAACCCGTGGCGCTTCTCCTTCCATGATCGCAACACAGGAATTCGTCGTGCCGAGATCGATACCGATAATTTTTTCGCTTTTTCCCGTCGCCATAGTCGCTATCTCCGATTACCTTGTCATGTTTTCGATGTGAGATGTGAGAAATTTTGGAAGCCTTGGGACTTCACCTAAATACCGGGTAATCCGTTCGGTATCCAGCGGATAGGGTCCATCTCGAAAAAATCGCGATTTCGCCCGTCATCATCAAAGAGCCCTTACGAGCCCCGACGATTCCCTCTTCTCGGTCTATGATGCGGTGCCTTCGAAGAGTATTCACAAGTACGGCCGCAAACCACTTATTGGCATTGCCTCGCAATGCCATCGAAGACAAAATCAATGAATGATGATCGGGGGAGCGAACTCACTCCGCGATGACCACATCCGCGGCGCGCATAACGCGTCCGTTGAGCAGACACCCCTTTCGGGCGACGGAAAGAACGGTTCCCGATGCCACTCCCTCGCTTTCTTTCTTGTCTATCGCCCGGTGAAACATGGGATCAAAGGCTTCGTCCTTCGGATCGATAATTTCAATATCGAGTTCCCTCACTGAGTCTTCTAGCATGTCCAAGGCAAGTGCCATACCCTCGACGAAATCACCGATTTGTGCCGAGCCCGACTCTCGCGCATAGCCAAGGCCGATATCGAAACCGTCCAGACTTTTCAAGAATTCCTTGACGAAGTTTTCCTTCTCGGTCTCGGCGCAACGAGTCGACTCACGGTCGCTCTCTGCCTGCCTTTGCGCATCCTTGGGTTCTTTACGGATATCTTCCAGATCGTCCAAGGCACGCCGAGCCCGCTCGCGGTAGTGATCGATCTGACCTTGCGCATCCTCGAGACTTTTACGGCTGTCTTCCAAATCGGCTTGGGTGCGCTCCGCCCGATCGCGATCGCTCTCGGCCCGACTTTGCACATCCTCGAGTTCTTTGCGAACACCCTCCAACTCGACTTGAGCGAGACGAGCCTGCTCGCGATGGCGCTCGGTTTGACCATGCGCCCCTTCGATCTCTTCGCGGGCCTTTTCCAGATCACCCAAAGCGCGCTGCGCTCGGGCGCGGTCGCTCTCGGCATGACTTTTCACATCTTTGAGTTCTTTGCGGGCACCCTCCAACTCGGCTTGGGCAAGACGAGCCTGCTCGCGATAATGTTCGGTTTGACCATGCGCCTCTTCGAGTTCTTTTCGGATGCCATCCGTCTCGGTTTGGGCCGGCTCAGTTCGGGCGCTCCGATTTCGGCCGAAAAGGCGCTCCAAGCGAGCGTTCAGATGGCGCTCCACGAAATACAAAACCAACAAAAGTGCAGCTGCGACGATCAATGCGGCGATCAATACGGAGATCACAAGCGTGGTGTCATAGGGCATCATCGTTACCTCTACCTTCGGCAAAGCCTTTCGGAATCGGGGTAAACCCGTGACATTCGGACGGATACAACCTTGTCGAAGCGCACCCTCGCAGAGCACCCACGAGTTCGAAGGGGATTTGTCGATCTCGGCGACACAGCGACCGATTCGTGTTTCGACGGCGACCCGCGAAATGCAGAGTTGACTTTCAGATCGAGTCTTGGATCCCGTACTGATTACTTGAACGAGCACCTATAAGACAAGAGCCACCCTCGACTATTCCGTCGATCCTCGAGTCGCCGTTCGGAAAACAGCGGTATTCGCTCCAAGCGCAAAGCCCGCTCGTTCAGCGCTCGACCTGACCTTTCGCTTCCTCGAGTTCTTTGCGAACGCTCTCCAACTCCGCCTGAGTGCCGAGAGCCTGTTCACGGTAGCGCTCGGCCTGAGTCTGCGCATCCTCGAGTTCTTTGAGGACTTTTTCCATTTCGGCTTGGATAGCGAGAGACTCCTTGCGGTTACTCTCAGCCTCGGACCGTGTCTTTTCGAGTTCTTCCAAGGTCTTTTTCAACTCCGATTCGGCGCGAAGAGCTATCTCATGATCAAGATCGGCCTGCTCTTTCAAAAGATCGACATTCTTGCTGATCTTGTCCAACCTCTCCATCGACCTCCTCTCCAAGTCATCGCTCGTCCTTTGAAGCTGCTCCAACCGCCACTCGGTCGAAACCCTAGTGGTCATAGAGCGCACCAAGACATACACGAACGGAAACACTTTTTCGAAGAGAATGTCATCGATTACCAAAAAGATCGCATAGATCAACATCGTCATCCATCCTATGGTGGTCTCGTTCTCGGAGAAAGGACAAACCAGCCGCCTTCGAAGGGGTCAAACCCATCGAAAGCCCGCCCATCAAGCGCTCGCAGCCCCAAGCCCTGCCTTTTCGAGCCTCGGCCCAGCCCCGGCGGGCGGCATTTTAGCCGAGATCGCCCCTCTGTCGACAGACTCGGCACCCTTTTAGGAGGCGATTGTGCGCCCTCCCGAGAGGGAACCGCTCAAACCGCCCCCGGCACCGGCACCGGGGATTGTCCCGAAAGACCCCTGCGCCGAGCCCCATCTTCGCGCCGTTCCGCCAATGCCTTCCCAACATAGACTCACCCGATCGCCAAAAGTTCGCGAACCGAGCACCGAAAAACCGGAGCAACCGACTGTCTCCCGATATCCCCTTAGCCGAGCCCACACGACCCCGAACAAATCCACGCTCAACTCAAACGCAGTTCCAATTTGTGCTTTTTCGCCCGCCATTCGCCGAGTTTCGAGGTCAGCAGACGGATGAACGCCCCGTTATGGTGGGGTTGTTCCAGATGGCAGAGTTCATGGATGATGACGTAATCGATGCAATCCGCCGGGGCGCGAATCAAGTCCAAATTCAGCGTCAAAAGACCGGCTGGCGTCAGACTGCCCCAGCGCTTTTCGAGCCTCCTGATAGCCAGTTTCGGAGCCTCGTACTCCTTGAATTTCTTCATGCAATCGCCCAAACGCTCGCGAAATATCACCTCGGCTCGTTGACGATACCAGCCCCACAGAAGTTTCCCGGCCAGATTCGTATCCCCGCCCTTGCAAGCGATGTGGAAATAACCCCCTTTGAGCTTCACGGAAGATCGGTCGGCTGCGCTCAACTTCAACCGGTACTGACGCCCCAAATAAAGATGGGTCTCGCCACCGACAAACTCGCGCTTCGGGGTACGCGGCTGAAATTGCTCGAAAAAACCCTGCTGCCGCTTGATCCACCGGGCTCTTTTCCTCAACCTTTCGACTAACTGCTCCTTCGAGGCATCCAAGGGAGCCGTTGCCTGAATGCTGCAATCGGGCAAAACCTCAATGGACAGCGTCTTACGATTGCGCCGCTCGATAAGGGCGGTAAAACGGTTTTTGCCATAGTCGAAAGAAATCGACTCCCCGCTCATGACATGCACCTTCTGGCAATGGCAATGATGCGCTCTTGAATCTCATCCATCTCCTCAGCGGTCGTGACATCGATGCCCCGCTCCTCCTTCAGCGTGTCATAGATATAGTCGTCGATTTCTCCTCGTACCTTGTTGAGAATATCAGGACGCTCGAACATACCGACCACTCGGTGCCGCTTGAAACAGTCGCTGATAAATGCAGCGAAGTCGATCGCCGCCGCCTCATAGCCCGGGTGATCCTTCAAAGGGCTGTCAAGAAAATAGCGATGGAAGGCAAGAGCATTGGAATCGTCGGCCAACTTAGGCGGTGCCTCCTTCACCCCTTCCGTTCTCGCGTCTTCGAGCAAATCCTGCATACGATTCAGATACTCGGCCTCGGCCAACCGCCCGTTGATAAACTCATCGATGACCTGCTGAAGGAGTTTCGAAAGCCTTTCATAGAGCGCCGGATTTTCATCCATGCGCTCGTTGAATACCCGCTTCATATTGCCGGCGATCATATCGGCCTTGGCCTCATCGGAAACCAACTGCGCTTGGACACCCTCGACTTCGGATAGATCGAAGATATTGACCGGCGGGACGATCTTCTTGATCTCCGTAGCCGAGATATGACTATGCAATATCTTCTCGATACGTTGCTCGTAATCCCTGAAATCGACCCTCTCGCCGTAGCGGAGCTTGACCTCGGCCCGTAGATTGGTGAAGCGCTTGAGATCGCGCATATAGCGTTTGATTGCCTCCTCCGGCGTTTCGTCATAAAAACGCGCCAGACTCAGAGCCTTGTCGAGCGCTTTGGAATATTCATAGAGCGCTTCGTAAAAATCATCACGGATCTCTTTATCTCCCAGATGTCGCTTATAAGCCTCCTCGTCCGCGCTACCACCAAGCACCTTGAAGATATCCAAAAGCACGCCATGCTTTTGCGGAACATCACCGATGACATCGCCCTCCGAACGAAAAGTATCCTTTACATCCTTCTCTTCATAGTCGGACATAGCTTCATAGCTAGTGATGGCTTTGTCGAGTCTTTTGAAAACCCCTTCGTAGTCGATGATAAAGCCGGCGTCTTTGTCGGTGCCGGATCCCCCTTCCCCGTCCTCTTCCTCTCTGTCGTATACGCGGTTGACCCGTGCAATGGCCTGCAACAGCGTCTCGGGTTGATTGAAACGCCGCGCCAAGTAAAGGACGGTATTGCGTGGCGCGTCGAAACCGGTCAACAGTTTGCTGACCACGATGATGATTTCCGGGTCATCACCGTTTTTGAACTGGTTGATAAGACTGTCGTTGTACTTGCCTTCATTACCCCAGCGACGCATCATTTTGTCCCAGAAAGCGACGACGGCATCATCGGCTTCCCCCTCGTCGACCTCCTCATGACCGGAACGCATATCAGGGCCGGATATCAACACCTCGCTGCTCACATCTCCGATCTCGTCAAGTTCCTGCTTGTATTTCAACGCGGTTTTCTTATCCGGCGCAACCAACTGCCCTTTCAAACCGGAACCCTTGAAGTGGCGGCAATAATGCTCGGAGATATCGAACGCTCGACAGGCGACAACCTTGTCGAGCTTCGAAAGTATATTGGCACGGGCGTATTTCCGCTTCAGATCGGCTTTCTGCTCTTCGCTCAAACCACGCGTCAGACGTTGGAACCATGTGTCAATGGCGTTGTCATCTATATTCGGCTCAATGAGTCGTCCCTCGTAAATCAGCGGAACGACCGCCCCGTCTTTGATCGCATCGCGCATTCTATAGCTATGGATCACATCGCCGAATTTTGCCATCGTATTGCGGCCTTTCCTCACAATCGGCGTACCGGTGAAAGCCACATAGCAGGCATTGGGAAAAACCCGTAGCATCTGAGCGTGATAGCGTCCATATTGGGTACGATGACCCTCGTCGACAAGAACGAAAACATTATCGCTTTCATCAACCACCTTTTCGCGCGATGCCATCTCGAACTTATTGATGATGGTCGTCACCACCCCGGCTCGACCCTGACGAATAAGATCGACCAATTCCCGACCGGTATTGGCACGCCTCGGCTCCATACCGGTATTGTGAAAGGTACCCTTGATCTGCTTATCGAGATCGACGCGATCGGTGACCAAAAAGATACGAGCGTCTTTGCTTTCAGCCGCACCGATAAGCGCCCGCGCCAACATCACCATCGTCAGCGACTTACCCGATCCTTGCGTATGCCAGATAACCCCGCCTGCTTTGGATAACCCCTTGGATCCGCTTCGATGCCCTTCAATACGCCTAAGCGTATTATTGACCGCATCGAACTGCTGAAAACGAGCGATGACCTTATTAGGACCATCAAATAGAATGAAATCCCGCATCAAGCGCAACAACCGATCCGGACGACACAGACCGACCAAAGCACGAGCCTGATCCGGAACGAGATAATTCCCTTCGGCATCGGCCACATCATCCACTTCTCTGCCGAAAATCGGCTCATCGACGATAACGCTGTAGTCCTCCCCCGACAGCGAGGATTTCATAATCCTTTGAATCTCCGAATTCTTGATCACCTTTTCGCGCCATTTACTCCAAAACTTGCGCGGCGTACCGGTAGTCCCATAGCGATTGTCATTCTTGTTGACACTCAACAGCACCTGCGAATAAACATAAAGATGCGGAATATTACCGGACTTCTGGTTACGAATCGTCTGACTGACACCCTCCATAACATCGACGGCCGGACTCTTGTTTTCGATCACCACCAACGGAATACCATTGACAAAGAGCACAATATCAGGACGCCTAGTATCGGTGGAGCGACTACGCTCGACCACAAACTCCGAAACGATGTGATAAAGATTGTTCCGAGGGTCCTCGAAGTCAATCAACCGAGCATTCAGAGAACGCTTGGCCCCGTTCAAATTCTGCTCCACACTTTGCGGCAACACCAGCCGATCCCACACATCCTCGGCCTGCTTGCGGTAGGTTCCCGGCAGCAGGTTTTTGAGGCCATCGATCAACCTGTCGATATTCTCTTCGGTCAGCGCGGTTGACTGCTCCCCCCAAGTCAGCGTCTGCTTGCGCAAATACTCGCGGGTAATATCCTCCAATACAACCGCCGACAGCCGCCCATAACGAGCATCGTCGGCCTGCCCTCGAGTCAACGGCTTCCAGCCCATCTTCGCCAGCAGCAGCATGGCGGGGAGCTGGCTCGTAGAGGCTTCGTCGGTAAAAAATTGCGCCGGTCGAGTCATTTTGCATCTCATTTTCGGAGTCTTTCTCCAACTAAAAAATCAATGGCCGCGTCAATGTATAAAAACAATCTAATAGTGTTTTCTTCAGTTCCATAATCCAACAGATCTTTATCGCCGTGATTAATTTTATTACGATGAATATTGATAAGATTTTCACCTTTTTCCTTTGCTTTGATAAAATCAGATGAAGCCATGAAAACAGTACCGACAATAAAAGGAAACAATCCATAATTTTCATCTAGAATTTCAAAAGGAGTTATCGCATTTTTGGTTTTATTACGATATATATTTTTTATCTTCTCATCATAATCTCCGATAACGCCTTCCAACTGACAAACTAATGTTGGCACAATCACGTTGGCAGCATTTATATCTATCTCTGTTCGTGTGATTAGATTAAGAGTCTCGAAGCAGTCTCTAAGAATTGGAAGGCGATCATTTATGGCTTCAAATTGATTCCACCGATCAATCACCCGCCTCAACTGTCTCCAGTTATTTTTACGATAGAACTGAAGAACCCTCTCGTCAAATTCATCAGATGAACCATTATTCTTTACCAAATAACTAATTAATTCTGAGTCGTTTATCGGCCAAACATGCGAAATAAGCACAATCTTCATGAAAACTTCAGGCAAAGCCTCTGCTCCATCTTTATATCTACTCTCTGCAATTGGACGGAAGATTTTTTTATGTGGAAATAAATGCTCCACAATTGGACGACAGGCTTCATTGATCCTCTGTAATTCTTCCACAAATGGACGAGAGGCTTCGCCAAATCGTTGTGCTTGCTCCAAAAATGGGCGAAACGCTTCAGCAACTGGGCGAAGTGCTTCAGCAGTGCTTTGTTCCCATTCTATAAAAGCGCGAATGTTTTCTTCGGAGCTTCTATTGGTTCTTCTGTTCGAATCCAATGACAAACCCATTGACTCCCTCTTCGCATCAGATGAGTCCTTAGAAATTCCAGTTGTCGGCTTCTCCGAAGTCATTGACCTTCTCCTTTTTGTAGGATGTGGAAATTACCTGTTAGCAACTTCTGCATCAGTCCACGCTTTTGCTTTCTAAGCGCAGTGATTTTCCGGATCAGAATACGTTGCTGTTCTCGTTGTTCGATCATCACCGCTGCAATCTCACGCTGTCTGTCGACTGATACCAATGGAACTCTGAATCGCTTCAGAAAATCTCTAGGGAGGTGCGGAATTCCCGATCCTTCTCGAATTAGCTGAATCCTCTCAAATTCAATTCTGAGCGCTCCACAAAGAAAATCATTATTCGTTCCTTCCTTAGGACGCAGTCTAGCGACTGTAGAACCAACAACACCTGTCAACCCTGTAGCGACTTTTCCAGCATTCTCTCCATCCCAGAGCAACAAAACATCGGTTTCTACACAAGGAATACCTTTTATGTCGCTAGAAAATTCAGTGAAGTGACCATCAAAACTAGCAGATCCTATATAAGGGTTACCTGATAAATTTTCTGCAATGGTGACGGGTTTTCCCTTTTGAAAATCTACGAGATCTGCGATTGGTAGTGTTTGATTTTCTTTTTTCAGCAATTTAGCTAAAACTAAGCAGGCGACTGCTCGCTCTCTATCGAGCAATCTCTCCACTATCGAAATAGCGGCATCGGTATCTGAAAGTATCTCCACAATCCGCTCTCTTTCTTTTCTGGGAGGAAAATTTAGAGGTATTCCTCTTAATTCTGTGCCAGATATTTCAAGAAAGGTACTTCCTGCTGCTCTCTTGACTATTTCTTTTTTTAAAAATTGAATAGTATAGTATAAAAATTCAGATCCGATATGATTGTGTGGAATAAGATTTTTAAATCCTTGATTGGTTGCCATCGGAATTTTATTTATGGCACACTCTCCTAAGGTAGCACGAGTACAGATCAATACTGAATTTTCGGGCACTAGAGTCGCAGACGATGTATCTAGCCCCCGTTGACTCAAAGTCTTCTCCGTTTGAATGATGGTCTTTCCGTCCAAATTCGTTATATCGGTGGGTGTGGCCCATGCAATACCACCTCCCCAGTTAGACGGATCTTTAGTATCAGGGGTGCCTCCCGACAGCATTTTCCCAAGATTTCCTAAGATGGATCTAGTCCATCCTTTCGGTAGATCGCTCATCTTTTCAGTCTCTTCAAATTCTTTCGTAATCGAGTGTGAGTCTCAGCTAGCTCTTCATCAATGCAATCAATCTCGCCTCGCGCTAATGCCTGATCGCCTTTCAGCTTAGGATTAGCCCCGCGAGAGAATCTATTAGAATAAGGGCTGGTGATCCCATGATCTAATTTTCGCAGATAATTTCCTTCTATTGTAAGTGCGAGTTGCGGATCACGGTCTTTTCCATCGTGATATCGACTATGCCGGGCGGAAGAGGATTTCATCATCTGCTCATCTGAGAGAGAAAATTCCTTGGATAACGTAACGAGAATTCTGTCAAAAAGATCAACATCAAGCGCATCTCCTTGGATTGCTTGAATCTCATGAATAAAACCGATTAGCGGAACATTCTGTATCATCACCGGAATAATCTTTTTCCTAATTGTATAAGCCATACCAATTTCCTGTTGACAAAATCTACTTGAGTCAGCACATTGACTACCAATATAGAGAAATATATCGCAATTTTGTATTTCTCTCTCAATGCGATTGCAAAACCTCTCCCCGGGGTTAATGTCATCGTACGCCAGAAAACACTCAAAATACTCTGATTCCAGCATACTCTTTAGTTTCCTGAGTATTGGAACATCGGAATGATGACAGCTGATAAACACCTGACATCTTTTCTTTTCGGATAGACTTAGCATTGCATTGTCCTCTGTGATTTGCAAACGTTAGGAAGATACCCATACAGATTTGGAGGTCCGCATGTGCATCCTCGTTGAAATAGTTTCAAACATTGAAAGGTCATACTCCCAACCTCTTCAAATGCTTGCGCAACCGGGCGCGGATTTCGGCTAGAACATTGTCAAGGCGATCAATCTCGTCCTGTACTTCGGCGAGATCAACCTCTTCTTCCTCCTCAAAGGTGTCTACGTAACGAGGAATGTTGAGGTTGTAGCCGTTCTCTTCAATCTCTTTGGACTTCGCTAGGTAAGCGAATTTGTCGACGGCCTTACGATCATTGAAAGCCTTGATGATGCGATCGATATTGGCATCGCTCAACGTATTCTGGTTACGGCCGCTCTCGAACTCCTTGCTAGCGTCAATGAACAAGACACTCTTGCGTTTTTCGAGTTCTCCGCCTTTTTCGCGTCGGCGGTCGAATACCAGCAGCGCGACGGGAATGGCGGCGGTGGAGAAGAGTTTTTCCGGTAGGCCGATGACGGCATCGAGCAGATTTTCTTTCAGCACCTGTTCGCGAATTCGCCCTTCGGCGGCACCTCGGAAGAGCACTCCGTGCGGTACCACCACGACGACGCGACCTGACTGGTTCTTGGCGGTTTCGATCATGTGCAGCACAAATGCCCAGTCGCCTTTTGACTTCGGGGGAATCCCGCGGGCGAAGCGGTTGAAAGGGTCGTCGGCTGCATTCTCAGCGCCCCATTTATCGAGACTGAAAGGAGGGTTGGCAACCACGCGATCGAATTTTCGCAGATTGTTGCCATCCAACAGACGAGGGTTGTTGATCGTATCGCCCCATTCTAAAACCGCATCATCGATGCCGTGCAAAAACATGTTCATCTTGGCCAACGCCAGTGTCGAGCCGTTCTTCTCCTGACCAAAGAGTCGGTAGTCTTTGCCGCCCAACACCCGTGCGGTATCGAATAGCAGCGAGCCGGAACCGCAGGTCGGATCGCAAATCAAACTGCCCGGTTCGGGGGCAGCCAACTTCGCCACGACATGACGGACACAAGCCGGGGTGTAGAATTCACCGGCTTTTTTGCCGGCATCCGAGCCGAATCGCTCGATCAGATACATATAGGCTTCGCCGATGACGTCCTCTTGGATATTGGAAGGACGAAGATCAAGTCGGGGGTTGGCAAAGTCCTCTAGTAGGTGCTTCAGCAGACGATTACGGTCTCGAGTCCCGCCCAGTCGGTCGGTATTGAAGGAGATGTTCTGAAAAACCCCTTCGAGTTTGGCCTTGTTGGCATTCTCGATCGCGTCGATAGCGATATCGATCCGCTCGCCGATATTGTCGGCATTACGTGCCTTGTATAAGGCATTGAAATCCTTGCCCTTCGGCAGGACAAAACGCTCCCGCTCCATGGCCCGCTTCACACGCTCTTTGTTATTGCGGTATTTCTTAGTGAAAGCGTCATGGCGATCTTGCCAAACATCGCTGATATATTTCAGAAACAGCATGACGAGGATGAAATCTTTGTACTCGTTGGCATCAATGACCCCGCGGAAGGTGTCGCAGGCTCGCCAGCAGATATCGTTCACCTCTCTTTGGGTGAGTTTGGTTTCGGATGTGGCGTTCATATCATCGATGCCTGACGGCTCTCCGCTGCGTTCGTTGGGGGATTGAAAACGACTCCCCTCAAGAGTCTTCCGGCCCTCAGGTAGTACCTCTCGGAAAGCCTACGGCCTTTCTCGATCAGATCGTGGGTCTCGACGATCTGCTGCTGAACATCAATCCCCGGCAATCGAATGGGCATCTCCCTTAGATCTTTGAGGTGGAGGAGGCTCATGGTCATCGACCGCACCATAGGCAAACGGGCGTTATTGAGGTGCCACGCTAGAAACCCGGGCAGCACATTCGGCTTGGCCCGCAGGATGAAGTAGGCCGAACTGACCACGGTCTTGGCGGGGGGGGCTTTGATATGGGCAGCGACAATCCGCGAACCACGCCCTTTCAGCAAGACATCGTTGTCCCGCAAAAACTTCTCTTTGTTGATACCGGAGGCAAATCGAATTCGATCAAGCTGGGGTACTAGATTGCCTTTGGCATCGATATCCCTTATCTGCACGACCCTGGTCTCTCCGTATTCGTCAAAGTTCCCGCGACGGAGCAGCACGCCAATTTGCAGGGTGCAACAGCTTTCAAGTCGAAAGGTCAGTGCGTCCATTATCTTGGCTCCGATTGTCGTCGCTGCGACTGGTGCGACTGGGTGATTGGGCAGATGAGCCGGTTCCGTTACGCCGGCTAGGGCGTCGATCATGGTCACACGCTCACCCGATCCCGGTACCTTGCGAGGCATTATACCACATTTTCTTTCGCGTATCAGGAATTGTTTTCTGCCTACAAACGAAGATATTACACGAATCGTCGATGGGTGTCAAGTCGAATTTGATTGAGCCTAATCCTACGAGGGGAGGGGCTCTACAACGCTTAGGAGGTTGTGACGTATCAGGTTTTGGGGTCGCCGACGACCCTCTTACTTGCCGCTTCGCTTGCCGATATACCGATACCCCAAATAACTAGGGATCCGGAGGTGCCCCCCGATCGTTATCCCCACGCTATACGGCGCACACGCGCTGCGTACACTCGGCCACCCCACCACCCTGCCCACCCGCATCACACCATATCCCGCCCTTCCGAATCAGCGCGCGGATGGCCACGCTGCGGGCGGTGGGGCACGATACGGGCAGATCATCAAAGCCACGGGGCAGCGTATCGATGCCCGCAAGATATAACGATCAGGGCCAGCGATACGCTTGGCTTGCCCGCATACCGCTTCCACAGGCGTGATACTTCGTCATCAGCGATAGCCCGTACCTTCCGTGCAGTGCGACCACGGGCTAAGACCCGGGCGATGATGGAGGCGTGCGTGCACCCACGCCGGCAGATCGACATCGAATGCCACCCCATCCCACCCCTGCACCACCGGCACCGCAGACAGCGTCATCGCATCGATGCATCAGCATCCATCATCGTGTCCATACCCATGGCCCCCGATGGTGCCCCCCTATATGGCAGCGCAACTGACGACGACAAGGACAACGATTCCGATCATTGACCACGCCAAGTAGGACCCGAATCCTTCGTCCTCGTCTCGGTCGAATTCGGCCTTCGACCCTTTTTGCCTGAACAATCGAAAATGAATCGCCCGGCGCCCGTCGAAGCGTGCGTTTTCGGGATACCGGTCGTCAGCATGATATCGGCTCGGGAATTCACTGGAGAAACGAATGTCAAGTTCCACCGATTTCATGAGTTCGGTCAGTTGCCCCATGAAATCGGTCAGAGTTTCCTCGACGCCATCGCTCTGAATGTCATCGAGCCACGGCTTGAAAAAAACCCACCCGCTGAACTCCCCGTATTCCCGCCGGTATTCTTTGTCGTGGGACCGAATCTTCACGTCCTCGATAACGGCCGAGCCATTGTCCAACATGAACTGCCGGGTATACGTTTCGAATCCCATCGTCATCTTCTCAATCGGCTTTCCGCGATTCCACCACAGCCCCCTGTGCACCAAGGAATAAATGCCTCTTTCGCCTCGGGGAGGCGAAAGAGGCTGTCGAGGCTGATCCGTCGGTTCAGACCCTGCCCTTGTTAAGAAGCCCGGAAAAAGTCTCGTTCGACATGATGTCGGCCTTGGGGCCGATTGCGGCGATTGCCGGGGGACCGCCGATCAGGTCGGTGGCGACGGCTTGGATGTCGGCCAGTTCTACGGCGGCGATCTTGTTCAGCAGGTCGGTATCGTCTGACGGCTCTCCGAACATGAGGATCTGGCCTGCCAGCGATTCGCCGCATCTTTGTACGGATTCTCGGGACATCACCATCGAGGAGCGGACTTGGGTCTTGACTCGGTCGAGTTCTTCGGCGCTGGTGCCGTCGATGAGATCGACGATCTGGGCGGCGGTCACTTCGAGCATTTCGTTTGCCTGATCTGCCGAGGTGCCGGAGCCGATGATGAGATGTCCGGTGTCGGAATAGAACAGGACGCCGGATCCGATTCCGTAGCAAAGGCCGCGCTTTTCGCGCACTTCTTGGAAGAGGCGAGACGACATGCCGCCGCCGAGCAAGGCCGAGAACAGCGACAGCGCATAGCGGCGCTCGTCTTGCGCACCGAAGCAGGGCAAGCCGACCATGATGTGCATCTGCTCCAAGTCGCGCGTTTCGATGAGGCGTCCGCCTTGCCATTTCGGGGTGATGCGGTCGGCGTTCTCGGCGGATTGCAGCCCGCCGAGTTTGGCTTCGACGCGGCGGACGAAATCCTCGTGATCGACGGCGCCCGAAGCGACGACCAGCATCCGGCTCGCCCCGTAATGTCGCTCCATGAAGCCTTTGAGGTTGCCGCGCGAGAAGCCTTTGACGCTATCGACGGAGCCCAAGATCGGGCGCCCGAGGGTATGTTCGCCGTAAGCGGCACGGGCAAAGAGGTCTTGGAGGATATCTTCGGGGTCGTCGAGCGACTGCCCGATCTCTTGGATGATCACCCCCCGTTCGCGCTCGATCTCCTCTTCCGGCATCGTCGGTTCGGTCAGGATATCGGCGAGGATGTCGATCCCCATCCCCAAGTGCTCGGGAAGCAGGCGCAGGTGATAGGCGGTTTCTTCGCGGTTGGTGTGGGCGTTCATGTAGCCGCCGACGTTCTCTACTTCGGTCGCGATATCACGGGCCGAGCGGCGCTTGGTTCCTTTGAATGCCAAATGTTCGAGCATGTGGGCGATTCCGGTCTCGCTGTCGCGTTCGTCGCGGGCGCCGGCGTTCACCCAGATGCCGACATACAGGCTTTTCGCCTGCGGCATCGCATGGGTGGCGACTTTCAAGCCGTTCGGCAGTTCGGTGAGGATGCCGCGGGACGGGTTCTGACTCATCTCGATACACTCCATGTTCAGTCAAATCGACGGGTCTTCGCTTTTGGCCAAGATTCGGGTTTTCTTTCGGTTTTTCAAGCATCTGGAACCTACCATCTTCTCGATTCTTTGTCAATACCGAACCTCTGTCTCGGCGCGTGTCCTGTCGCGGCTAGTCGCTTCTACCCGCTTCATACAGCGACGATGGAATCTGTCTGCAAGCCGCGAGCGCCGCTTTCCCGCCCCTTCCTTCTCTTTCGAAAGCCCCTTGGTCGAACGGCAAGGATCAAGGCTGCTTTTTCCACGAGTTCGGTCGGTTTTTCAGCGCGGTTTCATCGCTACACCGGTACCGCCCTATCCACTTGGGGATACGCCAACAGCGCAACCAAGGGATCGTTGATGTAAAAGTTATTGCGCCCGTGTTTTACCTCGCGCACGAAGCCCTTTTTCGTCAAATGTTTCAGATACCTGCGCGCGGTTTGGGCTTCGCGGGAGATATCCTTCGCGAGGAGTTCGATCCGGGTATAAGGGAAGCGATAGAGATTGTTCAGCAGGTCTTGAGAATAGACCTTCGGCAACTCTTTTCGCATCCGCTTTTTCGTGTCGAGCATTGATGCATGAATGCTCTCGACCGATTTCAGCGTCGAACGCGCCGTTTGCGTCACCATCTTCAGCATATAGATCACCCACTCTTCCCATGCATCTTCCGTGCGCACCGATTGCAGCAGGCGATAGTAATCCCGCCTGTTGGCATAGATGGCACGACTGAGGTAAAGGACCGGCATATCCAACAAGCCCGCCTGCGTCAGATAGAGGAGATTCAATATCCTTCCGACCCGCCCGTTGCCATCGGGAAAGGGGTGGATGCTTTCGAAGCGATGGTGGATGAGCGCCATGCGGACCAGCGGGTGAACCCCATCGTTCTGTTCGGCATTGATGAAGGACTCCAGATCTCGCATTAGCCGCACGATGACTTGCGGGTCTTGCGGCGGGTCGAAGACGACCTTCCTCGTCCGCAGGTTGATAAGCTTGGTGCCCGGCGTGGTGCGATAACCGTCTCCGCGATTTTTCAGGATACGGAACATCGAGATGAGCATATTCTCGGAAATACCGCCCATCTTGCGCCAATCGGCATAGCCGCTTCGCATGGCGTCGAGGCAACGGACAGCCTCTTTCGCCTCGGGAGCGGCGGAATCGGGCAACGAAACGGCGCGAAAAGCCTCGTCCTGCGTGGTGACGATGCTTTCGATCCTCGAGCTCGCCAGAGCCTCTTGCAGGGGTAGCGTGCCGGCCAAGATGCCCGGATTGGGCAAGCCTCGTAGCACACCCTGCAGCACGCCGAGTGCCCCGCAAGCACCGTTCAGTGCCTTCAGAACGGGAATCGTGGTGATCTTCTCCGCCGTCGGTAGCGGCGCGACATTGTCGAACAGGTTCAGCATCATCTTTTTCTACCTCGGCTGTTTTTTGACCAGATACATATCCGAAATGGCATTTTGAGATATGTGTCTGCCCGAATGGACGCTGATAATAACAAAAAATGAATAGACTGTCACTTATATCCATCAAAAATCTCTGAAAATAAAATCTATCTCAATAATCATCAAAACATCCGGAAAATAGATTTATCTCGATATTCATTTGTCAAAATCGACTAAAAATATATTCGTTATCTCAATCACTTATTAGAATGATGCCAATATTTGATCTATTTTATTGACTCCTATTTGATACCGGCAAAAATGAAAGTGGTTTATTCCGTCCTTTCAAGGCCCTTTTGATTCCCCCATTTACCTTTGACGGGCGAATTCAAGCCGCTTGGCAACAAACCCATCGGGGTTCGCTCTAACCTTTCAGTTCCTAATAATCGCCTCGTCTTGGGACTGGTCGTTTTTCTCGGTTTATCAATGCGATAGCCGAGATACCGACCGAGACAGAGGTAAAAGTGAGTGCCTAGATATGCGAGAAAGGTCGGAAATATCGAGAATGAGGGCTCGAACCGATGGAATATCCCTATTTGTGGCTGTTGAGCGGGCTTTTTACGATGTGATGGCTCGCCGTAGGTCTTCCAGTGGCTTCTTTGTGCTCTGCCTGACGCTTTCTGACTCTTCGGCCGGCATCTACCCGCCTCCGCCAAGAGCAATAACACCTACCAAAATACGATGCTCGACGCTGCTCGCCGGTGCGATGACACAAGGTGAACACACGGAACAAGTCCCTCGCGTGGCCGCGTGGAGACCTACACGACTCAACGAGCGAAGGTCGGCCGCCCACGAGGACGCCGATCTGCTGCCTAAGTGCCCACAACGATCGTTGTCATATCGGAGCCCCAGCATCTCATCGACCCTTGAAGGCACGATGGTTCCATCATGAGCCCGAGGGTCAATCTGCGACTCTCGACATGGCTTGGCCAGCAAATCGTTCCGCGATCGCTATATAAGTCGCAAAACCAGTGCATTCGATGCGTGAATCCCCTTGCGTTGCAAGTGCATCCGAACCTTGCAACAACCCTCGCCATGGAACTGACTGTCAGTGATCGCCTGCCCGATCTCTTCGACCGGTTCCGGATCGGGCATCGACCCGAATGAACCGGGTCGTCGGCGCGGGTCTTGGTCTTGATTATCCGACTGCGGTTTCAGTCAATGGCACACGCCGAAGTGGCTTAGCTCCTAGACCCGGCAACAGGCGAGACCCCGTAGGCCTTTCTCATGGACGTCGAGATGACGGCGCTCATCGCTTCGACTTCCGCCGCACGAAAGGAGGGCGACCTGCCTCCAGCTTCTCGACCTTCTCCTCGAGAATCGCTCTAGTCGCAGTGAGTTCGTCCAATTCGGTGCTCAGCCGGTCAATCTCCTCATCTTGGGCATCCCGATCCGGAGACTCAAAGATATGCAGACTCGCTTCGAGAGCCCTCTCATACCAGTCACTGACTTCGGCTGCCGTCACCCCGATACTCCGGGCGACCATCTCTGCGTCCTCACCCTTTATCACCCGCAGCACAGCCTCGTACTTACGCGAGGCCGTCATTCGTCGCTTCCGGGTCGAAGGCCGACCCTCTCCAAGCGACGTCTCCTCGGCTTTGGTTCCTGCGTTCTCGGCATGCTCTTTTTTCATCGTGAGGTTCCTCCGTTATCCCATAAGATCAAGACTTGATGGGTATTTCAAATAAATCTAGGGCGGGGACGACTCGACCGGTCGATGGTCAGTTCGAAAAGTCATCGCTCGAATAAAAGCGCCCTGCGTGGATGAGATAAATATCGTGATACCGATAACATCCTTCGCTCATTCCCGCGCTTGATACAAGACGATGACATCGAGTCAGCGGCTCGTTGGAGTCGGTCGAATCGTTTTCGGTTATCTCATCGCATCGCTCGTAGAGTGTCGAATAGAACTCGAAGCAATGCGTCTTCCGGGCTTCGTCGGTGTCGCAAGCCCAGCCAGCGGCTGAGCACGAAATCCCGATGATGAATCCAACGATCTTGTTCATCGACCGCGCTCCTGTTGTTGGTGAGCCATGAACCCGCGCTTCTTGTTTTCCCGCCGAGTCTGGCCAGCCACGCCAACGCCCCGACCGCTTTTTCAGTGATCCCGCAACACAGTGCCGACCAGCCGGGCGGTGATATCGACGATGGGGACGACGCGCTCGTATTCCATGCGGGTGGGGCCGATGACTCCCAAGGCTCCTAGCACCTCGCCATCGCATTCGTAAGGGGCGCTGACTACGCTGTAGCCGCCCAATACTTCGTAGCCGGATTCCTCGCCGATGAAGATATTCACTCCCTCGGCTTCGAGGCATTGATCGAGAACTTCGAGGAGTTCGGTTTTCTCGCGGAAGGCGTCGAAGAGCTGGCGGAGTTTGTCCATGTCGGCCAGTTCGCCGTAGCCCATCAGATTCGTTTGGCCGGAAACGAGCAGGGTTCCTTCTTGGTGGTTGCCGCCGACGAAGCTCTTGTCGGCCAGTTCGATCGCGGTGAGCATCATCTCGTTGATATCCGCTCGGTGCTCGTCGAGCTCCCGCAACAGGGATTTGCGCACGTCCATCAGGTCCTTTCCGGCGCAGACATCGTTGAGGTAGTTGCTTACCTGCTGCAGCATGGCGCGGGAACAGGAGCGGCGAGGACGGATGATCCGGTTCTGGACCTCGCTGCCGTTGACCACGAGGACCACCAAGATCCGCTCGGGCGAAAGAGGCACGAATTCGACATGGCGCAGGATCAGCCGCTCGTGCTTCGGCAGCATCACGATCCCCGCCATGTGCGTCAGATCCGATATGACGGAGGTGGCGGCATCCATCAGCGATTCGCTCTCGTCCTTGCGTTGCAGGCGAAGCCGCAGGCGTTCGAACTCGGCCCCGTTCAAAGGCGCGACCTCGAGCAGGCAATCGACGAAGAAGCGATAGCCCTGCACGGTGGGGATACGACCGGCGGAGGTATGGGGAGCGCATAGCAGGCCGCATTCTTCCAAGTCCGCCATCACGTTGCGCACCGTCGCCGGGCTGAGATCGAGCCCCGAGTCGCGCGAGAGCGTGCGTGAACCCACCGGTTGTCCGGTGCCGATATAACGCTGCATCAGCGCCCGAAAGAGATGCTCGGCGCGCTCGTTCAAGATGCCTTCGCGGGCTCTTCCCTTGGTGCCGGGGATGTCGGTTTCGGGTTTCGTCCGAGCGAGCGGTTTGCGCCCGGCACGAGTCTTCCCGAGCGCCCGCTTGGCTTGTGTTTTA
Source organism: Gammaproteobacteria bacterium (assembly GCA_965220535.1). GTDB lineage: Bacteria > Pseudomonadota > Gammaproteobacteria > HK1 > HK1 > HK1. The sequence continues at coordinate 10,389 of OZ244833.1, read as the reverse complement.
TCCTCGTGCCCGTTCAAGGTCCGCCTCCCCGCCCGACGGGCGATCGATGATTCGATAAAGCGCATCGCACTTGGCCGACGCTCGCTCCGAACGGCTTTCGCCCCGATGTCGGTCGATGCCGGTTTGCCTTGGCACCTCGAATATTATGCATAGGCCCAAGCCTCGATGGGCAAGGATATCGAATCGATGTCCCGGAAACGAAATCCGATATGGATTCGATCGTCTCGCAGTTCAAGTCCCGATGGCATCGAAGGCGATTTTCGATGCGCAAGGCTTGGTTCGTCAACGAAAAACGGCCTTCTCGGGGCGCCCTCGAGTCGCTGCATGGGATATACTCAAACGCCGTATTCGATCGCCCTATTTTCGCATTTTCCGAGATAAGCGATGTCATGGCCGATCGGCCTTGCGAGATCGGGCCGCTCGATCGCAAGGCTCGGGATATCACCGTAACCGGGGGTGCAAAACCGGGCCGACAAGCACCCGGCAAGCACCCCGCTTTTCGGCGCCCGCCCATCGGATGCGCTTTCGACAGGCCGCTCGATCGCAAGGCGTTTCGAGTGTCGACGAGCGCGGTAAACAAGCGTCGCGGCGCGGTCGGCGCTCCTTGGCGAGCCTCGATCGCTTGCGACCGACCATGCTTTATGCCTTCGATGGACGATCGAAGGGCGAACAAAGCGTGATGGTATGCGAAACACCTCGCGGGGCGACCTCGGATCTCGGCGAAGGGCTTTGGCGAAAACACCCCCTTTCGATCTTTCGAGGGTTTTTTTCGTGCCATCCGAACAACGTGTTTTTTCGACCGAACCAAACGAATTCAGGGGAGAACATCAGCAATGCCAAGCCACCTCTTCACGAGCGAGTCGGTTTCCGAAGGCCATCCGGACAAGATCTGCGACCGCATCTCGGACGAGATCGTCGATATGTACCTCGGCACCGGGGACGAAAGGGTGCGGGTCGGGTGCGAAACCCTGTGCACGACCAATTTGGTGGTGATTGCCGGCGAGGTGCGCCCGGATCCGGATCGGGAGGCGATCGAGGCGAAGGCGCGCGAGGTCATCCGGGATATCGGCTACGAACAGGAGAGTTTTCACTGGGAGAAAGCGGAAATCGACGTGCGCTTGCACCACCAGTCCACGGATATCGCTCGCGGGGTCGATGCTTCGGAAAACAAGGACGAAGGGGCTGGCGACCAAGGGCTGATGTTCGGCTATGCCTGTCGCGAGACCCCCGCCTATATGCCCGCCCCCATCTATTATTCGCACCGGATATTGAAGCGCATGGCCGACGAGCGCCGGGGCGGACGGATCCCCGGCATCCTCCCCGATTCGAAGAGCCAGGTGACCCTCGCTTACGACGAAAACGACATCCCCCGTCACGCCCGCTCCGTCGTGGTTTCGACCCAGCACGAAGAATCCCTTTCGATGGAGGGTGTCGAGGAGATCGTGCGGGGCATCGTCAAGGAGGTGATGCCCGAGGGCTGGATCGATCACGAGACCCGCTTTCATATCAACCCCGCCGGGCCCTTCATCACCGGCGGACCCGACGGCGACTGCGGCCTCACCGGGCGCAAGATCATCGTCGACACCTATGGCGGCTCCGCTCCGCACGGCGGGGGGGCGTTCTCCGGCAAGGATCCTTCCAAGGTCGATCGATCCGCCGCTTATGCCGCCCGCTACTTGGCGAAGAATGTCGTGGCCGCCGGTTTGGCCGAACGCTGCACCATCCAACTCGCCTACGCTATCGGGGAGTCCGACCTCCTCTCCTTCTACGTCAACACCCATGGCAGCGGTCAAGTGGACGAATCGCGCTTGGCACCGAGACTTCGGGAGATGGTCGATCTCTCGCCGCGCGGGATTCGCCAAAAACTGGGGCTTTCCCGTCCGATTTATGCGCGCACCGCGGCTTACGGCCATTTCGGGCGCGATGCGGAGGAGGACGGAGGCTTCTCTTGGGAGAAAACGGATCTCGTGCCCGATCTGAAAAGCGCTTTCGCCTGATATCGAACGCAAGCGGGTTGAAAAGCAAGGGCATTCGCGACCGCCGCCGGCGACTTCGAACGCCCGACTTCAAATGCCCGACTTCGAACGCCGACGGCGATCGGATGACGAATCGATCGATGGCCGCACGATGATCGAACGACGAGTCGAACGACGACAACCGAACCAACCGAACGAGAACTCGAAACGATGAATCGGACACAAGACTTCAAGGTCCAAGACCTCTCGCTGGCCGATTGGGGGCGAAAGGAGATCGCGATCGCCGAAACGGAAATGCCTGGCCTTATATCCCTGCGCAAGGAATACGAGGGCCAACAACCGCTTGCCGGAGCCCGCATCGCCGGTTGCTTGCATGCCACCATCCAAACTGCGGTGCTGATCGAGACACTGACCGCGCTCGGCGCCCAAGTGCGCTGGAGTTCGTGCAATATCTTCTCGACCCAAGATCATGCGGCCGCCGCCGTCGCCGCTTCCGGGGTGCCGATTTTCGCGTGGAAAAACGAGTCGGAAGAGGAGTTCTGGTGGTGCATCGATCGCACCATCGAAGGACCCGAGGGCTGGAGGCCGAATCTGCTGCTCGACGACGGCGGCGATCTCACAGCCGTGATGCACGAGAAGCACCCCGACCTGATGCGCGACGTACGCGGGCTTTCGGAAGAAACCACCACCGGCGTGCTACGCCTTTACGAGATGGAAAAAGCCGGCAAGTTGACGACCCCGGCGATCGATGTCAACAACTCGGTCACGAAATCGAAGTTCGACAACCTCTACGGCTGCCGCGAAAGTCTGGTGGACGGTATCAAGCGCGCCACCGATATCATGCTCGCGGGCAAGGTCGCGGTGGTCTGCGGCTTCGGCGATGTCGGCAAGGGCTCCGCCGAGAGCCTGCGCAGCCAAGGGGCGCGGGTGAAGATCACCGAAGTCGATCCGATCTGCGCTTTGCAGGCGGCGATGCAGGGCTACGAAGTGGGAACGATGGACGAGTTCGCGCCGGTCGGGGATATCTTCGTCACCGCCACCGGCAATATCGATGTCATCACCATCGATCATCTGCGCCAAATGAGAGATCGGGCGATCGTCTGCAATATCGGCCACTTCGACTCCGAGATTCAGATCGACGCCCTGCGCAACTATCCGTGGCATCCGGTCAAACCGCAGGTGGACGAGGTGGAGTTCCCCGACGGCAAGCGCATCATCGTCTTGGCCGAGGGACGGCTGGTCAATCTCGGCTGCGCCACCGGACACCCGAGTTTCGTGATGAGCGCCTCCTTCACCAATCAGGTTTTGGCTCAAATCGAACTTTGGAAGCACTCGGATCGTTACGAGAAGAAGGTCTACCGACTGCCGAGACATTTGGACGAGAAGGTCGCCGCCTTGCACTTGGAAAGGCTCGGAGTCCGGCTCACCCGGCTTAGCGAAGAGCAGGCGAAATATATCGACGTCGATCCCGCCGGACCTTTCAAGCAGGAATACTATCGCTATTGATATCCCCGCGGCCGCGGGTTCCGGCCGGGCACTCCGGCCAGACTCTGGCCATACCCTCTCATCGGGCTTGGGCTCCCGTCTCGATGCGAATCGCTCGGGGCGGGAATATCGCAGGAGAAAAGCGGGTCAGCCCTCGGCGTACTTCCCGTTCATCCCCAGCCAAATATCGCGCGGGAGAAATCTCGCCCTTCTTCCAACTGCGAACGGGTGAGACAACTCGCGATCGGATCCCGTCGTTCGGGGCCGCCGGCAAAAGCCGACGGGGTACTCATCCAACAACCGCACGCTTTCGGGGGTCGGCCTCGACATGGTGGTAGGTCAACAACTAAGTAAGTACTTCGTACCTCCAATCGGTGAACGCATCACGCATCGTCTTTATGGTCGAGTCGTCGGTCATCGGTCGTCTGCCTCCGCGTGCATCTCTTCGAATGCCTCCATATCACGCATGACCGAATCGAGCCCGTCATCACGCCCGGCGACACCCTTATGCCCGGCGGCAATATCGTCGACGACGCTTTTCGTCCAATCTTGCGCAAATTGCAGTGTACGAACGACCCGATATAACCCGGCTACATCCGAACCCGTCGGGGTATCGGGGTACCGGTTGCGCATCTCCGTCGCCGTGTCGGTGATTTCCTCGGCAAGAACCCTCATGCGTTCGGCACACCCCCTCACGCGGTCGATAGCGGTCGCCGGAGTCATGGGGCGGCCATCGTCGGGCTCGGTCGCCGGTCGTTGGAAATCGACCCCCGCTATCACCTTTTCCTCCAATGCCGCATCGTGCTCATCGCACCACGCCAACAAGCGGCCGATAACGCTATGAATCGTCATGCACTCGTATTGCATGGGTGCAACAAGTATCCGTAGCCGAGCGGCCGCATAAGTACGCAAGCCGCCGACGCGGGCGACGAAATCACGGGTTGGGGTACCGAGTCGGTGCTGATTGCACGCCTCGCCCGCCGCGGCGATCTCATCGGCAAGGCTTGCCAACCGAGCGGCATACACGCGCAACGCCAACATTGCGTGCGCGTCGGGTGCATCGTCGTTGGAGTTGTCGTTGGTCATCGGTCAATTTCCGATAGGGTCCGCCAATATTTTTTGCCGGTGAGGTCTTGTTGGTCGCCCCGGTCGTCAGGCTCGGTGGGCTCTTAAGGTCGCGGCCGCTCCGTACCAAGCATAAGCAAGAACATCGTTGCGAGCCACGCCGTAGCACCTCGGTCAGTTCGCGCCGCCCCGCCGCCCCTTGGCCGCGGTCTCGATGCACATTGCTCGGGGCGGGAATATCGCGGAGAAAAAGGAGAAAAAAGCGGGCTAGCCCTCGGCGTACTTCCCGTTCATCCCCAGCCAAATATCGCGTGGGAGAAATCTCGCCCTTCTTCCAACTGCGAACGGGTGAGACAACTCGCGATCGGATCCCGTCGTTCGGGGCGGGAATATCACGGAGAAAAATCGGGCTAGCCCTCGGCGTACTTCCCGTTCATCCCCAGCCAAATATCGCGGGCGAAGTTTTGCCCTTCCTCCAACTGCGAACGGGTGAGGTAACTCGCGATCAGATCCCGCAGTTCGGGGCCATCGGCAAAACCCAAAGCCGCGGCCACCCCGTACCAAGCATAAGCAAGAACGTAGTTGCGAGCCACGCCGTAGCCCCCTCGGTAAAGGTGCCCGATATAGGCGTGGGCCTCCGCATTCCCCGAAGCGGAGGCGGCCAAGAACCATTCCATCGCCTTGGCATGGTCCTGCTCGACTTCACGGCCGTTGAAGTGCAACAGGCCCAAGGTGAATTGCGCGTCGGCATCGCCGCGGGCCGCCGCGAGGCGAAACATGCGCAAGGCCATGGCATCGTCCTGAGGAACGCCATCGCCGTCCAAATACATCTGCCCGAGGTTTTTCTGCGCGGTGCGAAGCCCCATGTGGGCCGCCTTGCGAAAGAGAACCACCGCCCGCTCGGGATCGCGCTCCACGCCTTGACCGCGGACATACATCACCCCGAGCCCGTTCGATCCGCGCGGATCTCCGCTTTCATGCAAGCGCTCGAAGGTGCGCCGAGCCCGCTCGAAATCCCCGCTGTCGATCGCCTCCAATGCCACCTCGTAGCCGTCCTCGTTAGCGACGGCGGCCGCCGAGAAGAGGGCCGAGAAGAGGCAAAGCAACAACGCGGCGAGCGGCCAAGCAGCGGCGAGCCCGCCCCCTCGCCTTCTCGGGGACGCAAAGCACAAGGAAGGGGATGGCTTGCAGGCGGCTCGCAACGCGACCGCGACTCGCAGCACGACCATCGATATCGAAGGGATGGAAAACAACGAGAGATCAGATCGCCCTTGCCTTCCCGTGGGCGAACAGCATGAAACGCCGGTGGAGTGTCGATGAGTCATCGAAAAACAGGCTTGCAGGATCAAGAGCATCGGTCGGCTTGCTTGTCGGATCGGAACGAGGTCGATTTACCTTCCTATCGATATGTCGATCGAGGGCTTCGTCGGGCGGCAAGGGATTTCTATCTCGCCGGGATCATGGCCGGTCGAATGGCCGACCCCGACATTCGAAACCCGCTCGGACGCTTGGAGCGCGACACGCGATCACGATGGATAAAGAGGATGCCCGAATCCCGCATCGCCTACTCCCGAAGCGATGCGGGCTTCAAGACATTGGTCGGGGCGAGAGGATTTGAACCTCCGACCACCTGAACCCCATTCAGGTGCGCTACCAGGCTGCGCTACGCCCCGATAAAAAACAAGGAACTTCGAAGACCATCCCTTCGAACCCCGGCGACGCGAAAAATCGACCTCGCGGGATCGAAGGCGAAAAGACCCTTCAAGTGCGGATGATAACGCCGATCCACCCATTTCGTAAAATCGTTATTTCGACGAATGACCTGCTTCCAAGAGCCCTACTCGATCCCGCACCGACCGTAGAGGTCATCCAATCGCCGGTCAAGTCCGACAGTGTCGACGTTCACCACGAATTTCCGACCCGCCCGATCGTAGAAGCGAACGGCGAAACTGTGCGCCGATGCCACCTTCGAAGAATAGCGCTTGAAGTCCGACTGGCTATCGAAGGACGCATCCACTGCGAATTGTTGGTAGCCCGTGAACGAAAGTGCCGAAAAGTCGGGGGCTTCTTGTCCGAATTTTTCTTCTACGACCACGATATCCTCGATGCCACCGAGATCATCGGCCGTGTAATCGAAAAAGCGCACTGACGCCCATGTATCGGCGCAAAGGAAAATCATGCCTTGAATCCCGTCGCTGTATTGTGTCAGGTGCCATTCACTCCCATCGAAATCGTCTTTTATCGTCTCGACCGGATCCCAGCCGCCGTAAGCCGATGTTGCCGGTACCACGCTGCCAAGGGCGAGAGCGAGCGCGACGGAAAAAACGGTCTTGGTGATCAAATCTTTCATCGGTTTTCTTTTCCGTACCCAGTTAGGACATAGCCCCGATCAAACACTGCCGAGCGGTGGCTCCTCGCGGCAGTCGCCTTGCGCTCGGCCTCACCTCGCTCGGCAGCGGCCTGCTTCGATCGCCTGTCGGCCTCGATATTATCCATGCGTTTGGCTCTATGCTCGGACTCCCGATGCTCGAGTGTCGATCGGTCATATTCATCGTCTTGCGACGCTATCCGTAACACTATGAGGACGAAGAGCACCGGCAGAACGACCAATCGTTGTCAATCCGTAGGGGAGAATGCCTTCAAGATAGGCGTTGAAGAGTGTGTCGACACTGAACAGACCATTGGCCAGTGTCTGGTCAGATTAGATACCGACCACGATACCACGCGAAACGGAGATTGTCAGAGTTCGAAAACATCACCGACTGCATCCCGTCTCCGATAGTTGCAAGCGGAAGGCTGAATCGTAGCAAGAGTCATAGCCATAACAGCGAGCGGTATACGGAATTTGCACCTGATACGGATAAACCGAGCGGTAGTAAACGCAATGTTCCAATGACACGCAAGCAACCTGAGCATGCATTCGAGCGATGTTGGAATCATGCGGACACTCAGGAATCTCGTAGGGCGAAGGACCAGTAGCACAGCCAGAGAGCTAGAGAACGAGCGCACCGAGCGAAAAGCGAAAAGCGAAGCGAGCAATCATAGAGACACTCCAAAAAACCAAGGAATAACGATATCGACATAAGATGTGAACGATCCAATAAACGATCATAAAACCGATCGCAGAAACGATCCAAAACGTGAACAAACAGACAAGACACCCGAGTTCAGCCTAAAGACCGAGAAGGAAATCACATACAGTGTAGCACCTAGGGTTATTGAGACACTTTTGAACCCTATGCGATCGCGGCCTTCAACGATCATCGGCCGAGGGTCATAGCCCCTTAGTCCATCAAGGGCCGTCGTAATGGCGTTCCACTTTGGCGACGCGTAGGATGAAGTGCTTGTACCAGCGATCGCGGCCGGTCTTTCTTGCGAGGCGATGTCTTGCGTGGTTGCGCCAAGAAGCGATGGCGGCTTCGCTTTCCCAATAACTGACCGTCACTGCAAAGCCTTTTTCGTCGCGGGCGCTTTCTAGGCCGATATAGCCGGGCATCGTGGCCGCTGTCTTGCGCATTTCGGTCGCCATCTCGGTGTAGCCCTCCGGTTTGTCGGAGGCTTGGTTGGCGAAGATCACTGCGTAATAAGGGGGTGTCGGCATCGCCGCGAAAGGCGATGGGGTGGTTGTCGCGGGCTCGGCAGGAGTTTCGGTTGCCGTCTCGGGCTTGTCGGCGATGGGCTTTTGATGCACGGCGGGGCGTTCCTTCGGGAAAGGCTCGAAAGGAGAGATCGGCGAAGGGAGGTCGAAAAAACAAGGGCGAAGAAAGAAGGAGGTGAATCGTCGGGCGACGCTCTTGATGCCCTCAGAAGGGAAAATCCGTTTGCGTATTCTCGCGTTCGTTGCTGTCCTTGGCGTCGTTCTCGTCGCTTTCCTTGTCGCCGGCCATCAACTTCTCTTTGAGTTTCTCGCCGGCATGGAAGGTGACCACGCGACGAGCGCTGATAGGATGCTCCTCGCCGGTCTTGGGATTCCTCCCCGAGCGCTCCTTCTTCCAACGCAGGTCGAAATTCCCGAAGCCGGTGATCTTGACCTGTTCCCCGCTCTCCAACTTGTCGCCGATCACATCGAAAAAGCGTCCGACCAAGTCCCGTGATTCGGTCTTGCTAAGGCCGATCTCTTCGTAGAGATTTTCCGCCATCCCGGCTTTGGTTAGTTTCATAAGGTTTGTCCTGAATATCGTGCCGTCGGTGGTTCGGCCACGGATTATCCGCCGCGGCCTCGTCATCGCGACGAGAAATCCTCGAAAGACGAGGCGAACCTTGCGTCGATCGAAGCGGGGCACGAACGACGATCAAGGATCGCCCTCGTCCTTCTATCGATCTTGAGTATCGCCCCGCAACATCGCCCCCGGATCTTCGCGCAAGGAGGCGAGGGTTTTCTCCAAACAGGTGTCGACTTCCCCGTCGTCGAGAGTGCGCGACATGGAGCGGAAGGTCAACCTTAGCGAGACGCTTTTTTTACCGGGTTCGAGCCCCTTGCCCTGATAGACATCGAAAACCTCCACTTCCTCGAGGATATTGGAATCCGCAAGACCGGCCCCGATCTCGAGAACGCGAGCATGGAGGACGGCGCATTCGACCGTCTCCGGCAGCAACAAGGAGAGGTCTCGGCGCACGGCGGGGAATCTCGAAAAGCCCTCGAACTGCGGGATCGCCTTGTCGGTGATCGATTCCAATCGCAGCTCGAAAAGCAACGCTCCCTTGATGCGAAACTCCTCGGCAAGATCCGGATGCAGCGCACCGACCCGCCCGATGGTTTCGCCTCGGCGCATGATAATCGCGCTTCGTGCCGGGTGAAGCCCGGGAATCAGGGCCCGGTGCCACTCCAAGCCGCCCCCCGAAAGCGCGACCACCGCCTCGATATCGTTCTTGATGTCATGGAAATCGGCATCGAGGGCCGAGGCGGACCACTGCAAGGGCAGGGTCGAGCCGAGCACGATGCCGCCGATCATCGAGGGCTGCGTCAAACGGCTCTCGCCCTGTTCGTCCCGGCATTCGAAAAACACCCTCCCGATCTCGAAAAGCCGCACCCGCGGCTGCTGCCTTTTGCTGTTGCGGGCGGCGGCGTGCACGAGTCCCGGCCACATCGTGGTGCGCATCACTCCCATATCCGAGGCGATGGGGTTGGCTAACGGGATCGGCTGCGCATCGCCCGACTCCAAAGGAGAAAAATGCGCCTGTCTCTTCGCGTCCACGAAGCTGTAGGTCAAGGCCTCGTGGTATCCGCGGTCGACCAAAAGAGTGCGGATGCGCCCTTCGTCGACCCGGGTCTCCGGACGGGCGGCGAATGCCAGTTCGATCCGAGGCATCTTCTCGGGGATCGCATCGAAACCGACGCCTCGCGCCACCTCCTCGATCAGGTCGATCTCGGTGCTGATATCCGGCCTGAAGGGCGGCGGGATCACCTGCCACAGGGGGTGATCCTCGGCCTCGAGTTCCTTCGCTTCCATGCCGAGCCGGGAAAGGAAGTCGACCACCTTCGTCGGGGGGACGGCGGTGCCGAGAATTCTGTCGATGCGGGCGCTGCGCAAGCGGATGGCTTCGCTTCGGGGGAGGTGATCTGCGTCCGCGGCCTCGCAAAGAGGACCGGCTTCGCCCCCGGCGATCTGGATCAGCAAGGCGCTGGCCCGCTCGATCGCCTCGCGTTGCAACTGCGGGGAAACGATGCGCTCGAAGCGATGCGAAGCGTCGGTATGCATCCCGCGGCGCCGCGCCTCCAAGGCGATCCCGCGCGGCTCGAACCACGCGCCTTCGAAAAAGACATGGCGGGTGGATTCACTGACCTTGGTACTTTCCCCACCCATGATCCCGGCCAGAGCAACCGCTTGCGACGCATCGGCGATGACCAAGGACTCGGCGTCCA